>NZ_FWXS01000022.1 GCF_900176425.1 Moheibacter sediminis | reverse complement strand
GTGAATATTTTGTTTCAGATTTAATTTTTGAGTTCAGATAATTAAGATCGAATATTCACTTTCCCGGCAGGATTTTATCCTGTCGGGATTTTATGGATTTGAGATGAATAAATTTTTCGCCGCATCATCCTGAGCCTAGCCTCTGCTGGATGGATTTGAAGTATCGAAGGAAAATTTGGATAGGAAAAAAACACCAGCTAACGAAAACTCAAAATTCAAAACACACAACACAAAATCACATGAGGAACACGTACATAATTATAGCATTTCTGATTTCAATTGGAATTCAGGCGCAGCTTCAGACTACCCATTGGTATTTTGGAAATAGAGCTGGATTAAATTTCTCTTCAGGTATTTCGGTTAATGATCCGCAAGGGCTTATCAACTCTATGGAGGGGTGTGCCAGTATATCAGATGAATGCGGTAACTTATTATTTTATACAGACGGGATAAAAGTTTATACTCGAAACCATAATGCTGTAATGCCTAATGGATATCCTTTATATGGGCATTCTTCTAGTTCGCAAGCATCGGTAATTGTACCCAATCCGGGTAATGCTAATATTTATTACATTTTTACGGTAGATGGAGGTGATGGAGTATATGGACCATACGAAACCACGAATAAAGGCATGAATTATTCAATAGTTGATATGTCATTAAACGGAGGTAATGGAGAGGTCATTCAAAGAAATGTTCCTTTAGCATTATTGAATGGGAAACAGAAAAGTTCGGAGAAACTAACTGCAGTAAAAATGGCTGATGGTTCTGGTTATTGGGTATTAACCCATTTTGTAGATAGTTATTATGCTTTTAAGGTGACTGCCAATGGGGTAGATTCTCAGCCTGTTGTATCAAAAATAGGAGTATATATACATCAGGATGACCACAACGAAAATGGAGAATTTGTTGGAGAAATTGATAGAGGATGTATAAAAATATCACCGGATGGAACTAAAATAGCAGTAGCTCACGATATAGGCGGCCCCTATACTTCAGGTTTAAGAGGAGCCTTGGCTGTTTATAATTTTGATAATGTCACTGGCATTGTTAGTAATCAATTACTGTATGATGATTCTTTTTCTTATTATGGAGTAGAATTCTCTCCTGATAGTCAAATTCTTTATGCTACTTTTTTTAATGACACAGAAAACTTTTTAGCTCAATATGACTTGTCTGCAAACTCTAAATATATAATAGCTTCAAATGCAGGTCTGAATACAATCCAGTTAGGTCTCGACAACAAAATTTATTGTGCTAAGGAATTCAAACCCTATTTAAGTATTATTCATAATCCTAATGAATTCTATAATCCAATGAATGGAGATAATCCTGATTTTGAATTGGACGGAATTTATGTAGGAGAAACGGGAGGGCAAGGTAGAAGTCGATTGGGACTTCCTAACTTTGTAAGTTCATTTTTTACTAATGGAGTTTATTTTAATGGAAAATTTCTTGTCAACGGAAATGAAGAAGGAGCAATCAAATATTGTGTAAACGAAGAATTAATGTTCACACCGGACATTTGCGGACTGACGATAGAAAATTATGCTTGGGATTTCGGGGACGGAACCACTTCCACATTACAAAATCCACTTCATACTTATACCAACATCGGAATTTACACAGTAACCCTAATCGTTACAGCATCCGGTGGACAATCCAATACATTTACGATGCAAATCGAAATCGTTCCTCCACCCGCTGTTCAAAATGCTGAATTGAAAGAATGTTTGGATTTAAACGGAGCAGAAGTAGAATTTGACTTAACGGAATC
>NZ_FWXS01000013.1 GCF_900176425.1 Moheibacter sediminis | reverse complement strand
CTGCATCGGCAGTCAAAGTCAATTCTTCTCCCACACAAATGGTATGTGTCGTGTCAATTGTTAATTCCGGAACCAAACAGTCAGGGCTTAGTTTAACTATCCAATAATCAAAATCGTTATTTTCTTTTCCTACCAAGTCTCCGTCTATTGAATTGGTAGAGCCTATTGTAATGAATCCTCCTTCTGAAGTTATTTCAAATCCCCACAGAATATCATGCGAACTTCCACCAAATGTTTTAGTCCATACAATGTCTCCGGTAGAATTAATTTTCAACAAAAACTTATCTTGTTCTCCTTTGCTTGCATTTTCCTCGAAGTGCCCATCAGTAGAAAGGGTATATCCTCCCACGACATATCCTCCATCTAAAGTTGTCTGTATTTCCTGTATACCTTCACCTCTGCTTCCTCCTATGGACTTCTGCCATTCTAAATTTCCATCATTATTCAGTTTAAGTATCCATATATCCTGTCCCCCATAAGACTCGGTTACATCTCCGCCCAATTGACTTACATAGCCAGCCACTACGTAACCTCCATCATCCGCTGGTCTTATACTCGATGGCTGATCCATACTGGGACCCCCATATAATTTAGACCAAACAACTTGGCCCGAGATATCCATTTTAACCACCCAAAAATCAGAACTTCCCCGGCCATCAGAAGGTATATCCCCGCCTACGCCATCTGACGAACCGGTGGCAACATAGCCATCTGATACTGGATATATGCTGAAAAATTCATTAAAAAAAGTATCATATCCTCCTATATCATTGCTCCATTCTATATTTCCTGAGTCATCTAATTTAGCTACCCATGCGGTAGTATATGCTCCTAATTCAATATACTCACTATTTATATCACCATCGGATGAAGTTGTTCTACCTGTTAAAATATATCCGCCATCGTCCGTTGGCTGTATATCACGAAATACATCTTCGCCGCTTCCTCCATAATTTTTTTCCCATTGGATATTTCCTGAAGAATCTATTTTAACCAACCATATGTCTTCCATACCGTAGTTATGAGTAACATCCCCGTCATCGGAATTGCTGGTTCCTCCTAAAATATAACCTCCATCCTGAGTTTGCCTGATTTTCAAAATTTGATCATCTCCTCCAAAATCAAGAAGACTTCCACCATAAGTTTTTTCCCACTCCAATTCACCTGTAACAGACGTTTTAGCTATCCAATAGTCTACACCACCTTTAAAATTTGTTACATCAGCATCTCCCATCATCACCTGACCAAAAGCTATATATCCACCATCAGATGTTTGAACTACTCCTCTTCCAACGTCCATCGAAGTGCTTCCCAAAGTTTTAGACCACTCGATTTCAGGCGTTATTTGTGCCTGGGTAAATAATGTCGAGAACAGTAATAAATAAAATAAATGTTTCCTCATTGTGTTATGTGTTTTTTAGTTTGACTTGTATGCCTGCAAATGTATTTTTCTTTTCAAAGAAACAATAGAAAACAACATCCTCTCACATACCTCACTAAACCAAATAACTTATAATCAAATAATTAAATTTAATTAAAACACAAAATTTAACCTAAAAGTAAAATATTAAAATGTGCTGAACCAAAAATAAATGTCAGTATCGTCCGGAATATTGAGCTTTTTCCTAATACGATATTTTTTATTTTGAGCTGATTTTGGTTCGATACTTTTGTATCGTGCTATGTCTTTAGTTGAAAGATTTAATTTCATAAAAGCACAAAATTCGACTTCACTTGGAACTATTTGAGAGTGAATTGATTGTAGCTTCCCTAAAAAATCAGGAAATGCCGCATGGAAAGCAGGCATGAAAGCCTGGTCATTATTTTTTGCCATTTGAACTAACTGAGAAAGTGTTTCTTCATCAGATATTTTCAAATTAGTATTTCTTTCAAGATATTCCTCACTAGCTTTTTCTTGCTTTAGTAACAATTTGTTCTTTTTACGCGACCGGAATAATAATGCTATCATTATCAATAAAATAATCGCAGATCCAATGATAATATAAATTGAATAGTTTTTTTCTTCCAGCATCTTATCATCAATAATTTTATGAAGTGATTGATTTTTATTTTTTTCCAAATCAAATCGAACATCCTTCCACTTATGCATGTAATAATTTGCTTTCTCCAAACTATCAGTTTTTTTATAAACATCAGCCAGTTTTTCAAAGACCAGTCCCTGATTTTCCATGGAAGGATTTACCATTGGAATCAATTTCTCAGCTTTTTGATAATTTAAAATTGCCTGAGAAAAATTTTTTCTTTCAATATTTACGTCTCCCAGAATGATATAATTATTGAATTGTATTGCGTCTTCACTTCTATTTTTTTCGGATAACTGGAAAGATTTATTGATATAATACTCTGCGGAATCAATATCGAGATTAAGAAATACCCCTCCTAGATTTGTATAGTTAGCCCTTAAGAAATATTGTTTTGCATTCTGATCTTCAAATGAATTTATTTCTTGATTTGCAAGCAAAAGCATATTTGCAGCTTCACGATTCATGGCTTTTAATTTATAAGCATCGTTTGCACAAATGAAAGCATTTACCTTTGCATGGATGATTTCTTGCTTATTAGAATTATTTTCTGCTTTGCTTAATAATTTAATGGTTATTTCAAATTCCTTCAATGCTTTATCAGGAAGCTCGCTTCTTGTATAAATGTTTGAAAGAATCTGATGTGCTACAGCCTCATAAAAAACATCTCCGTATTCTTTAGCTTTTACTTCTAATTGTTGAGAGAATTCAATTGCTTTTGGTAAATCTTTATTGATATAATACCAAGAAATTCTTGAGAGCAAATTTAATTCTACTTCCTTATTTTTATTCTCGATAGCTTCGTTCATTAACTCATCAATCTCTGGAAAAGCTCTTTCAGGGTCTTTCAAAAACAATTCATAATTGTCCCGAACTTTTCCCTCTAATGTCTTGATTCCTTTAGAATCATCAAATTGAGCAAACGAAAAAGAAGTTATCAAAAAAGTACAAAAGAATATCCAAAGCTTAGGTTTCATATTCATAAAAAAGCCCTCAAATACAAATATCTATGTTGTAAAGTTAAACTTTTTAAGAGATTATCATTTAAAAAATTAATCCAGAAGTATAAATGAAAAAAATAAAAAACATCAATGAATATCAAATCTAAATTTGACTTTAAGACTACAGTAAATTTCCATTAAAGCTCTTTAAAAAAGAATTGTTTGAATAGCCAGGAAAACCCCCAGAGCTTTTATCATTGGTATTTATTCTTATGCCCTACTATTTAGTTTTGATGTTTTATTTGTATAATTGTATTTATTCTGCTACACAAGGTGAAGAAAAAATTTCCTGTTTTCATACAAGCTGACGGTAAAGATTGCGGACCAACATGTCTGAGAATTGTTGCGAAGTATTATGGAAAATTAATTCCTTTACAAATTATTCGTAAACTCTCTGAAACAACTCGAGAAGGGAGCAGTTTATTAGGATTAAGTGATGCTGCAGAAAAATTAGGGTTCAGAACATTAGGAGTCAGAATTAATTTTGAGACACTAGTAAATGAGGTTCCCCTACCATGTATTGTACACTGGGAAAAACAGCACTTTGTAGTTGTATATGACATAAAATATAATTCAAAATCTTCTCGAAGTTATGTGAAAGTTTCTGATCCAAGTTACGGACTTATTGATTATCCCGTAGATGAGTTCTTAAAAAATTGGATTGGATCAGATGCAAATGAAACATCCAAGCAAGGGATTGCATTAATTTTGGAGCCCACTCCTACTTTTCAGTCAAAGAATTGGACGGAAGAAACACAAAGCGGCAAAAGAGACTTTCTTTATCTATCTAAATTTTTTTTCCGATATAAAGCCCTGATATTTCAATTAATTTTAGGTTTAGCTGCGGGAAGTCTCCTTACGCTGGCTTTTCCTTTTTTGACCCAGAGCATTGTTGATATCGGGATTCAAAATCAGGACATCAACTTTATCTACCTGATTCTTTTAGCTCAGATAATGCTTTTTATAGGAAGAATGTCTATTGAAATAATCAGGGGCTGGATATTGCTCCATTTAAGCGCCCGAATCAGTATTTCTCTTGTTTCAGAATTTTTTATAAAATTAATGAACCTGCCTATAAGCTTCTTTGATACGCGCATGACAGGTGATATACTCCAGAGAATTAATGATCATAACAGAATTGAAAAAATCCTTACCGGATCTTCTTTAGATACTTTGTTCTCCCTCATTAATATCATAGTGTTCAGCACAGTGCTGGCTTATTATGATTTTAGAATTCTACTTATTTTCTTTACAGGAAGCCTTTTATATTTTGGATGGATTTTCTTTTTTCTAAAGAAAAGAAGAGAGTTAGATTATAAAAGATTTTCACAAATTGCACAGGAACAGAGCACCGTTATGGAACTGGTGAATGGAATGCAGGAGATTAAATTACATAATGCGGAGAAACAAAAAAGGTGGGGTTGGGAATTTGTTCAGGTTAAGCTTTTCAAAATAAGCATGAAATCCCTAGCGTTAGAACAAACACAAACTGTAGGTTCAAATTTTATAAATCAACTAAAAGATATATTTATAACATTTATGTCAGCCAGCCTAGTAATCAGCGGGGAATTGACTTTGGGTATGATGCTTTCAATCCAGTACATTATAGGTCAGTTGAATAGTCCTCTCACCCAAGTGGTCGGCTTTATCCAACAGATACAAGACGCTAAAATAAGTTTAGAAAGATTAAATGAGGTTCATAATAAAGAAGACGAGGAAACAATAATTGAAGATACCGAGCAGGATATTCCGGCAGAAGATATTGTAATAAATGATTTAAGTTTTCGGTATATAGGATCTGCTGATTCAGTACTTAAAAACATAAATTGCAGAATTCCATACAAGAAAATCACTGCAATAGTAGGAACATCTGGAAGTGGTAAAACTACATTAATGAAGTTATTAATGAAATTTTACAGCCCTGATAATGGTAAAATAATGATTGGCAACGTTAATCTGCAGAATTTATCACAGAAAGCATGGCGAGCCAATTGTGGTGTTGTTATGCAGGATGGTTTTATATTCAATGATTCAATAGCACAAAATATTGCTATTGGAGATGACCAGATAAACAAAATAAAACTTGAAAAAGCTTTAAAGATTGCCAATATCGAGGATTTTATAGAAAATCTTCCTTTGGGATACAACACCAAAATTGGAAACGAAGGAATAGGGATGAGTGGAGGCCAAAAGCAAAGATTGATGATTGCCCGCGCCGTTTACAAGAATCCTAACATCTTATTCTTTGATGAAGCAACCTCTTCATTGGATGCGAACAATGAAAAAACAATTATGGAGAATCTTAACTTATTTCTGAAAGGGAAAACAGCAATTATTATAGCGCACCGTTTAAGCACAGTAAAAAATGCAGATCAAATAATTGTGATGGACAATGGTAATGTCATTGAAACCGGGAGCCATCAAGAACTTTTGGAGAAAAAAGGTTCCTATTTTAATCTTGTAAAAAATCAGCTTGAATTGGAAAAGATCAACAGAAAATCTTAAATTTCAAAAACTAAAAACTCATTGCTATGAATGATTATAAACATATTATTAAATTCCTAAACGATAATAAATATGCTATATCAAGCGATGAGTTTAACAAACAGATTTCCTCCCACCCTGATCACCCAAGTTTATATTCTATAACCGATACTTTTAGTTTTTTAAATATCGAAAGTGTTAGCGCAAAAGTGCCAAAAGAAGAATTTGATAATCTACCGGAAACTTTTCTGGCTATAGTAAATGAAAATAATCGTCAGATTATAGTGTATGTTAAAAAAAAGTCTGATGGGCAGATCATTTATTCATCGGCAAATAAGATTAAAAAAATTAGCAAAGATTTGTTTCTGGAGATCTGGGAACAAATAGTTGTGGCAATTGACCCTAACGAATCATCAGAAGACAATAAAAAATCAATTTATAATAACTGGATGGTTTTAGGGTATACTTTAACATCTCTACTTGCAATCCTTTATTTTCTCAATTCTAATCCTTCCGTTTCTTCTATCATTTTTTTTTCCACATCAATCATGGGTTTGATTGTAAGTATTTTCATTGTACGTGAAGACTTAGGACTGCATTCTGAAACAATTCGTAAAATATGTAATTCAGGAAAAAACTCTGATTGTGTTGATGTCATTACTTCTAAAGGATCATTTGTTGCAGGGACTATAAGTCTGGGGGACTTATGTATTATCTACTTTAGCTCCCTTGTCCTTATTTGTTTAAATAGAATTGATGTATTTGATTACATATTTTTAATAAATTCATTTTTTAGTATTGTACTCTCAATTTATTCGTTGTATTACCAGGCATTTGTCATTAAAAAATGGTGTTTTTTATGTTTAAGCATTATTTTTATTTTAGCAATTCAGTTTACTGTACTTATCTACAGTGGTTTGTCAACATTTAATATTGACTCAATTTTTGTATTAATTCTTTATTTATCACTCATGAGTTTTTTATGGTTAGGAACAAAATCCCGTTTAAAAAAACTAAGTCAGCTAAAGAATCTAGAAATTGACTTTCTTAAGCTGAAGAGAAATAAAAAAATATTTCAAAGCTTACTTAAAAACGAAAAAAGTTTTTACACAGATGATTTAAGTGAAATACCAGGCCTAGAATTGGGAAGAGCTTCAGAGGATAGTATGATTTATGGAGTTTTAAGCCCATCATGCCATCATTGTATTAGTGCGTTTAAAACATATAATGAATTGGCGAATACTAGTCCGGATAACCAACATATTAAAATTTTATTTAATCTAAATCCTGAGAATAAAGAAAATGAGTACCTGAAGGTAGGTCGTACAATAATAGATATATTATTAAAAAAAGGAAATGCAGCGGCTTTAACAGCTCTCAATGAATGGTATGAAAGCGGATTAGATATAGTCTTATGGAATAAATCTTATAATTTTCAGGAAAGTGAAGAGTCTAATAATATTCTTCGCAAGCAGTATTATTGGTGCAGGAACAATGAAATAAATTACACTCCGGCAACTATCTACCAAAATCATTTGCTTCCTTTAGAATTTCAAACATCTGATCTAAAATATTTTATTGAACATGAAAATTAACTCATAAAATATTTGTAATTAGATATTTATTTCATAGATTTATATTTTAGTAATTAAGAATGATTTCAACTACCTGCCAAAAAACATTTTTTAAATACATTTTTTATTAATCTAATTTTAGATTTAGAAAATTTACTTATCTAAATGTTATGCAGGGTATTTAATGTGAATGTTTAACTTTTTAACATAAATACTTTTATTATGAAAAAATCAATTTTAAATTTAGTCGGCGCTCAGGAATTGAGCAAAGAAAGTCAGAAATCCATATCAGGTGGATGTGTAAAACCTACTCCTCCGCCTCCCGGGTATGGTGTATGCCTGATGGCAAATGGTTGTCATTACAATATTCCATGTAATGCATATTGTAATAATGGAACACAGCCCATTTGTCCTTGATTGTAAATATTTGATTTAAATATTTAAAAGTACTATTTTTGGAATAGTACTTTTTTTTATGTCAGAAAAAATAGAGGAAATACAAAACCGGTCTGAATCATTACAAGAAATAATGAGCAATCCTCCAAAATGGATCATCAGATGGGGGCTTTTTATTATTTTCAGCATTTTAATAATGTTTATAATAGCTTGTTTTTTTATAAAGTATCCTGAAACAATAACTTCTAATGTCAGTATTAAGTCTACACAATCTATAGCAGTGATTGACGCTAAGAAATCTGGAACTATAGACAGTATTTTTGTAAAAAATCACGACAGGGTAAGTAAAGAACAAGTAGTAGGAAATCTAAAGTCAACAGCTGAATATAATGATATTAAGGTTTTGAAAAATCTTTTGGAAAAGGTTCAATACGATGCTAATGTTTTTTATTTTCCTATTGAGCAAACCCAGAATTTAACTTTAGGAGAAATTAAATCCAAATACGTATTGTTTGCCAGAGCTTATGAAGAAATGAAAAAAAATCCTCAGGATGTAACGAGATATATCGTATTGATTCAAACTTATGACGATTTAAAATTTGCGTTAGCAGACTGGGAAAAATTATATTTACTTAAATCAGAAATTGATGGAGAAATCCATTTTAATAAATATTTGGTAAAAGGTCAATTTATAAAATCTCAAGAAGTTTTATTTGTCATTTCACCTAATAATTATAACAGTTTATATGCTGTCGGATCTGTTTCATCTCAAGACAAAGACAAGATATCTCCTTCTCAAAAAGTTCATATAAAGTTGGCTAACTTTCCATTTCAGCAATATGGTCTAATTGAGGGAAGAGTAAAAACCATAGATTCAAAACCGGACTCTAATGGTAAATATGCTGTAGAAATTAGTTTAGTGAATGATTTAAAAACCTCTGCCAACTATGATTTGCAATACAATAGCGAAATGATTGGAACGGCAGAAATTATTACTGAAGATATAAAATTAATCGACAGGATATTAAATAATTTTAAACCAATATTTTGATTATATCTCTCAGAAAACTATATAGCGTTATCCCTCATAAAAACAATCCAAATCTTCCAAAAATTATTTTGAAATTGGTTGGTTACGTGCTGTTTAGTAGCAACAAAATATTTAAAATTATACTAGCTATTTTTAAACCAAAATGTCAGAAAACTTCACATATAAATTCCGTTCATTTTCGGTAACAAAATTTTAATTCAGCTGAATTTTATTTTGGATTATATATAAAACAGATTATTTAGGAATTTTACTTATAATTTCGAATGTTTTATGACAAAAATTTAAATAGTGTAAGATTTAGTTCCTATCCCTAATTCTTGGTATTTTTCACTTAAATAGAGAATAACACTGTAATTGCTATAAATAAAGGTGGTAAATTGTATTTAACAATTAACATTAGGATTTATGGACAAATTTTTACTCAAAGCCGGCATCATTTTGATGCTGGTCGCTTGGCAGTTCGCGGGAGGGCAGACGCTGAGTCAGAAGCAACAGATTACCGACCGGTATGATCTGAACGAATTACTCCGTTTACAAAACGAGTATCATCAGAACATGGGTTCGGAAAGGGAGCGTGTCAGGGAATTAGCAGGTTCGCTAAACATTCCTTTGATTGTAGAGGAAAACGGAACCTACAAAGAACTTCAAAAAATTCTACCGGATGGTTCACTGATTTATTACATAACCTTTAACGTAGGCGCGGCTCGTTCCACACGAACCAATCACCTGAATGCGGGAGGATCTTTAGGACTGAACCTTATGGGGCAAAATATGACAGCTCATATTTGGGATGGTGGTTTGGCAAGAACCACCCACCAGGAATATGACGGAGCCGGAGGTACAGACCGATTCACGATCGGAGACGGAACAACAGCCATGCATTATCATGCTGCACATGTGACGGGAACAATTATCGCTTCAGGTCTAACTGCAAATGCTAAAGGGATGGCACCCCATGCGAAGGCAATTGGCTATGATTGGAACAACGACCTTACAGAAGCCACTTCCGCTGCTGCTAACGGTATGTTGATCTCCAACCATTCGTATGGATTTGACTCCAGTATGGTGCCTGATTATTATTTCGGAGCTTATATTACAGATTCCAGAGACTGGGACAATTTATTATTTAATGCTCCTTATTATTTAATGGTGGTTGCAGCAGGAAATGATGGAAGCACCAATTACAACGGTGCACCGCTGGGGGGTAATTCGGCTTACGATAAGTTGACAGGTCACTCTACTTCGAAAAACAATTTGGTGGTGGCCAATGCCAATGATGCGAATGTGGATAACAACGGAAATTTGATCAGTGTGACAATCAACAGTTCCAGTAGTGAAGGACCGACCGATGATTACCGAATCAAACCGGATATTACCGGAAACGGCACATCGGTTTATTCCACGTACGAAACCAGTAATACAGCATATGGAACGCTTACCGGAACTTCTATGGCTTCGCCAAATGTTGCCGGCTCGCTATTATTGTTGCAACAACATTATAACAACCTGAATTCTTCCTTTATGCGGGCATCGACTTTAAAAGGTCTTGTGCTTCACACGGCAGATGATGCCGGTTCTGCCGGACCGGATGCAATTTTCGGTTGGGGACTGCTGAATGCAAAAAGAGCAGCTGAAACCATTACCAATAAAGGAAACGGAACCATCATGCAGGAGTTAACTCTGACTGGTGGGCAAACCTATCAATTTACTGTAGATTCAGACGGAGTCAATGAATTAAGAGCATCAATCAGCTGGACAGATCGTCCCGGGACTGCCACAACCCAAACCAACTCTACCACACCAAAATTGGTAAATGATTTGGATTTGAGAATTACAAAAGGCAGTACGACCTTTCTTCCATGGAAATTAACAGGAATTACAACCAACGGAAAAGTGGATAATAATTTGGATCCGTTTGAAAGAGTCGATGTTTCAGGTGCTTCCGGAACTTATACGGTTACAGTATCGCACAAAGGCTCTTTGACAGGAGGAAGTCAGAATTATTCTTTAATTATAACAGGTGTTTCGGCTATTCCGGTTCAATGTGAAGCCACTACCCCTACCGGTTTAGCAGTAAATGGTGTGGGAAGTTCTACTGCTTCTCTTTCATGGACTGCTGTAACAGGTACATCCTACGATTTCCGTTATCGATTGGTCGGTGCGTCCACTTGGATTACAAGTTCAGAAACGACTACTTCTAAATCTTTGAGCGGATTGGCTTCAAATTCACAATACGAAGCCCAAGTGAGAAGTAAATGTGATGGAGGAGCGACTTCGGCTTATTCAGCATCTGTAAACTTTACAACGACCCAAGTTCAAACCCAGTATTGTGGTTCTGCAAGTACCAATACAAATGACGAATACATCCAAAGAGTTCAGTTGAATACCATTAATAATCCCTCCGGAGCACAATTCTATTCAGATTTCACGAACTTATCAACGAATTTATCAAAATCTCAGGCTTATACGATTACAATCACCCCGAAATGGAATAGTACTTCATACAACGAAGGATATGCGGTTTGGATTGATTATAACAAAGACGGCGATTTTACAGATTCAGGCGAGTTAGTGTGGTCCAGAACACCAACCAATGCTGCTACAGTAAGCGGAACCTTTACTATTCCGGCGAATGCAGTGGATGGACCAACACGTATGCGTGTTTCCATGAAATACAATGCAGTTCCGAATCCGTGCGAAACCTTTACCTACGGGGAAGTAGAAGATTATACAATTATTATCGGCGGAACGGCGGCTGATACACAAGCACCGACTGCGCCTGCTAATTTAACAGCTTCAAATATAGCTCAGACTTCATTAACTCTGAACTGGACCGCTTCTTCAGATAATGTGGGTGTGACCGGATATGACATATTCTCAGGTTCAACCAACATAGGAACGGTAACGGGCACTACAGCAAACGTGACGGGATTGACGGTTAATACCGCTTATTCATTCTCTGTAAAAGCAAAAGATGCTGTCGGAAATGTTTCTTCGTCAAGCAATGTTTTGAACGTAACGACGTTGGCTGCAAATTCTCAATTGTTATTGACCATTACATTTGATAATTATCCGGAAGAAACATCATGGAGAATTCTCAAAGGAAGTACCATAGTTGCTTCCGGAGGAACTTATGGTTCACAAGCGGACGGTTCGACATTAAATATTCCACTGAATTTGGCTCCTGACTGTTACACATTGGTGTTCTACGATGCGTATGGCGATGGAATGTGCTGTTCGTACGGAAACGGGTCTTATTCTTTAAAACAGGGCACAACGGTATTAGCAAGTGGCGGAACTTTCAGTTCTTCACAATCCACAAACTTCTGTACAAACCAATCCAACAATAATTACAGTGATTATGCTTCTACGAATACAGATGAAACGCAAAATCATTTGAAATTATATCCAAATCCTGTAAAAGATATATTGAATGTATCTCTTAACGGATTTCAAGCACAGACTTACCAAGTTGTGGATATGCACGGCAGAGTGTTGATGCAAGGAATGTATACGGACAAATTAGATGTTTCACGATTAGAAACCGGAACCTATGTTCTGAAACTTATGATCGGTGAGAAATCGAAAACCGAGCGCTTTATCAAAAGATAATTTATAAATTTTCTTAATTACTAAAACCGCTTCGAATTTATTTCGTTGCGGTTTTTTATAATTCAAAATAAAGGAAAGAGAGAGCAAAAAAATTGATAAAACCTAAACAAAGCTTACAATAATTACCCTTACCCTTCATGCTGAGTACTCAAGGTTCCGATAAATGAAAGTACTCCCCTTTTGTCTTGTCCAGAGCAGTTGATAACAATTCAAAATTTTCGTTGGTGGCTTTAAGGTTTAGAAATTTATCTACAATCACACGATGCTTGTAAATAATGAAAGTGTTCTCCGCTTCAGGGTTTATATTATTAAGATCTGCTTCAGTCCCTTTATCTGAAAATGACGGAACAAAAGTCAGAGCGGTATTTTTAATATTGAGCTCTTTTCCTAATTTTTCTAATTCATATTGACGATCACTTTTATTGTAATCTTGCTGATTTCCGTAAACAAAATAGACCTTGAGGTATTTTTTGCGTTTTTCGCTTTCCAACTCTAAAAATTCAAGCCATTTTTTTATGGATTCCCAATCAGGTCTATTGCCTACAAAATACACAATACCATGATAGCGCCCGTATTTGCAAACTGGACAGGTTTGTGTTCCTTTATCGGGACCAAAAGCGTGATAAGGTATGAATGAAGGTTGATCCTCACCAATATTTAATCCTGATTTAGCCAAGCTTTTTATATATTCAGGATAGTTGGGAATATTTAGTCCAAGGATAATATTATGTTCCGCTATCTGAATATCATTATCTATTACAACTCTTAATAATTCTGTTCCCGCACGGTCTGCTTTGCCATATTTCTTCTTATGCTGCAAATATTGAGAGTCATCATCAAAATATAAGTCTGCAAAGTATTCATTTTCTATTTGAGGTTCTTTGATGGATAAATGAATGTGTGCAGCCATATTTTCATTGGGATAATGCGCAGGTCTTGAAGTTTTTATTCTGTAATTTCCATTTTCATCTGACTTGACCCAACCTCTCAAATGTCCGTGCTCCTTTGCATCTTTTGGGGTATTTATTTTGGAAGAATACAGACCGTTTTCATCTGTATGCCAATAGTAGATTATTATATCTTTCGCAGCAGTCCTGCCATCACGCTGGTAAACCTTCCCTACAATCATTAACTTCTGCCTTCCCTCAGTCCATCCATTGCTGGTACTTTCTGTTGAAATATTTTCAGGAATTCCTATGTACATCAATTCACAACCCTCGCAACCACCGCCAACGATTTTATTTTCCTGAAGATTTTCTTTTATTTGTCCTTTGCAGCTAATAAAAACTGAGCAAAAACATACCCATTTGGAAATAATCCTTATTTTCATTTCTTAAATATTTTCCGTAAAAATGCACAGGGAAAAGGGAAGTGTCCAAACAATATGAGGCAAGCGGAGTTTATTTTACGGTAAGCTGATGTTACCATATAAAATCTTAAACCAGAATTTTCTTGCTAAAAAAATTATTTATCAAAAATCAATTAAACTCGCATCAGTTACGCGAAGATTTAATAAAAAATATAGGTTTAAATTTTAGCTGCAAATTAGTCTTTCATTTTTAGCTTATACTTTAACTTAAAATTCTTTGTATAATTCCGGCTTAATCTTACAATCGTTTTATCTAATAGGGCTATATCATAATCGCCGTTTTGCCTGGATTGTATAGATGAAATCTTATAGATGTTGACAATGCAGGATTTATGAATGCGGACAAACTGACCTTCGTTCAATTGACCCTCCAAGGATTTTAAAGTTCCGTTATAAAGATATTTTTTGGCAGGATGATAAATGTTGATATAAGGCGAATTGGCTGAAAAATAAAGTATTTCATCTACTGCTAATAACAGTTTTCTGTTATTGTCTGAAATCTGTATACTATTGATGAAATTTTGTTTCTGTTTCTCTCTTTCCTCCTCTGTGGAAATAAATGATAATTGAGTTTTTTTATTCAAAAGAATAAAAGCTAACAAAGAGCATCCGTAAATAATGACCGTTTTTATAAAATAAGTCGATATGGCAAAACTAAATGTCTGCCAATAAGAAAATGTATGATCATAGAACAAATATGAAATGAGCCAGACCAATGCAGGATAGATAATTAAATGTATTGCAATAACAGCAATTGTACCCGTTAATTTTAGTTCTGACTTTTCTGTCCTTTTTATAAATTTTGAAAAAAGAAACAACACAGGAACATATATTATCCAATAACTGCTAAACAACAGTGATTCAGAAATATAAAATGAGCTGTTCCTAAGCAGGGTAAATAGATAATCTACAAAAACGTTTATGATTAGCATTACGGCCAGAAAAGAGATAAAAATCAATTTTTTCTTTTCCTGAATCCCCTCGTAGGTTTGTTGAATTTTCAAAACAGACATTTTTTTTATTTCAACCACTAAAATACAAAATTGTTAAAAAAAATAACCTTGTTGTATGTAAGATTAATTTTTCCAAATAGGTATTTGAATATAGCTTTCGTTATGCCATTTTATATGTAAGGGCTCAATTGAATCCTCTATGTTTTCTTCTGCTACAGGTTTGCCTGAACCGTAATTGATGATTTCAAAAGGATGCTTGTTGATATTAAGTAAAATTACCAATTGGCTTCCCTTACTAATTTTTTTGCTTACAAAACGTGTATTTTTTATGGGAATATTTTCTTTTTCATTAGGTTTTAATAATTGCCTAATGGTATTGTCTTTGGCATAACTTGCTCTGCCAATATATCGAGTTAGAAAAAAATATTTTCCATCGGGCATTAGCTCATACAATGCCATTGAGACGTCCATATCTTTCTTGTTGATCGTTGTAAACAACTCCCCTGTGAAAGAGCCATTCATCAAAAAATCATCCTTAAAAACTTTTGATTTAAAGACTAAACCATTACTTGCATCCAAGGTGTCAAAGATGATTTCAGGTGTAAAGTAATTATTCTGATTTTCCCTGTCATTAAAATCTACAGTCTGCGTTTGAAACTCTTTCTTTCTTGGTTTTTTAATGGTAAGTGATGTATTATCCAGATAAAATAAAAGTGTATCGTTATTGATACTTTCTAACCCGGGTGCGTGTTTCCACTCATTTGCTCCCATAACCTGATAATTAAACTTATCTTTGAGTAATTCAGGTTTGGATTTATTTTTCAGGATGTAGTCAAGCCAGTCATATGCTAATTCCATCATGCTTACATCCGCTACACTGTCTATTTCATAACCCATTAAGTTTTTTGCGGGTTTTCTTTGTGCTCCCCAATGGTCATAAGGTCCTATCACAAAATAATGGTTCGCGTTTTTATTGTATTTACTGTGTAATTTAAAATATTGAAACGCTCCGATTTGTGAACCATCATAATATCCCGTAGTGCTTAGGATTGGAATATTAATTTTAGCATACTCTTCTGCTGTAGGTACCATAGACTGCCAGTAATTGTCATAATCCGGATGCGACAGCCACTTTTGGAAAATTGGATTTTTATAACCGGCTAAACTATCGAGATCCTTAAAAGCAATACCATTCTCAAACCATTCAAAAGGTAGGCTCCTGCTTATTGGTTCTTTTTTATAAATGTTATCATGAGACCAATAAAAGCCTAAGTTCATCTCTACATTATTTTCCATAGGAGTATCATAACCCGGCATAACAGCCACTTGCGGGACTATTGTTTTCAGAGCAGGATGAATATTTTTAGCCGTTGCCCATTGGGAAAAACCGGTATAGCTTCCTCCAAACATTCCAACGCTACCATTGCACCAGGACTGTTTACTTATCCAATCAATGATGTCATATACATCGGTCACCTCATTTTCATAAGGTTGATAATTGTCGATACTCGTTCTTATCCCTCGGCTATACGATACTACACCCACATAATCTCTGTCAGCAGAACGCTTTCCGAAGTTGGCATCATTTACACCCTGATGATAGGTTGTATGAAATAACAATACAGGAAGTGGTTCGGTACTATTTTCCTTGCGTACAATGATCGCTGAAATATCAATACCACTACGTGTCGGAATCAGAACACTGTCCTTAATGATGTAACCATTGCTATTGTTTTCTTTTTGCTGGGCGGACATAATTATAGCATTCATCAGAGCAAAAAGGACAAAAATTAAATATTTCATTTTTTAGTTTTTTATAGTGCAGTTTTTCTTCTTAAATTCAAAAATAAGCAAAGAAAATTTTATGGTTGAAACAATTAAAACAAACCGGCAATATCCCTGACGATTTGAGTTGGTGAATTACAGTCGCAATTACTGAGTCCGATGACATAAATATCTTTTTCAGCAATATATACACCCATCGATTTAAAACCGAATATACTGCCGCCGTGTTCCCTTGATTCCATCCCGTTAATTTCTTTCAGGTGCCAGCCATAGCCATATTCTATCATTTCTCCGTTACTAAGCCGGGATTTGCTAAATGCTTTTTTGGTCTGCTTTTCATTAAGCAAAAGATTTCCCTTCAGAGCTACCTGCCACTTGAACATATCATCTACAGTTGACATCAAAGAACCGGAAGCATAGGGCACACTAAAATTAATTATCGTTTTGTTGACATAACCATCGGCTTTCTGGTGGTAACCGTATGCCCTGTTTTTAATGATTTTTCTGTCAGTAGCATAAAAAGAATTCTGCATCCCGGCTTTATCGAATATATGCTCTTTTATAAACTCTTCATAGGTTTTACCCGAAACAGCTTCTATGATATAACCAAGCAGTACATAACCTGAATTGTTGTATTCAAATTTTTCTCCGGGCTGGAAGTCAACAGGCTCGTCCTTGAAAAAACCTACCATCTCCATCGGGCTCATTTGCTTTTGTGCAATATCTGAAATACTTTTCATCTTTGTGAAATCTTTGATTCCTGATGTATGATTCAACAAATGATGAAGAGTGATGTTATTTCCATTGGGAAAATCAGCTATATATTTTGAAACCGGATCATTTACATTTAATTTTCCTTGCTGCTCCAACATCAGGATGGCGACAGCTGTAAACTGTTTGGTCATGGAGCCTATCTGGAAAATCGATTGCGTTGCCATATCAGTTCCTAATTCTAAATTTGATCTCCCAAAAGCTTTTCTGTAAATCACCTTCCCTTTTTTGGCAACCAAAAATACACCACCCGGCACATTTGCTTCATTAAACTCAGTAAGTATCAAACTATCAATTTTATTTTCAAACCCCTGCCCTGATAAAAAATAAGACAAAAGTGTAAGGATCAACGCACAAAATAATTTTAGCATATGTAGCAATTTGAAGCAAATATATAATTTAATATAATACTATGTTATACAAATTACTATTTTATATATTCATCCTTCATCAATAACTTTTTTAAACTGTTAATTGTCCGGATATTTCAGAATAAAATAAAAATCTTCTTCCGTTTAAATCATTAGAAGCACTATCAAGCCTTGGCTGATAAGTTGGCAAAAAATAAAATGGATTTTATCAAAGTTTCTTATGAGAATGACGAAATATCTGGTGATGTAGCATTTTACAGGGAAAATGATACCCTAAAAATCCTTATTAAACACACGGTCGTTTTTCAGCGCAGGAAAATTACTATATCACCGACAGAAGCCTTTTCTTTGTTTTTTGGAGGAAGCTGTATGGAGTTTTGATGGGGGAACGCCGGATAAAAGATTCAAAGGGAATTACCAGATTCCGGTGGTTCGTTACGGAGAAATCAGTTTGTCAACCCTTCAGGACTAAATGAAGAATATGAATTCAGCAATTATGAGTTGACAGAAGAATTCGGAAATGTGTTTGGTATTTATCAGGATTTTCTGAGAAACTAAATTAATTGGTTGCTTTAGGTTTTCCCCTAATTCACTCATAAGCAATTTGATTACTATTGCAATTCAATTAAATAATGCCGTCATTCTTTTAAGAGATTGAGGGTATTTTTCATAAAATCTTTAATCTCAAAGAATATCAAAACTCGCATTTCTATCATGTATAAATAATCTTCCTCTTTTCAAGTAAAATCCTGCTTTTTGATATTTATAAATGTTTAATTTTGCCCTCAATCGATTACATTGTTTGATGAGGGAAATTTATTGGTTACTGGTATTAATCTTTTCATTTTGTTCTTTGACTGATTTGAAGGGGCAACAAATAAATAATCAAAACATAGAGCAAAGACAAATTGATTTAAAACGTAAAATAAAAACTAATCGGGAGCTATTGAATAGTCATCCTGAGGAAGCGTTTGCCAATACAACAGATTTAATTAAGCAAGCCCATAAATTGGGATTTGCAGATCAGGAGCTTGAACTGCTTAAACAACGAGTAATTTTTTATTACTACCATGATATAAACTTTGATAAATTAATTTCAAGCGCGAAAGAACTGAAAGAAAAAGCCAAAGCATATAATAACCCCTACATGCAGACTGAAGCTAACCTTTATCTCTTCGATGCTTACTGCTTAAATAAGTTTTATGATGATGCATTATCAGAACTGGATGAAGGACATAAAACACTTGATAAAACCGATGATGAATCAGACAAATTGTTCCTCTCACGCTCAAAACTCTACATTGCTTATGCTAATTATTATTCAACCATAGGAGATACGCAAAAAGAAATCGAAAGTCTTCTGGCTTCTACAAAAGCACAGAAAAAAATCTCAAATCCAGATGATAGAAAAGAAAGCCAGATAAGAGATTTTGGAAATTTAGCAAATGCATATTCACGCATTGAAAAATTTGATTCAGCAAAATATTATGCAGAAGCTTCTTTAAATCTGATGAAAAATCAAAATGAAATCAATGAAAAAATTAAATTCATTAATTACCTAACTCTGGGAGGATATTATTTTCATAATCAAAATTATCAGGAGGCAGTCAGATGTTTCAATGAAGCTGAAAAACTCGCTTCTGTCGGCCATTTTATGAACGTAGCAAGCCTTTACAAAAAACTTTCTGATTCCTATAGCTGTATGGGGAATGAACAAAAACAACGCGAATATGATTATAAGCTGAAAGATATAAATATAAAAGTAGTTGAAAATCAGAATGATTCCTTACATAAAATCATAGAACGAAATAAAATTAACGACAAAAGCAACATTTATATTTTGATTATAGGAGGCTCGGCTTTTATCATTTTAACTTTATCAATTGTCTCTATCCGTTACAGAAACAAAAATAAACTGCTCAAAAAACAGGAGACTGCAAGCGAGGATTACTTGTTTCAGCTACCCGAAGTTACGGATCAATCTTTTAAAAATCTAATTGATTTAGTCAAGAAGAATGATACCGCATTTATGGCAGAGTTCCAGAAAACTTTTCCCAATTTTGCCTATAAGCTTCAATCATTAAATAATTCGATGGTCCAAAGCGAATTAGAATTTTGCGCCCTTTTGAAATTAAAATTATCTACGAAAGAGATAGCAAAGTACAAAAATATAATGCCCAGAACTGTGCAAAATAAAAAATACCGCATCCGAAAAAGATTTGAAATCCCGGATAATATTGACATTTACTTCTGGTTTGAACAATTATAAGCCAAAAATCTATTTTACAAAAACCTCAAAAACAACGATTTATACCGATAGAGTATTTTTTGATAATCTATAATTCACCACTGAATGTCTGATTCACACTACATTTGGTTCATTCAGTCTTATTCATGATGTTCAAAATTCTACTTTTCCTTTTATTATTTTTCTGTCAATTTAATTCCGTGAAATCTCAAAATGTTTTTGGCGATCTCAACTTTATTTGCAGTAACCAAAGTATATCTACAGGAGCACCCATAGAAACGGAGTATAATGATATCTACACTTCTTGTCACTGGCAACCATTAACCACTTACATAGAATTTTACCAAATTATTATTGAATCGGGAACAACGTTCACGTTTACGATTACACCCAATGCTCAAGTGGATTATGATTTTGCTTCTTGGTTAAATCCTGATCCATCTAATTTAGGATACTCAGACCGAAGTTCACAAAACAACCCTTTTTTAACGAATGTTTTTAGTTTAGGGCTTTCATTAACAGAACTCAACCAACTCTGTGAAGGAGGAAACTCAACAGGCTATCCCGAACCAGGAATGGTACGTTATTATGAAGTTCAGCCGGGCGATATGATCATCATTGCGATTGATCGATACATGGATGATGACCAAGGTTATACATTAAGCTTTGGAGGAAATGCTGAGTTGAGTTGTACTTTTACTTACAGCTTATGTGACGGTGATGGAAATGGTCAGGAAGATTTTAATTTAAATGATATCGCTTTGGATATTCAGCAAACGAGATATCCGGAATACAATGTAAGCTTTTATGACACACTGACCAATGCGCAAAACGGAACCGGTATTGGACTACTCACAGGAAATCACACCGCTTATACTGCCAACAATCCTAATATTATCTATGCACGTTTGGAAAATCAATCTGGAGGTTTTATAGAAGCAGTTGATATCAAATTAAATGTTAACGGATTCCCTGAAATAGATGAATTTCCGACTTTGTTTTATTGTGGAGATCCAAATGATTTAGGATTTTTTAATTTAACTGAAGCATTTGAAAATATAATTAATGACCCTGAAAATTATTCGATTAAATTTTACAGAAGCCTACAAGGCGCGCAAAATGAAAACATAAATGAGGAAATTTTAAGCCCTTTATCTTACCTAAGTGAATCAGCTACAGTTTACGTAAGAATCAGAAATGAATTCGGATGCCATGTCATCAAAGAATTAAATCTTGTAGTAGCTGATAATCTTACACCACAAAATATCCAGCATCCCTTGATTTGTCTGGAAGAAACCAACGGAAATCTTAATCTGGAAGATTTCCGCGAATCACTGACAGATGCGAATTATAATTCATACAATTTTGAATATTATTTAAACCAAACGGATGCTCAAAACGGAAATACAGGAAATTCGATTACAAGTCCTGAAAACTTTCCAATTGTGGCAGGAACAACATATACCATTTATGTCCGAATAATTATGGGTACCAATTGTTCGCCAATTGTAAGTTCTATCAGTTTCACAGTAGGTTTGATACCAACCCTTACAATCGATTCATCGCAAAATGTTTGTTCAGGAGAATCAATCACATTGACAGCTCAAACCCAATCAGGACTTACAGTAAATTGGTACGATTCACAAAATTCCACAACACCGATTTTCACAGGAAATAATTTTTCCACATCAAATTTAACCGAGGGGACGACTTATTGGGTAGAAGCAGTAAGCTTAGAAGGTTGCGCTTCAGAAAGAATTTCGGTGGAAATTATAGTCAACGAACTCCCTACTTTCACATTTGAAAATGTTGAAATCTGTATCAATACATCAGCAGAATTAGAAGTAACGACAGATGCGGGAAACACGGTGAATTGGTACGATTCTCTAGCAGGAACAACACCAATTTTCACAGGAAACCCATTTATAACGCCAAACTTAACTTCGGGGACGAGTTACTGGGTAGAAGTTTTGAGCGCCGAAGGCTGCCCCGGCGAACGTCAGGAAATTGTGGTAGAAATTGTAGAATCCATCATTCCTGAATTTGATTTGGAAGAACAATACTGCGTTGGTAATGAGCTGATTGATTTGCCAAATTTGTCAGAAAATAATATCTCTGGAACCTGGTCTCCAAGCCAGATTGACACTTCAATTTTGGGCATTCAGACTTTTGTATTCACACCTGATCCGGATCAATGCGCAGATGAATTTACTTTGGAAATTGAGGTCACAGACTCGATCGAACCAATATTTGATTTAGAATCAGAATATTGTAAAAGTGATGAATTGATCACACTTCCAACGCAGTCTGACAACGGCATCACCGGCACCTGGACTCCCAATCAAATCGACACTTCAGTTGCCGGGATTCAGAATTTTATGTTTACACCGGACGAAAATCAGTGTTCAGAACCGTTTGCATTTTCGGTAGAAATCTTTGAAACTTTAATTCCTGCATTTGATTTACAACAAGAATATTGTTTAGGGGTAATTCCCCAGGCACTTGAAAACGTTTCTGACAATGGGATTCCGGGCACCTGGTTTCCAGCTCAAATTGACACCACCACAGCGGGAACCCAAATTTATACTTTCACTCCGGATGGAATTTGTGGCGAAGAATTCATTTTGGAAATAACCATTTTAGATGAAATCATACCAACATTCAACATCCAAACGCAATATTGTTTAAATTCAGAAGAAATAATTCTCCCGACAACTTCCGACAATAACGTCAGCGGAACCTGGTTCCCTGCAGTGATTAATACATCAAATTTAGGAACAACAACTTACACTTTCACGCCTGATTTGGAATGTGCACAAGGAATTCAAATTACAATTGAAATCACAGAGATTATAACACCTGAATTTGATGATTTAATTCAAAATTATTGTTTGAATGCAACACCGGAAATTCTTCCAACCACATCAAATAATGGCATTTCAGGAACCTGGTTTCCGGCACAGATCAACACCAATTTACAAGGCACAACCACTTATATTTTCACGCCAAATGCAGAATTTTGTTCAGAGCCTTTTGATTTAAATGTCACCGTTTATCCGCATCCTGACATGGACCTGGAGGAAGAACTCATCATCTGTGAAGGCGACAGTTTTACATATTCGGCACCTGACGGCTTTGACAGTTACGAGTGGAAAAATCAAAACAACCAGATCATCAGCACCACGCAAGAGGTTACCTTTACCCAAGAAGGAATTTACACCTTAACGGTTCAGATCAACGGCGTTCCCTGTGATTTGAGCAGAAACATAGAAGTCAGGTTTTCGACGCCGCCGACCATTACGGAGATCAAAACGACGGAAAACACAATTACGAT
>NZ_FWXS01000019.1 GCF_900176425.1 Moheibacter sediminis | reverse complement strand
CTTCAGTCCAAAGACTTACCTTACAGAACCACTCCTATTGATTTGCAGGGCTACCCTCCGGGAGTTTATATCTTCAAGATCAACATCGACAACCAAATACAGGATGTCAAAGTCATCAAAAAAGGCAATAAATAATCTAAAACTTAAATCATACAATCCATGAATCTATTTAATATGACCAGCCGATTTGATTTTACAAAAATCAAATTACTCATTTTCTTTATTTTTTTGCTAATAAGTTTAAATGTAGCAAGGGGACAGAATTTAATTACAGGAGGAGAATTTCAAATGGGTAATTTCCCCAAATCTCCCGAAGCTACGGCAATGTCTAAAAACGTCGATATACCTTCAACAACTCATACCGGAGTCATGACCATTGAGATTCCATTATATGAATTTAATTTTGAAGGAGAAAGATTTCCTGTCTCTTTGACTTATTCTACAAACGGAATCAAGCTTGATGAAATTTCATCTCGTGTTGGATTAGGTTGGAGTTTAAATGTGGGAGGAATTTCACTCTCCAAACAAGTTATGGGAACTCCAGATCATGATGGATACCAAAAATATATACTTAATCACTTTTCACCTGACGGCGCAGCAACCATTGATATAAATACTGGAGAGGAATCTGATGCATTCAAAGCATTAGAAATGATTGGGCACACCTTAGGAGAATTTGCCAATGATCTTGAACCGGATATCTACAGCTATTCAGTATTTGGAAATAGTGGTCAGTTTATCATGGATTTCAGAGAAAATAAAGGACTGGTATATCCTTATACACCCATTAAAATTGAAAAAATCAATAATATGGATTTTAAGATGGTAAATGAAAAAGGATTTATTTTTGATTTTGATTTACAGGCTTTCAACGAAGATTATAATAGTTGTACATCATCCGTAAGTGTATATCGAGGATACAAGAATCATGATTACCGTATAAATAAAATAGGATCTCCCAATAATAATTTCATACACTTCAATTACGAATATGAATCAGGATTAAATTCTTTTAGTTATGGTACATCAGTAGTTCAAAAAAATGTATTATCCAATAAAGTTATTCCGGGTTTTAATTTACCTCTTATACCGCCAACCTGCTATAATTCAAGTACAAATACTGGCGAAAAAATTCTCAGAGAGATTAATTTTCCAGAAGGTAAAATAGAATTTAAATACAGTAAAGAATACAATAACGAAGTTAGGCAAGATTTGGTAGGAGATATTTATTTGAAAAGAATCCTAGTGAAGGATTTACATGGTAATACATTGAAAGATTATTTGCTAGACATTAAATATTTTATTTCCTCTGGCTCATACAATTATACAGAAAGTTATAATAAAGGTAACCAGTACCGATTGAAGTTGGAAGGAGTTACAGAACAATTATCCGGCAGAAAGTATGAATTGGACTATTATCCTGGAAATCTCCCTCCTCGCTTAACTGACAAAAAGGATTATTGGGGCGTTTACAACGGAGCCAATAATGCAAGTTCCATCGGATCCGGTAAATACTATCACTGGGCATTTCTCGAATGGAGAACATATAATTCCGGGAATAATCTTTTACCTTCCTATTCTCATGCTATTACCAGTAATTTAAAATCAATTAAATACCCTGAAGGCGGCAGTATGAATCTAACTTATGAATTAGATGATTTCATTATACCTTCAGTATACCAAGATATGTATAACACAATGGGATTATCAAACGGAGATGTAGCTAAAACAGGTACTCTGCGAATCTCTAAGGTAGAATTAAAAGATGAAAATGGAGTTGCAATAACTAAAGAGTATAAATATATAAATCCTTTGACTGGAAAGACAAGTGGTAAAAACTATGGATCTTTTAATTTAGAGGCAATCAAGACTGATGTTATTGTAAGAGAAGCAGATCATATGCAACATTCTCGTTTAGATTATAATTATGCCACCAATAACCCCGGATGGAATTTAACAACAGTGAATGGAAAATCTGTGGGCTATACGCATGTTCAGGAAATTATAATTAATAAAGATAATGCTAGTAAAAATCATAAAATAGAATACGAATATCACCATGACAGGAATGAATATGAAGATATTGAAATGAGTTATAATTCAGGAGCATTAATTAATTTAAATTATCCTTTATACCGCCCGGAACGAGGTCTATTGACAACTAAAAGATATTATGATAACAATCAGAATATTATTAAAAAGGATTCACTGGAGTATGAGTTTAATTCCTATTTTAATGTACTATCCTCCGGTTACCAGAGTTCAAATGCATTATTCCAAGGTTATCTTGTACGATTAACAGATGCTGTGTGTGCAGGAGGGTGCCATTATACATTTGATACTTACCCTTTTTATAATAAAACCTTCTGGATTCAAAACACAAAGACAACAACAACAGATTATTTTAATGGTGAACCTAAAATTATAACAGAGCAAATAACCAATTATTCACCAAACCCTCCCAAACATATATATCCGGTTAATACAATTAATACCAATAGCCTAGGCGAAACCTTGCGTACAGACTACAGCTACCCACAGGATGGATTGCATTGGCAGACCGGTATCATGAATCAGATGATTGAAAAAAACATGATA
>NZ_FWXS01000017.1 GCF_900176425.1 Moheibacter sediminis | reverse complement strand
TAGGCGAAACCTTGCGTACAGACTACAGCTACCCACAGGATGGATTGCATTGGCAGACCGGTATCATGAATCAGATGATTGAAAAAAACATGATATCAACGCCTGTAATTGTGAAAACTTACAATAACGGAACCATTCTATCAGAACAACTGACCGAATATCAGGTTGTCAATACAGATCAGATATTACCCCATCACGTTTACACCAAAAAAGGATCAAACAACTTAGAAAAGAAAATCACTTACAACAGCTACGATGCCCTGGGCAACCTGACACAGTATACATTGGAGAACGGGACACCTGTGAGCATCATCTGGGGCTACAACGGGCAGTATCCGATCGCCAAAGTAGAAGGAGCATTGTATAGTTCCTTGTCTACCTACATAAGTACGCTTCAGGGAGCCAGCAACACAGGAACCCTTACAGCAGGCTCTTTCGACAACCTTCGTAATTTAACAGGCGCGATAGTTACCTGCTACATTTATAAGCCGTTGGTAGGCGTAACGACCATCATCCAGCCCAACGGCCAGAAAGAAATATATGAGTATGACGGTTCGGGCAGGCTGATGCAGGTCAAAGACCACAACGGATCGATCTTAAAGAAAATGGATTACCACTACAAAAACCAATAACCCATGAAGAGCTTACACCCTTACAAAACCATATTCGCGTCGCTGGGCTTGTTTACCGCGGCATTCTCCATGTCGCAGGTAGTACCGACTGGCACAGAGAATTACATCTATGTACAGGAACCCATGGATGCTGTAACTGCAGTTCAACCCAATACCGATGCGATACGAACCATTCAGTACTTTGACGGATTGGGCAGGCCCAAACAAACCGTTCAGGCAGGTGCAGTCCCGGTAATCAACGGTGATATAATTGTTCATTATGATTATGACGGATTTGGAAGACAGGACAAAGATTATCTCCCAACCCGTGCCTTGTCCAACAACGGGGCTTATGTGAGCGATCCGGTCAGCAGATATGAAAGTTATTACAATAGCCCCACAGGCTACAATACCCAGATTTATTACTCAGAAAAAGAAATTGAGAACTCACCGCTGAATCGTGTAATGAAGCAGGCAGCACCGGGAGATGAATGGAAGCTGGGTTCAGGAAAAGAAATTAAATTTCAATATGAAGCCAATACTGAGCAGGACCAGGTATATGTTTATTATGTAGACGGGAGCGGGAGCCTTGTGCGAGGCAAAGAAATAGACGGGAGCGGGAGGCGAAAGACCTATTATTTGAATAACTTTCTTTACAAAACCGTTACCACGGACGAAAACGGCCACAAAATAGAAGAATACAAGAACAAACAGGGACAGGTAGTGCTGAAAAGAACCTATGTCACATCTGCCACCACAGCGGGCAGAGGCGGCGGCGGAAATCCTCCTGCAGCTCTTTTAAAAGCAGATACCTATTACGTATATGATGTATTTGGGAATCTTACCTATGTCATACCCCCGCTGTTGTCTGCCTTATACACAGGAACGGGAAATTTACCTTCGGACTGGGGAGACAAGATGAATGATTTGGGATATGTTTACCGTTATGACGAAAGAAACCGTCTTATAGAGAAGAAGCTTCCCGGCAAAGACTGGGAATACATGGTATACGACAGGCAGGACAGATTGGTGGCCACGCAGGATGCCAACCTGCGCACAGACGGAAACTGGCTTTTTACCAAATATGACAAATTCGGAAGAGTTGTTTATACAGGTATTTACAACGGAGGAACCAGCAGAGCCAATGTACAGACAGCCGCCTATGCAGCTGAGAACAACAATGAATCGAGAGAAACAACCGTGAAGTTTACCAAGAACACACTGGGCGTTTATTATACCACCACCGCTTTTCCGTCAAGCTTCACAGAGCTTTTATCGGTTAATTATTACGACAGCTACACCCATGTAGAGTTCGCCAAACAATCACAGGATTTACAGGTACCCCCGGGACTTCGCACCGGAACAACCGGCAGTGCAGATGACGGCACCAAGGGAATGGCACTGGTATCCCATGTACGCATAACGGGCACCGATCAATGGGAGAAAACACTCACCCGTTACGACAAAACATCAAGACCCGTGCTGATGCTCAAAACCAACCACCTGGGCGGCTACACCGAAACGGTAAGTGAGCTGAACTTCCGCGGACAGCCACTCCAAACCGACCTTTTCCACAAACGCTCTCAGGGAAGCACAGAAACGGAAATAAAAACCATAGAGAAATTTACCTATGACACGCAAGGGAGACTTACCCAACATACCCATAAGGTGGGAAGCAAAGCAGAAGAGCTCCTTGCGCTCAGCACCTATGACCAGCTCGGGCAGCTTATGAACAAAAAAGTAGGAGGCACCAACCTTACGGGAGGCAGCGGAAGGCTTCAGCATATAGACTACAAGTACAACATAAGAGGCTGGCTTACCGACATCAACGATGTAAATACCAGCCTGATTGCAGACCGGGGCATTCCGGGACCCGGCCAGTCGGACGATATGTTTGCTTTCCATATCAACTACGAGACCCTGGATTATCAGGACGGAGTAGTCTTCAGCGCACCCGCATCCCCGCTTTACAACGGAAACATCTCCCAGACCTTCTGGCGCAGCTCCTCGGACGACAAGATCAGAGGATACTCGTACGAATACGACCAGCTCAACCGCCTTCGTTATGCCAGCTACACCAAAGTCAGCCTCAATATGAGCAGCTTCCCGGGAGCCTATGACGAAGCCCTTGCTTACGATCTGAACGGAAACATCCTGAACCTGATAAGGCACACGGGAGATGCCAATGAAAACCAGGTAAACATGGACAACCTTAGCTATACCTACCAGAACGGCAACCAAAACTCCAACCGCCTGATGAAGGTGACCGACGATGTGAGCAGCAGCAGCACGGGAGGATTCTCCAACGGAAGCTCAGGCACAAGCAATGACTACACCTATGATGAAAACGGCAATATGCTCAGTGACCTGAACAAAGGGATCACGGAGATCCTTTACAACCACCTGAACCTTCCGACCCACATTTATTTTGGTAATAACGGGAGCATCGAGTATTTTTACAATGCAGCAGGTCAAAAGATAAAGAAAACAGTGCACGACACCCCCAACAATACCATCAAGCATGTGGACTACCTGGACGGGTTC
>NZ_FWXS01000020.1 GCF_900176425.1 Moheibacter sediminis | reverse complement strand
AAAATAATGGAAGAGAACCATTATTACCCATTCGGATTGAAGCACTCCACATACGCCGACCCCAAACAAAAGTATGAGCTTGTAGACAATATGGAAAACACCGCAAGACCTACTTATGTCCTCAAAACCGATTACCAGTATAAGTACAACGGGAAAGAACTACAGGATGAATTAAATCTCAACACCTATGCGTATGGATGGCGTGACTATGACCCAGCAACAGCCAGATTTAATAAAATTGATAGATTCGCTGAAAAATATCCTAATGCTTCTCCATATCATTACGCAGGTAATAATCCAACACGATTTACAGACGTCAAAGGAGATAGTATCTGGATAAACTTTGGAAAAAACAATGAAAACAGAGTATTGTACCAAGATGGTCAGTTATTGAATGCAGACGGTTCTGCTTATACAGGCGATGGAGTAAAAATAAAAAAAGACGGAAGTACGAAAATCACAAATTCATTCTTAAAACAATCTGTTAATTCTTTAAATACATTGGGCGGTACAGCTACAGGGGGAGAGATGCTCTCAGTTCTTCAAGATTCAGGTTATAATTTTAATATATCAAATGCCTCATTTAATCCTGGCAATAGAAAAGGTAAAAATGAATTTGTTCCCGACAATGAAAATAATGCAAGAGCATTTATACGATCTACAAATGGAGGAGAGTTTACAGCTTTTGGTTCTGGGGGAACAATTTATTGGAATCCTTCAGATCCAGCATTTGGGACATTAAATGTTGTTGGAGGTACAGATTTTAATCCAACAACAAATTTAGGGCATGAATTAGGACACGGATGGGATTCTAATTATGGATTGTTAAATGGTCAAAGAATAAATGGTATTGAAATAGAGGAAATTAGAGGCTCTTATATAGAGAATCAGATAAGAGGACAATTAGGAGCACCTTTAAGATCGAATTATAATGGGCAAAGTTTACTAAAGGGCAATAGTCTTATTAGAAATGGATCAGGAAACCCAACGGTCGATTTTATAATAAGATCTTATTCTATTCAAGTAGTTACACAATAAAATTAGAAATTATGATTAGAATAAAACATACTGTAATTTTAATAATTATTATAACATTTTATAATTGTGCAAGTAATATCAGGAAGGTTAAATTACCAACAAATACTTATCAAATTACTTTAGATAAAGATTTTGAACAGGAGAAATTAATTGGCCATCATTCAGACATAATATATTTTTCTAATAAACAAAATCAAAAAATATTTATTAGCACTGGAAAATATTTAGAAGTAAATGTTAATGCTGAAGATTATATAAATAATGATATATGGAACGATTTTATAGTAGCGGATACTATTGTTTTAGAAGGAATTCATAATGGATTATATTGGAAGCAAATTAAATTTAAAAAAGAACGTTATTGGCCATCTATTGGTTATGAGGGGGTTCCCAAGGGAAAAGTTCCTGAATTTGAAAATTATTTAAAAACATTTACTTGTAAAAAGAAATAACTTCCAACCAACCTTCGGGTTGGTTTTTCATTTATAAGTAGCCCTAGTTTTAGCGTCACGGATGTAAGTATCAATGAGATCGTACAGCGTCTGCTTTTTACTTTCTTCGAGCTGTTCAAGTTCAGCAATGGGTGATGTATCAGAAGTGTTGATATGGTAATTTAAAAAGAAATTAAAATTGATTTTCAGAGGGTTAGAAAATATGAAAGAAGAAAAAAGAAACAATCCAAAGATTGTTTCTTTTGGTTTTATTTCTTTAAATCCCCTGAATACTTTTTTACCATCACCTAGTGTATTATAAATATTGATATAAAATTCGTTCTTGCTACTCCACTCTCCGTTCTTCTTACTGCATCGTCCGTTTTTTCTACTGCATTCTCCGTTTTTGTTACTGTAAAGAAATACTTTACAACCACCTGAACTTTCCGACCCACATTTATTTTGGTAATAACGGGAGCATCAAGTATTTTTACAATGCAGCAGGTCAAAAGATAAAGAAAACAGTGCACGACACCCCCAACAATACCATCAAGCATGTGGACTACCTGGACGGGTTC
>NZ_FWXS01000016.1 GCF_900176425.1 Moheibacter sediminis | reverse complement strand
TTCGGACAATGGGATGTATTGGTTTCAGCTACAAAATCAGAAGACAATACTTACCTGCTGGGAGGCTATGCTTCAACAGAAACACTAGGCAGAAAAACAGACAACAAAGGCATCAATGACTACATCGCCTTAAAAATAAACCACAAGGGAGAAATGCTTTGGAGCAAGAGCATTGGAGGAAAAGACACCGACCAGCTCAAAGGACTGACCCAAACCAGGGATGGCGGCTACATCCTGGCAGGCAATTCAGACTCCAAGAAATCAGATGACAAGGACAGAGCAAGCATCGGCGGCAATGACTTCTGGGTAGTAAAGCTGGGAGAAAAGAACAAACAGGATGAGCAGAGACAGCTCGTTGAGATCTACCCGAATCCAACGAATCAATACACCAACATCGTCATCTCAGAAAGCTACACCACAGCCAAGGTAGAAGTCTTTGACATGGTGGGAAGAAAGCTTCAGTCCAAAGACTTACCTTACAGAACCACTCCTATTGATTTGCAGGGCTACCCTCCGGGAGTTTATATCTTCAAGATCAACATCGACAACCATATCCAGGATATAAAAGTCATCAAGAAAGGAAGTAAATAAAGTCAGACACTATCATATAATATAAAAGCTACATAAGACAAAAACCCAGGAAATATGACCAATCAATTGAATCATGGTATTATGAAAATACTCATTTCTCTCACCATATTTTTTATAATAAACAGTACGTTAGCCCAGAGTGGTGTTCAAGAGTACACTCCGCAGGTTGCACCTCCTTCTCCGACAGCGTTTGAATTTGCAACTCACGGGAATATTCCTTTAAATGGAAGTTCGGGAGGGTTCAGTTATAGTGTTCCGCTCTATACGATACAACAAAAAGATATATCAGTCCCGATCTCTGTAGATTACTTCAGCAATGGAGTAAGGGTTGATGGACTTGCAGGGATAGTTGGAACAGATTGGAGCCTAAGAGCCGGAGGAGTCGTTTCAAGAGTTATGAGAGGGTTACCCGATGAGCGGGCAGTGACAACATGGTATCCTTCTCAGCCAGTAAACTTACAATTGCAAACAACAATAGACGGGATTTGGGCTACTGCAGAAGGAGCCAGTCATGATGCCGAGCCGGATTGGTTTTCTTTTAATGTTAATGGAATATCGGGTAGCTTTTACTTTGATGAGAATTTAGTTCCGCACATAAATAGTGATCAATATTTGAAAATTGAATTTACACAGCATACGATAGGAACTACCTATGGAAAACATTCTACATTTACCATTACAGACAGTAATGGGTATAAATATATTTTGGGAGGGAATGCTGACTATTTAGAAGGAAATATGAGCAGCAGAGATTGCTTTGTGGGACCAAAAGATTGGTACTATTCAGCATGGTATTTAAAAGAAATAATTTCTCCGGCTAACAATAAAATTTATTTTTCGTACGCCGACAATAACTTGATGTACTTTACAAATGCGTCCTACAACCTGACGTATTCCCAGCAATGCTTCCAACCTCTTAATACGTATCAATACAGTTATTCGGACTGTAGGTATTTTAATGACATGAAGTCTAAAGTACTTTCGAATATTCAATTTGATAACGGGAACATAGAATTCACTTATAATTCAAATCGATTGGACGGAGGTGGAAAATCCTTGAAAGAAATGAAGGTGTTTGCACTTAATAATCCTAACCCTTTGAAAGTTGTATCATTTACTTATAACGAGATCCAAAATAGAAATACAGTGCTGGATTGGAAGTTGGAAGGCAATGCAGACCTAAGATACAGAACATTCCTAAAGAATATGACCATTAAGGATGGGACATCTTCTCCTGAAGAACAAAAATATATTTTTGATTATTATGAAGAAAACAAACTTCCTAATCGGTTAAGCTTCTCAAAGGATAAATTCGGTTTTAATAATGGAACCAGCAATGTAAGACCTTTTAGTAGTAAACTGTCTACAATTTTTCCGATCTGGGACTATATGCAAAGTTATGGAGGTACCGGATTTGCTACTGCCAATCTTGAAGTAAGTCCAGACGTTGTACACTATGGAATGCTCGAAAAGATCACTTATCCCACCGGAGGATATAGCCATGTAGAGTATGAGGCAAATTCAAATTACGTCATAACGCCCAAATTAGTTTATAATAATAAGATATTAAATGTAACAAAGGACTGTAATGAACCTGCGGGAACAACTGAGACGTTTACATTTGTAGCGAACGGTACACCCTTAAATTTTTCGGCCAGCGGAGATCTTGACACATATAACCCCAATTGTACAACCGATCCTGATCCGTTACATGACGTATATAATGTGACAATTCGTAAGAATGGAATTGTAGTGTTATCCTTGGGAAGAGATTACGGAACACCTGTTTCCTCTAACCCGGATCGAACTTGTGTGAGTACTTTTATACCGCCATTCACCTATCAACGCGATCCGATTTGTACGGAAGCTGGAAGTACGTATGAAGTCTCAATTTCATTAAACTCAAAACCATGGAACCCCGCTTATGGAGTGGTAAATATCACATACAACGCGGAAACCGTTTATGAAGAAACTCCTTTTTATGGATCCGGAGCCAGAGTAAAACAAATAGTTGATTATAACGAAGAGGGAAGCTACAATAAGAAAAAATACTTCTATAATAAATTCAGTGAATATCCTTCCAATAAGACCACGATGTCGACAACTTATGAACCATCTTATTATGAAACAGGAGACTTTTGGCTTTACTGCCCTCCAAGGTCTGATGATGACGAACCAACATCCCATCCAAATGCACCCAAATTTACGGTGAATTCTTCCTCTATCACATCTCAGTTTGTCAGCAGGAATTCTTCGACCAATTATACGGTAATAACGGAAATATTAGACAACGGAAATACGAATATAGGAGCTATAGAGAAACATTACAATATCATTGAAGACCACGCTGCAAATCATATTTTGGGGTCTCCCATTTTTGGAACTCCACAATCTAACTATAGCAGTAATTTTTACTACGACAAAGTAAAAGAAGAAATCTACTATGATGCACAGAAAGCTCCGGTAGGTAAAAAGATGTTCCAATACCAAGTCCTAGACGAAGGAATGTTACCTGGCTTTGTGGCAAGGAAAAATTTTGATTTTCCTGAAGGTTCTTATTTGCCTTACAATTGGGAATTGCTCAACTATTCCGCATCTTATTACTATAATTATTTTGGAACTATTAAATTAAAAGAGGTAAAGGAAGAATCTTATCTATCCAATGGTACTATACAAACGAACAGTAATTATGTTTATGGAAATTCTCCTTACTTTGGATTGAAAGAACAGATCACGACCAACAGTTTAGGCGAAACCTTGCGTACAGACTACAGCTACCCACAGGATGGATTGCATTGGCAGACCGGTATCATGAATCAGATGATTGAAAAAAACATGATA
>NZ_FWXS01000007.1 GCF_900176425.1 Moheibacter sediminis | reverse complement strand
ACAGCACCACACCCAATGCGAAAATTTATAACTGTTAACCTAATCTCCCGACAAAAACAACACTCTAAAGATAAAATCGAAACAACTTTATTAAATTATATATAGGTAGTGTTTTAATTTTTGATTACTTTCTGAGTTTTGGTGACTTTTCCTGTGGTTACTGTTACTAGGTAAACACCTTTTGCGTAATTAGAAAAATCGATTTTATCTGTATTTAGCGTAAAGGATGTGAGGAGCTTCCCTTCTATATTATAAATACTAACTTCATTTACAGGTTTGTTACTTTGAATGTTTAATTGATTCATAACCGGATTTGGATAAACGGAAATATTGGTTTTGTCTAAATCGTTTACGCTCATTTCCTCTCCCACTATTTTATATATGGCGCTATTTCCTGCTACATAAAGCTCTCCGTTGGCAGATTCACCAAAAGCAGGAATGAAATAATTTGTATCTGTCAAGAACTCTAAATTGTGGTCGCCATCAACCCATCCTATTTCTCCTGAACAGTAATCTGCAAAGAAATATTTCCCTGTTAAATTTGGATATGATACCCCTCTGTAAACATAACCTCCGGTAATCGAACATCTCCCACCTGAATGATTATAAGTAGCTACCGGAAAAGTCATTGTTTCTTGTGCGGCGCAACCTGATGTGTCATACGTGTTGTTTCCTTCGTAACATCTCCAACCGTAATTCAAACCTGCGGTGTTAGATGGTTCATGGTTGATTTCTTCGATAGCATTTTGACCAACATCGGCAATCCAAACATCACCCGTTTCTCGGTCAAATGAGAATCTCCAGGCATTTCTCAAACCGTAAGACCAAATTTCATCGGATCCCTCGGCGCCTACAAAAGGATTATCTGCCGGAGATGTATAAGTTGTTCCGCTTACATCTATACGCAGCATTTTTCCTAGCAGTGAATTGATATTTTGTCCGTGTTGCTGCGGATCTCCTCCACTTCCACCGTCACCCATCGAAATCCAAAGATATCCGTCTGGTCCAAAATGGATATCTCCTCCGTTGTGATTTGCAAAAGGCTGATCAATGGTTAAGATTACAGTTCCAGTTGTTTCTGCTACGTCGGGATTGTCACTTACTTCGTATCGGGCTATTACTGTATCTCCGCTTGGATTGGTATAATTTACAAAAAATCTTCCGTTGCTTGCATAATCCGGGTCAAATGCCAAACCAAGCAAACCGCGCTCTCCTCCACTGCTGATGATGGAACTTATGTTTAAGAATGGAGTTTGATTGATGGTTCCGTCTGCATTAATGATTCTGATTTGTCCACCTTGTTGGACAACGAATAATCTGTCATCACCTGCATTAGTAATTCCTATTGGAGAAGTAAATCCTGTTGCGAACTGCTGAAGTTCAAATTCCTGGGCGGTTGCTGTTAAAGAAAGGATAGCCACAGCTATCGAGAAGTAAATTTTTTTCATCTGTTTATATTTAATTAATTAAAGGTCAGATGGAATCAGCCAATAACACCCGGTTGACAACAACTTAATTGTTATGTGTTATGGCTCATTTCATAAAAAGCCTTTTCAAAGTCTAAAGATAAACATTTTATGATTCAGTTATGATAAATATCAGGGTGTGGTTGTAGAAAGTTGAATGACTTTACCGTTTTGGTAACGATGGCCATTTAATCCGAAATTATAAAGATATTCGGCGGTTTCTTCTGCGGAGATGGGTGCGATGTATCCCGGAAAGGCTTCTTCGAGCATTTCGGTTTGGACAGCACCAAGTGCGATGCAGTTGATACGTGGTTGGTTTTCGTTAAATTCTTGTGCGAGGAGTTCAGTCAGGGTTACCAATCCCGCTTTCGATGACGAATAAACTCCTAATCCCGGAAATTTGAGCGACCCTTGTACTGCGCCCATGGTGGTAATGTTAACGATGTGGGAATTAAAATCTGTTTTGTCGAGAATTAATTGAATTAAACGAAAGGGTCCTTTGTAGTTGACGTCGATAGAATAATCGATGTCGGATTCTGTGATTTCAGCGAAGGGTTTGTTAACCAATAAGCCGGCGTTGTTGTACAAAACATCAACCTTATTCCAATCTTGAATCGCCTGTGTAATTTGATTTAAGCTATTGTAATCTGCTAAATCCAGAGAAAGGAAACGGAATTGAGAATTGTTTTCGAACATTTTGAGCTCTTCTAATTTTTCTGCGTTTCGGGAGATTGCCAGAACGTTGTTTCCATTAAGTAAATGGATTTTGGCTAATTCTCTTCCGATTCCGCGGCTCGCGCCTGTGATGATGATGTTTTTGTTCATGGTTTTCCGCTTTTGAGCGCGTGAAATTTTATGTTGGTAAATTTAATTATAATTATTGAGGTTGGAAGATGGAAGATGGACGTTCTGTGTATGGAAATGAAATTATTGGCTTGATGAAATGAATTAAAACACTGAATACTATTACTTTATAAATATTTTTTTTTTACTGCTAATCCAGGGAAGTGTATTACTCACTCTGAGAATGATAATTCTCATTTAAGAAATAAAAATGTTTGATTCTTTTAATCAGATGTACCAAATTTGTAAAAAAATTTGAATTTAAATAACAAAGGTTTTAAACAGACAATTTGATGAGTATAGAATTGCACTGACAAATTATTTCAACAGGAGAAATCACCGTCATAAAATAATTGCGCAATATCAATTTCGAAATTTATACTGTAATTTGTTCCAAATTTTTTCGTTCTAAAGAAGTGAAATTCATTCAGGCTTTATTATTGTTGCTCTTATTTTCTTTTGTTTTCGGACAAGAGAAAAAGGATTCTTTGTATCATTTTTATGATTTCAAAAATGAATCTAAACAATATGAACCTGATTTTGAAAGAAAACTCCCCAACGATTCAGCAATTGTAAAAACACTCGATTCACTCAAAACAATTGGCTATTTCACAGTTACTTTGGATTCCCTGAAAGATAAAAATGTTTACCTGAACAAAGGAAAAATGTACAAAAAAATATGGGTAAAAGGTGATTCGCTTTTTGCGCAGAAAGTCGATTGGTTTCCAGTTAATAACTTGGATTCCCTTGTAAAAACCATTACAACAAAATATGCAGCGCAAGGTTATCCATTTTCCAAAATCAATATACAATCGGAGGGATTTCGAAACGGAGAAGCGCAAGTGAGCCTGCATTTGGAATTATTTGCTTCGCGCACCATTGACGGAGTGAAAGTGGAAGGATATGAAAAATTATCCCAAGGCTATATCAGACACGGATTAGGATTGAAAAAAGGTAAAATTTACAACGAAGTTGAACTGAAAGGAATTGCCGAGAAAATGCAGTTCAATAATTTCATTGAAGAAATCCGCAGCCCTCAAACACTTTTCAATACGGATTCTACAACTATTTATCTTTATGTAAAAAAAGTAAAATCAAATCTGTTTGATGGAATTTTAGGATTTGGAAACGACCAAAACGGAGATTTCAGATTCAATGGAAATGTAAAAATCGAACTCAACAACAATTTCAACAGCATGGAACAAATCCGTCTCAATTGGATTGCTACGGCTGACAAAAGTACAACGCTTGACCTGAGTGTACGTGTTCCATATTTGTTTAAATCTGCGATTGGAACGCAGACTGATTTTAATTTATACAGAAAAGACAGCGTGTTTGTAAACACTAAGCTTGAAGAAAGATTGTTTTACCAAATCACGCAAAATTCCAATATCGGTCTCAATCTCAGCTATGAAAGTTCCAATTTCGTTTTAGATGATTATCCTGAAATTGCCAGTTTATATGATGATTTCAACAAGAGCGGAATTGGTTTGAGCTATGAATATATGCTTCCTACAAAAAACAGATTGCTGGAAGGTCGTACCGCGCTTTATCTTTTAGGGAAAACACTCAAAAGAAAAGGTCAGGAAAAAGATGCTGCCACTTCCGAAATTATAACGACGGATGCGCAACAATACGAAGTCGGCATCAAAGCTTTCCGGATTTTTACCCTTTATCCAAAACATTTAATCAAAGCACAGGTTGAAGGATATGGACTTTTCAGCAACAGCGATTTTTATTCGGAAAATGAACTCTACAGAATTGGTGGATTTGGAAGCGTACGCGGGTTTAACGAAGAAAGCATCACCGCTTCAGCTTATGGAATTACTAGCTTGGAATACCGTTTCATGCCCAATGACGGATTTTACGTCTCCGCATTTGGCGATTATGCTTTTGTAGAAAACAAAGCCACGCTCATCAACGAAAACCTGCTCGGCGTCGGCGTTGGGATTTCATTTCTCACGCAATTAGGCGTTTTCAATTTGAGTTATGCCGTTGGGAAACAATCCGATACCAATTTTGATTTCAGGAATTCTAAAATTCATTTTGGGATACTTACCCGATTTTAGATAATACGAAGTTCGAAATTCGCAACAAAAAAACCTTGCCCCAAACGAGAGACAAGGTGGAAATTGTGTAATTAGCTATTTGTGCTTATTGCTTTATGAGCTCCAAATTTACGATTAATTTTACTTTATCTGCAACTACCAATCCGCCCGTTTCAGTCGTTGCACTCCAATTCAATCCGAAATCTTTGCGGTTGATTTCTCCTTCAAATTCAAATCCCGCTCTTTGGTGTCCATAAGGATCGGTGATTACGCCTCCGAAATTTGCGTCTAAAGAAACCGGTTTTGTAGTGCCTTTGATGGTAATTTCTCCATTCAATTTATCTCCGTTCAACTCACTTCCTTTGAATGTTAAAGTTGGAAATTCGCTTGCATTAAAGAAATCATCGCTTTTCAAATGTTCATCGCGCTGGGGATTTTTTGTATTGATGGAATCAATGTTTGCTGTAAATTCAAAACTAGGATTTCCGAAATTGTCATCCTGAGATTCTGCAGATGCATCAAAATCTAAAAATTCTCCTGAAACTGTGGAAATTACCATGTGTTTTACTTTGAATTGGACTTCTGAGTGACTTTTATCTAAATTCCATTTTGTTGACATAATGTTTTGTTTTTAAAATTATAAGGCAAATCTATTTTGAATTAATCGACTGGATATTGACGTATGATAAGAAATTCAAAATCCAATTAAATAGCTAATTTACAGAAACTTAAATTCAAAACCATTACTAAAAAATTAAATAAATGTTAAATTAATTCTTTTTGTTTCGTATTTACCGAACAAACTATAAATTTGCCCAAAAAATTAAGAATTTGATAAACGAATCCAAAAAAGAATTAATCGAAGAGTTTGCTGCACATTATATAGAAGCTTACGGGCTTGCTCCTTTGGCGGCAAAGATCTATGCCTATTTGTTGATGGATTGTAAGCGGGAAGGTAAAACTTTTGATGAGCTAGTTGAAGTTTTCAATGTAAGCAAAAGTTCAGTTTCCAATAGTTTGCATCTTCTTTCGCAACACAAACACATCGAACAATTTACCAAAATCGACCAAAGAAAAAGGCTGTACAGGATTTCTCCTGAACACATCATCCTCAGGTTGAAAAAAATTCACACATTTCTTTTGAGAGAAAAATACCTTTCAGAAAAATACAAATGTTACCGTGAAGATAATTCAGTAGAAATAAATGAGCTTCACCTCAAAGGCTCCCAAATTTATTCTGAACATTTAAATAAATGCATTGCCCAAATGAGTGAAACTGTAGAAAAATTAGAACAATTAAATCAAAATATATAAATGAAAACGACATCGATAATACTTTCGCTGCTCACGCTGACTTTATTGACATCATGCGGAAAAGACCAACCCCAACAAGCACCACCCCCACCCACTATACCTGTAATCGAAGTAGGAACCAAAGACGTTACTGGTTACCAGTCTTTTCCCGTGAATATCGAAGGAAAAGTAAACAATGATGTAAGAGCAAAAATCTCTGGTTATATAACACAAGTATATGTAGATGAAGGACAAGTGGTGACTAAAGGACAGCCGCTTTTCAAATTGGAAACGAATGTTCAGGCTCAAGATGCAAATGCAGCAAAATCAGGAATCAATGCAGCGCAAGCCAACATCAATGCAGCGCAGGCTTCGGTAAATGCTGCCAAAGTGGAAGTTGATAGATTAATTCCACTTGTAGATAAAAAAATCATCTCCAATGTTCAATTGGAAACTGCGAAAGCCAATCTGGCAATGGCGCAGGGACAATTGGAACAAGCAAGAGCTGCTTACCAACAATCCAAAGCCAATTACGCCGGAGTTCAGGCCAATATGGATTTTGGGGTAGTGAGAAGTCCAATTACAGGTGTCGTAGGTGCAATCAATTTCCGCGAAGGAAGCTTGGTAGGACCATCTGACCAGACGCCTATCACGACGGTTTCTGAAGTTGGTGAAGTTTACGCTTATTTCTCTATGAATGAAAGAGAATATTTGGATTTCCTTTCAGGTGCTGAAGGTAAAAATGTTTCGGAAAAACTAAAAAATATGCCGGAAGTAGAATTGGTTTTGGCAAATGACCAGGTTTATTCTGAAAAAGGAAAAATCCAAACAGTTACAGGACAAATCAATCCTCAAACGGGAACAATTCAGTTCAGAATTTCATTTCCAAATAAAGAAAGATTGCTGAGCAACGGAAACAGCGGAACCATCAGAATTCCTAAAGAATACAAAGATGTGTTGGTAATTCCCGAAGCTTCAACTTACGAGCAGCAACGTGTTATATATACTTACAAAGTTCAGAATGACACAGTTTATTCGACAATTATCGAAGTGGAAGCAAGCGTAAACAAAATGGCGATTGTAAAATCAGGATTGAAAAAAGGAGATAAAATTGCAGCGCAAGGAGTTGGGAAATTGAAAAACAAAGCTCCAATCAAGGCTCAGCCAACAACTATCGACGCAATTATTGATTCAATCCAAACCACATTTTAATCGAAAAAAATCATGTTAAAGACATTTATAGAAAGACCCGTCCTATCAACGGTTATTTCAATTATAATCGTAATTATGGGTATCCTCGGTCTGACCGTGCTTCCCGTAACGCAATATCCTGAAATCGCACCGGCAACGGTTCAGATTTCCGCTTCTTATCCGGGAGCAAATGCACAGACCGTTTTGGAAAGTGTGGTAATTCCTATTGAGGAACAGGTAAATGGTGTGGAAGGAATGGATTATATTTCTTCTACGGCAACCAACAATGGTACAGCAACCATCAACGTAATTTTCAAAGCAGGAGTTGATCCGGACATCGCGGCGGTAAACGTTCAAAATCGTGTTGCCAGAGCAAATGCGCTTCTTCCTGCTGAAGTTACGCGTTCAGGGGTAATTACCCAGAAACAGCAAACCAGCGCCTTGATGTTCGTTTCATTTTATTCTGAAAATGACAAATACGACCAGACTTACATCCAAAATTACATGAATATCAATGTCGTTCCTGAGTTAAAGAGGATCAATGGTGTCGGTGATGCGAGTGTATTTGGTGCGAGAAATTATTCCATGCGTGTTTGGTTGGATCCTGCGAAAATGTCAAGTTACGGGTTGGTTCCGTCGGACATTACAGCGGCTTTGAACGAACAAAGTTTGGAGGCTGCCGCAGGACAATTAGGAGAAAATAATGCGGAGGCATTTCAGTATGTAATCCGTTACAGCGGTAAATACAGAACTGAAGACCAATATGAAAATATTGTCATCAAATCCATGAACAACGGGCAGATTCTTTACTTAAAAGATGTCGCCAAAATAGAAATGGGTGCGCAGGCATACACAGGTGTTTCAAGATTAAATGGAAAACCGGCTTCGGCAATGGTAGTTTACCAGACACCAGGTTCAAATGCACAGGAAATCATCGAAAATATCAAAACAGAATTAGATGTAATCGAAACCAAATTACCGGAAGGAATGCATTACACCATCATGTTTGATACCAATGAATTCTTAGAGGCGTCGGTTTCCAAAGTGGTAACGACTTTGATTGAAGCATTCATCCTGGTATTTATCGTGGTTTATATATTCTTACAGGATTTTAGGTCAACATTGGTTCCGTTGATAGCCGTTCCGGTTTCGATCATCGGTACATTTTTCTTCCTGAATTTGTTTGGATTCTCCATCAACTTATTGACATTATTTGCATTGGTACTCGCCATCGGTATTGTGGTGGATGACGCCATTGTCGTCGTCGAGGCAGTCCATGCCAAAATGGAAAAAACCCACGAATCGGGTAAACAGGCAGCTGTAAGCACGATGAATGAAATTTCGGGAGCGATTATTTCCATCACGCTCGTTATGGCAGCGGTATTTATTCCGGTAACATTTATACAAGGTCCCACCGGGGTTTTCTACCAGCAGTTTGGTATTACGTTGATTGTAGCGATTTTCATTTCAGCAGTAAACGCATTGACTTTGAGCCCGGCATTGTGTGCCTTGTTCCTGAAACCTCACGTAGATGAGCACGGAAAGAAAAAGAATTTCGTTCAAAGATTCTTCCAATATTTCAACAATGGATTTGACGCGATGACACGCAGATATACCAAGAGCTTTGGATTTTTATTGAGACACAAATGGATCACATTTGCAATCCTTGCTTCATGTTTGGTTTTGGTATTTTTTGCCAACAAATCGATGCCTTCAGGATTCGTTCCAAACGAAGACCGTGGATTTATCATGGGTAACGTTGAACTCCCTCCGGGTGCTTCATCTGACCGTGTGGTTCAGGTGCAGAAAGAATTCGAGAAAAAAGCTTCTCAGATTCCGGGTGTTGAAGCCATCACTTTGGTTTCCGGATTCAGCTTTATTTCAGGTCAGGGTTCTAACTATGGTATCGCGTTGATTCGTTTAAAACCATTCAAAGAACGCCCGACAGAAGACCTTTCTACCGATGCAGTCGTAGGACAATTATTTGGAATTGGCGCATCTATGCCTGATGCCAAAATGATTTTCTTCTCGCCTCCGAGTATCCCGGGATATGGTATGTCTTCAGGGTTTGAATTAAAATTATTGGACAAATCAGGTGGAAGTTTTGCCGATTTTGACAAAGCAACTCAGGAATATTTAGGAGCGCTGATGCAGCGACCAGAAATCCAATACGCGCAAACTTCATTCAACACCAATTATGCTCAATATGAAATTGAATTAAATATCCCGCGTGCAAAACAATCAGGCGTTTCCGTAAGTGATATCTTCTCTGCATTGCAGGGTTATATCGGAGGAATTTATGCGGCTGACTTTACACGTTATGGGAAACAATACCGCGTGATGATTCAGGCTTTACCGGAAGACCGCGCTTCTGAACAAGATTTAAATTCAATTTTTGTGAGAACTAGTTCAGGTTTGATGACTCCGATTACACAGTTTGTATCCTTGAAAAAAGTTTATGGACCGCAGTCTGTGGATCGTTTCAACTTATTTAGTTCTGCCAATATTACAGGTGCAAGCAATCCTGGTTATAGCTCAGGTGATGCGTTGCGTGCGGTACAGGAAGTGAGCGAAGCCAATCTTTCATCAAGTTACGGAATTGACTTTACAGGTTTGAGCCGTGAAGAGATCAACGCAGGTTCACAGACATTATTGATATTTGTTTTGTGTATTATCTTCGTTTATTTCATCCTTTCTGCACAGTATGAAAGTTATCTGTTGCCTTTGTCCGTTATTTTATCACTTCCGGGTGGTATCATGGGCGCCTATTGGGCACAGAAATTATTTGGATTGGAAAACAACATTTACTTCCAGATTGCGCTCATCATGTTGGTCGGATTGCTCGCCAAAAACGCGATTTTGATTGTGGAATTTGCCGTCCAGCGCAGAAGACATGGCGAAACCATCGCCGCTTCAGCATTGAACGCTGCAAAAGCAAGACTTCGTCCGATTTTGATGACATCATTTGCATTCATTTTAGGATTGATGCCATTGGTATTTGCTACAGGTGCGGGGTATGTAGGTAACCGTTCGATTGCTACAGGTGCAGCATTTGGATTGTTAATCGGTACCATCATCGGTTTGTTCAACATTCCGGTATTGTATGTAATTTTCCAATGGTTACAGGAAAAAATCAAACCTGTAAAATTTGACAACCAGGCAACGGACAACAGTTCCACAAGTTCTGTAACGCATTAATTAATTTGAATTAATTTGACAATGAAAAATATAAAATACATAGGAATTTTAGGTTTAGCCTTATTTCTCCAGTCTTGTTTTGTAGCCAAAGATTACAACCGTCCGGAACAAGTGGTCAATGAAAAATTGTACCGAACAGACCAGTTGTCACAAGATAGTTTGAGCATGGCAAATGTTTCATGGAAAGAAATTTTCACCGACCAGAAACTTGCTGCGCACATCGAAAAAGGATTGAGCAACAACCTCGACATCCGCATAGCTTTACAAAATATCGAAGCGGCACAAGCTTACGTGAAACAAGGAAAAGCGGCATACTTCCCGACAATTACCGGAAATGCGAGTTATACACATTCCACACAATCGATGAATACGCAATTTGGAGCACTTATCGGGCAAAGACAATTCCTGAACCAATATGAATTATCAGGAAGCTTATCTTGGGAAGCAGATATCTGGGGAAAAATCAGAAGTAATCAACGCGCATTTGTAGCGAGTTATTTACAGTCGGTTTCAGCACACCAGGCAGTAAAATCTGAATTGGTAGCTTCCATCGCTTCGACTTATTACCAATTGTTGGCTTTGGATGAACAAAAGAGAATCACGGAAGAAACCATTACCAACCGTGAAAACAGTTTGGAGACCACTAAACTTTTAAAAGATGCAGGTAACGTAACCGAAGTGGCGGTAAAACAAACCGAAGCACAATTGCTCAACGCAAAAGCATTGTTATTGGACATTGACAACAACATCAAACTGATGGAAAATTCATTCAGCATTTTGTTGGGAGAAAGTCCACAGACAATCGAACGCGGAACTTTAAACACACAAGTAGTAAATGCCGACATGAAAACCGGTGTGCCGATTCAGTTATTGAGCAACCGTCCTGACGTGATGGCGGCTGAGTATGCTTTGATAAATTCATTTGAATTGACAAACGTGGCAAAAAGTAATTTCTATCCGGCAATTCGTTTGACGGCGAGCGGTGGACTTCAGGGAATTGAATTTGACAGATTGTTCGACGCACATTCCCTTTTCGGCAGTGTAGTGGCTTCATTGGCTCAGCCGATTTTAAACGGAAGACAGATCAGAACACAGTATGAAGTGAGCAAGGCCCAACAGGAAACAGCGCTTTTAAATTACAAAAAGACCATCCTCAATGCCAGCAAAGAAGTTTCAGATGCCATGTACACATTCCAGACAAATGATGAAAAAATCAAACTGAAACAAGACGAATTCGAAGCCTACAACGATGCGATTACTTTTTCGGAAGAACTACAAATCTATGGTATGGCAAATTATTTAGAAGTATTGACTGCACGTGAAAACGCATTAAATGCACAGTTGAGTGTCATCAATACCCAATATGGAAGATTAAACGCCATCGTCCAGCTGTACAAAGCAGTCGGCGGAGGATGGAAATAATAATGGGTTAGATTCACCAGAGTCTTCCTTGATTTTCATAGTTTTTTAGGTTAAGTGAAAGGCGGTTCTGATTTCAGAGCCGCCTTTTTATTTTAAAATTGTCGTCATGCTGATAATTTAACAATACCACTAATTTCCCTTTTGGGTAGGGGTTTTTGTGAACTTTGAGAAAAACCTCGTCCACTTTATGGTTAAAAATCCAAGCCTATCAGCACCACTCCCGGACAACAAATATTCACTTCAACACTTCCTCTTAAAACCCCTTAATTTCTTAATGGCTAAAACAAAAACAACTCCCGAAACCCTTTCCCAAATAATGACACAAAAACACACCACCACAGCACCCCAAACAAAAACCCTTAACCAAAACGAAACGTTTTATTCAAGGGTTCGGTAGGAATGGGTTGTCAAAGTATCTTAAAAAAGTAACACCTCATTCTTGTGAAATGAGGTGCTAACCTTAACCAACCTAAACCTATGAAAAGCTATTAGCTTTATGGTTTCAAATATAGGCGCATTATTCCCTACCAAAACATACCAATATCTTGGTATTTTTAGCACTTCTACAAAACATTGGTAAACTTAAATTAATACACCCCTCACTCCTATCTTACTCGCTCCGGTCTCTCAGCAAAAAATTAATCTTTATCTTTATCCAAAATCAAATTTTCAATACAAATCCTTTATAGATGAACAAATTTCACAGTTTATTTCTGGTTCTTGCCTTAATGATCATCTCCTGCAAACAAACAAATGAAACCAAAAAACAAGAACTATCAAGAACTGAAAAAATAGAATCCATCTTAAAAAACATAAACCCTCCCGAAATTTCCAAAAATGAATTATTAATTACCGATTTCGGCGGAATAGGTGATTCAATTACTGATAATAAAGTGGCATTTGACAAAGCACTCGCTATTTCTAAAGAAAAAAACGGCGGAAGAATCATCGTCACACCGGGTGTTTATATCGTCAACGGGCCAATTCATCTCCTTAGCAATACAACTTTAGACATTCAAAAAGGCGCTAAAATCATTTTCGGAACCAATTCAAAAGATTATTTACCGCTTGTCCCAACTAGCTGGGAAGGTACGTTCATCAATAATTACAGCCCGTTAATTTATGCTTACCAGGCAGAAAACATCGCCATTATCGGCGAAGGAACCATCGATGGAAATGGAAAAGACGGTTTCAGTTTATGGTACGACCAGCAAAAACCAGCACAGGAATTAACCCGTAAAATGAACCATGAAAATACACCTCTAAAAGACAGAAACTTTGGAGAAGGATATTATTTACGTCCACAAATGATTCAGTTTTACGAGTGTAAAAACATCCTAATTGAAAACGTGACCATTGCCAATTCACCTTTCTGGTGCGTTCACTTTTTAAAGTCTGAAAATATTACTGCAAGGAAAGTTAAGTTTAATTCGCACAATAAAAACAATGATGGTTTCGACCCTGAATATTCGAAAAATGTTTTGATAGAAAACATCGAGTTCGACAATGCCGATGACAATGTGGCCATCAAAGCCGGAAGGGATTTGGAAGGAAGAAATACAGCAATGACTTCGGAGAACATTATCATCAGAAATAGCAGATTCAAGGGGCTTCATGGTTTGGTAATCGGGAGCGAAATGTCTGCCGGTGTACAGAATGTTTTTGTGGAAAATTGTACTTATGGCGGTTATTGCAAAAGGGGAATCTATCTGAAATCAAATCCTAACCGTGGTGGATTTATCCGTAATGTGTATGTAAACGATGTGGAGTTTGATACGGTATTGGATGCAATTTTCATCACTTCTTATTACAAAGGCGAAGGAAAAGGATTTGAGACGGACATCAACAACATCAATTTCGAAAACATCAAAGTTAAACACGCCAAATTAGGCGGAATCATTATCCAAGGTTTTCCGACGAAAAAGGTAAATAATGTAAGGATGAAGAATGTAAAGATAGATTCTTGCGCCGGAACTGCTTTGAGTCTGACGAATGCTGAAAATATTGTCTTGAATGACGTGAGCGTCGGAACAGAAATCACAATCCCCAGCTCTGTGAAGTAATTAAATTGAGAACAGTAGGAATATTTATATTTGATAATAAATCCATTTCATGAAAAATTCGGTTGTTTTACTTTTTCTTTTATTTGTAATTTCCTGCGCGAAAAATCATCAATCTATGGGGAAAGTTAATTCTCCTAAAAAAGATTCGTTGGATCTGGCATTGGACAGCATTTACCAACAAAAATCATTTGCGGGATTTGGTGTAGCTATAGTAGATGAGAATGGAGTTTTGTATGAAAACGGATTTGGGTTTGCTGATATTTCTAATGGAAAAAAATATACACCACATGCGATACAAAATATCGCTTCGGTTTCGAAACTGTTTGTAGGAATTGCAGTTGTAAAAGCCCAAGAGTTAGGAAAGCTGAATCTGGATGATGCAATCGGAAAATACCTTCCTTTCGAGGTTGTAAATCCTAATTTCCCTGACGAAAAAATCACTATCAGACATCTGGTGACGCATACTTCTTCCATCGGCGACAATGAATTTTATCTTTCTAAAAATTATTTCGTCAAACCCGGTCAGAATTTGGACGGATTGAAAACTGTCATCGACGAAGAACAAATCTTAAATACTGAAGAAGCTAAAGCTTCGATGGAATCTTTTCTAAAAGACATGCTGACGGCAGATGGGAAATGGTACAATGAGCACAGTTTCCTGCAACATAAACCGGGTGAAATCTATGAATATTCCAATATGGCGACGACACTTGCGGCTTTCATCGTGGAGCATGCAACGGGAAAATCTTTTGATGAATTTACAAAAGAATATATACTCGATCCTTTGAAGATGAATGATTCGGGATGGAAATTTGAGCAAATCAACTATCAGAATTTTTCGACTTTGTATGAAAATCCTATGACTCCGGTGGCGCATTACGACATGATTACTTATCCGGACGGTGGATTTATCACTTCTGTACATGATTTGGGGAAATTTCTTTCTGAACTGATCAAAGGCTACAATGGAAAAGGAAGAATCTTGTCTAAAAAAGGATATGATATCTATTTTGAACCGCAATTAAATGCTGACAATTTCATTGATAGAAATGAAAGAAATCCTTACAGCGAAGCTTACAATGTGGGTGTATTTGCGGGCTACAGCTATATGGGAAACATCGGTCATACGGGAGGCGATCCGGGCGTAACTTCTATAATGTTTTTCAATCCGGAGGAAAATATCGGGAGGATTTTGCTTGTCAATACCAATGTTACTGACAAAGCCGGGATGGATGCTTTTTACGGAATCATGGATTTGCTGGGAAAATTTAAATAATTGATAATTAAATAAGGCGTGGTATTTGAAAGTCAAAACGAAACTTCAAATAATTTAAACTATGAAAAATATATTATGGATTTCTGCTGTAATTTTATTGGTTTTCGTTTCCTGCAAAACCGCGAAAATCAACTCTGATAACCTCCAAGGCATTTACAGTTATGGCGATGACATCGAAAAAGGACGCGTCGGAACGGTAACAATTTACACTGAAAATAAAGATTCCGCAATTTTTTATGTAGATGTAAATCGCGGTGCGCCGTCTTACAATATGGGACTTTTGTTAGGGAAAGTTAAACTCGAAAATGGTTACGGCATTTATTATAAAAAAAATGAATATTCTGATAGGGGTTGTAAATTTTCATTGAAGTTCAAACCACATGAATTGGCCATCACAACGCTTGAAGACCAAGATGAATGCGGATTTGGAAATGGAGTTTACATCGATGGCACCTATACGAGAACTTCCGATGTGCAGCCTGAATTTTACACTAGCGGCGAAGGTGATAAAGTGTATTTTAAATCAATTAAGCCTGCGGATTTGGATTAAATTCTTTCAAAAAAGATTAAAAAAATCTATTTTTGATGTCTTAAAAATCCCAACCATGAGTAGTCTCCTGAAAGATATTTATTCGCCTTTATTTTATGAAAATTTCTCTAATGTTTTGTTAGAAACCGTTCCGGGATTTGATAAAGAAAATTTCATAAGTTCCATTTTTGATGATGACTGGAACGAAAGAGAATTGAAATCGAGGATGAAACATACGGCGACGGTTTTGTATGAATTTATGCCTAAAGATTTTGAAGCTGCCGGGGAATTAATCCAAAAAATAATTTTAAAAATAAAGGAAAAACCGTTTACGAATTCTTCGTTTCCGTTTATGTTTTTTCCAGAATACATCGAAAAATATGGTTTGGATTATTTTGAAATTTCGGTAAAATTGATTGAAACTGTAACTCAGTTTATAAGCTGTGAATTCACGGTTCGCCCTTTCATCATCCGTTATGGAAATGAAATGATTTCAAAAATGACTGAATGGTCTATACACGAAAATCATCATGTGCGCAGACTTGCGAGCGAAGGTTCGCGCCCGAGGCTTCCTTGGGCGATCTCGCTTCCTGAGTTGAAGAAAAACCCCTCACCTATCTTGCCTTTGCTTGAAAACCTGAAAAATGATTCTTCTGAATATGTGAGAAGAAGTGTTGCAAACAGCCTCAATGATATTTCGAAGGACAATCCTCAAGTTACACTTTCCATCGCTAAAAAATGGAAAGGTCTCGGAAAAGAAACGGATGCTATCATCAAACACGGAAGCCGAACACTCCTAAAACAGGGAAATACCGAAATCATGTCGCACTATGGTTTGGTAAATAGTGATAAAGTTTTTATTTCGGATTTTGAGTTAGTGAATTCAAGAATCAAAATCGGTGATTATCTGGAATTTTCATTTAAAATTGAGAATCAGGAAGAAAACGCAGTTCCTGTAAGATTGGAATATGGAATTTATTATCTTCGTCAAAATGGAAGCTGGTCTAAAAAGGTTTTTAAAATCAGTGAACGAATTTTACTTTCGAATGAAATTTTGATTGTATCGAGAAAACAGAGTTTCAAAATCATCACTACCCGAAAATTTTATGGGGGAATTCAAAAAATATCCATCATTGTCAATGGACATGAACGATGTGTGGAGGAATTTGAGATTATTGGGCAATAAATCCAAAAGCAATTCAGCATTTTTGAAATGCTGAATTAAATTCTTAGCAAAAATTCGCTCAATTTTCGTTGAAATAATTTCACCAAAACTTAACCTCTGTCTATATCATGTTCAACTTTTTTTAACCTTAATTTGAACAAATCAATCAATTTTTGCCTCATTAACATTTTAATCAAAAAACATTAACAATGAGACAAATTTTACGAAACTGGCTATATGTAGCTATATTGTTTATAGGAAGTTGTTGCAGCTTTGCGCAATGCCCTGCGGGGAATGTCTTTCTCGACACGCAAGCAAGCGTTGATAATTTCATCATACAATATCCGAACTGTACAAGTATAGACGGATTGTTGAAAATTCAAGGCTTGAACAGCACCATTTCCAATTTTAATGGATTACAAAACATCACTCAGACCAAAGGACTTCATGTAGAATATACGGCTGCTACAAATTTAAATGGATTGCATAATATTACTGTAATCAACGGTGAGTTGAGGATTAATAATAACAATAACCTGACGGAATTGTCAGCATTGGAGGCTATTACTCAAACCGAAACTTTGCTTATTTCCTCAAATAATAATTTGACTGACATTGATGAACTTTCCAATCTGACCACCGTTACTTATTTTTTGGACATCAACCAAAATGATGATTTGGTTTCTTTGGAAGGACTTTCCGGATTGACTACGGTTGGGGATTTATTTAAATTGAGATTCAATAATGCTTTGACGAATCTTAGCGGACTTGAAAACTTGAACAAAGTAGGTTCACTTGTCATCGAGAACAATGCAGTCCTGACGAATCTAGATGCGTTTTCTGGATTGACTCAATTTACAGGTGCAATGAATCAGCCCGGACTATTGATTACCGGAAATTCATTACTTAACAGTTTGACAGGTCTGAGTAATCTGACCACCATTCACAACGGAAATATCAACATCTCATCGAACTCAGTTTTGAGTTCTTTGGAAGGTTTGGACAATATCAATCCAAATTCTATCTCAGGAGTTTACCTTCTTTCTTCACAATCTTTATCCACGTGCAGCGTGCCGAGCATCTGTGAATTTATAGATAATGGGGGTATGGCAATTGTTAGTGAAAATGCAGTAGGATGTAGATCTACAGGTGAAATCACTGCATTTTGTGGAGAACCCACTGAATGTCCGGCAGGAGATATAACATTTAACACCCAGACCGATTTGGAGATTTTTCAGTCGATATATCCAAATTGTACAGTGATTCATGGAGATTTAAACATAGTCGGCTGGTATTCAGACATTGAAAGCTTGACCCCATTGGAAAATATAGAATCTGTGTTGGGCGACTTAAACATCAACATGAATGTTTTGACAAATTTAGAAGGATTGAATTCACTAACCCAAATTGCAGGAGATTTGAAAATCATAGATAATCCAATGCTGACGAGTATCGAAGCATTGAGTTCACTGGAAAGCATCAATAACCACGCAATCATCATCCAAGCCAATACAGAATTGACAAGTTTGGCCGGATTGGAAAATATCGATCCGAATTCCATCAATCAAGTTGTTTTGGAATCTTCTCAGAATCTTTCAACCTGTAATGTTTTGAGCATTTGTACTTATTTATCATTTTTTGAAAGCAATTATACTATTTTGGGAAATGCCACAGGATGTAATTCTCAGGAGGAAATAATTGAGGCATGTGAAGAAATTTTACCGACTTGCCCAACAGGAGATTTGTCGTTTACGAATCAGGCTGAATTAGATCATTTTTTAGTACAGTATCCAAATTGTACAGTGCTTCCGGGCAATGTATATTTAGGTTATACCACAGCAGGACCATCTAGCATCAATGATTTAACACCTTTTCAAAACATCACAGAAATTACAGGGCATCTTCAAATCGAATGGACTTCATTACCCAGTTTAAATGGTTTAAGCAACCTGACCAAAATTGACGGAGCACTTGTAATTGACCGATTGGGCAGTTTAGAAGGTATCCAGAATTTAACTTCCGTAGAAAGTTTAGAGTTCCTGAATAACCCTGCGATTTTAACTTTGGAAGGATTGGAGAATTTGAGGAATATTAAAAGCCACTTATTTATTCAAGGAAGTAGTTTAACCTCTTTGAAAGGATTGGAAGGATTGACTGAAATTCCAATTGCATTGTCAATAAGTTCTAACCCTAATTTGATAAATCTTGAAGGGTTAAATAACATCACAAAAATTTCACATAACAACACAAGTGGAGAACTATATATATCAGGAAACGATTCACTTGAAAATTTTGAAGGGTTAAATAACCTGACCACGTTAGGATATGGTCAGTTACATGTAAGAGAAAATAATTCTTTGAAAAGTTTTGATGGTTTAGAAAATCTTACAACTATTGGAGGAACACTTCGTTTTGATTCTAATCCTGTATTAGAATCCATAGAAGCATTAAGCAATCTGACCCAGATAAATCTTTTTAATGGTCCGTATGTTCAGATCCATAACAACCCAATGCTGACAAGTATTTCTGCATTTCATAACATTACACGCCTAGGTTCATTATCCATTCAGGGAAATCATTCATTGACCAATTTAAATGGTTTAGAAAATGTAGTACGTCTTGACTATGCTGATGATCCTGCACCAGATGAATTTATAGGAACAAGTTTACAAATCAACGGTAACAATAATCTTGTATCTGTAGATGGACTCAGAAATTTGACTTTTGTAGGAAACAATTTCCATATCATGGGTAATCCTTTACTGACAAGTCTTCAACCATTCAGCAGCTTGGTAAAAGTAGGCTGTGATTTAAGGATCAATGGTAATTATGTCTTAACCAGTCTTCAAGGACTCGAAAACATAGAAGATATCGGGACGTATGTTCATTGCCCTGGCTCTTGGTTACAAATGAGCAATCATCCTTTAATTTTAAATGTAGATCCTTTGGAGAATTTAGTTGCGGCAAAACCGGTTGTCTATGATGTCCAAAACAATGCACAGCTTCAAAACTTGGATGGATTGGAAAATATTGCAGCCAATCAGATAGAATTTTTATGGATAAAAAATTCGCCAAATCTTGTTGTTTGTAACCAGACAAATATCTGCGAATACCTTTCTGACAATGGAGTAAATGATATTTCAGGGAATGCGGAAGGCTGTTCAAGCCCGGAAGAAATCATTGACATTTGCAGATTGAGCGTGGATGAAATCAATTCCATCGATGAAATCACACTTTATCCGGTTCCAACTAAAAATGTTTTGAATGTTTCAATCCAAAATGGAGCAGTTATCGAACATATTTTGATTTATGATTTGAATGGAAAATTGATTTATCAGTCAAATAATGATTCATCCAAATTTGATATTTCGCATTTGGCGAAGGGAACTTATTTGGTTTCTGTAAAGACTTCAAAAGGAGTTCACAATGAAAAAATCATCAAAAAATAAATTTTCTCAATAAGTTTAATTTTAAATGACAACAAGGGGCAAAATCAATTGCCCTTTGTTTTTTATCTTTAGCCCATGAAGGTTTGTAATTCTTTAATTGTCATTTTAATTTTTCTTGCTTCCAATTTGATTTTGGGGCAGGCGAACCAAAATGACACCAACATTTTGAAATCAAAAATTGAAGTTCTCTATAAAAATCAGGACATATTGGCTATCAACAAGATGATTCATGAGGACAATTCCCTCGAACCTGAATATGTATTTGAAAAATTAAATCGAAACATTGAAATTTCGCTGAAAAACAACAATGACAAAGACCTGGCTGACACTTACATTGTTCTTGGAAATTTCTGGCATCAACAAGCCAACAAACTCAAAGCTTTTGAAAACTACCTGCAGGCAGAAACTATCAGCCGTAGAATCAATGAAAAAAAACTGCTGGCGACAGCACTCATGAACAAATCTACCCTGCTCGACGATAAGCAGGAAAAAATCCAAACGCTTCAGGAAGCCTCGGAGATTTTTTCTGAGAAAAAAGATACTGTCAACCTTATCAAATCTTACCTCAACACCGGCGTGATTTACAGCCAGCTGTATGAAGAAGCTGATGACTCTGTTTACAGGCTTTCGCAAATTAATAATTTCAAAAAACTAGGATTTGAGTTTTATTCCAAAGCCGAAAAATTAAATCAGAAAATTGGAAATAAAGAACTTGAAGGCGTTTTATTTATTTATTATGGTGAATGGTACAAACATGAGCGGCAATTTGACAAAGCCATTGAATCTTTCCAAAAAGCGCAAAAAGTTTTGACAGAAACCAAGCACACAAAAGCACAAACTTATTGCTTTCTGATGCTGGCAAAAATTGCTTTTGAAATGAAGGAATTTAATCAGACACATACTTTACTCAAACAAGCAGAACAACTTGCAGAAAAGTATAAATTCAACGACTATCTGGTTAGAATTTATGATGAATATGTGAAACTTTATACTGAACAAAATGATCTCAACAAGGCTTTACTTTACAGTAAATTATATGCCGACAAATCTATTGAATTAGCAGAACAAAGCAATGACAATAAAATGCAGATTTTGAGCCTGGAAAAGAACATTGCAGAAAATCAGTTACAGTTGAACGAATACGAATCCGATTCTAAAATGAACCGATTTCTTCTTATTGTGAGTTTCTTGATTGCTGTATTTATAGGAGGAATTTCGTATTTGATTATCAAAAATAATCGCCGCAAGATTGACAGCATCGAACAAAATAAAATCATTACAGAACTCGAAAAATCAGCTATTGAAATCGAACTAAAAAACCAATTGCTGGAAGAAGAATTGCTCAAAGAAAAAGTGAAATATAGTCAAAATAACCTCATTACTTTTGCCAATCAAGTCACTAAAATAGATACATTTTTGGATGATTTGAAAACTGAAATGAAAGGCAATCTGACAACTGTAGAAAAACAAGAAAAAATAAATGACTTAAAAATTTCTTTTGCAGAAGTACTTAATAATCAAAATGAACTGAAACAAATCAATTCACTTTCATCAGAATTGAATCAAGAATTCTTTTTCCACATCCGCAAAAATTATCCCGCCATTACCAAAGAAGATGAACAGCTTCTCTCCTATTTAATCCTCAATTTGAGCAATAAAGAAATCAGTAAAAAATTGAACATTTCCATCAAAAGCCTTTACACCAAAAGGTACCGATTGCGTAAAAAATTAAATTTAGAAGAAAACGAAAAACTCCTTGATTTTTATAAAAAAGTAGTGGATGAATTTGTAGCATAAAAAAATCCCGCTAAATAAGCAGGATTCCATTTTATAAAATACTATTTTATATTTTTTCCAGTTCATCATTGATGAAGTTAATTTCCTCTTCCGACAATTCGAAATGCATGGCTTTGGCATTGGAAATGGATTGCTCAGCATTTCTGGCTCCGGCAAGTGCAACTGTAATTCCCGGACGATTAACCGTCCAGTTCAAAACCAATTGAGAAAGTGTTGCATTTTTTTCGTCTGCGATTGGTTTTATTTTTTGGAGAAATGCATTGGTTTTTGTAATGAATTCATCAGTAAAAAATTTATTCTGTGCACGGTGGTCTCCTTCCGCAAATTGATGTCCAGATTTCAGTTTACCAGTCAGCAGACCTCTTTCCATCGGGCTATAAGCCAAAATAGACTTTCCCTGAACCAAACAAAACGGTACAACTTCCTCTTCTATTTCTCTTTTTACCATGCTGTATGGCACCTGATTGGAAATGATATTACAAACTTTCTGTGCTTCTTCCATCTGCGACACATCGTAATTGCAAACACCTGCATACCGTACTTTTCCTTGCTCAATCAATGTTGCAACTGCTTCGAAAGTTTCTTCAATCGGCGTTGTACTATCAGGCCAATGAATCTGCAATAAATCAATGTAATCCGTTCCCAACCGTCTCAGACTTTGTTCACATTCGTAAATCACACTTTCCTTTCCGGCATATTTATAAACGTCAATATCTTTACCTGAATTGTCTTTGCTGTGCATGGCAAAATCTCCTTTAGGCAAATCCCAGCGCATTCCGAATTTGGTTAAAATCTGAACTTTATCGCGTGAATTTCCTTTGATTGCCTGCCCGACAATTTCTTCGCTCGTTCCTTGTCCATAAATCGGGGCAGTATCGATGGTGGTCACACCTTCTGCATAAGCTGCCTGAATGGCTTTGATGGCTTCATTTCTGTCGGTACTTCCCCACATCCATCCGCCCGCTGCCCAGGCACCAAATGCGATGACAGAAACTTCTAAATCTGAGCCTGCTAATTTTTCGTATTTCATTTTTATTTATTTAATTATTTAGTTTAATTCAAAAAGAAAATAAACTTTTGCCTTTCAGCTTTTGCCTTTTTATTTAATAAGCACTCGCCTGATTTAACCTCACAATGGCCGAATCATTTAAATCCAACAAAGGCGCTTTGATGATGGCTTCCAACTGGTTTAAACTCGTCGCACTTACAATCGGCGCGGTGATAGACGGACGGTGCAACAACCAAGCCAATGCCACAACGGCGGAAGTGGTTTTATACTCCATTGAAATTTCATCCAAAGCATCCAAAATTCTCAATCCTCTCGCATCCAAATACTGCTTCACGTCTTTTCCACGCTGGCTTTTATCCAAATCATCGTCATTTCTATATTTTCCTGTCAGAAATCCGCTCGCAAGTGAATAATAATTCAAAACACTCAAATTATTTTCCAATACAATCGGTTGAAAATTCTTTTCGTAATTCTCTCTGACATATAAATTATATTCCGGCTGCAAAGTTTGGTATTTCGGCAGACCTTGTTCTTTACTGGCTTTCAGAGATTCTTGCAATCGTTCAGCGGAAATATTGGAAGCACCAATCCAACGGATTTTTCCTTCTTTGATCAAATCCTGAAATGCAGAAAGCGTTTCCTCAACGGGCGTCACCCCATCATCATAATGCAATTGATACAAATCAATGTAATCAGTCTGCAAGCGCAAAAGTGAATTATCCACTTCTTCGATGATGTGTTTGCGCGTAGAATTGGCGTTGTCCATTGTTTTATTGCGCCCGCCAACTTTGGTTGCTAAAACAACTTTGTCACGGATTCTTCTCTTTTTGAGCCAATTTCCGATGATTCTTTCTGATTCTCCACCGTCATTCCCTTTGACCCAATATGAATAATTATTAGCTGTATCGATGAAATTAAATCCTGCTTCTACAAATGCATCGATGATTTCAAATGATTTTTCCTGATCGATTGTCCAACCAAAAACGTTTCCCCCGAAAGTGATCGGAGCTACCTGTAATTCTGTATTTCCTAATTGTCTTTTTTGCATTTCTGAAAAATTTTATTTTTTAAAGGTAAGAAAGACAAAGGAAGAATTCAGGTTTTTCGATTTCATTTTTCTATTGATTTATTTCATGGATTAATTATTTCTCAAAATAATCTGAACCTCATCTGATTGTTCAATTTCACTAAATGGAATTAATTCACTAGGTGGAATTTCATGCTCATTTAAATGTAGCTGCATCCAGCGTGTATGGTGCCATTCATTAAATTTAAATCCTGCTTTGTAAAATCTTCCTACATCATTAAATCTAAAGTTTTCATGAAATTTTTCGCTTTTAGTATTGGGAGAAGTGAGAATTGCATATACATTGATGTAACCTTGAATTTTGAGGATCTCAAACAATTTTTCATACAAAATCTTTGCGAATCCTTTTCCCTGAGCATTGTCTGATAAATATACACTCGCTTCGCAACACCATTGATAGGCAATCCTGTCTCGGTGTTTTGCTGCGTATGCATAACCTAAAATATCTCCCTCCAATTCTGCTACCAACCAAGGAAATTGTTTTGAAACGGTTTCGATTCTTTCTCTCCATTCTTCTAAATTCGGAACAGTATATTCAAAAGTGATGTTGGTATTTTCGATGTAAGGACGGTAAATTTCCAATACTTTTTCGGCATCAGAGATTTTAATCGGGCGAATGATGATTTCAGTTTTCATTTTAAACTCTTTTTCCTAATTCGATTACTTCCGGATTTTCAATTTTTCCGGAATTGATTTCAAAACGAATCATCGTCCTGATTTGATGAAATCCATAAATGCCGCAAGCACCAGGATTCATGTGCAGTAAGTTCAGTTTTTTGTCAGGCATTACTTTCAAAATGTGCGAATGTCCACAGATGAATAATTTTGGTGGATTTTCATAAATTTCCTCACGAATTGCCGGACTGTATTTTCCTGGATAACCACCGATGTGCGTCATCAAAACGTCTATTCCTTCGACTGTAAAACGATTATTTAATGGAAATTCTTTTCGGATTTCAGCATTGTCAATATTACCATAAACGGCTCTCAATTGAGTGGCTTTAGACAATTCATCAGTCACTTTCAAATCGCCAATGTCACCTGCATGCCATACTTCATCGGCTTTGGAAGCATATTCGAGAATTCGTTCATCTATATAACTGTGCGTATCGGAAAGTAAAAGAATTTTTGTCACAAATTTTAAATTATTATGTAAAACTATTCATTTTGAACTTATAAATTTAGACATGTGAAAACTTATAATCTTAAATATTTCTCATGAAAAAGACACGATGTGCCAATTTTGATAAAATTAAAAAATATTTTGAGTTTAAATTCAGCATATTTCAGCCTATTTCAGCTTTTATTCATGGTTTTATTCATGGTTTTATTCCTATATCTGTATGGGAGAGCATTTGGCAGGGTTCATGAAATTTCCTTTTTTAAGTGTCATCAATAATTAATATTGGATTTATAAATAACTTCTAAAATTTTAAAAGATATAGAGACAAAATCTTATAGATAGTTATTTATACTTTTAAACAATCTCTTCGTAAATTTGGCTCTTCAAAATTCAAAACATTGCGTTACTTTCTCGAATTCTCTTATAATGGACAAAACTATTTCGGTTGGCAAAGACAGCCCCGACAGATTTCTGTACAGGAAGTTCTTGAAAATGCACTTTCTACACTGCTCCGTCAGAAAATGGATTTGACAGGAGCTGGTCGCACCGACACCGGCGTTCATGCGCGCCAGATGTTTGCACATTTTGATTTTGAAGAAATTTTACCCGAAGATTTAATTCACAGGTTAAATTCATTTCTCGCAAAAGACATTACCGTTTATCATATTCATAAAGTAAAAGAAGATTCGCACGCCCGTTTTGATGCTACAGAAAGGACTTACAACTATTTCATTCAATGCGGAAAAGATCCATTCAATTTCGATTATACCTGGCAGATCCGCCACGATTTGGATATTGAGAAAATGAATGAAGCGGCAAAATCTCTGATCGGAAAACAAGATTTCAGTAGTTTCGCAAAAATCCATACCGACGTAAAAACCCACATTTGCGATGTGAAATTTGTCCAATGGGAAAGAGTGGGCAACGAATTGAAATTTACCATAACAGCCGACCGTTTCCTTAGAAACATGGTTCGCTCTGTAGTCGGCACACTCGTTGATGTCGGAAAAGGTAAAATTAATTTAGACGAATTTAATCATATAATCGCACAAAAAGACCGTAGCTTTGCAAGCGGTTCGGCACCTGCTCAAGGACTTTATTTGGTAGAGGTCGTTTATCCGAAAAGTACATTTATCAATGAGTGAATCCAAGTTTGATTATTCTGGTTTAAAGAGAGTTGTAAAGATTGGAATGAGTTACCGTGGCTTATTTACAGCTGTGGTAATCGTTGCTATTTTGAGTGCAATTGTTTCTACCTACAGACCTTATTTGATGAAGGACGCAATTGACCAATATATTTTATTGAAAGATTTACCGGGTCTGTTTCAATTTATATTTATAATTGTAGCAGTTTTAATTTTTGAAGTAATTCTTCAGTTCTTCGTCATATTTCTTGCAAATAAAATTGCACAACGTGTTATTAAATATTTACGCGTCAGGCTTTTCAACCATATTATCAGGTTCAAATTAGGTTATTTCGACCGAACGCCCAACGGTGTCTTGGTTACGCGTTCCGTTTCCGATATAGAAACCATTGCCGAGATTTTCAATAATGGAATCCTTACGCTGATGGTCGATGCTTTGCGGATTATTTTTATGATCAGCATTATGTATTACATGAACTGGTCGCTCGCAACGATTGTCATCCTTATCCTACCTTTGATGGTTGTGATTACCAATTTATTTCAGAAAGCATTGAAAAAAGTTTACCAGGCAGAACGAACTTTGACTGCGAAACTCAACACTTTCGTACAGGAAAGATTGACAGGAATTAACATCGTTCAGCTTTTTAATCGCCAAGCTGCTGAATTTGAAAATTTTAAAGTAATTAACAAAGAATTGCGTACTGCATTCCTCAAGACAAATGTTTATTTCGCATTGTTATTTCCGGTTGTAGATGTTGTTTCTGCGGTTGCTATCGGGCTTTTGCTTTGGTTTGGCGGATTGAGAACAGCACTGGAAGGTGATGTTTCTGTTGGAGAGATGATTGCATTTATCTCATATATAGGAATGCTTACGCAGCCCATGCGTCAAATTGCCGATAGATTCAACGCAATACAACGCGGATTGATCGGAGCCGATCGTGTATTCAAAATATTAGATGATGACCAAACTTTACCTAATAAAGGAAATGAATTCCTGAATGAAGTAAAAGGCGAAATCGATTTCAAAGATGTTCAGTTCTCTTACATTCCCGACAGCCCTGTTTTGAAAGGAATTTCATTTCATTCCGAACCTGGACAAAAAATCGCCATCGTAGGTGCAACCGGTGCAGGAAAATCTACAATCATCAATTTACTTAGCCGTTTTTACGACATCGATTCAGGAGATATTTTGATAGATGGCAAAAGCATATACTCTATGGAGTTGAAGAATCTGAGAAGCCATATCGCAGTGGTTTTACAAGATGTATTCTTATTCAATTCAACCATTTACGAAAATATTATTTTAGGAAAAACAAATATTTCACTTGAAGAAGTGCAGAAAGCTGCGAAAGATATCGGCATCCATGAATTCATCATGTCACTTCCCAAAGGTTATCATTCCGAAGTCAGCGAACGCGGCGGAACTTTATCTGTCGGTCAACGCCAGTTGATCTCGTTTTTGAGGGCATATGTTTACAATCCACAGATTTTGGTTTTGGACGAAGCAACGTCTTCCATTGATACAGAATCTGAATCTTTAATCCAAAACGCCACCGAAAAACTGACAGAAGGACGAACTTCCATCATCATCGCACACCGTTTGGCGACCATTCAAAATGCAGATCAAATCCTTGTGATGGATGACGGAAAAATCGTTGAACGCGGTACGCACAGTGAGCTTCTGAAGCAGGAAGGTTATTACAATAATCTATATGAAGTTCAGTTTCAAACCAATGAATAAATGTTGGCATGTTTTTTGAAATTTTAGGAATTTAATGAGTAATTTTGAAATCTATTAACAAAAAAAATTAAAAACGATGAAAAAAGTATTTTTAACTTTAGCAGTAGCAGGGTTGGTAACATTAACTTCTTGTGATAAAAAAGAAACTGATCCAGCAATAGAAACATCTACTGAAACAACAACTGAAACTGATGCACAAACTGAAGCTCCGGTTACAGAAACTAAAGCTACAGCATCTGTAGAAGTTCCAAAATTCAGCAATTCTGATGTACAAAAATTTGCTGATGAGTATGCTTCTTTCTCTGCAGAAATGATTGCTGCAGCAAATGCTGGTGACCAAGCTAAATTAACAGAGCTTCAAACAAAAGCTGTTGAATGGGCTCAAAAAGCAAACGAGTTTACACAAAAAATGACTCCGGAAGATGCTAAATTATGGGCAGAATGGTACCAAAAATTGGCTGCTGCTCAAGCTGGTCAATAATTTTTGATAAATTGAACACAAATAATAATCCTTCTCAAAAGAGAGGGATTTTTTATGTCTAAATTTTAAGTATTTTTGAATCAAATCGATTTGAAAAATGAAACAATTATTCAGCTTAACATTTATTTTAATCCTCTCCACTTTTTGTTTTGCACAAAATGATACGATTTCATCTGAAAAGAATGAAGTCAAAGAATTAACTCAAAAATCAGTCGTCGAAGTTCCAAGATTCAGCAATGCAGATGTTCAGAAATTTGCAGATGATTACAATCAATTCTATTATGAAATGATTGATGCTGCTAAAGCTGGCAATCAAACAAAAATGACAGATCTACAAACAAGAGCAGTTGAATGGGCACAAAGAAGTCAAGAAGTTACAATGAAAATGAGTCCGGAAGACATGGAAAAATGGGCAGAATGGGCGGGAAAATTAGCAACTTTTGCTGCTGGTCAATAATTTGATCTCATTTAAAAATCATAAATCCTATTCATTTCGAGCAGGATTTTTTTATATCTGATTTTTAAGTATTTTTGGATTAAATCATTATCCTAAAATATATTAAAGATGAGGTATTTACTTTTACTTGTTTTAATTGCGCTGAACATTCAGTGTTCACCACAAAAAAATCTCACCAAAGCCGACTATGACCAATCGCTCCCAAAATACATCAAAACCATAAAAGCTGACGAGCTGAGCAAACATCTTTACATTTTTGCTTCGGATGAATTTGAAGGACGCGATACGGGAGAACCCGGACAAAAGAAAGCAGCTGAATACCTGCGTGAATTCTACAAAAAACAAGGAATTATTTCTCCAAAAAGTGAATTGGTGAAGGATTATTTTCAGCACATTCCTGCAGGAGCTTATCCGAGAATTAAAAAAGATACCGAAAACGTTTTGGCGTTTATAGAAGGAAGTGAAAAACCTGAAGAGATTCTTGTAATTTCTGCGCATTATGACCATGTGGGAATGGAAAACGGAGAGATTTACAATGGTGCAGATGATGACGGCTCGGGAAATGTTGCGATTTTGGAAATTGCGGAAGCCTTCCAGCAAGCAATTAAGGATGGATTTAAACCGAAACGTTCTATATTGTTTTTACATGTTACGGCTGAGGAAATCGGGCTTTTGGGTTCGAAATACTACACGGACATACAGCCCATTTTTCCATTAGAGAATACAATTGCGAATTTAAATATTGATATGATCGGTCGCATAGATGATGCGCATTTGGAAAATATAAATTATGTTTATCTGATTGGTTCCGACAAATTGAGCACAGATTTACATAACCTTTCTGAAACGGTTAATAAAAAACATATCAATATGGATTTGGACTATACTTTCAATGATGAAAATGATCCGAACCGTTTTTATTATCGTTCCGATCATTACAATTTTGCAAAGAACAATGTTCCGATTATTTTTTATTTCAACGGTGTGCATGCGGACTACCACAAACCGACTGATACGCCCGATAAAATCGATTACAATTTGTTGGAAAAGCGTGCTCAACTGATTTTTGCGACAGCTTGGGAATTAGCAAATGGGGAAAACAGACCATTTGTTGATAAAGCGAAGTAAAAATTTGTTAACCTGATTTTTTTGATTTTGAATTCAATTTATTTGTTAATTTGTGGCGGATTAATTATTTATAATTAATTGATAACAAATACGCTAAAACAATAAAATTGATTACATGAAAAAATTTCTCCTATTATTTGGTTTGTTATTTATACTTCAAATCGAATTGAGTTTTGCTCAAACAGTCACAACATTACATAATTTCAATAATACTGATGGTGCTTTTGCAAGAGGAAATCAACTCATAAGTGATGGAAATTATTTTTATGGCATGACTACTTTTGGTGGAAGTCATAATGAAGGAACGATTTTCAAGATAAAAACAGATGGAACCGCATTTGAAAAATTGCATGATTTCAATGGAGAAAATGGTGCTGATTCTTATAGTTCGCTGACTTTGATTGGCGCACAACTTTTTGGAACCACAATGCATGGCGGTTCTATCAACAGAGGAGTATTATTCAGGATTAATACAGATGGGGCAAATTATACAAAAATGATTGATTTCACAGGGGGCAATGGAGATTTACCACATTCTACATTGGCTTTTGACGGTTCGTTCTTGTATGGCTCTACTTACAGCGGGGGTTATGCGGGTGGGGGTTGTATTTTTAAAGTAAGACCGGATGGAACTGATTTTACTATCATTCATAATTTCAATGGATCCAATACCATCAATGGCTCACAACCCAATGTAGATTTCCTGCTAAATACGGAAAGTGGCTACCTGTTTGGCGTTACATTTTTGGGAGGAGAACATAACAAAGGTGTCATTTATAAAATAAAGATGGATGGCTCTGACTTTGTTAAACTACATGATTTTGATGGTTTAAACGGTGATTACAGTAGTTCTCTCATGCTGCTCAATGGCTATTTATACGCAGCAACTCTGAGAGGCGGCGCAAATGAAAAAGGGATCATCTACAAAATCAAAACGGATGGTACAGACTTCACAAAATTACATGATTTTGAGCAACTTACAGGAGCTGAATGTTGGAGCAGATTAGATTTCAAAAACGATTTTCTATACGGAACAGCTATCAGCGGTGGTGCAGGAGGCGGTGGTCTTATTTTTAAAATAAAGACAGATGGAAGCGAATATTCAACTGTTTATAATTTTAACAATGAGAGTGGTATAAGTCCTTGGGGAGGAATGTATTTTGACGGAACGGATTTTTACGGTATAAATGAAGGCGGAGGAGTTCATGGTTATGGGACGATTTTCAAATTTGATCCGGATGGAATACTTGCTGTCAATGAAAATAATTTTTCAAATGAATTAAATCTATATCCAAATCCGGCAAAGGACAAATTAAATATAAGTCTGAAAAATTCTGAAGATGCAGAAATTTTGATTTATGATATGGCTGGAAAACTGGTAATGAAGAAAACTGTAAAGGGTAACTCTACTCTAAAATTAAATATTAGCCATCTAAAAAAAGGTGTTTACCTCGTTAAGTCTGCTAGTAAGTCTGTGAAGTTTATAAAGGAATAAAGTTACTTTTGGAATCTTATTTCATTATTTTTTGACTTAAATTAATGTATTCTTTGAATCAAATATTGATTTTTTTTTAATGAAAGTAGTTGTTTAAATAAGGTCTATAACTATTTATTATCTGTAGCTTTAATAGCCCAAGCCATCAACAAAGGCTGCATGAACAAACGTGCTAATCTTTTGTTGTCTGAATCTAACCCAAAGGCATCTTTCCTGTTGAGATATTGAGAAATGTTTCCTGGAAAAACAGCGGCAAAAAATCCTGCTGCGATTTTTCCAACTTTGGTTTCTGCGTGTTTTTCTGAAATAATCAAACTTGTACCCAAAGCTATTTCTACCAACCCCGAATAAACAACCGTATCATCTTTTTTCAAAGGCGTCCAATCGGGAACTTGTGCCTGAAACTCTTTGCGTGCAAAAGTGAGGTGCCCTATGCCCGCTGTAATCAGAATTCCTCCTAAAGTATATTTTGCGATTTTCTTGATTTTTGAATGATTCATAACTGTATTTTAATATGTTTTAAACAAGAATGGTTCCGTTTTGTGAAAATTAAATTTCGATTTAAATAAGAAAAATACAAGGATGGTATATTCTTTGGATTTCTGAAAAAGGAAAAATTCTAATAATAAAAAATCATTTGCTATGGAAAATTACGATGAATTTTATAGTTTGAAAGGAAAAACAGTAGTCATCACAGGGGCGTCGAGCGGAGTTGGGAAAGCAACGGCTGAAGCTTTTGCGTTGGAAGGATGCAATGTGGTATTGGCAGCTCGTGGAAAAGAAGCTTTGGACGAAGCTGCAAGCGATTGCCGAAAATTAGGTGCCATCGCCCTGAGCGTTCCCACCGATGTTTCGGATGCGACGCAAGTTCAAAATCTCACCAATGAGGCTTTGCAATTGACGGGACGAATTGATATCTGGGTAAATAATGCGGGTGTGATGGCAAGTGGGAAATTTGAAGAAATCCCAATCGATACCACCGAACAAGTCATCAAAACTAACCTAATTGGTTATATCAATTGTGCGCACTCTGTTTTGCCAATTTTCAAAAAACAAAAGGAAGGTGCCTTGCTTAATAACGTTTCCATTGGAGGCTACATTCCTGCGCCATATAGTTCCGCTTATTCAGCCACGAAATTTGGGATTCGCGGGATGATTGAAGGATTGAGAGCAGAAGTTTCGAATTATCCCAACATCCATATTTCGGCGCTTTATCCTGGGTTGCAGAGGTCAACCGGAAATATGCATTCGTCTAAATATTCAGGGTTGGATTTCAAGATTTCTCCTTTGGCAGCAGACCCGAAAGTGATGGCAGACGCGATGGTGAGAACGGCTAAAAAACCTAAGAAAAATGTTTATCCAAATCTGAGTTCCTGGCCATTGATTAAAATTTACAGATTGTTTCCGGGATTCATCGGCGCAACTGCGGCAGCTGGAATGAGATTGATGATGAAGAAAAATACTGAAACCGACACAGACGGAAATGTTTTACGTCCATCACAAGGTCCGATGCAGATTTACGGTGAGACTTCATTGCCGGTCCCATCTGAGAAAACGAAGAAGCTAATGCTGATTGGCGCTGCGTTTGTCGCAGGATTTACAATTGTAAACATGGCAAGAAAATGCAGGAAATAGTTATTTCTCGAGCCATGTCTTGAAATCATTGACGCGTTCGCGCGAAACGATTAATTCTTCCTCCACGTTTTTGACGAATAAATTGTAACGGCTTCCGGAATGTGTCGCTATATTTTCAATGAAACGAAGATTGACGATTGCATTTCGGCTGATGCGGAAGAAATCATTAGGATTTAATTGAGATTCTAAATCGTTCAAAGTTTGCTCAATCGGGTATTCCCGGTTTTCATGACAGAGGTAAGTTCCTTTATTTTTAGAATAAAAACAACTGATGTTTTCCGTATCGATGGTTTTGAGATTACTCCCGATTTTTACCAGAAAACGTTCGCGGTATTTGTTCTCAAAATTATTAACTAATAATGATTTCAACTGAAAAGCATCCCATAAGACCGGCGTACTTTTTTCATTGAATTTTGCAATTGCACGTTTTAAATCTATTTCATTAATTGGCTTAAGTAAATAATCTATCGAATTGAATTTAAATGCCTTTAATGCATATTCATCATAAGCAGTTGTAAAGATAATCGAACTTTTTGGCTGAACCTGCTCAAAGATTTCAAAGCTGATCCCGTCACCCAATTGAATATCAAGAAAAATCAAATCAGGCTCCGGATTTTCCTTAAACCACTGCACTGCTTCTTTGACACTGTGCAACATGACAATCGGTTCGATTCCCTGATTTTGAAGCATACGAAGCAAGTATCGCGCTGCCGGTTTTTCGTCTTCTATGATAATGGATTTCATTTTTGTCGTTTTGCAAAATTGGATTTTGAGTTTCAAACTTCGAAGTTAAAGATTAAATTTTCTTCGTTTTTCAAGTTCTTTATGGATTTGCTTGTCTTTCCATGAATTGTTATTAAAAAAGCCAAAAACACCAATCCCATGAAAGGCTAATCCGATCCCCCAACCTACCATCGGCCATATCGCCCAGAAATATCCGCCGCTTCTAACGCTTAAGAAGACGAAGTAGCCATTTACTAAAATATATGCTGCCAAGTGTACATAAAATCCTAATCGTTCTTCTACGGCTTTCTTTGCCGCTAAATATTCTTCAGTTGAATAATTTTTATTGTTTTCCATGATTTTGTTGTTTTGAAGTTGAATTTAATTCTCTCTTTTTCATTTCTCTGAAAATCATTTTGCTTTTTAATGGAAAAGAAAATGCAATAACGGCCATCCAAATCATACTGAACGTCATCAAAATCCATGAATAATATGCCCAGTCATAACTACCGTCTTTCAAATCGATATAATGCAAATACCCTGTCATCACTACATATACAAAGAGAATTAAGTAAAAATTATGCCTGCCTCTGATAGATTCTTCCAATTCAGAGTATTGCTTTAAGTAATCTTCATTTGATTTCATAATATCAATTATTTACATTGTCAAAAAATCTATCTCTCTCATTCTTTCTCCGCTCCAATTCTTTCTGAACCTGACGGTCTTTCCATGATGAAGAATTGAACATTCCAAATACTTCAATCGCATGAAACGCAATACCAATTCCCCACCCCATCAATGGCCAATAAGCCCAGTCGTAGGAACCATCTTTCAGGTCGAGAAAATGCAGAAATGAGTTGATAATCACATAACTCGCAAGATTCCAATAGAACCCCTGCAACTCTTCCACGCGCTTTTTAGCGGCTTTAATTTCTTCTTCTGTATAATTTTGAATGATTTCCATAGTTGTAATTTTTTCGTTTAACAATGGTAATTTAACGATGAATTCATCATCTGTTTGCTGAATTTCTACTTTTTTACGTGTAAAGGTTTTGTAACGTTCAATGATGTTCTTCAAGCCTTTACCAGTACTTCTATATAATTGATTTTTAATTTGTAAATTATTTTTAATCAATAAATAATCATATTCTATATAAACTTTTACTTTCAATATTTCATCTGAAGAAATCCGGTTGTGTTTGATGCAGTTTTCCAATAAAATCTGGAGAGAAAGGGGCACAATCTGAAAGTTCGGATTAAAATCTTCCACCACTTCGAATTCCAATCCATCCTCAAATCTTTTCTGCACTAGATTCATATAAGTCCGGCTAAAATCAATTTCTTCTCGAAGCGAAACCAGTGATTTGTCATTTTGCTCCAAAACATAACGGTAAACCGACGAAAGCTCACTTACAAATTCCTGTGCTTTGTCCTGATTTTCAGAAATCAATCCGTTCAAAACATTTAAACTATTGAACAAAAAATGCGGGCCTATCTGTGATTTCAAAGATTCATGTTCAGTCGAAATCTGGACAATTTTCTGCGTCTGCTCTTTCAGTTTATTTGCCTGAAACTGCTGAATGAAAGAAAAAGCGTGAAACGTAACGGAAATCGTCGCAGCAATCCAAATCAATTGCTGAAAAGACTCTACAGACTTCACAGACAAAAGCCAGTCTTGTATTTCGTTCCAGTTGTTTCCATTGATAAAAAGCATGATGATGTACAAAATACTTCCGGCGATAATCGTTGTGATGATGCTGAAGAAAACACCTGCCAATAAACGCTTCAAGAATACTTTCCAATCATTGCCTTCAAATTTCTCACGAACCAACAATGAAACCGGAGCATTTGCCAGATACAATCCATAAGTGAAAAACGCAGTCCACCCCAAGTTACTAAAAACATCATTCCACGTCGGAATTTCACTTGTATTAATTATATAAATAACTAAAAACAATGTGTTGATTATCAAAACCAAAAAAGTAGAATACCTTAGATGTATGAGTATCTTTTTCATTTCAGTTCAAATGAATGATTGTTATTTTTTACAAGTTGAATTCAGGATTTCATCTACTTGTTCTTCTCCCCATTTAGGTTCGAAATTTTCTTTCTTCTCAGATGAAAAAAGTGTTTTTGCTTTTTCGATTTGCGGACAATAATCCTTTGGATCTTTTCCCCAAAATTCTGCGCCGCCCATATTGTACTGCGCCAAAAGATACATTGCACGCGGATTGTTTGGATTTAATTTCAAAGCATCGTCATAGTCTTTGATAATCGCTCCTGAAAGAGACATTCCATAAGTCATCGGGTCTTTAGCCACTTTTACCGTGCGAAATAAACCTCTCAAAGTCAAGACTTCAGATTTGTCAATGTTTTTCATGTTTTCCAAATTAGCATACAAACTTTCCAATTCGTCAACTTGTTTCAGCGCTTTATCTTTATCCAAAGAGAAAGCATTTAAAGTTCTGATAAACATGGAATAATACAAAGGCAGCCATTTTTCAGTTTCAACTTTTGAAATTCTATCGAAATGCTGTGCCGCTTTTTCCATGTCGTCTTTGGTTTCAGATTCGCCGAATTTGGTCAAAGCTTTTCCCATTTCGGTTTCGTACTTGGATTGTGCGTTGGATGGAATTAAAATCCCTGCCAAAACAACTGTGATAATAAAGATTAAATTTTGCATAGTAACTTGTTTTTAGATTATAGAACAAAATTCGTCTATGCATTAAATGTATCAAAAAAGTTTTGGATGAATTGCAGAAATTTAGGGATGAGTTGTAACGAAGCTCAAATTTCGCTTGAGAAAGAAATTATTTCAATCCGCCCCACCATTCTTTGTAGCTGTAAATAGAATCATTCAAATGAATCGGTTCACCGATCATCGGCGTAAGCAAAGGCATATTTTTCTTTTGGGCTTCTGCGGTGACTCTCACCATCGGTTCGTTCCATGGGTGATTTCCTAATTTGAATTTGGAATTGTGCACCGGCATCAAACGTTTTGCGTTCAAGTCTTTTGCGGCTTTCACAACCTCTTCCGGTAACAAATGAATATATTTCCACTTTACATCGTATTGCCCATCTTCCAAAAGCACCAAATCAAAAGGACCATGTTTCTCACCGATTTCTTTGAAATGCGTATCATAACCGGAATCGCCTCCCAAAAACAATTTGATATTTCTCGTTTCTAAAATGAATGAAAGCCAAAGTGTATTGTTTCTTTTGAGTGTTCGTCCTGAAAAATGACGTGCCGGGACGGTATAAATCGTAGTTGAATCATACAAATTCACAGATTCATTCCAATCCAATTCAGTTATAATTTCCGGTTTGTAACCCCAATATTCCAAATGCGAACCCACGCCCAAACCCGTTACTACTTTCTTCACTTTTGGAATAATTGCTTTAACCGTTGAATAATCCAAATGGTCGTAATGGTCGTGTGTAATCAACAAATAATCAATTTCAGGAATATCATCCGTCAGGCAGATATCACTTCCCGGAAAAGCTTTGGTGGTTCCGGAAATTGGCGAAGCATTTCCACTGAAAACAGGATCTATCAAATATTTTTTCCCTTCTAATTGAATGAAATAAGACGAATGACCAAACCAAATCAAAATATTATCTTCCGGTTTTAAATTATTCCAATCCACTTTTACCGAAGGGATCGAGTCCAAAGGCGAAGTATTCGGATATTTGGTAAACAAAAAATCCCAAAGAACACCGCTCATTGTATAACCTTCCGCCAAAGAAGGTGTCAGATTCAGATTTTGGAAAGCACCATCTTTATAGTTTTTTGATTTTTTAATTCTTTCCAGACGTTCGCCGGATGGTGCTTTTCCGAATTGCGGCTGTTGCATGTAGAAATACACTCCTGCAACAATTGCGAGGACAAGGACGATGATTGTGATGAACATTCGTTTGAGGATTTTGGTTATTTTTTTCAATTTATTTCTGTTTAATTAAATCGCATAAGTTTTCGATACACATCGCACTCGAACTGACGATTCATTCCAAATCAGGAACAAATATATTTCACAAATGAATAGTTTAACAATTTATTTTTGAGTAGTAAAATAATTATAAGTTGCTTTTGCTATATCTGCCAATATTTTTTCAGTAACTTCTCTTTCTTCCATAATTTCAGTCAGATAAATCGACAAGATGTAATGTTTTCCGTTGGGTAATTTCACAATTCCAATATTATTCATTGCCACGCGCAATCCCGCTTTGTTTGTATTGGAAATTCCGGTTCGGTGCGCGAGTTCCGTACCTTCAGGCAATCCGGCTTTCATCCAAGTCAGCCCGCGAGAAGTTTCGACCATGATTTGGTACAAGTATTTTGTTGTTTTCTTTTTCAGAATTTCTCCTTTATAAAATTTCTCTAATAATTCAGTACTGGCTAAAGGAGATGTAGTGTTCAAATATAAATTATCCCAATTGGACATTTCCTCCTCATTGACTTTGATTGTGAAATCTTTAATTCCTTGTAAATTGATGAATTTTTGGACGGTTTCAGTTCCTCCTATTAACCTCAAAAGGATATCGCAACCGTTGTTATCGCTATGCGAAACGGTGTAACGCAACAATTGGTCTAATGTCAATTCCATATTTCCTTGGGGAAATTCCTCGCGAATCGGACTCCAAGTATCAGAAAGTAATTCTTCTTTTTTGACGAAAATTTTCTGATTGAGTTTTAATTTTCCTTTATCGACTTCGTTCAAAACAGCAAGCGCAATGTGAAATTTAAAAACACTCATCATCGGCATCGATAAATTTCCATTGACACTCAATGTATCTTTGACTTCAATTCCTTTGATGGAAATTCCGGCAGTTAAATTCTTGGATGAAATGAGTTGATTTATCTCATTTCTTAAATTATCAATGGTTTGTGCATTGGAACTTAAACTGATTGATAAAATAAAAACGAACAGGAATATTGATCTCATTTGAAGTTAATTTTTACTAAAATCCAAATCCTGAAAATCATAACTGAAATCGGTCAGCGGAGAAATCGTTTCCATTTTCAATCCTGAGACTTTACCATCTTTCATTTGAACAAAAACAAAAGCGTCAGCATGCAAATATGCATTGTCCCATTTCACAGCATAAGTATTGTCTTTGTAATAAAACATATCGCCTGAAAGTTGCGGTGAACGTTTGGAAACGAAACGTAATTTTCCTTTGTTTTCTGAAATCGTAATTTCACCGAACCAGTTGTCTTTGTAAGTTCCGATGATATTTTTGGCATCTGGTGATTTTGATTTTTTATTTTTCTCAACAGTTTGCCAAACTTCGTCGGTGATTTTATCGGCTTCTTCCCCTCTTTTTGAAATCAATTCGTCATATTCTTTTACCCAATCTTTTTCGGGCAAACCTAAATAATGATCTTTAATTGTATTGGAAACTGCCATGAAGGCTGCACCTTCTTGTTGGTTCGTTAATACTATAACTCCTAAATTCAATTGTGGATACATTACAATTTGGGTTACAATTCCTTCGAGTCCACCGGTGTGTGAAACTTCCAGTTTCCCTGCGACATCCTGCAATTGAAAACCTAACCCGTACGCTCGGAATAGTGAGTTATAAGGTGGTTTTGTAGCGATAGGCATCAAGGTTTGGGGTTTGGTCATTTCTCGGATTTGGGCTTCTGAAATGATTTGATGGTCGTTATGTTTTCCTTTGTTTAAATTTAATAAAACCCATTTCGACAAATCATCAATATTAGAATAAATCCCTGCGGCGGCATCGAAAATGGGGTTGGTATAGCGATCGATTACTTTTAATTCCCCATCTATGGGAACGTGTGGCGCGATGGCGTTGGATTTATCTTTGAGCAAATCCCAGTTAGGAGCGGTTCGGTCCATCTGTAATGGATTAAGAATTCTTTCTTGGATGAATTTCGTCCAGGTTTTGCCGGAAATTCTTTCTATGACAACGCCTGCGATGATATATAATAAATTGTCGTAATCATATTTGGAACGGAAGTCTGAAACGGGTTTCAAATATTGGATGTTTTTAATAATATCTGTGGGGGTGAAATTGTGCCCATCGGGCCAAACCATCAAATCGCCTGCTCCTAAACCTAATCCGCTGCGGTGGGTTACCAAATCACGAATGGTGAATTCCTGCGTTACATAATCGTTGTACATTTTGAACTCTGGGATGAATTGGATGACTTTGTCGTCCCATTTCATTTTTCCTTCATCTACCAAAATGGCGATGGCGGCAGTGGTAAATGCTTTGGAGTTGGATGCAATACCGAAATTGGTGGAGGAATTTACTTTTGCGCCAGTGGTAATGTCAGCGATTCCATATCCTTTTGCGAGGATTATTTTCCCGTCGTGAATGATGCCGACTGCGATGCCGGGAACGTTGAAGGCTTTTAGGGTTTGATTGACTAAATCATCTACTTTTTTCTCAGGGATTTCTTGGGAGAATGATATTGTACAAAGTAGAATTGTAAAAATCAACAAGTATTTTTTAATATTCATTTGATGATGAATTTTGGATGTTAAATTTTAAATGAGTTATTTCTCAAATTTGTTTTTGAAATTGATTCAAATTAAAGGATTTTTTGTGAGAATAGAGGTTTGAAATTCGGAATTTGAAGCCTGTAGTTTTAATAGTCCGTGCCGATAGTTTAATTCATCTGTGTAGATGATACCTTCTTTGAAATATAGGTATGCGCCCGTGATGTGCAGGGCGGCGGTGTGCGAGCCGGTGCGAGCGTGAGCGAGTACGGAACCCCGGAGCAGCGCGAGATGGCGCCCAAGTTTCTCAGGAATTTTAGAAGACAAAAGTAAAAGGCAGAAGGTTAGAGTGGAGAATTTATGATTTGACTTGTCGAGCTTACGTTTCTGTTTTAGAATTTAGGAATAAAAAACCTTGTCAAGGTTTGGAGCCTTGACAAGGCTGAGATTAGAAATTTATAATTCAAAACTTAATTATAAGATTAAATCACTCCCAACTCCTTCCCTACTTTGGTAAAACCTGCGATAGCTTTGTCGAGTTGTTCTTGCGAATGGGCTGCGGAAAGCTGTACGCGGATACGTGCTTTTTCGCGAGGAACGACGGGGAAGAAAAATCCGATGACATAGATGCCTTCGTTTAGTAGTTTTTCTGCCATGGCTTGCGCAAGCTTGGCGTCATAGAGCATAACCGGTACAATGGCTGCGTCTCCGTCAGGGATGTCGAATCCGGCGGCTTTCATTTCTTTTCTAAAATATTCTGCATTTCGCATGACTTTGTCGCGAAGTGAGGTATCGGCTTCTAGCATGTCAAAAACCTGCAATGCTGCACCTACAATTCCGGGAGCCAATGAGTTTGAAAATAAATAAGGTCGGGATTTCTGGCGAAGCATTTCGATGACTTCTTTTTTGGCTGATGTGAATCCGCCCATGGCACCTCCCATTGCTTTTCCGAGGGTTGATGTGATGATGTCAACGCGTCCCATGACGTCGTTGTGTTCGTGGGTTCCGCGGCCTGTTTTTCCGATAAATCCTGTAGCATGGCTATCATCTACCATAACGAGTGCGCCGTATTTGTCGGCCAAATCACAAACGCCTTTGAGGTCGGCAACGATGCCGTCCATACTGAAAACGCCGTCGGTAACTATGATGGTGAATCGGTGGTTTTTCTGAGCGGCTGCTTTTAATTGTTCCTCCAAATCATACATGTTGTTGTTTCGGTAACGGTAGCGTGCGGCTTTACATAAGCGTACTCCATCAATGATGGATGCATGGTTCAATTCGTCTGAAATGATTGCGTCTTCTTCAGTGAACAATGGTTCAAAAACTCCTCCGTTGGCATCAAATGCTGCGGCATATAATATAGTGTCTTCCATGCCTAGGAATTTGGAAATCCTGGCTTCGAGTTCTTTGTGGATGTCTTGTGTACCGCAGATGAAACGCACGGATGACATTCCGTATCCGCGATCGTCGAGCATTTTTTGGGATGCTTTGATGACGTCTTCATTATCTGATAATCCTAAATAATTGTTGGCACAGAAATTTAATAATCGGCTTCCGTTTTCTAATGTGATTTCTGCTGCTTGCGGCGAAGCGATGATTCGTTCTTTTTTGAAAAGTCCTTGGTAATCTAAGTCTTGTAGCTGGGTAGCTAAGTGCTGCTGGAATTTTTCGCTGTACATATTTTTGTTTGTTTCTGGTTTTTCGTTTTGCAAGATTCGAAGTTCGAAATTCGCTTTAAAAAGATCCCAACAAATATAGAATTTTTGGATGGATGTTGGAGGATGGAAAATTTAATTTGAATTTTAAATTAAGTTAGTTAAAGGATTTATCTATTTTAGCCGAAATGAAAATTTAAATGTTATGATTGTACTATTTGTATTCGGTTTTATGTTTTATAAGCTGGCAATGGGTTATGACAAAAACCCTTGGATATGGGCATTGGTGGGCGCCGGGAGTTATATTGTAATTCAATTATTAATTAATATTTTGGTTGGATTTTTATCTGCCTTAAATATGATTCCTGAAATCAGCGGAATTACTTTAACAATTATAACCGTAGGAGTTTCGAGTGGATCTGTGTATCTTGGCTATCGTTATTTGAAGAATAAATGGGACGAAGAAGACACGCGTTTTGACCTGCATGGTAGAGATGAGATCAATAACATCGGTAAAGATTAAGAGTAATCTTAGATTTTTATGATTAAATTAATTTCGGTTTCTGTTGATTTGATTTCAACCATTCAACAACTGTCACGTGAAATCTGGGACGAACATTACATCAAAATCCTTTCGCAGGAACAGATTGATTATATGTTGGAAAAATTTTATTCAACCGAAAAAATCAAATCTGAAATTGAAGAAGGTGTTTTGTGGGAAATGCTTTTGGATGATGAAAGACCAATCGGTTATTTGGTATGCAAGATAGAATCTGATAAAGTTTACATCTCTAAGATCTACCTGAAAGCTGAAACTCGCGGAAAAGGTTTGGGGAAACTCCTTCTGAACCGCGCGGTAGAATCAGCGAAGCAAAATGACAAAAAATCAATTTACCTCAACGTCAATAAATACAATATAGATTCGATTGCTTTTTATGAACGAAATGGTTTTGTGAAAATCGAGGAAGGGGTTTTTGACATCGGGAATGGTTATGTGATGGATGATTTCATCATGGAGCTAAAAGTTAATTAAAAATGGCATTCTTTGTGAACCTTGTGGTTAATTTCAACACAAAGATTATTTATCAAAATAATTAACGTACAAGATCCTCAACCACTAAATTTTTGATTTCAGTTTCGTAGAAATACCAATTGTCAGAATTTTCCCCCATCACATTTTCCAGAATAATCAAACTCAAATCCTGCTCAGGAAAATAAATATTCAGCGCTGCAAATCCATCCCCCAATCCGGTGTGCCCCATGAATTTAACACCGTTTTGTTCGGCAATTCGGATGTTGTACCCATACCCCATTTTTGCTGCGCCGAAAACACTGTGCTGCGACATAGCTGAAGATTCAGTCAATAATTTATACGATTCTTTTTTGAGGATTTTTCCGTGGTGAAATTTGTAACTTCACAAGGCCAAGTCGTGTGCGTTGGAAATAATTCCGGCAGCAGGAATGGAGAGCACGTGTTTGGCATTGGTAACGATTTCAGGTTTGTTATTTCTCAAATTATATCCGGAAACGAGTTGATTTTCGTTTTCGAAAGCATAACAGAAAGTGTTTCTCAGCTTTAATTTTTTGAACAAATTGTCGGCAAGTTCTTCGAAAGATTTTCCGGTTACTTTTTCTAAAATTTCACCCAATAAAACATTGGAAACATTTCCATATTTGAAATCCGTTCCGGGTTTGAAGAGCAAAGGTTTATTAACTTCGTCTATTCCATGCGTGTGATTTAACAATTGATGAACGGTGATGGAATCTTTCCATGATTGAGAAAGTTGAGGAAGATAATTGCCAATTGGTGCGTGTAAATCAATTTTTCCTTTTTCAACTTGCAACATCACCAAAACCGAAGTAAACAATTTACTGTTGGACATGATTTTGAATTGGTCACTTAATTTTAAAGCAATTTTCTTTTCAAAATCTGCGAATCCATGTGTTTTTGTATAAACGGGATTTCCTTTTTGGGTAATTAAAATGACACCGTTGAAAATTCGTGGATTTTTGAGCTGAATTAAGCTATCGATTTTTGAAGTAAGTTCATTTGAAATTTGTCCAAATGAAAAAGTTGAACACAATAAAGCCACAAAAAGAAAGAGTTTTGAATGCATGAAATGATGGAAAATTTAGAACACAAATCTAATTTTTTAACGCTTGATTTAAAATTTGGAATTGAGGAATTTTTGGGTTATCTGAATTTAATTAGTCCATTTATTTAATCTTTCGATTCGGTTGTCAAATTGAGCCGAGAGTGCATTCAATCTGGATTTTAAGATTAATTTGCGTCCTTCAATCGTACGCGTATAAACCAAAAAATAATTTCCAACCAAACTTCCCCACTGCGTTGCAAAATATTCTGCCCTATTCTTCTTTCTCCCGAGAATTTCAGGAACCGCATGGTAATCCGTTTGTTTTATAAATCCTTTGAACCGGCTTTTTCTGACAATTATATAACGAGGATTGTCAATAGGCGAAACGATTTCATACAAAGCATTCGTGAATACAGATTTATCATAAGTCGAACCGCCTTCCAAATGACAAAAAACCGCACCATGCTCGTCTTGAGAAGTAATAACTTTTATTTTTGAAGTTTCTGTGTGAAGGGATCCACAGCGAATGAGTGAATTTTTCAAAGCCTCCCCAATCTGATGAATGTCTTTAGAAATGTCGCGGTATTGTACATACAATCGGAATGCTCTGTAAGCTCTTCTGCCAAAAAATAAAATGCCGCCAGTCACCACCAAACCTAACAAAATATTGAGGTCTTGTAAGGTTTTGACATTTCTAACCAATCTAACGAAAATCTCAAAAGCATTTTCCATGTACCAAGAAGCAGCAATTCCTACAGAAACCATAAGATTTACAATGGTTTTTCGATGGTACATTCCTTTTACTTTATTGTATTCCAAGTCTTCAGAAAATGGAATTTTAATTTCCTCTACCAAACTTACTCCGGTTTTCAAAGCTTGTTTCCATCGGTCATGCAATTCATTTCGACTGCTTGCCTGTACCAATATATTTGCATTGACTTCTTCTATTTTTTGAATTAATTCAGAATTATCCGGCAGATTTAATCGTCCGATTCCGTTTTCAATCGTTGGATTTTCATACAATGAAATTCCAACAAAACTTCGAAATCTTCGTTTCAATAATTCTAAATCTGTTCCTGAAAATTCATCCGTCGGGTCTAAACTTACGATGTGCCAAATGTTGGATGTTTTTGCAGGATTGTCTTTTTGGGTACGGATTGCACGACCTCTCATTTGATTGGACATCACAAATGAACCCACAAAACTTGCAAGAATCAAAGCGTTAATCGCAGGTGCGTCCCAGCCTTCTCCCAATAACGATTTCGTTCCAATGAGAATTTCAATTTCTCCATTTTGGAAAATCTGTGTGACGATATGAACAATGTTGTGTTTCATCTGCTCATTCATGGAAATCAAAATATAATTCTCATCAAATGACAATGAAGAAAATTGGATTTCTGCAATTCCATATACTTTTGATTTCTCTTCAAACGAAGGGAAGGCCGATTTTGGAATGATAACAATTGAACCCGTTAAAACACCTAATTTTTTATGGTTTTTATTTTCTCTTCTTAATTTTTCAAAAATCGGAATTACACCTAATTTATTTAATTCTAAATCATTATTTTCAGAATTAATCAAAAACTCTTTTCGAATGTAATCCGAAAGAATGACCATCCGCAACTCCTTTCCCAAATGGCTGTATTCAAATTCTGCAATTTCATTTATACCATTTAACTTATTGATGCTGGAAGCAAGGTATCCTGAAATTTTCTGGCTTTGATAAAAATTGATATGATTTCTTTCCAGAACTCCTGCCTTGCGAAGTTTTGATTCAATTTGATGTTTGTGTTCATTAAACTCTTCAAAATATTCTTTTTCTCTGAACAAATAAAAATCAAGCAAAACCTTTAACCATTGATAATTCAGAAAAGGAATTTCAAAATCTTTTCCGCCAATGACTTCTAAATGCGATTTGGGAATGATGTGTTTATTACAGTTTAAGAAAATCAGACAAGCTGAATAAGATGATATATTTTCATAAATCCAATCCAGGTTTTGATCAGGATTAACCCAAACAGGATGGTTTTCAATGGCCTGAATTAAAGTTTTATCTACACTTATTTCCTTAAAAATTTTTTCAGCATCTTCTCTGAAACCACTGATTTTCTGATTTTCAAAATCTGTGGGCAAAGTAAAATAAACACAATCCTGATGCGGACACAAATCACCTTCGGCTATCAATTCCGGAACAGAAATTTCAGTATCAACAGGTCCGTTTAAACTAATGTAACGATTCCATTCGGCAGGAGTCACATCATACGGTGGCGTGGCCGTCAAACCAACAACCTTAGGATTTAATCTATCTTTTATTTTGTTGAGCGTCTGCCACCATTCATTTTTCAAATGATGTGCTTCGTCAACGATAATTACACCAACATTTTGTTTTTGCAAACCTTTTACAATGGTTTCTAAGTTTGAATTGGCATTGCTTTCTATAATTTCTGAATTGGTTTCTTCCTCTTCAAAATCATCATCTTCGATTTTGGAGCTACTGCAAGCTGCATGCAATCCTTGATAAGTAGAGACTGTTATAAATTTCGGATTGCGGATATCACGTGAAATCCATTCAGGAATTTCATCTATTTGAAGAAAAAGTTCACAAAAACGTTGGATCCATTGGTTTCGAATGGCAAGCGTTGGCGCTAAAATCAAAGCAGGTTTATTGAGCCTGAGCATGACCTCTAAACCCAAAACCGTTTTGCCGGATCCGGGCGGAGCCACTACATGAAGGTGCCCGTCTTCCATGTGAGCTTCTAATTCATCCAATACACGTTGCTGGTATTTTCGCCAATTGTATTTGAATTGTATATCGGTAGGAAAATGTTTCAAAGCAAATTTTTAGTTTACTTCTTCACAAATTTCGTCAAAATCACAATCAATTGACCATCGACTCTTCCTTCGATTTGTTCTACGTTGTCATGTACCAAACGAATGTTTCTGACAGCAGTTCCGATTTTGGCATTGATAGACGAACCTTTTACATCCAAATCTTTAATCAAAGTAACCGTGTCTCCATTTTGCAAAATGTTTCCGTTGCTGTCTTTGTGAAGTTCCACAGTTCCGTCGCCCATATGGTCGCCTGAAGCTTTTGCCCATTCCAAATTTTCATCATCCAAATACATCATTTCCAATGCATCTGCTGCCCAAGATTCATTTCGAAAACGGTTGAGCATTCGCCAAGAAACAACCTGCACGCCGGGAACCTCGCTCCACATAGAAATTGGCAAAATCTTTTCCCAATATTTACTATCGGGTTCTTCTCTTTTTTCGATTTGCGCAAGTGCCTTGTCTGAAATTAAAATCAATCTTTCCGGTTCGTTTCCGGAAGCCGGTTTCACTTCATAAAAATTCAAATTTCCTGTTTCGCTGCTTATTTCACATACGTCGCCGCTTCTTTCTTTTACTGTGTTTTCGAGTTTCATTTTTTTATTTTATTAAATTAGTTGTGATTATTTTGTTCGTTTCAGCATCATAAATAAAGTTCATTTTCAATGCTGTGGAAGAAACAATAAATGATTTTTTATCGAACAAATCAACTCCATATAATCTAAATGTACAAATATCAGTTGCTGATATGTAAGGTGTCATGGGCAAGTGAGTGTGTATAAAAGAAATTGGTATAGAACCATTTTGTTCACTAACTGAAGTTTGAATTAATGTCTTATGAAACCTTTTCCAATTTTTAATTTCACCATTTAAATCAGCCTCAAAAAAATAATCATTTCCAAATGGAATAATATTTCCCTTATTTGTTCCAATTATTATATAAAAATGGAATTTATTTTCAAAAGGAAGCATTACTACGTTTGGATTATACCCCTCCTGAAAAGACAGCTCATATTTATCAGGATTTTGGTTTAGTTCTACAAGAACTTTTTGCTTTACAGAAGCTAAATCACGTTCTTTGTCGGTCAAATCTGTTACATTTTTAAAAATCTGGAGAGGTTTATTTAAATCCTTAGTATCAAAATAGTAACGACTCAATGCTTTTTCTAATTTAACATCATAGTATACAGCCTTCAATGTGTCTGCGCTATGGTAAATAAAGTAACCCCCAAAATCCACCAACTTATCTTTATCTTCCATTGCTAAATCAGAAGACTTCCAAGCAATTTTCTCGTATTGATACATAAGATCAGCCTCTCTAATTATAGAATCTAATTTTATTTGTAGCGTATCTGTTTGGGCAGAAATAATTACTGACAATAAAAAGAAAGAAAAAAATAATTTCATAAGTATTAAGTTTTTGTATTTCAATAAATAATTTACCCATGAATCGCTTGATTATTCCCATAGCTCCGGATCAAATTACCTTCAAATTCCAACCATTCTTTCCAGCGTTTGTCCACATCAACATCGGTTGAATATTTCTTGGCGAATTTCAGAAAAGTCATGTAATGATTGGCTTCGGAAACCATCAAATCATGGTAAAATTTAGATAATTCTTCATCATTTATATTTTGAGAAAGCACACGGAAACGCTCGCAGCTTCTCGCTTCAATCATCGCGGCAAACAACAAACGGTCAACGAAAGCCATGTTGCGGCTGCCGTCCTTTTTGTTAAATTTCACCAATTGATTTACATAATCGTCTTTGCGCTCGCGTCCCAATTCATAACCTCTTTCCTTAATTATATTGTGAACCATTTGAAAATGCTGCATTTCTTCAATCGCAATTTCAGTCAATTCCGAAACCAAATCTTCATGTTCAGAATTGTAAACAATCAGATGAATCGCATTGGATGCGGCTTTTTGTTCGCACCAAGCATGATCGGTAAGGATTTCTTCTAAATTTTCTTCGGCTATCTTTGCCCATCGCGGATCGGTTGCTAATTTTAGTCCTAACATGATTCTGAATTATGTGGCAAAAATCGGATATTTGAACGATGAATCAAAGAAAAGTCTTGTTTATTGGATTGGTTTGGCCGGAACCGACTTCTTCAGCAGCCGGAAAAAGGATTTTACAATTGGTAAAATTCTTTCAGAGCAAAGACTTTGAATTGTTTTTTTGTTCGGCTGCTTCCAAATCTGAAGCGAGTTTTGATTTTTCTGATCGGAATGTTCAGGAATTTCCAATCAAATTAAATAATTCTTCATTCAATGAATTCATCCGAAAAATAAATCCTGAATTTGTAGTCTATGACCGTTTTGTTTCGGAAGAACAATTTGGGTGGCGTGTTACAAAAGAATGTCCGAATGCGGTTCAAATTCTTGATACCGAAGATTTGCATTTCCTCCGTTCAGCACGTGAAAAAGCTTTTAAAAAGAAGGAGGAAATCAATTTATATAATGAAATTACCATCCGTGAAATTGCTTCGATTTTGCGTTGTGATTTGAGTTTGATTATTTCTGAATTTGAAATGAATTTGCTCCAAAATGAATTTAACATCGCTCCTTCTCTGCTCCATTATTTGCCTTTTCTGGAAATCGGAGATGAGAAACAAGTAGCAAGACAGAAAAAATTTGAAGAACGAAAAGATTTTGTTTTCATCGGAAATTTTATTCATGAACCGAATTGGCAAACGGTTTTGCATTTAAAAAAAAATATCTGGCCCAAATTAAGAACGCAACTTCCGCAAGCCAGACTCAACATTTACGGCGCATACCCAAGCCTGAAAGTTTTTAATTTACACAATGAGAAAGAAGGATTTTTGGTTCACGGAAAAGCAGAACTAGCTTTGGAAGTGATTGGAAATGCGAGAATTTTATTGGCTCCGATTCCATTTGGCGCAGGACAAAAAGGAAAATTCATTGATGCAATGCAATCAGGGACACCGATTGCTACAAATTCCATCGGTGCGGAATCTATGTTTGATAATTTGATTCCGGGAATTGTAGAAAATCAAGAAGAACTATTTATTTCCAAAACAATTGAATTGTACAACGATGAAAATATTTGGATGATTGCAAGACAAGCAGGATTTAAAATCCTGTACGCGAAATTCAATAAAAACGATTTTGAAGATACATTTTATCAACTAATTTTAGATTTAGAATTGAATTTAAACGAAGCACGAAAAAGAAATTTCATCGGACAAATTTTAAAACACAATTCAGCCAATGCTTTAAAATTTATGAGTTTATGGATTGAGGAGAAGAATTCTAAATGACAATTTCACATCTAAATAACCCCCAATTATAAATTTAAAATTATAAAATCCTAATAATAATTTCCAATGCATCCAACCTTTTTGGTGTAAATTGCATCTGTTATAAAAAACCTTTTATATGAAGAATTTATTTTTCTTAATTACAATATTAACCTTCTCATTATCAATGGCACAAAAGAAATTCGACTACGATTCCAAATGGAAACAAATTGAAAAACAGGAGCAAGACGGCTTGTTGAAAAGCACGCTTCCTGCTGTTGATGAAATTTATTCCAAAGCAAAAAAAGATAAAAATTCGCAGCAAATCATCCGCGCGATGCTTTATCAGTCGAAAATTGTGATAGTAACGAGTGACAAAGGAGATATCGAACCGGAAATTATTACAAAATTCAAAAATGAAATTGCTGAAGCAAAACCTGTTGAAAAAGCGTTTTTGCATTCGATGTTGGCGGAAATGCTCTACCAATATTACCAGCAAAATCAGTGGGAAATCGGCGAGCGAACCAATATAGAAGAAGCGACCACAGACGATTTGCGTTATTGGACCGAAAATACTTTCCGTAAAAATATTTCAGAATTGTATCTCGCATCCATTAAAGAAAAAGAAATTCTCAAAAAAGAAGATTTGAAAAATTGGGAATCGGTTTTAAATAAAGAAGAAAAAAACAGAAATCTGCGTCCGACTTTGTATGATTTGTTGGCACACAGAGCAATCAGCTATTTTTCAGGATATACCAATTATGATTATTATCCAATGGAAGTTATTGCTGTGGAAACGGATGAAGGTGGAAATGAAATCAATTCTACCCAATCTAAAACTCAAGTCGTTCAGATTTTAAAAGATTTAATAATTTTTCACACTAAATCCAATAACCGCCATGCACAGCTTTACAATGAATTGGAATTGCTGAAATTTCAGCGCAACGATTATAAAGATGCAGAATTTGAGCAAAATTTAACTGGACTGGTTGAGAAATTTCCGGATACGGATTACACGCCCAATCTGCTGATGGAATTGGCTGATTTTTATCTCAATCAAGTCCCGAAACAGGCTGAAAGTGATTTTGTGGAACGCAAAAAGCAAACTGAAAAATCTTTGAAAGTTTTAGATAAATTGATTGATAAATTCCCAAAATCAGATGTTTCAGAAAATGCAAAATTGCTGAAAAGACAAATTCTAAAACCTGATTTCAACCTGCAGATTGAAAATTACGTTTCGCCCGAAAAGACAAATCCTATGTCTGTTTCACAAAAGAATTTAGACAAAATTTATTTCAAAATATTGAAATTTAAAGATGCAGAAAATGTAATGAATGAATTTCAAAATGCTGCCGAGGCCAACAGGCAAAAGGTTTTGAACAACATCATTTCTAAATTTCCTTTGGAAAAAGAATTTTCATTAGAGTTGAAATCTTTTGACGATTACCAGCAGCATGCAACTACAGCTAAATTCGAACCGTTAAAATCGGGAAAATATTTGGTTTTGGCTTCCAACAATCCGGATTTCAAAGTCAATGATGATTTCCTTTTGCAATATCAATTTGTAAACGTTTCTGCTTATTCTATCGTAACACGCGACAGCGAAATCCTTGTTACAGAAAGAGATAGCGGAAAACCTGTTAGCAAAAAAGTGGAAGTTTACGAGCAAAAGGGAAAAGATTTGAAACTTCTTGAAACCGTTACTACCAATGCAAACGGAATTGCAACGGTAAAGCCTAATGAAGCTAATTACCGTTATTACAATTTCAAAATTCAGGGTGAAGATGTAATGTACAACAGCTATGCTTACAAAAACCGCGAACGCACTCAACATGAACAAAATTTAGTGAAGTTTTTCACAGATAGGGCCATTTATCGTCCGGGACAAACCGTTTATTTCAAAGCAATTCTTTACAATGAAAGTACAGAAGGAAAGAAAAAAGTCATTCCAAACCAGGAAATTGAGATCACTTTGGGAAATCCAAACGGCGAAGATGTTTCAAATCTGAAATTAAAATCTAATGAATTCGGTTCAGTTTCGGGAGAATTCATCATTCCGACTTCGGGAATCACCGGACAATTTTATCTCGAAGATAATTTGAGCAATTACAATGGCTCGCATTATTTCAGCGTTGAAGAATACAAACGTCCGAAATTCGAAGTTGAATTTGAAGATGTAAAAGATACTTTCAAACTCGATGAAGAAGTGACCTCGAAAGGAAAAGCGATTGCTTATTCTGGTGCCACTATTGACAACGCAAAAGTCGTTTACCGCGTGTACAGACAGACGATTTATCCGTACTGGCCTTGGTGGAAACGAGGTTATATTCCTTATGGAGAGCCTGAAGAAGAAATCACACAAGGCGAAACGACTACTGATTCCGATGGTAAATTTGAAATTAAATTCAATGCAAAACCCGCGCAGAAAAATTCTTTGACCAAAGGAAAAGAAGAGCCTAGAACTTATAACTACCGCGTAATTGCAGACATTACCGACATCAACGGCGAGACGCGTTCGAGCGAGCAATCGATAACGGTTGGGGATTTGCGTTATATGCTGAGTTTTAATGTTTCGGATAAAATTGAAATTTCTCAATTGGGCTCCATTCAGTTGATTACCAATAATTTAAACGGCGTATTTACGCCGGCAAAAGGTCAGATAACTTTGACCAAAATCAATCCGCCACAAAGGGTTTTACGCGAGTCGCCGATTCCAAAAGGGGATTATGAATTGTATTCAAAAGAAGAATTCATCCAATATTTCCCACATGATGCCTATGGAAAAGAAAATCAAAAAGAGAACTGGCAAAAGGAAAATCCAGTTGTTGCACAGAGTTTCGATACCGAAAAATCTAAATCAATCAAGGTAAATCCGGCAAACTGGAAAGAAGGTTATTACGTTTTGAAAGGTTGGATCATAGATGGAAAAGACAGCATCCAAACAGAAAAATTGGTTTATTTATTTAAAAATGATAAAAAACAACCGACCGACAACGAATTGTTTGCATTAAATCTGAATAAAAATTCTTATAAACCAGGCGAAACTGCTCAGGTTCAGATTGCTTCCGCTGCCAATGATTCTGAAGTTTTGGTTGAATTGGAACATGACGGAAAAATCATTAAAACCGAGAAAATTAAACTGAATAACAACGTCAATAAATTCTCTTTCACGATTGATGAAAAATACCGTGGAAATGTTTTTGTACATTATTATTTCGGGAAATTCAACACGGCCAAACAAGGAACTTTAGGAGTAAATGTTCCACATGAAGACAAATCGTTGACCATTACTGCGGGGACTTTACGCGACAAACTCCAGCCCGGACAAAAAGAAACCTGGGAACTGACCGTGAGCGGGAAAGACAAAGATAAATTTCTGGCAGAAATGCTGGCGACCATGTACGATGCTTCATTGGATCAGTTTAAATCGAATAACATTTCATTCCCGATGAATGTCGATATGAATTACTCCCAAAGACAAAACTGGAATACTTACATGAGTTTCAGTGCAAATCCTTTCAGAACGCTTATTTATAAATATGAAAATTATCCGCAAAACTATTTGGCTTTTGATGAATTGAATTGGTTTGGATTTAACTGGAATTATGGTAGATACGAAAATTATGCTTTGTATGACATGGCTCCGGCACCTGCACGTGCAGAGAAAAGTGCAAATGTGGTTGATGTTCAATTGGCAGATATTGAAATGGAAGAAAGCAATTATAATTTAACAGCAGATAAATCTAAATTTATAACAGCGGATGGTAAGGCTATTGTTGAAGGGAATATTAATATGAGAATATATGATATTCCAAAACAAGAAAAGAATAAACTCGACAACATTGTTGCCCGCCGAGCATTGCAAGAAACCGCTTTCTTCTACCCTAACCTCAAAACGGACGAAAAAGGAAATATCAAAATCCAGTTTACCGTCCCGGAAAGTCTGACCGAATGGAAATTCATGGCAACAGCACATACACCTGAATTGAGAACAGGATATTTTGAAACGACAGTGAGAACGCAGAAAGATTTGATGGTAGTTCCTAATCCGCCAAGATTTTTGCGCGAAGGTGACCAGATTACATTCTCTTCCAAAGTGACGAATTTATCTGACAAAGAATTGAGCGGACAAGCCAAACTTTTGTTATTCGATGCGTTTACGATGCAGCCGGTCGATGTGGAATTTGGAAATAATAATGCAACACAAAACATCAAAGTTGCTAAAGGAAATTCAGCAAACGTTTCTTGGAATTTAAAAGTTCCGACAACGCATCAAGCAATTGTTTACCGTGTAGTGGCTTCTGCGGGGGATTTTTCAGATGGTGAGGAATCTGCTTTGCCGATTCTTTCTAACCGTATGATGGTGACGGAAACTTTACCGATTTATGTGCGTGAAAACCAAAACAAAACTTTCACTTTAGAGAAATTAAAAAACAACAAATCGGAAAGTTTAGACAATTTCAAATTGACTTTTGAGATGACGACCAATCCTATTTGGTATGCTATTTTCTCGTTGCCTTATTTGCGCGAATATCCGTATGAATGTTCGGAACAGGTTTTCAGTCGTTTCTATGGCAACATGATTTCGCAGCATATCATCAATTCCAATCCAAAAATCAAAACGGTTTTTGATGATTGGAACAAAAAAGGAGAATTGGTTTCCAAACTCGAACAAAATGAAGAATTGAAATCGCTTCTTTTGGAGGAGACTCCTTGGGTGCGTGATGCGCAGAGCGAGGAAGAGCAAATGAAACGCATAGCGGTTTTATTTGATTTGAACAAAATGCAGAATGAACTCCAGAGCGCATTCCAGAAATTAAAAGGAAAACAATATAGTTCGGGAGGATTTCCTTGGTTTGAAGGCGGTCAGGAAAGCCGTTATATTACCACGCACATCGTTTCAGGTTTAGGTCATTTGAAAGCTATGGGAATTGATTTCGAGTCGAAATTTGATGTAAATACAAATGAAATTCTCGAAGCAGCTATCCGATATATGGATGCTGAAATGGAAAAGGAATTTGATATTTATTTAAAGAACAATAAGCTGAAACCTTCTAATTACAACGGAATCCAGTATTTGTATGCGAGAAGTTACTTTCTAAAAGAGCATCGATTGGATCATAAAGGAACTTTGGCTCAGGAATATTTCATCAGAGAATTAGACAAAAACAAATTTGAAGAATCTTTGCAGACACAAGCCATGTTGGCTTTGATTTACCATAGATTCGGACACAAAGACAAAGCCTTAAAATTGTTGAATTCCATAAAAGATAACGCCGTGCAAAGTGATGAAATGGGAATGTATTGGAAATCGAACGTTGCAGGATGGTATTGGTACCAGGCACCCATTGAAACACAATCATTGTTAATCGAAGCTTTTGATGAAGTTTTAAATGACGTAGAAAGTGTAGAAAGTATGAAAGTTTGGTTGCTCAAGAACAGACAAACGAACCAATGGGAATCGACCAAAGCAACAACTGAAGCCGTTTTTGCTTTGATGAGCACCGGAAAAGACTGGACGAATGCGGAAGATGGAATCAGTTTAAGAATCGGCAACGAAAACTTAGATTTAAAATCTTTAGAGAAAGCACCGCAAAGCGGTTCAGGTTATGTAAAAACTTCTTGGAACAAAGAGGAAATTAAACCGGAAATGGCAACTATAAACGTTCAGAAAACTTCTCCGGGCGTAGCTTGGGGCGCATTGTATTGGCAATACTTTGAAGATTTGGATAAAATCACAACGGCGCAGACCGGTGTAAAATTCAACAAACAATTATTCATCAAAAAGAATTCTGACAAAGGTCCGGTTTTGACCAAAATCACAGAAAATACTCCGATTCAGATTGGAGATCTAATTACGGTAAGACTGGAAATCCTGACGGATAGAGAAATGGAGTTCATCCATATCAAAGACATGCGCGCGAGCGGATTTGAGCCGTTAAATGTTTTATCCACTTACAAACGCCAGGGAAGATTGGGTTATTATGAAAGCACGCGCGATGCGGCGACAAATTTCTTCATTGACTACATGCCAAAAGGAACTTATGTTTTTGAATACGATGTACGCGCCAACAATGCCGGAAATTTCTCTAACGGAATCACTTCACTCCAAAATATGTATGCGCCGGAACTGAGCGCGCACTCAGAAGGAATTCGAGTGGAAATTAAATAAAATTCAGAAAAATTAATTTATATACAGCTTTGTCAAAGTTCAGACCTTTGACAAAGCTTTTTTATTTAACGCAACCTTTTCTGTCTTTCTTCCTCTTTAAAACATTCGACCATAAAATATCTAAAAATGAAAAAAAGAATGTTTTTCTTATTGTTGACATCAGCCATGATGATTTCATGCTCAGAAGATGACAGCCCACACATCAACGCTGCACTGAATAAAACTTGGGAGATGTTTTCTTATGGAGCCAATATATATGATATTCCGCAAATTAATCCCGGTGATATTCAATGGGATATCAATGTTCATAATCATAAATTGATTATAACCAATAATATAGAAGAGCAAGCTTCATATATTCTTCCTTCTGGAAATTATGATATAGATATAACAAATAATACAGTTGCCATATCTGGTATAACCTACAATTATACTATTGAAAATGATACATTAATTGTATCTAATAAACCAGAATTGGATGGGCCGATAATGAAATTTGTTGCAAAATAAATATTAAGTATAAAATAAATGAGGTAATGGAAGCCTTGTCTGAATAGAATTTAGGCAAGGCTTTTAAATTTTTATCATTGAATAATTTACACAAATGCACTATAACCCGTAATTGCCCTGCCGACAATCAGCGTATTGATTTCCTTGGTGCCTTCGTACGAATAAATCGCTTCGGCATCTGCCACAAATCGGGCAACATTATGTTCAAGTAAGATACCATTCCCGCCCATTACCTCACGCGCACCACGAACGATGTCGCGAGTTCTAAGTGTACAAAAAACCTTTGCCAGAGAGGCGTGTTCATCTTTAAGCTGACCGTTGTCCTGTAATTCCGACAAACGAAACACGAGCGTCTGCATCGCGGTCAGGTTAGAAATCATCTCGACCAAATGGTTTTGAATCAATTGAAATGAAGCTATTGGTTTACCAAATTGTTTTCTGTTTCGGGTATAATCAAGCGCATTTTCGTAAGCACCGCGTGCACAGCCAACTGCCATCCAGGCAACTCCTGCCCTGGTCATTCGTAAAACGTCTGCAGTATCTTTGAAACTGTTTGCATTTGGCAATCGGTCTTTTTCTTCCACAACACAATCTTTCAAAGTAATCAATCCGTTTTGCACGATTCGCAATGCCATTTTGCCTTTTATCTTTTCAACTTCAAATCCCGGATTTTCCTTTCTCACAAGGAAACCTTTCACTTCTCCATCTCCTAAATTCCTCGCCCATACAACCACCACATCTGCAAAAGTCGCATTACCTATCCATTTCTTTTGCCCATTAAGTACCCATCCGTCCGCTGTTTGCTGACAAGTGACTGTTAACCCACCCGCAGCTCCCGAGCCGACTTCAGGCTCCGTCAAACCAAAAGCACCTATTTTCTCAAAACGATTCATCGCCGGAAGCCATTCCTGCTTTTGTTCCTCCGAGCCGCACAAATAAATAGAACCCATCGTGAGTCCACTTTGCACACCAAAAAATGTCGCAATGGAAGAATCAATCCTCGCCATTTCCATTGCCAAGACCCCTTCCATCAGAAAAGGTAGTCCTGGACAACCATAACCTTCGTAAGTCACACCGGCTAAACCTAATTCTCCAAATTTTGGGATCAATTCGTGCGGAAATTCATCTCGCAGCCAATAATCATTTACAATTGGAGCTACTTCCGTTTCCATAAAATAACGAACTTTTAACTGCAATGCTCTTTGCTCCGGCGTAAGTTTATCACTCAATTCATAAAAATCAGGATTTATTTCCGGCAAAACTTTCTCTTTGCCAGGTCCATCGAGCATACGCATCAGCATTTTGAGTTGTTTATCATCCAGTTTCGAAAATTGTTTCATGGCTTTTGCCAAATCAATTTTTTCATTTACAGCCTGCAATTCTTTCCAATCTAACTGTTTATAAAGTTTTGCGGCTTGTTTGATATTTTGAATGAATCCCATATACACTGATTTTTACAGAAATTATTTTAACAATTATTATGCCTATTTTCAATCATAATTTGGGCGTCCGAGCGTGCTGCTTCGGGCTCTGCTTCGCTTCGGTCTTCCGTTTCACTACAGACCGGCTCGTTCCTCGCCGCCACTACCCATCACTGACGCGGTTGGGATAATTCAATCAAGATTTGTAATGCATTCAAAATCAGTTAAAAATAAAAATTCTAAAAATAAATTTGGAAATTACATGACCGATATCATACATTTGCAAGCGAAAATTAAGTTTAACTCAAAAAAACAACGAAGAAAATGTTTGTATTTATCCAAAATCTGCAAAGCGACTCGCCTACGTTCGGTGAAGCTTTTCTTCGTGCTTTTCATTCTTATTGATTCAAAAAAATAAAATATATGAAAGCCCGAAGATTCTAAATTTCGGGCTTTTTTGTTACAATCAATTTTACACTTCAGAATTTCCCGAACTCAAAACAAAAATTTAAGAGATTTTTCGCTTTACTACGTTTCGCTCAAAATGACATACGTTGTCATTCCGAGGAAGGAACCAGGAATCTGAAATTCTCCATTAATTAAAAATTCAAAAAAAATGGGAAATAAAATTTCCGGAAAAGACCTGATCAAATTAGGCTTTCCAAAAACAAATACAATCAATATTGCCCTCGGGCAGATTAACCGATACAGAAAAAAAGAAAAGAAAGAAACCATTTTAACTGAAGCAAAAAATGTTTTACTCAATCCCGAAAATTATGAAGGGAATGGAACCTGGGGAAAATTAGCCGAAAGCTTAATTCAGCCCGTTGAAATCAAAAAACACGAATTGAAATCAACCCGTGCTCCTTTCTCCATTTTTGGGGAAAATGAAATTGACGAACCAACCAAATTTCAGCTTTATGACGCTTTGAAATTGCCGGTTTCTGTTGCAGGCGCTTTGATGCCGGATGCACATTTCGGTTATGGTTTACCCATCGGCGGCGTGCTGGCAACGGACAATGCAGTCATTCCTTACGGAGTTGGTGTTGACATCGGATGCCGAATGAGTTTGTCCGTTTTTGATTTACCAGCGGAATACCTCAATGGAAAAACGGATATGCTGGAAAACATCTTGATGAACCATACCAAATTCGGAATGAAAGAAGTTCATAAAATAAAAGCGGATCATGAAGTTTTCAGTCGTGATGAGTTCAGAGAAATTCCTTTATTGAAAGGGTTGCTGGACAAAGCATATACGCAATTAGGAACTTCGGGAGGTGGAAATCATTTTGTGGAATTTGGAATTGTGGAAATAAACGAGTCCAAACCTGAGTGGAATTTACCAAACGGAAAATATGTTGCAGTTCTTTCTCACAGCGGTTCACGTGGTTTAGGTGCAAATATCGCGAAACATTACACTTATCTTGCAGGGAAGCAAACTCCGTTACCCAAAAACGTTCAGCATCTGGCTTGGCTCAATCTGGAAACACACGACGGGCAGGAATATTGGAAAGCGATGAATCTGGCAGGCGAGTATGCAAAGGCTTGTCACGATGACATCCACCGAAGAATTGCGAAAGCTTTAGGGAAAAGAGTTTTGGTCAATATTGGAAATCACCACAATTTCGCATGGAAGGAAATGATAAACGGAAAAGAATACATCATCCACCGAAAAGGTGCAACACCTGCAGGAAAAGGAGTTTTGGGAATCATTCCGGGATCAATGACTGCTCCGGGCTACATCGTAGAAGGATTGGGAAATGAGTCGAGTTTAAATTCTGCTTCGCACGGTGCGGGAAGAGTTCTTTCAAGATCGAAATGCAAACAGACATTTACACGAAACGACATTAAAAATGTATTGAAAAAAAATGGTGTAAATTTAATCGGCGGAAATGTAGATGAAGCTCCCATGGCTTACAAAGACATCCGAAAAGTGATGAATTGCCAGCAGGAATTGGTACGTGTATTGGGAACTTTTACGCCGAAAGTCGTAAGAATGGATAGGTAAAAAATGACATTCCGACGAATGAGGAATCTATTATATCTCAAGATTCCTCATTACGTTACACTTCTTTCGAAATGACAAAAACAAATTAAAAAAATGAAGAAAATTATACAAATAACCGCAGGCCGCGGACCCGAAGAATGCACTTGGGTGGTGGCCCAGGTTTTGAAAACTTTGCTCGATGAAGCGCAACAATTAGGGCTCAACCCGATTGTGCTTCATCGCGAAACGGGAAATATCAACGGAACAGTACTTTCTGCGACGGTGATGGTCGAAGGGAAAAATTCATCCGAATTTGTGAAATCCTGGAAAGGAACAATTCTTTGGATAGGACAAAGCCAGTTCAGGAAAATGCACAAAAGAAAAAATTGGTTCATCGGCATTTTTGAATTGAACAATTTTGTTCCGACCAAATTCAATGAAAAAGAAATTGAATATCAAGCGATGCGAAGTTCCGGTGCTGGCGGACAAAATGTAAATAAAGTCAATACAGCAATCCGCGCAACACACAAACCCACCGGAATCGCAGTGGTATCTATGGACAGCCGTTCCCAGCATCAGAACAAAAAACTGGCAACTGAAAGGTTACTTGAAAAATTAAATGAGGAAAACCTGAAATCATTTCAGCAGCAAATTCAAAATGAGTGGCAGAATCAAACAGAAGTTCAGCGCGGAAGTCCAACCCGAATTTTCAGAGGTTCCGATTTTAAAAATCAAAAAACAGAAAAGAATTTCAAATCTGCAAGACAAAAATTGAAACGGGATTTGGGTAAAAACTTAAATGAATAAAAAAAATGAAAACATTAGATAAATACTTGTTCAGCGCGTTGGACAATTATCCTTATAATTTATTGGAAACAATCGAATCTTTGGAATATGCGCTTTCTTACAACGATAAGAATACAATGGCTTTGTGCTTGATGGGAAGGGTTTATGCGGAACAATTGATGGATTATGAAACTGCAAAAGATTATTTCTCGGAAGCAATTTCACACAATATCCATGCTTTGGAAATTTATCCGAATTACATCGAAACTTTGATTTTGAATGAAGATTTCGATGAAGCGGAAAAATTGATTGAATTTGCGTTAACCATCAAAGGAATCAATAAAATTGAAATTCTTTTGAAAAAAGTTTTAATGCTTGAAATCAAAAAGGAATTCTCGAAAGCAAAATTGGTTTTGAAAGAAATCAAATCCATTATTTGTACTTCCAATTATGATGCTCAAATTAAAGAATTCAAGGAAAGAATTAATTCAAAAACAAAAGGAAATAAAAAAGGTCAGAAATAATTCTGACCTTTTTTTAATCGTATAATTTCAAGTATTAATTACAAGGCAATGCCTCTAATTGTGACTGATATACACTTGAACCTGGACAACTAGCATCAATAGCGGCTTTTAAAGCATCTCTAAAAGCTATACAATTTGCATCCGAATCGTTTGCTGAATAAGCTGCTCCGGTATCCATAATTTTTTGTGCTTGATTATAACAATCTAAGGCAGTTCCTTTATCATCATCACTTGAACAACCTACGAAAGCCATAGAACCCGCTACTGCTAATAAAATAAATGTTAATTTCTTCATGTTAATTAAATTTGAGTTTTAAAATAAGGTTGCAAAACTAACATTATTTTATAATTTTCCTAATAATTATTTAACATTTATTTAAGTTAAACAAAAAAGTCAGTTTCTTTTCAGAAACTGACTTATGCATTTTAATCTAATGTTTAATTAAATAAATCTTTCGGCTACTTTTTCAGAAACCCCTGTGTTGTTATATCCACCATCATTGTAAAGATTTTGCATCGTTACTTTTTTGGTCAAATCAGAGAACATTGCAACGATGTAATTTGCACAATCTTCTGCAGTTGCATTTCCAAGCGGCGACATTTCGTCTGCAAACTTCATAAATCCACCGAAACCTTTCACGCCTTGTCCCGCAGTGGTAGGTGTTGGAGATTGAGAGATTGTATTAACACGAACATTTTTTTCTTTGCCCCAAAAATATCCGAAACTTCTTGTGATAGACTCCAAGTAGGCCTTGTTGTCTGCCATATCATTGTAATCAGGAAAAGTTCTTTGCGCCGCAATGTAAGTCAACGCCAAAATGCTCCCCCACTCTTTCATCGCATCTTTATCCCAAGCGGTTTTCATCACTTTATGAAATGATACTGCCGAAATATCCCATCCTTTCGTCAGGAAGTTATAGTCCATATCGGTATAGTGTTTTCCTTTTCTCACGTTGATGCTCATCCCGATGGAATGAAGTACGAAGTCAATTTTACCGAATTTTTCAATCGCTCTGTCAAACAAATTGGAAAGATCTTCCATCGAAGTAGCATCTGCACCGACAACTTCAGACCCTGTTTTTTCTGCCAATCCGTTCAATTCGCCCATTCTGAGCGCAACCGGTGCATTGGTTAAAATAAATTCAGCTCCTTCTTCGTGGCATTTTTCTGCTGCCTTCCAAGCGATGGAATTTGCATCCAATGCTCCGAAAATAATCCCTTTCTTTCCTTTGAGTAATCCGTACGACATATTGTTTGTTTTTAAATCAAATTCAAAAATACATTTTTTTGTTGGATGTTGGAAGTAGAAGCTTTTTTTACAGCTTATTAAATTTATTTTCTAATTCCGGATGGTTGAACAAATGCGAATAAATTTCCATTTTTTCTGAATTGAACAAACAAATTTCTCCCAAAAATAAATGTGTGAAATGTTTCGATTCCAAGTCCAGAATTCCAAATGATTTTTCTTTTTCGTCCAGCAAAATAATTCCTTTTCGCATTTGCGAAGCAGCATTAAGTCTATAATTTACCAAATCATTTTCGTAGATGTCACGGTGAAATTTATCCTGAATTCCCACGAATTTATCTATTTGGCTGTAATTGGGTTTTCCGCGCATCCACCAAAGCGGTTCGCGTCCTTTGAAAAGCAGTCCGTCTTCGGTTTCTTCGGCATAACCGATGATTCGTGAATTAAGTCTGAGTCGGTATTTGTTTTTTTGGTCAATCATCATGGTAAAAATCGTTAATTTTGGCGAGATGTATAAAGTAATTCCAAAAAAACGTTATCAACACACGCTGGAACTCGTTGATAAATTCATTTCAAAAGATGAAAAAATTCTTGATTTGGGTGTGGAAAATCCACTTTCTAATTTAATACGGGAAAATGGGTTTCAAGTCATTAACACAAAAGGCGAAGATTTAGATGATGAATTTGAACATTTGAATTCTGTGGACGCAGATGTGATTACGGCTTTTGAAATTTTGGAACATTTCTTAAATCCTTATTCGATTCTGAAAAATTTACCCGGGAAAAAATTATTGATTACCGTTCCGTTGCAGCTTTGGTTTGCTAAACCTTACCGAAACATGAACGACATTCGCGATTGGCATTACCATGAATTTGTGGATTGGCAGCTTGATAGACTGATTGAAAAAGCTGGTTGGGAAATTAAATTCAGAAAAAAATGGACACATCCAAGCGGAAAAATTGGAATCAGACCTTTGCTCAGAAGAATTACACCTAGATATTATGCAGTTTATGCTGAAAGAAATTAAACTGAAATGAAAAGCATTCCATCTGACATTAATAAAAGGAAACATCTTCAGATGAAATATTGTATTATCATTCCTACCCGAAATGAAGAAAAATTCATCGGACAAACTTTGCAATCCATTGTAGGACAAAGCTTTTTACCGTCGGAAGTAATTATAGTAAATGATAATTCAACCGATAAAACTGCTGAAATTGTAAATGAATTTTCTCTGAAATTTCCATTCATGAAAATCATTCATTCCGGAAATCAAGAAAATAAACACGAGCCGGGAAGCAAAATCATCGAAGCATTTTATAAAGGTTTTGATGAATTAAAATCCAATTGGGATGTAGTTACAAAGTTGGATGCCGATGTAATTCTTCCTTCAGATTACTTCGAAAAAATTATTCTTTCATTTGAAATCAATCCTAAAATCGGAATTGCAGGCGGGTTGGTTTATATCAATAAAAATGAGGAATGGATCTATGAAAAAATTTCCAACAAAAAACACGTTCGCGGCGCGATTAAATCTTATTCAAGAGCATGTTTTATCAAAATGGGCGGCGTAAAAAAATCAATCGGTTGGGATACGGTTGATGAATTGTTGGCGCAGTTTTATGGATTTGAAATTGCTGTTTTCTCTGATTTAAAAGTAAAATTACTCAAACCAACAGGCAACGATTACAAAAAAATACATGGTCAAAAAACGGGTTCCGGCTTCTATAAGATGGACTATGGTTGGCTCATTAGTTTGATTGCAGCACTCAAAGCATCTTGGAATTCTAAGAATCCAAATTTGTTCTTTTCCATTTCAAAAGGCTATTGGAATTCAGCGTTAAAACATGATAATAAAATAGTTACAAAAGAAGAAGGCAAATTCATACGAACTTATCGTTGGAAGAAAATTCTTAACAGATTTGTAAATCATAGCTAAGTTTTTGTTAAAGCAAAATTTTGCATATACTAAATGTATTTCTTTGTCGTTAAATATGTCGAGACACATTCTCATATTAGTAGTTTTTTTTAGCTTTTTGGGTATTGTTCTCGCTCAAGATAAAATCATAACGATTCAAGTCATTATTGATGACGAGCAAGAAGAATACCCGGGAAGCGTCTACATCACAAACTCACGCACAAACAACATCTCGACTACCGGTACCGATGGCATTGTTTCTTTGGCAGTACAGCTAGGAGATGAATTGGTTTTTAATTCTGATTTTTATGAATTCCGAAGGTTGTTCGTCACAGAAAAATTGATGGAAAATCCTGTAATCAATGTCCATCTAAATACTAAAGCAATTCTTTTGGACGAAGCCAAAATCAGCGATTTTAAATTGACTGGAAATTTGGCGAGAGATGCCAAAAATGCAAAATTTGTCGATTCTGCGGCTTTGGTTTATGCGAATTTGGGAATTAAAGAAAAAGATGTTCCTAAACCGAATCCTGCCGGACGAAGAATTCCAAAATTCAAAATAATTGATGTCGCAACGCTCAATGTCACTAAAATTATTGGTGAACTAAACGGCTATAACGAAAGACAAAGAAAAACACATGCTTATGAAGACAAACAAAAAATTCTCAATAAAATCAGGGACATTTGGCAAGATGATTTTTATGTAAATGATTTGAAAATTCCGAAGGAAAAAATAGATGAATTTGTTTTTTTCACTTACGAATCGACTGATATTTACACAAAAATTAAACAAAAAGATTTGCTTACGGCAGAGAAATTGATGAATGAACAAAGTAAAATTTATGTTGAAAGATTAAATCAATCTGCAGAAAATCCATGAGAAAATTCCTTTATTTCATACTATTTTTATCAATTCCTATCGGAATTTTCGCGCAGGAAAAATTAATCATCGGGCGCATCATCATTGATTTAGATGATTCGTCACCGGAAGGGATTTACATTACCAATTCACGTACAAAATTTACGTCTATTACAGACATCACCGGAAGTTTTGCTATCCATGCCGCTGCCGGAGACAGTTTGCTGATTCGTTCTGCATTTTATGAATCAAGAAGATTTTATATGAAAGAATCTTTGCTCAACAATGAGTTGCTCACGATTCACCTCAACATGCAGCCTATTGCGCTTGACGAAGCTGTCATCACCACAAAACTCACGGGAATTTTAGAAAAAGATGCCAAATATTCCAGTAAACATGATCCCGTTGCTGAATTGTACAAAGAAATGGGTATCAATCCTGATATCAAACCGCGAAGAGATGCTACTGATTTCACGATGTGGAAAGATGTTTCACCGCTTCATTTGAACGTTGAAAAGTTAGCTGATGTGATTTCAGGTAATCTGCGCAGAAGACAAAATCTTTTTGCTTATGAAGACAAAGAATCTGTTCTGACTGAGATCCGAGAATATTTTGGAGATGATTATTTTACCCAAGATTTAGACATTCCGCAGGAGAAAATCCGTGAATTTATATTTTTCGCTTACGAAACAACATTTATTTCACAACACCATAAAGTGAATAATTATTTCAAAATCATGGAAGAATTGATGAAAGTAAAATCCATTTATCTGAATCGTTTGAGTTCTCAAAATCAAATCAAAACCGATAACGAGTAATCCGTTCAAATCCATTATATTCGTAACGATATAGAATTTGAATGAAAAAGTCATTAGCTGCCCTTATTTGTTTATTGGTTTTAAACCTGAGTTTTGCACAAGAAAAAAAATACCCGAGTTTACTTTGGGAAATTTCAAAAGACAACAACAAACCTTCGTATCTATACGGAACGATGCATGTGAGCGAAAGAATTGCTTTCCATCTTTCCGATGTTTTCTTCGAAAAATTACTTTCTACCGATAAAGTTGCACTCGAAAGCAATCCTGAAACCTGGTTGGATGAATTACAAAATTCGCCCGGCGACATGGTAATGGGCATGAATCCTTATGGTCAATACCAGTTTTACAAATCATTTCAACGTTCACCTTTGAAAAATGAATTGTTGAAACAATCTTTTATGTTCAATGATTTTATGTTAAATGGAATCCTATACAGAACTAACGATAGTTTTAATGATTATCAGGAAGATACCTATCTCGATATGTTTATTTACCAAGTCGGAAAAAGAACCAATCGTACCATTGTCAATCTTGAGGAATACAAAGAATCTCGTCAATTGGTAGAAAAAGCATTTCTGTCAAATTCCCGATTTGACCCGCCGGCTTGGGCAAAAAAAATGTCGAAGGACAAACCTATGAATATTTTGATGGAAGACGCTTACCGCGAAAAAAATCTGGACATGATTGATTCTATCAACCGAGGAATGAATTCTCCTGATTACAACAAATTCATGTTGTTTGAGCGAAATGGAAACATGGTAAAACGCATGGATTCCATTTTCAAAAAAGGAGAAACACTTTTCATCGGAATTGGTGCTGCACACTTGCCCGGACATGATGGTGTCATCGAAATGTTGCGTGAAAAAGGCTATACCGTAAAACCCGTTTCGGGCGATTATACCATAAAAGGACGTGGACAAAAAGACAAGCTTGACCATGCGTTTCAATATTTCAATTATACAAATCAGACGACTTCAGATGGCATTCTTACATTAGCCGCTCCTTCAAAATTGTATGAATTTGAATTCCCGGGAATGAGCATGGCAGCCTCTCCTGATTTGAAAAATGGTGCTTATGTAAATGTCATTCGTTTAAAAAATTATGATTTCCTCCGAAAAAATAATTACACTTCTTCCCTTACCAAAATTGACAGTTTGTTATACGAATACATTCCGGGCAACATTACCAAAAAAGAGAAAATAAAAATCAATGGATTCGATGCTTTTGACATCAGCAATAAAACCAAAGAAGGTGATTCCCAGCGTTATTGGATCATTTCTACACCGCTAGAATATTTGATTATTTCAGTGTTAGGTAAATCTGAATTTGTAGAAAATCAAAGCAAAAACATGCTTGCTTCAATCAAAATAAAAAATACCGGCAATAATTGGGAAAAAGTTTCACCGATTCAGGGTGGTTATTCGGTTCAGGTTCCCTCCTACCACAACATAGTTGCCAATGACAAATTTGGCTCGCTCATGGGAAATCCTGAAATTCTTGCCCATGACAAAACAGATGGATCTTATTATTTTGTGATTGAAAAAACTTTGAATGACATTGAATATTTGGAAGAAACAGAATTTGAATTGAAAAGAATTCAATATGAATTTTATAAAAAATTAAAAATTGATTCGACTAACGGAAAGTTTAGCCAAAATCCTTTGACTTATACTTCACAGTCGAAATTAAACGACAATAAAACGATTCGTTTGAAGTCGGTGATACATGGTTCGCATTATTATTTGTTGGGAACTGTTTCAAATGAAACGAAAACAAAACAGTTTTTTGACAGTTTCAAATTGGAAAATTTCAATTACTACAGAGAACCGAAAATGTACAAAGACACCATTCTGAATTATACCGTAAAAACCCAAATAGATCCGGGTTCGAGTGAAATCGATTATGAATATTATTACAAAAACCATCTGTATAATTCAGATAAAAATCATTTCGAAGGAAGCAATAAATCGCGTACGATAAGTTCAGAATCCAAGCAAAATATTATAGTAAATTATAGAAAATTTCCGCGTTACGGACATTATGAAACCATTGATTCACTTTGGAATACTATTGTAAAAAACAATAGAATTGATTTTGAATTTGAAGCATTTAATAAGAAAACATATAAAAACGATGATGGGAAAGACGTGATGGATGTCTATTTTAAAAAACCTGAATCTGCACAAATCGTAAAAACACGTTACATCGCCAGCGATTTAGGTTATCATTCGATTAAAACATTGGTTGACAATGATTACAAAGGAAATGATCCTTATATCGAAAGATTTTTCAATGATTTCACGCCATCGGATTCCGTAAATGGAATTTCAATTTTTGAACAAAAAACAAATCTTTTCCTAAATGATATTGAAAGCGAAGAAGACAGCATCCGCAGTTCAGCTTTGAAATCTGTGCATTACATAAAATTCAAAGATGAAGATTTCCCTGCCTTGTCAAAATTGATTGAAAATTTTGAATTTGAAGAAGACGAATCTTATTATAAAAATAGTTTGATTGCCAAAATCGGCGAATTAAATCATCCCCAGACCAATCAATTTCTGATCAATTATTATCATAAAAACTCAGGCGATAGCAATTTACAATTGGGTGTGATCGAAGCTTTTACCAAAAAGAAAAACAAACAAGATTACAAAACAATTCTCAAGTTGATGGATGAGGATTTACCGTTGCCGAGTAGTTCACACGACCTTTTTGGGACTTTTGGTTCCATGGCGGCAGATCCGGAAAACAGTGCAAAAATAATTGGAGATTTATTGAAATACCGTTCCATTCCGGAATACCAAAACCACATCATTTCATTGACTGCGTATCTTATGGAAAGTGGAAAGCTGGCACCGAGAAAAATCCGTCCGTACAGAAAAGACATTTTGACTTTGGCAAAATTAGAATTGAAAAGAACGACAAGTAACTGGATGGATTCCAAACGTTCGCAAACTGATTATTACGAATACACGACGCCTACTGATATCAGTTTACTAAAAAGTTACATCACTCTTTTACAACCATTTTCGCACGAAAAAGAAAATCAAGAATTCTTCCAGAAAGTTGAAAAATTGGACATTCCCGAACTTCTATTATTTACTTTAGACCAAAAATTAGAAGCTGATGACAACGTTTCAGATCAGTTAATTAAGAAAATTTCGAAAGAAAAAAATTCACAATGGGAATTGTATGAAATCTTGAAAAGAAACAACAAACTCGATAAATTCCCCAAAGAAATCAGCAAAGAACACCTTGCGCTTTCTGTCTTAATCGGAGAAAATGGTCAAATCAATGAAAAAGAAGATTCAATCAAATTCCTGACTACTAAAAACGCAGCTTACAAAAATAAATCTTACGAAATTTATTTCTTCAAGATCAAAACAAAAAATATTTACACCGGTATCGACATGACTGAAGTCGGTTATACAGCTTTTGAATTGGACAAAGACAATACATTTAAAATCAGCACAAAAAAAGAAAAAGAAAAAGAAACTAACCTCATTTTGGAAGAAGTTTATGAAACCGCCGAAGTAGCTGTAGAAGTCACTGAAATTGCGGTTGAAGCGGGCGTACAATACGATGAAAACGAAGATGATTCTGTATTTTCGCATTCCGGAATTGAGTACATCGATGATGAATATCTGGAAGAAACGTACAAAAGTGAAATCGACCGCGTACTTTTCCACAACAAAAAACGTGTTTCTTTTGAAAGCGATTATTATGGAGGATATTTAGGTTATTAAATTATTCTGAATTCTGATTTTTTTGTAACTTATACTTTATTGAAAAAAAACTTAAAACTTTTGCCTTTTTACTTAGACAATGAATTTACGTACTGCAAATCTCACCCGTTACATTTTGCCGCTCCGAGAAGGTGGTTCGCTTCCTGCATTGGCAGAGGCTTGTGACGGATTCAAATATGTCGTCAAATTCAAAGGTTCAGGGCACAGGGAAAAATCTGTGATAGCCGAACTTTTGGGTGGTGAAATCGCTCGCAAATTAGGATTTCTCGTTCCGGAATTAGTTTTCCTCAATGTAGATGAAGCTTTCGGAAGAACCGAAGCAGATGAAGAAATCCAGGATTTACTACAGGCAAGCCAAGGAACGAATTTGGGTTTACATTTCCTTTCGGGTGCAATTAATTATGACCCAAACGTGATGAAAGTTGATTCCGAATTGGCTTCCAAAATTATTTGGCTCGATGCTTTCATTACCAATGTGGACCGCACTTTCCGAAATACCAATATGCTGATGTGGCACAAAGAATTGTGGCTCATAGACCACGGTTCCAGTTTTTATTTCCACCACAGTTGGGACAATTGGGAAGCGCAGGCAAAAAGTCCTTTCAATTTCATCAAAGACCATGTTTTGTTGCCATTTGCCAATGATTTGGATAAAGTCAGTGAAGAATTAAATTCGAAAATTGATGAGAAATTCATTCAGGATTTGGTAAAATTGATTCCTGACGAATGGCTCAATTTCGACTACGATTTATCGCCCGATGATTTGCGAAAAGTCTATGCGCAATTCATGTTGACACGAAAAGAAAATTCAGAAATATTCATAAAAGAAGCTCAAAATGCAAGACAAAATCTTATATGAATACGCCGTAATCAGGATTTTCCCAAAAGTAGAAAGGGAAGAATTCATCAACGCCGGAATTATGATTTTTTCCAAAGGCGCAAAAAAACTCTTGATCAAAACGCATTTCAACGAGAAAAAATTCCGTGCGTATGAATCTGAATTAGATGAAGAGCAAGTAAAACTCAATTTGAAATCATTTGAAATGATTGCCACTTGCGATGAAAATGGGGGTCCGATTTCGCTGATGGATATGCCTTCACGCTTCCGCTGGCTCACGGCGGTAAGGAGTTCAAGCATTCAGACTTCTCGTCCACACCCTGGGTTTGCAGATGATTTGCAAGAAACTTTGGAAAGGTTGTTTGAGGAATTGGTTTTGTAATTTTTTCTAAACTTATGTACAACAAATTCGCTCGATCAATTAAATAACCACACTTATTTAATTCAAATTTTACTTTTCAAAAATTCCAATGCCTCTTTTGGAATACTTCTTTGTATTTAAATTATTGGAACAATTCATTTATAACTTAATTCTCTTTTTTCTTAAAATTTAGGGTTAACCCCTATATGAAGTACGTGTATCCTAATGATTTTTGCATTGGAAATAATTCCAATTAAAATTAAAAAAAATCATTAAAAAAATGAAAAAACTACTATTTGCTTTAACGATTGCATTGAGCTCAACGACTTTTTCTCAGAATATTAAAGATGCGGTCGTGCAAGAAGGTACCGAAATGTCACAAAACTTAGCCGCTGAAGGTGGTCAAAAACTTATAGATGCTTTAGGTGATGCAACATTTGGGGTGAGAGCTTTTGGATTGGTAAATTCTTCTTCATTAGGAAATTTTAGTGATGTTAAAGACTTGGGAAAGCATGGCTTTAGTATAGGTCTCGCTGCAAAAGTAGATATATCAGAAGATTTCTTTGTTACACCCGAATTGTATTACAGCCATACAGGATTTGATGAATTGAGCTTACCTATTTTGTTTGGGTACAGCATTGTACAAGATAAATTAGACATCATTGCAGGACCTAATTTAATGTACACATTCTCAAAAGACTCTAAAGGAGACTTACAAAATATTGGGGAAGGTGCAATGGCTGGACAAATTGACTACCAAGGCATTTTATCAACTTTTGAATTTGGTTATATGGCTGGTTTACAATATCATTTGGGTAATTTTATGATTTCGGCACGTTACCAAGGAGGTTTCTCAGGAAAAGTTGTACAATACGCAAGCCAGGGAACAGGTGTTGATTTCAAACAATCGAACGAGGAAAAAATAAAAACTTCTTATGTTTCCTTAGGAATTGGATTCAACTTTGGAAGTAAATAATAATTTCCCTTCAAATCAATAAAAACAGAATACTCCTTAATTTATCCGGGAAATCCATTTACAATTAATTCTTTACTTACACTCATTTAATATGTGGATTTCTCCGGATAAATTAAAATGTCTTACAGGCTATAAGAACTAAATTTAAATATATTTATGTTTGCTGTACTAAACTAAATAAAAACACAGATGAGGCTCTACAACTCAATTTCTTTTATTTTCATATCAATATTATTAATTTTTTCTTGTCAAGAAAATTCGCCAAAAAGTGAAAATAAAATCACTCCAATAGAAAGTGATTATAGTTATTTGACTGACTATAAATGGCTAAGTAATATTAAAAATTTTGAAGATGAGAATTATCAGAAAAAATTCAAACAACATTTTGAGCAGAGTATAGAAGAAAATAAGTTTGAAGATGCCGCTGCTTATTTGATAACTTATGGAGAAGTCCTTGATTTTAAGTTTGTTCATGACAGCATATATATGCAAAATAGCATTGAATTTTACACAAAAAATAAACACAATATTTCAAAAAATGCTCAAAGTAGCTTATCTTACTACATAGGAACCCAATATTTTAGAGCCCTTGACTTAGTCAAAAGTAATATATGGCTAAAAAAATGCGTGGAAATAATTCCGGAAAATAATTCTCAGAAAAAAATTCAAGGTTTTGCTCATTTTTCCATTGGGCAAAATTACTCGAGAATGGGTAAGTTAGAATTAGCTGAGAAGCATTTAGTCAATGCGCTGAATATTTTTGAAGAAGTGCAAGATTTGACAAATCAAGGAACCGTATATCTGTTAATGCATAGTTTATATACGCAAAACAATGCTTATAACGAAGCTGAGAAATTTCTAAAAAAAGCAATAAGTATTTTTGAAAAAGATAAAAATGATTTTTTGGCTTTTGCAGCTCATGTTTCTTACGTTCATTTTTATATTGAACAAGGTGATACGCTCACAACCATAAAACAAATTGATAAGCTATCAGAATTTGCTAAAACTTATAAGGATATAACAGACTATGACAAGGGGCTTTTAAATCAATTTAATGCCTTTAAATTTATTGCTAAAAAAGATGAAGATAGCGCTTCATATTATTTACAGGTTGCCAGAGAAATTGCTGAAAGAAACGTTGATCCAGATCTTGATATGCGCAATTTCTTTCAGGAAATTTTATTTTCCAAAGCGTTTGACAAGCCTTTGGAAGATGTAGAACAAGCGGAAGCTTTTTATAAAGAATTAGCTAAAGACAAAGAGCACAACAGACAGTTTATGGAGCAAATTGCCGATGTATTGTTTAAATTTTATCAACAAAAAGGTGAGCATTACAAAGCCAATCAATATGCAATTTTTCTAATCGAAGATGCAAATAAACAAACCGAAGAACGTGCTAAAGGATACTTGTTTGAGCTGGAAAGAAAATTTGAAACAGAGCAAAAAGAAAAAACAATATTACTTCAGGAAAAGAAACTGACAGACAAGAATAAAATCATTCTATCTATGGTCATTATCACCATTTTTATTGTATTGATTTCGATTCTCGCATTTGTCTGGAGCAAAAACAAAAGCATCATCAAAGAGAAAAAAATAACGGAGAATTACGCATCACAATTATTACAAAAAACAGAAGATGAACGAAAGAGAATTGCTTCCGATTTACATGACAGCGTGAGCAATGAGCTCGTAAACCTCAGACACGCCATCGACAATAACAATATCCAACTGAAAGATAAAATAGATTTTATATTGGAAGAAGTGAGGAATGTCAGCAGAAACATAAGCCCTATTTTATTTGATAAAATCGGATTGAAATCAAGCGTAGAGCAACTAACAGAACGAATTCAAAATCAACATTATTTTTTCATCAGTTCAGAAATTGACTACAAAGGAGAATTGGGAAATGACAAGGAATTACAATTGTACAGAATCATTCAGGAAGCCATTACCAATATTTTAAAACACGCAGATGCAATAGCTGGAAAAGTAACGGTAACTGAAGATTCCAATTTTGTAAATGTTGAAATCAAAGACAATGGCAAAGGATTTAATGTCGATAAAATGATTGAAAAAGGAAATTGTTTTGGGTTATTAAACATCACTGAAAGAACTAAATTTTTAAATGGGACTGTCAATTTTCACTCTGACAACAAAGGAACCATCATTAAAATATCAATACCAAAATAAAAAAAATACACATGCATTTTATAATCGCTGACGACCACCCACTTTCTCTTCTTGGCACTCAGGTATTAGTTGACAGTTTAGGTCATGTGGTTTTAGGAACTTATAAAGATGGTCAATCAGCTTGGAATTCAATTAAAATTTTAAAACCTGATTTTGTAATTCTCGACATTTCTATGCCGGAAATGAGCGGTTTAGAGATTTCAGAAAAAATCAGAGTTCATCAATTGCCAACCAAAATAATTCTGCTGACTTCGCACAAAGAAAAAAGTATTTTCCAAAAAGCAGAAGAATTGCAAATCAATGCGTATCTGCTCAAACAATATGCTTTGGATGAATTGAGAGACTGCATCAAACATTTATCGACCCATGAAAAATATTTCAGCCGAAAATTAAATTTCGATTTGGAAAAAGATGTAAATTATCTGAAAGGAGAAGTGATGGAACAATTGAGCTTCTCGGAACGAAAGGTATTTGAATTCATCATCGAACAAAAAACCACCAAAGAAATTGCAGCTTTATTATTCTTATCCGAAAAAACAATAGAAGCCCACAGAGCCGCAATCATTCGAAAATTAGGTTTGGAACCACAGAAAAATGCTTTACTCAAATTCGCAGTTCAATTTAAAGATGCCTCTCATCCTTTATCTTAAGAATCTTAAATGAAAATCATTTCTTTATTCCCGAAATCCCACTCGCACAACCGAAGAAATATGAATTATAATTAACTTTGAGATTTTCTTTTTCAAAAATTTCAATAACTCTTTTCGCATTCTGAAATTTCTCAGTATAAATCCACAGCATTTTATAATCATGTGGATTTCCTAAAAACAACTTTCCTAACATCGGAATGATTTTCCCGATGTATAAGCTGTAAAAGAAATGCAGTTTTTTTTGTTCAGGTTTAGAAACTTCTACAAAAGAAAATTGTCCCCCTTGTTTTAAAATCCTGGTTACTACTTTAGCGATTTGTTCCAACTGTATTTCATTGAAAGTTTTCAATCCATACGCACACGTAATGACATCAAATTGATTAGAATCTAAGTCAGATTCCAAAAGATTTTGATTAAAAACTATAAATTGATTATTAAACTTTTCAACATTCTTTTTCTTGCTTTTTTCAATCATTTCATCTGAAAAATCAAGCGCATAAAATTCAGCGTTGGGAAACCTTTTCCTTAAATAATTCCAATTTTCACCAAGTCCCGATAACAAATCAATGACTTTTATTCTATCATCAGTTGCAGGAATTTTTTGGATGAATTGTTTACGCCAGCGAATCGAAAAACCAAATGAAGTGATGTAATTCATCCTTTCATATGATGCCGACATTTGGTCAAATAATTTCTTCACAAATTCCGGCTCGTAAATATCCTTCATCTATTTTTTATAATCTATTTTCTGAATTCAAAGATAACTCTCAAACTTAAATTCAGAAAGCGTAAAAGGATCCGCTCCTGCAAACAATTCCTCAATTAACCGAACACACTGATGACGGTTGCAAAAAGTCTGATGCGTGCCATTTTTCGGAATATCCGGAATTTCCACAAGCCACAGAAATTTATTGTATTTACTGAACTGTATGACCGTCCCGGTTTCATTTACAATGCCAAAAGTACTTCCGTCATCTTCAGGCAGTTCCTCAAAGATTTCCAAAGCCTGTTCCAACACAGCCTCCAATGGAAAATCCATCTGCACCTTCATCTGATCACTTATATTTTCAAAAAATAATTTCATTCTCTATTTGATAATTTTAGATTAAAACATCCCACACCCAATATCCAGCATCCATCCTAACATTTATATCAAAAATATAAAATTCCTCAATATGGATAAAATTCCTTCAATAATTCTTAATTTAGCCGACAAAATAAGTTTAAGAATGAAATTCGACATAGCAGTAATCGGAAGCGGACCTGGCGGATACGTTGCAGCAATTCGTGCAGCACAGTTAGGCAAAAAAGTAGCCATCATTGAAAAAGCAGAATTAGGCGGTATCTGTCTCAACTGGGGATGTATTCCTACAAAAGCGCTTTTGAAAAGTGCACAAGTGTTCAAATATCTAAATCACGCAGAAGATTTCGGGATCAATAAACCAGAAAACATCACTTACGAATTCGGAAACATCGTAAAAAGAAGTCGTGGCGTTGCTGACAACATGAGCAAAGGCGTTCAGTTTCTGATGAAAAAAAATAAAATCGAAGTCATCAAAGGCGAGGCAAAAGTGCTTCCCGGCAAAAAAATAATGGTAAAAGGAGAAGACGGCGTTTCCAACGAAGTTTCTGCTGAACATATCATCATTGCTACCGGTGGCCGTTCCAGAGAATTGCCAAGCCTGCCGCAAGATGGTAAAAAAGTTATCGGTTACCGCGGTGCATTGAGCTTGGAAAGCCAGCCAAAAAGCATGATTGTAGTAGGAAGCGGTGCCATCGGAGTAGAATTCGCACACTTCTACCATACTTTGGGGGTTGATGTCACCATCGTTGAGTTCCTGCCGAGAATCGTTCCGGTTGAAGACGAAGATATTTCTAAGCAATTGGAAAAATCTTTCAAGAAAAACGGAATCAAAATCATGACCAATGCCGAAGTTACCTCAGTTGACACTTCAGGAGAAGGTGTGAAAGCTACCGTAAAAACAAAAGGTGGCGAAGAAATCCTTCAGGCGGATATCGTTCTTTCAGCCGTTGGAGTTACTGCCAACATCGAAAACATCGGATTAGAAGAAGTAGGCATCCAGACTGAAAGAGGAAAAATCAAAATCAACGATTTCTGTCAGACCAATGTTGCCGGATATTATGCAATTGGTGACGTCGTTCACGGGCAAGACTTGGCGCACTTAGCATCTGCTCAGGCAATCCTTTGCGTAGAAAAAATCGCCGGGATGAACGTTGAAGCCATCGATTTCAACAACGTTCCGGGCTGTACATATTGTTCACCTGAAATCGCCTCGGTTGGTTTTACAGAGGCAAAAGCAAAAGAAGCAGGGTACGAAGTGAAAGTAGGTAAGTTCCCATTCTCTGCAAACGGAAAAGCAGTAGCAAACGGAGGCGCAGACGGATTTGTAAAAGTAATTTTCGATGCCAAATACGGCGAATGGTTAGGTTGCCACCTCATCGGTGACGGTGTGACTGAAATGATTTCAGAAGCAGTCGTAGCACGTAAATTGGAAACCACAGCACACGAAATCATGAAATCCATCCACCCGCACCCGACCATGTCAGAAGCTATCATGGAGGCGGTAGAAGACGCATACGGACACTCCATCCACATTTAAAATTCATTTAATTTGATATAAAAAGCAGGAACTTATAATTCCTGCTTTTTCATTTGAACTTGTTTTCTTTAAAATTATTTTAAGATAATTTTTCTATTAATTATCTCACCGTTCTGAGTCTGAACTTTTATAATCAAAACTCCTTTTGATGCAGATTTGATTTGGTAAGAGTTTGCATTTACCTTATTGTTGGTGTGAATATTTCTTCCTGATAAATCATACAATTCTACTGAAAGGATTTTTTCATTTTTAGATTCAACTACAATATTCTGATGGTTTTTGTAAATCTGAACAGAAGCTTCTGTTAAATTACCTGTTCCCATTACTTCATCTGGTTGGTAAATGATTTCGAATCTTTTGTTGGATTCACCAGCAATTGATTCAAAATTATAATCAGATTCCATTAAATTATGTGTGATATTTAAATCCTTATCTTTCAAATAAACGTTTACTTCTCCTTCTGCAAAAAATCCGTCGAAGTTTGAAAGTGAAATATTAAATTTACCGGCCTGGGCAGCTGTAAATCCTAGTGCCACAACATCTGATGTTTCAAATGGCAATGCACGTCCCTGGATGACAAATTTCTCTTCTGAAATGATGCTGTATAATGCTGAACCTTCATATCCGAATTGTTTCCCATCGATTTGATTGTCAATTCCCTGAGTTGCTCCGTTCATGTAACCAACCAAAATGTTGTTGAAATTTTGGTTTAACTCATCGTTCAGACTTAACCAGAATCTGTGTTTCTCAACTGTATTTTCTTTGAAGAAAATTGTTGCGTCAGATACCCTCATCTCATTGTTAAATGTAACCGATGCTGAGCTTGACTCTATCAAAAATCCTTGACCTACACTGATGAAATTGCTCGGTGTCTGGCTTCCGCCTCCCGCAGGACTTCCTCCAAGAGTGGTATAAGTCGCGTAGTTCATACCAGCCTGACCCGTGTTGTTCCAGAAATATAAGGTTGAAACAGTTGTGTTTTCTGCCATGAATAATTCTGCATCGATGTTAGATGGATAAGGGTTACCTACAGAGGTGTATTTAGTAGGATAAACAGGTAAAGTTACATTTCCATTGAATGGAACTCCTACGAATTCTCCTGCATAAGGTGCCGGTGTTGTCCCCCAAGTATTTGGTGCGCGGAATAAATATCCTTTACCGTTTTCAAAGTTGGCAGTAACATCTGGCACTACTACATATCCTCCGTTTGTTGCTTCAGTTGCAGTTGTAGTTTCGTAAGTGTAGATACGGTTTGGCAATGTCTGTGGAGAGAAATCCTGTAGGTGATGACCTGTAACAGGTGATGACCACAATGTATAATCTAATCGGACCATGTCTTGACTTTCACGTTGTACAGTAATTTCACCAATATTTCCCACATTTTCATTTTGGATTAAATTTCCTCCGCTTGCTACTACAAAATCTTCTGGTGATGCTTTATTGATTATTCTGCCATTTACTGTAAAATTAAATCCTGAAGGAATCTCTAAGCTTCCGTTTGTTGTTACTTCCAATTCACAAGCTTCAAAATTTGATTCAAGAGTTAATCCTCCATCGATAATTGCTTTTTTGTTTAAATCAGGGCTACCATTGCTCCAAGTTGAACCATTCCAAATTGTTGATGAAGGACAAAAAACAGCTCCTGAAATCACTATAGCAAAGACTTGTGAGCCATTTTGTAAATTTCCTTTATGAGAAACTGATATTTCATAATTCAATCCTTCAATAGAATTGTCAATGACAATTTGCTCAACGTTATCAACCACATTATCTCCTCTGGTTGCTGCTGCAGAAGGATTATTCACATCTAATTTCCACGGTTGATACTCAACCAATCCATCAGAAATTCTCAGATCTAAATCATTGATTAGTTTTGCAGTACGGTCATTGTGCCCTGCTCCAACTGTCGCTGCAGGATCCAACCAAACGATCGTAACCTTCAACGGTTCGTTTTCAATTCCTCTTACAGAAAAATTGTAAGTTTGTCCATTATTTAAAGTTTGATTTTGTAAAATCGAAGTTTCGTCTTTACCTATAATTAATTCTGCAGCTTTTGCAGAATCCATCAACCCCCATCCAAATTTATAATCAGGCCCGGGAGCATCTCCCGTTTCATTTGCCGTATGAATTACCAAAGCTTTTGTCAAATCAGAACGAAGATTACTACCATACTTCTCTTCATATAATTGTTGTAGCAAAACAATATTTCCGGTCACAGCCGGAGAAGAAAAAGAGGTTCCGTTAAAACTTCCATATTGGTTATCAGAACCTGAATTTGCTGTGTAAACATTTACTCCTACTGCTACAATGTCCGGTTTGATACGCCCATCGTCAGCCGGACCAAAACTTGAATCACTTGCTATCAAAACATCTGATGGCTGTATATAACGGCCTGTTAAAGGTTGAACAGAACCTACTGTAATGATATTTTTAGCAAGTGAACTTGTTGGTATGCAATCGAATCCCGTTTGACCACAATCTTTTGGACGGGCTACATTATAAAATTTTACCAATTGAAAATTAGAATCATACGACCAATGCTCAGCCAAAGTTCCTTCTGGTCCTTCCCCCCTGTCATTACTTGCAGATTTTACGATTGTATGCTGCGGAGCATTGTAAGCAATATTATCAAAGTCGCTATCAGCTTGTCCATAATAACCAAAATTATAACCCTCGGTTGCAGAATAAATACTTTCATTTCCATACCAATACCATTGAGAATTATTAGTATTAAAATACCAGCCTGCTAAAGTTCCATAAGAGTGATTTGAAATCATATAATCTGCATTACCCGGATTTGAAGATTCTGTTGACATTTCTCCAATGTTACCTGCTGTAGTATAATTATTCAATGTTGCTTCATAAGCCATTCCACGACTTGTATTACCTCCGGAAATCCCATTACCGGAACCTATTAAAACTCCTGCAACACCGGTGGCGTGTGAAGCAACAGTTCCTGATTGAACATTGATTATGCGATTCACAAAATCATTGTGCGATATCCAGGCATTATTTATCTCCCACATAAATATTTTCATTCCATTTCCGGTAACTTGTACGCCAGGAATAGAATTATTATATAAAAAATCTGTATTGGTTGCAATCGCCTGACGGGAATCATTGGTGTGATAAAAGAGCGGTGCTCCTAAAGAATATCCTGCAAAATAATCTGCCAAATCATGATTTTGATCTTTTTCGAAATTATAATTCTGATTAAATTCTGCAAGTTCCTTTTGATGTTTCAAATTAAATTCAGAAGAAATTCTTTCTAAAGCAGATGAATTTATATTTTCTTGAGCAATTATTAAAATACTCAAATTCAACACTAAAAGAGTAAATTTTAATTTCATAGGATTAACTTTTGGACGCTACAAATTTATTAAAATTTAACCTCAAATTAAATTAATAATTATTTATGAATCAAAGAAAAATGAATGTGTAATTTTGCAGACAAATCGAAACGATGAAATATTGCAATAACATACTTGAAACTATTGGAAATACGCCACTTGTAAAACTTAATAAAGTAACTTCAGAAATAGACGCATTGGTTTTGGCAAAAGTTGAAACTTTCAATCCTGGTAATTCCGTAAAAGACAGAATGGCAGTAAAAATGATCGAAGATGCAGAAGCAGACGGAAGACTGAAACCAGCCGGAACGATTATCGAAGGTACTTCAGGAAACACAGGAATGGGTCTGGCTTTAGGTGCAATCATCAAAGGATATAAATTAATTTGTGTGATTTCCGACAAACAATCCAAAGAAAAAATGGACATCCTGCGTGCTGTGGGTGCGAAAGTTGTCGTTTGTCCGACAGATGTTGAGCCAGATGATCCGCGATCTTATTATTCAGTTTCCAAAAGATTGGCAGAGGAAACTCCCAATTCATGGTATGTAAACCAATATGACAACCCTTCAAATGCCATCGCACATTATGAGCAGACCGGACCCGAAATCTGGGAACAAACGGACGGGAAAATTACGCATTTTGTTGTAGGAGTTGGAACCGGAGGAACGATTTCCGGTGTGGCTAAATATTTAAAAGAGAAAAATCCAAACATCAAAATCTGGGGTGTAGATACTTATGGGTCCGTTTTCAAAAAATACCACGAAACAGGAATTTTTGACGAAAATGAAATTTATCCATATATCACAGAAGGAATCGGCGAAGATATTTTACCTAAAAATGTTGATTTTTCTTTAATCGACGGATTCACTAAAGTTACTGATAAGGACGCCGCAGTTTATACAAGAAAAATCGCAAAAGAAGAAGGAATTTTTGTGGGAAATTCTGCAGGTTCGGCCATCAAAGGTGTTTTACAATTGAAAGAACATTTCAAACCAGACGATGTCGTTGTGGTTCTTTTTCATGACCATGGAAGCCGTTATGTAGGGAAAATGTTCAATGATGACTGGATGCGCGAACGTGGATTTCTGGAAGAAGAAATCAAAACTGCTGCAGATTTAATCAGAGAACACATTCATCAGCCATTGGTAACGGTTCGTACTGAAGAATTGGTTTCACACGCAATTGATAGGATGAAAAAATTTGATATTTCTCAAATTCCGGTGGTGGATAATGAAGGTTTTGCAGGTTCTTTGGACGAATCAAATTTGTTCAGATTGTTTTTTGAAGACAAAGATTTGGCAAACCGTTCTGTAAAATCTGTGATGGGAAATCCGTATCCGATCGTAAAGGAAAAAACGCCGGTTGAGCAGATTTCAAAATTGATCGATAAGGAAAATTCTGCCGTTTTGGTAGAATTGGAAAATGGTAAGAATCAAATCATTACAAGACACGATATCATCAGGGCAATTCAGTAAATTCTGAATTTGATTTCAATATAAAAACCTCAAAAGCATTCAACTCTTTTGAGGTTTATTTTTTATAATGTTTTAATTAATCTTTTGCTCTTACAAAACTCAACGTCACAATATCGCCTGTGATAAGCACAAGCTTCTTCTCGTCATCAATAACATCAAATTTATTGACGGATTTCAATGCATTCAAAAATACCTTTTCATCAAGACCTTCGCAAAACATACGTGTTGCTCCAAATTTTTCGGTATCAAATTGAATGGAATGATTACTTGAAATCGAATATCCTCCGTTGATGTTATTACAGCCATTATTACCTGCAACTTTGGTATCATCTACAAAATTTAAATAAGGCTTTTGGATTTTATAAAGCTGTTTAATGTCTTTTCCATCAACAGGTGAAATATATTCCAAAGTCCATTTCCCCTGTAAACCAGATGTTTCAAAAAAAGTGGCAGGTGGAGGTGCTTTGATTTCAGTTACTTGATTCGTTTTACAAGAAACAAGTAAAATTAAAATTGCTAATGACAAGATAAATTTGATTTTCATGTGGGGATTTTAATTAATTACCCAATAAAATCACAAAATCAATACCAATAGTACATTTTGTTAATTATTTTTTTACTTAATCATTTTAATTCAACCTAAAAGGATTATTTTTGTTTTCTGTTATAAAAAAGAACAATATTATATGAAATTCATCGTATCAAGCAGCAGTTTGTTAAAGAATGTAAATCTCATCAGCGGAGTTATCAATTCCAACAATACATTACCGATTTTAGATAATTTTTTGTTTGAATTGGAAGAAGGTAAATTAAAAATCACAGGTTCCGATTTGGAAACAACAATTTCTACCACGCTCGAAGTTGAGTCTTCTGATTCTGCACAAATTGCCGTTCCGTCAAAAATTTTGGCAGATACGCTGAAAACTTTTCCTGATCAGCCGTTGACATTCATCCAAAAAGAAGACAATCTTTTGGAAATCGTTTCTGAGCAAGGAAATTACCAAATCGCAATGGAATCAGCTGAGGAATATCCGCACGCTCCTGAAATTCAAGATGCAACGGTTTCTACTTTGCAAGCCGGCGTTTTATCGGAAGCAATTGCAAAAACACTTTTCGCAACTGGAAACGATGAACTTCGTCCGGTGATGACAGGGGTTTTCTTCCAGGCTGGAACAGATAGCTTCAAATTTGTGGCAACTGACGCGCACCGTTTGGTAAAATATACAAGAAAAGATTTGCAGGCAAATGACGCAGCCGAATACATCATGCCGAAAAAACCGTTGAACCTTTTGAAAAATGTTTTGTCGGGGAGCAATGAAGATGTAAACATCGAATACAACCAAACAAACACTAGATTTTCATTTCAGAATATCGTTTTGACTTGTCGTTTGATTGATGGAAAATATCCTAATTACGAAGCCGTTATCCCTAAAGAAAATCCAAATGTATTGACGATTAACCGCAATATGTTTTTGACTTCTTTGAAAAGGGTTGCAATTTTCTCAAACAAAACTACGAATCAGGTTCGTTTGAAATTATCAGGCAGTTCATTGAATATCAATGCAGAAGATTTAGATTTCTCAAGCAAAGCTGAAGAAAGACTTCCTTGCGACTATAACGGGGCGGATATGCAGATTGGATTTAATTCTAAATTTTTGATTGAAGTTTTGAATAATTTACAATCCGACGATATCACTTTGGAAATGTCAGAACCAAGCCGCGCAGGAATCATCAAACCGGTTGACGGATTGGAAGAAGGGGAAGAAATCCTTATGTTGGTAATGCCTGTAATGTTAAATGCTTAATTAAATTACAACCAATAAAATCACATTTCTCCCTCCGCAAAAGGGAGATTTGCTTTTAGTAAAATCCTGAAACTTTTTGGTTTCAATTAATAATTAAAATAAAAATGAAACCGTAAGGTTCCATCTGAATTATAAAATAAAAAACACAGATGAAAATTTCATACAATTGGCTTTCCTCCTATTTAAAAACAGATATTGACGTTCAAAAAATTGGAGAAATTTTGACCAACATTGGTTTGGAAGTAGAAGGAATCGAAGCCGGTGAAGTCCATAATAATGGTTTAGAAGGTGTGGTTGTCGGAAAAGTGACTTCACTTGAAAAACATTCCAATGCTGATAAATTGAGAGTTGCGACGGTAGATATCGGAATGGGCGAAACTTTGCAAATCGTTTGTGGGGCACCAAATATAGCTGAAGAACAAAAGGTTGCGGTGGCTACTGTCGGAACAGAGTTGATTGGAAATGACGGTAAATCTTTCAAAATAAAAGAAACCAAATTGAGGGGTGTTGATTCTTTCGGGATGATTTGTTCGGAAGCGGAATTGGGATTCAGTGACAATCACGACGGAATTTGGGTTTTGGAACCTTCTGTGAAAATCGGAATGCCCATTTCAGATTTGATTAAAAAATCAACTGATACAGATGTGATGTTGGAAATTGGTTTAACGCCGAATAGAACCGACGCAATGAGTCATTTTGGTGTTGCAAGAGATTTAAATGCAGCGCTGAATGTCTTGAAAATCCATTCGGAATTTAATGCTTCAAATACGGAAGAATTTGAAAGTTTGGCAAAAAATTCAAATCAAAATACTATTCAGATTGAAATCAAAAATCCTGAATTAGCGCCGCGTTATGCTGGAATTTCTTTGACAAATATATCTGTAAAAACTTCGCCGGAATGGCTTCAAAACAGATTAAAAACCATTGGTCTACAACCGATTAACAACGTTGTAGATATTACTAATTATATTCTTCACGATTTAGGACAACCATTACATGCGTTTGATGCTGATAAAATTAATGGCAAAAAAATCATCGTTCAGACACTCACGCAAGGAACTAAATTTAAAACATTAGACGGATACGAAAGAGAATTAAATGGTTCTGAATTAATGATTTGTGATGAAAAAGGCGGACTTTGCATGGCTGGAATTTATGGAGGACTTGATTCAGGCGTAACTGAATCAACGAAAAACATATTTCTAGAAAGTGCTTATTTCGAACCAGTTACTATTCGAAAAGGTTCTAAATTTCATGGCTTGAATACTGATTCTTCTTTCAGATTTGAAAGAGGAGTTGATCCTAATATGACAATTACAGCTTTGAAAAAAGCAGTAATTTTATTAACGCAATATGCAGATGCTGAAATAGTTGGAGAAATTCAGGATATTTATCCAAATCCAATTCAGAATTTCAAAGTGGTTTTGAGGTACCATAAAATCGACCAGCTTTTAGGAGAAAGAATTCACAGAGAAAGAATTAAAAATATTCTGGAATTACTAGATATCAAAATTATTTCTGAATCCAATGAGACTTTAGATGTTGAAATTCCTCCTTATAGAGCAGATGTTCAGAGAGAAGTCGATTTGATTGAAGAAATTTTGAGAATTTATGGTTACAACCAAATCAAAACGCCGGAAAAAATCACTTTTTCTGTAGTTAAAAATGAAATAGTTGACCATCAAAAATTGGAGAATAAAGCTGCCAATTATTTGGTTTCTTTGGGATTTCATGAAGCGATGAACAATTCATTGACCAAAACAGAATACCAATCTGTATATGGTTTAGAGGAAAATGAAGGTGTAAAAATGCTCAATCCTTTGAGTGGAGATTTAGCCGTGATGCGCCAAACAATGTTAACCGGATTATTAGAAAATACAGCCTACAACATCAACCGTAAAACTGCTGACATCAAGCTTTTTGAAATCGGAAAAACTTATAAAAAACTAAAAAAGGGTTACGAGGAAACTTATAAACTGGCTTTGCTGATTTCCGGAAATACTTCCCGTGAAAACTGGACAAAATCTACTCAAAAAACAAGTTTCTATCATTTGAAAGGAACTGTTGAACAGCTTTTGAAAAGATTGAATCTAAATGATGTAAAACAAAAACCAGTTTCTATTCCAAATTTTTCAGATGTTATTTCTTTAGAATTAAATGGAAAAGTATTGGGAATCGCAGGTATTGTAGATCAGAAAATTCTGAAAAAAGCGGATATTTCCCAAGATGTTTTCTATGCAGAATTGAATTGGGAAATGGTGGTTGAATTTGCTTCTCTATATAAACTGCAATACAAGGAAATTTTAAAATTCCCGGCTGTAAAAAGAGATTTGGCTTTACTTTTGGATAAAGGAATTTCGTATGCTGATTTGTATGAATCGACTTTGAATATGAATTTAAATTTATTGAAATCCGTTCAGTTATTTGATGTTTACGAAGGAGATAAATTACCGGAAGGGAAAAAATCTTATGCTTTGAGTTTTGTTTTGCAGAATGAAGAAAAAACTTTGGCGGACATAGAAATTGAAAAAACAATGAATGAATTAATTCGTAACTTTCAGAAAAATTTCAATGCTGAACTAAGAAATTAAAATTTATAATAATGAAAAAATCAATCATTTACATAGTTTTCGCAGGTTTGTTCATGGCTTCATGTAAAACTGCTCCGGTTGCAGATTTCAACAAAGTAAAACAAATCATACAATCCAACACTTGGATATTACAAGATGAGGGAGGAAACGCCAAAGGTTTCAATGGACAAGATGTAACGATGAAATTCACACAAGACAACGGCATGCAGGCGGTGGGATTTGCAGGATGTAATAATTATTTTTCAAGCGTTGATTTACAGCCGGCAAATATCAAATTCAGCCAAGCTGGTTCTACGATGATGGCTTGTCCCGATATGGAAAATGAACAAGCTTTTTTGGAATTATTGACCCAAGTGAATGGTTATGAAGTTTCGGGAACTGAATTGCGTTTGTTTCAAAACAAAATTTTACTTTTGAGGTTCAAGACGAAGTAAGATTAAATTTATAAAGCCTTGTTTTTACAAGGCTTTTTTATTAATGATAATTCCTTTCTCCAAAAATTGAACTTCCTACACGAACCATGGTGCTCCCTTCTTCTATAGCGATTTTGAAATCACCACTCATTCCCATTGATAAAGTTTTGAGCTCTGAGTTTTGAGTTCTGAGTTTATCAAAAACTGATTTCAGGTATTTGAATTCACTTCGGATTTGATTTTCGTCTTCGGTAAAAGTTGACATTCCCATCAGTCCAACGATTTCGACATTTGGATAATCGGATTTATAATTTGAGATAATTTCTTCTGCTAATTCAGCATACATTCCAAATTTCGAATCTTCTTCCGCAATTTTAATTTGTAACAAACATGGAATGATTCTGCTACATTTCGCAGCCTGTTTGTTTATTTCTTTCAACAAATCCAAGTTGTCAACACTATGAATCAGGTAAACAAATTCAGTGATGTATTTGACTTTATTTTTTTGAAGATGGCCTATTAAATGCCATTTGATATCTTTAGGTAAAAATTCGTATTTGGAAACGAGTTCCTGTACTTTGTTTTCTCCAAATTCAATTTGCCCGGCATCGTATAATTCCTGAATTGCTTCTGCAGGCTTGGTTTTGGAAACCGCAACGAGCGTTACATTTTCTGGTAATTCGTTTTGAACTTGTTGAAGATTTTCTACAATACTCATTCTTTCAAATCAAAAATCGTAAGTCCGCTCAGTGGTTTGGGTTCGATGTATGTACTTTTTGGAGGCATCTTCAATCCTAAATCTGCAATTTTTTCCAAATCTGCAGAATTCACCGGATAGAAAAAGAATCCGGCTTTGAAACCTTCTTCATCCACTTTTGCTTTCAAAGATTTTACACCTTCCACATTTCCAGTTCCCCGAAGGAAATCAATTCTTTCATCCGTTCTGGAATCGTGGATATTGAGAATTGGTTTCAAAATGAATTCTTCAAATAAATATGTGTCCAATTCAGACAAACCTTTTTCAGTCAAAGCTTCTTTTTTCACAAATAAACCATAGAATTTACCATCCAAATACATTCCAATATGGTGTTTTTTAGATGGAAAAAATGGAGATTCACCGCGTTCGGTGACATCAAATTTATCTTTTAATAATTCTATAAATTTCTCAGAAGTGTAACCATTTATGTCTGTCAATAAACGATTGTAATCTTTTATAATCAGCTCACGATCAGAAACTAACATTGCTAAAGTGTAATTAAATGGCTCAGTACCCACTGAATTTTTCTGTTGATTTCTTATGTTTTTAGTATAAACATAAGAACTCTCCATTCTGTGGTGACCATCGGCAATGTAAAGTGCTTCATTTTTTTCAATAGAATCTTTGAATTGCTGCAAGTTTAAACGATTTTCCACCTGCCAAAGCTGGTGTTGATTTTCTTCTTTGTCTTTGAATGAAATCGTCGCTAAACGTTTCATTTCTACTTCCATCAACAAATCAATTCTTTGGTTATGACTATAAGTCAATAAAACCGGTTCGGCATGGAAATTTACATTTTGTAAATACTCAGCAAACAATTCTGTTCGTTTTGTAAGCGTTTCTTCATGCTTTTTGATGCTTCCATTTTCATAATCATCCATGTGTACCAAACCGATTATTCCACGAACACGTTCTTTGGTTGGTTTCGTAATTTGATAAATATAAAAGGAAGATTTATCGGTTTCAGATTTTTCGCCTTCGGCAAATGCTTCAAAATTCGCTGAAACTTTCCGGTGTTTGGATTTCGTTTCCGAAATCGATTTGTCCCAAGTCGGTTTAATAATATGAAGAAACGAATCGGCGTTTGATTCCAATTCATTTTTCAATTCCTCAGAATTATAAGCATCAACTGTTTTCGTTGAAAAAAAGCCCGCAATATCTTTTACGGGCCGAATTCCTTTAAAAGGTTTGAACTGCGGCATAGTGCAAATTTAAGAAAATTTTCACACAGTTGCCTGTTTGTAGAACGTAGTAATTTGTTCTGCCAATTCAATACCAATGCGTTCTTGTGCTTCTTCTGTGCTTCCTGCCAAGTGTGGAGAAAGCGACAAGCTTTCTTCCATCAATAATTTTATGCTTGGAAACGGCTCTTTTTCAAACACATCCAAAGCTGCACCACGAAGTTTTCCGTCTTCCAAAGCTTCCAACAAAGCTTCTTCATCGACTACTCCACCGCGTGCTGTATTGACAATCATCGCACCGTCTTTCATTTTTTCAATTTCACGCGCACCAATCACATAACCTTCTTGTGCCGGAATATGCAAGGTAATGATGTCAGATTGAGAAATTACTTCATCAAAACTCTGAATATCAAAATGGAACATCAAACATTGACCATCAAAAAATTCAACAGGAACGGTTGCTTCTGTATAACTTCTGTCATAAGCAATTACTTTCATTCCTGCTCCGATAGCGAGTTTGGCAACTTCTCTTCCGATTCTCCCGAATCCTATAATTCCCATAGTTTTACCTCTCAATTCAAAGGCTTTACCATAAGCTTTTTTCAAATCGTTGAATTTAGTTTCACCTTCCAACGGCATATTTCGGTTGGACATGTGTAAATTTCTGTACAATGAATAAGCGTGCGCCATCACCATTTCTCCAACTGAAGCTGAAGAAGCAGCAGGTGTATTGATAACCAAAATTCCTTTGGACTGCGCGTATTCCACATCGATGTTATCCATTCCTACTCCACCGCGACCGATGATTTTGAGATTGGTTGCATCGATTAATTCTTTACGAACTTTGGTAGCACTTCTTACCAAAAGTACTTCTATATTGTTTTCGTTGATGAAATTTGCGAGTTGATCTTGTGCGACAAATGCTGTGATAACTAAAAATCCTTCTTTTTCAAGATAATCTTTACCTGCTTTTGAAATTCCGTCGTTTGCTAATATTTTCATTTCTGTAATTTGTATTAAATCTTAAAAATTATCCGAATTTCTGTTCAAATTGTTTCATTACGTCAACCAAAACCTGAACACTTTCAATCGGTAAAGCATTGTACATGCTTGCGCGGTATCCGCCAACATCTCTGTGTCCTTCCAAGCTTGAAATTCCGGCTTCTTTCCACAATTTATTGAATTCAGCTTTCAAACTTTCATCTTTCAAAACAAAAGTTGCATTCATTTCAGAACGGTCTTCTACTTCTGCAGTTCCTGTGAATAAAGCATTTCTGTCAATTTCAGCATACATCAATTCAGCTTTTGCCTGATTTCTTTTTGTAATTTCAGGAACACCACCTAAATTTTTCAACCACTGCAAATTCAACATCACACCATACACCGCCAAAACAGGCCAAGTATTAAATGCGCTTCCTTTGTCAATGTGCGTTTGAAAATCTAAATATGCAGGAATATTTCTTCCGGTTTTACCCAAAACTTCTTTATTGACAATCGTTACAACACTTCCCGCAGGACCCATATTTTTCTGTGCTCCGGCATAAATGACATCAAATTTAGAAACGTCAACCGGCTTGCTCAAAATATCAGAAGACATATCACAAACCACAGGAACAGGACTGTCAGGGAAAGATTTCATCTGTGTACCGAAAATAGTATTGTTGGATGTGCAGTGAAAATAATCTACATCTGAAGGAATGGTATATCCTTTCGGCACATAATTGAAATTTTTATCTGCCGAAGAAGCAATAATCTGAACTTCTCCCATTCTTTGTGCTTCTTTGATAGCGCTTTTTGCCCAAGCTCCGGTTTCGGTGTAAGCTGCTTTTCCTCCGTTTAATTTCATCAAATTAAAAGGAACCATCACAAACTGCAAGGAAGCCCCACCTTGGGTGAAAATCACTTCGTGCGTATCAGGCACATTCATTAAATCTTTTACCAATTGGATTGCGGTATCTATAACTTCCTGAGCATCTGCTCTTCTGTGGGAAATTTCCATAATGGAAGAACCTGAACCGTTGAAGTCCAAAACTGCTTCTGACATTTTTTGGAAAACTTCCTGTGGAAGGATGCAAGGACCTGCGCTAAAATTGTGGATTTTCATAAATAAATTTTGTTTTTGTGTTGTAAGTTTTGCGTTTTATTTTTTTGATTAATTCAATTTATTCTTTGTGCATAAATGCCTTTTTACTCAATAAACGTTCATCGCTTTCCACATGATCATCATCGGGCACACAACAGTCAACAGGACAAACGGCGGCACATTGCGGTTCTTCGTGAAAGCCTTTACATTCCGTACATTTATCGGGAACAATGAAATAAACTTCATCGCTCACAGGCTCTTGCGCTTCATCGGCGTCGAAAGATTTCCCATCTATATTGATTATATTTCCTGAAAGTTCAGTTCCGTCGGCGTATCGCCAATCCACTGCTGCTTCGTAGATTGCAGTATTTGGGCACTCAGGTTCACACGCTCCACAGTTGATACATTCATCAGTGATTATGATTGCCATTATTATTCTCTTTTATTTTATATTTTGAATCTTAAATTTTAAATGAATAAGAACCGTTTATTACTACTTTCTAATTCACTAAATTTGCACTCCAAAATTACCACATTTTTTTATACTATATGTCAATTCCAAGCCGTATTTCCGCAATTTATGATTTAGGTCAGTTTTTTTCATTCATCACTGAAAATGAAACAGATAAAGATTCAAATCATTCTAAATTCAAATATTTACAAGATGAATTTTTTGCAAAATTAAAATTAGCTGAAATCCATAATCCGTGGTTTACGCAAGACAATTTGAAATTTTGTCTGGAACAATGGGGAAAAATTTTGACCAAAGAAAATCTAAATAATTGGGTTAAAGATTATTCCGAAACGCAAAATTCTAAAGGTGTAGGCATCATCATGGCGGGAAATATTCCGCTCGTGGGATTTCATGATTTGATTTCGGTTTTACTTTCCGGACACCATGCAATTGTGAAAACTTCTTCAAAAGACGATATTTTGATGAGTTTTGTTATTGATTATTTATTGGAATTTGATGCGTTAAAAAATACAATTCAAAAAGTCGAAAGATTGAAAAATCATGATGCTGTCATTGCCACCGGAAGTAATAATACGGCAAGATATTTTGAGTTTTACTTCAAAGAAATTCCGCATATCATTCGCAAAAATAGAACTTCCTTGGCTGTTTTAAATGGAAATGAAACGGAGCAAGATTTGAAAAAATTATCAGAAGACATTTTCAGGTATTTTGGTTTAGGATGCAGAAATGTGACCAAAATTTATTTGCCGAAAGGATTTAATACAGATAAAATATTTGAATCATTTTTTGATTGGAGTCACATCATCAATCACACCAAATATTCTAATAATTACGATTACAATCGTGCAATTTACTTGATGGGAAGTGAAGATTTTCTGGATAATAATTTTGTCGTTTTAAAGAAATCTGAAGAATTATTCAGTCCGATTGGTGTAATCAATTATGAATTTTACGAAGATTTGAATGAAGTCAAAAATGAATTAATTCAAAACGAAGAAAAAATCCAATGTGTTGTTGGAAATAATTTCGAAATAAAATTTGGCGATACACAAAAGCCGTCTCTCACAGATTATGCTGATGGCGTGGATGTGATGAAGTTTTTAGAAAGTTTATAATTAAATTCAATAAATTTGATTTTATCAATTGATTTAAAATGTGCACAGAATCCAAAATCTCCAAACGAATAAAATCTTTACCAAAAAATGCTTTGGTTGAATTGGAGTAATTTTTAAATTACTTGGATTACAAACATTCAAAATTTAGCATTTAAAATTTAAAATAAAAACTCCTCGTCTCTCTAATTTCACTTTTCACTTTACTATATTTGCACTGCAAAATCCCAATAATTCACAATTATGAAATACAAAAGAATACTCCTGAAATTAAGTGGCGAAGCATTGATGGGCGACCGTCAGTACGGAATTGACCCTGAAAGACTTAAAGAATATGCTGAAGAAATAAAATCAGTGATAGGTTTAGGAGTTGAAGTAGCAATCGTAATCGGCGGCGGAAATATTTTCCGAGGTGTAGCCGGTGCTGCTAACGGAATGGATAGAGTTCAAGGAGATTATATGGGAATGCTGGCAACGGTCATCAATTCGATGGCATTGCAGTCTGCACTTGAGGAAGCGGGTGTTTATACACGTTTGCAAACCGCCATCCGAATGGAACAAATCGCTGAGCCATTCATCAAAAGAAGAGCAACACGCCATCTCGAAAAAGGAAGAGTTGTAATTTTCGGTGCGGGAACGGGGAATCCGTATTTCACAACCGATACTGCGGCGACTTTGAGAGCAATTGAAATCGATGCTGACGTGATTTTGAAAGGAACACGTGTTGATGGCATTTACACTGCTGATCCTGAAAAAGATCCGACTGCGACTAAGTTTGATACGCTTTCTTTTGATGAAGTTTACCAAAAAGGATTGAACGTAATGGACATGACGGCTTTCACTTTGAGTCAGGAAAATAATTTACCGATTATTGTGTTTGATATGAATACGAGAGGAAATCTGGAGAAATTAATCAAAGGTGAAAACATCGGTACCCTGGTAAATTAAAAATGTTGAATTTTAAATTTAAGATTAGATATTATATATTCGCAAAACTAATTTCGGATTTCGAAAAAAGATTAAAACATGGAAGAATTAGATTTAATATTGGAAGAAGCAAAGGACCAAATGCAGAAAGCATTGGAACATTTAGATAAAGAATTGATGAAATTACGCGCCGGAAAAGCGACTCCCGGGATGCTTTCTACAGTGAGATTTGACTATTACGGAAATTCTACTCCGGTCAGTCAGGCTGCCAATATCAGTACGCCCGATGCTCGGACTTTGACCATCCAGCCATGGGAAAAAGGTTTGATCAATGAAATTGAAAAAGCAATCATCAATGCCAATTTGGGTTTTGCGCCGTCTAACAATGGTGATATGATCATCATCAGCATCCCGCCTGTGACAGAAGAACGTAGAAAAGAATTGGTAAAAATGGCAAAAGCGGAAGCAGAACACGCAAAAGTAAGCATCCGAAATTCGCGTAAAGATGCCAACAATGACATCAAAAAAGCTGAAGACGCTTCAGATGATTTGAAGAAAAGTTATGAAGACAGAGTTCAGGGATTGACTGATAAATTCGTTGTAAAAACGGAAGAAATCCTTGCTGCAAAAGAAAAAGAAGTAATGACGGTTTAAAATTATTCTAAACTTATAAAAAATACAATGCTGCTTGATTGAATTTTAAGCAGCATTTTTGTTTACATTAGCTTTATGAGCAAAACCATCTTTACATTTCTATTCCTATTAATTAGTTGCTTCAACTACTCTCAAGCATGTTGTCATATTAATTTCAAATACAGTGGCAAAATAAATTCTGATAACTTTAAAATAGATAAGATTTACTTACCTTCTACTTCATATTTATCTGAATTAAGTGATTTAAATGAAGCAAGCTCATTTTATATTTTCAATTTAGAATCTAATTCTTTTTCTAAAGAATTTATTTCAAATAGAAGTGGTAAATTTTGCATGGAACCACAAATGATTATTGATAGATATTTTAAACAAATTGAAAATTATACAATACAGATTACCGAAAAAATGAAAGATCATGCTGGAGTATTTAAAACTTACACATTTGCAATTCCTGTTGAACAAATCAAATTCAAGATTGATGATAAAAATCAAATTGAAATTATATTACCAGAAATTAATTTAGAATAATACATTTTGAATAAAAGAATTCCAAATGATTTTTTCCAAAACAACGATGCACTTTTCGTTGCAGAAAATTTAATTGGAAAAACTTTAGTGCGTGATTTTGGGAACGGAGAAGTCATTCGTTCCAAAATCATAGAAACTGAAGCTTATTTTGGAGGAGATGATTTGGCTTGTCACGCCAGCAAAGGACGAACTCCACGCACCGATATTATGTTTCAAGATGGTGGAAAAATTTATGTTTACCTGATTTACGGAATGTATTGGATGCTGAATTTCGTGACTGGAAAAGAAAATCATCCGCAAGCAGTTTTGATTCGTGGCGTTGAAAATTGTATCGGTCCCGGAAGATTAGGAAGAATGCTTCAATTGGACAAATCCTTTTACGGTGAAGATTTAGAAACTTCAAATCGAATTTGGATTGAATATTCTCAAATACAAGGAACCATCATCACAACCGCAAGAATCGGTATCGACTATGCCGGAGAAATCTGGAAAAACAAACCTTGGCGATTTGTCCTGACTTAAAATTCCCAATTTCTTCCAGAATTCAATTCTAATTTTGCCTTCATTTTTGGTTTAAATTCGTAGTATGAAAATCCTGATTATAGAAGACGAAAAAGAATTGTTGCAAGTGATGAAAGATTCGCTTGAAAAAGACAATTATCTCATCGAATCGGCTTCAGAATTTCATTCAGCTTTGGACAAAATCATTTCTTATGAATATGACTGCATCCTTCTGGATATTATGCTTCCCGGCGGAAACGGATTGGAATTGCTTTCAGAATTAAAAAAAAATAAAAAGAATGAAGCCGTCATCATAATTTCGGCTAAAGATTCCATCGATGACAAAGTTTTAGGGTTGGAATTGGGCGCTGATGATTACCTCGCGAAACCTTTTCATTTGGCTGAATTGACCGCACGTGTAAAATCTGCAATCAGAAGAAAAAATCAAAATGGAAGCAATTTTGTTAATTGGCGAAATGTCCAGGTTGAACCGGAAAATCGAACTGTAAAAGTCAATGATGAAGAATTAATTCTGAACCGAAAAGAGTTTGATTTATTGTATTATTTCATCACCAATCCTGAAAGATTGATTACCAAAACATCGATTGCTGAATACGTTTGGGGTGACCATGCCGAACAATCAGACAGTTTAGATTTTGTGTATTCACAAATCAAAAATTTACGCAAAAAACTCAATGAAGCACAAGCTGACACTGACATTCAAGCAGTTTACGGTGTTGGTTATAAATTAATCTAAATGAAAAATAAATCGCTTAAATATTCAACGCTTCGTTATTTAGTGATTGCCATTTTGGGAATTATCGCGATTTGGGCTGCATCATTTTACCTCTTGATTATTGAGGAGGTTTACGATAATATTGACGACGGACTCAAAGACAGCCGCATCAGAATTTTGCATGAAATTGAATCGGATTCTGAAATTTTACAAACGGTTGACTACGGCATTGCTCAATTCAAAATCACACCTTTACCGATAGGAAATTATTCGAAAAAAATCCATATTTACAATTCCAAAATGTACATGGCTTATGACAATGACGACGAGCCTGTGAGGATTTTACAGACTATTTTTAAAAATCAAAATCAGAATTATCAGTTAGAAATTTATACTTCGACGGTTGAAGAAGATGAATTTATAGAAAACCTACTCATTGCTTTATCAGCTCTTTACATAGCGCTTGTCGGTAGCATCATCCTCATCAATCATTTCATTTTGAAAAAGGCTTGGAGTCCGTTTTATATAATTTTAAATAATCTGAAATCATATAAAATCGGAACTAAAAAAGGTTTTGAAAAAACAAATTCTGAAATCATAGAATTTGACGAATTAGAAGCTGAATTATCTGCAATGATCGATCGAAATGAAAAGATTTATGAACAGCAAAAACAGTTTATCGCCAATGCTTCGCATGAATTGCAAACACCTTTGGCTATTGCTGGAAATAAATTAGAATTGCTCATCGAAGAAAAAGACATTACTGAAAATCAAGCACATAAAATCGGCGAAATTAATGAGATGTTGAATCGTTTGAAAAGATTAAATAAATCACTTTTAACTTTGTCAAAAATTGAAAATAATCAATTTCAACATAAAGAAAATTTGAATTTCAATGAGTTGATAAAACAATCTTTGTTTGAATTGGAAATGATGACTGAATTCAAAAAGATTAATGTTACAATTAAAGAAAATGGAATTTTTCAGTTTGAAATGAATGCAGATTTAGCTGGAATTTTAATCAATAATTTATTGAAAAATGCGATTGTTCACAATGAACAAAATGGATTTCTAAACGTTTTTATTTCTCCAGAAAAAATATCCATTCAAAATCCGGGCGAAAATCCACTTAATTCTCAATTCATTTTTGAAAGGTTTTATAAAGACGAACAAAATGAAAATTCTACCGGTTTAGGTTTAGCGATTGTGAAATCCATCGTTAAAATTTATCCAGAATTATCTATCAATTATCGTTTTGATAGCAGGCATTATTTTGAATTGGAGAAAAAATAATTCGTAAAATTCATTATTCCCAATTCTTTCCAGAATCCTTCCTGAAATTTGTCTCATAATTAAAAACAACAGTTATGAACACAAAATTCAATTTAGTAAAAGCGGTTATGACATTAGGAGTTTTTGTTTTGAGTTTCCAGGTAAATGCGCAGGAAACTGTCATCAAAACAACTGAGCTTCCTAAAACTGCCCAAGATTTCATTTCTAAAAATTTCTCCGGACAAAAAGTAAGTCAAGCAATTAAAGACAAAGGAATGATCAGCACCGATTATGAAGTTTGGCTCGACAATGGTGTGAAAATCGAGTTTGACGGCAACGGAAATTGGGAAGAAGTGGATGGAGAAAATGATGCGGTTATTCCTACAGGATTCATTCCTAAGAAAATCACATCTTATGTTTCTAAAAATTTTCCAACGCACAAAATTTCTAAAATAGAAAAAGATTCAAATTCTTATGATGTGGAATTGACAAATGGTTTGGATCTGGAATTCAAATTGAACGGAGATTTTTTAAGAATTGATGATTAATAATTAAATCCGAACACATATATGAAACTAATTTTTCTAAAAACAATCGTTGTTGCGGGAATTCTATTTTCTTTCACAGCATGCAACAATGACGATGACAACAACAATGAAACGAACATTTCGTTAGCCGAATTGCCGGAAGCGAGCCGCAATTTAATCGAATCAAATTTTACGGGAGCAACAGCAAATCGTGTGGTGAGGAAAAACGCAGCAGACAATGACGGAACTTTGTATGAAGTTTGGTTGAGCAATAATTTCGAGATTGATTTTGATACAAATGGCTTTTGGACGGACATCGACGGAAATATGCAGCAAGTTCCCAATGCCTTGATTCCTGAAGCAATTTTGAGTTATGCACAGGCCAATTATTCTTCATTTTTTATAGAAGGAATTGACAAAGAAACTTATGGATTTCAAGTTGAAATTTCAAATGATGTTGATTTGAAATTCAATGCTGACGGTACTTTCATAGGAATTGAAAATTAGAATTCTTTTTTTAGATTATATAAATCCTGTTAGCGTATAGCAGGATTCTTGTTTTCGAATGAATTGTCGAAATAATGTTGCAAACAAAAACTACGATTGTTAACTTTGAATTTAATACTATACTAATGATTCAAAATTTATCAAAAACACTTTTACTCTTTTTCCTGATTTTGTCAGGAGTTCATTTGAGTGCGCAGGAAAAAACCATTGATGAATGGGAACTTCCAAGAACGGCACGTGATTTCATTTCTCATAATTTTCCTAATCAAAAAATAACGCAGGCACTGAGAAAAGAGGAAGAGGGAAAGAAAGAATTTGAAACTGTTTTGGACAATCAAGTAAAAATTGAATTTGACAATCTCGGGTACTGGAAAAAAGTTCAGAGCAATGGCACTGTATTGCCAACTGAATTTATTCCGAAAAAAATCATGGAATATTTAATGGAAAATCACAAGAAAGAGAAAATCAATAAAATCGAAAAAGAATTACACACTTATGAAGTTGAATTGACGAATGGCGCTGATTTTGAGTTCAATTTAAAAGGAAGATTTTTGAAAAAGAAAGATTAAATTTTTTCCAAATTATATAAAAAACAAAAAGGTTCCGCTTATGCAGAACCTTTTTTGTCATGTTGTAAATCTTATATAAACTAATTAAGCTCTTCTAACATTTACTGCATTTTGTCCTTTTTTGCCATCTTCAATGTCAAATGTAACTTCTTCGTTTTCACGAACTCTGTCAACAAGACCTGTTACGTGCACAAAATACTCTTTTCCTGAAGCGTCATCTTTAATGAATCCATATCCTTTTGATTCATTGAAAAACTTTACGGTACCTCTGTTCATTCTATAAAAATTTAATTATTGGTAAAAATATATAAATAAATTTAACCAAACACTAAAATAAGTTAAAAAAATCTTAAAGAAAGAACTGCTTATCTGCTTCTTTTACCTTTAGAACGGCTTGCAAAGCTAGAGCTTGAACCGCCTCCTGATTTAGATTTCGATTTGAAATCTCCACCACCGCTTCTTCTGTTTCCTCCAGATCCAGAACCGGAACTTTTTTTGTATCCGTTACCACTGCTTCTGCGGTCGCCTCCTTTGCTTCCGTAACCTCCTCTTCTTTCGCCGCCACGATCACTTCTTTCATTTCTGTCTCCTCCTCTACCTTCTTTCTTTTCAGGGATTGAGATTTGAACTTCGATTTCGCCATCACCTTTAAATGACTCTAAAATCAATTGTTCGTGCGCAGAATCAGCTTCGAAAAATGAGAAGTTTCTCAATATCTCAATTTTTCCGATTTCTATATCACGCTTACGCGTTTTTTCGTTGATTAATCCAATTAAATTAGGAATTTTGATTTGTTGTTTCTGTCCAACATTGATATGGAATCTAGTCATTCCGTGAACATTTCCACCACGGATTTTACCACCTCTTTCCTCTCTTCCGGATTCTGAAACATTCAAATCTTTTGCATGTTTGTAGTAATCCAAGAAAGTTGTGAATTCCAAAGAAACAAAACGTTTCAATAATTCATCACGATCCATCCATTCCAATTTTTGAGAAATGGTTTCCAAGTACGGTTCGATTTGAGAATAATCAACATCGATTTTTTCAATTTTATCAATCGTCGCAAACAAACGTTTTTCAACAATTTCTTTTCCGGTTGGAACTTGTTTCGCTTCGATTTTTTTACCGATGATTCTTTCAAGATCTTTCAGTTTTCTTCCTTCTCTTGAATGTACAATCACGATAGAAACTCCTTTGTTTCCCGCTCTACCTGTACGTCCGCTTCTGTGTACATACACTTCCGGATCATCCGGTAAATTGTAGTTGATAACGTGCGTCAATTCATTCACATCGATTCCACGTGCTGCAACGTCCGTCGCAACCAATAATTGCAATTGTTTTCTACGGAATTTATCCATTACAGTATCACGTTGAGCCTGAGATAAATCACCATGTAAAGCATCTGCATTGTATCCATCTTCGATCAAGGCATCTGCAACTTCTTTGGTTTCTCTTCTTGTTCTACAAAATACGATTCCGTAAACATTTGGATTGATGTCCGCCAAACGTTTCAACGCCAAATAACGATCATTTGCACGAACCATATAATAATGGTGCTCAACGTCATTTGAACCTTCATTTGTTTTTCCGATTGAAATTTCTTCCGGCTTGTGCATGTATTCAGAAGCGATTCTGCGAACCTCTTTCATCATCGTTGCAGAAAACAACAAAACTTGTTTTTCTGAGGGCGTTGTTTCCAAAATCGAATCGATGTCTTCACGGAATCCCATGTTCAACATTTCGTCTGCTTCATCTAAAACCAACCAATTTATGTTGTTGATTTTCAATGCACCACGTTTGATCAAATCCAAAGTTCTACCAGGCGTTCCTACCACGATTTGTGGATTTTTCTTCAAACCATTGATTTGTTTCAAAGCATCTGCTCCACCATAAACCGGCTGGATCGCTACGTTTCCTAAAAACTTGGCGAAATTTTCTAAATCCTTGGTAATCTGCAAACAAAGTTCACGTGTCGGGCAAAGAATAATTGCCTGAACGGTTCTGCTGTCTGCATCTAATTTTTCTAAAATAGGTAATCCGAAAGCGGCAGTTTTACCGGTTCCGGTTTGTGCCAAAGCAATTAAATCTTTCTCAGATTCAAGGATTTGCGGGATGGCTTGTTGTTGGATGGGAGTTGGGTTAACGAAACCTAATTCGTCCACGGCTTGTAACAACTTTTTGTTCAAGCCTAATTCGTGAAATGTAATCATAAAATTTTTATTTGCCGGTAATCGGTCATCTGCCTTCGCACCGGAGATTGTTAAATCGAATGCGAAAAAGATGAACTTAAATGGCTACGCAGCCTAATAAAACCCAAAATGATCTTTATACATTCGTGTTTTCTACCCAGAAAACGGGTGCAAATATAAAAATTATTTTTGGATAAATCACTAAACCTTATATTTCACTGTAAATCAATCAGTAAAAACTACAATGGAATGAAAATTCTGGGACGGAAAATGGCGCAGATCATCAAAATTAAATAGCCAATTAGTATTGGATAAAAATATTTTGGAATTTTTTGGATGAATTCTTTCACATTAAGATCAGACTTAATTACAGATTCTAAGTCATGATGTAAAAAAAAAGTTCCACACATCATCACATCTTCATTATGTTGTTTGATATGAATTACCTCAAAAGTATTTTCTTCAAGTTTCCAACCATACCTTGGCTGTTCAGCTTTTTCCATTATGTTTAACAAGTTAACAATATCTCCATAAGTATTATCTTCAGTAAGCTGAAATCGAATGGCTGTTTTATCAATATTTTTTTCTTGTAAATCTTTAACTAAATTTAAATATTTGAGCTCTGTTTCATATGAAAAATTTGATGGTACTTTGACATCATCATATTTCATATCGGCAAAAACTTCAGCAAACTCTTCTTCTTCCATATAATCCTTTGGAGGCATATTAAAACCCAACACTCTGTAATCATTTTCCTGAATGTATTGCGTTCCATAATGCCACAAAATCAAAGGAATTACAATCAAACTAATGATTCCGGGAACGTAATAAATCTTTTTATGTTTTTTGAATTTGGACAAATTTGAAATTTCATTAAAGGTAAAAAATAAATTGAAAGAGTTGATTTGGTCTAATTTTTTCTATAAAAACGAAAATTTGAATGATGAAAAATTTAGTTTTGACCTTAACTTTTTTATGTTTTTCGGGATGGATGAATGCGCAAAGTCCGGGAGAAATTTATTTCAATTACGATGAATTAATTGGAATTAAAATCGAATCGGAATCCAATTTAAAAGTGTATTATAATTTGAAAGGAAAACAAGATTCGCAAGCCACAGATTTCACCAAAAATAACAACGGAATCCTACTCGGAAAACTCAATTCCAACGCCAATCCCAACATCAAAAAACTCAGCGGAGAACCTCTCGAACTCAAAGATGGAAATTTGTATTTGACTAAATACAGAATGTTTTTTTATTCAGACAAATCCAGAAAAACGATGGAAAATCAAGATTGCTACATCGTCAACAATGAGATTTTTTATGCGCCCAAAGGAAAAGTAAAAGGCAAGCTCAAAAAAGCCATCCAAAATCTACAAAAAGAATCTTTACAAACCGTCCAAATCAATTCCAAAACCACTTATGACAAACATGGAATCCATTGTCTGGGAGCTACTGAAATCTTAGGAATTCCTAAAAAATAATTTCATCTTTGCAGCTATCTAATTTAGCTCATGAAAAAAATAATTATACTTTTTGCCTTAATTTGTTCTGTAAATTCTTTCTCACAAGAAACCTCCAAATGGCGTTTTGGAGGCGGTCTCGGATTAAGTTTTGGAAGCAATGATTATTTTGGATTTGCCATTTCTCCGTTTGCCGGATATGAAATCATGCCGATGCTCGAAGCGGGTGTGACAGCGGGGTATCAATATTCGAAATGGAGTGATTCCAGACAAAATCTTTTCAATTTCGGACCTTATGTAAATTTTTATCCGATCCAGAACATATTTATCAGAACACATTTTGAACATTACATCGGTTCACAGAAATATGATTATGAATTTGGAGGCTCCAATAAATATAACTTTGATGAAAGTGCGCTTTGGGCCGGAGGCGGTTACAGAAGTTCCGGAAGAGTTCAATTTTTTGGCGGATTGATGTACAATGTGCTTTACAAAGAAGACGATAGTTTATTCTCAACAGGACTCAGACCTATCTTTGGTGTAAGCTTGGGGTTATAATTAACTTCATAAAACACAATAAATCAGTTAATTATAAGTTATTTTTAATTTTATTGAAATTTAATTTGGATAATTAAATTATTCAGCATTAAATTTGCAACCGAGAAGTTCATAACAATTATTCTTATCAAGAAAAGCTGAGGGAAATGGCCCGTTGAAGCTTTAGCAACCTCTTCTGTAAAAGGAAGAAAGGTGCTACGTCCAGCCGCTGCAAAGCGGAAAGATAGGTACAGACACAGTTTTAGATATACACAAAATATATACAAGGCTCTTCTGACTTATCAGAGGAGCCTTTTTTTATTTTGGCTTTTCTGATGCTGCTCTTGGTGAGATTTTAAATCAAAATAGTAACATTAAAAAATCTTATAAAATGAGCAGAATTACAGACATCATCCATTCAGTACCGGTAGATCCATTGACGGGTTCTATTTCAGTTCCGGTTTACCAAACCTCCACTTTTGTACAGGAAGCGCCAGGCGTTCACAAAGGTTACGATTATGCAAGAAGCAACAATCCAACCCGAAAAGCTTTGGAAGACATCATTGCAAAATTGGAAGGCGGAGACAATGCATTTGCTTTTGCGACCGGATTGGCAGCAATCGATGCTGTAGCTAAATTACTTTCGAGCGGCGATGAAATCATTGCGGTTGATGATATTTACGGAGGGGCATACAGACTATTCACACACATTTACGAAAAATTAGGCATCAAAATTCACTATGTTGACACGACCGATGCTGAAAACATCCTTGAATTCATCAATGAAAAAACAAAATTCATCTGGATCGAGTCTCCGACCAATCCAACTTTGAAAGTAACAGATATTCAGAAAGTTTCTGAAATCGCAAAACCATTCGGGGCACTTGTAGTGGTGGACAATACCTTTGCCAGTCCGGTAGCACAATTGCCTTTCGAATTGGGAGCGGACATCATCATCCATAGCGCGACCAAATACATTGCCGGTCATTCGGATTTGGTTGCGGGATTGGTGGTTACAAAAACACCTGAATTATCAGAAAAAATCAAATTCATACAAAATGCAACCGGAGGAATTTTAGGTCCGTGGGATTGTTTTTTGGCGATACGTGGTATAGAAACCTTAGAATTAAGGGTCAGACAACAAAGCGAAAATGCGAGTAAAATTGCAGAATATCTGACAACGAGGCAGGAAATAGACAAAGTTTATTACCCCGGATTAACTACACACAAGAACCACGAAATTGCAAAAAGACAACAAAACGGACTTTTCGGCGGTGTGATCTCATTTAGTTTGAAAGAAGATACGGTAGAAGCTGCAAACCAATTTGTGACTTCAACCAATTATTTCAAATTGGCAGAAAGTTTAGGCGGCGTAAAAAGTTTGCTTTGTCATCCTGCACAAATGACTCATGCTTCGATCCCAAGAGAAAAAAGGTTGAGCTCAGGGGTTCAGGATTCTTTGATCCGTCTTTCATGTGGAATTGAAGATGTGGAGGATTTGATCAAAGACATCGAAAATGCTTTGGGGACTTTGAAGTTAGAAGTTAAAGGTCAGAAGTTAGAAGCTCAATAAAATAATAATTATCGGTTGTCCCGCGCAAGGGATGGAGGCATCTGTTTGAGCTCTTCCCGTTTTTCACGGGAAAGCGAGTGACGAGAGCCCGACCGTGTTGCGATACCCTTTTGAAATTTATAAATGATTTGAATCGCAACAGGGATGCGCCCAATTAAAAGTTGGATAATTAAAAAAATAAAATCAGTTCATAGTTTTTAAATGATGAGAAAAGCACCGGTTATGTTGCGGTAAACTGTAGGGTCGGTGCTTGACTCTTTTAAAATTAAATCGAATTAAATGAAAAAATTAAACATAGGATTATTTGGATTTGGTGTGGTGGGTGAAGGGATTTATCAGGTTCTTTCAGAAAAGCCACAATTGAATGCCCACATCAAAAAAATTGTCATCAAACATCCTGACAAAAAGAGAAATGCTCCGTCGGAATTATTTTCCACAGAGGCGAATGACATTTTGAACGATGAGGAAATCGACGTGGTTGTGGAACTGATTGACGATGCGGACGCAGCTTTTGAAATCGTAAAAACAGCTATGAACAGCGGAAAATCAGTTGTCAGCGCCAACAAAAAAATGATTGCTGAAAATCATTTAGAATTGATTGAATTGCAACGGGAGAAAAATGTTTCCTTTCTTTATGAAGCCGCGGTTTGCGGAAGCGTTCCGATTTTGAGAAATCTGGAGGAATATTATGACAATGATTTGTTGAATTACATCCAAGGAATTGTCAATGGTTCGACGAATTACATTTTGACTAAAATGCGTTCGGAAAATGAAAGTTATGAAAGCGCACTGAAAGCCGCACAGGAAAATGGTTTCGCGGAAAGTGACCCAACTTTGGATGTGGAAGGATTTGATGCTGCAAATAAATTGAGCATTATCATTTTGCATGCTTTTGGGAGATTGGTTTCGACGGAAGACATTTTGACCAAAGGAATTACTTCGCTGAAACCGGAAGATTTCCAATACGCAAGTGAAAAAGGGCAAATCATCAAGTTGATTGCGAGCTGCAATCTGGATGCGGAAACGCAGGAATTAATCCCGACAGTAATTCCAACTTTTATTGAAAAAACGAAAACTCTGGGATTGGTCAACAATGAATTCAACGGGGTTTTGATTGGAAGTGCATTGGCGGACGAACAATTTTTGTATGGAAAAGGTGCCGGCAGATTCCCTACTTCTTCAGCGGTTTTGAGTGATATTTCTGCGCTTCGTTATGATTATAAATATGAATTGAGAAAAGGAGTCAGAAATGGATTTCATGGCGATGTTCCCGTGACGAGAAAGTTTTATGTGGGTTTTCATCCGGACATTCATTTCAATGCTAAATTGTTTCAAAACATCGATGAACACTACAAAAGTAAAAATTACGAATACATTACCGGAACCATCAATCTGAATGATTTGAAAAATTCGGGAATTGTAGAAAATAAGGAGATTTCCGTAATCGGATTTTAAGTTTTATTAGGTTTAAATTGTGAGTAAACCGGACAGAAATGTTCGGTTTCTTTATTTATTAACAATGAATTTTATGATGAATATTGGATAATAAAAAACTAAATAAAGTCAACATGTTTGATTCATCTAATCTAAAATCTTTTTACCAAGCCTATCCCAAAACTTTTATTTTGATAAAAAGGTATAACCATCGTATCATTATTTTTTCCTGAAAAAGCGGAACTTATTTTAGGGTATAAAAAATAAGCAAGTTCTGTCGATAGAATTCCAAAGCCTGCACCAGCTACAATATCGCCTACCCAATGCTTATCATTCAAAGCTCTGTAAACTCCTGTAAAAACAGCAAACGAATAGCCTGAAATGCTCAAAAGAAAGTTAGAATCTTTGTATTCCCGAAACATGAATTGTGCTGAAGAGAATGCTGTTGCTGTATGCCCTGAAGGAAATGATTTATTATTAGAGCCGTCTGGACGTTCTTCCCCTACTATATGTTTTAATGGGACAACAAAAGCAGCTGAAATCAATTGTGAAGATGCGTAGATAATTGTTCTGTCCTTAAAATTATTCTTTCCTTTTATCCCTGCAGCATTCAATCCATATACCATTACTGCAGGTGCATACTGAGTATAATTATCCAATCTAATATGATCTGGACTGTGCTCGTGAATTTCAGTTCGGGTTGAAAGATTCAATTGCTGAAGCTCATTCACTTTTAAACTTGCAATTCCATAGCTTACAAAAACAACAGGAACAATCAGATTTTTATAATTCAGACGATTTTCTTGGATACTGATATTTGATAATGTATCATTTAAAACAGGATTTACAATATCTATTTCTGTTTGAGCAAACAGATTTGTCGTGTATGAAACCAGAACTGTGATATACATCAATATTTTTGTGATGTTTGACGACATTTTATACTTGTTTATTTATTAATAATTGAAGATTAATGTCTTTAAATTTAGTCAAGACCTGCTTGCCATACTCAGTTTGATAGGTATGACCATCCATCACACAAATGTTTTCATTATTCCACTGTTCATCAGTAAAAGTCAAACCAAGGAAAACTTCAAATTCAAATCTTAATGCCTTCTCATATTTAAGATAACTTGCTCGCGTAAAATGATACATGTCTGCATCGCACAGAATTTTGTCGATTAAAGAATCAGGATACTGTGGAAATTTAGTCGCATCTATACATTTCAGTACTGCAGTGATATTTGCCGAATCCCATTTTAAACTTTCTAAAAAAGCTTTTGCTATTTTTTTACTTTCTTCTTCATGTCCGTGATAAGCATGAGCATATCCGCAATCATGAAACCATGCAGCTACTTCAACAATGATCATTTCCTTAAGAGATAAATTACAGGTCGTTCCGATTTCTTTCACAGCCTCTACCACCTCATAAGTATGACTGATGTTATGAAAAAGCAGTTTTTCGGAAAGATTATCTTTGAGAAATGATCGAATGTATTTCTCTGTTTCTCTTAGAATCAAATTCATATTTCTTTTTTTTAAAACTTGTAACTATATCCAATCCGAACCACCTGTGTTTCATAATAATCATCACTGGTATAGCTAAAACCTGAACCCTCTATCTTTCTCTTTATAACCATTGTATTAAATAAATCATTGGCATTTAAGAAAATTTCTCCTTTCCCGTTTTGAATTGATTTTTTCACACCCGCATCCAATGAATATCTGAAACCTATTTTTCCCTGCGGAATAATATCCGGTGCCAGGTATGTAGCTGATATTTGTGCATCCCAATTTTTTGCAAATCGAAATGTATTGTTCAGTTTCAGATTTCCTGAAATAGCTGTTTGTTCGGGCGCGGAATATATGTTAGGTTCAGGATATAGGTTTTCCACTGTAAAGGAATTGATTTGATTTCTGTAAATATTTCCATTGAAATTGAAGGAATAAATATTCGATATTTTCTGATTCCAAATAGTCTCTATACCTGAATTGTAACTTCTTCCTGCATTTTGAAATATAGCATACACCAGAATATTTCCCGGAACGATGCTGGAAATTCGTGTAATAGTTCCATCAGCAAACCGATGATAAAGAGCACCATACAAATGACCTGAACTCCATGTATTTTTATAGCCTAATTCTATGGAATTTGTGAATTGAGCGCGCAGACTTGGATTTCCGACTTTAATAATTTCAGCATCATCATATTTGGGGAAGATTCGGATGTCAACCTCATTTGGACGGTCAACTCTTCGGTTGTAGAAAATTGAAATTTTATTATTATCATTGAGTTTATAAGCTAAACGAAGATTAGGAAAAGGTTGCGTATAGTCATAACCATCACTTTTATAAGTATTGTGGTTTGCATCCACATCATATCGAATTTTCACATACTCCAGACGTAAGCCTAATTCTGCCTCCCATTTTTCATTTTCAAAAACATAATTACCATATACAGCAGGTATCAATTCTTTATAAGTTGCCTGACCATCTGCATCCAGATCCATCACTGAATTTTCTCCCGGAAAGAATTGCATATCGGTTGGAATACTCCTATTTCGAAATTTAATCCCTGCTTCTAAACGTCCATATTTCAAAGGTTTGGAATAATCTAAATTAAAATCATAAACCTGCTCATCTGCCAATAATTTGAAATCATCCCAACCTGTAGAATTAGGCAAAAAATTATCATAGAAATACTTCTCATCTTCCCTATGAAATGTATAATTGAAAGCAATGTTCAATTGATGTCCTGGTTCATCAAATTTATGTTGGAATGAAGTTGAAACCATCGCAGTAGTAAGCACTTCATCCTCCAAAAACTGCCAAAGTCTTTTTCTTTCAGAATAGTCTGCATTAAATATTGGCTGATCTCCTTTGTCTATGATTTTTTCATTTCCGTACATACCTGATATAGTCAATGTATTTTTATCATTGATGTACCAGTCAATTCCCGTATTTACTGTAAGATAATTTGTGTTTCTATTGCGTTTAAATTGCGAATGAAGAACAGTTCCGTCATCATAAGTTCGGGTTACATATTCATTTTTATTAAGTGTTTCTGTATAAAGATTATCCGCCTGTAAAAAGAAATTGACCTTGTCTTTCCTATAATTAAGCGAAACCGAAGGATTAATTTTTGGAGTTAAAGTGTACTGCGGTCTTATTGTTGGAAGGTTTTCTTTTCTCTCCCAAAGCGAACCCAAACCTGTGGTCAGTCCAACTTTACCATTCCATCCATTTTTCTTGTTTTTTTTCATGATGATGTTGATGATACCTGCATTACCATTTGCATCATATTTTGAAGATGGATTGTTGATGATTTCAATTTTATCAATCGCCGATGCAGGGATGTTTTCCAATCCTTTCTGGCTTCCAAAACCCGTCAATGATGTCTGCTTTCCGTCAATCAAAACAGTAATTTTATCACTTCCCCTCAATTGTACTTTCCCATCGTGTATAGTCACGCCGGGTAGATTCTGCATACTTTGCAAAACAGAACCTCCGCTTTGACTGATATTGTCTTCTAATGAATAAGTTTTTTTGTCCAATTTATTGCTTACGCCACTGACTGCGCCTGTAATGACTGCACTTTCTAAAACGGTTAATTCTTCGTTAAGTTCAAAGACAGGTAATTCTATAAATTCTGATAGACTTCCAACATAAATGGATTCTTGTTTCGTTTCAAACCCTAAATATGATATTTCAAGTATGTAATTTCCCGGTTCGATTTCAGGTAATGAAAATCTACCCTCTTCATCTGTGACTGCTCCTGAAATAATTATTGGTTCTTTTTTGCTGAATAAATCAACATAAGCATAGGGTAATGCAGATTGATCTGATTTACTTTTGACAGTTCCTGAAATCGTAACTGACGGTACCTGGGCATAAGACACCGCAGAAAATGTCATGAAAATAAAAATTGCTAACTTTAATGATTTCACCATTCTTTTTAATTTTTGAGCAAAACTGCAAACCAATTTTGAAGAAATTTTGAATCAGGTTATCTTCCACTTTCATTTAGGATATTTGTATGTTTTTTTAAGTATTTCAAGATTAAGTACAAAAAGAAGGTTGCTATACACACTAGGATTAAGAAATAATCAAAATGCGTATGGCGTTCGATTAATTCTCCAATTACATCAAAAAATGCAAAAATCAAAAATACAGCCGCCAAACCGTTTTTTTCTTTTTTCAGAACTTTCTTCCAACTAAACTGAAGACCGGGTTTTACAAAATTTTTAAATTTTAAGTTTGGAATGAATGCAGGTGTTTTTTCAGACCATTCAATATAATTTTCACCAAATTTCTTTCGTAAAAATTGTTCCTCTGCAAACATGATTCGCTCATAATACACCCAGTAAAAAAGACAAAAAATAATCACAAACCAAATATTACCGCAGAGAAGAGCAATTCCCAACCACATGAAAAAATTCCCTAAATAGAGTGGATGACGCACAAGTGAATAAATCCCTGTCGTATTGATACTATCTGCTATTTGCTCTGTTGTGTTTCTGCCCGAAGTGTTTGCAGATGTATGCCCGACTGTGTAAATTCTGATTACCAAACCAAATAAACTGATAAATAGACAAAGCCTCTCAAAATAAATCTCGTAGGGAGTCTCTTCCAGAAAAAATGTTTCGGGATATAATTCTGTCCTCAGGTAAAAAACTGTACCAATCAGTAAAATAATTATCGGCAAAAAACTTCTGTATGTAAAAAGCCAGTTGCCTTGTTTTTCAAATTCTTCCTGTAATGCCATTGTATTTATTTTGATACAAATGACTGTTTCAATTTAGAAGAAATTTTGAATTTTAAAAATGAACAGAAAAAATATGATAATTATTTTCAAATTGATAATTCACTTTCCAATGATGAAGTTTACATATCTCATCAATAATTGATAATCCTAACCCACTCCCACTATTGTCCTCTGACAATTTTGAAAATCTTTTGAATAATAAATCAGCATTAAGTTCCTTTTCTCCCGAATTTCTCACTTCAAAACCAGATTGCGATAATATTACCTGCATCGAGCTTCCCACTAAAGTATGTCTAACAGCATTGACCAAAAGGTTATTAATCAAAACTTCTGTCAATCCTATATTTCCTTTTACTGTTATGTCTGAATTAATATCAATCTCGATATCTATATTTTTCTCTCTGAAATGTTCCTGAAGCCCTTCGATACTTTGATACAACAGACTATCAAATCTGATAAATTCAGAATTATCAAACTGATTGTTTTCAATTTTGGCAAGCAATAATAGATTTTTATTTGTTCTTGAACTTCTTATCAGAGCTTTGTTCATCTCTTCTGCGATATGATATTGCCGTTCGGTCAAATCATCGCTTTGCAGTAATATATCCAATTTATTCTTTAGTACAGCCAAGGGTGTTTGCAGTTCATGGGAAGCATTTTCAGTAAATTCTTTTTGACTTTTATAGGTAATAATACTATGTTGGAGCAATTTATCCAAAGTAGCATTCAGTTCAGCAAATTCAATGGTATCTGTTGTCTGAAAATCAATCCTCTGCTGATTATTTAATTCAAATGATTTTAATTTCTGTAAAGTGTCCTGAAATGGTTGCCATAGTTTTTTGGAAAGTTTCCTATTTAATATCCAGAAGCCTATAACTAATATCAGAAAAAACAAGAGAGTAACCATTGCAATGTAACCGACAGTTTCTTCGGTTTCTTCAACATTGGTTTCAACTATCAATATATAGTTTTGATTATTGATTTCAATGTTGGTTTTCAAACCGCGAAAACGATCAACAGATTCTTTCGCAGAATATGGATTTTGTCGTCTAATGGTATAAAAACTATCTTTTAGAAACGGTTGTGCTGTAAATTCAATTCTACTTACTGGTTGGATTTCATTCCAAAACTGAATACTTTCAGTTAATTTTTCATCACTAATATTCTGTTCATTAAATTCATTTTCAATCCTTTGAGCAGTAAGTTCATTGTTTTCATCTAATTCTTTAAGCCAGATCCAGTCAACTAAAAATAAATAAGACGGAATGCTCAATAGAAACACAATAAATGCAAATATAGTAAGCTGTCTGAGTGATTTTTGTAATAAATTTTTCATCCTTCCCATTTATATCCAGTCCCGTAAACCGTTTTTATATGCTGCTCTCCACTGGCATCGCTTAATTTTTTTTTCAGATTTTTAACGTGCGCATATACAAAATCATGATTGTCGAGCATATCTGCAAAATCTCCTGAAAGATGTTCTGCCAATGTACTTTTGGATAGCACCCGGTTTTTATTTCCAATGAAATAAATAAGTAAATCAAATTCTTTTTTGGTTAGTGAAATGGATTCCCCGTTAATGGAAACGGACTTTCCCAATAAGTCTATTTCTAATTCCTCCTGCTTTATGATGTTGGAATTATTAAACTGTTTTCTACGGATAATAGAATAAATACGTGCATTTAGTTCCGATAAATGAAATGGTTTGGTAAGGTAATCATCAGCTCCAATATTTAGCCCCATCACTCTATCATCTAATGAGTTTTTTGCTGAAATAATAATTACCCCGTCCTGTTTATTTTCTTTCTTTAATTCTTCTAAAATTTTCAGTCCATTACCGTCGGGAAGAGTTATATCCAGTAATATACAATCATAATTGTATCCCTCTATTTTTTCCATAGCTTGCGCAAAGGTGGATACAGACTCACACAAATACTTTTCTTCTGAGAGATATTCAACTATACTTTTAGAAAGTTCTTCTTCGTCTTCTATGATTAGTATCTTCATTTAACAAATTTAACATTTCAATTTAGAAGAAATTTAGAATAAATGAAAATCTAAATTTTCTATTTTTCAATTATTAAACAATCTTAATACTAACATCATCTACAATACTTTGGAAATATTGAAGTTTGAATTTCAACTCCAAAAGTAAATTTTCAGAATTGAATTCAACATGATTATACTTTTCGAAAAACAAATTGTTCTGCGGTTCACTCTTTTCAATGAGTTCTGAGTGTCAAGAATTAGAACTAATGGCAAAACGAGTTATTTTATGAATTTCTTTTTGGATTAAAGATTTATAGCTTTTAAGTTTATCGGTAAATATTTTCTTTATCTCTGAGAGATGTAAAGTTTCAATGACTGATTTCAAAGTTTGATTGGTTCTTCTTCCGATATTGAATGAAACTATCTTCTTACTTATTCATTCCAATGCGTAGACAATCCAGATTCTTTTTTCTTTATTTCCGATTTTTATAAGTACAGAGTTCATCGACTTCATATTCTTTTCCCAATGACATCATAGGTGATTTGATGTTTTTTATAAATATTAAATTAGTGATAATCAGATTTGAGTTTTGATGAAAGTGGTAAATCAACATGTTGATACATTGCCCAGATTTACAATGAATTAGCGCCAAACAAAAACAGGACAAACAATCAACCTGATCACTTGTCCTGTTTGGTACCCCAGGCGGGACTTGAACCCGCACGCTCTAATGAGCACAGGATTTTAAGTCCTGCGTGTCTACCAATTCCACCACCAGGGCTTAGGGTACTTTTATTATTTCAATTTGAGCGAGAAACGGGACTCGAACCCGCGACCCCGACCTTGGCAAGGTCGTGCTCTACCAGCTGAGCTATTCTCGCAAACGGGATGCAAATATAAACAAACCTTTTATTTAAAAGCAAAATTTAAATTATTTTTTTGAAATATTTTCAGGCATCAACATATTGATAGAATCGGTCAACTGCTTTTTAAGCATTTTGCGGTGTACAATCATATCGATGAAGCCTTTTTCCAAAAGAAATTCAGAAGTTTGGAATCCTTCTGGTAAATCTCTACCTATAGTTTCTTTTATAACACGGGGTCCTGCAAATCCGATCAACGCTCCCGGCTCTGCCAATACCAAATCTCCAATGGATCCAAATGAAGCTGTAATTCCACCAAAAGTTGGATTCGTCAAAACGGTAATGTAAGGGATTTTTTCGTCTGAAAGCTGTGATAATTTGGCTTCTACTTTTGCTAACTGCATCAAGGAAATCGCTGCTTCCATCATACGCGCACCACCTGATTGAGTGATCAATACGTAAGGAAGGTGATTTTTAATAGCATAATCAATCGCTCTCACGATTTTTTCTCCCATTACCGAACCCAAAGAACCTCCGATAAATTTGAAGTCCATAGCAGAAACCACTACTTCTCTTCCGTTCATCTTTCCGGTTGCATTGCGGATGGCATCTGTCAAACCGGTTTTCTTTTTTACATCTTTCAGACGGTCTTTGTACTTCTGCGTATCTGCCCAATTCAGCGGATCTTTGCTTTCTACTTTGGCATCTAATTCTTTGAATTTGGCTTCGTCAAAAAGAATTTCAAAATATTCCTGACTGCCTATCTGTACGTGAAAATCATCATCAGGACTTACATAAAGATTTGCCTTTAATTCTTCTGTACCTATGATTTTTCCACTTGGAGATTTGTACCAGAGTCCTTTTGGAACGTCTTTTTTCTCCTCGGTTGATGTGGTTATATTTTTTTTATTTCTTCTGAACCAAGCCATTTTTCCTTTTTCTTCTTTATTATTAAAATATTTTTATCCAAGTCTTCCAACGTTGTTCAAATCTTCAAATGCCTGGATCAATCTTTTCTTAAATGTTACTTCACCTTCTCTCACCCAAACACGTGGATCGTAGATTTTTTTATTCGGTTTGTCTGCTCCGTCCGGATTTCCGATTTGGGCTTTTAAATATTCTGATTTCGAACCGAAATAATCTCTGATTCCTTCCATGAAAGCAAACTGCAAATCGGTATCGATATTCATTTTGATAACACCATATCCAATTGCTTCTCGGATTTCTTCCAATGTAGAACCAGACCCGCCATGGAATACGAAGTCAACAGGATTGGTTTTCGTATTAAATTTCTCCTGAATATATTTCTGAGAATTATCTAAAATTTTAGGTGTCAAAACTACATTTCCTGGTTTGTAAACTCCGTGAACATTTCCAAATGCAGCTGCTACCCAGAAATTGTTACTTACCTGTTTCAATTGCTCATAAACATAAGCAACTTCCTCAGGCTGTGTATATAACAATGAATTATCAACACCACTGTTGTCAACGCCGTCTTCCTCACCTCCGGTAATTCCTAATTCAACTTCCAAAGTCATATCCACTTTGTCCATTCTTTCCAAATATTTTTTAGAAAGTTCTACATTTTCTTCCAAAGGTTCTTCGGAAAAATCCAACATGTGTGAACTGAAAAGTGTTTTACCTGTTTGTTTGTAATAAGTTTCGTTAGCATCCATCACACCATCGATCCAAGGCAAAAGATTTTTTGCGCAGTGGTCTGTGTGTAAAATAACTGTTGCTCCGTAAGCTTCCGCCAAAGTGTGAATATGCAATGCACCTGCAACTGAACCTTTGATGGCTGCGAGCTGATTTTCACCTTTTAAACCTTTGCCTGCGTTGAATGCTGCACCACCATTTGAAAACTGAATAATAATTGGTGAATTTACTTCTGCTGCGGCTTCCATGGCTGCATTTACAGTACTTGAACCAATTACATTACAAGCCGGAAGTGCATATTTATTTTCTTTTGCATCCTGAATGATTTCTTTTACTAAGGAACCGGTTGCTACACCGGCAGGGAATTTTCTGCTCATAGTTGTTGTTTTAAAAGATTGTTTGAATTGCTTTACAAAACTAATTATTTTTTTGTTTAAAGTTCAATGTTTGAAGTTTAAAGTTGATTTATCAGTGTAATTCTGAAATATCATTAATTCAAATTTAAAAAGGATAATTGATACCAAATGCCAGTCGCGGGCGCAAAATATTGAAATCGTTGAAACGCCATCTGTTTCCTTCTTCGAAAGATGGATCATGAATTTTATAAGCGAAATCTGCTCTGATCAAAAAATAAGTCAAGTCCAGTCTAAGCCCTAACCCTGAACCTACTCCCATTTCTTTGTAAAAATCTTTGAATTGAAACAAAGAAGGTTCGTAGTCTTTATCGGTTCCCCAGATATTTCCGGCATCGACGAAAAATGCCCCGTTGAAAATGCCTGTAATGTTAAATCTATATTCGGCACTCAAAAGTAACTTCATATTAGAAATCGCAAAAATATCTTCTCCCCCATCAAAACGTGGAATGTCTGCCGGACCCAAAGTTGCTGCCACCCAAGCACGCATATCGTTAGCACCACCTGCGGTATAACTTCTCGAAAATGGAATGAAATCGGCATTTCCGTAAGGCTCAATCAACCCGACAAATGCACGTGTTGCAATACTTGATTTTGGACTTAAATTGAAATATTTCCTTACGTCTAAATCTACTTTAATGAATTGAGAATAAGGAACATTGAACAACATTCCCGATTCTTTCCCCGAAGCCATCTGAGTTTTTTCAAATCCGAATGCATTGTCCAATAATGCCGGAACATTTCCTGCGAGTTCAATCCTTCCACGGAAAAACCAAGGGTGCTTTACCCGGGTTCTTTTGCTTTCGTCATAATTGTATTGATAAATCATGGAAGAAATCAAAACATCTTGCGTGATGGTCTGCTTACGGAAATACATATTTGCAAAAACACTCAGGTCTCTTGCTCCAGTTTCTTCATCCAGTGAATTTAAAAAACCCACATCATTTAAGAGTAGATTGATGACTTCATCATCAGAAATCAAATTAGCATTATACTGAATACCAACGTTTTCATCATAAATAAAATATTGGCCAAACATATTATCCCTGATCCCTCTATCTGCAACAAAAACATCAAAATATTTTTCTTTCTCGAGATTTGTGATGAACTCAGTATTGAAAATACTCAGACGGTGTTCGTGGGTATCGCGAAATGAAATATTATAATCCATTCCAGTGCTATAAGTTACACGACCCAATCCTATATTCCGCTGAACACCGGCTCCTAATCTCAAATCAGTTTGTTTGAAATATCTTTTCGGAAAAACGCCGTCGAGATTAAAGGGAAAAACCAAATAAGGAAATTTCAAAGCCGTGTTGAAACTCATTTCAAATGCATTGAAAAAAGTTCCGTCATCTGAGAATTTTTCGTTTACATTTCCTAAAGTTCCTCTGAATGTGGTTTCCAGATTTTCTCCGCCTCTGAATAAATTTCTAGCCAATAATGTTACCCGCGGAGAAACACCAAAATTCATAAATTCCGACCAAGACAAATCTGCTCCGTAGAATAAATCATATTTCTTTTTGGGGGTGATGTAAATCTTGACATTTAACAAAGAATCCAAAGCCACAGAATCAGTGAATGCTACCAGATTTACCCCTTCTCTTTTTAAAATATTTCTTTTGGTTTGAACTTCTGAATCGTATCTGTATAAACCTTTTTCTCTTACCACCATTGCGTCTGTAAAAAATTTCGGTCGATGTTTCATTTCCGGATTGACATAATGTAAATGATAACCTTCGTAAATTGTATCAAAATATTCCGGTTTTGGCTGCCCGCTTGGTACAGGACCAGAATCAGGATAAATATGAATTTGATTGTATCTGTAGCGTTTAAATATTTTGTTCAAATGAGTGGAATCTGATTTTTTTTCTGCCGGAATGAGCAAAGTCACATCCAATGCTTTGTCACTGTGTGTTGTATCAGCGGTAAATTCCACATCATTACCCAAATCATTAAATTTATAATAACCGCGGTTTCTCATCATTTCGACAATTCTGTCTTTTTCCGCAACGAAATCATCCATGTCATAACGATTTCCTGATTTTACGTTGCTCCTTTCAATTGTTCTTTCATAGATTCCTTTGACAATAGTATCAGTAATCTGAGTTTTGTAAGAATTGATAAATGATGCCTCCCCGGGATTAATTTTATAATTAACCTGTCCTTTTTTAGAAGAGCTGTCCAAATTGTGCGATGACTGCACATGGGCATCAAAATAACCTTTGTCAAAATAAAATCCCTCCAGATTGGTTTCAGAGAATGCTGACATTGCAGTATCTATTATAACAGGTGGTTTTCCTGAATTATAAATGAATCTTTTTAGCCAGAAATTTCTTCCTACATATTTCTCTAATCCGTTTTTCAAAAACAAGCTATCCAGAGATTCCTGCGTTCTTTTCTTTTGGGTCAAATCATAATATTCCTCAAAAACCGTATCCAATTCTGCAGGATTCATATTGTATAAAAGAAGCTGAAATGGAATTATTTGGAGGAATTTACTATTGGGACGTTGTTTTACATAATCTTGAAGTTCTGATTTGAATGGTTTTTCTTTTCCATCAAATTCAAATTTATTTTTAGTCAACAAAAATTCTCCTTCAGGCACTTTTTTGGTTGTACTGCAACTGTACACAATCAACAGAAAACCGATGAATAATATTATCTTTGTGGTTAGATACCTCATTTCAGATGTTAACTAATAGTGATAGCAAGCTAATCAATTCGCTTGTCAAAAAAAAATTTAGGCAAAAATATAACAAGTTCACGGTTGAAGGTGTTAAAATCATCGACGAACTTATTAAAAGTCCTTTCAGGATTGACAAAATTTATACCACTTCGGCAATATTCAATTCAAAATCGGTTGAGCAAATTTTAATTTCTGAAAATGAACTCAAAAAAATCAGCCAGCTAGTCCAGCCCAACACCGCTTTAGCCTTGTGTGAAATCCCTCAGCAAAAAAAAATGAATTTAAATGGATTGGTCATCGCATTGGATGACATTCGCGATCCGGGAAATTTGGGAACCATCATCAGATTGGCGGATTGGTTTGGAATTGAGCAGATTATATGTTCGTATGAAACGGTGGATATCTACAACTCTAAAGTAATTCAAGCAACAATGGGTTCTTTTTTGCGCGTTCAGGTCAATTATGTAGATTTAAAAGAAGTTTTTTCAACCTATAAAAATCCGATTTTAGGAACTTTTATGGATGGAAAAAATATTTACAAAATGGATTTCCCAAGCGATGCTATCTTACTAATGGGCAACGAAGCCAATGGAATTTCTGATGAACTGATTCCTTTTGTTTCCCATAGAATCACGATTCCCAGATTTGGAAAACTTCAGCAAACCGAAAGCCTGAATGTCGCTATGGCAACGGGAATTTTATTAAGTGAATTCAATTCTGCACAGATAAAAAAGTCTTAGCAAAAAGTTAAATTTGATTCAGGTTTTTGAGTTTTATATTAAATTGTCCCTCAAAAAGCGGAAAGAATGAAAGAATGGATGTGGGCGATGATTGCCATAATTTCCTTAACACTGATAAATTGTAAAAAAACAGACGAAAACTTAAACCTAACTTCTACAGAAAAATACAAAGATTCGATTCCAAGATATGATTCACTCAATTGGGCAAACGAATTTGAATTTGCATCTACAAATCTTATAGATAAAGCAAATAAATATGGTTTACTTGACCGTTTTTACAAAGAATTTTGGCTTCATAAAAATGTAAGTGGCGGATTTCTCGTAGCCCAAAACGGAAAAATTTTATACGAAGGATATTCAGGCTTTTCAGATATCGGAACAAAAAAAGAACTTACATCTGAAACACCTTTGCACATTGCATCCATAACAAAAGTCATGACCGGACTTGCCATCCTGAAATTAGTTGAAAATAAAAAATTAAAACTCAACGACAAAGTCGATGAATACCTGAAAGGATTTCCATATGAGGATGTTACCATTCAGGATCTGATGAGCCACCGAAGCGGCCTTCCTAATTATTTACATCTTTCTGAAGACAAAAAATACTGGGACAAAACCAAAATGATGACCAATGAAGATGTTTTAAATGTTCTAATTAATTCAAAACCAGAAGCAATGGCAAAAGCCGGAAAAAAATTCTATTACAATAATACCAACTTCGTTTTATTGGCTTTAATCATAGAAAAAGTAACGGGAATGAAATATGCCGAAGCCATGGATTATATGATTTTCAAACCGTTGGGAATGACCAATACTTTTGTGTTTGATTTCAAAAAAGATTCTGCAAAAGTTTCCAAGTCTTATGAATACAATGGAAAAGAATGGGCTTATGACCATCTTGATGCCACTTATGGAGACAAAAATATTTATTCAACTCCAAGAGACTTGCTCAAAATGGATATTGCGATGTATTCCGATAAATTTCTTCCGAAAAAATTAAAAGAAGAAGCTTGGAAAGGTTACAGTTACGAAAGCAAAGGAGTAAAAAATTATGGATTGGGTATCCGTTTGATGGAATGGGACAATGGCAACAAAATTCTTTACCATAACGGTTGGTGGCACGGAAATAATTCCACTTATGTACGTGATTATCAAAACCAAACTGTAATCATTGCTTTGGGAAACCGCAGAAACCGTACGATTTACAGTACGTTTAGGTTGGTCAGTTTATTTGGAGATTATCCGTTCCAGAGTGCGCTTGAAACCGGTTCTTCCGGTTCCACAGGAGCTGAAGATTCTTTGAATCAGCTTCAAAAAGAAATTGACAGCACCAAACAGAAATCCATCAATGACAACCTCAAAAAGAACAAACAGGAAATTGATTCTTTAAAGCAAAAAAAGAAAGTTCTAAAAAAGAAATAAAATAGAAAATTAATTTTTGTGTTTAAATTTAAAAACACAAAATGCCAAAATTAAATTGACTAAAATGGCAAAGGAATTGGACAAAATTATAGGCCATTCACCTTTCATAAACCCATACCAAACCCAAAGTGAAAGCCCTGTAATCAAAACGCCAAGCATAAGACCGGAGATGTCTTCCACATTTTTTTCTTTGATAACTTTGAGGAGTTGGGGCACCATCGCTACGGAAGTCAAAACGCCTGCTGTTGTACCGATGATGTCTTCCATATTGTGATTAGATTTTGTTTTTCTTTAAATCCAGCAATTTTTTAGCGATAATTGGTGCCGCAATGGTCAAACCTATCGACAATGCAACTTTACCCACTTTCCCTAAATCTATCTTTTTGGACTGTTGAGAAGCAAGGAATTTCAAATTGTCACGCGTAGTTTCGTCTATTTTAGATTTCTTTTTTTTACCACCTAATAATTTGTCAATCATTGCAAAAATCCAATTTTCCTTCAATTCACGATCAGTTTCGACCATTTGTAATTTAAGGTCGGATTTTGCTTCTCTTAACTGGGCTTGGGTGTCGATGTGTTTGGTCTGCATAGTTTCGAATTTTTAATTAAACTTAAAATCTATCTATTTCATACTTAATTTATTCAGAACCAAATACCATTCCAAAGGAAATATGATTGATTTGAATTAATTCTAAAAAAAATTGCGTCAGATAGTCGACCTGACGCAATTTTTCATTTGTTCAAAGTAAAATTATTAATCAAGCGGTTTGCGTCCTGAAATAATATTGAACAAAACAACGATCACTGCAATTACCAATAGTATATGGATCAAATTTCCCATGCCCATTCCTCCACCGACTCCCATTAATCCTAACACCCAAATGATAATACATATTACAGCTACTAACCAAAGAATACTTCTCATATCTAATGTTTTTAAAGTTTACATGAGGTTTATATTCAACTACTTTGCCAAAGTTATCTGAAAAAAAATAAAATGAATTGTTAGAACGGATATCCGATTGCAATATTAAGAATCAAATTGTCTTTTCGCCAGTCACTGCTTCCGAAATCGATTTTATCAAAAGTCCAGCGATCGCCTTTTTCATAGTAAGGAACACGCAAAGGCATTGCCAAATCCAATCTCAAAACCAAAATCGAAAAATCCAAACGAACACCTAACCCCGCTCCTACTGCTATTTCGCTCATCCATTCGCTTGAAAATTTAGCACCGGGACGTTGTGCATCTTCATTGACTAGCCAGATATTTCCCGCATCGACGAAAGCCGCTAAATTCAGAAAGTTGTATACATTAAAACGGTACTCTGCATTGAGTTCCAATTTCACATCACCCGATTGGTCAAAGAAAAATGCATCTTCTTCCTGGCTTCTTGGATCATAACTTCCCGGGCCTAAAGTTCGTGCACGGAATGCTCTGATGCTGTTGCTTCCACCTACAAAAAACTGACGTGAAAAAGGTATATCAACCGAATTCCCATATGGATAAGCGACTCCTGCGATAATTCGCGAAGCAAACGAACTTTTTTCACTGAATTTATGATAAAACCTGAAGTCATTTTCCATTTTTAAATATTGACTAAACGGAACATCAAAAATGGTTTTCTGGTCTCCTTCTTTCGCATTGGCTCCCGAAAGTAAACCCGTTAAATTCCCTGCTAAATCCAACATTCCACGGTAATAAATCGTATTTTTTCGAGGAAGCATCGTCGTTGTATAAGTATAAGCATACGTTGGCCCGAAAATCAATTGCTGATCTGTAATTCTACTTAAATAAATATTGTCTGCTGCAAGAGCTAAAAATTTATCAGTTTCGTTTGCAGGAGCAACATAAGTGATATCGATGATTTTCAAATCATGTTCTTTTCTTTCGTTTTCTTTCCAAACATACCCAAATGAAGCGTTGAAATTATTGAGTGTGTATAGATCTGTACGGTTCTGGAATTCATATCCTATACTGATATTAGTTCTGGGAATGTAGGCACTGGATGATGGAAAACGAAAAGGTGCGATGATTCTGGGAAAAGACAACTGCGCATTGGCTCCTGCACGAAACATATTTGCTGCATCTGCTGGCCCTCCGATTTGTACATCAAATGCACCATAAACAGCAACTTTCAATTGTTCTGCACCACGGAAAATATTTCGGTGTGTCCAGTTTAAATTTAATTCACTTCCTGCGTAATTGGCTGAATTTGTCCTACCCAAAGCTTCTAAACGCAAAGACTGAATCTTGCGCGGCGTGAGCATATAGTAAACATCGAATTTATTATTAATTGAATCCGAAACAACAAATTCATTTTTGACAAATTTGAAAACGCCCAAATTAATCAATCGGCTCAAAGAAAGATTATGGTCGGCACGGTTGTACAAATCTCCCTGTTCAAAATACAAAACGCGGTCAAAGATTTTGGGTTTGAATTTATCATCAGGATCAACTACAAAAATGTCTTCGTAAACATAAGGCGCAAGCGAATCGGCGCGCATTGGCACATTGTATTTTCCGTCTTTTACATCTTGGATATTGTAGTTTGGGAAGACAATTACTTTGTCAATTGTAAATTGTTCTGTGGCGAGTTTCGGTGTATTATCTTTGAGTTTTACATTCAAATCTACATTGTGATTTGTCGTTACTGTGCTGTCTGCCTGCACGATGATATTGTCCGGACTGAAATAATAAAATCCGTTTTCTTTTAGGTTTTTATCAATTCTTTCACGTTCCGCTTTAATTACATCAAAATCAAAATAATTTCCGACTTTCAAAAAAGATTTGTCAGCTGTTTTCTGAATTTCTGAATTAATTAAAGTTGAATCTTTTTCAAAATTAACTTCGCTGATTTTATATCTCGTCCCCGGACGAACGGTGTAAATCACTTCCGCTTTTTTGTTTTTGGCAACCGTATCGTAAGAAGCATTTACATTGAAGAATCCTTTGTTTTCGGAATAATTTTCAATGATATCTTTGTTAAATTCTCTATCTACATCCTGCAACAAAACCGGCTCCTCTCCTATTTTGTATTTCAGCCAATAGCGAAACCCTTTTTGCTTTTCCGGTTCTTTCGTTGAATTGTAAAAATATAATTTCGGACGAAGTCCTAAAATGGTAGAATTGGGTTTTGGCGTTAGATTTTCTTCTAACTCAGCTTTCAATGCTTTCTTTTCCTTGTTGGAAATCGAATCATCTTCAATCTTAATTTCCGCTCCGGTATAAAGCAATTCACCGTCCTGAAGATATTTGGTATTGCTACACGAATGAATCAACAACGCTAATCCGGAAGCGAAAAAAAATCTCAGGTATTTATGAATCATTTTTGCCATTATTTAAAATCTATCACTTCTTTTTTAGTTTTCTTGTCCTGCTCCTGTTTGGATTTTCGGAAAATTTCTTTGAATTGATCATAATCCAAAGTGATGATAAATCCAACTCCCGTTTCCACAATCTGCCCCTGCAAGGCAACCTGATACTCATCTTTGCGATAAGCGCGAAGCATGTATCTGCCGTCTCTCGATAAGCTGTAATCTATAGTCACATTTCCGGCTATGTTGGTTGTATTTTCATTTTGACGAGCCTCCCCTTCTACTCCAAAATTACTTCCGACCGAAACTTTCAGGCGGTCGTTGAGCAATCTTTTACTTACGTCAACATTCAAATCAGTTCTGGTATTTTTCTGTCCGGTTGTGTAATCTTCGCTTGATTCCAAATCAAAATTTAAATCTACACCTTTGATCAAATCCGCACTTAAATTATTCAATTGCTGCGAAAGAATTTTACTTACACTTTGTCTCGCCATCATTTCTGCCGAAAGTCCCGCACCGCTTTCGAAAGGATTTTCTCCTACAAAACGATTTAACAACAATAATGCAAAAACCTGTTTGTTCATTTCTGATTCTTCTTCGCGAAGCATTGCCAGTTTTGCGTCCACACCATCCTTTACCAATGTAGAAATGGAACTGTTTTCTTCATCCGTTGTAATGTCAAAAGTGATTTCGGGTTTCATCAATTCACCTTTCAAAATCAACAATGTATTGAATGGAATTCTTTGTTTGAACTGATTCATTTCAGAAGATTCTAAATTTGACTGCTGTTCAACTAAATCAATCGGTGCAGCTTCGGTTTTATAAATTGCGGTGATGTCTAAAGTTGCCGCAGTTGGCTCGCCTGTCCAGGTAATTGTACTTCCTTTTTGGATGTCAAATCTACGTTTCAGTAAACTTACCGAAAGTTCATAACCGCCTTCTTCTACCTGATAAACACCGACAAGTGTTGTTTTTCCGGAAGGGTCGATTCCTCCTGTCAATTCCGCTTCGCCTTGTAATTCAACAAAATCTCCGTTGGCTTTGTCGATGATGATGGATAATTTGGCTTCTTTGTTAAGTTCAATGTTGACATTTACATCCATTCCTGTGAAATTGGTTTGAGAATCCAAAGCATCTTCAATGGTTTCATTCAGAACCGGTTGGTCTTTGTCAATGAATTCAACAATTCCATCTCTTTCCTGCAAGGAAGGCGAAGATTGTGGCAATACAAAAGTAAAATCTGTATCATTTGAAACCGCTAAAGTCCCGTCCACTTTGGGTAAATTCAAATCACCGCGAATTTGTAAATCCGTATCAATTGCCAATACACCGTACATCATGGCATCATTATTTTTCTCAGAATCAACCACTTTGAAATCTCTCGAATAAATATCTAATCTGAAAGCAAAATCACGGTAAGTTTGCGTCAGAATTTCTCCATCAATATTGAGGAAATTTCCGTCTTTATCATTGATTTGGAAGTCATCAAAATCAATTCCTCTTCGCGTAAAGTCAATCTGATCTCTGATTCCTCTGAAATCACTTCCGGTCTGTGCAATTTGCAACCCGACATCGTTAAATCTGATGTATCCCAAAATCACCGGCGCATCTGTATTTCCAGTGATATTTAATTTACCTGAAAGATAACCTTCGGTTTCTTTGATGGCATTCATCGAAAATCCCTGAATGCTTTGCATTTGAATCTGATTGATATCCATATTCAGGTCAAAAGTACTTTCTGCAGTATTGTAGTTTCCAAGAATTCTGACGTCATTGTTATTTCCGGTCAATGCTACATCAGCATTCAAAAGGTTTTCAGAAGCATTGTCAACTTTTATCGCAATGTCACCGATTTGGCTTCCGTAAAATCTGAAATTGGTAATATTTAAATCTGAAGTAAAAGTCAGATTTTCCGTTAAATTTTTCAACTGCACATTTCCGTTAATCGTTCCCTGTGCCAGAAGCGAATCTTTTTTAATCATCTCGGTAATCGTTTCGATTTCGAAATTGGTAAAATTCACATTCAAAGGACTGTTCTGTTCGTTGCTTTCTGACTGAACTAAAATTTCATTTCCACTTTTTGAAATCCTAAAATTATCCGCGAAAATTCCATTTTTCCCAAATTGAATTTTATTATTTTCAGCGACCGTCCAATCCATATAATTTAATTTTAAACCATTTGGATTCAAAGAAATTTCTGTGATTTCATCAATCGATTTTACGTTTCCGGCTATCAGAAATTGATCAACGTCTTTGTCGTCTTTTTTGGTAATGTTATAATTAATGATATTGTCCGCAATATCGCCACTGACACTAAGTTTATTCAGCGCAAAACTTTCGCTGTTAAGTCCTGCAACATTCAAATCATATTGCAATGCCTGATTTTCATTTGTGATTTTTAAAGATGTATTTTCGACTGAATATTCGCCATAAGCAACTTGTGGAATTTGTGCATCCAATTCAATTTTCTGCAAATCTGCATCGTAATTTCCGGTAATGTTGATGGTTTGAAAACTTTTTAATTCAGGAACAAATTTTCTGATCAAATCATCATCTTTGATTTTTGCATTCAAAGTAAAATATTGTCCCGAATCAACTTTCGTCAGACTATCTACAGGCTGAAACTGATAATATTGATTAACCGTTCGCTGCAACGAGCCAAAAATCTGTGTGATTTTGTATTTTCCTTTCAATTCTAAATCTGCAATTTGAGAAGTAAAATTTATTTTTGTTGAATCAGTTGTGGATACGGCATTTAAAGTCATTTCCTGAATCGGGAAAATATCTTTTGTGTCTGACAATGCAAAATTCTGAAGATTTAAATATCCATTCAATTCGTCAGGATTTAAATTGGTAAAATCCGCATCAATTTTTCCAGCAAGAATCATAGGTTCCGCATAAAACCCTAATTTGTTCAAATCCAGTTTTGTAATTTCTCCGTTTACTTTTACAGTTGGGTTTGTTTCGTTATAAGCTCCCGAAGCAATCAGATTCAAATCGGCATTCGGATCATTAGAATTCAGTTCTATATTGTAATTTCCATTGTTGATTTTTCCTTTTAAATCTAAATTTTTATAACGGTAACTATTGTAATCAAAATAAGCAACTTTTCCTGTCAAATCAGCATTTGCTCTTGTAAAATCAAAGCTTTCGCCTTTCGCAGAAATCTGTGCCGAAATTGCGCCTAAATCTTTGTTCTGAATAATTTTTCCTATTTGAAGATTTTGAAGATTTGCTTTTACATTATACAATTCGCGATCTTTTCTACGCATATCGACATTCGCAATTACAGAAGCATTTCCGAGAGTAGAAGTCAGTTTCAGATTGGCATCGATGACTTCTGTTGTTCCTTTTGCTTTTCCTCGAACCGTGAAATATGAGGGCAGAGAAATGTTGGACGGAATTGTATTTTTCGGAACCAAATTATAAATCAATTTGGCAGATGAAGAAAGTTCTTTGATGTTTAAATCGTAATTTAAATTTTCAGGATTCATCGCACTTTTGATTCGTCCGTTAGCATCAATTTTCAATTTATCCAATCCTGAAACTTTCAGATTATGAATCAATAAATCGTTTACAATTCCGGTTAATTCGGCATCTATATTGAGCGTCGCATTTGGATATTTATTAAATGGAACGGTATTTTTCAACGAGGGAACGAGCATCAAAATATCTGCAAAAGAAACTTTTGATTTTCTGATATCGGCTGAAATTTCCACATTTCCTAAATCTTCGCTTAATTGGTTTATTGAATTATAATTAAGAACAATTTCATCTCGTAAAATGGTTTTCGGCGTTTGCAGGTATAAATTTTTGAGATATGCTTGCTTTTCTTCGTAAACGAAATCTGTTTCAAATTTTTCGATGTTCAATCCACGGTTTTCCTGAATTTCAGCTGACTCTACGCTTCCCGTAAACTGGTTATTTTCCATTTTGAAATCCTGAACTTCGAGATTTAATTTTGAAAAATTCAAATGATTGAAATCCATTCCTTCTTTTGTCGACACAATTGCAGTGTTGTTGTAAATAACTTTTACATCTTCCAAAGTCAATTTATCCAATAAAATTTTCATTGGATTTACGGAAGTTTCAGTTTGCGTTTCTTCTTCAACTTCAGAATTAGGATTTTCTGATGGTAAGTATAAATTTGCATTGATATTTGCACCGGAAAGTAAAAGATTATCGATGTCAAAAGCAGAATTCTCTAAATCCAATTTGTTAATTCCCGTACTCAATTCTTTGAAAATAACTTTTGCAAAAGTTTTGGTATTGTCATCGCCGTAGTCAATATCGAAATTGGTCAGTTTTATTTTGTTTAAATCAATTTTCAAAGGATTTTGCCGGCTCAAAGAATCAACCGTTTCTTCAACATTTTCTGCCACTTCAGCTACTAAATCTTGTTTTAACTTCAATTTTAAACCATCTATATTAATATCATTGACGGCATAATTATTTTGTTCTAAATCAAAAGTTTTGACACGAGTATTGAAAGATTTGAAATATAAATTAATGTCATTTTTTGATTGTTGATCTTTGAAAGTTACGCCAATATCCTGCAATTTAATTTTATCCAAAGAAATGATAAATGGCTTGGACTCCTCCTCTTCTTCTTTTGTAGCAAAAGCATCAATGATGTAATCAAAATTGAAAGTTCCATCTGGTTTTCGAACCACATTGGCACGAATTCCTTCCAAATCAATTGAAGTAATGTCGGCTTTGGAATCGAGCAATTTCCACATATTTAACCCAACATCAAAATCACGAACCGATAAAAGTGTATCGACATCTTGCCCCTGCAAATAAAGGTTTTGCATAATGACACGATTGGGAAAAGCAATATAAACCTTTTCTAAACTGACTTTGGTTTGAATTTTATCTTCGAGATAAACGACCAATTTGTCTTTTACGAAATTCTGAACTGCGGGAATCCTCAAACTCAAAATGAGTAAAATAATAAGAATCACAATCGTTAAAATTGTAATCCCAATGCGTTTCAGTACTTTTTTTGTGTTGAATTTGAATTTCAAAGCCCAGATTTTAACAAAGATAATTTCCTTAACCAAGTTAAACCTTTCAAAATTGATACCACTTTTGTTAAAATTTAACAAAACATACAGAACTTGCTTTCTTCTGAAATTTAAGTTTGTGCGTAATTTTGCTCTTCCAGTTTCATCTCCTACTTGGTATATGTTATAAAAATTATATGAAGCTATAAAATTTCTCAGGCTCAAATACTATTATATTTGTTGAACTAAAATGAGAAAATGGCACTGAAAGCAGTTTTGTTTGACATGGACGGCGTGATTGTAGATACGGAACCTTTGCACCGAAAGGCATATTATAAAACTTTCGAAGGTTTGGGAATTTATGTTTCGGAGGAATTGTATTCAACTTTCACGGGCGCCTCTACACAAAAAGTTTTCGAGACCATCATCGAAAAATTTAACCTGAAAAATTCTACCGATGAATTAATGACTGGCAAGCGTGCTGCTTTTAAAGATTATTTTTACAATGATTTGGAATTTGATTTGGTGCCGGGCGTGCGGGATTTGATTCAACATTATTATCAAAATGATGTGAAATTGGTTTTGGCTTCTTCTGCTACTCGAACTACCATTGATATGGTGTTTGAGAAATTTGGTTTGGAGAAATATTTCACTGGAAAAATTAGCGGCGCAGACTTGAAAGCATCCAAACCTCATCCGGAAATCTTTTTGTTAGCAGCTGAAATCGCTCAAGAATCCAAAGAAAACTGTATGGTCATCGAAGATTCTACGAACGGTATTCTGGCTGCGCACCGCGCAGAAATTTTTTGCGCGGGATTTAAAAGTATGAATACATTTCAACAAGATTATTCGCTAGCTAATATTGTCGTTTCTGATTTTAATGAATTGGAATTGCAAAAAATTTCAAAATATTTTTAGAATTTATAGATTTAATTATTATCCTTTTTCTGTTTCATTTTTTCCATGCGAGTCTCCATGTCCGCTGACCATTTGTTTAATTTAGCCTCGTTCCAGAACCATTTTCCCGGCAAAGCATACATTGCTAAAAATAAATAGTACAATGCTCCGGCACAAATAGCTGTTTGTGGTTCATCAAGAAAAAGTCCGCCGTGTGTTTTGGCCTGGTCATATCCGATGCGTGTGAGATTTACGTCATTTAATCCAAATTCAGGTAAAACTGAACTTCCAAAAGCAACTCCAAATAACAAAAAGAAATAAGTCATGGCAGCAAAGACTGACCGTCCGATTTGTTTGTTTTTCAAATTTTCATCTACATTGAAAAAAGCAAAACGCATCCGGTTGAATACAGCAAACATATAAATGTAAACTACCAGATTTCCGCCACCAATTATACTATTAAATGCCCAAGCAAACAAACCATAAGCAGGAACGAAAAGAAACAACGAAAGTTTGCGCGGCATCACAGCCATAAAAACACCAGAATGCACCATAATGAATTCGAAACCCATCAATGCCGCCATTTGGAAAATCTTTTCAGCATCTCCTATTCCCGGTTGCATCCACAATTTGAAATATTGATAGGACATAAATGCCATCATGATAAAATCTACAAATGTAAAGCTCGGCTCTAGCCTTTCGAGGATGGAAGATTTTTTATTTGCTGAATGAAATGTTTTCAAAATATAATTCTAATATTAATTTTTAGGAACTAAATAATTTAGAACACTGTCCCAATCAGGAAATTTCGGTTCAAAAATATGAATATGCTCACCTGAGAATTCGGCAGCACCATTTTTGGTGCGGTCGTCAATAAGGAAATCACCTTTGAGTAAGTCTTTGCGGTGAGTTAGGATTAGTTTTTTATAAAGAGAAGGTAAATGACGTTCGACCCAGATTCTTTTCTGTGACCAAGCATGAATATTGCCCCAAGGCGCAGTAGAAAGTATAAAAACATCATAATATTTTTCCAGTTCTTCGATTGCTTCAATTGCATGAAGCATTGGTGGGGCATTTAGAAAAACGGTTTCGGAATTATCTATAAGCTCATCTATTCCTTTGTAATTTTGATCATCTGCCTTGAGTTCACGTTCGACTTCAAGCATTAAATCCACAACCACACCATCTAAATCGATGTATAGAATTTTCTTTTTTGACATAAGTTTAATGAATTCTAAAAGTAATAAAATTGAATTTGATTCAAAATGATAATGATTTAAATTTAATGAAGTATAAAATTTACAATCTGAATCAGCCCAAATATAACTCAAATTTTGAGACAAAAAAAGCGCCATTCGTCTTACAATAGTGCCATTTGTAATTGCAGAGAGGAAGGGATTAAACTGTTTTAGTTATAATAAATTGAAATAAAATTAGTTACATAAATAAAATTGAATGTTATTTAGAAAAAGGGACGCAAAAGGGGACTTATTTTTAAATTTTCAACTTAGGCAGTTGAAATTGTGATTACTTTCTATACCATACAGAGCTGTTTATTTATCTATCTTAAAACATTGTTTACTCTATTTCCAAATAGTTCGTATTTTCTCAACACAGTTTGCAAGGTATTTTTTTTATATAAACTCAGAATAGCATTTGAATATCTAAAATTAAAAATTTTACCATATTATAGACTCAACCGCTTTTCGGTTATTGCTTGTTAATTAGAGATCAATTGTTTTATTCTGATTTTTTATATGCCTGCTCTGGGTGATTTGGTAATTCAGAATATTTTCTGCTTAATTTACCATCTTTTACCAGTTGATTGATTACCCTATTCTTTAAATGTTTTTCGGTTCTATCTACATAAATAGCAATTTCTCTAATTGTTTTAAAATCACTTTGACAGAAAAATAATATTTTATCAGTTAATTTTGAAGAGGAAGTTTTGATGGAAATTGAAGTGTCCACATTTGAGGTGTCCACATTTGAGGTGTCCACATTTGAGGTGTCCACATTTGAGGTGTCCACATTGAAATTTTTATTGAGATGATATGTGGTCCATCTTCCGCTGTTTTCAGATATTAAATATCCTTTTTTACATAAATCTTGCAACATTTGAGTAATATCAACTTTGTGTCTTTGTAGATTATTTTGCAATCTGTTATTAGTTATTTCACCCTCAATTTGACAGAAGGATAGGATTATTAATTGATCCTTCCCAATTGAAATAACATCTTCTCCAAAGATTTGCTTCAATTCAGATAAGGTTTCTTCTGGAATCATACTGAACATTGGCAAATTCAACTCCACTCTATCAGGTTGTGTAAAAGTCTCAATATAAGGTCTTCTCCAGTGAGCATACTCCCAACCCGACATAATCTTATTGACCCCACTTCCTGCTTTTTCAGCACTTCCCATCATCATAAACATTTTTTGAAGATTAGGATTTCTACACTCACTTATTCCTCCGCTATAATATTGATATTTGGATACTAAAAGAGTTCCCGGATTAGAAAAAGTATATCTATCCTTTCTCATTTCTATTATGATATTTCCGGGGGCTGAATAATCAGTATGAACTAAACTATTTACAAATGCCTCTCTCAATGCAATATGAGTAGGGGTTTCATCTTTTCTTCTTCCTTTCTCGATTTGAAAAGGTTTTGGAAGTTTTGATGATATTATAGGCCAAACTTTCATATAAAATTCAAACAGATTAGCTTCCCAAGTACCATCAGGATATACACGGTCTGTCCATCGTATATTTTCGTCATCTGATAATATTTCTCTGAAATCTGGAAAAAAATTAGGAGCACACTCTCTATCAGTTATACTTGCCTCTTTTCCGAACATCACAACACCTGCTAAAGTAATCCCTTCAATTTTAGTAGTTCTATCAATCCTATACCCTCCAAGTTTTCTTAACAACTCTTTATCATCCAAAACTAACCAAGGATGCGACGAATTATTAGCAGAAAAAAGTTGGCGGTATTTCTTCAAACTATTCAAATCAATATCATTTAAAGTGAAATTTTCCAAGATACGACTGTCGTGATGCAATGTAGTATCGGCATCAGCTAACATCCTCCTTACCTCAGCATCTGTACACTTGTAATCTCCTTCAAAATTTCTCTTATATGTATTTTTAAAGGGATTTTTAGTTAAAAAAATAGGCTTCTCATTCCGTTTTGCTAATGGAATATTAAATGCAAGTAGTTTTTTCCCTTCCGTTTCCAGTACTCTTACATCCTCATTTCTTAAAAGATTAATGTTGACCGTATCGGGGTTATTTACAGAATTCCAAAAATCTATTTGAATTTTTTGGATATTTTCATTTGTAAGTCCATCAATTCTCAAAACTCCAATTTTTTCTGAAACACCCAAAATGATAATACCCCCCGCAGTATTTGCAAAACCTGAATAGGTTTTCCAAAAATCATTAGGAAGTCCACCTTGTGCCGATTTGTATTCTAATTCTTCAAACTCAGTATCAGGAAATGCCTCTACAACGGAATGTATAATCGGTAAACCATTATAGTCAAATAAATCTAATTGTCTTGCTTCCATAAGTCTATTTAATTTACTTCTTTCCCATTCCCTTTGGGAGTAAGATTATTCTTTTTCAACCATTCGATTGCATCAAAAAATTCTTGACGGTCAATTTTCAGTTTTGCTTCGTGCCAGTTTTCTCTTGCTTCTGACACTATAGCATCGCTATCAATGTGAGATTTTCGGACAATTAAGTTATTCCAACCTGTGTAGGTAGTTGCAATGACTTCCGCAATTCGGGTAGTTTTCATATCTGCAAAAAGATTGATGACTCTCTTTACTTCATTCAAATTAGTTTTCAAATCTTGTACACATCTCATCATAAATGGATTAAAATTTTCGGCTTTTATGTATTTATGACCATCGTAATTTTCTCCTTTTATTTCCTGCGTGTAGAACCATTTTTTTTCATTTGCCAAAGGTTCTACTACGTTCACCAAATGCTTAAAATCAGCGGGTCCAGCAGTCATTTTTATTGCTTCTCTTCCAAAATCTAAATTTAGGTGTTTTTCAAGAATCTCAACTGTTTTTTCTCCTTTTGTTCGGTATAATGATTTTCCAATTTTTTCGTGAGCTTCCAATGCGAGGGCAATAATCATCGCTTGTTTATCTGCTTTTTTCTTTGCATTGAATTTCTTAGTTCGTGCAAAATATGGATCAATTACTGGTTGAGTAATAGGAATAACTTTTGCTCTCCTCAACTCTCCTTTAAACGCACTATCCAATACGCTGTTTTTTAGCCTTTTTAAAGCCTCTAATTTATTTTGGTAGTGTAGGTTTAGTTTTTGATTTTTCTCGGTTGTTTGATTTAGATACTCAACTATGCGTTGTTGTTCAGATATTGTGAGGAATGGAATTAATAATGTCTTCCAAAATTCAGTAGTTACTCTTGGCATTCTTGCTCCCGAACAACTCAAATTCACTTTTTCCAAGAAAAAAGGAGACCTCAAAAAATACAAAATATATTTTTCGTCGAACATATTTTTATCTACTGTAAATGGAATAATTTCAGTTGTTGCAATTCCATCAAATTCAGCCAAATAAACTTTATTTAAATATGGTCTTAACTTGCCATATAAAATATTTTCTTTTTTGAAAATAACTTTACTGCTAATGCTCTCCGAACCCTTAATTGGCTTAAAATTCACCAGTTTCCCTGAATTACTTTCGATATTTTCAAGTCCAATTATACTATATTCTTTATCGTGTTCGGGAGTTATGGTTTTTCGACTCACAGATACATAATCTAAAAAGGAAACAAACTTATCAGAGTTTCTAAACACCTCATCTAAAACACTTTCATTAAGTTGTTTTAATTTTTGGATATTTTCTTCTATCAAAGCAATCGTTGGGTCTAATTTTTCAAAAGTTTTATCTAAAACTGAAACAATTTGCTTTTGCTCATCGAGGGAAGGTATATTAAGACTAACTTCTTTGATTTCCCTCAAATGAAGATTTGGGACACCAACCCCTTTTAGCCTCGAATTAAATTGTTCTTTTGCCTTAGGTGAATTTATGAAGTTAAGCAAGAATTTGGGTAATATATCATTTTTGGGGCGAAGTAAAGCTAAGCTCACATAAATATCAAATACTAATTCTCTGTCTACGATTGCAGCAACTCCGGTAGTTCCGTTTTTAGCTAAAAGTATATCATTGATTTTGGGAGATACTCTTTTTTGTAGTTGATTGTGCAATTCCTCAGACACATATTTAACATCATTCCAATTGATTTGTCCTTTAGTTACATTTTTAGACGATAGGAAGATAACTCCTTTCTCTTCGTATTTTGGAGTGTGATGTGTGCCATCTGTAATAATTTCACAAACATCATTTAATGTAGTTTCTTCCCAACCTTTTGGCAACTTATCTTTCATAACCTTTCTGAATTAAGTTGTCAATTTCAGCCAAAAGCAAATTGATATTTTTATCATTGCTTTGGATGTCTGCTAAAATTTCGTTTGGAGATTGATGGATTATTTCTTTTTGCTTTGTTGGATTTTTACCACTCAAATCGTAATTACGCTTTCGTATTTCGTCAGCGGTTACAAGCCAAGAATTTTCTGTTGTAGCACGTGTTTTATACAATTCTACAAAGTCAGCAATATGCTCGTATTGTATCGGTTTATTTTTTGTGAGTTTCTTTTCTAAATTAATTTCGTAATACCAAACATCTTGTGTTCCGCCTTTACGTTCAAAAAATAAAATACTCGTTTTAACAGGGCTATATGGTAAGAATATACCCATTGGTAAACTCAATACCGTATGAAGATTAAAATTATCTAACAAATCCTTTTTTACAGCCGTAAATGCGTTATTGGCTTGAAACAAAACTCCTTCGGGAATGACAATACCTGCTTTTCCATTCAAAGCCAATTTTTTCATAAAATGTTGCAAAAACAATAATTCTGTTGCAGAACTTTCAACTGGAAAATTATTTTGGACTTCCTTCTTTTCCTTACCACCAAAAGGCGGATTGGCGAGGATTACGGAGTAACGGTCTTTCTCCTGAAAATCTCGGATATTTTGGGTAAGCGTATTTTGCTTGTAGATGTTCGGGCTTTCGATACCGTGCAAAATCATATTCATCACTCCCATTACATACGCCAAAGGTGTCTTCTCGTTTCCGAAAAACATCCCTTCTTTGATGTGTTTTAATTGAGTGGTGCTGTACTCATTTTTCTTTTGTATCACGTAATCAAATGCTTGAATCAAGAATCCTGCACTTCCAACCGCACCGTCATAAATGGTATCATTTACATTTGGTTCAAGCACATCAACCATTGCTTTGATAACAGGACGAGGCGTGTAGAATTCCCCTGAATTTCCGCCATCGCTTCCCATTCCTTTGAGCAGGTTTTCATAAATAATACTTAGCTCAAATAAGTCTTCCTGACTTTGAAAACTAAGGTCTGCAATATTTTCTATGACTTCTCTTAGTGTGTGTCCGCTTGCAATTCGGTTATTGATAAACTCGAAAACTGCTCCAATTTTATATTTTACAGTTTTTACTTCCTGCGGATTGGATTTGAAACTTTGCAAGTAAGGAAACAGTTCGTTGTTTACAAACTGGATGAGGTCATCTCCTCCCATTGCTCCTTTCAAATCATACATTCCATCTTCTTTGAGTGGATAAGCCCAATTATCCCAACGGAACTTGGTGTCAATGATGTATTTGTATTGTTTGCCATCAATGAGAGCATCAGAGGCTTTAGTTTCTTCGTAATCGTGTAGATATTTTAAAAATAAAATCCAACTGATTTGCTCGGTATAGTGCATTGCTCCGCTTATTCCATCGTCTCTGCGGAGAATGTCTGTAATTCTGTCTATTCTTGATTGTAAATTCACTACTTTCATATCCTTACACTGCCTGATACATTACTTGCTGTAATTTGTAAAAGGCATTAATTAAATTATTCGCATTGCCAAAAACCTTGGCAGCTTCCTGCGTTGTTCCTAATCCATTCAACTGAATGAGTTCGGAAAGTTTATCTCTTTTCAACTCTTCAATTCCGTCTCTTTTGTATCGGTCTAATACAAAATATAAAAATTGTTGAGCCTTTTCATTTTCGTATGTTTTAAAAAAATCTGATTTCTGTTTGGTGGTTTCTGCTCGGTGCGTTCTTGTTACCAATTCTTTACTGTAACTTATAAATGCAAGCAAATCAAACACATCGCTTTCTTCTGCTTCAAACATCTTTTGGAGCGTTTCAATTTGCTCATCGTCAAAACCTGTTTGTCCTAATTTCGTGAGAAGTTCCTCTCTTGTTTCGGGCTTGCTCCACAATTCTCGAAGTTGTTTTTCACTACTGAATAAATTGGGTAAAAATTCAATTAACTTTTCCAAAAACTCAGAAACTGTAAGCGGTCTTCCATCATCTCCAACGTAACGAATTTCTATGTCTGTAATACGAAGATTACGTCCGTTACTTAGTTTGACTACAATTTTTTCTTTTGGCGGTTCAGGTGTTATGAAGCCGTCATCGCCTGTATCGTCATTATCGCCAGTTGGATTTGGTTTAGGCTTTGGCTTTGTTGGTGGTTTGGGGTTTACATCATCTCCACCATCAATTATGATTTCTTCATCTGGCAATCCGTCCCATTCTTTATCATAAAAATTATTTGTTGCTCCCGTAAAATCGAGAATAGTAAAAAAATCTTTATTGTCAAAAACACGAGTTCCTCTACCTACAATTTGCTTAAATTCTACCATTGAATTGATGACCCGAACTAAAACAACATTTCTTACATTTCGGGCATCTACGCCAGTGGTAAGCATCTGAGATGAGGTAAGAATTACAGGAATGTCTTTATCATTATCCTGAAATCTCTCCAAAAGTTGTTTTCCAATATCTCCTTCATCGCTTGTAACTCTCACACAATAATGTGGGTCGTTTACAGATTTGTGCTTGTTGATTGCATCTCGCATCATCAAAGCGTGTTGTTGATTGACACAAAACACAATGGTTTTATCCATTTCTCGGATATTCATCAGAATTGCCCGAGCTATTAAGTCCGTCCTGTCTTCAACAATAATTTTATTTTCAAAATCTGAAAGTCCATACATTCTATCCTCAAGCTCTCCACTTACTACAATGTCGTCTTTTGTTGGAATGTATTCGTCAATATTGGTTCTAATACGTTTGACTTTGTAAGGTGTCAAAAATCCGTCATTAATTCCATCTTTGAGAGAGTATTCATAAACAGGTTTTCCGAAGTAATTATAAGTGTTTACGTTATCGTTACGTTTCGGAGTTGCTGTAAGTCCTAAATGAACAGCTGTACTGAAATAATCTAAAATATCTCTCCAAGAACCATTTTCATTGGCAGAACCTCGATGACATTCGTCTATGATAACAATGTCAAAAAAATCAGTGGGATATTGTTTGTAAAAACCTCCAATATTTTCTTTTTCAGCAATAGCCTGATAGATGGCAAAAAATACATTGGCATTGGTCGGAACCTTCCCATTTCTACTTTTTATCTCATCCCCATTGATTTTTACCAAATCTTTTTCTAAAGGATTGAATGTGTTGATAGCTTGGTCAGCCAAAATATTTCGGTCAGCCAAAAACAGAATTTTCGGTCTTCGCTCCATTTTGTCCACAGTCCAACGAGCTGTAAACAATTTATAGGCTATTTGGAACGCAATAAAAGTTTTTCCTGTTCCAGTTGCCAAAGTCAAAAGGATACGTTTTTTATCTTCTGCAATTGCTTCTACAACTTTATTTACCGCAATTTCCTGATAATATCGAGGTTTAAAATCCCCAGTCAGGTAAAATGGAATACTTAGTAGTTTTTCTTTTATACCATTTTTTTGAATGAAAATCCTATTGTATAGCTCTTCAGGGTTGGGATAATTTGAAATAAAATCTCCTTTTCCCATAGAAATACAAAACTCATAAATTTGCTTACCGTTACTGGAGTAAACAAAATCAATTTTTAATTTTTGAGCATAGTCAATGGCTTGTTGCAAGCCTTCTGTTGGCTGTTTATCGTAGCGTTTAGCTTCAATTATTGCCAATGGGACATTTTTATATCTTAAAAGATAATCTACAAATAAGCGTTCTCCTCTCTTGTTTCCAGAAAGTTTTCTACCGTCTGTAAAGTAATATTCCCGAACAATACAAGATTCTTCCCATTCAGCCGATTTTAGCTGTGGGTCAATAAACTTGGCTCTTGTGTCGTGTTCTGAAAATGACGTCAAATTATAATATCCTCATATTGTGTGCTGCAAATATAATCGTTAATATAAAAAACAGATGATAGAAAACAAAAAAGCGAACATTGCTGTTCGCTTTTTATTAATATTTTTAGTTTCTTCGTTATTCTATATTTCCAAGTTCAATTAAATCCTTTTTACCTGAACGTCCTGGTCTATAATAGGCTACTCCTTTAATTTCAGCAGGTATTTTATAAACTATGTTAGTAGTTTTTGAAGTTAAAGGATTAATTTGGTCAAAGAATAAACCCCAACCCTCAGCCATTACAACTTCAGACTTGTCATACAAATATTCTTGCCCATTATAATTTATTAATACTTCTCCTTCAAAAATTGCTCTACTTTCATTACTTGTATTTTTGAAAGTGGTATTAATTATCAAATACCGAGTTCCTTCTTCTCTGGGAAGATTAGAAAATTCGTTTCCAGTATTAACTCTGTCATCAACACCTGCTGAATTCACGGTTACATCAAAATACTTTGTGGGTAAAGTTTCTCCAATTTTTTTAGTAGTTGAGACATCTGCATTTACGGATGTCCCTCCCGAACTTGAATCTGATTCATTTTTGTCATCATCCATACTTCCAAATGCAATGAACATGAATGATGCTAAAGCCATAGCTGAGATTGAGTGCTTTACACTTCTTTTCATAATTTACGTTTTAAAATTTATAATTAATTGATTTATTTAAAATTAAAAAGGGTAGAAAGAAACCTATCAAATAACAGAGAACATCTACCATATCAAAAGTTCCTTGTACTAATCCAAAAAATTGTAATATTTCTGATCCTATAGCAACTAAGGGCACTATACTTATCCAAAATGTATTTTGTTTGGAAATCGACTTTCTCCAGATGCTAAGCATTAGACATACATATGAAAAAATCCACAAACCATCAGGAAGTGAATACAAGAACCAATCAGGAAAATATTGAGAAATGAGAACGCTTTTTTTTCTCAAATTGCTCTCAATAACATTAATTCCGATTGCCTCAAACCACGAGAATATTTTAAGAGTAGAGGTTCTAAAAAGAATATAAATAGCACTCCCAATCAAAAGGCTAACAATATGTAAGCTGAATATATGTAGGTTACTTTTTTCGTATTTTATAGTATTCATAGATTTCCTAAAATTTTATTCATCTAACACAAATTATTATTGATTTGCATTAAAATTTTCAAAATTAGTTTGAGTACTTTGGAAATCCTTACGGGAAACCGTAAACGCAATAAAAAAAGCGTACCGTGCATCACGTTAGCTTACAGAGGCTCGGCAAAGCCTAAACAGAAATAACGGAGCAGGTACGCCAAACTGGCGTACTTTATTATATCCGTCCTAACTGTTTGATGAATTTTGCCGATTCCTGTAAACAAGGACTTTTAAAAAGTACTATATTCTAAAACCTTTAAAAGGTCTTTTATTATATTTTTATCTGGAACAAAGATAATAAAGTTACTTTATTCCTTCTCTCTAAATTAAAAATTGAAAATAGCTTCATCTGACTCTACACTATCGCTTTTAAATATTTATTTTATAAAATTCAAATTTGCCACAAACTACCTACAATACAATTAATTACCTTATTTTTAATGAGACAGATTGAAAAAATTTGCGAGACAAGTCCTCAAAAAACATACTACATTTCAATTGTCTCAAGATTTTGAGGTTAAGAATGTAACTTATTCTCTTCTACACCTACTTTTCTACTTCTTTCTAAGAATTTATCATTTTTTAATGATTGTCTCACTGTCTCAACTCTGAAATAATATTTATTGGATTAATTGTAGTTATTATTTATGTTCCCCTTTTTCCACACATATAGCATGTTTGGAAAAAGCAAATTATTCATTAATCAAATAATCCATTTTTTGTATTATTTGTAAAAATATTTCATCATTGAAACTTTCGATTTTACGCTCGGAATGCAGGCGATTATATTTTTGTTTACGTTTCTTATAACTTTCCATATTGACTTTTCTGAAGGTTTTCCAATAATCCGAATTTTTACCAGCAAACAAAAGTTCTAAATCCTGATTTTTAATCCCCTTCAAATCAAATAATTCATCAAAAATAATTCGCTCAAAATAATAAAGAAATTTAGTTCTCAATTTACATATTACATCTTTACTCTTTAAAGATTCTAAATTCGGAGCAACAACCATTTGCTTCTTACCTCTAAGTTCAATTTCAGTTCTTAACAAGTTTCTTCTAATTGCCTCACCATAATGTAAATAGTTTTCCGTTGTTTTATTATAAGATTTTACACTTATCTGCTCCATAATTATCTTTTTACCATAAGCCTTCGTCCCTTTCAACATACTATTAAATGGTTTATTTTTATAGTGCAATATTGAATTCCAATATTCATCAGCATATTCAGTTTCAGTATTTACACCTATTTCCAGCTTTGAAAGTTTGAACAGCTTTGAATTGATACCCAAAAATTCAGACAATCTATCTATACTTTCAACTAACTCTGAATGAGCAAAGTCTGAGTAATTATTTTCCTTTTGAAATTTATGGAGAGAATTACTGACAATTAACTCATCATTTCTTAGATTTAATCTTATTCCTTCTAACTCTGCATTAAAACTTTTTACTAATAGTTCATTTCCACTGTGATAAATTGGCTTGTACATAGTACCTCTCCATTCAAATGGTATCATATTTTTTTCAGATCGGTAATATCTATCTAATAAATCCTTAGGCAGGTGCGTAACCTTGCTAACTTGATAGTCTATCACAACCTTACTATTTAGACTTGAATTTTATCGAGTTTATCTTCTCTCTCAGAGCCTCGTTTATCTCAGATTTTTTGTAGAGAACACGATGTCCGATTTTCTCTGCTTTTATAAGCCCTAACTTAGAATAGGAGTCTAATGTGCCGAGTGATATATGAAGTTTTCTGGCAGTTTCTTTTCGAGTGAAGAATTCATCATCGTCCAACTGATTACTTGGATTTTGAGAACCTAAAGCATCTAAAACTGACCGTTTAATAATCGCTTCTAAATCATCTACCGAAAGTGTTATAAATTGTACCATTGTTATTTGTTTGGCACAAAATTGAGTTTACTCGGTTTCCGATTTATGGCTGTTATTTCCGATTTCCGGAATTATAGTTCCAGATATTTTTCTTTGAGTCTAAAATAATGATTTAGTCTTGCACTACTGGTTGATTTATCAAGTGATTTAAAATTTCCTATGCCGTAAATTTTATCATAATCTTTTTCTCGGATTAGTTTCTCATCTTTCAACCAACACATAAATTCTTTGTGAGGAACATTCCTAAGCAAATGATCTTTTTTCATCTGTTGAAAAATGAAACTAATATCACTGTAGGGATCAATACAAAATTCTTTCATAAATTCATTGAGCAAATCTAAAGCTACTTTATTTACAAAAATTGTATTATCGTAATCATGATTCATTATTGAATTGTATGTAGTATTTAAGTAAGTAAGAAGCGGTGAATAATTGGACAAAATATCATTATTTTGATACAGACGAGCAATCTCAGAAATCTTATATTCATTATCCACAAAATGCCCAAAATCCACCTCAAGGAATTTTTCCATCAGATAGGAATCGTATGTTTTTCCGCCAATATGGTTTCCTGTTTTGAACCCATCATTTCTCATTCTTTCAAAAATTCTCAAAAACTGAACAAGATGAGGTTTAAACATTTCCTTTACAAACGTTTCCTTTTCCTCTGCCGAAAATTCCTTGTCCGTAATTATTTCAGAAAACAAAATCCCAACTTTATTAGAATAGCTATCCATATATTTTTTAATAAACTCTGCTTCACGTTCTCTCTCATCCGACGTTAGATTGTATTCCGATAAGTTTTTAGATTGGTAAATCCGAGAAAACCGTATAGCAGCCTCTTTATTCCGTTTCCTCAGTTCTTGATATTTATAGGATTCCATTAATATAAAATTTAATTAGACACCTTCATTTGAACAACCTTTGCTTCTTTATTCTTCCCCTGCTTCTTTTCTTCCATATTGTCATGAATTTTTGCAAGACGGTCTGCTTTCTGCTTGTCATTTAGTTTGATATAAGTTCTGAGCGTTTTTATACTTGCGTGTCCAGTAGCAGTCGAAATATCCTCTAAATCCCAACCACTTTCTGCCTTCAAGGTTGAAAAAGTCCGGCGTGCAGTATGACTTGTAACTAACAAATGTCGAGGTTTAGTTATCCTGACCACTTTTCCTTTTACATTCTGCTTTATCTCCTGCTCTCGTTTGAGAGTTTCACACAGCTTAGTTACTTCCTTTAAATAAGAATTGAAATTACTTTCCGAAATAGGCTTGGGAAGATTATACTCGTATTTTTCAAATATAAGTTTGACGGAATTCCAAAATGGTTGTGTGATTATCTTATCAGTCTTCTTCTGTTTAATTACAAGGTATTTTCCATCTTCTATATGATTTTTATTGATTCTGATAAAATCTGAGAATCTTAACCCTGTGTAACAACCCAATAAAAATTTGTCCCTTACCCTGTCAAGTTTAGGGCTTTTGGATAAATCCAGATTCTCAATTTCTTCCAACTCTGACTGCGTTAATGATATGGTATCCGCCTCTGTATAGGGAGTAACAAACCGTTTCAAATTTATATTCATCTCCCTGATGTATTTGCAGTCAATAGCGTAGTTAATAATTGTTTTTACAAACTTAAGTTTGCGGTGGATAGTTGTTTCTGCATAGAGTTTTTCCGTACGCATATATTCAATAAAATCATTTCTGAAATTTTCATTTATGGTTTCAAATTGAATTTCATATTTATACTTTTTGCCAAATTCGATTAATCCCTTTTTTACCTCACTGTATTTTTCTGCCGATTTTGGCTTGTTTTCCGCAAGCATCCGTTTTTCGTATTCATCAAACACTTCCAGTAAAGATTTATGTTTCTTTTTGGAAAACTGGGGTTTGCTCTCAAAATATTCCAGTTCAAAGAGATTCTTTAATTCCTTTGGCTCCGGTTTCCGACCAAACTCCTGTGTAATCCTTTCAAAAAGTTCCAGAATCACATTTTCCATTTCGTTTAAGGTTCCATTAATAGAAAAATCAGCTTTAATTGAATTCCGCACCCTTCGTTTTTGCTTATCCCAAAACTTTGGGTCAACAACCTGTTTGGTGTAAATCTTCACTCTTTTGTTATCATACCTGAACAACAAGATTATAGAGGTAGGAGATTTATTTTCCTTCAATACAAAAGTTACACTTGCCATCTTGAATTATTTATCGATAAAGATAATAAAAGGGGACGGTAAAAAGGACGTATTTTTTAATTTTATTTGAGTTTAGATGATTCGAAAAATTGTAATGAAATAAAAAATGCGCTGATTTTCAGCGCATTTAAATCTCAACTAAACTTAAGTAAATTTCTTATTTGCAGAGAGGAAGGGATTCGAACCCTCGATACAGTTACCCGCATACTACCTTTCCAGGGTAGCTCCTTCAACCACTCGGACACCTCTCTATTTGGGTTTGCAAAACTAAGTAAAAAAAGGTTATACGCAAAAAATGCGTAATTAATATTCAGTCAAATGGGTCAATTCTCCCCGTAAATCACTTTCATATTGATTTCTAAACTCTTCCGGAGTTAAATTTTGACCTAACAAAAATATCGTTTTGGCAACCGAAGCTTCAGTCGTCAAATCAAATCCGTTCAGCGCTCCGATTTCCACAAAAATCTCGCTTGTTTCGTAACGACCGATTTCCACCATTCCACCGGCGCATTGCGTATTGACTATTATGTACATTCCTTCATTTGATTTTTTTCGAAGTAAATCTTTGAACCAATCCTGTGAAAATACATTTCCTGAACCAAATGCTTCGATGATCATTGCTTTAAGCTTGGGCGTATCAAACATGTTTTCGATAAAAGCCTGACTCATTCCAGGAAAAATTTTAATTAATCCCAATTCGGTATTTAGATTTTTATTTACAGAGAATCGAACCTCATTTTCAGTTCTTAAAACGTGTTTTCTTACGTCTAAATGAATTCCCGATTCACCTAAATCGGGATAATTCGGAGATTCAAATGCATCAAAATTTTCCGCATTTATTTTTGTGGTACGATTTGCGCGCAATAATTTATATTCGAAATAAACACAAACTTCACCAATTCTCGGTTTGCCATTTTCATGCAAAGATGCAAAATGAATCGAGGTAATTAGATTCTCTTTAGCATCTGTCCTCAAATCCCCTACAGGCAATTGTGAACCTGTAAAAATTACAGGCTTTTGCAATCCGCTCAACATAAAACTAATTGCCGAAGCGGTATAAGCCATCGTATCAGTTCCGTGTAAAACTACAAATCCGTCATACTTTTCATAATTTTTACTGATGATTTCTGCCAATTCAATCCAGTGATTTGGATTCATGTCAGATGAATCAATCGGTTTATCAAAACCTGTATAACTGATTTCACTGTCAATTAAAGATAATTCCGGAATGTATTTTATTAAATTTTCAAAATCAAATGGTTTCAAGGATTGATTGGAATAATCTTTAGCCATTCCGATTGTACCTCCTGTGTAGATTAAAAGAATTTTTGTAGCCATGTTTGTAAAGTCGTTGCAAGTTAGAGAATTCAACGGTTTTCTGCAAAATGAAGTCAGAATTAAATCTAAATTAAATTTATTAACAAAATTAAAATGGAATAAAAATTGTTTTACCTTTAATTAATTATTAACCAAAAAAAATATTAAACTATTATGGGACTATTTTCGTTCATTAAAAATGCGGGTGAAAAAGTTTTCGGAGGTTCCGAAACTCCAGCAGAAAAAGCACAAAAAGTTAAAGAACACGTATCTAAATATGGCTTTGACTTATCAAAAGTAACTTTCACAGCTGAGGGAGACAAAATACAAGTTTCAGGAACAGCAAAAAATTTAGATGAAAAACAAAGATTATTGACTGCTGCCGGGAATGTAGATGGAGTCGAAGGAGTTGATGACAATTTGACTTTGGCTGAACCTTTAAAATTTGAATTGCCAGACCTCTCTAAAACGATGTATACTGTAAAAAGTGGTGACAATCTTTCAAAAATTTCGAAAGAAGTTTACGGTGATCCCAACAAATACAATACAATTTTCGAAGCAAATAAGCCAATGCTTGTTCATGTTGACAAAATTTATCCAGGGCAGGTATTGTACATTCCTCCACAGAGTTAAGAATAAAAAAAGAGTTTCAAACCCGGGAATTTACCCGGGTTTTTTATTTGTTAAAATTTTGGAATAGAATTTGCGGATTAAGAAATGTTAAAATCCAACAAACTAAAACCTGTAAAATATCGTTAGTTGAAATATAAGTAAATAAATTTTTATGAAATTATCCATTTTATCAGTAGCTGCCTTCGCGGCGGTTGTTTTAACAAGTTGTGTACCTCAGAAGAAATATGACGAGCTACAAAACAGATTCAATAGTGTATTTGCAGAAAATCAAGGCTGCCAAACTGAACTGGCTTCTACAAAATCCCGTGTTGAAGGCTTACAGGATCAGCTAGCTTCCGAAAGAAGCAATTTAGCAAGATTGCAAGATGCACTTACCGACTGTTTGGCGGGAAGCAAACAGGGTGGCGTAAATATTGAGAAATTGGTTAATGAAATCAACGCTTCCAACAAATACATCAAGCATTTAACTGAAATTACAAGAAAGAATGACTCTTTGAACATGGTGTTGACAAACAACTTGACACGTTCTATGAGCAGAGAAGACTTGAAAGAAGTTGATGTACAGGTATTAAAAGGTGTGGTTTACATTTCACTTTCTGATAATATGTTGTACAAATCAGGAAGCTACGAAATCAGCCCTGCAGCAAATGAAACACTTGCTAAAATTGCTAAAATCATCAAAGATTACAAAGATTATGACGTGTTAATTGAAGGTAATACTGACAATGTGCCTATTAACAAAGCAAACATCCGTAACAACTGGGATTTGAGTACGCTTCGTGCATCTTCTGTGGTTCAGGCATTACAAAACCAACATGGAGTTGACCCTAAACGTTTGACTGCCGGCGGACGTGGCGAGTACAATCCTATTGCAACTAATGCAACAGAAGAAGGTAAAGCTAGAAACCGTCGTACGCAAATCATCATTACTCCTAAGTTAGATGAGTTTATGGAATTGATCGGTCAGGCACCGGAAACGAAATAATAATTAATTAAGATTCTAATAAAAAAATGGCGGGCTTTTTATGAAAGTCCGTCTTTTTTTGTGCCCATTCTCTGGCAGTTTTGGTGGAAATGAATTCATCTTCCATTGTCAAATTACAAGCAACACATATCAAAGTCGAAGAATTACAGGTTTTAACCAAATCCTCTAAAAGCTGGTTATTTCTGTAAGGCGTTTCCATAAAAATCTGCGTACAGCCATTGGTTCGACTGTCAGATTCTAATTTTTGGATTGATTTTTTACGTTCAAATTTATCAATCGGGAGATACCCATGAAATGCAAATTGCTGACCATTCATACCGGAAGCCATCAATGCCAAAAGAATAGAAGAAGGCCCAACCAAAGGTACTAATTCAACATTTTTCTTATGAGCCAATCGCACCAATTTCGCTCCTGGATCAGCAACAGCAGGTAATCCGGCCTCGGAAAGAATCCCTATATTTCTATTTCCTGAAAGTAATTTTGATAATTCAGATAATTCAGAATCGCTCGTATTTTTATTTAATAAATGAAGTTCAAGTTCCGATTGTTTCTTTTCAGGTAAAACTGTTTTGATGAATTTTCTGGCAGATTTCTCATTTTCAACCACAAAGACATTAATTGAATTTATTATTTCTAAATTCCATCTGGGAATTGATCTTTCGAAATCATCATTTCCCAAAAGTGTCGGAATCAAATACAATTTCACTGAATTCATTTTTTAGAAATTTTTGTGGCAATTTGAGCAGCAACTTCATCCAGTATTTGAAATACATTTTCAAAACCTTCATCGCCGCCGTAATAAGGATCGGGAACATTTTTATCTCCCAGAATCAATTTAACTTTAGACTTGTGGTTTTCGTTTTTTGCCAATGAAATCACATCTTGAAAATTCGATTCATCCATCACATAAATCAAATCAAATTCATCAAAATCTTTCGGATTAAATTGTCTTGCACGCTGTGCGGAAATATCAATTCCATATTTTTTCGCAACAGAAACAGAGCGTTTATCGGGACAATTTCCGACATGCCAATCTCCGGTGCCTGCCGAATCGATGTGAAATCTTTCATTGAGTTTAGAACGTAAAATACCTTCTGCCAGCGGCGACCGACAGATATTCCCTAAGCAAACCATTAAAATTTTCATGGTCAATTATTTTTGTTGAAATTTATTCAACTGAAATTTTGCGGCTCAATTCTTCAACATACCCACGGAAAACTTTATCGGTTTCTGATAAATTTTTCACGGTTTTACAAGCATGAAGAACCGTTGCGTGGTCGCGGTTTCCTATCTGAGAACCAATGCTTGACAAAGATGCTTTTGTGAATTTTTTCGCAAAATACATCGCTAATTGTCTCGCCTGTACCACATCTCGCTTTCTGGTTTTTGACTGAATTTCGTCAATTGGAATTTTGAAATAATCACAAACTGTTCTCTGGATGTAGTCGATGGAAATTTCTTTTCTTGTATTGTTGATGAAATTTGACAAAGTTTTCTGCGTTAATTCCAGCGTGATCTCTTTCTTGTTGAGCGTTGCCTGTGCAATGATTGAATTCAAAGAACCTTCCAGTTCGCGCACGTTGGTTTTGATGCTTTTTGCAATGTAATCCAAAACATCTTCCGGCATTTCGATTCCGTCTTTTTCAATTTTATAATTCAAAATTGACAATCGCGTATCATAATCAGGTGCCTGCAAGTCTGCAGAAAGACCCCATTTGAAACGGGAAATCAATCGCTGTTCCATGTCCTGAATATCCACTGGTGGTTTATCAGAAGTCAAAATAATCTGATTACCTCTTTGGTGTAAGTGATTGAATATATGGAAAAAAACATCTTGCGTTGCTTTTTTGCCGGACAAAAACTGAACGTCGTCCATAATCAGAATGTCAATCATTTGGTAAAAATGAATGAAATCATTTCGGTTGTTATTTCGTACAGCTTCTATAAATTGTTGTGTAAATTTCTCAGTAGAAACATATAAAACGGTTTTATCTGGATGATTTTCTTTCGCTTCCAAACCGATAGCATGTGCCAAATGCGTTTTCCCTAATCCTACTCCACCATAGATGAACAGTGGATTGAACGAAGTCCCGCCCGGACGTTTCGCAACTGCTTTTCCGGCAGAACGCGCCAAACGGTTGGTTTCTCCTTCTATGAAATTATGAAAATTATATCCTGTATTTAATTGAGAATCAATTTTGATTTTCTGCAATCCGGGAATAATAAACGGATTTTTAACTTTTTTGCTGTCAATAGGCATAGGTGCATCAACTTCCTGAGGCAGCATTTTTTCTTTATTTGAACTCGGAATTTTAACAGTATAAGCTTCTTTTCCGGAATATTTCTGATCCATCACGATGCTGTAAACCAACTTAGCTTCCTTTCCTAGTTCTTTTTGCAAAGAAATTTTCAACAGTTTTATATAATGCTCTTCCAACCACTCGTAAAAAAACTTACTAGGAACTTGGATAGTGAGCACATTTTCATTTAATTTCACAGGCTGAATGGGAATGAACCAAGTCTTGAAAGCTTGTTCCTGAATGTTATCCTCTACGAAATTCAAACAATTTTTCCAGACCGATTCGGCAGTTTTTCCCATAGTTAATTTAGTATTCTAAATGATTTAATAATTAGTTTCAGCAGATATAATCTTCATTAATTCTACTAATGTAGTAGAATTTTTTGCCGTAACAAAATTGCTAACAAATTTTTAGTAAAAAAAACAGATGGGGTATTGACTTTTTAAAAATATCTTTGTATTAATTTAATGTAAAACTTTAACATGCTTTCGTCAACAATTTCTTTACGTGTAAGATACGGTGAAACAGATCAAATGGGTGTTGTTTATCATGGAAATTATGCGACTTATTGCGAGGTAGCACGAGTTGAATTCTTCCGTGAAATAGGGCTTCCCTATAAAGAACTGGAAGACAGCGGCATCATGCTTCCAGTTGTAGAATTAAATTTAAAATTTGTAAGACCTGCATACTATGATGAGGTCTTACAAATCAAAACTACTGTTTTGGAAATTCCGAGGAGCGCACGCATACAATTCGAGTATGAAATCTACAATGAAAAGCAAGAGTTATTAACAATTGGGAATTGTGTCCTTGCATTCATCGACATGAAAACCCGACGTCCCGTCCGTTGTCCTCAATACATGATTGACCGAATGGAAGAGTTATTTTCTGAAAATAATTAATCAACGAAATTGTTATAAGCATTTCTGATTGATTCTTCGTTTCGGCTAAAGGATTCCAAATTGTATTCTGTCAATTCTCCACTGGTTGAAGCTTCTCTCATAATTTTTCGGGCATCTACCAAAAAGTCATTGATTTCATCATTGAATCTTTTGAAAGAACCATCGCGACCTGGAAATTCTTTCCCGTCAGGAGCTGTCATCGCTGTATGTTGTTTATTTAATTTTTCAATTTTATCGTAAGATGCTTGTAATTTGGTTTCGATGGATTTATAATTTTCAGGTGATTCGTAAGCGATATTTACAAATTCATTGATGGCTTTTGAATCATCTTTGAAAGCAAAAATGTAGTCTTTCAAAGGATGGTCTTTGAGGATTTTTCTTTCAGCACCATCTGCAACTGTTGACAGTTTTGCTGTGATGGCTTCGTTTGTCTTGTTGTAATTTGCGATAAAAGCATCGATTTCTCCTATCAACTGTTTCCCTTTTGCACCATTATCGTCTTTGAAATCTTCTGCTTTCAGATAATTTTTTAATTCTTCGTATTTAGTTTGAACGTTTTGAAAAGTTTCATTCAAAGTCTTTATATTGGATTTGAAAAATTGACGATCTTCTTTTGAAAAAGCATTTCCCGGTTCTTCAGCCTTTGGCTCGTTAAAAGTTGACACAGGTTTAAAATAAGTCGGTGGAAATAATCCCGAAAAAGCAAATCGGTCATTTGGATTTTGCAATCCAGTTTCGATCTTACCAAGATTATTATTGATAATTTCAAGGTACTTATGCTGCGCGTCATTTAATTTGATAAGAGCATTATTGTAGCCAATGATTTCGTTTGCATCGTCCTGACTTACGTTTTCTGATGCATCAGATGAATTTTCAGATTTACACGAAAATGTTACTAAAAAACTTAGCACTAAAAATGGAAGAATTAATTTTCTCATAATTTAATTAATTTACAATCAGTTATTTAATGATATTTAGTTAATAATATTCTAACAAAAATCAAAAACCTTTCCAAAAAAGCCTCTGGGATTGACTTCTACGAGAAAGAGCTGCTTCAGAAACGAAACAGCTCTCAATTATAGATTTGGAGGATTCTAATTTATTCTGATAAATTCTACTCTTCTGTTCTGCGCTTTGCCTTCAGAAGTTGAATTTTCTGCGACCGGTTCGCTCTCGCCTTTTCCATCAGTTTGTAATTTAGAAGAATTGATGCCATATATATTTATCAATTCATTTTTGACCGATTCGGCTCTTTCTTTTGATAATCTCAAATTGGCATTTTGATCACCATCCGCATCTGTATGCCCGATGATTTTAAGCCTCAAATCGGGATTTTCTTTCAAAATATCTGCAATTTTTTTGATGGATGAATCAGATTCTGACTTTAATTTGGAAGAACCTGAATTGAACAAAATCGCGTTGGTCGAATATTTTCCGTCTTTTAAAATTTGGGAGCGCACATCTTCTCCGCTGGTCGCCAATCGAATGTTGGATAAGTAAAAATAATTTCCTTCTTTCGCTTCTCCCCTACTGAAAATCAAAGAATTGATTTTAGAATTTCCATCAAAAGCCTGAGGCAGATCCCAGATTTTTTCATCACCGAAATAAACGCGCAGTCTTTTTCCTTGTCGCCAAATTTGAACTTTGACCAAATTATTATTGTTTAAGTTGAAATTTTTAATTCCTTTCAAAACATTGGAAAAAGGTTTGTTTCCGTGTTCCCAGATTTCATATTCACTGAATCCGAGTTTCTGACCGCCTTCTTGTTGCGGATGCATCTGCAAAAGCACTCCGTTTCGTTTTTCTTTTCCTCGTTTTTCCCAAAATCTTTTCCAGATCGGAAATTCTTTCTGTGAATTCAAATTCACCATTCCCAACCATAAAGGCTGGTCGTAATATGAAAAGGAAGGCGCAACATAAAGGTCAAATTCAAATGTGAAATTTTCAGGTAAAGACCTCACAGACTGCATGATGAATGCACCATTTGTGGTCAATTCCAACCATTTTCCATCTAAATCAGAAATCGTCACAACTTTTCCGGAAGCGTCTGTATTCCAATTCGCAGGAAAATCATTGATGGCATCTTGCACAAAATCCTCCATTACTAAAACCTGATTTCCGGGCTCGAAATCTGAACTTCTATTGACTGATTTTGAAGAAGATGAATTGGAGTTATTATTTTCTTCAGAAGAATTTTCCTTGTTATTTTTGTTTTTCTTGTCTTTTTTAGATTTTTTGTCCTTTTTCCCTTCGAAAACTCCATCTAAAACTTTATCGGTTTTTTCGGAAGATTCTTTTTCGACACGCCTTTCAACAGTTTTTTCTGCTGCATCGATGGCTTTGTCCCCTAATTTTTCAAGGATTTTTTGTGCGTTTGAAATCTGGATTCCAAACAGCATTATCATTAATGGAAATAAAAGTTTCATCTTTTATGTTTTTAATTGTTTTTAATAATTTTTTCATGGTAAACTTTTCCTTCTATTTGAATTTGAATCCAATAAATTCCGGCTGGTAAATGTTTCAGTGAAATTTTATTTTGATTTGAATTGGAAACTAATTTTCCGTTTGCATCATGAATTTGAACCTCTTCAAATTTCTTTGGAGAAGAAATATTTAAAACATCCTGAACGGGATTTGGATAAATTTTTAATTCCAATTCAGACAAATTATTTGTACCTAAAGCACAATCTGCACTGAAGTTGATTTCTTCATTATAAACCCAGGATTCCGGAATATTGTCAACAACATCGACATCGACCTGAACGCATTGCAACGCCGGCAAAAATCCGGAAATCCAAACGTTGGTGAGTGTTGCATTGGTTCCGTTTTGGAGGTTGATGAGTGTAAGATTGTCCATATCGGACAAACTAACGTGTGTCAACAAAGGATTGTTTGAAAAATCCAGTTCAGTAAAATTATTGTTTAAAATGGTCACATTTTTAAGATTTGGATTTTGAGACAAATCCAATTCCGATAAACCAGGATTACTGGAGGGATAAAGTAATTCTAAGTTTGGATTCTGAGTAACATCTAAGTCAGTTAAATTATTCGAATTCAAAACTAAACTGATTAATAATACATTTTGGGAAACATCTATGGAAGTGATTTGATTATTGCCTAATCCTAATCCGGTTAATTGCGTTAAAGATGTTAAGTTAATATTTGTGAGATTGTTTTGTGTCAAATCAAGTGATCTGAGATTTATAAAAGCTTCCATTCCGGTAGGATCTGATATGTTTGCTTCCGGAATATAAAGATACCAAACGGCTTCGGCCTCCGATACTTGGATTTCTCCGTCTGTGTTCGTATCAATGGCCGGATCGTAAGTGAGCAATGCATTTTTGAGGTTTGCGTCGGGGATTTCAACGATTTGGGATTTAACGAAAATAAATCCCAAAATCATTATAAAAGGAAAGATAAATGTTTTCATAATGATTGAATTTAGAAAGTTGAGAATTCGCCGTTGGTAACTATGATGGTATCGTCTGAAGAAGCGCCCTTTAAAGTTCCTGCAAAAGCTCCTTTGAATTTTTTGTTGGCTCCGCTGCCTGAAACTTCGGTAATTTGAATGGTAAATGTGGTGCTGGTAATCCAGCCGCCCATGTAGGTTCCTCCGTTTATTCCGGTGATGGTCACACCTGCTCCGCTTCCTGAGAGTTCGTAAGTTCCTGACGTGATGTCTTCGCTTACGGAAAAGATGGCTGAAATGGAGGAGACTGCACCGTTGAAACTGGAATTTCTCCCTGTAAACGTAAAATTGTACATTCCCTCTGTTTCCGACTGGCCGATCACGATATGACTGTCGGCTTCCCAATGCGTGCCGTCGATATTCATTTTGAGTATGCTTTCTCCGGTTATGGAACTGGAGGATTCGTCGTCGCTGCTACAGGCAATCATTGCCAATAGTATGAATGCGGTAAGTAAATGGATTAATTTCTTCATGATTTTATTTTTAATTGTTTACTCAAAATTGAGGAATTCAAAGAGGGAAAGAAATCGCATGATGATGTGTAATGCGTGGGGTGCAATATAATTGAACTCGGTTTTACATTTTTGCCCGATGGTCAACGGCTCTTGACTGAGGATTCAACGCTTTGTATGGATAATTAATATCAGTCTGATCTAATAAAAATCGGGTAAACCTATTGTTTACCCGAGGGGATGAATCTGTTTCAATTAACACATAGACTTTATTTCAAAAAACAGATTCTTGACACAATTAAAAATAAGCCTATTTTTTTATGAGTTTGAGCAGCTTAGTTCCTTGTTTGGTTTGAATTTTAGCGATGTAAATTCCTGCATTTAATTTGGATAAGTTAATTTCGGCTTTGTCTGCATTTGCATTTAATTCTGAGATTAATTTCCCCGATAAATTATAAATAGAAATTTTTTCTATTATTGATTTTGAATTGAAATTTACTTTATCAATTACAGGATTGGGATAAGCTTTAATTTCATTTTGGTTATTTAAATCATTGACTGACATGGTTTGATCATACACATAAATGTCGAACATGGCTCCGATGGTCATATCTGTGAGATTTGTGGTACTGATATTCCACCTTTCGTCGAAATACTCTGCCATGAGGGCTTTGTCTAAAATAATTTGGGTTCCGCCTGTCTGTCCCCAATTGTGCGTAAAGACGAATTTTGCGTCGGGGTTTCCGTTTAATAATGGATGGTCTAAAACTGCCACATCTGCCCACATGGGATGGATATTTTCTGCCGTGACTGTATGCCTGAAAGTTTGGACATCATCTCCGCCTACAACGATGTTGGAATAAGAAGGAATATGGAACAATGAGCCGTTTTCATTGTAAATCGACCAACGGTTTTCGAAATACCAAATTCCCTGGTGTGCGTTTTCGACTGATTCGGAGGTCATGAGCGTAATGTTATCGGGGTTTCCGTTGAGCTGAGGATGATCGAGATAGGTGTAGTTTGGATCTGAGTTTTCTGTGTCGGCAATATGTTTAAATCCTTTGTCAGTATCTGCGATATACACATTGAAACTCAGGTTTTCCAGCATAGGAGTCAGGTCTTTCAAAGCAATGTACCATTTATTATGAAGTCCTGTATAGGATGCGAAAATAGGTTTATTGGGAACCGGATTTTCCTCTCCTGCTGCAATGCCATTTGGATTTGTGTTGTAGTTTGCAATGACTACAGCCGCGGGGATATCATTTGTAAGGGGATGATCAATCAACAGTCTGTGTCCTGAAATATTTTCGCCTGTGGATGTGATTGTAAACATTTTATCCTGAGCAAATATGATTTGCAACGATAAAATCAGAATGACAGTAAAAATTGCTTTCATAATTGTAATTTTAGCTTAAGAATTTATTTTTTAATCAATTTAATAGTTTGAACACCTTCTTTTGTTTGGATTTTGGCTACATAAATACCTGCTCTTAATTTGGATAAATCCATTGTAATTTTATCTGAATCGGGATTTGATTCTGAAATGATTTTACCTGAAAAATCATGGACGGAGATTTTCTGGATAATTGATTTTGAACTGAAATTGACTTTGTCAATGATTGGATTTGGATAAGCTGTCGAAGAATTTTCAATTTGAGTTTCATTGGTGTTCATAATAGCATCTGCCTGAAATAGTAAATTGAATCGCGCTCCTTCGGGTATGGTGGTAAAATCCTCTGTACAAATCCTCCAATCTCCCCGCGCCCAGTTATATTGGATAGCGAAAGTCTTATCGACCATCACATTTCCGGTAGGATTGTCAACAGAGCCATAATGATGAGAGAAAACGATACCTGCATTTTCGTTAAGGTTTAATTGTGGATGATCAATTACAGTACATCCGCCATCTATCAAATTTTCTGAATCTGTAACGTGTCGGTAGCCAATAATTGCAGGGTCTGCCCCTTCGGCTGTTATGAAATAAGAAGATGGAGAAGGGATATTTTCCAAGGATAAATTGGTCAGGTTCCAGGTTCCAAATCCGGCGTCATAAGCAAATCCTAAATTGAAATCACATAAGTCATTGTTGGCGACATTGACATGTGTATAAACAGGGTTTTTATCTGAAGAACCATTGATGATAGAATGGTCTAACATAGAAGAAATCATGGGAAGAGCGACATCATGTCTGAATGCATCATCAGCATCGGCAATGTAAACCATGTAAGCTGAATTGACTTTGATCGGTTCCCAATCTTCCTGGTAAATGTACCATCTGCCATCAAAATAAAAAACGCCCGAACGATGGTTGTTGGATTCGCCATCTCTATAATGAGAAATAAAAACTTTGGCGTCGGGACTTCCGTTTAGTAAAGGATGATCTAAAATCGAAACATTTGCCCAAGCGATGGTAGGCGCAGTCGCAATATGTTTAAAAAACTTCTCTTGTGCGCTTAACCCTAAAGCGACCAACATCATTGTAAAAAATAATAGTGTTTTCATCTTGATATGATTTTAGTCCAAAATTCATTTAATCAGGAAACAAATAACATCGCATAATGATGTGTAGAGCTTTAAACATGTATGATTTAAGTTTGCGGTCTAATTCAAATTTTCATTAAATTTGAAAAGCTTCTGACTTTGCCTTATGCGTTTCAAATGGAGTTTGATACTACTTTTTCTATCGGTTTCGATGTTCTCACAGATCGTCAATACCGACTATATCGGTAAAAAATTAGACGAGGCCAAAACCTATTATGATGCTTCGGAATCTCAAAAAGCTTATACAACTCTGGATGAATTGATTTCAAATTCGCAAAAAGAAAAAAACAACTTCGGGTATGGAATGGGGCTGATCAAAAAGGTTTTTTATGATATAGAATTGGGATACGACAAAAATGTTGCAAAAGAATGGGCTGTCATTGAAAATCTTAAAATCTCCAATCCTAATCATGAAAAAGAAATCAAAATGGGTTTGCTCTGGACCAAAAGTTTATACTTTAAAAACAAGGAAGGCGGACTGTCTAAATCGACCGAATATCTGAACGAAGCATTGAGAATAGCAGGAAAACCACCAATAAAATCCAGCATAACGGCTGAAATTTACTATACGCTCGGATCTGTCAAAGAAAAAAATAATGAATATGCTTCGGCACTTGACTATTATCAGAAATCAGTTCAGATGTATGAAAAGGAAAACGAACCAGAATCTGCAGGGTTGGTTTATGTAAATATTTCGAACGTTTATTTTTATATGGGTGAAATCGCACAGTCGATACAGTATTCACACAAGGCAATTCAATCCAGAAAAAGAGCAAAAGATTATGAAAACCTGTGTGTACAGCTTTCCAACCTAGCACGCATTTATAATAAAATAAATCAGATGGATTCTGCTATTTATTATTACAAAGAATCCAACCGATTTGCTCAAAATTCCAAAAAACCGGAAACGAAATTTATCAGCCTGGTTGATCTGGCGATGGCATACCATGCTCAAAAAGACCGCCCCAATGCACTGAAATATATGGAAGAAGCCATAGAATACGGAAAGGAAATCAACCGCCACCAACTATACCGTTATACAAGAGTAGCCGGAATGTTTGCAGGTTATACGGGTGATGAAGAAAAGATGAACCGCTACTATGAAGAAAGCTACCAGAAAGCTTTGGAAGCTAAAGACAATGGCGCAGTCAGGGATTGGTACGGCTCGCTGAATTTCTATTATAAAAATGTAAAAAATGATCCTGCAACTGCTTATGGATATTTAGAAAATTTTCATGCCTACAAGGATTCCATTCTCAATGAAACTTCCAAAAAGAACTTTCATGAGCTGGAAGTGAAATACGAAACTGAGAAAAAAGAAGCTGAAATAGAACGTTTGGCAATCGATTCAAAAATCAAAAATCTCGAAATAGAAAAGAAAAATGCTTTGATCAGAGGAAATTTAATCGAAGCGGAGCAAAAGCAAAGGGAAATTGAAATACTAGTTAAAACAAAGGAAATCAATGATTTAAAAATTTCACAGCAGAATGAATTTCTCAAAATGAATCAGGCTCAAATCCATTCTCTTGAACAACAAAAGAAAATTGCATACCAAGAAAACGAACTTAAGGAACGAAAAATTCAAAATCAAAATCTGACCAGAAATCTGGGAATTGCTTCTTTTTTAATTGTATTGATTTCCATCGCATTTTTAGTTAATAGAATTTTACTCAAGAAAAAAATCGAACAGAAAAATCTCATCATCAAAGAACGAAACCGTATTTCATCAGAGTTGCATGATGAAGTCGGAAGTACGCTTACAGCAATCAATTTGATTTCACATTCAGCCATAAAAGATTTAAATCTAGAAGAATCTAAAACCAAAGTTCAAATTGAAAAAATTAAAGAAAACACCCAAAATGTGATGGAAAACATCAGTGACATAGTTTGGAGTATGAATCCGGATAATGATAATTTCAGACAAATCATCGTTCGCATGAAAGAATTTACTGTAAATATCTTGGAAAATAATAAAATCGATTACCAATTTGAAATAGACGATTCTTTGAATGAAGTGAAGTTTTCTCCTGAAAAAAGAAGGGATTTTTATTTGATATTTAAAGAAGCGCTGAACAATTTGTCTAAATATTCACAAGCCGATTTTGCTAAAATTTCAATCATGAAAAATCCACATGAAATCCACATGAAAATCAAAGACAACGGCGTTGGGTTTGATTTGAGTACAGTAAAATTGGGCAATGGTTTGAAAAATATGAAGATGAGAACTGAGAACCAAAAAGGAAAGTTTGAAATCAGTTCGAATAAAAGTGGAACTCAGATTTATGTTTCATTTCCATACGCATAATGATGTGAGGACAGGGGAAATTTAATTCGTATAAATTTGGATATAAATCGAGACCTTATGATAAAAGTTGCTGTATTTGAAGATAACCCTGTTTTGCGGGAACAGTTGATGGAATTTCTGAATTCCAATACCGATATGAAATGTATCGGCGGTTGGGAAAACTGCGAGCTGATCGAAAAAATCATGCAACATTACATGCCTGATGTGATTTTGATGGACATCGATATGCCTGTAAAAAACGGTTTGGACGGATTGAAGATTCTTGCAAAAACAAACTCAGAAATTCCGGTCATCATGCTCACGGTTTTTGAAGATGATAAATATGTTTTTGAAAGTATCTGTCTGGGCGCAAAAGGTTATCTGCTCAAAAAATCAACACCTGAAAAAATCGTAGAATCCATTCACGATGTTCTGGACGGGGGCTCGCCAATGAGTTCGCCAATTGCGCGGAAAGTAATTCAGGCTTTTTCACTAATTCAAAACATTCCTACACAAGATTATAATTTGACCAAAAGAGAAAAAGAAATCCTACAATCTTTAGTCAACGGCAACAGCTACAAAATGATTGGTGAAGAATTGGGCATTTCCATCAATACCGTTAGGCAGTACATCCGCACCGTTTATGAAAAACTGCAGGTGCATTCGATGAATGAAGCGGTTTCGAAAGCTATTAAGCAGAGGATTGTTTAATAAATAGAAATTTTAACCTGATAAAGCGGTTCAAACAATGCCAAAAAATTATCTAAATTGTCTTTTCGCACTCTGACAATTACTACACATTTGTCTGTGAATTCTGTAGAAATTACTTCAGCATTGGACTTATCAATGTTGCGCATGACACTTCCCTGGTCTTCATAAGAAAATTCAAATTTCACTTTTTCGGTCAAATGTTTTTCTACAATTTCAGCTTCGTCCAAAGCCATTTGCGCCGAAAGTTTGTATGCTTTTACCAATCCCGAAACACCTAATTTCGTTCCGCCATAAAAGCGTATGGAAGCAACCAAAACATTGGTAATTTCTTTAGAAACAATTTGATTATAGATAGGCAAACCCGCGCTACCTGAAGGTTCTCCGTCATCATTGGCTCTGTATCTTTCGCCGTCGATTCCCAATCGAAAAGCATAACAAATATGTGTCGCTTCGGGATATTTCTGCCACAATTGAATTAACCTTTCTTTGATTTCGCCCTCATCATGTACCGGAAAAGCATAACCGATGAATTTACTTCCTTTTTCTTTGAAAGTAATTTCTTCAACCGGATTGGCTATGGTTTGGTAAGAAAAACTCATCGTGTAAAAATTTCTAATTTGTCTGAAATTATTTTTTTTGAATGAATCATTTTACCATGAATTTCAGGCGATTTAATTCCTGAATCCCAAGATTCTGAAGAAGTAAAAATTCTCGCTTCATCCCATAAATCTTTTTGGATAAATGATTCTAAAGTTTTCTTTCCGCCTTCGATGATGACCGATTGGATTCCTATTTCATGTAATTTCTGGAGAATTGAATCCGGTAAATTTTTATCAAATGAAGTTTGAATAAATTCTAAGTTTTCCTGATTTGCTTTTTCTTTTTCAGAAAAAATGATGGTTTTTTGATTTCTATCAAATAAATTCAAATTCTGATTTAATTTTAATTCTTTGTCTAAAACCAAACGAATCGGTTGATTTCCGTTCCATAATCTCGCATTCAATTGCGGATTGTCGGTTTCAGCGGTTTTAGTTCCAACCAAAATGGATTGCTCTTCCGTTCTCCATTTGTGAACGAGTTGTTTGGAATACTCATTGGTGATCCATTTTTGCTCTCCATTTTCTATTGCCATGAAACCATCAGCCGTTTGCGCCCATTTCAAAATGACATACGGTCTTTTTTCTTGATGAAATGTAAAAAAACGTTTGTTCAAATCTCGGCATTCTATTTCCAACGCTCCCGAAATCACTTCAATCCCCGCATCTTTTAATTTCTGAATTCCCAACCCATTTACTTTCGCAAACGAATCTATAGTTCCGATTACCACTTTCGGAATCTGATGCTGAATAATCAAATCTGCACAAGGCGGTGTTTTGCCATGATGCGCACAAGGTTCTAAAGAAACGTACAAAGTAGATTGTTTCAGAATTTCTTTATCATGAATTTGATGAATGGCATTTACTTCTGCGTGGGGTTTTCCGGCTTTTTCGTGCCAGCCTTCTACTATGATTTTTCCATTATGAACAATTACACAGCCGACCATAGGATTTGGATACGTATCCCCAAATCCATTTTGTGCCAATTGGATGCAGCGTTGCATCATTTGTTCATCGAAATTCATCATTGTATTTTAAGAAAACACCTGACAAGTAGGAAACCAGTCAGGTGTAATTTATTTGTTTAAAATTGAATTTTATCCTTCCGTTTCTTCAGAATTTTGTTCTGATTCAGGCTCGTTTACTTCCTCTTCAAAATCAATTCTGTGCAATTTTCTCAAACGAATTTCAGTATCGGTCAATCGTGAACGTTTCTCTTCTATCTGTCTGTAAACGTCTTTCAGTAAAGGACTGTTCTGGTCAGCATTGGCGAAGAAACCTACATTTGTTTCCAATTGGTTGATTTCTTTTTCCAATTCTTCAATGGTTTTTCTCGCTTTGCGGATTTCATCATCAAGCAATCTTCCATCATTTCCGGATTTAATCTGGTCAACCAAAGAAGCCATTTTAAAATCCTGAATTTCATTTTGCGAAAGTCCAAATGATTTTACCAAATCACCCACAGCCTTGTTGAAATCTGAATTGATCGACATTTTAGCCGCAGGAACTTTCCCCATGCTGTTCCATTTCACATTGAATTCGTTTACAGCATTCAAATCCTGTTGAGGATTACCCGACGGTTTGAATTCTGAAACTTCTTTTAAAAATGCTTCTTTTTTTACAAAATTATCTTCAAATTCCTGATTGGACTGGTTGTTTCTGTCTTTGTATTTCTCAAAAAACAGATTACATGCATCTTTGAATTCTTTCCAGATAGAATCAGAGTATTTACGCGGAACATGTCCGATTTTTTTCCAATCTGCCTGAATTTTTTTGATTACTTGTACCGAATTGTTCCAATCTTTACTATCGGCATGCTCTTTTGCGATTTTCAGCAATTCCTGTTTTTTCTCTAAATTCTGTTGCTGATCTGATTTTAAGCTCTTGTAAAATTCATTTTTCACATGGTTGAAATCACGCGTTGCATTTTTAAATGCTTCCCAGGTCTGGTGATTATGTTCTTTCGGAACTCTACCGATTGCCAGGAAATTTTCACGAAGCGTATTTAATTTTTTGATGCTTGACTGCCATTCGCCGTGAGATTTTTTCTCGGCATTTTCAGTCAATTGTTGGAATTGAGCAAGAATTTCTTGTTTTTTGGCAAGATTTTCATCTTGTTCTTTTTTTACTTTCTCACCTAATTCCGTTTTACGGTCATGAATCTTATTGGTTAATTCTTTGAATTTCTGCCAAGTTGGTTCGCGCAATTCTTCAGCTACCGGAACGGCTTCCTCTTTCCACAAACGGTGCAAATACTGCAATTCGTTCAAAGCTTTCTGAACATTTTCTTCCTGAACCAATTCTTCTGCACGTTTAATGATCGAATAACGCACTTCTAAATTGTGTACGAAATCCAATTCACGCAATTCCTTGTTCAGATTTAAATATTCATAAAAATTATCTAAATGGTGAAAATATGTTTTGAAAACATTTCCGGCTTGTGCTTTGGGAATCGACCCCGCATTGTGCCATCTTGTTTTTAACTTTCTAAATTGATTGAAAATATTTGAATTATTTTCATTTTGATCCTGATAAAGCGATTTCAACTCATCGATGATTTGCAAACGTTCCGTCAGATTTTGCTGCTGGCTCTGCTCCTGCTCTTTGTAATAAGCATCGATTTGTTTTCTGTAATCGTTGTAAACTGCATTGAATTCTCTCCTTGCCGGATTGTCATAATGAAAATCAAGTGCCTCACCTCCTTCTTCCACAAAAGCTTGTTTTTTAGCAGCTTCGTCTTCTTCCAGCTGCTTTTTAACAGCTTCTCTGATTTGATTGAAATGTTTGCTGAGCTTGCGTGCCTGGTGGTTTTTAAGCAATTCTTTTGCCTCACCAACCAAAACTCCGACAGGAAGACTTTCATAATTTTTGAAAGGAATTTCTTCTTCGATCGCTTCTTCCTCCGATTCTTCAACAAGTTCTTCAGCAGTAAATTCCTCTGAAGAAGTTTCTTCAGATGGCATTTCCGTCAGGATTTCAGACTCTGATTCGGGTTTAATTTCTTCAGAAATTGTTTCTTCCTGAACTTCTTCTACTTGTTTATTTTCTTCTTTTTCAGAAGATTCCGATACATTTTCAGGCTGAGGATTTAAGTTGTTGTCATTTTCTCCGTCTGCCTCGTTGTGCAGGTTATCCAATTCAGTTGTCATAACGCGTTTATCTTTTGTCTGAAACAAAACTATGAAATCAAAAGCGATTTACAAAGGTTGATTCCAAATTTCCCAAGATTTTTCTGCTTGTAAGACCAACATTTCATATCCGTTCTTGATTTTTGTTCCATTTTTCTCTCCCCATTCCAGAAATTTTGTCTTTTCAGGATTGTAAATCAAATCATAAAGCAAATGTTGAGAAGTCAAAAATTCGTAAGGAATTTCAGGTGCGTTATCAATATTTGGAAAAGTACCAACGGGCGTACAGTTGACAATAACCTGATGGTTTTGAATAATTTCAGAATTTAAATCTGAATAAGTGAAATTTCCGCTTCTGGTGACGGTTTTGAATGGAATATTTAATTTTTCCAAAACAAATTTCACCGCTTTTGCCGCTCCTCCATCGCCTAAAATCAAAGCATTTTGGTGATTTGAATTCAACAAAGGCTGAATTGATTTTTCAAATCCGACAGCATCTGTATTGTAGCCTTTTTTGATTCCGTTCTGGATTTTAATGCAGTTGACTGCACCTATTTTTTCAGCGTCAGCATCCAATTCATCCAAAAAAGGAATGATTTGTTCTTTGTAAGGAATCGTAACGTTACAGCCTTTTAAATGTTCGATTTGAAATGTATTTTTCACTTCTGAAATTTCATTCAAATCAAAAATACCATAAAAATGATTTTCTATATTTTCCGTTTTGAATTTCTCCGTAAAAAATTTCGCAGAAAAGGAATAGGCAATATTTTTTCCGATTAATCCGAATTGATTCATGGTGCAGTTTTACTTTTCGTAAATTGAGCTTTGATAATTCTTATTAACAACGGCATATTAGCTGCGATGATAATTCCGAAGATGAAATATTCCAAATTGTGCTGAACAAAATCAAATCCACCTAAAAAATATCCCAGCATCGAAATCACACCTACCCAAAGTACGGCACCTATAAAACTATATGTGATGAAAGTTTTGTAATCTAATTTTGTAGTTCCGCAAATAAATGGAATAATTGTCCTCACAACCGGCATGAATCGCGCAATGATGATGGCTTTTTTGCCGTGCTCATTGAAAAAATCCGTTGCTTTTTCGATGTGTTTGGGTTGGATATAAAATTTGCCCGGATTTGCCAAAAGCCAGTTACCAAAGCGTTTTCCCACAAAATAATTTACATTGTCACCCAAAATCGCAGCCAACATCAAAAGCGGCACGACGTACTCTATATGCAAATGAACCTGCTCATCGTTTGCAGCTATCATTCCCACCGCAAAAATGAGTGCATCTCCCGGTAAAAACGGCATGATGAAAGACATAATAATTAAGCCTGTTTCCGCAAAAATGATGAGGAATAAAAATACATAAATCCAATTTCCATAATTATTGATGAAATCCATCAAAACTTTGTCGGGACGACTTACAAAATTTGCAATAAAGTCAAAAATTTCCTGCATTTATTTAACCTTTTTAGAATTAACATGAATGACAATAGTTTTTGCCCAAATATCGCCAACTCTTTGATTTTTGTCTGAATTCTTTATAGTAAGTATTCCAATTAATCCAAAGAAAAACATATCAATCGGGTCTGCCAAATGTCTTTTTAGTGATTCCCCAAAGGTCAATTTTCTTTCTTCTTCATTCATTGGAATTGGTTTTAAATTCATAATTGAATTACCGATTGTAACACCAAAAAAAGATTCAATGCCTACAGTAAAAATTAACCAAAAAAGAACTGGAATTAAAGCAGGCAATCCCTTCAATGAATATCCTCCCTCATTATTAGGAGCTCCCATAGAATAAATCAAGAAAAAGCCAATACCGAATATAATAGTATAATCAATCAGACCCGCAAAAATCCTGTCAGTAATATTTGTTTTGGTATTAATTTCAGTCATTATGCGAATTTAGTTAACAAAAATTATTCCCGAATGATATCGGCTCCGATTGCACGCAATCTGGTATCGATATATTCGTAACCTCTGTCAATTTGTTCGATATTGTGGATGACACTTTTGCCTTTTGCTGACAAAGCGGCAATCAACAATGAAATTCCTGCGCGGATGTCAGGTGAGCTCATGGTCGTTCCACGCAGTGGTGTTTCATGATTTAATCCAATAACAGTTGCTCGGTGCGGGTCACAAAGAATTATTTGCGCACCCATGTCAATCAATTTATCTACAAAAAACAAGCGACTTTCGAACATTTTCTGGTGAATCAGAACGCTTCCTTTGGCTTGTGTCGCAATCACCAAAACGATGCTCAGCAAATCGGGTGTAAATCCAGGCCAAGGTGCATCTGAAACGGTAAGAATCGAGCCGTCCATAAATTTCTGAATCTTGTAATGTTCTTGTGCAGGAACAATCATATTGTCTCCGGACTGCTCTACGGCAATTCCCAATCGACGGAAAATATCAGGAATAATCCCTAAGTTTTCCCAGGAAACATCTTTAATCGTCAATTCAGATTTGGTCATGGCCGCCAATCCAATCCAAGAACCGATTTCAATCATGTCCGGTAAAACGGTGTGTTCGGTTCCGGTCAAAGATTCCACTCCTTCGATAATTAATAAATTGGAACCAATCCCTTGTATATTAGCACCCATTCTCACGAGCATTTTACAAAGCTGCTGCAGATAAGGTTCGCAGGCTGCATTGTAAATCGTTGTTTTTCCTTTTGCCAAAACAGCTGCCATCACGATGTTGGCAGTTCCGGTCACTGAAGCTTCTTCGAGCAACATATAAGCTCCGTTCAGACCTTTTTCACCCACTTCTACTCCATAGAAATCTTCTCCTTCTTCAAATCTGTATTTCGCACCTAAATTGATAAAACCTTGAAAATGTGTATCTAAACGTCTTCTTCCGATTTTATCACCGCCCGGTTTTGGCATATAAGCTTTTCCATACATCGCCAAAAGTGGTCCCATCAACATAATTGAACCTCGCAAAGCTGCTCCGTCTTTTTTGAATTCCTTGCTTTGCAAATAATCCATCTGAATCGAATCAGCCTGAAAAGTAAAATCTCCTTTTCCTTCATTTTTCTGGACTTTCACGCCCAAATCTTCTAAAATTTCAATCAAACGATTGACATCACGGATGTCGGGAATATTTTTGATGCGAACGGGTTCAGTAGTAAGCAATACTGCGCAAAGAATTTGCAATACTTCATTTTTTGCACCTTGCGGAATGATTTCACCACTTAACTGGTTTCCTCCTCGGATTTGAAAAACAGACATTTAACTATTTATGTTTTTGTTTGTAACGGTTATTATTGTTTTTATTATTGGTAGGGTTGTTCTTTCTTTTTGCCGCATTATTGTTTTGCTGCAACCTTTCCGGAGACAAAAGAACTTCATTGCTTTCGCGCAAATCTATTTTCCCATTGGACAATTCATGCAAATGATTAAAAATCGTTTTGTCGTCCACGGTATCTTTGTTCCAGATCAAATAACATTTTTTCATGTGGTTGGCAATCACCATCACCAATCCTTCTTGTTTGTCACCTTCCCAACTCAAAGCAACATCAATCATACGGCGGATATTTTTGCCATAATATTTGTATTTGTATTCGTCTTTTGGGTAAGCAACTCTATTGGGTTTACTGTAAACTTCTTCTTCTGTGAGAATGGGATACGGGGATTTCACGTCTAATTTAAATTTCGACATGATGAATAATTGATCCCATAGTTTATGTTGAAAATCAGGAATATCACGCAGATGCGGGTTCAATTCTCCCATTACATCGATGATGATTTCCGCGAATTCATTTCTTTCTTTTTCATCTGCCAGCGACATACAGTAATCTACCATTTTTTGGATGTGACGACCATATTCGGGGATGATAAGATTGGTTCTCGTAGTATTATAGTCCATTTTTGATTTTGAATGTTAGCAAAAGTACAATTTTGTATTAGAAATTTTGGGTATGCAGGATTAAATCCTAGCAAACTTTATGATTTATTGTGATTCCGTAAATTTTAATTTTTAGAATTGAATTTAAATAGAAATTTAATTCAATCCTGATTAATTCTTTGCTTCTTTTAATTTTGTTTTTAAGTACAGTTCTTCTACTTTCTCACGTGCCCAAGGCGTTTTTCGAAGAAATGACAAACTTGATTTTACAGAAGGATCGGTGGTAAAGCAACGAATTTTAATTTTCTCACCCAAAGTTTTCCATCCCAAATTTTCTTCCAGATAAATTAGAATTTCTTCTAATTTTACGCCGTGCAAAGGATTGTTAGGTTGTGAATTCATGAAAATTTATTTGAAAAAATTTACTTCTTTTTATTTCGCTTGTTGAAATTTTTATCGCCGCGCGTTTTGGCTTTTTTGTATTTCTTAGCAATTTCACGGTGGTAAGATCCACCTAAATTTACCTTTTTATTCTTTTCCTTTTTTTCGTGAAAACTTGCTCCGCCTTCTACTTTCTTAGGAAGAGGCTTCATCATTTCCACATCTTTCGGTTGTTCTTCCCAAGTCAATTGCGTTGAAATTTCAACTTCTTCCGGAAAATCTTTTTCGGGAATTTGATAATCCATCAACTCCTCAATTGACTGTTTATGAAACATTTCCGTTTCGGTATAAAACAAAATCGAATTCCCGTCATTTCCGGCACGACCACTTCTACCGATGCGATGCATGTAGTTTTCAGGAAATGCAGGTGTGTCAAAATTGATAACGTGTGAGATATTAATCAAATCCAAACCTCGCGCCATCACATCTGTTGAAACCAAAATTCGGTTCTGACCTTCGTCAAACTGACGAATTGAACGAATCCTGTAATTCTGTGTTTTATTGGAATGAATCACTGCGATTTCTTCACCAAATTCTTCATTCAAAGCCTCAAACAATAAATCTGCACGTTTTTTATTGGAAACAAAAACCAAAACTTTATGAAAGGTCTTTCTGTCTTTTAATAAATGACTCAGTAAATTTACTTTGGTATAAAAATTTTGAACCGGATAAACTTCTTGTTTTATATTTTCGAGCGGCGTTCCGCTGACAGCAACAGAAATTTTGGCTGGATTTGCAAAAAAATCATTGATTAATGTATCAATTTCTTCTGTCATCGTCGCAGAAAACATAATGTTTTGACGGCGTTGCGGTAACAGTTCAAAAATATTGGTCAACTGGAATCTAAAACCCAAATCCAACATTACATCGACCTCATCAATTACTAATTTTTTAACGGTTTTCAATGACAAAGCTTTGCACAAAGCCAAATCATACAATCGTCCAGGAGTAGCCACTAAAACGTCCATTCCTTTTTCTACTTCTATTTTCTGCGTGTTCATATTCACACCGCCATAAACGCCTAAAACTCTGATGGAATTATACTTAGTTAATTTTTCGATTTCTGACACGACCTGTACAACTAATTCACGCGTTGGAACCAAAACCAAAACCCGTGGCGAAACCTGTTTCGAAAAACTAAGCTCATTCAAAATAGGCAACATATAAGCAAATGTTTTACCAGTACCGGTTTGCGCAATCCCGACCATGTCTTTCCCAGAAAGAATTACGGAATAAGATTGAGCTTGAATCGGAGTTGGTTTTGAAAAATTTAAATCGTCAATGGCATTTTGCAATTGCTTTGACAAATTAAAATCTTGAAATGAATCCATAAATTGATTTTAGAATTTAGATTTCAGAAAATTATTGCTGAGTTTCTAATGTTTGATTTTTTGCAAAGGTAAGCCAATCAAAGTAAACCTCTTATTTACCTTAAACTCGAAACAATTGAGCTTACAATTAAATAACTATCAATTATTTAGCTTAAAAAAATGAGAGGTCAAGAAAATTAATAAGAAGCAATATCTTCATTTCTTAATATTGAAAATTCAGCATCAAAATTTCAATTTTTTTATTATTTTTTTGGCATCGGACCTCGTAGGTGGATGACCAATCCGTTTAAAAAATTACGAAGAAATTGATCGCCGCATTCTTTGTAATTGGCGTGGTCTTCGTTTCTGAAAATCGCTCCGAGCTCGCTTTTGGTAACTTTGAAATCAACCAAAGCACATATTTCAACAATTTCGTCATCCCTCAATTTCAGAGCGACGCGAAGCTTTTTCATAATATCGTTATTGGTGAGTTTCATAATAAATATATTGTTGAATTAAATATTCTCATTATCTCGTCGAATCCTCAATTTCCGACAAAGGAGATTTGATATTCGAAGTTTCAGATAGATTCTTCATTCCACTACGCTGCAATCAGAATGACAACTTAAATATTTTCCAATCGTTTTTTCAACGCACTCAAAAACTGCGAAGCCAAAGCGCCGTCAATCACTCTATGGTCATATGAAAGCGAAAGCATCATTATCTTACAAACCGCCAATTCTTCCTTGCCATCAACTACCACAACTCCTGCGCCTGAACGGATTTCGCCCAAAGCCAAAACCGCAACTTGAGGTCGGCTGATAATCGGTGTTCCCATCAAACTTCCAAAAATCCCGGTGTTACTCACCGTAAACGTTGTGTCTTGAATGTCCGTTGATTTGAGTTTATTGGATTTTGCGTTATTACCGATTAAATTTACGTTTTCGATGATTGCCTTCAAATCCAAATCGTTGACTTTTTTTACATTCGGAACGATTAAATTTCCGTCTGGCAAAGCCGTTGCAAATCCTAAATTGATGTCATTTTTGAGGATTAATTCATCTTCGTTCATCCACGCATTGAACTTCGGAAATTCAACCAAAGTTTCAATCACCGCTTTCATGATGAAATGCGTGTAAGTGACTTTTAGTCCGTTTTCTTTCTGAAATTCGTCTTTGATTTTTTCGCGGTGATTTACCAGATTCGTCACATTTACTTCTGAAAAAGTCGTAACGTGCGGAATAATTTGATACGAAGTCTGTAGATGTTCCGCTGCAATTTGACGGATTCTTGGCAAAGTTTCTACTTTGTCTTCCGGTTTTATGTTGAGATTTAATTTCGTTGAAACCTTTTGCTGAACAGGTTTTGAATCTTTATTCAAATAATTCAAAATGTCCACTTTACGGATTCTACCGTTTTCGCCAGTCGGCTGAATTTGTTTCAAATCCTCGATTTCCAATTTGCTTTCCGCGGCAATTTTCCTCACAACGGGCGAAAGAAAAGATTTTCCGTCGATTGATTTTGTTGAAATCAATTCGGTTTTCACATCTGAATTTGTTGAAACTTTTTCAGTTGACTCCACCATTTCAGCGTGAACAACAGTATTTTCATCCACTTCAAAAATAGCAATCGGACTTCCGACTTTGGCTTCTTCCCCAATCTTTACAAGGATTTCTTTCAAAATTCCCTCATATTCAGAAGGTAAATCACTGTCAACTTTATCTGTTCCAATGGTTACGAACAATTCATCTTTTGCAACTTTATCGCCTGGATTTTTCAGCCAATCGGTAATGGTAGCTTCCATTACGCTTTCGCCCATTTTGGGAAGGAGGATTTGGATTTCTTTCATTTTGATGAAGTATCAAGTAGTAAGTATCAAGTAGTAAGAATGTTATGCCCTGCTACTCGATACTTGATACTAATTTTTATTTATTCAAACGCATTAATTCCTGTGATGTCGTTTCCGGTAATCAACAAGTGAATGTCGTGTGTTCCTTCGTAAGTGATAACTGATTCTAAATTTGCAGCGTGGCGCATCATCGGATAATCGCCTACAATCCCCATTCCACCAAGGATTTGACGAGATTCGCGTGCGATGTCAATTGCCATTCTCACGTTATTTCTTTTTGCCATTGAAATCTGTGCAGGCGTTGCTTTGTCTTGGTTTTTCAAAGTTCCCAATCTCCAAGCCAGTAATTGTGCTTTGGTGATTTCGGTTACAAATTCAGCCAATTTCTTTTGTTGCAACTGAAATGAAGCAATGGGTTTCCCAAATTGATTTCTTTCTAATGAATATTTCAAAGCTACTTCATAACAGTCAATTGCTGCGCCGATTACACCCCAAGAAATTCCATAACGAGCCGAATTCAAACAAGAAAGAGGCCCTCTCAAACTGTTTACGTGTGGAAATATATTTTCTTTTGGAACTTCAACATTTTCAAAAACCAATTCTCCGGTTTTCGATGCGCGAAGCGACCATTTGTTATGCGTTTCAGGAGTTGAAAAACCTTTCATTCCACGTTCCACAACCATTCCTCTGATTTTTCCTTCTTCATCTCTTGCCCAAACAACTGCAATGTCAGCTACGGGTGAATTTGTTATCCACATTTTTGCACCATTCAGAACATAATGAGAACCTTTGTCTACTATTTTGGTTTCCATTCCAGATGGATTTGAACCATGGTTTGGTTCCGTCAATCCGAAACAACCAATCATTTCGCCTGAAGCTAATTTTGGTAAATATTTTCTTTTTTGTTCTTCTGAACCAAATGAATAAATCGGGTACATCACCAATGAAGACTGAACTGAAGCCGCTGAGCGAACCGCACTGTCGCCCGCTTCTAATTCTTGCATGATCAATCCATAAGAAATTTGATCCAATCCTGCACCGCCATATTCTTCTGGAATATATGGACCTAAAGCTCCGATTGCGCCCAATTTCGGCATCAATCCCGGTAAATCTGTATGGTTGTGAGCCGCTTCGTCAATTACAGGTTTGATTTCCTGATTGACAAATTCTCGGACACTTTGCTGAACGAGTATATTTTCTTCAGTAAGTAATTCTTCTATTTTAAAATAATCTGTTGCCATTTTTGTTTGTTTTCGGTTGCAAAAGTAATGAGAAAACTGTGAATGTCAAATATTTCAAACATATGATTCTGATTTAATCGATTGCAAAATCAAACAATAATTTAATTCATTAATATCGTCATGGAAACATCTGATTTTTATTTTTTAGAAATTCCAGTTTAAAATTCAGAATCATTTTTGGGAAATTTTGAAATAATTTCTTTTATATTATAAATTCTATCAAATTTAATCCTAATAAAAATCCCTAACCAAAACTAATTAGAAAGCGAAAAAATTATCCAGACTCAAGCTCTCTATGCGAAAGTGATGTTTAAAGTATTGATTATTAATAAATATTCAAAGTAAGTAATATCTATTTTGGCTAAATTTGATACATGAAAATCAGAACCCTTTTATTAATTTCTATTCTTCTTGTTTCATGTAATCGAACATTCGAAATAGGTATTTCTGAAGAAAAAACGGGAATTGGATTAATTTATTTGGATATAAACTCTCCGATTTATTTGTATTCAGACAAAACCAGCAAAATTCCCTTTGATTCTATTGTATTTAAAAATAATAAAATCAAAACCTCAATTCTAAAACAACAGTTACAACCTTACAAAATTTATCAAGGAGATACGGAGAAAGAAGCTAAAATAAACGAACAAAAAGGATTAATAGAATTTAAACCACAAATCATTTTCAGAGTTTTAGAAAAAGATAAAAACTTTTGGCAAGTCATTATAAATGAAAAAGAATCTGAATTTGTATATTTAAACCTAGAAAAATACCAAGATTTAAGTATCTCAAATTATTTAAAAGAAATTAATTTTGATCCGAATTTTGTTCCTGATGAAATTAAAAATTGGTACCTGTTCGAAGATTGGATGACTACTTTTAGGTCTTCATTTATCCCTAATTCAGATAATTTAATATTCCACAACCAACCCGATGGAAATAAAATCAACACCAAGTTAGAATTTATAAATTATCAAATCGATACGATTCAAAATGATTGGATGAAAGTCAAATTAAATGATTCAATATCGGGCTGGATTCGTTGGAAAAGAAATGATTCGATTGTATTGAAATATAACAGATTTTTATATTATTAAATATGAAAAACATCCTCCAAACTCCCCGATTGATTTTACGTGAATTCCACATCGACGATGCTGAATATTTTTTCAAATTAAATTCAAACCCAAAAGTAATTCAATTTACAGGCGATGAAGCATTTAAAAATATTGAGGAAGCAAAAAATTTCCTTAGTAATTATAAAAATTACGAACAAAACGGCTATGGCAGATGGTCGGTCATCGATAAAAAAACAAACCATTTTTTGGGCTGGTGCGGCTTGAATTTTAACGGAAATGAAACCGACATCGGATTTCGTTTTTTTGAAGAACATTGGAACAAAGGTTATGCGACCGAAAGCGCAAAAGCCTGTCTGGATTTTGGATTTAAAATATTAGATTTAAATGAAATCGTCGGCAGAGCCATGAAAGAAAATTCTGCTTCTCACAAAGTTTTGGAAAAGATTGGACTCAGTTTCAGCCACGAAATCGAAAAAGAAAACTACAAATGGGTGATTTACAAAATTCAAAAGAATTAAACATTTATACCGAATTGAATCCTTAATATTAAATTACAGATTCATATCTTCGTTTACATTATTTTTGATAATCGAAAGAATCTTATGTTCCAAAAAAACAATCCCAAAGTTGTCACTGCCTGGAAATTTTATGACTGGGCAAATTCAGTGCATTCACTCGTCATTGCATCTGCAGTCTTCCCTATTTATTATAGCTCTGTAACAAAATCTGAATCTCCGGATGCTATAACATTTTTAGGAATAGACCCAGCTTCCGCATTTACATTTTCGCTTGCACTGTGTTTTTTCATTGTTATTTTACTTTCTCCCATTTTATCTTCTATTGCTGACACTATTGGAAACAAGAAAATATTCTTGAAATTCTTTTGTTATTTAGGCTCTCTGAGCTGCATTGGATTATTTTTTTTCACATCTGAAAATATCTGGTATGGATTATTGCTGAATGTTTTAGCGGGAATCGGATATTGGGGAAGCATGGTTTTTTACAATGCTTATTTACCTGAAATTGTTACTGAAGACCGCATTGACAAAACATCGGCACAAGGATTTATGGTTGGTTATGTCGGCTCAGTAATTTTATTGATTTTATGCCTTGTGATGATTATGTTTATTGGTAAAAATAATGCTGGATTTTACACACGTCTTAGTTTCGTCTTAGTGGGATTATGGTGGATGGGTTTTGCTCAGATTACATTTAATCGTCTGCCTACCAATATTTACAACAAAAAAATCCCGAGAAATATCATCCAAACCAGCTTTAGAGAATTATTTAAAGTTTGGGGAGAAATAAAAAAACATAATGCGCTTAGATTTTTTTTAGGTTCTTTTTTCTTTTACAGTTTAGGTATGCAGACTATTTTTTTAATCGCAGCCATCTTTGGTGAAAAAGAAATTGGATTAACCACTGATAAATTAATTATGACTATTTTATTAATCCAGATTGAAGCTATTTTGGGCGCTTGGTTATTCTCATTTTTATCAGGAAAAATTGGAAACAGAAACACATTACTGATCGGAATATTCGTTTGGGTATTTGTTTGTTTATTGGCATTTTTCATCAACAAAAACAGCGATTCAGCTGAGATGCAATTCTATATCATGGCAGCTTTAGTCGGTTTGGTGATGGGCGGTTTGCAGGCGCTTTCGCGTTCCACTTATGCCAAATTACTACCGCCTACAGAAGACCACACGACCTATTTCAGCTTCTACGATATATTTGAAAAAATAGCCTTGTGTCTAGGCTTATTTATTTTTGGAATCATTATTGAAATGACAAATGGCATGAAAGTTTCCGCATTGGCAATGGGAGTTTCTTTTGCAATCAGCTTCATCATCATGTGTTTTCTGAAAATGAATAAAACCAAAGTTCATGATTAAAAACAAATTTACACTCGATTATTGGAAAAGCATCTGGCAGATTACGTTCAGAGCAGCCAAAAGTTATGGCGACGACCGCTGCATGAAATTCAGCGCATCGCTCGCCTATTATACTATATTTTCCATCGGACCATTGTTGTTAATTGTTATTTGGTGCATCGGTTTTTTCTACGGCAAACAACTCGAAGAAGGAAGCACAGCACAGGCTGAAGTTTTCGAAGAATTGAACGGAATTTTCGGTTCCAATGTTGCTTCATTCATGCAGTCTTCCATGGAAAAAATGATGGTGCAAACAGATTCCAACCTCGGCATCATCATCGGTATCGCGACACTTGTTTTTACATCTACCACTATTTTTGTGGACATTCAGGACTCTATCAATGCCATTTGGGGCATCAAACCCAAACCGAAAAAGGGGTGGTTAAAGCTAATTATCGACAGGTTGCTTTCATTTTCGATGGTTTTGGGATTAGGATTTTTATTAATTGTTTCCTTATTGGTCAATTCATTCATCATGTTATTTACCAATTACATCAATCAGATCATTCCCGGAATTTCACTCAATATGTTAAATTGGATCAACATCGGAATCACATTTCTGGTCATCACAATCCTCTTCGGATTCATATTCAAAGTCCTTCCTGATGCCAAAGTCCGTAACAAAGACATCATAGGCGGAGCTATTTTCACATCTCTGCTATTTATGCTCGGGCGCTACGGAATTTCATTCTATTTACAAAACAATGCTACAGCAAGTGCTTACGGCGCAGCAGGTTCAGTAATTATTTTACTGTTATGGATTTATTACTCTGCTGCCATTTTATATTTCGGAGCAGAATTTACCAAAGAACATGCAAAAGTATTCGGAAACGGCATCCAGCCATCTGCTTATGCAGTACTCATATCCCATACTGAAATCGCAGTAAAATCAGGAGAAGACACTGAAATAAAAGAAGGAGAAGTCATCCTCGAAAAAGATGAAAGCAAATGCGAAGATACCCTTGAATAATTCAATCATCTCCTAGTTTAACTTTACCTCTATCAACAGAATGTAATTAGTTATATTGAGAATGTTTAATCTTTCCGCCAAAACATTATCTTTGTACCTCATCAAAAAAGTACTATATACAGTACTTTATACTTTAATACATTCTAAAAAATGAAGATTGCTGTTTTCGTCTCAGGCGGAGGAACCAATTTACAAAACATCATTGATGCCATTCAAGACGGCAGTCTCCCTAATGTTGAAATTTCAATGGTCATAGCAGACCGTAATTGTCTAGCTGTTGAACGTGCCCTAGACGTGGATATTCCTACTTATTTATTGGAAGATAGGAAAGCATTTTCAGAAGATGCACAACACAACCTAGAAGGAGAAGAAATTGATTTAATCGTTTTGGCGGGATTCCTTTCAATTCTTTCAAAAGAATTCGTAGAAAAATGGGAAAATAAAATGATTAATGTACATCCTGCCTTGCTTCCCAAATATGGCGGAAAAGGCATGTATGGAAAAAAAGTCCATGAAGCCGTTTTAGCCAATAATGAAAAAGAAAGCGGCGCCACCGTACATTACGTAACCGCAGGCATTGACGAAGGAGAAATCATATTGCAACAAGCGTTTCCCATCAAACCTGGAGAAAATGTAGATTGGCTCGCTTGGAGAATCAGTCAGGTAGAGAAAGAAATTTTAATTGAAGCCATAAAAAAATTAGCAAAATAAACTAAAAGCCTCAGCGACCCCTCGACTGAGGTTTTTTATTTTCAATAAATTAAACGTTTAACACACATAAAATTAAATTCAAAAATGCAAAAGCAAGCATTAATCAGCGTTTCTGACAAATCAAACTTAATTGAATTCGCGCAATTCCTTTCCCAAAAAGGTTACAAAATCCTTTCCACAGGAGGAACTTTCAAACACCTTCAGGACAACGGGATCGAAGTGACCGAAGTGAAAGATGTAACCGGATTTCCTGAAATCCTTGACGGACGTGTAAAATCACTTCATCCCGCTATTCATGGTGGTATCATGGCTCGTCGCTCCGACGAAAACCATATGAATACTTTGAAGGAATACAACATCAACCCGATTGACATTGTGGTGGTGAACTTGTATCCTTTCTTCGGAAAAATGAACACCGGACTTTCCGAACCTGAAATGATTGAATTCATCGACATCGGCGGACCTTCTATGCTGCGTTCATCTGCAAAAAATTTCTACGATGTGACGGTAGTGACGGATTCCAATGATTATGCAAAAGTTCAAGAGGAAATTGAGACAGCTGGGACAACGAATTTAGAAACCCGAAAACTATTGGCAGGAAAGGTTTTTAATTTGACTTCCGCTTATGATGCGGCGATCTCCACTTATCTTTTGAACGAAGATTTCCCACAATTTTTGGAATCTTCTTATGAAAAAGTAATGGATTTGCGTTATGGTGAAAATCCGCATCAGCAAGCGGCTTATTACGTCGATAAAACCAAAAACGGTGCGATGAAAGATTTCGAATATCTACAAGGTAAAGAACTTTCATTCAATAATATCCGCGACATGGATTTGGCTTACAAAGTCGTTTCTGAATTTGAGGAAATTACCTGTTGCGCCGTGAAACATTCTACGCCATGCGGCGTTGCAATTGGAGATTCGGTAGATGAAGCTTATCAAAAAGCATATGAATGTGACCCGGTTTCCATCTTCGGAGGAATTATCGCTTTCAATGCAGAAGTAAATCAGTCGACAGCTGAAGAATTGAACAAAATATTTTTGGAAATCATCATCGCACCGGCATTTACAGAAGAAGCTTTGGAAGTATTCAAATCTAAAAAGAACTTAAGAATCATAAAAGTTAAAAATCCTGTTTCAGACAAAGTGAGTTACGCCAAAGTTGACGGCGGATTGTTGGTGCAAAGCGTAGACAATCAATTCTCAACCGATTTGAAAGTCGTAACCGAAAAGCAACCCACCGAAAAGCAAATGGTGGATTTGGTATTTGCACAGAAAATCGTGAAATGGGTAAAATCCAATGCAATCGTTGTGGCTACAAACGGACAAGCCTTCGGAATCGGCGGCGGACAAACCAACCGTATCTGGGCAGCACAGCAAGCCATCGAACGTGCCAAAAAAGTTCAGACCGAAGAACTGGTTTTGGCTTCAGACGCATTTTTTCCGTTCCGTGACTCAGTTGAATTCGCAGCAGAAAACGGCATCACCGCTTTGATTCAGCCGGGCGGTTCTGTAAAAGATCAGGAAAGTATTGATGCCTGCAACGAGCGCGGCATCCCGATGGTATTTACAGGAATGAGACATTTTTTACATTGATTTTAAAATTTGAGGATGTGGAAATTTGAAAATATCAGGTCAATTCTTTGTTTAAATTTTGTTTGCTTATTCTGTTTCCATTGTAATGATTCGAATGAGGAAATAATTATACCTAAAACTATTCAAGAAAAATCAGCAGGAAAAATTATATTGGATTCCCTAAAAGAATTGAACAATATTACGGCTGTTTACGATGAAAGTTTTTTTCCAAATTTCAAATCTAATTTTAAATCTTTAGGAAATTCTACGATTGTAGATTCTATGCAATTACCTTATTATAACATTCTATTTTTTGGTAGAGGTGAGGAGTGGTTTAAATTTCCTTCAAAAGAATTAATGGATGATTATAAAATTTGGAATAGAATTAATTCTGATTTTGTAAAAGGTAAAATTAGATTTTCAGATTTTGAGAATTTTAATTTTCCAATGTTAAAAATTTGGGTTGATACTACTCAAATAATTAACAATGAAAGAATGTATACTGGACAGCTAAAAGGTGATTCTTATGCAGTTTACATTATCAATAATTCAAATTTATGGCACATCGCGAACACGTACACAGAATTTCCAATCCTCATGCAAGCAATGAATAGACATGGCGAATGGTGTCACATAGAGTACAGAATTAACTCTAAAATCTGTGGGGGATTATTTTATTTTTTAGAACCCAAATCTTATTTTGTAACATCTGCCCGAAAGTACGGAGGGGATTTCAAAACCAAATTCAGGCTTAAATTTAAACAAAAAGATAAATTTATTTATTCCAATGAATTCTCAGGCTCAATGAATGAATCGCAATTTGAAATTCCACACTTGCCAAAAACAAATGATGTTGGAAAGAAAAATTACACAATATTTTTAGAATAATAAATCATGGACAATCAAAATAACTTTGAACATAAAACTTTAAACTTGAAACGAATTTTAATTATAGGAAGTGGAGGAAGAGAGCACGCCATCGGTTGGAAATTTTCAGAAGATTTCAAAAAGAAAGATGAAACACTAGAACTTTTCTTCACACCCGGCAACGCGGGAACCGCACAAATCGGAACCAATGTAACTTTAAAATCACTAGAAGAAATCCGTGATTTTTCAAAAAATGAAAACATCGATTTGACTTTCGTCGGACCTGAAGTGGAATTGGCCGAAGGTGTAGTAGATTTGTTCCAAGAAGCCGGATTGGAAATTTTTGGACCCGATAAAAAAGCAGCACAATTGGAAGCCAGTAAAGCATTTGCAAAAGATTTCATGGCGAAACACGGCGTAAAAACTGCTGCCTACAAAAACTTTCAAGGACCCATGCTCGCTATTGAATATTTGGAAACTCAAGAATTTCCGATTGTTGTAAAAGCAAGCGGATTGGCTGCCGGAAAAGGAGTGATCATCTGTCAGGATTTTGAAGAAGCAAAAGCTGCAGTTTTAGATATTATGGAAGATAAATCCTTTGGTGATGCCGGCGCAGAAGTAGTAATTGAAGAATTTTTGGAAGGTTTCGAAGCGTCGATTCTTTCTGTTTTTAACGGAAAAGAAATCGTTCCTTTTGTTTCGGCAAAAGACCATAAGAAAATCGGTGAAGGTGAAACCGGATTAAATACCGGAGGAATGGGTGTGATCGCACCAAATCCTTTATTTAAAAATGAACATTTTCAAGCATTTCAAACTGACATTTTAGAAACTACATTAAAAGGTCTGATTGCTGATGATCTGCTTTTTTCAGGTATCATTTTCTTTGGATTGATGATCACACCAAAGGGTGTTTATTTGCTCGAATACAATTTGCGCATGGGCGATCCGGAAACGCAAACGACTTTGCCTTTGCTCGAAAATGATTTGTACGAAATTATTTCTAAATCAAACAAAGGAGAATCATTTGAATTAAATTTCTCTAACCAACAAGCTTGTTGTGTGGTAATGGTTTCAGGCGGCTATCCGGGTAATTATGAAAAAGGATATGAAATCCGCGGATTGGAAAAGGTTGATTGTCCTTATTTCATAGCGGGAGCCAAAGAATCAGATGAGAGAATCCTTACTTCCGGTGGACGTGTTATCAACGTCGTTGGTTTAGGAAATACAATGGAGGAGGCCCGAAAAGTCGCTTACGAAAACATCAAAAAAATTCATTTTGATTACGAATATTACAGAAAAGATATCGGGTTAATTTGAATAATTTAACAAAACTCTATAAATTTAGTCGATTAGTTATAAAAACTTATGTTATGAGAAGACTTTTATTTTCTTTTTTATTATTTTCAATTTCAATTGGAAATGCCCAAGTTATTGTTTACGAACAAAATTTTAATGAGGGTGTTGAACCAATTGATTGGACAACTGAAGTCGAAGGATTGGGAACTTGGATATTTGACAGTGACACCACACCAGGTGGTGTAGTACCAACCAACCAAGTAGATTCTTTTGATTCACTTGCTGCAATATTTGATGACGATTCTAATGGATCAGGAGGTGGTCAGTCAATTGCGACTCTTTTATCTCCACCTATTAGTGAAGCAGCTTCCATGGATATTGATACCATTTTAGAATTTGAGTACGCTTGTAATTTTTACCCTATGGACAATGGAGGTAGATTTTATGTGGAAGTATTTGATGGAGAAGAATGGGTTGAAATTTTAAGTGCAACTTCGATGGTACAACCTACAGTTTTTAATCTTTCAGTATGGGATTATGCTTTTGAAAATGATGATTTCCAGGTTCATTTCGTATTTGATGATGAAGGAAATTGGTCTTGGGGTGCAGGTGTAAATTATTTCAAATTGACTCAAGAAACTCTTTCGGTGCAAGAGCTATCAAATAATACATTCAGCATTTATCCAAATCCTGTAAAAGATGTTGCTATTATCAAATCTTCTCAACTGGTAAAACAGTTGTCGGTGTATGATTTAACAGGAAAACAACTAGTTCAAAAAAATAATGTAAGCGATATAAATTTATCTCATCTTCAGACAGGAATTTATTTAATAAAAGCTGTTCTGGCTGACGGTGCAGTGATCACTCAAAAATTAGTTAAAAAATAAACTTAAATAGAATTAAAAAATAAAACCTCTGAAATTTATAGTCGGAGGTTTTTTTATGCATTCAAACAAATGATATGAAAATTTTTCTTGTAATACTCGGGTTCATCTCATTAGGGATAGGAATTGCTGGAATATTTCTTCCGATATTGCCTACAACACCGTTTCTATTGCTGACGGTTTTTTGTTTTTCGAGAGGTTCGGAACGTTTTCATAATTGGTTCATCGAAACGAAAGTTTATAAAAAATATGTGTTGAATTACAAGAAAAAGAAAGCAATGACGCTCAGAGAAAAATTGGTATTATTGCTTTCTGTTTTTGCAATGCTGAGTATTTCGTTTTATTTTGCACCACCTTATTGGTGGCTTCGTTTAATGCTTGCAAGTGTTATGATAGGACACGTTATTTATTTTGGTTTTGTTGTGAAAACTACAAGAGTTTCAGATTGAAAATATAGATTATATCAACCTATAATCCTTTTTGCCATTCCCAAGCCGTTCGCATAGATTCTTCCAGCGAAGTTTCCGGCTTCCAGCCTAATTCTTTTTCTGCCAATTCATTGTCAGAATAAGCTTCAACGATGTCTCCCGCCCTTCTGTCAACCAGTTTATAATTTAACTTTAAATTATTTACTTCTTCAAATGATTTTACCACTTCCAAAACAGTAGAACCGATTCCTGTTCCTAAATTGAAAATTTCCAGACCGGATTTGTTTTTCTTTTCAATCAGCCTTGTCAAGGCTTTTACATGCGCATCTGCTAAATCGCAAACGTAGATGTAATCACGAATGGCTGTTCCGTCACGCGTCGGATAATCGTTTCCAAATATTGACAAGTAGTCACGGACTCCGGCTGCAGTCTGGGTCACAAATGGCACTAAATTATTAGGAACGCCTTTCGGCAATTCACCAATCAAAGCACTTGGATGCGCTCCTACCGGATTGAAATACCTGAGTGATATTGCATTTTTAGAATATGCTGATACAAAATCTTCCAAAATCTCATCTCCCATTTGTTTGGTTTTTGCATAAGGAGATTCTGCTTTTTTTATAGGAGCTTTTTCATTGATCGGCATTTCATCTGCCTGACCATACACCGTACAAGAAGAACTGAATATGAAATTATCTAAACTTCTCTCTTGCATTTGTTCCAAAACATTGAGCAGGGAAAGCAGATTGTTTTTGAAATACATTAAAGGTTTTTGTACGCTTTCGCCGACTGCTTTGTGTGCAGCAAAATGAATTACCCCATCAATTTGATTTCCGTCAAAAAATGCTTTTACTTTTTCTGAATCCTTCAAATCGATTTGATGAAATTCAGGTTTGGTTCCTGTAATTTCTGTAATTCTGTCTAAAACAAATAATTCTGAGTTAGATAAATCATCAATAATCACAACTTCATATCCGGCCTCCTGCAAGGCTACAGCAGTGTGTGAACCAATGTATCCTAATCCTCCTGTTACTAATATTTTTTTCAAAGGTTTAATTTTAAGTTTAAGAATTGATTTATTCTGGAGAATATGAACTAAAAAACTCCAACACAGATTGTTTGATGAATTCCAGTTGTTCTTTGTCCAATTCAGTATGCATAGGCAAAGAAATTACTTCATTAATTAATCTGTCTGTATTTGGAAATTCAGCATCATTGTAGTTTCCCGTATCGTAAGCTTTTTGTTTTCGTAATGGAACTGGATAATAAATCATCGCCGGAATTCCTTTTCCTTCTAAGAAAGTTCGCAATTCATCTCTTTTTCCGTTGGTAATTCTCAACGTATATTGGTGAAAAACATGTGTTGATTTTGCGTTTCTTGTCGGTATGAGGATACTTGGATGATTGGCAAATGCCGCATCGTAAAAATCCGCAGCTTGTCTTCTCGCATTATTGTAAGAATTTAACAAAGGAAGCTTAACTCTTAAAATAGATGCCTGAACGCTGTCCAATCTTGAGTTTACACCAATTTCGTCGTGGTAATAACGCTGGTACATTCCGTGATTTACAATTCCACGCATTTTGTGCGCTAATTTATCATCATTAGTGAAAATCGCTCCACCGTCACCATAACACCCCAGATTTTTAGAAGGGAAAAATGAAGTGGTTCCGATCGTACCGATTGTTCCGGCTTTTTCTCCGTTGAAATCAGCTCCAATTGCTTGTGCAGTATCTTCCACCACATACAAATTATGCTCTTTTGCGATTTGATTGATTTCATCCATATTAGCACATTGACCAAATAAATGCACTGGAATAATCGCTTTTGTATTTGGTGTAATCGCCGATTTCAATCTTTCTGAATCCATCAAAAATGTATCATAATCCACATCGACCAAAACCGATTTCAATCCCAAAAGGTGAATTACTTCCACCGTCGCAGCAAATGTAAAATCAGCCGTAATCACTTCGTCTCCTGGCTTCAAATCTAATGCCATCAAAGCAATTTGAAGTGCATCGGTTCCGTTCCCACAAGGAATTACGTGTTTTACATTTAAATAGGATTCTAATTCGTTTTGTAAATTTTTGACTTCAGGTCCGTTGATAAATGCTGTAGAATCTATTACAGCCTGAATGGAATCGTCTATATCTTTTTTGATTTTTTGGTACTGAGCACCTAAATCAACCATTTGAAGTTTGCGCATTGTTTAAAAATTTTGATAGCAAACCTACATATTTTTTTCGTTTTTATGTCTATCAAACCTACCCTAATAAATCATGTTAAGTCACTAATGAACTTAATTTTAAATTAAAATTTTAACCCAATAATTTACACGTCGGAATTTGTATCTTCGCCCACGATTATGAATCTCATTTACAACTTATTCATTTGGCTGTATGGACTTGCCGTTTCCATCGCTTCTTCCTTCAACCCCAAGGCTAAATTGTGGATTGACGGAAGGAAAAATTGGAAAGAAAAGATGAAATCACAAATCAAACCTGGGGATAAAATCATTTGGGTGCATTGTTCGTCTTTGGGTGAATTTGAGCAAGGAAGACCTGTGATAGAAAAAGCTAAAACTGAATTCCCCAATCATAAAATTGCAGTAAGTTTCTTTTCTCCTTCTGGGTATGAAGTCCGTAAAAATTACAAAGGCGCAGATTATATTTTTTACCTTCCGTTGGACTCTAAGAAAAATGCAAAATCTTTGGTTAAGATTCTGCATCCTGAAATTTTGATTTTGGTCAAATATGAATATTGGTACAATTTGCTCAAAAGGCTTCAGAAAAAGAAAATTCCAATCATAGTAATTTCTGCTGTGATCAAAGAAAAAAATCTTTTTTTCAAAGCTTGGGCAAGCTGGTTCAGAAAAATCATCAGCAAAATTGCTCACTTTTTTGTGCAGGATGAAGATTCAAAAAACCTTTTAGAATCTATCCATTACCATCATGTCACAGTTTCAGGCGACACAAGATTTGACCGCGTGAAAGAAATTTTGAATTCAAAAAATGAATTGATGTTTGTCGAAAAATTCAAAGGAAATTCCAAATTAATTGTTGCCGGAAGCACTTGGCCCGACGACGATGAAATTTTGACCGATTTCATTAATTCAAAACTTCCAGAAGATTGGAAAATCATTTTCGCTCCGCACAACATCGACCTGAAAAAAATCACTCAGCTAAAGGAAAAATTAAAATTACCAACTACAATTTACACACAATTGAATGATGATGAGTTAATTAATTCCAGAGTTTTAATTGTGGATACCATCGGGATTTTGACCAAAATTTATTCATACGCCGACATTTCTTATGTGGGGGGTGGATTTACCAAAACAGGTGTTCACAATACCTTAGAACCTGCAGTATTCGGCGTTCCTATTATTTTCGGACCAAATTACGGCCGGTATTTTGAAGCAGTAGAATTAATTGAAAACGAAGCAGCAGTCAAATTTGAAAATCAATTTGAGTTTGATGAGAGAATGAAAAATCTAATCGAAAACGAATCTGAAAGAGAAAGACGTGGTAAAATTTCAAATCAATACATTCAGCAAAAACCAAATTCTACAATTGTCATTTTAGATCATTTAAAAGGGATAATTTCCGAAAATCATTAAAATATGATTATTTTATTGCCATAATTCAATTATTTTTCTATATTATTGCGAAATAGAAAATTTAAAGGTTTCATGAAGCAATTTTTGAATAATTACCTCTCTTTCAAAAATCTCAGAGGAGACATTTTCGGTGGATTGACTGCCGGAATTGTTGCTTTACCCTTAGCTATGGCATTTGGTGAACAATCCGGATTGGGTGCGGCTGCGGGGCTTTATGGCGCAATTGCGATCGGATTTTTCGCTTCACTGCTTTGTTCTACACAACCTCAAATCAGTGGTCCGACCGCTCCGATGACTGCAGTCAGCATGATCATCATCGCAAGAATCATTCAGGCAAATGACGGCGATTTGAACGCTGCTCTTCCATCCATTTTAATGGTATTTTTCTTAGCAGGAATTCTGCAGATTATTTTAGGATTTATCGGCATTGGGAAATACATAAAATTCATCCCATATCCCGTAATTTCTGGTTTTATGACTGGGATAGGACTCATAATAATCATGGGACAAATTTTCCCTTTATTAGGCTACAACGCAGGAAATGATTTAGAATTAATTGAGAAAAACCGGCATTTAGCCGAAGCCAATATCATCGGAAAAATTTTTCAGGATGGAAATAACGGGGAAGCAATTACGTTAAAAGATTTGGGCGAGGTTGAAACCAAAGTTCAGATTGCAAAAAGCATCACCGAAAAAGAAATCATAGAAGAAGCTAAAAATTTAAGCAAAAGCCAGACGAAATCTCCTGTAGGAATCATCAAGAATTTACACCGAGGCATCAAAAATTTCAACGTTATGGAATTCATATTTGTGATTTCTACGATTGTTGTCATTTATGGATTTCAAAGGTTAATTAAAATCATTCCGAGTAAATCTCCATATGTAAACCGAATGAAGAAAATTACTTCTTCGATTCCTTCCACTTTGATTGCTTTGGTTTTGGTTTCCGGAATTGCGATTGCCTTAAAAATTGATTTATATACTATTGACAAAATTCCAGTTGGATTCCCGACTTTCCATTACGAGATATTTACGCAATTCCATTTCAGCGACATTAGCCCTTTTGTGATGGCGGCTGTTTCGTTGGCATTGCTAGGTTGCATCGACTCTTTGCTCACTTCTGTGATTGTCGATAACATGACCAAAACACGCCACAACAGCAGCCAGGAATTGGTTTCACAAGGATTAGGAAATAGCATGTCCGCACTTTTTGGTGGAATTCCGGGTGCATCGGCGACCATCAGAACTTTGGTTAACATGAATTCCGGCGGTAAAACAAGGATTTCAGGAATTATCGCTTCACTCCTATTGCTTTCGATTTTGATTGCTTTTGCACCGATTGCTTCCATGATTCCTTCAGCAGTTTTAGCTGGGGTTTTGGTGACGGTCGGCATCGGAATTATGGATTACAAAGGTTTGAAAGCCATTGGAAAAATGCCTTTAGGCGACGTAATCGTGATGTTCGTTGTGATGTTGTTGACAGTATTTTTTGATTTGGTCATTGCGGTTGGTGTTGGATTGGTCATTGCTGCCTTGATTTTTATGAAACAAATGGGAGAAATTTCCTCAAAACGCTCCGGTTTAATTGGTTTGGGAGAATTTTCTGAATTGCCTTGGGGCGACGAAAAACATTTTCCGCTTGAATTGAGGAAAACTGTATTCATAAAACATTTAGAAGGTCCTATTTTCTTTGGTTCAACCAATGATTTACAACTTTTGACAGCACAAATTCCTAAAAAATCAAAGTACGTAATCGTCAGAATGGATAGAGTTCCCTACATCGATCAAAGCGGATTGTATGCCTTGGAAGACATTTTGATTGATTTAAAAAGTAAGGAAATGGAAATTCTATTTGTCGGTGTTCAGAAACAGCCTGAGTATTTGCTTCGGAAAATTGAAATTATTCCGAATTTAGTGGAAGAAGATTTTTCATTCAAAACTTTCAAAGAATGTTTGACTTGGGTGCTGGAAAATGTTCCACAAAATCCAAACAATTCTAATTAAAACGTAAATTAGCAAAAAATGAAATTTTGCTAAAATCCAACGAATTCAAAATCTACAATGCCTCTGCCGGCGCGGGAAAAACCTATACGCTCGTCCGAGAATATCTTTCGATTTTACTCACAGATTCCAATCCGTTCAAATTTGAATCCATTCTTGCCATCACTTTTACCAACAAAGCTGCGAATGAAATGAAGCAAAGAATTCTGGAAAAATTGGTTGAATTTTCCAATGAAAATTACACTGAAATTTCAGAGTTGCATAATTTGAGCCAAGAATTAAACATAGAACCTGAAAAAATTCATTTGCGTTCGAGAGAAATTCTTTCAAAAATTTTGCATAATTATTCACGATTTTCGGTCAGTACGATTGATAAATTCAATTTAAGATTGATGAAATCATTTGCACAAGACATGGGATTATCTGTGAATTTCAATGTGGAAATGGATTTGGAAAATTTGTTGGAAGAATCTGTCAATCAATTGTTTTCAAAAATCGGAGAAGATGAATTATTAACATCTGTTTTGATTGAAATTGCCGTTGATAATTTGGAAGAAAACCGTTCGTGGGACATCACCAGAGAATTGATTTCCAATGCAAAAGGACTTTATTCAGATACGCATTTGGAAAAATTAGGAGCTTTACAAAAATATGATTTGGAGGAATTTAATAAATTCAGAAAAATCGTTTACCAGAAAGTTTCTTCCAGGAAAAACGACTTGAAGCAAATTGCAAATGAAGTTTTAGATTTAATTCAAAAAAATGGAATTGCTTTAGATGAATTTTCAGGTGGAAAAAGTGGAATTCCAGGATTTTTTACAAAATTTCTCAATGATGATTTTTCATTCCCTACCGCAACGCATTTAAAAAATATAGAAAATTCAAATCCTGATAAATTTGCTTCTGGAAAAGCTTCTGCAATTACTTCGAATTCAATTGAAGTAATTTTTCCTGAGATCAAATCGCAATTTTTTGAAGCATATAAAATTTTACAAAATTTGCCTTTATGGGAAGGAATTCAAAAAACCGTTGCTGCGCTCAGCATCATCAACGAAGTTGAAAAATCGGTTGAATCAATCAAAGAAGACAATAACGTTTTGTTGATTTCTGAATTCAATAAACTAATCAGTTCCAATCTACAGAAACAGCCTTCGGGATTCATCTACGAGCGAATCGGAAACCGTTTTCATCATTATTTCATCGATGAATTTCAGGATACTTCGACGCTTCAATGGAAAAATTTGAATCCGTTGATTGAAAATGCACGTGCCGGCTCTGACACTGTGATGTTGGTTGGCGATGCGAAACAATCGATTTACCGTTTCCGTGGTGGAAATCCCGAGCAAATGGTGAAACTCATCAACGAAAAAGATGTATTGGATATTACAGTTGAAAATCTTCCGAAAAACTGGCGGAGCTATGAAAACATCATTCATTTCAACAATCAATTTTACCAGTCTATTTCTCCAAATTTACCGACGGAAAATTACCAAAATCTTTATCTGCAAGGAAATAATCAGGAATCAAATCATAAAAAAGGCGGTTACGTTCAGCTCAATTTTATTGAGAAAAATGATGGAACTGAAGTTTATGAAGAACATACATTAAATCAGATTTTGATAAATGTAAATTCCGTTTTGGAACAAGGTTTTGAATTTGGAGAAATTACGATTTTGCACCGCACGAATGCACATGGGAAATTGATTGCGGAATTCCTTTCTCAAGAAAACATTCCGGTCATTTCTGCTGAATCTTTATTGGTTTCAAATTCTTCTGAGATTCAATTGATTGAATTGTTTTTCAAAGCAATCTCAAATGAAGAAGATTTGGTTTCAAAAGCTAAATTTCTGACAAAATTAAATGAATTAAATATTATTCAAAATGAAGATATTACTTCAGAGATTCAGTCAGTTCTAAAAGAAAATTTAATTCATTTAAAAGATTATTTAACTCAATACGAATTAGATATAAATTTCATTTTTCAACCTTCGCTCTCACTTTATGATTTCACAGAAAAAGCAATAAAAAGTTTTAATTTAGGAAAAAATGGCAATGCTTACATTCAGTATTTTTTGGATTTCGTGTTGGAGTATTCGATAAAAAATGAATACAATTTGCAGCGATTTTTGGAACATTGGGAAGAAAAAAAGGGAAAACTCAGCGTTTCTATGCCGGAAGGAATCAATGCCGTGAACCTGATGACCATCCACAAATCCAAAGGTTTGGAGTTTCCCGTTGTGATTTTACCGTTTGCAGATTGGGGCGAAAGAATGATGGCGCCGAAATTCTGGGTTCCGCTGCAGGATGAAGATTTACCGTTTGAAGAATTCATTGTGGATGCTTTTGGAAATTTGGAAAATGTTTCGCCCGAAATCGCGCAAATCATTCAAAATGAAAGAAATGAATTTGAATTGGACAATCTGAATATGTTGTACGTGGCTACGACGCGTGCGGTAGAACAGCTTTACATCACAACTCAAAAATTAAAACCAAATTCCAACAACAAGGGTGTTTCGCTTTATTTCAATAATTATGTAGAAACGACTGAAAATGAAATTGTTTTGGAAGGAGAAAAGAAACGTTTTTCAGTGTTGAAACATTCTAAAAATGAAACAGAAAAAATTCCTTTTATTTCAGAAAATTGGAATGAAAAAATCACCATCAGCAAAGAATCTTCGAAACGCTGGAGAAAAAGAAAATCAATCGTTTACGGAGAATTGATTCATGATTTCATGAAATTTATTTATACCGAAAAAAACATCGATTCTACTTTGCAAAACATCATCAATTTAGGATTGATTCAGAAAAATGAATCGGAAGCAATCAGAAAATTGATTTTGGAAATTGTTAATCATGACCGTTTAAAACTTTATTTTTCAGAAGAATATAAATCCATCAACGAGCGTGATTTCATCAATGAATTGGGGGAAGTTTATCGTCCGGACAGAATTTCATACCAAGAAAATATCGCAACAATCATTGATTACAAAACGGGAAATATGCAGGAAGAGCACGTGAATCAAATAAATTCTTACGCAGAAAACCTAACAAAAAACGGGTTTGAAGTCAAGGAAAAATTGTTGGTTTACATTGGTGAGGAAATTGAGGTGAAAGAGATTTGAACTAACCAACAAAAAATTCCGAACTTTGCGGTTATATAATGCAAGAAAATTTAAAACTCATTCTTCAGACTTTGCCCGACAATCCCGGTGTTTATCAGTACTATGATAAAAACGGGAAGATTTTATATGTCGGAAAAGCAAAAAATCTGAAAAAGCGGGTTTCTTCCTATTTCAATAAAATCCATGATTCCGGAAAAACGAGAGTGATGGTCAGTAAGATTGCTGACATCCAAACCATCATCGTTGAAACTGAGTTTGATGCGCTTTTGCTGGAAAATAATTTAATCAAAAAATACCTTCCGAAATACAACATTTTGCTCAAGGATGACAAAACTTATCCCTGGATTTGCATCAAAAATGAACCTTTTCCACGAATTTTCAAAACGCGAAAAGTGATTAAGGACGGTTCGGAATATTTCGGTCCCTACGCTTCTGTAACGATTTTGCAGGCTTTATTGGGATTGATTCGTGAGATTTATCCTTTGCGGACTTGCAATTATGATTTAAGTCCGAAAAATATAGAATCTGGGAAATACAAAGTTTGTTTGGAATACCACATTGGCAATTGTTTGGGTCCGTGTGAAGGTTATCAAGCTGAGGAAAATTATGATGCCAACATAGAATCCATTCGCAATATCATCAAAGGAAATTACAATGACGCGATTCGTTTTATGACGCGATTGATGAATGAATTTGCAGAAAAATTAGACTTTGAAACAGCCCAAAGCATCAAGGAAAAAATTGATTTGGTTAAAAATTATCAGGTAAAATCTACTGTTGTCAATCCGACAATCAAAAACGTAGATGTTTTCACGATTATTTCTGACGAAAGTGCAGCTTATGTGAATTTTCTTCGGGTTAACAATGGTGCTATAATTCAGTCTCATACATTGGAATTAAAGAAAAAATTGGATGAATCCAATGAAGAGTTACTGGAATCTGCAATCGTCGAAATCTTGAATCGATTTGGAAATCATTCGCGTGAAATTTATCTGCCATTTAATTTAGATTTTGAAATTCCGAATGTAAAAATTTCCGTTCCGCAGATTGGCGATAAAAAACGGCTTTTGGATTTGTCCGAACGAAATGCAAAATATTTCCGCCTGGAGCAGATGAAACAAATGAAAATCCTCGATCCCGACCGCCACACCAAACGCATCATGGCGCAGATGCAAAAAGATTTGCGCATGCCTGCTGAGCCGCGTCACATTGAAGGTTTTGACAATTCAAACATTCAGGGAACTAATCCCGTTTCGGCTTGTGTGGTTTTCAAAGATGGCAAACCTAGCAAGAAAGATTACCGCATTTTCAATGTAAAAACGGTGGAAGGTCCTGATGATTTTGCGACGATGGAGGAAGTGATTTACCGTCGCTACAAAAGGGTTTTGGAGGAAGAGGGAGAATTGCCGCAATTGATTTTGATCGATGGTGGAAAAGGTCAGTTGAGTTCGGCGTTGAAAAGCATTGACAAATTGGGATTGCGCGGAAAAATTACGATTATCGGCATCGCAAAACGGTTGGAAGAAATCTTTTTTCCCGGAGATTCGATTCCACTTTATTTGGACAAAAGTTCTGAAACTTTGAAAGTTTTGCAGCATATCCGAAATGAGTCGCACCGATTCGGAATTACAAAACACCGCGCGAGAAGAAGCAAAAATTCATTCAATTCTGAATTGGAAGGAATTCCCGGAATCGGCGACAAAACGATTCAGGATTTATTGAACAAATTCAAATCTGTAAAAAGAATCAAATCCGCCTCCAAAGAAGAATTAGCGGAAATCGTTGGAAGTTCGAGGGCAGAGAAAATTATTGAATTTTTCAAAAATTAAATTTTCATAGTTTTACAAAAAACTATTTTATGAAAATTATTGTATCTCTTTTTCTAATAGTCTTCAGTTTATTTATTCTTAAAGCTCAATGTCCAACTGGTACTTTAACAATTAATTCTCAGTCTCAAATTGACCAATTTATAATTGATTATCCAAATTGTCAAGAAATAAATGCTTCCATTAGAATTTTAAATGCACCATCAGTTACAAATTTAAATGGATTTCAAAATTTAACCTCTATAAATGGGTTGCTAGAAATATATAATTGTTCGAATTTAACTGATATTACAGGCTTGAGCAATTTGGAACGTATAAATGACGATTTTCGATTAGATTCTACGGGAGTTACAATGATTGAAAACAACTTTCCAAAACTCATGCATATTGCCGGAAAATTGCATATTGATAATGAAAACCTAATTAAAATTGATGATTTTAAAAACTTAGTAAATTGTAATCTCGTTGAAATTATTGGTAATATTAATTTAAATCAACTTATGGGATTTGATAATTTGGATAATAGCACTGTAAGAATTGAAAGCAATAATATCGAATTCATAGACGCTTTTCAAAATGTAAGTAAAATGCAAAGGTTGAATATATCAAATAACACAGATATATTTCTAAACATCTCTCCTTTATATAATCTTTTGGAAATTAGCTCTTCCCTAAGTTTGAATATGAGAAGCCACAGTTTAGATTGGTTACCCAATCTCACATCAATTAATTTCGGGCTTAGCATTAATATTTTTGAACTCAATGATATATCGGGACTTAGCAATCTTAATTGTATAAACGGTCTGATTTATATAACGAATTCAAATTTGAATTCACTTACTGGGCTTCAAAATATAAACAGCGAAAGTATTACAAGTATTAATTTGCTTAACAATTCCAATCTTTCATCATGTTCTTTACCCAACATCTGCTCATTTATTTCACAAGGAGGATTTACTACTTTAATAAATAATGAGCAAGGCTGCAATTCAGTTGAAGAAATTCTTGAGAGTTGTAGTATGTCAATTGATTCTCATGAATTAAATTCAAAAATCAATATTTATCCAAATCCGGTTAAAAATGATTTGAACATTTCATTAAAGGATAATAGCTTAAAGGTGAATAAAATTTCACTTTATGATTTGAGCGGAAAATTGGTTAATGAATTTGAGAATCAGTCAAAACTGAATTTGTCTTTTTATCCAAGCGGAAATTATGTAATTGTCCTCGATACTGATAAAGGATTTATCAGCAAAAAAATAACCATTGCGAAATAGTCATTAGGAACACAAATTGATTATAAGTTTCAAAAAATTACTTCTATGAAATTCCTTTATTTTTCATTTTTCTGTTTAATTCTTTCTATCCATTCATTTGCTCAAAAAGATGATTATTTAATTCTGGAAGGAAAAATCGGCGAATTTCCGGTCAGTATGGAATTGACCATCGGGAAATGGCCGGAGCAAGAAGAAAAATTTTACAATGGGAATTATTATTATCATTCGCAGGAAATCCCAATTGATTTGTATCAAGCTGACTCCATAAAAGGTGAATTAAATTTGACCAATTGGGAAGATGAAAACGCTCAGGAATTTTTCAAAGGAAAATTTACAAATGGCATTTACAAAGGGATTTGGACAAAAGGAAATAAAAGTATACCTTTTGAATTGAAGAAGGTTTCAGCAAAATATCATACCGAAATCGTTCATTTTCAAAACTCTAAAGTGGTTCCGGTGGGAAGCAATGCAGGTACTTACGAATACGATTGGTATTTGCCCAAAGATCTGAAAATACAGCGAGAATTGGTTTGGAAAATTGACTCTACTTATACTGATTTTCACAGTTACACAAAAAACAGTCTTGCATCTTTTGAGGAAGATTACACCAACGAAATCAAAGAATATCAGAAAGATAGCGATGACGACAGTCATTCTTTTATGATGAATTATGCATTTCATGAAGGATTTTCGCCAGTTGTCAATTCCAAGAATTATTTGGTAATGAGATATTCGCTTTATCAATATACCGGCGGCGCACATGGAATGTCACATGAAATTTATTTTACTTATAACAAGAAAACGCAAAAATGGATGGAAATCAGCGATGTTTTAAATGAAAAATATGTGATTCAAATCAATATGGTTGTGGACAAAGCTTTACGGAAAGAACATAATATTCAAGGCGGAATTCCTTTGCAGGATTCAGAAAACAGCATTTTCATTTCTGATGAAATTACGTATTCCAAAAATTTTACTTTGTCTAAAAATGGAATCACATTTCATTATGGTTTGTATGAACTAACACCTTATGCGTACGGATATTTTTCACAATTCGTCCCTTATGAAGAATTGAAAATGTATTTGAACCAAGATTTTAAATATTAAATTAGATTCTTCATTTCGTTTTACTTCATTCAGAATGACAAAACACTATGTCATTCCGACAAAGGAGAAATCAAAAAAATCCCTTTTTGTTTATAGCAAAAAGGGATTTCTGTAAAACACGGATTAATTGAGGTTTGGCTGAGGCGTCAACCTCAAATATGATTTAATTTCTTTATAACCTTTCGGGAAAAGCTGGTCAGCTTCTTCATTTGAAACCGCAGGCGTGATAACCACTTCCTCGCCATATTTCCAATTAGCCGGAGTCGCAACTTTATAGTAAGCTGTCAATTGCAATGAATCAATCACACGGATTAATTCATCAAAATTCCTTCCGGTCGAAGCCGGATATGTGATGATCAATTTAATCATTTTGTCCGGTCCGATTATATACACCGAACGAACAGTCGCGGTCAGCGAAGCATTCGGATGAAGCATATCGTATAATTCAGAGATTTTCTTTTCTTCATCTGCGATGATAGGGAAATTCACTTCTGTTGACTGGGTTTCGTTGATGTCTTTTACCCAGCCTTTGTGCGATTCAAGTCCGTCAACGCTGAGTGCCAGCACTTTCACATTTCTCTTTTCAAATTCATCTTTGTATTTCGCAACTGTCCCCAGTTCAGTTGTGCAAACAGGCGTGTAATCAGCAGGATGCGAGAAAAGGATTCCCCATCCATCGCCTAAAAATTCATACAAATCAATAATTCCTTCCGTCGTTTCAGCCTGGAAATTGGGAGCTATATCACCTAATCTTAGTGTTGACATATTTGTTTTAATTTAATTTAATGAAACAAATATAAAAATACTCTACAAAATCTATAGATTAAACAGAGTTAAATATTTCAAAACTAATTCTTCGAAAGAGTTTAATCTGAACTAAAAAGGTAATCCAGGAAATCCGCCCATGCTTCCTTTCGCAGTCTGCTTGGCTTCTTCTATTGCATTTCGTTTGATTTCATCTAAAGCTTTATTCAAAGTTACGACCAGAGTGTCTTCTAACTGTTGTTTGTCTGCCATTAAACCGGAAGCGATTTGAATATCTTTGATGGTTGCTAATTTCGTAATTGTTACTGAAACCGTTCCGTCTGATGAAGTTTCAGTAAAAGATTCACTGTCTAAACGGTTTTTTAAATCTTCAAAATCTTTTTGGACGTTTTGTAATTTGCCCATCATTTCCATTATATTTCCAAACATGATAATTGTTTAAAGTTTTTATGTTTCAGGTTTAAAATTTATAAGTTTAATTAAAAATCTCCAAAATTCCACCTTGAAAAGAAGTCTGATAAACCCTTGGTGTACGATCCGGCGCAAATCCTTCACTGTTTTGAATAGGTTGCCCGGTCAATAAAATCCATTCTGCTCCGTCATGCGGGCAATACATTTTGATTGCATCTCTGACTTCAATTGTTGACTGTGTATTGGGGCAGATGTGAGGAGCATTTCTGTCGTAAGCCCGGAAACCTTGCCCTGTATTGACAACAATTATCCCACGAGTCCCCGCTCCTTCTCCTTGTATATATGCCCAACCATTTGGATTTTGCAGTTCACTGTACAACGGCAATGCTAAATTGATCGACGCAAAGACATTGTATTGTGGATTGCAGCTAATCTGCCCATCATCTTCGGAACAACTATTTGAAATTCCAATAGTTAAAACCATCACAAAAATCCAAAATATTTTCAAAGCGGGTAATTTCATTTTATTTGTCAAATTAAATTTATTATATTTGCGTCAGTAGTCCTGCGGTGCGCCGCAGGATTATTCTTTTATATATTAAATCGAAAAAATACTATGGCAAATATACAATATGTAACGAAAGAAGGTTTGGATAAATTGCGTGCCGAATTGGACCAATTGGAATCTTTTGAGCGTCCGAAAATATCTCAACAAATTGCAGAAGCACGCGACAAAGGCGATCTTTCTGAAAATGCAGAATATGATGCTGCTAAAGAAGCACAAGGTTTGCTGGAATTGAAAATCGGAAAATTACAAGACCAGATTGCCAATGCACGTGTAATTGACCCTTCACAATTGGATAGTTCAAAAGTTTCAATCCTTTCAAAAGTGAAAATCAAGAACTTAGCCAATGGAATGGAAATGACTTATTCGCTTGTTCCTGAAACGGAAGCGGATTTATCAAAAGGTAAAATTTCTGTCAACACACCGATTGCCAAAGGTTTATTAGGCAAAAAACTAGGTGAAATCGCTGACATCGAATTGCCAAACGGAACGAAAATGCAGTTTGAAATCTTAGACCTTAAAATCGAAGAATAAAGTGGCAAGCGTTTTTACCAAAATCATAAACGGAGAAATTCCTGCATTTAAAATCGCTGAAAATGAAGACTATATGGCATTTTTAGATGTATTTCCACTCGTGAAAGGCCATACTTTGGTCATTCCTAAACAAGAAGTGGACAAGATCTTTGAAATGGACAAATCGCTTTACCTCGGATTGATGGATTTCGCTTATGACGTTGCGCAAGCGGTGGAGAAAGCAATTCCTTGCATCCGTGTAGGAATTGCTGTTATCGGTTTGGAAGTGCCGCACACGCATGTTCATCTGGTTCCGTTGAATACCATTCAAGACATCAATTTCACCAATACAAAATTAAAATTAGAAAATGAAGAAATGATTGAAATCGCTGAGAAAATCAAATCGTTTCTATAAAGTTAGTTTCATGTTTAAATTTTCAAGTTCAATGTTAACTTAAACTTTGAACTTTAAACAAAAAATACCAATGAATAAGTACATCAAATTAGTCCTCGCAGTTTTAATGATTTCAGGAGCGGTTTACCTCATTACCGACCGCGAATATGCTTGGGGCTTCATCCTAATATTTCTATCCATTATTCCGATTCTTTTGTTTTTCAGAAACGAATATATTTTATTGGCTTTCTGGCAGATGAGAAAACAAAATCTGGAAAAAGCAAAAACTTGGTTATTAAAAATTACCAATCCTGAAGGTCAATTGGTTAGAAAACAAATGGGTTATTTCAATTATTTGATGGGAATTACCGAAGCACAGACCAATGTAAACGCTTCCGAAAAGTACATGCGCAAAGCACTCGATTATGGTTTAAGTTTCAAACATGACCGCGCCATGGCAAAATTGAGTTTGGCGGGAGCTGTCATGGCAAAAGGGCGCAAACAGGAAGCGGAAATTCTACTGAAAGAAGCCAAAGCTTTGGACAACCAAGGAATGTTTACCGATCAAATCAAAATGATGCAGGAACAAATGAAACGTGTCAATGTCGGAAAAAACATGCAAAATCCTCACATGCGCAGAAAAGGGAAGTATTTTTAGAATTTAGAACTAATATCTCCTTCCTCCACTTGGATATTGTTTTCTAAACAATATTTGATGATTATTTTATTAATTTTATTGATAAAGGAATTTTTAGACCAAAAACTTATATTAAATATAGATTCTCCTCCGCCAGCTGCAATCAAATCTAATTGCATTTGTTTTTCTTTTACTTTTATAACAATTACATTGAACTGAGTTGTATTATTTCGAAAATAGTAGTCTTAATAACCTAATACTATCATTTGATCTGAACTGTTTTCATATTTAAAAGGATATTCACTTTTTAAATATTCTACCAATTTCTTAGTGTCAGAATCGAAAATAATATTTTTTTTAACTTTCACTTTTTAAATAAAAATTCTTACGCAATCGGAATCTCCACAATCAGTAAAAATTTATTTTTGACCTTGTGTTCGATTTTGTTGAGGACTTTTGCGCCTTTGTTTTCAAAAAATGCCAAACCGTTCGGATCGAGCACAATGGTCGCTTTTTCTACATGATTTGATTTCAGGAAATCTTTCAAATATTTGAACATCGCAGAGCCGTAACCCTTTCTCATAAAAGGTGTATCGACCCAGTATTGCGCAATTCTAGTCGTCGGCTGGATTTCTTCCAAAGCAAAAAATCCTACGATGTCATCTTCCAAAGTCGCTTTGATGACTGTGTGTGTATTCAAAAATTCTTCGGTCATCGTCAGGTTTATGTTCCAAAGTTCCATCGCTTCTTTCGAATAGCCCCAATGCCTCTTGGAACGAATGGCCAATTCGCTCAAACTTTCACAATCTGCAGCAACTGCCTTTTCAAAAATCATATCTTCCGGTGGTAATTTGGAGTAATTCATCAATCGTATTTTATTAGGTATTTATACAAATTTATTCCAATTTTAAGATTAAACAAATTGCATCAACTGAATTCTCAAAATAATCCACAAAGATTTATCTTTACAGCCTGAATTTAGATTAAAATTTATTCAACAATCATGACAAAACAAGAAATCATCGATACTTTCGACCCGAACCAACCGGGACTTTCAGACGCTTCCTTATTTGGACTTCCATTTTCTGCCGTAAATAGTGAAATTATCATCGTTCCAGTTCCTTGGGAAGTGACAGTAAGTTATGGATCAGGTGCATCGGAAGGTGTTGAAGCGGTTTTTGAAGCTTCCTTTCAGGTTGATCTGCAGCATCAGGAATTTCCGGAATTATGGAAAAACGGAATTTTTATGGATGATGAAATTCCGAATTGGAAAGAACGCAGCGAAAAATACAAAGCTTTGGCTTTACCTATCATCGAAGCTTTGGAAAATGGTGAATCCATCGATGAAAATCCAAGTCTCGATAAAAATTTAGATGAAGTCAACACTGCTTGCCATCAATTCAAAATTGAAGTAAAAGAAAGAATTCTCCATTGGATCAATCAGGATAAAAAAGTTGGGCTTTTGGGCGGTGACCACTCTACTCCACTTGGTTATTATGAAGCTTTGGCAACGAAATATGACAATTTCGGGATTTTGCACCTCGATGCACACATGGACTTGAGGATTGCTTACGAAGGGTTTACTTATTCGCACGCTTCGATTATGTACAATGCGTTGCAAATCCCTCAGGTTTCAAAAATCGTTCAGGTTGGAATTCGTGATTTTTGTGAACAGGAAGTTGAAGTTGTAAAATCTGAAAAAAACCGTGTGAAAATCTTTACTGATATGGATTTGAAAGCGCAAAATTTCGGAGGAAAAAACTGGAAAGACCAATGTGACGATATCATCAGTGAATTGCCGCAAAAAGTACACATCAGTTTTGACATCGATGGTTTGTATCCTTGGTATTGTCCGAATACAGGAACACCGGTTCCGGGTGGATTTTCATTTGAGCAGGCGGCTTATCTGTTGTCCAAATTAGCAGAATCCGGAAAAGAAATCATCGGCTTTGATTTGGTGGAAGTGGCGCCGGGAGAAGACGATGACTGGGATGGAAATGTAGGTGCAAGAATGCTTTTCCATTTATGTGGCGTTTTTGCGAAATCTCAGAAATTAAATACAGGAGAAAAAATTCAGTTTTAAAAATTAATATTAATCAACTTAAAATAATTTATGTTTTCCATAGAAGATATTCAAAATGCACACGCCAAAGTGAAGTCAGGAGCAGATTTCCCGGCTTACATTCAGGATTTGAAAAAATTAGGTGTTATCCGCTATGAAACTTTTGTTTCGGATGGGCATACTGTTTATTTGGGAGAAAATGAATTCAGAGCTTCATCTCCCGCAAAATATGATGAAATGAAAATCGCTGATAATTCGGATGCTGAACAGTTCAAATCAGATTTGAAATCACATCAGCAAGGAAATACAGATTACAAAAAATTTTGCAGTGATTGTGCTAAATCAGGAATTGAAAAATGGATTGTCGATTTGGAGAAAATGACTTGTACTTATTATGACAAATCCGGAAATGAAATCTTGGTAGAAACTATTCCAGGATAAATTTAATTTAAAATATAGAAAAAGAAAAATCCCCGAATTTTCGGGGATTTCTTCTATTAAACATTTTAATTTATAAATAAGTTGGATTAAATATCCAACTGATAAACTGCGTCCAATTCTGCATTTGAACTCACGTTTGTGTTCAAATCTTTTACAAGGCCGGAACCTACACCGTAAACCCAACCGTGAAGATGAAGATCCTGTCCGGTTTTCCAAGCATTTTGTACAATGGTCGTTTTTGCCAAATCATACACTTGTTCCTGAACATTTAATTCGATAAACCTATTCAATCTATCTTCTTCATTTTCAACAGCATCCAATTCATTTTTATGAAAACGGTAGGTATCTTTGATGTGACGGATCCAGTTATCTACCAAACCATGTGATTGATTTCCCATCGCTGCTTTCACGCCGCCACAACCATAATGCCCGCAAACAATTACGTGTGAAACTTTCAAAGCATTTACAGCATAATCTAAAACGCTCAACATATTCATATCGCTATGAACAACCATATTGGCAATGTTTCTGTGCACGAAAACTTCGCCTGGCTGTGCGCCGATGATTTCGTTTGCCGGAACGCGACTGTCAGCACAACCAATCCAAAGTACCGGCGGGCTTTGTCCGTTTGCCAATCTTGAGAAAAATTCCGGGTCTTGGCTAATTTTTGATTCCACCCAGTTTTTATTGTTATCGATTAATTTTTTATAAAAATCTAAATTCATCTTGTTTTCTTTTTTATTTGTTTAAATAATATTTTTTGAAATTTTGTCATTCCTACAAAGGAGTAATCTCAATTTTTATAGATTCTTCTTTTCTTTTAAATTTTCTTAATCTCAAATACTCAGAATGACAGAATTTAATTAATGTCCCATTTTGAATACTTTGTGGCCAAAGAATTCTCTGAAACTGTGAGGGTCATCTACAATTCCTCTTTCTGAAATAATTTTAATCTGAATATTGTTATTCTTTGCTTTTACTTTGAATTCATCCAAATATTCTAAAATATCATAATCGAGAATCTTAGTTTTTCTGAAATCCAGTTCTAAGAATGCTCCTTGTGGCAAAGCATCCAGTTCTTTTACGATTGAACCACGGTTTACGAAAGTTACCTCTTCTGCCAAATTCATGTGGTAAAGATTTTTCTTTCCTTCAAATTCTTTGATGAGCATTGAATGCGAGTTTGTATAGGATTTTAGTAATAATACAATAACACCTACAATCAATCCTGCAATAATTCCGACTAATAAATCGAAAATAACAATAGCTACAACTGTCACTATAAAAGGAATAAACTGTTCTTTTCCAAGTTTATACATTTCTACGAAACGTTTTGGATTAGCTAGTTTATAACCAATTATAAGTAAAACACTCGCCAAAACAGCAAGAGGTATCAAATTAAGAAGTTTCGGTATGATAATTACACTTAACAATAACAACAAACCGTGTAAAACAGTGGAAAGTTTTGACAATCCTCCGCTCATTACATTTGCTGAACTTCTTACAATTACCTGAGTTAAAGGTAATCCCCCAATTAATCCAGACAATGTATTACCAATCCCTTGCGCGATTAATTCAAAACTTGTGGGAGTCTGACGTTTCATTGGATCTAATTTATCTGTTGCTTCAACACTTAATAAAGTCTCCAAACTTGCTACTACAGCAATCGTCAATGCTGTTAAGTAAACTGCAGGATTGTTAAGTGCTGAAAAGTTAGGGAAAGTAAAATTAGAAATAAATGAGTTAAAATCCTCTGGAATTGGAACATTTACTAATTGAGATTGGTTCAATGCTAAATCTCCTGATTGTCCCATTGTCAAATAAATTATTATTCCAATCGCTACTGCAATAAGAGGTCCTGGAACTAATTTGAAGAGATTACTTCTCTTTGCTAGAACTTCGTCCCAAAGTAATAAAACCAACAATGAAACTACCGAAACAATTATAACACCGATAGAAATTTTTTCATGAAAATTAATAAAAGTTATTCTGTCAGATTCCATTTCTCCGCTTAATCCTAAAACCAATGGAATTTGTTTTAGCAAAATGATAATACCAATGGCACAAAGCATTCCTTTGATAACTGATGAAGGGAAATAATAACCAATAACTCCCGCTTTTAAAAGCCCCATAATAATTTGCAGAATACCTGCCATCACCACTGAAACCAAGAATATTTCGTACCCGCCCAAATCCGTTATTGCAGTAAGTACGATTGCTGTCAATCCTGCTGCCGGACCACTTACACCAATATTTGATTTGGAAATCAAACCTACTACTACACCCCCGATTATTCCTGCGATAACACCTGAAAACAACGGTGCTCCACTCGCCAATGCGATACCCAAACATAATGGTAGCGCTACAAAAAAGACAACCAAACTTGCTGGAACATCTTTTTTCCAATATTTAAATAAATTCATTTAAAATGATAATAATTTGTTAGATAAAATGTTGATAATGTGTGATAAATTTCACACTATGATTTATCCAACAAATTCCGGAGGCGGCGTGTCATAATTAAGAATAAACTGACACACTAATTCTTCATTTTGATAATGATACATTTGGATGTTTGGTTTTACCAAACTGAATTCAAATTGAGGAATTTTCTGACAAACTTTGCTTTTACAATTCTCTTTAATTTCATTTAAAGTATTGTTATTGCAGTCGTTGTGCTCAATTTCATTATACATATTATTTTCTCCGTACTGCATATTAATTGTCAATCCATTACTCATACTTAGCATGAATAAGGAGACAAACAAATAAATAAGGATGTTATGTGTACTTTGAAATTTCACTCGACGCAAAAATAAGCAGATTTTAACAGTTATGTAATAAATTTATCTTAAAATTTAGGTGAATTTGATGCAAATTATGCACCAAAATTTAGCTTTTATTAGATTTAAATCTGAAAATTGACATTTATCATGTACTTTAAATAATTACTCACATTTCATATCACTTTTAAAACCAATTCATTTTAATTACATTTGGAATCATTTTTTATTACATAATATGAAATTATACACATTCATTCTTTCTGCTTTTTTATTCATAACAATTACACAAGCACAGCAAAATATGATGACACCTGAACTTTTGTGGAAACTCAAAAGACTTTCTCCAATCGGAATCACAAAAGACGGCAAAAACGTCATTTATTCTACAACCGAATACAAAGTGGTCGAAGGAGAAAAAATTTCCAAAAAATTCAGTTTACCTATCAATGGCGGATCGTCAACAGAAATTCAGGATTTCTCCAATTTAATTTTCGATAAATCTATTTCTCCTGACGGGACCAGAAAAATTGATATCCAAAAAGTAAAATTGGACAAAGTTTCAGGAAGCGATTATTATCCGCAACTGCAAAATTCTGATGTCAAAATTTATGACGATTTGCATTACAGACATTGGGATACCTGGATGGATGGGAGTTACAACCATTTGATTTTAAATTTAAATAATGGTTCTGAAGTTGCCGGAATTGATTTGTTAAAAGATGAACCATTTCACAGTCCGCAAATGCCATTCGGCAGTGATGAAGATTTCACATGGAGTCCAGACGGAAGCAAAATCTTATATGTTGCCAAAAAGAAAAAAGGAAAAGAGTATGCAACCAGCACCAATACTGACATTTACGAATACGATGTAAAATCAGGTAAAACTAAAAACCTCACAGATGGAATGATGGGCTACGATACACATCCTGAATTTTCTTCAAAAGGAATTTTAGCTTTTACAAGCATGGCGCGCGATGGTTACGAAGCTGACAAAAATGATTTGATCATGGTTCAGAACAATGAAAAAATTAATCTTACCGAAAGCTGGGACGGAACTGTAAATGCTTTCAAATGGGCAGATAATGGAGAAAAAATTTATTTCAATGCACCTATCGGGGGAACTATTCAATTATTTGAAATTGAAATTAAATCTAAAAAAATCAAACAAATCACCGATGGAGAATTTGATATTGCAGGATTGGTTGGACAAACCAAAGACGCTTTTATTGTAACCAGAACAGATATAAATCATGCTGCTGATTTGTTTTCTGTGGATTTGAAATCAGGGAAATTGAAACAGTTAACAGATGTCAACCAAGACATTTACAGCAAAATAAAATTAAGCAAAGTCGAAAAAAGAATTACCAAAACGACTGATAATAAGGACATGGTTTCTTGGGTAGTTTATCCGCCTGATTTCGACCCTGCGAAAAAATATCCAACCTTGCTTTATTGTCAAGGTGGACCGCAATCTGCGTTAACGCAGTTTTATTCTTACCGTTGGAATTTACAGTTGATAGCAGCCAACGGCTATATCGTTATTGCGCCAAACCGTCGCGGAATGCCTGGTCACGGAGTTGAATGGAATGAAAAAATCAGTAAAGATTGGGGCGGACAAGTAATGGATGATTATCTTTCTGCGATTGATGATATTTCTAGAGAAAGCTATGTCGATAAAGAAAGATTAGGAGCTGTGGGTGCAAGTTACGGTGGATATTCTGTACTTTATCTTGCAGGAATTCACAACAAAAGATTCAAAAGTTTTATCTCGCACAACGGTGTCTTTGATTTGAAATCGATGTATGGAACGACTGAAGAAGTTTGGTTTCCAAACTGGGATGCAGGCGGGGCTTATTGGGAAAAAGACAATAAAGATGCAGTAAAAACTTACGAGAAATTTGACCCAAGTAACATGGTTAAAAATTGGGATACGCCAATTTTGATTTTCCAGGGAGGAAAAGATTACCGTGTTCCGATTGGGCAAGGACAAGAAGCATTTCAGGCAGCACAATTGCAGGGAATCAAAAGCCGTTTCATTTATTTTCCAGATGAAAACCATTGGGTTTTACAACCGCAGAATTCTGTGATTTGGCATACCGAATTTTTCCGATGGTTGAAAGAAACTTTGTAACAGAAATCAGATTAAATAAAAAAATCCCGTTCAACGAGCGGGATTTTTATTTTGATAGAATGAATTACCTCACTTCCAGAACCAAATCTTTTTTAACTCTTGATTTTGGCTTTAATTCCGGCTGGTTAAAATCTTCTGCATCTCTTATTCCCAGAGCAACAGCAACTAAAGGCTCATAGCCATTTAATCCTAAAATCTCTGCATACTTATCGGGTTCGATTCCTTCCATCGGCGTAGAATCAATTCCCATGTTAGCTGCCGCACTCAACAAAACACCCAAAGAAATATAAACTTGTCTCGCCATCCAGTTTTTGGCATGTTCTTCTCCTAGCGGTTTGATGAGTTTGTTATAATAATCTACTGCGCCTTGTGGTAAATTTTCCTGAATTTGTTTTTCAAAAACTGAAACATCATTAATCGCACTCAAAACTACCAAATGACTGCTTTGGTTAATTTTTTCTTTGTTAAACATCGAAGCATTCGCCAATTTTGCTTTCAATTCATCATCAGAAACAATTACAAATTTCCAAGGCTGGCTGTTAATCGAAGAAGGAGTTAAATGCAAAATCTCTTTCAGTTCTTCTATTTTTTCATTGTCAATCTTTGTCGCTGCATCATATTTTTTGGTTGTATAACGCAGTTTCATTGATTCTAAAAAAGTCATATCTATAAATTTAAACTATATTAATTATAGTTGCAAAATTAATGATAGTAGCTTAAATTTGCAATAACGGTAATAAATGATAGTATGTTTCAAATCGACGAAAAGATGTTCCCCTGCTCCACCAGCATCACGATGCGTTTCATCGGCGGCAAATGGAAAGCGGTGATTTTAATCCATTTGGCAAAAGACAACAAACGTTATAATGAACTTCGAAAACAAATTCCAACGATTACAGAACGTACGCTGAGCTTACAACTGAAGCAATTGGAAGAAGACGGATTGATTCAGCGAAAAGTTTATTCAGAAAAACCTCCGCTGATGGTGGAATACAGCCTGACTGAATTTGGAAAAAGTTTGATTCCTCTGCTTAAACAAATTGCAATTTGGGGAGAATTTGCTAAATTGAACTCGAAAAAAGTTCAAAATATAGAATCGCATCATTCTAATTAATTCTAAAAATTTAAAATGAAATTCGGAAAAGTTGAAAATCCTGAATTGGTTGATTTCACGTTGCCAAAAGATCACCCTGACACAAAGAATATTTTGAATGAATTTAAAAATCAGAATTCATTTGAAGCTTATGTCGGCTGTGCCAAATGGAATCGCGCTGATCTGAAAGGATTTTATCCGCGCGGAACCAAAGACGAATTGACTTATTATTCCAAACAGTTTAATTCTATCGAATTGAACGCAACTTTTTATAAAATGCCAGACTGGCAGCAAGTGCAAACCTGGAAAAATAAAACGCCGGACGATTTCAAATTCTTCCCGAAAATCACGGATTTGATTACGCATTACCGAAGATTAATCAACGTGGAAGAACCGATTCAGAATTACTGCAATGCGGTCAGCAATTTCGAAGAAAAACTCGGAATGGCTTTCATGCAGTTACATGATAATTTCAAACCGAAAGATTTTGAAAGACTGAAAACTGCTTTAGAATTTTTCCCTCCGGAAATTCCATTGGCAGTAGAAGTGAGAAATGAAGAATGGTTTTCTGATGAAAAAGTAAGCGATGATTTTCACAATTTACTCAAAGAACTCAACATGGCAAATATCATCGTCGATACTGCCGGCAGACGAGATATGCTGCATATGCGTCTGACAAGTCCTGTTGTTTTTATCAGGTATGTAGGCGCGAATCATGCTTCAGATCCGAAACGTTTGGATGATTGGGTAGCAAGAATTAAAAAGTGGAAAGAGGAAGGTTTACAAAAATTGTATTTTTTCGTTCATCAAAATTTAGAAGTTGAATCGCCTTTGCTGGCGGCTCATTTCATTGAAAATTTAAATAAAGAATTAAATCTTTCGCTGAAAATTCCAAATAAAAAAGACGATATCAATCCTACATTGTTTTAATCAAATGAAATCAAAAGCGGTTTTCAATTGGAGCAGCGGCAAAGATTCAGCTTTGGCTTTGTATAAAATTTTGAATTCAAATCAGTTTGAAATTGTTTCGTTACTTACTTCAGTGAATTCAGAATTCAAACGCGTTTCAATGCATGGATTGAGAGAAGAATTACTCGAAAAACAAGCCGAAAGCATCGGTCTTCCTTTATACAAAGTCATGCTTCCCGAACGACCTTCGATGGAAGAATACAATTCTATCATGAATTCCACACTGACAGATTTAAAACAAAAAGGAATCACGCATTCCATTTTCGGAGATATTTTTCTGGAAGATTTGAAAAAATACCGAGAAGATAAATTGAATGAAGTTGGATTAAAAGCCGTTTTTCCACTTTGGAAGATCAGTACAAAGAATTTGATTGAGGAATTTATTTCAGTTAAATTTAAAACAATTGTGATTTGTGTAAATGAAAATTATCTCGATAAAAGTTTTGTCGGAAGAATCATCAACCAGCAATTCCTAGATGATTTGCCGGAAAACGTTGACCCTTGTGGCGAAAACGGAGAGTTTCATACTTTTACATTCGATGGTCCGATTTTTCAGTTTCCAATAAATTTTACAATTGGTGAAATTGTCCGGAAAACTTATCCAAAGCCGAACTCAGAAGCATCGGAAAATACCGATTATGATTATGGATTTTGGTTTTGTGATTTGATTCAAATTTGAATTCAAAAACTACATACTTTTGCATAAGAATTCACTCAAAATATTTTAGAATTCTATAAAAATGGAAGGGATTTTAACGCTGCATAAAGGTGAATATTCAGGCGATATACTTCAGATGAAGGAGTATAAAGGGATTATTGCGAGCAGAACTTCCTATGATAAAAATTACAATTCTGCCTTTCATTACCACGAAAACCCGCATGTGACATTCATCGTTCAGGGAGGAAATTTAGAAACAAAAAAAGGAGAGTCTACCATTCGAAAATCTAACGAAGTGATGTTTTATTATGCAGGTGAATGGCACCAAACGACTCCTACAAATCCCAACACTAAAAACTTGAATATTGAGCTGGATTATGATTTTTTAATCAACAACAACATCAGCGAAAATCAAATCAAAGAAGCGGTTACCAAAAATTTTGACACGTCATTTTACATTATGAATATGTATTCGGAACTTCTTTTAAATGACAGTTTTACGGAATCGTCCATTCACAGCATCTTATTTAAATTGGTAAGTGAGAAAAATTATAAAAATTACCAATCTATTTCGTGGTGCAATCAACTGAAACAGATTTTAAATGATGAATGGTATGTGAATCACAATCTGGTTGATTTGGCTTTGAGAACCGGAGTTCATCCGGTAACTATTTCTAAATATTTTCCGAAATATTTTGGGTGTACGATGGGAAGTTACATGAGAAGACTTCGGGTTTTTCATAGTCTGAAATTGATTAAAAATGATTCCGAATCCCTGACTGAAATCGCATTGCAATGCGGATTTTCAGACCAAAGTCATTTCACAAGAGTATTCAAATCTTATACAGGATTTAACCCATCCTCATTCAGGAATTTATAGGACGCTAATTTTATTCTATTTTTTAGATACTTAATTATTTTTTTTTGCAAGTTGTTTTATAAGTCGGATTAAATTTAACTCAAGCAGCAAACAGATTATGTACATTTCAGAATTAGATTATTATATAAAATTTGTTTTTAATTTTGCGGATGAGGAAATATTGTCTACGACCGATGTATCTGTAATCAATGAATTTATAGAACAAGACAAATTGGAAGTTGGAGGAAGAGTTACGCTTGCCGGCGAAAATTATATCATAGAAAATATCAAAATCAAGAATTTTTCTGAAATCCCTGAATTAAATTCCATTGGTTTAAATCTGAATAATGGGGAAAACCCCTTAACAGGAACAATTAAAAATTCGCTCTTTACAATTTGCATTTATCTGGAAAAGTAGAATTTCTTCATTTAAAATAATTATAAAACAAAAGGCCTGCTATTCATAGCAGGCCTTTATTGTGATAGATTGATTTAGACAAAATAATTTTATAAATTTAACTGTCATATGGAAATTATCATCAAAATATTATTTTTAATACCCTCACTGAAAAAAGTTAACTTTACTAATTAAAGTTTAAACAAAAGATATTTAAAAGTGGATAATTCAAGAGTTTACAAAATGATTTTCGCAGGTGTTTATCCTCATTATATAACAAAAGCAGAGAAAAAAGGACGGACGAAATCTGAATTAGATGAAATCATTTTTTGGTTGACAGGTTATGATTCAAAATCTCTGCAAAAGCAAATCGATAAAAAAGTGGATTTTGAAACTTTTTTTAGTGAAGCTCCACAATTAAATCCAAATGTATCAAAAATAACAGGTGTGATTTGCGGTTACCGTGTGGAAGAAATCAACGATCCGCTAATAAAAAAAATTCGTTATCTGGACAAATTGGTTGATGAATTGGCAAAAGGAAAAACTATGGACAAAATTCTTAGGATTTAATTTACTTAATCAAAAAAATGAAAAAATCAATATTTTTAGCAGGAATTCTGACGGCATTTGTATCAGGTATCAGCATAAATACAATTTTTGCAAAGCAACACGAAACTACCCAGATAATTACTAACAAACAAACAATAAACGATATGAAATTAGGCGCATTTTCAATAAGTCTCAGCGTTAAAGATTTGAAAATCTCCAAAGAATTTTATGAAAACTTAGGCTTTCATACTTTTGCGGGAAGCATGGAACAAAATTACCTCATCATGAAAAACGGAAACACACTCATTGGTCTTTTTCAAGGTATGTTTGAAGGAAATATTTTGACCTTTAATCCTGGATGGGACGAAAATGCAAAAAATCTAGATGATTTTGATGATATAAGAGAAATTCAAAAACATCTGAAAATTAAAGGATTTCCACTCATGAGCGAAGCTGATGAAAAAACTACAGGTCCCGCAAGTCTCATGACCAATGACCCCGACGGAAATTTGATTTTGATTGACCAGCACAGGTAAATTCCTCTTTACTTTTGAAATGAATGAGAGAAATCAATGTAACAGTGATTTTTCTGAGTTAAGAAGAATTATAAATTCTTAGGAATTATTTGATGTTACGTCCAACGGTAAATTTGATGATTTAAATAATAAAATATTAAATCATTTGCATTGTGATGCTGATTTTGAACAACTTTCAAGAATTATATCAAATGAATTAATTGCCAATTATGGACTTTTTATGATGAATCTGATGCCCAAAAAATCCCCGATGAAGTTTTAGAATGGTTGAATGATAAATCTTAATTAATCTTAAATTCAAACCAATTAATTCTCCCATTTATAATCAAATAGTTAAATAAAAATATACTTTATATTTAAAGCCTTGTATTTTCGACAATTATACGTACTTTTGCACCCTCAAAATCCTATATGCAAAATATACGTAACATCGCTATTATAGCACACGTTGACCACGGAAAAACCACATTGGTTGACAAAATTTTACACAGTACCAACGTTTTTCGTGAAAACCAAGATGCAGGTGAACTCATCATGGACAACAACGATCAGGAGCGTGAAAGAGGAATTACCATTTTCTCAAAAAACATTTCAGTTAATTACAAAGACATCAAAATCAATGTAATCGATACGCCTGGTCACGCCGATTTCGGTGGTGAAGTAGAGCGCGTTTTGAAAATGGCTGATGGTGTAATCCTTTTGGTGGATGCCTTCGAAGGACCTATGCCTCAGACTCGTTTCGTATTGCACAAAGCATTGCAATTAGGATTGAGACCATTGGTTGTAATCAACAAAGTGGACAAACCAAACTGTCGTCCTGACGAAGTTCATGATGCGGTTTTTGATTTGTTTTTCAATTTAGATGCGACAGAAGAACAGTTGGAATTCCCAACTTTCTACGGTTCATCTAAACAAGGTTGGTTCAACACAGAAAACGTTGAAACAGAAAATATTTTCCCATTATTAGATGGAATTTTGGAATACGTTCCGGCACCTCAGATTTCAGAAGGAACTTTGCAGATGCAGATTACTTCATTGGATTATTCTTCTTTCTTAGGAAGAATCGCCGTTGGAAAAATCGCTCGTGGATCTATCAAAGAAGGACAATGGGTTGCTTTGGTAAAACCGGACGGAACTTTTGTCAAACAAAAAGTAAAAGAATTGTATGTATTTGAAGGACTTGGAAAGAAAAAAGTAACCGAAGTTTCTGCAGGTGACATCTGTGCTGTTGTAGGTATGGACAAATTCCAAATCGGCGATACCATTGCCGATGCTGAAAATCCGGAAGGTCTTGCAAACATAAAAATTGATGAGCCAACGATGAATATGTCGTTTGGTATCAACAACTCTCCGTTTTTTGGTAAAGATGGAAAATTCGTTACCAGCCGTCACTTGATTGACAGATTAGAAGCGGAATTGGAAAGAAATTTAGCTTTGAGAGTAGAGCCGACTGACGATTCAAATACATATTTGGTTTACGGCCGTGGTATCATGCACTTGTCTGTTTTGATCGAAACGATGCGTCGTGAAGGTTATGAATTGACGGTAGGTCAGCCTCAGGTAATCATCAAAGAAATCGATGGTGAAAAATGTGAACCTTACGAAACATTGGTGATTGACGTTCCACAAGACTTTGCGAGTAAAGCGATTGACTTGGTTACGCAACGCAAAGGTGATTTATTGATAATGGAAGCAAAAGGTGAATCTCAGCATTTGGAATTTGACATTCCATCAAGAGGTTTGATCGGATTGCGTTCTCAAATGTTGACTGCTACTGCTGGTGAAGCTGTGATGGCACACCGTTTCAGCGAATACAAACCATTGAAAGGTAAAATTCCGGGACGTTTGGCCGGAGTCTTGATCAGCAAAGACCAAGGTGTTTCGACTCCTTATTCTATCGATAAATTACAGGACAGAGGTAAATTTTTCATCTCTCCTGGTGAGGAAGTTTATGCAGGTATGATCATCGGTGAGCACTCTCGTGACAACGATTTGGTTGTAAATGTAATCGAGGCGAAAAAGTTGAACAACATCCGTGCTGCGGGCAAAGATGATTCAAATGCCATCGCTCCAAAAATCGATATGTCTCTGGAAGAATGCATGGAATACATCCAAGGTGGTGAATGCATCGAGGTGACGCCAAACTTCATCCGTTTGAGAAAAATTCACTTGAAAGAAGAAGACAGAAAACGTCAGCAAAAAGTTTTAGAAGGATAATTCATTCTGAAATAATCAATATTAACTGAGACGTCATTTATGGCGTCTCTTTTTTTATACCCAATACAATTCTTTAAATTGATTAAAATAAATCAAAGCGGCAAGCTTATTGAATATTGACAGATAACACTTTACAATAAATTGAAACATTAACAATAAAGCATCTGAATTCCTTTGCTGATTTGTTTTATGAAATTATAAAAATCAAATATTATGAAATCAAAAACAAAAAAAATACCGTCGCAAACTCAAAGACAACAACCAGGAAAAGAATCCAGAATGAAACCACAGCCGGAATTTTCCCCCATAAATGATCGAAAAGAAGGTCGCCTAGAAGGAAAAGTTACCATCATCACAGGCGGCGACAGCGGAATCGGACGTGCAGTTGCAGTTGCTTTTGCTGAAGAAGGTGCAGATATAGTAATTGCTTATCTTGATGAACACGAAGATGCAAAAAAAACTGCCGAAGAAATAAAAAACAAGGGCAGGAAAGTGCTACTCATTGCAGGAGATGTTTCGAAAGAATCATTTTGTAAAAAAGTAATTCAGAAAACAATTGATAAGTTTGAAAAAATTGACATCCTCATCAACAATGCAGCCGTACAGTATGAAACGGATTCGCCGACCGACATTACCAAAGAGCAATTATTAAAAACCTTTGGGGTCAATGTTTTTTCTGCTTTTTACCTTTCCATCGCCGCCATTCCTCACATGAAAAAAGGAGCCTCTATTATCAACAGTACTTCTGTTACAGCTTACAGAGGAAGTGATCATTTGATTGATTATTCAACTACGAAAGGCGCTTTGGTTTCTTTCACACGTTCTATGTCCGCAGCACTTGTGGATAAAGGAATTCGCGTAAATGCGGTTGCACCGGGACCAATTTGGACTCCATTAATTCCTGCAAGTTTCGATGCGAAACAAGTTGCCAAATTCGGAAAAGATACGCCTATGAAACGTCCTGGACAACCGAATGAAGTTGCGCCTTGTTATGTATTTTTGGCCTCTGAAGATGCCAATTACATGACGGGACAGGTTTTGCATCCAAATGGCGGAGAAATCATTAATGGATAATTTTTTGATGAAATAAAAAAAAGTAATTTTTATTCGTTTATAATATTACATCTATAATATAAACTTATCAATAAAGATTAAATCTTTAAAATTAATTATTATATTTTTCGGAAAAAAAAATATTCACATTGGGGAAATTTTATGCTCTTTTTTCTTATAAAAAAAACCCTCTCGCCCATTTGACAGAGAGGATTTCAACAATCTCAACTATGAAACAATTTTAATTTAATAATTCCTGATGTTCACACTCCCGCTCAACTTCTCTCCCGATTCAAGAATAAGTATATACCAATAACTACCACTTGGAAGCGGCTGGTTATTGTACTTCCCGTCCCAAGTGAAGCTCGATTCGATCATCCTGTCCACGAAGATCTTTCCGTACCGGTCAAAGATCTGAAGCCTCGTATTGGGATAAACTTCCAGTCCTCTCAGC
>NZ_FWXS01000018.1 GCF_900176425.1 Moheibacter sediminis | reverse complement strand
GAAACGAAGTAGTGAAATCAGTTCAGGTTTATGATTTGAATGGAAAATTAATTCTAAATCAAACTTCAAATTCGATTTCAAATGTTAATTTAAATGCTTTACCAAAAGGAACTTATGTTGTAAAGGCAACAACAGATAAGCAAGTAAATACATTCAAAATAGTTAAAAGTTAATTTGTTATTAGGTTTCAGTCTCCTTCTCGAAAGAGGAGGAGTTTAAAACAAGCAGAATTATTTTTAATAAATTGAATGAATAAAAATATTTAAAAATCATCATCAACCCTCATGTGAATATTTTGTTTCAGATTTAATTTTTGAGTTCAGATAATTAGAATCGAATATTCACTTTCCCGGCAGGATTTTATCCTGTCGGGATTTTATGAAAATGCTTGTCATGTTAAGCTAAGTTGAAATATCTAAGCATTTTTAAGTATAAAAACAACAACTGAAAACTCAAAAGCACATAACATAATTACACATGAACAAATTATATTTTACAGTAATCCTAACGCTTTTTTATACTGCTTTGTATGCGCAATTTGAGCATGCTACCTGGTATTTTGGGAAAAATGCAGGCGTGAGTTTTTCTTCTGGCTTTCCTGTGGGGATAACGGGTGGACAGGTTGATACCAATGAAGGCTGTGCAAGTATTTCCGATGATTGCGGAAATCTTCTTTTCTATACAGATGGCAGAAGGGTTTACAACCGAACGCATTCCGTGATGCAAAATGGTTATGGATTGTCAGGAAATAGTACTAGCACCCAAAGTGCGATTATTGTTCCCAATCCAGCAAATGCTGATCAATATTACATTTTTACAATTTTTTCCATTTCAGGATTTTATTATTCCGTTGTCGATATGACTTTGGATGGAGGTAATGGTGGCTTGGTCGTCGGGCAGAAAAATATACAAATCCCACTTTTGAATGGTTATCGAAAAAGTTCAGAGAAAATAACAATATCCAGAACAGCTGACTGCAATGGATACTGGATTTTAACCCATGCCGAAAATAAATTCTATGCGTTTAAATTAACTGATTCTGGATTGAATTTAACTCCTGTTATTTCTACAGTAGGTATGTTTGTTCCAATGGTTTGGGAAGGAAATACAATTGGTTATTTAAAAGCTTCTCCGGATAGTAAAAAACTTGCGATTGCTCATAAAGATATAACCGAACATGGCGGAGGATTGGCTGTGTATGATTTTGATAATCTTACAGGATTGGTTAGCAATGAAAAAGTTTTATATGATCCTACTTTTCCCGATTCCCGTTCATATTATGGTGTGGAATTTTCTCCAAATCAACAGTTTTTATATGCAACGACTGGTAATTCCTTAATCCAGTATGATTTAAATTCCCCAAATATTCCACAAAGTCAAAAAGTTGTAAGCTCAGCCAATATTGGAGCATTACAGTTGGGACCTGACAGGAAAATTTATCATACAAATTATGACAGTTATTACCTTTCTGTGATTAATAAACCCAATGAACTTTTAGACCCCGTTGCCGGAACCAATCCTGATTATGTGTCACATGGAATATTTTTAGATGGAGGAATTGCCCGTTTTGGCGTGCCGACTTTTACAATTCCCTATAATTACAAAGGCAAAATTGAAATTAATTCTGTGGATAACAAATGTGAAGGAGACAATTGTTTTCAGATTCCTTTGAATTTTGAATTTATGGGATGTCCCGATGCAAGTTTAGTTTGGGATTTCGGAGATGGAAATACTTCCACAAACCAGAATCCAATTCATAATTATGCTGCAATCGGCACTTACACAATTTTGTTGACTTATACTTTGCAAGTGCACACTTATACTACCACGACGGAAATCACGATCCATCCCTTACCGGTTGCTTTTGATGCTGAGTTGGAAGAATGTTTGGATTTTTCAGGAAATGCCGAGTTTGATTTAACTGAGTCCTTGCCTCAAATCAGTAGTGAGTCTGATGTTGATATCACTTTCCACGAATTGGAATCCGAAGCTGAAACAGGAACAAATGATTTACCAACGATTTATACGACTTCGACAAATACAACTTTATACATTCGGATTGAAAACGAAAACGGCTGTTATGTAGTGCGCGAATTAGAATTAATTGTCCATCCACTCCCGGCTTTCACGGTTGGAAACCCATTGTTTCAAATCTGTATAAATTCTTCTGCAGAATTAGAAGTAACGACAGATGCGGGAAACACGGTGAATTGGTACGATTCTCTAGCAGGAACAACACCAATTTTCACAGGAAACCCATTTACCACACCTAATTTAACAGTGACGACGACTTACTGGGTAGAAGTTGTGAGTGAAGAAGGCTGCCCCGGCGAACGTCAGGAAATTGTGGTAGAAATTGTAGATTCGATTACACCAATATTTGACTTAGAATTACAATATTGTGTGGGAAATGAATTGATAGACTTACCAACCGAATCAGAAAACGGAATCATGGGAACCTGGTCTCCAAGCCAGATTGACACTTCAATTTTGGGCATTCAGACCTTTGTATTCACACCTGATCCGGATCAATGCGCCGATGAATTTCCATTTGAAATTGAGGTCACAGACTCGATCGAACCAATATTTGATTTAGAATCAGAATATTGTAAAAGTGATGAATTGATCACACTTCCAACGCAGTCTGACAACGGCATCACCGGCACCTGGACTCCCAATCAAATCGACACTTCAGTTGCCGGGATTCAGAATTTTATGTT
>NZ_FWXS01000015.1 GCF_900176425.1 Moheibacter sediminis | reverse complement strand
TTTAATAAAGTTGTTTCGATTTTATCTTTAGAGTGTTGTTTTTGTCGGGAGATTAGGTTAACAGTTATAAATTTTCGCATTGGGTGTGGTGCTGTGTGGGACTCTGCTGTCTCTTTGGTCCGGTCCATTCTTTACATTCGCGTCACTGCACATTCTCATTCGGAGTTGTGAAATAATTATATAAGCCAATTAACCGATAGAAATATTTGCCAGTAAATCAGGCTCCATCTGTGTGGTCACCGGACAAAAACCAGCTTAATTTACAAAAAATGGGCTTCGATCAAAAACCAGTTAAAAAAACTTTTATCTGTAAACGATTGATATTAAATGAAGAGCGTTAAATTTGCTAAAAAAGGCGAAAAAAACAGCGTTGAATATTTGGCTGTAAAGAAAAGCTATGTATCTTTGCACTCCTTTAACGGAACAACGTATAGAGGGAAACAGTAAAGAGAAGATCATCGAAAATGCAGGGAAAAATAAATTTGAAAAAAAAAGTAAAATTTATTTTGCGGATTGAAAAAGATACTTACCTTTGCACCCCGATTAACTAAGAGGTTAACGGAAAGTAAAGAGAAGATCATCGGAAGAAAGCAAGAGAAAATAAATTTGAAAAAAAAGTAGAATTTATTTGGTAGAAAGAAAAAGATGCTTACCTTTGCACCCGCTTTGAGAAACAGAGAAACATACGAAGCAAATTTAAGAAACGAGAAGTTCATTGTAATTTAAATAAAAGAAGAAAAAAAAGCCTAAAATTATAACGGTCAATTCTAAGAGGTACAGGAATTAATATTCGAAGTTTAAAAACATTTAAAATTTTTACAACGGAGAGTTTGATCCTGGCTCAGGATGAACGCTAGCGGGAGGCTTAACACATGCAAGCCGAGGGGTATATAGTTTTCGGATTATAGAGACCGGCGCACGGGTGCGTAACGCGTATGTAACTTGCCCTGATCAAAGGGATAGCCCAGAGAAATTTGGATTAATACCTTATAATACTTTGAATGGCATCATTTGGAGTTGAAAGATTTATCGGATCAGGATAGACATGCGTATGATTAGTTAGTTGGTGAGGTAACGGCTCACCAAGACGATGATCATTAGGGGGCCTGAGAGGGTGAACCCCCACACTGGTACTGAGACACGGACCAGACTCCTACGGGAGGCAGCAGTGAGGAATATTGGACAATGGGTGAGAGCCTGATCCAGCCATCCCGCGTGCAGGAAGACGGCCCTATGGGTTGTAAACTGCTTTTCTACGAGAATAAACCACCTTACGTGTAGGGTGTTGAAGGTACCGTAGGAATAAGCACCGGCTAACTCCGTGCCAGCAGCCGCGGTAATACGGAGGGTGCAAGCGTTATCCGGATTTATTGGGTTTAAAGGGTCCGCAGGCGGACTTGTAAGTCAGAGGTGAAAGCCGGCAGCTCAACTGTCGAACTGCCTTTGAAACTGCAAGTCTTGAGTGAGGTTGAAGTAGCTAGAATGAGTAGTGTAGCGGTGAAATGCTTAGATATTACTCAGAATACCAATTGCGAAGGCAGGTTACTAAGTCTTAACTGACGCTGAGGGACGAAAGCGTGGGGAGCGAACAGGATTAGATACCCTGGTAGTCCACGCCGTAAACGATGGATACTGTCTGTTGGATCGCAAGATTCAGTGGATAAGCGAAAGTGATAAGTATCCCACCTGGGGAGTACGTTCGCAAGAATGAAACTCAAAGGAATTGACGGGGGCCCGCACAAGCGGTGGAGCATGTGGTTTAATTCGATGATACGCGAGGAACCTTACCAAGGCTTAAATGTATAATGACCGATCTGGAAACAGATCTTTCTTCGGACAGAATGCAAGGTGCTGCATGGCTGTCGTCAGCTCGTGCCGTGAGGTGTCAGGTTAAGTCCTATAACGAGCGCAACCCCTATCACTAGTTGCCAGCGTTTAAAGACGGGGACTCTAGTGAGACTGCCAACGCAAGTTGCGAGGAAGGTGGGGACGACGTCAAGTCATCACGGCCCTTACGTCTTGGGCTACACACGTGCTACAATGGCCGGTACAGAGGGCAGCTACCTAGCGATAGGATGCGAATCTCGAAAGCCGGTCTCAGTTCGGATTGGAGTCTGCAACTCGACTCTATGAAGCTGGAATCGCTAGTAATCGCAAATCAGCCATGTTGCGGTGAATACGTTCCCGGGCCTTGTACACACCGCCCGTCAAGCCATGGAAGCCGGGGGTACCTGAAGTTGGTGACCGTAACAGGAGCTGCCTAGGGTAAAACTGGTAACTAGGGCTAAGTCGTAACAAGGTAGCCGTACCGGAAGGTGCGGCTGGAACATCTCTTATATAGAGACGACGAATACTTGTGCCAAGTTAATTTTAAAATTGAACTTGGAATTGACAGTTTTTTTAGGTTTTTTTTCTTTTTCTTTAAATAACATAAAGAATATATAGAAGACCACTCTTTTTGAAGAAAGAGTCTCATAGCTCAGCTGGTTAGAGCGCTACACTGATAATGTAGAGGTCGGCAGTTCGAGTCTGCCTGAGACTACTGAATAGGAGTTTGAGGCATGGGCGAAAGCCTTGAGACTTTAGACTAAAAAAGAGGGGAATTAGCTCAGCTGGCTAGAGCGCCTGCCTTGCACGCAGGAGGTCATCGGTTCGACTCCGATATTCTCCACAACAAAGCGTTTTTAATGCTTTAGAAGAGTTCATTGACATACTGGAAGAAGATAACGAGAAAAGTAAATTATAATAAGTAAGATACTACAATAAAACAAAAACAATAACCGAACACGAGAGCGGCGGTTAGAAAAAAGTTACTAAGAGCGTATGGCGGATGCCTAGGCTTCGAGAGGCGATGAAGGACGTGATAAGCTGCGATAAGCTTCGGGGAATGGCACACACATTTTGATCCGAAGATTTCCGAATGGGGCAACCCGGCATGTTGAAGATATGTCACCACGCAAGTGGAGCGAACGTTGGGAACTGAAACATCTAAGTACCAACAGGAAAAGAAATCAATTGAGATTCCGTAAGTAGTGGCGAGCGAACGCGGATTAGCCCTAAAGCTTTTATATGTTTAGCAGAATAACCTGGAAAGGTTAACCATAGAGGGTGAAAGTCCTGTAAGCGAAAAGCATACATTAGTTATAACGAGTAAGGCGGGACACGTGAAATCCTGTTTGAATATGGGGGGACCATCCTCCAAGGCTAAATACTCCTCGAAGACCGATAGTGAACTAGTACTGTGAAGGAAAGGTGAAAAGCACTTCGAATAGAAGGGTGAAATAGAACCTGAAACCATACGCTTACAAGCGGTCGGAGCCTACGGGTGACGGCGTGCCTTTTGCATAATGAGCCTACGAGTTAATGTCACTGGCAAGGTTAAGTTGTTCAGCAACGGAGCCGAAGCGAAAGCGAGTCTGAATAGGGCGCATAGTCAGTGGTATTAGACGCGAAACCTTGTGATCTACCCATGGGCAGGTTGAAGCTTTGGTAACACAAAGTGGAGGACCGAACCCGTTTACGTTGAAAAGTATTGGGATGACCTGTGGGTAGGGGTGAAAGGCTAATCAAACTGGGAAATAGCTCGTACTCCCCGAAATGCATTTAGGTGCAGCGTTGTGTATAAGTATTTTAGAGGTAGAGCTACTGATTGGATGCGGGGGCTTCACCGCCTACCAATTCCTGACAAACTCCGAATGCTAAAATATGTTCCACAGCAGTGAGGGCATGGGTGCTAAGGTCCATGTCCGAGAGGGAAAGAACCCAGATCATCAGCTAAGGCCCCCAAATGTATACTAAGTTGACCAAACGCGGTCGGATTGCATTGACAGCTAGGATGTTAGCTTGGAAGCAGCTATTCATTTAACGAGTGCGTAACAGCTCACTAGTCGAGCGATCCGGCATGGATAATAATCGGGCATAAGTATACTGCCGAAGCTATGAACTCTATTTTATAGAGTGGTAGGGGAGCATTCTATCGGCGCAGAAGCTGGACCGGCGAGGTACAGTGGAGCTTATAGAAAAGAAAATGTAGGCATGAGTAACGATAAAGAATGTGAGAAACATTCTCGCCGCAAGACCAAGGTTTCCTCAGCTATGCTAATCAGCTGAGGGTTAGTCGGGACCTAACATGTACCCGAAAGGGGAAGTGGATGGCAAACGGGTTAATATTCCCGTACCTGCTCACAACAAAAGTGACGGTGAGGAGTAATCAGTGCGTACTGACGGAATAGTACGTTGAACCTAGGTAAACTAGGGATAGTACACAAAGGCTTCGGCTGGCGTGATAATCTGATGAAATCTCATCCTAGAAATAGCGAGTGAAGCAGCCCGTACCCTAAACCGACACAGGTGGTCGAGGAGAGTATCCTCAGGCGCTCGAGTGAATCGTGGTTAAGGAACTAGGCAAAATCGACCTGTAACTTCGGGAGAAAGGTCGCTGACAGCAATGTCAGCCGCAGTGAAGAGGCCCAGGCGACTGTTTATCAAAAACACAGGACTCTGCAAAATCGAAAGATGAAGTATAGGGTCTGACACCTGCCCGGTGCCGGAAGGTTAAGGAAGGGGGTTAGTTTTCGGACGAAGCTCTTGACTGAAGCCCCGGTAAACGGCGGCCGTAACTATAACGGTCCTAAGGTAGCGAAATTCCTTGTCGGGTAAGTTCCGACCTGCACGAATGGTGTAACGATCTGGGCACTGTCTCAACCACGAGCTCGGTGAAATTGTAGTATCGGTGAAGATGCCGGTTAATCGCAATGGGACGAAAAGACCCTGTGAACCTTTACTATAGCTTCGTATTGACTTCGGGTAAACAATGTGTAGGATAGGTGGGAGACTTTGAAGCGCGTACGCCAGTATGTGTGGAGTCGCCGTTGAAATACCACCCTTTGTTTATCTGGAGCCTAACTCCTTAGGGAGGACATTGCGTGGTGGGTAGTTTGACTGGGGTGGTCGCCTCCAAAAGAGTAACGGAGGCTTTCAAAGGTACCCTCAGCACGCTTGGTAACCGTGCGTAGAGTGTAATGGCATAAGGGTGCTTGACTGTGAGACCTACAAGTCGATCAGGTGCGAAAGCAGGACATAGTGATCCGGTGGTTCCGTATGGAAGGGCCATCGCTCATAGGATAAAAGGTACTCCGGGGATAACAGGCTAGTCTCCCCCAAGAGCTCACATCGACGGGGAGGTTCGGCACCTCGATGTCGGCTCGTCACATCCTGGGGCTGGAGAAGGTCCCAAGGGTTGGGCTGTTCGCCCATTAAAGTGGCACGCGAGCTGGGTTCAGAACGTCGTGAGACAGTTCGGTCTCTATCTATTGTGATCGTTAGAAATTTGAGTGGGCTTGACTCTAGTACGAGAGGACCGAGTTGAACATACCTCTGGTGTATCAGTTGTACCGCCAGGTGCACCGCTGAGTAGCTACGTATGGTTTAGATAAGCACTGAAAGCATATAAGTGCGAAACTTGCCACAAGATGAGATTTCTTTTAAGGGTCGTTGGAGATGACAACGTTGATAGGCTATAGATGTAAAGACAGCGATGTCAAAGTCGAGTAGTACTAATTACCCATAAACTTTGCTAACAATGCCGCTCGAAGGTTGGTTATTGTTTTTGAATTATTGAACTTATTGTTATAATTACGATTCAAATTATCTTTCTTTTGTATGTTAAAATATTAAAGTTTAAACTTTTACAGGCGAAAGCCAAAGAGTTTTAAACTGCTTAAAAACACCTAATGCCTGATGCCTTTTTGGCTAATGGCTCAAAGATTTAGGGTGGTTACAGCGGCAGGGCTCACCTCTTCCCATTCCGAACAGAGAAGTTAAGCCTGCCTGCGCCGATGGTACTGCGAAAGCGGGAGAGTAGGTCGCCGCCAGTCTTTTATTTAAAAATCCTCAACATAAACTGTTGGGGATTTTTTGTTTTAAAATTGTTGGAAGTAAGGCAAAAAAGTAAAACTTATTTTAATCCCTCACTTCATAATTCTAACTTTAACCCTGTCACAGGGATTGTAATGGAAACCCCGCATCCTCCGCATCGGAAGAGGAGTTGCAATGTAAAGCCCGACCCTGAGGTTCTGGTATTTATAATTATATCAAATCTTCTTTCCCAAAGCAGATTCCTAAATTATTATT
>NZ_FWXS01000011.1 GCF_900176425.1 Moheibacter sediminis | reverse complement strand
AAAATATAACAGAAAAGCAATTGCTCAATAATTTAAAATTTAGCTCAAGAAAAATACCCCGGTAATCCGGGGTATTTGATTTTAGAAGTAGGAATAATCAAACCCTAAACCGAAATTTGAGTACAAAGTAATTTGCTTTTCGGCTTAGGGTTTTTACATCTACTACAACCTATATTTCATAAAAAAATTAGTTAATGATTTGAATTTTCTGAGTGGTTGAAATTCCGTTTTGCGAGAGTTGGCAGAAGTAAATTCCAGATTTCAGGTTGAACTGTTTCAGTGAAACTAAATGTTTTCCGGCATTTTGTGCAATGGATTTCTGATGATTGATTAACCGGCCTTGTGCATCCCAAATCACAAGTTCAACATTTCCATTATCAGTCGTACAAAAACTCAACATTGGATTTTTTCCTCCGATGGATTTTGCGTGTTTGAGATGACAAGAGGCCGTATCATCAGTATCGGAAGTGCTTAGATTTTCCTGCGTGTAAATTTCAGTATTGGGTAAATAATCGACTGCATATCCCCCTGTACACACCAATTTCCATTTCCCATCGACGAAAATCGATGCAGCATTTCCGGTGTTCCATGCTGTAGGCTTTGGCATTAATTCCGTCCAGGTGTTTAATTCAGCATTGTAGAAATAATTCTCATCTGTGAAAGTATCAAAAGTATTATCCGTCGTTCCTCCAATCAGAATTACACCATTCTTCCAAGGCGCGATTTCAAAGAAAGTCCTCGTCATTCCGGGATAAGGAGTTCCTTCTGTCCATATAATTTGTGAACGATTGTTTTGGTCAATTTCTCCAAACCAAACCGTGTTCCAATAAGTTCCTGAAAAAGTTCCGTTAGAACCACCAACGTAAATTAACTTATCTCCATAAACTGATAACGCGCCGTATGACAAGGCAAATCCGGGAGACGGAACAGCTGTTCCTTCACGCCATTTGTCCGTATTTACATTGTAAACATAAGTCCGTTCATTATTGTAACTTCCCACCACATAGATCAAACTATCCTGATAGGCAACCGCATCTCCATCTGTAAAAGGACGCGGAAACTCAGCGACTTCTGACCAAGAATTATCACCTATACTATATTTATATACAGTTTTTGTCACTGTTCCGGGAGTGGTAACCATTCCTCCGATCGTATAAATATTGTTGCCTAATTTCACACTCGAAGAACCTAAAATTGGGGTAGGGAAATCAGCCCTGGTATCCCAAGAATTACTTGTCAGATTGTATCTATAAATTTTGTTTGAAATAATTTCTTGCTCATTTCTCCCTCCGATAATATATATATAACCCGTATTTCCTTCGTCAATATGACTTACTGCATTGCCTGCACGAATTCCTTCCGGAATGTCCGCACCATTTGTCCATTGGGCCGAAACCCGGTTCAGCATCATTAAACTCAATAAAATAAAGATTCGTATCATAGCTTTTTTTGTTTAAAATTAGAGTTGAATTAAATGCAAGAAATGGTTTTGATACAGACAGACACAGAAATGCAGCAGATTGTAATTTTGTTTGATTTGAATTAAATTTTTACGTTTAGTTGAAGAATTTATATCACTTGTAATTTCAAAAATGCGGTTCGTAACAATTTGCATTTCATACATTTGAAAACTTTACTTTTGTGCTATGCAAAAAAGATGGATACGGCATATTTTGTTTTGGCTTCCTTATTTGATGTTGGAAACCTATACAGAATCATATTGGATGGAGGTTCAGTACCAGCAAGGATTTTGGTCGTCATTGTATCATGCTTTTTTAGAAGAATTTGCTCAGATTTTATTCATCAAAATTCCGATGGTTTACCTGATGTTTTATTTCTTGGAGAAATTTTCTCATCAATCCAAAAACTGGTTGAAACTTATATTGTCACTCGTGGCAGCTTTGCTTTTGTTTTCTGTTTTGGGTTATAAATTCTTGGTTCATTTTGTGGTCAATTTCATTTATCCGCATTTGGAAATCGTAGGAATTTACGGTTTCAGCGGTATGATAAATTCTTTTATGGATAAAATTTTTATTGCCTGCGTAGCGATTTCATTAAAAGAATATTTCCGAAGCCAGAAATTTAAACAAAGAGAAAAAGATTTACTTAAAGAAAAAACCGAAACCGAACTCAATTTCCTCAAATCTCAAATCAACCCGCATTTTTTGTTCAACACGCTGAATAATATCTATTCGCTGGCACGCAAAAAATCCGATGAGACACCCGATGTCGTACTTAAATTATCTAAACTCCTTCGTTTTGTTTTATATGAAACCAAAGATAAATTCATCACGATTTCCAGAGAAATTGAATTTCTGAATGATTACATTGATCTTCAAAAAATCAGATTCAGCGAAAGGTTAAAAATTGAATTTAAATATGAAATAGATGATTTGGAAACACAAATCATGCCTTTGGTTTTGATTCCTTTTGTGGAAAATGCTTTCAAACATGGTGCGAGCCAAAGTGTGGATGAATCTTATATTTTAATTGATTTGAAAATCAAAGAAAATGAATTGTTTTTGTCCGTTGAAAATTCATTTGAAATACAAAATTCAGACGAGCCACAGGGAATAGGATTGAAAAATATCAAACGACAGCTTGAACTTTTTTATACCAATTTTAATTTCGAAACGAATTCCGAAGGAAATAAATTTACTGCAATACTTTCCATCCATTTAAACCAATATATATGAATATCAAATGCATGATTGTTGAGGATGAACCGCTTGCGGTGGAAGTGATACAAGACTATATAAGCCAAATTCCGTTTTTGCAGCTGCAAGCGGTTTGCAACGATGCCATTTGTGCAATGCAAACGCTTAAAGAAAAGCAAATTGATTTGATGTTTTTGGACATTCATCTTCCAAAACTGAAAGGTTTGGATCTCCTCGCAACTTTGAAAAATCCACCGAAAGTTATCATTACGACGGCTTACCATGAATTTGCTGTAAAAAGTTATGAATTCAGCGTTCTGGATTATTTGATGAAACCTATAGAATTCAGCCGGTTTATGGCGGCGGTGCAGAAGGCTTTGCCCGTTACTTCAAATTCTGAGACGGTGAAACATCCAGAAGAAAAAGATTTGTTTTTTTCGGTCAATAAAAAGAAAGCACGCGTTCCTGTGAAATCAATTTTATACATCGAAAGCCAGCGCGAAAACATCCGAATTGTAATGGAAGACAGAGAGATTATTACGCGTTATTCCATTACAGATTTGGAAAATGAATTACCGGATGATTTCGTAAGAATCCACCGTTCATTTATTGTTTCAAAATCGAAGATTGATTTTTTTGATATGCAGGATGTGGAAATCAAAGGTAAATTGATTCCGATTGGTAGGAATTACAAGGATTTTGTCAAAAATATTTTAGGAAATTAATTCTGAAAATTAACCAACGCAAATTATTGTAATTTAATAAATTTTCAATTACCCAATATCAATCATGATAAATTTTACAAACATTTTAGGATGAATTAATTATATTTACCACCCTAATAGTAAAATTTAAAAAATAACATAAATATTATGAAAGTAACGGTTGTAGGCGCAGGAGCAGTAGGAGCAAGCTGCGCTGAATACATAGCAATGAAAAACTTCGCATCTGAAGTAGTTTTGGTAGACATCAAAGAAGGTTTCGCAGAAGGGAAAGCAATGGACTTGATGCAATGCGCTTCTCTAAATGGTTTCGATACTAAAATTTCAGGAACTACCGGAGATTATTCTAAAACTGCAGGTTCTAAAGTAGCGGTCATTACTTCAGGGATTCCTCGTAAACCGGGAATGACTCGTGAAGAATTGATCGGCATCAATGCAGGAATTGTAAAAGACGTTACAGAAAATTTAGTGAAACATTCGCCGGACGTGATCATTATCGTGGTTTCAAACCCGATGGATACGATGGCTTATTTAGTTCATAAAACTTCAGGGTTGCCAAAGGAAAGAATAATCGGTATGGGTGGTGCTTTAGACTCTGCACGTTTCAAATACAGAATGGCAGAAGCATTGGAATGCCCGATTTCAGATGTTGACGGTATGGTAGTAGCTGCGCATTCCGATACAGGAATGGTACCTTTGATTTCAAAAGCAACTAGAAATGGTATTCCGGTTTCAGAATTTTTGAGCGAAGAAAAACTGGCTTACGTATTGGAAGAAACAAAAGTTGGTGGAGCAACTTTGACCAAACTTTTAGGAACTTCAGCATGGTATGCACCGGGAGCAGCAGTTTCAGTTTTGGTTCAGTCGATTATTTGCGACCAGAAAAAAATGATTCCTTGTTCATTGATGTTGGATGGTGAATACGGACAATCTGATATTTGCTTAGGTGTTCCTGCAATCATTGGTAAAAATGGTGTTGAGAAAATCGTTGACATCACTTTGACAGAAGAAGAAAAAGAAAAATTCGAAACAGCTGCAGCAGCAGTTCGTGAAGTAAATGGCGATTTGAAATTTTAATTTAATTAAAATATTATAATTTTGACGGTGATAGATTTTATCACCGTTTTTATTTAAATAAATCAACAGATGAAAAGACCTGACTACGTGACTGCTGAACGATTACATCACTTCATTTCCGAAGCCTTCAAAGAAGATGTGAGAGATGGTGACCATTCCACTCTCGGAAGTGTTCCTGCAAACTTGCAGGATGATGCACACCTTTTGGTCAAGGAAGACTGCACTTTAGCAGGAATCGATTTAGCGGTTGAAATCTTTAAATTCTATGATTCTGATTTAGAAATTGAAATTTTGATGAATGACGGTGATACAGCCAAAGTAGGGGATGTAGCACTTCGTGTGAAAGGTTCTGCACGTTCCATTTTGACTTCAGAAAGATTGGTTTTGAATTGCATTCAGCGCATGAGCGGAATCGCAACTTACGCCCGCGAAATGGTTGAAAGGGTAAAAGGTACCAACGTTAAAATTCTTGACACCCGAAAAACTACCCCCAATTTCCGAATGTGTGAAAAATGGGCAGTTGCAATTGGGGGCGCACAAAACCATCGTTATGGTCTATATGATATGGTTATGCTCAAAGACAACCACAACGATTATGCTGGAGGAATTACAAAAGCAGTTCATTCCGTCAAGAATTATTTAAATTCAGTAGATAAAAAACTTCAAATCGAAGTTGAAACCAGAAATTTAGATGAAGTAAAAGAAGCGCTTTCTACTGATTTAGTTGATGTAATAATGCTCGACAATATGTCTTTGGAACAAATGAAAGAAGCTGTACAATTCATCAATGGAAGATGCAAAACGGAAGCTTCGGGCGGTATCACTTTGGAAACCATTCGAGCCGTTGCCGAAACTGGAGTAAATTACATTTCATCCGGTGCAATTATACATTCCGCTCCCAATAAAGATTTAAGCCTGAAAGCTATAAAATAGTCTGACCAAAATCATGCGTTCGGTTGAAAAAGCAGTTAATAAAATTAACGCTGTGTTAACACTTTAAATCTATAAGGGTTGCACCTTTGCCAAATAATTCAAAAATTAAAAATTATGAGGTACAACTCTAAAGTTTTATTGGCTTCCTTCATGCTTATGGCAGGTGGAGCTGCTATGACTTATGCGCAGGTAGATCCGGAAACGGAAGCTGTTGCTACGGACTCTGCAGACTGGGAACAGGATGTAATACTTAGTGAATCAATCATTGTAGGGAAAGGGGTAATCGACTTAGAAGAAAACCGAAAAACTCCGGTTGCTGTATCGACTATATACAAGCAAGAAATCCAAGACAAAGCAGTAGGTAACGTAGAGTTTCCTGAGATTTTAAAGAATACTCCTTCTGTTTATGTATCTGGCCAACAAGGTGGTTTTGGTGATTCTAAAATGTTTTTACGCGGTTTCGATCAATCCAACACTGCATACTTATTAAACGGTCAGCCTATCAACGGTATGGAAGATGGTAACATGTATTGGTCTAACTGGAGTTCGATGACTGATGTAGCAAACGTAATTCAAATTCAAAGAGGTTTAGGTTCATCAAAATTGGCAATTTCTTCAGTGGGTGGGACGGTTAACATCGTAACAAAAGCTACTGAAAAGCAACAAGGAGGTATGGCTCGTTTTGTCATGGGTAATGATTCTTACATGAAAGGAACCGTTGCTTATGATACAGGATTGAAAGGGAAATGGGGATTCTCTATGTTATTGGATTATTGGTCTGGTCACAGGAAGTTTGCGCGTGGAACTGCTGGGCAGGGACAAAGCTACTTTTTCTCAGTTGGTTACAAACCAAACGATCGGCACAATTTGAACTTCATGATTTTTGGTGCTCCACAGTGGCATGACCAAAACTATGCTACTAAATCTCAATCTCAGTGGGATAGAGGTGCTGAAGGAGGATTTGGTAAAAAATACAACAATACTTATGGTTTCTTAAATGGTGAAGCAACAAACTTCAGAAGAAACTATTATCACAAACCGGTAGCAAACTTAAACTGGGACTGGAATATCAACAACGATTTGTCTTTGTCAACTGTAGTTTATGCTTCACTAGGTAGAGGTGGAGGAACTGGAAACTTAGGTAGCTCAGGTAATACAGTTAACTTATTAAATGCTGGAGGTGAAATTGATTTCGACCAAATCTATGCTAATAACTTAGATGATGTGAATAACGGAGATGGAATCGGAAACAATGGAGGAGGTTTTAAAAACGGTGCAATCCGTTCTTCTGTAAATAACCATTTCTGGTATGGTGCCGTAACAAATTTGAACTATAACATCAATGAATATTTCAAAGTTAACGTCGGTGCTGACTTAAGATTCTACAAAGGTGACCACTTTAGACAAGTGACCAATCTTTTAGGATTGAACGGATGGCAAGATACAAAAGGATTCGATGGAGCAACTCCATTTGTAGCAACAGAAGTTTTTGAAGCAGATCCATGGTCAGCTTTATTTAACAATGCAAGCGAAGGTCAAAGAGTAGCTTATGACAATTCTGAAAAGATTAACTATCAAGGTGGTTTTGGACAATTTGAATTTGCAATGGGCGGATTCTCAGCATTCATTCAAGGTGCCGTTTCAAACCAGTCTTACCAAAAATTTGACCGTTGGAATTATGCAGGTGGTGAAGCTGAATCAGAAAAAGTAAGCAAAATTGGTTACAATGCAAAAGGAGGTTTGGCTTATGCATTTAATGAAGAACATACGGTTTTTGGTAATGCAGGTTTTTACTCTCGTCAACCTTTCTTAGACAATGTATTCGTACCAAATACAGTTGATTTGTATGAACCAGAAGTTGACAACGAAGAAATCACAGGCTTTGAAGTAGGTTACCGTTTCAAAACAAGAACTTTACAAGTAAATGTAAACTTATATCATACAGAATGGGCTAACCGTTTTGAAACTGGAGCATCAGCACAAGGACCAGATTTTACAAACTTATTTCCTAACGTAACTCAGGTTCACAAAGGAATAGAAGCCGATTTCTTTGCGAAATTGTCAAGAAAATGGACTTTTAGAGGTTATGCATCTTATGGTGACTGGCAATATGATGGATTTTCTCGAGTTTTAGAAAGAAATAATGATGATTTTACTTTAACTGAAAAAGAGGACAAAGATTTTTCAGGAATATATGTTCCAGAAGCTGCTCAGTTTACATTTGGTTTAGGGACAGCTTTCGAAGTTGTTAAAGGATTGTCTTTTGATGTAGATATGAATTACTATTCAAATATGTATGCAGTAGTAGATCCAATTACTTTTGATCCATTGGCTCAAAAACAAGAACAAGTATCTCCTTTCGCATTATTAGATGCAGGTGTAACTTATGAATTTAAATTCGGAAAACAAGCAGTTCGTTTCAGAGGAAACGTTAAAAATGCAGCAAATACCCAATACCGTATAACCCAAGATGCATTTGGTTACGGTTGGGGTATCGGAAGAACTTACAATGCAGGTATCCAGTACAACTTCTAATTCATAAAAAACAAATAATTTATATTTAACCTCCCACTCAGGGAGGTTTTTTTATTTTTGTATCAAACTAAACTTTATAGATGGACTTTTACAGCATTCTAAAACACATCCACAGCGGTTGGGCATATTTGGTAATTTTGGCAGCACTCTTTTTATTCCTTTGTCTTTCCTACTTTATACTCTCCAAAAAAGAAGCAACAACCAACCTCAGAAAAGTCAGTTTTATAACCACCATGATATTCCACATCCAGCTCCTAGCTGGAGCTATATTGTACTTGCTTTCCCCATATTCCAAATGGACAGAAGACACTATGAAAGACGACATCAACAGACTCTACGCCATAGAACACCCACTCATGATGTTTGCCGCAGTAGCACTCATCACTATAGTCAATTCACGCATCAAAAAATATTCCGACGTCAAATTCACCAACATGATTTTAGTTGCACTAGCAATAGCATGTATGCTGGCGATGATTCCGTGGCACGCATGGCCGATTTAAATCTCATATCCGAAATCTAAAATTATTATGGACGCCTTATCGGGCTGGCGGCACTCGCTTTTTTGTGAACTTCGCTGTGGCGAATCCACAAAAAGAGCTCAGACAGAAGCCTTCATCCCGGGCGCAGAATGATTATCCAACTCAAAAAAGTTATATAAAAAAGACATGATTCATCGTATCTCTACAAATATTGAATCAAATTATTTCGTGAAATTCAGAGTGTTTTTCACGTTTTTGTAGCTGTGAAGTTCAGCTTTCAAAGAACCTACCATCAGTTCAGCTTTTATCTGAACCGGAATGTGGTTGGCATCATCCGTTACCCACATCGTTACGCTTTCAGATTCCTTAAAGATTCTTCCGGACTGTACGTAAGGACGGATTTTGATACATTTAATTTTCCCGAATTTAGTTTTTACCGTTTCTCTTCCGAGAATTTTCAATCTAAATTTATAAGTCTCATCCGCCATCAAAATGTCCACATTCATGTAGTCGCCGGTTTTCAAATCATCTGTTTCCAGATTTCTCAGATAATAAAATGCAGACAACAAATCCTGCACGTTCCCGCTGAATTCCTTATAAGAAACCTTTTGCGCTTTACGGTCATTGATTTTAGCTGTTTTTTCTTTGTGATTGAAAGTAATTACCTGGTCACGGGTATAACCGCCTTCGCTGATTTTTCTGACAAATTTGGAAGGTTTATTCGTTGCCTTATCGATATAGGTCTCATACAAATCATCTACCTTGTAAAACGCACGGACTGCACCTGAAGAAGAACCTTCTCCCACAATGTGGTAGTGCGGTTTTCCTTCGTATGTGGTAGATTTTACTTCCAATGTTGCAAAACCTGCATTCAGCAATCCATAATGAATTCTGTATTTTAACAATTCACCTGATTCATAATTTTGAGAATCATTTTGGACAAATGAAAATGTGAAAACAATACAACAAAAAATCAGCAAGAATTTTTTCATTTATTAGGTTTTGGGCATATTTTAAACAAACATTCTGCCAAATTTGGTTATCGTAAATTTTTAGGATTAATTGACTTTGCTGCCCATCAAAGGATTAACACCGCTTGCGTTGATGACAGTTGATACTTCCGGTGCATATTTTTTAATCGTCATTTCCACACCTGACTTCAACGTCATTTGGTTGATACTGCATTCGGTACAAGTCCCGGTAAGTTGTACTGTTACTGTATCCCCTTCCACTGAAACCAATTCGATATCGCCACCGTCATTGTTCAAAAACGGACGGATTTCAGCCAATGCTTTTTCAATTCTTTCGTTTAAATTCATATCGCTCATAATTACAAAGTTAGTTATTTTTTTGCAGGCGAACACCCTGCCATTGTCGTAATTCTTACTGCTTCAGTCGGAGGAAGTGTATCATTTCTTTCTACCAAACTCACAATCATATTTTGGGTAATCGTTTCATAATTGTTGGAAACGGGCGTGTTATCCTGAAGAGCGGCTGGTCTTCCTGCATCGGCAGCTTCTCTGATGCTTTGTACAATTGGCACTTCTCCCAAGAAAGGAACACCTAAGTCTTCCGCTAAATTTTTCGCGCCGTTTTGTCCAAAGAGATAATATTTATTTTCAGGCAATTCTGCCGGAGAGAAGTAAGCCATATTCTCAATGATTCCCAACACCGGAACATTGATGGCTTCCATCTGGAACATTCCCACTCCTTTTCTGGCATCGACTAATGCGATGGTTTGTGGTGTACTCACAATCACAGCCCCAGTAATCGGAACTTGCTGCACGATAGACAAATGAATGTCACCCGTTCCCGGAGGTAAATCTACCAATAAGAAATCCAATTCTCCCCAATGTGCATCACGAATCATTTGATTCAAAGCTTTGGCAGCCATCGGGCCGCGCCAAACTACGGCTTGGTCAGTATTGGCAAAAAAACCGATGGATAGTAATTTCACGCCATAACTTTCTACAGGTTTCATTTTGGATTTGCCTCCCACGTTTACGGACATCGGCTGTTCACCCACCACATCAAACATAGTTGGCATGGAAGGGCCGTAAATATCGGCATCTAACAATCCTACTTTGAATCCCATTTTTTGAAGGCTGATAGCCATGTTGGCAGAAACGGTTGATTTTCCAACGCCGCCTTTTCCGGAAGCGATTGCAATTATATTTTTCACGCCAGGAATTTCATTTCCTTTGATTTCTTGTTTTTCCGGCGGGGTTTCTACGGTTATATTTAATTTGAGTTTTGCTTCTGGAAGCTGTTCTGAAAAAGTGACTTTCAGTGCTTGCTCCAAACGTTTGCGTTCGTGCATGGCAGGCGATGGAGATACGACATCGAGGATGACTTCATCACCCATGACTTGGGTGTTTTTGACCCAGTTTTCGATTCCTAACTCTTCTAATATTTCTCTTACACGATTTTTCAAACTGCTCATTGGTAATTTGTTTAATTTTTACGGTGCAAAGTTAGAGAGAAGGTTTCAGTAAATAAAATGGATTGGGATGATTTTGCTTATAGTGTCATTTTGTTGGATGATGGATGCTAGAAAATGCCCTTTGATATTCCGAGAAGCTCAGTACAGGCTGAGCTCAGGTTGACATGCGCTGATTTGGTGTGGCACGCGCCAGCGATAGTAAGGGCGCAACCGAAGGAAGCGGTACAGAATGAAATGGAGTACCGAAGCGAAGCGGAGCCCTGCATAGCGCGATCCCGGTAGCTGCAATTTTTAATTTCAAAAATGGAAAGTGAATCTACCGGGAGGCGCCCATGTCCCTAACCCCAAAGGGGGAATTAGAAAATAGAAAATGGAGTTGGGTGTGATGTATGGTAGATTTGTTATAGTTTTGTAACGAATTGAAATTGAAGTTATGGATAAGCATTTTGAAGATTTGGGGGTGATAAGAAAGCATTTGATTGAGTATCTTCATGCGTATGATTTGAAGCATTTAACGCAGATACCTCCGGGATTTCAGAATCATATTTTTTGGAATTGCGCGCATGTTTTGGTGACGCAACAGTTGATGACTTATTACTTGAGCAGCAATGCAATGCTGGTGGATAATGATTGGGTGATGCGTTATAAGAAAGGAACTGTGGGCGACAAAAATGTAACGGAAAATGATGTGCGGTTACTTATCAAGTTATTGCAAACGTCGCTGGTGCAGCTGAAGAAGGATTATAATTCGGAAAAGTTGTCTTATTATAAACCTTATGAAACGAGCTTTGGGATTCATCTTGAGAATATTGAGGATGCAATTCGTTTTAATGTTTTGCATGAGTCACTTCATTTGGGTTATGTAATGGCTTTGGTGAAGGGGATTTCATAAAAAAATCCCGAAAATAAGTCTCGGGATTTAATTCAAAAATTATGTTTAAAATTATAAAGGGTCGTATTCAAATACCGGATAACCGCGGTATCCGCTAGCATCTGACATGCTTATAAATCTTATTTTGAACAAAATTCCCTGAGGGTCTTTCAAAACATAGAAACGGTCTTTTCTCACGATTGCTCCCGGAACAGTTCGCCAATTGGCTCCAATTGCACGATGGTCATTATAGATAAAGGATGATTCATTTACATCTGCGGCACTGAAATTGTTGAAATCTTCCAGCAAAGTTGTTTCGTTTGTAATAACTTCATACGTACCTGTTTCAGCCATGGTGTTTGTCATCACAAAGTCTGTGTAGATATAGCTTCCCTGATTATTTCCGCTATTGTCAGAAACCTGGTTTACAAATACAGTAAAACAAATGTCCCAGCCAGTTTTAGGAGGTTGTATATCCATTACATTTCCGCTTACCAAACTGAAGAATGAGAAATTGTAGTCAGTATTTTTTGATATGAATGCTTCATTTATAGCTATATCATCCAGTCCTGCATATTGGATTTTGTATCCGTCATTTCCTTCTCTTGAAATTTTTACTTTTTTCCATCCGCGTGCGGCTCCGGCAGCATAAGAAGAACCGGGATTGAAAGTTCCGGTTGGAATTTCATATCCTAAATTGATGAGGTAAATTTTATTTTCTTCGTCTATAACTGTTCCGTTGTCAAGATAATTTCCTTTTACATCATCAATATAGTTGATGTTGTTAGGGTCGAAGTTTGCAACTTGCACCAACTGCATCAGCCCTGATAAATTTTGAGAATTAACTTGGCTTAATTCTGTGAAGCCTTCAACAGGAGAAGCCGACATAAGTGCTCCTGTGTTAAGAATTACAGCAAATTGATCTCCTGAATAAAGTCCCAAATCCCATGAGGTTCTGTTTGTTTCTTTCATTTCTCCGGTACTCAAATCAACCCAAACTTGATTCGGTTGATTGGGTCCGCCAACTTCAGGTTCTAGGGTTGAACCCTGAATTGGAGCTATCGTTATGATGCCGTCATCTTCTTTCAAACAACTTACCGAGATGAATAAAAGAGATAGTATTAATATTTTAATTGAAATTTTCATCTTGATTAATTGAAGTTAAGAATGTAATTTAATTTTAGGAAATAAGAACGTCCGTAGAAGAGCATAACATCGTTTGGTGCTGCTCCATGTAAAGAACCTGCTTGAGTAGTATTGGTGACAGATGTTACGTCAAAGATGTTTCTGATACCTAAAGTCAATTCCAGTTTTCTATCAAAAAAGCTTTTTCTGATAGAAGCGTCCATCATGCTAAAAGGTTCTTGCTCTCCCAGACGATAGTAGGGCGTTCCTAGTGGATCTTCCAATACGTATTGAGTCAATTTTCCTATGTATTTATAATAAGCTGAAATAGTTGTCCCCCATTTCGGAATCATATAATTTGCTGAGGCATTTGCTTCTAATGTATATCTGAAATCATCTTTTACTTCCACACCTCCATTATTTTCAAATGAACGAGAAATACCAATATAAGAGGCTCCAAGATTTACATTTAAATTATTGAAAGTAAATTGGTGGTCAGTAGTGATTCCCCAAGTTTTGTGCTCGTCAATATTGATGTACATATATTGTAAGGGATTGAAATTAATAGTAGCCAATTCGATTTTATCTTGTAAATCTAAATATATGGTGCTGATGCTATTTTGCATTCTGAATTCATTTTTGCGCAAGTTGTAATCCCATTGGATTGAGGTTGAATAACCTTTTTCAGGTTGTAAGTTTAAATTCCCTCTAACATCGTGGTTGGAGTCTACAAAATAAGTATAAAGTTCGTCAAAGTTAGGATATCTATTAGTGGTTCCAACAACTGCTCTTAGACTGTTGCTTGGGGATAAATCAAAACGGGAGCTTAAAGATAAATTAAGTTGAGAATCAAATTTATTGCTAAAATTGGCACGGATTCCCGGTCTTAATGCAAGACCAACATTGGTTCTAAATTCTGCAGATGCAAAAGCAGCATACGTGCCTAAAGTTCTGTTTATATCTTCTGCAAAAAAAGCTTCTCCATCTATTACATTAGAATTGTTAGCGGTTTTACCTCTAAATCCCTTGGTTTGATCTACTTCGTACCCAACCTGAAAGTCAAAATTATCAGTATCTAAAAAGTTGCTAAATGTTCCTCGAGAATAAAACGCTTCCGAAGATGCATATGACTTAAAATCGTCTCTGTTTACTTCTGTACGCGTTGGAATATCATAAAGATAATAGCTAACTTCTCTGTCTTGATTCTGGTACGAGAAATCTCCAATGAATTTTACTCGGTTGAAAAGTTTTGTATCGATGTTTAAATGATGAACCCAACGGTTGGTTCTATAATCCCTGTCATCAGCTCTATAAGTTTGTTGCCCTTGTCCCAAATGAAATGGTCTTACACTGTCATCATAGAAATTAATGTTTTCTAATAAATAGCTTAATTTGTAAAAAGCTTTAAAGTTTTTGGATTTGAAATTGACAACAGCGTTTGCGTTCCATTGTTCTTTTGGTTGCCAATCATATCCGCGCATTTTTGAATAATCTTTACTTCCTTTTTTATCATTCCAATATCCTTGAAAATCATTTCTATTTACCCCAACAGAAGCGAACCACTTATCTGAAATATTATGTGCAATTTCTAGACCTTGGATATGACGTCCTTTTCCCTTAGATAATCCTCCATCCTCGTACCAATCATATTCATCATTGATACTCTCTTCTTGTAAAAAAGTACTTACTTTCCATTTTGAACTTAATGATTTTTTGGTGATGATATTGATAATTCCCGTAAGAGCATTATTGCCATAATCCACACCCATGGCACCCTTTACGATTTCAATTCTTTCTATGTTGTCTACGTTAATCTGAGTTAAATCAATATCTACACCCATGCCATTATCACCCACCAATGGGATATTATCAATCAGTATTTTGGTGTAATTACCTCCAAGTCCCAATACATTCACAGTAGATCTGCCATCGTCTTTATTTGGTTGAATAAATATATTTAAGTTTTGATTCAAGATATCTGCTACAGTATTTCCTGCAAAATTCTTAATGTCTTCAGCAGTGATGACTTCTACTTTATATATGGATTTGTCAACTGATTGCGCGGAATATTGTCCAGTGATGACTACATTATCCAATCCAACAACTTTAGTGGAATCTATTTCTTCATCTATTTGGGCTTGCACCGCATTAAATGCAAAAAGCGCAACACAAACCAAACATCCGTACTTCTTCATCAAAATATGATTTTCGTTATAATTCGATGCAAAAGTAAAAATTTATTTAGACTTAATCCAAATTAAAATTATATTTGCCACATGATTTTAATTACTATTTAGTTTAAATAAAAATAAAAAAAATGAAAAAAATTTTACTTTGCGTTGTTACCGCAATGATGTCTTTGACAAGTCTTAATGCTCAAGTTGATGAGTTTGGATACACTACTGTAGAATTGACAACTGGACCAGCTTATGCTAACCGTGTGTTTTTTGATTTGTCTGAAAATAACATTGTTTCACATCCTGCGAATAACTGGGATGTAGCATTTTGGAGAATAAATGCAATGGATTATGGAACGCGTGTCAATGATGCTCAAAACATTGAAGTATATGAAGCTTCAGATAATCCAGCTGACTGGGATGCAATCAGCATTGCAAATCTAGCTTCTTGGGGAGAGCCGTTATACAATCCTGATCAAACAACTTATATAAACGAAGGAGCATTTGAACAGGGTTCTATCACTTCCTCAAATCCAAATGTTCCCGCTACAGGATGGGGAATCTATAATCCGGTTAATCACCATATAGAAGGAAAAGCAATTTTTGTTTTGAAATATGTAAGTGATGAGTCTTATGTAAAATTCATGATTGAAGACTATTATGGAGCCTATACTATTAAATATGCTAAATGGAACGGATCTTCATGGGATGCAACTCAAACTAAAACGATAGCAAATGGTTCAAATAATAATTATTTCAACTATTTCTCATTTGATACAAATGATGTAGTAACTGGTATCGAGCCGGAAATCGGAACCTGGGATTTGATGTTTACACGTTACTTTACTTTTTACATGAACATCATGATGTACCGTTTATCCGGTGTGATTCAAAGCCCGACTTTGGAAGTAGCAAGAGTAGAAGAAACGCAAGCGACTAATACGCTTTCTAATCCATCTGAGTATTCTAAAGTTATTACCGCAATCGGACACAGCTGGAAACCAACTACTGGAGTTTATGATAATGTAGTTTATTATATCAAAGAAGCAGGACAGATTTACAGACTATATTTCATCGAAAATGGTGGCGCTTCAAACGGAAATATGTATTTTAAATACAAAAATATAACAGATGAAATGGGCGTAACGGAATTAAACAAAGATTTCTCTTTCGGATTGTATCCAAACCCTACCGTAAATAAACAAGTAACTTTGGTGTATGATGTGAAAAATGCTTCAAATGCCTCAACTAAAGTTTCAATCTTTAATTTGGCAGGACAAAAAGTTTATGAGTCAAACATTCAAAACCAATCAGGTTTCTACCAAAAAGAATTAAATCTTAATTCACTAACTACAGGAACTTATGTTGTAGTTGTAGAATCAGGAAACAACAAAGCAAATAAAAAGTTGATTGTGAAATAAGCAATCACATTTCTTTAATTTTATTAACTCCTTGTCCTTTAGTCAAGGAGTTTTTTATTTTTTGTGAAGTTTGTATATTTAACAAAGAGATTATCTAAGCAAAAAAATCCATCATGAAAAATTAATCTTATTTATCACTTGCAATCATAATATAGAAGCTCAGTATAGACTCTTAATTGAATGGATGCGAGCGATAAGCCTATATAAAATAATAGTTTCTGATGAATGTGAGGATTCAATTATCAATTTAGATTCATATCAATTTAGATTCATATCAATTTAGATTCATATCAATTTAGATTCATATCAATTTCAAATCAAAGATTCAATTTTTAAATCAATTACAAACTATTTTAAAACAAAAAACATTAATGGCGAAATGAAAATAACAAAGATGTTTATTTCAAATATCTTCAACAAATTATTTTAATTTTAGAGAAAAATAATGAAAATAAAGCCTTTGTAAATGATGTTAAATTATTTATTAAAAGATTAGATTACTCATAAAAAAATCGCTCATCAATTAAGAAAAGCGATTTATAAAGTGCGGGTGGAGGGACTCGAACCCACACACCTCGCGGCACCAGATCCTAAGTCTGGCGTGTCTACCAATTTCACCACACCCGCAAAAGGACAGCAAATATACGTTAAATAATTATTTCACAAAATTTCAATTTGTAATTTTTATCATTCTGCGAATTCTTTTACTTTTGCACTAAACAAATTATTATATGGAAGTTAGCGGAAGAGTTAAGAAAATATTTGAAGCACAGACATTTGGAAGTGGATTCAAGAAAAGAGAATTGGTTGTTACAACGCAAGAACAGTATCCTCAAGACATCATTATAGAGTTCACACAAGACAAAACCGATTTGCTCAACACGGTAAATGAAGGTGATGAAGTAAAAGTTTCAATCAACCTTCGCGGCCGTGAATGGATTAATCCTGAAGGCGTTGCCAAATATTTCAACAGCATCCAAGGATGGAGATTGGAGAAAGGAGGTGCAGCACCTGCAGCGTCAATCAACGAATATGCAGATATGCCACCCGTTACCAATAGTAATTCAGGCGCTAATGAGCCGGACGATCTGCCATTCTAAATGAACATTTTTCATCAGTTAGAAAAAGAGCATAGCAAAGAAAATTCGCTCAGCATCGTTTCTTATATCGGAAATGATGCTGAGCGTTTTCATGAACTGATGGATTGTTTCTTTGCAGAAACCAAAGATTACCGCGTGCCTCAGAGAGCTGCATACACTTTGTCTCTCACGTTTGACAGGCGGCCGAATTTGATTCTCCCCTATAGAGAGAAATTAATTCAAAATTTAGAAAATCCTCAACTTAAATCTTCCCTCAAAAGAAACATTCTGCGCGTGCTTCAATTCACAGAAATCAAAGAAGAATGGATGGGTAGCTTGTACGATAATTGCTTTGAATTTTTGGAAAATCCAAAAGAGGAAATCGCTATCCGCGCTTTTGCAATGGTAGTTTTATATAATATTTCGAATACTTTTCCTGAATTAAAACCTGAATTGAAATCCATGATAGAATCGGTCTTCGAAGAACCGCAAGCTTCACCCGGAATTCGCTCCAAAGCCAAGCACATTTTGAAGAAATTATATGCAGAATTGCATTAATTTATTTGAATAATTTCATTTCATAAAAAAATCTTAAATTGCCACTCGTTTATTTTTAACAGATGGGTTGCTTATTTGGCACCGACTTTGCAAATATGATTTAAAAACAACCTTAAAATGAAATACTTACAATTGGTTTTAACGATATTGATGATGGGGATTTTTTCTCAATCATTTTCCCAGGACTTTCATGCATCTACCACCAAAGTAGAGTATGAAGCAGGTTCACTCAAATTGACAGCTAAATTTTTTACCGAAGATTTAGAAAAAGCAGTAGGCGCTTCTGCAGCATCAAAATCTGATTTTGACAACAAAGCAAGAAGTTATTCATCTTCCAGATTGACATTAAAAGTAAACGGAAGTTTGATTGGTTTGACTTATGTTGGTTCTCAGACTACAGATAAATCAACAAGATTGTATTTCAAAGCAGACAACGTTGCAGGAATCAATGATATCGAAATAAAAAATGCAATGCTCACGGAAATATTTGCCGATCAGCAGAACCTCGTAACATTTGATGTAAATGGAGTTAGGAAAAGTTTTACCGCCAAAAAAGGTGACGAATCAGGAAAAGTAACTTTCTAAACAGAAGTTAATTTCTCCAAATCAGACCAAAAGTCCGGATATGATTTTTTAATCACATCCGGACTTTTTATTTGCAAATCCATCAAAAGACAAAGCGGAGCAAAGCTCATCGCCATTCTGTGGTCGTTATAAGTTTCGATGTGAGGAATTTCATTTATAGATTCAAAATCAATTATTTCAAGTGAATCTTTTGTGATTTGAACCTTAGTTCCAACTTTTTTTAATTCATTTTTGAGAGCCGTCAAGCGGTCTGTTTCCTTGATAGAAAGTGTTTCCAGCCCGGTCAATTTACATTTCATTTTCAATCCGGCACAAGTGACAGCAATTGTTTGTGCAATATCTGGTGTTTCATTTAAATTTAGGTTTAAAGTTTTCAGTTTAAGGCTTAAATTTTTACGTAAAACTATTTGATTTCCTATGAATTCAGATTCGATTCCAAAATGATTTTTATAAATTTCAATCAATGCAGAATCGCCTTGCAGACTATTTTGAAAGTAGGAATTGATTTTAATCTCTGGGTTTTCAGACAAAGCCGCCAACGAATAAAAATAAGAAGCCGAACTCCAATCAGATTCTACAGTAATTTCCTGATATTGGATTTTATTTTTCGGATGAATTCTGAAAACGTTTTCACTTCTTTCGATTTGAATTCCAATTCTTTCCAAAAGTTCAACCGTCATCAACAAATATGGAAGCGAAGTGATTTTTCCATTCAATCGAATCGTTAATCCGTTTTCCAATTTCGGTGCAATCAACATCAAAGCAGTAATGTATTGGCTGCTGATGTTGGCATCCAACTCAACAAAATATTTTTTTAATTTCTTTCCTATTATCGACAAAGATGGAAATCCTTCATTTTCCAAATAGGAAATTTCAGCACCAAGCGAATTCAAAGCATCAACCAAAATTCCAATCGGACGCTGTTTCATTCGTGCTGAACCCGTAAGAACTACTTCGCGGTTTTCTTGCGTAGAAAGATAAGCCGTCAGGAACCGCATTGCCGTTCCGGCGTGATGAATGTCGATTTTGTTACCGGAATTTTTCAACGCATTTTGAAGCAATTCTGTATCTTCTGAATTTGATAAATTTTTAATTTCAATTGAATTATCAAACAAAGCATTCAAAATCAGAAGCCGGTTGCTTTCACTTTTGGAACCGCTGATGAAGATTTCCCCTTTAGGATTTTGATTTACTTTCTTTAAAAATTTAATTTCCATTCCAAACTTCTGTCTTCCTTCCTATTTTAGCTTTTCATTATTCTTATGACGGTCGTGGTCACGTTCCGTTTTCAGATTTAATTTTTTATAAAAAGCTGATTCTAAATCAACTCCGGTTTGATTTGCCAAACACAAAACTACAAACATCACATCTGCCAATTCTTCGCCCAAATCTTTTTGTTTATCAGATTCCTTTTCGGATTGTTCGCCATATCGGCGAGCAATGATTCGGGCTACTTCGCCGACTTCTTCGGTTAGCTGAGCCATATTGGTCAATTCGTTGAAATAACGAACGCCGTGTTCCTGAATCCAATTGTCAACTTCTGATTGTAATTTTTGAATGCTCATTTTTTATAATTTTACAAGTACAACTTGTTGGTTTTCAGCATTTATTTGTTTGCTTTCCAAATCTTTCATTAGTTTGTAATAGCTTGCAGGTAATATACTTTGATTGACCTGATACAAAGTTGCAACTTCTATAAAACCATCTTTTTCAATTACTTTGTAAACGTAACCTGCATGGTTTCCATCGATTACGAATTGTTTTTCCTGTGGAATTGATTCGACTTTATAGCCTTCAGGAATTTTAATTTTTATCGTTTTTGTTTCAGAGATTGAAGTTCCAAATTCTAGCGGATAACTTCTGTTTTCGTATTGAAATGAACTTTTCTTTAGTTGTGAAAACAACATAGGATTGAGTAAGATTTTGTTTCCAATTACTTCTCCGCCAGGTACATTGTCAAATTTAATACTGTAGCGGACGATTCCTTTTTCATTGTTTTCATCTACTTTGAAAGTATCAACATCAAATGCAAAGTTAGATAAATATTCAGCTTCAAATTCTTTTGGGCTGTCTTTGCGCCACATATTGTCAGACATTGCAAAGTATTCATCTTTTGTTTCTGTGTACGATCCTGAAATTGTACCGTCCGCATTTAATATCGCACCAATTACTTCCTTTGAATTACTCAAAGAATAATTTGTAAGTGAAATCTCTTTGATATTACCATTGCTTAATAGCTGAAATCCTCTGTGGTTCAAATCTCTCAAAGGGAGCATATTAATTTTGCTCATTTTCTCGGTAGCATCCATCAGATAAAGTTTTCCGTTAATTTCAGCAGATGCAATCAGGAAATTTAAACTGGTAACTGAAGGAAAAGAATAATTTATCATTAAATTATTTACACTACTTAAAACTACAGGATTTGCATTGATTCCTGCTTTTTGAAGCATTGAAACTAGCATTAAATTTAAATCTGCAGCATTTCCTGTTTTTTCCTTAAAAGTTCTTCTAACTCCATTATCAGCATACATGGAATTGAATCTGTTCCAGGTATAATTTTCTTTTATAAAATTGAAGATTGCCTGTGTTTTTTCTAGTTGATCGGGGATGCTTCCGGCAACACTTTGTACTGTTTCGTCCAAGAAACTATTTCCGCTCAGCTGAGCACCTATATTTTCATGTTTACCTAAATCTTTACCGATTTGCTGCCAAGTCGCTGAATAGTTTTCAGTAATGTAACCTGGATGGCTAAACATCATAAGTTCAAATCTAACTGACGCTTTCAAATTGTTTGAATTAAGTACAAATGATTCTCTTCTCAATGGTTTTACATTTTCAAAAGTATATTCATTGACTGCAGTAGAATATGTCCTGTCCGTAACGGGTCTTGTAGAATTGTTTATTTTTCCGCGAACTTCGCCTCTCAAATCTGGATTGTATGTAAAGAAATCAGGGTGACGAAATTTGAATTGACTATATAAAACCGGAATTTCCTGCTGGAAATACCAACGGTCAATCTCTCTGTAAAAAGGAGAAACAATGGTGTATTTGTATTCTAAGACAGAACCGTCTTTTACATTTGAAAAAGCAAATTTTTCAACTTCCCAGTTTTTGTTTACGCGCTCGGTAAAGATTTCATTTCCTTTTACTTTAGTTTCAACAATTTTTCCACCTTCCAGATTGTAAGTGACACCTTTAAAACCTAATAATTTTTCTCGGGTTGAATTTGGAGCATACATAGAGACCTCTTGTTTTAAAAATTTATCATCAGTATTGTCTTTGTTATAAATTTTAATTCTTCCTTCAATTTCTTTTGTAACGATAAATCCACCACCACTTGGGTTGAAATCCAGAGTGATGTCAATTTTTTCATATAAAATCTCGGCGGGAGATTCAATATCAATGGTGCTTCTTTCTTTAAAAAGTTCTTCTTTGCTTACTTTTCCAAATCGGTTGTCTTGTGCTGAACTCAATGTAAACAGCAATAAGGTGGCAGTTAAAATAATTGTTTTCATGTTATATTATAGTTTTTCTAGTAAAATTTTTGAGTTGTCAAATGATGATATTTTTCGTTGAAATTCAACATAATCGTTGAACTTTTCTTTGGGATAAATGCCGTCTTTTATAGATATAATTCTTTTTACTTTTAATGAATTTCCTTCTGCTGTGTTTACTGTTAATTGATAATTTCCAAATTCTGTTTGGTAAGCAATTGGCTCAAAAACGCCGTCAAGTTTGTAATCTTTTGGGATTTTTATTTCAAATTCGGCTTCGTCCACATATCCATGTCGGATTTCGAAAGGATATTTTCTATTGTTATTTTTTTTGAGACTTGTAGTTGAAATTTCTGAAGGAAGAATATTAATGACCATGTTATTTCCATGAATTTTTCCAAACTGAGTAGATTCTAAATTTACATTTGCAGTAAAAATTGCTTCATCCCAATTATTTTCAAATTTATAATTGAGAATATTCAGATTGGGGAGCGTTTCAAAAATGTCCTGAAGAATTCTTTTCTGGTCTTTACTGCTTTGAAAATTAACTCTATAAATCTGTTCATATTGTAATCCTGCGTAGTCCATCTTATAATCTCCTTTCAATTTTCCATCATTGAAAATTTCAATGGAACCAAAAATATTAAGTGTATTTTTTTCTGCAGGAAAACTTTGAGTTTTGATTATTTTTCCGCCTTCAGGAGTTACAATGAGTGCATTTCTATTATCAGTAAAAGTTCCTAAATAGTTAAATGCAGTTTGCTGGCTCGTAGTCTCCAGCCATAAATCTTCTTCATTCAGCGGAACATATAAAATGACATGATTTCCTTGTGCAACGCTCGCGAAATCAGTATGGAAATCAATTTTACTCCCGCCATATACAACGGTATAATAAGATTTAATCCCTACCGCATCCAACATAGATTGCATATAGTTTGTCAATGCTTTGCAGTCGCCGTAACTCTTTGATTCTACATAAGATGCAGGAAAAGGTTGCAATCCTCCAATTCCTAACTGAACACCGATGTATCTGGTTTTGTTTTGTAAATATTTGTAGAGAATGCTTACTTTTTGTTTATCATTTTTAGCATCTTTTACCAAATCCTGATAGAATTTTTTCTGAGTAGGAGTGAAGTCATTTGAATTTGTCAATAAACCACGGTACCATTTTCCCATTCCATTCCAATCAGTGAAATTTCCTTTTACGCCGTCGATAATAAAGTCAACCGCAGAAAATTCAACATTTGGAAAAATATTTTTAAACTGAAGCGTCATATCTTCTTTGTCAAACGCCTTCTGGTTTTTCATTTCATAATGAACTACCGATTGATTCGGATTTTGATTAGAAATGCCAAAATCAGATAAATTCATTTCTTTGGAATTCATTTTCAAGTTCATCAAATTATTTATTGTATATGATGATTTCTCAATTGCAACGTTGTATGAACTAACCGGTGTCCACCTTCCGATGGTGGTGTTTGAATAATTTATAACTGATTTGAAATGTAAAGTATATGGATACTGTGCAGATGAATAATTCAAATATTTGATGCGGCTGTCTGTGTACATTTGTCCATCAGATATATAAGATTGATCAAGAAAATCTTTTGATTTAAATTTTTTAATCGCTATCCCGTTTTGATCATAATAAACCGCTTCCAAAGTTGTGATTTTTGTATTTGGGTCATAAAATTCATGAGGCTGTGCAAATTTATCTCCTGACTTGTCAAAAACCGTTATGATTAATTCATTGGTATGAATGACTTTGTTGATCGAGTGAATGTCAATAGTCTTTTTTTCATTTCTGATTACGGCGTAAGCACCTTCTTTAAGTTCTGCAGTAATACTATTTGCAACAAAATTTTGTGCAGATACTATTATAAATGCAAGTAATGATGAAATACTTAGTAGTTTTCTCATTCAGTTTAAGTTTTTAATAGATAAATTTATTCTCTGTTTTTAGAGTCAATACAAATCGTGACAGGACCGTCATTGAGCAATTCAACTTTCATATCAGCACCAAATTCTCCGATTTTTATCGGGCGAAGATATTTATTTTGCAAAACTCTGACAAATTCATGGTACTGATTTTTAGCAATATTCGGCGGAGAAGATTTTATATATGAAGGGCGATTTCCTTTTTTTGTGGAAGCATGCAGTGTAAATTGACTTACCACCAACAAATCACCTTCAACATTCTGCACAGAGACATTCATGACGCCGTTTTCATCATTGAAGATCCTGAGTTGAATGATTTTATTGGCTATCCATTCAAAATCTTCATTGGTGTCATTTTCCTCAAATCCGGCTAAAACCAATAAACCTTTTTCGATTTTACCAATTACATTTCCCTCAACCGTAACGCTTGCGTGTTGTACGCGCTGTATGACAACTCTCATTTTTTTATTTTGAACTAAATTTTAGTAAGGATTCGTTTGAATTTCATCCAAAAAACCAACGTAGCTTTCATATCTGCTCGAAGCTATTTCTCCATTTTCAACTGATTCTATCACAGCACATTTGGGTTCGTTTAAATGAATGCAATTGTCAAATTTACATTCGATTTTCTTGGCGAAAATTTCAGGAAAATAATTCTGGATTTCCTCTTTCTCCATATCGACCAAACCAAATTCTTTGATACCCGGCGTGTCGATGCAAAATCCACCAAACGGCCATTCGTGCATTTCAGCAAAAGTCGTCGTATGCTGTCCTTTTTGGTTAAAATCCGAAACTTCTGAAGTTTTGATGGTTAAGTTTGGATTCAAAGCATTGAGCAAAGTTGATTTTCCAACGCCCGAATGCCCTGAAAACAAAGTGATTATTCCTTTCAACTCAGATTTGAAATTTTCTAAATTTAAGCCCGAAACAGCCGAAACTTCCATCGTTTTATAACCCAAAGGCTCATAAACAAATTTATAATCTTCCACGATTTCCAGTTGCTCTTCATCATAAGAATCCATTTTATTGAAAACCAAAGTCGCTGGAATGTGGTAAGCCTCTGCTGTAATTAAAAATCGGTCGATGAAACCATAAGAAGTTTTCGGGTTATTTACCGTAACGACAAGAAAAGCACGATCGATATTGGACGCAATGATATGCGTTTTTTTAGATAAATTAACGGAACGACGGATGATATAGTTTTTTCTATCGTGGATTTTGGAAATCACTCCATTTCCTTCATTGTCAATTTCATAATCGACAAAATCACCAACTGCAATCGGATTCGTATGCTGAATATTATCTAACCTGAATTTCCCGCGCATTCTTGCATTGATCATATTTCCAGAATCTTCTCTTACCGAATACCAACTTCCCGTTGATTTCATTACCAAACCGCTCATTAAGGTTTCAAAATTTTGTCCTGATTCATAATTGAATTTTGATGTTGAATGGATTCCTGGTGAATTGCTTTGAGGAGTTTATCGATAAATTCCTCTGACAATCCATATTTTTCTCCTTGTTTGATTGCGCTTTCCCAAATTGCTTTCCAGCGTTCCGGTTGAAAAACAGCTACATTGTGTTCTTTTTTTAATTCTCCGATTTGAGCAGAAATACCCATTCTCTGACCAATTGTTTCTATAATACTTTGATCAGCTTCGTCAATTTCATTTCTCAAACGGCTTAATCTTGAATGGTAAAAAGCATCTGGATCGTCACTTTTTCGAAGTTCTAATTTTTTCAAAATCTCGTGCAAACGTTCCGGCGTGATTTGTTGTTTGGCGTCGCTCCAGGCTTCGTCCGGATTGTTATGTGATTCAATCATCAATCCATCGTATTCAAAATTGAAAGCCTGTTGTGCCACATCAAAAATTCCTTCGCGGTTTCCGCAAATATGTGATGGATCACAAATCATAGGTATCCCAGGCATTTTATCCATAAAGTCCAATGCAATCTGCCATTGCGGATTGTTTCTATACTTTGTCTTTTTATAAGTTGAAAATCCTCGGTGTATTGCACCTAAGTTTTTGATGTTTTGTGCTTGTAACCTTTCAACTGCTCCGATCCATAAATCTAAATCAGGATTGACTGGATTTTTTACCAAAACAACTTTGTCTGTGTCGCGCAAAGCTTCGGCAATTTCCTGAATCGTAAAGGGGTTTACGGTTGAACGCGCACCAATCCATAACCAATCAACGTCATTTTCCAAAGCCAGTTTTACGTGGTTTGCATTGGCAACTTCTGTGGCAGTTATGAAACCAAATTCATCTTTTACTTTTTTGAGCCATTTCAGACCAATTGCGCCGACACCTTCGAAAGAATTCGGTTTTGTTCTGGGTTTCCAGATTCCCGCACGAAATACCTGAACATAATTTTGGTCCAATTGTCCGGCAATGTCCAGCATCTGTTTTTCACTTTCCGCGCTGCAAGGACCACCAATTACAAGTGGTTTTTCAAATTTACTGAGAAAGGATTTATTTGTATTCATATTTTGCAAATTTAAAGCGTTATTCATTTAAAAGTTTGATTTTAAGTCAATATATTCTAGTTCTTTCAGCAAATAGGGATTGTTTTTCTTGTATTCGCCCAGAATTTTCAGGTTATCGGTTTTGATTAAAATTCGTTTTTTTAATTCTTCATATTGTTGAATGGTTTCAAAAGAAATATCAACGTGAAAATTGTATTGCCACGGTTTCTCAATGATTGGAATAGATTGGATTTTTTCCATATTGATTCCTAAATAAACAAATTCGTTCAGCACATTTGCCAATGAGCCGCTTTTGTGCGGCGTGGCAAATGTAATAGAAGCCTTGTCGAAATCATTTGTGGGTTCAGTTTCTTTTGCGAGAACAAAAAATCGGGTAAAATTTTTATGAAATGTTTGGATGTTCCTTTTGAGGATTTCCAATCCGTATAAATCAGCTGCTTTTTGAGAAGCAATTGCCGCAATATTCCGGCTCAGTTCAGATTTTATTTTTTTTGCTGTCAATGCCGTATCGCTCGTTTCCCTAATGGTAAAATGATTATATTTTTCGAGAAATTGATCACATTGCAAAATTGCCATCGGATGCGAACGGATTTCTTCGATTTTGTCAAAATCAGTTCCCGGCAAAGCCATTAGCTGGTGCTGGATGGGTAAATAAATTTCGCCTACGATTTGTAAATTGTATTTCGTGACCAAAGAATAATTGGGAAGAATCGAGCCTGCAATTGTATTTTCAATCGCCATCAATCCAAAATCACATTCAGATTTTGAAACTGATTTTGCGACTTTTTTGAAGCTTTCATATTCATACAGTATAAATTCTTCCGAATTGAAAAATAAATCTGCCGCCTGATGATGATATGAGCCTAGTGTTCCCTGAATTCCAATTTTCATTTTACTTGATTTTATTTCATAAAAAAAGAGCCCCGTTTCTGACGGGACTCTTTTGGTTTTTTTATCTTTTAAATTTGTTTAACCAACATAAATTACCCGCTTCTGAACTCTTGCCCAAAAGAAGTAATAAAATGAAGTGTTAAATAAATTTGTCATTTCTTGTAAATGTTTCAACAAATATGAGAATTAAATTTGAATTATTTTTAATTATTCAAATTTAAGTGAAAAGAAAATTCCTCTTGTTGATAAGGATTTTAAACTTCCAGCCCATTGTGTGCTTGTATCAGGATTGTCCTGTACCAATTCATTATTGAAGAAGAAAATTCCTTTAATCGCCGGAGTCAATTTAAATTTGCTGAAATAAATTTCGACGCCCGCTTCCACCTGCCAGTTGAAATTATGGGTTTTCATACGGAAAATATTGTCCTGATTATCTTCTTCTTTCTTTTCGTTAGATTGTAGGTTCATCGTGTAACCCAAACCTCCTTGCAGATAAGGACGAGTATTCACCCAACGGTCTCCGTGTACTTTCAAAATAAACGGAATATCAATGTATGTAGATTTTACAGCACGCATACTATCTGTTTCATTGGTTTCGATGTTTCCAAAGTATAGATTTCTTTCTGCAAAATGAACACCTGGTTCCAATTTCAAATCAAGATTGTTATGAAGTTTCAATTTCGCCATTAAACCCACAGAAAACCCCATTTTGTTTTCCTGACGAAGGTAAATCATGTCTTGCTCACTAAGCCCTTCTTCGGCAGGTACTACTTTAAATGACATGATGTTGGTTCCTAAAAAGTAACCCCAGCCAAATCTTTTGTCATCGTCTTCTTCTCTGTGCCAAACCTTTTCTGAATTCGGACGGAACTGCCCAAAGGCTGAAATCGTCAGTGTAAATAATAAAAATGCAAGAAGTTTTTTCATCTGTTTTTTTCAATATTTTTTTCTAAAGCGGTCAGATGTAATTTACTGTAATCATTTGAATCTGTGATTGTAATGTTTTACAGCTTATTTCACATACCTTTCCTTAACGAATTTTTGTGTGTTTTATTTTGAGCTTTCGTAAATGCTTGCGATTCCAAAAGTAAGTTTTTTATCGAAAGGTTGTACAAAATTTGAATTTTTTAAAATTAATTTCATTTTCTCACCATAGGGAAAAGCTTTTACAGAGTCAGGGAGATAGGTGTAAGCGCTTTGGTCTTTGGAGATTTTTTTTCCGATTTGTGGTAAAATATTTTTTGAATAAAATCCGTACAATTGCTTCATCGGGAAGGATTCGGGTTGTGAAAATTCCAGAATAATAAATTTTCCTCCCGGTTTCAAAACTCGGTAAATATCATTTAAACCTTTTTCCAGATTTTCAAAATTCCGAACACCAAATGCAACTGTGATACAGTCAAAAGAATTGTCTTCAAAAGGCATGTTTTCAGCATCACCCTGAATCATTTCGATTCGGTTTTCCAAACCTTCTTCTTTTACTTTTTTTCTTCCAACCTCCAACATTCCGGCAGAAAGGTCAAATCCGGTAATTTTGGCCTCGGTAGATTTCGCCATCTGGATTGCCAAATCACCCGTTCCGGTTGCAATGTCGAGAATGGTCTTCGGATTGGAGGCTTTGATTGATTTAACAACTTTTTTTCGCCAGCTAACATCAATCCCCATTGACAATACCCGATTGAGTAAATCGTATTTTGGAGAAATGTTGTCGAACATCTGCTCGACCTGCTGTTTTTTGCTTAAATCCGAATCCGAATAAGGTTTTACTGTACTCATAAGTTCGCAAAGGTAAAACTTAGAAATTAGAAATTAGAAATAACTTGAAACATTGAACCTGAAACTTTAAACCAATAAAATTTACTCGTAATTTTCAAAATAAAATTGTTTGAAGTCGTCCTTGGAAAATATTTTTGAAATATCTGTTTTCAGACCTTTATTGTAGAAGAATTTAGGATAATCATGATTTAAATTATAATAAAATCCTTGGATGTATAATTCGTTGGAATGTTTGATGTTTCCATAAAAAATTTTTTCATCAATCGTTGTTGTTTGTGTTGTGAAGAGAGAATCTTTATTTCTTGCCGGTCCATAAGGTCGTGTGAAAATATAATAATCGGCTCCCGTAGGATTGATCACGCCATTGTAATATTTGACTTCAAAAACAGTGTCAATTGTTTTTCCTTGGTAATCAAAATTGATTTTATGCTTGCCCGGCGTCAATTTGATTTCCGTAGTTTGATTGGGGGCAATGGAATAATCCTGATTGTCAATTTTTAATTTGAGCGATTCTTCAGTAGGATTGGCAATCAAATAACTGTCTTTTTTCTCCAGAAATAATTTATAGGTGAAATAAGCAGCTGCAATAATTGCAATTGTTGCCAGCAATCCGATAAGGCTTGGATTTTTTTTCATTTGATTTTTTTGCTTTTCAAGGCGTTTTTCCTTGCAAATTTACCCATTCAAAAATGAATTCAAATGAGAAATAACATAAAGTTTCTAAACTCAATTAAATTTCATACATTTGCACCCGCATACATAATAATCATTAAAACAATATTGGAATGTATTTGACAACAGAAAAAAAACAGGAAATTTTTGCAAAACACGGTAAATCTAATGCAGATACCGGTTCAGCTGAAGGGCAAGTTGCTCTTTTTACGTACAGAATCAATCACTTGACAGAACACTTGAAAGTGAACAGAAAAGATTTTAACACTGAGAAATCATTGGTAAGATTGGTAGGTAAAAGAAAAGCCTTATTAGACTATTTGAAAAACAAAGACATCGAAAGATACCGTGCGATCATCGCCGAGCTTGGTCTTCGTAAATAATCTGATTCAAAACAAAATAAAAAGGCAATTGCAAGATTGCCTTTTTTCATTTTATAAAATGAAATTATAGAAAAACTATATATAACCCGGTGAGACAAACGGTTTCGCCAAGACGAATTAAAACAAATAGACGAATGATTCCACAAGCAATCACAGAAAAAATTATCCTTGCAGACGGCAGGGAAATCACAATCGAAACAGGGAAGTTGGCTAAACAGGCTAACGGTTCGGTTGTTGTAAGAATGGGCGACACAATGCTTTTAGCAACTGTTGTAGCCAACAAAGATGCCAATCCTGGTGTTGACTTTTTACCTTTAACGGTAGATTATAGAGAAAAATTTTATGCAGCGGGACGTATCCCAGGTAACTTTTTTAGAAGAGAAGCAAGACCTTCTGACGAAGAAATTTTAACAATGAGATTGGTTGACCGCGTTTTGCGTCCGCTTTTCCCGGAAGATTTCCATGCTGAAGTACAGGTGATGATTTCACTTATTTCTTATGACAAAGATGTAATGCCGGAAGCATTGGCTGGTTTGGCCGCTTCTGCAGCGATTGCAATCACAGATATTCCTTTTAACGGGCCGATGTCAGAAGCACGTGTTATCCGTTTGGATGGTAAATTGATGATCAATCCAAGTTTGGAACAATTGAAACAATCCGATTTGGACATCATGGTAGGTGCAACCAAAGATTCTATCGTGATGGTAGAAGGTGAAATGAAAGAAATTTCCGAAGCAGAAATGATTGAGGCAATTGAATTTGCACACGAAGAAATCAAAAAACAAATCGAAGCGCAAGAAAGATTGGCTGCAAGAGTTGCTAACGTTCTTCCAAAAAGAGAATATTCACACGAAACTCACAATGAAGAAATTCGTGAGAAAGTGTGGAAAGAAACGTATGATAAAGTTTATGAAGTAGCTAAAACGCCTTCAGCAAAGGAAGAAAGAGGTGATAATTTCAAAGCAGTTTTGGAAGAATTCCTTTCTCAGTATTCAGAAGAAGAATTAGATGAAGTAAAACCCTTTGCCAAAGTTTATTACCACGATGTGGAAAAAGAAGCGATGCGTCAAATGATTTTGAATGAAAACATTCGTTTGGACGGTCGTGACCCGAAAACAATTCGTCCGATTTGGAGCGAAGTGGATTATTTGCCGGGAGCACACGGTTCTGCTGTTTTTACAAGAGGTGAAACCCAATCATTGACAGCCTTGACTTTAGGTTCTTCTAAAGATGCAAACATGATTGACAGTGTAGCTTCACAACACGATGAAAAATTCTTTTTACACTATAATTTCCCACCATTTTCTACCGGAGAAGCACGTCCTTTGAGAGGAACTTCACGTAGGGAGGTTGGTCACGGAAACTTGGCGCAAAGAGCTTTGACTTATATTTTACCAGATGATTACGGATATACAGTTCGTATCGTTTCTGACATCTTAGAATCCAATGGTTCGTCTTCGATGGCAACAGTTTGTGCCGGATGTTTGGCGTTGATGGACGGTGGTGTGCCAATCAAGAAGCCGGTTTCAGGTATTGCGATGGGTTTAATCACTGACCAAAAATCAGGTAAATTCACTGTACTATCTGACATCTTGGGTGATGAAGATCACTTAGGTGACATGGATTTCAAGGTTACCGGAACAAAAGACGGTATCACAGCTTGTCAGATGGATATCAAAATCCAGGGATTGTCAATGGACATCATGAAACAAGCATTGGAACAAGCACGCGAAGGTCGTTTGCACATTTTAGGTGAAATGATGAAAACACTTTCTGAACCAAGAACACAATTGAAACCAAATGCTCCGAAATTAATCGTAATAGAAATTCCAAAAGAATTCATCGGTGCAGTAATCGGACCTGGTGGAAAAATTATTCAGGAATTACAGAAAGAAACCGGAACGGTTATCGCAATCGAGGAAACAGAAACTTCAGGACGCGTTGAAATCGCTGGTGTTGACCAAGAAAAAATCGATGCAGCAATCGCAAGAATCAAACAAATCGCTTTCGTTCCTGAACCGGGCGGAGTTTATGATGCGGTTGTGAAATCTATCAAACCATTTGGTGCTTTTGTTGAAATTTCAAAAGGCGTAGAAGGTTTGGTTCACATTTCTGAAATTGAACATAAACGTTTGAATACTGTAGAAGAAGCTTTGAATTTAAATGACAAAGTAAAAGTGAAATTCTTAGGTTACGACGACAAAAAGAAAATGAAACTTTCCATCAAGGCATTATTGCCAAAACCGGAAAGAGCTGATAAACCGGCAGAATAATTTCTGATTCGGATTGATAATACTGAAACGCTTCCTTTTTAGGAGGCGTTTTTTTATAAAATCCATTGATTTATCCAAAATCAGATGTAAATGATATTCATAAAGCAATTGTTTTGAGAGTCAACACTTTGTACTATAGAATTGTAGGTGATGAAATTAAAATTTTATCTTTTTTCTCAAATTCTCAAAGTCAGGATAAAAGAAAACTCTAATTCAATTCCATCTCACACCCATCACCCAAACTCAAAACACCTTCTTCCAAATTCTCAGGATGCAATTTAAAGCCTTTCAGCTTTGAAGTTTTTCCTTTAAGAATTAAATCTTGGATTTGTTTTTCGGTTAATTTTTTGCCGAAGATTTCAAATGGAACTTTGAACCCACAATTTTTAAAATCTGTACAGCCAATTGCAGTTTTTCCTTTGATTAATTTGTTGGATTTGCATTTCGGGCAATCAGTTTCTTCCCAAAGAATCTCTGATTTTTTACGAGGAATTTTTTCCTTTTTTTCTTCCGGTTTTTCTTCGTGAAGCTCGATTGTTTTTCCTTGACCTCGGATAACTTTCTGCGTCAATTCCCAAACCATTTTTATCAATTCTTCCTTGAATTGATTTGCTTCGTATTCACCGCTTTCGATTTTCCGAAGTTTAAATTCCCATTCACCCGTGAGTTCAGGACTTTTGAGCAATTCATCTTCGATGGTGTCGATGAGTTCCATTCCGGTGGATGTAGCAACGAGATTCTTGCGTTTTTTCTCGATGTATTTTCGGCGAAATAGTGTTTCGATGATGTTCGCACGTGTCGATGGGCGACCGATTCCGTTATTTTTCATCATCTCGCGCAATTCTTCATCTTCGACTTGTTTTCCTGCAGTTTCCATCGCTCGCAACAAAGTTGCTTCGGTGAAATATTTCGGCGGGGTCGTTTTTCCTTGGTGAATTAAGGGTTCGTGCGGACCCGATTCTCCCACGTTGAATTCAGGAATCGTTTGTTCCTCCTCTTTATTTTCTTCGGACTCTTCTTTTTTGTCTTTGGCATAAACTTCGCGCCAACCCGGTTCAAGGATTTGTTTCCCATTTGCTTTGAAAGGAATCGTTCCGACTTGTCCTTCCACCAACGTATTTGAAATTTTACATTCGGGATAAAAAACCGCAATAAACCGTCGCGCCACCAAATCATAAATATATTTTTCTTCGATGTTTAAACTCGAGGAAGGTGGAATTTCTGTGGGAATGATGGCGTGGTGGTCGGTCACTTTTGTGTCGTCAAAAACGGCTTTCGATTTTTGAATTGGTTTTTGTAAAAGCGGCGCAACCAAATCCTGATAAAAATTCATCTTTTGAAGAATTCCATTCATTTTCGGATGAAGGTTTTCTGACAAATAAGTAGTGTCCACACGCGGATAAGTCACGTGTTTTTTCTCGTACAAACTCTGGATGTGCTTCAATGTGTTTTCTGCCGAATAACCGTATTTTTTATTGGCTTCCACCTGTAAAGCCGTCAAATCAAACAAACGCGGATTCTTTTCTTTTCCTTCTTTGATTTCAAAAGAAACAATTTCAAATGGATGTTGTTTCAAATATTCCAAACCTTTTTCGGCGCGTTCAACGGAATTTAATCTGTCAATCGCCGCGTTAAAAATTACTTCACGGTATTTGGTTTTGAGTTCCCAGTAATCTTCGGTGTTGAAAGCATTGATTTCTTTTTGGCGTTGGACAATCATCGCCAAAGTTGGGGTTTGAACCCTTCCAATTGACAAAACTGCTTTTCCTCCACCAAATTTTTTGGTAAACAATCGCGTTGCATTAATCCCCAAAAGCCAATCGCCGACTGCGCGGGCATTTCCCGCAAGGTACAAATTCATGTAATCTTCAGCCGGTTTCAAATTGGCGAAACCTTCTTTGATTGAATCTTCCGTAAGCGAGGAAATCCATAAACGTTTCATCGGTTTGTTGCAACCTGCTTTCTGTAAAACCCAACGTTGGATAACCTCTCCCTCTTGCCCGGCATCACCACAATTAATCACTTCATCACATTCCTGCACCAATTTTTCAATGGTTTCAAATTGTTTTTCGACTCCTTTGTTAGGGATTAATTTGATGCCGAATTTTTGAGGAATAATGGGCAATGTGCTCAAATTCCAATATTTCAAATTAGGATTGTAATCATGTGGTTCTTTGAGCGTGCAAAGGTGTCCGAATGTCCATGTGACACAATAACCATTGCCCTCCATATAACCGTTGCGGGAGGCAGTGGCCCCGAGAACTTTGGCGATATCGCGTGCGACACTTGGTTTTTCGGCGATGCAGAGAATCATTTATTCAATTTCATTTTGAGAAAGCAAAAGTCTACATTTTTTTATTAATTCTAACTGAACTTTAAAAGTAGATGTTACATTTGAAAAATTGAAGAAATTCACAAAAAAATAGATTTAGTATAAATCAGTCTTTTAACTGCTTGACAAATTGTACCTTTGCCAAAAAATTGGGCTCCTTTGAGTTACCCATTAATAATTAACTTTTTTATTAAACATTTTTCATGTCAAACATTGTAGCAATTGTAGGCCGTCCTAATGTCGGCAAATCCACATTTTTTAACCGATTAGTTCAAAAACGCCAAGCCATCGTAGATAACGTTTCGGGCGTTACCCGCGACCGTCACTACGGAAAAAGCGATTGGAACGGAAATGAATTTACCATCATCGACACCGGCGGATACATCATTGGTTCCGAGGATGCCTTTGAAGTTGAAATCCGTAAACAAGTTGAACTCGCCATAGAAGAATCCAATGTAATCCTTTTTATGGTGGACAATCAGGTTGGTCTGACCGATATGGACAAAGAAGTTGCACAATTACTTCGCAAAAGCAAAAAGCCGGTTTTGTTAGTGGTAAATAAAGTTGATTCCAACAAAAATATTGATGATACTTACGAATTCTACAATTTAGGATTTGAGCAATTCTTTACAGTTTCTTCTCAAAGCGGAAGTGGAACAGGAGAATTGTTGGATGAAGTGGTTACACATTTTGACCAAGGCGATCATAAAGATCCTTTTGAAGGATTGCCAAGAGTAGCGATTGTAGGACGTCCAAATGCAGGGAAATCTACATTGACAAACGCTTTGCTTGACGAAGAAAGAAACATTGTAACCGATATTGCAGGTACAACACGTGATTCTATCGAAACTTTATACAACAAATTCGGTCATGAATTTGTGTTGATTGATACTGCAGGAATGCGTAAAAAAGGAAAGGTCAGCGAAGATTTAGAGTTTTATTCTGTGATGCGCGCTGTTCGTGCTGTAGAAGAGTGTGATGTTTGTGTACTGATGATTGATGCGACGCGAGGAATCGAAGCACAGGATTTGAACATTTTATTTTTGGCCGAAAGAAACCGAAAAGGTCTTGTGATTTTAGTCAATAAATGGGATTTGATAGAAAAAGAAACCAATACGATGAAGGCTTATGAAGCCGAAATCCGTAATAAAATTGCACCATTTAATGATGTGCCGATTCTTTTCGTTTCCGCATTGACAAAGCAACGTGTACATAAAACCGTTGAAATCATCATGGAAGTAAATGAAAACCGTAACAGAAGAATCAAAACCAGCAGGCTTAATGAATTGCTTCTTCCAATTATGGAAATTACTCCGCCACCTGCAATCAAGGGTAAATATATTAAAATCAAATACGTAACGCAGTTGCCGACACGTACTCCGCAGTTTGCATTTTTTGCCAACTTGCCGCAATACGTAAAAGAACCTTACAAACGCTTCATAGAAAACCAATTGCGTAAACATTTTAATTTTACAGGCGTTCCGATTGAAGTTTATTTCAGACAGAAATAGACTGGATGCGGGATAGTGGACGTTTGAACATTTAATTTTAAACGAAATTGTGGAGTATAAATTTCTTACAGATACAGACATTCAATTTTTCCGAAATTTAATCGGAACTGAAAATGTTTTAATTTCTGATTTTGAAATTTATGCTTCTGACGCGACTGAAAAACTTGAGTTTTTTCCAGATATCGTTTTGAAACCACACACTTCAGAAGAAATTTCCGAGATTGTTAAATATTGCCATAAGGAATTATTGCCCATCACGCCACGCGGCGCCGGAACAGGTCTCGCCGGCGGTGCATTACCTGTAAAAGGTGGTGTCTTATTATCTGTGGAACGAATGCATAAAATTCTGGATATTGATACCAAAAACTTTCAGGTTACAGTTGAGGCGGGCGTGATTAATTTTAATTTGCAACAAGCATTATTTCAGCATAATTTATTTTTTCCGCCTGATCCAAGCAGTTGGCAGAGTTCGTTAATCGGCGGAAATATTGCAACCAATGCTGGCGGACCTAAAGCTGTGAAATATGGTGTGACGTCGAATTATGTCTTGAATCTGGAAGTAGTTTTGCCTAATGGAGAAATTATCTGGACAGGTGCAAATACTCTGAAAAACAGTACAGGATTGAATCTGACTCAATTGTTTGTTGGAAGTGAAGGAACATTGGGGATAATTACGAAAGCAGTTTTGAAAGTCATGCCGCAACCTAAATTTGATGTTTCAATGCTCGTTCCTTTCCGGAATTTGTATGAAGCTTGCGATGCTGTTTCCGAAATCATGTACGCAGGATTAAATCCAGCCGCACTGGAATTCATGGAGAAAAATGCAATTCAGATTACAACCGAATATTTAGAACAAAATTCATTTCTGGAAGGGTTAAATAAAGATTTATTTGAAAATAACGAAGCTCATTTACTCATCATGTTTGATGGAAATTCTTTTGAATCCATCATGAATGAAGCGCAGAAAACGGCTGAAGTTTTGGGTAAATTTGACATTGGAGAAATTCTTTTTGCTGACGCAGAATTAGAAAAAGAAAGAATCTGGAAAATCCGCCGCCGCGTTGCGGAAATAGTGAAAATGAACGGATATACTATTGAAGAAGATACAGTTGTTCCGCGTGCAAACCTGGCGAAATTAGTAGAAGGAATGCATAAACTGGCAAACGAAAATGACTATAAAGTAGTTTGTTATGGTCATGCAGGTGACGGAAATCTGCATGTGAGAATCAATCACCCAATTCATAAAAACTCCTATAACAACCCCGAAATTCAAATCATTTTGAAAAAATTATTTGAAGAAGTAAAGAAGTTAGGAGGAACAATTTCTGGTGAACATGGAATCGGATTGATTCAGAAATCCTACTTGCCAATTGTGTTCTCACAGGCAAATTTAGATTTACAGAAATCCATCAAACAATCCATCGACCCAAAAAATATAATGAATCCGGGAAAGGTTTGGATTTGAGATTTTTTAATACATTTAATCCCAAATCTAAATTTTTGCATCGCTTTAATTTTCATATTTATTTAATTATAAGTATTTTACTTTTTTCGCCCTTTTCATTTTCTCAAAACGAAAAACAGAATCTGGATAGTTTGGAAAAGGTTATGTTTAATATGAATAAAAATAAACCCGATGAAATCATCAAATTGGGAGATTTTATTCTGAAACAAACCAGTTCAGATGAACAAAAAGGCAGGGTTTTAGGTTTGCTGGGTGTTGCTTATTTTGAAAAAAATGATTTGGACAAATCGACGGAATTGTTTTTTGAAGCGAAAAATATTGCTGAAAAAACTGGAAATCATGAGCTGACTGCAAAAATTTACGGTTCCATAGCGCATCAATACATTCATTTAAAATTGAATGAAAAAGCAAAATTTTACCTGAACAAAGCCATCGCAGAAATCGATAAATTACCCGAAGGAAACAAAAAATATTCACTCAAAGGTTTGTCTTATCTCGAACTCGGAAATGTAGAATTTGACAATCAAAATTATAAAATTGCCAATCAAAATTACAAGCAGTCGTTGACTCATTTTCAGGATATGATTGAGCCGGGAATGCAGATAACTTATCATTACAGAAGGTCTTTGTACAACATCGGGAATTCATATTTGTACATGAATCAGCCGGATTCTTCAGAATTTTATTTGAACAAAGCGATTCAAATAAAAGACGATAAGAACAAAGATTTAAATTTTTTCATTTATAATTCTCTGGCAAAAATTTATACGCAAAAAGGTTTTTACCAGCGTGCAGTTGATTCGCTTCAAATTGTTTTGAATGATCAAGAATTCAAAGACAAAAGGCTTGAATCGGAAATTTATCTCAATCTTTCTCAGAATTATAAAGAATTAGGGAATAATGATCAATATTATTTCTACAATGAAAAATATATCAAACTCAAAGATTCTTTGCAATTAACAGGATTGAATGCGATAAATTCTGCCATCGATGCCGAACAAAAAGATTTTTCGCTTGCGCTTTCGCAGTCAGACAGAAACAATAAATTCTTGATAATCGGAAGCATTTCATTTCTGATTTTAATGTTAATCGTCATTATTTATTTAATTTTTAAAAGGAAAAAAGAGCGTATTATTTTTGAGAAAATTATCATTGATTTGAAGGGAAAACTTGAAAATCCAATTGTTTCAGAGAAGGAAAAATTAATAAAAGAAGAAAATTCAATTCCAAGTTCTGTCGAGGAAGAAATTCTTTTCAAATTGGAGAAATTTGAAAATTCTCAAAAATTCACCAATCCAAAACTGACGATTTCTACTTTGGCGGTTCAGCTCAAAACCAATACGACCTACCTTTCTGAAGTAATCAATAATTATAAAGGTAAAAACTTCAATGCATACATCAATGAGCTTCGCATCAAACACATTTGTGAGAAAATTTATACGCATCCTGAATACTTGAATTACAAAATCAGTTATCTCGCCGAGGAGTCAGGATTTACTTCTCACAGTTCATTTGCGACAGTTTTTAAATCCGTTACTGGCATTTCTCCATCGGTTTTTTTGCGCGAAGCCGCCAAACATGATTCCTACAAGCCTAAATTGATAAAATAAATTTAACTCATTGGTTTTTAATATTTTGAAATTTAAAATGTCTTTTAAAATCAAGGATTTTGAAAGACAATCATTAGTATTTTACACAATCTGAAATTACATTTACTCAAAAATTAAACAACACGATGAAGAAAATTTTATTGACGACAATTTTGTTTGCTGGAATGATTGCTTTTGCACAGGATTGTTCTTACGGAACGGTTACGGATAATACAGCGAGCGGTGGAAATATAACGACGGGGGGTATGTATGAATATTCTTCAGCTGCCGATTTTGATGTTCCTTTCGGAACTATTTTGACAGTGAATCAAGTAAAATTGAACGTTACAAAAGGAGAAGCAGATTTAGAATATGTGCGTATTAAATTTCTGGAAGATGCCAATGGAAAACCTGGAGAGCCATTTCAAACATTTGAAAATGTGACTCCAACAAGCCAGATGTATTTGTATGCAACAGAAATAGAAGGCATGGATGTCTATGAGGTAACTGTGGATTTGCCTTCAACTTTTGCATTATCAAAAGGGAAATACTATTTAGAGGTACAGGGCGCACCAGGTGATGGCGTTGCTGTAGGTTGGGAAATTACCGATCAGGAAACGACTTCGGTGGGAAGATTTGATTTCAATAAATTTGATACAGATCCGTGGTTTGGTGGTTTTTCTTATTATGACAATGTTTTTCAGGTTTTAGGAACTTGTGCAGACAGTGGAGAAGAACAGCCTGATTATGGTGATGCTTGCAGTCAGGGAAATGCATCGAACGAATATGAAACTGGATTGAATCTGAGAGGAGGAAGTTTAACAGATGATTTCATCGTACCGGCCAATACTACTTTTTATTTAACAGATTTTAAAATTTCAACTTTGCAATTGGGGAATATTGTCAACGCGAGCATCAGCATCAGAAATTCAATTGATGATCGTCCCGGTGACGTGATTTATACCGTTGCAAATAAAGGTCCTAAAACTGAAAATTTCTTCGGATATCATCCTTTTGAAGGATTTCCGTTAGAAGTAGTTGCGGTGGAGTTGGAGTTTGAATTTGATGAAGCCATCGAATTGACCGAAGGAAAATATTTCATTGAAATGCACAACGTTGTCAATGTTCCGTTCACAGATTTCCTTGCCTGGGAAGCTACTTCGCTTGAAGGAATCGGTGGAAATGCATTCGAATCTTTTGATGGTGAGACTTGGACGGAAGTTGAAGGACTGAATCTGGTTTTTGATGTTTCAGGATTTTGCAAAGAAACTTTGGGCGTAAATGATTTGACGAAAGCGGATTTTAGTTTTTATCCAAATCCGGTAAAAGATGAATTGAATATCATTTCAAAATCGGAAATCAAAAATGTTTCTATCTATAATGTTTCCGGTCAAAAGGTTTTGAATTCTAATTCTAAGAAAATCAATACTTCAGCATTGTTAACTGGCGTTTATTTGGTGAAAGCAGAATTAGGAAACGGGCAAATTGAAACTTTCAAAATCGTTAAAAAATAAGTTTAAATTAAAGATGGTTAAAATAGGAAGCCTGTGGAGAAATCTACAGGTTTCTTTTTTGGAATGAATTTGAATCAATTCAAAATGCCTAATTTTACATTTAAAATAAAACGACGTGCACTTTTTTTTCAATTTCAACGAAGATATTCCGGAACAATTTTATTCAGAACAAGACAAACAGCCGCACAGCGAATGCTCAGTCTGTGGAAACGGGTTTGGAAACGGACATTATTTTGTCGAAAAAGCATTTCAGCGAACGCACGATAAATCTTCCTACGAATTGACTTTTGAATATGCAATTTGCGAGCGTTGCAAATCGGATATGATGCAGAGCATTTCCAAAGAATCTATGAAACATATTCAGGAATTTGCCATGAAAATGGGTGGAATGCCTGTGCCGGAAAATTCAAACGATGTAGAAATTGATTTGAAACAATACCTTACAACCTGTATCGCAACCGGGAAGTCTATTGATGAGTTGGAAGAATATCATTTAGTGGGAATTTTCCGCGGAAATAAAATGGTGCAGCTTCCGATGCTTTATGGCGAGACATTTATAGAAGAATATTCAGAATTATTATCAGAAGAAACCAAGGGCTTTTTCGATGATTTCTTCAATAACATCACGCTTTTGCCACCTACTTTGGCGAAAATTTTAGAAGACGAAAAACCCAGACGTCCTGTTTTCATTTAACCATTTTTAAATTTTCTCATTCTCAAATTTTCAAATTAAACTATCTTAGCCAAATGGTTTTAGTCACGGGCGCAACAGGACTTATCGGCGGTTATCTTTTGTTGGAATTATCCAAAAGAGAAAATAAGATTAAAGCAATGAAAAGAGTGAATTCTTCTTTGGATTCGATTCAGAAATTGTTTGAAGAATTTTCTACATTGCAGAAATTCAATGAAATAGAATGGGTAGAGACTGATTTGCTCGATGTCCCATCACTTTCAGATTCATTGCATGGAATTCAAACTATTTACCATACCGCAGGCTGTGTTGGTTTTGATGACCGTGAAAAAGAAATGATTCATCAAATCAATGTCGAAGGAACCGAAAATTTAATCAACATTGCAGTTTCGCAAAATATTGAAAAATTCATTTATGTAAGTTCAATTTCGGTTTTGGATAAAATGCCAACAGAAAATAAAATTGATGAAACCTCAAAATGGGACGGTGAAAAAGACCATTCGGAATATGCAATTTCTAAAAAGAAAGGCGAAATGGCAGTTTGGCGCGGTTCGCAGGAAGGACTTAAAGTTCTGGTTGTTTATCCGTCAGTCGTTATAGGAAGTTTGGACGGAAAGCGAGCAAGCGAAAAGATTTTTGAACTGGCGGCTAAAAAGAAAATGTTTGCCACAGAGGGAATTACAGGCTATATAGATGTGCGTGATGTCGCTTTTTGTATGGCAGAATTGGTTAAACAGGAAAAATGGAACCAAAGCTTTATCATTACTTCAGAAAATAAATCCTTTGTAGAAATTATGGATTTTCTAAGAAATAAATGGGATTTGACTAAAATCTCTGTTTTGTCCGAGAGTAAATTAAAATTTATAAGATTTATTTCAAATTTCAGTAGATTTTTTGGAGGGAAATACATGAGTAAGTCCAATTACAATGCGCTTACTGGAGAAGCAGCTTATTCCAATCAAAAAATAAAAAATGAACTCGGAGTTGAGTTTATTCCGATAAAGGAATCTTTGGATTTTCATTCAAATCGATATAAAAAATTAACACACTAAGATGGAACAATTTCATTCAAAATTAAACAAACAGAAAAGAGAAGGATCAGGAAGCGTTTCGGCACAATGTCCCTCAAATATAGCATTAGTCAAATATTGGGGAAAGCGAGGAAATCAAATTCCTATGAACTCATCTTTGAGTTTTACGCTGACAAACAGCTATACGGAAACCGAATTGAAATTCAAACCAAAAGAAAATGATGGATATTTAGTGAACGTTTATCTGGACAAAAATCTGAATGAGCATTTCGCGCCGCGCATTTATACTTTTTTTGAAAGAATTGAAGAATATATTCCATTTCTACAAGATTTTGAATTTGAAATTCATACACACAATACGTTTCCACACAGTTCTGGAATTGCATCATCTGCTTCCGGAATGGGGGCGATGGCTTTATGTTTGGTTCAGATGGAACAAAATTTCGGCGGAAATCTAAGCGAAGAAGAAATGTTGAGAAAAGCATCTTTTTTGGCAAGACTGGGTTCGGGAAGTGCCTGCCGTTCTATATACAAAGGAATTACGGTTTGGGGCGAATCTGAATTTGTAGAAAATAGTTCTGATTTGTATGCAGTTCCATATCCTTATGAAATTCATACAGTTTTTAAAGTTTTTCAGGATACTATATTATTAATAGATGAAGGACAAAAAGAAGTTTCAAGTTCAGTCGGACATAAATTGATGGAAAATCATCCTTACGCTCAACAAAGATTTTTAGCTGCGAATGAAAATTTAGGTAAATTAATTCCAATTTTGAAAGAAGGAAATTTAGAGGAATTCGGAACATTAGTCGAGCACGAAGCTTTGAGTTTACATGCGATGATGCTGACTTCCAATCCGGCCTATATATTAATAAAGCCAAATACATTGAATGTTATAGAGAAAGTTTGGGAATTCAGAAGAAATACTTCTGCTAATTTATTTTTTACTTTAGATGCCGGCGCAAATGTTCATTTGTTATATCCTGAAAATGAAAGAGAAGCGTGTTTGGAATTTATACAAAACGCATTGAAAACATATTGCAGCAAGGAGAAATTTATAAAAGATTTAACTTTTTAACATTCTAATTTAAAATAATTATTAAATTTGAGCAATTAATAACTAAATTAAAAATTAAAACGCATGAAAAAATTTTCTATTCTTTTAATGGGATTGGCATTTTCAGCTGGTTTCGCACAAACAACAATTACACAAAACACTGACACAACGACAATTTTGACTCCTCACGCAGTAACTTGTGGTGTTCAAGGTTCTTATACTGGTTACAACGTAATCAGTAGAGCATTCAAATTGGATACATTTGGAATCACTACAGACTTCACTGTAACAAACGTAGGTTTTGGTTTTGAAAACATTACAGGTGATTTGCCATTTGCTTTGATTTTGAGTACTTCAGGTGGAGCTTATCCTGCTGGGGCTTTGACTGAATTGATGTATGAGCCTGTTAACATTTCTGCTGCTGACAGCGGAACTATTTTAGATGTTGAACTTTCAGAAGCAGTAGTTGTTCCTGCGGGATCAGAATTAGTAATGGCTTTCGAAGGTGACGGTGAGTTAGATTTGGTATCTTGGTATCCTGCATCTAACGATGCTGGACAGTCTGGTCCATCTTACCTTACAGCTCCGGCTTGTGGTTTAAATACTCCGGGTACTTATGCATCAATCGGATTTGCAGATGTACATGTAATTATGACTGTAACAGGAACTACAGACATGGGTGTTGTAGAATTGAATTCTAAAGCACTTTCTGTATATCCTAATCCTGCAACAGATGTAATCAACGTATCATTGAAAAATGGTGAAGCTCAAAGCATCGAAATCACAAACTTAGCTGGTCAGAATGTTTATTCTGCAAAAGCAGCTAACTCTGTAAACGTTTCTTTCTTGCCTGCTGGAGTTTATGTTGTTAAAGTAAAAGATATCAACGGAACAACTCACATGAGCAAAATCGTAAAAAAATAATTAGAAATAATTTATTTTAAATTAGAAACCACTCAGAAATGAGTGGTTTTTTTATGATTTTAATTTAAACTTCAGCATCCTCAAACGGAATTTCTTGCTTTCTGTTCTTGGCATAATCAATGGTTGCATTCAACTCAAATCCTATTAGTATTAATAAAACATTGATATAAATGAAAAGCATCATAATCATCACCAGCCCAACAGAACCATAGAGGATATCATATCGGTTGATTTCTTTGACGTAATATCGGAATCCCATCAAGGTTACAAAGAAAAGCAAAGTTGCCATGATAGCTCCAGGAAACATAGTTCTGAATCTTTGCTTGATATTGGTTCCATAGTAATAAAGCATTACCAGTGAAGTAAAGTAAAACAACGTAGCTGAAGCAAAGTTCAACAAATAAATCGCAGGAGAAATATCATCAAAAGTCTTCGATTCTTCTATGTATCTCCAGATGAAGTTAGTATAATAAGTCAGTAATAATTGTACAATGATAAACACTACAAAAAACAAAGTCAAGACAATCGACACCAACCGTGCATTGATTCCTTTTCTGCGTTTTGCATAACCATAATGCGATTTATTGAATCCATTTATAATTGCAAAAATTCCATTAGAAGATAGCAAAATGGTCAGCAAAATATAAATCCAGCTGATGCCGCCACGCTCTTCTTGTCCGCGTGCTGTTTCGGAAACATATGTGATGACTTCAGCTGTAATTCTTTCCGGTAAAATTCTTGGAAGAAATTCAGAAAACAGCAATTCCTCGATTTCCGTGTACATCGGCGCATAGGGTAAAACGCTAAAAAGGAAAAGTAAAAAAGGAAAAATACTAAAGAAGAGTGCCCAAGAAACTGCACCAATCCTCAAACCAAATATTCCTTTAGCCAAGCCTGAAATCATCAATCCGATGAATTCATACAAAGAAATATGGTTCAGATTTTTAAATTTTATTCGTTTTGTAAGATTAACTACAGGATTATTCTGCAAGAAATGTTTAATCTTTTCTTTAATAGCCATAATTTTGTATTCAAGTTGATGAAGCAAAAATGAACCTTATCACCATTTGCATAGGTAAAACAGACGAAAAACCATTGGAAGAACTGATTCTGAAATATGAAAAAAGACTTCCGCAACATTGGAATTATCAACGCATCGAAATACCCGACATCAAAAATCGGAAAAACCTTTCGGAACAACAACAAAAAGATAAAGAAGCTGAATTAATACTTTCAAAAATCCAACCTACGGATTATGTGATTTTGTTGGATGAATTGGGAAAACAGATGAATTCAACCAAATTCGCAGAAGAAATTCAAAATCTGATGAACCAGTCCGTTAAACAAGTTGTGTTTCTGATTGGTGGTCCTTACGGATTTTCAGAGGAAATTTACAAACGCGCCAACCGCAAACTTTCACTTTCTGAAATGACGTTCACACATCAGATGATTCGCCTCTTTCTCACAGAACAAATCTATCGCGCATTTACTATCTTGCACGGAAAACCTTACCACCATGAGTAATTTTGATCAATTAGACGAATCTGAATTTATTGTCAATAATTCAGATTTCAAAATAGACATTCCTAAAGCACTGGGCGTTGCCATCATCATCATTTTATGTTTGGTGGTTGTCAGCAGCATTGTGACTTTGCCGGCATATTTTTGGAAAGATTTTTATCATGTGGCTTTGCCGCTTTCGTTTTTGGCAGGCGGTGTTTCAGCAATTTTTCTTTTATTGATTTATCTAAAAATCAAATGGAAAACCATCATTGAACATTTGAAGACTTCACCTAATGTTTGGGTAATTATTTTAAGTCCGATGCTTTTTATTTTTGCACTTCCATTTGCAGAATTCACTACTTCACTGGTTCCTACAGCCGGAAACCCGATTTTGGAACAATTGTACAAATCCACCATCGAAGCATTTGAGATGATGCTCAATTACAAAGTAGCAGGATTCATTACGGTTTGTATTTTGGCTCCTATTTTAGAAGAAATCCTTTTCAGAGGAATTTTACTTCGTGGAATGTTACACCAAGGAATCAATCCAGCTATTGCAATTATTTTGAGTTCAATTTTGTTTGGATTGGCGCACATGAACCCTTGGCAGTTCATCGGCGCAGGAATTTTAGGGGCTATTTTCGCGTACATTTATTACAGAACAAAATCACTTTGGATTTGTATTTTTCTACATTCATTAAATAATACAATTTCTTTTATTCTAATGCTTAAATTTCAATCGATGGAGGAAAATGTCATTGATCCCAATGATTATGTCTCCATTTTTTTATGTCTTTTCATCGCAATTTTAATCGGATTCGGAATTTATAAACTCACACCCAATATCAAATGGAATTAATTTTCGCATCACACAATGAAGGTAAAGTCAAGGAGATCAAAGCGATGGTTTCCGATAAAATTCAAATTCTATCTTTAAATGACATCAATTTCCATGAAGAAATTGAAGAAACCGGAAATACTTTAGAAGAAAATGCGCGAATCAAAGCCAAAGCTATCCATGATTTGACAGGTAAAAATGTTTTTGCAGACGATTCAGGATTGTTTGTCGAAGTACTAAATGGCGAGCCCGGTGTTTTTTCGGCACGTTATGCGGGAACCGGCAATTCAGATGATAATATTATGAAATTATTGAATGAGTTGAATTCAAATCCAAACCGAAATGCTTATTTTAAATCTGTTTTTTGTTTGATTCTCAATGATGAAGAAATTTATTTTGATGGAGAAGTTCATGGAGAAATTATTTCAGAAACAAAAGGAAATCAAGGTTTTGGATATGATCCGGTTTTTGTTCCCAATGGATTTGATTTGACTTTTGCCGAAATGAATTCAGAGCAAAAAAATCAAATCAGCCACAGACGCGAAGCGGTACAGAAATTGATTAACTTTATCGAAAATTTCTGACCTTGTCCTTAAAACTCACAATATTAGGTTTCAATTCTGCTATTCCCAAGAAAAAATCTGCACCGACTGCGCAGCTTTTAGAAATTGCCAATCGCCATTTTCTCATCGATTGCGGCGAAGGAACGCAGGTTCAATTGCGAAAAGCAAAAGCTAAATTTTCCAAAATCAATCATATTTTTATCTCTCATTTGCATGGTGACCATGTATTTGGATTGATTGGATTGATCAGTACTTTGCAATTGTTGGGAAAAGAAACCCCTTTGTGGATTTTTGGCCCGAAAGGAATTAAAGATTTCATTATGAATCAATTGCGTCATACACAATCCAATTGTTCTTTTGAATTAAGTTTTAAAGAACTCGAAAGCAAACATAGCGAATTGATTTTTGAAGACGACAAAGTAAAGGTTTTTACCATTCCATTGAATCACAGAATTTATACAAACGGTTATCTTTTCAAGGAAAAAGAAAAATCCCGAAAACTCAATATAGACGCAGTTAAAAAACATCCTGAAATCGAAACTTGTGATTACCAGAATTTGAAAAATGGACGTGATTTTCAATTGCAAAACGGAGAAATTTTATCGAATCAATCATTGACTTTTTCACCTGAAAAATCTTTGAGTTATGCATTTTGTTCAGATACGAGATACAAACCGGACATAGTTCCTATCATCGAAAATGTGGATTTGCTGTATCATGAAGCAACTTTTTTAGAAGATTTGAAAGAAATGGCAGATTATACCGGACATTCAACTGCGAAAGAAGCGGCGATCATTGCGCGTGATGCTAATGTTGGAAAATTGGTGTTAGGACATTTTTCTAACCGATATAAAAATCCAGAAATCTTGTTGGAAGAAGCTAAACTAGTTTTTGAAAACACATTCATCCCAAAACAATTACAGATTTTTGAAGCTTAATTTTCTTTTTTAATTAAATCCAAAATTTCATTTCGTTTGATTTTTCCGCTTTCGGTCCTTGGAAATTCGTTTAGGAAATAAGTTTCTTTAGGAACTTCATATTTATCCAGTTTTGAATTTTGAAATATAAGATTAGACTTTTTGTCAATTTTGAATTTTGAATTATTTCTGTCTTCTATAATTAAGATTAATTTTTGTCCTAAAGTTGAATCAGGTAAAGAGGAAATGATCAATTCGTCTTTTATAAAAGACTTTAACTTAGATTCGATTTGTTCAGGAAATAATTTAATTCCACCTGAATTGATCACATTGTCAAATCTTCCGAGCCATTTAAACTGATGTTCAGCTTTGATTTCCACAATATCATTTGTGGTGATTTCTTCTTCAAAATAAGGCGTTTGGATGACGAGACAATCGCGTTCATCTTTTCTGATTGAAATTCCGTTTAGCGTCGTGAAAAACTCTTCCGAAATTTTCTTCAGGGCAATGTGCGTGATGGTTTCAGTCATTCCATAAGATTCGAAATTTTGGGTTTTTAGTGGTAATAATTTGTTTCGAAACTCATCAGAAAGCGGCGCGCCACCAATTAATAAGATTTTTATTTTAGGCAATTGATCAAATGAATTTTCAACTTGCATCGGCGTCATAGGAACGAAATCAATTTTATCTGTGAAATCTAAGTTGATTTTGGATTTGGGTTCGACACAATATAATTTCAATTTTAATTCTAGTGCTCTTACAATCATCATTTTACCGGCAATAAAACTGACCGGCATACAGAGCAAAGCAGTATTTCCTTGATTTAGCCCAAAGAATTTTCCGGTCATTTCAGCACTCATTTTCATGGCGGTTTTCGGAATTTTGATTTCTTTGGGAATTCCGGTTGATCCTGAAGTTTTTGAAATGATAAACTCAGATTCTGAAAACCAATTCTTTATAAAAGAATAAATTTCATTTTTCCAATTTTCATTGCTTGATATTTCCTCTATTTCAAGGAAAGAGAACTCTTTTGAAAAATCTAATAAAATCATTCTGAATAACTTACGCCTGCATTGATTTCAGTTTCCAAATAATTATTGGCAGGAGGAATAGGACAATTATAATATTTGCTGTAAGCGCAATAAGGATTGTAGGCTTTGTTGAAATCAACGGTTACACTTTTGTTTTTGATATCTTTTATTTCGAGATCAATGTATCTTCCGCCTCCGTAAGTCGTCACACCATTTGTGTCATCTGTAAAAGGGAGAAAAAGGGAATTTTCATAACCTTCAATCGGAGGGTCTGATTGATAAAGAGTCAATTCGAAAGGTTTTTCATTCAATTCAAAATTAACTTTTCCGTATTCCCTGTAGTGTTTTATTTTTTGTGCTGAAGTGGGAAAAGGAATCGTTTTTCCGTTTTCGATTTTAGTGAAATTTGCTTTCACTGCGAAATCATTATTGACAGGGAAAAATGTAATTCCTTTGAATTTTTCTTTTTCGTCTTCTTTTAATGGCGTAGTTTCAGGATTGTTCCATTCATTTTTTAAATCTTGCTGGTATTTTGAAATCGATGAATTATAACTTGAAGCACAAGAAATAAAATTGAAAACAATAAAAGATAAAATTACGAATCTGTTCATGAGTCAAATTTAACTAAAATAAAGATTGTCGCCACGAACTTCCAATTTTGAAGGAAAATTATTTTCAAATAAACCTCCGGTTCCCAAACCTTGCGGCATTGGATTATTGAGGGTAAAAGTCCATTGTGCAATGGCATTAAGCCCTATGCTGCTCTCCAATGCAGATGTAATCCACCAATTAATTCCGAGTTCGTTTGCAAAATTTATCCACTCTTCGCTTCCCCGCCAACCACCCACCAAACTGGGTTTGAGTATGATGTATTGTGGTTGGATTTCTTGGAGTAATTTTTTCTTTTCTTCTGGATAAAATATACCAATGAGTTCTTCGTCCAGCGCAATCGGCATGGGAGTTATTTGGCAAAGTTCCGCCATTTCATCAATATTTCCTGATTTGATGGGTTGTTCGATGGAATGAATTTTTAAATCGGTCAATTCTTGCAAAATAGTTTTTGCTTCTTCAAATGAAAATCCACCGTTTGCATCAACGCGCAATTCCAAATCATTTTCTGAAAATTCATTTCGAAGGTTTTTCAGGATTTCGTGTTCCATTTCCCAATCGACTCCAATTTTTAATTTGATACAATGAAAACCTGAATTTAATTTTTCTTTGATTTGATTACGCATAAATTCTTCATTGCCCATCCAAATCAAACCATTGATGGGAATTCCTTCATTTCCTTTTGTGAATTCTGAAGGAAAGAGAATTGGATTAAAAACATCCTTTTTTACCTTGTATATTTTATGTTTTTCTTTCGATTTGAAAATTTGTTCAACACCGAATTGAATGGAAGGGAATTCGCGAAGTTCTTCATATAATTTATCTAATCCTAAATACAGATTTTGACAAACCCAATTTAATTTTTCTTCATAATCTAGACGGTCATCTGCGCTTAGACCTCTGAAAATACCGCATTCTCCATAGAATTCGGTTTCATCATTGTTTTCCGTTTTTAAAAGAAATGTTTCTTTTTTATGAAGAACTCCGCGGGAAGTTCCACTTGGTTTTTTTAAAATTAACTTATAAGACTGAAAATTTGTTTTCATTTTGATAAATATAAAGGTAAAAAGTATAAAAGAGTTATATTTTTTTTAAGTAGTGCATAATTTATTGATAATCATAGTGTTGATTAATTTTTTTTAAAATTGTGATGTTTTAACATAAAAACATGTTAAATGGTTGAGAAATTATTATTAAGTTAGTGTTTTATTTAACATTTTAATTTATTAACATTTTTTAACTATGAGGAAGTATTTATTTTATTTACTCTTGTCCATTTTGCCGCTTGCGGGGTTTGGGCAGATTTTCTCGGAGAGTTTTGATAATGTCACGACTCTCACGACGAATGGTTGGGTTAGATCCAATCAGAGTACGACTCCAGCGGGAGTTGAAGGGTGGGTTCAGGGAGTAGCCACTACTTTTCCATCTTATCAGGGCGGTCACATTGTATGTAACTTCGCTAGTAATACTGGTAGTGGTACAATCAGTAACTGGCTGGTAACGCCAAATATCAATGTAAAGGATGGAGACAAAATTTCATTCTATACAAGAGTAGGAGCAAATCCTGCTGAGTATCCGGACAGATTGCAGTTCAGAATGAGCCAAGCGGCTACTACGACTATGCCTGTAGGTCCTAATGATGTAGGATCATTTTCTGCTTTGTTAGTAGAGGTAAACCCTAGTCTTACGGCTACTGGATATCCTGCTACATGGACAAAATATGAAGCTACAATTTCAGGGGTTGGAACAACAGCGGTGCCTGTTAAATTCGGTTTCCGCTATTTTGTTACAAGCGGAGGAACCACAGGTGTTAACTCTGATATTATCGGTGTAGACCAATTCTTGGTGGAAGCAGGAACAACAGGAGGAGATCCATGTGCAGTTGATGCTTTCCCATTCACAGAAACATTTGAGGCAGACAGCTCATCAAGAGTTTGTTGGACAAATGAGTATGTATCAGGAACTCACAATTGGGAGTACAGAACTGGTGGAGTTAATTCACCTATTGTAACAACGGCTCACACTGGGACATTGAATGCTTGTTTTAATGCAAACGTTCAACAAACACACACAACTAAGCTTGTGTCACCAAAATTTGATTTCAGTTCAATTGCTAATCCAGAAGTGAATTTCTGGTATGTAAATCAAGAATGGTTGGGAGATCAAAGTGAGTTAAGAGTTTATTATAAAACTTCTGCAGCGGGTGCTTGGACGTTGATCCCAGGAGCAGTTTATACTACTAATATTACAGCTTGGACAGAAGTTACTTTAGCTTTACCAAATCCAAGTGCAGAATATTATATTGCTTTTGAAGGAGTAAACAATTGGACAAGAGGTATATTACTTGATGATGTAAAAGTTGATGGTGATGAAGTTGGAACAGGATGTGATGCTGTTGATGTTCCTTATATGGAAGATTTCGAAACAGCTGTTGTTCCTGCTATGCCGGAGTGTACTACAGTTGAAAATGCTGGAGCAGGTAATAACTGGATAACAGCTACTGAAGCAACAGGTAACTATGGATTTACAGGTAAATTCTTGAGATATAGATGGAATGCAGCTGAAGATGCGAATGCATGGTTCTATACTAAAGGAGTTAATTTAGAAGCAGACAAAACATATGAGATTTCATATAAATATGGAGGAACATTTACAATTTACCTAGAAAGTTTAAAAGTAGCTTATGGTACAAGTGCACAAAGTTCAGCTATGACAACTACGTTAGCAGATCATCCTATAGTTACTAATGATGTTCCTTTGATAAATACAGTAGAATTCTCGCCTGCAACAGACGGAGTTTACTATTTCGGTTTCAATGCATATTCTGAAGCAGATATGTTCTACTTACATGTAGATAACATCTCTATAGTTGAAACAGATGGAGGCCCTACAGACCCTGTATATTGCGAGCCAGTTTTAGACTGTACTGATAATGATGTGATCACTAATGTAACTTTTGCTGGAATTAATAATACAACAACATGTAGTCCTAATGGTTTCGGAGATTATACAGATCAAATTGCTGAAGTTGAAACAGATTCAACTAATCCAATTGCTGTTACAGTAGGTAATGGATGGGCTTTTGAATCAGTTTCTGTATGGATTGATTATGACAATAGTGGAACATTCGATGAGAATGAATTTACATATGTTGGAACCGGAAGCGCTGGTGTTGTTTCAGGAAATATAGCTATTCCTTCAGATGTTGAAGAGGGTGCTTACAGAATGAGAGTAAGAGTAGCTGCAGTAGGAGCTGTTTCTGCGACTTGGGATATGTCATGTGACGAAGATCAAGGTTTTGGTGAAACAGAAGATTATACAGTAAATATTACAGGTGGAGTTATTGAGCCAGGTAATGATTGTGAACAATCGACGCCAAGTAACAACTTCGAAAATGGTCATGGTAACTTACATTTATTGACTGTTGCTAATGATTTCTCTGTTGATGCAGATCAAACATTTACTGCAGATCAATTGAAATTCAACTTGATTTTGCCTGCAGGACAATCTGTTACAACAGCTACATTAAGTTTCTACCAAGACACAAATGGATCAGGTCCTGGTACTGAAATAGGAACAAGACCTGCTATCGTACCAACCTCTTCAACTACCGTTGGAGCTTTAGGTGCATTTGATGTTAAAGAGGTTACACTTGATTTTGCTCCTCAAGAATTCTTGGGTGGAGCGTCAGGGGCAAACTATTGGGTAGGTATTACAATCACTACTCCAGCAGCAGCATCTTACTGGGAAGGAACAACTATTTTGAATACAGATAACGAAGGTTATGTATTGCAGACTGGAGTTTGGAATAAAATCTCAACAGTATTTGCTTCTGCACCTTATGATGGAGTATTTACAATTTCAGGAACTTGTGAAGCAGGAGAAGATCCTGAACCAAGTGAAGATTGTGGACAAGGAGATGATTCAAATGGGTTTGAAAATGGATTCCAAATTGGTACAGGAACAGATTTTAGAAATACAGATGATTTCTTTGTTTCTGCAGATAATACATTAAACGTATTGACAATTGAATTGAATGTAATCGCAATGGAGCCTATCGAGTCTATTGGATTTACTTTCAGAGATGATGTTGCTGGACTTCCAGGAGCTGTTTTACCTCAGTCAGTAACAGGTCTAGTTCCTTATGAGCAAGTACTTGTAGGAAGTGCATTCGGATTTAATGTTTATGCAGTTTATGTAGATGTAGATTTAGAATTCGTAGGAGGCGCAACAGGAACAACTTATTGGATGCAGCCAACAGCTGTTGCAGCAGGGGGAGCTATCGGAGGAGCATTCTGGGAAATTAGCTCAGTTGGAACACTTGGAGCACCAATTCACACAAGTGAATTAAATGGTCCATGGACTCCAGATGTTGATGGTTCAGATGGTGTATTTAAACTACATTGTGAGCACATCACACCACCACCACCACCATGTATTTTTGCAATTACTATAGATATTGAACCTATTACGCGTGTTAAAGTTTCAAACATTGACAACGTATCAGACGCTACAGTAAATGGATCTCCAGATTTGGAAGACTTTACTTCAATCGAAGGTAACGTAGCAGCGGGTGATTCTTATGATGTAGCATTTGAAGGTAATACAGCTGGAAATTTCACAACATATTTTACAGTATTTATTGACTGGAACCAAGATGGTGACTGGACAGATGCAGGTGAAATGTATGAGATCGGCTCAATTACAAACTCAACTGGTACAGATGGTCAGCAAGCAACTGGTAACATTACTGTTCCTGCAGATGCTTTAGAAGGTAGCACAACGATGAGAGTTATTAAAAACTTTAATAGTTCTCCAACTAATCCTTGTGGAACATATTCTTACGGACAAGCTGAAGACTATACGATCATCGTTGGTGATGCACCACCTTCAGATGTAGACTGTCTTCAAGGAGATAACAGTAATGCATTTGAAAATGGATTACAAATCGGTACAGGTACTGACTTTAGAAATGCAGATGACTTCATGGTTTCAGCTGGAAACACATTGACCCTAGAAGCTATTGAAATCAATGTTATTTCTATGGGAGGTCCGGTTGATGCAATTGACTTCACATTCTATGATGATGCAGCAGGTGCTCCTGGAACAACTACAGTTGCAAGTGTAACTGGCATTGTGCCTGTTAGCCAAGACGTTATTGGTTCAGCTTTTGGATTTGACGTTATTCGTATTATCGCACTTGTTGATTTACAATTCACAGGTGGAGCGGAAGGAACAACTTATTGGATGCACCCTACAGCTACTGCTGCTGGTGGAGGTATCGGAGGAGTATTCTGGGAAGTTAGCTCAGTTGGTACTTTAGGTTCACCAATTCATACAAGTACAGTAAATGGTCCATGGACTCCAGATGCTGATGGTTCAGACGCTGTATTCAAATTGCATTGTGAATATTTAGGAGTATCAGATATGACACCTTATAACTTTGCTTACTATCCAAACCCTGTAAAAGATGAATTGAACATTACTTCTGATAAAGTAGTTCAGTCAGTATCTGTTTACAACTTGGCAGGTCAGCAAGTATCAACTCAGAAATTAAACGTAACAAACGGAAAAGTAAGCACTAGCTCACTTGCTCCTGGAGTTTATGTATTCAGAGCTGTACTTGATGGTGGACAAGTGGAAACTTTCAAAGTGATCAAAAAGTAATTTAAGTTTAAATAAATAACTTTTTATAATAGAGAATGGCCCGAAGATGATTCGGGTCATTTTTTTATTGAATTAATTTGCAGAAATTTAGCCTATCAAAATGTTCTTAAATAAATCAAATTCGACCTATAATTGTAAGTAAACAAATTTTTTAAAAATGAAGACAGAGATAGCAACATTAGAAAACATAAAACTTCTCGTAGATGATTTTTACGGAAAAGTAAGAGGAGACAAATTGATAGGATATATTTTCGATGATGTAATTAAAGATAACTGGAATGAACACTTGGAAAAAATGTACAGCTTTTGGCAGACCATTCTTTTGCATGAATACACCTACAAAGGCGCGCCTTTTCCAAAGCACCTGCAATTGCCGGTAGAAAAACACCATTTCGACCGCTGGCTCGAATTATTCCATGAAACTATTGATACTTATTTTGAAGGTGAAAAAGCAGAAGAACTCAGAATGCGTTCTGTGAAAATGGCAGAAATGTTTATGATGAAAATTAATTTCCACCGCGAAAATCCCGGAAAATTAATACAATAAAAAAAGTATTGAAAGCCAATTTCAAATTAGACCTTAAATACTTCTATATATTTTTTATAAATTTAAACATCCAGACTTTTCCCGATTTCCAACAAAATCAATTCTTTTCCATTTTGAGAGAAATGATCTTTAGCTTCATTATGGTTAATTTTTATCGGAGGAAATGTGTCGAAATGATAACCCAAAACTTTGTCACACTGCACAAAATCAGAAGCAAAAACCGCATCTTCAATTCCCATTGTGAAATGGTCGCCAATCGGTAAAATTACCAAATTCAATTTTCCAATAGTTTCAGGAATCAATTTCATTTCCTGTGTCAGTGAAGTATCACCCGCGATGTAAATTCTTTTTCCGTTCGCTTCCAAAATATAACCATTAGGATTTCCGCCATAACTTCCGTCAGGAAAAGAACTGGAGTGAAATGCAATTGTAGATTTAAATTTAATTCCATCAGATTCATATTTTCCGCCAGTGTTCATTCCCACAGCTTGAAATCCTTTGGAATTGTAGTGATAAGACATTTCCGCGTTGCAAATAATCGTTGCATTGGTACGCTTTGCAATCGCGTCTACATCCAAAATATGGTCTTGGTGCGCATGTGTCAAAAGAATGAAATCTGCTTTTAATTCATCAATTTTGATGTCTTTAGCCAAATCATTTGCTGTAATAAATGGATCAATAATTATGTGCTTTCCGTTGATTTCTATGTCTAAACTTGCGTGTCCTAAATATGTGATTTTCATTTTTTCCTATTTTAAAAATTAAAACTAACTCCTAAAATTAAAGAAAAAGCCAACGTCAGCAAAGCAACTTTCTTTAATTCTTTGTCAAGATTTCGCGGTTCCGTGGTTGCAAACATCATTTTCAAAATCATTATTGCAGGGATTAATAACAACATATAACTAAAATGATAAATTTCCATTTTGTCAGACAAAGCACGGTAAGCCATCGTCAATATGAATGGAAAAATGATTAGAAATGCTTGGTACTTCTTAGCATTTTCAAAACCCATTCGAATGGGTAAAGTGATTTTTCCGGCTTTTTTATCGGTTTCAATGTCACGCATATTGTTCAAGTTCAAAACTGCTGTACTCATCAATCCAATCGCTGCAGCCGGTAGGAATATCAATCCGTTGAAATGTTCATGTTGGTACAATGTATAACTTCCCCAAACAGAAACAATTCCAAAAAAAAGGAAAACAAAGACGTCGCCCATACCGGCGTAACCATACGCGTTTTTCCCGACTGTATATTTGATTGCCGCCCAAACACAGGCTACTGTCAGAAATAAAAACAACAAAATCCATTTCAGATTTTCTGCTCCAAATGAAATCCAAACCAGAAGACTTGCTGTCACAGCAGACAATATGCTGAACAAAATCACTGCGTTTTTCATTTGTTTCGCAGAAATTTCTCCTGATGCTACTGCACGCTTTTCGCCGATTCTTTCTGCGTCTGTTCCCTTTATACCGTCGCCGTAATCATTTGCATAATTGGACAAAATCTGTAAAAATAATGTTGTCAGAAATGCCAATCCGAAAATTAACCAATTTCCATATCCCTCAGACAAAGCAAGTAAAGAGCCTAAAATAATTCCGCTTATCGACAAAGGCAAAGTGCGTAACCGCGCCGCTGCAATCCATTTTTTCATATCACAAAAATAACTGATTAATTCGAACACTAAATTCTTTATAAGTTGATTTGTCAAAATTTAAAGGCGATGAACTAAAAAAGGATAACATATGCATATTTTTAAGAGGGAATCATGCATAGAAATATGTAATAAAATAAAATTGGAAAATTTTGAAGTTTTATGTACCAAAATCCCCCTTCGTGTTCTCTCACTTGTACAATTCTCTCGAAACCTATATCTTCGCAGACTATGGAAATGAATCGTTTCGAAGAACTCAAAGAACTATTGGCGCAGCCCAAAAAAATTGTTATACTTCCGCACCGAAATCCGGATGGTGATGCTATCGGTTCCACACTTGCCATGTCCCATTATCTTACAAAACTCGGACATGAGTGCGAAATCATCGCTCCCAACGATTTTCCTAAATTTCTAAAATGGATGGACGGCGCTAAGAAAATCAACATCGCCGAATACAAACCCTCCAAAGCAAGAGTCCTTGTAGAAAATGCAGACCTCATTTTCATTCTCGATTTCAATTCGTTCGGAAGAATTGACGAAGTAGGTGATTGGGTACAGCGTTCACGCGTCCCTAAAATCCTCATCGACCACCACCAGGAACCCGACCAGTTTGATTTTATGTATTCCGATACCATGATGCCGGCAACTTGTCAGATGGTGTACAATTTTATCGAAAAAATGGGTCATTTGGATTTAATTGACAAAACAATATCCGAATGCATCTACACTGGAATTATGACCGATACCGGCAACTTCAGATTCAGAAATACTGCTGCTTCCACACACCGAGTTGTTGCAGAATTACACGATAGAGGCATCGAAATCGACAAGATTTACAACAATGTTTTCGATACACAATCTCCAACCCGTATGAAATTATTGGGATTGGCTTTGAATTCGATGGAAACATTTCCAGAATTCAGAACAGCTTATATGTTGCTTACCCGAAAACAACAATTAGAATATAATTCCCAAAAAGGCGATACAGAAGGTTTCGTTAATTTTGGTTTAGGTTTAAATAATTTTGTGTTTTCAGTCATTTTTATTGAAGATCAGCAAAATGATTTCATCAAAATTTCGTTTAGATCTAAAGGGAATTTCGACGTAAATTCATTTGCCAGAGAACATTTTAGCGGCGGCGGACACGTTAATGCCGCAGGTGGAAAGTCTGATTTGAGCATGGAAGAAACCCTTCAGAAATTTCAGGAATTATTGCATCTTTACAAAGAAGAACTAGAACAAGTAGAAATATGATTCGTTTATTAATTGTCTCAATTTTCTTATTTACCGCCTGCAAAAGCAAAGTGGTGCAATATCCTGTCGATTATGACAAAGACGAATTCATGAAATTTTCACAAGACCGAAATAAAGAAATTCTCGAAGAAGATAACCAACTCATTAAAAATTACATTGACAGTACCGGAGTTAACTATTCCAAAACCAATTTCGGATTTTGGATTTCAAATTCTGCTCAATACACCGAAACGATGGCGAAAGGAGGTGATTATGTGAAGTATGAATATGAAGTGTTGGATTTCGACAACAATGTGGTTTATTCCAAAAAAGAATTGGGAATAAATGATGCCATTTTGGGCAAAGAAGATTTGCCGCGTGGATTGCACGTGACTTTGCAATTGATCGAAAAAGGTGATTCAGCCACCGCATTGTATCCCTCATTTTTGGCTTTTGGAGGTTATGGCGACCGAGACAGAGTCGGCGGAAATGCACCTTTGATTTTTAAAGTCAAAGTTTTAGATATAAAGAAATCAGCAAAACAAAATCCTAAGAATTAATACTAAATAGAAATGAAGAAAATTATATCAATCCTGACAGTCTCAGCCGTTTTGGCAAGCTGTTCTGTCAAAATACCACAATCAATGAGTAAAGAAGAATACAAAAATTTAAAAGACGGCTTATACGCCCAAATGGAAACCAGCAAAGGGAATATGACCATAGAACTCTATGAGGAAGATGCGCCGCTTACCGTTGCAAACTTTGTAGGTTTGGCTGAGGGAACCAAAAAAAATGAAGCGAAACCATTGGGAACTCCATTCTACGATGGGATTGTTTTTCACCGTGTGATCAAAGATTTTATGATTCAGGGCGGTGATCCGGACGGAAAAGGTACGGGTGGACCGGGTTATGATTTCGAAGATGAATTTTTTTCAGATAAAAAGCACGATAAAAAAGGAATTCTGTCTATGGCCAATTCAGGTCCTGCGACAAACGGAAGCCAGTTTTTCATCACGGAAGTTCCGACACCTTGGTTAGACGGTCGCCATACGATTTTCGGACAAGTTGTAGATGGAATTGAAGTGATTGACACCATAGCAAATGTAGAAAAAGGACCACAAGACCGTCCGAAAGAAGATATCGTTATCAACCACGTTTACATCATCAAAAAAGGTGATAAATACAAAAATTACGATGGGGGAAAAGCTTTTGATCAGGCTCAGGCCAACCACAAGGCTAAAATTGAAGAAATAGAAAAAAAGGAAAAAGCCGAATTGAGCACAGAAATTCAACGTCAGAAAGATTTGACTGCAAAAGCACAGTCAACTGAATCGGGCTTGAAATATGTAATTGAAAAAGAAGGAACAGGAGCGATGCCGGTACATGGCGACAACCTGCAGGTTCATTATACTTTGCGTTTAGCAGACGGTAAAAAATTGGATTCTTCATTTGACAGAGACCAACCATTGGAAGCGCAAGTAGGAATCACAGGTTTGATTCAGGGATGGATGGAAGCTTTGACTTTATTTAAAAAAGGAACAAAAGTATTTTTAATCATTCCTCCGGATTTGGGTTACGGACCACAAGGAGCAGGAGGGGTAATTCCACCTAACGCAACTTTGTATTTCGATATGGAAATTTTGGATTAATTATTTGAATTATAATTTACAAACCTGTCTTGATTCAAAATCCTGACAGGTTTTTTTATTTCAATTAACTTTAGGTAATTCTATATAAACATTCTTGAATTCTCCTTTTTCAAAGAAAAATAAGTTTCCAAGATATTCTTTGTGTTTATAATCCTTAGGTAAATTCATCAATTCATTTTCAAAGTAAGTAGTGTATTTATTTCGATTGGAAACTCCGTAAAATTCATTGTCAATAGAATAATATGGTAATTCAGCCATTTGATCTAATGTTTCATCCAGATTTGCATAACCATTCATTACCAAAAATAATTTATAATTGTTTGCTTCGGCATAGCTTTTATAAATGTTCGTAGGTAAGCAATGTTTTGTTTTACATCCATTTGTAAAAACATAAACGATTGATTTTGGGTGTTTCTGTAATTCTTCTTTTAATTGCGTTGAATTTAAAGAATAGATTTTTCCATTTTCTAAATTTTCAAAGCTTTTAAGAGGTAAAATCAAAGACTTTTGTCCATTGGTTAATTTTCCATAATCATTGGTTAAACCTTGGATTGTACAACTATTCAGAAATATACAAAAGATAATTGAAGAAAGTAGTTTAAGTTTGTCCATTAAAATTATATAAATTGCATATCTAACAAATATAATAAATGAAACTTTCAGATATCACAAACGAACTCGAAAAACTCGCACCGCTTGTATACGCAGAAGATTTTGATAATGTAGGACTGTTAGTGGGTGATACAAATGCCGAAATTTCAAAAGTGTTGGTAACGCTTGACACAACGGAAGAAGTGGTGCAGGAAGCCATCGAAAAAGGTGCTAATCTGATTGTGAGCTTCCATCCGATCATTTTTTCGGGAATGAAAAAAATTACCGGGAAAAATTATGTAGAGCGTGTGGTACAGCTTGCCATCAAAAATGACATCAACATTTATGCGACACATACCGCTTTGGATAATTCAGAATTGGGTGTGAATTATCAAATTGCAAAACAATTAAATTTAAAAAACACAAAAATTCTCATTCCTCAAAAAGATACTTTGCGTCATTTGGTGACGTATGTTCCAACCGAAAATGCAGAAAAAATTAGAAATGCACTTTTCTCTGCTGGAGCGGGTTCGATAGGTGATTATGACAATTGTAGTTTCAATTTGGAAGGAACGGGAACTTTCCGAGCAGGCGAAAATGCAAATCCTTTTGTAGGAGAAATAGGTAAAAAGCATTTCGAATCTGAAATCAGAATCAGTGTAATTTTCAACAAACATTTGCAAAGTCAGATTTTGAATTCGTTAAAAGAAAATCACCCTTATGAAGAAGTTGCTTATGAAATTTTTTCATTGGAAAATTTAAATCAAACCATCGGAATCGGAATAGTCGGCGAATTGGAAAATGAAATTTCAGAAGAAGAATTTTTCAAATATTTAAAAGATAAAATGAATACCGAATGCATCCGTCATTCAAAATTATTAAATAAAAAAGTAAAGAGAATCGCAGTATTAGGCGGGTCGGGAAGTTTTGCGATTGCTGATGCAAAAAGGGCAGGAGCAGATGTTTTTGTAACGGCTGATTTGAAATACCATAATTTTTTCGAAGCCGAAAATCAAATTCTGCTTACAGATATCGGACATTATGAATCGGAACAATTCACTAAAAATTTATTAACTGCTTATCTATCAGAAAAATTTCCTAATTTTGCAGTCCTAAATTCAGAGATTAATACCAATCCTGTTGTTTACAATTAAAATATGGCAAAAATAGTTCAACAAAAAGAAGCAAGTGTAGAAGAAAAACTTCGCGCACTATACGATTTACAATTGATTGATTCACGTCTGGACGAGATCAGAAACACACGTGGTGAACTTCCTTTGGAAGTTGAAGATTTGAGTGATGATGTGGTACAGATGGAAACCAGAATCAGCAAAATCGACGAAGAAATCGCTGAATTGGATGCTGAAATCAAATTGAAAAAAGAAGCCATCAAAAATTCTGAGGCTTTGATGAAAAAATACACGAAGCAACAAGACAATGTTCGCAATAACCGTGAATTTGATTCTTTATCAAAAGAAGTTGAATATCAGGAGTTAGAAATCCAATTGTCTGAAAAAAGAATCAAAGAATTCGGTGCAAAAATCGATCACAAAAATCAGGTGAAAGAAGAAGCTACTTCTAAATTGGATGGTATGAAAAACCATTTGGGTCATAAAAAATCTGAGTTGGATGCGATTGTAAAAGAAACTGAAAAGGAAGAAGAATTTTTATTGAAAAAATCAGAAGAATTTTCATTAGCATTGGACGAAAGACTTTTGAATGCTTACAAAAGAATCCGCTCTAATGTGAAAAACGGATTGGCTGTAGTTCCCGTTCACAGAGATGCTTCTGTGGGTTCATTCTTCACTATTCCGCCGCAAAGACAAATGGATATAGCCCAGCGCAAAAAAATCATCAGTGATGAGCACAGTGGTCGTATCTTGGTTGACGGAGAATTGGCTCAAGAAGAAAAAGAGAAAATTGAAGCCTTGTTAAAAGGTTAAAAAATTATAAAATCATAAGCAAAAACCTTTCATCAATTGAAAGGTTTTTCTTTTTACAGAAATTTTTGACTATGAAAAAAATATTCAGAATTCTACCCATTTTGCTTTTAGCTGTTTTTACAGTTTCATGTATCAGTTCAGACGATGATTTTTCAAATGGTGGTGGAAATTACCATAACGAAGGCCGGGTTTCTTTTGATGGTATTACGATTCCTTTGACATATGCGGATTTTTACAAAAGAACAAATATTCAGAATGGTGAAGTTTGGGCTTTGATTTTGTCGGAAGAATTCATTGGTTATGGCAATGCACATTCAGATGCATATTTATACTTGGAGGTTTTCCGTCCATTTGGCGCACCATTGGACGGGATTTATGATATGATTTTACCTCCCAAAACTTTAGACTACGCAGTTTATTACGAAGATGTGATTTTGTACAATGGAAACATAACCTCTTACGGATTTAATGTGTCCGATAATTCATTTGTTGACGGACAGGTCAGAATACAATTATATTCCGGTGATATCTATTTTTTTGAAGTGCGTTTACGAACTTTCAGCGGACAAATTCTGAATGCTTATTTTGAAGGGCGATTACAATATTAAATATCGTCAAAATCTACATCAGTAAAAGATTCAGTTCCTGTTTTTGTTTCAGAGTTAGCAGTTGTCGGTGTTTCGAAATTTTTCTGATGACGTTCTGAAATCACTTCTTCACCTTTTTCATTTACTACAAATTCTGTAATTTCATCCAAGATGTCGCGGAATTTTCCAAAGTCTTCTTTGTAGAGGTAGATTTTGTGTTTTTTGTAGAAGAAAGAACCGTCCTCGTTTGTGTTCTTTTTGCTTTCTGTAACTGTGAGGTAATAGTCTCCGGCGCGCGTTTCTCTCACATCAAAAAAATAAGTCCTTCGGCCCGCTCTCAACACTTTAGAATAGATGCCATCCCCATCCATCCTGTCAAAGTTTTCATTGTCGCTCATCATGTATTTATTAAGAAGTGTTAATACTTTGCTAACAAATCTATAAAAAAAACCTTAAATGGCAATTTTTGTGATAAACTTTTTGATTTAAATTCCCTTCAGAATTGCTTTAATCTAACTCAACTAGTTGTTTTTGAACCAATGAGAAATAAACACCTTCTTTAGAAACAAGTTCAGAATGTTTGCCAAATTCAGCAATTCTCCCATTATCCAATACCAAAATGTAATCAGCATTTTTAGCAGAAGAAATGCGGTGTGTGATAATTAAAGTCGTTTTTTGATTGAGTTCACTTTGTAAATTTTGAAGGATTTCTTCTTCCGTTTCTGTATCCACAGCAGAAAGAGAATCATCAAAAACCAAAATTTCAGGTTCTTTAATCAATGCCCGCGCAATGGAAATTCTTTGTTTTTGTCCGCCCGAAAGTGTGACGCCGCGCTCACCTAAAATGGTTTCATAACGTTCTTTAAATCCCATAATATTATTGTGAACGGCAGCTTTTTGCGCATATTTTTCGGCATCGGATTGACCTTTTTCAGAATCATTTACACCAAATAAAATATTGTGTGCAATCGTATCAGAAAATAAAAATGCTTCCTGCGGAACAAATCCAATCGCATCACGCAGCGAATTCAAATTCAGATTTTCATAAGGAACGTCATCGATGAATATTTCTCCTGAAGAAGGTTGCAATAATCTTGCGAGGAGCAAAGCAATCGTAGATTTACCAGAACCGGTTCGTCCCATGATTGCCAAGGATTTTCCTTTTTCGACTGTAAATGAAACATTTTTCAAAGCTTCAATTCCAGTATTTTCATAAATGAAACTTACATTTCTGAATTCAATTTTTCCCTGAATCGGCGTTTCTTTTTCGATTTGATTTTCGATTTCAGGTTTTTCTTTCAGAAATTCATTAATCCTAAACATAGAAGCTTCTGCACGCTGTACCAACATGGTCACCCAGCCTAAAGCAGTAAAGGGCCAAATCAACATATTCAGATACATGAAATATTGCGCAACTACACCGATGCTCAACTTACCTTCATAATAACGGACTCCTCCCATATACAAAATCAGCAAATTACTCACGCCGACAATCAAAATCATCAAAGGCCCAAAATAGGCTTCGGTCTGTGCAAGAGAAAGCGCTCTTTTTTCGTATTCGGCAGCCTCCTTTTCGTAATTGTCTTCAGTTGTGGTTTCCGTATTAAATGACTTTATAACACGGATTCCGGAAAAAGTATCTTGTACAATAGATGAAATATGGGATTGCTGTTCCTGAACAGACTTACTTTTTTTATTAATTGTGGATGCAACTTTGTAAATTAAAAATGATAAAATAGGCAAGGGGCCTAAAGTGTACAAAGTCAATTTCCAATCGATATCAATCATAAAAACCAGTAAGATGGTCGCTGTTGAAATTAAGTTGATTGGATACATGATTCCGGGCCCTAAGTATTGTCTAACAAATGCAACATCTTCGGTGATACGATTCATTAAATCTCCCGTTTTATTTTTTTTGTAAAATGAAAGAGAAAGTTTTTGGTAATGATCATAAATGTCATTTTTTAAATCATATTCTATGTGTCGGGAAGTAGCAATGATCATCAAACGAACACCTACAGTCAATAGTCCGGAAAGTAATTTCAGTCCGATAAACATCAGCGCAGCGTATAATAATCCACGTTTTACGATGGACATATCTGTCACTTCGCCTGTACCAAAACCGGTAAGGATTTTTTCTATATCATCAATTGCTTTACCGACGAAGTCAATGGAATAGATGGAAATGAGGTTGGAAAGAATGATGAGTCCAAATCCGGCTATCATTTTCCACTTGTATTTCCAGAGATATTTATTTAAAGATTGAAGGGATTTCACGTGGCAAAGTTACTGCTTTTTACTTACCTTTGTGCCCGTGACGATTAGAAAAAATAAATTGAAATTATGTTAGGGAGAAGACAACTTCGTGAAAAAGCAATGCAGGCAATCTATGCCTGGAAAAGTTCTGGTGAAGATTCTGACCAGCGAGCCATCGAAAAAAATATGCTCAAAGGCGTTGACCAGATTTATGATTTGTATATTTATTTGCTCAATCTTCTTAATTTCCAAAAAGAAATAGCCGAACATAAAATCGAACTTGCCAAAAACAAAAATTTTACCACAGAAAAGGATTTGAACCCCAATCTGAAATTCGTGTCAAATGAAGTTTTCAGAATTTTGGATGAAAATGAAGAATTGAATTCTTACACTTCCAAAAACAAACAATTGTCTTGGGATTTGCTGGATTCTTATCCAAACAATATTTACAAAGAAATTACCGCAAGTGAAGAATTCATTAGTTATATGAACAATCCCAATCATAATTTTAATGATGACAGGGAATTCATGATGACAATTTATGAAAATCACATCGCACCCAATGAATCTTTGCATGAATGGCTGGAAGAACAAAACATCCACTGGGCAGATGATTTGTACATCGCAAACTCAATGGTGATGACGACTTTGAAATCTTTCACACCAAAAAGTACGGGAAAAATCAAATTGTTTAAAGTTTACAAAGACGATGACGACAAAGAATTTGTGATTGATTTGCTGAGAAAAACAATTCGTTACGATCAGGAAACCAGAAAAAATATCGAAGAAAAAGCAAAAAACTGGGAACTCGACAGAATTGCAATGCTCGATTTGATTCTTTTGCAAATGGCTTTGACGGAGTTCAAATATTTTCACAACATCCCGCCAAAAGCGACTTTGAACGAATACATTGAACTTTCCAAGATTTATTCGACCGAAAAAAGTAAAGTTTTTGTCAATGGAATTCTCGATCGTTCCATGAAAGAAATGAATTCTTTCTGATCATTTTTGCAATTTCAGAATTAATTAACCTTATAGATGATATAAATAAGGTCGCTTTCTGCTTTATTTTTTTAAATTTGTAAATCAAAAAATTAATAAGATGAAAAATACATTATTAGGAATGAGCTTAGTAGCGGTTTTCGCACTAGTTTCATGCGAAAAAGACAAAGCCTCAAGCCTTTATACAGATGCAGAAAAAGAAGCACAAGCAAGTGAAGTTGTAGATCCTGCAACTGCTCCAAAATTACAATTTGAGCAAAGTGCATATGATTTTGGAGATATTCCCGCAGGTTCAAAAGTGGAGCATTATTTCAAATTTACAAACACAGGAAAATCTCCATTGATCATCAAAGACGGAAAAGGATCTTGCGGATGTACAGTGCCTGAATTCCCAAAAACGCCAATCGCACCGGGAGCAACAGATTCTATTAAAGTTTCATTTGACGCAGGTAAATTCCAGGGAAAACAAACCAAGACAGTTACTTTGACAACAAATACAGCGGCAAAAGAAGAAAAGTTGACAATTTCGGCAAATATCCCTACAGGAGAGCAGGCGCCAACTCAACAAGCTCCGGCAATGAGCCCGTTGAATGCACAATAAAAAGAAATTTAATTTAATAACTATATAATTTTACAAATGGGAGGAGACCAGGGTATATCTACGATGCTGATGTTAGGAGGAATGATTTTAGTATTTTATTTCTTCATGATTCGTCCGCAAATGCGTCGTCAAAAACAAGAAAAAAAGTACCAGGAAGAACTGAAAAGAGGTGACTGGGTAGTTACGACTTCAGGAATCCACGGTAAAGTTTTTGAATTAAATGCCGATACCGTAATTTTAGAAACAGGCGCGGGAAAAGTAAAATTTGAACGCAATGCCATTTCAAAAGAATTAAGCTCAGCCCGCTATTCTGCAGGTGCAGAGAAAAAAGATTAAACATATCTTTAAATAAGTAAATTTGTAAGCCGAAGTATAATGCTTCGGCTTTTTTTGTTTTAAATTAAAATTGAATTCAACATGAAAATTGTAGGACTTACAGGCGGAATAGGTTCCGGAAAAAGCACCATTGCCAAATGGTTTTCAGAAACCGGAATTCCTGTTTACAATTCGGACAATGAAGCCAAAAAATTGATGAATGAAAGTTCTGAAATCAGAAGAAAATTGATAGATCTATTTGGTGAAGATGCTTATTTGAATGAAGAATTGAATCGGAAATTCATTTCATCCAAAGTATTTGAAAACAAAGATTTATTGGAACAATTGAACCAAATCGTTCATCCCGAAGTTTTCAAAGATTTCAAAAATTGGATTCAAAGTCAAAACGCTCCATTTATTGTAAAAGAAGCTGCAATCCTTTTTGAAAGTGGATCTTACAATGATTGTGATTATATCATTTCTGTAATAGCTAATGAAGAAACCAGAATCCAAAGAGTGATGGAGCGTGATGGTGTTTCTAGCGAACAAGTGCTCAGCCGAATTCAAAATCAATGGACAGATGAACTGCGAATTGTTAATTCAGATTTTATCATCAAAAATAATGATGGTTTGGAAGAATTAAAAGAAGAATTTGAAGAAGTGTACAACAAACTGTTAAAGAAAGTCAACGCAAGTTAAATGCATGTTAATCGAAATTTTAACACTTTTTAAATGTTAAATTTGTATTTATAAAATATGAAAAAAGGATTCAACAATATATTGGTCGTTTTGATGAGTATCGCACTCATTGGTCTGGTTATCATTCAGATGTATTGGTCTAAGAAAGTCTTCAATTCTCAAACAGAGGAATTTAACGGACGTGTTTATCAGGCAATGAATGCGACAGCAGAGAAAATTAATCAGGGAGAATTGCAGCAGTATTACCAAAAATTTGACCAAGCACACAACGATCAGAAAAAATCGGTTGACAAGCCACAGGTGATTTCTTCACAAATGGTGCAAGACTCAGCCGGAACGACTTATTTGTACCTTACACGTTACGTGATGGAACGTTCCGCGATTCCGCTTTCTGATGAATACAATGACAGCCTAACTCAGGCAAATTTATATTCGCAGGAAAAAATTGTAAAAATTGAGAAAGATTCGGGAGCAAGTATCATCCAGAATTTTAGTTTAAATACAGAAGAAAATTTTAAAAATTCCACCTATACAATTGAGCGTTTAGCGCGATTAGATGCCGGAAATCGTCCGATTGACAAAAGGGTTCATATAGAATTAATCGATTCCATTTTCACGAAGGAATTAAGAGTTCGCGGCGTTCAGTCACATCCTCAGATTGCTTTACTATCCTCCGATTCTACCCTTACCAAAGTGGCGACCAAAGAATTTGATTTGAGTGATCATGAATATACGATTCCTATTTTTTATGACAAAGACGATAAGCCGCAATACCTGATTGCAACTTATTTTCCCGATAAACAATTGTCTATTTTAGGGCCCATCATTCCAATTGTGATGCTGACGATAATTTTTACTTTGATAATCGTTTCCGTTTTTTCACTGGCGATCTATTATATGCAGCATCAGCGAAAAATTTCGGAAGTCAAAACTGATTTTATAAACAATATGACGCATGAGTTCAAAACACCGATTGCAACCATTAATATTGCTTCAGATGCATTGAAAAATGAAAAAATTATAAATGATAATGAAAAGGTAAGGTACTACGCGGATTTGATCAAACAAGAGAACAAACGAATGAATTCTCAGGTCGAAATGGTACTGCGAATGGCAAAGCTGGAGCGCAACCAGATGGACATCAACCCCCAGCAATTGGACCTTAATGATTTGGTAAGGAAAAGTGTTGCCAATATGCGATTCATAGTAGATAACCGAAATGGCACTATTTTTGAAGATTATCAGGCGAGTCGCTCTGTGATAGAAGGAGACCCTTTCCACTTAGAAAACACGATTAACAATATTTTAGATAATGCGAGGAAATATTCCGAGGACAATCCACAAATTTTTGTTAAAACATATAATGAAGACAATTTCTTCGTTATAGAAGTGAAAGACTTGGGAATCGGAATGTCAAAATCAGTTTTGAAAAAGATTTTTGACCAATTCTACCGCGAAGAAACCGGAAATGTTCACAATGTAAAAGGCCACGGATTGGGTCTTGCATATGTGAGAAAAATAACTGAGTTACACAAAGGGCGTGTACATGCAGAAAGCGAAATAGGAAAAGGAAGTACTTTCTATATAAAACTGCCCATAAAAAATGACTAGAACATGAATGATAAACAAAAATTACTTTTGGTAGAAGACGACCCGAGTTTCGGTGCCGTTCTAAAAGATTATCTTGCTATAAATGACTTCGATGTGACGCACGCCATAGATGGCGAAGATGGGCTTACAAAGTTCAAAAGCGGGGACTTCGATTTGTGTATCCTTGACGTGATGATGCCTAAAAAAGACGGATTTACTTTAGGGAAGGAAATCAAAGATCTGAGAAGTGAGCAGCCAATCATCTTTCTTACCGCAAAAAATATGCGTGAAGATGTACTCAACGGTTATAAAATTGGAGCAGATGATTACATCCTTAAACCATTTGATTCAGAAGTATTGCTTTATAAAATAAGAGCTGTATTGCAAAGACATTCAGCCGATGAAGAAAAATTTGAACAAGAAGAATTTGAAATAGGTAAATTCAAATTCAATGCAAAACTTCGTCAATTGCAGATTGGAAGCAAATCTCACAAGCTTTCTCCGAAAGAAAGTGAATTGTTGCGTTTGCTTGCAGTTTACAGAAATGATTTGATGCCGCGTGAAGTTGCTTTGACCCGCATCTGGCATGATGACAATTATTTCACTTCGAGAAGTATGGACGTTTACATTGCAAAGCTTAGAAAATATCTAAAAGACGACCCTAATGTGGAAATCGTCAACATACATGGAGAAGGATTTAGACTTCTGATTTCAGAGTAATTTTTGAATACATATATTTATTAGTATTAAATCGGTCGATTTACTTATCATGAGTAACCGACCGATTTTTTTGTGGAAATAATTGTAATTTAGGGTTCATGAAAACGATTACTATCTTTATCATTTCTCTTATTCTTATTAATTGCTCCTCAAAAGAAGAAGAATCTTCTGAAACGAAATATTTCCCAACCAAAGACAGATTTATTTTATCAGAATATGAAAGATATTGGGAGAGCAAAGGGATGAGAGTTATCAATATAGATAATGTATATATTTTAGAAGACTCATTACTTAATCCCAATTATGTGAGAGGATTTACGCATATTTTAATTGTGGATTCCGACAAGATGTATTTTCATCAAGCAAAACAAGTAAACCAAGGTTGGGGTTGTGGTATTCCAATCGAGGTTAAGAGTAAAAATATTGATTATGCAAAACGATTAGATAGTTTAACTGTACTCAAACCTGACGACATACATGATTTATTGATTAAAAATCAAAGTGCATTTATAAGTAACGATTCAGTTATTTTGATAGGGAATATTTCAATTGCTTTGAAAAATGATACTTTAAATGGAACTTTTTTTTATAAAATTTTGAATCTTTTGAAAGAAAATAAAACTCTAATTATTCGCCGAATGAATTCTGATGAAATCAAGGCAATAGAAAAATTCAATAATAATTAATCACAATATTAATTCAGCATCTGAAAGAAGCAAAGGATTATTTATTTCATTTTTATTAATTTAACCTTTCACTTTTATAACTTCTAACTCATAGAGTTTATATTCATCCTTTTTATTTTCTAACATAATTGTGATTTCTCTTATAGTGTCTTTGAATAAGACGGTTGATTTTATATAAGTATGACCACCCTCAGCGCCTGTCTTTACCAGAGAAAATTCCGTTCAATCAAACTCGTAAATCACTTTCAATAAAAATTTTTACAAAAATCCCATCAAATAAAATACAGGATTTTTCCTGTATTTCGCATAGGAAAAATCTTCAAAAATACAGGAGAAATCCTCTTTTCAGTTTTGAATATCTACCCCATATTTGCATCAATCTAATAACCAAACCGCTATGAAAACCCAGCCGTAAGGCAAACCTCTCTACTAACAAATTACTATTAGCGTTGAACCCAAGGTTCAACGCTACAGTAATTAAAATTTCTACAATAAATTTTTTGAATAAATCTATTTATAAGTATAAATTTCGAAGTCTAAATTCGGAAACATTTAACTTATACTCTATTGTCTTACATCAAATGCATCTCTCAACACATTTCCAAAAACATTGAACGCGAGGACAAGGATAAGAATCGCTACACCCGGAAACAAAGCCAAATGCGCCTGTCCGATGATGATGTGTGAATAATTTTCTTTAATCAAATTTCCCCAAGAGGGAGTAGGAGGTTGTGCTCCGATTCCCAGAAAACTCAAACCGCTTTCTACTAATATTGCCGAAGCAAAATTTGCAGCTGAAATTACAATTACAGGAGCCAATATATTGGGTAAAATTTCCTTGAAAATAATTCTTCGGTCGCTGAATCCCAAGGCACGTGCAGCTTCTACAAATTCTTTCTCTCTGAAACTGATGAATTGTCCACGAACTACCCTTGCAACTTCCACCCACATGGTCAATCCGACTGCGACAAAAATCTGCCAGAATCCTTTTCCCAAAGCAAGTGTAATTGCAATTACCAATAATAAAGTAGGAATTGACCAGACAACATTGATGAGCCACATAATCACATCATCTACTCTTCCGCGGTAATAACCTGCAATTGCGCCCATCGGAATGCCTACAATAAGTGAAATGAAAACGGCTATGAATCCAATTAAAAATGAAATCCGTGTGCCGATAATTAATCTTGAATAAAAATCGCGTCCGTAGCTGTCGGTCCCAAACCAGTAGGATTGTGTGTAAATGAAATCCTTTTCTATCTTATCTATGGAAATCCCTTTTTCTGTCCATTCTTTCAGTGAGATTTTTACAATTTCTCCGGCTAGTCCGTCTCCTAAATAAGGTACATAAGAAATGGAATCTGATTCTATTTCGTATGAAGTGATGGCAATCTGGTCAACATCAACCTGTTTTCCCAAAAAGAAATCTTTCAAAGTAGATTTGTCTGAATGATTTGCCAAGGGAACTTCAATCAACTTTTGAGTATAACCCATCGGTTTGTGCGCGAGGATTACGTTTTGCTGATTTGCATTTTCAACTTTATCTTTGGATAAACCATAAGAGAAAATGGTAATTAATGCCGCTGCCACAATCAATCCTAAAGAAATTATTCCCAAAGGATTTTTTTTGATTTTTCGGATTGCTGTTTGACTAAACGAACCGGACTCTTGCGACATTTATTTCGTATTAAATAATAACGGTTTCAAATATAATTAATACATCTGAAACCGTCATCTTTATCTTTTTTATGTAATTGAAAGGAATAAATAAGAACTTCTAGTCTAAATCATCCTACTTACATTCTTTTAAGAAATGTCCTTCAAAACATTTACCGATTCTTCTAAATAGAAATCATTGGATAAATCTTTGTGCCAGTTCTTTCTTCTTGTCCCTAAGATTGTGTCTTGATCAAGTTTTGGCAATTCATAAGCCGGAGATTTGATTTTCAATCTTGTTTTGTATTTGTCGATAGAATCAAATTGTTTTGATTTGTCTTCTCTCATTTTTCGGTCTGCTTTGTATTTTTCCAGGTTTAAAGGGAAACGGTCAATTTTATCCAAATCCTGGTAATATCTTGCGCCTTTTTCCATTAAATCCAGATAAGCATTTCCTTTTAAACGGTTTGCACTTTTGGCCTTCACATCATCTATGTTGAACTTGGCTGCCCATCTGTCAAATTTGACTGCTTTGATTTGATCCCAAGGCAAGGCATCGTGCGCTTTTCCTTCGCTGATGTCGGCATAAGTAAGCATATCTGTAAGTGTGATGTCCGGTGTAACCCCGCGTAACTGAGTCGAACCTCCGTTTACACGGTAAAATTTCTGAATGGTCAATTTCAAAGAACCGTATTCATCCGGGTTGTAGGTGTGCTGGTCAAGCGGAATGAACGTCTGAACGGTTCCTTTTCCGTAAGTTTTGTTGCTTCCAATGATTACGGCTCTTCCGTAATCCTGCATTGCAGCAGCCAAGATTTCCGAAGCCGAAGCCGAAAGTTCGTTGACCATGATCACAAGCGGTCCGTCATATAAAACAGAAGGGTCTCTGTCTTCGTGTACTTTCATCTGTCCGTCGCTTCTGCGAACCTGTACGATAGGCCCCTTGGGGATAAACAATCCTGCGATTTCAACTACTTCTTCCAATGAGCCACCGCCGTTGTAACGAAGGTCAAAAATCAAACCTTTGATGTTTTCTTTCTTTAGCTCTATGATTTCTTTTGAAATATCATCTGAAGGATCGCGTCCGTTTTTGTCATTGAAATTGGTGTAAAATTCAGGAAGATAAATCACACCGTATTTGTCGCCACCGTCTTCGATGACTGCACTTCTTGCAAAAACTTCTTCCTGCTCGATTACATCACGAATCAATTTGATGTCTTTGATAGAACCATCCTTTTTCTTTACAGTCAAAATAACTTCAGTTCCTTTTTTACCTCTGATGTGTCGGATGGCTTCGTCCAATAACATTCCTACGATGTTTACAGGATCTTCACCTTTTTGTTTTACATGTGTGATTTGGTCACCTACTTCCAATTGTCCGTCTTTCCAAGCCGGTCCGCCAATCACAAGCTCCATGATAGTTGCATTTCCTTTTTTGTCTTGTAGTCTCGCACCGATTCCTTCCAACTGTCCAGAGATGCTTACATCAAAATCATCTTTGTCTTGTGGAGAAAAATAACTGGTGTGCGGGTCATACTTTTCTGTAAATGAATTGATGTATAAAGTCAGGTATTCGTCTTTTTTTCTCTTTTCCATGCGGCGGAAAAAATCAGTTGTATTTTCTGCAACTTTTTCTCTTGCTTCCTTTTCAAGGTCTTTGAATGCTTTTTTTACATTGGTAGAATCCTCTTGTAGACGCACTAGTTCAAGCAAAGTGTTGTATTTTAAATATTTTCTCCAAAGTTCTTTTGCTTCTTTTTTGTCAGCTGCATATTGGATCAAATCATCGCCAATTAGTAAATCTTCTTCAGTTGTGAAATCAAATGGTTTTTTCAAAATTTCATCTGAATAAGCTTTTGTTTCGGAAATTCTTTTATAAATCGTATCAACCGTTGAATGGTAAAAAGTTAAATCCTGGTTGTTGAAATAATCATCTAAATTGTGGATGTCTTTTTTGAAATGTTCAAAATCGGATTTTAAAAAATATCTTTTTGACGGATCGACTTTTTCCAAATACATTTTGAAAACATCTTCCGAGAAATTATCGTCTATCTGCTGAGGGCGATAGTGCATATAGGTAAGTGTATTTCTGACATTTTTGATAATGGTTTTGATTTTGGAATCGTCTGTACCCAAATCAGGAGTACAGAAACAGAATGCCAAAAAACACATTGACAGAAAGGATAGGAGTATGAATGTTTTTTTCATCAGCATAAAAGCCTTTTTATTGAATATAAATTTATGTTATTTGTGCCACACAAATATAAAGCCAAAAATAGTTTGATTAACTTTGCGGACTCAAACGCACAAATATAAATGAATCCACACGAAAAACCACTTATTCTTGTAACAAATGATGACGGAATCACCGCGCCCGGAATACGTGCTCTGATTGACATGATGAACGAAATAGGAGATGTGTATGTAGTGGCTCCGGACAGTCCGCAAAGCGGTATGGGGCACGCAATCACAATTAACTCGACTTTGTTTTGCGAGAAAATCAGAATCGACGACGGACCTCAGAAAGACAGAGAATGGGCTTGTTCGGGAACGCCGGTAGATTGTGTGAAACTTGCTATCACTAAAATATTGCCAAGAATACCGGACATTTGTGTGTCAGGAATCAATCATGGTTCCAATTCTTCAATCAATGTGATTTATTCGGGAACGATGTCGGCAGCTGTTGAAGCGGGAATAGAAGGAATTCCGGCAATCGGTTTTTCACTTTCTGATTTTTCGTATAGTGCAGATTTTTATGCAGCGAAAGAATTCATCCAAAAAATTGTAAGAGAATCCATCGAAAAGGAAATGCCGAAAGGAATGATTCTCAATGTAAACATCCCGAAATTACCGAAAGAACAAATCAAAGGAATCAAAGCTTGCCGCCAAGCAAATGCAGTTTGGAAAGAAAGTTATGATGAAAGAAAAGATCCGCGCGGAAGGTCATATTATTGGTTGACGGGAGAATTTGTGAATTTGGACAAAGGAGAAGATACGGATGAAAATGCTTTGAGCGAAGGTTATGTTTCAGTCGTTCCCATTCAGTATGACATGACTGCGCATCATTTCATTTCAGATTTAAATCAGTGGGATTTATAAATTAATTAAAAAATGATTCAGATTCAAATCATCAACGGACCCAATCTTAATTTATTGGGAAAAAGAGAGCCTGAAATTTACGGAAATGTTTCGTTTGAGGAATATTTTGAATCTTTAAGAAAAGAATTTCCCCAAGTTTCCATGCATTATTTTCAATCGAATCATGAAGGTGATTTGATTGATAAATTACACGAAATCGGATTTAATTATGATGGAATTGTTTTGAATGCAGGCGCTTTGACACATTATTCTTATGCATTGGCAGATGCGGTAAAAGCGATTTCCATCCCTGTGATTGAAGTGCATATCTCTGACATTTATGCAAGAGAAGATTTCAGAAAAATTTCACTTACGGGAGAAAATTGTATAGAAATCATTTCTGGAAAAGGATTGAACGGATACAAATTGGCAATAGAAAAATTAATAAAATAGAATAAATAATAATAATGAAAGAACAATTTAATCCCTGGCATGATGTGACGCCGGGAACCAACCTGCCTGATGTAGTGAAGGGAATCATTGAGATTCCAAAAGGAACGCGTGCCAAATATGAATTGGACAAAGAAAGCGGAATGTTGATTTTGGATCGTGTGATTTATTCATCTATGTATTATCCGGCGAATTACGGATTCATCCCGAAAACATATTGTGACGACAAAGACCCGTTGGATATTTTGATTTTGACGCAGATTGACGTAGTTCCACTTTGTATCGTTCCTGCAAAAATCATAGGTGTGATGCGTATGTTGGATGGTGGTGAAGCGGATGATAAATTGATCGCAGTAAGCGCTGGTGATCCGAGTGTAAACCACTTAAATGATATTTCAGAATTGCCTCCACATACCGTCTTGGAATTGAGAGCATTCTTTGAAGATTATAAAAAATTAGAAAATAAAGCCGTTGTGGTAGAAGATTTCTTAGGCAGAGAAATTGCTTTGGAGATATTACAGGACGCCTTTAAATTATATGAAGAAACTTTTGAGGGTTAATTTTTAAATTGACCTTCTAACTGTTCATTAATTGTATTGATGTAATTCAAAAGTTCAAGTCTGCCGATGCGACCGGTAGCGGAAGTGGTAAAAACCTGCGGCATCGATTCCCAGGTTTTTAGCATTTCTTTTCTATAATGAAGCAATGCTTTTTGCAAAGCCGCGCTGCTGATCTTATCTATTTTGGTGAAAACCATCGAAAACGGAATCTGGTTTTCGCCCATCCACTCCATAAATTCCAAATCGATTTTCTGTGGTGGAATTCTACAGTCAATCAATATAAATGTATTGATCAAATTAGGGCGTTGCGTCAGGTAATTGGTAATCATTTTCTGAAATTCCCCGCGTTTTACTTTCGAAACACGCGCGTATCCAAATCCCGGTAAGTCCATCAGGTACCATTTTTCATTCATCAAAAAAACATTCAGCAACTGTGTTTTTCCTGGAGTTCCGGAAGTTTTTGCCAAATCTTTTTTATCTGCAAGCATATTGATCAATGAAGATTTTCCAACATTTGATCGTCCGATGAAAGCGTATTCAGGGATGTTCGGTTCAGGGCATTCGGTCCATTTTGGAGCGCTTTTGATGAATTCTGCTTTTACATTCATCCTTTTGCAGTTATTTTTTTCTCTTGAAGCCAATCGTTCAAAAGTTCATTGAAAACTTCAGGATGCTCCATCATCGGCGCATGACCACATTTATCGATCCAGTACAAAGATGAATTAGGCAAGCCTTCATTGAATTCCACAGCAACTTCAGGTGGTGTCACACCATCTTGTTTTCCCCAAATCAAACAAACAGGCGTCTGAATTTCTTTCAAATCATTTTTCATGTTGTGTTTGATGGCACTTCTCGCGATGTAAAGCGTTTTGATGGCTTTTTTTCTGTCATTTACAGTTTCAAAAACATCATCTACGATTTCTTTCGTTGCCACCGCAGGGTCATAAAAAACTTCTTGTGTTTTGCGAAGTACATAATCATAATCACCACGCTTCGGGAAAGTTTCCCCAAAAGATTTTTCATACAAACCTGAACTTCCGGTAAGGCACAATGCTCTTACCAGCTCAGGATGTTTGTGGGTTACAACTAAACCTAAATGTCCACCCAAAGAATTTCCGACTAAAATAGCAGGTTCCTGAACAACTTCTTTCAGAAATCGAGCTACAAATTTTGCAATACTCGAAACATTTGTACTAAGCAGCGGATAGCTGTAAATGGGTAATTTTGGGGCAAATATTTTGTAACCTTGAGTCGAAAAATGATTGGTAAGCGAACTGAAATTACTCAATTCTCCCATTAAACCATGGAGCAATACAATAGGTACTCCTTCTCCTTCTTCGATGTATGAAAATTTTTTCGACCTCTTGAGTTTTATCAGCATTTTCCTTTGTTGTGACACAAAAATAGCGATTTCTGTCATATAATAATTAAAAATTCAATTTCTGTTAAAATTTAATATATGTAAAAATGAGTTAATAAGTTGAAGTTCTTATCAATAGCAGATTTGATGATGAAATGAATTGTTTTTGTGTAGAAAGGTGGTAAAAGTTTTCAACAAAGTGGTAATTTGTGGGAAATTGTGGTAAAAAGTTTATATTTTTGATAAAATTTTTTATTTGAATCCACTGATTGGAACATATGAATGCAAAGTAGATGCAAAAGGACGGCTTCCTTTACCGGTAGGGCTTAAAAAACAGCTCCTTACGGTAATGGAAGAAGGTTTTGTGCTGAAGCGTTCTGTGTTTCAAAATTGCTTGGAATTGCACCCGATGAGCGAGTGGAATAAGGTAATGTCGGAAATAAATCAGCTGAATCGTTTCGTTAAAAAGAACAACGATTTCATCCGACAGTTTACCGCGGGTGTAAAAGTGGTGGAAATTGACGGGAACAGCAGAATTCAAATTGCTAAAGATTTGGTTGCTTTTGCCGGGATTTCCAAAGATGTGGTACTCTCTTCTTCAATCAATGTGATTGAGATTTGGGACAAAGAAAAGTATGAGCAATCTGTGAATGTAGATGAATATGATTTCGCGCAATTGGCGGAAGAGGTAATGGGAAATAAGAATGAAAATGGAATATCATAATCCTGTTTTATTAGACGAAAGTGTGAGTGAATTGATTCATGATTCCAGCGGGATTTATGTTGATTGTACTTTTGGTGGCGGTGGTCACTCGCGTGAAATTTTGAATAGACTAAAGGAAGAAGGAAAATTAATTTCTTTTGACCAAGATGAAGATGCGCAAAGAAATTTGATTGATGATTCCAGATTTCAGCTCGTGATGCAGAATTTCAGGTATTTGAAAAATAATTTAAGATTTCTGAAGATTAAAAAAGTTGCTGGCGTTTTGGCAGATTTGGGTGTTTCTTCGCATCAGTTCGATACGCCTGAACGTGGTTTTTCTACCCGTTTTGATGGAGAATTGGATATGCGCATGAACCAAAGCGCAAAATTGACGGCTAAGTTGATTTTGAATGAGTATGAAGAAGAAAAATTAGCTGAAATTTTCTATTACTATGGTGAATTGAAAAATTCACGTAGAATGGCAAAAGAAGTCGTTGCCTTTCGCAGTTCACAGAAAATTAATTCAATAAATCAACTGAAAGGAATTTTCAGTTACATCCCAAAAAATATAGAGAACAAATTCTTTGCGCAATTGTTTCAGGCATTGCGAATTGAAGTTAACGACGAAATGGCCTCCCTGCGTGAAATGTTGATGCAGTGTGGAGAAGTGATCGAAGACGGCGGTCGTTTGGTGGTGATTTCTTACCATTCGTTAGAAGATCGTTTGGTAAAAAGATATATGAAAACCGGAATGTTTGAAGGTGATCCGGAGCGGGATGTTTTTGGAAATTGGTCTGCACCTTTCAAAACCCTTCAGTCAAAAGTGATTGTTCCGACCGCCGAAGAAATTAAAACCAACCCAAGAGCAAGGAGTGCAAAAATGCGTATAGCTGTTAAAAATGAAACCAATGGCTAAAAGAAAAAATACAAAAAGCAATATTTCTGTCAAAGATATCCTCAAAGGGAAATTTTTGGTGGATGACGGTTCTATGCAGAACTGGCGTTTTGTTATGTTTTTGATGTTATTGGCATTTATCAGTATTTCAAGTTCGCATTGGATTGACAAAAAAGTAGTTCAAATTAATAAATTGGATGAAGAGGTTTCCAGTTTAAAATCTCAATATACAGATGCGCACAGACTCTTAATGGGTTTGCAATTGGAGCCTGAAATCATCAGACAGTCAGCGTCCATAGGGATTAGTTTGACTGAAGAACAACCCTATGTATTAATAAAGAAAGTATATGATAGCCAACCGTAAACATATTTTGATGCGCGGATATCTGATTTCCGCTTTTTTACTGCTGATTGCATTTGGGATTATTTATTCCATGATTCAGATTCGTGTGTCAGAAGGCGCTGAATTGGAAGAATTTGCTCAGCAAAGTTTTCGATTGTCAACTGAGCAATCGGAACGTGGAAATTTATATGCTTCAGGCGGAGATTTGTTGGCGACAACCGTTACAATTCACAATGTTTATGTTGATTTAACTGTAATTGATGATGAATTATTTGATGCTGAAGTAGGAGTTCTTTCTGATTCTTTGGCTAAAATGTTCCCAAAACCGGCTTCTTATTTCGAAAATAAATTCAGAACAGAGCGCAGAAAGAAAAACCGTTACATGACTTTGATTAAAGGTTTGGATTACGACGAATACCAAAGATTAAAATCATTTCCGATTTTCAACAAAGGACAAAATAAGGGCGGAATAATCCATGAAACAAAGCCAAGAAGAGAATTGGTTTTAAAAGATGTGGGTGCGCGAACAATTGGTTACGACGACCAAAGGGGAAAAACCGGAATGGAAGGTGCTTATTCTACATATCTTCAAGGAACGGAAGGTAAAAGATGGGAGCAATTCATGGGTGGAGGAAAGTGGAAGCCATTCAAATCCTGGGAGCAGGAACCGATTGAAGGATTTAATGTTTACACAACTATTGATGCGGGAATGCAGATTGCAGCTTATGCCGCTTTGCACGATCAATTGGTTCAATTCAATGCTGATCACGGTTGTGTGGCGGTGATGGAAGTTGCAACAGGGAAAATTAAAGCGATTGTCAATCTTCAAAAAGTAACCGACAGCATTTATTCAGACAGATTAAATTATGTAGTAGGGGAAGGAGCTGAGCCGGGTTCAACTTTCAAAACGATTTCTATTTTGGCGGGATTGGAAAATGGAAAATTTAGACCGGAAACCCAAGTTCAGACAGGGAATGGACGATACAGAATTTACAACAGAACGATTACTGATACACACGGAAACGGAACATTGACGGTGGAAGGTGTTTTGATTAAATCTTCAAACATCGGAACTGCAAAATTGATCAATGAAGCTTATGGAAGCGAGCCGCAGGAATATTTTGACCAATTGGCAAAATGGCATTTAACCAGACCGATGGAAATCGATATTCCTGGCGAAGCGGTTCCGCAGTTTCATTCGCCAACTGATCCGAACTGGAGTAAAATTACTTTACCGGTGATGTCTTATGGGTACGGATTCAAAATGACGCCTTTACAGGTTTTGACTTTTTACAATGGAATTGCCAATGGCGGAATGATGCTAAAACCTTTATTTATCGATAAAATTGAAAAAAATAACGGAGAGCTGAAAGAATTTAAACCACAGGTTCTAGTTAAGCAAATGGCTTCTCCGGAAAATATAGAGGCTGTTACGAAAATGCTTGAAAAAGCAGTTTCTGCAGGAACGGCGAAAAATATTTTTACCGAACATTATGAAATCGCAGGTAAAACGGGAACCTCACGTGTAGAATATTGGATCAAAAATCAACCGATGCAATACCGTGCTTCATTCGCAGGGTTTTTTCCGGCAAACAATCCAAAATATACTTGCGTGGTGGTAATTCATAAACCGGATAGAAGGAAAGGTTATTACGGTGGAGGTGTGACAGCACCGGTTTTCAAGAAAATTGCGGACTGGGTTTATTCGCGAACGCCGCAACCGATTCCGTACGCGCCGCTTTTGGTTGATGTGGAGAAAACGATAAAAACAGATCCCAAATTCAAACCTAACCACGAAAGCAACCGCATTCCAAACGTGGTGGGAAAAAGTGGTGTAAATGTAATTCCGGCTTTGGAAAATTTAGGATTGGATGTAAGGTATTCCGGAATCGGAAAAGTGACCGCACAATCCATTCCCGCTGGTGCAGGATTTAGAAAAGGTGAAACAATTTATTTGACTTTGGAAGGATAGAATTATGAAGTTAAAGGATTTACTATATAAAGTTGAACTGATCGAAATCATCGGAAACGTTGATTCTGAAATACTGTCGGTTGAATTTGATTCAAGAAAAATTCAAAAGGGAACTTTATTTGTGGCACAATCCGGAACACAAGTTGACGGTCATGATTTCATTCAAAAATCCATTGAAAGCGGAGCCATCACTATTGTTTGCGAAAGAAAACCGGAGGAAATTAATCCAAATGTAACTTACGTTGTCGTTGCCAATTCTTCCATCGCATTGGGAATTATTGCTTCGAACTTATACGATAATCCAACCGAAAAATTAAAATTGATCGGGATTACCGGCACGAACGGAAAAACCACAACTTCAACTTTGACTTATAACTTGTTGGAATCTTTGGGTTATGCGACGGTTTTAATTTCGACCATTCGAATTTTAGTTCATGGAAACGAATATCCATCTTCACACACGACACCTAATATTTTGACTTTGAACAAAATCTTTAGCGAAGCAGTTCAAAAAGGTTGTGAATTTGCGGTGATGGAAGTAAGTTCACACGGAATTCATCAAAACAGAATTGCAGGATTACACTTTCAAATCGGAGTTTTCAGCAATATAACGCACGACCATTTAGATTACCACAAAACTTTTGCAGAATACATCAAAGCCAAAAAGAAATTCTTTGATGAATTACCAAAATCAGCTTTAGCGTTGACCAATTTGGATGATAAAAACGGAGTAGTGATGCTTCAGAATTCAGCTGCAAAAAGATATTCATACGCGTTAAAAACGGATGCAGATTTCAAGGCAAAAATTCTTGAAAATCAATTTGACGGAATGTTGCTTTTGCTGGATGGAAAAGAATTTTGGACGCCGCTGATTGGACAGTTCAACGCTTATAATTTATTGGCGGTTTATAGTATTGCAATTCTTTTGGGAATTGATCAAGAAGAAGTTTTGACACATTTGAGCAAATTGAAAAATGTGGACGGAAGATTCCAGACTTTCAAATCTCAGGGAGGAATTGTTGCGATTATAGATTATGCGCATACGCCCGATGCTTTGGAAAATGTTTTAAATACGATTCAAAATATCAGAACCCGAAACGAAAAACTAATCACAATTGTAGGTTGTGGCGGCGATCGAGATAGAACGAAACGCCCTGAAATGGGGAAAATGGCAGCGAGAATGTCGGAATTGGCAATTTTCACTTCGGACAATCCAAGAAGCGAAGATCCGGAAGAAATTTTAAAAGAAGTAGAAGCCGGCGTAGAACCGCAATTTTACAATAGAACTTTGAAAATTACCGATAGAAAAGAAGCGATAAAAACAGCTTACAAAATGGCTGAAAAAGGCGATATCATCTTGATTGCCGGAAAAGGTCACGAAACTTATCAGGAAATCAAAGGTGTGAAACATCATTTTGACGATTTGGAAACAGCACAAGAATTAAGTAATCAGCTCAATAAATAATTTATGTTATACTATTTATTCGATTTTCTAGACAAACAATTCAACATTCCGGGTTCGGGAATGTTCCAATATACCTCGTTCCGAGCAGGAATGGCGGTGCTTACGGCATTGTTGATTGCTTTGTTTTTCGGTAAAAAAATCATCAATTATTTACGTCGTGAACAATTGGGAGAAACCGTTCGTGATTTAGGATTAGTAGGCGAAAAAGAAAAACAGGGAACGCCGACAATGGGTGGGGTCATCATCATTTTGGCGACGATCATTCCGGTTTTGTTGTTTGCGAAATTGAACAATATTTACATCATCATTCTTTTAGTGTCAACGGTCTGGTTAGGTGCGATTGGGTTTATTGACGATTACATCAAAGTTTTTAGAAAAAATAAAGAAGGGCTTAAAGGAAAATTCAAAGTTTTAGGTCAGGTTGGATTAGGATTATTTGTAGGAGCCATGATTTATTTTAGTCCGGATGTGACTGTGAAACATCAGGTCCCGGTTGAGCAAGGGAAAGTAATTGGTAATCAGATTATTAAATTCGGTCAAGAAGAAAAAAGTTTAGATACAACCGTTCCTTTTTTGAAAAATAATGAATTCAATTATGGGAAATTACTTTTCTGGATGGATGAGTCCGGGAAATTAAAATATGAATGGATTGTTTATTTGCTTGCCGTAATTTTCATCATCACAGCCGTATCCAACGGAGCAAATTTAACTGATGGAATTGACGGTCTAGCAGCGGGTTCTTCGGTCATCATTGTTGCCGCTTTGGCGCTGTTTGCATTCGTTTCAGGGAATATCATTTTTGCGGATTATCTCAATATTGTATTTATACCGAGAACAGAGGAAGTAGTGATTTTCTGTACTGCATTTATCGGAGGATTGATTGGATTTTTGTGGTACAATACTTATCCGGCACAGGTTTTTATGGGAGACACAGGAAGTTTGACTATTGGTGGGTTGATTGCTGTCATTGCTATTATCGTAAGAAAAGAATTAATGCTTCCGGTACTTTGCGGAATTTTCTTCGCAGAAAGTTTATCGGTAATGCTTCAGGTTTCTTATTTCAAATATACCAAAAAGAAATCTGGTGAAGGTCGCAGGATTTTCCTGATGTCACCTTTGCATCATCATTACCAAAAAGAAGGTTACCACGAAAGCAAAATCGTAAACCGCATGGTCATCATCGGATTTATCCTCGCAGTTGCTTGTGTCATCACTTTAAAAATGAGATAAAATGAAAGAGCGATTGGTGATATTAGGTGGTGGAGAAAGCGGAGTCGGTGCTGCGCTTTTAGGAAAGAAACACGGTTTTGAAGTTTTTTTGTCAGACAAAGGCAATTTAAAAGATGAATATAAAAATACGCTCATTGAAAATTCAATCGAATTTGAAGAAGGATTTCATACCGAAGAAAAAATACTGAATGCGGATTTGGTCGTGAAAAGTCCTGGAATTCCTAAAAAAGCAGATTTAATTCTGCAATTGAATTCTAAAAATATTCCTGTGGTTTCTGAAATTGAATTTGCTTCAAGATATACAGAAGCGAAAATCATCGCAGTTACAGGAAGCAATGGTAAAACCACAACGACTTCACTTGTTTATCACATTTTGACACAAGCAGGATTGAATGTCGGTTTAGGTGGAAACATCGGGAAAAGTTTTGCGCAGTTAGTTGTGGATGATGTTTACGATTATTATGTATTGGAAATCAGTAGCTTTCAATTGGATGATGTGGCGACATTTAAACCTTATATCGCGATTTTATTGAACATTACCCCCGATCATTTAGATCAATACGATTACAAACTGGAACTCTATGCACGTTCCAAATTTAAAATAACTGAAAACCAAACCCACGAAGATTATTTCGTGTACAATTTTGACGACGATACAACGGTAGAATTATTAAAAGAAATTAACACAAACGCTAAAAAAATACCATATTCTATGAATACAGAAATGCAAGATGGAACTTATGCAGATGACTCAAATGTTCATGTAAATTATCCCTATGAATTGAAACTTTCTATATCAGAATTTTCACTTCGTGGAAGACACAACGTTGCAAACACAATGGCAGCAGCAACGGCAGCCAATATTTTAAAAATAAGAAAAGACACCATCAAAAGAAGCTTGTCTGACTTCACAGCAGTTGAACACAGATTGGAAACCGTTTTGAAAATTGGTGGGATTGAATTCATCAACGACTCAAAAGCCACCAACGTCAATGCAACTTATTATGCTTTGGAAAGCATGAATACGCAGACCGTTTGGATCGTAGGTGGAACTGATAAAGGAAATGACTATTCGGATTTAATTCCTTTAGTGAAAAAGAAAGTACGTGCGATTGTGTGTTTGGGGCTTGACAATTCCAAAATCCTTTCCGCATTTGAAGGTTTGGTGGATAACATCGTCGAAACAAAATCGATGCAGGACGCTGTTCGTGCAGCTTATATGTTAGGCAAAAAAGGCGATACGGTTTTACTTTCACCGGCTTGTGCAAGTTTTGATTTGTTCGAAAATTACGAAGACAGGGGAAATCAATTCAAAAAAGAAATTAAAAATTTATAATTAGAAACTCGAAATTCGAATTTCGCAAAACGAAAAATAAGATGTTAGCATTTTTGAAAAGATACATTAAAGGAGACAAATACCTATGGGCATTCATAGTGTTTTTGGCTATCTTTTCATTTTTGCCGGTATATTCGGCAAGTTCAAACTTGGTTTATACAGTAGGTTCAGGATCGGTGTTTTCGCACATTGGAAAGCATGCATTCTTTTTGATTATTGGAGTAATTATCATAGTGACGCTGCAAAGAGTGGATTATAAATATTTCGGAGGAATTGCGTTGCTCGGATTGCCCATCGTATTCATCATGCTGGTAGCGACTTTGGTACAGGGGACGACTATTGACGGCGCAAACGCTGCGCGTTGGTTAAAGCTGCCGGGAACTTCGATTACGATTCAGACTTCGACTTTTGCTTCGATGGTTTTATTGGTTTATATCGCAAGGTATTTAACCAAAATCAGAAACAAACAAGTAAAGTTTTCGGAAACGATTTTTCCGCTTTTCTTCCCGATGTTTGTCATTATCGGATTAATTTTCCCTGCAAACGGTTCTACCGCTGCCATGCTTTTTGTAATGGCGATGACGCTTCTGTTTTTGGGTGGATTTCCGCTTAAATTTTTATTAGGAATTTTAACTACAGGAATTGTCGCCGGAGGAATTTTCGTTTTTGTTGCATTTAATTATGCAGATATGATTCCCAATTCACGTGTGCATACATGGAAATCAAGAATTGACAATTTTTCCAACGATGACGGATTAGCATCTTACCAGGTTCAACATGCAAAAGCTGCCATCAACCGTGGAGGTGTTTTTAATCTGCAGCCGGGAAAAAGTGTGTTCAAACATACTTTACCGCAGTCATCATCTGACTTTATTTATGCAATTATAGTAGAAGAATACGGAATGTTCGGAGGCGCATTATTGCTCTTCCTTTTCCTTTTGGTATTGTTTAGAATCATGATCATCGCCACCAAAATCCATACATTTTTTGGGACATTACTCGTCTTTGCCGTCGGCTTGCCTGTGATATTTCAGGCGTTAATCAACATGGGGGTAGCGGTAAATTTATTTCCGGTAACGGGACAACCGCTGCCGATGATCAGTTATGGGGGGACGGCCCTTTGGGTAACGTGTATAGCGTTTGGGATTATTTTGAGTGTGAGCCGCGCAATCAAATCGCCGGAAGAAATTGAATTAGAAGAAAAAAGAAACAGTGAAGCAATTATCCAGGATATCGCCTAAAATTATCATCAGCGGAGGAGGAACCGGTGGTCACATTTACCCTGCAATTGCGATTGCAGACGAAATCAAACGCCGTTTGCCCGATGCAGATATTTTATTTGTAGGAGCTGAAGGCAAAATGGAAATGGAAAAAGTTCCGAAAGCAGGTTATCCGATTATCGGATTGCCAATTGCCGGAATTAACCGTGGAAATTTATTGTCTAATTTTTCTTTTCCTTTCAAATTAATCAAAAGTTTAAACCTAGCTTCGAAAACCGTTAGAGAATTTCAACCGGATATCGCAGTTGGAACGGGCGGATACGCAAGTGGTCCTTTGTTGAAAAGAGCATCGAAACGAGTTCCGATTGTCATTCAGGAACAGAATTCTTTTCCTGGAATTACCAATAAATTATTGGCAAAAAGTGCAGCTGCGATTTGTACAGCATATGAAGGAATTTCTCAATTTCCACAAGAAAAAGTGCATCACACCGGAAATCCGATTCGTGCAGAATTATTTCAGAATTTACCTGAAAGAAATAAAGCGGTTGAATCTTTTGGTTTAAATCCTGAAAAAACGGTTATTCTTTCAGTTGGCGGAAGTCAAGGTTCAAGAACTTTGAACAATGCTTGGATTGAAGGGATTAATGAATTAGAAAAAAACAATGTTCAGCTTATCTGGCAAACCGGAAAGTTGGAATACCAGAAAATAAAAGAACAAACTGCAAAAGATGTTGAAGGAATTCACATTTCTGAATTTATTTACAACATGCAGGATGCTTATGCGGCGGCAGATATAATCGTTTCGCGTGCGGGAGCGATGGCGATTTCGGAATTGTGTTTGATTGGAAAACCTGTGATTTTGGTTCCGTTTCCATTTGCGGCAGAAGACCATCAAACCAAAAATGCAAAATCTTTGGTCGATAAAAATGCGGCAATCATGTACAAAGACGATGAGGTTCCATTGAAATTGGTCAATGCAACTTTGGATTTGGCGCAAAATGAAAATCATCAAAAAGAACTTTCCGATAGTATCAAAAAGCTAGGAAAACCCCATGCTACAAAAGAAATTGTGGATATAATTTTAAATTTAATCTGATGATGAATCATTCAAAATTCAGAATTCAGAATTCAAAATAATTATTTGTATGAGCGTTTTAGACAAGACATATTATTATTTCATCGGAGCCGGAGGGATTGGAATGAGTGCGCTTGCGCGTTATTTCAAATCGATGGAAAAAGTAGTTTTGGGCTACGACAAAACGCTCACGGAATTGACCAAAAAATTGGAAGAAGAAGGAATAGATTTGCACTACGACGATGATTTGACCAAAATACCAAATTTTCTAAATCCTGAAAATACATTGGTGATTCATACGCCTGCAGTTCCCATTTATTTAAAAGAATACCAATATTTCCTTCAAAATAATTTCGAAATCTTAAAACGTTCAGCTGTTTTAGGAGAAATTACTGCGAATACTTATGGGATAGCCGTTGCCGGAACGCATGGGAAAACCACAACTTCTTCAATTTTAGGACATATTTTAAAAGAAGCAGGATTGGAAAGTACTGCGTTTTTGGGTGGTGTAGTGGAAAATTATGATTCCAACGTCATCATGAACGGCGGAAAAATTACCGTTTCAGAAGCCGATGAATTTGACCGTTCTTTCTTGCGTCTTTCCCCAAAAATCGGAATCATCACTTCGATGGATGCCGATCATTTGGACATTTACGGCGACAAAGAAACTTTGGAGGAAACCTTTATTGAATTTGGCTCTAAAATAGAAGAACAATTATTTGTCAGAAAAGGTTTGCCGATTGCCAATGCCATGACATATGGTGTGGAAAGTGGCGCCGATTACGATGCCATTAATATAAAAATTGAAAATGGAATTTACCACTTTGAAGTAAAAACGCCGGATGGCGAATTGCTCAAAAATTTCAAATTGCAATTGCCTGGCAAACACAATGTGGAAAATGCAACGGCTGCAATTGCGGTGGCGGATTACATGAAAGTTCCGGCGCATAAAATTGCATACGGACTGGAAAATTTCATCGGCGTGAAACGCAGATTCAACCGTTGGGACATCAATGGGAAAATTTATATCGACGATTATGCACACCATCCTACGGAATTGAATGCGGTTACACATTCCGTTCGTGAAATGTTTCCGGGAAAAAAAGTTTTGGGTGTTTTCCAGCCACACTTGTTTACGAGAACGAGAGATTTTGCGGAAGGATTTACAGAAAGTTTAAGTCAGTTTGATGAATTGATTTTGCTGGATATTTACCCGGCGCGTGAAGAGCCTTTGGAAGGAATTCATTCTGCATGGTTGTTGGAGCAAATTAATTTAGACAAAAAAGAAATTTCCACGCTACAAGATGCGATGGGTAAAATCAAAACCAAAGAATTTGACGTCTTGGTAACAGTTGGTGCAGGAAACATAGACACGTTGGTAAAACCTATAAAACAATGGTTGTATGAAGGCTAAACTCACCATATTAAAAGCATTTTTAGGTGTGGCGATTCTTGCGTTTCTGGTAAGTTTTTCCGCGCAACGTCATGCTTGTAAAGAATTAAAAGACATTAAAATCAAAATTGACCACGAATCGGGAACTTATTTTGTGAATGATAGTTTGGTGCGGATTTTAATTGATGGAAATAAATTGAAAGTTTCTCAAATTCCATTGGGGAATTTAAATATTTCAGAGGTAGAACAAACTTTAAACAAGAGTTCATTCATCAAAAAATCTGAAGTTTTTCAAAATATCGACGGAGAAATGTCGGTTGAAATCACACAGGAAACGCCAGTCGCAAGAGTAAATACCGGGGAAGATGAATATTATTTAACCAAAGAACTGACCAAAATCCCGCTCTCAAATTTGTATTCAGCTGAGGTAATGCTGGTTGGTGGAAAGATAGAAGAAGAAGATTTTAAAGGATTAAATGAACTGCTAAAATTCGTAATGGCTGATAAGTTGTTGAAAAAACACATTATCGCCGTAAAAAAACAACAACCAAATTCGTTTATTTTGTTGGTTAACAAAGGAGATTACATCATTGAATTTGGCGAATTAAAAGATTTCGAAAAGAAATTTGAAAAATTAAAATTGTTTTACAACCAGTATCTCGGTAAAGTCGGGATGAATTATTACAAAACAATCAACCTAAAATTTAATAACCAAATTGTTGCAACCAAAAGAAACAGTGATGAATAACAAAGGAATAGCAGTAGGACTCGACATTGGAACCACGAAAATCGTGGCGATGGTCGGCAGAAAAAATGAACATGGAAAGATTGAAATTCTAGGTGTTGGAAAAGCCAAAAGTTTAGGCGTTCACCGTGGAGTTGTCAACAATATTACACAAACGGTTGCTTCAATAAAAGAAGCAGTGGCGGAAGCTGAAGCTGCTTCGGGCTACAAAATTACTGATGTTACTGTTGGGATTGCGGGTCAGCATATCCGCAGTTTGCAGCACAGCGATTACATCACGCGTCCCAATTATGAAGATGTAATTGACGAAAATGATTTGAAAAAATTAGTCAATCAGGTATATAAATTAGTGATGCTTCCGGGAGAAGAGATCATCCACGTGTTGCCACAGGAATTCAAAGTGGACAGCGAGGGCGAAATCAAAGAACCGATAGGTATGTACGGAAGCCGTTTGGAAGCAAATTTTCATGTCGTTGTCGGACAAGTTACTTCCATTAAAAATATAGCAAGATGTGTGAAAAATGCAGGTTTAAATCTTGCAGGAATTACGCTCGAACCCATTGCTTCTTCAGATGCAGCATTGAGCAAAGAAGAAAAAGAAGCAGGTGTAGCCTTGATTGACATCGGAGGTGGGACAACTGACATAGCGATTTTCAAAGACAATACAATTCGTCACACTTCTGTCATTCCTTTTGGCGGAAATGTAATTACGGAAGATATAAAAGTAGGTTGTTCGATTATCGAAAGACAAGCTGAATTATTAAAAGAAAAATTCGGATCAGCTTGGCCGGGGGAAAACAAAGAAACAGAAGTTGTTTCTATTCCGGGATTGAGAGGCCGCGACCCAAAAGAAATTTCATTGAAAAGATTGTCACAAATCATCCATGCACGTGTGCAGGAAATTTTGGAGCAAAGCTATTTGGAATTGAAACATTATGGTTGCGAAGAACAAAAGAAAAAATTAATAGCAGGTATTGTGATGACAGGTGGTGGTTCTAAATTAAAACATATCCGTCAATTGACAGAATACATCACAGGAATGGACGTGAGGATTGGGTATTCCAACGAACACATCATCGGTGACAAAGCCGCTGAACTTTCAGGTCCTGAATATGCAACTTCGGTTGGATTGTTGATGAAAGGATTGGAAAAATTAGAAGAAAACCAAATCGAAATTTACGAAGAGGAAGTAATGAATACGATGGGCGGAAATGATTCCACAGCGGATTCACAGAAAGTAATGATCGATGAATATTTAGATGTTCCTGTTGTGGATGCTCCTGAAAAACCAGGCGTTAAAACAAAGCCTAAAACACAAAAAGGACCTTCTATTTTTTCTAAATGGACGGATAAATTTATCCAAATGATTAATGAAACTGAATAACTGAATTAAAAATTTAATAATATGAGCACCGGAGATTTTATGTTTGACTTGCCAAAAAACCGCTCTTCAGCTATCAAAGTGATAGGTGTAGGAGGTGGAGGTAGCAATGCTGTGAATTACATGCATCAGCAAGGGATTACAGGTGTGGACTTTGTAGTTTGCAACACCGATGCACAAGCATTGAACAATAGTCCTGTTCCTAACCGTGTACAGTTGGGGCAATCTACAACAGAAGGTTTGGGCGCAGGCGCAAATCCTGAAGTAGGTGAGCAGGCAGCGTTGGAAAGTATAGAAGACATCAAAAAGTTTTTGGATGTCAATACCAAAATGGTTTTCATTACTGCCGGAATGGGTGGTGGAACCGGAACAGGAGCAGCTCCTATCATCGCCGGAATTTCTAAAGAATTGGGGATTTTGACCGTAGGAATTTGTACTGCACCTTTCTATTTTGAAGGTAAAATGCGTTTGGAGCAAGCTGAGCGCGGTATCGAAAAATTAAGAAATAATGTTGATTCATTGATTGTTATCAACAACGATAAATTGCGTGAATTGTACGGGAATTTAGGTTACAAAGATGCATTTACACGTGCAGACGAAGTTTTGACAACAGCAGCGAAAGGAATTGCTGAAGTAATCACGAAACATTACGCAACCAATATCGACTTGAAAGATGCAAGAACTGTTTTGGCTGACAGCGGAACCGCAATCATGGGAACCGGAAAAGCAAGCGGTGAAAACAAAGCAAGAGAAGCTATCGTTGGCGCACTGGATTCTCCTTTGTTGAACAACAACAAAATCAGTGGTGCAAAAAATGTATTGTTATTAATCGTTTCGGGTGAAAATGAAGTAACGATGGACGAAATCGGAACCATCAACGACTACATCCAGACGGAGGCAGGGAACAATGCCAATATCATCATGGGTATAGGTGAAGACATGGAATTGGGGGATAAAATCAGTGTTACGGTTGTAGCAACGGGTTTTCCGACCGAAGACCAGATTTTCACAGGAAAGGAAGAAGAGAAAGTTTTCCATAGATTAGAGGAAGAACAGCCCTTGATTCAAAAGCTTTCACATGAAACTCCTTTTCCCGTTCATGTTAAAAAAATTAAAGACATAGAAGAACCTCAAATGGTTCAGCCTGTAGAGACTCAAACGCAGCAAGTTAGATCTGAAGAGCCTCAACAGGTAAAATTCTTTTTGGAAGAAGAAGCTCCAAAAGTTACAAAACCAGTAGTTGAAGACGCTTGGGAACCTCAATTGAAATCTGAAATGAAAGTGCAGCAGCCTTTGTTTGAGGAAGAAATTGTTTTTGAACAAAATTATCATTTCGATGAACCGGTAAATGAAGTAGAGGAAACGATAGAAGAGGAATTTACAGAAACGGTGATGTTTACTTTAGATGATGATTTCGAAGAAGAAACAATCGAAGAAAAACAAGTTTTTTCAAATCCAAATCAGCAGACTGAGCCTGAAGTAAAGAAAGAAATCAGAATTGAAGAAGAAATAAATCCAACGGATTCTCCGATTTCACAATCGCTTTCTCAGGCAATCGAAGAGCGAAGAGCGAGATTGAAACAATTCAATTACAAGTTCAAAAATACATTGAGCAATAAATCTGTCGACGAAGTAGAAAGTATTCCAGCATACAAAAGACAGGGAATCGAGTTGAATGAAAGAGACTACAATTCGCCTTCAGATTTGGTGGTAGGAAAGGACAGCAGCAACGAATTAAAAATTCGTCCAAATAACTTCCTGCACGACAACGTAGATTAAAGATTATTTTCATAGGTTTTAGGTTGGTTAAAAATGCTTTCGGAGATTCTTTTCCGGGAGCATTTTTGTTTGTGGATTAATTTGACTCGATTTAAACTAAAATATTTAGAAATTTAAATAATTATTTCACCGGGAAATTCTTCTCTAAAAATTTAAAAATCAAATCAAAATGCTGTAAAGGTGTGCTATGACTTCCTTCTATTGCTTTGTGCTCATAATTATATTTGAAATGCTTGCTTTTCAATCTTGAAATCATTTTTTCTGACATTGGCGTAGAAGGACAAATTTCGTCTTTGGTGGCCGAAAGTAAGAAAATAGAACCCTTTATATTTTCCACTTTGATCAAAGCCTTTTCCTCTGCGGTACTATCTTTCAGCATTGTTTCAAAAGCACCTCTCAAATCCCTTTTCATCAAAAATGGAACGGTTTCCTCATTCACCGGAACAAATGGTAATTCTTTCCCTTCAAATGTCCAGGCTGAACTGTTGAAATGTTCCGTATGTCCCGGAAAAGCAACGTGACTTGGCACAATTCCCACCACACAACTGATGTCAGAGTAATAACTACCCAACAGCAAAGCCAAATCTGCACCGCGTGAACCGCCGACAATTGCAATTTTTTCGGAATTAATTTTTGGATTTTCTGCAGCTTTCAAAATAGCATTATGTACATCTTCCAATGCTATTTTGTCCAAAATAGGCGGCGTTCCGGGCGCACCGAAATAGCCAATGGCGAGAAAAGCATAGCCTTTTTCTATAAATTCATTACGCGTTTTTTTCCAATAATCGCTCGTCCAGGCATTCCCACCTTCTGAACCGCCCAATCCTACAACCAAAGGCTGATTTTCACCTTCGCTCAAATAAAGAAAACTCTCTGTATTGACTGTTTCGAGCTTAATTTGACCATAAGAAAGACCGGAAAGCACGATGGCGATACCTAAAAATAAAGTTTTGAATGTGTTGAAGTTTTTCATTTTTTTAGATGAATTTGAAATGCGAAGTTGAACATTTATAAATTCAAAACATTTGACCTGTATCAAATAATTACTTTTTTGCACGGATTCGGCTCAGCGTTTCTTGTGTAATGCCTAAGTAAGAAGCCACCATTCCTAATGGAATCCGATGGTAAACATCTTTGTAAGTTTCACAAAAGTGAATGTATTTTTCAAGTGCAGTCGTAAACCGAAGCGAAGTGATGCGTTCCATCAAATGTCCGAAAACCGTTCCCATTGAAAGCCGTGCATACCTTTCCATCTCCGGGAAATTTTCGAACAAATAAACTAGATCATTTACATGAAGACAAAATACCTCCGTATTTTCAATGGCATCGATGTAATAAATATCCACTTTTCTCTGCATAAAACTCCGCGGCGAATTCACCCATTCTCCTTCCTCGCTAAAATATTCGCTCACTTCCTTTCCATCTTTTAAAAAATAAGTGCGGAGCAAACCCTTTTGTATGAAATAGCTCTCCGTGCAAACCGTAGCTGCATCATGCACCAATTCACCCTTTTTGAAAGTTTTGAAATGAATTCGGCTCACCAATTCCCGCTGCAAATTATCGCTCAGCTGGATGTATTTTTCGAAATGTGCTAGTAAAATTGTTTCTGTTTGCATAGGCAATTAATTGAGAAAAGTTTACGCTATTGAATATTCTTAATTACCTTTTCTCCATTCTGACAAAGGAATTTCTTTTTTATTAATGGTGTCTAAATAAAATATTTCGAACGAAAGTGTATCAACTAAAAAGTTGTATATAATTTTCTTTGACTTAGCTTTCATCCAATAACGACTTGACTCTCTAGGTTCTTTGAAAACAGATACCGATCCACAATTTTTACATTCCGGAATACTCCAAATTGTATCAAATACTTTGTTTCTTATTCCATTATCACTTACGGTAATTTTTGCATCAGAACGATCACTTGGGTAAAATAATTCAGTTAAAAGTTTGGGATTGGATTTTTTTAGTTCTAATAATCTAATCTTTGAATGTCTGTAATGATAATAATGATCCATTGAAATATCAGAAACTATCTCCTCGTATTTTTTTATAGCCATTTCTTTATTACCAATTACCTCATAAAAATTTGCGTTTATAAAATTTGTAATATACCACCCAACTCCAGCTTTACTTAATAATTCCTTTGCTTTTTCAAAATCTTTTAACTTTACATAATTACAAGCCAGATGAATAAAATCATTTTCACTATAATTAATTTCTCCATCAAATCTTCGTTGACTCAATTTTGCAGAATGTTCTATCTCATTAATTGACTTTTGATATTCTCCCATCCTATAAAGAGTCTCTATCTTTAAATTTGTGACTAATGACACTTTATTGTCCTTTATTTTTAGTGAATCTGTTTCTGAGTTCAATTGATATTCAATCTTTTCAATTTCTTTAAGTACAAATTTGGGTTCATCATTTATTTTTTCATAAAGATTTATAATTATAGAATCAAATCTATTTAATTCATTAGAAACTCTTCTCATTTCCACCTCCATTTGACAACTTCCACAAACAGCTTTTTCAATTACCTCATCATTGTCTTTTTTACAAGAATAGATCATTGTGAAAATCATTAAGATTAAAAAAAGTATTCTCATTAGTTTGGGGATTCAAAATAAGAATTCAAAATAATTTACCTCAAATACTTATCTAAAAATGCCAGCACAGCTTTACACGCATTGATTTGATTTTCCTTTTTCACAAATCCATGCCCTTCATCCGGAAACAAAACATATTCTACCGGCACACCTTTGTTTTTGGCAGCTGCAGCCATTTCATCCGTTTCGATTTGCAGTACGCGAGGGTCTTGCGCTCCTTGCAAGAAAAGTACAGGTTTTTCGATTTTATCTGCATGAAACAACGGAGAAATCTTTCTCAATCGTATTGAATCTGAAGTCGTGGGATCACCCATTTCTTCATACAATGCGATTCGTTGAGCTTCCCACCAGGAAGGAATGCTTTCCAAAGTTCTCATCCAGTTCACAACTCCAAAATAATCGACACCCACCTTGAATTCTTTCGGCTGAGATGTCAGCGCAGCCATTACCATAAATCCACCGTAAGAACCGCCCATAATGCCTATTTTATTGGCATCTATATAAGGAAGCGTTGCCAAATAATTTTTCCCTTCTATGCAGTCTTGCAAATCCCCTTCTCCGTGGTTTTTGTCATCCATTCTATAAAAAGTTTTGCCATAACCACTTGAGCCGCGGTTGTTCACAGCCAATATCGCATAACCGTGATTGACATAATACTGCATTTCTTCGCTAAACCCAACTCTGCTTTGTCCGCCAGGACCGCCATGCACCCAAACCAAGGCAGGCACTTTTTTGTTGGCATTTGCTTGTTTTGGTTTGTATAAAATAGCAGGAATTTCCACACCGTCAAAAGATTTGTAACGCACCACTTCTGCCGAAACCAAATCTTCTTCATTGATTTCGGGATTCAAAGAATTCGTCAGTTTCTGAAGTTTTTTTGTGTTTAAATCGTAAGAATAAATGTTAGCGGGCGACTTTGAACTGCCGACTCTCAAGGACATTTTTGATTCGCTCGGAGAAAAAATTACGCCCAAAATATCACCATCCGGAATTTTAGGAACCTCAATTTGTTTCCCTGTTTTCGTGTCAAAAATTTTAACTACGTTTTTTGCATCTTCATTGATGCCCACTACGCGGTATTTCCCTTTTTCGGTATGGTAAGCATAAGAAATATCCCATTTTTCCTCCCATATTTTTTCTGATTTTTGGGTTGGAATATCATACCGCATCAAATGTTTGAATTCACTTCCATAATCTGTCAAATAATAGAAAGATTGATTGTCCAGGCTAAAATCACAAGCAGCATAATCAGCACCGTCCACAGAAATTTTAATTGTTTCTTTGGTGTCTATTTTGTACAAATAAAGCTCAGAAACAGAAGTGGTAATCGGTTTGAGAAGCGATACGATATTTTTATTCCCTGAAATAATGCTTACCTGATAACCGCCGTCATTTTGATAAATCATTTTAGATTGAAACTTCGAAATGTCCATTTCATATAGATCAAAAAAACGTTTGTCCCGCTTATTGGAAGTATAGAAAAAACTCTTTTTATCCTTGCTCCATTCCAAAAAAGAACTGATTGCACCCTTATCCGGCGTGAGGTCAGTCACCTCGCCTTTTTCATTTTTGAGGTAAATGTGGTCGATTTCATTTCCTCCTTGGTCACTTGCATATAACATTCTATTGTCAGATGGAAAATAAGAAATGGGAAAAAGGGATTCAGTTGTAGAATTCGTCAGCGCTTGAGCCTCACCGCCATTCACAGAAATTTCAAATACATTGTAAATACCCGTTTGATTACTGCCAATCAGTAAGTTTTTTTCATCAAAAGAAAAACTCCCGCCGTTGTACCGAATCGTTTTGTAAAATTGTTCGATCGTATATTGTTTTGGATCTTGAAACGAAGTTTCAAATGCCGACAATATTGCCAAAATGACAATAACTGAAATGGTTTTGTAAATGGTTTTCATGTGATTTTTTTTAGTTTTTATAAGTAGATGTTTAATTCTTTCAATGATGTTGAGAGTTCTAACTTTTATTCTTAAGCTGATTATCAAATATACGAACTTAAATATCTTTCAATAAATTAAATTTTATCGAAATAAATTGAATATTAGTCTCTTAACTGTTTTTTTATCTTGTAAATAGAAATTCATTTACTCCTCGGATGATAAGTCAAAATAGCATTCCGCATATCTTTATCATCCAAATGTGTATAAATCTCAGTCGTAGTGATGCTTTCATGTCCCAGCATCATTTGTATCGAACGCAAGTCTGCTCCATTTTTCAGTAAATGCGTCGCAAAAGAATGCCGGAACGTATGCGGACTTATTTTTTTGTGAATTCCCGCTCGCTCTGCCAGATTTTTAATGATGGTAAAGATCATCACGCGCGTCAAATTTTTACCACGTCTGTTCAGAAATAAATAATCCTCAAAACCTTTCTGTATCACCTGATGATTCCTGATATGTTCTTTATATAAATTGATGTATTTCACCGTATAACCCGAAATCGGAATCAACCTTTGTTTATTTCCCTTTCCCGTCACCCGTATAAAATCCTCCTCAAAAAATAAATCAGAAAGTTTCAATTCAGTTAACTCAGAAACGCGCAAACCGCAACCATACAAAGTCTCGATGATGGCCCGATTCCTTTCACCTTCTGCCAAACTCAAATCAATTGCCGCAACCAATTTATCAATTTCCTCTTCCGAAAGCGTATCAGGTAATTTCATTCCCAATTTTGGAGTTTCCAACAGCTCAGCCGGATTGTCTGACCGCCAATCTTCCAATTGCAAATACCCGAAAAAACTTTTTAAGGATGAAATCAATCTTGCCTGCGATCGAATTGCGGTTTCACTTTTCGCAAACTGATACAGGAATTCCTCCACATCAGATTTCCCAATCTCAATCGGATTTTTATCAGAAAAAAATTCCAGTTTCCTCAAGTCGCGGAGATAGGCTTCCAGCGTATTATCAGACAAACTCTTCTCAAGTTTTAGATAAGATTTATATTCAGAAATAGCTTCCCGCCATTCCATCTATGTCGGATTTTCAATTTCAAAGACCTTTTGGATCATCGAATCCTGTGGAATCCATGCACGGTAAAGTGCATTCGTCCCGAAAAGTTCATCGGCTATAGATGCCTTCAAAAAGTCTTTCAATGTTTGTTCATCATGCTCATTCACATTTCTTCCACGGATCCCCATGATTCCCAAAAACTCATTGTAGACAGGAGTTACATCATAATGACTTAGAAAAATATTTTCATTCAGCCAAAACGGATTGTAACGGTTTTCTTCTACTTTTTTAAAGATGAAATCTTCCGTATCGCGCGTACTGCTGTGGTAAATCCATTGTCCCAATTTAGAAGAATCAATCGGGACAAATTCATCCGGAACAATTCCTCCGCCACCGTAAACGATTTTACCCGAAGGAGCTTTGTATTCTAAATTTTTATTGAATTTAATGCTGTCTTTGGTGTACAATTCACCGCTTTGCAATCTTCGGTAAATTTCATCTGAGTAAGCAGAGTTTCCTTCGTCATAAGGTCTTTGAATTGAACGCCCTGAAGGCGTATAATACCTTGCGACTGTCAGTCTCAAACGTGTGCCATCTCCCAAACTGATTTCTCTTTGAACCAATCCTTTTCCGAAAGAACGTCTTCCGATGATGGTTGCGCGCCCGTATTCCTGCAAAGCACCCGAAACGATTTCACTCGCAGAAGCAGAATTTTCATCAATCAAAACATAAACTTTCCCATGCTCAAAACTCCCTTTGGAAGTTGCGTAAATGTATTTTCGTTTTTCTTCTTTGTCTTGTGTGTAAACGATGAGTTCTTTTTCTTTGAGGAATTCATCGGCGATTTGTTCAGCAACCGTCATAATTCCGCCCGGATTTCCTCTTAAATCCAGAACCAAAGATTTCATTCCTTTTTTGTTTAATTTTTCCAATGCAGCATGGACTTCATTCGCCGATTGTTCCGCAAATCGAACGAGTTTTATGTACCCCATTTCATCATTGATCATAAAAGAAGAAACGACGCTCGGCAACGGCAAACTTCCTTTTTTTGCATTTATTTCAACCAAAGACTTATTTCTCAAGACTGTGAGACTCACTTCCGATTCGTTTCCGCCTTTGAGCAAAGCAGTTGCTTGCTCGGCTTTCAGGTCCATGATGTCGATGCCGTCAATTTTCAAAATCCTGTCACCCGGAAACAGTTTTCCGACATTGGGACTTTCTGCCACAACGCGGCTGATGACAATCGTATCGTTGTAAGATTTTACATTTACGCCAATTCCCTGAAAGCTTCCGCTCATTTGCTGGGTAACTTTTTGGATTGATTTTTTGTCTAAATAAGTAGTGTGCGGATCTAAATTACTCAACATCTGCGTAATTGTTTTGTCCACCAGACTGTCTGTATTTACATTTTCTATATATTGATTGTCAATCAGAGAAACGAGTCTTCTGATTTTTTGTTCATTGTCGCTGTACTCTAAACCAACCAGTTTGTCATTTTCATCGACAGCTATGTCATACTTTTTACCCACCATAAATCCGGCAATGAAGATGATCACTACTACCAGAAAAATGTTGATTATTTTGAAAAAAAGTCTCATTTTAATTCATTAAATCTTCTATAGAAAGTTGAACTACATCAATGTTTGCCTTTTTTAGAAATTCAATTCCCGAAATGTCTTTGTATTCTTCGAAATAAACCACTCTCGTGATACCTGCCTGATGAACCAGTTTGCTACATTCGCGGCATGGAGAAAGCGTGATGTACAAAGTGGCACCGACGCAAGACTGCGTGGAAGCAGCAACTTTCAGTATGGCATTGGCTTCGGCGTGCAATACATACCATTTGGTATAGCCTTCGTCATCTTCACATATATTTTCAAATCCAACCGGCGTGCCGTTGTATCCGTCAGAAATGATCATTCGGTCTTTGACGATCAGAGCACCGACCTGTCTTCTTTCGCAATAAGATAAATTTCCCCATTCCAATGCCATTTTCATGTAGGCTTTATCGTATCTCAATTGTTTTGAATCCATTTATTCACTTTCAAACAAAGCATTTTGCCTTTTAATTTCAAACTGTTGCAAGTTAGAAAAAGAAAGAATATTAATGATCGAATTAAGAAAACTTTTAGATAGATTTTTCTAAAATAAATGAGGTCTCATGCTGAATTCCATTATTTCCCCGCGTGTAGATGATGGTTATTTTTTCTCCTTCATTTTGTTTGAACAAATCCAGCATCTCAGGCAGTGAAATCGTTTCATGCTTTTTACCGTCTAGTTCTACCTTGTCCAATTTGCTGGCGGCAAATCTATAGTCGATAATATGATTTTGAAAGACACCTACTTTTTTACCGTTGATGAATTGGATGGCATCTCCTTTTTTGATACCTGCAAGCGCCGCCGGAGAATTTTCGCGTATGTACATGACTTCTAAATAGGGCAGTTCCGGATAGGGTTGGTAGAGTTCCATCCCTGCCATATTGTAGTTGAATTTGTCATTGAATTTTTTGTTCTTTTTGACAAATAATTTCTGGTTTTTATAATCATAAATGGTGGTGAAACGTTTCAGTATCTCGCCTCCAATCGTTCCGTTTCGTTCCAGCCGGCTTATTTTTCGGGTTGATAGGGTATCGGGAAAAGATGTCGTTGGTTCTTCCAGTTTTACGGAACCAAGTTGTACATAATTGATGCGTGATTTCTTGCCATGGATTTCTCCATTCAAACCAAAACCTAAATAATCAACAATATATTTAGAAGGAATGTTGACCATCTGGCTTCCGTCTTCAAAAAGCCAGACAGCGTCCCAACTACCGGAATCGATCAATAATTTCAATGAAATTTCGACACCGTTGATGGCAGAATGTGTCGTTACGTAAGGTTTTTTCTTTTTGATTTCGAGATTAACTTCGTCAAATTTTTTGATTTTGTCCGCCTTTTTTTTGTAGAAATAATCGTGTTTGTAAAATGTGATTTTCTTGTTGGAATAATTAATTTCTGTGACAAATTCATTTAATAAATCATAACCGATAATCCCATAAATCGGTACCCCAAAACGGCTGCTGAGGTTAAACTCTTTTTCAAACAACAAAACAATCTCCGTGGTATATGAATTTGCCAAACCAATTTTCAAGGTATTGTTCATGGAAAGATAAGCTTCCAATGTTTTAGAATCGTTTCCCAATCCGGCAATTTGAATTGGTTTTCCTTTGTTGAGTTTGAAATAATTGATGGCTTCCAAGTTGGTGATGATGGTATGCGGCGAACCGGTGTCGATGATAAAATTCAGCGGAACAGAACCATTGATGGAAAGCGGAATGATGACGAGGTTTCCAACGTGTTGAAATGGCAGGCTGAATTTATTTTTATTTCCTTCAATAGAAAATTCCTGTCCAATCAAAATGAATGGAAGGAGCGTCAAAATATAAAATATGGTCAATCGAAATGCTTTCACTCAAACTAAGTTACAAAAACTTAACATTGGTTTGATTAAATTTTATGAACGCCCTAATTTCTCCATCAAACAGCATATATTTTGCAACTAAAACTTAAATCAAACTCTGTTTATCCTTATAATTTAAAATAAGGAAAATGGTAATCAAAGTGATGAATGACCAAAGTGAACTTCCGCCATAACTGAAGAATGGAAGCGGAATCCCTACTGTCGGGAACAATCCCATGACCATCGCGATGTTGATGAAAAAGTGAATCAAAAATATGGTAGCAACTGAATATCCAAAGAACCTTGAGAATTCACTTCGCTGGTTTTCTGCGAGGTAATAAATCCTTGCGATGAAAAGTGCATAGAAAATCACCAAAATAGAGCTTCCTAAAAATCCCCATTCTTCGCCGACTGTACAAAAAATATAATCTGTCGGCTGTTCCGGAACAAATCTTCCCATCTTGACTGTTCCCTGCATGTAGCCTTTTCCAAAGAAATCTCCCGAGCCGATTGCGGTTTTGGAATACAATAAGTTATAACCTGAAGTGTCGCGGTATTTTCCTTCACCTTCAAACAAAACCATGATGCGTTCCTGCTGGTGTTTGGGTAATTCCTGATAAATGGATGCGGAAAATAAACTGATGAAAATGGTCAAACTTAAAATGACGCTTGTGATAATGGCTGTGCCGTATGTGTTGTTAGAGCCGATTTCCGATGCAGATAGTTTAAATGCGGATTCTGAACTATCATTCATAAAGAAATAAGCGACCGATAAAGTACTGAACAAGGAAAGAATTAATCCTATCAATGAATACAAATAAACATTGAATTTTAAATTTTCCAAAGGAACAAATTGCGCCGCCGTTTCGTCTTCGACTATTCCTAATTCAGGGAAAAATGCCATGAGGAAAATCAATACTAAAAAGAAAAATACCAATCCGATGTGCAGTCCGGCAATGGTTCTCAATGTACTTCTATTGTAGGTAAAGGAAACGACCAGAGTCCCAATAATTGCCGTTAAAAAACCTGCAGCAGTTAATATATAATAGGACGGATATGTAATCGAAAATAAGAATAAAATACCACCAATCACCGGAATGAAAATGTACCAAGGCGAAAATCCTTCACGGTAAAGTGCAACGATAAATGCGCTGAAAACCAATACTGAACCCAAATCGGGCTGTAATAAAATCAGTATAACAGGTATTCCCAAAATGGCAAAAGCGGTGATGACGGTTTTCTGTGATTTGATTTCTATCGAGGGAGAGCTGATGTAATTTGCCAGCAGTAAACCCGTTGCCAGCTTGCCTAATTCTGCCGGCTGGAAACTGACGAATCCAAAATCAAACCAGGCTTTTGCACCGTTGATTTCCTTTCCGAAAATCAGTACGCCGACTAGTAGAAGTAAAGCGCCGCCATAAAGCAGCGGGCTGTAAACTTCAAAAAAGTTAGATGTAGAAGAAGAAATTGAAATCAATAAAATGACAATGATGGGACTGAGTCCGAAGAAAATCAATTGTTTGATTCCGCGGGCTTCTTCCACGCTGTAGACGTTCATGATACCAAATAAAATCAGCATCAGACACATGATGATTGTCGTCCAATCAATTCCTCTAAATGTCCTCGACTGACTCAGCACTGTCTTTTTTTACGGGTTCTACATACCATCCTTTTTTCTTCAGATAGTTTATCCATTGTCGTCTGTATTCACCTTCCAGATTTCCTTGTTTCATTCGGGTTTCCAGATGAGGTCTTTTAATTGTATCGGTCAAATGCTTTTCAGCAATCAAACTTGCCATCGGTCCGGCCCAACGCGCGCCCCAATATCCATTTTCCACCACAACTGCAATTACAATCTGCGGATCGTCAACCGGTGCAATCAATGTAAACAAAGAGTGGTCTTGTCCCTGCGGATTCTGGGCGGTTCCGGTTTTTCCTGCTTGTGTGAAATCTTTTGAAATAAAGCTGCGGGCTGTTCCGTTGGTGAAAACCTGCGCCATTCCATCCAAAACGGGTGTGAAATGTTTAGGGTTGACCAATGATTTTTTAGGGATTATAAAATTTGAATCTTTGATGAATTGTCCATCTATTCCTTTTACTATATGCGGTGTAAAATAATGTCCTTTGTTGGCAATTACCGCTGTGAAGTTCGCCATCTGAAGTGGTGTCAAAGTAATGTCACCCTGTCCTATTGCATTGAATACAAATTGATAAGGATTCCATTTGTCCAATCCAAAACGTTTGTCATAAAATTTGGAAGAAGGAATTAATCCCGGGCTCCCCACAGCCAAATCATTGTTCATGTAAACACCCAAACCGAAGCTGTTCATAATGGCTTTCCATTCATCAACTCCTTTTGCATAATCATTGGGATATTTTTTAACGATATCGATGTAAGCTTCCGAAAAGTAATTGTTACAAGATTTCGCAATCGCCAACCTGAGCGCAATCGGTCTGTAGAACTGACCACAGTGACATGCAATCCTCATTCTCCCATAACGGAAACCATGTTTACATACATAAGTAGTGGAATCGGAAATCACACCCATTTCCATCGCAGCCAAAGCTGTCATGAGTTTAAACGGCGAGCCGGGCGGATAACTACCTTGTGCTACACGGTCGTAATTTGCCATGGAAACGGAATCGTTGATTAATGCATTTCTTTCGATGGATGTTAAATATCTATTGGGATCAACTGTCGGTGCAGAAGCCATTGCAAGGATTTCCCCTGTTTTGGGATCGAGGGCAACGATAGCACCTCTTTTATTTTGGAGTAATTCTTCTGCGTACAATTGTAAATCGTAGTCGATGGTGAGCGTAAGCGTTTTTCCGCTTTTGGCAGCACGGTCGTATTCACCGTCTTTGTAAGACCCTACAGATTTCATCAAACGGTCAGCGACATAATTTCTTACACCTTTTACACCGCGTAATTCTTTTTCATACGATTTTTCAACGCCTGCGATTCCTACTAAATCTCCCGGTTCGTAATAAGTTGAATCGGTTTTGATGTATCTTTCATTCGCTTCATTGATGTAACCCAAAATGTTTCCGGCAGTATGTACCAAATATTTTCTTTCCGGTCTTTTGACGATGGACATGGAAGGATATAGGTAAAGTTGCTCCTGAATTCTAGCGTAAGATTCTCTTGGGATGTTTTTAATTAAAGGATAAGGAGAAAGTGCACGGTAATGTTTTTCATTTTCGATTTGTTTCAATCGGTTGTGAAATTGTGCGGTGGTAATTCCTGCCAATTCACAAAACTGAGCAGTGTCAAAATCAGCACCAATCATTGCAGGAATGATGTCTAATTCATATACATAAGAATTACTCACAAGCAATTTTCCGTTTCTGTCCAGAATATCACCACGATTGGGATAAAGTACTTCTTGCTTGATCGAAGTATTGATGGCATTGAGCTTGTAGCGGTCGGTAGCAAGCTGTAAATAATAAAGGCGCCATATAAACAACCCGATTATGAAGAAAATTACAATATAAAGGACATGAATTTTTTTCATCTTTCGGCCTTTTTTCTAAACAAAATTAAATAGAAAAATATAAAAATGATAGTAAAGATGGAACTGTAAATTGCTTTCAGAAGTGTATCTAAGGCATTTGTAAATGAAAATATTTCTAAAAAGAAAATTAATAAATGGTGAATCAAAACCATGACAACGGTATAAAATACCCATTGGCTTGTGCCGAAATCAGAAAATCTGAATTCTTCAATTTCAAAGAATTTCGTTCCTGAAACCATTTTGATAATATGTTTGCTCAAATATCCGAGCGTCACACTTGCAAAAGCATTGATTCCGCCGGTGTCTTCAAAAATATCGACGCCGAATCCCAATAAAAAACAGAGCAGTAAAAACACATATCTGTTTCTGAATGGCGGATAAAGTAAAATGAAAATCACATAAATGTACGGACAAATGCTCCCATTGAAATTGATGTTGCTAAAGATAAAAACCTGAAGCAATACAAGAAATGTAATCGTCAATAAATTGATTAAAAATCTAGGGTTGAGCATTTTGTGTTATACTATCGCGTTCTACTGTTATTATTTCTTGTTTTTCCAAATTCAAAACTACCTGCGCATATCGGAGTTTTCCAAAGTTCTCTTTTAATTTTACTTGGATATTTAATTCACCTGAAGTTTCATCAATTTTAGAACTGAAAACCGTTCCGATCATAATTCCTCCAGGAATTGCCGGCGATTTTCCGTCCGTTTCTATGGTGTCTCCTTTTTCTACTTTGATGTATTTTGGGATTTCGGTCAATTGTGCAAAACGCGAGTCTTTTCCATTCCAGCGAATCGTTCCGAAATATTCATTCCCCTTGATCCGGGCATTGATCCTTGTATTTGTATTTAATGTGGACATTACTCGGGAATAATTTTCTGAAGTATTGTACACATAACCGATTACACCATTGTGAGAAATAATTCCCATTCCTTTTTCTACACCATGGCGCGTTCCTTTGTTGATGGTAATCATATTGTGCGCTTTTACAATCGAATTATTGATGACCTGCGCAGGAATGAAACTATATGTTTGGTGGAATTGTAAATTGCTTAAAGTTTTTGTTGTGGTATCTGATTCAGAAATTTCACCTTTGAGCATTTCCAGTTCTTTGCGCAATTCTGCATTTTCGTGCTGAAGTAATTTGTTATCCTTATTCAGGTTAACAAAACTTGTTGCTCTTGAAATTTTATCGTCAAAATACCCGCTGATATTAGTACTTGTTTTGGACATTACAGATTCGTGATAAACCTTTTGTCTGAATGTCAAAACCAGCGAAATGACCAGTAGAAAAACAAAAAACAGGAACAATCCATTCTTGATTATGGGATTCAGGATGAATTGCATACCGTAAATTATTTCATTAAGAAAGTAAACTTATCCATATTTTTCAAAGCAATTCCTGTTCCACGAACAACCGCTCTCAAAGGATCGTCAGCAAGGAACACAGGCAATCCGGTCTTTTTGGAAATTCTCTGATCCAAACCTCTCAACATCGAACCACCGCCGGCCATGTAAATCCCGGTGTTGTAAATGTCGGCAGACAATTCAGGAGGCGTTTGAGAAAGTGTTTCCATTACTGCATCTTCGATTCTCAGGATTGATTTATCCAAAGCTCTTGCGATTTCTTTGTAATTAACTGTGATCTCTTTTGGTTTACCCGTAATCAAATCACGTCCCTGAACCGCCATATCTTCCGGCTCGTGTTCTAAATCTTCGATGGCAGCACCGACTTCTATTTTTACACGTTCAGCAGTTCTTTCTCCTATGTATAAATTGTGGTGGCTTCTCAAATAATAAGCAATGTCATTGGTGAAAACATCACCTGCAATTTTCACAGATTTATCACAAACAATTCCACCTAAAGCAATTACGGCAATTTCAGAAGTTCCACCTCCAATATCGATGATCATGTTTCCTTTTGGTAATTGCACATCGATTCCAACTCCGATTGCCGCAGCCATCGGTTCGTAAATCAATCGAACATCTTTTGCATTTACATGCGCAGCAGAATCTTTTACTGCACGTTTTTCAACTTCTGTAATTCCCGAAGGGATACAAATTACAATTCGCAATGAAGGCGAAAAAAATGTTCCTTTGATGCCCGGAATTTGTTTGATGAATTCGCGAATCATAAATTCCGAAGCTTCGAAATCAGCGATTACACCATCTTTCAACGGTCTTACCGTTTTTATATCGTCATGGGTTTTACCCTGCATATGTTTTGCTTTCTCCCCAACAGCAATTACTTTGTTGGTTCTGCGGTCGATTGCGACAATCGACGGACTGTCAATTACAACCTTGTTATTGTGTATGATAAGTGTGTTGGCTGTACCTAAATCTATGGCAACTTCCTGTGTGAAAAAATTAAATAACTTCATTTAAATCAAAAAAACTTTTATGTGTGCGTGCAACTGAGGTACAAAAGTAGATAAATTATAACGAGTTCTTGTAAGGTAAAATTGCCTTTTTTTCAAAAACTTCAATATTTTTTGATTTTTGTGTGAATTTGAAAGTGAAGAATGAAAGATAAGAGATTAACTGATTGAATTACAGTTTTATATAATTCTCTTGACAACTCTTAATTTATGCGAATAATTTTGATAATCCGTATTGAAAATTCCATTGTTGTCAAAAGGATCAATGCGAACTTTCCCATGTGCGTGAATGATCTTATTTCCTTCCAAAATGATTCCCACGTGAATGATTTTCCCCTCTTTATTATCAAAAAATGCCAAATCTCCCGCTTCCGCTTCTTCGATGAAGCTCAATGCTTCGCCAAATTCTGCCTGCTGATAAGCATCTCGTGGCAATTTATGTCCGCATAATTTATAAACTTGCTGCACCAAACCCGAACAATCAATTCCAAAAACTGATTTTCCACCCCAAAGATAAGGCGTATTCAAATACAATTTAGCGATGGAAACGATGTCTGTTTTCGTGAAATTTCCTGAGCAGGTTTCCCCTAAATATTCAAATTCTTTATTTCCTAAATTAATTTTGTAATCAATCAAATTTGGCAAATGCGCCGCAATCGGAAGCGTTATCGGATTGTCATTTTCTACCAAAAGATTGAAACTTTCTGATGCGTACAATTCAGGATTTATGTTTTGAAATTCTTCTTCAGAGACTTCCAAAAATTGTTTTTTGTCTGCCCACCCTTCGTAATTGTCAAATTCTGCTTTGATTTTTATCCAGTTGTCTTTTTGTTCAAAAATTTCAACTTTTTCTCCAAATAAAATCTGACTGACCATCTCCGAACGGTCAGACGCCTCTGCTCTCAAAGGAGAAACGCTTACTTGACAAATTGCAAATTTCATTTTTTTCTAATTAAACTGATTCCGTCACGGACAGGCAATAATACAACTTCTATTCGGGAATCTGAAACCAACATTTCATTGAATTCTTTCAAAATCAAAGTGTCTTTGTCATTTGCTTTGGTTTCTTCCATCACTTTTCCGTACCACAAAACATTATCCGCCAAAATCACACCGCCGGAATTCATTTTATCAATGATTTTATTGTAATAGTTGATGTAATTGCTCTTATCGGCATCGATGAAAACCAAATTAAAATTATCCTCCAATTCATCTAAAATATCCAACGCATTTCCAATTTTCATTTCAATTTGATTTGAAAATTCAGATTCCTCAAAATATTTTTGGGGAATGTACATCAATTCTTCATTTCGGTCGATCGTGATGATTTTTCCATCTTTTTGTAAACCTTCCGCTAAACACAAAGTTGCATAACCCGTAAAAGTTCCGATTTCCAAGATGTTTTTCGGATTAATCATTTTCGAAATCAAACTCAATAAACGTCCCTGATAAGCTCCCGAAAGCATCTGTGGTTGCGTTGTTCTCAGAAAAGTTTCCTTTCTGAGTCGTGCCAAAATTTCAGATTCGGCAGTGGTATGTTGGGAAATGTATTTTTCTAATTCGTCTGATAAAATCTCCATCGAAGGCTCATTAATTCTACAAAAATAAACATTTCGGTAAAATTATTTTGTATTTTTATCCGCATTCAAAACAAACATAAATGATTAACAAAAAAGTAGATAATGTGCAGGTTGCTTTGGAAGGCGTGAAGGATGGAATGACCTTTATGGTTGGCGGTTTTGGGCTTTGCGGGATTCCTGAAAATATAATTGGAGAATTGGTTCGATTGGGGATCAAGGACATTACTTGTATTTCCAACAATGCAGGTGTGGACGATTTTGGATTGGGATTTTTGCTCCAACACAAACAAATCAAAAAAATGATTTCTTCATATGTCGGGGAAAATGATGAATTCGAACGCCAAATGCTCAGCGGAGAATTGGATGTTGAATTAACGCCACAAGGAACTTTGGCAGAAAAATGCCGGGCTGCCCAACATGGATTTCCGGCAGTTTTCACTCCGGCAGGTTATGGGACGGAAGTAGCTTTCGGGAAAGAAACGCGTGAATTTGACGGAAAAATGTATGTCTTAGAACCGGCTTACAAAGCAGATTTTTCTTTTGTAAAAGCATGGAAAGGCGATACAGCCGGAAATTTAATTTTCAAAGGAACGGCGAGAAATTTCAATGCACCGATGGCTGGCGCCGGAAAAATTACGGTGGCAGAAGTCGAGGAATTGGTTCCGGCAGGAGAATTAGATCCCAATCAAATTCATATTCCGGGAATTTTTGTTCAGCGAATCTTCCAAGGGGAAAAGTATGAGAAAAGAATTGAGCAGAGAACCGTTCGCCAACGGTAATTTGAAGATGTGCTGATTTGAAAATGAAATCATATAAATCTCTTTTATGCTTTATTATAATTATTTTCTTTTTTCAAGGATGTACAAGATATGTTACTACTGTTAGAGATATTGGAATTACTAACTATTATTTTTCATCTGGATTCTCTGATAATTTAATAGAAACAAAGAATGATAGTATTGCGGAAATTACTTATTTTAATGAACAACAAATGATGTTAAGTGCTCCTCAGGGGTACTCTGCCATTTGTGAATTTTGTAATGATTTTTTTGAAGCAGAGATAGTATTTAAAAACTTAAATAAAAGAGAATATTCTTATCCATTGATTTGTTTAGATTTTGAAGATTTTAACCGTAAAACGGTTCAAATAGAATCCGGAGAATATGAAGTGTTTATGAATATTAATTGTGCAGGTGAAAGGAATAAACAGAATCGTACATTAGATATGGGGAATTTTGAAATTAAAAAAGGAGAAAAAAGAAATTTGAATATATGGATTGACTTAGATATTGTCACTCATGATGCTATCGAGTATATAAAAATTCCAAGAAAAGAATACAGGAAAATTCAAAAATAAAATAGAGAAAGAGGTTGATTAGACGAAAATAAAAAGTTAAAAAATGGCACTAAATAAAGAACAAATAGCACAACGCATCGCAAAAGAATTAAAAGATAAATATTTCGTAAACCTTGGAATCGGGATTCCGACTTTGGTGGCGAATTACATTCCACAGGGAATCGAAGTGGAATTTCAAAGTGAAAACGGAGTTTTGGGAATGGGGCCGTTTCCATTTGAAGGCGAAGAAGACGCTGATGTCATCAATGCCGGAAAACAAACGATCACGACGATGGACGGTGCATCATTTTTTGACTCGGCGATGAGTTTCGGGATGATCCGTGGAAAACACGTTGATTTGACTGTTCTCGGCGCGATGGAAGTTGACCAGAATGGTGACATTGCTAATTGGAAAATTCCAGGAAAAATGGTCAAAGGAATGGGCGGCGCGATGGATTTGGTGGCTTCCGCAGAAAACATCATAGTTGCGATGATGCATGCCAACAAAGCCGGAGAATCAAAAATTCTGAAAAAATGTACGCTTCCATTGACGGGAGTAAACTGCGTGAAAAAAGTGGTAACCGATTTGTGCGTAATGAGCATTGAAAACGGAAGCTTTAAACTTTTGGAACGCGCGCCAGGTGTTTCTGTAGAACAAATTCAAGCAGCAACTGAAGGTGATCTAATCATCGAAGGAGAAATTCCTGAAATGATTTTTTAGTTTTTCTTTGTCATTCCGACAAAAGAGGGATCTAAAATTTAAAATAGTTTAGTTATTATGTACGAACACTTTTTCACTTGTCCTCATTGCTGGGAAGAAATTTCAATGCTGGTTGATACTTCGGTTCCGTATCAGAAATATGTGGAAGATTGCGAAGTTTGTTGCAACCCGATCGAAATCATTGCCACTTGCGAAGAGGGAGAATTAATGGCTTTTGAAGCAATTAGTTTGGAGCAGTAAATTTTTAAAGTAAATAATTTGTAGAGACGTGAAGCATTGCGTCTCTGCGTTTTTTATATCAAAGTGATTCCCTTAATTTTGCCAAATGTACTTAAGTCAATTAAAAGATAAAATTGAAAATTTCCAATCAGAACTGCCCGGATTTGAAGCGCAAAAATTGCTTTCTCCGCCGTACAGGCAGCATTATGATTTGGAAGAAATAAAAAAAACAAATCCAAGAATTGCTTCAGTGATGATTCTTTTGTACGAAAATGACGAAGGCGATGTGGAGTTTCCGGTAATGCTGCGTCATACATACGAAGGCGTGCATTCTAACCAATATTCGCTACCTGGCGGTTCTTTCGAGCCGGAAGATATCAATTTACAATACACGGCGCTTCGCGAAACGATTGAGGAATTAGGTATCGAAGAAGAAAATATAGAAATCATCGGCCAACTGACGGAATTGTACATTCCGCCGAGTAATTTTTTGGTTTATCCTTTTATCGGAATTTACCACGGAACACCTGAGTTTTTCCCAGATGAAATGGAAGTTGCAGAGATTGTTCCTATAGATTTGGAAGCATTTTTAAATGCTGAACCTATTTCTTTTGAGAAATCTTTCTCAGGAAATACAGTGGAAATCCCGGGCTATGAAATCGGAGAAAATGAATTTATTTGGGGAGCAACTGCAATGATTTTAAGCGAATTCAATTCTTTGTTGGAAAAGCTGTAAATTTGTGCTCAATTAATTAGAGGAAAGACTAATGGCGAAACAGAAAGCAGTTAAGAAAAATGTGTACAGAGACGCTTTCGGGCATTTATATTTTTTAAAAAGAAGTTTGATTTTTCTTTTTGGAGGATTCACTTATAACCGCTACAATGGGTTCAATAAACTAAAAGTTTCTGGGACTGAACATTTGATGAATTTACCCAATACCAATGTGCTTTTCGTATCCAATCACCAGACATATTTCGCAGATGTTTTTGCAATGTACCATGTTTTTTGCAGTGTCAAAAACGGCTTCAAAGACACGATTAAAAATCCGGTTTACCTCTTAAATCCTAAGACAGATTTTTATTACATCGCAGCGGAAGAAACGATGAAGAATAATATTTTGACCAAATTATTTGCATACACAGGAGCGATTATGGTGAAAAGAACTTGGCGGGAAGCCGGCAAAGACATCAACCGAAAAGTAGATGTTTCTGAAATTTCAAACATAGAAAAAGCATTGAATAACGGTTGGGTTGTAACTTTCCCTCAAGGAACAACTACGGCATTTGCGCCGGGTAGGAGAGGAACGGCATTATTGGTGAAGAAAACGAATCCAATTGTTGTTCCGGTTGTGATTGACGGATTCCGCAGAGCGTTTGATAAAAAAGGTTTGAAAATGAAAAAGTTAGGGGTGAGAGCCACCATGAAATTCAAAGAACCTTTGCAATTTGATTTTGAAAATGAAAATGCCAATCAAATCATGGAAAAAATCATGGATGCAATCGAACAATCGCCTAAATTTTTAAAGGTTAAATCCCTTGATGAAATTCTACAGGACCGTGAGCCACAGGATTTCTTTAGTTAAATGAATTCACGTTTTTCCATATTATTTTAATTCATGAAAAAAGTCCATTTTATCGCTATCGGAGGAAGTGCGATGCACAATTTAGCCATCGCATTACACGAAAAAGGTTATCAGGTAACCGGCTCAGACGATGCCATTTTCGAACCTTCGAGCACCCGATTGAAACAACGTGGACTTTTACCTGAAGAAATGGGTTGGTTTCCTGAGAAAATCACTGCTGATTTAGATGCGGTAATTCTCGGAATGCACGCACATGCCGACAATCCTGAAATGGAGAAAGCACAGGAATTGGGTGTTAAAATTTATTCTTATCCGGAATACCTTTATGAACAATCCAAAGACAAAACCCGTGTTGTAATCGCTGGTTCACATGGGAAAACGACTATCACTTCTATGGTTTTGCATGTTTTGCATTTCCACCACAAAGAAGTGGATTATATGGTCGGTGCGCAATTGGAAGGTTTTGATGTCATGGTAAAATTGACCGAAGAAAACGATTTTATGGTCATGGAAGGCGACGAATACCTTTCTTCTGCTTTGGACAGAAGACCGAAAATTTTATTGTATCAACCCAATATTGCTTTGATCAGCGGAATTGCCTGGGATCATGTGAATGTATTTCCGACTTTTGAAAATTACATCCACCAGTTTGAATTGTTTGTGGAAAGCATTACCAACGGAGGTGCTTTGATTTATAATTCTGAAGATGAAGAGGTTGTAAAAGTGGTCGAACAATCAGAAAAAGCATTGAAAAAATTTCCATACAAAACGCCTGAATACACAATAGAAGACGGTATCACCTTCCTTCAAACCGAAGAAGGTCCGGTGCCATTGGATGTTTTCGGGAAACACAATTTGAATAATTTGGAAGGCGCAAGATTGATTTGTAACCAATTGCAAATCATGGACGATGATTTTTATGAAGCGATTCAATCTTTCAAAGGTGCGTCAAAACGTTTGGAGTTGATAAACAGAACCAAAGATTTCGCAGCATACAAAGACTTTGCACACGCGCCGAGTAAAGTGATTTCGACTACCAACGCAGTCAAAGAACAATTTGAAAATAGAAAATTAATTGCTTGTCTGGAGCTGCATACTTACAGCAGTTTGAATCCTGAATTCCTTTCGCAATACAAAGGTACGCTGGATAAAGCGGATGAGAAAATCGTTTATTACAATCCTGAAGCATTAGCAATTAAACGCATGGAGCACATTTCTCCGGATGACATCCGCACAGCTTTTGGTGATGATTCCATTTATGTGTTTACTTCTTCAAATGAATTGAAAAGTCATTTGGACAGTTCAGACAAATCCCAAAAAGTTTTTCTCATGATGAGTTCCGCTAATTTTGGTGGAATTGATTTGAAGGAATTGTTTGCTTAATTGAATCGATTCAAAAATATCATTGATCCAAAAGTTTTTCCGTTTTAGATAAAAAGTTTTCTAAAGCGGCTTTTACATCCATTCCGGATCTGTCTGCCAATACAATCAACCACCAGATGCTTTCGCCGATTTTGTGTTCCAATTCAGATGCGCTGTGGGCTTTCGGCCAGCGTTCCTGTTGCGACATGATGTTTCTTCCGACCAATCCGGCATCGGTCAGAAAAGCCAAAGCATCTTCTTCAACAGACCAGTGACTTCCGTGGTGTGTGAGCTCCAACTCATGGTACTTCTTTCTCAATTCCAGAGAACGGTTGATGATTTCATCCAATTCACTTTTGCTCATAAAATTATTTTTAATTTGGTTAAATCTAATTATAAACTTCGGTTAAGTATAAAGTATTAATTGATTATAGAATTAATGATTTTCCATTTGAATTAAATCAAAAATTTAAAATCAAAACCGTATTTTTATCCCAAACACACAAACACAATGAGGAAATTTATCTTAATTACAGTACTTTCCGCCTTACCTATTTTTACGATTTCACAAGAAAAAATCGACTACCAAACCACTAAAGGACACAAAGGAGAATCGCCATTTAACCAAATGTATGATTTGCTCCCCACGCCCAATCAGTACAGAACTGCTTCCGGTGCACCCGGACCGGCATATTACCAGCAGCAAGCGGACTATGAAATGAATTTAATTCTCGATGCTGAAAAGGATATTTTGAATGGGGAGGAAATAATTACTTATACTAATAATTCCCCCGATGTACTGGAATACCTTTGGGTACAACTTGACCAAAATACCCGTAAGAAAGATGCCCCGATTCATAACGTGAACCAAGTTTCAACGCCTAAAAATCCGGTTGACGCCAATTATTTCGCCCAAACATTTATGAAAGAAAAATTTGATGGTGGTTATAAAATTCATTTTGTAAAAGATGCAAATGACAAAGATTTAATTCACTACATCAATGAAACCATGATGCGCGTAATTCCACCAAAACCACTTCAGCCCAAAGAAAAATTTACATTTAAAATCAAATGGTCTTACAATATTCCTAACTATTTTGAAGTCGGCGACCGAAATGGATTTGAGCCCAATGAAAAAGGAAAAGTTTACGCCATGGCACAGTTTTATCCGCGAATGTGTGTGTACAACGATGTCGAAGGTTGGCAGAATATGCCTTATTGGCAGCGTTCTGAATATGCTTTGCCTTTTGGAAATTTCAAAGTAAACATTACTGTTCCTTCGGATCATGTGATGAATGCAACAGGGAAATTTGCCAATGCACAAGAAATTTTAACCAAAGAACAATTTCAACGCTATCAGAAAGCAAGAACTTCTTTTGATAATCCTGTAATGATTATTACCGAAGAAGAAACAAATAAAAGAATGAATGAAGGAAGCGGTGGCAAAACCAAAACATGGAAATACGAAGCGGAAAATGTGCGTGATTTTGCATTTGCTTCTTCGAGAACTTATATGTGGGACGCGATGGCGGTAAAAATAGGGGAATTTACACCGATGGCAGAGTCCGTTTATCCTAAAGAGGGCGGAAATTTATGGAAAGAATATTCGACCAAAGCTGTGGCGCATACGCTGAAATGGTATTCGCATTTTACATTTGATTATCCCTATCCAAAAGCGGTTTCAGCAAGTGTTCAAAGACAGGGTATGGAATATCCGATGATTGCTTTCAACGGGGGAAGAGCGAAAGCGGATGGCACGCATGATGAAAACCAGATGTATGGTTTGGTGAGTTTGATCATTCACGAAGTAGGACACAATTTCTTCCCGATGATTGTCAATTCGGACGAACGTCAATGGACTTGGATGGATGAAAGTTTGAATTCATATATTCAAAATATAACTGAACTGGAATGGAGCAAAGATTTCCCGTCGAGAAGATACAAAGCCGAACAAATTGTAAACTACATGCAATTACCGCAAGACCAGATGATGCCTATTATGACACAGGGCGATTTGTACAAACAATTTGGTGATGAAGGCTATTCGAAATCAGCGGTCGGATTGGCTATCCTGAGAAATACTATTGTCGGAAAAGAAAATTTTGATTATGCTTTCAAAACTTATGCACAGCGATGGATGTTTAAACACCCGACGCCTGCGGACTTTTTCAGGACATTGGATGATGCGAGCGGAAATGATTTGGATTGGTTCATCAGAGGTTGGTTTTACACAACTGAAGTGGTGGATTTGGGAGTGAGAAATGTTTCGCAATTGTACCCGAAAGAAGTTGAAACTAAAGACGGAAACAGAATTGAATTCACGACAAAATCAAATTCTAAAGACATTTACAATTCATCTGTTTTGAAAGAATTTTTAGCACAGCAAACTACCAATGAATTTACAAAATCGCCGAAGTATTTTTACGAAGTTGAATTTGAAAAAGTGGGAGGAATGGTTATGCCTTTACTAGTAACTTTCAATTTTGAAGATGGAAGCTCGCAGGAAATTAGATACCAAGCCGAGGTATGGCGTTTTGCTCCAGAATCTCTGAAAAAAATGTATGGATTTGACAAAGTGTTGAAGTCAATTGAAGTTGATAAAAAGTTGGAAACGGCTGATGTGAATTTGAAAAATAATGTTTGGAAGAAAAACTAAATCAAATAAAAATTTGTTGTAAATAAAAACCCGGAGATTTTCATTTCCGGGTTTTTTGTTGAAGTTAATCGTGATTTTTTATGCAATTTGCTTGTTTTTATTTTTCATTATGAAATATATACCCAGAGCAACTCCAGCTAATATTAATAAAAGTAACCAATTGTCAATCGGTGCTTGTGGGTCATCACCATCATCTGGATCGTTAGGGTCTGCTAATGCAGGAAGGGTGTAGGTTAGCCATAAAAATGCTAATAATCCATACTTATGAATTCCTCTTTTCATATTATTTGGTTTTAATTGGTCGTAAATGTCCGATTTAATGAGGCATTTTACTTTACCTGATTGTTAATTATTGATTATTTTTTATGTGTTAATGTACTTATTAATTAGAATTTAAATCTACTAAACTAAACGCATTGTTTTTTTCTTTTTACGATTTGATTTAGAAATTAATGCTTCATAATCAATAGTTTAAATTTTCGTAAATATAATAACTTGTAATTTAATTTTTTAAGAATTAATTTATAAAAATTCCTACTTCTAAAATCAAATACCCCGGATTACCGGGGTATTTTTCTTGAGCTAAATTTTAAATTATTGAGCAATTGCTTTTCTGTTATATTTT
>NZ_FWXS01000002.1 GCF_900176425.1 Moheibacter sediminis | reverse complement strand
GCTGAGAGGACTGGAAGTTTATCCCAATACGAGGCTTCAGATCTTTGACCGGTACGGAAAGATCTTCGTGGACAGGATGATCGAATCGAGCTTCAGTTGGGACGGGAAATACAATAACCAGCCGCTTCCAAGTGGTAGTTATTGGTATATACTTATTCTTGAATCGGGAGAGAAGTTGAGTGGAAGTGTGAATATCAGGAATTATTAAATTAAAATTGTTTCATCGCAAAAAACTGCCTCAAAGGGACGGTCTTTATTTTTTAATTTTGTTGTTTTTCAAATTGTTACTTAACTCTTCAGAATCAATTTCAGGTGTAATAACTGTGACAGAGTGTTATGCTTTTTCGTGAATTAAAAATTTAAAGCAGTGTTAAAGGTTTAATTTATTGGGAAATTAAACCATTTCACTCAGTATTTGCTGAATGTCTGCATGTGCAAATAATGTTTTGGAATCGCTCATCGCATAAGGCAAAATCAATCTTCCGTTAAATACCAAAGCACCACATGAATACAAGACATTGGGTACATATCCGAAACTTTCCTCGCCAACGGGCTCCAACAACGGCTGTTTCAATCTTCCTAAGACTTTATCTGGATTTTTTTTGTCGAGTAGTATTGCGCCGATACAATACCTGCGCATTGCCCCGACGCCGTGTGTAAGCACCAGCCAGCCTTCGTCCAATTCAATCGGCGAACCACAATTTCCAATTTGTACAAATTCCCATGCGTAGGTGGGCTTGGCAAGTGGTATTGCCTCTTTCCAATAAAGCGGGTCATCTGAAGCCATGAGGTAAATGGTTTCATTATCCTGTCTTCCCAGCATCATATAATTTCCGTCGATTTTTTTTGGGAACAAAGCCATTCCTTTATTTTTAGCTTTCGGACCGCTGAGGCTTGAAACTTTGAAATGTAGAAAGTCTTTGGTTTCAAGTAGTTCAGGAACGACTTTTCTGCCGTTGTATGCTGTAAAAGTTGCATAATATTTAAAATCGCCATTGTCTTCTTCAAACCTTACAAAACGTGCATCTTCGATTCCATTGGTCTGGCTGGGAGACATCGGATAAATTACCCTTTCAGAAATATCTTGATCACCCGAAAAAGCCATATCGTAATTGGAAAGTGCCAGATTTCTGATGTTGTTGATGGTATCCTCAACTATCATTGGACTGATTTTCATAGAAGTTTTTTGATGGATTTCCAGTAGTGAATTTAATTCCTCAAAAGAAAATTCATCGGATAATGTTTTGAATATTAATTCGCTTATTTCATTGTTTAATCCCGTACCATTTAAATTTCTGATAAATCTATTTTTCTCGTAAGGACGGTTCAAGGTTTTTTCAGGTTCCATGATAAATGGCTGCGGTTCTTTGATGGAAATTTCAAAATTTTCGTCAATGGTTCCTTCACGAAAAACGACGGAAGAAATATGACCTTCGCCAACTGCTCTTAAACTCAAAATGAAATTTAAACTTTTATCATTTAAATTTTTATTAGGATTAATAACAATCGAAGGATTGAAAAGGGCAGTAGATTCCAACGCATAAAATTGACTGAAATATGCACCGATAATCAATTTTACGTCATCATCGATTTGCATATTTGTTGGGATTCTGTGTTGAACATGTCCAAAATGCCTCAGAAAAATTTCTTCAATGTCTTTATGAAAATGCTTATATTTTTGAAAAACCCGGCGGTACATATCGTCAGTATGTTTTCGGTCAGTTGAAAGTATGCGAAGCAAAATGTGCTCAACCTGGTCGGGATTTCCGGGAACAAATGGTCTTAACAACCAACGTTTTGCAGAGGGTTTGATTCTGATTTTGGATTTTTCAACTTTCATAAGCACCAATTTAATGTTTAAATTATTAAAATTAACCACAACTAAAAGTGAAGTTTAATTTTTAACAGAGAGCAAAGCCATGAAATTGTGGATTCTGCGCCTTGGTTTTTATTAATTCCGCTGATATGCAAACCGTCTCTGCAGCCGCCTGTAGAAAAATCATACAGAGAAACACCATGTGAATTGTCTCCTAAAAACCAATCGAAAGCTTTCTTTGCATAGTGGTTATATTTATTATGGTTGGTGATCTTTGCAGCTGTTAAACAAGCATCTATCATTCCGTGTGCTTCTAATGGTTGTTGATCGAATTGATTTTTCTGACCTATTGAAAACCATCCATCATTTCCAACGGGAGAAAAATATTCATTTTCAAACTGATGCCCGATTAGCCAATCCAAAAGCTGAATTCCTTTGTTAATTAATTTGTTGTCATTCAATAAATAACCAGAACAAAGCATCGCTTCAGGGATTCTGCTGTTTCCATACGTGACCAAATCGTTAAACCATGGCCACTCCGTATTTTCCGAATTACTTTCAAAATAATTTAACAATCGCTGTGATTGTGTTCTGAGTAATTCAAAAATATTTTTATTGTCAGAATGTTTACTCAGATAGTCACCGACGCCCAAAAGTCCGTAAGAAATCGCACGCGGATGTGTAAGATGATGAATGATATTAATACTGTTATGAAACAAAGTTTCGACATGACCTAAAATATTTGAATTATATGTATGGGCTAAAACAGCTCCCAAAGCCCAAACCGTTCTGCCTTGGCTATCTTCTGAACCTTCAGTTTCAAGCCATTTTCTTTCATAACTCATAAAATTTCTGAAACGACCAGCTTCGGGATTGTAAGCATGGTCAATAAAAGAAAGGTAAGTATTACATATATGGTTGACCTTTTCATTTTCGCCTAACTTTTTTTTTAAAAGCATTGTCAGAAACAATGCACGAGCATTATCATCTATACAATAACCGTGATTTCGGTTGGGAATGTGAAAACGCGCGTGCTGCAGGATTCCCGTGTCATCAGTCAAGTTGAATAAATGATTTAAATTGAGTTCCGGAAAAACAGGAGATTTCTCATTTAATTCTGGAATTTTATAAAATTTGGCATTTTGAGGTTCTGTTTGTTGGATAAGAGAAATGTATTGCTTTCCAATATTTTCCCAGAGAAACTGCTTTGAATATTCACAAGCTTTGTTTTGATATTGTTTTAATTTTTCTTCATCCGAAAGCAAATCCGTCACAATTGCGGAAAGTTTTTCCGAATCATGGAAATCGAAAAAGATACCACGTTCATCAGTCAAGGCTTCTTCCGCATGCCAAAACGGGGTGGAGACCATCGCATTACAAGCGCCCATTGCATAAACCAAAGTTCCGGAAGTGATTTGTTTTTTTGATAAATAAGGAATGACATAAATATCGGATGATTGCAAAAAGCTGAACAATTCTTCATTGGAAACAAATCGGTCAATGAAAATTATATTTTTTTCGAGTTTTAATTTATTGGTCAGCATTATCAAAGAATTGCGGTAATCTTCTCCTTCATTTTTGACAACATGCGGATGGGAAGCACCCAAAACGATGTAAATCGTATCTGGATGTTTTTCCATGATTTTTGGTAAAGATTCGATAACGGTCTCAATACCTTTATTCTTCGAAAGCAAACCGAAAGTCAGAAGTACTTTTTTTCCTTCAATTCCCAATTCTTTTTTATAGCATTTGGTTTTGAACTTTTTGATGTTGTGTATGCCGTGTCCAATGATTTCAATTTTCTCATTTTCAACATCATAAATTTCCTTCAGCATTTTTTTTCCTCTTTCTGACATCACAATCACTTTTGATGAATGCTGGGCAATTTCTTGCATAATTTCTTTTTGTTCATTCGAGGGCGTATCGAGAACTGTGTGAAGCGTCGTGAAAATAGGAACATTAATTCTTTTTAAAAGTTGTAACACAAACCTTCCATATTCGCCTCCATAGATTCCATATTCATGTTGTAAATAAACAGCATCTAGCTGATTGGAATTGATGAAATCTGCAGCAGAAATATAATCTCTGATGATATTTTGTCGGATTTGAAATTTGACCTCCGAAGGATAGGTATATCCGGTTTCTGAATCATTCATGGCAATGACCCAAGCATCTGTTTCATCTTCTGAAATATGTTGACGTAAATCTGAAGAAAATGTAGCGATTCCACATTTACGTGGCAAATAAGAACCTATAATTGCAACTTTATTTTTCATCTTTTTGAATTTAGAAATTATTAAATTCTCCTGTCGAGAACACTCAATGAATTGTATGCAGGTTAGGAAAGAAACAAATTCATTTAAGTTGAATCCCCGATGTGGTTCATCAGATATAATTTTTCAAAAGAAATGAAAAAGAGGTGGTGGTTGGCACTTAATTTTGGAGTAAAATTTTTAACCATATCAATAGTGTTTAATTAATCCTAAAAAATGCACTCATAATAAATTCTATAAAACAAATACTTTACCAAAAAATAGGATTGCAAAAAAAACTTTGAAAAGGTTTTTTCTTGTCATAAAACTGTTTGATTACAAACTACCTATAAGATTAAAAAAAATAGAAATAAAAAAAGCAAGCAACTGATTTATGATTAATAATTTATACATACAAAGCATAACGCTATATATTTTGTAGCATTTACTTTATTGAAATAAAAAAGGAGTGATTTCTATAAAAGAAATAGTTTTAGAAGTATTGTTTATTGTAGGAGATTAAAAATTTACTTAACTAAAAAGATAATTTTTTAATTAACAAGATAAATTTAAAAACATATTTTTGAGATAATATTAAAAACCTATAACAACAATAACTTTTATGGCAAATAAGGATCGTACCTATAACAAAAAAATTAGAATATTATCACTTGATGGCGGGGGAATCAGGGGAATTATCACTTGTATCATACTTCGTTATATAGAAGAGCAATTACAAAAATATGATGATCCTAATGCTAAGTTGGGAGATTATTTTGATTTGATTTCCGGAAGCAGTACCGGCGGTTTGATTGCGTCGATCTTGTTGGTTCCCAACAGTCAGAAAAAAGCTAAATACTCTATCGAAAAGGCATTGGAACTTTATGCTGAAAAAGGAGAAAGCATATTTAACGTCAAGCTGTGGCAAAAGATCATTAATCCTTTTGGTGTCTTGGATGAACGCATTTCGGAAAAGGAATTGGAAAAGCAGCTGAATGAGTTTTTCGGAAACCTTAAGTTAAGTGAATTTATAAAACCATGTTTGATTACATCTTATGATACGGAAAACCGGAGAGCAAAACTTTTCAATACCTTAGACGGAGAAGATTTGGTGGATAACTTCTATGTAAAGGATGTCTGCAGGGCGACCTCTGCTGCACCCACTTATTTCGAGCCGGCCTATATCACATCTCTGTACGGACAAACCTATACATTGATAGACGGTGGGGTATATGCTAATAATCCCACTTTATGTGCCTATGCGGAAGCCCGAAAAATACCGTTTGCAAAAGTTTTGAAAGATGAATTAAAGCCGGATTATCCGATTGTCAATGAAATGATTATCATTTCCATAGGAACCGGTACTGTCCTGAAGCCCTATTCTCATAGGGAACTTAAGAATGCAGGGAAAATAAAGTGGATACAGCCTTTGATTGATATGCTCCTGTCGGCAAATGCTGAAACGGTTGATTATCAAATACTTCAGATGTATGAAACGCTTGGCGTGAGAAACAAACTGAATTATCATCGTATAAATCCTGCTCTGAAAAATGCTTCTTCTGAAATGGATAATGCTTCAAAAAAGAATATAGAAGCACTCATTCAGGCAGGACTGGCTTACATCGATGATAATCGTGAAGAATTAAATACCATTGTCAAAAAACTTATCTCTCATAAATGATCCATTTTTAAAAAAATAGCTACTTTAGTCATTACCTAAATAACCAACTTAATAATATGGGACAAAGAAGTTTTGTAAACTCGAGAGAGATAAACAGTCCTTTTGGGAAAGAAAGTATTTTTCATAATTACTATGACGACCCGATTGGGTTTACATTTTATGAAGGCGAAACACCTGAGGAAGACCAATATACATACACTATTATAGCTTTGGAATCAGGTTTGGAAGTATTTGAAAAATACAAATCAGACCAATATCAACCCAAGTCAAAAGAGATTTACATCTTTGTTGAAAAGCAAAATAGCGGAAAAAATAACTTGTTCGGTACAGCTTGTCGGGTTAAAATGGGCGATGAAAGGAGGGAATTGATGTGGAAGCTTTATGATAAAAAAACACAAATCTCCGTAAATGACGATACCAATCTTGCCGGGAGTATAGAACAGTGGGCAGAAGATATTTCTTACTTCAAAAGAGAAACAGACGAGGCTATTGATAAAGATGTTTTGGCTCATGCTGTAAAACTTGAGCTGAGCAATAAAACCGATGCCAATAAAATATTTCAAACATTATTTGGACTGAATGACAAACTCGCTGATTGGATTCGATCAGGCGTTGAAGCTATGGACGGTTGGAAACTGACCGAAGAAAACTACGATTTTGAGAAATATGGTGAAAAACTGAAACCCATTATTCCGGTCAATTTCTTCAGCCAGGCACCTGATTATCTTTATACAGGGAATCAAAACAAAAAAATCATCAAAGATTCCGGGTTAAATGCTCTAACACAGCTCTCCGACAATTTAGACCAGATTATCTTTACAAAAGCATATGTGCTTGTAAAAATAACTCCCGGATTTCATGATAACGTTGCCTATGGTGTTGTTTGGTTTATTAAAGAATTTTTAGAAGAGAGTCTTCCCGAAAATCTAAAAACACTTTTAAAAAAGATAAAAACCATATTTGCCCAAGCCAAACAGTTCATCCAAAAAATAGGAAAGGAACTGCAAAAAATGGCAGCAGTGTACAATGCTTTCCTGTGCGGACTGGTAAACGGTTTGATTTCACTGCTTCAAATGGTCGTTTGGTTGGTGGCTTTTGTAATTGATAATATTCCATTCCTGGAACTTGAAAATTTATCCAAAGAAAAGCTGACCGAATATGAAGAAAAACTTGAGTTTGTAGAAGATTTGATTGACCTCATCCGGGAAAACATTTCCGGTGTTTTTGAGGGCTTATTGGCAAGCTTAGATACTTTGGGTGAAGACATACAAGCATTTGCCCTGGTTGTGGGGCGAAAAATCAAAAATCTTTCACGGTACTGGTGGGCGTTCATCATCGGCGCAGTAGCTTTTGAGTTGATCATCGATGCAGTTTTTGCTTTCTTTACAGGTGGTACTTCATTGATCGCAAGTATATCACGTGTTTCCACGCAATTGGCTAAAAAAGGAATAAAAGTAGCGGAAACCACGGTAAAAAACATTGCGTCTTCTGCGAGCTCACTTTATACTTCTGTCAAAGCATTTTTTCGGGAAATCATAGAAGCCATAAAAAGCGGGAAATTTATAGATTATCTCAAGAAAAAGTTCTTTGAAATAACAGGAGATGTACAAGGATTACGCAAAATGGCGCTAAGTAAATGGTTGAAGAAATTTGACAAAAGTTTTTTTGCGCATATAGATGGTGAGGCAGGAATAAGAGAATATAGAAGCCACAATGTTAATTTAACCTTTGAATATTTGGAAGGACAAGGTGGTCACAATGCAAATGTGTTAAGCAAAAGCATCCGTCGGAGACCTTACACTAAATTTGATCCCGATCCGCCGATAGACGATTTGCCATTTAAAGCGGAGATTGATGTACTCTACAGAGGATACTGGCTTCCCAAAAACCAAACTTCTTCTATATTTCCTAAAAACTGGAAATTAGACCGCATACAGGAAGAAATTGCTTATGTTTATGAGAATACTGTTGCGAAAGGGGTAGGATTAAATCCTGATTCAGCAGGCAAAAGATTTAAGCAATATAAATTCAAGGACTCATCTAACAAATTTGATATAATAATTGAAATAGATGATTCGGGAAATATAATGAATTCGTATCCAAAATAATTTAAAAAAACAAATTAAAATGAAATATAGCTTTAATAAATATGACTGGGATGGCACCACAGTACTTGGAATAGAAATAGAAAATACTATAAGAAATATGGGTGGTTGGGATTGGACAGCTACCAAAGCACAGGAAATCATAGACGGTGTAAAATCTACGATAGATACAGATGTAGAGTATCAATGGGCAAATGAAGATGTGTTTTTGGTAAGTCATCCAACAGAAGGTGTTATTTTTTGGGATTTAATGAAAACAAGAGGTCAAGGGAGTGGTGTGAGAACAACACAAGATTTGGTTTTGCCATACGAAGAGTTTATTGCTTTTATGGAAGACTTTAAGAAGTTTATAGAAGAAAACAGTTGAGAAAACAGTCCGTTCTTTGAAATAATGAAATAAACCTTATACCGTATTTGATCCCGATCCGCCGATAGACGATTTGCCATTTAAAGCTGAAATAGATGTTAAATACCGTAGCGAGTGGTTACCCAAAAAGCAAACTTCTTCTATGTTCCCTAAGAACTGGAAATTAGACCGCATACAGGAAGAAATTGCTTATGTGTATGAAAATACTGTTGCGAAGGGAATTGGGCAATTAGAAAAAAAACCTACGGACTTATTTAATAAATTTATTGGAGAGTCCTCAAACGGTTTTGACATATTAGTTGAAGTTGACGATGTGGGAAATATTATGAACGCATACCCATATTTAAGATAATAATTGAAAAAATAATTGAAATGAAATATACATTTTTTATACAAAAAATATCAAAATCAACAATTTATTCTGTAAGAATAGAAGATGCAGAATTTTATGTCCTTGGTAATCTTACTGATATTTCTTGGATACCCGCCAAAGCACAGGAAATCATAGACGGTGTAAAATCTACGATAGATACAGATGTAGAGTATCAATGGGCAAATGAAGATGTGTTTTTGGTAAGTCATCCAACAGAAGGTGTTATTTTTTGGGATTTAATGAAAACAAGAGGTCAAGGGAGTGGTGTGAGAACAACACAAGATTTGGTTTTGCCACACGAAGAGTTTATTACTTTTATGGAAGACTTCAAGAAGTTTATAGAAGAAAACAATTGAGTTTTAAAACCGCTTAAAATAGGGCGGTTTGTCTATTTTTTAAACAATTCAAATACAAAATAAAATTTTAAATATTATGAAAAAAAGCAAATATCATTTCTTGGGGATTTTTATTCTTTTTCAGTTGTTGTTTTGGGACAAACAAAATTCATGGAAGAAAGAGCAATTCCATTGAAATCAAATAATTTATGGGGATGGGCAGATATTTATAACGCAAAAGAGATTGTTGAGCCAAAATACGATTCGGTTTTTTATTACTACAAAAAAGGATTCATAGTAATAAAAAACAAAAAATCAGGCGTTATTGAATGTGATAATTACAATCAGTGCAATCAAATTTTAGAACCTCTATATGATGATATAAATTATTATCCCCGTCACGGCTATGTTACAACAATTAATGACAAAAAAGGATTTATAAATAAAGAAAAATCAATTTTAATTGATAATTTATATGACAAAATTATACTTGTTGATGAGTTTATTTATGTAATAAACAATGAAAAATTTAAAAGTGGAGTATATAGCATGGAGGACAAGAAGCAAATAATATCATCAAATTACGAAATCATTTCTATTGAATATGAACATTTTTGGAAAGATAGGACTGAAGATAAAGAAAAAGCATTCATTAAGTTTGATATATTTTCAGGATAAAAACAATAAGCTTTATTATTTAAGCAAAAACTATCAACTTTCGGAAATTAAGAGGAAATCTAATTTGAATATAGATGAAATACAAGCAAAGATAAAAGATATTAGCCTAAAAGAAAGTAAAACAAAAGACAGCATAATAATAGCCTCTAATAAATATAATTATTGCAACAGATACGAGGAAGGAAAAAAAATAAAGTGAAAGGCATAAAATATTATGCAACAAATAATTGCATTCAAAGATATTTAATAATTAGCAATAAAGAGAAAACAAAATTTTGCTTATTAAACTTCAATGATTCTATCATTTTACAGTCAGAATTTGACGAAACTTTTATTAAAAGATGACCAAGGTAGAAATATTTTTACCATTTCAACAAGAAATGATGATTATGGAAAAATCTATTTTTGGGCTTTAGATGTGGGCGAACCGAGAAGAGAATTTGTAGCCGATTCTTTAGAAGAATTTTTCGGAGTTGATTCGTTTGAATAAAAAATATTTGAGAAATGAATAATACAGGAAAAACAATTATTTTAATTTTGTTGTTTGGGATATTTACAGAAGTTCGCGCTCAACAATCAGAAGAATGCAACCAAGTTTTAAAAGATAAAATCAAAATTAGTTGGAACAATGATCCCAGAGAAAAACTATATGAATTTACAAAATGTGGTATAGACTCAATTGATATAAACACTTACTATACAAAGTTGATTGCTAAGTTCTGGATAGAAAACCCACATGATTCTACAAGTGTTTCAGAGCTTAATATGCGTGATATATATGAAGATTTCCTTTCCTATAAGGAAACTTCTGAATTCAGCAAGCTCAAAGAAATAACAATCATTTCAAAGAAGCTCGCTTCAACTATAGTAAATCTTGAGGAGTGGGATGAATTTGAGCCATTGCTGTTAAAAGTCGAAATACCCAAAATTTATGTTGATAAATTCTTTGAGTATATTCAAGAGTTTGATTTATCTGAGTATACTTATACTCAAGCATTTGAAAAATTCATGAATAGTCATTGAAGAAAAATTAATCTCTCACAAATAATAACTATATGGAAACAAAATTAGGTTTTACAAAAATGAATATTTCTGAATTCAGAACTTATATTTCTCAGCTCAGAATAGCACGGACCATTCTAACTATCCAGCAACATCACACCTATATTCCTTCCTATATTCATTTCAAAGGAAATAACCATTTTGAGTTACAAAGGGGAATGAAAAATACACACATCAATCAAAACGGATTGGCAGACATAGGTCAACATTTTAGCATTTTCCCTGATGGGGAAATTCTTACGGGACGTTCTTTGGAAAAATCACCTGCCTGTATTTATGGGAATAATGCCAATTCCATCTGTATTGAAAATGTAGGATATTTCGACAAAGGCCATGATGAAATGACAGATGCCCAAAAAGAAGCAGTTATCGTGGTAACTGCCGCTCTATGTGAAAAGTTTAATTTCACACCTGATACTAATAAAATAGTATATCATCATTGGTTTAATTTAGCAACAGGAAAAAGAAATAACGGTTCGGGAAATAATAAATCATGTCCCGGAACTAACTTTTTTGACGGGAATAAAGTAGAAGATTGCGAAAAGAATTTTATACCACTTGTCAAAAAAGCTATTGAAAAAGAAGAGGAAATAATTTCTGTAATAAGATATGCTTATGTAACGGCTTCAACACTTAATATAAGAATCGGAGCTGGAACAAGGTATGCTTTGGCAACTGACCGTTCTGCCGCCCTGTTCGGTGCTATTTTAAGAGTTTATCAGGAAAAAGACGGGTGGTATAAGATTTCTTCATCTGCCAGTCATTGGGTTTCCGTTAAATATACCAAAGAGGTAAGACGAGCTATTGTTAATACAGATGATCTAAATATAAGATCCGGAATCGGTACCAAATTTCCTATCGTTGCAAAATTAATGAAAGGACAAGAAGTATTTGTCTATGAAGAAAAATCAGGTTGGGTAAAAATTGATCTGGAGCAAAAATGGGTAAATAAGAAGTATATTTCCGAGTAATTTTTACTCTCGAATTTTAGAAAAGAACTGATATTCCTATATTCTTTGCAATTCACCTGCTGTTTGTAATGCTGTGATATAAGGATTTTGAGAAGCAAGAACCGAAAACATAGCACCCAAATTCATTTTCTGGTTTCGGAATTTCGTTCCTTCTTCGCGTGGAATGGAAAAAGGATATTCCTTTTCCTCTTTTTCTAGTATTTTTCCTGACATATTTATAGAAATCCTCCTCCTTTTGTATGCATGCCATAAACTTACAACAGAATGAACAAAAATTAATAAAGCGTCTTTATTATTTCACCGGAATTTTTCTGAAACATATATAAGATGATTAATTGTGAGATTCATAGATAAAGAAAGGCACAAAAAATGTCACGAAATAATAAAAAATAGAAATAAAAAAAGCAATCAGCTGATTAACAGATGATTGCTTTTATATAGTGGTAGACCCACAGGGACTCGAACCCCGAATATCGGTACCAAAAACCGGTGTGTTACCATTACACCATGGGTCTTCCTTAAATTGCGAGTGCAAATATAATCAAATTATTTATCTGCACAAAAAATAATATTACTTTTTTCTTATTCCCACTCGATTGTTGCGGGTGGTTTAGAGCTTATGTCGTAAGCTACACGGTTTATTCCTTTGACTTCGTTGATGATACGGCTTGAAACGGTTTCTAAAAATTCGTAAGGTAATTTTGACCAAGTTGCCGTCATAAAGTCAATTGTATTAGCCGAACGAACCACTGCGGTGTATTCGTAAGTCCTTTCGTCCCCCATTACCCCTACGGATTTTACCGGTAAAAGCACAACGAATGCCTGACTTACCTCATCATATAAATTGTTTTTGTAAAGTTCTTGGATGAAAATATCATCGGCTTCTTGCAGTATTTCTACTTTTTCTTCATCTACTTCTCCTAAAATACGAATTCCCAATCCTGGTCCCGGAAACGGATGACGATAAACCAATTCTCTGGCTATTCCCAATTCAACGCCCACTTTTCTTACTTCGTCTTTGAATAATTCACGCAAAGGTTCCAGCAATTTTAATTTCATCGTTTCCGGTAATCCTCCTACGTTGTGGTGTGACTTGATGGTCGCTGAGGGACCTTTTACCGATTGTGATTCAATTACATCCGGATAAATTGTTCCCTGTGCTAAAAAGGATGCATCATCAAATTTTGTTGATTCATCATTGAAAACTTCTACAAATTCACGTCCGATGATTTTTCTTTTTTCTTCAGGGTCAGAAATTCCTTTTAATTTAGACATGAATTGTTCGCGCGCATCTACCATTTTGATGTTCATGTGGAAATGTTTTCCGTAATTTTCCATGACTTTTTTTCCTTCATCTTTACGCAACAATCCAGTATCGACAAAAATACAAGTCAATTGATCGCCGATGGCTTTGTGAATCAAAACCGCTGCTACAGAAGAATCAACGCCTCCCGAAAGACCTAAAATGACACGTTGGTTACCTACTATATCTTTAATTCTTTGAATTTCATTTTCGATAAAATCAGTCAATGCCCAATTCTTTTCTGCTTCACAAATGTTGAATACGAAATTTTTGAGCAACTGGGCTCCGAATTCTGTATGAGAAACTTCAGGATGGAACTGAACGGCATAAATTTTTCTTTCTTCATTTGCCATCGAAGCGATTACATTTTCAGATTTTCCGGCGATTTCAAACCCTTCCGGTAACTGATAAACTTCATCGAAATGACTCATCCAAACTGTAGATTTCGCAGGAATTTCATTCAATAAATCATTTGATTTTAAAATATTTAATTCTGCTTTTCCGTATTCGCCTTTTACTCCTTTTTTTACTTCACCACCGAGCAAATGCGCTGTGAGCTGCATTCCGTAGCAAATTCCTAAAACAGGAACGCCTAATTCAAATAATTCTTTATCAACTAAGTGTGCTTCCGATCCGAAAACGGAAGATGGCCCGCCGGAAAGGATAATTCCTTTTGGATTGTGGTTTTTGATTTCTTCAAGTGAAGCATTGAAAGGGAGAATTTCTGCATATACTCCAAATTCCCTAACTCTTCGTGCAATCAGCTGGTTGTACTGAGAGCCGAAGTCTAAAATGATGATTCCGTTTGTCATTGTGTGAAGTTTGCGCAAAAATACGAGTCAATTGCGAATTTTCAATCACGAATTTCAATTAAAATAGGTGGAATCTGAATTTATTTCACCAATTCTTCTATGTCTTTGTCTCCATCCAAATTTCTCATTTGACGTTCCACCCATTTCGCACGTTTGCTGACATAACCACTTGGTGGATTTACTTTATATTTTTTTGGATTGGGAAGATTAACGACAATTCTTGCTGCTTCATTTTTCGTAAGATTGGAAGCAGGCTTTTTAAAATAACGCTGAGAAGCTGCTTCGATGCCAAAAGTTCCGATTCCTGTTTCAGAGACATTGAGGTACATTTCGAGAATTCTTTCTTTACTCCAAACTAACTCAATCATAAAAGTGAAATATGCTTCCAACCCTTTACGGAACCAGCTCCTGCCTTGCCATAGAAATACATTTTTTGCAACTTGCTGTGAAATGGTGCTCGCGCCACGCACTTTTTTTCCTTCTTTTTTCTCGTTAAATTCTAGTGCTTTTTCTATGCTTTTTTTATCGAATCCGTTGTGGGTTGCAAACAATTGATCTTCTGAAGCAATGGCGGCGAGTTTGGCACTTTTAGGCATTTCATCATAAGAAATATAATCACGTGCGAGCCCGCGTCCTTCTATCAAACTACCGATTTGAGTAACTGTTATAGGCGGATTTACCCATTTCAAAATAACGATGTAAGCCAATTGTGCAATAAAGAGGATAATAAATGTTCTTTTGATGATTTTCCAGACTTTTTTCATCTTAAAAAATTGAGTTTCGAAATGCGAAGTTCGGGATTTTTTTTGAGTTGAAATTTCGTTAAAGAAGATTAGGAAATGAACTTTCTGTTGAGCAAACCTGCTTTCAAAGCAGATTAAGTTTTCATTTATTTCTAAATAAATTCAAATTTGCAAATCAATAATATTTTAAATTTACTAAATTCGCAATCCATTAAAAAAAATAATATGAAAGAAATCGTAGAAAAAATCAATTCAGAATTTGAAGCATTTAAAGCTGATGCAGAATTACAATCAGAAAAAGGAAACAAAGCAGCTGGTACTCGTGCTCGTAAATCTTCTTTGGCTATTGAGAAATTACTAAAAGAATTTAGAAAAGTTTCTTTAGACGAATCTAAAAAATAATCATTAAACTCCCTTCGGGGAGTTTTTTTTAGTTTTGAAAACTGATTCAACTAATTCATCAGCAATGATTTCTAACTTTAATTAAGTTATTCATAATTAAATCAATAATTTATTTTGCTCCCTAATCAAAATATTTCATAATTGTCAAGAATTCTAAACTCAAGCAGAATTCTTATTTTTGCACCAAATAAATTGATTCAATGGCATTCCATTCGCTGCAGGTAGCATCCGTACGAAATTTAACTCCCGATTCTGTCCAGATAACTTTTGACGTTCCAGACCATTTGAAACCTGAATTTAATTTTGTTTCAGGGCAATACATTACTTTAGATATCAACGGTTTAAGACGAGATTATTCCCTTTGTTCAAGCCCGTTGGATGAAGAATGGAGCATCGGCGTGAAAGCAATGTCAGAAGGAAATATTTCTAAATATTTAACCCGTGAATTGAAAATTGGCGATACTTTACAAGTTTCCACACCCAACGGAAGATTTGGAATACCCACCAAACCTAACGAAAAAAGAACTTTGCTTGCATTTGCAGCCGGAAGTGGAATCACGCCCATTTTGAGCATCATTAAATACTCTTTACAAACCGAAGAATGGGTAAATTTCTATTTATTTTACTCTAATAAAAGTCCGGAATCGGTCATGTTTCTTGAAGAAATGAAAGCTTTAAAGGAACAATATCCCAACAATTTTCATCCGCATTTGTTTTATACACAGCATAAACTGGAAGATTGGTTGTTTGAAGGAAGGCTAGACAAACATAAATTTGAATTGATTTTAAATCAATTGGTTGACATTAATGAAGTGGATGAAGCCATGGTTTGCGGTCCGAATGAAATGATTAAGGAAATTTCACAGGAAATCTTCAATGCCGGAATTCCTAAAAAACACATTCATTTTGAAATGTTTACTCCAGACGAAAATCCTTTTGAATTTTTGGTAGAGGAACCAAGTGCACCCGATGAGGTGGAAGTTACAGTAGAACTTGACGGAGAAGTGAGCACCATCACTTGGCACAAAGAAAAAAACCTGATTGATGCAATGATCGACGAAGATGTGGATGCGCCTTATTCTTGTAAAGGAGGCGTTTGCAGCAGTTGTTTATGTAAGTTGGAAGAAGGGGAAGTGCAACTCGCAGATAATTTCGTTTTGACAGATTCCGACATCGAAGAAGGATTAATTCTTGCCTGTATTTCTCGTCCGAAATCCGGAAAAATCCGAATTAATTTTGATGCCGTTTAAATCCATAGACTACCGCCAAGAGGAATTTTGGAATGTGTTTACACATGGGGTAGGGGCTTTATTGTCTTTTTTCGGTTTGTTTGTTTTGATATATTTTGCTTCCCAAAGCGGAAGTAAAATTGAATTAATTTGTGCTTCAGTTTTTGGATTGAGCATGGTTATTCTTTACCTAGCATCGACAATTTATCATGCAGTTTCAAACGAAAAAAGAAAACTCATTTTCCAAAAGCTCGATCATCTCTGCATTTATATTTTGATTGCGGGAACTTATACACCGATTGCTTTACTGGGACTAAAAGGAGCGTGGGGGTGGAGCATTTTCGGTTCTATTTGGGGCATGGCAGCCTTGGGTTTTGTTTTTAAATTTTCTCCGCTCCGCAAATCAGAAAAACTTTCGCTCATTTTGTACGCAGCCATGGGCTGGCTCATCATCATCGCTATCAAACCTTTGGTAGAAAATCTTTCTTCCGAGACGCTTTGGTTGATGGGATTAGGCGGATTGTTTTATACCGTTGGCATTTATTTTTATGTCAAAGAAAAAATACCTTATAATCATGCAATCTGGCATTTTTTTGTGCTGGCCGGAAGTACCTTTCATTATTTCGGAATTTTGTTGTATTTTATATAAACTTCGACTAGTTTATACATTTGAGATTTTATGTTTTTCTTTTCTATAAAGAAGTAAAAATAATCCTAGGGCAAAAACAATACAACTCACTAACATGTAAATTCCATCTTTCAATATGAAAAATGAAAAACCTACCATAGGTGCTGCAATAATTACCATTAAGGAACTGATGGGGAAAGTTCTAATGAAGTTTGATGCGTGAGCTGCCAGTCCCAAAAAAAGCAAAGATGGTCCGATAATAATAAATGGATACAATATAGATGGAGTGTTGCTTATATGTTTGCTTAATTCTTCTTTAGCGAGATCATCATTTCCAAAACTCCACATGATAAAATCAATTGTACAAAGACCTATATGAGCAATAACTCCCAATGTTGTTAAAAAAGAGGCGAAAGAATTTAGATTATTTTTGGGAAATACTTTATTAAATGAAATTAGAAATACAGCTCCAATTAAATTAAACCAATGTGCAAAATCAATTGGTTTTTGAAAATATGCCAATTTAGAACCTTGAGAAAACATGATGTAGCTCAATACAAAAAAGAATAATCCAATTAAGCAATTGATTTTTGGTTTCATATTTTTTTGCTAAAGACGGCTGCTTTTATAATTTGTTACACTTATTTGAAATCACATATTTAGATAATAATTTGAATAATTTCATACCATCACTTTCCTTTTTACATTGTAAAAATCAAACTTCGGATGTTGGAGAAATGCTTCGATCCCGATTTGGTTGTAAAGCTCTATTTCCGATTTGTAAATAGGGTAGAGCGCTGAAAGATTGATTTTATAATCGAGTCCTATGTCAATATTGAGAAATTCATCCTGCTCCAAAATGGTTGGCGTGAAAATGAGAAAGGCATCCATTTCTGATTCTTCGTTTATTTTTTCTCCAAAATTGATTGTATTTCCGTAAGTAAAAGGAAATTTCCCACGCAAATGATTGGCGATGTAACCGATGACGATGCCCCAGTCGATGCTTTCAGATTGCACACAAATGAAAAGTTCGGCACGTGCATTTTTCCAATCATCATGCTCTACAAGCGAAAGTCCGTAAGTAACTGCGGTCACATAACCAATCGTCGGAAAGTCTTTGTAAACAATTGCTGTTACATTGTTCACACCTTCGATAAGGCTGTCGTTTTTGAAAAATTCAGGCTCGCGCTGAAAGATTTTATCTAAATGTTGTAAATATTTTTCTACGGGTGTCATTAATTGTAATTTAAAATTGATTTGGAATAATGGGTTTAGGGTTTTTCGTCTTGATTTCGGCAAACCAATAAATCATACTACCTAAACCGAAGACCATTACAAAAACGATTACCAAAATCCAGATCAATCTCATGTTTTCTTTTTCAAGATTTGGATTTTTGGCGGCGTGCAATACAAAGAACACAATATTGGCTAAGGATAAAATAAAGCTCAAAATCATCAGTACAAAAAAGAATAACATACCTCCTGTGAAAAATAAAGAAGGATCTGATTCTGGTTCTTCCACTATAGCATAGATTACAGTTCCAAATGCAAAAATAAAATATCCTAAAAGGGTTATTATAATCGAAATCATTGGTCCAATTGCAAGAAATGTTTGTAAGGATTTGTTGTTGAGTATTTTCATAGTATTTTATTTAATTAATTTTCCAAATTCTTCTTCAATTCTCTTCGCATCTTCTTCGGCAGTATTTTTTGAAATCAATAAAAACAAAGTTCCTTTTTCGCCATGGTGTTTAATGATTTGATAATCCGGACGTACATTTACATAATTCATCTTGATGATATAAAAATCTTGATCGGTTCCGGTTTTTCTTGCATAAACAATTACATTTTCGAAAAGAGGTTTACTATCTTTACTGATAGATTTAAATTCTCCCAGATTACTGGCAAACTTATAATCGTTAAAACTTAACGATTTTACATTTAACTCTTCATTGTAAAACCTCAACATTCCATCTTCTTTATCAAAGCGATTGTATTTCGAATATTTATTATAAATAGAAGAAGAACAACTTGTTATCAAAAACAAAACCGATAGAATTAAAACTATGTTTTTCATGTATTAATTAATTAAATCCTGCACGTTTCAACAACGCATCATTACTTGGTTCTTTTCCCCGGAAAGATTTGTACAATTCCATCGGATCGATGCTTCCACCACTTTCTAATAAATGTTTGAATTTTTTGGCAGTTTCAGAATTGAAAATACCGGTTTCCTGAAAATAAGCAAATGCATCAGCCTCCAAAACTTCCGACCATTTATAAGAATAATATCCGGACGAATATCCGCCATGAAATATATGCGAAAACGAAACACTCATGTTCGTTCCCTCGACAATCGGATACAATTCCGTAGGTTCAAATGCTTTTCTTTCGTAATCGGAAACAGAATTAATTCCAAGCTCTTCAACACCATGCCAGGCCATGTCCAGCAATCCGAAACTTAACTGACGGACTGTTTGATAACCTTCCATAAAACTGGATGATTTTTTTACTTTTTCAATTAATTCTTGCGGAATGGTTTCTCCCGTTTTGTAATGTTGTGCAAATAATTCCAAAGCTTCAGGTTCATAGCAGAAATTTTCCATGAACTGCGACGGTAATTCTACAAAATCATAATAAACATTTGTACCCGATAAACTTTCATAAACCGTATTGGCCAACATTCCGTGCAAAGCGTGCCCGAACTCATGAAACAAAGTCGTCACTTCATTAAAAGTCAAAAGTGAAGGTTTATCTTTAGTAGGTTTTGTAAAATTACAAACTATAGAAATGTGCGGACGTTTTGAATTTCCCTGCACATTTGATTCGCCACGAAATTCCGTCATCCAAGCGCCTGCACGTTTCCCTTTTCTCGGAAAAAAATCAGTGTAGAAAAGTGCTAAATGATTGTTTTGTTTGTCAGATACTTCATAAATTTCTACATCTTCATGATATTTCTGGATGTCAAACCTTTTTTCAAAACGAATTCCAAATAACCTTTCAGCGATTGTAAAAGTACCATTTACTACATTTTCCAAAGAAAAATAAGGTTTCAATTCTTCTTCCGAAAGACTGTATTTTTCTTGTTTTAATTTCTCTGCGTAATAAGCATGATCCCAACGCTGCAGAGTTTCGATATTGTCTTTTTTTTGAGCGAATATTTTCAATTCGTTTACATCATTTTCTCCGAATTTTTTAGATTTTGAAAGTAAATCCAGCAAAAAATCTTTAACAATTTGTGGAGAATTTGCCATTCTTTCTTCTAAAACAAAATCCGCATGGGTTTTGTATTCCAATAATTTAGCACGCTCCAAACGCAATTCTACAATTCTTTTTACAATTTTTTCGTTATTGAATTCATTGTTTTGAAAAGACCGTTTTCCATAAGCCAAAAATAACATTTCACGCAAATTGCGGTTGTCATTGTAGGTCATAAACGGAAGGTAACTCGTCGCTTGCAAAGTAAAAATCCATCCCGTTTTTTCTTTGGATTCGGCTTCTTTTTTTGCTTCTTGTATGGCATAATCTGGCAAACCTTTCAATTCATTTTCATTTGTGAGATGTAATTCATATGCATTTGTTTCCGCCAAAACGTTTTGTCCAAACTGAAGTGAAATTGAAGATAATTCTTTGTCTATTTCGCGTAATTTTTCTTTTTTGTCTTCAGATAAATTTGCTCCGTTTCGGCTGAAATTTTTGTATTTTTTTTCGAGTAAACGAAATTGTTCGTCTGATAAATTCAATTCAAATTTCTGATCGTAAACTGATTTAATTCTTTCAAATAAGACTGGATTTAAACGAATGTCATTTGAAAATTCTGACAAAAGCGGAGAGATTTCTTGTGCAATTTGCTGCATTTCATCATTGGTTTCAGCAGAATTTAGATTAAAAAAAATTGAAGAAATTCTGCTCAATCTTTCACCGCTGATTTCCATGGCTTCGATTGTGTTTTCGAAAGTTGGGATTTCTGAATTGTTGCAGATTTCATTGATTTCCGCTTTAGCCATTTCAATTGCTTTTTCAAAAGCAGATTTGTAATATTCGTTTTTTACACTTAGAAATGGAGCGCTGTCAAAAGGGGTGTTAAAAATATCTAAAAGTGGATTATTCATTGAAATGTATTAAAGTTCAAATTTAATGTGTTTTTCAAAAATTAAGCATAAATAAACCGTTGTTTACTGTTGTAAATAATGATTTATTTTAGATTTTTATAGAAGTTTATAAATTGGTGTAGGTAAATTAAAGTATAAATGAGGGGATTAATGATTTTTGAAAATAGCTTTATAGCTGTTTGTCTCAGCTTTTCCCATCTGGTAAAAAATGAAATTAGATCAATTATTTAAACGAGGTAAATTATATTCCAATCTCTATCTGGAAACGCACGTACCAATTGGTCTCTTTCGTTCCGATGTAGAAATCCTGGATTTCGTAAGTGGCCTCAGCCTGTAATTTGAAAGCATGTTCCCAAATGTATTTGGTCAAACCTAAGCTGAATTGTTGTGTATTGGGTTCAAACATTTCGATTTTGTCATCTACCCATTGATTTGAATATCTTCCGATCAATTCAAAATTATTTCGAAATAAATAACTTCCCTGAAAGTCCATTCCTTCTCCCACAAACACATAACGTACGTCATTGTTGTCTTCAGGATTGAAAGTAACCGGATTTTTGGAAGTTCGGTTCATATAAGCTGACATAAAAGACCAGCCGTTGTATTTGAAAATCAAATCTGCAAATGCCGAGCGCATTGTGCGGGATTCAAACAAATCTCTTCCAGTTTGACCGCGTTCTCTTTTCGCTTGGTTATTTTGATGATAAGCTCCCGAAAGCATCAATTTAGGTTTGGGTTCTCGCATCAAATCTCCTTCAAAATAAGCTCCAGTTTTTTTGAATGCACCGAATGGATAAATTTCGGCTTTTCCTGTCAAAGCAATTCCGGTGTCTTCATTGTCAGTCCAGTTGCGTCCGTCACCCATGCTGACAGCACCGCGGAAATTATAGGAAAATTTATCCTGAAATTCGTTTGTATTGTGAACTTGAAAACCAAAATCACGATCAATATTGAATCTTGAATTATTGATGGTTCGATCCGTTAACTGTAAACCTCCGGAAGAATTCAAACGTTGTCTGTTACCGGGAAGCTTAGTCTGTCCGAAACTAAAATCCCAATGATCATTGGGTTTATAAACCAAAACCGCATCGCGGATGATGTTGATGTTTCTTCCGTCTTCCACTTCACCCACATCTTCAGGCGCAAAGGAAAGCTGTATGGAATACATAAATTCAGGGCTTCCCACATAACCATCGAAACGCAAACGCAATCTGCGGATTTGTCCATCAATAGATTCTTCTTCGCCTTCATTGTCAAAATAAGTGACTCTATTTTGCATGCGAAAACGAATGTTCAATTGAAAAATACTGTCAGGAGAAGTTAATCCCAAACCTTTTCCGTAGCTATAATAAGGCAGAGCGGCATGTTGAACTTCAGTTCTCAGCGTATCATATTTTACAATCTGTGCAGACGCAGAAACCCCCACGAGCAGAATTCCAACCAACAAATAAAGTTTATTCATCCATTTTTAAATTGACGTGCAAAATTAATGTGAATTAATTCAACCTAAAATTAAATTAATGTTAATCAATCAGGAAATATAAATTGGCAGTTCCGGGTGCGTATTGGTAGTTTTTGGTTTTCTGTTCCTCAATTCTGTCAGTTAACAAAATACCATCCAAATGGTCACGCTCATGCTGGAAAATCACTGAAGTAAATCCTTCTAAAATTTCTGTAATGGATTCGCTTTTCAAATTGAAATATTTCACCTGAACGATGTAATGGCGCATGACTTCACCTCTGTCTTCGAATGACAAATCACCTTCAGGACCTTTTTGCATCAATTCAGAACCCCAAATAATTTCAGGATTGATAAACAATTCAAAAGGTTTTCCTTCTTTATCAAATCTTTGGACTAAAAGCATTCGGCGATTGATGCCAACTTGTGGAGCAGCAATTCCAACGCCTTTGTGAGCAGGGTCATTTACCGAAAGCAACATTCTCTCTGCCAGTAATTTTGTGAATTTATTTTTTGGGTCAACGGTTTTCGAACTCGAATTCAAAACAATCGAATCATTTGAATTAACCAAATTATAAACACGCATCATTTCAGAAGAATTGGATTGAATCAATGATTTTTCATCTTCTGTAAATTTTTCATATTTCTGTGCGAAATTAAATCCAAACAATAAAAACAGAAAAACTGAGCTAAATAATAATTTCAAAATGAAGTAATTTAAGTTCTGTATTTTAAAATTAATGCTTTCAGAATTGCCCAGGTTTCAGCATCTATAATACCATCGAAACGTTCCGGACGGAAATGGTATTGAAATGCTGTGATGACTTTTTTCGTTTGTTCGTCCCACATTCCTGTTTTCTGGATTTCATAGCCGTACTTTTCTAAATCAGCCTGTACCGATTGAATAAATGTAAAAGAATCTATTTCAGCATAAGGAAACTGAGAAAGATAAATTGATTTTTGGCTTTCTTCGTACCACGCACCAATATTGTATTGATCATAAAGTCTTTTCCAAGGGAATTTCGGTCCCGGATCGTGTTTGCGCTGCGGTGCAATGTCAGAATGTGCTACCACATTTACAGGATCGATTTTGTATCTGTCGATGATATCACGCGATAATTCAGCAACTTTTTTGATTTGATATTCCGGAAAATCGAAGAAATACCTTGTGGCAGTTGCCAAATCAGGATTTCCTGTCAAAGTTTTGTCAGTCGTATAACCTTTGTTCACAATCTCAATCCCGACGGATGAAAAATTAATATTATTTACACCTTTCCAGAAACTCGCACCTGCATGCCATGAACGTTTTGTTTCATCTACCAACGCATAAATGGTATCGTTATTTAAATCACCTATTAAATAATGCGAACTTACTTCATTATTGGTTAAGGCTCTCAGTGAAGATGCATTATCCATTGCGGTGTAATGAAGCACCAAATAACGGATTCTTTCATCCTGTCCTTTTGCAGGATAATGTTGCGTGGAAACTTTGTAATTGTCTAATTTGGCAAAACGCGCATATTCGTACTTCTCTGTAATGCTATTGATAACTACTGTATCTCTGACAATTTGTTTGATGACTTTTGGAGGCTGGGAAGCACACGAAGCAATCAATAAACTTAGAATAGCGACTAGAAAAGGGATCTTATAGGTCATAAATGAATTTGAAATGTTACTGAAACAAAGTTAATTAAAAAGAAATTAGAAAAAATGTATAAAAATTATTGAAAATTGTTTGCATAAAAGAAACATTCAATTTACTTTTGCATCCGCTTTCCTACTAGAAAGAAGGACAGCAGGGAGAGGTGCCGGAGTGGTAACGGAGCAGATTGCTAATCTGTCGACGGGTAACCGTCGCCAGGGTTCGAGTCCCTGTCTCTCCGCAATTTTGAAATAACACGGGGTGTAGCGTAGTCCGGTCATCGCGCCTGGTTTGGGACCAGGAGGTCGCAGGTTCGAATCCTGCCACCCCGACAACTTACAGTAAGTAAAAAAACCGCAAATTCATTGAATTTGCGGTTTTTCTGTTTTGTTACTTTATAAATAAAATCTAAATATGAGTGAAATAAGATTTTTTTAATTCTTACTCATTTGAAATGATTTTTTCTACGGATTTTATGATGTAATCCATATCAAAATTATTAGTGTTTATCGATATACTTTCGTCATTATAAGGTTCGTATTTTTTGTCATAAGTTACCTCGAATAAGCCAATTGTAGGGGTTTGAGAAGCACTTGCTAAGTGCATCATACCGCTGTCAGCTCCTATGAAAACGGAAGTATTTCGGATGACTGAAGCGATTTCCCGAATGTCTTTGCTGTAAAATGTATGTGCCTGAAAATTGATTTGAGAAACATTTTCGACCGGTAAAATTTCTACAATATTATAATCAGGGAAAGCTATTTTTAATTTTTCATAAAATTCAGTCCACCATTCTTTTGAATAACATTTTGCTCCCGTCGCGAAAGTAAATATACTGATGATTTTTTTGTCGTTTTTTACAATTGAGTCAATTATCGTTTTTCCTTTCTCAATTTCCGAATGATTTAACTTTATATCTAAATAAGGCATTGTGTTTTTTGAAGTATCTATGCCTATTTGACTCAGATCATGTCTTAAATTATAAATGGGATGTTTCGCAAAGTGTATATAATCAGCTGGTTTTTCATCTGTTTCAGCATAACTGTCACCATAGAATTTAATTTTAGATTTGGTAAATTTTGTTGAGAGCCTGCCGGAAGATGATTCACTGTATATATTTATGACTAAATCATAAGATTTCTTTTTCAAAGATATCCATGAACTAACGTATTTGAATTTTTGATTAAATGGCTTTTTCGGCAGTTGTATAATCTTGTCTATATTTTCATAATTTTCAAATATGACAGGAGCCAAACCGCCTCTTACAAACATATCTATTTTACAATTTGGAAAAGTATTTATAACCTCTTGAACCAAAGGTGTTATCAGCAACAAATTACCCAATCTTTGATTGGGTCTGCATATTAATATTTTTTGAATATTTATGTTCTGATAATTAGTCTTGGTTTTACCCACGCTAGCCGTCAGCCCACGAGTTATACGGCGTCTAATGCTATTGATCCTTCCGGGAATTTTCATGACCAGTATTCTTTAAAATAATTGAGGTAACCTTCTTTATATTCCAAGGGAATTCTAAAATTAAATATATTCATTGGCTTAAAAAAATCCATTTTTACCGATTGCGAACATACAAAAAATATTATCTTCTTTTGAATCTCGATTGTTTGTTTTTAGAGCTTTTAGGTTGTGATGATTTCTCTGTGTCAGATTTAAATTTTCTTGTAGGACGCGGTTGTTTTGGTTTTACAGGCGTTAATTCAAAATTTTTCATCGGATAAGGATTGTTGGCCGCTTCCGGGATTTTCATTCCGATGATTTTCTGGATGTCTTTTACATACTCTTTCTCGTCGATGTCACAAAGAGAAATTGCAATTCCTTCCGCTCCGGCACGACCGCCACGACCAATCCTATGAACATATGTTTCCGGAATATTAGGTATTTCAAAATTTACAACATATTTAAGTAAATCGATATCGATTCCACGTGCTGCAATATCGGTAGCGACCAAAACCTGAATCTTTTTATCCTTGAAATTATTCAGCGCATTTTGTCGTGCATTCTGAGATTTATTTCCATGAATGGCTGCGCCTGAAACACCCAATTTTGCCAAAGCTTTTACCAATTTATCTGCACCATGTTTCGTTCGTGTAAAAACCAAAACGCTTTCTTTGATTTGATCTTTTATCAATCCATGTAACAAAGGAATTTTATTGTCTTTGTCTACATAATAAATTGCTTGCTGAATGGTTTCTGCGGTGGTGGATTCTGGCGTAACTTCTACTTTTACAGGTTGGTATAAGATGGTATTCGCCAATTCTTGAATAGGTTTCGGCATCGTAGCCGAGAAGAAAAGATTTTGTCTTTTTGGAGGAAGAATTTGTAATAATTTTTTGATATCATGGATGAATCCCATGTCCAACATTCGATCTGCTTCGTCCAGCACAAAAATATCAACATCTTTTAAAGAAATAATTTTTTGACCGATTAAATCGAGCAAACGTCCGGGCGTTGCTACCAAAATATCAATTCCGTTTCTCAATTTCCCAACTTGGGGATTTTGTTTCACACCTCCAAAAATTACTGCGTGTTTAAGCGGAAGATGTTTTCCGTAATCTGCAAAACTTTCTTCAATCTGAATCGCCAATTCACGCGTTGGTGTAACGATGAGCGCTTTTATATTTTTTCTTTGATTTTGAACTTTATTTTGTTCCAAAAGTTGAAGGATAGGAATAGCAAAAGCAGCCGTTTTTCCTGTTCCGGTCTGTGCGCATCCCAATACATCTTTTTTTGCTAAAACATTTGGAATAGCTTGTTGCTGAATAGGTGTAGGGTTTTCATAACCCAATTCATCCAATGCTTTTTGTATAGGTTGTATTAGATTTAATTCTTTAAAAGTTGTCATATTTTTTATACATAATGAGTGAAGTATGATTTGGAATTTGGATCCAAATGATACATTTTTTTGTTTGATTAAAATGGGCTGGATTTTGGTTAAATTTTTCTTTCTAATTAGCTTCTTTTTTTGAAAGAATAGCCCCGCTGTGAAGATTGACGAAAAGATTTTACTTTTCTTAAATGGGTTTAACCGCTGCAATATTACGACAAATTAACGAGTAGTTAATTATAATTTACAATTAACAAATATGTATGATTTTTTGATGCTTTACATTTTCAAATTAAAAACTATCTTTACAAAAACTTTGCAGATGATGATGGACGCCGTCAAACAAAAGAATTATGAGATTGTAAAACAAGTGTTTACGAATTTTTTGGAAGAACAAGGTCACCGAAAAACACCTGAACGATATGCGATTTTAGAAGAAATATATTCGACTGATGAGCATTTTGACATCGATCGCTTGTACATCATGATGAAAGATAAAAAATACCGTGTCAGCCGCGCTACGCTTTACAATACGATTGAATTGTTGTTAGATGCAAAGTTGGTTCGCAAGCACCAATTTGGAGACCAGCAAGCGCATTACGAAAAATCTTATTTCGACAAGCAGCATGACCACATTATCCTTTCTGATACCGGAGAAGTGATAGAATTTTGTGATCCTAGAATTCAATCTATAAAGTCAACGATTGAAGAAGTTTTTGGCATCAAAGTGGACAGCCATTCTCTCTATTTTTACGGTAGAAGAAATTAATATTAAATGAATTTTTTCCGGATAATTCTTATTTTTTTGATAGGATTTTGTGTCTATGGACAAAACAATCCTCAAAAACCACCTGTCAAAAAAATCAAACACATCCATTCCGATGTGATGAAAACCACTCCTCTCAAATTTGAGGGAAATCCTTTCGCATACGGAAATGTAGTTTTTGACCACGACGGCACTAAGCTATACAGTGATTCTGCGGTTTGGTACCAGGATTTGAATTTTTTCCGCGCATGGTCAAGAGTGAGAATTATAAATGATACGGTTTCCATGGCTTCCGATAGTTTGGAGTATGACGGAAATACACGCATCGCAAAAGGTTTCGACAATGTTCATTTGAAAGACCAGAAATCAGAATTATTTGCAGATTATGTGGAATACAATCGTTTGACGGATGTAGCTGTGGCAACTGGAAATGTAGTGATGATTGATCCAAGTCAGCGCATCGAAACACCTCACATGATTTACGACAGGAAAACAGGAATTGCTAGAACAGATGCCGGCGCAATCATTCGTGGAAACGACGGCACAGTCACGCATACTCAGACTTTGGTTTACAATGCCAATTCCAAAGTGATTGAATTCGACAGACAAGTAAGCATTGAAACTCCTGAATATAAAATAGACTCAAAAAAAATGACGATGAATCAGACAACTGGTGAAACGGTATTTTTAGATTACAGTCGTGTTTCTGACAGAAAAGATCCGACCAATTATATTCTGATGCCGGAAGGAGGAGGGGTTTTCAACAAAAGAACAGGTGAAGCCTTTTTGAATAAACGTTCCACAGTTTATAGGCAGGGAAAAGAATTGCATGGAAATCAAATGTATTTCAATGACAAAACCGGTTATGGTTGGGCAAAAGGTGATGTGTTGATGGATGATCCGGATGAACAAAGATTTATACGTGGAGAATATGCTGAAGCATACCGGGATTTAGATTCAGCCTACGTTACTCAAAATGCTTACGCTGTAAAAGCTTTCAAAACCGATTCTTTGTACTTCCATGCAGATACGCTGATGGCGGTTCAGCGAAAGGATTCTACCCGAATCATCAAAGGATATTTCAATGCGAGATTTTTCAAAAGCAATGCACAAGGAAAAGCAGATTCTATAGTTTATAATGAAACAAAAGGTATTTTAAAATTTTTCCGTGATCCGATTATGTGGTCTAGCGAACAGCAAATTACCGGTGATACCATTTATGCTTATAATAATGTCATCAAAGAAGTGATGGATTCTGTCCGCGTTTGGAACAATGCTTTTGCAATTTCAAAAGTAGATTCTCTGACTGAGAAAGATTTTAATCAGGTCAAAGGCAAATTTATGTTGGGTCTTTATTTGGATAACAAATTAGATTGGATTGAAGTTCACGAAAATGCACAATCGGTCACATTTGTAGACGAGGAAGCCGACCCTGCAAAAAACAAACCCAAAGAACGGATTGGAATTAACTTATCTGACTGTGGAATTATAGAAGCTGACATCAATGGAAATGATGTTGATGTGCTTTCCTGTAGGATTCAAGCAACTTCTAAACTTTACCCGGAATCAAAACTTCCAGATAAATCAAAATACCTCAAAGACTTTCAATGGAGAGGAGATGAGATGATGAAAAGATGGCAGGACATTTTTGACAATCCTCCTGAACATCTGTTGATAAAGCCAAATCCGGAAAACCCACAAGGTGAAATTATTTTGTTAGATGATTTGACCAATGAAAATTCGGATGAATCAAAAGAAAATGAAGAATAATCCGTTTAGATTTATAAATTTACAACCATGAAGACTAATAAATATTTACTATTTCCGATCATACTATTGTTGACAAGCTGCTATATCTATAAGCCTTATTCTGAAAAAGAAATTGTAGAAACTATTAAAAAGAATAACACTTCTCCCGCAGAGCAAAAATCAATAAGAACTGAAAGAAGCAGTGACGTAGCAGCACAAAAAACAAAAGAGCAACAGGGAACACCTCAAATTTCTTTGGAAGACACAGAGCCTCAAAAAGTACTAGAAAAAGATCAGCAGCCATCAAAATCAGATGAAAAATCAAATATGGGTTTTTCTAGATCTGATGGAAGTTCAGACGACAAAAGCAAAAGAAATACAAATAAAGGAATTGTAAAAGCTGAAGATACCAAATCCACAGAGGCAGGAATCAAATCCAAACTACTACCGAATAAATACTATAAAATAACTGCATTAGACCACCAATATAAAATTCAGGTAGACAAATGGGAAGGCGATACTTTGGTTTCTCATAAAATACGTAAACCTGGAAAAGTTTACCGCCATCATATGAATGACATTCAGGAAGAATCTATTTTAGAAAGAAGATTCTCAAAACCTTTCTCTGATTTATTTACAATTGGTGCTTACGCTTCAGGTGCAGCCATTGTATTGTTATTGATTTTATAGATGAACACAAATCTTAAAAGGGATTTTTTTAAATTTCAAGCAAAAACCACTCAGTTCGCTTCTGGATTTGAAGTCGATTATGCAAAAGGAAGTTATATCTATGGAAAAGATGGAAAAGCCTATTTAGACTTTGCAGCCGGCGTTTCAGTAAATACTTTAGGGCATTCACATCCCAGAGTCAATCAAGCAATCATCGATCAGGTCAATCGTCACCAGCACGTCATGGTTTATGGCGAATATGCCCAGGACAATCCTGTTCAATTGTGCAAAAGATTGGCCGAAGTTTTGCCTGCGCCATTAGATACAACCTATCTCGTCAATTCGGGTACAGAAGCCATAGAAGCTTCTATGAAACTGGCAAAACGCTATACAGGACGCGAAGAAATCATAGCCTGCAAAAACGCTTACCATGGCAATACGCATGGCTCATTAAGTTTGGGAGGAAGAGAAGAAAAAAAACGTGCTTTTCGTCCGTTATTACCCATGATTAATTTTATCGAATTCAATTCGGAAGAAGATTTAAATAAAATTACTTCTAAAACCGCCGGCGTAGTAGTAGAAACTATTCAGGGAGCATCCGGATTTCGTTTGCCGCAGGATAATTATTTAAAGAAATTAAAAGACCGGTGCGAAAAAGTTGGAGCCTTATTAATCCTTGACGAAATCCAACCCGGATTCGGGAGAACCGGTAAATTATTTGCATTTGAACATTACGATTTCGCTCCCGATGTACTTGTTATTGGGAAAGGAATGGCTAGCGGAATGCCCATTGGAGCCTTTGTTTCAAGTGCAGAAAAGATGGAATCGCTTTCACACAGTCCTACCTTAGGGCATATCACTACTTTTGGAGGAAATCCCGTTGTAGCCGCCGCTGCTTTAGCAACATTAGATGAATTGATTGAATCTGATTTAATGATTCAAATCGATGAAAAAGAAAAATTATTCAGAAAATTATTAGTTCATCCCAAAATAAAAACCGTTGCAGGAAGAGGACTGATGCTCGCTCCTGAATTAGAATCACCCGAATACGCTCTCCAGGTCGCCAAAAAATGCATGGAAAAAGGGCTCATTGTTTTTTGGCTCATGTACAGCATCCAAAACCTCAGAATTACGCCGCCTGTCACCATTTCTTTAGATGAAATAAAACAAGGCTGCGAAATTATTTTAGAAGTTTTAAATGAAAATTAGAAATTTTCCAGAACAAGCGGCATATTTATTAAAGCATAATATTCAGCAAAATCTCAAATATCTTTATTAAAATTATCACAGTAATTATTAATATAGTTACTATAATTATAATTATGAGCGTCATTATTAGTAAAATGAATGTTGCGCAAATTACTTTTCTGTATTCGAAACTCAAAATCAGCAACCCAACACCCGCAAAACAAAAATTTCCGTATTTTTGAAAACGGTTTTTTGCTCAACTCAAAATACAGAATGTAAAACCCGCAAAGCAAAACATAAAACAATGTCACAAACAATAGAGAAAACCAATTTCGATATTCGCAAAGATATCTACCAACCCCAAAACGCCATCCGTGTAGTTACCGCAGCCTCACTATTTGACGGCCACGACGCAGCTATCAATATTATGCGCCGTATGATTCAGCGCACCGGAGTTGAAGTCATCCATTTAGGACACGACAGAAGTGTAGAAGAAGTGGTTGACACTGCCATTCAAGAAGATGCACAGGCAATCGCTATGACTTCATATCAGGGCGGTCATAACGAATATTTCAAATATATGTTTGATTTATTGAACGAAAAAGGAGCAGGGCACATAAAGATTTTTGGCGGTGGAGGCGGAGTGATTCTTCCTTCTGAAATTGAAGATTTGATGAATTATGGCATTTGTAGAATTTACTCTCCAGACGACGGTCGCGATTTAGGTTTGCAGGGGATGATTAACGACTTGGTAATGAAATCTGATTTTCCAACTGGTGACAAATTGACCCAAAACATGATTGATACTTTAGAAGAAAAAGACAATCATTACCTTGCCCAAACCATTTCAGCATTCGAAAACAATATCCAACAATACGAATCTCTTTACGAAGAAATAAAATCCAAAGCCAAACAAAGCCAGGTTCCCATTCTGGGAATGACGGGAACGGGTGGTGCAGGTAAATCATCTTTAGTTGATGAATTGGTACGCAGATATTTACTCGATTTTCCTGATAAAACTATCGGAATTATCTCCGTAGACCCAACGAAACGTAAAACAGGAGGTGCTTTGTTAGGAGACAGAATTCGTATGAATTCAATTAATTCTTCCAGAGTTTATATGCGTTCCATGGCGACCCGTCAGGCAAATTCATCAATTTCAAAACACATCGCTCCAGCATTAGATGTTTTGAAAGCTGCCGGATTTGATTTAATTATTTTGGAAACTTCTGGTATCGGTCAGTCCGGCGCTGAGGTAATGGAGTATGCAGATCTTCCTTTGTATGTGATGACTCCCGAATACGGTGCTGCGACTCAGTTAGAGAAAATTGACATGCTCGATTTTGCGCAAATTGTAGCCATCAATAAATTTGATAAAAAAGGTGCGGAAGATGCTTTGCGTGATGTCAAGAAACAATTCCAGCGCAATCACGAACGTTTCAATGAAATGCCTGATCAAATGCCGGTTTATCCGACACGTGCTTCCCAATTCAATGATGCCGGAACCAATCAGTTGTACAAAGCTTTGATGGAGAAATTAAATGAATTCTCTCAAGGAAAATTTGATTCAAACTTACAATTTGACAAAGTAGCGAAAGAACAAATCACTGCAGTAATCCCCCCAAAACGTGTGCGTTACCTTTCAGAAATTGCAGAAAACAATCACGCGTATGACAAATGGGCAAATGAACAAAGCAAATTGGCTCAAGAAATTTACGCATTAGACATTTCATCTAAAATTTTAAATGAAGAAGGGAAATCTTCTGATTTAGAAGTGATTAAAACTAAAAAATTAGAAAAATTAACACCCGAAAATAAAGAAGTGATTCAAACTTGGGAAGACAAGAAGAAAAGATATTCCGACGAAATCTATTCTTTCAAAGTTCGCGACAAAGAAATCAAAATTAAAACCCATACAGAATCTCTTTCTCACACACAAGTTCCCAAAGTAAGTTTGCCTAAATACGAAGCTTGGGGCGACATTCTGAAATGGACTTTACAGGAAAATCTTCCGGGAGAATTCCCATATACTGCCGGGATTTATCCGTTCAAAAGGACAGGGGAGGATCCAACACGTATGTTTGCCGGAGAAGGTGGACCGGAAAGAACAAACCGTCGTTTTCATTACGTGAGTTTGGGGATGCCGGCAGCGCGTTTGTCCACGGCTTTTGACAGTGTAACATTGTACGGACAAGACCCTGAAGTTCGTCCTGATATTTATGGTAAAATTGGAAATGCAGGTGTTTCAATTGCAACTTTGGATGATGCTAAGAAACTATATTCCGGGTTTGATCTGTGTGCACCCTCGACTTCTGTGAGTATGACCATCAATGGTCCGGCTCCGATGTTATTAGGATTTTTCATGAATGCCGCAATCGATCAGCAATGTGAATTGTACATCAAAGAAAATAAACTGGAAGATAAGGTAGAGCAGAAATTAAAAGAAAAATTCGACGGTAAAAATCTCTCCCGTCCACAATATAACGGCGGTCTTCCAGAAGGAAATAATGGTTTAGGTTTGATGCTTTTAGGTTTAACTGGAGACGAAATTTTACCTGCGGATGTTTATCAGGAAATCAAAACCAGAACTCTATCAACCGTTCGCGGAACCGTTCAGGCAGACATTTTAAAAGAAGACCAAGCACAAAATACATGTATTTTCTCGACAGAATTTGCATTAAGATTAATGGGAGATGTTCAACAATATTTCATCGACAAAAAAGTAAGAAATTTTTATTCAGTTTCAATTTCCGGATATCACATTGCAGAAGCAGGCGCAAATCCTATTTCACAGTTGGCATTTACTCTGGCTAACGGATTTACGTATGTTGAATATTACCTTTCAAGAGGGATGCACATTGATGATTTTGCACCGAATCTATCTTTCTTTTTCTCAAATGGAATTGATCCTGAATATGCCGTAATCGGACGTGTTGCGAGAAGAATTTGGGCGAAAGCCATGAAACAAAAATATGGCGGAAATGAACGTTCGCAGATGTTGAAATACCACATTCAGACCTCGGGTCGTTCTCTACACGCTCAAGAAATTGCATTTAATGACATTCGTACAACTTTACAAGCTTTGTATGCTATTTATGACAATTGTAATTCATTGCATACTAATGCTTATGATGAAGCAATCACTACGCCGACTGAGGAATCAGTCCGTCGTGCGATGGCAATTCAGTTGATTATCAATAAAGAATTAGGTTTAGCCAAAAATGAGAATCCGATTCAGGGTTCATTTATCATCGAAGAATTAACTGATTTGGTTGAGGAAGCGGTTTATGCTGAATTTGACCGGTTGACGGATAGAGGAGGCGTTTTGGGAGCGATGGAAACCATGTACCAACGTGGAAAAATTCAAGACGAAAGTATGTATTATGAACATTTGAAACATACCGGAGAATTTCCGATTATTGGTGTAAATACATTTTTAGGAGCTGATGGTTCGCCGACTATGCAACCGAAAGAAGTCATTCGTTCGACAGAAGAAGAAAAACAATATCAAATTGAGGCAGTAAAAAACTACCAGAATTCAAATGAAAACTATTCAAAAGAACAATTGAAAAAATTGAATGAAGTAGCATTGAACAATGGAAATCTCTTTGAAGAAATTATGGAGTCTGTAAAATATAATTCATTGGGAGAGATTACCAATTCGCTTTTCAACGTAGGAGGGAAATATAGACGAAACATGTAGTATATCCCAGCCTTTAAAAGAAATAAGCTGGAAGATTGATACAATAAAAAGAATTTCGAAAGAGATTCTTTTTTTAATTCAATTGAATTAAAAAAAAATGATTAATCCAAAATTAAAGTGTAAATTTGAATTAATAAAAGTTTAAAATTATACCACTATGAAATCTTCTTATCCATCAAAAGAAAATCTTGATTTTGTAAATGATGCTCCCACTATGTATTATAGTGGAAACGCAGCAATTCCATTAAATGATTTAACTTCTATTCAGAAAATGCAAATCATCAAAAATGGTATTTCAAAAAGTTATTTGGAAACCCTCAAAAAGGCAACTTCTTTGGATTACGATTCTTTGGCAGATGCGCTTTCCGTAACTCGTGCTACTCTCATCAACAAAAAGGGTGCTCAGAAATTCAGTGATCAAATCAGTGAAAAAATCGTTTCATTAGCAGATTTGTATTCATTTGGTTATGAAGTTTTTGAAGACAAAGAAAATTTTAACAAATGGATGTTTTTACCCAATCAAGCTTTGGGCGGTTTGGCGCCATTTGATATCATAGACAACTACTACGGAAAAGAAGAAGTCCGTAACCTCATTGGTCGCATCGCTTATGGCGTTTACTCATAGTTATGCTTGTTTATCGAGTTAGTAAAACGCAATATGCGAATGATTTAAATGGAACGGGTGCGAAATTATTTGGGGGGCGCTGGAATCATATCGATACGCCTTGCATTTATACTGCGGAAAGCCGCTCATTAGCAGTTTTGGAATATTCAGTAAATGTAAATATTGAATTCATTCCTAGGGCGTTGAGTATTTGCATTTTCGAGATTGATGAAAAATCAGTTAAAGAAATTAAACAAAAAAAATTACCTGGTGATTGGCAGGAAATACCTGCGCCTTATTCAACTAAAGATTTCGGAACAAAGTTACTTCTAAAAGGAACTCCCATAATTAAAATTCCTTCAATTGTTATCAAAGATGAATTCAATTATATATTGAATCCTAATTATTTAGATAAAAATTTTAAATTGATTGAAATTAAAGATTTTGTTTACGATTTACGTGTCAAAAACAAATGATTTGACGGGATGTAATTCTAATGGTTCGAATGTTTTTCATTCGTTTCCAAGCAATTTTATGGCGTAATTTATAGAAATATAAACTTCCCAAATCCAATCCGAAATAGAAAAAACTAATTCCAGAGGGTGGATTTGCGCTTTTCAAAAAAGTATCTTCTAAATTGAGTGCATATTTGGGCCAATACCAGCAATCATACCATGTCCCAACGATCTCGAGAAAAACTACGCACAGATACATCGTTAGGTAAAAAAAGCGTTCACGAGGTCTTTTCATCAATATTAAAAGTGTAAATGCAGTTAATATAAACCCGAAAATATCACTTTTGAAAATTAGAAATAGAGCAGCGTAGGCAATGATAATTACTATGAAAAATAATTCCAATTTATTACGAAATACCTTTACAACATTCGCTTTACAGAAGTACAAAACTGATACATATAACAATGCATGACCAAAAAACACATACATTGGAACATTTTGCAGTCTATAAGTGTACATTTCTAACAAGAGGGAAAAGAAACATTCGCCAGCAATAGCAATCAGAATGGCATAAATGAGAAATTCTCGAATCTTTTGGGTAGATTTAATAAATACAAGCAAAAATATAATTGCTACAACGATATTTGCAACGATTTGCCCTTGTGGGAAATAAGGAATCACAAATTTACTGTCTAATAACAATCCAAGAAAAATTGCCAGAAAAAGAGCACCAATCGTTTTTAAAGAAGCTTCAAATAAAGAATCGGACTTTTTTGCAAGTAGCATTTGGTTTTAGATTAAATTTTAGAGAGAGAAATATTAATTTACTCGTTTGTATTTTTATTCGCTAATTGTCCACAAGCCGCATCTATATCGCCGCCACGGCTTTTTCTTACCATGACTGTAATTCCGGCTTTTTCAAGTTCGCGAACATATTTATTTTCTGCATCGATGCTTCTATGGTCAAATTTTCCTTCGCCAATCGGATTGTATTGAATCAAATTTACTTTTGAAGGAACTTGTCGGCAGTATTTAATCAAAGCCTTGATGTCTTCATCACCGTCATTAATCCCTCCCCAAACGCAATATTCAAATGTGATTTTTGAGCCTGTTTCTTTGTACCAATATTGCAAACTTTCCATGATTTCAGTCAAAGGAAATTTCTCTGAAAAAGGCATGATAGAATTTCGTTTGTGCTCAATAGCTGTATGCAATGACAAAGCTAATTTGACTTTTAGGTTTTCATCAGCAAGCATTTTGATCATTTTCGGAATACCTGATGTTGAAACAGTAATTCTTCTTGCAGACATTCCCAATCCTTCATCAGTAGTAATTTTTAGGATGGCATCGACGACATTTTTGTAGTTCATCATGGGTTCGCCCATTCCCATAAAAACGATGTTGGAAAGCGGACGATCAAAATATTCTTTGCTTTGTCTGTCGATTAATGCAACTTGGTCAACAATTTCGGCAACTTCTAAATTTCGCATTCTTTTCAACTTGGCAGTTGCACAAAATTCACAATTGAGCGAACAGCCTACTTGAGAAGAAACACAAGCGGTAGTACGGGTTTCAGTCGGAATTAAAACCGATTCAACCATTAATCCATCGTGTAATTTAACACCATTTTTGATGGTTCCATCATTGGATTTCTGCAACAAATCTACACTCGCATTTTGAATCGAAAAAATAGTGTCCAATTCTTCCCTTAATTTTTTGGACAAATTGGTCATGTCTTCAAAATCGTGGGCATTTTTCTTCCAGAGCCACTCATAGATTTGTTTGGCTCTGAAAGATTTTTCCCCTATTGAAGTCAGATGATTTTCTAAATCTTCAAGATTTAGTTTTCTGATATCTTTTTTGGTCTGATTCAAATTATATAATTAGCATTGCGTCACCGTAAGAATAGAATTTATATCCTTCTTTAACGGCTTCTTTGTAAGCTTTCATCAAGAAATCGTGTCCTGTAAAAGCACTTACCATCATAATTAATGTTGATTTTGGTGTGTGGAAATTTGTAATCATACAATTCGCAACACCGAAATCATAAGGTGGATGAATGAATTTATTGGTCCAAGAATCAAATGGATTCAAATGCCCATTTGCCGAAACTGAACTTTCAATCGCACGCATAGAAGTCGTTCCCACAGCACAAACGCGTTTTTTAGCATCGATAGCTTCATTCACACGGATGGCAGTTTCTTCAGGAATGATTACTTGCTCAGATTCCATTTTATGTTTTGATAAATCTTCTACTTCAACCGGAGCAAAAGTTCCTAATCCGACGTGTAAAGTTAATTCAGCAAAATCTACTCCTTTGATTTCCAATCTTTTCAGCAAATGTTTAGAGAAGTGTAAACCTGCAGTCGGAGCCGCAACCGCACCTTCATGTTTTGCATAAATAGTTTGATAACGTTCTGCATCTTCTGGTACAACTTCGCGTTGGATGTATTTCGGAAGTGGCGTTTCGCCCAAATCTTCCAAAGCCTGACGGAATTCTTCATAACTTCCATCAAACAAGAATCTTAACGTTCTACCGCGAGAAGTTGTATTATCTACAACTTCAGCTACTAAGCTGTCATCATCTCCAAAAAATAATTTATTTCCAATTCTAATTTTTCTTGCAGGATCCACTAAAACGTCCCAAAGACGAGTTTCAGCATCCAATTCTCTCAACAAGAAAACCTCAATTTTGGCTCCGGTCTTTTCTTTATTACCCATCAAACGTGCCGGGAAAACTTTGGTGTTGTTCATGATCATCACGTCACCTTCGTCGAAGTAATCCACGATATCTTTAAATAACCGATGTTCAATGGTTTCATTCTTTCTGTTAAGAACCATCAAGCGTGCTTCGTCTCTTTGTTCAGAGGGGTGCTCAGCTAGAAGTTCTTCAGGAAGTTTGAAGTTAAAATCGGAGGTTTTCATTTTCATATATTCGAATTTTATTTTGTTATGGTAATATATGGAATCACTTTAATTTATTTGAGTTTGCAAGCAAACTTTTAGTCATTGGCGATTTCATATTGCAAAATTGTGGTGCAAATATACGATTCGAGTACCCCCTTTGTCAAGTTTATTATTGATTTTTCGCTTTTCGCGCGTCAATGAAGCTCTTTATGAACACAAACAAAGCCAACAAATTACTTAAAATACAAACCAAAAAAATGTATTTCGGAGTATTCCAGTCTTCAATTTTGGTAAATCTCCAAATGCACATCGCAAACATAATTAAGGCTAAAGTAACTGCAATGTGTGCAACCACTTTTGGACTTTTGTTCCAGAACAATCCTAAAATTATAAAAATAATTCCGGCAAAAGTGGGAATCAGTGCGGTCATAGATTGTGGGACAACGGTTAAATAACCAAATAATCCTGCGGCAATCAATACCAAACCGTTGAAATAATTGATAGATAGTGGCTTCATATATTTTATGTTTTTAAATGATTTTTTCAAAGATAATTCATCTGAATTAATTAAAAACCTGATTTTTGTTTGAGAAAGATAGTTTGCATATTTTTGTTTGAATTAAAATTATGGTTTCATGAAAAAATCTTTGTTCGTTTTGGTATTAACCTTCATTCTTTTTGCTCAATGTAAAAAATCGGAAGAAATCGAAATCGGAACCGTAACGGAAAGAAGCGCGGAAGAAATTGCAGCCATGAAAGAATATGCACCTGCATTTAATTTGAATTCAATTGAAGGAACTCAAATTTCATTGAATGAATTAAAAGGTAAATATTTGTTCGTTGACATTTGGGCAACTTGGTGCAGACCATGTTTGCAACAAATTCCTGCGATGAAAGAATTAGAACAAAAATACGAAGGAAAAAATATCGAATTTGTAAGTATTTCTGTCGATAAGGATGCTGATAAAACAAAGTGGGCTAGAATGATTCAAGCCAAAGGAATGGGGGGAATGCAGCTTTTTGCTGGCAAACAGACAACTTTTTCAAGAGATTATGAAGTTTCATCGATTCCCAAATTTTTAATCATCGGAAAAGAGGGGGAAATCATCAACGAAAATCCACCGCGCCCGATGGATTACAGGACAGGGCAAGTTAACCAGGAATTGGTAACGATACTTGACAATTTATTGAAAGAAAAATAAAAATTATGACACAAGACAATACACAGAATCAAGAAGAATTCTATAAAAAATTCAGAGACAGATTAGATGACACTACTGAATTTCCTTCTAATTATACATTTAAATTTATCATTCCATCTGACAACAAACGAATTGCAGAAGTGCAAAGATTGTTTGATGGCGCACGTCCGCAATTTCAAATGAAAGAATCCAAAACCGGAAAATATACGTCTGTCACGGCAGTTGTGTACGTTTTGGATGCTGATCAGGTAATTCATTATTACCAGTCTGCATCTTCGATTGAAGATGTTTACATGCTTTAATTTAATTTTAGATTTCAAATTATAGATTTTAGAACGTTTTTAACTTGAAATAAAAAAAATCTACCTTCTGAAATCTAATTTCTAAATTCATAACTTTGCACCCGCAAAATCAAATTATGTCTTTAGAACAAGAAATCAGTCGCAGAAAAACGTTTGGAATTATTTCTCACCCCGATGCCGGGAAAACTACACTAACCGAAAAATTACTTCTTTTCGGAGGAGCTATTCAGGAAGCAGGTGCGGTGAAGAGCAATAAAATCAAAAAAGGAGCAACTTCCGATTTCATGGAAATTGAGCGTCAGAGAGGTATTTCTGTCGCAACTTCCGTTTTGGCATTTGATTACAGAAACAAAAAAATTAATATTCTCGATACACCTGGTCACAAAGATTTTGCTGAGGATACTTTCCGAACTTTGACCGCAGTCGATTCTGTAATTGTCGTAATTGATGTTGCAAAAGGTGTGGAGGAACAAACCATAAAATTGGTGGAAGTTTGCCGCATGCGAAACATTCCGATGCTCGTTTTTATCAATAAAATGGATAGAGAAGGGAAGGATGCATTTGATTTGCTGGACGAAGTTGAATTAAAATTAAATTTAAGAGTTACTCCGCTTTCATGGCCGATTGGAATTGGCTCTACCTTTAAAGGTATCTATAATATATGGGAAAAGAACATTCAACTTTTTTCAAATGAAAACAAACAAAAAATTTCTGAAGCGATTGCTTTCGGAAATTTAGAAGATCCTGAATTGGAAACAATTATCGGCGAAACTTATGCAGGAGATCTTCGCAATGAAATTGAATTAATTTCAGAAGTATACCCTTCATTTTCGCATGAAGATTATTTAGAAGGACATTTGCAGCCTGTATTTTTTGGTTCGGCTTTGAATAATTTTGGTGTGCGTGAATTGCTTAATGCTTTCGTGGACATTGCCCCACAACCGCAGCCCAAAGAAACCGACACGAGATTGGTTATCCCAACAGATAATACTTTTACCGGATTTGTATTTAAAATCCATGCAAATATGGATCCGAAACACCGCGACCGTTTGGCATTTATAAAAATTGTTTCAGGAAAATTTGAAAGAAATAAGAATTACCATCACGTTCGTTTAGATAAAAATTTGAAATTCAGTAGTCCGAATGCATTTTTTGCCGATAAAAAAGAAGTCGTTGATGAAAGTTTTGCAGGCGATATTGTAGGTTTACACGATACAGGAAATTTCAGAATCGGCGATACTTTGACAGAAGGTGAAAATATGTCTTTCAAAGGAATCCCATCTTTTTCACCTGAACATTTCCGTTATATAAACAATGCTGACCCAATGAAATCCAAGCAATTGGAGAAAGGAATTGACCAGTTAATGGATGAAGGTGTTGCGCAATTATTTACTCTTGAAATGAATAACCGCAAAATCATCGGAACGGTTGGCGCTTTACAATATGAAGTAATTCAATACAGGCTGGAGCATGAATATGGAGCAAAAGCTACCTACGAACCGATTTCCATTCATAAAGCTTGTTGGGTGGAAGTAGAGGATGAGCGTTCAGAAGAGTTCCAAGAATTTAAACGTGTGAAACAACGTTATTTGGCTTATGATAAATTCAAGCAGTTGGTATTTTTGGCAGATTCATCTTTCACCATACAAATGACACAGGAAAAATATCCTTCAGTCAAATTGCATTTTGTGAGTGAATTTTAATCAAAAAGGCTGTCTCCAAACCAGCCATTGCCTTTTCCCAGCAAAAAGTTTTCACAGATAATAAAAAAAATCAAGAAACAGTAAAAGAACAGAAAAGTAATTTTTTGTATCATAATCCTCAGTTTTAATAGTTAGACGGCAAACATTTGACGGGGTTGCGTCATCTTTTTGTTAAATATAGAAATTAAATTTTCTTAAAAAAAACTTAAATTCATAAACTGAGTAAAATTTAACTTAGCTTGTTGCTTTAAATTTGTGAAATGAAAAATATTGTCCTTTTGGTCCTGTTCATGAGTCTATCGGTTAACGCACAGATTCTCAGTCATAAAAAAGAATTTACCCAGCAAGATAGTCTTCGCGGAAGCGATAATTCATACAGAAACTGGTGGAATGTTTTACGCTATGACATAGAAGTAGAACCTGATTTTAATCAGAAATTTATCAAAGGAAAAAATACGATCACTTTTAAAATTGAAGATAATTCCAAAGAAAAAATCATGCAAATCGATTTGCAGCAACCCATGCAAATCGATAAAATAATCTTGAACGGAGAAAATTTTACATTATTCCGAAGAGATGAAAATGTTTATTTCTTTGATTTAAAAAAGTATAAATTAAATTCAAAGGAAAATAAAATTGAAATTCATTTTTCAGGAAATCCACGCGTTGCTGTAAAAGCTCCTTGGGATGGCGGCTGGATTTTCAAAAATGATGAGCAAGGCAGACCTTGGATGTCGGTTGCTTGTCAGGGATTGGGTGCAAGTGTCTGGTATCCGAACAAAGATTATTTGGGCGATGAGCCCGATAACGGAGCAAGTTTATCGATGATAGTTCCCGAAGATTTGGTGGCGATAGGAAATGGTCGTTTGACAGATATGAAAGAAATCGATGGTTCAAAATTGATGTTCAAATGGGAAGTGAAGAATCCAATCAATAATTACAATATCATTCCATACATCGGACATTATTCGGTTATCAAAGACAGTTACAAAGGTGAAAAAGGCAAACTTGACATCGAATATTGGGTTTTAGATTATAACAAAGAAAAAGCTCAAAATCAATTCAAACAAACACATGATATGCTCAAAAGCTTTGAGTATTGGTTGGGAGCTTATCCTTTTTATGAAGATAGTTTCAAACTCGTTGAATCTCCGCATTTAGGCATGGAACACCAAAGTGCGATTGCTTATGGAAACGGTTTTGAAAATGGATATTTGGGAACAGATTTATCGGGTTCTGGTTGGGGATTGAAATGGGATTTTATTCTCGTTCATGAAGCGGGGCACGAATGGTTCGGAAATAATATTACTAATAAAGACGTGGCTGATATGTGGATTCATGAAAGTTTTACCGCTTATTCAGAAACGCTTCATACACAAGAATTGTATGGCATAGAAGCTGGAAATGATTACGTAATCGGAACACGCCAGAATATTTTGAATGACATTCCCATGATTGGAATTTATGGGGTGAATCAGGAAGGAAGCGGCGATATTTATTACAAAGGAGCCAACATGATTCATACTTTTCGACAATTATTGGAAAACGATGAATTGTTCAGAAAAATTCTACGCGGGATGAATGAAAAATTTTACCACCAAACCGTTACCACCAAACAAATCGAAGATTACATGAGCGAAATGAGTAAAATTGATTTGACCGAATTTTTCAATCAATACTTACGCACGATTCAAATTCCGACTTTAGAATATAAAATCAAAGGAAATGACATCACTTACCGCTGGACAAACATTGTTGACAAATTTGATATGCCGATTAAAATCAACAATTCAAACGAATGGCTTTTCCCAACTTCAGAATGGAAAACTGAAAAGCTAACATCCGGATTGGAAAAGGATTTCAAGACTGACAGAAATTTTTACATCAATATCAAAGAGTCTAATTAAGAAAATTTACTCAAAATATTGATTGGCATGTAATATTTTTACATCGCCCTTTTCGTTCAATCTTTTATATTTTTCCATTCCATTTTCAATTTCTCTTTCATATCCAGATTGAGCAGGAAGTGTAGAACTTGATCTGTCCAAATCCTTATTAGAAAGTACTGGGAACAATCTTTTTTGGTGTTTAGGATACTTTTTAGCATCGAATCTGTCAACCACATCCAAAGTGACTTGAGCATATAAAACACCCATTGCACCGACGACCTCAATCACATATATTTTTCCGGCATCTAATTCTGATTTTACAAAATAAGAATTTTCCGAGGCAGCCCAGAAAATATGTTCTCCCGGTTCACATTCATATCGTAAATATCCTTTTCCTGAAAATTTTCCAAGAAATTTATTACCCTCAAAATATCTAAAATTAACCATTGATCCTGCGCCTCCCGTTCTCACCAAATAAACCACCGCTTTTCCTTCACTAGGATTCTCAAGTTCTATAGTTTCATCTTTGTATTTGAAAGTTGAGTAAGTTTTAACTTTAGGTGTCGGGGCAACATATTTTACATACTCGATTTCATCCAATTTTTGTTTGTCATAAACCACTCCCTCTGTTTCCTGAATAGATTTGACCGATGAAAGATAAAGAAACTCAGACTGATTATTTTCTGAATTCATAAATTTCACCTTGCCATCTGTGGCAAATTCTAAATCATAAAAACTAAGAGGCTGATCATTAATTAAAGTCAAAATTCCGACTTTGATTTTGTCGCCAACTTTCAGTTTTTCCTGAGCCAATGCGGTAATTGAAAATAAAAAAATAATTAGTAGAGTAAGTCGTTTCATTTTGGATTTTTAAAAATTTTTCAAATCTATGATATTCTTGTAATTTTCAAAATTAATTTTGAGTAATCATTTGCAAAAATTCATCTTCGGTTAAAACCTGAACAGTTCCCAAAGCTTCCGCTTTTTTGAGTTTACTTCCGGCTTTTTCACCCGCAATCAAGTAATTTAGATTTTTACTGACAGCAGAAATATTTTTACCCCCGTTTTGTTCGACCATTTTCTGTGCTTCCTCACGTGTAAATTGAGTCAGGCTTCCCGTGAAAAGAAAAGTTTTTCCTTCTAATAAATTAGAAACCGGTTTTTCTCCTTCGCCTACCTCCATCTGAACTCCTGCATTTTTCAATCTTTCTATAATGATCTGGTTTTTCTCTTTGGAAAAGAATTCTTGAATGCTGACGGCAATTTTCCCACCGATGTCTTCCACATTTTCCAATTCTTCCAAAGAAGCATTCATCAAATTGTCAATCGAATGAAAACGCTTCGCTAATTTTTTCGCTACAGTTTCACCTACATGACGAATTCCAATGGCATATAAGACTTTTTCAAAAGGAATTTTCTTGGATTCTTCGATTGCATCAATGATATTTTGAGTTGATTTTTCTGCCATTCTTTCTAATGGCAGAATATCAATTTTCTTCAAATCATAAAAATCAGCTACATCTTTCACCAAATTATTTCTGTAAAATAATTCTGCCGTTTCGCCACCTACACTTGCCATATCCATAGCTTTTCTCGAAACATAGTGTTCCATTCGACCGATTATTTGAGGCTTACATCCATCTTCATTTGGACAAAAATGCTGGGCTTCCCCTTCTTTTCGAACGAGTTCAGTTCCACATTCAGGACAATTTTTGATGAATTCAATCTTCTCTGAATCGGGCTGGCGAACATCCAAATTCACTTCTACAATTTTCGGGATGATTTCTCCGCCTTTCTCCACATAAACCATGTCCCCGATGCGAACATCGAGTTTATTGATGATGTCTTCATTGTGTAGTGAAGCGCGTTTCACAACCGTTCCGGCTAGACTTACAGGTTTTAGATTTGCCACAGGTGTAATGGCTCCGGTGCGACCTACTTGATAAGAAATGCTCAATAATTCTGTTTCTGATTTTTCAGCTTTGAATTTATAAGCCATTGCCCAACGCGGTGATTTCGCAGTGAAACCCAACTCTTGTTGCTGGTTGAATGAATTCACTTTGACTACAATTCCATCGGTTTCAAACGGTAGGTTTTTTCTTTCAGTTTCCCAGAAATCAATGAATTGTAAAACTTCTTCCAAACTTGAACATAATTTTGCCGTCTTGGGAATTTTAAATCCAAAATTTTCTGCTGATAAAAGCATTTCCCATTGCGAGTCAAAATTCAAATTTTGACCGATAATCGAATATAAATAACAATCCAATTTCCTTTTGGAAACCTCGCTGCTGTCTTGTAACTTCAAACTTCCGCTCGCTGTATTTCTTGGGTTGGCATACAGTTCCAAACCAGATTCGGCACGCTCTGCATTGATTCGGTTAAATTCTTTGTGAGGCAAAACAATTTCGCCCCGGATATAAAATTTATCCGGAAAATTTCCTTTTAATTTTAATGGAATCGAACGAATGGTTTTGATGTTAGATGTAATTTCATCGCCTTGAAATCCATCTCCGCGTGTTATCGCCTGTTTCAATTTTCCATCTTCGTATAAAATAGAAATGGAAGCACCGTCATATTTTAATTCACAAACAAATTCCACTTTTTCGTCCAGAGCTTTTTCGATTCGTTTTTCCCAATCTTCCAAATCTTCGATGGAGTAGGAGTTATCGAGTGAATACATTCTATTTTCGTGTATAACCGTCGGGAAATTTTTAGTAATTGTTCCGCCAACGCGTTGTGTAGGAGAATTCTCATCAAAGAACTCAGGATGCTGATTTTCCAAATCCTGCAGTTCTTTCAACATTTGGTCAAAATCAAAATCAGAAATCGTCGGATGGTCTAAAATGTAATAATTGTAATTATGCTGATTTATTTGCTCGCGAAGTGTATTGATTTTTTCCTCGATGTTCATTGCAGTTTGCGTTTGTGCAAATATAAATTTTCAGAATGAGAAATATCTAATATTGTATGCGAAGTTAAAACAAGTTCAATTTGACGAAGGAAAAGAATTTACGTCATGCTGAATTCATTTCAGCATCGCATCAGTTCTCTTAGCAGTATGAATTTCAACTTGACATTTATAAAATTAACTGGTATTTTTATTAAAATTTAACCAACCATGCAATTATCCTATGTTTATATTCTTACTAACCAATATAGAACGACTTTTTATATCGGAGTAACTTCAAATTTGAAAAAGAGAATAATACAACATAAAGAAAAGAAAGGCTCAATTTTCACTTCAAAATATAACCTTGATATTTTGGTATATTATGAAGAGCATTTATACATAACGTTAGCAATTCAAAGGGAAAAACAACTTAAAAACTGGAAACGAGAATGGAAGAAAAACTTGATTCGTCAACAAAACCCAACATTTGCTGAACTTGAAATTTAATTTCCTCTTCTGGGTTACGAAACCAATTCACGTGATGCCGAATTCGTTTCAGTATCATTTCGGTTGAATGAACATCATGTGAAGTTGAAACAAGTTCAACTTGACGGGGATTTCCAATTACATTCTCGAAAGCACTTCTTGCTTTTTAGCTTCGTATTCGTCACGGGTAATTAGAAAATTATCCATCAATTTTTTGAGTTTGCTCAAAGTTTCAACGGGATCTTCCTGAACCGGTTTTTCTTCAGTTGGTTGTTGGCTTTGTGGCGTATCTAAACTAATTCTGCCTGCTGAAGCTTTGATGACTTCGATTTCGCGCTGTCTGCGGATTTCATTTTGGATTTCTTCTTGTTCCTGACAATAAGAATAAATTTTTCTTGCTTGGGTTTTAGGAAGATAATCAATTTCGCTGGTCAGATTGTGAATTGTTTTTACAGTAATTGTCGCACCTAACATATTTTCTTTCAAGTTACAATCCTTCAAATCGCGCCAAATGAAATCCTGAAATTCCATCGATAATCCTAAATTTTTAGGACGGCAGAAAATGATTCTTTTGTCCGTGATTGCTACATAATCAGGAGAAATGTTAATGGCTGGCTTCTTTTGAACAGCGATGTAAATTAATTCTTCAGCATTCATCAGAATACCATTTAATTTATCGAGAATTTTCTCAATGTCTTTTTCGTCCTGGTTGTCGTTGATATATTTTGAAATATCCATTCAATTTTAATTTGAAATAAAAGTAACGACAATCCGATGAATCTGGAAATAATTCTTTCATAAAAACGCGTTAAAAGAAAAAAGCCATTCTAATTTTTATTTCAGAATGGCTTTCAAAATTATTTTAAATATATATTTTACTTCTTCACAACATTAATTGCCAATTCGTCCAACTGCATTTGATCAATCGCCGCAGGCGCATCAATCATCACGTCGCGTCCTGAATTATTTTTCGGGAAAGCAATGTAATCACGAATCGTTTCGCTGCCGTCTAAAATAGAAACCAAACGGTCAAATCCAAAAGCAATACCACCGTGCGGCGGCGCGCCGTATTGGAAAGCATTCATCAAGAAACCGAATTGTTCCTGAGCTTGTTCGGGCGTAAATCCTAACAAAGAGAACATTTGCGCTTGCAATTCACGGTCATAAATACGAATAGAACCCCCACCGATTTCATTTCCATTTAAAACCAAATCGTACGCATTCGCTCTGATTTCGCCTGGATCTATGGAAAGTTTATCCATGTCTTCCGGTTTCGGAGAAGTGAACGGATGGTGCATCGCATGCCAACGGTTTGATTCTTCATCAAATTCCAACAAAGGAAAATCAACTACCCAAAGCGGCGCAAATTCGTTCGGATTTCTCAATCCTAAACGTTCTGCCAATTCCATTCTGAGCGCACTCAATTGTTTACGTGTATCGTTTGCTTTTCCTGCCATGAGGATCATCAAATCACCTTTTTTCGCATTCATTTTTTCTGCAAAAGCAGACAAATCTTGTTCAGAATAAAATTTATCAGCAGAAGATTTGAAAGTTCCATCTTCATTCACTCTAACCCAAACAAAACCACGTGCACCGATTTGCGGACGCTGCATCCATTCGAGCAAACGGTCAATGTCTTTTCTTGTATATGAATTCAAAGTAGGAGCAGAAATACCGACTACCAATTCTTCTTTGTCAAAAATGTCGAAACCTTTTCCTTTTGCCAATTCATTCAATTCATGAAATTCCATTCCGAAACGGATATCCGGTTTATCGTTCCCGTATTTGCGCATCGCTTCGTCATATGTCATGCGCGGAAATTTTTCAATTTCTACATTGTGAACAGATTTCAGTAAATGTTTGGTCAATCCTTCAAAAATTTCAAGGATATCTTCTTGTTCCACAAATGCCATTTCGCAGTCGATTTGTGTAAATTCCGGCTGACGGTCAGCACGTAAATCTTCGTCACGGAAACATTTTACGATTTGGAAATATTTGTCTAATCCACCAACCATCATCAATTGTTTGAAAGTTTGAGGCGATTGTGGCAAAGCATAAAATTCACCCGGATTCATTCTTGAAGGAACCACAAAATCACGTGCTCCTTCCGGTGTAGATTTAATCAAAACCGGAGTTTCAACTTCTATGAAATCTTTGTCTGAAAGATATTTACGAACTTCCTGAGCAATTTTATGACGGAAAATCAATTTATTTTTTACAGGATTTCTTCTCAAATCCAAATAACGGTATTGCATTCTCAATTCCTCACCGCCGTCTGTATTGTCATCAATCGTGAACGGAGGAAGTTTTGATTCATTTAAGATTTCTAATTTTTCGATTAATATTTCAACTTCGCCAGTAGGGATATTTGGATTTTTAGAAGCTCTTTCGATGACCGTTCCCGTTGCCTGAATCACAAATTCACGTCCAAGTTTTTTAGCAGTTTCAAAAAGAGATTTGTCAGAACGCTCTTCATCTATGATCAATTGTGTGATTCCATAGCGGTCACGAACATCAATCCAAATCATAAATCCTTTATCACGAAGGACAGACACCCATCCGCTGAGTGTTACTTTTTCGTTTAAGTTTTTTAGGGTCAATTCCCCACAGTTATGCGTTCTGAACATTTTTAGTTGAAATTTTTTAACGCACAAAGGTAAGATTAGAAGTTAGAAATTAGAAGTTAGAAGTTAGATTTTTTTGAATTTTTCATTAATTCAAAATACTTAGTACTTTTTACATCATACTTTCGACAAATTTCATACTTTTGCCGTCCATAACTACACACGTGGTGGAATTGGTAGACACGCCATCTTGAGGGGGTGGTTTCCTACGGATGTATGGGTTCGAGTCCCATCGTGTGTACATAAAGCGTGTTGGATAGTTTCTAATGCGCTTTTTTAATACTGTTAATCAATGCTTTAGATGTTTGTTGGGAACATAAAGAAACATCTAAAAAACATTTAGCGCTACATTTGTCTGACCTAAAAATGACTAATTATACCTCGATCAAATTTTTAATTCAAAGTAAAAATAATCCAGCTAATGTTTATGCAAGACTTTCTATGATCAGGATGGAACCAATAAATTTCATTCTCGGTTGCACCGTGTGTAAAACCCTGAACAGGGGAGAGGACAGGGTTACTATTATATTCCGGAGCATCGATTCCCAGTTCATCATATACCTGGATAACTCCTTCTTCTGCATTTGCCAGGATTCCGTGGGAACTTCCCACAATATCCACCGGGCCTCCCGTACCTTGTGTAAACCAATCCTGTAAGAAGTCTCCGAGGTTTTCATCAACACATCTGAAACACTTAAAAAGGAAAAATAAATTTTTAAACGATTTGAGGAAATAAAAATAAAAGAAACAACCTTTGAGCTGTTTCTTTTTTCTGTTTTTTCATTTTATAAATTACTGAAAATAAACACTGTTTATTCCGTCAAAATACATATCAACACATTTAATACATTTCCCATTGTCAATCTAATATCAGGATAAAAATATTCTAATTTATATTGAAATAACTTTTTCTCATTAATTATAGTATTTGAGTACTCTTCATCTAAATAATAATATGCATTTATTTTTTCTGAATTATCCCAAATAGTTAATTTAATCGAATCTTCATTATTTAGGGTTTTATTAAATTTTATCCACAGCCATGTTTTAGTTGGTTTAGAATAATTACAAGTATTTACAAATATGCACTATCAGAAACTTCATAAGGACGTTTGAATCTTTCTTCATTTATTTGATTACATAAATTATCTGTTTTTTATCGTTGTTTGAACAACTAAACATTAAAATTAACTGTAATAAAAGCATAAAGTTTATTATTTTTAATCTAATTACCATCAGATTTTCCTAATTTTATATAATCTACTTTTAAGTGAGTCGGTTTATAATCCGTAGCTACATCTTCTACATTTGCTTCTCCTGTAAACGATGAGTTATCAAAATCTAAACCACCGGCACCCGCTACTCCTCTTGCAAATTTAGCACAATAAGTAGGGTTACTTTTATCACTAACTCTGATACACTACCCATCTCCTAATAAAATTGCTTTTTATGTTTTCTATAATAAAGATTATCATTTACTTGTATGTAATTTTCATCTGTGTCGCAATCAGAAAAACAGTAAATAATAGATCTGCGATTTCCTATAAAAGGATTATAATCTGTTGAGTAAATAATTATTGAATCTTTATTAGTTTTTTCTGTTCTCCACAGATGTATACTAAAAATATTAAAATCTTTCTTAAATTTCATTATTTCTTCATTTTTAAATATTTCATTTTCAGAAGATAACGCTATATGTCGCGAACTGTCTCCGTTTAATTTATTTTGAATTTCTAATGATAAATTTTTAATTAAATCTTTATTCTGAGCTATCTTATCAAAGTATTTATCTTTTCTTTGAGCTGCACAAGAACTAACAAATAATACTATCAGCATTTGTAAGCTTATATATTTAATGTACGCCATCTTTTTCCAATTTTTGAATAATACCAGTACTAAAATTAGGATCGCCAGGATTTGGAGGCAAATCTTGCGAAGCTCTATAATGAGGGTCATTTGCTCTTCCACTTTTTGAAAGCATTTTAAATATAAATCCAATCCCTTTTGCTAATGCCCCTACCTTTGATTTTGAAGCTAATCCAGTTACTCTATCATTATACTTGCCATTTTTATCTTTAGATTGATAATCTTCGTATAGGATATTACCTATTTTGCCTTGGTCTTTGAGCTCATATAATTTATCCATTAATTTTGAATCTTCATGTATTGGTGAGCCTACTAGAACCAAATTATCAATTTTATAAGAACCATCTAACCCATATTCTTCGGGATTTACTAACAATTGGATTACAGCTTGAGCTACAGTTACAGATCCCTGACTTGCTCCTACAATATTATTTTGCTCTCCATCTTTTAATGGATTATTTATTATGTCTTGTGCTATACCACTTGCTACATTATGAATTCTAGAACCTATGGGTGCAACATCTAATAACGGTTTTTGTCCATTCCACATTACATGCAGCATATCGCCTATTGTAGAAAAAGACCCATCAATTGTTTTTGAATAAGTATTATGCTTTTGAAGATAAATTTTTAAAGATTCCTCAAAACCAGATACATAAGGACTAGGGTCATTCGGATCATAGCCTAATCCTGGGACAAAAATAATTCTTTCTCCATCCGGATCAATAAATACTATTGGATTTTGAGCACAATAAGCATAGGGGGAAATGTTTGGATATTTCTCGGCCAACGGATCCACACTCAACCACACACTTGTCCTCGCATCATAATATCTCGCACCGTAATAGTACCAACCCGTTTCCTCGTCGAGTTCTTTGCCATTGAACTTGTAAGGACTGTTATTTGAGCTTCTGTGCTCTTCAACGAACGTCTCCCCAAAAGCGAAATACTCCATGTGCTGGCTTACTTCTCCTAAAACGTTGGTAATATACGAAGTACTTCCCAAATGATCAGGATGGAACCAATAAATTTCATTCTCGGTTGCTCCGTGTGTAAAACTCTGAACAGGATAGAAGACAGGGTTACTGTTGTATTCCGGAGTATCGATTCCCAGTTCATCATATACCTGTATAACCCCCTGCTCTGCATTTACAATCACTTGGTTAGAAGATCCTACAACATCTACCGGCCCGCCTATGCCACCGGTAAACCAATCCTGCAAGAAGTCTCCCAGATTTTCAGTCGTTCCTATCTTGGAAGAGACACGTTGTGTTCCTGCATAGTAATGTTTGGTATAAGCAAGGGTTTGTTCATTTTCTTCGTCTCCATTGCTGCCAAGTCGTGCTACGACCATACCGCTCGGGTAGAGCATTGCATCGGTTTTGATCTCGTCCGCAACCTTTTTACCGTTGAGGTAGATGCTGACACTTGTATTGTTGTGCTTGAGGATACGTTCACCTCCTGCGTCATAGGTATAGATGGCAATCGGTCTTATTCCTTCGGCATCCGGTGTGATATCTACTGCACGCAGGCGGTTTTCTTCATCCCAAAGATTGGTTCTGAGCTTCTCTACCGTTTCAGACTCGCCTGTGGCTTGGGTAAGGTGTGTCATATTACCATTGGCATCATACTCATACATTTTGATTTTGATGTCATTGCCTGTACTTGTTTCGTAAGGTTTGTCAATGATCTTACGCGGCGCATGAGGCTGTGAATAAGAATATCCCGCTACATTGTATGATGCGGAGTTGTATCCGTCATTAGCTGCATCCATATAATCCAACCTATAAGTGGTTGCAGGAATATCTGTCCAGGTTCCTCCGCTTTGTCCGGGCGCTTTCTGGTGTAATTGCTCTTTACTTAGGATATTGTGCATCTTGTCATAAGACATTTCCAGTGAATATTGCTGCTGTTCGTAACCATCATCCGCAGCATTTCTTCCGGTGAAAATTCCGGTTGCTGTTTTCAGACGGTTCAAATCATCGTAGGTATAGATGTATTCTGTAGCTCCGCCAATCTTTCCTGCACCAGGTAATGCCGCACTGTTCATCACAGAAGTAACATTGGACAATACATCATAATTGTAATTGTTGTCGAGGAAGGTACGGTTGGCATTATTTACGGTCATGTTATCCAGTCTTCTGCGATTGTCCTCATATTCGTAATTGGTTTCCGTTCCGTTTCCGTAGCGCAGGTATGTTCTTTGTCCGAATTTATCATATCCAAGCTGGCTGATGATATTTTCATTCTGCTGTGCTTGTTTTTTACTTGTGATGGCATGAAGCTCGCCGCCACGGTTGTAGAAATAAGTAACTTCTTCCTCATCAGGATAGATGATCTTTTTCACACGGTTCCATGTATCATATTCCCATTTGGTCTGGAACCAGTAAGCCTTATCTCCCGGAACCGCAACAGAACGTAAATTATAGGTAACTTCACCCAATCTACCATATTTGAATTGCTGTACACCTGAAGCATCGATCTGATACCAAAGTCTTCCCACCGTAAAATCATCTGCAGCCGAGGCATCTTCTGCTTGTCCGTAAAAGAACTGAACATTATTATGAGGGTTCAGCGGATAGCTGATGCTGTCCAATCGGTTGAATGTGTATTTGTATTTTATTTTATCACCTTCACTTGCAGCCAACAAATTGGAAGTTTCCTTTTCAATCAGGTTACTTGCATTGTCATACGTGAATTTAGTTATACCATTGTCAGGATGGCGGAGCTCCGTTCTTCTTCCTGCTTTATCGTATTTGCTTTCGGTGATATTTCCATCAGTATCTTTTACTTCCTGTAATTCACCTATGGCATTGTACTTAAATTCCGTTGTAATCGTTCCGGCATTTGTTGATTCTTCAACAACTTTTGTGGTACGTCCTCTTATGTCTGTAAAGCTGTGTTTTGCCTGCCCTGATTCATTAACTACTCTTGTTTTGAACAAGCTTTGATCGATACTATATGAAGTAGTCATTAAGAAGCTTTCCCCAGGCAGTTTGGTGGTCAGTACACGATCGAGTGCATCGTATGTTGCTTCGGTCGGAGGAATGAGGGGTTCACCTGTATTATAGGTGTCGGCATTGTAAAGAAGTGCTGTACCTGTTAAAGGGTTACTTGTATTAAATGCTTCTAAAATTGGATAATATGTTTTTTCAGCACGACCAAATGCATCGGTTTGTACCTTTCCGTTTACCAACCAGTGTCGGGTTTCTCTGTTGTCTATGACCGTTTTTGTAATTTCTGCGGTATCGTTTGTTATGTCACTTTTTATAGAGGTACTTTTCTTAACCTGAATAGGCCTTCCTAAACCGTCCGCCAATGTAATGGTGTATATTTCATTGTCAGTAGCCGGTGTTTCTGGGTTACTACGGAATTCCGGGTCAAAGTGTCTCGTAACAGCGTAATGCAATGCTTTTTCTCTTCCGCCGCTTTCTGATATAACTACATTAAATTTTCCCTTTGCAGGTATCATATACTCATTGAAATCCAAATTTTGTACTCTTGAGGCTACAGATTCTTCTCCTTTGTATTCAAATCGGATTGTCCATGCCGGATCGCTTATTGTCAATCCCTCTACAAATAATTCGTAAGGCCCGGTAATTTCTACCACACGTCCGCGTTTGTCAATGCGGGTACGCATAGGCTGATAGTTCATGTCCTCAGTGTACACCAAAGTTCCAAAAAGGTATTCGTAAGTATTATTTGAACTGTAACCAAATGCGTCAGTGATATTTATCGGGTAGGTATGTACTTTGTCATCATAAGTATATTCGTAGAAGAATTTCTGGTTATTACTATCCACGCTTTCTTCATGGATTACTTTTTGGATGTTTCCAAAATCGTCATATTCAAATGAAACTACTGCACTTTCTTCAGCCTCATTCAGGTACGTACTCACTGAAGTCAGATTTGCTGTGCCGCCGGAAAAGTCATAGGAAGCCCCTCTTTGTCTTAACCATCCTTCTGACGATACAACTCTCATGGATAATGGGAATCCTTTGAAGTATTGCGTGTCATACCCTGAAGTCTGATAAGAAATACTTGTGGTAACTTCATCATCACCCCCTTCACCGTTATCTACGTACCGGGTAATATTTCCATATTCATCAAATCTTTTAATTTCAGTAAATGTTGTCTTGCTGCCTGTTCCTCCCTCTGTAAATGTTTTAATTGTTTTAATAGGCGAAACAAAAAGACTTGATTTGTCAATAGGATTTCCGAAATCACCAGAATTAAAGACATAATCAGATTCTTTTACTATTTGAGTTTGAACTGAAGGATCAATAGTTCCTCTTAACATAATTGCATATGAGCTTTCAGTAGATGTCCACTCTACGATGCTTCCCTGCTGATTTTTACCAAATAGAGATTCTTTCTTAACTGCTCCTTTTAAGTAATAACTGTTATTGTGAAATTCCTGTAATGAATATCTGTAAATCTCATCATTATTTTTTACATCCAGTTGATTTACTTTAACAGTCTCATATCCCATGAATTCTCTTTCACGACGGTCATGTTTTGGATTTTCGTATTCTACTGTTGATTTTGCTTCATCTGGCGTGAACGCATTATCTTCACTAAAATTATCATTAACATTAATGCTTGTTAGTTTCCATTTGGCATTCGGCATTTCATAAGAGTTTTGCTCTCTTTCATAATCTATAGTCCAGGATCCTCCGAGCGGGGTATAAACTTTTTTCAGCAAGTGGGTTTTTCCTGTTTTGTTGAGGCGGACTTTTAGATCACCGTCGTTAGCATTACTGCCGGTAGCTGTATAGAGTATGTCCGGCAAGCCATCTCCGTTTATATCTGCAATGGTTTTTTCAGTCCTGTCTACCGACTTACTAATAGAAATTCTTGGGGTAACAGTAAATTTAGCGATAATCAGACTAAATCCGACAGTAAAAGCAATATTGGCGCCTTCTCCCACACTACGATTCATATTAACTGTAGCGTTGTTGATGGTACCGTAAGATGTGCTAAACCCATTTCCGGTATTCAAATAATATCTAATAGCATTCCCATTTGGATTTTCCACAAAATCTGGCAAACCATCTCCATTTAAGTCAATGAAATTTTGTTCAGTATATGATTCTCCTGCAGAGACAGATACTCCTCCTGCAATACTGTTCATCCAGATGCTAAAGCCTATCCCACCACTGAAATTGGAGTTTTTTGATTTCAATTCTACATTGTTTCGCCAGACATAGCCTGTAGTTTCAAATGAATGTCCTAAATTCAATTTTACGATTACCTGTCCGTTTTCCACATTTACTTTATCCGGTAGACCATCTCCATTCATATCTATCCATAAACTTTTCTCTTCTGTTTCACTCCAATTACCTGAAACATTTATCCCTGCAGAAGAGGGCAACTGTACATCGGCATTAGCAGCGACTTGTATGCCTCTGCTTTTTGCAATTGCTTTTTGGACATCTTGAGTGGATGCCGGCGTTGAAAAATTTATGAACGTACCACTGGCTGTAGCTCCTTCACCGTTAGTTTCACTTTCAGAAGGAATTCCTAAGTTATTAGGAACTACTTCATTTAATTTGCCAATAGAATTTGTATACTGAATCTTATTCTCAGTTATGATATCCGGATAACGATCCCCGTTCAAATCCATGTATTGAATAAGAGTTTTGTTATCATTGTCGCTGATTGATCCTCCTGCACCTACAGGTCCTGCTCCAAAACTGCCTGCATATGAATTACCGTCTCCTTTACTTACTAAAGGCATCCTTCTAACTGCACCTGCGTCTACAATACCATCAAAATTAATTCTGATCGATTCCAGGTCATTTACGCCCAACCTTGAACTGCTCATGGCATTTGCCTGAACGTAAGTTTCGGGATCATTCCCTTCCCATACTTCATAATATGGTCCATCATCCTCAAATTGCTTATTAGCATTTGGCACCAAAATTATAAATGGTATGCTCTGAGGATCAATGCCCAAGTCAGGGCTGTTTGCTTCGAAACAATCCGGATCATCTCCACAGTTATCATATACATCTGAATCAGGAATATTGTTTTCATCTATTTCAGGTAATTTGAGCTTGGATTCATCAATGAGAGAGCCCGGTTCATTTCCATTGTATGCAAAATGTCCCCAAAACCTATAGTTCGGACCAAAGTTGTCATTTCCTATTTTAGCAGACGTATAGCCGTTCCTTGCAAAGAATTCATATTGGGTAGCGTTAATTTTATCATAAATTTCTGTGCCAGGGCTTAAATGATTAGCTAAATGTTTATTTACTGTAAAAAAATCAACATATATTTTAGGGGTGAATTTACTTGTATCATCAATAATCCAATCTCCTATATTACTAAGTTGGATTACTTTGCGAGGACCTAAAAAATTAATATTAATAACTGTAGCCGTCATTAATCTTTTACCTATAACCTGTTTGTTAGAATTCTTAATAACTAAACTAACAGGATATGAACCTTCCGGAAATTCTGCTTCGAGATCTTCTGGAAAAGAAAACATAGAATCATTATATGAAATTATTAATTTCAGCGGGCGATTAATATTTCTTAAGTTTATATCTGATGCTCCTTCTGTCCAAGGTTTGTAATTATATATTCCATAATTCACTACCCCGTTAATTCTTACTGAATTGGTATTTTCTTCAAATTCCACGTAAGGCTTCCAATTGATTTGTTTCCAATCTACATTTGAATCAGAAGTAACTTCAAACCTGATTATTCTGTCATAATTCACTGATGTAAAAGTAGCAGGAATAACAGGACTCATATTTGAAGGGTTCAGCATGTAGGTTGATAGGTTTGTATGATCTACTGTTCTTGTATAAGAGGAACCTGGAATAAATACTCCATCATTATTGAGAGTACCGATAATTACTTTAAAAGTTAAATCATCTGAATATTGATTAGGAGTTATTGTCAACGGATCCCACTTGATGGAAAAAGCTTTGTTTTTAGGGACAGCCAAATCAATTTCACCTGATAAAATAAAACCCTCACTCGCAGAGGAAGAAAAAAAGCTCAATGCATTGGCATCCAGATTATTTGTGCCGGTATATAAAATTGTAGGATCCCATTCTACTCTGTCATGGGTTCCTTCTTCTTTTGATTGAACTCTAAAATATAAACGATCACCTTTTGTCACAGAAAGTAAGGTGTTCATAGCTGCTGTATTGGAAATCACATCTCCGTTTGGATCTAAAGTAAAGTTTAAAGCGTACTTATTTGCACCACATGAGCCTGTTCCAAATGGAACTAATTTCGGAAAACCGATTGTTGGATTACCTTCTGGAGTATTCGGACTACTTCTGTGATGTTCAACTGAAATACATACCCCATCATTATTTTCTAAGGACTCATCATTTTCTAAAGGTATTGGCATAGGTGATAATTTGGCTATACCACTTATATTAATGGTTCCTGTAGTTGGAGCGACCCACTTTTTTATTATATCCTGAAGAGGATTATCCCTTTCAATATCTTCGTCTAACTGATCATTAATGTCGCCTATAATTTCAGAGTTTAAAGATGTGTCACTCGGAATTAGGTTGGGAGTCGTTAAGCTTGCAATATTAAAAGAACTAAATAAGGGTCCGGGATTAAATAAAACTCTCCCATTATTGACGATGTCGATCAGACCGTCTCCATTAACATCGGCATAATACACTTTTGTGACATTTTTGGAAAAATTCTTTGTATATCCTAAATATAATAGAAAATTAGATTCCAGACCTACACTATGTGAGTTAGATGTAGATTCTAAAAAATTGTTAGATCCTGATAAGGATTGTATGGGTCCAAATCCAAAAGGAGTTCCATTTCCCTTATTTTCTCCTAAATTTAGTCTATATTTTAATCCACTTGAAGTTTTGAAAACTTTATCCGGCAGGTTATCTCCATTTATGTCGATAAAGGAAATATAACCTGTATTTTTAGAAAAGCTATAGTCATATGTTACTCCTACAGTATTTTGCTTTGATGCAAAATTAGAACCCAATCCAACACCTGCTGAAAGACCTCCTGAATAACCATTCCCATTATTAAAACCAAAAGGGCTCCCTTTCCATACAAATTTTTCACCTGCACTAGGAAGTTTAGGGCTTACATTAATATTATCATTTATTCCATCCCATGATAAATCAGTATTGGAATTCATAATATTATTATCAGTTACTTCACTGTAATATTCCAAAGTATTGGAATAAAATAGCATATCATCTGCATCGAATTCTGAAATTTTAACCAGTTGTTGTTTAGAAAAGTTTGGAGCATCGTATTCAAACTGGTAGGTTCTGATGCGTTGAGGTTCTTTATAAACATAGTCTATATGAATTTCTGTTAAGTTATCTGAAATGACTTGTACCAAACCTAAACGAGCATTTATGTTTATATCCTTTCTTTCTGTGAAACTTGCAGTTCCGAAAGAATAATTATTTCTGATAAAGTTTACCTGATAGTATGCTCCAGGAGATTCATTCTTATTTTGAGTATATATAATATTTTTCAAATAAAACTCTTTACCAGTATTCCCGGCACCTGCTCCTAAATAAATAGGGGAATCATAACTGTATTCTACATAATTTCCATTTGTATCTTCGGTACGATAAAGTGCCCAGTGAGCAATGTTACCATCCGCTGTCTTAATAACAGCATTTGGTGTTGTAGGATTATTAGGATCTCCATAAATGCTTTTATTTCCCATCTTATCGGTTACTTCCCACCAATAATTTTTAGGAGAAGTTCCATACCTTACAACTTTCAAGTAGCTGCCATGTTCTTTTCTTGGGTAAAATTGTCTTTCGCCAGCTATTCTACAAATATCAGAAGTACGATGAGGATTTGTAAAATCTTCACCAACCTTCATAGTCAACATTTCACCTGCAAGTGAATATATTTCTGTTTCAAACGGTCTACCATTACAGCCACTGCTTTCATCAAACCTAGGAGCGCCCCATCTTGTATCGATACTTATTGCAGGAACCGAAAGATCCCATCCAATCCCCATCCAGCCGTTGCCACCTTCGGAGTTGTAATTCACAGAAAGAGAGGGTTGCATACCTGCACGTCCTGCAGGTAGTTTAATTGGAAAACTTGTATTTGCCGTTCCCATATTGTTAGGGGTGGGAGGAGCTATGCTGACAACTCCGGCGGCCGGGTCGGCGGCTTTTATGTCCTTTATGCTTGTAGGAGTAAAGCTTCCTGTTTCAGGAGATTCGGGTACTTTTATAATTCCGTTTACAAAATCTGTGAAGTGTGAAGTTTTGGATACAATTATTTTCTTATCTAAAAGAATAGTATCACGTTCTAGGGCTATCCATTTTTTCTGAGTTAAATCAAAATAAAATGTTTTGATGTCCTGAGGTTTATAACCAGCCGGTATTTTAGATTCGTCATAAGGTATTTCCAATGTTGCCGGAACAGTAGTAAAGTGCTCCCCGTGAGGAAGTAATCGATAACCGGAATGGTTTCCTGTTACATTTACCATTTCAGGAGAAACAACTGATAAATCCTGGTATCTTAGAGCGGACATGAAGAACGTTGTCTCCTTGTCAATGCTGTTGGCAGCAACTTTTAAGGAAGCTCCCTGATGAGACAGTAAATTTTCAGTTGCAGGAAAAAATTGTTTATTTACAAAAGTATTGTCATTGCTTAATTCAAAAATATTGTCAACTTTGTCATCTTGCTGATTGATTATGGGTAATGTGGTGATTTGGTTACCTTGAGAAATTTTAATTTCATCACCTACATTTTCTATAATTGATTCAAAAATTCCATTTCTTACAGGAATTTCGATTTCGTTAATCATGATGACATCAAAGGTTTTGTCGGCAAATCCAGAGATGTATAATTTTCCATCATACGCATTTAACTGAGTTTGATGTATGGTAAATAAATTATTCTCTGTTGTATCATCTTTTTTATCTTCAATTATCAACTGTACGTTTCTCACCATGTACTGATAATTAGCCCTTTCCAATGTTGAAAAACGAATAAAGTTAACTCCTTCATTCAATTCCTCGTGACTGATTTTTTCTTTTTGGACAGACCATGCATTTGACTTTTTGATAAGGTATCCGCCTCTGGAATAATTATCGTTAATTGTTACTGATGCTCCTGAAGCATCCGCCAATCCATAAATTTCATAAGTTAGGTAAATGTTCTTTTCTGATGATGGAAGTTCATTTAATGAAAGAGGAAATATATTGTCAGAAGGATCATCTATAGGAAATGTTTCGCTTTTACCAATAATACCTTGTTTGTTTACTTCAGGCTCTTTAATATAATCACTATTACTAAAATCAGAGGAAATGTAATCTACCGGAGCAGGTAAAATTTCTTTTTCATTAATAAAAATCTTGTCAATGACTTCATCATGAGTTTCCTTTTCTAAAAGAGAAGAATAGTCTTCTACAGCGTCTTCAGAAAAAGGATTTGAACTATATTCTTCTAAAGGCAAATAAGTATTTTTATCTACTTTATTAGATATTTGTGGTTGTTCTACGAATACGGTCTGTCCAAATATTTGTATAAATGCAACCACCATGCTCGTGGTTGCAAGAAGTTTCTGCTGTTTTCTAATGTATGAAATTGGTGAGATTCTTTCCATGACTATTTTATTTTAGAGAGCTTACTTAACGATTAATTTTTTGGTCAGTTTTTTGTTTTTTGTAATTACCGTAATAAGGTAAGAACCAGACTGAAGGAGTCTGTGGCTCCATTGGTATTTTGAAGAATTTTTCAATAATTCATTATGAACTAAGCTTCCTGCGAAGTCATAGATTTGTATCTGTGCATCTTGTTCTTCAAACAGATTTATTTCTACTGTGAACGAATTATTTATTTGTGTAGGATTTGGATAAATTGTTATAGTTTCCTTTGCAAGTAAATCATCCACTGAACCGTCTTTTTCCAAAGGACGTGAGGAACCTTCTGCCACTACTTGTGTGGTATCTTCTACCTGACAACCATTTTCATTTGTAAGAACAACTGTATAAGTTCCCGGCCTGCTAATTGTAATTTCTGCGGAATTACCTACGCTTATACCTGCACTAAACCATTCGTAAGTTACAACACCTGTAGCAGTAACATTTTCTGAAGCATCAATTGTAACATTAGGATCGTATATGACAGTAAACGGATCATCAATCATTAAATATTGATCCTCGAGTATATTGTCATTCATGCCGGCTGTCGGAGAAACTTCAAAAGCGATTTCACGAAAATATCCAGTGGCGTCTGTTACTTTTAAAGTATGCCAACCAAGTGGCAGGTTTGTAAAACTGATATTTCGGGATAAAATATTTAGTTGAGAATCAATAATTAATTCATTTTCATCAAATATTTCAAAATCGAAATTTGGTTCTCCAAAAGTAATTTGAATATCTATGTTTCCTACTTCAGCGTTGCATTCCATCGGTTGCAGATTCACATCCACTATCATTTTAGGTCCTACAGCAAATGTAAATTGGTCAAACCCCGATTCTTCTTCATCCCAATTCAAATCTGAATAAATGACATAATCCCCGTCAGTAGCATCGTACATGTAAGCTGTACAATCCACACATTGGTTTAAATCAAATGTTGATACTGTTTGTTCATTTGCCGAACGATCAACTAACAGCCAAATAGTGATGTCATCCCAGTATTCCGGCTCATATTCGTTTTGGATCCTGTTAGTTAATTCTGCTGCATTGTATCGAAGTTCAGTTGTTATTTCATCAGAAGTTGTTCTGTAAGGCTGAACCAGCCAAGTCCTTTTCATTTTATGAAGCTCCCAATCATTTATACTTTCATTTTCCTCTGTCACATCAGTGATACCATCATTATCTCCTATGAATATGAAATTATCGTCTTCCAAATAAAACTCATTTGATTCATTATCCTTTGCAAACTCTCCAAGGCTTAATATGATTTCTTCATTTAAAGAATGGCTGCTTTTACTTTGTTTTTGATATAGTTCTGAGGCATCATCTCTACCAATAGCTAAAATGCGGTTACCAAAAACAGAATTATTTTGTTTATCCCAAATAATATCATATTTTGAATTAAAGTAATGAACATCATAAGTCAATGTGATACCATATTTTACAGCCAAATAACTTTCTACTTTTTGTCGTTCTTCTTTACTTAAAGCCTTTCTGTAAATAATAAATTCCGGAATCAAACCTCTAAATGCATCCATAGAAGGATTTGAGTTTGCTTTACCTACATATACAGTGCTTTCACCTCCTGTTCCTATACTATTATTTATTTTTTTAGAATTAAAATCAAACCAGTTAAGCGTATTAATCAAAGCATTCGGAATTTCCTCTTCCTCTTCAGGGTATTCTAAAGAAAAAGTTTCTTTAGTTAAATGATTTGTTGAATAATAAAAACCTTTTTCATTGATTCCATTTCCTTGATAGCCACCCGTTCTCCAGTCAGAATAAATCAAAGAGCTGTTTTCGTTTCCTTCATTGATGTATACCGTGAAAATGGTTGCCACGGCCATATCTTCTACTGAATAAGGGAAATTTAAATTTCCTGCACCTTCAACTCTAATGCAGTGGTTGTAATTAAATAAATCCTCTATAACAGTACCTGTTCGGGTAATGGGATATGCATTTGGACCATAATCTTTTGATAAGGGAACAGTTGAGCCAGTTTTATACCACATATCAATCCCTGAAACCCCTCCGGGAAGCTGACTTAAAACGAAAGAAACAAGTAAAACGGTGAAGAGAGAGAGAAACTTTTTCATGGCTATTATTTTTTAATGAGTTTTTGGGTATGCATTTTTTCAGAGGTAATGACTTTAATTATATAAACACCTTTCGGGTGTCTGCTTAAATCAATGACCTGCTTGTGTTTTCCTTTTTCAAAATTTTGCAAAGGAATGTCCTGAACTATTTTGCCTTGCAAATCGTATAACAAGATTTGAATTGGTGACTTTTCGGTCAATTCGAATTGTACATTTAAGAAATTATTGATAACAGGATTAGGATACACCACTATGTTTTCAATCATAGGAATCGTTTGATCAGCGATTGGATTTTTCAGCATGGAATCAATTTCCCGCTTACTGAAAGCTCCCATAAATTCTAAATCACAATCTATATGTGCATAAAAATTGGATCCGTAATCTGCTGTAAAACCACTATTTCCCTGAGGTATTAAATCAATTTTAGAATAAGCTTCATATTCCACCAAATTTTCATCTGAATTTTGATTTGCTACAGGCTCAATGATATTAGATGCAGTGATATAATCAGCTTTTAAGTGTAATCCTTCTTCATACTCGGTAAGGATATTATCTTGATTTTGATAAAGAATGATTTCATCTTCACAGAATGAAACCCCTGAAACAATAAGTGAAAAATTTTGCCCACTACTAACGCAGGTATTTTCTAATTCTCCTTTATGGGTAATTTCAATTCTGAATACGCCACCGTCTTGAGGCAAATGTTCTACCGGAATTTCAATTTTCTCAATATTATCTACATTGTTAATGCCTCTTGTTGCAGGAGCATTAAGGAGATTTACATCATTAGTGATACCATCAAGTCTTTTCCATGGATAAAGAATATTATTTCCGTTTACGGTTATTGCACTCTCATTCCCATTAGAATCAAGTCTGATTAATCGGATGTCCAAATCATTTACTAATTTATGTGTAATATCATCAATAACAGCAGGTAACGTGACTTCTCCTTCCGGGTCAGTCCAAGCTAAAGTAACTATAAGAGGTTGATATCCGTTAGAAACTATATTTAATTTAAATTCCTCACCATTTTTTAAATTCTCTTCACGAATAATGGTACTTTTTCCTCTTTGGCTTATTATTTCTGCTGCTGAAACAGCATTCATTACGCCCCATCCATATTTATAATCAGGACCTGCTTCACCTACTTCATCTGCTGTATGAATAATTAAACCGCGAATACTCGAAGACCATAAATAAGGTACTTCAAAAGGGTCAAATAAATGTCCAAACTTTTCTTTATAATATTGTTGCAATAATGTAATGGCTCCAGACACTCCAGCTGTTGCCATGGATGTTCCTGAAAGTAGCCCATAAGCACTGTTTGAACTTTCAATTGAAGAATAAACACTATGGCCGTGAGCTGTTATATCGGGTTTTATACGGCCATCGTCAGTTGGCCCCCAACTACTGTAAGGAACTTCTACTAGATTAATATTATAAACCGGATTTGATTCTGATGGTTCATCTTTTGTAAGATCAAATGCAGAAACAACCAACACGTTTTTTGATGTACCGCTACTTTCTAACAAATCAAATCCTTGTTTAGCATTCACCTGAGGAACGACTACAGGAGAGTCATCTCTTACATTTCCGGCGGGTTTTACAATCTGAAGGTATGGTGCGGCACACATAACAGCATCCCATTCTTGAGAATAAGCAGAGTACCTTCCATAATTAACAGTATCCAATGGGGCAGGTGCATATCCAAAACTTGTATTGGCTACTAATAAACCTGCAAGAGCTTCAGTTGCCATTTCAGAGGCAGCTAAATTCCAATCATACGCTTTTATTTTAGATTCAAATGCAACACCTTGCACATTTTCTTGATTTGGGGAACTTACGTTTGTTTGCTTACCTATCAGAGTTCCTGCAATATGAGTTGCATGACGATCTACTCCCGACAATTGTCCGGCAGCATAGGTAATTCTAGTATTACCTAAAATCTGATGTGGTAAGCGTGGGCTTTTTGGTTCCCATAAACCTATTATCATTCCAAGTCCCGTCAGATTAAAACCGTCAAAACCAGAATGAAGAATGTTAGTTCCCAGCGTATTGACTACATTTTGATTCATAGTTTGTAAGTAGATGGGGGCGCCCAATTCATTGGTTCCGATTAATTGGGAAAATGTCCCGTCGTCTCCCTCAATGAATTCTTCGTAGCCATTTCTTATAAGCCGAGCAACTTCACTTCGCTGAAATAAATTTTCTTTTTCATTCTTCTGAATGATATTATGAAGTTTATCTTGATTGATATTTTGAGAAATGGCCGTCTTTTCTGTTTGATTTTGCCCGAATACGATGTTAGCTATCCCTGAGAGAAGTAATAATCCCCCTTGTACTAATAATCTTTTCATGATTTTGAGTTTTTAGGGAATTATTTATTTGACTCTAACTGCTCAACTCTTTTTAATAATTCTTCAAGCAATATTTGTTGCTCTTGATTTTCTTTTTGAAGATTTTTTGTTTCTTCTTTTAAGTCATAATTTTCTTTATATAAACCAATACTGTAAAGTGTCAGTTCTTCAATTTTTTCCAGCAACTTTGCATCCATTTCGCCTAGATCAATACCATCTTTCATAACCTCAGATGCAGTAGGAATGTTGGGCAAGTGTTTGTTTTTCAAAATAAATTTCTCCAACTCGTCAATGTTCATTAAATCGTAATCATCATTAAACACATAATCTGCCCAGTCATTGGTACTGGCTAACTCAACTCTTACTTTTTCTGTTTTAATACCATTTTTTACGATTAACTGATAATTTGCATTCTCAATGTTGGAAAATACTTGAGCTACATTTGTGAAGTTTCCAATAGCTATTTTTCCATTATGTCCATAAATCCAGTTTCCTATATTTAATTGATTACTAGCACTGTTTGAAATAGGAGCGTTTATTACAATATTCGGAGTAACAGTAAGATTTTCACTTCCTATCATAATATTGTTTGAACCTGTTGTTAAATTTTTCCCAGCATTGTATCCAATTCCTATATTTCTTGTTCCAGTTGTAATTCCGGTTGTAGCAGTATAATAACCTAAATGAATATTATATTGACCGGTGGTAACTTTATTTAGTGTTCCATTTCCTAATGCGACATTATAGTTACCGGCAGTAGTAGCAGCAACCAATGCATTGTTTCCTACCACGACGTTTTGTATGCTTGTAGTTCCTGTATTCATGGAATTGTTCCCTATTACTATATTGAGATTTCCTGTTGTATTATTTATCATGGAATTCACACCAACAACTGAGTTTTCATATCCCGTAGTGTTTTTATAAAGTGAATTAGCTCCAAATATTGTATTTTTATAACCTGAGGTATTGGCTTTTAGTGAACCTAAACCTACAACTGTATTTAAAACATTTTGTCCAGCGGGATATAGGCTGACCGGATCATTTCCACCTCCTAAATATAGATTAAGATTGGTAACAGGTGTCGTATCTGAATTATGAAAAACGAAGCGTCCGGAAATATTTATTTTAAGCCTTTCTGTATTATTAGTTTTGATCACTAAAGGTTGAGAATCAGTTGTTCCTAAAAAATTAATTGACGGATTGGTTGCAGGGTTTCCTGTTAGAAGCCATCCACCACTGCTTGACCCAACATCAACTCTAACCACCTTTCCTGTGGAGTCTACACCAATTGGCATCGCTCCTTTAGTTGGGCTGTTTCCTGAAGTAAGTTGAGTTAATTTCAATCCACTGTTACCCAAAGGATCAAAAGTAGAGGATCCCGCATTAATTTCCAAAGTTGTAGTCGGACTAAGTGTACCGATTCCTACATTTCCATTGGTTAATATGTTTATACCTAAGATGCTATTTTGAGGATTTGATCCGTGAGTCATATAAAGTCTATTTAGCTGAACTAAGTTTCCCGTTGCTCCTATACCTCCCCACTTAATAAGTGAAGGTTTTTTTTCTTTGTAGAAATCTATACCTTCCTTCCAAGAAGAAGTAGCAGGATAAATCATATCAATCATGTTATCCATTATTTCTATTTTTCCACTATAAATTTCGTCAAAAATTCCATGATCTCCAGTCACTCCACCTGATGCCTGAATATTATCTGAAACTTGTAGACTTCCATTTATTGTAGTTGTATCATCTATTGTAATTGTTCCACCCGCATTATTGTTTCTTATAACTCCTCCATTAATAAAAAGATTATTTCCATTACCTAAAACAGCATTACCCGTAGGAACAGGAAATACATTCTGAGCATATGCAAAACCTGCAAAGAGAATTAAAACGTATAGAATTGATTTTTTCATGATAAGCTTATTTTTGAGAAATTTATATGTGAATTGAAATTGTTATTTAATGATGCCAATGAATGATATCCATATCAGGAATTGAGTCTACTCTAGCTCTGTTGTTCAATTCATTGCTTTTATTTGTTTTATCAAAGGAATCAGAAAAATCTCTTTTGAGATTAGAAGATTTTGAATTCTCAAATTCTTTAATTGGAATTTCATCATCGCTTTCACAAGCAATAAAGGACAAGAAAATACCAACAAACAGAAGATTTTTTTTCATAATTTAAAGTTTAGTAGTCTTCAAATTTAAAATTATAATATACTGTAAAACAAAATGTTAATGTTTCAATCAATGAATTATTAAGTAATGATTTATAAATTATTCCCTAATAAATAAATCCTTATATAACTGATTTATAATGTCTAATGATGATATTCGATTTGTTAATATCAATGTTAAAGATTTATTAAAAAAAATGATTAATTTGCTAGCTAGGAATTTGAATACAACTCAAAACATTATGATGAACCATACTTTTTTAGTTATATGTGTATTTTTTTTGACAACATTTAATTCATTTCCAGCTTATTCTCAGCATAAGAATTCCAACTTTCCGGAAGGATTTGATCAGTTGAGAAATAAATACATGAGATATGAAGAAAATGATACAGCTGCATTCAAATATTTGCAACAATTTTTAAATAAATCATCGAAAGAAAAAAATTTCAGACAATTATCAAGAGGATATATTGATGCTATATATTTCTCAAAAACAAATAAACTGGAATATGCCGATAGTGCTATTGCGGCAGCGAATTTTAGTAAGCAAGAAGATTTTATTGCAAGAGCATATTTGTCAAAAGGAAGTATTTATTATTTCAATTATAAACAATATCAAAAGGCTTTGAATGAATATCTGAAAGCTCATAAGTTTGCAGAAAAATCTGATGACGATTATCTAAAAAATAGAATAATTTATCAATTGGCGGTCGTGAAAGGATATTTAGGTTACTATCCTGAAGCTATTGAATTGTTATATGGTTGCATTGATTTTTTTGAAAGCAAATATAACAATCCGGAATCCCACCCTAATATAAAATTTAATCATCAAAAAGGCTATTTGAATAGCATCCATCAATTAGCTCAATTTCACTTTAATAATGGAGATAATGCAAAAGTTGATTCCCTGGTAAGGATTGGTTTAAGTCATACACCATCGACTGAAGCATTTAGCCTGGAGCAAAGCTCTTTTTATAAATTAAAAGGCATGCATTACTATTCAGTTAAAAATTATTCAAAAGCTATAGAATACTTAAAAAAATCCATGCCTGAAATAGTTCGTATAAATGACTTCGCCCAACTATCTATCATTCATTTTTATTTAGGTAAATCATTTATCAATATGGGGAATGAAGATGAAGGGATTGCACACTTGTATAAAATTGATTCAATATTTAGCAAGGAAAAGTTTCTATTACCCGAATTAAGAAATACTTATGAAATTTTAATCTCACATCATAACAAAAGCAATCAAATACAAGAAGAACTTTATTATACAAATCAATTACTAAAAGCAAACCATTACTTCTTATCCGATTTTAAGTATTTATCGCAAAGAATATCAAAGGATTATGATAATTACAATTTATCGCAACAAAACAAGGTTTTATATACAAAAACCAATAGATTCTTACTCTTATTAATTTTATGCATAATCGGAATATTTCTATTGATTCTAAAAGTTTATTTGCAGCGCGTTAAACAAAAAAAGATAATTGATAGTTATAATAAAATTATTACAGCTTTGAAAAAAGAAACAGGTTTTTTGAAGCCAAACAGTATTGATATTCCTAAATCCAAAAGTAACATACAAAACTCTGAACTTTTAAAGGAAATTTTGCAAAAATTAGCGTTTTTTGAGTCCAGCGAAAAATATTTGGATTCCGAACTTACGCAAGCAAAATTGGCAGTACACTTCAAAACTAACACAAGTTATTTATCCCAAATAATAAATGAATATAAAGATATGAATTACAACGATTACATAAATACGTTGAGAATAAATTATATCACGAAACAACTATATATAGATAAAAAGTACCTAAACTATTCTATAGAGGCATTAGCAGAAAAGTCTGGATTTAGTTCTCGTCAGGTTTTTTCAAATGTATTTTTTAAAATCAATAATTTGAGGCCTAAAGATTTTATAGTAAATAGAAAAAATGAACTGGCAAAAGTTAAAGAAAATGTGATTCAATGATATTCTAAGATAAAAGTTCTCCATATTCTATTGTTCCAAATCTTTGTGATTGAGAGGAAATATTGCCTATTAGAAAACCAATCAATCAAAGAAGAAAAATAGAGAAGCTGAGCTTTCTATTCTTTCCAGAAAGATTAAATAGCTAAAAAAAGACCGATCGCGATATTCAAATTTTAATGAAGCACGGTGTTATTCACATAAAAAATCAGCAATACATTTTGGTAATGAAAAGTATATTTTGCTTGTAAAAGAGCAGTTTGCGCACTCAATAAACTATTTTTCGCTGAAAAATATCCATAAGCATCCACCATTCCTTGACGAAATTTCTTTTCCGTTTTTTCAAATGATTTTTGTTGTGCAATTACATTTTGTTCTCCTGATAACCAGCTTTCGTAAGCATTTTGTGTTTGCAGATATGCTTCGCTCAAAGCTTTGTAATAAGCTTGTTTTTGCTGTTGGTTTTGTAGTGCTGTCTGCTCAAATTCAATTTTGGCTTGTTGAATTGCAGTTCTGGTCTGGAATTTATTTAAAATCGGAATGTTGATGGAAAGCCCCAGAAAATGATTTCTATTATTTTTAAGCTGGTCTTCAAAAGCAGCTGTTTCCAAATCTACATAAAAAGATGAAAGAGAATAATTTCCATTGATTGTCGGTAAGTATCTGCTTCTCATTTCCTCCACAGATTTCTGTTTTATTTCCAGTTGAATTTCTGCAGATTTCAGTTCAGGTCGCGATGTTAATCCCGTTTGGTACAAATCTGAAAGCGAATCTGAAACAAGAAAGGGATCTAATGTTTCTTCGGGAATGAAATTTACATCTTCTCTTAAATTCAATAAATTCTGTAGGTTTAATTTTGATAATTCATATTTGTTAACAGCAACCAGTAAAGTTTGATTATCTGCAGTTTCATTCGCTTGTAATTCATATAAATCGCTCTTGGCTTTGTTGCCTAATTCTACTTCTTTTTCGATTCGTTTCAAATGAGTCCTTGTATTTTCCAATTGTTGTTGTGCTAATTTTATCTGTTCATCATCGAATTGAATTTGATAAAACATCTGTACGATTTGAATGATTAATTCATTCTTTTTAATTTCCAAATCATAAATAGCCTTTTCTTTTTGAAGTTTTGCAGATTTGATTCGTATGAAATTTCCCCAGTTGAATAATTCTAGGTGAGTTGAAAAATTAAAAGAATTGGAACGAATGTCTGAGCTGACACGTGAATTGGTAGTAGGGTCGATCACAGAGCCGAAATTGTATTGGTTATCAGCATACAGAGATGCGGAGGGAATCAATTGTCCGTAAGCGCCTATAATTCCCTTCTCATGAAATTCCTGATTGAGAGCTGTTTCTTTTATGACCAAATCATTTTCCATTGCATATTGAATGCATTCTTTCAGCGACCAGTTTTTATGCTGGGCTTGGAGAGCGATGTAGTTTAAAAAAGTTATGATTATGATTAATTTTTTCATTTAAATTTAATATTATTCATATTTCAAATATTTCACAGAATTGCTTCTTGTAGCTTTAAAAGCTCTGATAGAAACCACGAATAATGCTAGACACAACAAGACAATCAAACCCATGACATAAGGCCATAACGGCATATCAATTCGGAAAACAAAGTTTTCCAGCCATTTCTGCATCAAATAGAAAGTTATCGGAATACTGCACAAAATAGATATCGCCGCAATAATGATGTATTTTTTGCTGAACATAAAGACAATATTTCTTTGTGACGCGCCCAATGTTTTTCGGATGGAAATTTCACGCATACGTTGCTCAATGATAAAAGAAACAAGTCCGAATAATCCAAGCAATGCAATTGTTATGACGGTTATAGTAAGGATGAAAAATATGATTTTTTGATTTTGATATTGTTGATAGGTTCTTGCAAACTGTTGATCTACGAATTTGTATTGAAAAGGATAACCCGGTTCTATCTGTGTTTTCCATCTTTTTTCGATTTCTTCCAAAGTTGATTCTGTTTTTTCAGGATTAATTTTAAATAATACAGCCTGTAAATTATATTTCTGCCAGCTCACCAATTTCCAATGATAAAATATAGTAGGTCTTATCTCATTTTGAAATCCTTCTACGAAATAATCCTGAACAACACCAACAATTTTAAACTTCTGATTGTTCATGCCAGATTGGACTTCCGCACCCAAAGGTTCTTTCAATCCAAGCTCTTTCACCAGTTTTTCATTTGCCAGAATATTTTGCAGGGTATCTGAAGATATTTCCGGCGAAAGCTTGCGCCCTTTGACCAATTTAACTTTCAATAAATCAAGATAATTATAATCCATAGCGCTGTTGGTCGTTTGAACCGATTTACCCAAATATTCTAGATTGCTGGAATTACTGCTGATGTATCCCGGAACGCGCATTCCGGAGGATATTTCCTCAATGCCATCAATGTTTTTAAACGATTGTTTGATTAATTCATATTTATTGTATTTCAAGGTATCTGTATAATTGTTAAAGTACACCACAATAGTCTGGTCTGCATTGAAGCCCAAATCGCGGGTCATCATATAATTTACCTGAAGGTAAACGATCAAACCTCCTATAAAAAAGAAAGCAGAAATGAAAAATTGAAATCCCATCAAGGCATTTCTTACCCAAACACCTGATTTGCTTCTGGAAAAATTTCCTTTGAGTACTTCTAAAGGCTGAAACTTAGATAAATACAGTGCTGGGAAAAGCCCGGAAATCAAAATGACAAACCCTAAAACCAAAGACAAATATCCCAGCATGGAACCGAATTCCAGTTTTAAACTTTTATTGAGGTAATCGTTATAATATGGCAAGATAATTTCAGATAAAGCAAGCGCCAACACAAACGCAAATACACAGAGAATAAAACTTTCAAACATGAATTGAAAAATCACATTTTTACGTTGTGCTCCCAACGCTTTTCGGACACCCACTTCTTTGGCACGTTTCATCGCATTAGCAGTCGATAAATTGATGAAATTTACACAAGACAGAAGTAAGATTACAATAGATAAAGCAGTCATAATGTACAAAAGAGAAACATTTCCTTTGCCCATCGTACCGCCATCTCCGAGGGAAAACAAGCGCATTTCGCTCAATTTGTCAAATATCATTTTTGTCTCACCAAACTTTTCTATATATTGTTCTGGTGTAACTCCGCCTTCTTTTGAATTTGGAAGAACCTGATTTACATAAAAAATTTCATGATTAATCTTTTTCATCAAATCAGGAGAATAACTTTCAGGCTGTAATTTCACGTAAAGCTTGTATTGGTAATTTCCCCAGGCAGTTGAATAGTCTCGCCAAAGTTCATCCCAATTCAGTGCAATCACAGCTTCCGGCAGTTCAGATGAAGCTGCTTCATTGTCAAAGACGCCTCTTACTATGTATTCTTTGTCCTTAATTTTCAGGATTTTCCCCAAAGCAGATTGATTCTCAAAAAGCTGAGTAGCCCATTTTTTTGAAATCGCAATATTCTGCTGGTTGTTCAATATATCTTTAGAAGAACCTTCTATAAATTTAAATGGGAAAAACTCAAAGAAATTAACAGTTGCCGGTAACAATCCATCTAGATAAGCTGATTTTTTCCCTGATTGCACCAAAGCACTTCCCATCCAGTTGATGTAAAGATAATCTTCAACTTCAGGAAAAATCTCTTTCATTTTTGGACCTTGCGGAATGGTTCCCGAAGACCAGAAATCTCCGCTGCCCATATCATGAACAACCTGATATACATTTTCTTTCTGTGGATTCCATTGGTTATAGCTCAGCTCGTCTTTCCAGTAAAGAATTGTGAGGATGACACCGACCATACCAATGGTCAACCCAAAAATATTGATGAAAGCCGCCAGTTTATTTTTGGCAAAATTTCTAAATGCTATTTTTATCCAGTTTTGTAACACAATCTTTTATTTTTAGTTCTTAATTTTAAAACTATTCGTATTTAAGGTATTTAACTGCATTTGTCCTCATGGCATACATTGTGCGGATTTTGATGATGGTCAACACCAATGAAAAAAGTACAATCAGGCCCACAACAAACGGCCAGATCGGAATTTCAATTCTGTAAGCAAATTCTTCGAGCCATTTTTGTAATAAATAATAGGTGAGAGGTATGCAAAGCAGAAATGAAATTGAAGCAATCACCAAATATTCTTTTCCGATAAGTCTGATTAAATTTCCTTGGGAAGCACCTAAAATTTTTCGAATCGAAATTTCTTTCATTCTTTGTTCCACCACGAGTGAAATCAATCCAAAGAGTCCGCATAACGCAATGGAAATCGCAATAATAGTAAGAATGGCGAACAAGTTTTGCTGTCGGGTATATTCTTTATAAGTATTTGCAAATTCCTGATCGATAAAATGGTATTTGAAGGGATGCCCTTCTGTTTCAATTTCTGATTTCCACTTGCTTTCGATTTCAGCCAAAGTTTTTTCTGAATTTTCTGAGTTAATTTTAATCAATGCGTAATTCATTTGATTTTTAGCCCATGGAATCGTGTTCCAATGAAAATAAACTACAGGATCGATTTCAGTTTGAAACCCTTGCACAAAATAATCTTTGACAACTCCGATGATTTTAAATGTTTTTTCAGCTGGTCCATATTCAATTTCAGCTCCTATCGGATTTGTCAATCCTAACCGCTGTGCTAAAGTTTCATTAATCAAAATACTAGAGATGGTATCTGATGCATATTTTTCAGAAATGTTTCTTCCCTGTACTAATTTCAAATCAAGAATTTCCATAAAATTGAAATCCATCGCCCCAGATAATGCCAGATCTACAGTCTTTCCTGTTTTGATATCTTTAGCAGCACCGCCAATATAGTTTGCCGAAGCTGGAATTTGAAATCCGCTGCTTACATCAACTACTCCGGGTATTTTTTTGAATTCCTGTTTAATTACATTGTATTTCTGGTTAGAACTTCTTTTGGAAAAATTAATTGCTACGACCTGATCTCCTTTGAAACCTAAATCTTTTTTGGACATATAACTTACCTGAAGATAAATTACAATTCCTGCAATTAAGAAAAACAACGAAACGATGAATTGAAGCCCGAGCATCATATTACGAATCCATATTCCCCTGCTGCTGCGTGTGAAATCTCCTTTTAAAACATTAAGCGGTTGGAAATTTGAAAGGTATAGTGCTGGAATAATTCCCGAAATCAAAGTTGTAAGTAATAAAATTAAAAGTAAATCAAAGTAAATTTTGAAACCTTCTATTTTTAATTCTTTCTCAAAATACTCATTGAAGTAGGGGAGTAAAATTTCAGATAAAGCCAAAGCAAGAACCAATGAAAATAAGCAAATGATTACATTTTCAAATACGAATTGAAGCACAAGTTTTGAACGGGATGCACCGAGCGTTTTTCTTATTCCTACTTCCTTTGCTCTTTTGATGGAAGAAGCGGTTGTAAGATTGATGTAATTAAAAGCCGATAAAATCATAATTACTGAGGACAGTCCGGTAAGCAGATAAAGCATGGTTGCGTTTCCTTTCTCAGCTCCGCCGCTTCCGGAAGCTTTACCAAATAAACGTATGGTTGAAAGTTGATCCAAAGCCAATTTGCTGTTGCCATATTGATCCATATACTCTTTCACAGAAATGTTCTGATTTTTAGCAAAAGGTTCTATGGCATTCTTCAGGATAATCTGATTGTAAATTCTGTTTTCGAGAGATTGAATGTCAGTTCCTTTTCTGACTTTGATGTATATACCAATTTGATAAGTTCCCCAGTTGCTGCCATTGTCTTTCATGTTTTGTTTCCAATCTATAGGAGTGACAGCCTTAGGCGAAACGGAGGAAATTCCCGGGATACGGTAAACTCCTTTTACGATGTATTCATTTTGATTAATGTTTAGTTTTTTACCAACCGGATTTTTTCCATCGTAAAGTTGATTCATCCAATCTTCTGAAATAACAATACTTTGCAAATCAGAAAGAGCACCTTTTGCATTTCCATGAATGAATTCAAATGGGAAAAAATCAAAGAAATTAGGTGTGACCGGTAAATAATTTTCTAAGTACAATGAGCGGTTCTCTGTTTTTACCACAGCATTTGAAAGCCAGGAACAAGCCATGAAATCTTCAACCTCTGAAAAGGTTTCTTTAATGGTTGGGCCTTCCGGAATTGAAGCAATTGACATATAGGTTGCTTTGCCGCTCCAGTCAAATTGATGCCCGATGGAGTAAATTTCTTCTCTGTTGGGATTCCATTGGTTGTAATTCAATTCATCATTCCAATAAAGTGAAACGAGAATGATGCCGACCATTCCAACCGTCAGCCCCAATATATTTATCATCGTGAAAAATATATTTTTACGAAAAGAACGAAACGCTATTTTAATCCAGTTGTTAATCATAATTTAATTCAACTCTTAATTTTTCTTGAATTTTTGTGTGTTATTTATGAATGCCGTATTTTAACCAATGCTAACTTCCTTTTTATTGGAGTGTTCAGCGATGATTTGCCCGTCTTTGAGCTCGATGGTTCTTTGGGAAAATGACGCATCATAAGCGGAATGTGTAACCATGACGATAGTAGCACCTTTTGCATGCAAATCAGTGAGTAATTCCATCACTTCATTGCCGTTGCGGCTGTCGAGGTTTCCGGTTGGTTCATCTGCAAGGATTAATTTTGGTTCTGTTACCAAAGCTCTTGCAACTGCCACACGTTGTTGCTGTCCTCCTGAAAGTTGTTGTGGGAAATGCTTTGAACGGTGAGAGATATTCATTCTTTCCAGGATTTCATTTACTTTTTTCTTTCTTTCAGATGGATTTATACCATTGTAAATGAGAGGTAATTCTATGTTTTCAAAAACATTTAATTCATCAATCAGATTGAAATTCTGAAATATAAATCCGATGTTTTGCTTGCGGACTTTGGAACGTCCGTTTTCCCTGAGCTTTGCCATTTCTTGTCCATCAAACAAGTAGCTTCCGGAAGAAATATCGTCCAGCAATCCTAAAATGTTCAGTAAAGTTGATTTCCCACAGCCTGAAGGTCCCATGATGGAAACAAATTCTCCTTTTTTGATGTGCAAATTGACATTGTTGAGCGCTGAAGTTTCTACTTCTTCCGTTCGATATACTTTGTTTAGATTTTCTGTTTTTATCATTTTATTGTTGTTTTAATTAAATATTAAACCTCACAAATTTCAAAAACCTGTGAGGTTTTCTTTGGGAAATGGAATTGATAATGTTGTTATTCTGATTTATTATTTGATTAGTTTAAATTTAAAACTTCTACATTTTTGTAATCCTGATAAGAAGAAGTGATTATCCTGTCTCCGATTTTTAGTCCTTCAATGATTTCGTAATAAATTGGATTTTCTCTTCCAATCTTAATGTTTCTCCTCATAGCTTTTTTATCTCCATCCAATACAAATATCCATTTCCCGGCGGTTTCCTGATAAAATGCTCCTTTCGGAATCAGTAGACTTTCTGTGCTTTCTGAGAGAAATAATTTAATGCTGAAAGACATTCCCATTTTCAGATTTTCCGGGAATTTATTTTTAAAAACCAGATCTACCTGAAACTGTCCGTCCTTTACTTCCGGTAAAATTTTTGAAATCATCACGTCATAAGTTGTACCCTCAAATTCAATGGTTCCGCTGTGTGCAGGCTGAAGTCTGGAAATGTAGTATTCATCTACTTTTGCTGTGAGTTTATAACCGTCCATAATGTCAATTTTCCCTACACTTTCTCCTGCATTGATGTGTTGACCCAAACTAGGGTCAAATGAAGAAATCCTACCGGTAGAAGAAGCCAAAACGATAAAATTTTGTTTATTGCTGCGCAAAATTTCCAGATTCCTTTCCATTTTTGTCAATGCTTCATTGATAGAATTAATCTGTGTAGAACGCGCTTGTTTTTCTTTTTTGACACTCGTTTGGATAACTTCTTTACGTTTTGACTGGTAACTGAAATTTTCTTTGGATTTGTTGTAATCTTTTTCAGGAATGATTTCAGAAGTATATAAATTTTTATCCAAATTATATTGTTGTTCCGAATCGATGTAATCATGCTGAATTAAAATCATTTCTTTTTCAAGTTCCAATTCCTGATTGGTCAAACTGATTTTTAAGTTTTTTAAATTGTTGATTTGTTCAATAATTGCTGTTTCCTGCTGCAGATAACTCAGTTCGGTATTGGGGTTATATATGCGCATAAGCGGTTCACCTGCACGAACCATAGAACCATCTTCTACAAAAACTTCCTGAACTGCACCCCCTTCCACAACATTGATCAAAACTGAATTCAAGGGTTCAATTTTACCATTTAAAATTACAATGTCATCAAATTTCCCATTTTTCACTTCGCGGATTGCAATTCTAGATTGATCTACATTTAATGATTTCTTCTTTAATAATGATGAACTTAAAAATCCAATCAGAATTAGAGCGGGAATAGTAATGAAAATTATTATTTTGTATTTCGATTTTTTATTTTGAACTTTCGTGTCCATTAATGGCTTATTTTTCAGTTAGATACATTCAAAAATATGCCAGCGAATTATAAGTTGTTAATGGGCTGTAAATTAGGAAATACTGTTTTTAGAATAATTTATGACTGTTCGTTTTCGGACATATTTTATTTCAAAAACGAACACTTAAGTTTGAAAAATGCGAAAGAAAGAAGCAACGATTTTAATTGTAGATGACGATCAGGACATATTATTTTCAGCAAAAGTCTGGTTGAAACGATTTTTTAGTCTGGTTTTGACTTGTGATGCCCCTCAGAAAATCCGTTCCATCATTCAGGAAAATGAATTGGATGCGGTTTTGCTTGATATGAATTACCGTAAAGGTTACGAGGATGGAAAAGAAGGATTGTATTGGTTGGATTATCTTCAGGAAGTTTCTCCCAATACAGTTGTGATTCTCATGACGGGTTTCGGAGATGTTGCTTTGGCAGTAGATGGGTTGAAACGAGGAGCTTTTGATTTTGTATTGAAACCTTGGGACAATGATAAATTGTATGCTTCGGTTAAGGCTGCGGTGGATTTGGCACGAAAAAATAAGAAAGTTGACCAGCTCGAAAAAATTACTGAGTCCAATATGGTTTCCTATTTCGAAGGGAAATCTTCAGCGATGACAAGTACATTTAATTTTGTAAGAAAAGTAGCTCCCACAGATGCAACGGTTTTGATTTTAGGTGAAAATGGTACGGGCAAATACATCATGGCTCAAGAAATTTATAGCAAATCTGAACGAAAAAATGCACCATTTGTACACGTAGATTTAGGTTCAATCAATGAGAATCTATTTGAGAGTGAACTCTTTGGTTATGCAAAAGGCGCTTTTACAGGTGCGGAAAAAGATGTAGCCGGAAGGTTTGAACTCGCTGATGGAGGAACTATTTTTCTGGATGAAATCGGGAATTTATCGTTACCACTTCAGGCTAAATTACTCACGATTTTGCAAAATCAAAAAGTAAATAGGTTAGGGGAAAGCAAAGAACGAAAAATAAATGTACGTGTCATTTGTGCGACGAATGCTCCAATTTATAAAATGGTAAAAGAAGGAAAATTCAGACAGGATTTATTGTTCAGAATCAATACCATGGAGATTACAATTCCACCGCTCAGAGAAAGGAAAGAAGATATTTTTCCTTTGGCAGAATATTTACTTCAAAAATTTAAAAATAAATATAGAAAGCAGGATTTAATTTTTTCTAATAATGTTAAAAATGAAATTCAGCAATATACATGGCCTGGTAATATAAGGGAAATGGAGAACGTTCTGGAAAGAGCTGTGATTTTGGCGGATAAAGCGGAAATTGATAATTATGATTTACATTTTTCCCCGATTGATGTTTCAAATGAATTTACTTCCAATCTGACTTTGGAAGAAATGGAAAAGGAAATGGTTCAAAAAGCAATGCGAAAACATCATGGAAATATAAGTAAGGCGGCAGAAGACCTGGGCATTACCAGAGCTGCATTGTACAGAAGAATTGAAAAATTTAATTTGTCATAATGGGAAAGTTATTTGGTTTCAAGATGGCATTGAGGATTTTTCTGATTTGTACATTGGTAGTGTGCAGCGTATTTTTATTGGTTAATGAACTCATTTTCTCTGGAATTTTTCTATTATTGATTGTTTTGATTTTAGGAATTGAATTTTACCAGTTTTTGTTGAAACCTTATCAAGATGTTCATAAAACTTTGTCGGCAATGTACAACGAAGATTTTTCGCTCAAAGCGCCTTCAAAAGATAAAAATGAACTCTTTCATAATCTGTCCAATTTATACGAAAAACAAAGACAATCTTATTTTGAACAGCAATCGATTCAGATTATTTACAATAATTTGCTGAATAGTATTTCGACCGGAATTTTAATTTTGCGAAAAGCTGAAAATCAAGATTGGGACATTTTTTTGATGAATGAATCTTTTGCTAAAACCTTTCAGATGCCTGTTTATAGTTCTTGGAAAAATCTGAATAAGAATCTGCCCGAATTTGTGCTACGTCTAAATGAAACAGAATTTAATGAAGTGCAGCAAACGTTGGAGATTTCAATTGATAATCAGGAAAATCAAACGTATTCGCTCAAAACTTCAAAAATCAAAACTTATAATTATACCTATTTCATTGTTTCGCTTGATTCCGTACAGTCGATCATTGAAAAAAAAGAGAAGCAGGCTTGGTATGATTTGATGAAAGTAATTTCTCATGAAATGATGAATACGTTGACACCAATTAACTCATTGGTAAATAGTTTGCAATATTTTGCAGAGCAGGAAGAGTGGAGTAGTGATGACAAAATAGATTTCAAAGAAAGTCTGAAAACAATCCAGAAAAAGACGGTTCACATGCTCGCATTTGTGGAAAATTACCGTGAGTTGACCAATTTTCCAAGCCCTAAAAAAGTCGAAACCAATTTGGTTTCAATTGTCAATAGTTGTTTGCAAGTAATGAAACCTACGTTTGCTGAAAATGAAATTCGAATCAAAACTGAATATGAAAAAAATGAAATTATTTTTCCGGTTGATTTGATATTGATAGAACGTGTTTTGATTAATTTATTGACAAATAGTGTTTATGCTTTGCAAAATATCAAATTTTCTAAAGAAATAATTATAAAAATTTACAGTCAGAATTTTAGAGTTTTTATAGAAATCAAAGACAATGGACATGGCATAGAAAATGAAATACGAGACAAGGTTTTTATTCCATTTTTTACAACGCGTGAAAACGGAGCAGGAATAGGATTGTCGCTTTCAAAGAACATAATGGAAGCCCATAATGGTCATCTGACCTTCAGAAGTAAGCCGGGAGAAACTTTATTTATAATGAGCTTTAATTAAATTTTAAGTATAAATGAGATATGAGTTGTCAATCCATACATCTATAAACAATTTTGCTTTGGATGATGCTCCTAAAACTTTTTGTCCTTCCAATTCACTTTGCTGCTTTCTGTCTGAATGTTAAATTGTCATTGTTTTCTTTTAAAATTGCACAGCAAAATTCAGCTGATAGACCATTAAACAAAGGATGTAGCGCATAAATAAAATGTGATGTAAATCAATTCATTATAGAATATCAGAGTCCAAAAGCACTAAATATATGGATTGTAACATGCTTAATTAAAATGCGTCTTTAGCCAAAAGTATTTTATGAAGCATTTTTCAGTATTTATGATTTGTTTTCTGTCCCTGATCATTAAAGCACAGGATAAAGCATATATTGAGTGGTACTTACAAAGAGAAGATACAGATATTTTTGTAAAAGAGATAGGCACTGGAGCTGATACGGTAATTGTTGTCCATGGAGGATTTGGAGCCAATCATGATTACATGCTGGATGCGCTGGAAGGTTTAAAAAACGAATTCCGCTTTGTACTGTATGATCAGCGTGGCTCATTGCTTTCACCTGCAGCAAAAGAAAATTTAACCTTTCAGAAGAATGTGGAAGATCTGTATGCGTTGGTAAAAGCTTTGAAATTAGAAAATGTAAAATTATTCTGTCATTCGATGGGTACATTGGTAGGAATGGAATTTGCACGTCAGTATCCTGTGAGTGTATCTCACCTAATTCTTACAGGAAGTATTTTTCCCAAGTCAGACAGCATAGAGAATATATTTTCAAAACGGATGGAAGATCAGGTTGCCTTCCTTGCAAACAGGGTAGAAGTAAAAAAAATGCTTGAACCCTATAAGTTAAAAGGTTTAGAAAATCTTCGGACCATTCAGGATATAGAAACTTCATCATTGACCCATAAAGATCTCACGGAATACTGGCGTATAAGCTTTGCCTCGGTTAATATTTATGATATCAGCAAGTTTAATCTTGTGAAAGGGGGAAGGGCCTATTATAAACAGGAAGCATCTGTTATGTCAGAAACAGTAAACTGGAAATACGACTACAGGGATATTTTAAACAAGATAAAAACAACTTTCATCAATGGTGACCATGACTTTTTTGACTTCCATGCAGAAATCCTGAAACAACAATTGGAAGATTACAGCAGTATAGAATTAAAACTGGCACCTCAAGCCGGCCACAATATCTGGATTGATCAACCCATGCTGTTTGAAAATTATTTAAGAGGGGCTTTGAAGAGATAATATATTGCATAAAGATTAGAATTTCCGGTTTCTTTGTTTGAAGATTAATCGAAATACCTCTCAACAATATTTAAATTCCCCGGAAACTAAATCATATGACGGGAACTACAAGTCGATGATAAATTCACAATTTGACTACATATTCGGTTGATTTGGCTACGGTAAAGAGATTATAAGACCGCAATTTTGCTTCATCAAATTAAATAAATTATGGAAGCAAAAAAAGTATGGTTGGTAACAGGAGCGTCAAAAGGTTTGGGGCTTACTTTGGTCAAAAAGCTACTGAAAAATAACTATCGTGTTGTTGCCGCCTCCCGAAATGTAGAATCTTTAAAAAGTGAGATTAAGGATGGTTCTGATGCCTTTTTACCAATTGAAATTAACCTGTTGGATGATAGTGATGTAAAAAATGCGATCGAAAAAAGCATCGCTCATTTTGGTCGTATTGATGTGGTGGTAAACAATGCGGGTTATGGACAGATAGGTACTTTGGAAGAATTATCTGACGAGGAATCGCGAGAAAATTTTGATGTAAATGTTTTTGGAACACTCAATGTGATTCGAAATGTAATGCCTTATTTAAGAAAGCAAAGATCGGGTCATATTTTTAATATTTCATCTGTGGGCGGTTTATTTGCAGGTTTCCCGGGCTGGGGAATTTATTGTTCGACCAAATTTGCAGTGGCGGGATTCACCGAAGCGTTGGCCGAAGAAGCAAAGGAATTCGATGTAAAGGCTACCATTGTTTATCCGGGCTATTTCAGAACTGATTTTCTGGCGAAAGGTTCTGTGAAAACACCTAAACAAATCATCACTGATTATGAAGCTGCTAGAGCATCTGAAGTTGTACACCTTGAAAACATTAACGGTAATCAGCCCAATGATCCTGAAAAAGCAGCTGATGTACTGATTGACATAAGCAAAGAAAAAAATCCTCCGGTACATTTGCTCTTAGGTAGTGATGCTTATGAAATGATGAAAAATAAAATCGATATCCTCACAAAAGATGCAGAGCAATGGAAAGACTACACGGTGTCAACTGCATTTTGATGCTTAGCTGCTGGCTGGCAATAAATTGTTCAAACCATAACAATACAATCATGGAGTATAACAAAACGATAGAGGAAACCCAGGAATACATCGGGATGTGGGTGACAGGTGATGGATATATCCGTCATGAACTGCTACCCGGCAATCGCTATGATGAAGCACGAGGTAACCGCAAAAGTGCTTACCAGGGCAGCTATCAAGTGAAAGGAAATCATATCGATTACAGAGACGACACGGGTTTCACTGCAGATGGAGAATTTAAAGACGGAATTTTATACATGCCGGAATGATTTTATACAAAGAAAAAAGTTAAATTAGTATGATGGAAAAAACATTCCGCCTTAATTCGATAGCTGAATTTCATAAATTCTGCAACCTTCCTCACCCTGATCATCCTTTGATCAGTCTGATTGATTACAGCAAGGTTTCCTATCCCTTTGATGAAACAAATGTGAAATGGATACAGAATTTTTATACTATCGGTTTAAAGCGGAATGTCAATGCAAAATTCAATTACGGGCAGCAGGAATATGACTTTGATTCCGGGGTTTTGTCCTTTATCGCACCACTTCAATTCCTGAAAATAGAAGTTAACCCGGATATTGTTGCAGAACCTACCGGCTGGCTACTGCTCGTGCATCCTGATTTCTTATGGAATACCCCTTTGGTCAAAAAAATCAAATCATTTGACTTTTTCCAGTATGCGGTCAATGAAGCGCTTTTTCTGTCTGATAAAGAAGAAAATATCATCGTTGAAATTCTTCTGAAAATAGAGCAGGAGTACCAATCAAACATAGACAAATTCAGCCAGGAGCTTATTGTGGCACAATTGGAAATTTTACTCATTTATGCAGAACGTTTTTATGAAAGACAATTCATCACGCGTAAAAAATCTAACTATGAACTGGTAGAGCGATTTGAAAAACTGCTTAGTGATTATTTTGAAAGCGATCCATTACCGGAACAAGGCCTGCCTACGGTTACAAGCATAGCCGAACAACTAAATATTTCTCCAAATTATTTAGGAACGCTTTTAAGATTGCATACCCTGCAAAATACCCAACAGCATATTCAGAACAAATTGATTGACTACGCCAAGGAAAAACTATCCACAACCGGTCTTTCTATCAGTCAGATAGCCTATGAATTAGGTTTCGAGCATTCTCAGTCTTTCAGTAAGCTTTTCAAACAAAAAACCAATCAAACACCATTGGAGTTCAGACAGTCGTTCAACTAAATACAAATTCTTTGATGAGAAAAAACCTTGTAAAACAGCATGGTTCACAGCAAAATTGAGAGCCTGTATTTTACAACTGCATTCATTTTTTCTTTTTAGAATTATTAATGGTATTTCGTTTAATATTAAATATGAACCTGAAGTACCTCTTCCAAGAAATTTAAAATAATTTTTCAGTTACAAAGTATTGAAGATTAGATAATGCTTGAGTTGATTCAATTACATTCTGCTTTTTTCCTCATCGAGTGAAGTATTCTTTACTTTTTTCTCTTTATTCCCGCCAAATCTATAGGTTAGCTGTAAATAAAATCTTCTTGTTTCCCATTTGTTGATCCAATGTGTTTTGACATTGTCCACAGTTGAATAATTATTATACATGCTTTTTTTAAGGATATTGGAACACCCTGCAGCAAATTCTAATTTATCCTCCATAAAAGACTTCTTAACGGAAGTGCTGAAATCATACAACAATGGCCTATACCCTGTCGGGGTTTGATTTCGACCACTCAAAAATCCGCTCAATGTAAATATCCAACTTTTGGGTAAATTAAACCGATGGTACATATTGACTTCATACCCATAGCCATTTCCTTCATAAGCGTAATTTGGAATTTCTGATTTTTCATCAGATAAGTAAGCATCCAGACTGAACTGCATCGTCCACCATTTTCCGAGCTCGTATGGTATGCTTGCAGAAAAACCAAATCGGGAACCGCTCGAAGCATTGCTTTCATAAATAATGTTATAGTTTTCTGAATCTTGATAATCTATTACATTGACAAATCCATCCTTGTACAGATAACCATAAAGTCCAAATGAAAGAGAATTTTTATAGATGTAATTAATTTCAAAACTATCATAAAATTCAGGCTTCAGGGCAGGGTTTCCTTTTTCTATACTGTAGGCATCCAAATATTGATAATAAGGATTCAATCCCAGGTAACTTGGTCTGGAAATTCTCCTGCTATAGCTCAAACGATATTGATGATTGTCATTCTGATAACTCACGGAAGCTGATGGAAACCAATTTGTATAATTGTCTTTGTTAGTTTGATTATTAACTTGTGAAATTGCCTCGTAATTGTAATTTTCCATTCGTAAGCCAGCCAGAAAAGTCCACTTCTCAATAGTATAGTTCAACTGAGAATAAGCTGAAGTAAGTTTTTCTTTGTATAGAAAATCGTTAACCATCAAACTATCCGGAATTATAAAGTTGTTCCCTTCCTCGGCTGTGTACTGATTGAAATAATCCATATCGACATATGAAAATTTTGCACCGGCTTCTAAATTCAATCTTTCGGAAAGTTTTTGATTCCAGTCAACTTGCGCATTCATCAGATTGTAATTGGTTTTATTCAGACCATCTAATTGATTGAAGGCGCCGCTGGAAAAATCATTTCTTTGAAATCCATTGATCGACTTTTCGTAATAACTGTAGTTAATTTGTGCATCAATTTTGGTCTTCAAGCTGTCGGAGGTGAAGTTGTAAAATAAATTACCCGAAATCTGATCTATGGGCGTTTTTACGTTTTTGAGCAGATTAACTTCATTCTGCAACTCACTATTCAGATAATCCAATGTTTTCCCGTTGGTGAGTTCAGTTCCTCTTTCGGTATAAATTTGCCATTCGGTGCTGATGAGTTGATTTTTATTCAGTTTTCTTTCCACGCCCAAATTAAAACTTTTGCTTTCGGTTTCGGGAAGCCAATAGTTGGTTTGTAATATATTTCTTTGGCCATTTTCTAATTCGATGGTCTGATTAACTTCACGGTCATTAAAAGACTTCCCTTTGTAATAAGAACCACTTGCATTGATACTCCATTTTTCGTCATTATAAAAAAAACGACCTCCCGTCTGGTGTTTGAAATATTCGCCATATCCTGCGTATGTGTAAATATTTCCTCCTAAAGTTTGAGAAATATTTCTTTTCAAAACAATGTTTAGTATCCCTGTCGTTCCGGATGCTTCATACCGTGCCGAAGGCTGAGAAATGATTTCTACAGATTTTATGTCATCTCCTTTCAGGGAACGGATGAATTCCCGTAAGGCATCTCCCTGAAGCATTGATTTTTTGCCATTTATCATTATTTGAATGCCTGTACTTCCTCTGAATTTTAAATTTTCATCTTTATCAAGGCTGATTCCCGGCAGTTGCTGCATGGTTTCCAATCCATTGTTCCCGTCCGAAATACCCATTTGTTCGACATCATAAATGATTTTGTCTCCTTTGATTGAAATCGCTTTTTTCTTTGCGGAAATCACAGCGGCGGAAAGCTCAATGCTTTTATCAGTTTTCAGTTTAATGAGAATCGGATTTTGATTTTCGATGACATAAGTTTGCGATTCGTAACCTATGGATTCGATTTCTAAATAAAACGCGGTTGGATTTTGGTTTAATTCAAACTCAAAATTTCCATTTTCATCCGTATAAAATGTATCAACAAACTGCTTGTTTTCTTTTTCAAATACAGAGATATCAGCAAACAAGACTGTTTCATTTGTTTGTTCATCAACTACCTTTCCTTTTACAAGCTCTTGCGCATTTAACTGTAGAAGGCATAATTGCACAAAGGCCAAAACCAATATTTTTTTCATTTTATTAAATTATGATGCAAGTTTATAATCTTCCAAAAGACGAATAATTTATAAAGGATGTTACAGCTATTTTATAAAACAAAAACGGAGATTGATTCTATGAAAAGTTTGGTTGTGTGAAAAAGGCATTTCATATAAAGTTTGGTTGAGTTAGATTTATAAATAAGAAAAACCTATTGTTTTCAGCTTATTTTTACAAGATGAAAAAACAGCAAGAAATATCAGTTCATCTGGGATTTTGGGTATTGTTCTTCGGAATGAATATTTTATTTGAAAAACTGAACAGTGACAAAAGTTTACCTCTTTTATGGTCAACCTTGCAGGAAATAGGGTTTTCGCTTTTGCAAATGATTGTTTTTTACATAAATTATTTATGGATATGCCCGAAAACCATTCCTCAAAAGAAATGGTTTTTATTGATACTGGGACAAGTTTTTCTATTGTTTTTATTCCCGGGATTAAGACACATTATAGAAGAAATTATCATTTATCAAATCACCGGAAATCATAATTACCCAATACAGTCTCAACTCACACCTTACTATGTTTACGATAATTCTTATTATTCTGTCCGCATCATTTTATTTAGTTTTGTTTTTTATTTCCTAAAAATTATTTGGGACAATGCACAAAGAATCAATGAGCTGCAACTTGAGAATAAACACGCAGAACTGCAAAATCTAAAGAATCAGTTGAGTCCACATTTTTTATTTAATACGCTCAACAGTTTCTACTCGGATCTGATGGACACACAACCTAAAATAGCAGAAGATGTCCTGAAACTATCCGATATGCTGCGTTATGTGACTTATGAAAATGAAAAAGACGAAGTTTCTCTGGAAAGCGAAATTCAATTCATTCAAAATTATATAGATTTGTTTTCAAGAAGATTTGACAATCAGATTGCCGTTGAATTTCAGTATGAGAACCATAATAATTTCGTGACAATCCCATCTTTGTTATTGATTCATTTTGTGGAAAATGCTTTGAAACATGGAATCTCTAATGACAATTTCAAACCTATCAGGATTGATCTGAAAACAAAAGAAAACCGTCTTTTGTTTCGGGTAGAAAATTCCTATAAATTGTCTGAAAATTATGATGAATCCGGCATTGGATATAAGAATGTACGACAGCGGTTAGAACTTTTGTTTCAGAAAAATTATACCTTAGAAGTTCAGGACGCAAATGATTTTTATAAAATTGAACTAAATATCCCATTGTCCCAATGAGTAAAATTTTAAGTTGCATCATAGTTGATGACGAACCTCCGGCAGTGCGGGTTTTACAGAAATATGCAGAGCAATTACCTGATTTGAATTGCATTGCTGCTTCTAATAATTCAATCGAAGCATTACAATTGATTCAGGAATTGAAACCCGATGTTTTATTCTTAGATATTCAAATGCCTGAGTTAACAGGGATTCAGCTTTCCACTTTATTGAAAGATAAAGTTTATATCATTTTTACGACAGCTTACGCACAATTTGCACTGGATGGATTTGAATTAAACGCAGTAGATTATTTGTTGAAGCCTATTTCTTTTAATCGATTTATACAATCGGTAGAAAAGGTTAAAACGCGAATTCAAAAACCTGAAAATAATGTTTGGGGAATTGAAGCAGATTTTTTCTTTGTAAAAACAGATGGTAAAAATCGTTTCAAAAAAATAAAATTAGACGATGTTTTTTATCTCGAAAGTATCAAAAATTATGTTGTAATTCACTTGGGAAATGAGGAGATAGTAACTTACAACACATTGAAATATTTTGAGGAGAGTTTGCCTGAAAATCAATTTGTAAAAATTCATAAATCTTATTTGATCTCGATGAATAAAATTGAAAAAACAGATACAAATGAAGTTTGGATTTCCGACAAAAACCTGCCACTAGGAGACACCTATAAGAATGAATTTTTCGATAGAATTAATAAAAGAGTTTTATAGTGATTAAAAACGCAACATTCCTTCACTTAAAATCATACAATGCTGCTTCCAGTAATTTAATTATATATATTTGATAGGTTATTTAACTGATTTAGCTTTCTCAAATCTTCTAATAATAAATCCGGGTTTTGTACCATAGAGTACAGAGCGACTTCAGCAATGATTCCGCTTTTTTATTGACTATTAAATTTACAATTATGAACAAATCATATTTTTTAGAAGAAGTCTTCGACAAAATAAATTCATCTGAAAACCCTTTATCAAAAGGAGATTATGAGAGATGTACTTTTTCTTTTTGTGATTTTTCTAATTTTAATTTTTTAGGAATTAATTTTATCGATTGTGAATTTGTTGACTGTAATCTGAGTTTATCTAAATTAAATGGGCTTTCATTTCAGAATATTCTTTTCGAAAACTGTAAAATGATAGGGATGAATTTTGAAAATTGCAACGAATTTTTGCTCTCATTTCAGTTTCATAGTTGCATTTTAAATCATTCTACTTTTTATGGGTTACAAATTCCAAAAACAATTTTTCGAAATTCAGAATTGAAAGAAGTTGATTTTTCTAATTGTAATTTGAATCAGTCTGTCTTTGACAATTCTAATCTATCTGAAGCAATTTTTGAGAATACTTCTTTGGAAAAATCCGATTTCAGAACAGCTCAGAATTATTCAATCCATCCGGAAAGCAACAAGATTAAATATGCTAAATTTTCTATCCATGGAGTGGCAGGATTGCTTTATAGATATGGGATTGAGATAGAATAATTCAAAAAAATGACTGAAATAGATTAATCAGTTTTTTTGGTCCGATTTTTTTTTATTATAAATTAATTGCACATATTAAAATATAAACTATAAATTTGTGCTGGTTAAAAAACACAAAAAAATGTCAATTCAATTACATCATCATCATTTTCATACTTGCCCTCAAGCGAGCTGATAAGGATATGCTGTAACTTCAAAATATCTAATCCCGTTTGAGTAAATCAAACGGGATTTTTCTTTTAAGACTTTTCACAGATTTACTCAGACATTTAATTAAAAAACAATGAGTAAACTGAAAATTGCCCTTCAAAAAAATGGCAGGCTTAGCGAAAAATCAATCAAATTATTAGAAGAATGCGGAATTAAATTCCCAAATGGCGGTGGGAAATTAATTACAGAATCTACCAATTTTCCATTGGAAATACTCTTTCTGAGAGACGATGACATACCTCAATATGTGGAACAAAAGGTAGCTGACATAGGAATCATAGGCGAAAATGTATTTGCAGAAAGTCTAAAAAACATTAATTCAATTGAAAAACTAGGATTTTCTGCCTGCCGTCTAAGTTTAGCTGTTTCGAAGGATGTTGATTACCAAGGACTAAGTTTTTTCAACAACAAACGCGTTGCCACTTCTTATCCAAATATCTTATCAGGTTTTTTTCGAAATAATGACATCCACACAAACATTGAAATCATATCCGGAAGTGTTGAAATTGCTCCGGGAATTGGTCTTTCTGATGGAATTTGTGATATCGTAAGCAGTGGAAGTACTTTGCTTTCAAACGGATTGAAGGAAGTCGTAAAAGTAATGGATAGTCAGGCGATTTTGGTTGCTAACCCGGATTTAGAAGTAAATAAACAACAAATTCTGGAGAAATTATTATTCCGAATCCGCTCCGTCAGAAATGCAAAAGAAAACAAATACATACTTCTCAATGCTCCGGATGAAAAATTAGAAAAAATTAAAAAAATTCTTCCGGGAATGAACAGCCCTACGATTCTTCCTTTGGCTCAAGAAGGTTGGAGCAGTTTACATTCTGTAATCAGTGAAGATAAATTTTGGGATGTAATTGACGAGCTAAAAGAGGCTGGTGCGCAAGGGATTCTTGTTGTGCCAATCGAAAAAATGATTGTTTAATCTGAAAATTTATTGAAATGAAATTATATAAAAATCCACCTCAGTCCGAATGGGATAATTTGGTAAAAAGACCAGTTCTAGATTCAGAAAACTTAGAAGAATTAGTTAAACAAATAATTGATGAAGTTAAAATAAGTGGAGACAAAGCCTTAAAAAATTTTGCATTGAAATTTGATAAAGTAAATCTCGAAAACTTAATAGTATCTCAAACAGAAATTGAATCAGCATCAGGGAAAATTTATTCTGAACTCAAAACTGCAATTTCAATAGCAGCGGCAAATATTAAAAAATTTCATTTATCCCAAATAAATTCAGAATTATCAGTTGAAACGATGAAAGGCGTAAGTTGCTGGAGAAAATCTGTACCCATAGAAAATGTAGGATTATACATTCCCGGAGGTTCAGCTCCACTATTTTCAACAATTTTGATGTTGGGGATTCCGGCCCAGATTGCAGGTTGTAAAAGAATCATTCTCTGCACCCCATGTGACGAAAATGGACAAATCAATCCTGCAATTTTATACACAGCAACAAATTTAGGAATCACAGAAATTTATAAAATTGGAGGAGCTCAAGCCATCGCAGCGATGGCTTACGGAACAGAATGCATTCCTAAAGTTGACAAAATATTCGGTCCGGGAAACCAGTATGTAACCAAAGCAAAAGAATTGGTACAAAAAAACGGGATTGCAATCGACTTACCTGCGGGACCGAGCGAAGTTTTAGTGATTGCAGATGAAAATGCTGATGCAGATTTTATTGCTTCCGATTTACTTTCTCAGGCAGAACATGGAGCTGATAGTCAGGTGATTTTATTAACCGATGACATTTCGATGCCTGAAAAAATTAAGTATTCATTAAACGGGCAATTGAAAATTTTACCCCGAGAAAATATTGCACAAAAAGCAATTGAAAATAGTTTTGTAGTTGTGTTTGATTCAATTGACAGATGTTTTGAATTCAGTAATTTATATGCTCCTGAGCATTTGATTTTAGCAATTGAAAACGCTGAAAATTACATTGCTCAAATACAAAATGCAGGATCTGTTTTCCTCGGAAATTATACTTGCGAAAGTGCTGGAGATTACGCAAGCGGAACCAATCACACGCTTCCTACAAATGGTTATGCGAAAAGCCATAGTGGTGTTTCTCTGGATAGTTTTGTGAAGAAAATTACATTTCAAAAAATCACAAAAGAAGGACTTCAAAGTATTGGACAAACTATCGAAGTGATGGCAGAAGCAGAACAATTATTAGCTCATAAAAATGCAGTTTCAATTCGATTAAAAAAGATAAATAATGAATAGTAAAATCAAACGATTGCTCAGAAAAAATATTTTTGAACTTTCTCCTTATTCAAGTGCAAGAGAAGAATATGTTGGGAAAGAGGGGATTTTTTTAGATGCAAATGAAAACCCCTACGGGATTTACAATCGTTATCCGGATCCTTATCAAAACCAATTAAAACAGAAATTAGCTGAGATAAAAAAATGTAAATCCAATCAGATTTTTATAGGAAACGGAAGTGATGAAGTGATTGATTTGGCATTTCGTATTTTTTGTGAACCTTATCAGGACACGGCACTTACTTTCGCTCCGACCTATGGTATGTATCAGGTTTCTGCAGACATCAATGCAGTGGAATTAATTCAGATTCCTTTGAATAAAAATTTTCAGATTGATAGAAAAACTGTAGAGAATTGTTTAAAAGATGAAAACCTGAAATTGATTTTCATTTGTTCGCCCAATAATCCCACGGGCAATCTTTTGAACACGGACGATATCGAATTCATTTTGCAAAAATTTAGTGGAATTGTAATAATCGATGAAGCTTATATTGATTTTGCAGCGCAAAATTCTTTCATTGAAAAATTAAATATTTATCCTAATCTGATAGTGAGCCAAACACTCAGCAAAGCCTGGGGATTGGCGGGAATCCGATTAGGAGTTGCTTATATGAATGAGGAAATTCTGGCTTTTTACAATAAAGTGAAATCTCCTTACAACATCAGTTCAATCAATCAGGAAATGACTTTGAAATATTTAAATCAGCAGGAAGAATTTAATTCAAAATTAAATGAAATTTTATTTGAAAGAACGAAACTGATAAATGAATTAAACCATTTGAATTTAGTGAAAAAGGTTTATCCGACGGATGCTAATTTTATTTTGATGGAAGTGAAAAATGCAGATGAATTGTACAAAAAATTAATTGAAAAACAAATCATAATTCGAAACAGAAATTCTGTAATACCAAAATGTTTACGGATTACAGTAGGAACTCCTGAAGAAAATCAAAAATTAATAACCGAGTTAAAAGTAATTGACAATGGCTAAAAAAGTATTATTCATAGACCGTGACGGTACCATCATCAAAGAACCTGAAGATTTTCAAATTGACAGTTTTGAAAAACTGGAATTTCTCCCGCTAGTGATTAGTAACCTGTCCAAAATCTCCAAAGAACTAGATTTTGAATTGGTGATGGTTACCAACCAAGATGGATTGGGAACCGATTCGTTTCCGGAAAACACTTTTCATCCGGTGCAAAATTTCATTCTGGAAACTTTAAAAAATGAAGGTGTTGTCTTTTCTGAGATTTATATTGATGCATCGTTCGAACATGAAAACAAACCAACCAGAAAACCCGGAATTTCGATGCTCGGAAAATACATTTACGGAGATTATGATTTGGAAAATTCTTATGTAATTGGTGATCGGAAAACTGATATGCAACTGGCTGAAAATCTTGGGACTAAATCTATACTTATCAATAAAGAGCTTCTTGCAGATGCAACATTTACTTCACTGGATTGGAGTGAAATCTATCAACATTTAAAAGCTTTGCCAAGAATTGGAATTAAAAAACGAAAAACCTTGGAAACAGATATTTCGGTAGAAATTAATTTAGACGGAAACGGAAATTCATCAATTGATACCGGATTGCCATTTTTCGATCACATGCTGGAACAAATCTCTAAACATGGAAATATGGATTTAAATATCAGAGTAAAAGGTGATTTGGAAATTGATGAACACCACACGGTTGAAGATGCTGCACTCGCACTTGGAGATGCTTTTTTACAGGCTTTAGGAAGTAAAAAAGCAATCGAACGTTATGGGTTTTTATTGCCGATGGATGATTGTTTGGCGCAGGTAGCACTTGATTTTGGAGGACGTCCTTGGATTGTTTGGGATGTAGATTTCAAGCGAGAAAAAATCGGGGATGTGCCCACAGAAATGTTTTTTCATTTCTTCAAATCTTTTAGTGATCAGGCACAATGCAATTTGAACATCAAAGCAGAAGGTAAAAATGAGCACCATAAAATAGAATCTATATTCAAAGCATTTGCAAAAGCCATTAAAATGGCTGTCACTAAAACCGAAAATTACAACATCCCAAGTACCAAAGGAATAATATGATAGCCATTTTAAAATACAATGCCGGAAATGTGAAATCTGTAGAAAATGCGGTAAGAAAATTAGGTTATGAAGTAATCATAACAGATGATGATAAACTATTGAAATCAGCTGATAAAGTGATTTTTCCGGGAGTTGGTGAAGCTGCTTCAGCCATGAAATATCTGAAAGAAAGAGGAATTGATGAAGTGATTAAATCTCTCCAAAATCCAGTTTTGGGAATTTGTTTGGGCATGCAGCTTTTGTGTGAACATTCAGAAGAGGGAGATACCAAAGGATTGGGAATCTTTAAAACGAAAGTTAAAAAGTTTCCGACTGAAAATCTCGTTCCTCATATGGGTTGGAATAATTTCAGCTTTCTCAATGGAGAATTATTTCAAAACGTAAACTTGGAAGATGACTGCTATTTTGTTCACAGTTATTATGCCGAAATCTGTGAAAATTCTACTGCTTTTACAGATTATATTTTGACGTTCAGTGCGGCTTTGCAAAAAGATAATTTTTATGCGACGCAATTTCACCCCGAAAAATCAGCAGACAATGGACTTCAAATTTTAAAAAACTTTCTACAATTATGAGAATTATTCCCGCAATAGATATCATCAACGGAAAATGCGTCCGTTTGACCAAAGGTGATTACAAAACACAAAAAATATATAATGAAAATCCACTCGAAGTAGCCAAAATGTTTGAGGATTTTGGAATTAAATATCTGCATCTGGTGGATTTGGATGGAGCCAAATCGAAGCAAATCATTAATCAAAAAGTTTTAGAAAATTTGGCTTCCAAAACTGATTTGCAAATAGATTTCGGTGGAGGAATTAAATCTCTGAATGATGTGGAAATTGCTTTTAATGCAGGGGCAAAACAAATAACGGTAGGGAGCATTGCAGTTCAAAATCCTGAATTGATGATAGAATGGATAAATCAATTTAGCACAGATAAAATAATTTTAGGAGCTGATTGCAAGAACAGAAAAATCGCAACCCATGGCTGGCTTGAAAGTAATGATTTGGATGTAATTGATTTTATTCAGGAATATGAGAAAAATAAAATAAAATACTGTATTGTCACTGATATTGAAAAAGATGGAATGCTTTCCGGTCCTTCTGTAGAATTATACAAAGAAATTTTATTTGACACCCAAATTTTCCTCATCGCAAGCGGTGGAATTACAACAATAGAAGATCTGAATGTATTAAAAAGCTTAGGGTGTGAAGGCGCAATCATTGGTAAAGCAATTTATGAAGGAACAATTAATCTCAAAGAATTAATCGAATTATGTTAAAGAAAAGAATCATTCCTTGTTTAGATATAAAAAACGGGAGAGTCGTCAAGGGAATTAATTTTGAAGGAATAAAAGACGCTGGAGATCCGATTGAATTGGCTCAACGATATGTAAAAGAAGGAGCAGACGAATTGGTTTTTTTGGACATTACTGCCACATTAGAGAAACGAAAAATTTTATGTGAATTGGTGAGTGAAATTGCTTCGGAAATCAATATTCCCTTTACCGTCGGTGGGGGAATTAATTCTCTTGAAGATGCGAAAATGATTATTAATTCCGGTGCTGATAAAATCAGTATCAATTCTTCTGCTATTCAAAATCCTAAGCTCATTGCAGAAATTGTAAATGAATTTGGAAGCCAATGCGTAGTTCTCGCAATCGACACAAAATTTGTTGACAATCAATGGATTGTTTTCAGAAATGGAGGAAATGTTAATACCCAATTAAATGCTTTGGAATGGGCTGAAAAAGGAGTTGAACTGGGTGCGGGAGAAATCTTATTGACATCGATGAACAATGATGGAACGCAATCCGGATTTGCTTTAGAAATTACTCAACAGGTTTCAGAGAAGGTTTCGGTTCCCGTCATTGCCTCAGGTGGAGCAGGGAAGAAGCAAGATTTTGCAGAGGTATTTGAAAAGAGCAAAGCGACAGGAGCTTTGGCTGCAAGTGTTTTTCACTTTGGACAAATTCCAATACCCGAACTCAAAGAATTTTTAAACAAACAAAACATCCCGGTAAGAATATGAATATAGATTTTAACAAAGCAAATGGATTGGTTCCGGTAATCATACAAGCTGAAAAAAGTCTTCAGGTATTGATGATGGGCTATATGAATGAGGATGCTTACCTGAAAACATTAAAAGAAGAAAAAGTTACTTTTTTTAGCCGCACGAAAAATCGTTTATGGACAAAGGGTGAAACTTCGGGCAATTTTTTATGGGTTAAAAAAATCCATATAGATTGTGACAACGATGCACTGCTTATTCAAGTTAAACAAGAAGGTCCGACTTGTCATACAGGCGCAGTATCATGTTTTTGCAACGATACTTCTAATGGCTTTTTGTATCGTCTGGAGGAAATCATCAATCAACGAATCGATGAAAACACCAAAAACTCTTACACCAATGAATTGTATCAAAAAGGCATTAATAAAGTTGCGCAGAAAGTTGGGGAAGAAGCAGTCGAATTGATAATTGAGGCCAAAGATAATAATGATGATTTATTTAAAAATGAAGCGGCAGATTTATTATATCATTTTTTAATTTTATTAAAATCAAAAAATATGGGTTTCCAAGAAATAGAAAAAGTATTGAGTCAAAGATTATAACAATAGCTTCAAACTTTCTGTTATTTTCGCCTATTTGATTATTCCGTGCTGTAAATTATAAATTTGTATAGTCAATCACTATTAACTAAATTTGAGTAATAAGCAATAACTTTAAACATAACAATATGATGTATCTCCTAATGCCAATTATTTTTCTGGCAGTATTTATAGTTTATATCTTGTATGTCTTAATTGTTGAAAAAGACAAGAAAAAACTAAAATCTGTACTCCCTGTGTTGGCTGTTTTCACTACACTATGGATTTTCTTATATTTTTTTATCCATAATATATAAGGAAGGCAACAAAATTAGAAACCCTTTTTTGAGGAAGATGTCCTAAAAATTGGTATGTATAAAGATTTAGAGTAATTTAAAGCAATCAAGTTCTCTCTTAATTTGCAGGAATATATATCTTTGTTTTTCACAGAAATACATTCTCATGATAAAAAGAAAAATCTCATTTATTATTTTAACCACAGGATTGATTATGACAGCTTGTAAAAAAGATGCTTCAACAGATAAATCAGAAAATCCGTTTTTTACAGAATACGAAACGCCTTATCAGGTGCCTCCTTTTGATAAAATCAAAAATGAACATTTTGAACCTGCTTTCATAGAAGGATTCAAAGCTCAGACAGAAGAAATCAATAAGATTGCAAATGAAACGGCTGAACCGACTTTTGAAAATACCATCATTGCAATGGAAAATTCAGGTAAGTTGTTGAAGAAAACTTTAACTGTATTTTTCAATTTAACTTCCTCAAACACAAATGATACTCTTCAGGCTTTGGCACAGAAAAATGCACCATTGTTATCAAAACACAACGATGATATTTACTTAAACGAAAAATTATTTCAACGTGTAAAATCAGTTTATGAAAATCAGGACAAATTCAATTTAAACCCGGAACAAAAAAAATTACTCGAAGAAAAATACAAGAAATTTGTAAGAAGCGGAGCTAATTTAAATGCGGAAGGGAAAAATAAATTGAGAAAATTAAATGAAGAATTATCGGTTTTATCCGTAAAATTCGGAGACAATCTTTTGTCTGAAATCAATAATTATGAGTTGGTCGTTGACAAAAAAGAAAATTTAACAGGATTGCCAGAGTCTTTGGTTGAATCTGCTGCAAATACAGCCAAAGAAAAAGGAAAAGAAGGAAAATGGATTTTTACTTTGCAGAATGCTAGCGTGATGCCATTCCTCCAATTTGCTGACAATCGTGATTTGAGAAAAGAAATCTGGACCGCTTACCAAAACCGTGGCAACAACGGAAATGAATTCGACAACAAAGAATTGGCCATCAAACAAGCCAATCTCCGTAACGAAAAAGCAAAACTTTTGGGTTATACAAACCATGCGGCTTATGTTTTGGAAGAATCGATGGCAAAAACACCTGAAAAAGCTTTTGATTTGTTGAATCAATTGTGGAAGCCAGCGTTGGAAAATGCTAAAAAAGAAGAAGCTGAAATTGCAGCTTTGATGAAAGCTGACGGAATCAACGATGCTGTTCAACCTTATGATTGGAGATATTACACCGAAAAATTGCGCAAACAGAAATTTGATTTGGAAGAATCTGAAATCAAACCATACTTCGCAATCGACAATGTACGTGATGGTGTTTTTATGGTTACCGAGAAATTATATGGATTGAAATTCGAACAATTGACGAATCTTCCGATTTACCACAAAGACGTTACAACTTGGAAAGTAACCGAAGCTGACGGAAAAGAAGTTGGAATTCTTTACATGGATATGCACCCGAGAGAATCGAAGAGAGGAGGAGCGTGGATGAGCTCATTCCGCGAGCAAAAAATGGAAAATGGCAAAAGAATTCTTCCGGTAGTTACAATTGTATGTAATTTTACACAACCTACTGCAGATGCGCCGGCTTTGTTGACGTATGATGAAACCATTACATTTTTCCATGAGTTTGGACATGCATTGCACGGGCTTTTATCTAACGTAACTTACGAAAGTCTTTCCGGAACTAATGTTTCAAGAGATTTTGTGGAACTCCCATCTCAGGTTATGGAAAACTGGGCAGCCGATCCTGAAGTTTTGAAAATGTATGCAAAACATTACAAAACAGGAGAAATAATTCCGGATGCTTTGATTCAGAAATTGGAAAAAAGCGGAACTTTTGACCAGGGATTTGCGACGACGGAATATTTAGCTGCTTCACTTTTAGATTTAGATTACCACACACAAGCAGGAAATATCACAAAATCCGTTACTGATTTCGAGAAAGAATCTATGCAGAAATTAGGATTAATTTCATCCATTATTCCACGTTATAAAAGTACTTATTTCCAACATATTTTTGCGGGTGGATACTCCGCAGGTTATTACAGCTACATCTGGTCAGGTGTTTTAGATACGGATGCTTATTCTGTATTTAAATCGACTTCTTTATTTAACCAAGAAAAAGCGCAGTCATTTAGAAAAAATATTCTTGAAAAAGGAAATACGGAAGATGCGATGGAACTTTACAAAAAATTCCGTGGCTCAGAACCAAGCATCGAACCGCTTTTGAAAAAAAGAGGTTTAACTGTAAATCAAAATAATTTGAAGAATTAATTCAATTTGAATTGATTATAAAATGAAAAAGGCAGTCGATTTGACTGCCTTTTTTGTATGCTTAATTTAAAGATTAAACGGTTTTAGTTCCGTAACCTTTCATTGTTTTAAAGATGTAAAGCAACAAGTGGATAATTCCAAATGCCATTGAGAAATAATACAAACCTGCGTCATTAATTTGTCCTGTTGAAGGATTGACTTCAGAAACCTGATGATGTGCTACAGCAACGATAATCAAAGCAATAGAAAGAACCAAACCGCTAATTCCTACAAATTTATTGGCATTGTTTATAATTCCGGGTTGATGACTAGTTAAATGACTGTTTTTCAATCCGTAAAATAAATAAACATCCAAACCAACAATCATCCATAAAATCAAACGCATCCAGGTGTCCAATGGCAAAAAAGCCATCATAAAGAAACAAACCAAAATCCCTAAAATCGGAATTAATGGAACCAATGGAACTCTGAAAGCTCTTGGTGCATCAGGCATAGATTTTCTCAAGACCAAAACGCCGGCACAAACTAAAATGAATGCAAATAAAGTTCCGATACTCGTCATTTCTCCCACAACACGTCCTGGAACAAATGCCGCAAAAATACTTACGAATAACAAAAAGAATAAATTCGATTTATGTGGTGTCTGGAATTTAGGATGAATTGAAGAAAATATTTTCGGAACCAATCCATCTTTACTCATCGAATAGAACACACGGCTTTGCCCTAACAATAAAACCAGGATTACAGAAGCATATCCCAATAAAATCGCTACCACAATAGAAGTATTTAACCAAGGGTAAGCAGCATGAACAACACCGTCCGGTCCTAAATCTCCCATATTGCTGATCGCAATGGCAACAGGTGCCAATTTATTGGTTGGATCTGCACCATAAGCCTCATAATTAGCAACTCCCGTCATTACAAATGCAAACAATATATATAAAACTGTACAGATCAATAATGACCCTAAAATTCCTAAAGGCATAGACTTTTTAGGATTTTTAGTTTCCTGAGCTGCAGTACTCACAGCATCAAAACCAATATAGGCAAAAAACACGACGGCGGCGGCCCGAATGATTCCGGAGAAACCGAACTCTCCAAATTTTCCGGTATTTTCAGGAATGAATGGGACATGGTTTTCAGGACGGATGTATTGAAATCCTACTACGATAAATATTAGTACGATTACCACTTTCATAACTACAATAATTGCATTTACAAAGGATGATTCCTGCGTTCCTCTGATCAAAACCAAAGACATAATGGTTACGATGAAAACAGCGGGTAAATTAATTAAACCCGTTACCACGTCTCCGTTTGCCAAAGTCATTGAATCAAAAGGTGTCATCAATAATTCAGGAGGGAAATTAATTCCAACGGATTGTAAAAATTTATCGAGATAACCCGACCAGCTCGAAGCAACTGTAGCGGCTCCAACAGCGTATTCCAAAACCAAATCCCATCCGATGATCCAAGCGACAAATTCGCCCATTGTTGCATAAGAATAGGTGTAGGCACTTCCCGCAACTGGTATCATCGATGCAAATTCAGCATAACATAATCCTGCCAGCGCACAGCCCAAAGCTGCAATGATAAAGGAAATAACGATTGATGGTCCGGCATAGTCAGCGGCGGCCATTCCCGTGATGGAAAAAAGTCCAGCACCAATGATGGCTCCGATTCCCAGTGAAATCAATCCCCAGGTTCCCAATGTCTTTTTGAGAGTGTGTTCTCCGCTGTCGCTGGCTTCTGCCAATAGCGTGGACAAAGGTTTTCTTGTAAAAATACTCATGTGTTTTGTTTTTCGATTTGTGTTATCAAGATGAACAAAAGTAACAAATTCTTTATATTTCCATTGGTAAATTTATCGTTTCGACAAAAAAGAAACAGTTTTTTTAATATTTCGTACCAAATAAAATCCTAAAATTCGATTAAAATTCTTTGTGATTAAAGGTATATCTGATTTTATAATTAACTTGCCCCAAATTTGAAATTGAATGAAGAAATCACTGATAATTCTTGCTGCTTTTGCATTGATTGCAAGTTGTAAAAAAGAAAATGAAAAAGTTGTAGGAACAAATGAAAACGGAGAAAAATTAGTTGTAAATGAAGCAGGAGATACTGTTGTCTTTTCTACTGAAAATGTAAAAGAAATCCCTAACGAAGAAGCTGCTTTGCAAAAAGCAGAAGATGGAACTTATACTTTTAGATACAATTTGAAGAAAGGAGAAACTTATCCTTTTTCTTTGAAAATCAATACGAACCAAAGTTTAAGTGACGGTACGCAATCTCAGAAGATGACAAGCTCACGTACAACTGATGTTTCTTATTTTGTAGAAGATGTTGTCGATAATAAATTCAAATTGAAAGCTACTTTCAAAGCATTTAGTGAGGAATTTACTTCTCCCGAAGGAGAAAAAATGTTTTACAACACAGGTTCAACTCAACCGGCTGATAAAGACATTGCACAAAGCTGGAAAATTTATAAGGCAATTACAGGGGAGACTTTTCAAATGGAAGTCGACAATAAAGGTAAAGTGCTAAATGTTAAAGGATTGGATAAGGTTTCTTCATCGGTTCAATCAAAGCTAAAAAATGATTTTACAGCTGAAGAACAAAAAATGATTGGTGAACTTTTGAAAGGAACTTTAAATTCAGAATTCATCAAAATGCAATTTGAAGAAACATTAAACATTTTTCCAGATAAATCCATGAAGATAGGAGAAAATTGGGAAGATTCTCAAAATATCAGTGAAGGCCCGATCAAAGGAACCAATAAAGTTACAAGAACATTTAAATCAATAGATGGAAACATCGCAACAATTACTGTAGATGGAGTTCAAAATGTAAACGGAAAGGAAACGCAACAAGGTGTTACAATGTCAATGTCAAATAATGCAACACTCAAGGGTTCAATTGATTTAGATTTAGGTTCAGGTTGGATTAAAAAAGTAGATTTAACCAAAAGCGAAACCGTAAAACAAACTATGGAAGGACAAGGTCAGAAAAAAACGATGACACAGACTTCCACTACAAAAACATCTGTAAATTAAATTATGTCACTGCTCAAATTCGTATTTTATTCATTGGTTGCTTATTTGGTTATAAGGATGGTTGTGCGTATTTTTTTCACACCGAAACGCCCGCAGCAAAATCCTTTTTCCAATCCAAATCAAAACCAAAACAGAAGCCAGACTTATTCTAATTCAGAAAGTTTGGAAAAGCCGAAATTTACTATCGAAGCCGAATCGGTAGATTATGAAGTCATAGAAGAAAAAGATGAAAAAAAATAATCTCATTTTCAGTGCCGTAGCAATCATTTTATTTGCAATAATTGCGGTTGCTTATTGTTCGCCGGTACTTTCCGACAATTCGATTATCCAGCCCGATATTGTGAATTATAAAGGAAGTGCGGAAGAAATGCAAAAATTTCAAGAAAAAACCGGAGAAAATACCTATTGGTCCAACGCCATGTTTGGCGGAATGCCCACGTACCAAACCGGCGCGAAATACGATTATGATTTTATCAAAAAAATAGACCAGACGCTCAGGTTTTTACCACGTCCTGCCGATTACATTTTCTTGTTGTTCGCAGGATTTTTCACTCTTGGAATGGTAGTCTTCAAAAACAATTGGAAATATGCTTTGACCGGAGCAATTTTCTTTGCATTAGGTGCTTATTTCTACATCATTATCGCTGCCGGACATAACGCAAAAGTGCATGCAATTGCTTATTTTGCGCCATTGGTAGCGGGAATTATTTTGCTTTATCAGCGGAAATACATTGCCGGATTTTTACTCACGGCTTTGTGTATGGGGTTGGAGTTATCTGCCAATCATCCGCAAATGACGTTTTATCTTTTCCTGGTGATGATGGTATTTTTTGTGGTTGAATTAATTGATGCCATCAAATTAAAAGAAATCAAACCTTTTACCATCGCAACCGGATTGTTAATTGGTGCAAGTATCATCGGTGTCGGATTGAATTCCACTAGATTGATGACGACTTACGAATACAGCAAAGAAACCATCCGAGGAAAGTCAGACATGACTTTGTTAACTGAAAAAGATTCAGGATTAGACCACGATTACATAACACATTGGAGTTATGGAAAACTGGAAACTTTCAATCTTTTCATTCCAAATTTTATGGGTGGTGGAAGCCAGCCTCAAGAAGAAAATCTAAAGAATTATATTGCTGAAATCCAAAAGCAACAACATCTTTTGGACATGAACAATGAATTCAATGCACAAGCATTTGACTATTTGGCTTCAAGTCCGGTTTCGACTTACTGGGGCGACCAGCCGGGAACTTCAGGACCTGCTTATCAGGGAGCGATTGTTATATTTTTATTCTTTTTAGGATTGTTTTTAGTTCGAAATAAATGGTCAAATTACAAATGGTGGTTACTTGGTGCAACTGTTTTAAGCATCATGTTGGCTTGGGGTAAAAACTTCTCATTTTTGACGAATTTGTTTGTGGATTATTTTCCTTTCTACGATAAATTCAGAGCGGTTTCGTCAATGCTCGTCATGGCAGAATTCACCATGCCTTTATTAGCGATTCTGACTTTGTATGTTTTCTTCAAAGATGAAAGTTTGACAGATGAATTCAAAAAGAAAATCCTGATGTATGCCGGAGGGGGAGTTGTAGGTTTATTAATCATTTTCTATTTATTTGGAGGAAATTTATTCAGCTTTTCAACCGAATATGATTTATATACCAAGCAAGATATTATGGGAGCAGTCAAACAAGGATATCCGGATGGTTATGGTGTTTGGGATACTTTATTGAACAACGTGAACAAAGCATTGATTCAAGACAGAATCGATATGTTCAGAGCGGATACATTGAGAACTTTGATTTTTGTAATTCTGACTTTGGCTTTGTTGTTAGCTTATCAATTCAAATACCTGAAAAACAGTTTGATAATCGTTTTAGGAATCGGGTTTTTAGCATTAATTGATGGTTGGCAAATCAACAAACGTTATTTAAATGAAGATAATTTTGTTTCTAAATTATTTGTGGATAATCCTTTTCCGACTGAACTTTCACCAAGATTATTGGAAGGAGCAAGGGAAAATCAACATTTGATGGGCGTTGCACAAAAAGTCCCATTCAACAAAAGTTTAGACAGTTTGCGCAAAGCGGACAAAACGCAATACCGTGTGTTTGACAATGTTTTCAGCACATTCAATGATGCCACGACATCTTATTTTGTAAATTCAATCGGTGGTTACCACGGAGCAAAACTTCATAATTTTCAAGATGTAATTGATTTGTATTTTTCAGGTTCTGAAAAAACTCAGAAATTAGGCATCAATCAGCAAGTGGATACGCAGAAGATCTTAAATTTATTAAATACAAAATACATCGTTCACGGAAACGCGAGAACCCCAATGATTCAAGCAAATCCAGATGCTTTTGGAAATGCTTGGTTAGTTTCGGAAGTGGAGTATGTGAACAATGCAAATGAGGAAATTTTAGCGTTGAAAGACGTTGATTTGAGAAGAACAGTTGTTTTAAATAATAAATTAAACAAATCATTTACATCAGATAATTCATCTTCCATTAAATTAATGAATTACCAACCTAATAAATTGATATACGAAGCCAATGTTTCTTCGCCGAAAATTGCTGTTTTCTCAGAAATTTATTATCCATACGGTTGGACAATAAAAGTCGATGGAAAAGAAAGAGAAATGTTGAAAGCGAATTATTTCTTACGTGCAGTTCAGTTAGAAAAAGGTGACAAACAAATCGTGATGGAATTCAATCCACACACGGTAAAAACAGGGAATATGGTTACGATGGCTTTCAATGTTTTGTTTGTTCTTTTGGTTTTAGGTGGAGGATTTTATTGTTGGAAAAATAGAAATAGTGAACTTAGTGAAAAATCTTTGTGAACTTTGTGTACCACAAAGAATTACACAAAGCACAATTTTATGAAAAAAAAAGTTTTAATCATCACTTACTATTGGCCACCGGCAGGTGGTCCCGGTGTACAGCGTTGGTTGAAATTTGCAAAATATTTACCTGAATTTGGCATTGAACCGATTATTTACACACCGGAAAATCCATCTTATCCGATCATTGATGAATCATTATTGAATGAAGTTTCTCCTGATTTAAAGATTCTAAAAACCAAAATTTGGGAACCTTATCAAATCGCAGAAAAGCTCAATTCAAAATCAAAACAATATAAAGCCGGACAATTTGAGAAAGCTGAAAAACAATCTTTTCTGACGAGGCTGGCGGTTTTTGTACGTGGGAATTTTTTCATTCCTGACGCACGTCAATATTGGGTTGAACCTTCGGTTCGGTTTCTTAGAAAATATTTGAAAGAAAACCAAATTGAAACCATCATCACGACGGGGCCACCGCATAGTTTGCATTTGATTGGTTACAAACTAAAAGAATTTTACCCTGAGTTGAAGTGGCTGGCAGATTTTCGAGATCCGTGGACGCAAATCAGTTACCACTCCGAATTAAAACTGACTTCTTTTGCGCAGAAATCGCATGAAATTTTGGAACGAAAAGTTTTAAAAAATGCTGATGCTGTAATTGCAACGAGTTTTACCGATGCGGAAAATTATAAAAATCTCGGAGCGGGGAGGGTGGAAGTCATCACGAATGGATTTGAAGAGCCTGATTTTAATAATTCATTCAAAATTCAAAATTCAAAATTCAAAATTTCTTATAGTGGTGGTTTGGAATTTGCTAGAAACCCATTAGTTGTTTGGCAAGCTCTAGATGAATTAATCCAAGAAAATTCTGAATTTTCTACGGATTTTGAATTAGAATTTATAGGGAATTTAAGTCAGGAAGTTGAGAATTCTATTATTAATAATAATTTAAGTGATTATTTAATTAAAAAAGGATATGTATCTCATAAAGAATCAATTGAATTAATAAAAAATTCAACTTTATTATTACTAACGAATTTTCCTGACGAGAAATCTAAAGGAATTATTCCTGGAAAAATATTTGAATACATGGCAACTGGAAATCCGATTTTAGCCATTGGACCGGGTGGAGCAGATGTAGAGAAAATTTTAACTAAAACCGAGTCTGGAAGCTATTTCACACATCAACAAAACTCAGAAGTGAAATCTTTTATTTCGGAAGAATATAAAAAATGGAAGACGAATTTTTTTAAAAATCCATCTTCCAAAATCCATCAATATTCCAGAAAATCTTTGACTGAAAGACTTTCACAACTTATTTCAAGTTTATAAATCAATTCTTTTCAGGCGTTTGTTTCAAAACTTCTAAGAAATAATTCCAAAATTTTTGTACGGATTTGATTTCCACACGTTCGTCAGGAGAGTGCGCTCCGTAGATATTTGGACCGAATGAAATCATATCTAAATTTGGGTAATGTCCGCCAATGATTCCACATTCCAAACCGCCGTGTGTTGCACTGATTTTTGGAGATTCGTTGAATTTTTCGGTATAAATTTTCTCCATTAATTTCACGATTTCAGAATTTGTATTGGGTCTCCATCCGGGATAACCACCTGAAAATGTGACTGTAAAATCAGCCAACTCGAAAGTAGATTTAAGTGTCTCAGACAATAATTTTTTATTGGAATCCAACGCAGAGCGTGTCAAACACAATATTTTCATTTCTCCGTTTCCAACTACCACATTTGCAACATTGTTAGAAGTTTCAGTCAACCCTTCAATTTCCGGACTCATTCTGTAAACACCATTGTAAGCGGAAAGTAAAGCAAAAGTGAATTTTTTAGTTTCGTCAAATGAAGCCACATAAGAATTAAATTCCGTATTGGAAATTTCAATTTTCAAATTAGGCTCAACTGATTGAAATTCAGTATGAATATCATTTTTCAAAGTTTCAAAAGCAGATTTCAAATTTTCAACTTCCGAAGTCGAAGCAGAAATGATAAAATGACCTTCACGTGGAATTGCATTGCGCAGACTTCCGCTGTTCATGCTTGCAATCTGCGCTTTGAACTGAAGGGATTCATTTAAAAATCTTGCCAATATTTTGTTTGAATTTCCCAATCCCAAATGAATGTCTCCACCTGAATGACCACCTTTTAAACCTTTAACATCTACTTTTACAGAACTGAAATCTCCGTTCAAAGTTTCAATTGAATATTTTTTTGTGGCGGTTACATCCAAACCACCTGCGCAACCCATTGTCAATTCATCATCTTCCTCTGTATCAAGGTTTAAAAGAATTTCTCCTTGAATAACGGTTTCATCCAATTCAATTGCACCTGTCATTCCGGTTTCTTCGTCGATTGTGAACAAAGCTTCAATCGCAGGGTGCTCAATTTGGGTAGATTCTAAAACTGCCATAATCGTCGCAACGCCAATTCCATTATCTGCGCCCAAAGTTGTTCCTTTCGCTTTCACAAAGCCATCCGTATCAATGTACATTTGGATTCCTTGTGTTTCGAAATCAAAATTCACATCGTTGTTTTTTTGATGAACCATGTCCAAATGCGATTGCAAAACCACTGTTTTACGGTTTTCCATTCCGGCAGAAGCAGATTTTTTGATGATGACGTTTCCGACTTTGTCAACGATTGTTTCCAAGTTTAAATTTTTCCCGAAATCCACCATAAACTGTATGACTTTTTCTTCTTTTTTAGACGGACGCGGAACTTCATTTAGTTTGGAGAAATTTTTCCAGATATTTTGAGGTTCTAAACTCAATATTTCATTCATAATTGTTTGTTTTATTCTTCGATTCTATCAATTTTTTCTTCTAAATTTTCTTTGGCGACCTTAGCTGGTTTCAATCTTTTTTGTCTTTCTGTCCACAAATATTTTTTCTCTGGTTCGCTTAGCAAAAATCCATAAGGTTTTAGTTCAGAGACCGCATCAAATAAGACTTTGATGATAGCCATCAGCGGCAAAGCTAAAATTAATCCTGCAAAACCAAAAAGCATGCTGAACAAAAATAATGACAATATGGAAACGAGTGGATTTAAGCTGACTTTATTTCCCACAATGTTGGGCGTAATGATGTTTCCTTCGAGTGTTTGAATGAACTGAAACCAAGCGACAACGCCAACTGCGTACCAATAACTGTCTTTGGTTGCGAGCGCAAATAAAGCAGGAATTATAGACCCGATGGCGATTCCAATGTAGGGAAGGAGCATCAATAAAGAAGCGAGAATTCCGAAAAACCAAGCGTATTCGATGCCTAAAATCATCAAACCAATAGTGTTTAAAACTGCTATCAATCCCATTACCATGAGCATTCCGCCAAGATAATTGTTCAAAGCTTCATACATTTTGGTCAATGTGGCTTCAACTTTTTCCCGTGGTGCGCTGTAACAAGCTCTTACAAAGAATTCTTTAAAAAAATCGCGGTAATAAAGGAAAAAGAAAATGATCAATGGAACCAAAATTCCCATCGAAAGAAAACTTCCAATCGAACCAAAAAATCTGGTGACAAAACCTCCAATATCAGGCGCGGCTTTATTTAGTTCTTCTTTAGCTTTGGAGATAATATCAGTTCGAGAAAGATTGAGTTTGTCATTGGCGTATTTTTCACCTTCTTTTAAAACGGTTTCAATTTTACCAACAATTTCACTTGCGTCACGTCCGATGTTAATGGTTTGAGAAACAAATAAATAACTTATTCCTAAAAATAAAATAATCGCCAAAACCAATGTTGTGAGTGAAGCCATGAGTCGGTTGAATCCCCATTTTTCAAGAAAATTACAAACCGGAAATAATGTAACCGACAATATCAATGAAAATAAAATCGGTATCAAAATGCTTTGCAAAGCATATAAAAATGCAATTACCAATCCAACAGCCAATAAACTATAAGTAATTGATTTTCCTAATGAACCGGATTTTTCTTCAGCAATTAATGCTTCAGAATTATCGTCAATTTCAAATTCTTCTTTATTTAATAGTTTTGAAATTAATTGTTTAAATGATTTTCGTAAATCCATAGTTAGTTTTGTGTGTATGTCACGAAGATAGTTAATTATAGGCAAATTCAGATTTAATAAATTTGATGGATATTTTTCCTATAATTTATATTATGTTAAATAGAGTGTTTTTAAAGACTAATCTTTCTTTATGAAAATCAACAATTCTCCCTCGTCATATTTTATTGAAACTTTATTTTTAACCGCTTGATTTCTGATGCCTATTCTCTGTGATAAATCTAAGTCTTCATTGTTTAATCCATAAAGCAAACCCTCGGTGAAAATATTTTTTGCAACTGGAAAAGGATACAATGAAATAATTCTTCCTTTATAATCTTCGAGAACTGTTTCTTTTTCTGAAAAAAAATAATAACTGTAATCATCAAAGAAAACCAAATTCAATTTGTCCTTGTATTTCAAACCGGTTGAAAGATTTCCTAAAAAATGATCGTGTTCCATGCCGCTGCTTCCATATATATATACGTCATGGAAATTTCGGTTTTGAATGATTTGTAAAGCTTTTTCAAAATCTGTGAAATTCTGATCCGGTGTTTCTACTATTTCTATTTCAGTTAAAATTTCATTTGGTGATAAAGAATCAAAATCACCACTGACTACATCAGGTTTTATCCCTTTTTCCTGTAAATACCGATAAGCACCGTCTGTACAGAAAATAACTTCAAATTGATTTAAATCCGGAAAGATTTTAGGCGCCTGACCATTTAGGAATAATGCTACTCTATTCATTCGGAAGCCATTTTATTTCCTCATGAGCTGCATCCTGCGAAATCTTTCGAGCCAAAACAAACAAATAATCTGACAATCTATTTAAATATTTGAGTACAAATCCTCTGATTTCTTCCAAATCATTCAAAGCAACGGTAATTCTTTCGGCTCTCCGGCAAATGCAACGCGACAAATGCGCATGAGAGGCAGCTAAATATCCACCGGGTAATATAAAGTGCATCAATGGCGGCAGCTCCTCCTCCATTTCGTCTATCCAATTTTCCAATTGTTCAATATCGATTTCTGAAACCAATTTAGGCAATCGAGATTTCCCGTTGGCCAGGTACATTTTTTCTTGTGGTGTGGCCAATTCAGCGCCGACATGAAATAAATCTTTCTGAATTTTAATTAATTGTTCTATATATATAGGAAGGATTTCTGTACTTCTGATGAGTCCGATGGCTGAATTTAATTCATCTACAGTTCCATAAGCGTCAATTCTCACATGATTTTTAGAAACTTTTACGCCTCCGTAAAGTGAAGTTGTACCCTTATCCCCTGTTTTGGTATAAACTTTCATTTGATTTATATTTTAACATTTCAAATATACAATTTATTAAAATGAACAAAATACTGCAATCGATTGCTTTAGTTTTGGATTATTTTGAATGTGTAAAACGCTGTTAATAAATTTGGTTTGATTTTTGTTGATAAATTTACAAAGCATTTATACATTTAGCGTCGATATAATTTTGAATTTAATAGTCTGTATTTAGGTTACTCAATTAGTGTTAAATAAACATTAATTGAGAAATTTTTTTAAAGAAAAATTCAAAATATTAATTAAAAATTATAGATTCGCAATCTTGTTAACAAAATCAAAGTAATTAAAATTAAAAATGGAAATGGAAACAAAAGAAACTGTTCAAAGTAAATCTACTAAAAAAGGAGGTCTTAATGCTCCTATTACGATTATCATTTTAATTCTTATCTCAATGGGAATTTTTTATGGATTATTTGGAAGCACCAGCAATTTTAAAGGTGGTACGACCGATGGAGATCCTGAAAACTTTATGGGTATTATTTACAAAGGAGGTGTGATTATACCATTCCTTATTTCTTTCTTCTTGATGGTTATTGTATTTGGTATCGACAGATTTTTTGCACTTAACAAAGCTGCAGGAAAAGGAAATATTTCAAAATTCGTTGATACTATCAGAGACTTGGTAAGTAGAAACCAAATCAATGAAGCCTTAGAACTTTGTGATGAGCAAAAAGGTTCTGTTGGAAATGTTGTGAAAGAAGGTTTGACAACATACAAAGCTTTGTCTAATGATAACTCAATGAATAAAGAGCAAAAATTAATCGAATTAAACAAAACATTAGAAGAAGCAATGACCTTGGAAATGCCTGCATTAGAGAAAAATACAGTTATTATTTCAACAATTGCTTCAGTAGGTACGCTTATTGCATTGATGGGTACTGTAATCGGGATGATCAAGGCATTCTTCGCGTTGGGTGAAGGTGGAGGAACTCCTGATGCTGCGGCTTTATCTGTAGGTATTGCAGAAGCACTTATCAACACAGGTATGGGAATTGGTGCATCAGCGATTGCAATTATCGTTTATAACATGATAACAAGTAAGATTGATGATTTGACTTTCAAAATCGATGAAGTTGGAATGAGCATTCAGCAATCTTTTGCATCGCACCATTAATTCATTTTTCAAATTTAACGCGGTTAGTTTTTGATTAGCCGCAACGAGTAACGAATAATTAAATTTAAAAATTGAAAAATGGCAAGAGTTAAACCAAAAAGACAGGGTATCCATATGGATATGACGGCGATGAGCGATATGGCTTGGTTGTTGCTTACATTCTTCATCCTTACCACTCAGTTCAAAAAACCGGACATCGTTTCTGTAAAAACACCGAGCTCTGTTGCTGAAACTAAACTCCAGGACGGAGACTTGATGAGAGTGACCATTAATAATGACGGTAAATATTACTTTAGTATTATTGATGATAGAAATAAGATAGCTGTGCTTGACAAAATGGCTTCCAAACATGGACTTTCTTTTTCAGACAGTGAAAAAAGAGTATTCATGGGATTGTCTGAAGTACCTGTGCCTATCCGAGCTTTAAATTCATATTTAAATCTCTCTGATTCGCAAAGAGAAAAAACTATCCCCGGAATTCCTTTAGATAGTGTAGATCTTCAATTAGTAGACTGGATTACATCTACTATAGAAGTTGATCCGAAAGTTCAATTAGCAATTAAAGGGGATGTGAAAGCACAGTATCCTAAATTTAAAGAGCTGATTAAACAATTACAAGAAAGGGATATAAATAAATTCCAGTTGATCACAAGTTCAGAAGTTAAACCTCAATAAATAAGCCGTGGCACAGATAGAAGAAAAACAGAGTAATGACGGTGGCAAGGTTCGCGCGAAGAAAGCTTCCACCAAGGTCGATATGACCCCATTGGCAGATTTAGGTTTCTTATTGATTACTTTCTTTATGTTTACTACTACATTTAGTAAGCCTAATGTAATGGGACTGAATATGCCTCCAAAGAATATAGAAAAAAACAAACCACCTGAGGTTAAAAATGAGAATACATTGACTTTAATTTTAGGAAAAGATGATAAGGTGTATTGGCATCAGTTGGATAAGACTTTATTGACTTTGGATAAAATAAGTGAAACGAACTATTCTCGTGAGGGTTTGAGAGAAATTATCAAAACAGCAAAAAGCAATGCGCCTGATAAAGAATTGTTTACTATAATCATCAAACCGACCGATGATGCTACCTACGAGAATGTAGTCAATACCCTGGATGAGATGGAAATTACCGAATCAACCAAATATGGTATTGTAGATATCCCTACTTGGGAATTGGATTTATATGAGCAAAAAAGTGGAACCTCTAGTAGTAACCCTTAAAAAGAAGAGAAATTATGTCAGACAAACATTTTAAAACATTAGACGACATCGTATTCGAAAATAGAAATAAAGAATATGGTGCATATGACCTAAGAACTTCTGAGCGTTTCAACTTAACTAAATCCCTTTTGATTGGTTCATTGATTGTATTGTTGTTGGTTGGTGGTATTGTTGGTTATAACTATGCTATCAATCGCTCAGATGAAAAAGAACGTGTGGTAGAAATTGAGTTGACGGATGTAGAAATCCCAGATATTCCTGAGGAAATCATTGAAGACGTACCACCTCCACCACCTCCACCTGAAGTAGAAGTGGCAGAAATTAGAGTGGTTATGCCGGAGCCTGCTCCCAATCCACCTAAACAAGAAACTATCCCTCCCCAGGAAGATATGAAAGATAAAAACTTGGGTGACAAAAATGTAGAAGGTGACAAACCTACAAGTATTCAAATGCCTACAACGCCACCTCCAGGACCTACCGGTGATGGGAAACCAAAGGACAAACCTGCTCCAACAGGTAACTTTACAGCTCGTGAGGTTTCTGAAATGGCGATTTTTCCGGGCTGTGAAAAGTTCAAAGGAAAGAAAGAAGAATTGCAAAAGTGTCTTGCTCAGAAATTGAATGAGCAGTTAGGAGACCAATTATCTGACTTTGCTGAAACCTTAAATGATAGAGGGGAAAGCCAAGCAGTAGCAAAACTTCAGTTCGTAATTGACAAATCAGGTAAAATCATTCAGGTAAAACCTATGTCAGGTGGTAGCGCTGAATTGGGAAGAGAATCTAAAACTGCGTTAGAAAGAATTGCAACAAGACTTTCTAGTAGTGGAAAAACTATTCAACCTGCAAAATTGGAAGATGGATCTCCAGTAAACTTGGTTTTCCAATTACCAGTTAAATACGTAGTTCAATAAGTTTAAATTTTCTTTTAATATAAAAAAGAGAAGCTCAAAAGGCTTCTCTTTTTTTATATAAGAAATGACCTCTTTACAATCTATAAATTAATTTAGTTTTTCAAAAAAATAATTCTCAAGAATTTTTTAAGATGCTTTTATTTATCTTTTTTACAAATCCTGGACCTTCGTAGATAAATCCGGTATAAATTTGAATCAAAGATGCACCTGCATTTAATTTTTCAATGGCATCTTCCGGAGAATGAATCCCTCCTACTCCAATAATTGGAAATGCTTTCCCGCTTTTTTCAGATAAAAATCTAATTACTTCGGTAGAACGTTTCGTCAAAGGTTTTCCACTCAATCCACCTGTTTCTTTTTTGTTTTCAGAGTTTAAATTTTCTCTTGAAATTGTTGTATTGGTTGCAATTACGCCTGCAATCTGTGTCGTTTTTACAATATCGATGATATCCAATAATTGTTCATTGGTCAAATCCGGCGCAATTTTAAGCAAAATCGGACGTGCTTTGGGTTTGGATAAATTTCTATTTTGTAAAGTTTGAAGTAAATTCATGAGTGGTTCTTTGTCTTGTAATTCCCTCAAATTTGGTGTGTTCGGGCTGCTCACATTGACCACAAAATAATCAACTACGCTGTACAAAGCATCAAAACAAATTTCATAATCGTGGATTGCATCTTCGTTCGGAGTCACTTTATTTTTTCCGATATTTCCACCGATTAAAATCTTTTTATTTTTTCGCAATCGCTTCGCTGCTTCCCATGCACCTTCATTGTTGAAACCCATTCGGTTGATTAAAGCTTCATCTTGTTTCAAACGAAACATTCGTTTTTTATCATTTCCCGATTGTGATTTGGGTGTTACTGTTCCGATTTCGATGAATCCAAATCCGAGATTGGATAGTTCTTTGTACAATTTTGCGTCTTTGTCAAATCCTGCCGCCAACCCCACTGGATTTTTAAATTTTAATCCAAAAACTTCACGTTCCAGTTTTTTATCTTCAATTACAAATAAACTTCTGAAAATCTGCGGTACAAATGGAACTTTGTGAATGACTTTTAGAAATGAAAACGTAAAATGATGAATTGCTTCAGGATCAAATTTGAATAATATGGGACGAATGACGGATTTGTACATTGTTAATCGAAAACTCTGGCAAAAGTATGAATTTGAATTTAATCTTCATAAACTTCAGGATTTACAGGAGTTTTCATTCTTTTTCCATTCAACGCCAAAATCATATTTTCCACCGCCAATTTACCCATCGCAGTCCTTGTTTCTTTAGTTGCAGAACCGATATGTGGAAGAACAGCAACATTTTCCAAAGCAAGCAGAGGATTATCAGCAGACATCGGCTCCGGATCGGTCACATCCAAGCCTGCTCCCCAAATTTTACCTGATTTCAAAGCTTCATACAAAGCTTTTTCATCGATAACTTTTCCGCGCGAAGTATTGATGATGACTGCTGAATTTTTCATTTTCTGAAATGCGTCTTTGTTAAAAATCATCTCCGTTTCGGGTGTCAAAGCGGAATGAATCGAAATCACATCACTTTGTGCCAACAATTCATCAAATGAAACATATTTTGCATTTAATTCATTTTCAACTTCTTCATTTCGAGAACGGTTGTGGTAAATGATGTTCATGTCAAATGCGGCTTTGCTGCGCTTCGCTGTCACAAAACCAATTCTACCCAAACCAAAAACCCCCAAAGTTTTTCCGCTCAAATCAAATCCCAAATGGTCATTGAATTCCCGTTTCCAATTTCCGTCTAAAACCCTTTTATAATTGAAAAAAGCTTTTCGGGCTACATTTTGCATCAACAAAAAAGCAATATCAGCTGTCGATTCACTCAAAACATCAGGTGTATTGCTCACCGGAATTCCAAATTCGGTCGCCGCTTTCACATCTACATTCTCAAATCCGACGGAAAGCAAAGAAAGCGCTTTGATATTTTTACTTGAAAATTCAATGATTTCGCGGTCAAATTGCGTACTCATTACAAAAATCCCATCATAACCCGGAATCAATTCCATCAATTCGTGTTTCGTAATCGAATGATTTTCATGCCATTCGTCTAATTCTATTTGATTTTGTTCTAATAATTCTCGGGTGATTTTCGGGACTTTTCTCGTTGCAAATACTTTCATTCCATAAATTTATCACTTTCTAATTTATTCAATTAAATTTTAGGAGCCAATCCCGCTATCCGCTGTATCTTTTTTGTCTTGTCTTTCAGACCGCCAAAAAAGGATGTCGCTGCTATCGGGGCTATTATTTACCGTTAATATTTCAAAAGAGAATTTGTCTTACAGATTTTGTACTTTTGCGCCATGAAGATTTTAGCTTACAAGAATTTGTTTATCGGGATTACCGAAACTTTGAACAACATATTTTTTAACCACAAATATGCAGACCGCGAATTGGAAAAAATGTTGAAATCCAACAAAAAATGGGGTAGCCGTGACCGTGCTTTCATCGCCGAAACTGTTTATGACACCGTTCGCTGGAAACGCATGATCGAAGCATCGATGGGCAAAGAAGTTTCTCCTGATAACCTTTGGGAATTTGTAGGCACCTGGTTTTCACTCAATGATGAAAAACTGCCTTATTGGGACGAATTCAAAAAAATAGACCAAAGAGAAGTCCTGAAAAAAAACCATGCGGCAACTGATAGAAATTTCGCTGTAAAAGCTTCTATTCCAGATTGGTTAAACCAATTGGGAATGAAAGAATTGGGCAAACAATGGGAAACGGAAATCGATGTGATGAATGTTCCTTCGCCTGCTGTAATCCGTACCAATACGTTGAAAACCGACCGTAAAACTTTGCAAAGAAAATTGAAAGAAGAAGGCATCGAATCAGAGATTTTATCTAAATATCCGGACGCTTTGGAATTGGCGCAAAAGGCAAACATCTTCAAAACGGAAGCTTTTCAAAACGGATGGTTTGAAGTGCAGGATGCAGGTTCACAGCTGATTTCTCCTTACTTGAATGTACAGCCAGGAATGCGGGTGGTTGATGCTTGTGCGGGTGCCGGTGGAAAAGCTTTGCACCTGGCTGCTTTGACGGAGAACAAAGGTCAGATTTATGGGTTGGACATCCACGAATGGAAATTGCTGGAATTGAAAAAAAGAGCCAAAAGAAACGGCGCACAAAACATCCAAACCAAAGTAATTGATTCATCCAAAGTTGTCAAAAAAATGGAAAATACTGCTGATAGACTGCTCATCGATGCACCTTGCAGCGGACTGGGAGTACTTAGCAGAAATCCTGATGCAAAATGGAAACTTTCTCAGGAATTCATCGATAGTGTAAAAAAGGAACAGGCTAAAATCTTGGACGAGTATTGCAAAATTGTCAAAGTTAGCGGTGCAATGGTATATGCTACCTGCTCAATTTTGCCAAGTGAAAATCAAAATCAAGTCGAAATATTTTTAGAAAATCACCCTGAATTTAAATTGGTAAGAGAAAAACAATTGCTTCCATCACAAACCGGCTTTGACGGATTTTATATGGCTTATTTGGAGAGAATTAGTTAACTTTATCGGAGTTAATTAATTCTAAACCCTTATGAAAAAACTCTACACTCTTTTTATCTTACTTTCCGGCTCAATTCTTTTTGGGCAGGAATATCGTCCTTTGTTAGACAATAATAATCTCTGGACAACTTCCGAATCAATAAGTGATGGTGGAGGTGGTTACTATCGTTATCAAAATGAAATTAGACTAAACGACCAAACAATAAATCACAACGAAAAAGAATATATAAATTTAGAAATAAGGACACGAATAGGTCACGAATTTGGACCTGATTATGGAGAATGGGGAGAATGGTATGATTCAAGTATTTATTTACATGAAAATTTAGAAGAAAAAAATATATACATCTATTATCGTGATTATGAAGTCGAATTCCTTTTGTACAATTTTGATATAGAAGTTGGAGATACAATTCCTACGCAAGGTTTTTCTCCAAATTTTGGATTTCAACACCCAACAATTGTTACATCAATAAATTATGAAAATCATTACGGGTTAGAAAATGTAAAAACGTTTCAAACAAATCACCAGGATGATGATTTAATAATATATGAAGGGATTGGTGGTTCACATGGCTTATTTACGCTCATTACTTTAGAACATTATTATTCTCTAGAAGATTTTAATCCCATTTTAAATATTATTGAAATGGCAAATAATAAATCTCAAATTTTTCCCAATCCATTCTCTGATAAAATCCAAATTCAAAATTCAAAAGAAATTAAAGAACTTCAATTATTTGATTTACAAGGAAAATTAATTTCTACAAACAAAAACTTAGACGAATTGAATTCTAAATTAAGTTCACTCAACAATGCCGTTTATTTCTTAAAAATCAATTACAAAAACAATAAATCAGAAACAATTAAGCTGATTAAAAACAAATAATTAAATTTGTTTTCAGATTTTGATAAAATGCAGGATGTAGAGAATCTTTTTTTGGAAGTAAGCAAAGCCATTGACGAGCGCGATATGTCAGGTGCAAAAGATTTATTGGAAGAAATTCTTTCCATCGATCCAGGTTACGGACGTGCGCACAATCATCTCGGCTGGATTTACGAAACCAAAATCAAAGATTTTGACCGAGCAAAGCAACACTATAGTTTAGCCATCAAATTCTGCAAAGGAACCTATCCTGTCGCTTATGTGAATTATGGTTATTTACTGATTGAATTTGGTCATTTCGAAGAAGCCGAAAAAGTTATCGAAGAAGGATTAAATACCAATGGCGCAGACAAATCCACTTTAAATTACCAAAAAGGAAAAATTGCCGAACACAGACAGCAATATAAAATGGCAATAAATTACTACCAGTACGCACAAAAAGTCTGTTTCAATAAAGAATTTTTCACGTTACTGGAAAGTGAAATCAACCGCGTAAAATCCAAAATGAGCTTTTGGGAAAAACTTTTTTAAATGCTGGTATTAATTACACTTCCAAAATTATCTTGTCAAATCAAAGAAAAAACCGGAGTAGAATGTCCCGGATGTGGAATTCAAAGGAGTTTTGAATTGCTTATCAATGGAGATTTTATCGAATCTATAAAAATGTATCCCGGTTTGATTCCTTTATTTTTTACCTTGGGTGTTTTGGCTATACATTCCTACAAAGGAAATTTAAAAACGCTCAGACTTCTTAAAATAAGTTTTATATTAACAATCTTAATTATTATCATAAATTATTTAATTAAATTTCCACAATTATGAACGATTTTAATCAATTTGAATCACAGAACAAATTACCAAATGACCCATTGGCACTTATATTGGCGATTGGTTCTATCTTATTTGTTATTTTAGGCTGTTGTTGCGGTCTTTTTACAATCATACCCGGAATTATTTTAGGTATTACTGCCTGGATATTGAGTTCCAAATCCTTACAAACATACAATTCCTCACAAGGGATATATAGCGCAACAAGTTTCCAAAATACAAAAACAGCCAGAGTTTTGGCAATTATCGGTACCGTTTTAAATGGAATAGGTTTATTTATCTCTATACTTTTCTTAATTGGAGCTTTGGCTCAACCAGCCTTCCTAGAAGAATATAGACAACAACTTGAAAATTTTGAGTCTCATAATAATAGTTTTGACAACGATAATTAATTTCATAAAATGTTAAGAGGAATTTACATTTAGATTTCTTAATTTTATGCAGACAAAACAAACTCAAAATGATCTACCATAAATTAGGCGAGATTCCCAACAAGAGACATACCGTTTTTCAAGATGAAAATGGAAGGTACCGTTATGAGCAATTATTTGGAACGGAAGGTTTTAGTGGAATTTCATCATTACTTTATCATCTTCACCGCCCAACGCAAATCATCAGCATTGGCGAACCGATTGATGTAAGTCCAAAAGCTGCCATCGAAAAAAACATCACACCAAGATGTATCAAGGGCTTTGAAGCCAAGCCGACGGATGATTTCTTGGAATCCAAGAAAAATTTATTTTTCAATAATGATTTGATTATGGGCGTTGCTTCGCCTAAAAAGTCAATGACTGATTATTTTTACAAAAATGGTCAGTGCGATGAATTGATTTTCATTCATAAAGGAAGCGGAACTTTAAAAACATTTTTGGGCGACATTAAATTTGAGTACGGAGATTATTTGATTATCCCGAGAGGAACGATTTACCAGATTGAATTTGACACAGAAGACAATCGTTTGTTTTTTGTGGAATCCTTTTCTCCTATCGAAACGCCAAAACGTTACAGAAATAAATACGGGCAGCTTTTGGAGCACTCGCCATTTTGCGAACGCGACATCAAAATGCCTGAATTCCGTGAACCGATTGACGAAAAAGGAGAATTCCTTATCAAAGTCAAAAAAGCTGGAATGATTCATCCGATTACTTATGCCACGCATCCTTTTGATGTAGTGGGTTGGGACGGATATTTTTATCCATATGCGACATCCATTCACGATTTCGAACCGATTACAGGACGCATTCACCAGCCGCCTCCGGTGCATCAGCATTTTGAAGCAAATAACTTTGTGGTTTGTTCCTTCGTGCCGAGATTGTACGATTACCATCCGAAATCGGTTCCGGCGCCATACAACCACAGCAACATTGATTCGGAAGAAATTTTATACTACGTGGATGGAGATTTCATGAGTAGAAACCACATCGAGCAAGGTTACTTCACTTTGCATCCGGGTGGGATTCCACACGGGCCGCATCCGGGAGCAATGGAACGAAGCATTGGAAAAACTGAAACTGAAGAATTAGCTGTAATGGTCGATCCGTTTCATCCACTGAAACTCACACAAGAAGCATTGGATATGGAAGATGATTCTTACAAAACCAGCTGGTTAGAATAAGAGTTTCATTACATATTATTAGATTTAAATTGTTAATATAATCCCGTTTAGGCGGGATTTTTTTTGTTTGAATTAATCCAATAAAAAACCTCGAAAGTTTTTAGAATCTTCGAGGTTATATTTTTATTTCTACTGGAAAATTTAGTCTCTTCCGCGCATTGCTATCATGATGAAATAAAGCAATTGAGCCAAAGAAGCAATCGCTGCTACAACATAAGTTCTTGCTGCCCATTTCAAAGCATCTTGTGCACCTGCATATTCATTTGGCAAAACCATATTTCGTTCTTTCAACCAAGCTAAAGCGCGGTTACTTGCATCATATTCAACCGGTAAAGTTACAAATGCAAAAGCGGTCGTTACCGCAAAAAGCGCAATACCAATATACAACACGTAGGGAATTCCCGCTGAGAAAAATAAAACAATTCCTCCCATCAAAACCCATTGCAATAGATTACTTGAAATGTTTACTGCAGGCACCATTTTGGAACGCATTTCCAACCAGGAATATCCTTTCGCATGCTGAACTGCATGACCAACCTCGTGTGCTGCAACCGCAGCCGCAGCCGCATTCCTTTCGTGGTAAACCACTTCAGAGAGATTAACGGTTTTGTTAGCAGGATTATAATGATCGGTCAGTTGACCTGGAGTTGAAATTACTTTCACATCATAGATTCCGTTATCTGCAAGCATCTTCTCAGCGATTTCTTTACCGCTCATTCCATTTGCAAGATAAACTTTTGAATAATGTTTGAATTTGTTTTTCAGTTGATAGCTGATGTACATGCTCACAAGCATCGGAACACCAATTACTACCAAATAAAGTGGATCAAATACCATAATTTTCTATTTTAATTTAAAGGTTACTTTGTAAAAATACTCTTTTCCATCTACTTCAAAAACTATTCCATCGGAACGGGTGTCAGTCTTGGGTGGAGAAAAATCTTGAATCATTTTGGATTGAATTGGAAAATATTGTTCGATAAAGATTTCATTTTCCGTCATTTTAGTAAAATGAACATTCTCAAAAAGCTTATTCTGAAAGACTATTCTTTTAATAATCGGATTTTCAGGAATTTTATCAATTACCAAAAAAAGTTCAAAACCTCTTTCAAATTCAGAATGAGCTCTGATTTCATACGTGGCTGTCAAAATTTCAGGTTTTATTGGAATTGATGATTTTTGACAAGAGAAAATCAATCCTGAAATAACTATTAATAAAAAATTTATATGCATTTTGAATTGGTAACGATTGTCATTCCGAGGTAAGATATTTGAGATTAATACAAGAAACGAAGTTTCGGAATGGATTCTTCCTTTGTCAGAATGACATAATTTGAAATAATTTATAAATTTTTCCATACCTTTAAATATAGATTTAATTTTCTAAACATGAAAACCAAATTTCTTTACTTTTTTTTAGCTATCTTATTTTCAATCAATTTCATAAGCTGCAAAGATGACGATGATACCCCGGGACCTTCAACCTCGGTCAATGATTTCGTGTGGAAAGCAATGAATACCTGGTATTATTGGCAGGAACAATCTCCAAATTTAGCAGACAATCGTTTTTCTAATGATGCGGATTATACCAATTTTCTCAATTCTCAACAAACCGATGAATTGTTTTATAGTCTGCTTTTTGATTATGGCAATACTGACCGATTTTCTTGGATTGTAGATGATTATGAAGTATTGGATAATTCATTTGCCGGAATTAATTTTTCTTACGGAATGGATTACGGGCTTGTTCGTTTGACGCCGAATTCGAGTACTTTGTTTGGCTACGTTCAATATGTTTTGCCTGATTCTCCGGCTGCTAATGCAGGATTTCAGCGAGGTGATATTTTTACAAGAATTAACGGAACACAATTGACAGATTCCAATTACACCCAGCTTTTACGAGAAATGTCCGCAACATTCGGAATGGGTTATTTGCAAAGTGGAGAATTATTTAATTCAGAGGAACAAATTTCAATTACAAAAACACAAATCAATGAAAATCCGGTTTACATTTCAACGGTTATAGAATCGGACGGACATAAAATCGGATACCTGATGTACAATAATTTTCGTGCAAATTACAATGATGAACTCAATCAAGCCATCACACAATTAAAATCTCAGGGAATTACAGATTTGGTAATTGATTTGCGTTACAATGGTGGAGGCTCTGTACAGACTGCAGCTTATTTCGGGAGCATGGTTACAGGGCAATTTAACCAACAGGATTTTACAAGATTGACATACAATCAAAAAAGGTCTAACAATAATTCAACCTATAAATTTGAAAATACTGCCAAATTGTTCAATGATGATTTACAGCAAACCGGAACATTTAATCTTACAAATTTAAATTTGAGTGAAGTGTATGTATTGACGACCAGAGGTTCAGCTTCCGCAAGTGAAATGCTCATCAGCTGTCTGAAACCTTACATCAACGTAGTCACAATTGGCATGCAGACTTATGGTAAAACGGTGGGTTCCATCACGCTTTATGACTCGCCTTCATCCTACTATACTTCGACTGACGGCATCAGCAACGCTCACAAATGGGCAATGCAGCCCATTGTTTTTGAATACAGAAATTCTCAAAATCAAGCCTCACCCACACAAGGAATTGTTCCCGATCATGAAATCAATGAAATCAGTTATTTAGAAAATTTACCGCAATTAGGAAGTTTGGAAGAGCCATTATTAAATCAAGCAATCACTTTGATTACCGGAGCTCCGAAGACTTCTCCAATTCCTATATTTACCAATCAGGAATTATTTAAAACTTCTAAAACGATGGAACAATTCGGGACTGAATTATATTTAGATAAGGGATTTAATCTAAATCCATAGTTTCCCTATCTTTGCCGACCATTATGAGCATCGAAATAAAAGAAATCTACACAAGAAACGAGTTAAAAGAATTTGTAAAATTCCAGTTTGAACTTTATAAAAACAACCCTTATTTTGTTCCCCCATTAATCAATGAGGAATTAAATGCACTTGATTCTGAAAAAAATCCGGCACTTAAACAAGCCGAAGCCCGTTATTTCCTTGCATATAAAAATGAAAAAATTGCCGGGCGAATTGCAGTTTTCATCAACAGAATTGAAACAAAAGAATTGAAAATTCCTAAAATCCGGTTCGGATTTTTCGATGTGATCGATGATATCGAAGTCACCAAATCACTTTTTGCAAAAGTGGAAGAAATTGCGAAGGCCAATAACCTTAAATACATGGAAGGTCCGATGGGTGCTTCCAATCTCGAAAAAGCCGGGATGCTCACTTTTGGTTTTGATAAAATTGCAACTGCCATCGGGATTTATAATTATGAATATTATCCAAACCATCTTGAGCAATTAGGATTTGAAAAAGAAAAGGAATGGGTGGAAAATTACCTGACCGCTCCCGAAACGCTTCAACAAAAAATCTACGATTTTGCCAAGCTGGTAACTGAGCGTTATAAATTGAAAATACTTCAGTTTAAAAGCCCGAAAGATATGCAGCCTTATATCAAACCGGTTTTTGATTTGCTGGAAGAGTCTTACAAAGATTTAGAAACTTTTGTGCCTATATCAGAAGAACAAAAAGCATTTTATGCCAAGAAGTATTCGACTATTTTAAATCCTGAATTCATTACATTTATAGAAGACGGCGAGGGTGAATTGTGCGCATTTGCAATTACGATGCCTTCTTACGCAAAGGCTCTTCAGAAAGCAAAAGGAAGTTTATTTCCACTGGGTTGGTACCATTTACTAAAAGCACAAAAGAAAAATGATATCGTCGAATTCGTGCTTATTGGCGTTCATCCGAAATACCAACGAAAAGGCGTGACAGCTATTATATTTCTGGAAATGTTTAACACTTTCAAAAAACACAATATCAAATGGCTGGAAACCAATCCCGAATTAGAAGATAACCAAAGCGTACAGGCACTTTGGACAGATTACAATCCCGTTTTACATAAAAGAAGAAAGACTTTTAAAAAGAATATTTAATTAAAAGAATATACATCCGGATCATTTTCAGATAAATTATTCTGGCATGAAAAATGGTTAAGTGTCATATAGTTAGAAATTTAAAACTATTAAAATATGGCATCAAAACAAACTACAAAAGGAAAAGTAGCTCCGAAAAAGGATGCTGCAGAACAACTTAAAGATTTCATGGTAGATGGGCTTAAAGACATCTACTGGGCAGAAAAAGAGTTAGTAAAAAGTCTTCCGAAGATGAAAAACAATGCTACTTCTTCCAAACTCAAAAAAGCCATTCAAAGTCATTTGACGGAAACAAAAGGTCATGTGAAAAAAGTTGAATCTACATTCAAAGCACTTGGTGAAAAAGTGGTTGCTGTGAAATGTGATGCGATGGATGGTTTGCTCAAAGAAGCCGATGGGATTTTGGAGGAAACAGAACCCGGAGCTGTAAGAGATGCTGCTATTATTGCCGCTGCTCAGAAAGTTGAACACTATGAAATTGCTTCTTATGGAACACTTGTTGCATATGCGAAATTGCTCAAAGAAAAAGAAGCAAAAGATTTGTTGGAAGCTATTTTGAAAGAAGAAAAAGCTTGTGACAAAGACTTATCTAAACTTGCAACTTCTGAAATAAATTTAAAAGCCAGATAAATTATTTTATTTAGTCTTTTGAATTTCCCTTGTTTGAATAAATTTCGGGCAAGGGAAATTTATTTTTATTAATAACTGACTAGTCCCTGAATTTCACTCGTAAATTTATTCAATTTTTCTCTTCCATTTAGGAAAGATAATTCTGCTATGAAGCTAAATTGTGTAACGATTCCACCGCATTTTTCGATTAAAGCGGCAGAAGCTTCGGCAGTTCCGCCCGTTGCCAATACGTCATCATGAATGAGCGCACGCATTCCTTTGTGGATATATTGCGGCTGAACTTCTATTGTAGCGCTTCCATATTCCAAATCATACGATTGAGAAATCGTCGGAGGAGGAAGTTTTCCTTGTTTTCTAATCAGTACAAAAGGCACATTTAGTTTTTGTGCAATCATAATCCCAAAGAGAAACCCACGGCTTTCGATACCGCAAACCACATCCACTTTTCCTCGGCTGAATTCGGCAAAAGTATCAGTGATTTCTCCGCATAATTCCGGATTTTGAAACAATGTAGTAATGTCTTTATATTGAATTCCCTGTTGTGGAAAATCTGCTACACGTGCGATGTTCTCATCAATTTTTTGGGCAAATGAATTATTCATTTAATTTTTGATTTAATCGCTGTAAAGCTAATGATTTTGTGGCATAGTAAAGACTTTGTAACAAATAGTTAAATTTAATTTCTTCAAGTTTAAGGATGAATGAAACTAAGAGTTCAAATAATTTAAAAATTCAATTTATAATATTAATTAAATTTCAAAAATTCCTTCTTCATGAAAAGCATAACAAATTTGATTTTCTAAAATAGATGAAGCGTCTAATCCTGTGAAAGCGCTAAAAGCGGGTAAAATCAGTTGATTTTCTGTCACGACATAACATGGAAAACGCATTCTTTTTGTCGCAAATTCAACGTTTATCCCAGGATGAACATGTCCGCTGATGGTTTGGTATTTACTACTTTCGGGCTGATGAATGAAATGCAAATTATCTATTACTAATTCTTTAAAAATATGGTAAATGCCTAAAGAATTTAATTTATTTTCTGAAATTCTGTCATGATTACCTTTAATTAAAATGAATTTGGTTTGATGGTGATTTTGAATTAATTCTTTGAAAAAATCCAATTCATTATTAGCGCCTGCATGAATCAAATCCCCTACTATCAAAACTTGCTTAGGTTGAAAATAATTGATCAAAAGGTTTAACCGATTTAAATCTTCTAAACTGATTTGAACGGGAACCGGAATTCCATTTTTCCGAAAATGTGCTGCCTTTCCCAAATGTAAATCAGACAAAATCAATATGTTTTTACTTGCCCAATACACAACTCTTTGATTAGTTAAAGTCAAATTTTCATTTGCAAAAAATATAGATTTTTCTACTAAATTCATTTTTTTCTTTTGGTTGAATTGATGCTTCTTTCTTGCAATTTTCGAATGCGTGCTGATAAATCCTCACTTGACAAAGATTGACGCAAACTATCGACTTTTATAGGAAAACTAAGGGGCGTAAACGCAGTTGCAAATTTATAAATGATTTTGCTTTTGCTGATTCTTTCAAATGCTGTACGCAAACGATATTCTTCCAACTGCTGATTAAAAACTTCACTGTAAGCCTGTTTCAACAAAAGATTTTCAGGGTCGTGCTCTTCCAAAACCTTAAATATAATCCCCGCCGAAGATTGCAATGATTTATTGGTCCGCTGTGCTCCGGGCAAAGTCTGAATAACCAATCCCGAAATCACGGCAATATCACGAAATTTCCTGCGTGCCATTTCTGTGGCATTTATACTGCTTAACAAATCTTGTGTGAGATTTTCGATATTTAAAATTTGATGCAATTCTTCTTTGTTTAATTTAATTTCAGAATCTGAAAATAATTCAAATCCATAATCATTCATCGCCATCGAAAAACTGATCGGATACAATTTACTGATGCGGTAAGCGATGAGTGCAGACATCACTTCATGCACCAAACGCCCTTCGAACGGATACATAAATAAATGATAGCCTTCGCGGGTTTTGATCAATTCTACTAAAAATTCATCTTCAGCCGGGATGTGCGAATGTTCATTTTGTCGGGAAACTAATGGATGCAGGAACTGCAATTCTTTTTCCTTTGAATTCGGATGCGTGGATTGGGCTAATTTTTGCCGTAAAAAATGACTCAGATTTGAACTCAACGGAAGCCTTCCTCCCAACCAGCTCGGTGTGATTGCCCTTCCTGAAGATAATTTTACATAAGCGGTCATTTCTTTGATTCTTAGGAATTCCAAAACGCGTCCGGCCAAAATAAATTTATTTCCGGGTTTTAATTTTGAAACGAAATATTCTTCAATCATTCCGATGTAACCACCTGAAATGAATTTCACACGCAACATGGCATCGCTTACAATCACACCGAGATTCATTCGATGAAGCATTGCAATTTTTCTGCTTTTTACAATTAATAATCCTTCTTCAGATTTGATTACTTTATGGAATTCATCATAATTTGCACCAATTTTTCCGCCTGATGTAATGAAAAAAATGCACCACTCCCACTCTTCTATGCTCATAAAACTAAATGCATGAGAATTTCGAATTACATCAAAAAGTTCATCTTCTTTAAAACCGCCGCCCAATGCTAATGTAACCAGAAACTGAACCAAAACATCAAAAGTCTGTACCATCGGTTCGCGGTTTTCGATGGTTTGGGTTTTCACAGCTTCTTTTAAGGCAGCAACTTCAATTAATTCCAAAGAATGCGTCGGAACGAAATAAATTTTAGAAACTTCAAATGGCGAATGTCCGCTCCTTCCCGCCCGCTGCATAAAGCGAGCAACACCTTTCGCAGAGCCAATTTGAATAACTGTATCTACCGGTTTGAAATCCACTCCTAAATCAAGAGATGAAGTAGAGACAACCGCTTTGAGTTTTCCTTCGCTCAACGCATCTTCAATCCACTGTCTGATATTTCCGTCGATGGAACTGTGGTGCAAGGCAATCTGCCCTGCAAAATCAGGATAAGCTTCCAATAACAATTGATACCAAGCTTCGCTTTGGCTTCGCGTGTTCGTAAAAACAATAGTCGTTTGGCTATTTAAAATGATGGGAACGACCTGATTGACCAACTTTCCGCCAAGATGTCCAGCCCAGGGAAGTACTTCTACTTCCTCAGGATAAACCGGAATGATTTCTATTTTCTTTTTTTCTTTGGCTAGAATTTTCACTTTCTTTTTAAAATTTGGAAGCAAAACATTCATGGCTTCCTCAAGATTACCGATGGTTGCGGTAATTCCCCAAACCTTGATTTTAGGGTGCTGGCTTTTCAAATATGCCAAAGCCAGTTCCACCATCACGCCGCGTTTGGAACCTAATAATTCGTGCCATTCATCAACCGCTGCACAATGCAACGATTTGAAAAAACGCTCTCTTCCTTTTTGTGCTAAAAGCAAATGAAGGCTTTCCGGTGTGACCAAAAGCACATCAGGCATTTGGCGCGTTTGCCGCTGTTTGTCTTTAATCTCTGTATCTCCATTTCGAACTTCTACCGTCCAATCCAAGCCAATTTCATCAATCGCTTCTTGCATCGCCCGACCCAAATCTTTGGCCAGTGAACGAAGCGGAGTTATCCAAACCAATTTTAAGCCTTTTTCATATTTTTCAGGATGATTCATAAAATCAATCAGAACTCCTAAAAAAACAGAAAAAGTTTTCCCAAAACCAGTCGGCGCAATCACCATTCCGCTATACCCATTGTTCAATTTCTCCCATGTTTTGGATTGAAATTCAAAAGGTTGATTTCCCTTTGATTCCATCCAATCGGCAATGATCGTGTAACCGTCTGTATTTTGGAATTTCTCTTTCAAATCAATGAATCATTAATTTAATTTCTTCTATATCGTCAATGTCAGCCACAGTTTTATCTTTTCGCCACCGCACAATTCTCGGAAAACGCAAAGCAACACCGGATTTGTGGCGGTTGCTGAAACCGATCCCTTCAAAAGCAATTTCAAAAACCAATTCAGGTTTTACTGTTCGTACCGGACCAAATTTTTCAATTGCATTTTTGTTGACAAAACGGCTCACTTCCTGAATTTCCTTGTCCGTCAATCCTGAATAAGCTTTGGCAATCGTAACCAATTTGTCCTCTTTTTTGACTGCAAAAGTGTAGTCTGTATAAAAACCGCTTCTTCGTCCGCTTCCTTTTTGTGCGTAGATCAAAACCGCGTCAATGGTCAGCGGATCGATTTTCCATTTCCACCAATCTCCTTTTTTTCTTCCGGTATGATAAGGTGATTTTTTGTTTTTCAACATCAATCCTTCGTTGTTGACCGAGCGTGAATTTTCTCTGATTTCCTTTAATTTGTCCCAGTTATTTTCTGAAATGATTTGAGACAAAAAGATATTTTTAGAAAGATTTAAATTGAATAATTCTTCAAGTTTTGATCGTCGTTCCTTCATAGATTTACTTCGCCAGTCTTCATTTTCCCATTCCATCAAATCATATGCAAAAACCACAACCGGAATTTCTTCCATCATTTTTTTGGTTAAATTTTTTCGATTCAATCTTTTTTGTAATTCAGAAAAATTCAAAACCTGATTTTCTTTGTAAGCTAAAATTTCTCCGTCGATTACAAAATTCCCTTTCCAATTCATTAATTGTTGTTTGATTTCGGGAAATTGATCAGTCACCAATTCTTCTCCACGTGACCAAATGAAAACTTCGCCGCCCCGTTTGATGAACTGTCCGCGGATTCCGTCCCATTTATATTCAGCCTGCCAGTCATTAATTTCTCCTAAATCTTCAGGTTCTTTTTCCAATGCATACGCCAGACAAAATGGATAAGGTTTCGATAATTGTGTGTCGGCATATTTTCCTTGAATCAAATCATCAAAATTCGCTTCAGTAATGTTCCATTCTCCCATAATGCTGTGTGTAACGGAGCTTGCATCCATGTCGTAATGTTTTGCTAAAGCGTTGATTAAACCTTTTGACGAAACACCGACACGGAAACTTCCGCCTAATAATTTATTGAAAATAAACCGTTCGTTGTGAGGTAGATTGTTCCAAGCATTTAGGACAAATTCTTTCTTTTCTACATCAGATTTATCCTTTAAATCCATAATTAAATTCATCCATTCGGACAAACTTTTTTCGATTGAAATTTCAGGTTGTGGTAAAATCAAAGAAATCGTTTCGCCCAAATCGCCAACTGACGAATAGGATTCCAAAAACAACCATTCGGGAATTTTCGCCAATTCCATCGCCCACTGTTTCATGAAGCCTGTGTTGACGTTTCTTTTGGGACGTTTTCCGGTAAATAATGCCAGAAACCAAAGTTTGTCATCGTTACTTGCATCGATTAAAAATTGATTGATGGCTTCCAGTTTTAAAGTAGTTTTATTGGTGCTGTCGAGTGCGTTGATGAGTGTTGCAAATTCTTTCATATTTCTAGAGAATTTATAGATTCAACTTCCTCATCATCAGAACCGAATTCGGTTTTTAATTCTTCCGCATAAATTCCCATTTCATTCAAATATTTGCTAAAAACCGCTGTTTGTCCGTGCGTTACATAAACTTTCTCGGCTTCTGTAGCTTTAATTGCTTCGAGCAATCCGCTCCAATCTGCGTGGTCGCTGATAGCAAATCCGGCATCAGCACTGCGCCATCTTCTAGCCCCGCGAACCTGCATCCAACCAGAACAAATCGCAGTTGCGCGGTTAGGAATTTTTCGTATTACATTGGAATCAAGCAAAGATGGAGGTACAATTACAATTCCTTTGTTTAAATATTTTGCATCTTCACGCAGATCCATGGTCGAATATTCAGGCAATTTAATTCCAACGCTTTCATAAGCTTCATTTAATTTACCGATGGAATAATGCACATTTATAGGTGAAATTCCTTCAATGGCTTTCATGATTCGCTGTGCTTTTCCTAAAGAATAACCCACAAAAACTGAAGTTTTTCCATTGGATTGATTGTTCAAAACCCAGTTTTGAAGTTGTTCATTTTGTTTTTCTACACTCAACCAATTGTAAATCGGAAGTCCAAAAGTGCTTTCTGTTATAAATTCATGGCATTTAACTACTTCATAAGGTGTAGAAAGATTATCATCCTGAACTTTATAATCACCGGAAATCACAACTACTTTTCCTTTGTGTTCCAAACGAATCTGCGCTGAACCAATGATGTGTCCTGCCGCATGAAAAGAGACTTTCACATCATTAATCAGCAGATTTTCATTGTATCCAATTCCTTGAACTTGAATGTCTTTTCCGATTCTGCTTTTCAAAATCGGAACTGTAAAGTGATGACATAAATATTTTCTCATTCCCCAACGGGCATGGTCAGCGTGTCCGTGCGTAATCAATGCTAAATCTACAGGCCGCCAAGGGTCTATGTAGAATTTACCGGGAACGCAATAAATACCTTTTGGAGTGAATTTGAGCATGAATTTTAGTTAGTTTAATGAATTTGAATTCATTAATAACAAAAAAAATACCGAAGAATAAATCACTAGAATTTATGAAGCAAAAAATAAAAAAAAACCAAATGAAAATTAATTCATTTGGCTTTAGTGACCCGGCTGGGGCTCGAACCCAGGACCCCAACATTAAAAGTGTTGTGCTCTACCAACTGAGCTACCGAGTCTTTATAAAAATACCCTTTTGATATCAATTAAAAACTGATAAATTTTGAAAAAAAAAACGAAACAATAGTTTCGTTTCTTAGTGACCCGGCTGGGGCTCGAACCCAGGACCCCAACATTAAAAGTGTTGTGCTCTACCAACTGAGCTACCGAGTCATTCCGCATTGCGTTATTGTAACGTTAACGGGGTGCAAATATATAAATAACATTTTATATGCAAAACCATTTCTGATTTTTTTTGGAAGTTTTTTTCATTCCTTTTTTAATGTACTGATTTTAAGATTTTTTGCACTTTTGCAAAAAGATTAAATTCATGAAAGTTTCTTTGATTGGGTATATGGGAAGTGGAAAAACCACGATTGGAAAAGAATTAGCTGAAAAATTAAAGACTGATTTTTTAGATTTAGATAAATTAATTGAAAATCATACCAAAAAAACCATTTCTGAATTATTTAAAGAATTGGGCGAAATTCGATTTAGAAAGATTGAAAGAGAAGTTTTGATGGATATTTTAAACACCAAATCTGATTTCATTTTGGCTGTGGGCGGTGGAACGCCTGTTTATTATGACAATATGAATTTGATTAATGAAGAGACAATTTCTATTTATTTACGGGCAAATCCCAAATTCTTATCGGAAAGATTAATTAATGAAAAATTAAGCAGACCGATGATTGCACATCTTGCTGATGAAGACCTGCTTGAATTTATTGCGAAACATTTGTTTGAAAGAAGGAATTTTTATGAAGAGTCAAATTTTAAAATTGATATTCAATTTAAATCAGTAAGTGAAATTTCGGAAGAAATCATTCATCTTGTTGATCTTCCTCAGAGGTAAATTCATCCAAATCCCTGCGGTCTTTTTTCGTGGGTCTGCCCTCTCCTCTTTCACGGTAATAATCTTGTGAAAGTTTTCTGAGTTCTAATTTTTCCAATTCTTCTTTAGGTGTTTTGTCAACAATATGAAGCGTTACCAATTTAGGTCCTATACGGCTTTTAGGGACTTGTAAAACCTGAAATTGGTAATCGATCTGGTCTCTTCTGACCTCAATTGTATCTGATGCTACAATTTCACGCGAAGCCTTTGCTACGGCACCATTTACTTTTATCCGGTTCTTTTTGCAGGCTTCAGTTGCCTGGCTGCGGGTTTTGAAATATCGTACGCTCCAAAGTAATTTATCTAAACGCATTGTTAAATTTCTGCTAAGGAACTATATTTTTGTAAATTCGCAAATTAAATAACAAAAATTATGATGAAAAAATGGGGTTTGACCATTCTTGCTCTGGGAATATTCTTCACAGCTTGTAAAAATGATGACGATGGAATTGATGAACTTCCCGTAGAAGAACAAAATCAAGTCGATGATGATGCCATAATAGAGTATCTTAAAAATCACTATTTTGATTCTGAAAAAGGTTTAATTAAAGAATTTAGTGATATAGATTCTACGGACAATGACTACCCTACGCTTCATTCTCAAGGAACAAAGTTACCTTCCGGTGTTTGGATTGTGAAAAGACCAGGCGTTATTGCTGAAGGACCGATTGCTGATGACAATACAAAAGACAGTATTTTGATATCGCATGAAACAAAAGCATTTAAAGCAAGTTATAAAGACCTACCAGAAGGAGGGAAACCTTATAGACCTATATCAGTATTTTTCTCAACTCTTAATCCTTCAGGTACACCAGCTTGGGATCCTATTTTTTATTATGTTCATTTAAATGCTACACAAATTGATAATGGTATCAATCTTAGACATTATGTGATGGAAGGTTTTACGGAAGGTTTGAAACATTTTAATTCCACTAATACTAACGGATCTGATTTGTATAATTTTCAAGGAGCGATTGTAGTTCCTTCAAGATTGGCATATGGAAGAGATATCGATTATTTAAGTGGATCCAGAAACTATAGCTGTAGAGATTGTAGTTTTGTAGTTAATTTCGAATTGCACAAAGTAATCGAAAGAATTCCTTAAAATATTCTCTGATAATATATTTAAAAGTGTAAATGAATTTTTCGTTTACACTTTTTTATTTTCTTAAATTTGGGACTCTTTTATGGAATTTTTACTCTCAGAATTTAAAAATAACATCAATAGATTGAGTAAGATTTCTCAATCTAAATTTTTGATAGCAGTAAGCGGTGGTATTGACAGCATGGTTTTATGCGATTTATTTCTGAAATTAAAACTGAATTTTTCTGTAGCTCACTGCAATTTTCAACTCAGAGGAAATGATTCTGATTTAGATGAAGAATTCGTCAGAAATTATTGTATCCAAAATCAAATTAAATTTCATTCTAAGACATTTAATGTAAAAGAATATAAACAGTCGGGAAATCATTCCACACAAATGGCAGCGCGTGATTTGCGTTATGCTTGGTTTAAAAAATTGATGCAGGAAAATCAATTTAATCTATTAGTAACAGCCCATCATTTGAACGATTCGTTGGAAACTTTTTTGATCAATCTTTCGCGTGGTTCTGGCATAAATGGTTTGACCGGCATTCAATTCCAGCAAAATGAAATCATTCGCCCGCTTTACAATATTTCCAAAAAATCCATTTTAGAATATGCAGGATTGAATCAAATTCGGTGGCGGGAAGATGTAAGTAATGCAACCGATGATTACATTAGAAATAAAATTCGCAATCAAATAGTTCCTGTTTTGAATGAAATTCATCCTGAATTTTTAGCTAATTTTTCCAAATCCATTCAAATTTTAAAAGACGAAAAGACAATCATTCAAAATCAATTCGAAAATTTATCAGATGAATTGTTCATTTCTGCGAAAAATAATTATTCAGTTTCCATTCAAAAATTGAAAGAATTGCAGCCGTTTAATTCTTCTTTGTTTCATTTGTTTTCAAAATTTGGATTTATGCATCCGCTTGAAATTGAGAGGTTAATGGATGCAAATGAAGGAAGTGAAATCAACTCAAATGAATATAGATTGATCAAAAATCGTGGAGAATTAATTCTTTCCCGACAAACAAAAATAAAGGAATCAGAGGAATTTATAGTGGAAGATGGAAAGTTAATACAAAAACCGCTAAATTTGAGACTTTCAAAATCAGAAGTAAGAGATTTTTCGGCTTCAGAAACGCTGGATGTCGAGAAAATTTCTTTTCCGCTTCGATTGAGAAAGGCAAAAACCGGAGATGTTTTTTTTCCATTTGGAATGAGGGGTTCAAAAAAGTTGAGCAAATTTTTCAAAGACGAAAAATTCTCCAAAATTGACAAAGAAGACAGTTGGTTGTTAGTCGATGATGAAGACCGAATCGTTTATGTAACAGGGATTCGAATCGATGACCGATTTAAAATAACAGAGAACACACACAAATTCTTAAATATTTACTTATGCTAAAGAGGACTTTATTTTTTTTACTGCTGTTGCCCTTTCTGGTCAATGCGCAGGTTTTGACTCCTGTGAAATGGAGCACGGAAACCAAAGATTTAGGTAACAATGAATACGAAATTTCGCTTCATGCCAAAATAGAGAGTGGCTGGCACATGTATTCACAGCAACACCCTACGGATGGAACGGGAATTCCAGCAACTATCACATTTGAAAAGAATTCTAATTATGAGTTAATTGGAAAAACTACCGAATCGGGAAAATTATTAGACAAATACAGTGAACTGTTTGAACAACAGGAGAAATATTATGAGAGCAAAGTTACTTTCAAACAAAAAGTAAAATTAAAATCTGAGAAACCGGTTGAAATTAAATTCAGCGCGGAAACTCAGGTTTGTGATGCTGAAAAATGTTTGCCGCCTGATTGGTTGGATTATTCGGTAAAAATAATTCCAAAAACAAAAGAAGAAAATTCTGATGAAAGTACTAATAAAGAAGACGTTACATCGGTTGATTCAACTGAAATTTCAACGCAAGATTCTACAGAAGTTATTGCAGCAAATATTATGGAATCACAAGATTCGACAAAAACTACTACTGTTTCATCAAATATTCAATCTGATTCTGAAGAAGAAGGCGGACTTTGGGGTATTTTTTTAAAAGGAATAATTGGTGGATTTCTAGCTTTGTTAATGCCTTGTATTTTTCCAATGATTCCATTAACAGTAAGTTTATTTACAAAACAGAGTGGTAATAGAAGCCAAGGAATTTTTAAAGCATTAATCTACGGATTGTCTATTGTTGTAATTTTTGTGGGATTTGCTTCATTAATTACGTTGATATTTGGGGGCTCTGCACTAAATGAATTTGCTACAAATCCATGGTTAAATATTATGTTATTTGCAATATTTATACTATTTGCAATATCATTTTTCGGTGCCTTTGAAATTACACTTCCTTCTAGCTGGGCTAACTTCACTGATAAACAGGCAGACAAAGGAGGCTATGTAGGGATTTTCTTTATGGCATTTACACTTGTTCTGATTTCTTTTTCTTGTACTGTACCTATCATTGGAGGTTTAGCTGCACAAGCTAAAGATTCGGATAGTTATTTAGCTTTAATAATTGGGTCTTTAGGCTTTTCTATTGCATTAGCTCTGCCTTTTGTATTATTTGCCATATTTCCAAGTTGGTTAAACTCGCTGCCAAGATCAGGAGGATGGATGAATGTAGTGAAAGTTTGTATAGGATTTATTGAGTTAGCATTTGCTTTTAAATTTTTATCAAATGCTGATTTAGTTTGGCAAGCACATATTTTAGAAAGAGAAGCTTTTTTAGCTATATGGATTGCAATAGGAAGTCTACTAGTGATATATCTCATTGGAGGATTTAGAATGAAAATGGACTCTCCACAAGACCGGATAGGAGTACCAAGATTATTTTTTGCAACTTTATTTGCCTCTATTGTGATTTATATGATTCCGGGAATGTGGGGTGCGCCTGTAAAATTACTTAGTGGATTGACACCTCCTATTCAATATTCAGAGTCGCCAAATGGAGTAGGATTTTCAGGTGGAACTATTAGCAGTTCTTCTTCGACTTCCACGGGATTAATCCAAGGGCAAAAATACGGTCCTCATCAGATTCCTGCATTTTTGGATATGGCTGACGCCATTGAACATTCCAAAAAAATCAATAAACCAATTATGATTGACTTTACTGGTCATGCCTGTGCGAATTGCCGTAAGGTAGAAGAACGTGTTTGGTCTGATCAGAAAATCAAACAGTTACTCTTGGATGAAGTCGTTTTGGTCTCTCTTTATGTAGATGAAAGAACGGAATTACCAAAAGACCAACAAATTTTTTCCAAAGCTTTAGGGCGTAATTTGAAAACTGTCGGGAACAAATGGACTGCATTTGAAATTGAACAATACAACAATAATGCACAGCCTTATTACATCATTGTAGATGAAAATTTAAATGAATATAACAAACCCTTGGGTGCGATTTATGATGTTGAAGAATATTATAAATGGATGAAACAAGGCATCGATGGTTATAATGCCAATAAGAAATAGCATTTTCAATTCGAGTATAGTCTAAAATCAATGACTGTGACTTAAACTGATAGTCAGATAAGCAATAGCAAAACCCAGAAGTAGTGTTACTATTTTCTGGGTTTTGAATTTATGGCTGTCTGTACTTTCGAATAAAATAACGGTTGCGATGTGAAGGAAAATCCCTCCGACAAATGCAGTTACTTCTTTATGATACTGAGCTAAAATTGTATCTCCAAACAAAACGCCAAGTGGTCCTGCGATTGCAAATAACGACAAGAATAAAATTTTGTTTCTCAATGAATCCGTCATATTGGAAATTGCTCCAAACAAAACCATTGTAATAGGAATGTTATGAATGACAATTGCCCACAAAAGACTATCCGAATGCTGGTGTCCGACAGGCATTCCCTCAAAAAAAGAATGAAGAAAAAGACCAATGAATATACTTACGGGAATTTGCTGATTTTTTTGAAAATGAACATGACCATGCTCTGCTCCTTTACTCAAAGATTCTACAATAATTTGAAATAACAATCCTGCTAAAACAAATAACCCGATTGTATGACTATGTCCTTCATAAACACCAGGAAAAATTTCTAAGACAGTGATTCCCAAAAAATAAGCTCCACTGAAAGTCAGTAAAAACTTAGACAAAATTTTATTGGATGAAAAAAAATAACCTAAAATACTACCGATTACTACGGATAAAATAAGCAGCAAAATGTCAATCATGACGCAAATGTAGAACTCTTTCGTTAAATTATAGTTAATTCATTAATTATCATTAAATTCGTTCAACACAATTAATTAACACATGAGACATTTTTTACTATTGCTTCTGGCAATGGTTTCATCATTTATATTTGCACAAAGTATAATTGTGAATCCTGCTTCTGCACCTGAATCTGCTTTGACCGCGGAACAACTTACGCTCGAAGTTCTTATCGATGGAGGAGAATGTTCGGCAATTGAAAATTTTAGCATCAAACATAACACAAATGCGAGTGCGCAAAACCGTAGTTGGGGCTATTTCGAAAAAGGTAATTCCAATTTTCCTTTTGAGAGTGGTATTGTTTTAACCTCTGGGAAAGCTAAAGAAGCAGAAGGTCCGAATGATGGTCCAGTTGTTTCTTCTGGAAGCTGGGCTGGAGATAATGATGCTCGCATATTGTCTGACTCTGGTTATCAAAGTCATGATGCAACAGTTTTTGAATTTGATTTTATTCCACAGGCAAATGAAATTTCATTCAATTATATTTTTGCATCTGAAGAATATCCTGATTACGCTTGTCCCGGCCCTTTCGGTAATTATAATGACGTATTTGGCTTCATAATAAGTGGGCCAGGAATTGTGAATGATCCCGGATTATCTGGAAAGAATATTGCATTATTACCAAATGGATTACCGGTTACTATCAATAATGTGAATGATGAGTGGTGTGGATATGAAGAGTTTTATGTTGGAGGAACTTCTCCGTGGCCAGCGTTTCAAGATATACGATATGGTGGAAGAACAGTCCCATTAACAGCTTACTCAGAGGTAATAGCAGGACAAACTTATCATATTCGATTATTGGTAAGTGATATTGGGGATAGTAATTACGATTCAGCCGTATTCCTCGAAGCAGGCTCTTTCAGTTTAGGATCAACGCTTATGGATGAAGGCGGAATTGAATTGGAAGATGTGCAAGTAGTTTGCGATGATCCGGAATATACATTGTATGTTGATGTACATAATCCCGATGCTATCATAAAATGGTATTTAGAAGATGAATTAATTCCCGGCGAAAGTGGCGAATCTCTAACAATTACAGAATCAGGAAACTATAAAGTAACCGTAGCGCTTGAAGATGGTTGTGAACAAGAAGATACTGTAAATGTGCTTTTTAGAATTTCTCCTGAAGTAAATAATTATACAGAACCTTTAATGTGTACTGTTGATGGTTCTTACAATTTCAACTTGGAAGATTTTAATTCAGAAATATCCACCAGCTTAGATGTAACATATACTCATTATAATACTGAAGCCGGAGCTGAAACAGCTGATGCAGATGATTTCATAGCATCGCCTCAAAACTTTCCCGTAAATGGGGAGATCACTGTTTATGTAAGAGTTGAAAGTGGATTGGGCTGCTATAGAGTAGCTTCACTAACATTACAAACTTCACTATTACCAGTTATGCAAGCTCAAAATTATTCAGTTTGTGATGAAAACGGAGATGGAGTTGTTGAATTTGATTTGACTACTTATAACGATTTGATGGTGACTTCAAGTTTGACGGACTTGGAATTTGAATATTACACCGATCCGGCACTTACACAGCAAATTACCTCACCAGAAAGTTTTGAAAACACACAAAATCCTCAAATTATTTATGTAAAAACTTTTTACGCTAATGCTAATTCAACATGTTCAGCGACAGAGGAACTGACACTAATTGTAAATGAATTTCCGGAAATTCAAAACTGGACGATGCCTTTGATTTGTGATAATTTGAACGATAATTACGAAATTATAGATTTAACACAAAATGAATTGGTAGTCACAGAAGGAATTAACGTAACACTTCAATATTTCCCCTCATTTGGAGATATGACAAGCGGAACTGAAGAAATTTTTGATCCGGAAAATTATGAATATACAGGCGACCTTACTGAAATTTATGTTTCAATTGAAAACGGCAATCAAACTTGTAAAGAATATGTAGTTTTAACTTTAGGATTTAATTCTGCACCGGATGCTCATGACCTAACATGGGAAAACTGCAGTATAGATGGTCTTTTTGAATATCATCTGCCTGATGTAAACAATGAAATTAATTACAATCCAGACGGACTAGAATTCACTTATTACCTTTCTTATAATAATGCGTTTGATGCCGTGCAACCCATTAACGAAAACTATACGAATTCCAATCCTGATGAAATCATTTACGTAAGAGTTGAAAATGAAAATGGTTGTTTCAACATTTCTGAAATAAATCTTATCACCACTCACCTTTTGCACGAAACTTTAAACGATATTTTAGAAATCTGTGATGATCCACTATCGGAAAATGATGGAATTGCTGAATTTGATTTGACAGAAATGGATGAAGAAATTCAAAATCAATTTGGAGGTTTGAATTATACAGTCAAATATTATACAACTCTTGAGCGCGCTCAGGAAAATTCAGATGAAATTTCAAACACAACCCAATTTGAAAACACAACCAACACACAAACCATTTACGCACGTGTTTTTGATGGTGAAAATGCTTGCATCGGAACAGCTGAATTTTTGCTGAGAGTAAATCCTGTTCCTGAATTTGAATTAACTCCTAGCATAACATTCTGTGTCAATGAAACAAAGTTTTTTGAATTTGAAGAGCAGTTTGATTCCTACACATGGATAAATCCAAATGGAGATATAGTAAGTAACCAAAATTCTGTTACATTCGAGCAGGGAGGAATTTATACCCTGGAAGTTACTTCCAATGGATTTGATTGTCCGGCAGCTCGCGAGATTAATGTTATTGTAGAACCATCTCCTATCGTATCGGAAATTGAAGTTGACGGTAATTTTGTAAGAGTAAATGTTATAGGAAACGGTCCGTTTGAATATAGTTACAACAATGGTCTGACATGGAGTCCTTATAATACGTTTCCAAACATTGAGTCGGGAATATTCTATATGCTGGTTCGTTCAGCAAATGGATGCATCTCAGAAGGAAAATTATTTGGCGTATTAGGAATCCCAAATGTAATTACTCCAAATGGAGATGGTTACAATGATTACATGACGGTTAGAGGATTGGAAGCTTATCCTGATGCTCATATCAAAATATTTGACCGATATGGTAAAATTTTCATTGACAGAAATATGCAGGGACAATTTGAATGGGATGGAAAATACATGGGACGACCGCTTCCATCTGGTAGTTACTGGTACATCATAATTGTTGATAAAGACAAATCTCTTTCTGGTCACATAACAATTAAAAATTAATCAAAATTTAATTTACATTTACAGCGTTTTCTCTTAAATAATACATGATAAAAAAAATCAGCCTTTCAACATTACTAATGCTTTTGGTGATAGTTGCAAAATCTCAAGCGATAGACTATAGATTTAGCTTTCTTGGTAAATATGATTTTACCATGATAGGTAACACAATGAATGAATTCCCAAATGGCGGAGGAGGTGCTTATTGTGATTTTTTAACTCAGACAAGTGCGACTTTAAATTTATCAGCTGGTCAAAATATTGAAGCTGCATATCTTTACTGGGCAGGTTCTGGTTCACTGACTCAAGCAGATTTAGACATAAAGTTAAACGGTAATACAGTATCTGTAGATAGAACTTTTACGGTTACAATGGGAAGTTCTCCTGCTCGTCCTACTTTTGGTGCTTTTTCAGATGTGACTGCATTAGTTCGAGCTACAGGGAATGGAATTTATACAGTTTCCGATTTTGATTTAAGCGCTGTGATACCTCCTTATTGCTCAACAGGTGGTAATTTTGGTGGTTGGTCAATTTTAATTGTTTATGAGGATGCAACTTTAAGTAATAACTTAGTAAACATCTATGATGGATTTACAAGACTTGACAGAAATGATCCTAATGTGGCTATACAATTAAACAATTTAAATGTTTTACACTTGGTAGGGAACAAGATAGCTTTTTTGTCATGGGAAGGTGATGTAGGGAACAGTCAAGATGAAGAATTAAGAATAAACGGTACTCTTGTAAGTAACCCGCCTTTAAATCCTGCCGATAATGTCTTCAATGGCACTAATAGTTTTACAGGAAGTGATGAACTCTATAATATGGATATGGATTATTTTAATATAAATGATCTCACAAATATTGGAGACAATTCTTTACTGATTGAATTACAAACCGGTGGCAGTTTTTCAACTTTTAGCGATGCCGTAATTCTCAACAATATTGTAGTAGTCTTGAATAGTGAAGTTGCTGATGCTACCATCGAGATACAGCATGCCATAGGTGATTGTGATGATAGAGACATTTCCATTGATTACACAGTTTCCAATTTAATTGCTACAGATATTTTACCAGCCGGAACACCCATTGCCTTTTATGCAGACACAACGCTTGTCGGAACTTCTGCAACTGTAAGCGATATAGCCATTGGTGGAACAGAAACAGGAGGCACAATTACAATTACGATTCCAGATACAATACCCGTTAATTTTGATTTGATAGCCAAAGTAGATGATGATGGCACAGGTAATGGAATAGTCATCGAGTTTAATGAAAATAATAACACGGACCAGCAGCAGATAAGACTTAGATTCACCCCAGTTTTTAACGAACCACAACCATTGGTTTTATGCGATGCAAATGACGATGGTGAAGTTCTGTTTGATTTGGATATCGCCGGACAGCAAATCATCGGTGGACAAAATTTTGTAAATATCCGCTATTATGAATCCATGACTGCTGCACAAAACGGCACACCATTTATCACAACTCCAAACAGTTACCCAAACACCTCTCCCACTCAAACTATCTATGCAAGATTAGATGATGGAACGGGATGTTTCATTATAGATGATTTTACAATTCAGATTACGCCTCCTCAAAATTTAGCATATACAATTCCTGATATGATTTCTTGTATAGACGGACCCAATGAAACAGGAATCATAACAGATTTGACAACTCAAAATAATTTTGTTTTAAATGGCGCAAATCCTACCGATTATACAATATCATATCATCTTTCTGAAGCGGGAGCCAGACAAGGAAACGCAATCATAAATACACCAACAAATTATCCTAACATTCAAAGTCCACAAACAATCTGGGTAAGAATGATTGACAATCAGGGTTGTGTGCAGGTAGGTTCATTCATTTTAGAATACAATTTAAATCCTGTTGTTTCAAATCAAATTTTTGAAAATTGTAGTTTCTCAGAATATACTACTTACAACCTTCCTGACATCAACGATGAAATTGTAGCCAATGTTACCGGGTTAGATTTTTCTTATCATTTAACTCATCTTGAAGCTGAAAATGATGAAAATCCGCTTCCTTTAAATTATAACAATACATCTCCAGATCAAGTAATTTTTGTGAGAGTAGAAACAGCAGATGGGTGTTATTCTATATCTGAAGTGACACTTACTACATTAATTTTACATGAGGAAATTCAAAATTTATTTCAACAATGTGACGATCCGACCAGAATAAATGATGAAAAATCTACGTTCGATTTAACCACTATGAATCCGGATATTACCAATGCTTTGGGTGGCACAAATTTCACAATCACCTACCATACCAGCATTGAAAATGCACAAGTGGGCACCGGAGCTATCCAGAATCCTACTGAATTTATGAATACTTCGAATCCTCAGTCAATTTATGCAAGAGCGACAAGCAGTGATGGTTCATGCGGTGGAACCGCAGAATTTGAAGTAGAAGTATTGCGCGTGCCTGAATTTGAAATGCCGCCTTACATTGCATTTTGTGAAGATGAGGAAAGAATTTATCAATTCGAAGAAAATTTTGTGACATATACCTGGAGAGATGCTGAAGGAAATGTAGTGGGAAATTCTGCTATGGTAGAGTTCCAAAATGAAGGAATGCACACTTTAGAAGTGACAAGCAACGTAAATGCCTGTCCAGCGATTCGTAAAGTCGAAGTTATTTTTGACCATTCAGCAACTATCATGGACATCAAAGTAGATGGGAATACTGTTTCCGTTTTCCCGGCAGGCGGCGAGGCTCCTTACCAATATAGTTACAATAATGGATTGACGTGGCACGACTATTTTATATTAGACAACGTTCCTTCAGGTGTCCACAGCATGCTCGTAAAGACAAAATACGGCTGTATTTCCGAAGCTAAATTATTTGGTGTATTGGGAATTCCAAATCTAATCACGCCAAATGGGGATGGATACAACGATTATTGGGAAATCCGTGCATTGGAAATGTATCCGGATGCAACCATCAAAATATTTGACCGATACGGTAAAATGTTCATGGATAGAAAAATGCAAACAAATTTCAGATGGGATGGTAAGTATTTAGGAAATCCACTTCCATCAGGAAGTTACTGGTACATCATCACCATTGAAGAAGGAAAATCAATTTCAGGACACATCACAATTAGAAACAGGTAAAAAATAAAGCCTACTTTTGCAAAAAAATTCTCATTGGAAAATTTCAGAATGCAAGCCAAAACCTTTTTCGGATTCGAAGAAGTTTTAGCAAATGAACTTAAATCTCTTGGTGCCGCAGATGTGGAAATCAAAAATAGATTGGTTGAATTTTACGGCGATCAAGGCTTTTTGTACAAAGCCAATTACAGCTTACTAACAGCCTTAAGAATCATCAAGCCAATCTTTTCATTTTCAGCCAAAACTGAACATCAATTGTATGATAAGTTTAGAAATTTCCATTGGGAAAATTACATAGACATTGACCAAACTTTTATCATCGATTCGACTGTTCATTCTGATTATTTTACGCATTCGCATTATGCAGCATTGAAAGTTAAAGATGCTTTGGTCGATCGTTTTCAGGAGAAATTGGGCAAACGACCGAGTGTTGACAAAGACAATCCGGACATTTGGTTTAATCTGCACATCAGCCACGACAAAGTAACGCTTTCGCTGGACAGCAGCGGAGAATCTCTTCACCGAAGAGGATATAAAGTGGAATCAGGTCCCGCACCCATCAACGAAGTTTTAGCAGCTGGATTATTGAAGCTTGCCGGGTGGGACGGAAAAGGAAATTTCCTCGATCCTATGTGCGGTTCAGGAACGATTTTGACAGAAGCGGCTTTGATTGCTGCAAACATTCCGCCTCAAATCCACCGCAGACATTTTGCTTTCAAAAATTGGAAAGATTATGACAAAGATCTTTTTGATAAAATCAAAGAAATGCGATTGAACAAAGTACGTGAATTCAACGGTAAAATTATAGGTTACGACATCAATTCAACGATGTTGGGAATTGCTGAAAGAAACATTACCAATGCGGATTTGGAAGATTTTATCGAAGTGAAATACCAAGATTTTTTCAAGTCTGAAAAAGATTTGTTTCCGGTTTTGGTTTTGTTTAATCCGCCTTACAACGAAAGAATTGAAAGCGACAATGAAGTCCTTTACAAATCCATCGGCGATACTTTGAAAAATAACTACCCAAATACTTTAGCTTGGTTCATCACTTCCGATTTGTCAGCCAAAAAATACGTAGGACTGAAACCTTCTAAAAAGCTCAAAATATTCAATGGAAAACTCGAATGTGATTTCCTCAGATATGATATTTACGAAGGAAGCAAAAAAGCGGCTAAGAATTAGAATTTCTATTCTTGTACAAATAAATGAAACTAAAAATAATTCCAATAAAACCGCCGGTATGTGAAAATCCATGCATATGCATACCAGCAGAATAGTTTTTATAATTAATTACATCAATTGGAATATGATTTGGGAAAACTGAATTATCCCAAAAAACATATCCAAACAAAAGTCCAGTTAATCCGATGACAATAGTTGTTATTAAATGAATTTGAATCGCTCTGATAACTATTTTAAACTTTGGTTTTAGTAGTAAAGTTGCTACAAAATAAAGTGTGGAAATTAGAAAAGCAATGAATAATATCGCCCATATTCCTATTATAGAAGCTGATAATCTAGGGGTATCAGTTCCATATTCTACAAATCCAAATCGAATAAAAAATAGTTCAGTGAAAATTTCAGGAGAAATTGCATATGTGAATTGGTTATGAATTACAGCATAGATTAATATAAGAATAAACACAATAAAACTAAACAGTAGAGATTTAAAGAATTTTTTCATAATTATTTCTCCAAAACCCGATAAACCGGATACTGTCTGTATGCCGGTTCAAACCACGGCGAATTTTTGAAAACGAATTCCAATTGAGCATCCGCATCTTTTGCAAATTCCGGATCAGATTTTCTTTGGTCTTCTAATTTTTTTCTTACTTCAGGATTTGATTTTAAAAAATCTGCTGCAATATCTTCAAAAACATAGGCGGAAAATCCTTCTTTTTGCGAGAGAATCCCATCGAAAAAATTCCAGGCAAAATAAGAATCCTGTGCCTGTGGTTCCAAAGTTTCAATCAAAAATCGATTCGCCGTCTGGTTCATCGGAATGTACCAATCTCCTTTTCTAAATGTTTTATTTTTAGTTGACTTTGAAATTTTCACATTTGAATTGATATGATGCGATTCGTAAGCGTGTTTGCTTGACTCGTAACTTTCGATAGTATAAACTTCGACTTCAATGTCAGTATCATTTTCCAATTGATTCATTTTCACCTGATTTAATTGAAGCAATTCAATCACTTCCGACCAAGCTTGCGGAATGATGTAAGCTTTTGGTTTTTGGATAAATGTTTCAGGTTCGTAATAATTATACAACGGAATCATTTTTTCAAAAGGTTTGGATTGATCATAATACAAACGTGGCAAACCCGAAACTTCGCTCGTTTTATGTCCCGCTTCGTAACCTTTCAGCAAATATTCCTGATATTTTGATTTGTCCAGCATCCAGGAAATTGGAAATTCTTTTGAATGAATGTTTTTCTTGTTGGTCTCTTCTCTTAATTCTTTAATTTTTTCACTGTTTTTTGAAGTGAATTCGATGAGAGAAAGCATCAGTTCATAAGTCGAATCAACTCTTTGATGATAAGGTTTGAGCATGTGCGTCTCCGGCACGAAACTAAACGTGTTCCAAAGTGTTCCGTAACCGCTGCTGAAGCGGGGAGAATCCATAGAATCAATCCAACCGTTATCAGGCGTTTCGCCACCCCAAACATTTACATAAGGAATTAAATCATATCCTTTTGATTGCATGGATTTGTAAATAGCAGGTTCGAAGACTTTGTTCAGATATTCACCCATTTCTCCTCCCAATCTACAATATTGAGCCGTCAAAAAAGTCATTACATGCTGATAATCTGCGCCATTGCTCACATGATTATCTACCAAAACATCCGGATTTACTTCATGAAAAATTTCCGCAAATGAACGCGCATTTTTAGAATCAGATTTGATAAAATCCCGATTCAAATCTAAATTTTGTCCATTGGCTCTTGAACCAAACTCATCCGGTCCGTTTTGATCCACACGAAAATTCGCGCTTCTGTTCAACATCCCGCCAATATTATAAACAGGAATGATGGCCAAAACGATGTTGTCCGGCAATTTGATTTTATTTTCTGTAATGTCTCGCGCCAGCATCATGCTTGCATCAATTCCATCAGGTTCTCCCGGATGAATTCCGTTGTTGATAAGGATGACGCGTTTGTTATTTTTCCGAGCGGAGTCAAAACTTTCATTTTCTAAATTGCCTATAATAACCAAATGAAGCGGAAATCCCGCATCGGTCATTCCCCTCTCTTCCATTTTTATTTTGGATGAAAATTTATCTAAATTTTCCCAGAAATCGATTGTTTCAAAATAGGTTGAAGTTTCTTTTGCATTGGAAATTTCGTATCGGGTTTTCATATTTTGTGCTTTTAAAAATGATGCGCAAAAAATTATTATGAGTAAATAATTTGAATTCATTTTAGAAATTATTTCACTGCAGTTACTTTGTATCCTTCTTTTCGAAGCAAATTAATCACGCCTTTTTCTCCCGCCAAATGAGCCGCTCCCACCGCAATGAAAATTGGTTTTTCTTTGATTGATTTTTCGATAATAGGAATCCAGGCAACATTTCTATTATCTAAAAAATCATCCAGATTTCCCTGCGGATATTTCGGATCTTCAAAAGTCGCTTTGGTCATATCATACAAATCCTGCACATCTTCAGATTTGTATGTAGTAATCAATTTTTTCATTTCAGATTTGACTTCACCAAAATTATTGACAATGTATTCTATTGCTTTTTTGGATTCCTCATCAGATTGCGAAAGCAATGTCTGAATCTGTAATTCAACTGATTCTAATCCATGAATTTCTTTATTATTTGCTTTGGCTTCCTGCACAAATAACATATCGTAACCTAAATCCATTTCACAATCCAATCCAAACATTCCAATCTGCATCGAAAGTGTAGGAAGATTTAAGTTATTGACCATCTGCAAAGTCATGGGAGAATTTTTTCTGAGAATCGTATCTACTTTTGCCGACAATTCTTTTCCTAATTTTTCTGAAACCGTTTTCCCATCCTGAGAAAGAGAAGCCTGCATCATTTTCATCATCAGCGAAGGATCATCCATGTCTAATTCTAGTAAAACACTTTGGGTTTTGTTAAAAGCATTTTGGATTCTAGAAGTCATTTCCACATCGCCTGCACACATTATGTGCATCGTTCCGAATATGTAGGAATTTTGCTTGAGTCCGTTTCCGCTGATTTCCCAAAGAAGGGATTTTTCATTGATTTGGGCAAAAATAATTTGAGATAAAATTAAAAACGTTAACGTGAAAATGTTTTTCATATTTAAATTTAAGAAATGAATTTTTGTTTGAGTTCAGGGGTTGGAAGCCAACAGGATTCTTTTTTACCAAACCAATTGTAGCGATTTTTAGAAATGAATTTATAAATTAAATTTCGGATAAATTTTGGAGTCCAAAGCAGATATTTTGAAATTTTATAAATTCCTTTCAGCTCCTTCCCTATTCTCAATGCTGCATCTGATTGCGTGTAAAATTTATCCCCATCAATTAAAATCATAGAATTAAATTCTTCATGATTAAAATTATTTTTCTTCAGAAATTCTTGTCCGAAATCCGATTGAAGCGAAGCAAATTGAAAGATGTTTTTATCATCGTTTTCTATTACTTTCTGGATGCTTGAATTACACAGATTACAAACGCCGTCAAACAATATGATTTTATGGGAATTCATAGTGTAAAGTTAATCATTATGAATTTGAAATGGAAACTTAGATTTATAAAGATTGGTTATAAAACGATTGCCCAATTAAAATTTTGCATTGTATTTGTAATTAAATTTACATTAATCTAAAAATTAAAATTATGAAACCGAAATTATTATATGAGTTTTCTGTGGGGGAAAATCATGCAATTAACATAAAGAGAGAATTTGCTGCAAGCTTGGACAAAGTATGGGGGGCCTGGACAAAAGCTGAATTTTTGGATAAATGGTGGGCTCCAAAGCCTTATCGTGTTGAAACGAAAACGATGGATTTCAGAGAAGGCGGCAAATGGTTGTATGCGATGGTAAGTCCGGAAGGTGAAAAACATTGGTGTAATTTCAATTATTCAGGCGTTGCTGATAGTGTAAGTTTCCGTGGCGAGGAAGTTTTTTGTGATGAGGATGGAAACGAAAGAAATGATCTTCCGAAAACAACTTGGGTCAATATATTTAATGAGGAGGCAGGAATCACAACAGCTTCTATCACACTCGAATTCAAAAGTGAAGAAGATTTAAAAGCGATTATCGATATGGGATTCAAAGAAGGATTTGAAATGTGCCTGGACCAACTGGATGAATTGCTGGAAGAGCTAAAATAATCTAATTCTCACTAATTGCTTTCCTGTACGCAATACCCCAATTGGCAATTTCCTCGATGATGGGTTCAAGGGTTTTACCGAAATCTGTGATTTCATATTCGACTGTTACAGGTTTGGTATTGAGAACGGTACGGCTGATGAGATGGTTCATCTCCATGTCCTGCAATTCTTTGGAAAGCATTTTTGCGCCGATGCCTTCTACTTCACGCAATAAATCCATGAACCGCATTCTTTCTCCCCTTATCAATGTACCGAGAATATGAAACTTCCACTTGCCGGAAAGTACCTGCATGGCATCTGTAATGGCGATGATACGGCTTCTGCACTCGGGTGAATTGTTGAGAACGGCTTCTTTTTTCATTTGAATTAATTTTCAGGACAAAATTACTCCTTAAAGTTATAAAATATATGGTTAGTTTCCTCAAGGAAACTAGTTTCTAAAAGGAAATCAATAGCTATTGTAAACTCAATAGACTTTAGATTTGTACCCATAATTAGAAATATAATTTTTATAAAAATGAAAAAAGTAATGATTTTGGCTTTTGCAGCCGGCAGTTTTATGATCTCTTGTAAAGACTCAAACAGTGACCAATCAATAACCCAGGCCGAACAAGAAGTAGCTGCAGAAACAGGGGTAACTTATACACTTGACCAAGAAAACAGTTCTCTGAAATGGAAAGCTTACCACAAAGGAGGTTTGGATCCGAGATTTGGAACTGTGAAAAGTACGGGAACTATCTCTGCGGAAAATGGTACTGTAACCGGCGGTTCTTTCGTTATTGACATAAATTCTTTAACCACCGATCCTGCAGCTGTAGATGCAGCAAAGAGTGGTGGAAAAACTTCAGCGGATTTGGATGCGCATTTGAAAAATGCTGATTTCTTTGAAGTTGACAAATATCCTACTGCGAAATTTGAAATTACAAAAGTTGCGGCATTTGATACAAGTAAAGATAAAAGTAACATTGCAGATGCGAATTTTATGGTTAGCGGTAATTTGACTTTGAAAGATAAAACTGTGAATGTAACTTTCCCTGCAAAAATAACTGTATCAGAAATGGAAGTTGTTTTGTCGTCAAATTTCACAATCAACAGACAAGATTGGGGATTGACTTACGGAGCTGAAGGTGACGTGAAAGACTGGGGGATTTCTCAGGAAGTTGACATCGAACTGAATGTGAAAGCTAAGAAATAATGATATTTAGATTAGTTTTTTTATAGTGTTTAAATTTCAAAAAACATTATTAGGAAATTAAGGAAACTGATTTAAAATCTGAAATATAATTAAAAGAGGTGCATTTTTGTACCTCTTTTTTGTTTTGGATTAAATTATAATATTGAATAAAAACATTTAATTTTACTCTCAAGAAAATGACATCATGAGCAAATTAAAATCTTTATCGGCAAAAGAACAGAAAGAATTATTGGGAAAACTCAAAAACCGTTTTGAGAAAAACATGAATCGTCATAAAGATTTGAAATGGGATGATGTTCAGAAGCGACTGGAATCAAATCCTGAAAAGATTTACGTTTTAGATGAAATGGAATTAACCGAAGGAGAACCTGATGTTGTTGGATTTGATAAAAAATCGGGAGAAATTAACTTTTACGATTGTGCTCCAGAAAGTCCAAAAGGACGCAGAAGTTATTGCTACGACCGTGCTGCTTTGGATGCGAGAAAGGCGCATAAACCTGCAAATTCAGCCGTTGATGCTGCCAATGAAATGGGCATTGAAATTTTAACAGAAGAGGAATACAGAACTTTGCAGGAATTAGGTGATTTTGACTTGAAAACATCGAGCTGGATAAAAACACCGGAAGACATCAGAAAAAAAGGTGGTGCTATCTTTTGTGACAAACGCTATGGCAGGACATTTATGTATCATAATGGCGCAGATTCTTATTATGCGGCAAGAGGTTTTCGTGGTAAACTAATTGTTTAAATATTTTTAATTTTGAAGAAATTTTCACAGCCACAGGGATGTCCAAATTAAAATCTTACAGAGAAAAATTAAATCTTACTCAGGAAGAATTAACTGAGCTGTCGGGTATTTCTGTAAGGACAATTCAGCGCATCGAAGCCGGAACAGAACCCAAAGGTCAAACGCTGAAAATCTTAGCAAAAGCTTTAGGAGTCGAAGAAAAAGAATTGTTGAATCAGGAAGAAACTTCTCTTATTGCCGAAGTTGAAACTCCTGAAATCAATTATTCGTTACTAAAAATTATCAATCTCTCCTCTCTCCCATTCACAGTTTTTCCACCGGCAAATATCATCGTTCCGTTGATTTTAATGTTCGTATTGAAACAATTTAATCCGCTTACAAAACAATTGGTTACAGTTCAGCTTTTATGGATAATAAGTTCGGTTATTTTATTCATGCTATGTGCATTGATCAAGAATTGGTTTTCGCTTGGAAATCCTTTTACAATGATAGTAATGGTCATTTTGGTAATTATAAATGTGTTTATTATTCTAAGAAACACAGCTGAAATCGACAGAAAGAAAAAATTATATTTCAAACTGAATTTCAGTATTATATAAACCCTGTCGGGCAATTGGCGGGTCATTGTCAGGCAAATTTTTAGGTTAAAATTTTTGCAAGGATAATATTTGTCGGAAAATTACTGAAATGACAAAACGAATTTTATTGAGCTTAGTTTTCATAAGTTTAACCCTCAATTTAAACGCACAAATCGCAACTGATTCTCCCCTGTTTCTTGAATTGAAAAAAGAAGACAGTTTATTTTTTGAAAGAGGATTTAATCAATGCGACATCAAATACATGGAAAGTAGAGTTTCCGCTGATTTGAAATTTTACCACGACGTCGGAGGATTTCAGGATAGAAAAGTTTTTCTGGAAAGAACCAAAAACAACATTTGCGGAAATTCAATTCAAAAACCCGTCAGGAAATTACAGCCGGAAACACTTGAAGTTTTTGCACTTTACAATGATGGCGTTTTGTACGGAGCAATCCAATCCGGAATTCATCATTTTTACATCCGAGAAAAAGGAAAAGAAGATGTTTACGGCGGAACAGCAAAGTTTACTTCGGTTTGGACCAAAGAAAATAATATCTGGAAATTGACCGATATCCTGAGTTACGATCATCAGGAAGTAAAAGCAGAAAATCAAACATTAAATAAATTTGATAAAATCATTCAGGAAAGCAATGTTCCTGCGATGGGAATCGGCATTATAGAAAACGGAAAATTGACAAAAGTTGATGTATACGGAACTTTGGATAAACAAAATACGGCGCCTTACAATACGATTTTCAAAGTAGCTTCATTAACCAAACCTATTTTTGCCATGACTGTTTTGAAATTGATTGACGAAGGTTTAATCGGATTGGATGAGCCTTTACATAAGTATTGGATTGACCCACATGTAAAATCAAATAATTGGCATAAAAAACTAACGCCAAGAATTATTCTTTCGCACCAAAGCGGTTTTCCGAACTGGCGTTATCTGAATGAATCTAACAAACTCGAATTTCAATTTGAGCCTGGAACGAAATATCAATATTCAGGCGAAGGTTTTGAATATCTTCGAAAAGCAGTCGAAAACAAATTAGGAAAAACAATCGAAGAATTGGCTCAAGAATATTTGTTTAAATCTGCAAAAATGACCAATACAAGATTTTGGTGGGATGAAAAAATGGATGAATCACTCTATGCTAAAAACTTTGATGAAAAAGGAAATTTAATTCCGACTGAAAAATATTACGAAGCGAATTCAGCCGCCAATCTTTTGACAACGATTGAAGATTATGGAAGTTTCATGACTTATGTGATGAATGGTGCGGGAATTTCTGAAGAATTATTTCAGGAAATGCAGACAAAACAATCAACTGTGAAAGATGGTGAATATTTTGGATTGGGATGGGAAATCCTGGTTGGATTTAGTAATGATGAATACGCTCTGTTTCATACAGGAAGAGATCCGGGGGTGAATACGCTCGCTATCATGTTTCCAAAAACAAAAAACGGATATTTAATTTTTATGAATGGTGACAATGCTATGAAAAATTATGACCAAATCTTAAATGAATTATATCTGGGAAATGAGCTGTGGGAAAAAAAGTGATCACCTGCTCAAAATCTTTTTGGTCACAAATTCATCAAAGAAAAAATCCCTGTAAATATTTGCTATGGGGATTTCATTTTCCCTGATGTAAACTGTATTCAGTGTAAATATATTGACTGTAGCAACTAAAAATTGCAGTAATAATTATAATCAATAAAACAAATAAACTATATTTTTAATATTCGTTTTTTAGGAAATAAGAAATACACATTCCGCTAAAGAAGTAGACAAGAATGTTGAAAAATTTCGCAATAGAGCCTATAGACCTCTATCAAGAAATATAGAGGATACTTTAAATGTTTTAAAATTTATTAACCCTAACATATAATTAATAAATTTCTGAAATAATTTATAATTCTTTTTTTCTTCTGTCATAAATGGATTTTTCGACCGGATTGATTTTGAAAATTCGGATGATGAATCCCATCAAAATGGCATACAATGCGCCTCCAAGTACAAATCCCATGTATTGTTCATAAATAAACCCGACAGTTACAGTAATGATGAATCCAATGGAATAATAATGAAAAGGTTTTAACTTCATTTTATTTTGCGTTAAACGAAATTCGAGTTTCGTTGTTATTAATTAGCGTAAGTCCTGCTTACTTTCTGTATTCCTTCAACCAATTTCAATTCTTCAAGAATTTTATCAAGTTGAGATTTATTTTTGACCGAAACAGAGATTTTCCCGTCAAAGATACCATCTTCTTCAGAAATATTGATACTTCTTATATGAACTGACAGATTTGAAGATATGATTTTGGTTACGTCATTTACCAATCCGATTCGGTCAAGTCCGTGAATGTTGAGAATCGCACGGTACAATTGTGATGAAGAATCGATCCACTTTGCTTTGATAATTCTATATGCTTGATTTGCCTGTAAAGAAACCGCATTTGGACAATCTTTTTTATGCACACGAATTCCTTTTGCAACGGTCACAAAACCAAATACTTTATCGCCCGCAATTGGATTGCAGCAGGATGCTAAATCGTAATCAAGTTTTTCTTCGTCAGGTCCAAAAACCAAAGAATCCAGTTTTTGTCTTTCCGGCTCTTCTGTAACGACTGATTTCGTTCCCATCTTTGGGCGGAAACGGTTTATAAATCCTGTAATTCCCGATTTTCCTTCGGCAAATTTGCGTAAGCTTTTGTTGTCGATTTCTCCCGTTGCAACCTTATAAAAAACATCTTGACTATTTTTCGTCTTAAAGAAAAGCTGTAAATCAGTAGTTATTTTTTCATTGAAATCTATTTTCAAATGTCTAAGTTTGCGTATCAAAATTTCTTTCCCTTCTTCTGAAGTTGCCCTTTTTGCCGCATTCAGCGAAGCTTTAACCTTGGAACGCGCCTTACTTGTGACCACAAATTCCAGCCAGTCAGGTTTTGGTTTTTGGTGAGAAGAAGTGATTATTTCAACCTGATCTCCACTTTGCAATTCATGGCTGAGCGGATATAATTTTCCGTTTACTTTTGCTCCTAAACAAGTATCTCCAATGTTACTGTGAATCGCATACGCAAAATCAAGCGAAGATGCGCCGCGTGGAAGCGAATACAAATCACCTTTGGGCGTAAAAACGTAAATTTCTTTGGCGTATAAATTAAATTTGAAATTGTCTATGAACTCAGTTGCATCCTGGGTTTCATGATTTTCCAGCATATCACGCACCTGATTGATCCATTCATCGACTTTGGAATCTTCAACTTTGTAATTTTCTTTGTATTTGTAGTGAGCCGCAACGCCATGTTCAGCCAATTCATCCATGCGTTCTGAACGCACCTGAACTTCCACCCAACGTGCCATCGGTCCCATAACCGTAATGTGAAGCGATTCATATCCGGTCGATTTTGGCTGGGATATCCAGTCGCGAAGCCTTTTTGGATTGGGGCGAAAAATATCAGTTACAATGGAATAAATCTTCCATGCAATAAACTTTTCATTTTTCTTATCAGATTTGTAAATGATTCTAATTGCAAATCGATCATAAATTTCTTCAAAACCAACATTTTGAGCCAACATTTTTCTATGAATGGAAAAAACAGACTTCGAACGGCCTTTGATGTCAAAATGCAAACCTTCGTCTTCTAGTCTTTCTTTAATTGTGTTCGTAAAATCCTCGATGTATTTTTCACGTTCTTCTTTGGTTTCCTGAAGTTTGCGTTCAATACTGCTGTAATCATCTGGTTTTGTATATTTTAAGCTCAAATCTTCCAATTCAGATTTGATGTTGTACAGCCCCATTCTGTGCGCCAAAGGTGCATAAATGAAAATGGTTTCTGATGCGATTTTGAGCTGTTTGTCTTCATGCATTGATTCCAGTGTACGCATATTGTGCAGACGGTCAGCGATTTTGATCAAAATCACACGTACATCTTCGGAAAGTGTCAGCAATAATTTTTTATAATTCTCAGATTGAATCGAAACATCTTGTTTATTAAGTATTGAAATTTTGGTCAGACCATCTATAATTCTGGCAATTTTGGGTCCGAATAATTCTTCAATGTTTTCAAGCGTATAGTCAGTATCTTCAACGACATCGTGCATCAGTGCAGCAGCAATGCTGGTCGCACCCAAGCCGATCTCATCAGCAACAATTTTTGCCACTTCAATCGGATGAAATATATAAGGTTCTCCCGTTTTTCTTCTTTGGTCTTTGTGGGCATCTGAAGCCAGGTCAAATGCCTTTCTTATAAGTTTTTTATCTTCTTTATTCAGGGTTTGGTAGGTATGCTTCAACATATCCTTGTATCGTCTGGAAATTTCCAGATTCTCTTTCTCGAGCGCGTCTAAAATCTTCTCTTCTGCCATAGGTATAAAGTTAGTTATTTTGCCGGGAAATTACAATATGTCTTTTATCAAAACAGGAGGACGCCCAATCACAGCTTTATTTTCATTCATCACGATTGGTCGTTCTATAAGTTTAGGATTATCGGCCATTGCCTTGACGATTTTTTTGTCAGTCAATTTTTTATCCTTAAAATTCTGTTTCCAAATTTCTTCATTTTTTCGAACTAAATCAATCGGATTTATATTTAATTTTTTTATTAATTCATTCAGCTCATTTTCAGAAACATGCGTTTTCATGTAATCAATTATTTCAAACTCTTTTCCTGATTCTTCAAGAATGGAAAGTCCTTCCCTGCTCTTGCTGCATCTGGGATTATGATAGATTTTGATCATTGTATTTTCTTTTTCACTAAATTTATACAAATAATTTTCAAATGAAGAATTTACTTTACATAATAATTTGTTGTCAATTATTTTCAAATTGCACCACAAAAATACCTCCCGTAAAAGAAGAAAACACGCTTTCTTTTGAGAAAAATGATGAGGATGAATATGACATCATCGTTTTAGATCCACAATATGAAACTTACCTTGTGAGCATTGCGCGACCAATGAATTTCTATTCTGAGAGTTATTATAAAAACCGAAATCAGATTTATGTAAATGAGTGGAATTTAAGACATTCACAACCCTTTAATTATGATCCTGATTTTTATGCACTGAGAATTGATTATGAATCCAATAAAGATTACGGAATCAATTTAGAATATAAACTTTATAATTTCTTTGAATTCATCAAATGGAAATACAAAGTTGATTTATACTTTGGGAGATAAGCATTATCTTTGCATTTATGTTCAATAACGACCTTTTAAAGGATTTAAGTCAGAGAATCAAAGACTTACACTCCTATTTACAGATAGAAAATAAATTAATTGAAGTAGCTAACGAAGAAGAACGTGTGGCTTCGCCTGATTTTTGGGACAATCCAAAACAAGCGGAAATTTTCATGAAAGAACTTCGTTCTAAAAAGAAATGGGTTGAAGCTTATAATGATATTTCAAACGGATTCAATGACTTAGAAGTTTTAGTTGAATTCAATAAAGAAGGTGAAGCTTCTGATGAAGACACTCATGCTCAATACCAATCCACTTTGAAATTACTCGAAGACATAGAGTTCAAAAATATGCTTTCCGAAGAAGGCGATAATTTGAGTGCCGTGCTTCAAATTACAGCCGGAGCTGGTGGAACGGAAAGTTGTGATTGGGCAAGTATGCTGATGCGTATGTACCTGATGTGGGCTGAAAAAAGCGGTTATAAAGTAAAAGAACTCAACTTTCAAGCAGGCGATGTAGCCGGAGTAAAAACAGTTACACTAGAAATCGAAGGTGAATTTGCTTTCGGTTATCTCAAGGGAGAAAACGGCGTTCACCGTTTGGTGAGAATTTCTCCGTTTGACAGCAATGCCAAGCGCCACACGAGTTTTGTATCTGTTTATGTTTATCCTTTGGTAGATGATTCAATAGAAATTGACATCAATCCGAGCGATGTAGAATTGCATACTTCGCGTTCCGGAGGTGCGGGTGGACAAAATGTAAACAAGGTTGAAACCAAAGTTCAGTTAACCCACAAACCAACGGGAATTGTAGTTGTTTGTCAGGTCGAACGTTCGCAGTTGGCTAACAGAGAATTGGCGATGCAGATGTTGAAATCTGAATTGTATAAAATCGAGCTCGAAAAGAAAATGGCCGCCAGAAGTGAAATAGAGGCCAACAAAATGAAAATCGAATGGGGTTCGCAAATCCGCAATTACGTGATGCATCCTTATCAATTAATCAAAGATGTAAGAACAGGAATAGAAACAAGTGATGTTCAATCTGTTATGAATGGCGATTTAGATGAATTTTTGAAAGCATTTTTAATGCTTATGGGACAGAAACAAGAAGATTAAATCCAATGAAAAATTTAACTTCCCTTCTTTTTTTTAGCTTTTATTCAATAATTTTATCCCAGGAAATTCCAAAGTCAGGAAAAGATTTAAAAGATTTTGTTCCTATAAATTGGAGAATTATTGAACAAGTCGAAGGAGATTTAAATAAAGATAAAAAATCAGATATTGTTTTGATTATTGAGGATACAAATCCTGACAATCTTTTTCAAAATGAAAATTTAGGAAGTTCGATTATCAATACAAATCCACGCTATTTGTTGGTTTTATTTAAAACTGAGAAAGGTTATGATTTAAAAGAACTGAACAAAACATTCGTCCCAACCGAAGGAGACATGGAATCTACTTGCTTAGCCGACCCTATAATGGATGGTGGTATTGAAATTAAAAACGGATCATTGGTTTTGTCACTTAATTATTGGATGAGCTGCGGTTCTTGGTACGCAAGTACAAATGCATATACATTTCGTTTTCAAAAGAATGAATTTGAATTAATTGGTTTTGATTCTCAGGAATTTCACAGAGCTTCAGGCGAAATGAATTCCACAAGTATAAATTTTTCTACTAAAAAAATGAGCATCACTTCAGGCGGAAATATGTTTGGCGAAGACAGCGAAGGAAATGAAGTCAAGTCAGAAGAAAAAGTAGAATGGAAATCATTCAAAATAGATAAACTGAAAAATTTAAAAGATCTCAAAGCTCCTTTGGAATGGGAATTTATGGGTAATTTTATTTAAAACTATAAAATGAAAATCGTAATCGGCGGTGCGGGAGAAGTTGGATTCCATTTGGCTAAATGGTTGTCCAAAGAAATGTTGGATGTGGTTGTAATCGACACTGACAAAGAGAAATTGCACAACATTGAAAGTAATCTCGATGTGATGGTTCACCGTGGAGACATCACTTCTTTTGATGCTTTGCGCGCCATCAAAGCGGATGAAGCCGACATTTTCATTACGGTCACACAACTTCAAAATACCAATTTGACAAGTGCGTTGATTGCCAAAAAAATGGGAGCAAAAAGAACCATTGCAAGAATCACCAATCCTGAATTTTTACGAAGAGAAAATGCCGTTCCGGTTCAAAGGATTGGTATTGATGTATTAATCAGCCCTGAACAATTGGCGGCGTTGGAAATTCATCAATTAGTAGAAGAATCTGCGTTTAATACAACCCACGCCTTTGCCAATGGCGAACTAAAACTTTTCGGAACTGTTTTAGATAAGGATTGTAAAGTACTTGGAAAACAAGTTCGTGACGTAATTGATGTTACAAAACAAACGCCTCATTTCATGCCGATTGCAATCATTCGTAATAATGAACGAGGCATTCATGAAACGATTATCCCACGCGGAGATACGATTTATCAATTGAATGACCAGGTTTATTTCATCGCGTTGAAACATGCTACAGCAGAGATTTACAACCTTTTAGGAAAAAAACAAGAATTTTATAAAAACGTAATTGTGTTGGGCGGCGGAAGCATTGGTAAAAAAACTGTAACGCTTCTCAAAGAATCAAAACATAATGTAAAATTAATTGAAAAAGATAGAAACAAAGCTTTTGATTTGGCTGATGAATTGAGTAACGTTTTGATTATCAATGGAGACGGTCGTGACGGAGATCTTTTAGAAGAAGAAGGAATTGGAAATTCAGACGCATTTATTGCGGTTACCGGAAGTTCTGAAGCCAACATCATGTCATGCTTGGTTGCAAAATCCAAAGGTGTCAAAAAAACCATTGCTTTGGTGGAAAATATGGATTATATCCATCTGAGTCAAGAGGTTGGAATCAGCGCATTCATCAATAAAAAATTATTGGCAGCAGACAGCATTTTCCGTTACATCAGAAAAGGTGATGTGGTTGATGTTACCGGACTTTCTGATGTAGATGCTGAAGTTTTGGAATTTAAAGTGGATGAATCTTCGCCAATTGTAAACAAAACTTTAAAAGAAATAAAACTTCCCAAAGAATCAATCGTTGGAGGAATTGTAAGAAAAAATGAAGGGTTTATCCCAACCGGTGACTTCAAAATCATGAGTGGCGACCGCGTTGTAGTATTTGTTCAGCCTTCTGCCATTTCCAAAATTGGAAAATACTTTCAATGAGAACGATAAATTTCAAAATCATATTTAACCTCATTGGCATGCTGATGCTCATCAATGCGCTGTTTATGCTTTTATGCGTTCCGGTTGCTTTGTATTACGGAGAAGAAATTTATAAATCTATGGCATTTTCCAGCTTCATCACCGCCGGATTGGGTGCTGCAGCTTATTTCGGAACTAAAAATGCACATAAAAAAGTCAACAGAAGAGACGGTTATTTGATTGTTAGTGCAGGCTGGGTTTGTTTGATTTCATCAGGTTCACTCCCCTATTTTCTTTCGATTCCTTATTTATCAGAGCAAATATTTCAGGCAAATGATTTCAGTATTACCAACATTTTTTTTGAAACAATCGGAGGTTATACGACAACCGGCGCAACTATTTTTAACGATGTGGAAATATTGCCAAAAGGGCTTTTATTTTGGCGAAGTTTGACGCAATGGATTGGTGGGATGGGAATTATAGTTCTCACGATTGCTATTTTACCACTTTTAGGAATCGGTGGAATGCAACTTTTTGTGGTGGAAGCACCCGTAATTTCTGCAGATAAAATTCATCCGAGAATTACAGATACAGCAAAACGTTTGTGGTTTGTTTATGTAATTTTAACTGTGGTTCAGGCTACACTTTTATTTTTCTCGGGAATGGGATTGTTTGATGCATTGAATCATGCGCTTACAACCTTATCCTCAGGAGGTTATTCTACCAAAAATGTAAGTACATCTTATTGGAATTCTAATCCGATGATTCAGTACATTATGATTATCTTTATGTTTTTATCAGGTGTAAATTTTGTTTTGAATCACTTTTTACTAAAAGCAGATTTCAAAAAAATTATAAAAAATGAAGAATTCAGGTGGTATTTAGGAACAATTTCTTTGGTAACAGTTATAGTTGCATTCATCGTTTTTCAATTCGCTCAGCCTTTTCACAATAGCATTCCCTATGCAGAATTATCAGCTGACGGAAGCCATTATACATTTGAAGAGTCATTGCGATCTTCTTTGTTTCAAGTCGTTTCAGTAATTACGTCAACCGGATTTACATCAGCAGATTACACACAATGGACGCCATTTATATCGATGATATTTTTTGCATTGTTATTTGTAGGTGGTTCCGCAGGTTCTACATCAGGTGGTGTAAAAATAATAAGACACGTTATCTTATTGAAAAACAGCTGGATGGAACTAAAAAGATTAATTCATCCAAATGCTATTTTACCGGTTCGTTACAACAAGAAAAGCATTTCTCAAAACATTGTATATAACATACTTGCGTTTTTTGTGATGTACATGTTCATATGGATTTCGAGTTCGGTTATTTTAGCTTTGATCAATGAAGGATTATATCCCGGTTATGAAGAATTCATTTCAGCCATGAGTCTTTCTGCTGGTTCATTGGGAAATATTGGAACCGGTCTGGGTAACTATGGACCAACCGATACGATGGCTGATTTGACACCTGTTGCCAAATGGTTTTGTGCGTTTCTGATGATTCTTGGACGTTTGGAGATTTTTGCAATTTTGATTTTATTCACACCATTTCTCTGGAGAAATAATTAAATAAAATGATTAAAAAATTAAATAAATATATTGATTTTCTTCAAAGAATTTCCAGCCAAAACAAAATTATTGCTGAACTAAAATCTCACAATAATTCCACTTTAAATACGATTTTAGATACCATTTTTCAGGTAAAAAATTCTAAATTCTCAAATGAAGATTTAAAAATTTTTAATGAGATTGAATCTTATAGAAATAATTTAAGTCAAAGCACACAAGTTATTACATATGAAATATTTGGAAGTGATTCAACTGCTAAAGTTAAATTCATCAGCAAACAAGCTGCTTCACCAGAAATCTGGGCAAAATTTCATTATGCTTTGGCGAAAAATCTCAAAGCAAAAAACTACTTAGAGATTGGAACGAATTTAGGCGTTTCATGTTCGTACATCATTTCTGCATTAAAAGAAAATGATGATTTTAATTTCGTGACGATGGAAGGTATTCAGGCTTTGTGTGAAATTTCTCAAAAGCAATTTTCAACCCTTACTGACGAGAAAAATTTCAAAATTATACAAGGTTTGTACGAAAATACTTTTCCTCAGGTTTTGGATTTACCGTTTGATTTTGATGTGATTTTCATCGATGGAAACCATCAGAAAAGCCCGACTTTGCACTATTTCGAATCATTAAAATCTAAAATAAATTCTCCGGCTGTGGTTGTATTTGATGACATCAATTGGAGCGAAGAAATGAAGGAAGTTTGGGCAATCATCAAAAATGACTCAATAGTCAATTATGCAATTGATTTATATAAATTGGGAATTGTGTTGATTGATAAAAATGATATAAATAAAAACATCAGTAAAAACTTATTTCTGACGATGCAATAAAAAAGAAAATCCTGAGTGACAAAAGCCAAACAGGATTTTCCGTTTTTGGAACCGTTGTGTAAAACTTTCTAATTCTGTAAGGAATCTTCCGCGATACAAACCTTAAACCATTAATAATGAAATGAAGGTTGCTCCAAAAACTGAGAAAATACTTGAAAATAGTTTAATCTAATTAAACAATGCTTTTAAAACTTCTGATTTTCTTATCGAAAATCTTTTGATTTCAAATACCTTAGTAATCTGAAACGTAGAAGTCGGCAATCTATTTAAAATTAAATATTTAAAAATGATTTCCTCTTTTTGTTCAAACTAAATCTATCATTTAGGATGAAACCTAATTTGATTAACATTATATTTTGAACTATGTAAAAGAACGTGAGTTCTATCAAAATGAGATTTTAAATCCTTTAAATTTATTCTTCCTTAAATGATACATTCAATTCAGAAATTCATTTTGATATTTCAAAGTTAACTTAAGATTAAATTTTATGCAAATAAAAACCAAGGTACTTATTTACAATAAATTAACCTTGGTTTTCAACAATTGTTCATTATTTCTGAAACACTTTATCAGAAAGAGATAAAGATTATTTACATCATTAAACCTTTTACTTTATTAACAATATCAGTACTGTCTAATCCGTATTTTTTCATCAATTCTGCAGGTGTACCACTTTCCCCGAAAGTATCATTCGTTGCTACAAATGCTTGTTTCACAGGATATTTTTCTGTCAACAAACGCGCAACACTTTCTCCTAAACCACCAAATTTGTTATGTTCTTCACAAGTCACAACCTTTCCAGTTTTGCGGACAGAGTTCAAAATGATTTCTTCGTCTAGTGGTTTAATTGTATGAATGTTAATTAGTTCCGCAGAAATTCCTTCTTTTTCCAATTCGTTTACAGCCAACATTGCTTCCCAAACCAAGTGACCTGTAGCTACAATTGTTACATCGATTCCTTCGTGGATCATCACACCTTTTCCAATTTCAAAATCTTGTTCAGGGGAAGTGAAAACCGGCACGGCAGGACGACCAAAACGCAAATAAACCGGACCGTGATGTTCCGCGATGGCAATGGTTGCGGCTTTGGTTTGGTTGTAATCGCATGGATTGATTACCGTCATTCCCGGAAGCATTTTCATCAAACCTATGTCTTCCAAAATTTGATGTGTCGCGCCATCTTCACCCAAAGTCAAACCTGCGTGAGAAGCACAAATTTTCACATTTTTGTCCGAATACGCAATCGACTGACGAATTTGGTCATAAACGCGTCCGGTTGAGAAATTAGCAAAAGTTCCCGTGAAAGGAATTTTCCCGCCTATGGTCAAACCTGCCGCAATTCCCATCATGTTGGCTTCTGCAATTCCAACCTGAACAAATCTCTCAGGATTTTCCTTGATGAAATCATCCATTTTAAGGGAACCGATTAAGTCAGCGCAAAGTGCAACTACGTTAGGATTGGTTCTTCCCAATTCCGTTAATCCGTCTCCGAATCCACTTCGGGTATCTTTTTTTTCGTTATATGTTACGTCAATCATCTTAATCTAAGCTATTTAAAAATTCGTCTAATAATTCTTTGTCTTTTTTCGAAAACTTGTCTTTATTGTTGTTGAAATAAAGTTGTTCTGCGCGTATTGCATCGAGCGTTCCTTTGTACCAAACACCCGTTCCGTCAAATTCGCCCATGTACATATCACAGATTTGTCCTGCATAATTTTTTGCATGTTTCTTCAAATCAGCATCTTTGAAATCTGGTATTACCGAATCCATTTTTTTGCAATAAGTCGGCATTCCTTTCCAATAACTAGAATTAGTATCCTGCATCAAAGATTCGATTGCAAAATTAGAATTGTCAGGTGTTACAGTTTTATAATTTGACTCATAATCACTTACATAAACATCATAACTGTAGCCATCTTCATAGTAAGCAGAATCAACAGCAACGGCATACGCAGCTGCATCAGCTTCCGCAGCGGCGGCTTCAATAGCTAGTTCAGCATCAGTTTTAGGTTTTGATTTTTCCAATTTCTCTAAGTCTTTTTTCAAAAATTCGTAGAAGATTGCTGCATCCTTTTTAGGCATCAAACCTGATTTTACATAATTCTTTTTGATGTTTTTGATTTCCTTTAATGCGAAATTTTTGAACTTTTCCTCATCACCTTTTTTCAGATAATAAGTATTTGAACAAAGATTTGACATATAAGTACTTGCAACGCTAAATGAATTATCTCCTTCAAATACCAAATCATAAAATCCTGTATAATTACAGAATTCCGGCTGGTTCATATATTCGCTGTAATAATCATAAGCAGCTACATCAGTTGTAGCATAAGCCGTATCGACCGGATAGTCATAACTATTGTAAACTTTATCTAAAGAATCTTTTTTGATTTGATAAGCAGCCAATTCCTTTTCTACATCAATTTTAATCGTTGAATTGATGTTCGTTATTTTTTGCAATGCAATTCGTTCATTTTTATCTGCGTCAGTCGGGGCAATGGCCAAAAGCAAGCCTTTTACCGGATTTTCTTTTTGCTGGATTAAAAAGCTAACATTGTCAATTTCACTTGTTTCATCGATACAAAAAATCAAATCAACATTCGTTTCAGGTGCACCGTCCATAGCTGCAAATACCTGATAATGGTTGCAACTTCTGTCAAGAATTTTCAAAGGTTCTCTTTCTATTTTTTTCAGAATAGCATAATCATACAAAACCCGTACACTTTCACCATAGTTGTAGTAATTAGTATTACTGATTTTATACGTATTGTCCAAATCTTGATTTGTAACCCCAATCACTTTATTTCCATGAATCAATGAAAAATCAGCCGATGACGAGAGAGAAAAATATGGGAAAATGACCAATGAAGTTTTTGATTTATCAGTAAATTTTTCGGGTAAAAAATGTTTGCCGTTGAAATAGCTGGCTTCATCGCTCTCTACTCCCTCCAGCTTATAGTCCAAACGATATTTGAACGTATGCATTTCCTGTGCAAATAAATTAATTCCAAAAAAAATTAAACCTAAAAAAAGTTTATTTTTCATATTAATAATCTTTTAAATCTGTTTCCGGATTTTGAAGCAAACCTTTTTCCAGCAATTCATCATTAGGCGCTTTTCCATGCCAGGAATGTGAACCCATCATATAATCAATTCCATTACCCATTTCAGTATGTAGAATGATTGCAACCGGTTTTCCTTTTCCTGTTTCAGATTTAGCTTTCTGTAAAATTGCAATCACTTTTTCCAGATTGTTTCCTTCTTTTTCTTCCAAAACCAACCAATCAAAAGCTTCCAATTTTGCTCTCAAGTTTCCTAAATCCAAAACATCTTTGGTATCTCCGTCGATTTGTCTCCCGTTGTAGTCAATGGTCGAAATCAAGTTGTCAACTCCTTTTGCAGAAGCAAACATCAATGCTTCCCAAATCTGTCCTTCCTGTAATTCGCCGTCACCGTGAAGTGTATAAACCAATTTATCATCGTTGTTTAGCTTCTTCGCCAAAGCCGCTCCGATGGCCACGGAAAGTCCCTGTCCCAAAGAACCTGACGCAATGCGGATTCCGGGCAAGCCTTCATGAGTAGTTGGGTGTCCTTGTAAACGAGAATCGATTTTTCTGAAAGTTTTCAATTCCTCTACAGGAAAAAATCCGAAACGAGCCAATGTACTGTAAAATACTGGCGAAATGTGTCCGTTGGAAAGGAAAAATAAATCTTCTCCGATGCCATCCATTTTGAAATCGGTCGAATAATCCATAATTTCTCCGTAAAGTGCCGTAAAAAATTCCGTACATCCCAACGAACCTCCCGGATGTCCGCTGTTTACAGCATGGACCATTCTCAAAATATCTCTTCGGGTTTGTTGAACGTGATCTTCTAATTGTGTTAAAGTCATTTATTTGAATTTCTAAGTTGTGCAAAAATAGCTTTTTCAAAGCGAAATTGACAGCGAATTTTCATAAAATCAACAACAGTTTTCCACAAAATTTGATAACTAATATTTGGGCGTCACCCCGCGGGTTCAAAACGGGATATTATTACAAAAAATTCAGCCGCACGGTCGCGCTATCCGCTATATCTTTTGTTCCGCCAAGGCTCCACAAAAGGATGCCGCTCCTATCCCTGACGCTACTTCCCGTTATAAATCAACCAAAAAGTTGTTTATAAGCAACAGGAATATAATTGATGATGTCCGAAGCCATCAAACTTTCTTCTCCCAATTGTTCTTTCGCCAAATCTCCTGCAAGTCCATGCAAGTAAACTCCAAAAACAGCCGCATTCAAAGCTTCAAATCCTTTTGCAAGCTGTCCTGTGATGATTCCTGTCAAGACGTCACCGCTTCCTGCAGTGGCCATTCCCGGATTTCCGGTTGAATTGAAATAAACTTCTCCGTCTGAAGAAAAAACTGCGGTATGTGCATCTTTGGAAATAATTATTAGTTTATATTTCTGAGCGAATTCTTTTGTTTTTTCGATTCGGTCATAATCGTCTTCCCACTCGCCTATCAATCTTTTCAATTCGCCAATGTGCGGTGTGAGGATTGTATTTTCAGGCAATTTGGAAATCAGATTTTGATTTTGTGCCAACAAGTTAATTACATCCGCATCCAAAACTAATGCTTTTTCTTTTAAATCCGTTTCATTTAAAAATTGTTCAAAAGCCTGCAAAGTTTTTCCATCCATTCCCATTCCCGGACCAATTGCAATCGCATTGAATTTCTCAATTGTAGGAAATTGAATGATTTTATCTTGTGAAAAATCTGTCAAAACCATTGCTTCTGGAAATACCGTTTGTAGAATTTCGTATCCGCATTTCGGAACATACGAAGTAACCAAACCTGCTCCGGATTTCAGGACTGCTTTTGTAGTCAAAACATTTGCACCGATTTTCCCGTGACTTCCACCCACAACCAAGGCGTGCCCGTAATTTCCTTTGTAAGAAAATTTATTTCTAGCTTTGTGAAAATAAGGAATAAACTCATTGCTTAAATAAAAGTATTTAGACTCTTGATTTTGAATGGATTCCAAATCTAAACTGATGTCCAAAATTTCAAAATCTTTTACATATTCCTGGTTCTCAGAAAGCAGCAATCCTAATTTCGGCGTTTGAAAAGTCAGCGTAATTTCAGACTTTACAACTAAGTCATTTTCTTCATTTAATTGATTACAAAACAAACCCGAAGGTACATCCACCGAAATAACCGTATTCTGCACTTCATTGATTTGAGAAATGACCGATTTCCACTCATTGCCAATCGGACGCGTAAGCCCATAACCAAAAATACAATCAACTATAATCGTGTAAGGCGGAAATTCAAACCGGGTCTCATCTGTAAATCGTTCAACAGGAATTTTAGCAACTTTCAACCGTTTTTGGTTCGTTAGATTGTCGAGCGAATAAGAATTATTGTCTTGCAGATAAACTTTCACATTGGATTTTTCTTCTGTCAGCAAACGTGCCAACGCCAAACCGTCACCGCCGTTATTTCCAATTCCACATATGATCGTGAAATGATTTTGCGTCAAATCCAATCTTGCTTTCAGCCAATGCAAAACTGAAGTTGCAGCACGTTCCATCAAGTTGATTAAATCGATATCTTGTGATTCGATGGTTTTGGTTTCTACATCTCTTAATTGCTGTGGCGTAAGGATTTTCATTTGATTTCAAATTTCGTGAATTATAAAAATAAAAAAATCCCGAATTATTTTCGGGATTTTAATATAAGATTTATGATTTTTTATTGTTTTGTGAAAATCAATCTCGTTGGTATTCCTCCCGCAGAAAGATTTAATTCAAACTTACTGATATTACTTGTAGTAGTAATTGGTGTAAACGTAGCAGGTAAAACTGTAGATGTTACATTAGCGATTGTATAACTATTTCCGCTTTTCGTCCAGGTTCCGGCTGCAGTTTCTTTCGCTGTACAATTGTTTTCAACCAATTCAAATCCATTTTCAACAAAAGTATTCGGATTGATGAATTGAAAAGTTCCTCTGTAAGAGCAATAATTATTTACATCACTTTCTACTCCATTGATAAAAATCTGAGTTACTTTCCAAGTTCCAACAATATTAAACTGCGGTTCGTTACTTGTATTATCATCGTCAGAACTACATGAAATCAATCCTAAACTCATGGTAATTGCCAGCATTAAAAAAATTACTTTTTTCATAATTCGATTTTGTTTTATAACGTAATAATAACGTTGATTAGATTTAAAAATTTTGGACAAATATGATTTATTTTAAGGAATTAACGAATTTTTAAATATGCTATCCTTCATACCATTCACCCCTGTGCGGTTTCAAAGCATCACGAACAGCAATCATCCCATCTTCATAAACCACCAAAAAAGCCGTTGAATGCACATCAGAAATCTGCTCTGCTCCCGTTACATTCAGCGGTAATTTTTCTCTTTCTATAAATTGTTTCAAATGAATTTCGTGGTGTTCGGCAGTTTTCTGCGCATCAGGTCCGTGAAAGTCCCAGATAAGTTTTAATCTTTTCATAAGTACATTTTATTTGAAAGGTCTTATGGAATAGCCATGTTTTATCAATGATTTTGGAAACATGGATATTTCACAGTTCAAATGTATAAATACTTTTCAGTTTACACCGAAACCTTTGTCTTTTTCGTACCTTTGCGCGTTATTATTTTGCGCTCAAAAACGATTGAACTGACATTAAATGAAAAAAGACTTATCCAAATACGACGCTAAACAATTTGTGCTTATAAAAGGTGCTAAATTACACAATCTCAAAAATATAGATTTAGCGATTCCTAAAAATAAATTGATTGTGATTACCGGACTTTCGGGCTCTGGAAAGTCATCGCTTGCCTTCGATACTTTGTATGCTGAGGGTCAGCGTCGTTATGTAGAAAGTCTTTCTTCTTATGCACGTCAGTTTTTAGGAAAATTGGACAAACCGCAGGTTGATTATATAAAAGGAATTGCTCCTGCGATTGCCATTCAGCAAAAAGTAATCAGCACCAATCCTCGTTCCACAGTAGGAACCACGACTGAAATTTATGATTATTTGAAACTTTTATTCGCACGTATCGGACAAACTTATTCGCCTGTTTCAGGAAAAGCAGTTCAGAAAGACACAGTGACAGATGTTGTAAATTACATTCAATCTTTGAAGGAAGAAACCAAATTATTGATTCTTTCGCCGCTTCATTTCAACAAAGAAGAAAGGAGTTTCGTCGAGCACCTAAATATTTTACAGCAACAAGGTTTTGCGCGTTTGGAAGTCGATGGGAATCTGGTTAAAATCGAAGATTTGATTGAATTTAAATTTGAACCGCAAAAAGGAAGCTTCATTTATTTGGTCATCGACCGCGTTGCTGTTCAGGAAGACGAATCTTTTTACCATCGTTTGGCAGACTCCATTCAGACAGCATTTTTCGAAGGAAAAGGTTTCATGATTGTCCGAAATGCAGATGATTCTTCCATCAGAAATTTCTCCAATGCTTTTGAATTGGATGGAATTACATTCAACGAACCCACAATTCATTTTTTCAGTTTTAACAATCCTTACGGCGCTTGTCCGACTTGCGAAGGTTACGGAAAAGTGATTGGGATTGATGAAAATTTAGTAATTCCCAACAAAAAATTATCTATTTTCGAAGATGCGGTAGTCGCTTGGAAAGGTGAAAAAATGAGCGAATGGAAAGATCATTTCATCAAACTTGCTTCTAAATTTGATTTCCCGATTCATCGTCCTTATTATGAATTATCTGACGAACAAAGAGAAATTCTTTGGGCAGGAAAAGGAAACTGGGAAGGCATTGATGGTTTTTTCAAAATGGTCGAATCCAATACTTATAAAATCCAATACCGCGTCATGCTTTCGCGTTATCGTGGAAAAACGGCTTGCCCGACTTGCAAAGGAAAACGTTTGCGTCCAGAAGCTGCTTATGTAAAAATTCAGCAAAAAGCCATTCAGGATTTGGTAGATTTACCTTTGGATGAATTAAAAATTTTCTTTGATGAATTAAAATTAAACGATTACGAAGAAAAAGTTGCCAAAAGAATTCTCCACGAGATCCGAAGCAGAATTGAATTTTTACTTGATGTAGGTTTGAGCTATTTGACCATCAACCGCGCTTCCAATACACTTTCCGGAGGTGAAAGCCAACGAATCAACTTAGCCACTTCACTGGGAAGTTCGCTCGTAGGTTCCATGTACATTTTAGATGAACCCTCGATTGGATTACATTCAAAAGATACCGAAAGATTAATCGGAGTTTTAAAAAAATTGCGCGATTTGGGCAATACGGTGATTGTGGTCGAACACGACGAAGACATCATGAAAGCAGCCGATCACATCATCGACATCGGCCCCGAAGCGGGAACCCACGGGGGTGAAGTAGTTTTTGAAGGAACTTATCCTGATTTATTAAAATCAAAAACTTTGACCGCTCAGTATTTAAATGGTCAATTGGAAGTGGAAATTCCACAGAAACGTTTACCATTTAAAAACTACATCGAAGTAAAAGGCGCACGTGAAAATAATCTCAAAAATGTCGATGCCAAATTTCCTTTAAACACCTTGACGGTCATCACAGGCGTCAGCGGTTCAGGGAAAAGTACGTTGATGAAAGATATCTTCACCCCTGCTCTGCAAAGAAATTTAGGAATTTATGGAAATAAAATAGGTGAGTTTGATGAACTATCCGGTTCCATCAATAAAATTCAAAATATTGAATTAATTGACCAAAACCCCATCGGTAAATCTTCCCGTTCCAATCCCGTGACTTATGTCAAAGCTTACGACGACATTCGTGCATTGTACGCCAAACAAAAAGCAAGCAAACTCCACGGTTACGAAGCCAAACATTTCTCATTCAACGTAGACGGGGGACGCTGCGATGCTTGTAAAGGCGAAGGGACCATCACTATCGAGATGCAGTTCATGGCAGACGTGGAACTCTTGTGCGATACTTGCCACGGACACCGTTTCAAAAAGGAAATCCTCGAAGTCAAATACCACGGAAAAAATATTTCCGACATTCTCCACATGACCATCGACGAAGCCGTTGAATTCTTCCAGAAACACGAAGACAAAAAAATAGTAGAGAAAATCCTTCCCTTGCAGGAAGTCGGTTTGGGTTATGTGCAGCTCGGACAGTCCTCCAATACCCTTTCGGGCGGAGAAGCACAGCGGATCAAACTCGCATCCTTCCTTACAAAAGGGCAGACCAAAAACCACTCGTTATTTATATTCGACGAACCATCAACGGGATTGCATTTCCACGATGTCAAAAAACTGCTCAAAGCTTTACGCGCCCTGATTGAAATCGGACACACCGTTTTTGTCATCGAGCACCACATGGACATCATCAAAGCAGCAGATTGGGTCATCGACATCGGACCGGAAGGTGGTAAAAAAGGCGGAACCATCGTTGCACAAGGAACTCCCGAAGAAATCGCCAAAACCAAATCATCTTTTACAGGGCAGTTTCTGGTGGAGAAGTTGTGATTTTAAAAACATTATTTACACTTAAATGATTTTTATGTAAGTTTGGTTATTTCTAATAAGACACTCTACTTAAAAATGAAAAAGAAAAAAATCTCTGTAAACGATGAAAATGTCAGCTTTTATCTTGAAGAAATAAAAAGCATGAGAGACGAGATCAACTGGAGAGTCAAAATGGCTTATACCGGTAGTCTTATTTTTTTATCTGCAATTATTATACCTCTCAGCAGTTTTTTCCAAGCTGACAATACTTTAGTGAGAGATATAAAAGAAAATCCAGACACCCTGACTGTTGTAGGTATCATTGCTTTATTGGCTATTTCAGCATGGGCTGGAGTTCAAAACGCGAATCATATTGTAGAAAAAAGAATTGAATTATATACGCTGGAACTCATGACTGTAGTAACTAAAATTACAGGTCATCCTCATGCATCTTGGTTAGGCTTTTTGTATGGTAATTCATTTTTTAAGAATAACATGAAATCCTCCATTGCTAAAACCCTGAATGCTTCGATAGGTTTTTTTATATATTTCTTACCCAATCTAGTAGCAATATTTGGATGGGTAACCATACTGAAATACGGGAATGTTTCCGCTTATATTTTTTGGTTTTCAGTTGCAACTTTCTTTGTTATTGTAGCAGCAAGTTCTACGATGATGTTTTTCATTTATGTAAATAAAGTAAACCGACTATTTACAAATTTTTACAAAAAAGAAATGGCAGATTATTTTAGACAATTCAAATAATTAATCATAAAATTTTTTTATAATATTTGCCTCATCAGATATAATTCCGTCCACACCAAAATTTACAGCACGGGCTATTTTTTTTTCATCATTGAGCGTAAAGGCCATTACTTTAATTCCTTTTGAATGCATTTTTTTCACGAAGGAAGAATTTAAATACATATAAAAAATGTTTACAGAAGAAACCCCCTCTAACGGTTCAAATTGTCCAAATCTGAAATGATTGTCATAGTAAATCGGTAATATTTTAGATAAACCAAATACTAGTTGATGACATTCAATCTGAGGATATTTCTCGATAACATCTTTCAGATAATCTTTCTCGAATGATTGAATTATAGACCATTCTACAGCTTCATTTTGAACAATACAAGCCAAAGTTTTAGATACAAGATTTTTGTAAATTCCTTTGCGAGGCCATTTTAGTTCAATCATGATTTTTTTCTTACCATCAATGAGTTTAAGGACTTCATTTAATGTCGGAATTTTTTCATTCACAAAGCCATCACCAATATTTAACTTCTTAATCTGTTCATAAGTTAAATCTTCAATATCTTCATCCAATTTGGCAATCCTTTTTAAATTATAATCATGAGAAACAACGACGACATCGTCTTTTGTCAAATGAACATCAATTTCTATTACATCTATATTTTGTTTCAATGCTATTTGAAAAGAAGTTAAGGAATTTTCAAAAGCTAATTTAGAGGCACCGCGATGAGCTATAGCTATGATTTTTTTGTCTTCTTTATTGACAATACTACTCTGTAAAATAAAATTGAGGTAAGGTATAAGAACTGTAATGATAAAAAACGCAAAAAGTCCAATCGTCATATACAATAATATTTTTTTAAAAAAAAACTTTATCATCATACAAATATACTCATTAAATAAGAATTATTTCTAAGATTAATTGGCCTGTTGAATATTCCAATTATAATTATCCAAGCCTAAGATTCACTACTAACTAATACTAAGTTCCAAAAACTTATCTTTGCACCGTTTTTCGATAAAGAATTATGATAACAGTCAATGACATTGCCGTTAACTTCGGCGCGACAACCCTTTTCAGCGGAGTAAGTTTTGTGATCAATGAAAACGATAAAATAGCCCTCATGGGTAAAAACGGAGCCGGAAAATCAACCTTGCTGAAGATAGTTGCGGGCATCAATAAACCCAGTTCAGGAAATATTTACGCTCCCAAAGAAGCAGTCATCGCTTATTTGCCGCAGCATTTATTGACTGAAGACAATTGCACTGTTCGGGAAGAAGTATCCAAGGCTTTCCATGAATTTTTATCAATGAAAAACGAAATAGATGACATCAACGAACAATTAACTGTACGCACCGATTATGAAAGCGACGATTACATGAAATTAATTGAGCGCGTGTCAGAATTGAGCGAGAAATTTTATTCCATCGAAGAAGTCAATTACGATTCCGAAGTGGAAAAAGTACTGAAAGGAATGGGTTTCCTACAGGAAGATTTAGACCGTTCAACTTCTGAATTTTCAGGTGGATGGCGTATGCGCATCGAATTAGCAAAAATCTTGCTTCGTAAACCTGACTTGATTTTATTAGACGAACCAACGAACCATTTGGACATCGAATCGATCCAATGGTTAGAAGAATTTTTGAAAAACCAAGCCAAAGCCGTGATGGTTATATCCCACGATAGAGCGTTTGTAGATAACATTACTAACCGAACGATCGAAGTGACGATGGGACGCATTTATGATTATAAAGCGAAATATTCAGATTATTTAATTCTTCGTCAGGAACGACGTGAACAACAGCAGAAACACTACGAAGAGCAACAAAAAATGATTGCGGAAAACCGTGATTTCATCGAGCGTTTCAAAGGAACTTATTCCAAAACTTTGCAGGTTCAGTCTCGTGTCAAAATGCTGGAGAAACTGGACATCATTCAGGTTGATGAAGTTGATTCTTCGGCTTTGAAATTGAAATTCCCACCTGCGCAACGCACGGGACAATATCCGGTCACCGTTGAAAGTTTATCTAAAAAATACGGAGACTATGTTGTGTTCAAAGATGCTGATATGGTCATAGAACGCGGACAAAAGGTAGCTTTGGTTGGTAAAAATGGTGAAGGAAAATCGACCATGATAAAAGCCATGATGGGCGAAATTGATTTTGATGGAAAATTAGAAATCGGACACAACGCCAAGATAGGTTATTTCGCACAAAATCAGGCGTCTTTGTTAGACGAAGATTTAACAATTTTTGAAACTGTTGACCGCATTGCAGAAGGTGATGTCAGAACGCAAATTAAAAACATTTTAGGTGCATTTATGTTTAAAGGAGATGACATCGACAAAAAAGTAAGAGTCCTTTCGGGTGGCGAAAAAACGCGTTTGGCAATGGTTAAATTATTGCTTGAACCTTACAATGTTTTGATTCTCGATGAGCCTACCAACCATTTGGATATGAAAACCAAAGACATTATCAAAGATGCTTTAAAAGATTTTGAAGGAACAGTAATTTTGGTTTCTCACGACCGTGATTTCTTGGATGGATTGGCGGAAAAAGTTTTTGAATTTGGAAACAAACGCGTGCGTGAACATTTCGAAGATATCAAAGGCTTTCTTGCTAACAAAAAGATGGAAAGCTTGAAGGAGATTGAAAAATGATACAAATCAAAACTCATAAAATAAATAATTCCCCAATCGCAGAGATCATTTCGGATGGAATTCTGATTAAAAATGAACAAGACGGTTTGGATTTGATGGGAAATGTTTATTATCAAGGATTTGATAAAATCATCATTCACAAACACAATCTTACCGATGATTTTTTTGAATTGAAAAATAAACTGGCGGGAGAGATTCTACAGAAATTTTCCAATTACAGAATTCGTTTGGTCATTGTTGGAGATTTTTCTGAATTCAATTCCAAAAGTTTGAACGATTTCATTTTCGAAAGCAACCAAGGAAAACAGATAAATTTTCTCAATTCTGTTTCAGAAGCTTTAGAGAAATTGAGTTAAATTTTAAAATTCAATTTCTATTTACTTTAAATAGGATACTTTATTTATTTTTGTGAGTTATATTGGAAAAAATGATTTTGGAGAAAACTTATCTTTGTGGCTAAATAAGATTTTATGTCATTTGAAACCTTGGGATTATCAAGCAATATCATTCATTCCGTAAAAAAGTTAGGGTATCTGAAACCATTTCCTATTCAGGAGCAGACAATTCCTGTTATTTTACAGGGAAAAGACCTGATGGGAATTGCACAAACGGGTTCGGGAAAAACGGCTTGTTTTGTGATGCCGATTTTGGATAAGCTACAAAATACAGAAATCAAAAAAGACCGTAATATTCAAGTTTTGGTATTGGTTCCTACGAGGGAATTGGCTATACAGATTGATGAAGTTTTCAGAGCTTTTACAGAAAATCTGAAGCGTGAAATCCGTACGATGGCAGTTTATGGCGGTGTTTCTATCAATCCTCAAATGAAAGGTTTATATGGTGTGGAAGTACTGATCGCAACACCAGGCCGTCTTTTGGATTTGATCGACCACAATGCTTTGAGTATTTCGGCAATCCAACATTTGGTAATAGATGAAGCGGACAAAATGTTCCAATTGGGTTTTGGAGAAGAGATGGATAAGCTTTTTGGATTGATGCCTACTCAGAAACAAACGACAATGTTTTCTGCTACTTTAGACGACAAGGTTGCTGAAATGAAGCAACGTCTTTCCAAAAATCCTACACTGATTGAAATCAAAAAAGAGGAAGTTGAAATTGATGACATTGAACAAATCGCTTATCACGTTTCGCCTGAAAACAAAGGACCGTTTTTACGTTATTTAATTAAGGAAAAGAAAGTGAAAAAAGCTTTGATCTTCGTTTCCTCTACGAGGTCTGCTGATAATCTGGTTGAAAAACTAAAGAAAAATAAAATAAAAGCGGTTGCCATTCACAGTCAGAAATCGCAAGGTGCGCGTAGAAATAATCTGGAAGAATTCAGGGTTAACGGTGCACAGATCTTGGTAGCGACTGATTTGATCGGCCGTGGAATACACATCGAATCTCTGCCTTGTGTTATCAATTATGAATTGCCACGTTCACCCTTGGATTACATTCACAGAATCGGTCGAACGGGTCGTGCAGGTGAAAAAGGGACGGCTATCAATATTTTGACAGATGACGAATTGCAACATTTCAGGGTAATCCAGAAAAAAATGGGTAAGAAAGTTACGCTACAACGTACAGAAGGAATTGATATGCATGGATATTAATTTACAATCACTTTTTTTGTTCTTGCTAAAATAACTTCCCTCAACCGTTTTTCATGAGCATCGCCCCAGTTTCCCAATGTGGAAATTACAGGAATCAATGTTTTCCCAAAATCCGTCAGGAAATATTCTACTTTGGGTGGAACCTGCGCGTAGATGATTTTGCAAACCAATCCGTGTTCTTCCAATTCTCTGAGCTGGATGTTCAAAACCCGCCTTGAAGCATTAGGGATTTTACGCTGGAGCTCGCTGGGACGGAGGTGTCCTTCATTGATGAACCATAACAAACGGATTTTCCATTTACCGTAAAGGACTTCACCGATAAGGTCGAGACCGCAATTTAAGTTCAGTGGTATTTTTCTTTCATGCATACTGTAAAATTAACCCAATGTTCCAAAATGCACAATAGGGGAAAAAATTATCCCTATGCAATTCGATTTTCCGTTATTGTCAGAAATTGAGATACTTCGGAATTTTGCACCAAAGAAATAACAAAATGGAAAATCAATTTAATTACAACAACGAACTTCAAGGTAAAATTGCCTTGGTAACCGGGGGAACAAAAGGAGCCGGAAAAGCAATTGCAGAAAGACTATTACAAGCTGGTGCAACGGTTATTATTACCGCAAGGAATGCACCTGAAAAAGAAAACAACAATTTGCATTTCATTTCTTCCGATTTGAGTAAGGCAGAAGGAACTCGAAAAGTAATCAACGAAGTATTGTCAACTTACGGGAGGCTGGATATTCTTGTGAACAATCTTGGCTCTTCATCAACACCTGCAGGTGGTTTTACCGTATTAACGGATGAAGATTGGGAATCAACTCTACAAACTAATTTGCTTGCTCCTGTTCGACTCGACAGAGGATTTTTACCACAAATGATAGAGCGAAAAACTGGTGTAATTATTCACATCGCTTCCATCCAGGGTAAATTGCCTTTGTATGATTCTACTTTGCCTTATGCAGCTGCAAAGGCAGGATTGATAAATTACAGTAAAAGTTTATCAAATGAAGTCACGCCAAAAGGTGTTCGCGTCCTGACTGTTTCACCAGGATGGATCAGGACAGAAAATGTCAAAGTATGGTTGGAAACAATTGCCCAAAATTCAAAAATATCTATTGAGGAAGCTCAGCAAAGTGTTGTGGATGCGTTGGGAGGAGTACCTTATGGCAGACCTGCAGAACCGGAAGAAGTAGCTGAATTGGTTGGTTTTCTTGTTTCTCCAAGAGCCAATTATTTAACAGGAACTGAATTTGTAATAGATGGCGGCACCGTACCAACAATTTAATAATCTTAAAATACAATAATATGAATTTACCAAAAATTGTCTCAGAATTAGTGAAAGCGCAAAACGAATTTAACAGTATAGCTTATGCAAATTGTTTTACTGAAAATGCTGAAGTATTCGATGAAGGCAAAACTCACAACGGAAAAGCAGAAATTGAAAACTGGATTGACAAAGCCAATAAAAAATACGAAGCCACAATGAAACCATTAGATTATAACGAAAATGACAATGTCCTATCGGCAGAAGCCTCAGGAACATTTCCGGGAAGCCCTATTGTTTTAAAATATCATTTGGAACTGAATCAGGGATTGATTCAATCGTTGAAAATCACAGGATGATGTAAATTTCAGCAAATTATTTTATTTAAAAATGTTTTCTTAAACCAGTTTAAGTTTTTTGAAATATAGAAAGCGCAACTTTGTCTTGTTTAAAAATTATAATCATGAAAAGTCAAAAAGTTCAGTTCGCTCAATTATTTTTAAGAATCGCTATTGCTGTTACGATGCTTTCAGCAGTTGCAGACCGCTTTGGATTTTGGGGTGAAAATTCTGTCTGGGGCAATTGGAATAATTTTGAAAAATATACCCGGCTACTTACGTTTTTCTTACCTGAATTTTTGAGTAAAGTTGGCGCTTATACTGCTACCTCATTGGAAATTATTTTTCCGCTGATGCTTCTTTTGGGGTATAAAACCAAGATTGCGGCTTATGGCTCAGGTTTTCTGCTAATGACTTTTGCGCTTTCGATGATGATTGCTTTCGGGATGAAGGTGCCACTGGATTATTCGGTATGGATTGGCTGTGCAGCTTCATTTTTATTGGCAAATCAAAATGAATATTCATTGAGTTTGGACGAATTAAATAAATAAAATATAAACAATTAAATTTAAAAAAATGGAAACAAGATTTAACATGGCAACGACAGAATCCGCAGCTTACAAAGCAATGATGGGATTAGAAGGTTATTTACAAACAGTTTCAATCAGCAAAACGCTCAAAGAACTAATCAAAATCAGAGCCTCGCAAATCAATGGTTGTGCTTACTGTATCGACATGCATACAAAAGATGCGATCAAGTATGGAGAAACAACTCAAAGAATTTTTCTTTTGAATGCGTGGAGTGAAACGAATTTGTTTACCGAAGAAGAAAGAGTAATTCTAGCTATGACAGAGGAAATCACTTTGATTTCTCAACATGGATTGACTGATAAAACTTATGCCGAAGCTGAAAAATTCTTCGATAAAAATACCATAGCGCAAATCATCATGGCCATCGTGACTATCAATGCATGGAACAGAATCGCAATCACCACACGTTTGCAGCCGGGGATGTGATTAAATTAATAATGGGTAATTAAAATGAAAGCGAAGAATTTCTTTTGAGATTATTCGCTTTATTATTTTATAATCTAATTTACAAGGGTTTTGTTTTGAACGGACAACCCTGATTAAAAGGTGAACCATATACAAACGGACATTCATCTTTATCATCCGGAACTCCATCTAAATCGGAATCTGTAGATTTTTCTTTGTTAAATGACAATGACAATTGAGGTTCGTCATCGGGACAGCCAAAATTAAAAATAGAACCAGGTTCATTCGGACAAGCATCGCGATTATCGTGCACACCGTCTAAATCGGAATCAATAAAATTATGCGTCAACAACTTCTGCTGTGTGCAGGAAGTGATAAAAATTAAACTGAGAATTATAAAAGAGGCTTTCATTTTTAGTTAGTGATTTCTACAAATTTAATTTAAAGTCTTGAAAATAACTCGACGGTTTTCAAAATTTTTCTGGTCATCACAAACTTCCTGCGGTCTGCATTCAGGATGTTTCAATTCTGTATCGCCCTTCCCTATTAGTTTCATCTGCGATTCTTTTACACCTTTTTGAACTAAATAATCTGACACAGCCTTCGCACGACTCATTGATAAATTTTGGTTGTATTGGGGCGTTCCCGCCGCATCGGTATGCCCTTCCACGACATAAACTTGTTCAGATTGTGAAGAAATAATCGAAGCCGCCGTATTTAATTTTTCATAAAATTCAGATTTAATTAAAAACGAATCAAAATCAAATTCAATTCCTTCCAACATGCGGTTGATTTCGGTGGTGATTTTTTCCTGTTTGGTTTTCGGACAACCTTTTCGGCTGATCAAACCTCTGTCATAAGGGCATTCATCAATGGTATTGGGAACTTTATCAAAATCAGAATCATAATCATTCTGGAAAATCACTTGGTTATTTGGATTTTCATAAAGAGAGTATTTGCGTCCTCGATTGTTGTTATTATTTACATAAGATTCTTCGATAAATGAAGTATAAGGCGTGGCGATGTTGAGTTCCTCACCTATTTTGATAATTTGATTTCGGTATTTTCCATCATTGATACAACGCGAACCGCATCGTTCTTCTTCCTGAAGTAAAAATTCAATTTTTTCTTTCCCCCAAAGGTATTTCAGGATTTTTAAATCTTGATTGTTATCGACATTTGGAAGCGAAAATTCTTCCTGGTAATTTTCTTCACCGTTAATTCCGGTCAGAATTAATTTTGGATCACGCGTTCCACTGCATTCTTTGCTGACGAAACTTGAAGATTCACTTGAAAGAAATCCATTGAATTGGCTCGGATAAGTTTCAGATAAATTCAGATTTTTAGATTGCACCTGAATGTATCTCAAAAGCGGCGTACGAATGGTATTGAAAAATTTATCCATTTCCTTTTTGGCATCGATTTGGTCAGCAATCAAAACTGATTCTGTTCCTGAAATCTGCGAAATCTGCTGAATCGTCTTACGGTCAATGTCATAACCAATCCCGAAACAGAAATACTGCGCATCTTTGAGGTTTTGTTTTAAATCAAAATAAAGGCTTTTTTCTTCGTTTAATTTCCCATCGGTCACCAAAACGACAATCCTATTGTAAGCTTTATCAGGCTTGTAAGTATAAACTTTTTTGAGTGCCTCGGCCAGTTTGGTTTTACCCGTTCCGCGCTTGTCATTTATCATCTGAATTGCCAAATCGATATTTTCAGGCGTGGCATAAACAGATTCTTTGGCAAAAAAATCACTGCTTCCTGCAAAAAAGAGAATGTTGAATTTCTCTTCGGGTTTCAAATCGTGTAAAATGCGATTTACTAATTCTTTGGAAGTCTCAATCGGAAATCCTTGCATGGAACCGGAAATATCCATCACAAAAACATATTCTCGAGGTGCTATTTGTTCAGGTTTGATTTCTTTTGGCGGCTCCACAACTCCTAAAATATAACGGCAACCTTTTTCTTCATAAACCAACATTCCTGCATCGGCCTCTTTTCCTTTGGAATTGTAATTTAATTGAATTGAATTATTCCATTTATTTCCTGTGTATGAGAAAGTTTGGTACTTTTCTGAAACTTTTTTGTTTACAGTTTCGTGTGAATTAATTTCTGCATGGTCGATCGGTGTGGGACTGATTAAGTTGATTTTAAATTCAAATTCTTTCAAATTCAATTCGTAAGCAGAATTGATAAAAGAGAGAATTTCAAGGTTTTTCGATTCGTTATTAACAGCTAAATTCTGAGTATATTTTAAAACGACTTTGATTTCCTCATTTTCCGGAATGGAAGGTATATTTAATTTGATAAAATTAGAATCGTCCTGATGCTTGAGCGTGACTTTTTTTCCTTTTTTATTTTCAGCTAAAACCTGTTTGCGGATGTTGTCCATATTTCTGACATCCATCGAAATAATTTTATCAGAAAGATAAACAGTCAGTTCATAAAGCGAAGATTCCAAATTTACCGGATAAAGGTAATATCCGTTGATTTTATTTTGAACAGTAAAAGATTGATACAAATGAACATCAGCTGCTTTTCCGACTACATTTACTTCTATGGATTGGAAATTTAACTGTGGTTTACCTGAATCCACCTGAAAATGAGGAATTTCTTTGGTCTGAGAAAATCCAATTGCAGAAGTGAAAATTAATATAAAAAATAGAAATTGACGCATGTAGCTAAAATCGAAAGCAATTTACGCAAAATCAGATAAATTGTGTTTAATTTAAGGTTATTGGTAATAAACATTTATATTATTGTAATAATTTTTGTTACATTAAAAATTTTAGTATAAATTTATCCACGAAATGAACAACACAAGATTTGCAACGGCGATTCACATCTTAACACTTTTGGCTTCAGAGCCAGATGAATGGTTGAGTTCCGAGTACATTGCAGGAAGCATCAATGTCAATCCAGTTGTTATCAGAAGAGAAATCGGTACCTTGAATGAAGCAGGGTTAATCATCACTAAAAAAGGTAAAGATGGCGGCGTTCGGTTGAATAAATCGAGTCAGCAAATCTTTCTTTCCGATATTTATAATGCTGTAAAAAATTCAGAAATTTTGGGCCGGAAAAATAAAAAAACAAATCCAGACTGCCCTATTGGAAAACAAATCAATGAAAAACTCGAAAATTTATTTGAAGAAACAAATGCTGTCGTCAGTGAAAATTTAAACAATCGTACGCTGGCTGAGTTTTTTGAACAATTTAAACACTAATATTTTTTTGAACATAAATGTAACAAATGTAATTACAATTAAATTTTTAATATAAATGAAAATAGCCATCACAGGCGCTACAGGTCAATTGGGAGAAATTACCGTAGCCAAATTAAAAGAAAGAACAAGCGCTGAAAACCTGGTAGCGTTGGTGCGGAAACCAGAAAAAGCAAAAGATTTAGGAATTGAAGCCAGAGTTTTTGATTATTCCCAACCTGAAACTTTAACTGATTCGCTAAAAGGAATTGATACTATATTTTTGATTTCCGGAAATGAAATCGGACAAAGAGAAATCCAACATAAAAATGTGATTAAGGCTGCTGAAAATGCAGGAGTAAAATGGATCGTCTATACAAGTCTTTTACATGCCGATACTTCTACATTGATTTTGGCCGCTGAACATTTGGCAACGGAAGAAGCTTTGAAAGCATCAGGAATTTATTATACTATTTTGAGAAATGGCTGGTATACTGAAAATTATGCTGGTTCAATTTCCGGAGCTATAAAAGCAGGTGCTTTTATCGGAAGTGCAGGCGATGGGAAAATTGCTTCTGCTACGCGTGAAGACTTCGCTGAAGCGGCCGCAGTAGTTTTGACAACTAATGGTCATCAAGCAAAAACTTATGAATTGGCGGGAGATGAAGCTTATACTTTGACCGACTTTGCCTCAGAAATTTCAAAACAAACAGGAAAAGAAATTCCTTTCAATAACTTACCAGAATCAGAATTTACAGAGGTGCTCACTTCGTTGGGCTTACCCGAAGATTTTGCAAAAGTTTTGGCGAACAGTGATATCGGCGCTTCCAAAGGTGACCTTTATGATGACAGTAAAACTTTGTCAGGATTGATCGGTCGTTCCACTACTCCATTTTCAGCTGTTATAAAAGATTTTTTAGCATAAAATAATATCATTTTTATGGAGCATTTGTTTTTAAATCGAATGCTCCATGTATTTAAATTTCAATTGAATTGGTATCATAATTGATTTAATTTTGGTAAAATAAGTAACATGAAAATTAAATTAATTATAGCAGTTGCCGTTTTTGCGGGAGCAGGTTATTTGACTTATAAAATTTTAAAGCCTATCAAACCTTCACAAGATATCGTTCAAAATTTTAATGTAAAAAAATATGCGGGAAAATGGTATGAAATTGCACGTTTGGATTTTAAATGGGAAAAAGGTTTATCAAAAGTTACGGCTGAATATACTTTGAATGAAGACGGTTCTATCAAAGTTGACAACAAAGGATTTCATGCCGAAGACAACGAATGGCGGCAATCCATCGGTAAAGCTAAATTTGTAAATGAAGCAAATGAAGGTGCTTTGAAAGTTTCGTTTTTCGGTCCTTTTTATAGCGGATACAATGTTGTAAAAATTGATGATGAATATAAATATGTATTGGTGTTTGGAGAAAGTTTAGACAATATGTGGATTCTTTCAAGGGAAAAAACGATTCCTGAAGAAATTAAAGATCTTTATACATTAATTGCAGCAAAATCTGGTTACAAAATCAATGAATTAGTCTGGACAGCTCAGGATTAATCAAAGTTGGCTTGTTTTCTAAATTTCATTTCATTAAATTTGAAAAAATGAAAAGCTATGGCTAAATTAATCAAAGTACATCCGGAAAACCCACATGAAAGAGCAATCAATCAAATCGTTGATGTTTTAAAAAATGGAGGACTGATTATCTATCCGTCCGATACGGTTTACGGTTTGGGTTGCGATATCACGAATATGAAAGCGATGGAAAAGCTTGCGAAAATAAAAGGTGTTAAGCTCGACAAGTCACAGTTTTCCTTTGTTTGTAATGATTTGAGCCATTTGTCACAATACACAAAACCAATTTCCAATTCAAATTTCAAATTGTTGAGAAGAGCCTTGCCCGGTCCTTTTACATTTGTTTTGGAAGCTTCCAATAATTTACCGAACGCTTATAAACATAGAAAAACTATTGGAATCCGTGTTCCTGATCATCATATTCCAAGGTGTATCGTGGAGAAATTAGGAAATCCAATTGCTTCAACTTCAATTCACGATGAGGATGAAATCATTGAATACATTACTGATCCGGAATTGATTGCAGAGAAATTTGATAAACTTGTGGATTTGGTTGTGGACAGCGGTGTCGGCGATAACCGAGCTTCAACAATCGTAGATATCACAAATGATGATGTTGTGGTTTTGCGTGAAGGAAAGGGGGATATTAATGAGTTTATGTAGTATCATTTTATTAGTATATTACTAATTTATTTGGAAGTGCAATTCTAAATTTATCGACTTCCAAAATTTCCATTCTTGATTTACAATTTTTGAATTCAAAAAAAGAAATTTGATAATTTTCCTTAGTATTCAGTTCTTGACCAATTAAATCAACGATTTGAAATGAATTTTCAATGCTTTTCTCAAATGGTACGAATAAAAAATTAAAATCCGACTTCTCAATATTTACAATGAATTCATAATCAATATTTTTCTTTCGTTCGTTACGAAATTTTTTAATGATGAATTCAGTTTCAGTATTTTTTGTAATTTCATAAAGTTCTTTATTAAACTCTTTTCCATTCATCATTTTAATACTGTATTTATACTCAAATTGATAAGAGTTATTTTGACTATTTGAAAATTCAAAGAAATGTAACATTCTGTTTTTTTCATCCCTAATCACTCCATTATTTTCATCCGTAACAAAAAACGCATAACTACGTTCATTTTCATTCATGAAACTTAAACTATTAAAGTATTTATTTTCAATAATTTCAGAAGTATTTTTAATCGAAACAGATTTGTCAAATTCATAAATCTGACCAAAGGAAATAGAAAATCCAAGAAGAATGAATGCTGCAACAATACTTTTCATAAGTTTCAATTAGATTTTAAAACTAAAGAAATGTTTTAAATTTACAAAATGAAAATATTACTTTCTCCTGCAAAATTGATGTCTTTGGAAACAAATGGTGAATGGCAAAAATCGACCACACCTAAATTCCTTTCCCATTCTGAAAATGTGATGAATGAATTAGTAAAATTAACTCCAAAAGATTTAGAAAAACTGATGTCAATTTCGACGGATTTGGCAGAAATGAATATAGAGCGCTACGCAGATTGGAAACCAAAACCCACCAAGAAAAAAAGCGTGCAAGGCGTGCTGGCTTTCAAAGGGGAAGTTTACCGTGGATTGGATGCAGAAAGTTTAAATGGAAACGCACAGGACTATTTGAACCAGAATTTGTTCATCCTTTCCGGATTATATGGAATTTTAAAACCGAGCGACCGCGTGATGTTGTATCGTTTAGAAATGGGTTCAAAATTGGATGTAAAAGGTTCGAAAAATTTATATGGATTTTGGAAAGAAACTTTGACTGATTTCGTGAATTCCAAAATGAAAAAGAATGAAATTTTACTCAATTTAGCCAGCAATGAATACGCAAAAGTGTTGGATGCTAAAAATTTAAAAGGGCAAAAAATCGATGTTGAATTTTACGATTATAAAAACGGAGAATTGAAACAAATCATGGTTTTCTTTAAACAAGCACGTGGAGCGATGGCAAGATTTTGTGCTGAAAACAACGTTTCAACCATCGATGAAGTGAAAAATTTTAATGTCAATAATTATTCATTTGATGCGAAATTATCGACTGATGAAAAATTAATCTTCATAAGATAAATTAAATTCATAAAATTATGAATATCAAAAATATAAATTTCATTATTTATGTAGAAAATCAGGAAATCAGCACCGATTTTTACAAAAAATTATTCAGAAAAGAACCTGTTTTAAATGTTCCTGGAATGACCGAATTTGAATTAAATGATAACTGTAAATTAGGTTTGATGCCCAATGCAGGAATGGCTGCAATTCTAAATAATCAAACTCCACATCCAAATGAAGGAACGGGAATCCCGCGTTGCGAATTGTACTTCTATATAACTGATATTGAGGATGAGTTTAAAAATGCAATCGAAATAGGAGCAAAATTAATCAGTCATGTTTCAGAAAGAAATTGGGGTGATAAGGCATGTTATTTTACTGATCCTGACGGTCACATAATTGCGTTTGCAGAAAAAATTAATTTGAATTAAAAATTTCAATTATCTCTTTTACACCTTGATTTTCTGCTTGTTCTACAACCGTCATTCCGCGGTTGTCTTTTATGGTTTTGTCCGCACCATTTTTCAAAAGTAATTTCACCAAATTAACTTTATTGAACATCGCTGCAAAATGCAATGCCGTTCCACCCGTAGAATTGGTTTCATTTACATCGGCTCCAGCTTTGATTAGCTTTTCTGCAATCGATTCGTGGCCTTTGAAACAAACACCCATCAATGCAGTATTCCCTGAGCCATCTTTTTCATTCAATTCCGGATTGAGCGACAAAATAAAATCAGTAATGTCCTCAAAACCATAATAAGTAGCCAATAACAAAGGCGTTGAACCTCTTTGGTCTTTTACGTTGATCAATGATTTATCTTTTTTAAGAATTTCTTTTACAGAATTCAAATCTTCACTTCGGATGGCATAAAAAAGTTTCTCAGACATATTGAATATTTTGATGGATAAAACTACTAAAAAATTAATAAAAATTGTGTTCCAAATGCTTTAATCCTGACAAACCATTCCAATTGCGTTAACTTTGCCAAATGGAATTAGAATCAATTTATCAAAAACTCCAGATTCAGGATATGAATCAAATGCAGAAATCAACATACAAAACTTCTGAAAAAGAGCAAGATACCATCCTGCTTTCGCCGACAGGCTCAGGAAAAACGCTGGCTTTTTTGTTTCCTGTTTTGAGAAACTTAGACAATGACGTTGACGGAATCCAAGCTTTGGTTTTGGTTCCGGCGAGAGAATTGGCGTTGCAGATTGAACAGGTTTTTAAATCCATGGGCACTGATTTCAAAGTTTCGGTTTGCTACGGCGGGCACGATAAAAAAATTGAAATCAACAATCTAACCGAGGCTCCTGCCCTGTTGATCGGTACTCCGGGAAGAATTGCTTATCATTTAAAAACTGAAAATTTTGATCCCTCGACCATTAAAACTTTGGTTTTAGATGAATTTGACAAATCATTAGAATTTGGATTTCAGGAAGATATGGGTTTCATTATTAAATCAATGAAAAGCCTTTCTCAAAGAATTTTAACTTCAGCAACTGCGATGCATGATATTCCAGAATTCACTGGTTTGAGAGATGTAAAAACGGTTGATTTTCTCAAAATGCATGATTCGAAACCGGACATTCAAATGAGAAAAGTGATGACGACCTCTGAAGAAAAATTAGATACTTTGTTTCATCTCATTTGTAAAATCGGCAATAAACGAACTTTGATTTTCTGTAACCACAGAGATGCTGTGGACAGAATTTCGGATTTGCTTTATGAAAAAGGAATCGAACGCGAAACTTTTCATGGTGGCATGGAACAAGACGAACGCGAACGTGCTTTGCTGAAATTCAGAAATGATTCTGCCAGAATTTTGATTACTACAGATCTGGCTTCCAGAGGTTTGGATATCCCTGAAGTAGAGTCGATTGTACATTACCAATTGCCACCAAAAGTGGATGCTTTTATCCATAGAAATGGTCGTACAGCGCGCATGAATGCCAAAGGTTTTTCTTATCTCATCATGACGCCGGACGAAAATTTTCCTTTCATCAAAAAAGATACGCCAGAAGAATCTGTTGACGGATATAACAAAGTGCCGCAAAACTCACCGTTGCAAACCATCTACATCAGCGTGGGAAAAAAGGACAAAGTGAACAAGGTTGACATCGTGGGTTATTTAATCAAAAAAGGAGAATTGACCAAAGAAGACATCGGCTTAATTGAGGTCAAAGACACAACTTCTTATGTGGCTGTCAACCGCAAAAAAGTCAAAGATGTTTTGAATAAATTGTCCAATGAAAAGTTGAAGAACAAAAAAATAAAGATGGAAGTTGCTTATTAAATAATCAATACAATTTATTTAATTTCAATAAAATAGATTTCAAATCCTCTGTTTCAATTAATCCATTGTACTGAAAAATGACTTCAAATTTTGGATTCATAATAACCCAAGCAGGAAAAGCATTCGAGTCAACAGAAATTGCTTTGGCAAATTCATGAATTTTGCCGTTTTTGTTTTCAAACTTAATTCCATTTAGGATAAAGGATTCGGTTGATTCTGCATCGAATTTGACATGATATACTTCATTTTCAAGCAATTTAATCAATTCATCATTTTTCTGAATTTTCTTGTCTTGAATCGCACAAATGCCACACCAACCGGTATACAATTCGATTATGATGTATTTTTTATTTTGAATTAATTTACTTTCGATTTCGTTTATAGAAATGGATTCTTGTGCCGAAGTCACTTTAAAATTCAACAACAGAATAAATATAAATATTTTAAGGCAAAAATTCATTCAATTAAAACAAACTGTATCTAATTCCTAAAAAACCGCGAATTCCTTGCAACGATGCATAATTATATGTCGTATCAAAAGTATAACCATTCGGATTGTTAATCGGGTCATCCACATTTTGGTCAAACGGATCGAAAGCACGCATCAACGGATCTTCACTCGGAATGAAATCAAATAAATTTTTAATTCCTCCATAAATTTCGATACCATTGTTAAATTTCTTGGTCAATTGAATGTTGGCAATTACAAACCAAGGCGAATATTCTGGTCGATAATCATTGGGTAAAATGGGCAAACGCATCGGACCATTCCAGTTTCCGGTCAAATCCACCATGAAATTTTTCGGAAAAGTATAACTCACAATAAAAGTTCCTGACCATTCCGGCGCAAACCATTGCTGATTTTTCTGTAAAATTCCGTTTTCATCTTTCTCTTTTTGGTAAACATCCATGTAAGAAACTCCCAACGAAGCCCGCAAAGGAAAATCAAAAGTTAGGTTTGTATTGAGTGAAATCCCCTGTGAAATCGCATGACCATTTAAATTATCATAAACAATCTGGTTCGGATCAATGTCATAATCGCCTATAATTTTATTGGTAAAATAAGAATAGAATCCGGTTAAATCAACGTCAATATTCACAAAATCAGTTGAAAAACGAGTAACATAATTCAAATTACCATTGTATGATTTTTCAGGTTTTAATTCTTCCAAAATAATTACTTCACGCGATCCTGTCAGCGCAGCATGGTCTTCTGTAAACAAATTCACCACACGAAATCCAGTTCCGAAACTTCCACGCAAAGTTTGTCTTTTATTGAATGAATTCCATTTATAAGCTACACGCGGTGAATGAATGCTTCCGTGGTTTTTGTCGTAATCATATCGATAACCTAACAACAATGTATTTTGTGAATTAAATTTAATTTCATCTTGGATGAAAACGCCTGGCAAAGTAGTCCTCGAAGGTTCGTTTTTCACTCCATCTAGTGAAGCAGTTGCAGGTGTATTGTCATCATAATTGGTGTGGCGAAGCGTTGCACCGAGCATCAAACTATGCTTACCAAAGGTTTTGTCCCAATAAGCCTGCCCGAAAATCACTTCCTGATTGGCCATATAAGGTATATTTCCATACCATGAATTTTGGTCATGGTAGTTATATGAAAATTGAGTTATAATCCGCTCTTTTATTGGGAGTTGATACATTCCAATTGCTTCGATTCTTGAAGTGAAAATAGATTCTCCATAAATCTTGTCGCTTCCTCGATCGGTTCGTTTATTCCATTGCATTTCACCGCCCCAACGGTCTTCATACACATAACGCAAACCCAAGCTCGCAATGCGGTTTTCCTTGCGTTCAAAATTCCATTTGTTAAAAACTGAAATCCTGTCTTGCAAAGTCAAATCGGTAAAATTATCCCCATTGTCATCGACCAAATTATCATATTTGAAATAATTCACACCCAACAAACTATTTGCTTTTCCGATTTTAAATTTAGTTGCGATGTCCGCGCTGTATTCCAACCAAGAAGTAGTAAAGAAATCCGCAGAGAATTTAGGTGCTTTGGAAGCATCTTTCGTAATCACATTGATGATTCCGCCCATGGCTTCCGATCCATACAATGATGATGCCGGGCCTTTTACCACTTCGATGCGGTCAACCATACTGTTAGGAATTCCATTTAAACCATAAACCGTTGAAAGTGAACTTACAATAGGCATTCCGTCAATCAAAATCAAAGTATAAGGACCTTCCATCCCATTGATATGAATATCGCCTGTATTACAAACGTTACAATTCATCTGTGGACGAACTCCGTTGACCATCCCGATTGCTTCAAACAAACTTGGTGTAGGATTTTTTTTAAATAATTTAGAGGTGATAACTTCCACCGGAACAGGACTTTCCAAACGACTTACTTCTTTCATGGTTCCTGTAATTACCGCACCTTCTAGCTCATTGAAATCATCTTCAAAATTGGTTGAATCTTGTTCTTCGGCAATTTGCGAAAACACATTCATACTTGAAAATAGAATCAAACCTAGTATATATAAATTTTTAAATTTCATGCAGCAAATATAATATGTTAGAATAATCTAACAAAATTATTTTATGTTAATTAATTGCACAGCTCCATATTCACACTCGCTCCAGCCATATTTCCGGAAGCTACCGCAGCTGAAACCGATCGGAACATATTGGAATTGTCACCACAAGCAAAAATGCCTTCTACATTGGTCTTTTGAAATATATCAACTACTAATAATTTATTTGGATTTAATTCACAACCCAACGATTCCGGGATTTTACAGCTTTGTTCAGAATCAGGTCGCACATACAAAGCATTTAATTCTATAAATTGATCATTATCTAATTGAACCCCTTTAATAAAACCGTCTTTATGCTGGACTTCAATTAATTTATTTTCAATGACCTGAATTCCTTTTAATTTTAAATATTCCGATTGTTCATTTGTAAATTCTGAAATTCCATTGTTGAAAATAGACAATTCATCAGTTAAATTCCCAACTAGTTTAGCATAATGAAAAGCGGCTTCTGTGTTTGCTAAAATTCCGGTTTTCACTTGTTTAAATTCATACCCATGACAATAAGGGCAATGAATGGCAGAGATCCCCCAACAATCTTTCAAACCCTGGATATCGGCAAGATTGTCTTTTAGACCAGTTGCAAAAATTACTTTTTTTGAATGGAAAAATCTACCTTCAGAACTCAAATCCACTATGAATAACTCAGTGTCTTTAACCACATTTTGAACTTCTCCATCGTAAAATTCAACGGTTTCATATTTTAAAATCTGCGATTTTGCAGTTTCTAAAATTTGGTTTGGAACAATTCCATCTTGCGTCAAAAAGTTATGTGAATGAGGCGTAAAACGATTACAAGGTTTTCCACCATCAATTACCAAAACCGTTCTTACTGAACGCCCAAGGGTCAATGCAGCAGATAAACCAGCCATGCTTCCGCCTATGATGATGACATCGTAAATTTTCATAAATTGTGTTTTTTTAGATTTAATAAATGTCCGATTATCAACCCAATAGCTCCGACGTAAATTAACGGAGAATGAAAATGAAACAAAATGTCAAGCAGTACGGAAATTAAAATCAAAGAGATAGACGACAATAAAATGTACTTAACATTTTGATTCAGGTTTTTAATGCTGAAAATGGCGAATAAACCTATTAAGGCAAAACCCAAATCGATGTAATGATTATGGCTCAATCCCAGTGGAATGATGGTAAGTAAGGGAAAAATAACGCAATGAATCAGACAGATTCCGGCGGATGAAATTCCCAACAAGTCAAGAGTTTTATTTTTAATAATTTTCATTAAAGCAATTTTGTTGCAATAATACAAAATGATTTAATTAATGCAACAATGTTTCATTAAAATTTTTATTAAATTTGCTTTATGGAAATCAAAAGGAGAAATACGCCTGCCAAAGAAATGGTTCTGAAAATACTGCAAGATTCTGATAATGCGCTCAGTCAGGATATGATCGAAAAGGAATTGAAAGGAATTACGAATCGTGTTACGGTTTACAGAATTTTAAATTCGTTTTGTGAAGACGGTTTAGTGCATAAAGTCACTTCCGAAGCAGGGAAGAATTATTTCGCTTTGTGCAAGGATTGTGAAAACCAAAAACATACGCACAATCACATCCATTTCCAATGTGTGAAATGTTCAAAAGTTGAATGTCTGAATCAGAGAATTGAAGTGAGTTTACCGAAAGGCTATCAATTCATCAACATGAACAATATAGTGTCAGGAATTTGCAAAAATTGTCATTAATACATCATTTCTAATTCTTTGTTTTTAAATAATTTAATTTCCTCATTTTCAAGTTTTACATGAAGAAAACCTGATTCATCCACAAATTGAATTATACCGTTAAATAATTCATTTTCTTTTTTAAAAACGCTCACTTTATCTTTCCTAAATAATTTAGAATTGTAAGTTTTCATAATCAGATTCCATTCTTTATTCTGAATCAAATAATAAGAACTTTCCAGTTTTGTCAGTAAACCTGACAAAATTTCCTCAATGTCATAAATCTGATCGGTTTGTGATGCCAAAGAACCGGCTTTATTCAGATTTTCAAAATAAGTTTGATTGACATTTAAACCAATCCCTGTAATTATATTTAACTGATTTTCAGATTTATGCGTTTCAATCAAAACCCCACAAACTTTCTTATTTTTGATAATGATGTCATTAGGCCATTTGACACAAACTTCATCTGAATAGTTTTCTAAAAATTCACAAATGCAATTACAAATCCATTGATTGAAATGAACCAGTTTTTCATAATTTAAATCACTATTAATCAAAAAACTAACTGCTAGATTTTTATCTTTTTCCGTACGCCATACATTTCCTGCATATCCTTTTCCTTCTGTTTGATTGGAAGTCCAAACTACCGTCCATGATTTGGCATCTTTTTTGGACATTTCCAAGATAACCGTATTGGTGCTGGGAATAGAATCATATTGATGAATTTCCATACTTTTTAAATAATATTATTTCTGCGGTTTAAAGTTATTTAAATTCACTAAACTTGAGGATAATTCCTTAATTTTGTAAACTTATAAAAAACGAATGATTAAAAAGAATATCGATTCAAAACTACTCATTGATACTATCATAGACGCAATCGGCGACGTAAAAGGAGAAGACATTACCCTTCTGGATTTGAGAGAAATAGAAAATGCATTTTGTGAATACTTCATCATCTGCACCGGAAATTCGAACACACAAGTGAGCGCAATTGCCGGAACTGTAGAGAGAAAAGTGAGAAATGAAACCAAAGAAAGACCTTGGCATGTAGAAGGAAATGAAAATGCGCAATGGATTTTGATGGATTATACCAACATCATCGTGCATGTTTTTCAAAGAGAATTCAGAGAATATTATGACATCGAAGGACTTTGGGGAGATGCCAAAGAAATTAAAGTAACCGTTTAAAAAAGAAGCAATTGAGCAATAACAATAAAGATAACAGGCGCCCTAAAAATACTTTTAATCCGATGTGGATTTATGCCGCAGTAGGATTGGTTCTTATTGGGTTTTGGTTTTTTTCTAATTCCATGATGACGCCTGTCAAACCACTTGACAGAAGTACCTTCTTTGATTATCTATCAAAAGGTTACGTACAAAATGTAAAACTTCATTTAGAAGAAAATAAGGTTGACGTTTATTTGACGAAAACTGCTTTGGAATCTGAAGAATTTAAAAAAATAGCGCCACAGAATTCTAATTCAAATATGTTGAGCGCGCCTTCACCTCAATATTCATTTATTGTAGCGGATAATGCCAATTTTGAAAAAGAATTTGAACAAATTAAATCTGAAAAAAGTTTAAATACCACTTTTGAAAATGTAGCTCCGGATGCTTTCAGCAAAATATTCTGGAACATTTTGATTTGGGTTTTATTCTTTGCTTTGATTTGGTATTTGCTTTTCAGAAGAATGGGCGGTGCCGCAGGTGGCGGTCCAGGTGGACAAATTTTCAACATCGGAAAATCTCGTGCAAAATTATTTGACGAAAACGAAAAAGTTCGTGTGACATTCAAAGATGTAGCTGGATTGGAAGGTGCAAAAGAAGAAGTGGAGGAAATTGTTGATTTCCTTAAAAACCCTGAAAAATTCACCAAATTAGGAGGTAAAATTCCTAAAGGTGCTTTGTTAGTAGGTCCTCCGGGAACGGGTAAAACCTTGTTAGCAAAAGCGGTTGCCGGTGAAGCTAATGTTCCGTTTTTCTCACTTTCAGGTTCTGATTTTGTGGAAATGTTTGTGGGTGTTGGTGCTTCACGTGTGCGTGATTTATTCAAAAATGCAAAAGACAAATCCCCTGCGATTATATTCATTGACGAAATTGATGCAATCGGTCGTGCCCGTGGTAAAAATAATTTTACCGGAGGAAATGACGAACGCGAAAATACTTTGAATCAATTATTGACTGAAATGGACGGTTTCGGGACAGATACAACAGTTATCGTTTTAGCCGCCACCAACCGTGCTGATATTTTGGATAAAGCATTGATGCGCGCAGGTAGATTTGACCGTTTGATTCATGTGGATTTACCGGAATTAAATGAAAGAAAAGAAATCTTTGAAGTTCATTTGAAACCATTGACTTTAGGTACAGATGTTGAAAGTGAATTTCTAGCAAAACAAACGCCTGGATTCAGTGGTGCAGATATTGCCAATGTTTGTAACGAAGCGGCTTTAGTTGCGGCAAGAAAAAATAAAACCGTTGTTGAAAAACAAGACTTCTTGGACGCTGTTGACAGAATCATCGGTGGATTAGAAAAGAAAAATAAATTAATCAAACCCAAAGAAAAAAAGAGAATTGCTTACCACGAAGCAGGTCATGCGACTGTGGGTTGGCTGCTTCCACATGCGGCTCCTTTGGTAAAAGTTACCATCGTTCCTCGTGGAAAATCATTGGGTGCAGCTTGGTATTTACCAGAAGAAAGACAAATCACTACAACAGAACAAATGTTGGACGAAATTGCATCTACAATGGGCGGACGTGCAGCTGAAGAAGTTGTTTTCGGAGATATTTCTACCGGTGCATTAAGCGATTTGGAGCGTGTGACAAAACAGGCTTCAGCTATGGTCAGCATTTATGGATTGAACAATACACTCGGAAATATTTCATATTACGATTCTTCAGGACAAAATGAATACGGTTTCAGCAAGCCTTACAGCGAGGAAACTGCAAAGACGATTGACTCCGAAGTTTCTAAAATTATTGAAGGTGAATACGAGCGTGCAAAAGAATTATTGCGTACCAATCGCGATAAATTAGATTTATTGGCTCAAAAATTGTTGGAAAAAGAAGTTATTTTCAGAGAAGATCTGGTTGAGATATTTGGAGAAAGAATTGTAAATGAGGAAGATGCAGTAATGGAACCTGCAGGAAATGCAACTTCTCCTATTGATACAAATCCGTCTGAATTAATAGAAACTGTAATTACCAAAAATAGTGAAGAAGCTGTTGATAAAAAGGATTAACAGCTACTTTAGTTTAGTTTAATTTAATTATTTTCGCTTATCCTCAATAATCAATGAGTATGTGGAAAAAACTCAAGCAATTATTAACTGCACAAAGTGATGAATCATCTACAGATGAATCTGATCTGGAATTCGTGGCTTTTCAATCCAACGACCCGATTGATGTTTTGTTTGCTAAAAATTTCAATGCAGGAGGCGGACAGTTTTTCTATTGTGACGGCGAACAGGAAGCACTTGAAACTTTAAAGGAAATTATCGGAAACGAACAAATAGATCAAATCATCTGTTTCGAAGATAAATTACAATCTTTTTTAAATCGTTTAAATGTAAAACATACTTCGATGTTAGGAGATTCTGATTTTTCCTTTATCGAATGTGAATATCTGGTGGCTTATGACGGAGCTATTATGCTTTCTTCTCATCAAACTTCAGGTAGAAAACTGAATGAACTTCCCGATAATTTCATCATTTACGCGAATCCTAAACAATTGGTTTCCAATATAAGTGAAGCACTTCAAAGACTTAAATCCTGTAAAGGAGATAACTTACCATCTAACATAACTTCGATAAGAGGAAAAAATATGCACAATTTTGATTCCTCACCTAATGCGAAAAACATATTTTTGCTGCTGGTAGAACAAATTTGATCAATTTCAATTGGAAGCAAATCTAAGTACAAGTAAAAACGAAAAATCAAAAATGAAAGATTTAGTTCCGCGAATTATTTCAGGAATTGTTTACATCGCTTTGATTTATTTTGGAACCACCGGAAGCCCTTGGTTTTTTACAGGATTGATGGGATTATTCCTTATTATGTGTTTTATAGAATACGTGCAAATTACTGAGTTGTCTGATAAATTATACATCGGACTTTCATTTTTGGCCTCTGCTGGCGTTTTTTATTATTTCACCTATTACTTATTCAACGCACAAAGTGCATTTGTGCTTCAATCCATGAGTTTTGCAGGCCCTGTTTTATTTTTATTGGCTTGTTTTACAATCATGTTTTCGAGTAATGAATTGTACATAGAATTTGGAAAAGCTACTGTTGCAGTGATTTACATCGCAGTTCCATTTGGATTGGCATTGACAATTCCAACTGTTTTTTTAGACTCAGGTGTGGAAATAATTTCAAATGAAATCCTATTCATTTTTGTATTGATTTGGCTCAGTGACATCATGGCTTATGTTTTTGGAAGTTTATGGGGAAAACATCCGATGGTTCCGAAAATTTCAAAAAAGAAAACTTGGGAAGGCGCCATCGGTGGATTTATATTTACAGTCGCATTTGGATTTATTTTAAATGAATACATGTTCCCGGACAGCCGCGTAAACTGGATTGTAATTGGATTAATTGTATCTATCACAGCTCCTATCGGAGATATCATTGAATCCAAATTAAAAAGATTATTTAATGCCAAAGACAGCGGAAAATTGATTCCGGGTCATGGCGGTTTTTTAGATAGGTTGGATAGCTTTATATTTGTTGTTCCAATGGTATATTTTTATTTATTGCTAAACGAAGTTTTATGAGACTACATAGAGAAGGGAAAATTATATTAATCGTATTTTTTCTTTTATTTTTAGGAATTGGATTAAGCATTTTCACATTTATTCCTAATTATTATGCATTAATTTTAATTGTTCCTTTCTGGATTTTATATGGATTTATCATTTGGTTTTTCCGAAATCCAATCAGAAATACAACTTCTCAGGCATTGGACGTAATCGCGCCTGTCGATGGAAAAGTTGTAATCGTGGAAGAAGTTGACGAACCTGAATATTTGAAAGGCCGTTGTCTTCAGGTTTCCATTTTTATGTCGCCTTTGAATGTACACGTGAACCGCTATCCTGTTTCAGGAAAAGTAGTTTACACCAAATACCATCCGGGAAAATTTTTAGTAGCTTTTCACCCAAAATCTTCTACTTTAAATGAAAGAACAACTGTCGTAGTCGAAACAGAGAACGGAAAAGATGTTTTGTTTAGACAAATTGCGGGAGCTGTTGCGCGCAGAATCGTTTTGTATGCAAAAGAACAAGACACAGCTGTTGCCGGAGCAGAATATGGATTTATAAAATTCGGTTCGCGATTGGATATATTTTTACCACTTGGAACAGAAATTTTGGTAAAAGTTGGCGATAAAACTCGCGGAGGAGTTCAGAAAATCGCAGAATTAAAGTAAATTTGTCAGGAATAAAATTCAGAATCAAAAAATTAAATCATAAATGAAAAAATTAGGACTTTTAATCGTTGGAGCTTTTTTATTAACTGCCTGTGATGCAACTCCAAAAGGAAATAAAAGCATTTTGCCGGTTGTACATGATGAAGCAGTTGAACATGTTGACCATCACGAAGGACATGATGCTCATGAAGGTCACGATGCGCATGCCGCTGAAGGACATGGTAACCAAGATGCTCATGCTGCTGAAAAGAAAGATTCTTCCAACAAAACAGAAACACATACAGTTGAGAAAAAAGATTCAGCTCACTAAAAATATAAATTTTAAATTCTGAAGTTTCTGGATCAAAAGTTCAGAAACTTTTATTTTTCAATTAATTCGCATGTTCAAAAAAATAGCAATTCTTTCTCTCCTATTCCTTTCTTTTTTTCAATCTAAAGCTCAAGATTCAGATTTTGGAAATTGGTGGATTTATTTCGGAAATAAACAAATCGATGAAAAATGGAATTGGCATCACGAAGTCCAATATAGAAATTACAACTTCGTAGGAGATTTGGAACAATTGCTTTTGCGTACGGGGATTGGTTATAATCTCACTCCAAATAACAACAATATTTTATTAGGTTATGCTTTCATTCACAGCGAAAATTATACGGGAATTGAGGATGAAAAAATCAATGTAAATGAACATAGAATTTACCAGCAATTCATAACCAAACAAAGTTTTTGGCGATTCAATCTGCAGCACCGTTACCGTTTTGAACAAAGATTTATCGAAGAAGATTTTAAAATGCGTTTGCGTTATTTCTTGGCTTTAAATTTCCCACTGAATCAAAAAGAAATGCTCGATAAAACTGCTTATCTGTCAGCTTATAACGAAATTTTCATCAATACTAAATCAGATTTTTTTGATAGGAACCGAGTATTTGCCGGATTGGGTTACAAATTCAATTCTAATTTGAGATTAGAAGTAGGTTACATGAATCAGATTTTAAATAATTTTTCAAGAGACCAGCTAAATATTATGGCTTTTGTAACACTTTAAAATCAAAAAAATCGAATTCTGTCTTTCAGTTTAACATCTGAAAAATACTTTTCTTTAGATTTTTTACTTGGAGAAATCAAAATTATGTTTTCAGACTTATAAGCCAAAGCGGAATCATCCCAGCTGTCTGTATAAACATTTTTCAGAATTTCATTTTCATGTAGAAATTGAGATTTGTAAAGATTTTGAAGCTTGTATTCTTTATAGTTATCTACCCATTCATTATTATGAGGTTTGGAACCAATAATCAAGATTTCATCTGAAATTTCAGGTAAAATTAATTCGATTGTTTTTCTCAAATAATTTTCCGGTGCAGCTGAAGAAATGACAATCTTATGTTTTTCAACATGAAGCCTTCTCAGTTCATTTATCAATTCTTTTCTTGTAAAAAAAGAAAGAAATCCTGCAAATTTTTGGTTGCAATTATCTGAAACAGAAAATTTTAAGAGTTCCTTTTTAAAGTTATAATGAGAAATGTTCTTTCTGATTTTCCTTTCAAATAAAAGTTTTGAAAATTTTGCAGTCAATTTAAAATCAAATGACAGAGCCGAATAACTGATTACAAACAGAATCCAATATGGAAACGAATTGATACGAATAAGCGTTTCGTCAAAATCAAAAAAAGATTTATTTTCTTCCATCCAATGACCAGGGAAATCTGATTAATACATCACGAAGCCAGAAATAATCAGGCAAAAAAATGGGATTTTGCTGCGTCAAAACCACTGAGACTGCTTTCACAACAACTGAATTTTCAGTTTTTTCTTTCACAAAATCAACTACCGTTTTCATCGAAGCTCCACTATCAACAGCATCATCAACCACCAAAATCAAATTATACAAAGAAAAGTTAATTTTAGAATTGAGTTTAATTTCTCTTTCCAAATCGGACTGACTTCTTTTGCTAAATTTTTTGTGCTCAAAAATTCTCAAATAATCCAAAACAAATTTAGGCAAAATTGAAAATACAAACTTTAATGATTTTTCAGTTATGGGATTGGCTTTTTTCTGTTTTGTGGAAGGTCTTTGTACTTTGATGAAATCTAAATTTATTTCATTTTGCGTTTTATTTTTGAAAAATTGATACACAATTTCAGCCACAGGAATTCCACCATCAGCAATTCCCAAAACCAATATCTTTTTATTTACTTCAATTAATTCTTGAAAATTTTCATTCAAGAAATTTATGAATCCATCTTTTTTAAAATCTAAAACTTTCATTTAATGAGATTTAGAATTAAAAAAATTATGATATGTTTGCTCAATCCAATTCATTTTTTCCTGAATAGATATTTTATAACTTGATTGATATTCTGACCGAAACGTATCATTATTCAAAAGATTTTTCAACCAGTTTACATCAATATTTTCATCACTTAAAACAACGTCTTCAAAATTACTTCCGACAACCCCTTCCCTATTTGAAATCACAGGAATTCCAAAATTCATAGCCTCCATCAATTTGGTTTTAACACCGCTTGGATTCGACGAAAAATTCAGAAAGAACTTTGAAGTTTTATAATTTAATTTTAATTCTTCTGAATTCACATTGAACTGAAAATCAACATTTTCAATTGCTGAGAAAATTTCTATTATTCCTGCCTTTCGATTTTCATCTGAACATTTTCCAACAATTTTTAGTTTGAACTGATTTAAATTATTTTTATGCAAAAAAGAATTAATTTTATGAAGCGCATTAAAATTATCATCCAAATCTAAATTTCCAACATACAGAAAATCAATTATTTTGGGATTAGAATTAAATGATTCAATTTCCTTTAAATGAGCATATACCGGAAGCAAAATATTCGTTTTTTCTTCTATAATCAAATTATTCAAATTATCTTTTTCTGTTTGAGAAATAAATAGAAAACCGTCCAACAAAGAATTTGACAAAATGCTCTTTTGAAATTTATTGTACTTAATTGATTCTGAATAAAAAAAGAATCGTTTCAAGCCTCTTGACACTGAAGAAAGATTTCGGTAATAATCTGCTTCATCATTATGAACTCTCAAATAAAAATCAGGATTATTTTTTAAAATTTTCTTTAATTTTTCAATTCTATTTACAGATTTTAAATGTTCTACCAAAACCAAAGAATACTCATTTGATTTTAGAAATTCTACTTTATCATAATTGATTTTACGAACCAATACTGAAAACGGAATTGAACTTAAAAAACTAAATGAATTTAAAATATTCGGTTTAATTAATTCCACATGAAAACTATCGATAACCGTTTCATTTTTAGCAATAAAATTCCTAAAATATTTCAAACGTTTTTCATCAAAACACGTACAAATTAAATCAACTTTGATATTGTTTTTTTTATAAAAATCAAACTTCGCTGCAATATCATAAACTCCTCCGTAATTGGTTGGAAAAGGCGTATCAAAACAAACGATGAGAATTTTTTTCTGCATTATTTAATTCATTTCAGTAGCATAAGGAATTCTATTTTGGATAGAACGAACTAAAGTTGCTTCATCCGCATATTCCAACTCGTCTCCTACGCCGATTCCGCGTGCAATTGTAGAAAATTGAACTGAGGAGTCTTTCAAAACTTTGTACAAATAAAAAGAAGTTGTATCGCCTTCCATAGTTGAACTCAAAGCAAAAATCAATTCTGAAATTGATTCATTCTGAACTCTTTGCGCTAGTGACTCAATTTTCAATTGTCCCGGACCTACTCCCTCCATCGGAGAAATTCTTCCACCTAAAACATGATAAACACCGCGGTATTGACCTGTATTTTCAATTGCCATCACATCACGAACATCTTCCACAACACAAATTATCGAAGAATCGCGCAAAGGATTGGAACAAATATTACAAATGTGTGCATCGGAAATCGTATGGCATTTTTCGCAATACTGAATATCATTAACCAAGTGTTGAAGGGAATCTGCGAGGTTTTCAGTTTTGGAAGCAGAACGATTGAGCATGTGCAAAACAAGACGCAGCGCAGTGCGTTTTCCGATTCCGGGCAGCTGTGACATTTCTTCAACAGCTCTTTCAAAAACTTTACTTGGGTAATTCATTCCACCAAAAGTACTATTTTTGGATGAAATTTAAACGAGATATGAACTCAAACATCATCCTTTTCTTTGTTGCGATTTACTTCGTGGGTCTTTTGTTTATCGCTTGGCGCACCAGTAAAAATTCTGATAATCAATCATTTTTCATAGGAAACAAGAAAAGTAAATGGTGGCTCGTGGCATTTGGGATGATCGGTACAAGTTTGAGCGGCGTGACGTTTATTTCCGTTCCCGGGACGGTTGGGAAGCTAACTGGAACCGATTACATATACGGCGGATTTGAATATTACATGATGGTCATCGGATTTTTTCTCGGATACTTCATCGTTGCATTTGTCTTGCTTCCTCTTTATTATAGAATGAATCTGACTTCGATTTATACTTATTTAGGAAGAAGATTTAATGTTGAAGCGCACAAAACCGGTTCCATATTTTTTATTATTTCAAGAGGAATTGGTGCAACCGCAAGATTATTTCTGGTTATCAATGTTTTACAAATATTTTTATTGAATCAAATTGGAATTCCATTTTGGCTGACAACGATTGTCATTCTCTTGATGGTAGTACTATACACTTATGAAGGCGGCGTGAAAACCATTGTGGTAACGGATACTTTGCAGACGACTTTTATGCTTTTAAGTTTGGTGGTTTGTATCATTTATGTTTTAACGCAATTGGATTTATCTTTCGGAGAAGCTTACACTACTTTGAGCGAAAATAGTTATACGCATTTGCTTAATATGGACGGAAATTCAGCTACATTTTTTCTAAAAAGTTTAATTGGTGGAATGTTCATAACCATTGCCATGACGGGTTTAGATCAAGAAATGATGCAAAAAAACATAAGTGTAGACAATCTTTATAATTCAAAGAAAAATATGCTAACGTTTGCGTCTACCTTGTTGATTGTAAACTTTGCATTTTTGTTTTTGGGTGGATTACTTTATCTCTATGCAATGCAAAACGGAGCGGTTTATGGCGAGGGAATTTTTGGATTTGCAGACGAATCCGGTGAAATCACCAACATCATGGGCGACGACCTTTTTCCGGCGCTTTCCCTACAAGGTTTTTTCCCTATGTTTATTGCGGTAATTTTCATAATTGGTTTGATATCAGCATTGTTCCCTTCAGCTGATGGAGCATTGACTTCACTTACAAGTTCATTTTGTGTAGATTTATTGAAAATGAACGAAAATGAAAAATTACATGAAAAGCAAAAAAAGAAAATCAGAATTTGGGTGCACATTGCATTTACTTTAATATTCTTCTTGTTGATTTTAATTTTCAAATGGATCAATGACAAATCCATAGTATATCTCATCATGGGAATTGCAGGCTACACTTATGGTCCTTTATTGGGGTTATTTGCATTTGGGATTTTCACCAAACGAACCATTTCAATAAAGTTTTCAATTCTAAGTGTTGCATTGATTGCTCCCGCTGTAACTTATTTAATTAATGAATTTGTTTCAACCAATACAGATTACAAAATCGGTGTGGAATTAATTGTGTTGAATGGATTGTTAACTTTCATTGGACTTTGGTTTGTCAGTAAAAAGAATAATTCTAAATAGAATCCTAAAATTTAACCTTTTATTTATACATTTACGAATTCACAATAAATAGGTAATACATGAAAAAACTTTATCTCTCGGCTTTGCTGGCTTTTTTATCGGTCACAGCATGGTCACAGGAATCCCGTGTGCTGAATATGGCAAAAGGGTATTTCATTCAACATTCTACAGAATTAGGATTAAAAAATGCTGATTTTCAGGAATTAGAACTTCAAACCAATTATACGAATGAAAAAACAAATGTTGAACATGCTTATTTTCAACAATATCATTCAGGAATTCCGGTTTATAATGCGATTGCTAACTTTACTTTGAAAAATGGAGAAATCGCTCAATTCAATCACACATTTCAAAACAACGTTCCTCAAAAAGTTAATACTTCTCAAGCAAATTTAACGCTAGAACAAGCTGCGGCAACTGCTGCTCAGAATTTTGGTTCAACTTTAAACGCTGAAAACGGAGCTAGAATTAACACTAGCTTTGACAATGTTTTGGTTTATTTTCCTACTGAAGACGGAAAACTTACTTTGTCTTGGGTTTTGCATTTAAATGTAAAAATTGAAAATGAAATGCAAATAATGGAAGTTGTGGTAAATGCTCAAACAGGAGCAATTTTATCTCAACACAATCATCTGTTGAGCTGTAGTTTTGAACATGGGCATTTTACTAATCCAACTACAGAGTTTAAACAAAGTGAAAATGTTCAGTGGTTAAAAAATCAATTTGCAGTAAATACATTAAATGATGGCGCTCAATACCGTGTATTTAAACTTCCTATAGAAGCTCCAACTTTTGGAGAAAGAAGCTTGATATCATCCCCTGCTACGACTAATGGTTCTCCATTTGGATGGCATGACACCAACGGTTCTGAGGGAGCAGAACACAACTTTACGAAAGGAAACAATGTAGAAGCCGTAAATGATCAAAACAGTGACGGATTAAATTGGATCTACAATGGTGCACCATATACGTTTGCAGGACACGCACATGCAACAGACGGACTCATATTTGATTTTCCAATTGATTTTAATTCAAGTTTATACCAAAGTCCTGACGCATCTACAACTAATTTATTTTATATGAATAACGTAATGCATGATGTATGGTACCAATATGGTTTTACAGAAGCTGCAGGTAATTTCCAAGTAAACAATTATGGAAATGGCGGTGTCGGAGGTGACGAAGTAATGGCTTTCGGACAAACCGGGGAAGCATTAGGAGAAATGAACAATGCACGTTTCGGAACTCCTTCAGAAGGTGGCAATCCATTTATGATTATGTTTATGTGGACTTCTGCTCAGGGTGATGATCATTTATTTTCTGTAAATACAGCCGGTGAACATCAAGGGAATTATAGTGGAATTTTAGCCGGATTTGGAGGAGGACTCCCAATTCCGCCGATTACTGAAGATTTAGTTGTAATTCAGGATGCCGGAGGTGTCGATGTAAATGATGGTTGTGAAAATATCACAAACGGAGCTGCATTGAACGGAAAAATCGTAATGATTAAAAGAGGAAACTGTGACTTTGTTGTAAAAGTAAAAAAAGCGCAGGATAATGGTGCTAAAGCCGTAGTTATGGTAAACAACGTAGCGGGTGCTCCGATCACAATGGGCGGTGAAGATGCTTCAATCACAATTCCATCTGTAATGATTAGAAACACAGATGGAAACCCTATCATTGATGCCTTATTGGCAGGCACTACATTGAACGGCTCAGTTCCTAAAGAAGGTCACAATGATGGATATAAAGATGGAACATTTGATAATGGAATCGTTGCTCATGAATACGGACATGGAATTTCAACAAGACTTACAGGTGGCCCTGCTAATTCAGGGTGCTTGAATAATCAAGAACAAATGGGTGAAGGATGGAGTGATTATTTTGCATTGGTTATGACCATAGAACCTGGAGATCAAGGTGCTGACGGTAGAGGAATTGGAACATATGCCGTTTCTCAGCCAACTACAGGTGTGGGAATCAGACCAACCAGATATTCAACCAATATGACAATTAACCCATCTACCTATAATTCAATCAGTTCTGTTTCTATACCACATGGTGTAGGGTATGTTTGGGCAACTATGTTGTGGGATATGACTTGGGAGTTGATTAGCCAATATGGATTTGATCCGGATATCTACAACGGTTCAGGTGGAAACAACTTAGCAATGCAATTGGTAACTGACGGATTGAAATTACAGCCATGTGGTCCAGGTTTTGTAACAGGTCGTGACGCAATTTTGGAAGCAGATGAAATCAATAATGAAGGAGCAAACCATTGTAGAATCTGGAAATCTTTTGCAAGAAGAGGATTAGGTTATGGTGCATCACAGGGAAGCCCAAACAGCGTAAACGATGGTGTAGCTTCTTTTGATATGCCTCCGACTGAAGTATTAGATTGTACCAATATGGGTGTTTCAGATCTTACTAATTCTGAATTGAGTATATATCCTAATCCTACACGTGGTGAAGTTTACATCTTGACTGAAAAATCTTATAAAGACACTAACATTTCTATTGTAGATCTGACAGGTAAAACTGTTCATCAGACAAATTTAGATTTGAGCTCTAAACGTGGAACTTTAGATGTAAGCAGCTTACCAACGGGTGTGTATGTTATTAAAATAGATACAAAAGAAGGAATTATAACTAAAAAATTAATCAAAAAATAATTCTAAATTCTTTCAATAAAATTAAAGCCGTTTCGACCGAGTTGAAACGGCTTTAATAATTAATATTATATGATAATAATATGAATTGAAGAAAAAGAATGTGACTGCTCCTCAATGATTCAAAGAATCTTCCAAACTATCACACAATTAAGTTAAAACAATTTATAAGTCAATCCCCAAAAAACGCTGAAATTAATTGGTCCGATGTCTTTTCCGTATCCTGGAATTAAGAGCGGGTCGATACCTTCCTGTTTTTTGCTTCCGATATAAATTTCGGGACGGATAGAAACATCTGCATAAAAATTACTAAACAACTGAATCCTGCCTCCGCCAACAATTTCTACCCAGTAAGCACTCACGTTCTCTGCAGGAAGACTTCCATAATCATCTACTTGGTTTCCGGATAATCGAATCGGATACTGATTGATTTTTTGTTCATACATGGCATAGGCCACACGTGCACCGGTATAAAATCCGTTAGAAGGATCTTGATAATCCTGAGAAATGAACCAATTAAATCCAAGTTTGAAATAAAGTCCGTTCACATCTATATTCCAATCAAGTTCGTCATAAATATTTTTTTCATAACCTACTTCGGCTACGGCATTCCACTTACCTGTTATTCTGTATGAAATCATTGCTTGACCGCCCTGTTTATCAGAAAGCACGGACATAACCGGATTAAACAAATCGACACCTATGAAAAGATTTCCGCTTCTGTTTTTAGGTTTTAAGCTGTCAATTTTTTCAGAAACGACACTGTCAATTTTTACATTGATGCTGTCTTGCTGCGCAAATGACTGTGCTGCAAAAAGATTAATTATTATAATAAATATACAGATTTGTAGCTGCTTCATTTTCTAATACGTTTGATTCGCTTGGAGTTAAGTTTCTGATGGCGTTTTCAGTTGACTCATAATCTAAATCATCATAAGTAAGCCTGAAACCACAGGCCTTCGACACAAAAGAAGTGGTTGGAGTATAATTTACCGTCAATATGTCTGACTGTCCGGTAGGACGTAATTTGATTCTGAAATAATTAACAGATTCATCAAGTCCACCCAAAGGTAATTTAATGCTATCAGTTATTAACCATTTGTACAATGTATCGATGAGTTCTCCTTCAGAAGTTACTCTTTCAACAAATAAAGTATCAGTAAGATTTTCCTGCGTCTGAAGGGTTCTGAAAACTACTGTAAGATTAGGAGTTCCCTCTCCTACACATACGTCATCTTCTTCACAGGAAACTGCAAAAACTGCGGTGAAAATTATTCCTAAAACTAAAATTCTTTTCTTCATCATTTATAGATCAATTCTTTCCAAAAGTACAACATTTTCTACATGGTGCGTTTGCGGAAACATATCTACCGGACGAACCTTTTTGATTTCATACTGGTGTTTCATCAGCTCCAAATCACGCGCCTGTGTTGCCGAATTACAACTTACATAAACAACCCGTTTTGCATTGATTCTCAAAATGGTTTCCACTACATTTTTGTGCATACCATCGCGTGGCGGGTCTGTAATGATAACATCCGGCATTCCATTTTGTTCGATAAAATTATCATCGAAAATGTCTTTCATATCGCCACAATAAAAAGTACAATTGGTAATGTTATTGCGTTCCGCATTTGCATTTGCCGCATCGATTGCTTCCTGCACTGCTTCAACTCCTACAACTTTTTTCGCTTTTTTTGAAACGAATTGCGCGATGGTTCCCGTTCCTGTGTATAAATCGTAAACAACTTCATCTCCTTTCAAATCTGCAAAATCGCGTGTGATTTTGTACAATTCATAAGCTTGAGCAGGATTGGTTTGGTAAAAACTTTTGGGTCCGATTTTGAAATGCAGATCTTCCATTTCTTCCATGATGAAATCTTGTCCTGAAAAAATCTGAACATCCAAATCATAAATCGAATCATTTCCTTTTGGGTTAATGGCATAAAGCAACGAAACTATTTGCGGAAATTTATCTTGTAAATTTTGAAGAAATGCTTCGCGTTTTTCTTTGTCTTCTTTAAATAATTGAACCAAAACCATGATTTCTCCTTTTAAATTTGAACGAATCATCATCGTTCTCAGAAATCCTTCCTGGTTTTGCAAATCATAAAACTCATATCCGTTTTCATTTGCAAAACGTTTGGCTTCCAGGCGAATGGCATTGGAAGGTTCCGCCTGCAAATGGCATTCTTTGATGTCAAGAACTTTACTCCATTGCCCCGGAATATGAAATCCCAAAGCATTTCGGTTGTAATTTTCTTCCGTATTTCTGATTTCTTCCAAAGTCAGCCAGCGCGCATTGGAAAAGGAATATTCCAATTTATTTCTGTAATAATAATCTTCTGATGAACCTAAGATCGGAGTGATTTCCAAATCATGAAATCCACCAATTCTTTGCAAATTATTTTCGACTTCGTCTTGTTTAAATTTCAATTGGGTTTCGTAAGACATATTCTGCCATTTACAACCCCCACAAGTTCCAAAGTGAATGCATTTCGGATCGATCCGGTAAGGCGATTTCTTCAAAATTTCAACCGCATTTCCTTCCAGATAACTGCTTTTCTTTTTGTAAACGTTGACGTTGACAACATCTCCTGGAATTGCATCTTTGACCAAAACCGTTTTACCGTCAGGCGATTTACCTATTGAAATGCCTTTCGCACCTGCACGCAGAATTTCTATGTTTTCTAGAAAAATATTTTTTCCTTTTTTTCTTGCCATGACGCAAAGATACTTTTAATGTATAAATTGTATAAAGTAAAATTTAGAAAGTATTATCTGTAATAGGTTTAATTGTTTTATTTCTAAATATTGAATAATTACCACTTATTTAGAATTTCATATTTAATCCTACAAAAAGAAAATCGGGCACTGAGATTAAATCTCAATACCCGATTCCAATTATAAAGAACTATGATTTTTTGACTAGGCTAGAAATGATAATCTAGATGGATTAATGTTTTGGAGTAAATCCATCGTCGCTTAGTTCACGGTGCTCATAATCAGCAACCATTTCGTCAGCATAATCAATCTTATTCTTTTTGCCGAATCTGCGGATCAGACTGTCAAAGATTGAATAAACAACCGGGACTATAATCAACGTAAGGAACAATGATGAAATCAATCCACCGATGATTACCCACGCCAGACCATTGTTCATTTCAGCAGCTGCTCCACTTGCAATCGCAATCGGGATCATCCCGCAAACCATCGCAATGGTCGTCATCAAAATCGGTCTTAGACGCGCGTGGTTAGCCTGAACCAAAGCATTGTAAGTCGTTTCTCCTTCTTCTTTCCTATGGTTGGCGAAATCGACCAGTAATATCGCATTTTTACACACCAAACCAATCAACATGATCATCCCTAAAATGGTAAATATGTTCAAAGTATTATTGGTCAATGCTAAAATTACCATCACACCAATTAATGAAAGGGGTATCGAAAACAATACCACAAACGGGTATACATAACTGTTGTATAAACCAACCATTACCAGATAAACCAATATAATAGCCGCAAGCAAAGCGATACCCAATGTTCCGAAACCTTCTGACTGCATTTCCATATCACCACCCCAAACATAACTTACTCCTAATGGTTTGGGGATTTGGGAGAATTTTGTTTCCCATTCTGCAGCAACATCACCCAAAGGTCGACCAACTGACTGACCTCTTACAGTCACGGAAGGACTTTTATCTCTTCGATCCAAACCACTTGGCCCTGAAGTTTCAACTACTTCTGCAAATTGAGAAAGTTTAATCTGCTGTCCTTGATTATTGACAAAAATGAGGTTTTTAACATCATCAATGTTGGAGCGATTGAATTGGTCGTAACGGATGTTGATGTCATATTCATATTCTCCTGCACGAAACTTCGCATCTGTGTTTCCGCTGAAAGCTGTTTGCATGGTCATACCTACTGTAGTCAAATCCAGCCCAAGCAATGACATTTTGTCGCGGTCTACTTGCACGCTGATTTCAGGATTTCCATCTTCTACTGATAATTCAACCTCTGAAGCACCGCTGATTTTTTTCAATTCAGCTTCTGCTTTTTTTGCAAATACCATGGCACTATCAACCGACGGTCCTATCACAACCAGTTGTAATGGAGCGTCTTCTACACCCATAATTCCCATCGGGATTGTGCTAACCTTCGCTCCTATCAATTCTTTCTCTAATTCTCTTTTGAGCTTCGCCGCAAAAATGAAAGTACTCTCATCACGCAGCTTTTTATCGGTCAAAATAACTTGAATTTCAGATTGATAAGCAGTTGCTTGCGAACCGCTGAACCCGCTACTTAACTGACCAACAGTTGTAATCATATCGACTACTTCCGACTTTTGACGAATGTATTTTTCAGCTTTTTGTGTAGCAATATTGGTTTGCTCAAGTGAAGCATCTTTTGGTAATTCGATCTGAACGAGGAATTCTCCTTTGTCCATTTTTGGGAAAAATTCCCCACCGACAAATCCCATTCCTACCAAAGCCAGAGAAGAGAAGAATAAAATAACTGCAATAACAATTGTAAGAACTTTAGACCACCAAGCTTTAAGGGACCATTTTAGGATTCCGGAAACCCAGTTAGTAAATCTTGTCAATAATCCTTCAAATGCAAGAATAATTTTTTCGAAGAAATTTTTTCCTGTTATATGTTCTAATTTTCCAAACCTGGAAGAAAGCCAGGGAACAATTGTAAATGAAGCTAATAAAGAGAATCCGGTTGCAATCATTACCGTTACGGCAAATTGTTTAATGATGTTTGAAACGAAATCATTACTAATTGAAATCGGTAAGAATACTACTATAATTACCAATGTGATCGCTACTACAGTAAAACCAATCTCAGATGCACCATCATAAGCTGCACGGACTTTGTTCTTCCCCATTTCCATGTGTCGGTGTATATTTTCGAGCACAACAATCGCGTCATCCACCAAAATACCAACTACCAATGAAAGCGCAACTAAAGACATCAAGTTGAGGGTATAACCCATGAAATAAATCCCGATGAAAGTTGCAATCAATGAAGCCGGAATCGAAACCATAACGATGAATGCGTTTCTCAAACTATGCAGGAACAACAACATTACCGCTGCTACTAAAAAGATTGCTAGAAACAAGTCAAACATTACATTGTTTGCTGCTACCAAGGTCATTTCGCTGGTATCATTTGCCACTTTGAGCTGTACATTCTGAGCTTTATAGTCTGTCTGTATTTTATCAAGTTCTGCACGAACTTCTTCGCTTACTGCTACTGCATTTGCATCAGATTGTTTTTTTATCTGAAGCAAAATCGTGTTGCTTTGATTAAGTCTGGAAACCTTATCTGCTTCTTTCTGACTATCCTGTACATCAGCTATTTCTGATAATCTAACTTGTATTCCATTGTTACTGGAAACTACAAGATTTCTTAACTCCTCAACCGTTTGATATTTACCTGAAAGGCGTATAAGTGTAGTATTTTCACGTGTTTTTACATTTCCTGTCGGGAAGTCAAGATTGGAACTTTGGATCATCTGCATAACCTGCGGTACTGAAAGTCCATAACCCTCCAATTTATTTTGATTTAAACTTACTTGAATTTCTCTTTCCTGTCCTCCAATGATGTCAATCTGTGCCACACCTGGCACACGTGAAAGTATAGGTTGAATTTTTTTGTCGAGCAAATCATAAAATTCTATACTGTTCATATCAGATGTTGCCGCAATAGTTATGATAGGGAAATCATCTGCCGAAAGTTTTAATAATGACGGCGGATCTGCATCTTCAGGCAAATCTGCCAAAATGGTATTGACTTTACGCTGTGCATCATTTAGCGCATAATTGGTATCAGTTCCCGGATTTAACTGAATCATTACCATTGATAAACTTTCAAAGGATTTTGATTCAATTTTTTTAATGTTTTCCATGGAAGCAACTGCATCCTCGATTTTCTTGGTAACTGTGTTTTCCATTTCCGATGGTGATGCTCCCGGATACACCGTGGAAATTGTAATCATGTTGAACTCAAATTTCGGTATGAGTTCGTAACCCAACTGCGTATAGGAAAAAAGTCCTCCTAAAGTCAGAATTGTAAACAATGCGACTACAAGCGTGGGTCTTTTAATGGATATTTCTGCTAGTTTCATTCTTAATTTATTTTAGATTTTAGACATTAGATTTTAAACATTAGACTCTTTTTTCTTGTGTCTAGTGTCTTGCTTCTAAAATCTATTTAATGATTGACACTTTTGATCCGTCGGCTAAATTGACCTGCCCGCTCGTAACGACCGTTTCGCCGTCATTTAATCCGCTAAGAACTTCAATTTTATCACCGAAATTTCTTCCTGATGTAATTGTCGTTAATTTAACAATGCTGTCTTTCACTACAAAAACCTGATTGCTGTTTAAGCCTCCAACAAATGCTTGTCTTGGAACAACTAAAGCCGGTTTGGATGTAATTTCGTCTTTTGATTGAGAGAAAATTGCTGTTCCGTACATACCTGCTTTTAATTCATTTCCTGCACTGTTTGAAACCTGAATTTCAACAGGGAAATTCAAAGATGAGCTTGCTTTTGGAGCAATGAAAGTTACTTTTCCCGCGAATTCTTTTCCTGGAAAAACACTTGCAGTTACTTTGATATTGTCACCGACTTTTAAGTTTACAATCTGGTTTTCATTTACTTCTGCTCTTAATTTCAAGCTTGAAACATTTACGATTTCAAACATTTCTGTACCCGGATTTACATATGAACCAGGCTCGATCAATCTTGAATTTACAACACCGCTGATGGTTGCGCGAATGTTCATATCGCCTACTTTAAGTCTTGATTGATCTAATTGTGCTTTTGCATTTTTCAATTGTAATCTAGATTGATCAACTTGTTGTTGTGTTACACCGCCTGTTTTCAAAGCGTTTTCATAACGTTGATTATCTGTAATCGCATTTTGGTAAGCAGCCTGAGCAGCAGTTAAATCGATGGACTGAGAATCACCGCGAATCACCGCCAGAGTTTGTCCGACACGCACATAACTTCCTTCATCAACGAAAACTTTCAATACTTTCCCTGAAACTTCAGAAGGGAATTTCATTTCCTGAAATGGTTCGAAAGTTCCGTTGGCAACATAATCTACATTCATGTTTTCGAACTGGACTTTTGCTACGTTTACCGCAACACTTTCGTTTACCTGAGCTACGATTTTTGTTTCTTCTTCAGATTTTTTCTTATTATTTACAAGTGTCATTCCACCCCAAACCAAGAGCGCTCCGACGATGACTACAGTGAGTATAATTCTTACAATTTTCATAATCTTTATTTAATTGTTTTGATGTATATATTTTATTGTTGAGTTAATGTTTTTAATTCTCCTTTTGATTTTAATAACTGAACTTCAGCTAGTTTATATTGTAGAACAGCGTTTGAATAATTATTTCGGGCATCTACCAATGTATTTTGAGCTTCTAATAAATCGGTCAAAGTTGCCAATCCAAGCTGGTAATTACTTTGTGTATTGTTTACAACTTTCTGTGCCAAATCAACATTTTGCTGCTGGTTTTCGATTGCGATGTAGTTGTTTTCAATCTGAGATTTAGCATTTTGGTATTCCAAATCCAATCCGAGTTTTGTATCGATGATATCTTCCTGTAATTCTCTGATCTCGATATCTGCCATGCTAACTCTTGCTTTGGTTGCAAATCCGTTGAAAATTGGGATTTTAAGATTTAATCCAATTGAAGAAAAATCAGACCAATAAATGCCATCTTCCAACCCTGCTCCGATTGGGAATTTTGCTCCTTGTCCCATGTAATTGTAACTCGCAGACAAAGATAAAGTTGGATAATAAGCAGCTTTACGTGCTTCTTTCTGTAATCCTAAAAGTTCTTCCTGTTTTTTCAAAACTTTCATTTCGGTACGTCCTTCCACATCAATTTCATCAGCCAATAACATTTGTTCTACTGTAAAATCCTGATCTGCTAATTCAATTGGTTGCGCAATTGGCATTCCCATGTAAAATTTCAAAGAATTTTCCTGAAGCTGAACTGCATTTACCAGTTGCTGACGCTGCGTTTTGATGTTAGTTAACTGAACTTCTACTCTGTCTAAATCAATTTCGCGCGCCAATCCATTATCAAACAAACTTTTGATTACATTTCTTGTCTTTTCAATGTTAACATAGCTGCTGTCAATGGTTTCCAATTGCTCTTTCTGAACGAAAACATTGTAGTAAGCAGTTGCAACACGCTCGATTACTTGTTCTTCTGTCAATTGCGCATTGATTTGATAAAATTCACGTGTTGTTTTAGCCGCTTTCAAACCCGTGAAAACGGTCTGGTCAAAAATATTTTGCGTCAAAGTCGCTCCTGCAACTGAATTCCATTTTTGTCCCATTGCTAAAATGAGAAATGGTTCATCTGATGGTGGCATTCCTGGAAATCCATCAGCCGGAATTGCAGTTTCCTGTAAAATAGGATTGTAAGTAATAGAACCATTTGCACTTAAATTAGGCAAAGCTCCTGCACGTGCTTCCTGTATCTGGTATTCACTATTTTCGATTGCAAGCTTTGCTTTTTTGGCTTCGGCTTTATTTTGCAAAGCATACTCAACCGCATCTTTCAATGTGATTGTCTGCTTTTCCTGAGCAAAAACCGTTGCTGAAAAGAGCAAAGCCAGCAGATTAATTTTCAATATATTCTTCATTATCTATTAATTTTTAAACAATACTTTCATTATAATATCTTTTCTTTCATTGATGATTTTATCAAATTCTTCATCGCTTAATTTCATTGTCGATTGAAACAAAGGCCTTGCAGCCAAAGGAAAAGAAATAAGGGATACCATATTTAATATAAACTGAATAGGTTCCATCTTTTCGATGGTTCCTTTTTTCATTTCTTCTTCAAATTCTCTGTAAAAACGAGCCATAAATTTGTCCCAGTCTTCTTCTTCCTTATAAAAACAACCATCATTTATCCTTGTTATGATGTAAGTTTCCAGATATGGGAATTCTTGCCCTATTTTAAGTGAATCTTCAATAAATTTTTCAATTTTTTGTTTGAATGGCAATTCTGACAATAAAATTGCTTCTCTTTGTTCCTCTTCTGCACGCATTGCATCTTCAAAAATCAAGTTGAATAAATTGTCTCTTGAACGGAAATAATAATTAATCAAAGTTCGGTTGACACCCGCTGCATCTGCTACTTCCTGTGTAGTAGCATTGAATTTACCTTCAACAAAAAACAAGCGTTTGGCGGTCGATCTTATCAACTCTTCCGTTGCTTCATCTTTTTTAAGTGCTGACATTTACGTTTAATCTTTATGTTTAACTTTAATGTTTGACATTTTTGTCAATGCAAATGTATAACACGATTTTAACATGAACAAATGATTGTTGTCAGATTTTATATAAAACTAATTTTAATGTTTGCAGTAAACGTTTTTAGCGAATTTATTCTTCCAGTTCTCTTTAAATTTTTCTCTTTCTTCGGGTGACATATTTCTAATTTTAGAGAAGAACTGATCTCTTTTTAAATCTTTATTTTTCTTGAATCCATGGAATCCTCCGAATAAAATTTTACTCAAAACTAAGATTCCCATAGCCTGCCAGTAAGTGATTTCTTTCACTCCTACGACTTCCGGTAAAATCGAATTCCAAAGCCACATCACAATTCCTGTTAGTGCAAAAAGAATGAAAAATGGTATAATAAAAAGGAATTTTTTGTTTCTGAATTTATGTTTCATGACTGTTTTCTTAATTGTTATTTAAATCGTTATAAAGTTGGTTTAGCCTCATTCTCAAATGCTTTACAGCATACTGTTTTCGGCTGATAATGGTTTTTACATTTTCGTTTTGTTCGTCGGCTATTGTTTGTAAAGTTTTACCTTCAATTTCATTTTCTAAATAAACTTGTTTTTGCTTTTCGGGAAGCTCATCCAAAGCATTGAAAATTTCTTTCCAGATTTCATCTTGAAAATATTTTGCTTCCGGATTTTCATCATTATTTTCAAGTAAAAATTCCTGAATGAGCAAGCTTCCTTCTTCGTCTTCGTAAGTAAAATTTTCTAAGCTTTCAGTTCGTTTTTTCCTATAGTTATCAGTGATTTTATTTCTTGTTACTGAAAATAACCAACTGCTGATATTAACAATGTCTGAGATGTTGGATAAATTGCTGAATTGGTACCAAACTTCCTGCAAAATGTCTTCGGCATCCTCTAAGTTCCTGACTTTGGGACGAATGAAATCCATCAGCTTTCCATCATACTTGTCAACGGTCTTGGAAATGATATTTTCTTTTTCTGATTGGGACATTATGACGGATTCCATGCGTTCCATACTTTATAAGACGTATGAAATTTGGTTTTACTTTAAATTTATTTAAGAATTTTTATAAGTTTTAAGTAAATATCTGAAAATTAGCGTTATTTGATTCAATAATAATTCCCTTAGACTTTAATGAAGATTAAAAATTTAATCCGGAAACATTCATCTGCAAATTGGCTTTGGTGTCAATTACAACTGTCAAATAATTATCAAACAAAAGTATTTCAGAAGGTTTCAGCTCCAGAACATTTCCTTTGAGAAAAATTCCGGGATAATATTCTTTATTGAAACTGTCTTCAAGGCTTTGTTTGGAAGAAATTTCTATTTCCTGCATGGGAATGCCATATTCTTCGCCAATCATTCTTTTAATTTTCCCTTCGAACAAAGTAGCAACTGCTTTTTGGAAAAGATTTTTGGTTTTTAATTTGAAATCAATTTCGCTCAAACCAATTTTATGGTTGACCGCATCATACACCGGAATGCCTTTGATGATGGAAGTTCCCGTTACCTCACCCGTTGTTTGAGCTTCTATAACTATTTGTTGTTTTTCGGAATAAACTTTTATGTCTGTGATTTTGACTTTATTTTTTTCACTTGTGAGTACAAATTCTTTGTTTAGAAATTGTGCTTTTGCGAGATTGGTCGCTTCAATAAAAGAAATACTCGCCGTGGTTTTCAAATTAAAATCAGAAGGAATTGTTTCTTTCAGAATGAAATTGGGAAAAGTCTGAAGAGGAACGGAATTCGTAGGAATCTGCGCGATAAATGTTTCGGAATACAAATCTAAACTTACGGTTCCTTTGATGAAATCTGCATAAATTTTAATAGGCGACATGTAAACTGTCTGGGGTGTGAGTTTGAGCCATGTTTTGAACTCGGGAGAAATATTAAGAGGTGCATTAAATTGATTCCAAACTAATAATAAATAAGGTTTCAGGTCGAAACTTTCTTTGATTTTATCGTCGATTACGGCAGTAAATTTCTGTTGCTGTTCGATAAGTGTAGATTCAATTAAAGAAGCAATTGGAATTTTTACACTTCCATAATCGAGAACTGGTTTGACTCCCCATTCAAATCCATAAGTTTTTGTTTTAGTGTCCAAAGTCCAGTTGTTTTTCAAATCAACGGAAGTTATAAATTTCATTGTGATTTTGAAATTGGTATCGTTGTACACATATTTACCCATCGCGCCATATCCTTTCTCGGCCCATATTTTCAGCGGAACTTCGATAAGGAAACGGTTGTCTTTGATGGAGGTGAGTTTGATGTGTCCGTCTTTTTCTACTTTGGTTTTGAACTGGTCGTTATTGTTGTCTGTAAATGATTTGTCTTCATACAGAACACCTTTCACGGAATTGTTAATGAGGTTGTTGATTTCATCTACGGAAATAGAAATGGGTAGTGTAATACTGGATTTTATTCTGGGAAATGTATAAGATTCTGTTTGTGAAAATGCAAAGCTGCTGATTAAGAGCAGTGTGATGATAATTGATTTCATGCTGAAATGTTTCGTTGCCATACTGAGAACAAAAATAATCATCTAGAGAATTCGAATTTCATAAATTTTTGAGAAATTTGTTGAACCATTATTCTTAAAAAATACTCATCAACCTATAATCAATAAACCGTTTTCAATTTCCACCGCCTCTTTTCCCTGCTGAAACAACCTCGCGGTCAAATTACCTTTTAGTTCGATATTTCCATTCTGAACTTCTAACCAGCTTCCTTCACGAAGTCCCAAAACAGGTTGTGAATTAAACTTATGAAATTCCTTGATTCTCGTTTCTCTGGTTTCCCCTTTGTGCGTAGAATTAGGGTCAGGGTCGAGATAATGCGGGTTCAGATTAAACGGCAAAAACTCCAACGCCTCAAAACTCGGCGGATAAACAATCGGCATATCATTAGTCGTACCGATGGTCAATCCAGTGATATTGCTTCCGGCGCTGCTTCCCATGTACGGAATACCTTTTCCTATAACTTCACGCAACGTCGAAATCAAATCCAATTCATACAAAGTTTTTAGCAATAAAAATGTATTTCCGCCTCCGGTAAAAATTGCTTTTGCATTAAGTAAAGCTTCTTTTGGGTTATTAAATTCATGTAAACCTTTTACTCTTATACCTTTTGCAAAAAAGGCTTTTCGCGGTGCTTCCGTATAGTCGTCATATGTAACGCCTGACGGACGTGCGTACGGAATAAAGATAATTTCATCTACACCTAAAAATCTTACGGCATTATCTATTATATATTCCAGATAACCGCTTCCATGAACGGTGCTTGTGCTTGCAATGAGCAATTTGTAGTTGTTATTAATTTCCATAATTTCCGCAATTTATATTGAAAACCTAAATTATGGAAAGATTTTTGGTATTTTCGTTGAAACTTCTAACTAAAGACAATGTATAAATTCATTCTCACCCTGCTGACTTTGACTTCAATTGTTCCTTTGCTTGCTCAAACTGACAATGATCCGGTTTATGTAAACTATTATTTATTTCCGTCTCGGGACTTTAAGGAAATGGAGGGAAGCGCCGTTTACAGCCAGATAGAAGCCAATGTGATTTTGCCGGGATTTAACCTCGGCGAAAATACAAAAGTTTATACCAACCTTAATTATAAAATTTCCAGTTATAATTTCGAAGAGACTAATGCAGATTATTTGCCCGAACAGTTAAATGACATCCGTTTAGGGTTCATCGTTCGTCATAAAATCACTGAAAACTGGGAAGCAATCTTGGCACCACGCATCAATCTGAGAACCGATTTCGAAGAAAAATTATCAAAAAGAGATTTCTTTCCAAGCGTCCATTTATTAGGTGTACGCACAGCCAAAAACAATCCGGACTTCATGTATGGATTGGGCGTAAGTTACAACAATGAAGGCATCAAAAACCTTGTGGTTCCATTGGCAATTCTCCAATATAAAAATGAAGATATGCGTATTTATACCATCATTCCGAGTTTTGCGTATTTCATGATGACGCCTTCGCCTAAGTTTGAATATGGTCTGAGTGTCAACCTGGAAGCGGGATTATTTCACATAGACAGATTTTCTACTGATAATTCTCCTAATTACCTGAGCACACAAAACATTACAATTGCACCGACGATTGGTTATCAATTCTCTAAAAACTTTTGGTTAAATGTCAGGGCAGGTTATGCATTACCGGGCAAATACCATCTTCTAAATGCTGATTTTGACAATATCCCATTGACCGAAGAAAATTCTTTCAAAGGCGGATTGTATTTTTCAGGAGGTATTAGTTTGAGGGTAAAGGAAAAGGCGGAGTAATTTTTAAGATTTTGTTTGGATTAATTTAAAAACCTCAATCCCGATACAAAATCATATTTTCAAAAAGGATTAATTTACCCTTTGTATTAAACAAAAAATCATAATAAACTTTTAAAGAATCCTGATGAAACTTTGTTTGATTTAATGTTTTTTCATCAAACCATTTGATAAAAAACCTCTGTGAATCGGTTATTTGCTTATCGTACTCTTTTTTTTCAACTTTTTTATTCAAAGAATCAATCGTCAAACTGTCATAATATAGAATCGCAGAAATGTAACTATCAGAAGGTCCTGGAAGTAAACCTTGCGAATTATCAATAAACACATATTGAAACTTCACTTTATTAGGCTCTAAATTATTTACATCAAGAAGACTTTTAAACTTAGTCAGATTTTCAGAAGTTGTAATCGATTTGTTTTTTATCTGCACAGTTTCACTATCAGTATTTGGATTCCTATTTTGACATGAGAGAACAAAGAAAATGCAGGTAATTAAGGATAGATTTTTCATGACTTACTCATTTGACAGACTTTACTTTCCAAATAATTTACTCCAAAACCCCTTCTTGTTATTCTCAGGATATACAGTTGAGTTAGCTTTCCCAGAATCAGTATCAGATAAATTAAAAGATTGTGTATTGAATGCTGTTGTGCGGTAACTTATTGATTTTATTGCCTTATTTTTTGTATCATCAATTGTAGATAAAACAATTGAATCACCATTTTCGAAATTATCAATTTGAATATTATATTCCATTCCTAAAAACAAATCTTCTATAATATATTTTACTTTTTCAAAAACTTCTTTATCATCAAATACAATACTTCCCATTATTTTTATCCAACTATCACTTATTTTCATGAAGTAAAGGTTAAATTTATTAGGGCAATCTAAAAACATCTCATGTTCAGCAGCCTGTAAAGTATAATCATTATCATTGCCAAATTCCTGACTGACCATCATCCAAACTGCCGGAAAAGTAATGTTGATGAGATCTCCGGTTATGCCCCCTTTGTCAGAAAAATAAGTTCTTGTAAAAGGGTAAAAGAACCAACTGTTATAATCCGGATAGATTTGTTTTAATATTATTTGATGCCCGGAATGATGAGATTCCTGCTCTAATATTTTTTCTTTATTTTTAATGACATATCCCTCAGATGTACAGCGACCTCCATAACAATCTATATATACAAAAGCTATTTCCTTTTCAGGAAATTTACTTGATAATTCAGATACTCTGTCATGAATTGCTTCCCCAAAATAATTTTCGACCTCTATTTGATTTTTAAAATATTCATCAGGAAATTTATCAAAAGGATAATCTTTCCAATTTTCATTTGCTTGACAAATCAAACCGGCAAAAGGTTCAAAAAAATGCTTTGACATTAAAGAACTTAAAATTATTCAATAAATAATCTTTTATATCACTTTCATCATTTTCAGTTTTGATGATTATATTAAATGTCCTGTAACTCATTCATTTTTATTAAAGTAGTTGATAAATATCAAATATAAGAATTTTTAAATATTAAGTAAACTAGAAGAGTAATTGATATAATTATCACATTCAATATGCTTTCTTAATTTTCATCATTTAAAAAAGTTTCGAAAATTTCTTTTCTCATTCCATTTTCGTAATTGATATTTATAATGGAACTTAAATTATATTTTGTTGGGAAAAAGATTTGTCTTTTTTCTATGCTTTTCCCCATATAAAATTCTTTCAAAACAGTTTTTCCATTGATGCTGTAAATTAGAATATTTTCGTCCAAATTTTTAATTTCAAAAAGTTTACTGATACAATTAGAATTGCTTTCAAATTTATCAGGGAACCCCGAGTAATTTATTTCCAATTTGAAACATTCATTCTGATTTTTATCTTTAAAAATAATGCCTGATTCAATATCTGGAAAAGTGCTTTTCGAATCATTAAAAAAGAGAAGCAGTTGAGAACTATCGACTTTATTAATTATCAAGGTCACTGACTTTTCAAATCCACTCCCATTTTTTATAGAACTCTTGGCGATTTCAAATAAATTATTTTCACGGTTGGTAAATGCAGTATCATTTTTTATCTGCCATCCGTTTTCATAGACTTCCTTTATTTTTACAACATCTAAATAGCTTTTTAAAACTACTGCATTTAGAGGTTTCTCATCAAAAACATAATAATTTCTAAAGTCTTCGTTTTCTGCAGTTGAATACAGATTTGAATGATATGAACCAGTATAAACTATCGTGTCATAGACTTGTGAAAAAACAAAGCCGGAGAATAGATTGAAAATCAATATTATACAATGTCTAAAATTCATAACTTTTTTGATGATTATAGATAAACGCGCATAAATATATTTATTCAGATAGGTTTTTTTTGAGGGCAGCCGGTATATAGTTAGGAAAAATATCTGTTGAAATGGAGAGTATAGAGTTTTTTATTGATTGTATGATTATTTTACGCTCAGTGATTGTTCTATTGTTAAATAATTCTACAAAGTTTTCAGTTTCAATGTATAGATATCCATAAATCTCGTTATAGTTACCTGCTTTACTGTTTGAGGATGGAAGAGTAGAAAGCAAATTCTGAATTAGTTCAGTGTATTTTTGAAGAAAAGACTGACCCTCATTTGTCAATTTATCATCTCCTATAAAATCAAGATTTGTTCTTTCGTTTGCATCCAGAAAATTTGTAATTAAATTCGTCGCTAAATTAATCTCGTTTGCTTTCTGTTTGATAATATTAAAATCAGGTGAAATCATATTATCAATTATCTTTAAATATACATTATTGCTCCCTTGCAAGATAGAGTTTGTATTTAAATAATTATTATAAATCAATTGATCATATTTATCTTGACACTGACTGAAAATAGACGTAAGGACTATAATTAAAGTATAGAAATTTTTCATGGTTTTTAAAATTACAACAAAGATTATAATTCATTTATAATTTTAATGCCAAAGTAATTTTAATCACTGTAATAAAAAAATTGCTGAATGCAATAAGAGATTTCCTACCCAATCCTGCTCCACGCAATTTTATCCTGATGATACTTCAAAAAGTGGTTTCTTATCGGCGCATTTTCCGGCAAGTTGAGCTGAACATCCGCATTCAAAAGTTCTTCCGCCGAATGTCTTGCTGCCGTCAGCACTTTCTGATCCTTGGCCAAGTTTGCTAATTTGAAGTTAAGGTCACCGCTTTGCTGCGTACCCATCATATCCCCCGGACCGCGCAATTGCATGTCCACTTCCGCAATCTCAAAACCATCATTCGTATTACACATCGTCTGGATTCTCTTGTGTGCAGTTTCATTCAATCCGTCCGCTGTCATGAGGATGCAATAACTTTGTTCCGCGCCGCGTCCCACACGCCCTCTGAGCTGGTGCAGCTGCGACAAGCCGAAACGCTCTGCACTTTCTATCACCATCACCGACGCATTGGGTACATTTACTCCAACTTCTATTACAGTCGTAGCAACAAGTATCTGTGTTTCTCCTTTGATGAACCGTTGCATTTCATATTCTTTGTCCACAGGTTTCATCTTCCCATGGACGATGCTCACCGCATAATCAGGGAGCGGAAAGGACCTCGAAATGCTCTCATAACCATCCATCAGGTCTTTGTAATCCAGTTTTTCCGAACCCTCTATCAGCGGATAAACCACATACACCTGACGGCCTTTTGCAATTTCATCTTTGATGAATTTAAAAACCGCTAATCGATGCGTATCTTTTCTGTGAACCGTTTGGATAGGCTTTCGTCCACTCGGCAATTCATCAATGACCGAAACATCCAAATCCCCATACAAACTCATGGCGAGTGTACGCGGAATCGGCGTCGCCGTCATCACGAGTATATGTGGCGGCAGATTGTTTTTCTTCCAGAACTTCGCTCTTTGCGCCACTCCGAAACGATGTTGCTCGTCGATGATCGTTAATCCAAGATTGTTAAAAACTACATTGTCTTCCAGAAGCGCATGAGTACCAATGAGTATTTTTAATTCTCCTGAATTTAATTTTTCAAAAATGATTCTGCGCTCTTTTATTCTGGTGGAACCTGTTAGCAAAGCTACTTCCACGTCCATATCCGCAAGGTATTCTTTGATGGAATTGTAATGTTGCTGCGCAAGAATTTCGGTAGGTGCCATGAGTGCTGACTGGTAACCATTGTCTGTCGCAATCAGCATCGACAAAAGTGCCACCATCGTTTTGCCGCTTCCCACATCACCCTGCAAAAGACGGTTCATCTGTACAGGTTTTCCCAGATCGGAACGGATTTCCTTGATCACTCTTTTCTGCGCACCCGTCAGTTCAAACGGCAAATGGTTTTCGTAAAATGTATTGAACTGATTTCCTACAGAAGTAAACTCATGACTTCTAAATTTACTTTTATGGCTTAATTTTTTGATCAATAATCCCAGCTGTAAGAAGAAAAATTCTTCAAATTTTAGCCTAGATTCCGCTTTTTTTAAATCTTCAGGATTCTGAGGGAAATGTATCGCCTGAAATGTTTTCTTCCTCGGGAGAAATTTATACTGATTGATAATTGATTCGGACAAAGTTTCCTCCATCAATTGAATTTCGGACAACAACTGCATCTGAAGTTTTTGCATTACACGATTGCTGATGCCTTTTTTCTGCATTAACTCCGTACTGGAATAAACAGGATACAAACCGACGGGAACGGATTGGTGATTTTCCACCGTTTCCATTTCGGGATGTACGATGTTAAATCTTCCATTGAATTCAGAAGGCTTCCCATAAATGACCATCGGAACGCCGACTGATTTTTCGATGGTTTCTTTGAGCCATTTGGTGTATTTGAACCAAACAAGTTCCATCTGTCCGGTTTCGTCTTCGAGTTTAGCGACCAATCTTTTCCCTCTCGCCTGACCAATTTCCTGAATATTTGAAATCTTCCCTATAATCTGAACTTCCGCAGAAGAATCAATCATCTGGTTGATTTTATAATACTTTGAACGGTCCACATACCGAAACGGAAAATGGTTCAATAAATCTTCATAACGGAAAATTCCCAGCTCAGACTGAAGCGTTTTGGCCCGTTCAGGACCGACGCCTTTGAGGTATTCAATCGGAGTTTTGAGGAAATCAGCCATTTAGTCAACTAATTTTTGTGCGACAATAAAAACATGTTTCTCAGGAAATTGGTCGAGCTCCAAATGTTTGCATTCACAATTTGATTCAGCCAAAATTTTTAAATTTTCATTGATCCCAATTGAACTGTAATAAAATTTCTCATCATGCCAATCGCTGTAATGTTCGCCCACAGCATCGCCTAATGTATAGATTAAAATCCCTTCCGGATGGAGAATCGAACAAATTTTGGTCAAAACATTTTTTTGTTCATTCAAAGGAAGGTGAAACAAACTGTCCCAGGCAACGATGAAATCAAATTTTTTATCGGTTTGCCAAGTGATGATATTTTCATTGAGGAATTTAGGTTCGGGATGTTTCTTTTGTGCCAATTCAATCATTTTTGAAGAAGCATCGATTCCGGTAACTTCAAATCCGTACTGAATTAACCTATCAATCATTCTTCCACCCGAACCGCAACCAATGTCCAACGCAGAATTTGTATGTTTTACAAATTGCAAAGCAAGTTCAAGCTGTTTCATTCCATAATCTGAATCGATATGGAACTCATCCCACCAATTCGCTATTTTATCATACAATTCTCCCGTATTGTGCATTCTGCGAATTTAATTAAACAATTCGGAAACGATTTTAAAAGATTCCAATTTTGTTTCCAAATCATGGATGTGGCTCGTGACCATGATTTCGTCAATTTCCGTATCAGCAATGAATTTTTCGAGTTTAGTTTGAACCGTTTCTTTACTTCCGATGAAACTGTAAGTGGTCATGGAATTGACTGCATTTTGAATTTCGGGTACGCTGATTAATTCAGACAATTCACCTGCAGGCAACAATCCGCGCCCTGTATTTCCCGTCACCAAATTGATGATCATGTTGAAATAACTCGAGGAAATGTAATGCGCTTCGTCGTCTGTTTCGGCTACAATTGCGTTGATACAAGCCATCATGTAGGGCTTTTCTAAATATTCAGAAGGCTGGAAATGATTGCGGTAAATGTTAATCGCAGGATGAAATTGGTTCGGCGCAAAATGCGTCGCAAAAGCATACGGCAAGCCCATTTGAGCTGCCAAATATGCGCTGTCAGTACTTGAACCTAAAATCCAAACCGGAACATCTAATCCTTTTCCCGGGAAAGCATTTACTTTTGAATCAGGATTTTTCGGATTGAAATAATTCATTAATTCTTCAACTTCCTGCGGGAAGTTTTGTGCGTTTTTGAGATGATCTCTGCGCAAAGCATGAGCGGTCAATTGGTCGGTTCCGGGTGCGCGTCCCAAACCTAAATCAATGCGTCCTGGATAAAGGGTTTCCAGTGTCCCGAATTGTTCAGCAATGACTAGTGGTGAATGGTTCGGAAGCATAATTCCGCCTGAACCTACCCGGATCTTTTTGGTATTTAATGCTGCCAGTTGGATTAGCAAAGCTGTCGCCGAACTGGCTATGTGCGGCATATTGTGGTGTTCCGCATACCAAATCCGGCTGTAATTTAATTCATCGGCCTGTTGTGCGATTTTGACGCTATTTTCAATTCCTTCTTTGGCATTTGAGCCTTCATTTACGATGGCCAATTCCAATACGGAAACAGGTATTTTCAACATATTTTAATTTTGTAAACAAAGTTACAGCGTGTAAAATTGAGATAACCTGGATTTCAATCAAAAAATCAAATGGGGCGATTTTTTAAGTTTAAATTTCTAATAACCAACCAAAATAGATTTGTAATTAAATAAAAAAACCTTTGAGGTTGGACTTCTAAATCTTAAAGGTTAATGTTTCTTCCTATAAGGACGAATGATCAAACGAACGCTTTTGTTGTACTGGAAATATTGAACAACCCAGTTCATCAGTGCAATTACTTTGTTTCTGAATCCAACTAATGAAACCAAATGTACAAACATCCAAACCAACCATGCAAACCAACCTGCGAATTTCCATCCAGGTAAATCAACGACGGCTTTATCACGACCGATGGTCGCCATGGAACCTTTGTCATTGTACTTGAAAGGCTTCATCGGTTTGCCGGATTTCAAATGGTTTAAATTTTTCGCCAATAATTGACCTTGTTGGATTGCAACCTGTGCAACCATCGGATCACCTTGCGGATTTTTCTCCGTAATCATCAGTGCTATATCTCCAATTGCATAAACGTTATCGTAACCTTTTACAAGATTGAATTCATTGACGAGCAACCTGCCCCCTTTTGCATTTTCATCGTTTCCGACTCCGGGAATCATAGCTCCTTTTACGCCGGCAGTCCAAATCAAAGTTGTAGCTTTCAGGTCTTTACCGTCAGTATCGACATGAATGCCGTCATAATCCTTTACTAAAGTATTGAACCACACCTGTACACCCAATTCTTCCAGATACTTACGTGCCTTGTCCGAAGCATTGTGAGACATGGTAGGCAAAAGTCTGTCTGCTGCCTGTATAAGGTGAACGTTCATCCTTCTGATGTCCAAATCGGGATAATCATTAGGTAAAACGTGCTTTTTCAATTCACCCATTGCACCTGCCAGTTCAACTCCGGTAGGACCTCCTCCGACGATGACGTAATTCATTAAACGGTACCGTTCATCCAAATCATTCGTCAAAAGTGCTGATTCTAAATTCTGTAAAATCAAACTTCTCAAATCCAATGCCTCTGGAACAGTTTTCATTGGCATGGAATGTTTCTGGATGTTTTCGTTTCCGTAATAATTGGTTTCAGACCCGGTGGCTATAATCAAATAATCGTAATGAATATTGCCGATATCCGAATAAATTTTTTGATCCAATGTGTCCACTTTTTCTACATTGGCAATTCTAAAAAAGAAATTTTCTTTTTTCGCAAAGATGGTTCTGATGGCATGTGCAATCGAATCAGGCTCCAATCCGGCAGTCGCAACCTGATAAAGCAAAGGTTGAAATGTATGGTAATTGTGTCTATCCAATAATACGACTTGGAAGTTCTGAGTCGTTAGTTTTTTTGCCAATCTGAGTCCGCCAAATCCGCCACCGATGATGACTATGCGTTTCAGGTTTATATCAGGAATGTTCATTTGATAAATTTTATTTACGCTTTTTCCAGTAACCGGATTTCCTTTTGTGGTGGGCTACTGCAATGATTATTATTTCTTTTTCTTCAATTTTGAAAACCAATTTATATGGAAATCTTTTCAGGTTTACTTTTCTGAAACCCTGATTTAATTTTTGACTTAATAAAGGTTTTTCTTCAATTTCAATTAATGCTTGTTGAAATTTCAATACCAAATCTTTTCCTAATTCCGGTTGAATTTCATTGTACCAATTTACTGCATCATCCAAATCTTGCAATGCAGCAAATAAAATGGTAGTTTTAAATTCCATATTTGGACTTTAATAAAAGTTTTGTTTCTTCTACGCTTAAACCTAAATCCGGGTTTTGTTTATATTCTACCAATCTTTCATTGAGCATCAAAATTTCTTGGTCTGACAATAATTCTTCCACATCTTCTTCAAATGTTTCGATTTCTTCTTCGAAATCAGTTGTTTCAAGAATTTTTTTCAACAATTCCAAATCGTTTTCGTTTGCTAATTTTACAGTAATGGTTGCCATAACTTTATAATTTAAGTTATTATTTGGTTTTATATACTCTTGTTAAATTCAATAATTTCACGGGATTCATCGAAAATCCTTTCACATTTTTACGCAGGAAAATACTTGTCTGGTCATAAAATAAAGGGACGATGGGCGCCGACTGCATCATCAGGCTGTCCATTTGCCGGTAAATTTTTTCCCGCTGTTTTTCGTCATTTATCTGAAAAGATTTTAAATACAATTCGTCAAATTTTTCATTTTTATAATGAGAATAATTCGGTCCTTCCGGCGCAAAATTTTTGCTGTAATACAAGGATAAAAAATTCTCAGCGTCCGGATAATCCGCACCCCAATTTGCTCTGAAAAAGGAAAATTTCCCCGTTGCTTTTCCGTCGCGCATGGTCGGTCCGGGCACGACATTTACTTCAATATTCAAGCCAACTTTCGCCAATTGCGCCTGCATGTATTCGCATACATCAACGTACTCCTGAACGGTTGTCAGTGTAATTTTGGGAAGGCTTCCCTTTTCTTTTTTATAAGTTTGAATTAATTCTCGGGCTTTGGCCGGATTGAATTGGTAGCCAATATCTTCGGCATAACCTTGCAAACCTTTTGGTATAAATCCTCCTTCGGCTGCAGTGGCGACACCGTTCATCATGTATTTCACCATTTTCGGCTTATCAATTCCATAATTGATGGCCTGGCGCAATTTTTCATCAACGGGGGTTCCGTCGTCTAAATAAAAACACAAATAAACAGTACTCAGGTAATCGTATTTTTTCAAGTCCAGAATGTCGTTATATTTCGGATTTAGTTCACCTAAAGGCGTGAGAATTTCGTTTTTGTATGACGGGTCTAAATCCGCCATCATGTCCACATTTCCCTGAATCAATTCTAAGAATTCACTGTGTTTTTCGGGTAAAAAAGTCATGGAAACCGCTTCGAGATAAGGAAGTGAATTTCCTTTTTCATCTTTTTCAAAATAAAGCGGATTTTTTCTCAAGACTAATTTTACGTTGTCTTCCCACAATTGAAACTGAAATGGCCCAGTTCCGATGGGTGTTTTGCGGAATTGTTCTTGTCCGTTTTTGAACATTTCTTTGGGAACGACGGAACAATATTTCATGCTCAACAGTCCAAGAAAAGGTGAAAACACTTCTTTTAGATTCATCTGAAAAACAGAATCATTGACAGCTTTATAAGAATCTACATTGTTCAAAACCCAGCTTCCTGCGCCACCTACTTTGGTGTCCGACAATCGGTCGAAGCTGTAAACAAAATCTTCAGCATTCACAGTTCTGGTAGAATCTTTCCCAAATGACTGGTTTTTATGGAAATAAATATCGTTTCTTAAAGTAAAAGTATAGGTTTTTCCGTCTTCTGAAATTTCCCATTTTTTGGCAATATCGGGAACGATTTGCAGGCTGTCATTGAGCTTGACCAATCCATTGTACATCAAATTGCAAACCCAATTGTTGGCTTGTGTGCGTGCAAATGTCGGATCTAACGAAGATATGTTGTCGTAGCGGTTTAACCTGAAAATTTGGGAATCGTCGATTGTTTTCCGTTCGGAACAGCTAAATAGAATTGTCGTAAGAGACAGTAACAAAAAAAGGACTTGAATTGTTCTTTTCATCTTGCTAAAATACGTTTAATTTTAGAAGTTGAAAATGGGTTTTGATATGATTTCAGGTAGCTTTGGATTTGCACGAGGGATAGTAGCGGCATCCTTTTGTGGAGCCTTTGGCGGAACAAAAGATATAGCGGATAGCCCGACCCGTTGGCTTTCACTCTAACTTTAAATACAGATTCTTGTTTCCAACGGGACGTGCCCAAATGAAAACCATTAAGAAGTTAAGGTAATTAAGATTTTATAATAACCAGAGGCAGATGAGGGCGATGCCGGCAGGTGCGAGCTGAACGGTGAAAATCTTTTTACTTGCGGTGATGCCACCATAAAAGCCGGCTACAGCTACGCAAATGAGGAAAAATGTAGCGATGTTTTTTTGCCAAATATAGTTGTCAATAAAGAAAGACCAGATGAGTCCTGCGGCTAAAAACAGATTGTACAAACCCTGATTTGCAGCCAATCCTTTGGTGTAAGGGAATAGTTCGGCAGGGATTTTTTTGCCAAAGGCCTTTTTACCGATCGTGTTCCAAGCGAACATTTCGAAATAGAAAATGTAAAGGTGTATGGCGATGACGATGCCTATGAATATTTTGGATAGATTGTCCATATTTTAATTTTATTCAAAAATAGACTAAAATCATTTCTTGTGTGCATGAAACTTTCTAAATTGCGATTATGCAGACAACGTATGATCTGATCATTGTGGAAGCCGTTCTGATTGGGATGGCTTGCGCAATTGAAGCAGAACGGAAACAACTGAATTAATTGATTATATAAAAGAGTGTTGCTGTAAACAGTTTGTACAATTAGCTTTATAAGCACTGTTTCTGTGGATGACCGGGATTTTTAAAAGAAAATTATTTTTTCTTTAATATTTCGATCTGTTCGTTTAGCAGGGAAATTATAGTTTCTTTTTCTTCAATCCTTTTTTCGTATTGTTCGATAAGCTTATCAGGAACAGTTATATACTGCCCGAACGCACCGCCATTTTGGTCATGGTTATTGAATGTTGCAGTTGCTTCGCCGTATAATTCGGAAATGTTGATTTCCAACACAGCGGCAATTTCTTCTATTTCGGCAGCGCTAAAGGGAACCCGCCCGTTCTCTCTTCTGCTGTATTGGGATTGATCAAGATCAAGCTTGTAAGCAATAGCGTTTTGAGAAATTCTTTTTCTCTCTCTTATGGTTTTTACTCTTTCAAATACTTTCATCATATTAACTTATAGAAACAGATTAGCATTATCTATCCGCATAACAAATGGCCTGAAAGCATAGAATATGGTTTAGTAAGTAGTTAGTTTTGCTTAGTATAAATTTAAACCTCTAAGTTATGAAAAAACATTTATTATTTCTAAGTCTTTCATTAACTTTTATATCGGCATTTTCCCAGGTGGGCATCAATACAGAAACCCCGCAGAGGACTTTGCACGTTGACGGTTAGCTGCAGGTAACAAGGGAACTTAACGTGGGTGGAGACGACAGTACGGCAGGCAACGCAGGTACCGCAGGACAAGTGTTGGTCTCTAAAGGCGCAGACGAAGCCCCCGCCTGGGAAAACCCTTTGGTACCAACGGTGGCACCTACCGCCAATGGTACCGTCATAGCCATTGACGGGCAGTTGAAAATAGCCCAGGAGATAGCAGTACAGATTCCTACATTTTTCCAACTGACAGGCCCTGCTAATGTAGCGACACCAATCCCAATAGGTAATCTGACCGATGTGATTATAGATAATGAAAATACTTATTCCGGTAATGCTGTAACGAATTCATTTACCGTCAGTGAAGATGGTATCTACCAGGTTGTTATGAGTATACAATTTACTTCTAACCTGACAACACCAGGGGATCGTCCTACTTTCTATGCAGGAGTTTGGAATAATGCGGCAGGCGAATGGATCGCTATGGGAGTTCAGTCTGCTAATGTTAGTGATAATGGTTTCACCGGTTTTCAATATAATACTCTCACGTCTTCTATATCTTTGTTAGCAGGCGAGGTTTATTCTTTTCGGATCGCTAAAACGACCGGTTCCACTATAACTATGTATGGCTATTCCTCTGGATTTGCACTGCCGAGACATGCTTCACATATAATGGTGAAAAGGCTGAGGTAGAGCGGTTGTAATTATAAAGGCTGTCTCAAAAGTGACTAAGCTCCCTTTTGGGGCAGCTTCTTCTGTCATGGGAAATCAAATTAAAAAATAGAACCGGCTCATAAAATCATTTGAAAATCCCTGTTTTTAGTAATCTTTAAATTTAATCAGGTCAACAATTCTTAACTTCGCAATATGCAAAAAGAATATGATCTGATTATTGCAGGGGCAGGGCCAATAGGGATGGCTTGTGCAATAGAAGCAGAACGGAAACAACTGAATTATTTGATAATTGAAAAAGGTGCGCTGGTAAATAGTCTCTATAATTATCCTCTTTATATGACCTTCTTTTCTACGGCCGAAAGACTGGAGATCGGAGGAATTCCTTTTACGAACATCACTTCAAAACCAGGCAGACAGGAAGCGCTTGAGTATTACCGCAGGATTCATGAATATTTCAAACTGAAAGTTAATTTTTACGAAGAGGTTTTGGATATTGATTCAAATGAGGAATTTAAAAATGTAAAAACCAATAAATCAACTTATCAAACTAAAAATGTAATCATCGCAACGGGATTTTACGATATTCCGATTTACCTAAATGTTCCGGGCGAAAATCTGGCGAAAGTTTCGCATTATTTCAAAGAAGCGCACCCTTACACTGGACAAAAAGTAGTAGTTGTTGGAGCTAATAATTCCTCGGTCGATGCTGCTTTGGAATGCTGGCGCAAAGGTGCTGATGTTACGATGGTCATAAGAAAAGGAGAAATTCATGACCGCGTGAAATATTGGGTCAAGCCTGATATCGAAAACCGAATTGCAGAAGGAAGCATCAAGGCTTATTTTCATTCAAGTGTTAAATCGATTCAGGAGAAGTTTGTTACTGTTTCAACGCCTGATGGCGAATTGGAAATCGCAAATGATTTTGTGTTGGCTTTGACGGGTTATCGTCCGGATTTTGAGTTTTTACAGAAATGCGGAATTGAAATTTCCAATGATGGCTTGTGCATTCCGAATTATAATCCCGAAACGATGGAAACCAATGTGAAAGGTATTTATCTCGCTGGCGTGGTTTGCGGCGGAATGGAAACGCACAAATGGTTTATCGAAAATTCACGCGTGCATGCGGAGGTGATTTTGGGGGATATTTCCGCAAAATGTAAATCGTAGAGACAAATAATTATCTGTCTCTACGAATGTTTTAATCATTCAACACCCAAACAAAAGCTTTTTCTTTTGTTGCACGGAAAATAGTTTGATGCTGTTCTTTGGGTTCGTCAGAATATTTCCAAGTGAGATTTGAGAGATTTTCAGTTTTTAATATTTTTTCTAGATCACGCGTGTTTTTATAGATATCTTTTGCATCAGAACCTGCAAACCAAAATCGTTTGTTTTCTGTAGGTAATTTTACCAGATTTTCTCTTGCTGTTTTTACAAGATGACTATCATTCCACCATAGAGAAGGGTCAAATGCTATGTAATAATCAAACATTTCAGGATGAATCATCAAAGTTTCGACTACGAAAAGTCCCGCAAGTGATTCGCCTAGAATTCCTTTTTCGGCAGTTGTACGGTAGCGTTTGTTGATTTCAGGAATCAGTTCATTCTGGAGAAATGCTCTGAATTTTGCAGATTCTCCTACTACTGGTGCGATTTCTTTGTCTTTTTTCACATTTGTTGGCGGAGTCAGGTCTCTTCTACGTTGCGTGTTTTCAATTCCAACCAAAATGACAGGTTTGATTTTCTTTGAAGCAATCAATTCCGCAATCGTATTGGCAATATGTGGAAAATCTTCTGCAGTGCCGCCATCCGGCATGTACAAAACGGTTAAATATTCATCATTTTGTGTATAATCCGGAGGAGTCCAAATATTGACGGTTCTGGTTTCACCCATTTCTTTGGATTCTATGGTAAATGATTGGTGTTCCGGAATTGAGTCTTGGGCTTTTAGATTTTTCTGAAATCCTAAGATTATGATAATCAAAGATGTAAGATAAATTTTTATTGAGTTCATTAAATTATTTCTTAATGATTTTGTTAAATTCAGTTTTTAAACTATCCGAAGTATTTACCAATCTTAATTTTTGTTCTTCGGTCATTTCAGAATGGTGTCTGCTCATCAATTGATTCAAATCATTTTGGATCTTAAAATAATCATGACTTAAATTTACTTTCCATAAATTACCATAAAATTCATTGATTGATTTTTGAGCTTCTTCACTTTTATATGCTTCAAAATTACTCTTGAGATATAAAAACCCTACAATAATTCCAATGAAAATTACTACTAAAAAAAATCTTAAACTCCATTTATTCATATCATTTGTAATTTAAATTATTTAATTAACCCGATTTCTCTCAAACGTTGCGTCAGAAATTCTCCCGCAGTAATGTCATCAAACAATTTTGGATTTTTTTCATCCACACAATTCTCTAAAACATTTAATTTCATTTCACTTATTGGATGCATGAAAAACGGAATCGAAAACCTAGGTTTCCCCCACTCCTCCTTAGGTGGATTTACAACTTGGTGAATAGTTGATTTAAGTTTATTATTGGTATGACGAGAAAGCATATCACCTACATTGATGACCAATTCATCCGGTTCTGCAATAGCATCGACCCATACACCATCTTTGCGCAACACCTGCAAACCGCCAGCAGAAGCTCCCATCAAAAGCGTAATCAGGTTTATGTCACCATGCGCACCCGCTCTGACGGCACCTTTCGGTTCTTCTTTGATGGGCGGATAATGAATCGCTCTCAAAATTGAGTTTCCTTTCTGAACTTTTTCATCAAAATAAAATTCATCTAATCCTAAATACAAAGCCAACGCTCTCAGTACGTAAATCCCGGTTTTCTCGAGCTGTTGATAAGCTTCTTTTCCTGATTCATTGAACCCCTCAACTTCCGAAACATTGATATTATCAGGGTAACCAAATTTCTCTTTTTCTGAATCATCGATATATTGGCCGAAATGCCAGAATTCTTTCAAATCACCTTCTGGTTTGTCCTTCGCATGTTCCTTCCCAAAAGAAGTATAACCGCGTTGTCCACCGATTCCCTCTATTTCATATTTTTCTTTTGTTTCAACCGGGAGTCCAAAAAAATGTTTCACATTTTTATACAAACCATCTACCAGTTCATCAGACAAAAAATGTCCTTTGAGCGCTACGAATCCTATATCTTCGTATGCTTTTCCGATTTCATTTACGAACTTTTTTTTTCTTTCCGGGTCATTTGACAAAAAATCACTCAAATCAACCGATGGGATTCCGCTTGTTGTCATTTTATTATTTTTTAGTATTTAAATTTATTTAATTAAAGTATAATTCTAAATCACTCCTATTCTTTTACCTTCTCATACAAATACCGAATCATTCCGTCAGAAATCCCAATTTTGGGTACATGGATTTGTTTGGCGCGTGACCATTTCATGACTTTGGTATATATTTCCAAAGCATATTCCACCACGTCGGCACGGTCTGGTTTCATATTGAGGTCTTTGAGCCTTTGTTCGTAAGGCATTTCCCGGATTTGACGATAACGGCTTCTCAGGTATGCTCCCTTCATAGGTCTGCCAACCTGGATGCCTGAATATTTATAAACGTGGTTGATGTTTCCTCCGGAACCGATAAGATCTACGTTGTATTTCCGGGCATTTTCTTCAATCCATTTTTTCATCTGCGGATAAGTAGATTTCTCCACTTTTCCTTCAAGCAAACGTACAGTTCCGATAGGGAACGAATGAGAAATACTCACTTTTCCATTAGTAATCAAAGTTAATTCGGTGCTTCCACCACCTACATCTACATAGAGATAATTATTTTCATCCAGAATAAAATGCTGTAATTCTGTGGCAAAAATCAATTCAGCTTCCGTATTTCCATCGATGATTTCTATCTCTACGCCAGTTTTCTTGGCAATTTTCTTGGCTATGGCTTTTCCGTTTTCCGCTTCACGCATTGCGGAAGTTGCGTAGGTGAGACAATGTTCTACTCCATGAATGTCCATCATCAGTTTATAAGCTTTCATCGCATCGCCAAGTCGTTCCGCATTTTTTTCAGAAATGGTTTTATTGGTAAAAACATCTTCTCCCAAGCGGATAGGCATTCTTACCAAACTAGTTTTGTTGAAAACAGGGCTGCTGCCCGGAATTTCATATACATAATTGATCAATAACCTCACGGCATTGGAACCTATATCTATCGCAGCTAACTTTCTTATTTTCATTTACTTATTTTTTTTGTAATGTATGGAACGCTTTATTTAAATTTCTTATCAAACTGAAAGATTTAAGTTTAAGCGTTTAATACGTTAATTATTTACAGAGGATGTTTCATATTTTTCATTTAATTCATGTAAATAGTTATAGGTTGCAAATTGGGAACGCAAAGATGGCAAATCATTGACCCTGTAGTCCAGGCTGAAATCTGCATCATGCTGACGAGCCTTGACATTGTCATTGAAACTCAAATCAAATGTATCCATCACCATTTTCTTCAAATTTGGATCATAAATCGGGCAGGCAACTTCAACTCGGTAATCCAAATTTCGCTCCATCATATCGGCAGAAGAAATGAAAACACGGTCATCTCCCCCATTTTTAAACCAATATAAACGTGGATGCTCTAAAAATTTATCAATCACACTGACTGATTCTATGTTCTCGGACATACCCATCACTCCGGGAATCAAGGAGTGAATTCCTCGGACAACCAGTCGGACTTTTACACCTTCGTCAGAAGCTTTGTAAAGCAAATCAATAATCTCTCTGTCACTTAAACTGTTCAATTTAAGGTTTATGCCTGCAGGTAATCCTTTTCTTTGGTTTTTAATTTCTTTTTTGATGAATTTAATGATTTTCTTTCGGGTATGAATCGGCGAGACCAATAAATGTTCATACGACTGCACAAGATAATTTGCATCAAAAAATTTAAATACTTGCTGCACTTCATCTGTGATTTCTTTTTGAGAAGTCAAAAGTGTATAATCGGTATAAATCTTAGCCGTTCCCGCATGGAAATTTCCGGTGCTGATAAAAGCATATCCTGTTGCCATTCCCGCTTCTGGTAGTCTTTCAATGTATCCGATTTTGGAATGAACTTTCAGACCAGGAACACCAAAAATCACATTTACGCCTGCATCCTGCAAACGTTTTGACCATTTTACATTATTCGCTTCGTCAAATCGGGCCCGCAATTCCAAAACGGCGGTCACTTTTTTTCCATTTCTGGCAGCATTGATGAGTGCACTCATCACTTGAGATTCCGTTGCAACTCTGTAAATGGTAATTTTTATTTTGGTTACTTTGGGATCAATTGCAGCTTCTCTCAGAAATTTCAAAAAGACAGAATAATCATGATAAGGTGCATAAAGCAAATGGTCTTCATGAGAAATCGCTTTGAAATGATTTTTATATTTCTGAATGCTTTTTAAAACAATAGGTTCTATTTTTTCATATTCCAAATCTTTTCTGTCAATATTTGGAAACTGCATCAAATCACGTTTATTATGGTATTTCCCGCCGGGATTGATGCTGTCATAATCATCAATATGGAGCTTTTTCATAAGAAATTCCAAAGTATCGGTGGCAAGTTCACGGTCGTAAACAATTCTAACCGGTTCGCCTTTTCTTCTCCCTTCCAAGCTTCTTGCCACTTTTTCCAACAAACTGTTTTCCAAATCATTGTCCATATCTAATTCAGAATCACGGGTAATTTTGATGGAATGTGCTTCGATGAAATCGTATTTAAATGCTTTGAAAATTTCATCCAAATGAAAACGAATGATATCCTCTATGTACATCACATATTGGTTTTCACCAATTTTCGGCAACTTTACAAATCTTGGAAAAATGTGCACAGGAACGTCAATCAAAGCATAATTTGCTTTTTCAGAATTTGAAAACTTAACCGCGAGATAAAATGCTCCATCGCGGATGGAAGGTGCTTTGAGTTTTTGCTGTAAAATGTAAACACCGATGGAATGACTCAATTCTGAATTAAAATATTGTGCCACAAACGGCAAATATTCTTTCGGAATGTTTTCATCATTTATGAAATAGATATTTTCCTGTTCCAGTTCCATCAGGATCTCATCATACAAACGGTCATATTCATTGCGTTGAACGCCAACTATTTCGTTGATTTCTTCGATTAATTCTTCGTCAGACTGATCTTCGATTATATTTTTATAACCTTTACTTTTTAGCTGAATGGAGCGCAGCAGCGCAGAATAACGCACGGAATAAAATTCATCCAGATTATTTGAATAAATTCCCATAAATCTCAATCTTTCGAGCAAAGGAACATTAGGGTCGGCGACCTCCTGCAAAACCCTGGCATTGAATCTCAGCCAGCTCGTTTCTCTGTTTACATATTTATCCATTATAAATGCTTAGGTTTTATGATAAATTGGGTCATTCCTTTTTCTATTTTGCTCCAGCTTTCCGTTTCAAATCGAAGCCATGCAACCCCCGAAGTGGGAAGATTTTCTATGTAATGATCTCCCATGCGGTTGACAAATTCTGTGAAAGCTTCGTTGTGCCCGAAAATAATCACTGAATTGAGATTGTCGTCTAACTTTTTCACTTCTTTGAGTAAATCAAAGAATGAAAATGTATAAAGGTTTTCTACGATTTCAATTTTGGGTTGGTTGACGAAATATTCTTTTGCGATTCCTGCAGTTTTTCTGGCTCTGACTGCCGGGCTTGAAAACCATTTTTCGGGTTGAAAAGGCAAAGTTTCACTTAATTTTTCGGCAGATTTAATGGTTCTTTCTACGCCAATCTGCTCCAAATCGCGCTCTCTGTCATTTACTCCAAAATCCCAACTACTTTTTGCGTGTCGAAATAGAATTAACTGTTTCATTCGTTTCTAACGTTATTTTATTTAATTCTGATTTGATGGTTTTATTTTGTTGTCAAATAAGTTAATGCAACATCAAATTCTATAGAAACAAATATATGGAATCGGGCTCTAAGAAAAATGAAAACCCCCGATATAATCGAGGGTTTTATATAAATGTTAAGAAAATTTAACCTGTGATTTTATTTGTTCATCACTCTTTTGGTAATTATTTCTCCTTTTTGAGTCAGAACTTTTATGATTAAAACACCTTTGGATTGAGATTTAAATTCGTAATGATTTGTGTTTACTTTTTCATTTCTGAAAATATTTCTTCCGACCATATCAAACAATTCAACTGAAAGTATTTTTTCTGATTTTGAACTCACTACGATGTTGTCATTGTGGGTATAAATCTGAATTGAGTTTGAAGTTAAATCACCAGTTCCCATCGTTTCACCTTCTTCATAAACAATTTCAAATCTTGATGTAAATTCACCTGCTTCAGATTCAAATATGTAATCTGACTCCATCAAATTATGATAAGTATTTGTCTGATTATCTTTGAGATAAATGGTTACTCCGCCTTCGGTAAATAATCCATCAAAATCAGCCAAAGAAATTACAAATTTACCAGCTTCCACCGCTTTGAATCCAAGCGCAACTAAATCTGCAGTTTCAAATGGAAGCGCTCTGCCTTGAACTGTAAATTGTTCTTCATTGATGATGCTGTAAAGTGCTGAACCCTCGTATCCGAAAAGTTTCCCATCAATCTGATTGTCGATTCCTGAGGTTGCGCCCGTCATATAACCAACCAAAATTTGGTTATATTTCTCACTGTTTTCATTTGTTAAATCTAACCAAAATCTATGTTTTTCTATTGCGTCAGCCTTGAAGAAATTGGCAGGATCTCCAACTCTCATCGTATTGTCAAAATTAACTGAAGAACCTGTTGTCGCTACAATAAATCCTTGTCCGACAGAAATAAATTGACCAGGAATATCGCTTCCGCCACCTGCAGCAGTACCTCCAAGGAAGGTATATGTGGCATAATTGTTTCCTGCAACGCCGGTATTGTTCCAATAATAAATTGCTGCTACTCCTGTATTTGCGGTCATGAGCAAATCAGCGTTTATATTTGAAGGATAAGGGTTTCCTAAAGAAGTGAAATTATTTGCAACAGTAGGTACATTCACATTTCCGTTGTTCGCAACACCATTAAATTCTCCAACATAAGGAGTATGTGTCATTGCACTCCAATTGTTAGGTGAGCGGAAAAGATAACCTACGGCCTCATTCATAATGGCATCAGCGGTAAACGGATTTGGATTTATATATCCATTTGATCCATTGTAAACATAAATTCTACCTGTAGAACCGGGATAGTTGGTCACTCCATTTACTGTTTCGGGAGAGAATCCAAAGAGATTTTGGTTATTGACAGGAGAAGACCACATGGTATAGTCTAGTCTTACCATCGGTTTGCTTTCACGAATTACAGTAATTTCTCCTACGTTTGCCACGTCATTAATCTGGATTAAATTCCCTCCGTTTGCTACAATGAAGTTTTCAGCTAAAGCATTATTAATGACTAAATCATTGACAGTAAAGGAAAATCCTGAAGGTATTTGCAGACTTCCGTTTTGTGTAACTTGTAATTGACAAGCTTCTAAATTACTGTTCAAAATCAATTCTCCCCTGATTATTGCTTTTTTGCTAAAATCTGGTAGTCCATTGGACCAAGTCAATCCGTCCCAAATAGTAGATGATGGACAAAATGCCGGCTCATAAACAATCTCGAATCGGTCATTGAATTCTCCTACTGCTGAAGTAAATGTATAAGCTATGGAAAGATTGTGCGTTACATTCAGGTATTTGTCATGTATATAAATTTGTTGACCTTCTGCAAACAATCCGTCCATTTGCGTGATGCTTATTGTAAATTGTCCTGCAGTAGTTATACGAACTCCCATGTTTACTACATCTGAGGTTACAAAAGGCAATGCTCGTCCTTGTATCACATATTTATCATTACTTCCTTCGATGAGACTATATAATACGGTCCCTGTAGAATTAAATAATTTACCATCGATTTGATTATCTACACCATTTGTAGCTCCGGTCATATAACCCGTAAGCGTTCCATTATAAGAAATATTGTTACTGTCTTTTAGGTTAAGCCAATATCTGTGTCTTTCAACTAATTCGGTTTTGAAGAAAGTAGCATCATTGCTACTTCTGATATTATTTGTAAATTTTACTGATGCATCCTCTGTTGCTACAATAAATCCTTGTCCAACAGATATAAACTCATCTGGAATAGCACTTCCACCAGCTGCAGCAGAACCTCCAAGGAAAGTGTAGGATGCATAATTATTTCCAGGAATACCTGTATTGTTCCAATAATAAAGTGCTAAAATTCCTTGATTTTCAGACATCAATAAATCAGCATTTATATTGGATGGATAGGGATTTCCTATAGAAGTAAAATTATCTGCATGAGTAGCAATGCTAACATCTCCATTGAAAGGAATTCCAGTGAACTTACCATTGTAAGCAGTTGCAGTAGTTGCATTCCAGTTATTTGGCGCTCTGAATAAATATCCTTCTGCTTGATTAAATATGCTGTTTGCCGTAAATGGTGTCGGATTTACATATTCATTAGAACCATCATAAACGTAAATTCTTCCTGTAGAACCTGGGAAATTAGTAACACCATTTACTGTATTAGGAGAGAAATTAAATAAATTTTGTCCAATTACAGGTGAAGACCACATGGTGTAATCTAATCGTTTGAAGGGCTGACTGTCACGGAAGACAGTGATTTCTCCTATGTTGTTTATATCTTGTAGCTGGATTAAATTTCCATCAGTGGCAACTATAAAATTATCTGCTACAGCATTATTTGTAATTAATCCCTTAACTGTGAAACTAAATCCTGAAGGAATTTCAAGCCTTCCAGTTCCTGTAATTTCTAATTCACAAGCTTCCAAATTAGCATTTAAGACTAAGTTATCCTGTATAATTGCTTTTTTATCTATGTCAGGCAGTCCATTACTCCAAGCAATTCCATCCCAGGTTGTTACAGGGCAAGAAAAGAAATCACTTATAGTCACATCATCAATTACAATTCCATTACCTGCATGATTAGTTCCTTCAAAGGCTACATAAAATTTATCACTAACCGAAGGTAAATTTAACTCTATATAAGTCCATGTACTTACATTTGAATTATAAGTACCTCCTGGAATCAAAGTCCATGGTCCAGCAGCACTGGTTTTATAATAAATTTTTAATTCGTTTTGATCTGATGGATCTAAACCTTGCTCATTGGCATACCAAAAAGTTAATTTAGGCTCAACCATGTCAGCAATATCGAATGCTGGTGAAACTAATTTAGTCCTGGTAACTGCAAAAGAATTAAAATAGAATAACGCATTTGAAATTCCTCCATGAGCACTCGTAATATTTCCTCCCGCAGCTCCATTGTACAAAGACCAGTTAGTATTTCCATTAACATATTCCATAGTCCAGCAATCTAAAGAAGTACTATTGCTTTCAAACGTTTCGGTGAAAGGAAAACTGTTTATAGTTTCGCATTGGGTCACAAACGAAAATACTTCGGATAAGTTACTCATACCATCCGTTAAACCACAATTTGCTTCTACATAAAAATCATATTCCGTACTGGACATTAAGTCTGTAATACTTACAGTAGCCGTAGAAACTGTCCCACTCTTGAGAGGAGTCGCAGTATTTGGGTTTGCGCCAGAACTAAATACAAACCAATTATAGCTGGCCGCGTTTGAAATAGAACTCCATGAAATCTGAGCTGTATCGTCTCCTACCGAATTTAAAAACAAATCTTCCGGTGCAACGCACATTATTGGCTGACCGATATAGAAATCATCAAATCCTATGAAATAATCTCCTAAAGTCCTGGTAGCTGTTATTTTAATCCTCACATATTCACCATCATAGGCAGACAAATTCAAACTAAAGTTTTGCCATCCGGCTATTCCATTGTTTGGAATGGTTTGAACATTGGTATAGGTCATACCAAAATCGGTTGATACTGAAACAATAAAATTACCAGATCCTGTAGGTGGCGGATTATGCGGAGAAACATTTTCTCCTAAACGATAAATAAAATTTAGAACATCTCCTGATTGAACCTCGCCGACAGAAATCGTACTAAAGTTTCCCGTAGAAACAGAAGCATTTAAATTTTTAAATATGATATTATTTTCGGCACCGGGAAGTCGGCTGGAAGTTGCAATTGCAAAACCATTATTCACCCAACCATTTGGCAGAGAATTATTTATAAAATCATGAGACCATGGTATAGTAGCTGTCAGCGGCGCAACTGTTGTGAATGTATATTCGGTGCAACCTGTTGCATTTCCGTTGGCATTATATGGCGTTATACCTACATAATAAATTGTACTGTAATTTAAAGAGATGGGATAACTTGTTGCATTTCCTGCATCAGCATTATTTATAATGTTGGTTCCACCAGGAGTTGTTCCAACTCTTACTCTATATCCTGTAGGAATACCTGTAGCTGTGGACCATGTCAATGAACTTGTAGTCACAGGTACGTTTGTAGCTCCATTTAAAGGAAAGGTAAGTTCTGCATTACAATTTGGAGGAGAAGCAGTAGCCTGAGCAACTACTACGTCATCTAAATGTATATAATAAGTGCCATTTGCATGAGTTCCTAAAAAACGAAGACGGAAGCTGTTTCCGGATGGCACATTTGTACCCGGAATTGTGAAATTCACAGTAACACAACTAGTTGATGGAATATGATTGGAACTGATAGTATGAGCAGTAGTATAGGTACTGCCATTGTTTAAGGAATATTGTACCTGTAAACTTCCAAAATTCTCAGGGGTAGCAGTTACTGGAGAGGTTTGATTAATTATTTTGTAATTAAAAGATACACTTATATTATTTCCGTTAGAAGCAGAAACCTGATTCGGAGATTCTAAGTTATTGGTAATGACTGTAGAATTTAAAAGTCCTCTGACTGATCTGACAGTACAAGCATTTGTGGTAGTTGGACTATAACCCGTAGTTGACCATCCCATAGCGGAGACAGTTGATCCGGTATCAAAAGTTTGACTAAAATTAATTTGTGCTGAGAGCGAATTGAATGTGAAAAGCAAAATTGCCAAAAACATCAATTTTTGTGAAGAAAATAAATTTTCTTTCATAGGGATTTAAGGTTTGTAATTTGATGCAAAATTAATTTAATTTGTGCTCATTTTCAAAAAATTAAATAATTAATTTAATTTTATAATATTCTGAATTTGAGTCATTTATTTTAATGCTTCAAGCCATTGCAAAAACTAGGGGAAATTAAGTTTATCAATCTTCGTCATTTTATGAATTATAATTTATATTTGAGAGTTTGAACACAGATTAAATAAGACATGAAAACATCTATACTTGCAGAAAATCTCAAAGGTTCGGCAATCATCAAACTTGCCGGAGAAGTAAACGCACTCAAAGCCAAAGGTGAACAAATTTACAATTTGACCATAGGCGATTTTGATTCGACGATATTTCCGATTCCACAAGAATTAAAGCAGGAAATAGTTAATGCTTATGAATCTGATGTGACCAATTATCCCGCAGGAAACGGCGAAGCATCTTTGAGAAAAAGTGTTTCAGAATTTTTATCCAAAATTTTAAAATTAAATTACAAAGAAAATGAAATCCTGATTTCAGGCGGTGCACGCCCGTTGATTTATGCGGTTTACCAAGCAGTTCTAGATATTGACGATACCGTTTTGTACCCTGTTCCCTCTTGGAACAATGACGCTTACACTTACCTCGCAAGAAACAAGGAAATCGTCATCGAAACGCTTCCTGAAAATAAATTCATGCCGACAGCAGAAGACATAGCGCCACACATCCAAAACGTAAATCTGATTGCAGTTTGTTCACCTTTAAATCCGACGGGAACAACATTTGACAAAGAAGCTTTAGAACAAATTTGTGATTTGATTGTAACAGAAAATCAAAGAAGAAATTCACTTGGAATCAAACCTTTGTATTTACTTTATGACCAGATTTACTGGCAGTTGACTTACGGTGAAACGGTTCATTACAATCCGGTTTCTTTAAATCCTGAAATGCGCGATTATACGATTTTCATCGATGGGATTTCTAAAGCTTTTGCTGCGACCGGCGTGCGCGTAGGTTGGGCCTTCGGACCTGATTTTATCATCGATAAAATGAAAGATATGTTGGGGCACATTGGCGCTTGGGCACCAAAACCGGAGCAAGTTGCGACGGGTAAATATTTAGAATTAAATGAAAAAGTTTCAGATTATTTAACTCAAATCAAATCAGAACTTTCTTTTCGTTTAGATGAATTTTACAAAGGATTTAACAAATTGAAAAACCAAGGTTTTCCTGTGGATGTCATCGAGCCAGAAGCCGCACTTTATTTGACTGTGAAATTTGATTTGGTTGGGAAGAAAACAGAATCAGGAGACGTACTAAATTCAATTGCTGAAGTAACAAATTATCTTTTAAAAGATGCAAAAGTCGCTTTGGTTCCATTTTCAGCATTTGGAGCTTCGAAAGATTCAAACTGGTTCAGATTGTCAGTCGGAACTACGAAAAGAGAAGACATCGAAATCATTATTTCTCAATTGAAAAATTCATTGGAAAAATTGAATTAATCCAATACTGAGTACTTCGCAAAAAATTCTGCTTTGAAAATTTCTCCCAAAGGAATTTCCGATTCGTCGATGTAAATCGTGTGGTTGTCAAATGATTGTATATGGTTGAAATTGACAATGTAAGATTTGCTTACACGCATAAATGAATCTGAAATTATTTTTTGATGAATGGTTTTCAGGTTCATTGCCGTGATTAATTTTTGCGTTGTCGTGTGGATGACAACATAATCTTTCAAACCTTCTATAAATTTTACGTCGTCAAATTTAATTTTATAAAACCTGCGGTCAGATTTGATAAGCAGGAAATCTTTATCACTTGATTCGACAGAATTTTTCAACGTATTTTCAGAAAGCAGATTTTGATACGTAATAGCTTTTTGAATGGCTTTTTCCAAGCGAGGTTTGTCAATCGGTTTGAGTAAATAATCAATCGCATCCAGATCATAACTTTTTACCGCATAATTTGAAAAAGCCGTAGTAAAAACAATTAAAGTCTGCTGATCAAGCTGCTGCGCAAATTCAATTCCGGTAACTTCCGGCATTTGGATGTCCAAAAAAATCAAATTAACCTGATTGGATTTCATGAAATTCAAAGCCGCAGGTGCATTGGAAAAATTTCCAATGATTTTTAATTCTGAAATTTCCTCAATCAGCGATACCATTTCTTCTCTTGCAAGCGGCTCGTCATCTACAATTATACAATTCATAACGGAATGATTAGTGTGATTTTATACAATTCATCGGTCGATGCTATCTGAAGCGAATGCTTGTCTTCATACAAAAGTTCGAGTCTTCTTTTGATGTTTGCCAACCCCAATCCGCTGTATTCTTTGTTTTGGTTTAAATTTTCGGTTGGTTTGGAATTAATGCAGGTAAAATGAAGTTTATTGTTATCAATCTTTAAAATTATTTTTATAAAAACTTCTTTGTCGGTAAGAAAAGAACTATGTTTCACAGCGTTTTCTACAAAAGTTGTAAATAAATTCGGAGGAATGAACACATGAAAAAATTTCCTTTGTTCAGATTCAAATTCTATGTCAAATTTGAAATTGTCTCTTCTGATTTTTTCAAGATTCAGAAAATTTGAAATGAAATTAATTTCAGAATTGATGGAAGTCTGGTCTTCATTGTTTTCATAAAGCTGGTAGCGAAGAAATTCAGAAAGTTTGATGATAATTGTGGTTGCTTTTTCCGGATCTTTTCTGATCAAAGCTTTCACATTGTTGAGCATGTTGAATAGAAAATGCGGATTGATTTGATTTTTCAATTCATTCAATTCCATATTCAAAGTCAGATTCTTCAATTCCGAAATTCTTTCATTGTCCTTTACCCATTGTTGTAATAATTTTACAGTAGTCGTGACCATAATGATGGGAATCGAAATCATCATTCCGTCATACATATTTTTGATAGGCCGGTGTTCCCTTCTTATTTCTTCCGGAATTTCAAAATAATTTATTAACAAATAGGACAGTACATTAATTCCTGACAAAACCAACGCAATCAGGCAAAGTAGGTAAAGTAAATATTTCGCCTTGAAGAATAACCGTGGAACGAGCACATAAATATTGATATAAAACATGACAAGAAATATGGCATAAACCAAAAATATTCTTGACCATTTTTCATTTCCTACATCTTCGTTATTTAATGAGGAAACATAAAAAAGAAATAAAAGCCCAAGTGTAAAAAAAACATGTCTATGAATCCGAAACCTATCTTCCACCAGAAAACTGATAACTTTTTTGTCTTTTTCTTCTCTTGTTAAATGCCCCATGTTTTTATTTGCTTTGCAAAAATACATCATATAGAAGCTTACTTCGTATTTTTTATACCAAACTGCTTTTTCCTTCTACTAAAAATTTTCATTTTCCCGTGTTTGTAGAAAAAAACAAAGGTTTGGTAGAAGAAAAAATTTGTGAATCACTTTTCTGAGTTCATTTGTTTTGAAAATGATTAATTCATGAATATGATGAAAGTACAAACATGGTTTGATGAAGTATTGGTAAATCCCATGCTGAATGAAGAGCAACAGGAAGAAAAAATCATCCAACTGACAGATCTGCTCAGGTTTATTGAAAGTTATAAACCTTCGATGGAAATTCTGGATTATTCCAAATCCATCAATATCGTGATGGATGATTATGTAAGGAAAGGAATTATGTTTTATGATTATAAATTGTTGCAGGATCCATTGTTTTTTTCTTCATTTTTCAGTCAGTCTTATCTTGAAATTTTAAAAATTCAAAATAATGTAAATGAATTATGGTTTGTTTTTGTAGATGATAATTTGAATTCAGACAATCAGAAAATAGTTGAGTTTGTCAAAGAGAATGATGTGAAAGATTTATATGACGAAGTATTTCTCTTTGACTTTTTCGAATCTCAAACTCAAAATTTCTCCTAAATGAATTTCACAAAAAAAGTCCTTTTAATTTCTTTTTTGACGCCAGCAGCATTCAATTTTGCACAAAACAAAGACAGTATTCCACAGAAAATAACGGCTTACTACGCCGATAAATTTGCACTTGCAAGACCTTTGAACATTGAATTTAGCCAACTTACGCCCTATAAATTTTCTTCTGAACATTTGGGAAATTATTTTGCCGATGGAAAAGTCCGAAATTTATACCAGGTAAAAGTTAGTACAAGCGGTAATTTCATTGTAAAAAAGAAATGGATGCTCGGTGCTACTTTGAATTACAATTATACTTCGACTTCGGTTGAATTGAATTATCCGGATGGAACGATGCGGGTGCAAGACAATGATTTTCATTTTCATTCTTCTTCATTGAATTTCACATACATTTCAAAATTATGGAATAAACCTGTGATTTATACAGCAAGTGCAGTGGTAGATGGAAGTGAAAAACATTTTGAAAGAGTCAAAGGACTTGCTACAGCAACCCTGCTTCTCAAGGCCAATGCTACCACGAAAACGGCAATCGGCTTGGTGGGAATCATAGATCCCAGTGCTCAGATTCCGGTAATTCCTACTTTTATTTACGATCAGAAATTTGAAAACGGATGGAGAATCGATTTGATTCTTCCAAAACAAGTTTACCTCAAGAAAAGCTTTTCAGAAAACAGCAGGTTTTCTTTAGGATCAGAATTGGGCGGAACTTCTTTTTATCTATACGATGTACTTCAAAGCCAGGAAAAATATGAACTTCGTCAAGTTGAAATCAATTCAGGATTTATGTATGAGCATTTCCTCGGAGGTTCTTTTGTAGCAACATTTAAAACCGGAATGAAAAACATTCCCAATAGCAGAATTTTTAAGAAAAATGAATCCTTTGATTCTTATATTTTTGAAGCCAATCCCAAACCTACATTCTATTTCAATCTTGGGATTTCATTCAATCCCTTTGGAAAATTCATTAAATAATTTGACCTTTTTTTGAAATAAATTCAGATTTAATTCTTTCCCAGTTTCCACCATTTATCGGCTTTGTAGCATTGTCGATGATGGTTGTTTTGAAACCCAAATTTAAAGCATCATTTGCTGTAAACTGAACGCAGTAATCAGCAGCCAAACCACAGACTAAAATTTCGGTTACATTTCTGTCTTTTAAATAGCCGAAAAGTCCGGTGTTTTTTCTTTTTCCATTATCAAAGAATCCTGAATAACTGTCAATTTCGCTATCCATTCCTTTTCTGAAAATGGCCTCGATTTTATTTAAATTTAAATCTTGGTGAAATTCAGCACCGAAACTTCCCTGTACACAATGCACAGGCCAAAGCACTTGTGGTAAACCATTTAAATCTATTACTTCAAATTCTTTTTTATCAGGATGATTTGCTGCGAAGCTTTTATGATTTTTTGGGTGCCAGTCTTGTGTAGCGACTATCAAATCAAAATCATTTTGAAGTTGATTAATGATAGGAATGACATCATTTCCATGAGGAACGGCAAGACTTCCACCTTCCAAAAAATCGTTTTGTATATCGACGATGATGAGTGCCTTCATAATAAATTTTGTGAGCAATTTACTTTATTCTGTTGAATGTAAGTTTTTTTAATTATTTGTCAAAATTCCTTTGAGATGAAAAATACCCATTTTCTAAGTAATTCATCAACTTGACAAAAAATAACAACTAATTTTAACCTATTTTTTGTAAAATTTAAATAGATATCAATCGTTTTTTACAACCAACAAACGATTTTCTTCGATGAATTTGTAGCCAATATTGTAAATAAAACGATATTCAGCGCCGTTTTTATAAACCTTGAAATTGGTAAAAAAATTAAAATCAAAGCCTTTGGATTCTAAAACTTCATTAGTTGTTTGAGTTTTATTGTCTTTAAATTTAAGTTCTGATAATATACGATGATTTTTTCGAAGTCTATTATTCACATTTCGCATTCGGTTGCTTGAATCTTTGTTTTGCTTGTTGTTATAAGTATTCCGGCAACCATCATTACAAAATTTTTTGTCAGCGCGACCAATGATTTTATCTCCACATTCTAAGCAGGTTTGCATAATTGGTTAGGGTTAGATTAAAATGTGAATTTAAGAAAAATTACTTCATGAGCTCCAATGATTAAATACAAATATGTTTTTCCATTGTCCATCAATTTTCTTAAAAACATACGTTGCTCCTTTATTGGATTCGTTAAGTGTAATTAAAGCAAATCCTTTTTTAGACATTAAAGGTTTTGAAAACCAGAAATAGTCAGAATCTTCCTTTTTTATATTTTTATAATTCTGATTATAAACATCATGACATTCTCGTTGGATTCTTTGCTCATCCCACTCTTTTTTCACTCGAACTACTGCCACATCAGATTGTTTGTTTCGATTGATTTCATCTAATTCTTTTTTTGAAATGTCGTAAGGAACGAGTTGATAATTTCGAATTAAATTACGGAATTGAGGGATATTTTGGTACTGATGAATTCTTGCATTCTTAATTTCAAAATCATTCCAATCAATTAACGATGTATCTGATTTTGCCAAACTTAAAAATTCCTCATATGGAAAATCCGGAAAGTCATTTCTTAATTTCTGTAATTCATTTGAAGTCATGGATTTTTCATCAAAGTCTATCGGAAAACTGGAATCTACCAAATGAAAATATTTAAAATTATTAGGAACTACAACAGAAGTTGCATTTTTCATAAGTAATTTTATTTCAGAATTCTGACTGAATCCCATTAATCCAAATAGTAAAATAAATGCAGTGGAAAAGAAAATCTTTTTCATGTTAAAAACTTTGAATAGAGATAGAGAATTGTTGGATGAAATGCTATGATTATAGCAGCTTTTAAGAAATAGAACGATTTTATAATCGTCAATTTTGATGCAGTTATGCATAGTAGGTAGTTTAGATTGGTGCAAATGTATAAAAAAATTTAAATTAAATTAACATAAATTTAAAGATTTTTCAAAAAATCATAAGCTTTTTGGACACCTGTGAGAACCTCATTGTAATGAGATGCCGAAAATTTATTGTCGAGAACTTCTTTGAAATTTTTCCAAAACTCTCCTGTTTTTTCACCATAACATCCAAAAAAATGAAAATCCATATCGATAAATTCATGATTTTGAGAAAGTTGTTTTTTAATAACATTTCCGCCCAAAGAAGAACCTTCCATGACATACAAAATGCCCAAAGCTTCGGCTTCATTTTTTACCGAAATTTCCTCATTGGCTTCAGATGTTTCCATGTCTAAACTTTTCAAATCAATTTCAAGCAAATGAATTTTTCTACGTGAATCCAAATTGATGGCACTTGCTGTTTCTTCACTTATAGCTGCAAATGCTTTGTTTTCATAATTCAAATGAAAAAGATAATTAAACCAAATAATTTGCCTGTAATCGTTGAGTGTGTAAGATTTGTCGAAGATTTTCTGCGATTGAAACTTCGCTTCCACATCATCGTGGAATTGTTTGGTATTTTGCTTTAAATATTCTGAAAGTAAATTTGCCGTCATCTGGTTTAATTTAAATCCTGCATAGGTTTTTGAAATTTAAGAATGAAAGTAGTTCCTACATTTTCCTGACTTTCAAATGTCAGTTTACCACTGAGTTTTTTCATCACACTTTGCGCTATGCTGAGCCCTACTCCACTCCCTACAAAGGATTTCGCATTGTCAAACCTTTTGAAAAGTTTAAAAACATTTTCTCTTTCTTGTTCGGGAATTCCGATTCCGTTGTCAGTAATTTCATAAACTACCCATTGTCCGTTTTCTTTTCCGCGGATTTCCACTTTTGGATTTTCTTGTTGGGAAGAATATTTAACAGCATTGGTTATTAAGTTCTGGAAAAGCTGATATAGCAAAGTGTTCTCGCCCATGATTTCAGGTGTAGGACCGATGTAAATATCTGTGAATGAATTGTATGAAAGTTTTGAATCTTCACAGATTTTTTCGATGAAACCACGCGGATTTATTTTCTGAAGCTGGTACTCTGAATGTTTCATTCGACTGAGCTGCAAAACGTTTGACATCATGGTTGACATGTTGTCGATTTCATTTAATATATAATCAATTTTTGATTTCTCAGCTTCATCCGTTTTATTTTTCCCGAGCATCTGTACATTCAGTTTTATCACAGTCAGCGGCGTCGCAAGATCATGGGAAAGTGTATGTGAAAAACTGTCGAGTTCTTCATTTACCTGACTTAATTCTTTATTTAATAATGAAACTTTCTCAAATTGGTACTGAACGGTTTCTAGAATCGTATCGTGGATTTTCCGAATTTCCAATATGTCTTTTTTAGACCAATATTTAGATTTCCCTTGAATCTCCTCTGAAAAAACCATAAACGAGGTCCTAGGAGAAATTACCTTTTTCTTTTGGTCATAAAAATCCAAAACATTAACTTCCTTTTTTTCAGGATTTCCTGCCCAGTCAATATGTTCTCGGAATTCTTTTCTGAACCATATTAGCATTTTGCTTCGTTCTTTTCCCAAAAATGAAATGGCTACTCCGCTGCATAATAAATTTAACCCCGGAATTTCATCATAATATTTCAAAGCAAATGCATGATTGGTATAAAAAGAAGTCGTCAGATGCTTCCTTGCCCATTTGACAACGTTTTGAATCACTTCATGAGAAGGAGTTTCGCCCGCAGCTTCAATTTCGTCTTCAAAAGCCACTGCAAATCCATCTGCATGAGAAATTTCTAAAACGGTATTTAAATTTTGGAAAAGAGATTCTTTCAGATTGTCATATTGGTAAAGTCTGTTTTTTAATTGGATAGATTTAAGGGTAAACAATGCTTCATTCTCCATTATCATCTGCGATTTTATGGAAGAATAAGCATTCGCCGCCATTACCGTACAAATTTCAGCCTGAATTCTGTTGAACAAATCGATATGTTTTGCTTCTGTGTTATGACATGTAACTAACCCCCAAAGCTTATTATCCACAATAATCGAAGTACTAAAACTTGAAGAAGCGCCGGAATTTTTAATGTAAACCGCATGAATTGGGGACATTGCACGAACGGTAGAATATGTGAGATCTATTTCTTTCAAATTGCTTTTTACAGGAACAGGTTTTGAGTGTACGTCGCTGAAAATCCGTTTGTAGTTCAAAAGATACAATGCGCGGGCTTGTTTAGGAATATCACTTTCGGGATAATACAAATGCATGTAGGATTCCATGTGATCATGCTTTTGCTCTGCAATTACTTTGCCCGATCCGTCATTCATGAACTTATAAATCATCACACGATCGTAATTGGTAATTTTACAAATGTTGTGTACGAGTGCAACCCAGATTTCATCTTCCGTTTTGGCAGCTTGTATTTCTTTGATACCTCTGTAAATGGTGTTTCGGGAAATCTGCTTTTTCGTGTATTCTTCAAGCTCGATATAAATCAAACCTTTGAATTTATAAACCGTCAAATGATACTCTTTATCTTTGAGAATTATTTTATCCAAATCTTTAGTAGTTTCTTTTGGATTTGCATCTACATTTTTATAGGAATATGATTTTAGAATCTTTTGAAAAAGATTTGAATAATCCTCAAATTGTTTTCCTAAAATCTCTTCGTCAACGTCAAAAATTTCCAAAATATTTTCACTATAAAACTGAATAGTTTTATGAGAATCCAATCCGATAAGGTAGCCATAGCTTTGAATGTGAGAAGGGATGTGAATCTGCTCCTCGTGACAGTCTTGAAAATTCATGTTAGTAATTAGCCAAACAAATATAACTTAATTTTTCAACGAATTAATTTATTGAGACAGCTCAAATTTGAAGTTTTAAGTTAAATTTTAAGATTCTTTTTTTGTTTTGATTCTTATATGATTTAAATTAAATTTAAAAAAGAAAATGTTAATTATTTCTTTTGAAATTCGAAATCAATTTTAGTTGTGTCTGCCGAGATTTCAGCATGGAGCTTATCATTTCCATTTTTTCTGTATTGGATTAATTTAGGAAATTCATTCTGTTGATTTTCACAAACAAATGAAATATCTGTATATCCTGTCAACTTAAAATCAGTAGAAATGCTGTCGTTAGGACTTTTAACTTGAAAATACCATTCGCCTTTGACGGGCGAAAGCACTACCCTTTCCTGCCAGATGGTATCTTTTCCTTTTATAGTAAAACCATGTCCGAGATAAGTGGAATCATTGGATTTCTTCCAGCTTTCAAAAGTTGCTTTTCCTTCCTCGTCATTTGTGCGGAACCATTCGCCAATTAGGAAGTCAAAATTAGCTTTCAGAGTAGTTTCATCTTGTGCTTCTGTCTTTTTCTTTTCTTTGGAATTACAAGAAATAAAAATAAAGAAGATGGAAATAATCACGAGTTTTTTCATAGTAGAATTTTATTTTAGTAACTAAATTTAAGAAAAATATTTGGGTTAAATTTTATTAAAAATTTATTTTTCAAGCTATTCACGAAATTATGCTGTGTTACTTGGCTGTTTATAAGATTTTTTAAAGTATTTAATTATGTTAGAAATACTTATGAAATCTATAAGAAATAAATCAAAAAATTCCAATTCTTAATTATGAGTCTCAAATATGATGAGCTTACTTCTTCAGAACAACTTTGATTTCTGTACCGGAATCTTTGTCAGATTTCGCTACAAATATTTTTCCTTTGTGGTAATCTTCGATGATTCTTTTTGCGAGTGAAAGCCCCAATCCCCAACCTCTTGTCTTGGTCGTGAATCCGGGTTCGAATATTCTTTTGTAAAGTCTTTTGGGCATTCCGCTTCCGGTATCGGCAACCGAAACCGTGACATTGTCCCGCGTATCGGAAATGTAAACGCTGAGCGTACCTTTGTTTTGCATGGCATCGGCAGCATTTTTCACCAAGTTTTCTATTACCCAGCTGTAAAGCGCAACATTAAGAGGGATGCGGATTTCTTCTTTTTCTGATTTGAATTGAAATTCGATCTTTTTAGAAATCCTGGCTTGGAGATAATTGACTGTTGTTTCCGTTATTTCAACCAAATTATTCATTTGCAATTCAGGGAGCGAACCAATTTTTGAAAAACGTTCAGTGATTTGATTCAGTCTATGGATGTCTTTTTCGATTTCATCTACAGATTCCGGATTGGCATCTTCCAATCTTAGAATTTCAACCCAGCCCAAAAGTGAAGAAAGCGGCGTTCCAATCTGGTGTGCAGTTTCCTTTGCCATTCCCGCCCAGAGAAAACTTTGTTCGGTATTTTTTAAAGTTCTGAAATACCAATAACTGAAATAAACAAAAAGGATTATGACAAAAATTAATATGATGGGATAGTATTGCAGGCGTGTCAGCAATCTTGAATTTTCATAATAAACATATTGTTTTCCGAACTCGCCTAAATCTATCTCAATAGGCGGATGCTGTTCTTTCATTCTCAAAATCAAAAGGCTCATCTTTATGGAATCATTTTGAATCTCTTCAGCAATGTTAAAAGTTTGGTTGATTTCCCCTATTTCATCCAATAAAAGAACCGGCATCGTGGTATTTCCGGTTGTGATGTTGAGCAGATAATCCTGAACTGCTGAGCTGAAAACCTCGTCGCTTCCCAAAAGTTGTACAGCTTTGGCGTAATTTTCAATTTTGGTTTGTTCTTCTCTTTTTAATTCCTGCGCAAATTGATTTGAATACCAAACCGTCGCCCCGAAAATCAGAAACGCAACGACAAATCCTATCCATTTGCTGAGATTTCTGTTTTTAAGAAGACTAAATCGGTTCATAAAATCCAAATTATGTGTAAATGTAATTAATTTATTTGGGGATTAATTTCATAAAAAAACTCTGTCAATACCTTAAATATTGACAGAGTTTCATTTTTCTTGTTAATTAAATCAATTCCTTATGGATAGATGTCCTACAAATTTTTGAGCTACGATAACTCCGTCGGTAGGCACCTCCAGAATGTACCAATAATCACCTGAAGGAATAGGTCTTCCGCCATATTTACCATCCCAAATATAATTTCCATCGAAATTGGTATCTACGAATATTTTACCATATCGATCAAATATTTTGATAGTTGCTTTAGGAGTAACTTCAATACCTCTTATAGTCCATTGGTCGTTGTGACCATCCCCATTTGGAGAAAGGAAGTTAGGCACATCTAAAATCACTGCCTGATAGCTTGTTACTAAACAACCGTCTTGACGTACATAAACTGTATAAAGTTGTCCTTTGATCAAACCTTCAAATCTTGGGCTTGCCTGCCATAAAACTCCATTGAGCGAGTATTCGAGCATTCCGCCACCGGTTGCCTGTGCATAAACCACTAAGTAATCATTTCCTGATTCAATAGATGTAATAATGGGCTGTCCTCCAGGTCTGACAATTAATTCCTGTGTACTTCGGCAGCCATTGCTTCCAATTACAGTTAAAGTATAAGTTCCTGTTTGGGTTATAGTTATTACAGCACCGGAATATGTCTGGTTATTACCCCAGCTCCACTCATAACTAGCATTTGGGTCATCACTTTCTGCTTCTACTTCTATCGTATCCTGACCTTCGCACAATACCAGTTGAGAAGGTAGGTTCATAATTTCAGGAGATGGAAGTTGTGCATAAGGCAATTCTAATATTACAGTACATCTGTCTGTTTTTTCTAATCTCACGTAGATAATCCCGCTTCCTGAAGGTTCAAAAACTGTTTCATCAGGAATAGGATTGGTTCCATTTTCCGCATTTGTGAGAGTTTCATAATAACTTAGTGTTACTCCAGATTCAATTGCCATACCGGAAGTAAAGGTTGTAATGTCTACAATTTCTTCTTCACAATATTCAATCGGACCAAACGGACCTGTATTATGTGAAACTTCTTCTCCGGCAATAAATTCGATTTCTGCAATTTCAGGACATAGAGAACCATTATCTTTCTCAATTCTCACATAGATGCTTGTACCAATTCCCAAAGGGATAAAATTTGTGATTTGGGTAATCTCGGATATTTGGTCTTCGGCATCATTTAAGCTCGGATAATATTTATAATTTACATCTGGTTCATTGGTTAAAAAATTATTTTGAAATAAATTTAAATTAACTCCATCACCCTCACAGAATGGGATTTCGTAAGGTCCTGTAAGCAATGAAATTGCCTGACCTTCGATGAAATCTACTTCTGCATAATCGGAGCGACATCCATCGGCATTTTCGGCTACAACTAAAATTGTTGTTGGTAAAGTCATTGGATAATTATTCCATTGCGATGAAGGTATTTGTATGTCGCTATTGTAATTTGCTAATGAAGAGTAATAACTAAATGTCAATCCTGTTGTTGAAGTTATTAATTCTCCATTTAATAAGGTTAAATCATATTCAAATGTGCCATCAAAATTTTCATCGCAGAGTTCGATTTGAAGATTGTCATTTAGTGTTAATCCTTCATATATTTCTACGATGAGATCAATAGGATTAGAACATTGATCAGGATCATTCGGCGTAAATGTATAAGTAAAAAACCCCGTTGTAGATGTATCAATTAAAGTATCATTCCATGTTCCTGTAATACCGTTATCAGATATTAATGGTAAAGGATTGGTTGTGGTATTCATACAATAAGTCAAAGGAAAATCGAAAGTTGGAATAATTTCTTCAGAAATCGTAATTTCAATAGTAACTTCTTGTGCACATGAAGAGCTAGATGGAATAAATGTATATTCAAAAATTCCTGGTTGAGTAGTATCTATGACGGAAGGACTCCAAGTACCTGGCACTCCTTCATTAGAATTAGGCAAAATCGGAGCAACAGTATTCTGACAAATTGGATCAATAGGTAAAAAAGTAGGGATAATTTCTTCTTCAATAATAACCTCTAATGTTGTGGGTTGTGTAGCACATTGTCCTGCAGTAGGTGTGAATGTGTATGTGGTTGTATTATTTGGATCGAACGCAGGAGACCATGTTCCAGTGTATCCTTCAATAGATGTCGGAGGCAATGGATTAGTTCCACCTACACATTGAGGAGGAATTGGATTAAATGTAGGTGTATCGCTCGGAGGGGAGCATGGACCAACAATTACAGGAACTCTACTATCACAATCTGTTCCTTGAGGACAACACTGAGCATAAACAATAGTACCCTCTGGACAAGCATCGCCTGGAGCATCATATATAAAAGGAGAACCAGAACCTATCATAGTACCACCCGTTTCTGCTGTCCACCATGTAATTTCATTATCATTTCCGCACCCTCCTGTTAACTCTACTAAATAGTTCATTACGCTATTATTACAAGTAGTGATAACATCTGGATTTATTGGAGCTGGATCAAAAAGTATGATATCGCTTTCTACTGTATTTATAGAGAAGGAAACTTTATTAATATTTAAATCTGGGGAAGACCAACATCCAGTGTTTCCATCTGATGTACCTTGCAAAGTAAATTCAGTAATTGCCGTTTCTATCTTACTATTACAGAAAGTCATATCGAAGGCTATTAAAAAGGGAGTGTTACAATCCATATTTGACTGCCCATAATTATTGCTGGGATTTCCGTCATTTACAGTTCCTCCAGAACAACATGACTGCCCTGCTGTTCCGTCATAATAAAACCCAACTCCGCCTGTATCTCCAGCAGAGCAAGAAGCTCCCGTACAAGAAGTTTGAGAAATCCATCCGGCAGGTAAAGTTACGTTTGCAACAGAGACATTGTCACCTGTTGGGAAAAAGAATCCATGAGGCCAATTGGCATCAGGCTGATAATACCTTAAATTACTCATTGTTATCCTAAGTGTTGTAAAACCACAAGGATCTGTAATAACTAATGCACCATTTTCTACAGAACTTCCATCACCATCTATGATTTCCGCTGTTATAGTTGGATTAGGATTAGGAGAACATGCGTTAAAATTTCCTTGTCTTACAATGTTAGTTACGTTTACTTGTTGAGCTAAAGCAAACTGAGTTAAAAGCAAAAACAATATATATATATGATTTCTCAGCATTTGATAAATTTTATTGTGTTATTGTATCATTTTCAACTTTCGATTTTAAAGTGAACCCCTATCTATATACTTCTGAAGCAGAGGATGTATAGGGTTAACTCCTTGACTGTCGGTGATTTTCAAATGATGATTACAGAGAAATCGTTTATCCTCGGGACTAATTCTCTCATTATATATTACTTTCAATATTTCAGTCCTTTGATAAGTATATTTAGTATGTAGATTCGAGTCGTTTCCATCAGGAATAGATTCTAAAAATTCAATTATTTCTAATGGCAAATCAACTTCGGCACTATTTATAGTTAAATAATATAAATAATCGAGCGTCCTATTATTCGGATGGGATTTGGACAAGTCAATTACTATATAATCCTCTTTTTCAGTATTTTTTTCTTGTGAAAATACTATGCTACATCCTGTCATAATTGCAGGAATCAGCAAATTCATTAATCTCATATCCTATAAAATGTGTTAATTCATCTAAAATCAATCATTTAAATAAAAAGACCGATTTTTTCTCAACCCCTTGAGAATTTCAAATATAGAAAAATTTATTAATGTTTAGTTAAAAATTAACTAATGAAGAATTAATATAAACAATTTGATTTAGAAATTATTTCTTAGCAGGCTCTTCCAAATCGGTATTAAAAACCTTTACTTTATCAGTCTTTTTCAAACCATTTTTGATTTCAGTATAAACTCCGTCAGAGATTCCTGTCTCCACAAAAGTTTTCTGAAAGACCGGGTTATCGTACTTTTCCGTTCCCGGTTTAAGTATTTCCACATAAGCTTTTCCCTTATCATCATAACGAATGTGCGCAGATTCCAAAGCGATGCTGTTTTTAGCCTGAGAAAGTATGATTTCCGCATTGGCACTGTAGTTGGCTCTGAGAAAAATATTTTGTTTCAAATTGACATCTGCTTTAATTTCAAATTGGACGATTCCGCTTGTATCCACACCAGAGGGAGAAATATAATTTAAAATTCCTTCAAAAGTTTCATCAGGCAAAGCACCAATGGTAATACTCAATTTCATTCCTTCTTGTAATTTTCCAACGTCAGCTTCGTCCACATTTCCTTCGAAAATCATTTGGTTCACGTCAGCCATCGTAGCAATTGTCGTTCCCACACTGAAGTTGTTGATTTCCTGAACGGTATTTCCGATTTCTACCGGAATAGAAAGTATCATTCCTGAAATCGTAGCACGAATCTGAATCGTTGCATATTGTTCCAACCCTGGTGCTATACCCGTTTGTGCAATTTTATAATTGCTTTGCGCTTCATTTAAATTTTGCTGCGCCATTTTATAACTTGCATACGCATTGTCATAATCCTGCTTAGGCAAAACGCCTTGGTCATGTAAATTTTTCGTTCTGTTGAATTGAATTTGTTCGTTGTTCAAAGTAATTTTTGCTGCATTGATTTGCTGTTGTGCAGCATTCAGATTCGCTACATTTGGAATCACCTTCAAAGTTGCTATCAATGCACCTTTCTCCACAGTTTGCCCTTCTTTCACGTGAATTTCAGAAATAACTCCGGAAATATTGGGTTTGATTTCAATCACCTCACGTGGCTTTACAGCGCCGGTTGCAACTGCCTTGGTTGAAATATCTTTGGTTTCCGCTTGTGTGGTTTCGTACTTTTCGTTGTCTTTTGTACTGGTTTGATACATATAAAAACCAGCGCCCAAAACAGAAGCGATAAACACAATAATCAATACAATTTTTACAAACTTTTTCATTCTTTTTTATCGTTTTTCGAAATTCGAAGCTCGAAATTCGTTTAATTTTTCAAATCTAAATGCTCATTAATTTAATTCAACAATTAAAAATTTATAATTCAAAATAATTTTATTCGTCCCGCAAAGCATCAATCGGTTTTATTGCTATGGCGCGCTGAGCAGGAATCAATCCGGCTATCATTGCCATAATTATCATGATTAGTAGCGCAACGCCTAAAGTTGTTACATCTACCGACGCATTTATAAAAGGAAATTGATCTTCGCCACCTGCCGCGACCATCGTGTTTATGCCAAAAAGTAGTAATGTTGCTCCAACAATGCCTGATAATCCAGCAATTAGAGTCAAAATGATTGATTCCAAAAGGATTTGTGAACGAATCTGATTAGGCACCGCGCCCAAAGCACGGCGAATGCCAAATTCTTTGGTTCGTTCAGAAACAGTAATTAATAAAATACTTGCAATTGCAATCACGCCGGAAAATAAAGTAAGCGCGCCTACAACGATTGCGAGCAATTGCAATCCGCTCATAAACGAAAACATCTTCGCCATGTTTTCGCCTAAATTAAACCCACCAATTGCTTGTGTATCATCTGGATGAACTCTTTTTCTTTCTTTTAAAAATGTTTTGATTTGTTTTTCAAAATCTACAATATCAACATTATCTTTTGCATTTATAATTACATAATTTACAACACCTTGTCGGTTATAAACTCTTTGAAATGTAGTAAATGGAATGTGAATTTCATTTCGTGGACCAAATGAAATACTCCCGGTTTTGTAAATTCCAACGATGGTATAAACACCCGAACCGATTTTTAAACCTTTTCCGATGGGATTCACCTTAGGAGAAAAAAGTTCATCTTGAATTTCTTTTGAAATTACACAAACTTTTTTGCTGTATTTGATGTCATCATCATTGATAAATCTTCCCTGAATCACCGGTTTTTTGAACATTTCATTCTGAGCAGGATAATCTCCACCAATCAGATAACTATTGTGTTTCACACCGTAACTTACAGTTTGGCTTGGCTGCTGGCTTCGCGGCGCAATCATTTTGATTTGATGGAATTTTCCTTTGATGGCTTCGATATCTTCCATCTTCAATTCCAAAGTTCTTCCGCGCTGATAACCTTCAAACGGAATGGAAGTTTGTTCCATCCAGACAAATAAACTGTTGGTTGCGGCATTGGCAAAAATTTTATCAAAACCATTCTGAATTCCACGCGAAGCACCCAAAAGTGCAACGAAAAGAAACATGCCCCACGCAACACCAATCATCGTCAATATAGTCCGCATTTTGTTTTTGCGGATAGCGGCGTAAACTTCAGACCAGGCGTCTCTGTCAAATATTATCCACTTCATCATTTATCGTCTCTTAATGCATCAATAGGTTTAATTTTCGCAGCATAACGCGCCGGAATGAATCCCGCAAAGAACCCCGCCAAAAACAAAATTATACAAGCTACCACCAAAGATTCGGTGCTTACTCCCGGATTGTAAATAAAATAATCAACCAAACTGTCGTTTATATTTTCTACCAATAAAGTAGCCAATAAAATTCCAATTATTCCAAATAATAACGTAATCACTATGGATTCTTGCATCACTAAAGAAATGATGTTTCTGGGTGTTGCTCCTAAAGCTTTTCTTATTCCGATTTCCTTTGTACGTTCTTTCACGCTGAAAACCATAATGTTACCGATACTTACAATTCCGGCAATCAAACTTCCGCCACCAATCACAAATACTATGATGGTCAAAACAAAAAAGAAAGCGTTGGTATCACTCATTTGTTCCGAAGAATCCCAAATCCTGATTCCTGATTCGTCTGTAGGACTTACAGAATGTCTTGATTTCAAATCGGCTCTTACTTCTTCTGAAAACTCTTTCAATTCAGCTGTTGACAGCCCGTCTTTCGGCGCAACAGTGATGGAAGGCAAATCATCTGTTCCATAAATCGTTTGCAAGGTCGTAATGGGAACATAAATCATTCGCTCTTCACGGTCATCATTGGTATTGCTTGAAAACACACCGACGATTTCATACATTCCCGAACCGATGTTGATGTATTGCCCAATAGGATCCTGACCTTTCATCAAATCCTGAATCACCATTCTACCCAAAACCACTGATTTATTTCTTTTGGTCAAATCTTCTTTTTTCAAAAATCTACCATTATCCAATTTTATATTGATCATTTCAATATAATCCTGATTGATTCCTTTTACCGAATAACTTCCTGATTGTCCGGAAAATTTCACAGTCATGGACTGGTCATATTCGCCTGTGATGTATTTGATTTTATCAGAATAATTATCAAGAATATAATCCAAATCACGGTTTTCTAAAGTTATCTGTCTTCCTTTTTGGTAACCGGCAAAAGACTCAGAAGTCTGTGTTCCGAATATATACATGTTCATCGCACCGGCCTGGAAAAATTCTTTCTGAAAACCGTTTTGCAGCCCATTTCCCATACCAAACAAAACGATGAATACAAACAATGCCAACGAAATCGTCAATCCCGAAAGAAATGTCCTGAGTTTGTTACTCGAAACGGAAGACCATATTTCGCGCCAGCGGTCTATATCAAACATTTATTAATTGAATTTTGAATTAATTCATAACTATAATTTCTCATCCCTTCCATTATCCAGCCTTTTTCAGACTCTTACCTGATTTACTTTTTCGTCACTGATGATGATACCGTCTTTCAGTCTTACAATGCGTTTGCACATGTGTGCGATATCGTCCTCATGCGTTACCATCAAAATCGTTTTTCCTTCGTCATTGATTTCCTGAATCAAATGCATCACTTCCTGCGAAGTTTTGGAATCCAAAGCTCCAGTTGGCTCATCTGCAAGCAATAATTTAGGTTTCGCGGCCAAAGCTCTTGCAATCGCAACCCTTTGTTTTTGACCACCCGAAAGTTCATTTGGCAAATGATGCGCCCAAGGTTTCAATCCCACTCTTTCCAGATAATTCAATGCCATCTCGGAACGTTTGGAACGGCTTACCTTCTGATAGTAAAGCGGTAAGGATACATTCTCCAATACATTTTTGAAATTGATCAAATTATAAGACTGGAAAATAAATCCAAGGAATTTATTTCTATAATTCGCTGCTTTTGTTTCGTTGAGTTTTTCGATTTTAAAATTGTCCAATTCATATAAACCTGTATCGTGCGTATCCAACATACCGATGATGTTCAATAGAGTAGATTTTCCTGAACCGGACGAACCCATAATCGCAACAAATTCACCTTCTTCCACATCCAAATCGATTCCTTTGAGGACATGAAGCGAGTTCGCTCCCATTTTATAAGACTTATTTAAATCACGGATTTTAATCATTATTATTAATTCATGAATTTAATGATAAGTAGCACGAAAGTTTTTTTTGTTACAGTCTAATGCGGGTCCACATCCACATCTATACGCACCGAACGGTAAACCTGAACGGTATTAATAGAATCTAAACTTTTCTGAACCAATTGTTTGATGTGTTTAGCAGATTGATTTTCAGGAATTTTAATCAAAACTTTTCTGATGAATTGATTTCTGATTCGTCCAATCGATGGTTCTTCAGGACCCAATAAATGTTTTTCGTCAAGGAAATTTTTCATCAATTTCACAAATTCACCCGAAACTTTATCAACTTTTTCCTTTTTGATATGTTTAAATGTAAGTTGAATCAAACGCACATAAGGCGGATACAGAAATGATTTCCGTTCATATAAAATTTCATTGACCGTCTTCAGATAATCATAAGTCGTTACATTTTGCAAAACCTGATGGTCTGGATTATAAGTTTGGATAAGAACCTTTCCTTGCTCTTCTCGCCTGCCGGCTCTTCCTGAAACCTGCGTCAACAATTGAAATGCTTTTTCATGTGCACGGAAATCAGGGAAATTCAACAAAGAATCCGCACGAACCACACCCACCAAAGCAACATTTGAAAAGTCTAGTCCTTTCGCAAGCATCTGTGTTCCAACTAAAATATCAATTTCCTGATTTTCAAAAGCTTCAATTGTCTTTTCATAAGCATTTTTTCTCCGCATCGCATCGACATCCATTCGGGCAATTCTTGCTTTCGGGAAAATAGTATTTAATTGTAATTCAATTTGTTCCGTACCAATTCCTTTGGTTGTCAATTCCAAACTCTGGCAATTCGAGCATTTGGACGGTTTCGCTTGCGAATGTCCACAATAATGACATTTAATTTGATTTGAAAATTTATGAAAAGTCAGCGGCACATCACAGTTGGGGCAATAAGGCGAATGTCCACAGCTCATGCATTCCACAACCGGCGCAAATCCACGGCGGTTTTGAAAAATAATCACTTGCTTTCCTTCATTCAAAACGTCTTGGATCTCATCACGTAATTTATGTGAAATATCCCCAGTGATTTCCTTTTGGTTCATGGCTTTTCGCAAGTCAATCAATTCTATTTTTGGCAGCTTGGATTCACCGAAACGATTCAACAATTCCGCATAACCGTATTTATTTTCTTTTGAATTGTAAAAACTTTCCAATGAAGGTGTTGCAGAACCTAATAATACTTTTAATTTAAATAAATTCCCTAAAACCAAAGCCATATCTCTAGCATGAAAAAACGGTTTAGAATCGGTTTGTTTGTAAGCGGATTCATGCTCTTCGTCGACGATAATCAATCCCAATTTCTGAAAAGGTAAAAATAAAGCAGAACGTGCACCGATGATGATTTTATAATCGCCTTTTAACGTCTTTTCCCATAATTCAACACGTTCATTTTGGTTGAATTTGGAATGGTAAATCCCAACTGTTTCTCCAAAATGTTTGCGAATTCTAAGTACCATTTGAGAAGTCAAAGAGATTTCAGGAAGTAAAAAAAGAACAGTTTTATTTTCTTTAAGTTTTTGTTCAATTAATTTAATATAAACTTCTGTTTTTCCGCTTGATGTAATTCCATATAATAAAACAGGTTTGTTATTTGAGAAGTCATTTTCAATGATTTTCAAAGCTTTTTCCTGCTCCAAAGTCAGGGAACTTATTTCATATTGGGTATTGTCTATTTCTCCGATTCGCGAAGTATTCAATTCATAAATTTCCAAAATTCCTTTTGAAGCCATCGAATTCAAAACCGCATGTGTTCCGCCAAATGATTTCAAAAATTTTGAAATTTTGATCGGTTTAGAACTTTGGGTTTCTTCAACGATTAACTGCAATAAAATTTCTCTTTGTTTCGCTGCATTTTTTAATGAGTTGATGGCTTCGTTGAATTTTTTTCCATCTGATTTTAATTCAGAAATTACCTTTACAAATCGTTCGATTTTTGGGGAATATTTTTCTTTCAAAACTTCATCTAAACGAATCCAGCCTTTTTCCCAAAGTGATTTTACAATTTTGATGACCAATTTTTGATTAACAATCGCAGATGCTTCATTGATCGAAATCAAACCTTTATTTCCCAATGAATTAATGAGAATTTGTTCATCTTCGGACAATTCATCATAATTTTCATTGATCGCATCATTCAGGCGGATGAAAGTTTCACTTTCCCATTTCAAAGCGGTCGGAAAAGCATTGCGGAAAACATCACCCAAAGTGCACATATAATAATCCGCCATCCATTCCCAAAATTGAATCTGAAACTTTGTAACCAGAGGATAATCATCTAAAATCGAATCAATTCCTTTGGTTTTGTATAATTCAGGTTTGTTTTGATGGAATGAATGAATTATTCCAGTATAAAGTTTTTTGGAACCAAACGGAACAGACACGCGCTGGCCGATTTGCAGCTGAGATTTTTCCTGCTCAGAAATATGATAGGTAAAAGTTCCCGGCAAAGCCAGCGGAAGAATGATTTCAACAAATAATTGATTTGCCATAAAGGTTTGGCAATTTACAAAAATCAAGCGTTTTGCTTTCTCCTTTTGATTTCTTTTTCGATTAAAGAAAGTTCACGTCCGGTTTGTCCGGCCACGGAAGTGTTTTCCTGCGCACGGCGGATAAGGTAAGGCATCACTTCTTTGATGGGTCCGTAAGGCAGATATTTAGCAATATTATAACCCAAATTCCCTAATTTAAAACTTATGTTATCGCTCATTCCAAATAACTGCCCAAACCAGATTTTATGATAGCCGTTTTCTATTCCATTGTCTTTCATCAGTTTCGTCAGCAACTCAGAGCTGTGTTCATTATGCGTTCCTGCAAAAAGTGAAATCCTGTGGTTATGTTCTACTATAAATTTCAATGCGGCGTCGTAATCTCGGTCGGTTGCAGCTTTATCAGGCTGAATGGGCGAAGGATAATTCTCAACTTCTGCACGTGCACGTTCTTTTTCCATATAAGCACCGCGAACAACTTTAAATCCGATAAAATAATTCTCAGCCTCTGCTTTTTGATAAATATTTTTAAGATAATCCAAACGGTCGTGACGGTACATCTGCAAAGTGTTGCAAACGACGCACCTTTCCTTGTTGTATTTCTGCATCATTTCATCGACCAAATTATCGGCAGAATCCTGCATCCAGCTTTCTTCGGCATCAACCATCATCGTCACATCGGCTTCAAATCCTTTTTTACAAACTTCTTCAAAACGGTCGCAGATCTTTTTCCAACTTAGTTTTTCTTCCTCAGTCATCGGAAGCTTCTTCCCTACTTTTTCAAACAGATCAATTCGGCCAAAACCTGTCGGCTTGAAAACCACAAAAGGAAATTCTACCGGATTTTTATTTGCGATGTCGATGAGGCAAAGTATCTCATTTTTCACACTGTCAAATTCCTCTTCGTGTTCTTGCCCTTCTACCGAATAATCCATGATGGAACCAACGCCGTATTTAGATAATTCTTTTGCGACTTTCAGACATTCGGCAGTGGTTTCTCCACCTACGAATTGTTTGTAAATGGTTCGGCGAATCATTGGTTTTACCAATGGTATTTCTGTTGCAAACGGTAATTTGAACATAACCGTTCCGACTTTTGTCAGAAAGGGATTGGCAATCATTTTAAAAAGGAAATGTGCCTTTTTTAAATCTTTGTCAGATTTTGATTCAAAAGCTGTTTGTGTATCGTCAAATAAGGGCATTTGTAGTCTATTTTGCCCGACAAAAGTACGTAAAGAAATTGTGAATTGAAAGGTTAGATTTTAGAATAAATACAATTCAATAACGAGTTAAAACCTCAAAGAGGTTTCATATTTATAAAAACATACATGTTGAATAATTCGACTCCAGCCGGAGTCGAACTCTGTTTAGATAAGATTTTACTATCAATATGTTAATCCTCCGGATTCGTGGTTGGAGAATAATTTATAAATATTTTTTCAACCGAATCAGTTAAAAAGCCAATCCGTCATCTTCATCTTTGGAAGCATCATCATATTCGTCAAACGAACCGAAGGAATCCGCAGGATTGAATGTCGGCAGATTGATAGAGCTACCAATTTCCTCATTGCCGGAATTAGATTTATTCATTGAACTTTGGAATTCAAAATCCCCACCAAAAGGAGAATCTTCTTCTAAGTTGGCAAACTTGGCTTGGTTTTGTACAAACTTCAAACGCACATTGTCCAAAGCTCCATTTCTATGTTTAGCGATGATGAATTCTGCCTGTCCAGCACAAGGTGTTGCATTTTCGTCGTCCCAAACTTCCAATTTGTAATATTCCGGACGATAGATAAAGGAAACTATGTCGGCATCCTGCTCGATCGCACCCGATTCACGCAAGTCAGAAAGCAAAGGGCGTTTACTTCCACCACGTGTTTCTACTGCGCGGGAAAGCTGAGAAAGGGCGATTACCGGAATGTTCAATTCCTTCGCGATTGACTTCAAACTTCGAGAAATCGTAGAGATTTCCTGTTCACGGTTTCCGTTAGACTTTCCACCTCCTATAGTCATCAGCTGCAAATAGTCAATCACAATCAGCTTCACACCATGTTGTGAAACAAGTCTTCGTGCTTTCGCTCGCAAATCAAAGACCGAAAGTGCCGGCGTATCATCTATATATAATGGCGCATCTTCCAAAGCTTTCACTTTGGTATAAAGCTGCTTCCATTCGTGGTCCTGTAACGTAGCTTTTCTTAATTTTTCAGAATCAATACCCGTTTCACTCGAAATCATACGTGTAATCAACTGCACGCTCGACATCTCCAGAGAGAAAACCGCTACCGGGACCTGACTTTCTACCGCCATGTTTCTTGCCATAGAAAGGATGAAAGCCGTTTTTCCCATACCCGGACGTGCTGCAAGAATGACCAAATCGGATTCCTGCCACCCTGAAGTGATTTTATCAATCCTTTCAAATCCGGACGGAACACCGCTCATTCCTTCCTTTTCAGACATTGCTTTGATCTTGTCAATCGCTTGTCTGACCAATGTATTGGAATCAGTAAAGCTTTTTTTAATTCCACCTTCAGTAATTTCGAATAACTGGCTTTCTGAGAAATCCAATAAATCAAAAACATCTGAAGTATCATCGTAAGCTTTCTCAATTACATTATTTGAAATTTCAATCAAACGGCGAAAAATATATTTTTCAGTCAATACACGCGAATGGTATTCAATATGTGCTGAAGAAGAAACTTTTTGGGTCAATTGCACCAAATAATAATCTCCTCCCACTAAATCCAATTTACCTTCGTTTCTCAATTCATTAGAAACTGTAAGCAAATCAATCGGTTGGGTATTGTGAAACAATTTCTGAATAGCTGCAAAAATGGTTTGATGTGCGATTTTATAAAAAACCTGCGGCGTCAATACATCGATGACTTCATCAATTCCTTTTTTGTCAATCATCATGGCGCCAAGCACGGCTTCTTCCAAATCGACTGCTTGAGGCGGAATTTTACCACGCTCTAAGTTAATGACCTTCTGCGGTTTAGATGTTGTTAATTTTGTAATGTCCGGATTTTCCATAGGACTTGCGAAGGTATGAATTTGAATTTCATTTTGAACTAATTCAGGTGAAATAAAGTTTTTAACACTCCGACTTTAGTTAAAATTTCAATTTTAAGATTTCAGGGCATACAATTTGATTTATGATAAATATCATGTTTATCATGTGTTTAGAGAACAAAGTCGTTAAATATCGAACCTAAATCAAGTTCTATAATCCGGCTGAGTAGAATAATTAACTTTTAATTTTTAATTTATGAAAACAAATCAACACAATTCACTGGACGAAATTGTTTTTGAAAACAAAAACAAAGCGTATGGAGCTTATTACAACCGTATCACTGCGGGATTTGACTTGATGAAATCTCTTTTCATTACTGTTTTTGGTATAGGGATTTTGACTTTGATTCTTTCTTTTACTATTAATAAAGAAAAAATTATAGCTGATACCGGCGGTGTTACAGTAACTCTCCATCCTGATGTTTACAACCCTCCTTCAGAAGATAAAAAAGTAGAACCTATAAAAAATGATGAGCCCGCACCAAAAATAAAAATGGTTAAGAGTGATGAAACCGATATAGTTCCCACTCCCACAAATCAGCCTGAAACCCAAACTCCAATGAGAGATAATGATAACTTGTCAACAGTAATTTCAGGAGATAGAGATATTGACGGTGATGTAAATACAGGAATCAAAACCCCTCAGCCTGGCGGAGAAGATAACGGTCAAGGAAAAGGCGGTAACGACGAGGGTGGAAATGGTGAAAAAGTAGAAGAAAATAATAATACTTACTACGCCAGAGATGTTTCAGAGATGGCTGTTTTTCCCGGGTGTGAAAGATTTACAGGAAATAATTTAAAATTAACCAACTGTATGTCCGAACAATTGCAAAAAGAATTGGCTAATCAGATAACTGATTTTGAATCAACTGCTCAAAGACAAGGAATTAACGAAGCTGTTGCGAAGATTCAATTTGTAATCGATAAATCCGGAAAAATTGTAGGAGTAAAAACCGTGAATGGTGGAAACGTTGAATTGAGCAAAGAAGCTAAAGAAGCTTTAGAAAGAATTTCTAAAAGATTAGTTCAAAAAGGTAAATATATAAAACCAGCAAAATTTAATGACGGAACTGATGTCAATCTTATTCTTACCATACCTGTGAAATTTACTTCTAATTAGATTTTAAATCTGATTAAATTTTGAAAGCCCTTTTATATAATAAAAAGGGCTTTCATTTTTTTCTTTACCTTTGAGGCATGATCAGACAGGTTATATATGTATTCATGGGATTTCTGTACGCAGGCATGGGAGTTTTTGTGATTTTGAGAGAATGGTTTTTAACTGAATTAACACCCGTTGCCGCCAAAGCATTGGGCATATTATTTATAGCTTATGGCACATTTAGAACTTACAGAGCGATCAAAGCAATTCGCACCAAAGATTTTTAATTTTTTAGGGTTAATTTTTCTTGGATTAATTGTTTTTTCCTGCAAAGATAAAAAGGAAGAAATTTCACACCAACGTGGCGAAATGACCATTTGGGTAGATCCCGCAAATAAAAATTTAATCGAAGCTTTGACTGATGTGTATGTGATGAAATTTCCTGAAGTGAAATTTAAATTCGTTTACGAGCCCGAAAATATAATTCTCCAAAATTTAATTAACTCTAAAGCAACTGCAGCTTTTATTAACAAACCACTTTCAGACCAACAAACAAAGTATATCTATCAACAAACAACCATAGAACCCCGTTCGACACTTTTAGCTTATGATGCAGTTATTTTCATTGCAGGAAAGGAAAGCAGCATAGAGTCGGTTTCTATCGATGATTTGAAAAACAGCCTTTTGGCAAATGATAATCGATTTGTTTTTGATGATGGAAACTCAGGAAATTTCAATACGGTTACAAATATTTTAAAAATTGAAATTCAACAAGGACAAAAAGTACGCGCCTTGGAAAATTCACAACAAGTAATCGAGTTCGTAACGCAATCTACCGGAACAGTTGGAATCATCGGCATGAATGTCATCAGTGAAAAAGACAATCCCGAAGTAAAAGAAATTCTAAGCAAAATAAAAGTGCTTCCCATAAAAGATTCTGCAAATGTCTTGAGAGAACCGACAGTTGAAAATATTTTAGAATTCAATTATCCGTTTTTCAAAGGCGTTTATTTCATCGTGAGCGAACCGGGATTTGGTATCGGAAGCGGTTTCTCCCGTTTTGCAGGTTCACAACAAGGACAATTAATTGTCGGACGCGAAGGTTTGCAGCCAAATTTTTTATATGACCGACAAGTTAAAATCAATAACAATCCATTATAATTGTTGATAGTTCGTTTATAAATGTTGATAGATTTTAAGTTAATTTCACTTTGAACCCTTAAAAATTTCGTCAATTTATAATTCACAAATAAAATGAATTGTAAATGGCACGCGCGAAAAAAAAGATATTTGTACTCGACACTTCGGTCATCATTTATGACCATAAGTCTATCATGAACTTTGATGAACACGATGTTGTACTTCCCATCACCGTTTTAGAAGAGTTAGACGATTTCAAAAAAGGAAATGACACCAAAAATTTTGAAGCAAGGGAATTCATTCGTTTTCTGGACAAAACTTCCAAAGACCATTTGATTCAGGATTGGATTCCGCTTCCGGGTGATAAAAAAGGTTCATTCCGGATTGTTATGGAAACCAACGGTATCGAAACCAGCGCCACAAAAATTTATGGCGATTCCATGGACAATAAAATTTTAAATTCATGTTTAATTATTACCAAACAGGAACCCAAACGCCAAATCGTCCTTGTCACAAAAGACGTTAATTTAAGGCTAAAAGCGAAAGCATTAGGAATTCGTGCAGAAGATTATGAAACTGGAAAAGTTCAGATTGTTGACAATCTGCCAACCGGAATTCAGACTTACACAGATTTTGACCAGGAAATAATTGATTCCTTATATAAGGACTACGCTGTTCCTTTGGATGTTATCGAAGGAAAATTGAACATCTATCCCAACGCTTATTATATATTACAAGGAGAAAAATCTTCTGCGCTTGCTTATTACAACCCGTTTGAAATGCAACTGGAAAGAGTTAACAAACAAACGAGTTTCAATGTAAAACCACGAAATGCAGAGCAGGCATTTGCATTTCACTCCATCATGAAAAAAGACATAAAGCTGGTTGCGCTTCACGGCGTTGCCGGGACCGGAAAGACTTTGATCGCGCTTGCCGGAGCTTTGGCTCAGAAAAAAGATTATAAACAAATTTATTTGGCGCGACCAATTGTTCCATTAAGTAATAAGGACATCGGTTATCTGCCGGGCGACATCAAATCTAAAATTGATCCTTATATGCAACCGCTTTGGGATAATTTGAAATTTATTCAGTATCAATACGATGAACATGATAAGGAATACAAACAAATCACTTTGATGGTGGAACAAGAGAAATTATTGATTACGCCGCTTGCCTATATCCGGGGAAGAAGTTTGTCTGACGTAATTTTCATTGTAGATGAAGCGCAAAACTTAACGCCACACGAAATCAAAACTATCATCACGCGTGCGGGAGAAAACACGAAATTCATTTTCACAGGAGATATTAAACAAATTGATACACCATATTTAGATGAACAATCCAACGGTTTGTCTTATCTGGTTGACCGCGTTCAAGGGCAGAAATTGTTTGCTCATATACAATTAATCAAAGGAGAAAGAAGTGAATTGGCAAATCTGGCGAATGAATTACTTTAAGTTTTGAACTTGAATTATTAATTACTTGTTAAAAAAAACTTATTAACTCAGAGACTTATTTTGGTTAAGTTAACTGAGACCACTATATTTGCCCGTTTAAAAATTCTTAATAAGACACGAAATTATGCGAGGAAAATGGCTCATTGCAGGAATTGCAATTATATTAGGGTTTCTTTGTATCAGACAGTTAAGTTACACTTGGTACAGTAACAAAATAGAATCTGACGCCAAAAGATTATCGAAAAATGCTGTTCAGGAACAGGAAGTGCTTGATAGTTTGGCAAAAGACACTCTAAATCTGGGGATCATTCAGTACAACTACCAAAATGCAAAAGAAAAAGAGTTAAAGCTCGGTTTGGATTTGAAAGGTGGTATCAACGTTATTCTTCAGGTACAGGTTAGAGATTTATTGCAAAATTTAGCAAACAACAGTCAAAATCCTGTTTTCAACGAAGCTTTGGATGCTGCTGACATCACACAAAGAAGTCAGGGCGGTAGAGCTTATGTTGATATTTTCTTTGAAGAATTTGAGAAAATTCGTCAGGCAAAAAATCAAACGCTTCCTTACGCTTCTCCAGAAGTTTTCGGAACGCGCCAGAATGCTGAGAAAATCAAATTTAACGATACCGATGAAGTTGTAAAAGAAACTGTAAAAGCAGACATCGATGCGAAAATCGGGACTGCTTATCAGGTAATTTCCTCACGTATCGACCAGTTTGGTGTAGTTCAGCCTGTCGTTCAGCGTTTGGGTAGCCGTGGTGACGGACGTATCTTGGTGGAATTACCGGGAGTTAAAGATACTGAACGTGTAAAAAGATTATTACAAAGTACAGCGAAACTGGAATTTTGGAAAGTTGAAGCAGGAAGACAAGACGTAGTTTCTTTCTTTTATGGTTTGACTCCATCTAAATTTGGAATTACAGACGTTCAAAGCCTGCAGACAATCATGCAGCCTTCTCCAAGTAATTCTACTTTTGTTGTGCAAACCAAAGATACAGCTGTTGTAAATAAAGTTTTGAAATCTTCATTGTTAAAAGCAGAAATGCCTTCATCAATCAGAAATTTCAAATATTTCTGGGCTAACAAAACAATGCAGTTAGGCAAAAACGCTCCGGCAAGTAATTCATTAGAATTATATGTTTTGAGCGGAAATGCTGAAGGAAACCCACTTTTGGGTGGGGACGCTGTAAAAGAAGCAAGAGGTGAAAGAAATGCAGGTTCTATTTCAAATGAACCAATCGTCTCTATGCAAATGACAACTGCGGGAGCACGTGACTGGGGAAGACTTACCACGGAATTGAGCCAGAAAGGCGGACAGTCAAGAGAAAGCGTTGCAATTGTTTTGGATCATTTGGTTTATTCAGCTCCAAGCATCAACGAACCGATTTTAGGAGGAAACTCACAGATTTCCGGAAACTTCACCTTGACAGAAGCACAAGATTTAGCAAACATATTACAAGCAGGTAGCTTACCGGCTTCAGCAAAAATCGTTCAGGCGGAAGTTGTAGGACCATCACTCGGACAAGAAGCCATCAACAGTTCATTGATTGCATTCGTTGCGGTATTTGTCTTGATTTTGGTTTGGATGATTTTCTACTACAGCCAAGCAGGTGTATTTGCAAACATTGCTTTGGTTTTGAATATTTTATTCCTTTTAGGAATTATGGTTTCGATGGGTGCGACCTTGTCACTTCCTGGTATTGCGGGTGTTATCTTGACGATTGCGATGGCAATTGACGCCAACATTATTATCAACGAAAGGGTAAAAGACGAATTATTTTTAGGTAAAAATATAAAAGAAGCAGTTTCTATCGCTTATTCATGGAAAGGTGCAATTTCTGCAATCGTAGATACGAACGTAACTTCAATCCTTACCGCAATTATCTTATTGATTTTTGGTAAAGGTCCGGTTCAAGGTTTTGCAACTACATTGATTATCGGTTTATTGTTATCGATGTTTACTGCAATTTTCTTAACGAGATATTTCGTAGAAAAACGTTTCGAGAAAAATAAAAATGTTTCTTTCTATACATCAATTACAAAAAATTGGTTCCAGGGAATGAAAATTGACTTCATGTCAAAACGTAAAATGTTCTATATAATTTCAATTGTGGTTTCTATTCTTTGTATTGCTTCATTGGCAATCAGAGGATTAGATTTAGGAATTGATTTCCAAGGGGGCAGAACTTATACGGTAAGATTTGAAAAGCCAGTAAATGCAAATGATGTTGCACAAAGTATCGAAGAAACTTTGATAGATGAAAGTGGTACTAAATACACACCGGAAGTGAAGATCTTCGGACCATCAAACCAAGTAAAAATTACAACTAAATACAAAGCTGAAGAAGAAGCGACAGCTGTAGATGATGAAATCAAACAAAAAATCTACAACGGCGTGAAGACTTTCCTTCCTGCGAATATGACTTATGAACAGTTCTCAGCAGACGGAACGACCATCGGTATCTTATCTTCTGTAAAAGTTGGACCGACCATCGCAAGTGACATCACAAGAGACTCAATCATTGCTGTTGTTTTGGCATTGTTAGGTGTAGGACTGTACATTTTGTTCCGATTCAAATGGCAGTATGGTGTAGGTATCGTTGCCGGAGTTGCGCATGATGTTATCGTGATTCTTGGTTTGTTCTCTTTGTTCAAAGGAGTTCTTCCTTTTAACCTGGAAATTGACCAGGCATTTATCGCAGCAATTTTGACAGTAATCGGTTATTCATTAAATGACTCGGTGGTAATTTTTGACCGTATCCGTGAATACATCGGATTACACCCGAAAATGCCGCTTTATGAATTGATTAACAATGCAACCAACAATACCCTTTCAAGAACTATCAACAACTCGATCAGTATGTTCTTGGTAATTTTAATCATCTTCATTTTCGGAGGTGAAACCATCAAAGGATTTATGTTTGCGATGTTGATTGGAGTAATTGTCGGAACTTATTCATCTATTTATATTTCATCTCAGATTATGTATGATTTGAGTAAGAATAAAGAAGATGCTAAAAAAATATAATTGATAATACAAAGTTAAAATAGAAAACTCCGGAAGCAATTTCGGAGTTTTTTTATTACAGATTGTTTACATTTGCAATGATGAATTCATTAACAATACTTCCGGCATTTATCAGTTTTCAAGAATTAACGATAATTCTTCTTTTTGCGGTAATTATATTCGGTCCTAAAAAAATCCCTGAAATAGCAAGAGGATTAGGGCAAGGAATTCGTGCCATGAAAGAGGCAACAGAAGACATCAAACGTGAAATCATGAATCCTGTGGATGACATCAATCCCGTGAAAGACATTCAAGATACAATCGAAGATTCTAAGAAAGAAGTTGAAGAAACTATTGAAGATGCATTGGGTCCGGTAAAACGTAAATAGTGCAGGAAATAATCCAGTTAGATAAAGACTTATTTTTATACCTGAACACATTAGGAACTCCCATGTGGGATGGTTTTTGGACTTTTATCTCAGAACGTTTCTATTGGGTTCCACTCTATATTTTTTTAGTTTATCTGGTTTACAGAAATTTCGGGTGGAAAAACATGTTCATCATTTTAGGACTTACAATTCTGATGATTGCTTTGACAGATCAGATAACTAATTTTTTCAAAGGAACTTTTTTAAGATTACGCCCTTGTTTCACAAAAGAGTTTGAAGGAATCATGCGTCCCGTAGGATGCGAAAGACGTGGAGCTCACGGTTTCACTTCCGCACATGCTTCCAATCACATCGCGCTTGCGATATTCTTAGGCTTAATTTTCAAGGATAAAATTAAATGGTTAATCTATGCACTACTCGTATGGGCAATTGTAATCTCTTACAGCCGTATATATTTGGGTGTACATTTTCCTTTAGACGTAATTTGCGGTGGAGCGATGGGACTGATATTCGGATTGATTTTTTACAAGATTTACATCTGGATCACAAAAAAATACAACCTCTCCTAGCCTATTTCTTTTTCTTTTTCAATCTCTTTTTCAGGATTTTCAAAACATCGCGCAAACCAAATCCCCGCGCATGAAGTGCCATCAGATAATAAAAGAAAACATCAGCAGCTTCTTCTAGGAAATTCTCATCACTTCCTTGCTCGGATGCGATGACCATTTCAACTGATTCTTCGCCCATTTTCTTGGCAATTTGCGAAGTTCCCTTTTGGTAATAGCGTTTGATTTTATCTTCGGGAGCATCAGGACGTTTCCCATGCTCTATCTTTTCTTCTAATTTCTTGAGAAAAGGAAAATCTTTTTTTATTTCAGGATTTATCGGAGTTTCCATCGGAGTTTTCTGAATTGTAAAAATATCAAAAAAACCTAATTCTAATTATTTTTGAGTTAATTTTTTATCTGTTTCAACTAAATTTTATACGAATTACAGATTGTCAGCCAATTACATCTCTTCTCTGATTCTTCTATCACTCCTTTTTCGGTGAATGGTCACTCTTTCATCAGATGAAACATCCATTTTTTCTTTCGATTCCCAACCAAATATTTTGAAGCTGTATTCATGTTTGTCCAAAAGATAATCATAAGGACCTTTCGGAGAAATTAATTTCACCAAAACCGGAGCCATTTCCAAAGAAATAAAAACACCCATGATGAAAAGTGAAGCCAATCCCAAAATTTCATTGTTTTTGCTCAATTCACTCAAAGCCTGCATCCGTGCAGCAAATCCAGTATAATTATCCTCCGTCGGTTTCGCCGCATCCAACTCTTTTTGTTTTTGGGTTGAAAGATTATCCACTTCCTTGTCCAATTCTCCCAAACGCGGTTGCATCTGTGCGATGTAACCTTCGAGTTCTTCTTTTTTTGCTTGTTTTAATTCTTCTTTTCGTTTCGCATTCGGACCATAACCCACTTTTCCGGTTGTAGTTTCCGTAGCCGTTCCTACAACTTCTTTTTCCAATTCTGAAGAAGCAGAATTGTATTCATTTCTTAAAGAATTAATTCTGTTGTAAATTTCATTTCGTTCATTCGTGAAACTACCTGAAAGTTGTGTGTAACGGAAATTGACAGAATCCTGAAGCATCGTTTTATTTCGGTTAATAATGACGTTCAGTTGTTTGTCAATTTCCTTTTCAAAAATCCTTAATTCCAAAGGTTTAGAAATTACAATTCCCAACAAGGCTGCCAAAATAATCCTCGGAGTCGCCGCAAAAAATTGTCTAAAGAAATTTCCTGATTTACGCATCGAAGCCACGATAAATCTATCCAAATTAAAAATCATCAATCCCCACAAAATTCCAAATCCGACGGCTGACCAAATGCTATCAAAAACAGAATACAAAGCATAGCCCGAAGACAGGGCTGCCAATATAGCAGTAAACAAAATCACACCGCCGATTCCTGCATGTTTATTGATTTCAGTAGGAGATTTTTCCAATAAAGTGATGCTGCTTCCCGAACACACCACCAAAAATTTTTGCATCCAATTCATTTTATAGAAGGTACTTTGTTTTACCAATTACCATAAATATCGTGCCAAATGTTACATTATGTTAAAATTATCTAGCTTCATTCAATTCTAAAAATCAAATTTCATTACATTTGGACAACAATTTTAAAAAATAATTCAATGAGCATTATTACGCACATTCACGCGAGACAAATTTTAGATTCAAGAGGAAATCCAACAATAGAAGTTGATGTAGTTACAGAAACAGGAATTCTCGGAAGAGCGGCAGTACCATCGGGTGCTTCGACCGGCGAACATGAAGCAGTTGAACTTCGAGATGGTGGCGATGCCTTTTTGGGAAAAGGAGTTTTGAAAGCAATCCATAATGTGAATGAAATAATTGCTGAAGAATTAGTAGGTTTCAATGTTTTTGAACAAGCATTGATTGACAAAACGATGATCGAATTGGACGGAACGGAAAACAAATCCAAATTGGGTGCAAATGCAATTTTGGGCGTTTCGCTTGCAGTTGCTCACGCTGCTGCAGGTGAATTAGGCTTACCGCTTTACCGTTATGTAGGCGGTACAAACGCAAAAGTTTTACCGGTTCCGATGATGAACATCGTAAACGGCGGTTCTCACTCTGACGCTCCGATTGCGTTTCAGGAATTCATGGTATTTCCTGTTGTAGCAAATTCTTTTTCACACGCTTTGCAAAAAGGTGCAGAAATTTTCCACAACTTGAAAAAAATCCTTCATGACAGAAACCTTTCAACTGCCGTGGGTGACGAAGGGGGCTTCGCTCCTACTTTTGAAGGAACGGAAGATGCTTTGGATACCATTTTGGAAGCGATCAAAAAAGCAGGTTACAAACCGGGCGAAGAAATCAAAATTGCTTTGGATTGTGCTGCTTCTGAGTTTTTCGTAAACGGTAAATATGATTATACCAAATTCGAAGGAGATAAAGGAGCTGTTCGTTCTTCTGCAGAGCAAGTTCAATATTTACAAGAATTAAGCGAAAAATATCCAATTATCTCAATCGAAGACGGAATGGACGAAAACGATTGGGAAGGCTGGAGATTATTAACTGATGCAATTGGCGACAAAGTTCAATTGGTAGGAGATGATTTGCTGGTTACGAATGTGAAAAAATTGAAAAAAGCAATTTCAGAAAAAACTGCGAATTCAATTTTAATTAAAGTAAACCAAATCGGAACTTTGACCGAAACAATCGATGCGGTTCAAATGGCTCAAAATGCAGGTTACACAGCAGTAATGTCACACCGTTCAGGTGAAACGGAAGACAATACAATTGCTGATTTAGCAGTTGCTTTGAACACAGGGCAGATCAAAACTGGTTCAGCTTCCCGTTCAGACCGTATGGCAAAATACAACCAGTTAATCAGAATCGAAGAAATCTTAGGAGAAACAGCAGTTTATCCCGGAATGTCAGCATTTAAAATCAATCAATAAACCATTAGGAATATTGATAAATCTCATATCAAAAATTGAAAGAGTTTATCGTATATTGCTAACAAACTTTTAGATACAATGTCAGATAAAGCAAAATTTATTTATAACGGGGCAGAATTAGACCTCAATATGGGAATCGGAACGATGGACGAGAAATATGTAGATTTTTCAAACTTCCGTTCTCAAACAGATGAAATTATCACCTTAGACCCAGGATACAAAAATACCGGATCATGCAAAAGTGAAATCACTTATTTAGATGGTGAAAAAGGTGTGTTGATGTACCGCGGTTATTCAATCGAACAATTGGCGGAAAAGTCAAGCTTCGTAGAAGTGATGTACCTTTTATTGAAAGGTGAATTACCGACTGCAACAGAATTACAGAAATTCAAAGACGATATCAACGAATATAATTTTGTATCAGAAGACATCGCAAAGATATTGGCGGCTTTCCCAAGCTCAGCCCACCCAATGGGAGTTTTGTCTTCATTGACAAGTGCTTTGACAGCTTTCAATCCAAAAGCAGTGAATGCTAAATCAGAAGAAGAAATGTACCGCGCAGCAGTGACTTTGATTGGTAAATTTGCAGTACTGGCCTCATGGACACTTCGCAAAGTGAAAGGTTTGCCTTTGAACTATTCAGATTCGAAATTAGATTACGTAGAAAATTTCTACCAATTGATGTTCAAAAATCCAAACAAAGATTTACAAATGGATCCGATTGTGATTGATGCTTTGGACAAATTATTGATCTTACACGCAGACCACGAACAAAATTGTTCGACTTCTACAGTTCGTTTGGTAGGTTCAGCACACACAGGATTGTTCGCTTCGATTTCTGCCGGAGTTTCTGCACTTTGGGGGCCGCTTCACGGTGGTGCCAACCAGGAAGTAGTAGAAATGTTGGAAAAAATTAAAGAAGATGGCGGAGATGTTCAGAAATGGGTGGACAAAGCAAAAGATAAAAATGATGATTTCCGTTTGATGGGCTTCGGACACAGAGTTTACAAAAACTTCGACCCGCGTGCACGCATCATTAAAAAAGCAGCAGACCAGATTTTAGAGAAATTAGGAATCCAGGACGAAGCTTTGGAAATTGCTAAAAAATTAGAATTGGCCGCTTTGGAAGACGAATATTTCGTATCAAGAAAATTGTATCCAAACGTAGATTTCTATTCAGGGATCATTTACAAAGCATTGGGAATCCCAACTGAAATGTTCACCGTAATGTTCGCAGTAGGAAGACTTCCGGGATGGATTGCGCAGTGGATTGAAATGCGTCAAAACAACGAACCAATCGGTCGTCCAAGACAAATCTATACAGGTGCACCAAAACGTGACTACATTGATATCGAAAACAGATAATTAAATTTATCTTCATAATTTACAAGAGGTTTTTCTTTCGGGATTTACCTCTTTTTTATTTTTCAAATTGACGTTATTACATGTATTCACATAAATTAAGTCATTGAAGAAAAAGATTGAAATCTATTGAGCATTATTTAAAAAAACAGAGATATTCAATATTTTGGTCTATAGAATTTATAATAAAATAAAATCTGCACCAGGGATATGAAGTGGAGCCGAGGAACGAGACGGTGTAGAGTGAAACGGAAGACCGAAGCGAAGTATAGACCTGAACAGCCCGCCCTGCTTTTTCCGCAGGCGGGGTGCCCAAATAATTTTTAATTTTGTGTATGAATTTATGCTTTTGCGGGGAGAATTTTGCCTTCTACTTCGCCAAATCCAACACGAATTTCACCGTTTTCGCACCAGCCGCGCATGATGACAGTGTCGTTGTCGTTGATGAATTTACGTTCTGTCCCATCTGAAAGTGTCAGTGGTTTGGTCCCGCCCCAGGTAAGTTCGAGCATAGAACCGAATGAATCTTCGGTGTGCCCGCTAATAGTTCCACTTGCGTACATGTCGCCGACTTCGATGTTGCAACCGTTGATGGTGTGATGCGCGAGTTGCTGGCTCATGTTCCAATACATGTATTTGAAATTGCTATTGCAAATTACGTTTTCTACTCCTGACTCAGGTTTGAGGGTGGTTTGAAGTTTGAGATCGATGTTTTTATTCCCTTCGAATTGCAGATATGGGAAAACTTCAGGTTCTTGTTTTGGACCTGCTGTGCGGAAAGGTGCCAGTGCTTCTAAAGTCACAATCCAAGGGGAAATGGACGAACCGAAATTCTTTGCCAAGAAGGGTCCGAGAGGTACGTATTCCCATTGTTGGATGTCGCGTGCACTCCAATCATTGAAAAGTACAAGTCCGAAGATGTTGTCTTCCGCGTCTGCAGTGGAAATGGTTTCGCCCAATTCGGTATAAGCATTAGTAATAAAAGCTACTTCTAGCTCAAAATCTAATCGTTGTGACGGTCCGAAAACGGGAACGTCGGAATCTTTGGGTTTGGATTGTCCCGATGGTCGGTGAATCGGCGTACCGGAAACGACAATTGACGAAGCGCGTCCGTGGTAACCCACCGGAATGTGTCGCCAGTTGGGAAGCAAAGCATTTTCAGGATCACGGAACATCTTCCCTACATTGGTTGCGTGTTCGATACTGCTATAAAAATCTGTATAATTAGGAATGTGCACAGGCAACTGCATAAATACAGTATCTATAAAATGAAATGCTTCTGTTTGGGTTTCTTCGTCTTTGGATAATTCAGAATCTTCTAAGAACAATTGCTGAAGGTATTCACGAAAAGGAACGGTAATTTCTTTGCCTAAAGAGATGAATTCATTTAATCCAAAAGCTTCGAAAAGATTTTCTTCTAATTCAAATTGGTCAAAATATCCTTTTTCATACAAGTATGCCAAATCAATTACCGTATCTCCTACCCGTGTTACACAAACGACAGAATCGTCCTGTAAAATAGCTACGCCGAATGGAATGTTATGAATGGAAAAATCTGACTGGGAATCGTATGTGATAAATGATTTCATTTGTTTGTTTTTATTGTGAGCTCAAAAATACTAATTTTAAAACTATCGCACGAATAGTCTTTGGTCAAAAGAAAAGGATTCCGTTTTCTTAATCTTAACTTTTTTAATTTTAGGATGAAGTGGATTAATCAAATAATTAAATTCACCCTGAACCACCGCAGAAGGAACTTTCAGGATTAAATGTTTAGCGTTCTTCACAAATTCATCTCCAAAAGTTTGGGTGGAATAAGAATTGGGAAGCGATTTCCAATCTTCAGGTAACTGAGATTTTTTGAGATCGGTGATTTCATTTTCAGGAATTTCTATGGTAATTAATTCATAATCCACAGGAATGATTCCAAACGGGATGTGCACCGCAACTTCCGTCATACAAAGCGCAATCGTTTGTCCGGCATAAACCAGAGCCGTCCCTTTACTGTTCCAACGACCTCCCGCTAATTCTGCTCCTTTTCCAGATAAATCATGAGAATATTTCGCCCTGCTCAATCGGTAAACTATCATGCCAAGACACCGTGTTCGATGCGCATCAATTCCTCTTCTAATAAAGCAATCCCAAATGCATTGTCGAGTAATTCTTTAGGCTTGACGTTGCCGAGTGCTATATTGTTGGCAGACAACCAAGAATTAAAATTGTTTTTGTCGCCGAAAATTTCAACACCACGTTGATAAAGTAAACTAATCTGAAGAATTTTCTCAGACTGCAGCGAATCAAAGTTTTTTTCTTCTTTTTTATAACGCTGGATTGTACGTTCTGAGAGATGTAAAAACTGTGACCACTCTTCCGAAGTAAAAGGAAATTTTGAAACCATGTCTTGAAACATGTCAAAATCAATGCCTCCTCTCACCCACTGCATCAGTACGGAACGGTTACGGTTGGCGATTGTTCCGGTGCGTCGGTACTCCACTACTGCTTCTTTTACGATATCCATATCATTTGTCTTTGAAACGAATTTACGACATTTTTCTGTATAAAAAAGACAATTGTCAGGTTTTTACCAATTAATTTTTCCTGAATTATTTTGAAGTAAATATTCATTGGTTTTAGAAAAAGGTTTGCTTCCTAAAAAACCATTATAAGCTGAGAACGGAGAAGGGTGAGCTGATTTGATGATAAAATGTTTCGACTCATCAATGATATTTCCTTTTTTTTGAGCATAAGCACCCCAAAGAATAAAAACCAATTTTTCTTTTTCGTCTGAAAGTTTTTGAATAACGGCATCTGTGAAAAATTCCCAACCTTTATTTTGGTGCGAGCCCGCTTGTGAAGCTCTAACTGTCAGAGTTGCATTGAGCATCAAAACACCTTGTTTTGCCCATCTTTCTAAATTTCCGCTTTGTGGAATTGGAATTCCTAAATCTGAATTTAACTCTTTAAAAATATTTTGCAAACTTGGTGGATGACGCACTCCATCTGTAACAGAAAAACTCAAACCGTTTGCTTGATTCGCTCCGTGATAAGGATCTTGTCCAATAATGGCCACTTTCACTTCATCAAAAGGTGTAAAATCAAAAGCAGAAAAAATCCTTTTTCCAGGCGGATAAACCGTTTGCGTTTGGTATTCTGACTTCACAAATTCAACCAATCGTTTGAAATAAGGCTTTTCAAATTCATCTTTCAAAGCTTCTTTCCAAGAAGATTCAATCTTAACATCCATAAATTCAATTTGAATTTGTCAAATATAGCTTAATTTTGTACCAATGCAGGTATCAGAACAAACTTTACATGACCTTGAATTTCCTAAAATTCTTGAAAATATAGCTCAATTTGCTTTCAATGAACGCACTTCTGAATTGATTTTAAATTTGAAACCTTATGAAAATAAGGAGCAATTGATTATCGATTTAAAAACGACAAATGAATATTTGACAAGTATAGAAAGTGAAAATAAAATTCCGTTTTCTGAATTTTATTACATGAAAGATTTCTTGCCGCGACTGGAAATTGAAAATTACTATCTGAGCGTTGAAGAATTTTTTAAAATTAAATCAAATGCTTTACAGATAAAGGAAATTACAAAATTCATCCTTCAATTTGAAGAGTATTTTCCTAAATTGCAAAAAATCGTTTCAGAAGTAATTTTTGAAAAAACAATTGTAACTGAAATTGATTCGGTTTTCAATAAACATGGTGAAATAAAAGACGATGCAAGTCCAGAATTGCATTCCATCCGTAAAAAATCAAAATTATTAGGCGGGAAAATCACCGAATTGTTCAACAAATCGATGACTGCAAATCTGGCATTTTTGGACGATATCAGAGAATCTGTATTTGATGATAGAAGAGTTTTGGCTGTAAACTCTGCAATGCGAAAACGTGTAAAAGGACGATTTTTAGGAACGTCAAAAACTGGCTCTATTTCCTTTATAGAACCGGAAAGTGTTCAAAAACCACAGCGAGAATTAGATGAATTAAAAGAAGAAGAAAAAAAGGAAATTATCAAAATCCTGAAAGATTTAACCATAAAAATTGCGGTTTACAAACCTTTGCTGGAAGAATATGAAGAGCTTTTGGAATACATGGATTTCACCCAAGCCAAAGCAGAATTTTCATTGCTTACTAAGGCTTGCCTTCCTGAAATCACTTCTGAAAAAGGTTTGGAATTGATTAATGCTTACCATCCTCTCCTCTATTTATCGCACCAACAAAAGAAAATCAAAACGTTTCCGCAAACGCTCAAATTAGATAAAAACCAAAGAATTATCATCATTTCAGGTCCTAATGCAGGTGGAAAAAGTATTACACTGAAAACCATCGGTTTAAATCAATTAATGATTCAAAGCGGAATTTTGATTCCGGTACATGAAAAATCTAAAATCGGATTTTTTGATAAAATATTTACTGATATTGGAGATAATCAATCTATTGAAAATCAATTAAGTACATACAGTTACCGATTGAAACAAATGTCTTATTTCATCAGAAATGTAGATGAAAATAGTTTGCTTTTGGTGGATGAATTTGGAACGGGTTCAGATCCGGAATTGGGTGGAGCTTTGGCAGAAGTCTTCTTTGAAGAGTTTTATGAAAGAAATGCCTACGGAATTTTTACGACGCACTACACCAACATCAAATTGGTTGCCGAAGAATTACCCGAAGCCATAAATGCTTGTATGTTGTTTGACGAAAAGACGTTGACCCCTTTGTATCAATTGGAAGTTGGGCAATCCGGAAGTTCATTTACGTTTGAAGTTGCGGAGAAAAATAAAATTCCTTTCCGATTAATTAACCGTGCTAAAAAGAAAGTGGAACAAGACAAAGTCCGTTTAGACAAAACGATTTTGAAATTACAACAGGAAAAATTCCACATTCAGAAGACCAAAAATGAAGTGGACGAATTGAAAATTTCATCCGAAGAACAAACCAAAGAATTAGAATTTACACAAGAAAAAATCCAACAGAAACTGGTTGATTTCCAACAAGTTTATGACAATGAACTGAAGACACTTCAGGTTGGCAGAAAGATGAATGAACTGGCTGATTCTTATTTGAAATCAAAAAATAAAAAAGTACTTGTAAGCCAGTTTTTGAAATGGGTTGAAATGGAGAATTCTAAAAAAACTCCGATTAATTCAATAGAAAAAAAGAAAGAAAAAATAATTCAAAAAGAAATTCAGAAAGAACTCAAACATAATACAGAATCCATAAAAGAAAAGCAGCTTCAAATTGAAGAAAACAAAGAAAAAGAAATCAAACAATCCATCGAAAATCTAAAAATCGGTGACCGTGTTAAGCTAAAAGACAGCCAAAGTGTGGGAACCATCGAGGAAATAAAAGGAAAAAGATTAACTATTAACTACGGACATTTTACAGCGAAAGTTTCTATATTTGAAATCAATAAAGTTTAATTCAAAGCGAAAATGAAAAAACAATTACTCATTCCTATATTTATGCTGGGGATTTTAGTTAACGCACAACAAAAAATCAATAAGCAAGAACTTGATAAAATAGCAACCGAAGAACAAGCTATTTATGATGAAGCGAAAACTTTCGAGAGAAATAATCTTTCAGAACATGATTTTGGTCCAGGTGTAAATTTTAGTGGATTTTATAATGGAATTCCTGTTTATTTGGCTTCCGATAGCCAATCGCAAATAAACTCTATGGATGTTGATTATCTATATAATAATACGATTCCGGGTGTTGCAGTTACCGGAAATGGGATGATGGTTTATATCTGGGATGGTGGTGCTGTGAGAACTACACACAGAGAATTTGGAGATCGTGTAACTATAGTTGAAGCAGGCTCAGTTTCTGACCATGCGACTGGCGTTGCCGGTGTAATTATTTCAGAGGGAATTACTGCTGCAGCAAAAGGAATTGCATATGAAGCAAATTTAAAATCTCTAAATTTCACCAACGGTAGTACAACAAGTGAAATGGTTGCACAATCTAATTTAGAAGCCAATGCTGATTATATGGTTTCAAATCACTCTTACGGATCTCTAACAGGTTGGTACCAGAACCCGAGTGGAGTTTGGTATTGGTATGGTTACCCTCATCTTTCTGAAACAGAATCTGCCTTGTTTGGTTTTTATCATCCTACCGATGCTACATATGATAATATTGCTTACAATGCTCCGCAACATACAATATTCAAATCTTCAGGAAATAATAGAAGTGAAGGGCCGTCAGGTCCAGTTAATCATTATGCTTTCAATGAAACTGGTGGTTGGGTTATGATTGAAGATGGGACCGTACGTCCTAACGACTGTGTTGCTACAAATGGATTTGATTGTTTATCTTATGCAGGATCTAATTCTAAAAATATAATTATTGTTGGAGCTATCAATCCAATCGGTGGAAATAATCGTTACGAAGACCCATCTGATGTTGTAACAACATGGTTTTCAAGCAGTGGACCTACAGATGATGGTAGAATCAAACCCGATGTTACAGCAATTGGAAGCGGAGTAGCTGCACCAAATAACACATCTGACATCTCTTATACTTCATGGGCGGGAACTTCTTTTTCTTCTCCTGCTGCAGCCGGAGTTGGGGTTCTACTTCAGCAAATTGCAAAGGAAAAATCAGATGGAGCTGAATATTTGAGATCAGATATGATGAAAGGACTATTAACCCACACAGCAAATGAGTCCGGTTCAAATTTAGGACCCGATTATGTCTATGGATGGGGATTGATTAATGCACTATCAGCTGCAGAAACCTTTTTAAACACCAACCAAAATTCTTACACAGCAAACAATTTACTGTCCAATAATGCAACAGAAACACTAACTGTTACGGCTTCAGGAGAGGAACCATTGAAAGTAAGCATTACTTGGAACGACCCTGCGGGAACACCTAGCGGACAGGTTGTTTTGAATGACAGAACACCTAAGTTGGTAAATGATCTGGATTTGAGAGTGAGCAATGGAGGAACTACTTATTTCCCTTGGAAATTAGATGTTGAAAATCCTGCCGCCGCAGCAACTCAAGGTGATAATGTTGTAGACAATATAGAACAGGTTTACATTGAAAATCCTGTAGCAGGACAACAATATACAATAACAATTTCTCACAAAGGCAGTTTAACTGATGGTCAACAAAATTATGCATTGGTTGTTACAGGTGTAAATTCTGAAATGGCTACTAATGAAGTTAATCTAAATCAATCAGTTAATGTATATCCAAATCCTGTCATTGATAATTTGAATTTCCAAATTACTGATAAATTGACAAATGCGACTGTGAGAGTTTTTAATCCGATGGGACAGGTTGTTTACCAAAATGAATATAAATCATTGAACAATACTCAAAGCATTGATTTCAAATCAATTCCTTCCGGGATTTATATGGTTTACATCAAATCTGATGAGGGAACTATTACTAAAAAGGTAATCAAGAAATAATTAAAAATATAAATTTATTGAAGCGTCTGAATTAATTCAGACGCTTTTTTTAAACCTAAAATTTAGAAAATTAATCACAAAAAATATGAGACCAAAAATTAATTTTATCACTTTGGCAGCAGAGAATCTGGAGAAATCAATTGCTTTTTATAAAAATGCTTTCCAACTTTCTATTTCTGACAAAAATGAGAATCTTTGTTTGTTTGAAATGGAGGATGATTTCTATCTAGTGCTTTCTCAGAAGGAAGATTTTGCCAAACAAGTAAATGATTTCAAAGGTTCTTCAGGATTTATTCTAAGCAATAGTGTGGCTTCAAAAAAGGAAATGGAACAAGTGGTTTCAAAGGCTGAAAAATTTGGAGCAAAACGGGTGAAGGAATTGAATGAAGAATGGGGTGATTCAATTACTATCATGGATTTGGATGGTCACCATTGGGAAATTGTTTATACAAAGGATTAATTATCTAAAATAAAAACCTAATCCATCAACTCAGGGTTCTCCGGCTGTTCCAACTGTTTGGAATCTTTAAGTTCGTTGATGACAGATTTATCCCAAAGCTTTACACCGCTTACATAAGCTGTACGTGAAATCATATAAGCTGCAACAGGAGATGTAATGAATATAAAGAACACAATCGCAAACACTTTGGTTGTTACCGAAAAATCAAAAAAATAAATGGCTGTTGCTGCCAAAATACACCCAACTCCGATGGTTCCGGCTTTTACAGTTACCGATAATCTCGTGTAAAAATCTGGCATTCTGTAAATCCCCAACGCCGCAATCAGTATAAAGAAGGCGCCTAAAGTGCATAATATTTTAATCAGTAAATCATTCATTTTTGTCGGTTCTGTTTCCTTTGTCTAAATAATAAGCAAATGCAATTGTACTCAAAAACGCAATCAGCGCCAAGATAGTCGCGGTATCCAGGAATGAGGAATTCTCATAAAGAATACAGAAAACTCCAATCAATCCTACTCCGGAAGTGATGATCAAATCAAGCGCAACAACCCTATCCACAACGTGCGGACCTTTGATGAACCTTACAAAAATGATTATCAAAGCCAGACACAAAATGGGTATCACCACATAAAGAAGGTACTCTTGAACTGTCATATTATCTTATAATTTCTATGAGTTTGGATTCCAATCCGTTTCTCAATCGTTCTATAAATTTTTCTTTGTCTTTCAGGTATAAACTATGGATAAATATATATTTTCTGTCATCACTGATTTTCAAAACCATCGTTCCTGGTGTAAGTGCAATTACATTTACAAGCATGGTAATTTCAAAATCGGTTTTAAGCCTGTGTTCAAACGCCACGATTCCGGGAGACATTTTAAACTTGGGACGCAGAATTTCTCTTGTCACATCGATGTTTGCTTTTATCATATCATAAAAAAAGAACAAGATGAACAAAAGTATTTTGGGTACACGGTAGAAATATTGTTTGTCTTCACTGCTTCCAAATCGGGTCAAAATCCAAAGAATGAAAAATCCTAAAGCAAAGCCAAATAGAAAATTGGTATAATTCAAGTGTCCCGTGAGGGCTACCCAAACCAATGACAACAATATATTTAGTAAAAGATGCTTTATCATTTTGAAATATTTCCGTTTAAAACTGCGTCTATGTACATCGACGGATTCATGAGTTCAGTTGCTGTTTTACTTGCCAGATTGATAATGGTTTCTGCTCCAAACCCAATGTATAAAGATACAAAAGTCAAAATAGTAATCGGAAATATCAGCGCAAACTTGCTCATAAAATTAAGTTTTGAAAATTGATCAATTTCATCGGTCAAAGGTTTTGGAGATTCTTTCCAGAAAACTTCAGACCACATTCTAGCCACTACAAAAAGTGTGATGAAACTTGCAAAAATAATAGTTCCCAACAATACGTACTCTCCTGCTTTAAAAGCTTCGCTAAACAAATAAATCTTTGGCCAAAATCCTGACAACGGCGGGATTCCTACCAATGAAAACAAAACAATCGCAATGAGTAATGATAATTTAGGATAATCTTTGTACAATCCTCCCAAACGCTGCATATCTATCGTTTCTCTGATTTTTTGAATCACACCTGTAATCATGAGTAAATTACTTTTCACAATCATGTCATGAATTAAATAAAAAATTAATCCAACAAATGCCAGTTCCGTATAAATTCCCATTCCCGCAATCAAATATCCGATGTGACAAACAATCAGATACGACATCATCCTTCTGATACTTCGTTTATTTATAGTTCCCAATGCACCGGTAATCATGGTCATAATTGCGATGACAATGAAAACATTCAATATAAATTCATCTGGTCTGAATATCAAAGTAAATACGCGAATCATCGCATAAATTCCCATCTTGGTTAGCAATCCTCCGAAAATTGCAGCAATCGCTGAAGGTGGCGTATGGTAAGAGGATGGCAACCAAAAGTAAAGTGGAAATACAGCAGATTTAATTCCAAATCCGGCAAAGAATAACAATGCAGTTACTGATACCAAACCTTTGTTTTCAACTTTTGTAATTTTTACAGCTAGATCGGCCATATTAAGTGTTCCGGTTATCCCATATAAAATCCCGATTGCAGTTAGAAATATCACAGAAGCGAGCATGTTCATCGTCACGTACTTAACCGCACCTTCCATCTGCATTTTCTTTCCCCCAAGGGTTAACAATACAAAAGATGAAATAATTACGACTTCAAACCAAACGTATAAATTGAATATATCTCCGGTCAGAAATACACCCATCAATCCCATTATCAGGAAATGAAATATAAAGAAATACCCAAATTTAATCCGGCTGATATTTAATGCTACAGTAGAATAAATCCCAACGGTCAAACTCACAAGGGAGGTGAGCAAAACCATGATCACACTCAATGAATCAGCCACAAATGTAATCCCAAATGGAGCTTCCCATCCGCCGGCATTGACGATTAAAAAATTATCCTGAGCTGCCGAGAACAGCATAATGCTTGCTGCAAATGCAACTATATTTCCAATGATACTGATTATTTTTTGCGCTTTCACTTTCTGCCAAAAGAACAGCAACAGGATTGCCGTAATCATGTGGATAAAAATGGGTGCAAGTATAAAATTAGTCATCATATATCTAAATCCTGTATGTTTAGCGAGTCCAAATCATCGGAACCGGTTGTTTCATATACTTTTTTAAGCAGAATAATCGCGAATGCAGTCAATGCAAAACTGATTACAATCGCCGTCAAAATCAAAGCTTGTGGAACAGGATCAGCATACGCATCTATAAAAGTTTTTTGGTTTGCCTCTATAATCGGTGGTTTTCCTTTTGTAAGTCCCCCGGTCAAGAATATAAGAATATTTGCTCCGTTACCCAGCAGTAGCAATCCGATGAGTAATTTGACCATGCTTCTTCTCAACATCAGGTAAATTCCTGCTGAATATAGAATTCCGACCAATAAAACTAAAATTAACTCCATACCAAATCAGACGTTTTCTTTAATTGTAAATAAAATAGTCAACGCAACGCCAATTACCACGAGGTAGACTCCTACATCAAAAAACAAAGCCGTTCCTACAGAACCAATTACCGCAATGGGTTCATCCAACCAAAGTCCTGTCATAAATGATTTTCCGAAAAAAATGGATAACAATCCACTTAACAATGACAATGACAAACCAATCGGAATCAATGTTTTAGGAGAAAATCTAAACATTGCCAAAGTTTCTTTTGTTGTATGCGCGAATGAATGTAATACAAATGCAATCGAAGCAATCAATCCGCCTACAAATCCTCCACCGGAAAGGTAATGTCCTCTCAACAAAACAAATATGGAAAACATCAACAACAACGGTATCAGATAGTTTGTTGCCGTTTTGATGACTATTAAATCCGCTTTGGAATTTAATTTATTGGGTTTAGTCTGCTTCTTCATTGATTCCTCTGTATTTTAATAATCCATAAACTCCTAATGCCGCAATCGACAAAACTATCGTTTCTATCAACGTATCAAATCCTCTAAAATCTACCAGAATTACGTTTACCACATTTTTACCTTTTGCCAGTTTGTAGGCATTTTCAGCGTAAAAATTACTCACTTCCATATCCGCAGGAGAAATCAACGCCTGGAGTGTAATTATCATAATTAATGCTCCAAACCCAATCGAAATAGAAGCATCTCTTAATTGTATTTTTCTGCTTCTGAATGTCAGGAAAGAAGGTAATTTGAACAAAACCAATACAAATAAAACTACGGTCAGCGTATCAATCGTAAACTGCGTCATAGCCAAATCGGGTGCGCCGTAAAACACAAAAATCAAACAGATTCCGTATCCTATAACTCCCATTCCAGCAATCGCTGTCAGTCTTGAAGTCGTTCTCAAAGTGAAATAAATAGAAACGACGATGATAACAAAAATGGTTATTTCATACATTCTCAATCCCGTCAAATCATCAGTATTGATTCGGATGGGTGTCGTCGTAAAAAGTCGGTACCCCACCAATAATGTAATGAATAAAATCATCATAATGATGTAGTTACGTAAATAACCGTTGTGCAGAAATCTTGTATAGATAAATGCAAATATTCTGAATTTATCTCCTAAAAATTCTACGATATTTTGTGGTGAGACTTTGTTAAATTTTTCAATTGAGTTTTCTGCTTTTCTGAAATATTTATTAAACAGGAAAAGAATTAATCCTAAAACAATTGTGATTCCGCTTAACAATAAAACAAAGTTGAATCCATGCCAGATTTTCAAATACAATCCCGAGGGCTTGGCATTTACAGATTGAAATGCAAACGTGAGAATTCCTTTGTCAGCAATAAATGGAAATATACCAAACAATAAAGTCAGCGTACTCAGAATTACTACAGGAAGCCATAAATAAATTTTAGGTTTTTTGATTTCAGTTTCGGTTTCGGCTCTTTTGCCTAGAAATGGTTTTATTCCAACTATAAATCCTGAACAAGCAAGCAAAACATTGGTCGCAACTGCAAAAATCGTTAAATACATTCCCCATTTCGGAAAATGTAAAGTCGATTCATAAATCAAATCTTTACTTATAAATCCAAAAGTTAACGGAATTCCGGCACTTGACAAAGCCGCTACCGCAGAAGCAATCGCCACGACAGGCATTATTTTTCCCAATCCATAAACTTGACTCAAATCTCTTGTATGCAAAGTATGGTCAACGATTCCCGTCACCAAAAATAAAGTTGCTTTGTAAAGTGCATGCACCAAAATGAAAGTCATAGCGGCATACAACGCATATTCGTTTCCTAATCCCAATAAAAATACGATAATCCCCAATGCAGAAATAGTTGAATACGCCAACACAGATTTCATGTCAGATCTGAAAATACTGTGAAAAGCGCCGAAAAACATGGTCATTCCACCGACAATCATCAATGTATAATTCCAAATAAATCCATCGCTCAAAACAGGAGTCAATCGCGCCAAAATATAAATTCCTGCTTTTACCATCGTTGCTGAATGCAGATAAGCCGAAACCGGTGTAGGTGCCTGCATCGCTCCCGGCAGCCAGAAATGAAACGGAAATTGTGCGGATTTGGTAAATGCTCCCGCAAATATGAAAACCAGAATCAACGGAAACCAAGAATGATTTTGGATTAATTCTGATGAATTTAATAATTCATTGATTGAAAAAGTTCCGGTAATATTTGCAATAATTAGAAATCCGCTCAACAATAAAAATCCTCCCAATCCCGTAACACCCAATGCAGTCAACGCGCTCTTACGTGAGCTTTCATCTTCATTGTTAAATCCAATCAGGAAAAATGAAGTGATACTCGTTAGTTCCCAAAACATAAAAATCGTAATGAGATTGTCGGACAAAACCAATCCCAACATCGCACCCATAAAGAGTGTCAAGTAGCAATAAAAGCGACTGAGATAGGGATATTTTTTAAGGTAATAAGATGCGTAAAAATAAATCAAACTTCCGATTCCCGTTATCAGCAAAGCAAATAACAACGATAATCCATCGATTTTAAAATCAAAATTAACGCCCAAGGACGGAATCCATTTGTATGAAATAATGATTTCCTGCTCCCAATGAATAGGGTATAAAAAATATGAAAAATAAACAAATAATAACAACGGAAAAAGCGCTGTGAATTTGTAATATTTAGTGTGGATGTAATTCCCCGAAAAGAGAATCAGAAATCCAAAAATAAAGACTGAAATTAAAATTCCTAACATAGATTTTTTTTCAGAGGAGCGTAAAAATACAAAAAACGATTTAAATGAGTTTTGTATTTCATCGATTAAATGGGATTTAAAAGCAGATTTTATTCAAAAAATAAAGATATTTCACTAAAATTACTTCCCTTTTTCAACTAACTTCCAAAAGGTTAAAGCATCTCCGGGAAATTCAACATTTTTATTTTGAAAAGATTTGAGAAAATTTCTAAAATCCATTTCTGTGAAGGATTGTTTGAATTCATTTCTTAATTCTTGATTGTTATTTATTAAACAAAGATTTCCGGAAATGGATTCATTAAGGAATTGAAGTCCGATTTGCTCTTCAATTTTTTTAATAAGATTTAATTTTTCTTCTTCTGAAATCATTTTTAAAATTAAATAAAAAACCTCCAAAGTTTAAAGATTCGGAGGTTTAAATTTATGGATGAAATATCTTAAAAACTCTTCAACTGCTCTTCGATCTGAGCGATTTTCTCCAAAGCATCTGCTTCTTTCTTTTTTTCGGCATCTACAACTTGTTGAGGAGCGCCCGAAACAAATTTTTCATTGCTTAATTTTCCGCGAACCGATTTCAAAAATCCTTGTAAATATTCTTTTTCTTTTTCTAGTTTTTCACGTTCCGCTTCCAAATCGATGTTTTCTCCTACAGGAATTAAAAATTCAAAAGTTCCGACTCTGAAAGTAAATCCTTTGTCCGGAAATTGATTTGAGAATTGAATTGTCGTATTTCCTAATTTTTCAACCAAATTTTGATTGAATTCATTTTGAGAAGCTTCAACTGCAAATAATTCCAAATTTTCTTTTGGAGAAATTCCCTTTTCATTTCTGATAGCACGGATTCCGGAAACCGTTTCAGCTGTGAAATCAAATTCTTTCAGAATTTCTTCCGAATAATTCTCAGCTTTTGGATACTCAGAAATGATTATCGCATTTTCCGGCGTTCTTTCTTCAATCAGTTGCCAGATTTCTTCCGATAAAAATGGCATGAACGGATGCAAAACTTTCAAACATTTTTCCAAATTCTCAATTGTCAAATCATAGGTTTTTCTATCGATTGGCTTTCCAAATTCAGGTTTGATTGCTTCCAAATACCACGCACAAAAATCATCCCAAATCAATTTATAAACACCCATCAATGAATCTGAAATTCTGAATTTTTCATAATTCGATTCGATTTCTTCCAAAGATGAATTGAATTTTGCATCAAACCAATCCGTAGCAAACTTAGAAGCTTCAGGCGTTTCCAAAGATTCATCAACTTCCCAACCTTTGATCAATCGGAATGCATTCCAGATTTTATTGGCAAAATTTCTTCCTTGCAAACACAAATCCTCATCAAACGGCAAATCGTTTCCGGCTGGCGAAGAAAGCAACATTCCCACACGAACACCATCGGCACCATATTGTTGCATCAACTCAATCGGATCGGGAGAATTTCCCAAAGATTTGGACATTTTTCGTCCCAATTTATCACGAACAATTCCGGTATAATAAACGTTTTTGAACGGATATTCATTTCTGTATTCATATCCCGCGATGACCATTCTTGCCACCCAGAAAAACATAATTTCCGGTGCGGTAACCAATGCCTGTGTAGGATAATAATAATTGATTTCTTCGTTATCGGGCTCATTGATTCCATTAAAAACAGAAATCGGCCACAACCATGACGAAAACCAAGTATCCAAAGCATCCTCGTCTTGTCTCAAATCTTCTTCACCCAAAACCAAATTTCTTTCTCTGGCAATGATTTCGAGCGCTTCTTGTTTGTTCAAAGCTACTACAAAATCTTCCTGTCCGTCGCCATAGTAAAATGCAGGGATCTGGTGTCCCCACCACAATTGACGCGAAATGTTCCAATCATGGACATTTTCCATCCAATGCTTATAGGTGTTTTTAAATTTTGAAGGATGAAATTGAATTGTGTCGTTCATCACATTGTCCAAAGCGGGCTGTGCCAATTCTTTCATTTTCAAAAACCACTGAACAGAAAGTTTGGGTTCGATAACTGCTCCGGTTCTTTCCGAAGTTCCGACTTTATTATTGTAATTTTCTACTTTTTCAAGTAAACCTTTTTCCAACAGTTCCAATTCAATTTCTTTACGAACTTTGAATCGGTCCATTCCTTCATAATGGTAAGCATTCTGGTTCAAAGTCGCATCATCATTAATGGAATCGATGATTTCCAAATCGTGTTTTTTACCCAATTCGTAATCATTGATGTCATGAGCTGGTGTAACTTTCAAACAACCTGTACCAAATTCAATGTCCACATATTCATCTTCGATAATCGGAACTGAACGACCTGCAATCGGCACAATTACTCTTTTTCCTTTCAAATGAAAATAACGTTCATCATTTGGATTGATGCAAACTGCCGTATCTCCGAAAATCGTTTCAGGACGCGTCGTTGCCACGACAATAAATTCTTCAGTTCCCTCAATTTTATATTTTAAGAAAAATAATTTCCCTTGTTTTTCTTTATAAATAACTTCCTCATCGGAAATATTTGTTTTCGCTTCCGGATCCCAATTGACCATTCGGTAACCGCGGTAAACCAAACCTTTGTTGTACAAATCGACAAAAACTTTGATTACCGATTCCGATAGGTTTGCATCCATCGTGAATTTAGTACGCGACCAATCACATGAGCAGCCCAAAGTTTTCAATTGTTCCAAAATGATTCCGCCGTGTTTGTGCGTCCATTCCCAAGCGTGTTCGAGGAATTTTTCTCTTCCGATCTCAAACTTCGAAATTCCTTCTTCTTTCAGTTTCGCAACTACTTTCGCTTCTGTCGCAATCGAAGCATGGTCAGTCCCGGGAACCCAGCAAGCATTAAATCCCTGCATACGTGCGCGACGAATCAAAACGTCCTGAATCGTATTGTTCAACATATGCCCCATGTGCAGAACACCAGTGACGTTGGGCGGTGGAATTACAATTGTGTATGCTTTTTTATCGTTGGGTTTCGAAGTGAAATAATCATTCTGCATCCAATAAGAATACCACTTGTTTTCTACGTCTTTTGGATTGTATTTCGTTTGTAATTCCATTTTTGAATTGGTATATTTTTTGTAATGATTTGCAAATTTAATATTAGAATCTACTTTATATAGATTTTATTTATAAATTTGTTTAATAAAATTTTTTAATCAAGATGAAAAAATTACTTTTTATAGGTGCCTTTGCTTTTGTAGGACTTGGATTCTTATCAGCTCAGGAAATTGAACTAAGCGAATCAACTGTTGATTTAGGAAATGTAAAATTGGGTGGAAAAGCCATTGCAACTGTTAAAGTTAAAAATACAGGTGACAAACCATTGATCATTTCTGAAGCCAAAGCATCTTGCGGGTGTACAGTTCCAAAATACCCGAAAGAGCCGATTGCTCCGGGAAAATCAGCTGATATGACTGTAGAATACACAACTACATCAAAAGCAGGTGCATTCAACAAAACCGTGACTTTGAGTTCAAATGCTGTAACAGAAGGTCGTAAAATTTTCCGTATCAAAGGAGTCGTAGAATAAAGAATCAAACATATCAAAAACGAAATCCTTCAAGTTTTTGGAGGATTTTTTTGTTTTTATAAAATCAATGCAATACCGTGACTTATAAAGAACACCTCAGAAAAAACCTAACCCTTGCCGTTCCCGTTATGATCACCCAAGCCGGACAAATAATGGTCAACTTGGTCGATAATTTCATGGTCGGTGGTTTGGGCGGTCATTTTGACCACATAAAAGACGAGAATATTGGAAAAGTTGCACTCGGCGCAGTTTCGTTGGGAAACGCAGTTTTTGTAACTGCACTGGTTGTAGCATTTGGATTCAGCTTTGCAATGTCTCCGTTGATTGCGGCGGCTGATGCAAAATTGAACAGAGGACGCGTTACCCGGATTTTCTCTCACGGAATGGTGCTCAACATGCTCTTAGCAGTGATTTTATTGATTCTTTTGGAGTGCTCCACTCCCCTGCTTCACTACATGGGACAACCGCCGGATGTGATTGACAAGGCAATTCCTTTTTTATCAATCATGGCTTGGTCAATGATTCCGATTATGATCTTCCAATCTTTCAGACAATTTTCCGAAGGACTTTCCCTCACAATTCCGGTAACATTTGCGACAATCATTGGAAACATTGTCAACATCGTTTTGAATTATGGTTGGATTTACGGTCATTGGGGATTCCCAAGATTGGAAGTGGAAGGTGCAGGCTGGGGAACTTTCTGTGCCAGAATTGCAATGCTTATCAGTTTGGTCATTTCATTGATGTTATTTAAGAAAACTAAAAACTATTTAAAAGAAGTTTCATTTAAAAATTTCAACAAAAATATTTTCAAAAAAATCATTAGTATGGGCGTTCCGACTGCATTGACTTCCTTTTTTGAAATCAGTGCATTTGCCGGAGCAGCATTTGTTTGCGGATATGCGTTTTCACAAGAATTGGCTGAACAGCAAATTGCCAAAACCAATCTTGCCGCACACCAGATTGCCATTAGTCTGGCGTCCACAACATTCATGATGTGCATGGGGTTGGGTGTTGCCGCAACAGTTCGTGTCGGAAATCAATTAGGACTAAAAGATTTCAAGACATTGCGTGAAGCTGGCTGGTCCGCAATTTTCATGGTAACTGTTTTCATGATGTTTTGTGGAATTTTGATGATTATTTTCAGATTTGATTTGCCAACATTTTATTTAAATAACCAAGCTGTAATTATTTTGGCAGCTAAATTACTGATTGTCGCAGCATTTTTCCAGCTTTCTGATGGAATTCAGTTAGTGGTTTTGGGTGCTTTGAGAGGAATGCAGGATGTGAAAATCCCCTCTATCATCACATTTATCTCTTATTGGCTCATCGCAATTCCTTTAGGAGTAACACTTGCGATTTATTTTGAAATGCGCGCATTCGGTATGTGGATTGGTTTGGGATTTGGTTTGACTATCTCAGCAATATTGTTACTTTTACGTTATCATAAACAAACAAAAAAATTATTACATGGAAACTCCTAAATTTTTAATCGCAGACAATTCTGAATTCCCCGAAAAAATATACATTTTACACACAGATTTCCCAAGATTTTTATTGGATATAGAAACCGAAGAAATTGAAATCTATGACGAAATTGAAGAAGATTCTGAAACAGATGTTGAAGCTGAATTGGCAACTTTGTTAGAAGAAGCTTATACATTTTTTGACAAAGAAATGGATACTTACGAAGAAGAATAAAGCATTCAGGTTGAATTAAAATTGAATTTTTCATAAAATATTAGTAATTTGTGGCTTTATAAATCTATTTATGGACATATCAAGACTTTTTGATTTTTTAGAATACCAGCTGAAAAACAGTCCTCGCGAAGACAGCATCGTGATGAAAAAAAATGGCGAATGGCAACCAACTTCTACCATAGAATTTGCCAGCAAAGCCAATATGATCAGCAGAGGATTGCTCAAATTGGGAATCAAACATGGAGATAAAATTGCCATAGCTTCTACAACCAATCGTACTGAATGGAATGTAATTGACATTGGTTTACAGCAAATTGGATGCATCAGCGTTCCTGTTTATCCGACCATTGCACCGAAAGATTTTCAATATATTTTCAATGATTCTGAAATCAAACTGGCTTTTGTTTCTGATTCTGATTTGTTCGAAAAAATTTCATCCATCAAAGAAAATGTTCCTTCACTGGTTTCAGTTTATACTTTTGATAAAGTTGAAGGCGCACCCAACTGGCTTGAAATTCTGGACATGGGCACAGATGAAGCCAATCAACATGAAGTGGATGCTGTAAAGAAACAGGTAAAAGCTGACGATTTAGTTACAATTATCTATACTTCAGGCACAACCGGAAATCCTAAAGGAGTAATGCTGAGCCATAGAAATATCGTTTCAAACGTTTTGTCGAGCAATCCGCGAGTTCCGAAATTTCCTTCTGAACAACCCAAAGCTTTGAGTTTTTTACCATTGTGCCACATATTTGAACGAATGCTGATTTACTTGTACATGTACAATGGGATCGGAATTTATTATGCAGAAAGCATGGAAACCATTGGCGATAACCTCAAAGAAGTTCATCCGGATGTGATGACAGTGGTTCCGCGTTTGGTAGAAAAAGTCTATGCTAAAATTTACGACAAAGGTGCTTCAGCAGGGGGAATTAAAACCAAAATTTTCATGTGGGCTTTGGATTTGGTAAGAGATTACGAACCTTATGGAAACCATGGATTTGTATGGACAATCAAACATAAAATCGCAGATGCCATCGTCTTCAAAAAATGGCGCGAAGGTGTTGGAGGAAATCTGACTTGTATGGTTTCGGGAAGTGCTGCACTTTCTCCGAAATTAAACAGGATGTTCTGGGGAGCTGGAATTCCGATTTTGGAAGGTTATGGATTGACGGAAACTTCTCCGGTAATTTCTGTAAATGGAATGAACAAAGAAGGTTTCGGAATTGGTCAAGTTGGAAAACCAATTGACGGCGTCGAAATCAAATTGGCCGAAGACGGAGAAATTTTGGTAAAAGGTCCAAATGTGATGCTGGGTTATTACAACAAGCCTGAAATGACGGCTGAAGTAATGACTGCCGACGGTTATTTCAAAACCGGAGACATTGGAGAAATGATCAATGGCAATTTGAAAATTACAGACAGAAAAAAAGAAATGTTCAAAACATCGGGTGGAAAATACATTGCGCCGCAGATGATTGAAAATGATGTGAAACAATCACGATTCATCGAACAAATAATGGTCGTTGGTGAAGGTGAAAAAATGCCTGCCGCTTTGATTCAGCCAAATTTTGAAAATTTAAAAGCTTGGGCGCAAAGTGAAGGAATTAATCTTTCTGATTCAAAATCTGAAATCATACAAAATGAAAAAGTTTTAAAATTATTTCAGGATGAAATTGAAAAACACAACAAATCTTTAGGACATTGGGAACAAATCAAGAAGTTTGAATTGACACCCGAAGAATGGACGATTGACGGCGGACAGCTCACTCCTACTTTGAAATTGAAACGAAAAGTAATTCTGGAGAGATACAAAGATTTATATAAGAAAATATACGACCGATTTCCAGGAGAATAATTTATAAAAATCATTGACTTATAATATTCTTGGTCGGAACTTCTTCCGACTAAGAGTTGTTATAGTTGTTTCAAATTATTTTAATCTAAAATTAATTAAATTTATTTTAAAAATTTTAAGATGAATCATTTTCTTGATATTTTTTAAACCAAAATTTAATCATCTAAAATAAAGTCACATATTGAATATTAAAAGTCAACTACTCAAAATTATTCGTATAAATAGACTTCGTTAATTAAATTTGTTTCTATTATGAACAAGAAAATCTCCGTGTTTTGGTTCAGACGGGATTTGCGTTTGGATGACAATACAGGGCTTTCTCATGCACTTTTATCAGAAAATCCGGTTTTGCCTATTTTCATTTTCGATAGTGATATTCTTAATCAATTGGAAGATAACTCTGACCGTCGTGTAGATTACATTCATCAAGCATTAAACGAGATTAATAAGGAGTTAAAAAAATACAATTCCGGATTGAAAACCTTTAATGGGAAACCGATTGATATTTTTAAAGAATTAAATGAAAAATATCAAATTGAATCCGTTTATTGTAATCGGGACTATGAACCACAAGCCATCAAAAGAGACAGTTCCATCCAAGAATTTCTACAAGCAAAAGAAATTGAATTTTTAGATTTCAAAGACCAAGTCATTTTTGAGAAATCTGAAATTGTAAAAGCTGATAAAACACCTTATACGGTTTATACGCCCTATTCCAAGAAATGGAAAACCCTTTTAAAACCAGAAAATTATGCTTCTTTTGAAATAGATTTTCAGAATTTCTTAAGTATTCAAAATACTGAAATTCATACTTTAGAAGAAATTGGATTTAAACCTACTAACATTGAATTTGAAACTCCAAATCTCAATTCTAAAATTATCGATAATTACGATAAGTACCGAGATTTCCCTGCAATGAATCATACAACACATTTGGGAATTGCGCTTAGATTTGGAACGGTTTCGGTTCGAAAATGTATAAATTTTGCAATAAAACATAATGAAACCTGGTTAAATGAATTGATTTGGAGAGAGTTTTTCATGCAAATTTTATATCATTTCCCAAAAGTCGTTACCCAAAGTTTCAAAGCCAAATATGATTTAATTGAATGGCGGAATAATGAATCAGAATTTCAGAAATGGTGTGAAGGAAAAACTGGTTATCCGATTGTAGATGCGGGAATGCGCGAATTGAATACAATCGGATTTATGCACAATCGTGTGAGGATGATCACTGCGAGTTTTCTCTGTAAACACCTGTTGATTGATTGGCGTTGGGGCGAAGCTTATTTTGCTCAGAAATTAAATGATTACGACCTTTCTGCAAACAACGGAAATTGGCAATGGGCGGCAGGGAGCGGTTGCGACGCGGCTCCTTATTTCAGGATTTTCAATCCAACTGCACAAACGTTGAAATTTGATAAAGAGCTGAAATACATCAAAAAATGGAATCCTGATTTTGAATCAGATTCAAATCCACCCATTGTTGAACATACCTTTGCAAGAGAAAGAGCATTAGCTATTTACAAAAAAGCTTTGAATGAAGAAATTTAATATATTTATTCAAAATTTCTAAAGCTGACATGTCCGAATCCTCTCATCTTTTCGCTGCACTTTCTCATTTTTCAGGTTTGTCAGAAACCGAATTCCGACGTTCGCAATCGTTCTGGCAATTCAAAGATTACAAAAAAGGGGAATATTACAACCAACATCAAACAGTTTGTAAACACCTAGGTTTTGTAATGCAGGGCGTGTTTCGTTCGTATATAATTGATGAAAAATCAGGCGAAGAAAAAAATGTTTTCCTTTATTCATCAAATGGATTTGTCGTGACTTTTAAAAGTTTTATCAATCAAATTCCATGCGATTACCATACGCAGGCTGTGACTGATGCGAGAGTGATTTACATTCACATTCAGGATTTGATGAAGCTTTACAAAGAATCTCATGAATGGGAAACTTTTGGCAGACTACTCGCTCAGGAAGCATTCAATGTAACGATGGGAAGAATCGAAGGTTTCATGTTCAAATCGCCCGAAGAACGATATTTAGATTTAATTAAACAACATCCAGAGATTTTCAATTCTGTTCCGCTGTACCATATTTCTTCTTATTTAGGGATTCAGGGACCTTCCCTCAGTCGAATCAGAAAAAGAATTTCGGGTAAATGATACGATTTTAACTTGGGTTAAAATTATCCTCGTTCCATTGTTTGAAATTTGCTTCATAATTAAAATTATAAAACAATGGAAAAATCAAAAACAATTGTTCTCATTCATGGAATGTTTGTGAACAACAAGAGCTGGTCAGAATGGAAAAATTATTTTGAATCAAAAGGTTACAAAGTTCATGCGCCTGCCAATCCGGGACACAAAGGAAATCCTGCTGAACTGAGAAAAAACATTCATCCGCAACTTACCCAAACCGGATTTGAAGATGTGGTAATGAACATCGTAAAATTAATTGATACCTTGCCTGAAAAACCAATTGTCATTGGACATTCAATGGCAGGATTAGTCGTTCAGAAATTAATTGAAATGGATAAAGCCGTTGCAGGAATCAGCATCGATGGCGCACCTCCAAAAAATGTAATGGCGCCACTTTCAACAGTAAAAATCGTTTGGCCGGCAGTCAATATTTTCAAAAAATCTGCTTACATGGGAAGTTTGGATTGGTACAGAAGAGCTTTTTTCAATACTTTGCCTGAAAATGAAATTCAAAAAGCCTTTGATGAAATCGCAGTTCCGGAAAGCAGAAAAATCGGACAAGACACTTTGCTGAAATCATTTTCAAATGTTGATTTCAAAAAACCCCATCAGCCGTTATTGTTCATCGCAGGAGAAAAAGATGCAATTTTTCCGCCCGATTTAACCCAGAAAATTGCGAATAAATATTCAGACAAAAACAGCATCGTCGATTATAAAATGTTTGAAGGAAAAAGTCATTTTCTTTGTGGTGAAAAGGGTTGGGAAGAAATTTCGGAATACATTTTAAACTGGATTGAAAAAAGATGAAAAGATTAATTACAAAGTGGAGGAAGTCAATTCAACAACTTTCTCCGCTTTAATTCGCAATGTCTTTTTCGTTCACTTTTACACTTATAATTTCATTGACTACCCCCGTATTTTCAACCCGAGCCGCGGTCAATTTTTTACCAAAACCCGCTCCTGTATCTAAATACCAAGCATCAGAATTTTCATCAAATTTTGGTTCATCCATCACCACATGCCCTACAAACTGAAGCTTACCAATATTTTTCAAAGGTTTTCGGTTAAATAAAATTTGAACATTGTCATCTTCCACCGGAAAATCCGCGTCTTCAGCTACGCCTGCGTGACTTGCATAAACAACTCCATTCTGCCATTGGTGCGGCAACTTATTCATCCAATTTAAAGTTTGTATATAGTCCAGATTATAATTCTCAAACTTCTGTTTTGCGCTTAAAGTAATGGAATCGCGGTAATATTCCTCAAACAAATATTCATTATTTCCTTTCAAAATGACCATCTTCTCCCCTAACTTTTCTTTGAGGTTAATCAGAAATTCCAACACCGCAAAAGTATGTTTGCCTTTGTTTACAAAATCGCCCAAAATCACAAGTTTTTCTTCCGCCGAATGCCAGTGATTGTCCAGCATTTCCCGTAAAGTATAATAACAGCCGTGTATATCTCCGACGATAAAGTAGTTCATCTGTAAGTTGCGTTGTAACAAATCTAACCAACAAATTTCATACCTACTTTAAATTGAAGTAAAGAACCAATTATATAATAGTAAAATTGAATAAGAAGGTTTTTTCTTATTTACTTCCTTTTCCCTGGCGTTTTCGGGAAGTGGTTTTGTGCTTGTTTTCGAGAATCGGATATTTTTTGAACATTTCTACCTGAAGCGTTGCATTCATTTCAGAAGCTTTTTTAAATGCAGAATCTCCCATTTCTTCTTCGCCCAACAAATAGTAACAGTTGCTCAACTGATAGTACAATTCAGCACGGTTGAAATGTTTCAGCCCACGATAAACTGCTTCGATTGCTTTCTGGTAATCACCAATTGTTATGAGCGTTTCGCTCAATCCCAACCAATTGTAAAAATTATTCGGCTCCAATTCCACCAATCGGTAATAATCCAAAGTCGATTCTTCAAATCTCACCAATTGAATGTGCAAAAATGCTCTGCGTTTCCAATAGTCAACATTCAACGAATCCAAATCTATCGCACGATTCAGATAATATAATGCTTCATCAAAATTCCCTAAACTTTCATACAAATCAGAAGTAGCTACCCAACTTTGATCCAATTGCGGATCTTCGTGGATGGATTGATGAAATGCTTTCAAAGCTTTGAAAGGTTTACCCAATTTCATATAACAGCTACCGATTTTCAGATAAGTATAAGCCGCTGAATCGTCTAATTCAAGTGTTTCTTCGTAAACAGAAATAGCTCCTGCAAAATCTTCTAATTTCTCCAAACTCAACGCTTTTTGCGTGTAAGCCATTATTCCTTTTGGATTAATCAAAGTCGCATAATCAAAAGCGCGGTGCGCTTCTTCATAATTTTTCAGAACCATGTACTGCGTTCCCAACTGGGACCATGCGATTTCTGAGTACGGACGCAAATCGATGTATTGCAAAAGAAATTCAATGCATTCTTTGTTCAAATGCAATTCTTCAAAACACTGGATACATGAGAAAAATGCAAAATCATCGTCCAAGTCCAATTCCAATGCCTTTTTGAAACAATACAATGCCTGACTCAATTCATTGAGATTCAGGTATTCATTACCCATGCAGTTGTAAATGTATTCTAAATCATCACCAAATTCCAGAGCTTGTTCATAATATTGAATGGCTTTTTTCGGAACTTCTTTCAATGACCAGAAACGCGCCATACAAATGATAAAATCTGTATCGTTGGCTCCTACTTCTTTTAATTCTTCAATCAATGAAGCTGCCATTTTCAGGCGGTTGATGGATAAAAGATATTCTAATTTTTTGATTTGAATTTCTGTGCTAGATGGATACATATCCATGGCATAATCAATGGCTTTTTTGGCATAAGGCAAGTCACCTACATCCAAATAGTAAGCAATGATTTCGTAGAATTCTTCCGTATCGAAATACAACTTCTGCTTGTTGTCAAGCATCTGCTCGAAACGTTCAATCAATTCATTATTATTTAAAAATCCGTCATCCATATTTATGTTACGAATTTACGCATAAAGCATAAGTTTTCCGCTATGAGTTATTTCAGTTTTGCACAATAAATGAACAAATCCAAATTTGTAATCTATAATATTCCTTTAATTAGTAAAAGATGACAATTCAGAAATAAACCTATCAGCCAAAGCATCTGCTTTTTCCTGCGTTGGTGCCTCCGTATAAATTCTGATAATCGGTTCTGTATTGGATTTGCGTAAATGAACCCATTGATCTTCAAAATCGATTTTCACACCGTCAACAGTAGATATTTCTTCTGATTGATATTTTTCTTCTACTTTTTTTAGAAGTTCATCTACGTTGATTTCAGGCGTCAATTCGATTTTCTTTTTACCCATGAAATAACTTGGATACGCATCACGCATTTCTTTCACAGATTTTTCCTGCTCCGCCAAATGGCTCAAAAACAAAGCAATTCCAACCAAAGAATCACGACCATAATGCAATTCAGGATAGATGATACCACCGTTTCCTTCACCACCTATTTTCGCGCCGATTTCTTTCATTTTCTCCACTACATTCACTTCTCCAACCGCAGATGCAGCATAAGTTTGGTTGTGTTTGGAAGCGATGTCACGTAAGGCTCTGGAAGAAGAAAGATTAGAAACCGTACCTGAGCCCACTTTGCCCAAAACATAATCTGCCACTGCAACCAAGGTATATTCTTCACCGAACATTTCTCCATCTTCAGAAATAATCGCCAAACGATCTACATCGGGATCAACAACGATTCCAAAATCTGCTTTTTCTTCAATAACTTTTTTAGAAATATCGGTCAAATGTTCTTTCAAAGGTTCCGGATTGTGCGGGAAATGTCCGGTCGGATCGCAATACATTTTCACATATTCAACTCCCAATTTATCCAATAATGGCGGAATGGAAATTCCTCCGGTAGAGTTTACAGCATCAATTACAACCTTGAATTTCTTTTCAGCAATTGCTTTTGCGTTGACCAAAGGCAAAGCTAAAATTTGTTCTATATGGATTTTGATGGCATCATCAAAAGTTTCATAATTTCCTAAATCATCCACTTCTGCAAAATTGAATTCATCTGCTTCAGCGATTCTCAAAATTTCAGCACCATCATTTCCGGAAACGAATTCGCCCTTGGCATTTAATAATTTCAAGGCATTCCATTGTTTTGGATTGTGGCTTGCCGTCAAAATAATTCCACCATCGGCTTGAAAATGAGGAACCATTACTTCTACTGTCGGTGTTGTTGACAATCCCAAATCTACTACATCAATTCCCAATCCCTGCAAGGTTGAGCTTACCAACTGGCTTACCATCTGACCTGAAATTCTGGCGTCACGACCGATAATTACTTTGCATTTTTCTTTTCCGGAATTGGTTTTTAACCAAGTTCCATAAGCCGCTGCGAATTTTACGGTATCGATTGGGGTAAGATTATCATTGATTTTTCCGCCGATGGTTCCCCGGATTCCTGATATTGATTTTATAAGTGACATAATGGAGTTTTAAAAATTTATCTGCAAAAGTAAGCTTATTTGGAAAATAGAAGGTTAAAGCAATATTGTTAAAAATTTTAAGAATTATGATAAAAATCATTACATTTGAACTTAATCAAAATCTTAATTATTTATGGAAACAATGTCTGTATTACTTTTCGGCGCTATTGACGGCGTATGGAGTTTTTTAGTTTATGTGGTGTTTGGCTTAATTGCTGCCGGAATTGCAAAAGCGATTATGCCGGGAAAGGATCCGGGAGGATTTTTTGTAACAGCATTGATCGGAATCGTAGGTGCTTATTTAGGTCATAGTATGCGCTCTTGGCTGGGGATGGATTCTGATGGAGAATTGAACTTTTTTAGTTTTATGGACTGGGTTTTCACAATTCTAGGTGCACTTATTTTGTTGTTTATCTGGAAAATGATTGCAAAAATGTTGAATAAAGAATCATAATTTTAAAATATTATCATTAATTAGGAGGTTTGTCTTTCGGGATGAGCCTCTTTTTTATTGTAAAGTTGTTAGTTTTGGTTTGTGTGATTTTGAGTTTTGAGTTGATAGGCTGGAAATTGTTTTGGAAATGGAATGTTTGAGCTTGTTTAGAGTGATTAAAAGCATGTTAACATTCATTCCGAACTTACTAAGGTTTATTCTGAACTTGCAGATGTGTGTTTAATTGGTTCTAAGTTATTTTAAATGAAAAACAGACACTTCGATAATGGAGGTGTCCGTTTTATATTGTTACTTATTTAGTTTTTATTTCATGCCTTCATAGCCCCGATTGAAGTGAAAATCCTTTTTTGTTTTTTTGAAAACAAAAAAGATTGCAACGAAAAGCGGGAATAGCTACAAAAAATTAGAATTTAATTTTTATGAATGAATCGAACGTTTTGCAGTCGCATCTAAAGCAGCTTCTTTCATCGCTTCGGCAAAGGTCGGGTGTGCGTGGCTCATGCGTGCGATGTCCTCAGCAGACGCGCGGTATTCCATAGCGACAACGGCTTCGGCAACCAAATCGGCTGCACGCGCTCCGATGATATGGATTCCTAACACTTCGTCAGTTGCTTCGTCAGCCAAGATTTTCACAAACCCATCCAAATCCATGCTTGCTCGGGCTCTACCCAAGGCGCGGAAAGGGAAACTTCCTACTTTGTATTTGGCTCCTGATTCTTTCAATTGCTCCTCAGTTTTCCCAACTGCGGCTACCTCCGGCCAAGTGTAAACTACTCCCGGAATCAAGTTGTAATCGATATGTGGTTTTTGACCTGCCAATTGCTCCGCTACCAAAACACCTTCTTCCTCTGCTTTGTGAGCCAACATGGCTCCGGCAACTACGTCACCGATTGCGTAAACATTTGCAACGTTGGTTTGTAAGTGGGAATTGGTTTTGATTCTTCCGCGTTCGTCTGTTTCGATGCCTGCATTTTCTAAACTTAAACCTTGTGTGTAAGGACTTCTACCTACAGAAACCAAGACGTAATCTCCTTCGAAAGTCAACTGTTCGCCTTTTTTATCTTCGGCTTTTACAGTTACGCCACCACCATTATTTGTAACTTCTGTAACTTTGGTTGAAGTGTGGAATTTCATTCCTTGTTTTTTCAATACTTTGGTCAATTCTTTTGACAAAGCACCGTCCATACCAGGGATGATTCTATCCATGAATTCTACAACAGTAACTTCTGAACCTAATCTCAAATAAACAGAACCTAATTCCAAACCGATAACCCCTCCACCTATTACAATCAAATGTTTTGGAATTTCTTTTAATTCCAATGCTTCAGTTGAAGTAATGATTCTTTCTTTATCTGTTTTAGCGAAAGGTAATTCAGTTGAATATGAACCTGTGGCTACAATGATATATTTTGATTCGATTTCTTCTGTGGAACCGTCATCTTTGGTTACGATAACGTGTGTAGCATCTTTGAAAGAACCAATTCCGTTGTGAACTTCGATTTTGTTTTTGCCCATTAAGTATTCAATTCCTTTTACATTGGCATCAACTACTTCTCTTTTGCGTTGAATCATTTGAGAGAAATTCACTTTCGGAGCTTCTACATCGATACCATGCGCAGCAAAATTGTGAACGGCATTGTGGTAATGTTCAGACGAATCCAACAAAGCTTTTGACGGGATACAGCCGACATTGAGGCAGGTACCACCTAAACTTGTTTTTTCAATAATCGCAGTTTTAAAACCTAATTGAGCAGCACGAATGGCTGCTACATAACCTCCGGGTCCCGAACCAATCACCGTTACATCGTATGAATTCATATTGTAATTTTTTATTTTAAAATTGAAAGGGTAAAATTAACAATTCTAATTGAATTAATTCAAGTGATTTTGTCATGTATTACGCAACCTTTTGAGAAAATTACATCTATAGTTTAAATTAATATTTAAAGAAAATGAAGTTAGATTTAAAAAAACTGGGAGTATTAGGAACTGTTTTATTTGGAACAATAGGATTGACCTCTTGCCTGAACAATGATGATGAGCTTCCGGTGGTACAAGATGCAGGTTTTGTTGCATTTTTTAATGTTTCTCCTGATTCAAACGGAGTAAGATTTTATTCGAATGACAGATTAATTAATCAGAATTCGACTAATTATTCTCAATTTTTCGGTTATGTGACTATGGAGGCCGGAACACACCAAATCAAAGTAAATTCAGGGAGTGGCAGTGACCTGGATACGATTTCGATGAATGTCATGAAAGATAAACGATATAGTGTTTTTGCTGTGAATGAATTTGAAAATTTAGAATTAGTTGCTTATGAAGATGCTTTAGTAGCTCCAGGAGCTGGAAAAAGTTCTTTGAGATTTATTCAACTTTCTCCTGATGCGCCACAATTGACAATTGCGATTGAAGGCATTGAGGCACCAGTTGGTAACTTAAATTATAAACAAGCCACTTCTTTCGTTCAGATCAATGAATTGATTAATAAAGATTTATACTTAATTAGTACTGAAACACAGGATACTTTGTTTACAAAAGAAATCAGATTGGAAAATGGAAAAATCTATTCTGTTTTCTCTAAAGGATTTGTAAATACTACAAACACTAACCAAAAATTAGACGTACAGATAGTTCCTGTCAATTAAAAATTCCATTACATTTACTTACAAAGAAAAACCGCTTTTGAAATAAGATTCAAAGCGGTTTTTATATTTTAGAAAAATTAATTTTAATTAATATTGGACATAATCTACATCCATATCTTCAGCTGCTTTTTTGTAATATCCTGAATCTAATTTTTCACGAATTGCATCAAAAGCATTCAAGGTATAATCGATGTCTTCATCAGTATGCGCAGCAGTTGGAATAATCCTGAAAATAATTGTTCCTTTTGGAATTACCGGATATACGACAACCGATACAAAAACACCATGGTTTTCACGCAAATCTTTTGACATCAAAGTGGCTTCGATTGGGCTTCCTTCTAAAATAATCGGTGTAACTGGTGTATTAGTCAATCCTAAGTTGAAATTTTTAGCTCTCAATCCAGCTTGGATTTTCTCTACATTTTCCCAAAGCTTATCTTTTAACTCAGGTTTATTTCTTAATAATTCCAGACGTTTCAACCCTCCGATTACCATAGGCATACACAAAGATTTTGCAAAAATCTGCGAACGCAAATTGTATTGTAAATAACGAATTACAGTTTTATCTCCCGCAAAAAATCCACCAAAGCCTGCCATTGATTTGGCAAAAGTTGAGAAATAAACATCTATCTGATCCTGACATCCTTGCTCCTCTCCTGCTCCTGCTCCCGTTTTACCTAGAGTTCCAAATCCGTGCGCATCATCAACCAATAATCTGAAATCAAATTCTTTTTTCAAATCACAGATTTCTTTCAGTTTCCCTTGTTCAGCCATCATTCCGAAAACTCCTTCGGTAACTACCAAAATCCCACCTCCTGTTTGTTCAGTGATTTTTGTAGCACGAGCTAAATTTTTACGTAAACTTTCGATATCGTTGTGCTGGTAAGTAAATCTTTTTCCAAAGTGCAAACGAACGCCGTCAACGATACAGGCGTGACATTCAATGTCATAAACGATTACGTCATTTTTGGAAACCAAAGCATCAATTGCAGAAACCATTCCCGGATATCCGAAATTTAATAAATAAGCAGATTCTTTACCTACAAATTCAGCCAATTCATTTTCTAATTGTTGATGGTATTTTGTCTGACCAGTCATGGCTCTGGCTCCCATTGGCGCAGCCATACCGTATTTTGCTGCAGAATCAGCATCTGCTTTTCTCACTTCAGGATGATTTGCCAAACCTAAATAGTTATTCAAACTCCAAACTACAACCTCTTTCCCTTTGAATTTCATTCTTGGTCCTAATTCACCTTCCAATTCAGGGAAGATGAAATATCCTTCTCCATAATCTGCAAACTGACCCAATGGACCAGGATTCTTTTTAATTCTTTCAAAAATATCCATTTAATTATATTTTGATTAGTTTATTATTAATGTAAAAATGCTCCCACTGTAACGGGAGCATTTTGTTTTTATATATTTATTAAATACATTTCTTATTTAATGTGTTGAATGGTTGCGTTTGATTCCAATCCATTCAAGCGGCTGTTGGTAAATCCTTGTTGTTCCATCCAGCTGTCACTGAAAACTTTTGTGATGTATCTGGAACCGTGATCAGGAAAAATTAAAACAACGATGTCTCCTTCTTTGAAATCAGCAGCCAATTGTCTGTAAGCCTGAACTACTGCACCACAAGTGTAACCACCCATGATTCCTTCTTTCAAAGCTATTTCTCTTGTACGGTATGCACTTTCTTCATCGGTTACTTTTTCAAATTTATCAATCAAACTAAAATCAGTCGCTTCGGGAACTAAATTTTTTCCTAAACCTTCAATTTTGTATGGATAAATTTCATTTTTGTCAACTTCTCCGGTTTCGTGGTATTTTTTCAAAATCGAACCATAAGCATCTACGCCGATGATTTTGATTTCAGGGTTTTGTTCTTTCAAATATTTTGCTGAACCTGAAAGCGTTCCACCAGTTCCACAACAAGCAATTAAGTGCGTTATTTTTCCTTCGGTCTGTTTCCAGATTTCAGGACCTGTCGTCACGTAATGCGCTTCAATATTTTTTAAGTTGAAATATTGATTGATATAAATTGAATTCGGGGTTTCAGCGGCGATTCTTTTTGCAACTTCATAATAAGAGCGAGGGTCATCTGCTGCTACGTTAGCAGGACAGATAAAAACTTTCGCTCCCAAAGCTTTTAGGTAAGCTATTTTCTCGTCATTGGTTTTATCCGAAACAGCCAAAATACACTTATAACCTTTCAAAATACTAACCATAGCCACACTAAATCCGGTATTTCCTGATGTCGTTTCAACGATAGTAGCTCCTGGTTTCAATAATCCTGATTTCTCCGCTTCTTCAATGATGTGCAGCGCGATTCTATCTTTGGTCGAGTGTCCGGGGTTGTAACTTTCTAACTTAGCGTAAACCTCGCCTGGAATTCCCTGGCCTATTTTGTTTAGTTTTACGATAGGTGTATCACCTATCAATTCCAAAACGCTATTATAAGTTCCAGTCATTACATTTTGTTCTTTACTTACAATCGGCAAATTTAGTACTTTTTGTGAAACTAACCATTTTTCAGGTTATGATTATCAACACTTTTCTCACAAATAAGTTAATTATTTTTTAATTTGTCTTTCGTAATCATTAATATTCAGTTAATTGAAAAATATATTCAATAATTCTTTTATCTTTTTCTGTTAATATTTTTTTTCGTCTTTCCATCATTTTTTCTGCTGCTTCGTAAGATTTTTCCAAATCAAATTTAGCTGAATTTTTTCCTCCGCCCCAACTAAATGATGGTATAAATTTAGGCGGGAAGCCTGCATCGAATACATTGGCGGAAATACCAACGACCGTACCGGTATTAAATTGTGTATTGATGGCAGATTTTGCATAATCACCCATCATCAATCCGCAAAATTGGAGTCTTGTATCGATGTAATCTTTTGATTCATAATCCCAAACTTTAATTTCGGAATAATTATTTTTCAGATTAGAATTATTTGTATCTGCACCTAAATTGCACCATTCGCCCAAGATAGAATTTCCTAAAAAACCGTCATGTCCTTTGTTGGAATAGCCCATCAGAATCGAATTATTGACTTCGCCTCCGACTTTGCAATAAGGTCCGATGGTTGTTCCCGGGTAAATTTTCGCCCCTAGGTTTAATTTTGCATTTTCACACAAAGCCAAACTTCCACGCACCAGAGAACCCTCCATGATTTCAGCATTTTTGCCAACATAAATTGGCCCCTCCTTTGCATTTAGAACTGCAAATTCTACGACTGCTCCTTCTTCCAAAAATATATTTTCAGGATTGATAACACCATTTGTAGATGAAACCGGCTGAGATTTTCTTCCTTTTGTAATTAATTCAAAATCAAACTGAATCGCTTTATCATTATATGTAAATAAATCCCATAAATGATTGATATATGTAACTTCTTCTTTTAAATCTATTTTCTGATTTGATTGATTTCTTGCTTCAAACTCTTCTAATGAAAAATTTCCCGCAATCATTTGATTTTCAAACCAAATACTCTCACTTTTCTTTAAATCTCGAATTGAACTTAAAAGATTTTCATTTGGAAAAAATGATGGATTGATAAATAAATTTTCATCTGAAACATTTAATTCAAATTTTTCTGAAAGATAATCTTGTGTGAAATAACTATAATTTCCTTCTATTAGCTTCTCCCATCGTTCTTTGAAGGTCAAAATACCCATTCTCAATTCAGAAACAGGTTTATTTAGTGTAAGCGGTCGAAGGTTTTCCCATTCTTTGTCATCAAATAAGACGATGTTCATCAAATATGTAGTTTCCAACAAATTTATAAAAATATGTTAATAAACTTTATTCTAATGAATATTTAACGCGCAAACAAAATGAAAATTTAATTTTGTAACATGAAACAAGCACCTATTTTATTCGATAATATCTTTCTTGAACTAAATTCATTTTTGACTGAAAAAAATTACTCCAAAATTTTCATTTTTGTGGACTCCAACACACATGAACATTGCCTTCCTTTGTTTTTGGGTGAATTGGAGGCAGTTGCAGAAATCGAAGTGATTGAAATTCCACCGGGAGAAGAAAACAAAGTCATCGAAATCGTTGCGAATGTTTGGGAATCGCTTACAGAATTGGGTGCATCCCGCAACAGTCTGCTTATCAATTTGGGCGGCGGAGTTATTACGGATATGGGCGGATTCATCGCTTCCACATTCAAACGTGGAATTGATTTTATAAATGTACCTACAACGCTTTTATCACAGGTTGATGCTTCTGTCGGAGGAAAAACAGGAATTGATTTTGCCGGATTGAAAAATCAAATCGGAACTTTTTCTCAACCGAAAATGACGCTGGTTTTTTCAGAATTTTTATTGACTTTACCACCAAGAGAATTGACTTCGGGTTTGGCAGAAATGATGAAACATGGTTTGATTTATCAGAAATCACATTGGGATAGCATTCATCAAATTGAAGGTTTTACAGGAGAAATTCTTCATAGACTGACTCAGGAATCGGTCAAAATAAAAATGGAAATCGTTGAAAAAGATCCGTTTGAATCCGGATTAAGAAAAATCCTGAATTTCGGACATACCATCGGACATGCAGTTGAAAGTTATTATCTTGAAACTGAATTTCCTTATTTGCATGGAGAAGCAGTTGCTATTGGAATGTTGGTAGAATCGATTTTAAGTTTTGAAAATGAAATGATTTCACTTTCAGAATTGGATGAAATTTTCACAAATATTACTCAATTATTTGCAAAAGAGACAATTAAGGAAGAAATAATTCCTGATTTAATTGATCTGATGAAACATGATAAGAAAAATCAAAATAATCAGATAAGTTTTAGTTTACTGAATGGAATCGGAAATTGTAAACATGACATTTTATTGAATGAAAATCAAATTTCGGAAGGAATTTTGCTATACAATAAGAAGTTAGCCTCATTATGAAACATTCAGTCCTAATATTATTCATCCTATTTTCTTGTTCCAAACCTACTATTAAAGAAACTAAAATGGAAAATTCAAAACAAAATACATTCAAAATAGAAAAAACCGACGAACAATGGAAACAAGATCTTTCGCCCGACCAATACGCAGTTTTGCGTGAAGCAGGAACTGAAAGACCTTTTTCCGGCGAATATAATATGCACTTCGAAGAAGGAACTTATAAATGCGGTGGCTGCGGCGAACCGCTTTTCACTTCCGAATCCAAATTTGACGGACACTGTGGCTGGCCGAGTTTTGACAAAGAAATCGAAGAAGGAAAAATCGTCGAAAAATTAGATAAATCTCACGGAATGTTGCGTAGAGAAATTCTATGCGCTAACTGTGGAAGTCACTTAGGTCACGTTTTTGACGACGGACCTACAGAAACAGGGCTTCGTTATTGTGTAAATTCGCTTTCGCTTGATTTTGAAGGGGATTCTATAAAATGATGTTATTCTCATAAGATGCTGATATTTATCGCGTTGAATACTTTCAACTTTTGACTTCTTACTTTTGAGTTTTAATGTAAATTTGTCAAATGAATTATACCCGTTTGACTTTAAAGCTGGGAGGCATTTTGTTTTTTGTAACGATTGCTCTTTTTCTGATCTTATATTTTGTATTTTCTACTCAAGGAAGTATTTCTGAAGCAGATTATTTCAATTATTCCTCTTTGATCAATTGTTTCGTAATGCCTGCGTTATATGCCGGAATTGGATTTTATTCAGCTTTTAGTGCCGCAAAACAACAGGCTTTGAAATTTGGGCAAGGATTCAGAAAAGCATTCATTCCGCAATTCATTGGAGGACTATTAAGTCTTGCTTTTATTTTCATATTTTTCAATACAGTAGGCAGCTGGGCTGAAGATAGTTTGCAACGAGGCTGGTACAGTTTGATTGAAACAAATCCCAATCAGGAATTCATGGAAAAAAATGGTGAATTTGTAGCCGGCATGAAAGATTTGAACTACAATATGTTCACTTTCCGCACGTTTACAATTGCATTCATGACCGTTCTCTTTTTTTACGTGATGATATCGACTATCTTCGCAGTATTTCTTAAAAACAGGAAAATGTGATGCATCTATCCATCGTTATACCTTTGCTCAACGAACAGGATTCTCTGGAAGAATTATTCCAAAGAATAAAAAACGTATGCAACCAAAACGGATTTGAGTTTGAAGTAATTTTCATAGATGACGGCAGTACAGACGACTCCTGGAAAGTGATTCAATATTTAAGCGAAATGCACCCTGAGGTTAAAGCCATTCGTTTCCGTAAAAATTATGGAAAATCACAAGCATTAATGGCCGCATTTAATCAAACTTTAGGCGAAGTTATAATTACAATGGATGCTGATTTACAGGATTTCCCGGAAGAAATTCCAGAACTTTACCATAGTTTAAAATCTAATAATGCGGACATCGTTTCGGGTTGGAAACAAAATCGCCAAGACCCAAGATTGACAAAAAATCTTCCTTCGAAATTATTCAATTCAATTGCAAGAAAAACTTCCGGATTAAATCTGCATGATTTCAATTGTGGATTGAAAGCTTACCGCCGCGAAGTTGCTCACGAACTAGAATTGCATGGTGATATGCATCGATACATTCCTGTTTTGGCAAAGAATAAAGGTTTTGGAAACATCATCGAAAAACAAGTTCGTCATCAGGCAAGAAAATATGGAAAATCTAAATTTGGTTCAAGACGGTTTGTAAATGGATTTCTGGATTTAATTACACTTTCATTCATCTCAAGATTTGGCAATAAACCGATGCATCTTTTTGGTGCGGTCGGGACTTTGATGTTCATCATCGGTTTTTTGGCAGCGGCATATCTGGGAGTTGATAAATTGTACAAAGTTTACATTGTCGAACAAAAAGCAAGGTTGATTACTGACAATCCTTATTTTTATATTTCATTGACTGCCATGATTTTAGGCACTCAATTATTCCTTGCTGGATTTTTAGGTGAAATTTTGGTTCGTTCCAAAAGAAATTCAAAAGAATTTGAAATAAGGGAAACCCTTAATCTCAATTCAAAAAAATATTCCAACACTTAAATTTACTTTTAAATGAATTCATCTAATTCTATTATCAATCAATACAATACAAAATTTCAGGAATTCTGGTATTGGTTTGCTGAAAATAGTAATTCTTTTCATCAAGCAATAAAAACGAGAGAATTACTCGAAGAAAATTTCTTTGATAAACTAACGCCACAATTAAATGAATTGTGCGAGGGTATTTATTTTCTGACTGGAATGATGAATGAGATCACTGCAGAACTGATTTTTACACCTGATGGAGTGATTAAAAATATTGCGTTTGTAGAAGAATTGGTTAATGCTGCACCTGAAATTCCAAACTGGAAATTTACTGCTTTGAAACCTGAAACCGACATAGAAAATGTGGGTATTCAAATGGATGAATTTACATTCAGTTCAGAAACGGTTTCATTTTATCCAAATGAACATGCTGAATATCCGGATGAAATCGACATCACCATCGTTCACAAAAACTTCAATGAAGAAAACAAAGAAGTCATCATCAATGGTGTTTACATATTCATTGATAATTATTTAGGAGAATTAAACAGCGTTACAACCATCGATAATATGACAGTTATCGGAGAAAGTGATGCCACACAAGAAACCATTTCCATCGACAAATTAAAAGATTATCTAATCTGGAGAGAGAAAGAATTTCTGGAAAAATATGAAGGAACCCGTCACAATACCCAAGAAGATGCTTACAATAGTTTACAAGCTGAATTAGAGAATGGGATGCCTTACATTGCAATCGTAAATTCGACTGTTTTGCAATGGGAAAATAAAGCTTCTCATCCTTGGATTTTGAGTGTTGAAATCGATTATGAAGGCGACGAAAGCGGTTTACCGGATGAATTTACTTACGATTTGATGAATGACTTTGAAGATGAAATCTTACAAGAACTTACTGATTCTGAAGGTTATTTAAACATTGGGCGGGAAACGGCTGAAAACCTGAGAGAAATTCATTTTGCCTGCAAAGAATTCAGAAAACCATCTCAAATACTTTACAATTTAATTTCTAAATTTGAAGGAAAACTAAACATCGATTTCCATATTTATAAAGACAAATATTGGCAATCCTTTCAACGATTTGATGTAAATGAATCCAACTAAAATACAGATATGAAAAAATTATTTTTAACATTATCAGCAGCCATTTTGCTCGTGTCCTGCGGTTCAGGATTGGAAGGCGAAGGTGCAGCCACCGCAAAAAAAGAATTTGCAGTTGAACAATTTACTTCAATTGAAGCCAATTGCAACTGCGACATCACAATCATTCCTTCAGCTACATCGAAAGTTGTAGTGGAATCTCACCAAAATTTAATTGACAATTTAGAGCTGAGTTCCAAACGCGGAAATTTAGTTATCAATGAAAAATCAAACGTAGGTGAATATTCATTGTACAACGTAAATATTTATTCACTAGCAGCTCTGAATGAAATCGAACTGAATAATCAGGCACGAATGAAAATTTCAGGAACGCTGAAAGCTGAGAAATTTAAGATTGAAGCCAATGATCAATCGATGATTGAACAAGCTTATGTCGATTTCAAAGAATTTGAATTAGATATTTCAAATCAAACAAATGTAAACATTACAGGTACAGCTATTAATCTAGAAGTAAGTACTTCTGACCAATCCATCGGAAATCTTTCAGAATTACAAACTGTAGAAATCGATTTTTCGGCAAAAAATCAATCCAGTCTTTCGCTTTGGGTAATGAAAGACTTGTCGGGAGAAGCTTCTGATAATGCACAAGTCACCTATAAAGGCGACCCAAACAAAGACACAAAAGAAACCGGACAAGCCACTATTAACAAAAAATAAACCCTTATGAACAATGCTATTGAAAGAGCTCAAATTTGGTTAGGCTCTGAATATGATGAAAATACAAGAAAAGAAGTTCAAAATTTAATCGACACCAATCCAACCGGACTAGAAGATGCTTTTTACCGCAATTTAGAATTCGGAACCGGCGGCATGCGCGGCATCATGGGCATCGGAACCAATCGAATCAACAAATATACCTTAGGCGCTGCCACACAAGGTTTGGCCAATTATTTAAAGAATGAATTTCCAAATAAGGAAAAATCTGTAGCCATCGCTTACGATGTTCGCCACAATTCTGAATTGTTTGCAAGAATTGTTTCAGATATTTTGACCGGAAATGACATCAAAGTTCATTTGTTTGAAAGTTTTCGTCCTACGCCGGAGCTTTCATTTGCCGTTCGTCATTTGGGCTGTGATGCGGGAATTGTTTTGACCGCTTCGCACAATCCGCCTGAATACAACGGTTACAAAGTTTACTGGAACGACGGTGGACAAATCGTTCCTCCTCAAGACACCGGAATTATTTCTGAAGTGATGAATGTAAAACCGACAGAAATTCAATTCAATGGAAACGATGAATTATTAAACATAATAGGAAAAGAAATCGATGATGAATTCATCGATGCCTGTGTGAAAAACGCAAGTTTTACCGATAAAGGTAAATCTGCTTTGAGCATCGTTTTCACTTCTATTCATGGAACTTCGATTGCAACGATGCCTGAAGCGTTGAAACGTGCCGGATTTACAAACGTGCATATCGTGGAAGAACAAGCCACACCAAGTGGTGATTTCCCAACGGTAAAATCTCCAAATCCGGAAGAACCAGAAGCTTTGAAAATGGCTTTGGAATTAGCAGAAAAAGTAAATGCAGACATCGTTATCGGAACCGATCCTGATGCCGATCGTTTAGGAATTGCGGTTCGTGATTTTGATGGAAAAATGGTTTTATTAAATGGTAATCAAACGAACACCGTTTTGACCAATTATTTATTGAATAAATGGAGCGAAGACGGACTCGAAGGAACTGAATTCATCGGTTCGACCATCGTTACTTCTGACATATTTTTCGATTTGGCTAAATTGTACAATGTCGAATGCAAAGTAGGTTTGACAGGTTTCAAATGGATTGCAGATATGATCCGCAAAGCTGAGGGAAAACAAAAATTCATCGGTGGTGGTGAAGAAAGTTTTGGTTTCATGGTCGGTGATTTTGTTCGCGATAAAGACTCAATCTCCTCCACCCTGCTCGCTTGCGAAATCGCAGCTTTTGCCAAAGCTAATGACAGCAGTTTTTATGAAGAATTGATTAACATTTATACAAAAACAGATTGTTACCAGGAAGGTTTGGTTTCGGTTGTAAAAACCGGAAAAGACGGTGCAGAGCAAATTGCACAGATGATGGTAGATTTCAGAAATGATCCCCCAAAAACATTTGACAATTCCAAAGTGATTCGTTTAGATGACTACCAAACTTCGGTTTCTAAAGATTTAATTTCAGGAAGTGAAACGCCGATTGAAATTCCAAAATCCAACGTATTGATTTTCTATACAAAAGACGGAAGTAAAATCGCTGCAAGACCCTCAGGTACAGAACCTAAAATTAAATTCTATTTTTCAGTGAAATCTAATTTGGATGAAATTCAGGATTACGAAAATGTGAAAAATGAATTGCTTGAAAAAATAGAAAGACTTAAAAACGAATTCTAATAACATAAAATTCCGTTGTTATTCCGAGGTACGAGGAATCTAAGATTCTTCCTTAATCAGAATGAAAACAAAATGAAAAAATGAAAATATTTTCCATTCCAGTCACGATTATTTATTATTTCTTTTTTGGATTGACTTTACTACTCATGCATGTTTGGCAATGGTTAGCCTATAATTTGGGCGGGTATAAATCCCATCATTTTTCAGTGAAAGTGATGAATTTACTACTCATTTACTGCACTAAAATTTTAGGAACTACACATCGATTCTCTGGAAAAGAAAAGTTACCCAAAGGTGTTCCAATCATTTTTGTGAGCAACCACCAAAGTATGTTAGACATTTCTCCGATTGAATGGTACTTAAGCGAATTCCATCCGAAATTCATCAGTAAAATCGAATTGGGAAAAGGAATTCCAAGTGTTTCATATAATTTGCAAAGAGGTGGTTCTGCGTTGATTGATCGAAAAGATTCGCGTCAATCTCTTCCTGAAATCAAAAAATTGGCAGAATTGGTTCAGAAAAATAATTATTCAGTAGTTATCTTTCCCGAAGGAACCAGAAGCCGTGACGGGCAATTGAAACATTTTCACGAAAATGGCTTAAAAATGTTATTAAAATTTGCGCCATCTGCTCTGATTGTTCCTATAACCATCAATAATTCGTGGAAAATTGTTAAAAACGGCAATTTTCCCCTATCTTTGGGTGTTCGCTTTTCTTTACAAGTACATGAACCTTTCACTCCGAAAGAAATGAGTTTTGAAGAATTAATGGAGAAAACAAGAGAAGCAATTCAATCAACGCTTGAAACAAGCAAATCAAATTAACTAAAAAATGAGCGCCAAACATAATGTACGTTTAGAAGTAATGAATTTCCTCGACCCGGAAGTAGATTCCTTTTTGGAGAAATTCCTTATCAGTCCAGAGAAAATTTGGCAGCCTACAGATTTCCTTCCCGATTCACATTCCGATAAATTTTTAGAAGAAGTGACCGAATTGCGTGAATTAGCGAAAGAATTACCTTACGATTTCTGGATTACTTTAATTGGCGATACCATCACCGAAGAAGCACTTCCGACTTATGAATCTTGGGTAATGGAGATCGAAGGTGTGAAAAATGAAGAAAGAAACGGTTGGTCGAAATGGTTCCGCGCTTGGTCTGCAGAGGAAAATCGTCACGGTGATGTCTTGAACAAATACCTTTATTTATCTGGAAGAATCAACATGCGAGAAGTTGAAATCACAACGCAATACTTGATTTCGGATGGGTTTGACATCGGTACCAGCAGTGACCCTTACAAGAATTTCGTTTATACTAGTTTTCAGGAATTGGCAACTTATATTTCGCACAACCGCGTTTCGATTTTGGCAAAAGACTACGGAGTTCCAAAGTTGGCGCGTATGTGTAAAATCATTGCGGGAGACGAAATGCGCCACCATTTGGCTTATTGCGAATTCGTAAAAAGAATCTTTGAAGTCGATCCGAGCGAAATGATGCTTGCCTATCATTATATGCTCAAACTAAAAATCGTGATGCCGGCGCATTTCATGCGTGAATCTGGCGAACCTGTTGGCAAAGCATTTGAATTGCTTTCTGATTCCGCACAGCGTCTCGGAATATATACAGCACTCGATTATGTGGACATCATCCGCAAGCTCAATAAAATCTGGAACATCGACAAATTCGAAAGCCTTACAGCCGAAGCTGATAAAGCGCGAGATTACATCATGGGACTTCCTGACAGACTTGAAAGATTGGCTGAACGCATCGTCGTTCCCAAAGAAACACCACAAATCAAATGGATTTACCCTTTATAATTTAATTTTATGAATCTTCTACCCTATCTGGAAAATGGGTTTTCATATCCCGATTATTTAAAAAAAATCGAAGAACAATTACACGATATTGAAAATTCAGGCGATGAAAAAGGTTACGCAAAATACTATTCCATCAATTTAAAAAGAATTGAAAGGCTCGACAAAACTTTTGATTTGACTGATGAGCAAAAAGAAAGGTTGAACAAGTTCAATTCTGATTTCAAATTATTGGTCATAAGCGAAGGCTGGTGCGGCGATGCTGCACAGGTAATGCCCGTTGTTAATGTGATGATGAATGAAATCGGTGTCGAACAAAAGATCGTTTTACGCGACGAAAATCCTGAATTGATGAATGAATTCCTGACCGATGGCGCGAAATCCATTCCGATTTTAATTGGAGTGAACAACGAAGGGAATGAAATTTTTCGTTTCGGACCTCGACCACAGCATGGAATGGAATTGCTCAAAAAACATAAAGAAAATCCGCAGGAATATACAGACGAACAATTTCACCAAGACCTGCAAGTTTGGTACAACCGGGACAAAGGCGTTGGTATTTTTGAAGAATTTCTTTCTAAGATGAATTAAATTTCTTTTTCGATGAATCAGAAAGAATTCTTTTCAGAAAATGGATTTGCATTAATCGATAATATTTATTCTGAAGAAGAAATCAATTCAATTTTGCATGAAATTGAAAATGCAGATTCGCAAAATGATACATTCAGAAAATCATCTGATTTATTCGCCATCAGGCAGATTCTAAAAGAAATTCCTGAAATCAGTCCTATTATTTTCAATGAAAACTTGAAAAATTTAATCCGGGAATTTATCGGAAATGATTTTTTCATTGTCAAAAGCATTTATTTTGACAAACCCGAGACTTCCAACTGGTACGTTGCTTATCACCAGGATTTGACGATTTCTGTGGATAAAAAAGTGGAGCTTGAAAATTTTAATTTCTGGACAAAAAAACAAAACCAGTTTGCGGTTCAGCCTCCGATCGAAATTCTGAAAAATATCGTTACGATTAGAATTCATTTAGATGAAACAAATGAAGAAAACGGCGCGCTGAAAGTCATCCCAAAATCTCATTCCAAGAAAATTTACCGCACCAAAACTACTGACTGGTCCGCAGAAAAAGAAGTTAGTTGCAATGTTTTAAGAGGTGGAATTATGTTCATGAAACCACTTCTGCTACACTCTTCCAGCCGTACCACCAATAACCAGAAACGCCGCGTCATCCACATCGAACTTTCTAATTTTGATTTACCAAATGAAATAAATTGGTCAGAGAAACAGATTATTAATTAGAATTTCTTGGATAAATTTAAAAACATAGAATACCTCCAACAAGGAAATCCAAAACAACAACTCGTTTTTGCTTTATTGAACGAATTCAAAATAATTGAAATTCTAAAAAATTATAATCCTTTGGTTATTGGCACAATTCCGATTGAAATTGATTTGCCGGAAAGCGATGTCGATATAATTTTAGAAACAGATAATTTCAATGAATTGGAAAAATTTCTCACAATCGAATTTCATCATTTTCAAAATTTCACAATCCAACAAAGAATTGACGAAGACAAAACCATTCTAGTCTGTAATTTTATAATTGATAAAGTTCCATTTGAAATTTATGCAGAAAACAAACCCACATATCTCCAAAATGGATTTCTTCACATGATAAAAGAATATGAAATTTTGAGAAAATTCGGAAACGATTTCAAAAACCAAATAATTCAGCTCAAAAAAGAAGGCTTCAAAACTGAGCCTGCTTTTGCAAAACTTTTAAATCTTCACGGTAATCCTTACATCGAATTGCTTCATTGCAAAGTCTAATTGAATTATATTTGTCAGTCAAGAATTCTCAATAATTTAAATTAAATCTAGAAATGAAAATAGACAAAGGCATTATTACCAGCGCAGCTGCACTTATTTTATTAGGCTTATTCTTTTTCACTCCCGTTGGCGATTGGGTAAAAGGTATAATCAATGAAAAAACTTTAGCGGGTCCCAATACTGAAAAACCTTTGCGTGAGTTTTCTTTGAATGATAAAAATCTTACCATTTCCCTCAAAGGCTACAACGGAACACCCGACGGAAATCTTGCAGATTTCCGTGGTCAGGTTGTTTTCCTGAACTTCTGGGGAAGTTGGTGCCCGCCTTGTGTTGCAGAGATGCCAAGCATCCAGAAACTCCATGAAACTTACGGGGATAAAATAAAAATTGTATTGATTACGATGAATGACAAACCGGAAAAATTTATTCCATTTCTGGAAAAACACAATTACAGCATGCCGGTTTATGAAGCCAGCAGCTTGATTCCGAAAGTTTTGATTCCAAAATCATTTCCAACAACTTATATAATCGATAAAAGAGGGGAAGTAGTTTTAAAAGAAATAAAATCAGCCAACTGGGACAGCAAAGAAGTTCATAATTTAATTGAGAAATTAATAAATCAACAATAATTTTAACTAATTCATTTTGTTAACATTCAGATAAAATAATTAGATTTACCAATTATGAAATTTAATAAAAACATATTTTTATTTGCGGGGATTACGTTTTTGTCTTTGAATTTGTCTTGTTCTAATTCTAAAAATATGAATGCAGCACAGTCACAAAACTTTATCGAATTCACGGAAGAAAGAAAATTAAATCATAGTCTCAACTTAAAAGAAACAACCATCATCAATTCTGCTCAGGAACTTACTGAATTGTACAGTAAGTTGCGTGATAAATCTATCCCCAGGTCTGCTCCTATTCCAGCATTTGATGAAAATACAGAATCAATTATAATTTTAAAACCAACTTTAAAAAACCTGACTTATGCAGATATCGAAATCGAAAGTATAGAAAAAGTAAAATCCAAACTTAGGATTAATTACAGAGAGATTGAAAACTGGGAGTTTACAGAAAATAAGTGGAACAATCCTATCGTAATTCTCAGGATCTCAGAAAAACCGAGCGAAATACAACTAAATAGAATCAATTAATTTTTAACACTCAAAAAACATGAAACAAAAATTTTTACTGTTATCATCTTGTTTTCTGATGTTTACCGGAATTACATTTGCCCAGCAAAATAGTTGGACAAAGTTTCACGGAAAAAACATTGAAAATCCAAGAGAAAGAACTAACACTCCCACTGAATATCAACTTGTAAAGTTGAATACGGAGCAAATCAGCCAACAATTATCAAGTGCTCCTGCAAAAAGTCAAAATACAGCTGCCGGAATCAATGTCAAATTTCCAAATGCAGAAGGAACTTTTGATACATATAAAGTGGTTGAGTCATCTACGATGCACCCTGATTTGCAGGCAAAATATCCTGAAATCAAATCCTATACAGGCTATAAAATTGACGACCCTTCTACCAAAATTAAATTTAGTGTATCTCCTTATTTTGGTTTGAATGCTGTTATCAGAAGTACCTCTGGCCTTAAATATATCGACTCTTATTCCAAAGATAATCAAGTGTACATGGTATATAACAGAGCAAATGCAGACCATCAGCATACATTTGAATGTAAACATGATGGTTCAGACATTTATAATACTGATGTTCCTATTGACATAGACTTAGGTGAAAATACAGTAATTGATGGTCAGATGCGTAAATATCGTCTTGCACTAGCCACAACTATTGAATATACAGCTTATATAGCACAACAAGCAGGTGTGGGAAGCGGAACAGATGCTGAAAAAAAAGCAGCAGTAATGGAAGCATTAAACTTGGCTGTTACACGATTAAATGAAGTTTATGAGAATGAAGTTTCTGTTCAATTAGAAATAGTTCCAAATAATGATTTATTGATTTTCATAACTACAGACTCATACAATCCTTTAGATGCAGAATCTATGTTACCGGTAAATCAAACGGTTGTTGATGGGGCAATTGGTTCAGCAAATTACGATATTGGGCACGTGTTTTTCCGAGCAACTGCAGGAAATGATAATGGTATAGCCATGAGACCTTCTGTATGTAATAATAATTTCAAAGCACAAGGTGTAACCGGAGCAGGAAATCCTGTAGGAGATACTTTTGTAATTGATTTTGTTGCACATGAAATGGGACATCAATTTGGAGCAAACCACACACAAAATAATGCTTGCAACAGAAATGGAGGAACTGCAATTGAACCAGGTAGTGCAAGCACTATTATGGGTTATGCCGGAATCTGTCATCCGAATGTTCAAGGTAATAGTGATGCCTATTTTCATGCAGTTAGTGTAAGAGAAATGTACAATTATATAACAGCAGGAGGAAACTGTGGTGCAAATACAGCAACTGGAAACAATGAGCCTACCGTAAATGCAGGTGCAGACCGAACTATTCCAAAAGAAACTCCTTTTGTTTTGACGGGGATAGCAACTGATCCTGATGGAGATTTATTAACTTACAACTGGGAACAAATTGACCCTCAAACCGCTACTATGCCTCCAAGACCAACCAATACAGGTGGTCCAATGTTCCGTTCATTATGGGCAACAGAATCTGCTGAAAGATATTTCCCAAGATTATCTACTCTTATTGCAGGCTACAACCCAGATGTTATAACTCCAGGAAACTTCAGAGCTTGGGAAAAATTACCTGCAGTTGCCAGAAATATGAACTTCTCATTATTGGTGAGAGATAATAATCCTGCAGGTGGGCAAACCGGAAGAGATGATATCAGATTAACTGTAACTGCTGATGCAGGGCCTTTTATTGTAACTTCACAAAATTCTTCTGGACAAGTTTGGAATTTAGGAGAATCTCAAACAATTACTTGGGATGTAGCTAATACAAACGTAGCCCCTGTAAATACTGCAAACGTGACTATCCTTGTATCTACTGATGGAGGTCTGACTTTCCCACATACATTGGTGGAAAGCACTCCAAATAACGGTTCATATACGTTCAATGTACCAAATGGGCTTGGAACAAGTACAACTGCCAGATTGATGATTAAAGCGATTGACAACGTTTTCTTAAACGTAAACTCAACCCACTTTGCAATTAACTCTAACATGAGTGTTGATGACGTAAACAAAGCAGACGCATTGACAATCTATCCAAATCCTTCAACAGGTGTTTTCACAATTGAATTAGACAGTAAATCAAATAACATTTCTTACTCTGTTTATAGTTTAGAAGGAAAATTAATTTCACAAAATAATGTAAATCATAACGGAGGTAAATTCTCTCAAAAATTAAATCTATCTCATTTACCATCAGGAACTTATTTAATACAAGTAAATAATGGTGCTGAGAAAATATCTAAAAAATTGATTATCAAAAAATAACTTTTTTTTTAGAATTAATTCTAAATATTAAACCGCTCAATCTAGATTGAGCGGTTTTTTCATTTACTGTTCCATGATTCCTAATTAATTTATGTAGTTTTGAAAAAACGAATAAAAGAATGAAAATTTTTAAATTAAAAACATTACTGATTCTTTTAATTTCAGGATTTACTTATGCCCAGCAAGGCGGCGGAATGTGGATTCCTACGGAGTTAAACGAATCCGAAATGAAAAAAATGGGAATGAAAATCGATGCACAAGACATTTTCAATCCAAACTCTCCAAGCATCAAAGACGCTATTGCGCATTTTGGCGGAGGTTGTACGTCTGAGGTCATTTCTTCCAGAGGATTATTACTTACCAATCATCATTGCGGTTATGGACAAATTCAGTCACACTCTACACTTCAAAATGATTATTTGAAAAATGGTTTCTGGGCGATGAATGCTTCCGAAGAATTACCCAACAAAGGCTTGACCGCAACTTTCATCGTTGATATAAAAGACGTAACCGATAAAATTTTGCAAGGAGTTTCTGACGACATGACTGAAGAAAAAAGACAGGAATTCGTAAAATCAAACATAGAAATTGTTTCTAAAAATGTAGTGAAAGAGGCTTATCAAGACGTTCTTATCCGTGCATTTTACAAAGGAAATAAATATTACCAATTCATCACAGAAACTTACCGTGACGTGCGATTGGTAGGTGCTCCCCCAAGCAGCATTGGGAATTTTGGAGTTGACACTGACAACTGGTCGTGGCCACGCCATACAGGAGATTTTGCGCTTTTCAGAATTTATTCCGATAAAAACAACAAACCTGCTGAATATTCTACAGATAATGTTCCCTACACTCCCAAACACTTCCTTCCCGTTTCCATCAAAGGTGTCAAAGAAGGCGATTTCACTTTTGTATTTGGTTTTCCCGGAACGACAGATGAATATTTACCTGCCGTTGCTTTAGAACAAACGTTGCAGACAATCAATCCTGCACAAATCGGAATTCGCGATGTAGCTTTAAAAATTTTGATGAATAAGATGAAAAAAGATGACGCAACGAGAATCAAATATGCTTCAAAATATGCCAGAATTTCAAATTACCACAAAAAATGGACGGGAGAAAGTTTAGGCTTAAATAAATCGGGAGCAGTAAATCTGAGAAAAGATTATGAAAAAGAATTTACCCAAAGAATTGAAAAAGATCCGAAGCTAAAAGCTGAATACGGAAATATTTTGAAAGAATTGGGAGAATTATACCAAGGAAAAGAAAAATATGAATTTGCAGAAATTTATTTCGACGAAGCGATTTACAGAAATTCTGAAACTTTCCGCGTTGCATTACAATTACAACAATTATTGAACGCAAAAGGAACTGCTGATTATTCAGGATTGAAAACAAGATTAATTAATTATTTGAAAGGACTTTACAAAGATTATGATGCTAATTTAGACCAGGAAGTTTCATTGGCTTTGATTGATTTGTACAAGAAAAATGTTCCAAAAGAATTTTTACCTGAAAGCACTATTCAGATTGATGCTACAACCTTTGCCAATTCAATACTTTCAGGACAGAAAGAAGTAAATGGAGTAAAATTGACCGAAAATGCTGAACAAGCCTTGTCAAATGATGAGATATTTTTAGCTGCTTTGGAAAATGATCCTTTGATGAAACAGGTTATTGCAATCGGAAAGGCTTATGAAGATAAAGTTTCTCCAAAATACACCGCACTTTCAAATCAAATCAATCAGCTGCAAAGAAAATACATGAAAGCTCAACTGGAAGTTTTTTCTGATAAAAAATTCTTTCCGGATGCCAATTCAACTTTGCGTGTAACTTACGGAAAAGTAAATGGTTACAAACCAGAAGACAAGCCAAGATACGAAGCGGTTACTTATTTGGATGGCGTGATGGAAAAATACAAGCCAGGGGATTACGAGTTTGATGTTTCTCCGAAATTGATTGAATTACAGAAGAAAAAAGATTTTGGTATATATGGTGTGGGCAAAAATAATAAAGCTAAAATGCCTGTGAATTTCATCGCTTCCAATCATACAACCGGCGGAAATTCCGGAAGTCCGGCATTGGATAAAGACGGGAATTTAATCGGATTAAATTTTGACCGTGTTTGGGAAGGAACGATGAGTGATTTGCATTACGATGCAGAAATATGCCGAAACATAATGGTCGATACGCGTTACATTTTATTCATTATCGATAAATATGCTGGTGCCGGCTATTTACTAAATGAAATGAAAATCGTGAAATAATTCTTATTATAAATTGATAATTAGAAACTTCGGTGAACTTAAAAATGGGTTTACCGAAGTTTTTTCTTTTGAATTCTTAAATAAAAATCGAATATTTGCGCAAATTTAAAAACAAAAACATGAAAATTAAATTACTCTCTTTTGCGCTTTTAATGTTTTGTACATTGAGCTTTGCACAAAAAAAAATCAAATATTCAAAGGAAGAAATAGACAAAATGGAAACCTATTTTTTCAATGAAGGTTTTTCCAAACCTGACAAGAAAAAGACTTCAACAATCATTACCAAAGACGGAAAGACTTATGTGGGTTACTGTGACGGTATAGATACAAAAAAAGGACAGATTTACGAAATTACAATCAAAGACAGCATCAGCGGAAAAGAAAATACTTACAATGCCGAAAACGTAAAAGAAATGTATGTATATGCAAGCGGATGGGAAAAAGCAATAAAAGTTTCAAAATATATGTCAAATATGAGAAACTGGGGCACCAAAAGTTTGAATAATAATGTGACCAACGACCGCATTTATTTTGTGAATCAAAAAGTTTCGTTGAAAAATAAAAAAGATGACAAAGAATTTTTGATGCAGCTTATAAATCCTGAATTCAGTCAGTTAATTTCTGTTTATCACGATCCGAGAGCAAAAGAAACTGGTGGGTTCGGTGTTCCTACAGGTCCTATGGGAGGAGTTCAGTTTGGTGGCGGCGTGATAAAATCTTACTATGTAAAAAAAGGAGACAAAATTATGTGGCTGCACAAAGATGATTTCGAGGAAAATTATGATTTCCTGTTTGGAGACAATACTGAATTTATAAAAAAATATCCGAAAAACTCTGTAAAATGGGACTTTTTAAGCTATTTGGTATTGGAATATACCAACATGAGTTTACCAAAAGAATAAATAAATCTTTATATAAATTGAAAAGGGAAACAATGTTTCCCTTTTTTTATTTCTATTTATTTGCAATAATATATTTATCAATGATATAAGGCGTAACAGGTTTTAAGTCCTTACCATTAATTGGATGTTTTCCATCTGCTGAATAAAACTCAATAATCCCATCTACCTTCAAATACCATACAATAGGCTTACCTGCCTCAAAAAAGGTAGTAGTATCCGAAACTTCTATTTTATGCAAGTATTCCAACAATCGCTCATCTATAGGAATTATTTGCGCATTTGGATGAATAATTTCTGCACAATCAACCTTTTCATAACTATTTCCTTTCCAATACATACATTGCGGCTGATTGTAAGCACTGATTCCAAAATAGCCTAAGCCGAGAGTGGCAACTCCCAACCCGAAAATTGCAGTTTTAAATTTGTTTTTAGATTTAATAGAAACTTTTTTACCTGTAAACTCCTCTCCTATTTTTATTTCAGTTGGTTTTTCTTTAGGAAAAATTTTATTATAAAATTCAGCAAAACTATTGTATCCAATAAATACTGATGCAGAATCAAGACTGTATAAAAGTGGGATCGATTTTGTTTCATCACCCAAAATATATCGATCATACATCCTGGTAAATGTCTTATAGCCCAGTTCAGAATTTTCTTCGATAAAATTTCCCCATGCATTTTTCGTGCTTCCCATTGATTCTTTTTTCGCTTTTTCCACAACCAGGCGAACCAATTCTTTTATTTCCTTTTCAAATTCTGCTTTTTCTTCGTCTTCTTCGGTTGACATGATTTTTCATTTTAGTTTTTTAGAGAATTTATTTCAGACATGAGTGCCTGCAATCGCTTTACTATAGCGTGTCCATGAAATGTCTACAACTTGTCTTCTACTTGTCCGACAACTTGGGCAGCTACCGATGTTTCTTTGCTTCACGATTCACTTTTGCCTTTGCAATTAGCTAAAAGCAAATGTACAAAATGGATTGAAACCCAAACAAGTCAGATAACTACAATCACCGGGAAGTAATTGAAAATTATCTGCTTGCTCACTTCCCAAACAAAAATGAAGCGCTTCATTTTTCATTAACGCAAGGCTCTGTCTAAGCCCGTGCTTGGTTATTCCATGCGCTTTTTAAACAAATTAAAATTTATCAAAAATGAAAAGAACTATTTTATTGATGGGAATAATTGCATCTTTTTTTGTATTAACATCATGTCTGGACAATGAGGAATTTGACTTCGTACCAAAGGCTGCCGAAACAGATAATATCTACTACGAAAGAGGCGGCGATAAAAATGACAGCATTCCCTCTGATTCTACAGGCACAGTAAGACCGCCTACAGGAGGGGAGCAAGGACAAAATCCAATAAAGCCCTAATTAAATTTTATTGGGACTAATTGACAAATGTCTTATTTTAGAGGTATGAAACTCAACATTTCCTGCCTCTTTTTATTTATTTTTTTGTATTTTATTTATTCTTGTTCAGACAAAGAATCCTCTGCTTCGATCTTGAATAAAAATAATAATAAAGACTCTCTGCAAATGAAAAATTATTTGCAAAAAACTATATTATTGATAGATAATAATGATATGGATTCCGCAGAAATTTCAGCTACACAACTTCAAATATTATCCAAGAATACCTATAATCATTATTATTCAGGAAAAGTAAATTCGATATTAGGTTATTTGAACTTGATAAAAAAGAATGAAGATTCCGCATACCTTTATTACAGCATTTCAAAAAATCATTTCTTAGAAATAAATGATAGCATTAACACTTCAAAAGTTTTAGGAAATATGGCTATCATACAATCCAATCAAGGTGATTATTCCGGAAGCGAAATCACAGCCATTAATGCGTTGAAATTCATTAAAGACTATGAAAATCAACCTTTTAAATCTTCCATTTTTAATTGCTTAGCCATTTCTTCTTCTAATTTAGATAACCATGATGAATCCATTTATTGGCTAAAAAAATCAATAGAATCCACCGATGACAAATACAGTAAATCACTTTATCTAAATAATTTATCCGTTTCACATCTTTATTTAAAGGATTACACAAACTCAATTAGGATTCTTTCCAATCTCTTAAACGACTCGATTGTTTTAAATAATCCAGATTTAAAATCAAAAGTCATTGACAATTTGGCTTATTCAAAATGGAAACAAAACCCAAAATTAAATTTAGAAAATGAATTAAATAATGCCTTGGAAATCAGGATTGAAAATGATGACAAATGGGGTCAAATTGCAAGCAATGCACACCTTTCAGAATATTTTTCAGATAAAAACCCAACCTCTGCTCTTTTCTATTCGCGGGAAATGTACAGATTGGCGACCGAGCTCAAAAGTCCCGATGACCGTTTGGAAGCTTTGCAAAAATTGATTTCGTTTGAATCTCCACAAAATTCAAAAAAATATGCAATCCAATACGCGTCTTTGAACGACAGTCTTGTAAAAACCCGAAACCAGTCAAAAGATAAATTTGCCAAAATCAGATATGATTCCGAAAAAAATCGTGAGGAAAATGAAATCCTGAGAGCCGAAACTGCAGAACAGCAATTGGAAATCGAACGCAGAAAATTATACGGTGTGCTTTTTGCTTCGGGAATTGTTTTGATTTGTGGCGGATTTATAGCGTTTCAACGTATTCAAAGAATTAAAAATCAAAAGAGAATCAATGATGAAATCCATGCGACTGAAAATAAAATTGCAGGAAAAGTTCATGATGATATTGCCAACAATGTGTATGGTTTGATGTCTTTCATTGAAATAAATAATGATTCATTTAACACTGAAAAACACAATTTAGTAATGGAAAAACTAGATGAAATCTATAATTTGTCCAGAAACATTTCCCGTGAAAACAGCCCGATTGAAACTGGGGAAAAATATCCGGATGAATTGCTGGGTTTATTTTCAAATTATAAAAGTGATAAGAGAAATGTGGTTTTGATTGGTTTTGAAGAAAATCCTTGGGTTAATGTAAAATCTGAACCCAAAATTCAATTTTACAAAATAATTCAGGAATTGTTGACCAATATGAAAAAACACAGCAAAGCCAGTTTGGTTGTGCTCAAATTTGAATTCAATGAAAATAAATTAAACTTTTTCTATACAGACAATGGGATAGGATTTATTGAAAATCAACCAAATACAAAAAATGGCATCCGCATTACGGAAAACCGTATTGAAAAGATAAAAGGTACGATTAGCTTTGTAAGCGAACCCAATAAGGGCTTGAAAGTGAATATATCGATACCAATATGAACAAATTACCTAAAATAAGAAAAGTTATCATCGCCGAAGATGTGGAAAGTATAAGTGCTGGAATTGAAAAGGCTTTAAAAGAATTTAATCCTCAACAGATTGTCCATACAAGATATTGTGACGATGCCTGGCTGAAACTCAAAAAAGCGGAATTAGATAATGACCAATTTGACTTGCTGATTACCGATCTTTCGTTTAAGCAAGATCATCGGGAAGTAAAACTTAAAGGTGGTGAAGAATTGATCACCGCCGTTCGAAAAGACAATATTTCGTGCAAAATTATTGTATTCTCTATTGAAGATAAACCTGTAAAAATCCAATCTTTTTTTAATGATTATTTCATCGATGGTTATGTTTTGAAAAGTCGCCGCGACAATGTGGAGCTGGCAAAGGCATTCCGAAGTTTGATTTTAGGAGAAACTTATATGTCTGATGAAATCAGGGAAAAAATCCATTCCAAAAAAAACATCTCAAAAGTTGAAGAAATCGACTTGCTGATCATACGCCAATTATGTGAAGGAATGACGCAGGACGAAATAAGCCAGTTGTTTCAGCAACGTGACATAAAACCCAACAGCATAAGCACAATAGAAAAACGTCTGAAAAATTTGAAAGAAGATTTCAGTGCAAAAACCAATATAGAGCTCGTTTTGATTTTTAAAGAATTGGGACTTGTTTAATTTTTTATAATCAATTTATTTGATTTCAAAACTCTTTAAAAATAACGGATATTAAATAAAATTTAAAATTCCTTCGATTACGGAAAACCGTAAGGAATTGATTTATACATTTTTTAAGTTTGTCAACACAAATTCTCTGCTAGTATATATATTGTTTATCCTAACCAATATATACCTCTAAAAACCACTTGATTTTCAGGTGGTTTTTTTATTTCAAGAAAAATTAAATATTTTAAAAGATTGAAAAATAGTATTTTAAACCCTGAATTATTTATTCCTTCTCTTCTTCTCAGTATTAAATGAAGTATGCCTCTTTCTATTTCAGTTTTTGTTAATTTTGCACGCGATTCATTTATACTTTTTAAATTCTCAATTTGCAATCTTGATTTTTTGCTTTTTAAAATTTATAAAAGTTCAAGTGCATTCAGCCAAAAAAGCAAAATAAATTTATAAAATGGAAACGAGTATTTTAGATTTACATCCCGGTCTGGTTTGGGGATTTGTTGTAACGGTAGTGATAATGTTGCTGTTGGACTTGGGTGTATTTAACAAAAAAAGCCACGTAGTGACTTCCAAAGAAGCGACCGTTTGGTCGGCAGTATGGATTTCGCTTGCCATGATATTTTCCGGAGTTGTATATTGGGTTTTTAACCAAGATGCGGGCGGACACAAACTGGCGATTGAAAAATTCACACAATTCCAAGCTGCTTATTGGATCGAAAAAGCATTATCAGTCGATAATCTTTTTGTTTTCATTTTAGTATTTTCTTATTTTAAAGTTCCGCGCGAACTGCACCATAAAGTTCTGTTTTGGGGGATTTTAGGTACTTTGATCTTCAGAGCTATATTTATCTTTGCGGGTGTGGAAATCATCAATCTTACTTATTTACCTGCATTTCAAATATTCGGAAAACCTGTTGAAATCAATGTAGTTCTTACTGTGTTTGGATTTTTCTTAATCTATGCGGGAATCAAATCCTGGGGAGGCGGAGACCACGACGAAGAACAAGATTTCAGTAACTCTGCCGGAGCTAAATTGGTTAAAAAATTCTACAAGGTCAGTGATAGTTATGATGGTGATAAGTTTTTTACTGTCAAAAATGGCGTTAAAATAGCAACCCCATTATTAGTTGTCGTTGCAGTAATTGAATTTACAGATGTGATTTTTGCAGTCGATTCCATACCTGCCATATTTGCGATTTCGAAAGATCCATTTATCCTTTATACATCCAACATTTTTGCTATTCTGGGACTGCGTTCATTGTATTTTTTACTGTCTAACTTCATCCATATGTTTAGCAAATTACCTTATGGGTTAGCAATTATTTTGGTATTTATTGGTGTAAAAATGTTGATTGCGCCTTGGTTCCATTTTTCATCTCCTGTTTCATTGGGAATTGTAGGTGGCGTTTTATTATTATCTGTAATCCTTTCGATTATATTTCCTGATAAAAAAGAAGAGATAGCAAATCATTAAAAACTGATATTCATATATATCTTCCAAAACTATCTGATTTTCAGATGGTTTTTTTATTTCTAACAAATCATTCTCATTACGGAAAGCCGTATGGAAATGAAATGAGTAGTTTTTAGGTTTGGGGAAAATTAAAATAATTATTACTTTAACTTCTAAAACAAACTAAATGAAAACTAAAACACTCACTACCCTTGCCCTCCTATCCTTTCTGACATTAATGTCATTTTCAACTCCAATTGAAGACGCACCCCAGACCTCTGTCTATCTCTGCGACAGTTCCGGTGGAAAAAAATATCATTACAGTAAAGGATGCCGTGGACTTTCTAACTGTCAACACGAAATCATAAAAGTAAGTTTGGAAGATGCTAAAAAAAGAGGAAAGACATTATGCGGATGGGAATAATTCTATGCGCTTATCTGTTTGCTTTTTCTTGTTCAAAAAATTTAAATGACTCATTTTCTACTGGAAAAATCGTTTACATCTGTAAAGGCGCTTACAGCAAAAGTTATCATTTTGATTCCGAATGTCAGGGGCTCAGAAGCTGTTCCACAGAAATTTTTGAAATAGAAATAGAATCTGCTCAAAAGAAAGGACGAACTTTATGCGGTTATGAACTTTAAACCTATGGTTATAAACCTTATTTACATTGCCTTACTTCTATTTGTGAGCTGCAGTTCGCCTCAAGTTCAAATTACTGAATCTAATGCGGAAATTACTTCGGCAAAAAATAATTCTGAAAATAATTTCACCGCAAAAGTCATCAGAATCATTGACGGCGACACGATTGAAGTCTTGTACCATGAACTTCCCGTGACCATTCGTTTGGAACACATCGACTGTCCTGAAAAAAAGCAGCCTTTCGGAACGAAAGCAAAACAAACCCTTTCTGAATTATGTTTTGGTCAAAATATCGAAATAGAATTCAATGGCGATAAAGATCGCAACGGACGCTATATATGTGTGCTTTATAATGAAGACGGTACAAATATTAACAAAAAAATGATTAGTCTTGGTATGGCCTGGCATTTCAAAAAATATTCTAAGGATAATTCTTATGCAGAATTAGAAAATGAAGCCCGCAAAAATAAAGTCGGACTTTGGCAGGAATCCAATCCAATTCCTCCTTGGGATTGGAGGAAATAAGAAACTCTACTTATCATGAAAAGAAAAGTAGAGTTTAAATATTATTTTCTAATGAATTTACTGCCCTAAAATCCATGCAAAAATCAAGGGTGCAACAATAGTCGCATCTGATTCTACGATAAATTTAGGAGTGTTGATATCTAATTTTCCCCAAGTAATTTTCTCGTTAGGAACCGCTCCCGAATAAGATCCGTAAGAAGTCGTCGAATCTGAAATTTGACAGAAATAAGACCAGAAAGGAACATCTGTCCATTCCAAATCCTGGTACATCATCGGCACCACACAAATTGGGAAATCTCCTGCAATTCCGCCACCAATTTGGAAAAACCCTACTCCTTTTCCTTCTGAATTGGCTCTGTACCATTCAGTCAACCAAACCATATATTCAATTCCTGATTTTACAGTTGAAGCTTTTAGTTTTCCTTTGATAACATTCGAAGCAAAGATATTTCCGGTTGTCGAATCTTCCCATCCCGGAACGACAATCGGAATATTTTTCTCTGCCGCAGCAACAATCCATGAATCTTTCGGGTCTATTTCATAATATTGTTCCAACACACCGGATTTCACAACTTGGTATAAGAATTCGTGTGGAAAATATCTTTCTCCTTTTGACTCTGCACTATTCCAAACATCTTCCAAATGTTTTTGCAAACGACGAAATGCTTCTTCCTCAGGAATACAAGTATCGGTTACACGGTTGTAATGGTTTTCTAACAAATCCCATTCGTCCTGAGGCGTCAAATCACGGTAATTTGGAACGCGTTTGTAATGAGAATGTGCAACCAAATTCATTACATCTTCTTCCAAATTTGCACCTGTACAAGAAATTATATCAACTTTTCCCTGACGAATCATCTCTGCCAACGAAATGCCTAATTCAGCTGTACTCATTGCTCCGGCAAGCGAAACCAACATTTTCCCTCCTTCATTGATGTGCGTTTCATATCCTTTCGCTGCATCCACCAAAGCGGCCGCATTGAAATGTCTGTAATTGTGCTCTATAAACTTGCTGATCGGTCCTTTGTTCATTTTGATTTTGTTTTACTTGTTTTATTTGTCTTTTTTGATGTATGACTCGTATTGTAACCTAAAATGTCCAAAACTTCTTCGTGTGTCTGTTGTTCTGAAAATACTTCAACATCGTAATTTTCATCGATTAAAAGGTATTTGGGCTGAGGAATCAGACAGTGATGAATTCCGCCAAATCCACTGATATTATCTTGGTAAGCACCCGTGTTGAAAAATCCTACATACAAAGGTTTATTCGGATTAAATTTCGGCAGATAAATCGCATTGACATGCTGTTCTGAGTTATAATAATCATCGCTGTCACAAGTCAACCCTCCTAACAAAACACGTTCGTAACGGTCTTGCCAGCGGTTAACTGCAAACATGACAAATCTCTTTGAAATCGCCCATGCGTCAGGTAAAGTCGTCATAAAGGAAGAATCAATCATGTTCCAAGATTCACGATCATTTTGTTTTTTTTGCTGCAGGACTTTATAAATCATCGCCCCGCTCTCTCCTACCGTAAAGCTACCGAATTCCGTAAAAATATTCGGAACCGGAACTTCCCAATCGTCACAGATAATTTTGATTTGGTTTAAAATTTCTTCAACCATATAAGCATAATCAAACTCAAAACTTGGTGAATTTTTCACAGGAAATCCTCCACCGATGTTCAAGCTGTCCAAATCCGGACATACTTCTTTCAGTTTCACATAAACCTGTAAACATTTGTTCAATTCATTCCAATAATAAGAATTGTCTTTCATTCCGGTATTGATGAAGAAATGAAGCATTTTCAGCTTTACATTTTTTTCATCTTTTACATAATTATTGTAAAACGGAACGATGTCCTTGTAGCCAATACCCAAACGAGAAGTATAAAACTCAAATTTTGGTTCTTCCTCAGAAGCAATTCGGATTCCGATTTCAAATTTCTTGTCAGTTGCTTCCAGAAGAAGCGGTAGTTCTTCATAATTGTCAATGATCGGCATCACTTTTTTGTGACCGTTATTAATCAATCTTGCGATGTTTTCGATGTACTGTGCACGTTTGAATCCGTTGCAAATCACATATTTGTCTTTTGTCAAAAGCCCTTCTTCCAACAAATTCTCGACGATATTGATGTCATAGGCAGATGAAGTTTCGATGTGGATGTCATTTTTCAATGCTTCTTCCAAAACGTGGTGGAAATGTGAACTTTTGGTACAGTAGCAATAATTGTATTTTCCTTTGTAACCTAATTTTTTTCTTGCAGATTCAAACCAGCCTTTAGCTTTGTTGATGTTTTCAGAAATCTTTGGCAGATAAGTAAATTTCAACGGTGTACCGTGTTCTTCGATGAGTGCCATCAAATCGATTCCGTGAAACTGTAAATTTCCATCTACAAGCTTGAACTCTTCTGTTGGAAAATAAAAGGATTGCTCTATTAAGTCTAAATATCTTGTATTCATTGTTTTGTTGTAGTTTATTTAAATTAAAATTTTAAATTGATTTAGCATCAAATTTCAATTTAAACCCGCAATGACCAGATCACTTTACGAAGGATTTTCTTTTCAGAATTCCATTCTTTCAAAAATAATTTTACCAATTCTAAACTAACTTATTATATGAATAATTTTATCTGAGTTTATTTAAAGGAGCAAATATAAATAAAATAAAAAGCGTTTCTCAGATTTTAGTTTTAAGATTTATAATTTGGATTAATTATTGTGATATTTGTGAGTCAAAATATATTTACAATCATGAAACATTTGTTTATTATTCTTTTTCTGGGATTGGGTTTACAAACTTTAAACGCTCAAGAAAAATTTAATTTATACAATCCTGAAGCAGATGCAAAATCTGACATTGCAATCGCAACTTCAAAAGCAAAACAAGAAAACAGACACGTTTTCATTCAAATAGGTGGAAATTGGTGCGGCTGGTGCAAATTATTCAACGATTTGACCACAACGGACGAAGAATTAAAAACTTATATCGCAGAAAATTATGAAGTAGTTCATTTGAATTATAGCAAAGAAAATCAAAATTTAGACGTTTTGGAACAATTGGAGTTTCCGCAGCGATTTGGTTTTCCGGTTTTTGTAATTCTTGACGGAAATGGAAAAAGAATCCATACCCAAAGCTCGGGTTATTTGGAAGAAGGTAAAGGACACAGCAAAAAATTGGTTTTAGAATTCTTGCAATCCTGGTCGCCAAAAGCACTAGATGCAGCGAGCTATAAGAAGTAGTTTATAACTCTAGGAATGCTGATTAAACATTTATTGTAAAATTTAGTGGAGCTTAGGAGATTTGGGTACTAAACGTTATAATGCTCAAAATATCAAAATACCCTATGACTAAATCATATAAAATAGCTTCCATATCCTATAGAACCCTTCTGGTTTTATTTACTTTATTTTTTCTTATAAAGTTTTTGGTTGTTGGAATTGATGATGATAATTCAGGATTATGGTTTCTGTTATTTAGTATCGTGACTTTACCGGCAATTACAATTTTTCATAGCTTAGACAATGAGAATACGTATAAAACTATCATGCAGTTTCTGGTTTGTATTTTGGTTTTATTTAGTTTAGGATTTCTAGCGTTTTTAGCATTTTCAATTTTTAAAAATCGTGATGGAAATTTACTGGTTAACTCAATAGTCCTGATAAATATAGTTGTAAATGTATCTTTATTATTTTATGTAATTCAAGATAAAAAATATAACCACAACGATTAATAGCCTGTATGACATGCTGTATTTGTTACAAAAGTTCGTCTTTATTTTCATTAAACGAATCCCTAAAATCTAAACTCTCTTTGCTGTTGATATTAACAGATACTCCTACAATCCCTCAATTTATTCTATTATAAACCTATACCCTTTACCGTGTACATTTACAATCTTAACAGACGGATCACCACTTAATTTTTTACGTAACTTGGATACCAACACGTCCACATTTCGATTAATGACAAAAACACCTTCAGCTTCCCATATCTCCTGCCTCAACCTGTCTCTTTCCACTACCATATTTTGGTTGGATGCAAATATGCTCAAAGCTTTAATCTCTTTTTCAGAAAGTTCAATGGTTGCATCATTAAGGCAAAGCATACCTTTTACATCATAAAATCGGAATGCTCCTAATTCTTTATATTCCAAAACCTCCGAAATAATGTTATCATTAACGGATACAGATGCCTCTTCATCTATAGTTTCTTTTACTTCAGGTTTATCAGTTTCCGGCTTATTTCGTTGGCGATTCAGATAAAAACCTGCAAAAGCTATGGGAACAAATGCAGTTAAAAGCCAGGCGTAATTAAAAGATGTATCATTAGCTAAAAATTCAATCTGGATAAGATAACACCCTGTTTCCTGTTCTCTTCCTCCGCAGGGTTTCAAATCGCCATTGAATGTATTTATTTCAAAGGCAAAGATGGTTTTATTTCCATGGCAGTCATTTACACTCACTATATAATCCTTTGGCATATCCGTTTTTGTCAATTGTTGATGTACAAGACGCATCAAAGTATCGGGTGTAAAGCCAAAACCGTTCTCAAAAGAAATCTGATAGGTACGTTCATTTATCATTTTGACAGGTAATACCCTTGAGGTAGAATCTTTGGAATGAAGCAATAATTCATGACCGATATTACGAAGCACAACTTCCAGATGCTTATCGGGAAGCTCTTTTTTTGTGTTCATAAATGCCATCGCTGCTACAAATAGCATCAATGAAACGGCAACCGATAAGAAATAGTAAAAATGCTTCATACAGTACAATATTACCCTAAAACCTACAATGTAAATACATTTTACACATTATTTACAATGTTTTACAAGCTTTTTACACTCTTTTCGCATGCACAGAAAGGATTACAGATAGCTTTGTTATATCACACGCTATTTACAACGTACCTCTCTAAAAAATTATCCCTTTTTAATTCATACACAAAGCTAATAAAATTCAATATGAGAAAACTCTGTTTTACTGTTCTGCTTTTTCATGGTCTGACGACAGCCATAGCACAACAATACTCCAATACTGTAAAGGAACAAATAACCCGGGTTGAAAACAATCTTTCGGGAGGTGTCGTCATGGACGGTTACCATATTCAGGAAAGAATGAAGCATTACAATGTAACCGGATTAAGTATCGCTGTTATTGACAACTACCAGATTGTTTGGGCAAAAGGATATGGCTATGCTGACAAAAAGGAAAACAGGAAAGTAACAACCAACACTTTGTTTGAACCCGGCTCCATTAGTAAGTCCTTAAATGCAATTGGAGTTTTACAATTGGCGCAACATGGTAAACTAAATCTCCATGAGGACATCAACCGGTATTTAACCTCATGGACATTTCCTTATGACACACTGTCAAACAACAAAAAAATTACAACTGCACAATTGCTAAGCCATACTGCAGGCGTATCGGTTTATGGTTTTCCCGGTTATGAAAGGAATAGTATCATTCCAGGAATTACAGAGATTTTAGACGGTAAGTATCCCGCAAACACACCACCGATACGTTCTCTGACAGAACCTGGCACAGCATTCAGCTATTCCGGAGGAGGTATTCTCATTTCCCAGCAAATACTTACCGATATTACCCAACAGCCTTATGAGCAGTTTATGTATAAAAATGTCCTTAAGCCATTGGGCATGTCTAATAGTTTTTACAACCAGCCACCTCCAGCCGACCAACAGAAAAATCTGGCAACAGGTTATGAAAGGAACGGGGCTGAAGTCCCGGGAAAGTATTTTGTGTATCCGGAAAAAGCTGCTGCCGGATTGTGGACGACACCAACGGATATCGGTAAATACATCATTGAAATGCAGCTGGCTTACAAAGGGCTATCATCAAAGGTTTTGAATCAGGAAATAGCCGGATTACATTTGACACCTTATGGAGATGAAAGCGCAGCGATGGGAACATTTTTACAGGACAGAAATGGTGAAAAATACTTTTTTCATGATGCCCGTAACCAGGGTTTCAGTGGCTTTTACATTGCAGGCTTAACCAATGGAAAGGGAGTAGTTTTGTTTGTCAATTCAGAGGATGGTACTATTTTATTAGAGTTGCTCAACAGCATAGCACTGGTATATGACTGGGAAGGTTTTGCAAAACCCCAACAGATTAAAGGCAAGTCAGACTAAAAGGAGTTATTGGAAGAATTGATTAATGATTTTAAGTATTTTAGTAATACCGGATTTAATAATACATTCATGATAAAACTAAAAATGATATACAAAAATACCGGATGGATTACGACCGGAGTATGGTTGCTGCTCCTACTCCTTAATTCGTGTAACGGACAAAGCAATCCTCAGAATATAATAGCAGTGAAAGAGAAACCAGTCGATAACAAAGTACATACTATTGATTTTAGTACGAAGGTTGTTAACAAACTAAGCGAAAATATCCTTTGTATGCTGCAAGATAAAAACGGCCATTATTGGTTTGGAACCAATGGCGATGGTATTTATAAGTATGATGGAGTTTCTTTAATACAATTGACAGAGCAGGATGGTTTGGGCAGTAACCATGTTTCGGCTATTCAAGAAGATGCTGCGGGTAATTTGTGGTTCAGTACCAGCCAAGGTCTTTGTAAATTTAATACCGGATTTTTTAGTAATTATGCACATACTTTAAAAGCCATCTCGAAAGAAAACCTGCACTATAAAAGCGATCATCTCTTTTTTGAAAACGAAGGGATTGTGTATCAATACGATGGAGTAATATTTACAAAATTTCCGATTCATCCTTCCCACTATCAAACCTCTGCTTCCAACTTAGACCGGCCTTATGGTATTTATTGTATGCTCAAAGATAAAGCAGGTAATCTTTGGTTTGGTACGGATCAAAAGGGCGTATGCCGCTACGATGGCGAAGCATTTACCTACTTTACTGAAAAAGGATTAAGTGGCGCTGCGGTACGTACAATATTTCAAGACAGCAAAGGCAATCTCTGGTTTGGCAATAATGGTTACGGGCTATTCCGCTATGATGGGAAAAAGCTGACAAATTTCACCGAAGAAAAAGGATTAAGCAATCCTGAATTCCTGAAAAAAACAAATACATCCAAAAACTCTGAAAACCTTGCACGGGTCTGGGCCATCAACGAAGACCGGAATGGAACCCTTTGGATAGGTACAATTGACGCCGGAGTCTGGAGTTATAACACTTCGGATACGCTCACGACAGGCGGGAGAAACTTACGGAATTTCACAACAAAAGATGGCATTGAAAATAACAAAATGAACACCATCTATAAAGACAGTAAAGGTGATTTATGGTTTATAACAGAAGGAGAAGGTGTACGCAAATTCAACGGAGAAAAATTTGAGAAAGTTACTATTGGACAAAAATGAACTATAAAAATAATTATACATGAGGAAGCTTACATTCAAAAATCCAGTTTTCTTTTTACTGCTGGTGTCAACATTTTTCATCTCCTGCAACGGACAAACCCAAACACAACAACCAGATAAAGTGGTCATTGATCGACTATCATTCACAAGTAAAAATATAAAGCTGACCAAAACACAAGGCACCGATATATATCAAAACGTTCATTGTAGTTTGCAAGACAAAGACGGCAACCTTTGGTTTGGTACAACGGGCGAAGGTGTTTACCGATATGATGGAAAAGAATTTACGCAGTTTACAGAAGAAGATGGTTTAAGTAATAATAAAGTTTGGTCTATTCTGGAAGATAGTTTAGGAAATATTTGGTTTGGAACGGACGATGGCATTAGCCGTTACGATGGAAAGATTATTTCAAAAATTCCGTTTACGATTACCAGCTTAAATGGTTTAGAAATTGCAACATCTCAGTCAGGCAAGAATGAAGTGTGGAGTATGATGCAGGATAAAAGTGGAACAATCTGGTTTGGCACTTCGCTGGATTTGTATTGCTATGATGGAAGATCGTTTAGCCGATTTTTGGACAAGATTGGCATTGCAAACCATCAAAATCTTCAGCTTAAATGGATACAATGCTTATTGGAAGATAACAATGGAACAATCTGGATAGGTTCCGGACCCATTGCCGAAGAAGGTATTATACGTTATGACGGAAAATCCATAACGAGTACTAAACCCAATAATGACGGGTGGATCAGGTATATGCTGGAAGATAAGAACGGACACATCTGGTTCAGCGGCAGACATAACGGAGTGTTCCGTTATGATGGTCAGGAATTTAAAATGTTTACAGAAAAAACAAATATCGGTTCCGCCATTTTCAGAGACAAAATTGGAAATATCTGGTTTGACGGAGGCGAAAAAATCAATTCAATAGAAAGCATAGATGGATTATGGCGTTACGATGGAAAAACCTTTGAAAATTTTACAACCAAAGACGATATGAGTAAAAATTCAGTATGGAACATGCTTGAAGATCGCAATGGAAACCTCTGGATTGGCACACGAAACTGCGGGCTCTTTCGTTACGATGGTAAAAGATTTGAAAATTTTTCCGAATAAAATAGTAGTCATAATTAATAGTTTGGTAAAAACAAGGAAATACTAATACAGCGTTTCCTTTTGTCTCAAAAGCTCTTTTTATTTACTCTTTTTTGATAATTTAGCAAATAGCTTATGCCAAAATTGGAGGAAAATTGAAAGTCTCTGTTTTCTTAACTGCCACTATCTTCAAGCCCCGAGCCATTAGTAAATAATATTTTAATGGCAGGACTGAAATCCTGCTATTTTATTATTTAAATTTTAAAATCGAAATTAAAGTTATGAATCTCATTCACAAACTCTTCAAAAACAGATTTCACAGATTTCACATCGTCAATCAAAGAAGAAACCTGCCCTATTTCGATTTCACCATTTATCAAATCGCCTTCAAACATCCCACGTTTGGCTCTGGCTCTTCCGAGTAAATTGATTAAATCTTCTTTTGTTGCACAATTCGAATATGCATTTTGAATTTCTTCATAAAATGAATTTTTAATCAATCGTACAGGAGCCAATTCCTTCAAAGTCAAAACCGTTGCTCCTTCCTCCGCTTTTACTATTTCTTGTTTAAACAAATCATGCGAAGAAGATTCAAAAGTTGCCGCAAAACGTGAACCGATTTGCACGCCGTCTGCTCCTAAAACCATTGCAGCAAGGATTTGTCTTCCTGTTCCGATTCCTCCGGCAGCTATCAATGGAATTTCAATTTTGCGTTTTACATCGGGAATCAGACAAAAAGTCGTTGTCTCTTCTCTGCCATTATGTCCGCCTGCTTCAAAACCTTCTGCCACAACTGCATCTACTCCGGCTTCCTGAGACTTCAAAGCAAATTTCGCGCTGCTCACTACATGAACCACTATAATTCCTTCTTTTTTCAGGGTTTCAGTCCATGTTTTTGGGTTTCCGGCTGATGTAAAAACGACCGGAATTTTTTCTTCTATTATGGTTTTTATATGTTGGTCAATGTCAGGATAAAGCATCGGCAGATTGACACCAAATGGTTTGTCAGTCGCGAGTTTACACTTCTTTATATGTTCTTTCAAAACATCAGGATACATACTCCCGGCTCCCAGCAATCCGAGGCCTCCGCAATTACTCACTGCTGAAGCTAGTCTCCAGCCGCTGTTCCAAATCATTCCGCCTTGTACAATCGGGTATTTTATCTTAAATAAATTAGTTATATTATTTGTCATTTTTTTCGATAAATTTGCCCAAAAATAGGAAATAAACATCAGAAACCTGACACGTATAATTTGGCAGATTTTTTGATACCGCAACAACGTCTCGGTTGAGACAATAAATGAATGATAAAAATTAAGTTACCCATTTTATTTAAAAGAATATGTATTGGACTTTAGAATTAGCATCTTACTTGAGTGATGCGCCGTGGCCGGCTACAAAAGATGAATTGATTGATTACGCAATCCGTACCGGAGCGCCTTTGGAAGTTGTAGAAAACCTACAATCTATCGAAGATGAAGGAGATTCTTATGAAAGCATAGAAGAAATCTGGTCTGATTATCCAACAGATGATGATTTCTTGTGGAATGAAGACGAATATTAAAAAAATCCAAAGCCCGAAATAGGGCTTTTTTAATTTATAAAATTTAACCTGTTCGATTGATTTATCGTACGTCAGGAATTTCCTGACTGTAATTGAATTGGCTATGAAATAACGAATTATGAGTATTATTGAAAAAGTGTTGAAAGGATTTTTGGGGGACAAAAATCAAAAAGACGTAAAAGAATTACAAAAATATGCTGATAAAGCCCTTGAAGCCGAAAATCAAATCAGCAGTCTTTCGATAGATGAATTAAGAAATAAAACGAAAGAATTTCAAAATAAATTACAGGAAGCAACGAAAGCTCAGAAAAATGAAATTTCTGAATTGAAATCCAAAGCGGAAACCACTGAAAATTTTGAAGAGAAAGAATCAATTTATAATCAAATTGACAAAATCAACAAAGAAGCTTACGAAATAGAAGAAAAAATCCTTTTGGAAATTCTTCCCGAAGCTTTTGCGGTGATGAAAGAAACTGCCAAAAGATTTGCCGGTAACTCTACAATGGAAGTTACCGCAACTCCTTTTGACAGAGAACTTTCTGCACAGAAATCTTATGTTGAATTGGTAAGTGAAGACAAAGCCATCTGGAAAAACTCCTGGGATGCTGCCGGAAAACAAGTTACCTGGGACATGGTTCACTACACTGTCCAGTTGATTGGTGGTACTGCTCTTCACCAAGGTAAAATTGCGGAGATGCAAACCGGTGAAGGTAAAACTTTGGTTGCAACCTTGCCTGTTTATCTGAATGCTTTGACTGGTCGCGGTGTGCACTTGGTGACCGTGAATGATTACCTTGCAAAACGTGACTCGGCTTGGATGGCACCTGTTTTTGAATTCCACGGGTTGAGAATTGATTGTATCGATAACCATCAGCCGAATTCTCCGGGAAGAAGACAAGCTTACAAAGCAGACATCGTTTATGGAACCAACAATGAATTTGGTTTCGATTATTTACGTGACAATATGGCAAATTCGCCGGACAGTTTGGTTCAGCGTGAATTAAACTTTGCAATTGTCGATGAGGTTGACTCGGTTTTGGTAGATGATGCGAGAACGCCATTGATTATTTCCGGTCCGGTACCACAAGGTGACCGTCAGGAATTTGATAATTTAAAACCAAAAGTTGATCAACTTTACAACATCCAACGTGATGAATTAAATAAAACCTTGAACGAGGCAAAAAAACGTTTCGAAGGTGGAGATAAAAAAGACGGAGGATTTCATTTATACCAAGTTTTCAGAGGTTTACCTAAATATAAACCTTTGATTAAATTTTTAAGTCAGGAAGGAATTCGTACTCAATTACAAAAAACAGAAGCGCATTATATCGCTGACAACAACCGCGAAATGCCTGAAGTTGACCAACATTTATATTTCGTAATTGATGAAAAAAACAATCAGGTTGATTTGACTGACAAAGGAATTGAGTATTTGTCTCAGGGGATGGAAGACCCAAATTTCTTTGTTTTGCCAGATGTTGGAACTGAATTGGCTACAATTGAAGCTAAAAATTTACCAAAAGAAGAAGAACATTTAGAAAAAGAAGAATTTTTCAGAGATTTTTCAATTAAATCTGAAAGAATTCATACGCTTACCCAATTGTTAAAAGCATATACTTTGTTTGAAAAAGACAATGAATATGTGGTAATGGAAGGTCAGGTAAAAATCGTTGACGAGCAGACAGGTCGTATCATGGATGGTCGCCGTTATTCAGACGGATTGCACCAAGCCATAGAGGCAAAGGAAAACGTAAAAATCGAAGCAGCGACGCAGACTTTCGCTACGGTTACTTTGCAGAATTATTTCCGTATGTACAATAAATTGGCCGGGATGACGGGAACGGCAGAAACGGAAGCAGGTGAATTCTGGGAAATCTATAAATTGGATGTGGTAGTAATTCCAACCAACCGTCAGATCCAGAGAAACGATTTACAAGACAAAGTTTATAAAACAAACCGTGAAAAATTCAACGCGGTAATTGAAGACATCGTTGATTTATCCCAAAACCAAAAACGTCCGGTTTTGGTCGGAACGACAAATGTTGAAACTTCGGAATTGTTGAGCCGTGCTTTGCAATTGAGAAAAATTCAACACAATGTATTGAATGCAAAATTGCATAAAAAAGAAGCAGACATCGTTACCGAAGCAGGAACTGCCGGAATTGTAACGATTGCGACGAATATGGCGGGTCGTGGTACCGACATTAAAATCAACCAAGAAGTAAAAGAAGCAGGTGGTTTGGCAATCATCGGTACGGAACGTCACGATTCGCGTCGTGTTGACCGTCAGTTGCGTGGTCGTGCCGGTCGTCAGGGAGATCCGGGAAGTTCGCTTTTCTATGTTTCTTTGGAAGACAATTTGATGCGTTTGTTTGGTTCGGAAAGAATTTCAAAATTGATGGACAGAATGGGTCACAAAGATGGCGACATGATTCAACACTCCATGATTTCAAAATCCATCGAACGTGCCCAGAAAAAAGTAGAAGAAAATAACTTTGGAGTTCGTAAGCGTTTATTAGAATATGATGACGTGATGAACAAACAGCGTGAAGTCATTTACAGAAGAAGAAAAAATGCTTTGTTCGGCGACCGTTTAGATGTCGATATCGCCAACATGATTTACGATACTTCCGCATCGATTGTAGGCGAAGCGAAGAACAACGAAAATTTCAAACAGTTAGAATTTGATTTGATTAAATATTTCACAATGGATACACCTATCCAGGAAAGTGAATTCAAATCAACTTCCACAAAAGATTTAACTGAAAAGGTTTACCAAGCCGCTTTAGAAGATTATAAATTAAGAATTGAACATCAGGCACAAAATGCTTTCCCAATCATCGCAAGCGTTTTTGAAAATCCTGGAAATCAGTTCTCAAGAATTCAGGTTCCATTTACAGACGGAATCAAAACCTTGATGGTGGTTACCGATTTGAAAGAAGCTTATGAATCTCAAGGGAAAAGATTGATCAAAGATTTTGAAAAAGGAATCGTTTTGAGTCTGATTGATGACCATTGGAAAGAACATTTGCGTGATGTGGATGATTTACGCCGTTCGGTTCAGAATGCGGTTTACGAACAAAAAGATCCTTTGGTGATTTACAAACAAGAATCTTTCTATGTATTCCAAAGAATGTTAGATCGGGTAAACAAAGAAATCATTTCATTCTTATTCAAAGGAGAATTGCCAACGCCGGATCCACAACAGATTCAACAAGCTCGTCAGGAAAAAGTTGAGAAAGTTGAAACCAACCGTGGTGCGGACGAAACGCAACCTCAACAAAGAACTTCGGCCGATGCGCCTACGCAAAGACCTGCAGTGACCGCTCCGAGAAACGTTGTAAAAATTTTACCAAATGACAAAGTAAGTTTACGTAATGTTGCTACCGGAGAGAAGAAAGAAATGAAATTCAAACAGGCAAAACCACTAATCGATGCAGGTGAATGGGTTTTGGTTGAAGAAAATTAATTCTGAAATAAAATATTTGTCAAAGTAAATTTCAAACAGATTAAACTTTGAGAAAGTTGAAGCAATAAAAAACGGACACTAAGTAAAGTGTCCGTTTTCTGTTAAAAAATAACTATATAATGAATAAAGGAATTCTTATTTTGCGACAACTGTTCCTTTGAAGGTCAATTTTTTAGGAGCATCGCTGTCACTTGTAGTTACGGTTACACTTTTGGTAAACGCACCCGCATTCGCTGCATTATAAATTGCATTTACATATCCCGTTTTTCCCGGAGCGATTGGTTCTTTGCTATAATCCGTTGCAGTACAACCACAAGCAGCTTTCACATTCGTTACCAAAACCGGTTTTGCAGTCGCGTTTGTAAATTCAAATTTGATGGTTTTGGGAGTTCCTTGTGGAATTTGTCCAACGTCAATCGTTTCAGATTTCCAAGAAATCACCGCATCAACAAGATTTTCGATGATTGTGTTTACATTTACAACTGAAGCAGAAACCGGAATTACTGCCAATGAAAGTGCAATTAAAGTCGTTTTTAGAATTTTCATAATAAATAATTTTTAAGATTAAACTAATTTTGATTTGTTACATGACAAAAGTAAGTTGAGAATTAATTGCCTCTTGTTAACCGTTTTCAATCTTTTGTTAATGAGTTGTTAATCGCAAATGAACTCGGTTCTTTTTAAGTAATATTGCTCTGAAAATGAACATCAAAAAACTAAATATCATCATCGTTCTCGGCTTGATTGCGACCATCGGGATTCTGATTGCGCAATTGATTTGGACGTACAAAGCATTTACTTTGGAAGAAAAAAAATTCTCTCAAAAGGTTCATATCGCTTTGCTCGAAGTTGCGCGAGAATTGTACGAAAACAACGGTCATGAATTTTCCACCAAAGATTTAATCCAAAGAATTTCAAACGATTACTACATCGTCAACGTAAATGACAACATCGAGCCCAAAGTTCTGGAACATTACCTCAAAACAGAATTTTCAAAATTTAATATCGTAACTGATTATGAATATGCGATTTACAATTGCGAAAGTGATGATATGATGTATGGAAAATACATTTCGATTGATGATGATTTAACGCCGAAAAGAACGATTGAATTTCCGAAATCAAATGATTTGGTTTATTATTTTGCGATTCGATTTCCGCAAGAAACCTCGTATCTGATCAGTTCTTTGCAGTTTTGGTTTGTGCTTTCTTTTGCGCTGATTGTGATACTTTTGGTATATGTTTATTCCATTTATACGATCATTCAACATAAAAAATATTCGGAATTGCAGCGTGATTTCATCAACAATATGACGCACGAATTCAAAACTCCCCTCTCCTCTATCCTACTCGCTTCCAATTATTTGAGCAATCAGGATTTGATTCAAAATGATTCAAAATTAAATAATTATACTTCGATCATTACAACACAAGGAAAAAAGCTCAATAACCACATTGAGAAAATTCTAAACATCGCCCGAAATGACGAATCTGCATTAGCAATCAATCCTATAAAAATTCATTTGTTTTCTTTATTGAATGAAATTGTTGAACCAATGCTGATGAAACATGAAAATTTAAAAGTTGAAATTGAGGTAAATCCTGATGAAACTATAAAAGCGGATGAATTTCACTTTACCAATGTTGTGCATAATTTATTCGACAATTCCATAAAGTACAGCGATGAAAATCCTGAAATAAAAATTACTTCGACAAGAAAAAACAAAGAATTAAGGCTAGATTTTTCTGACAATGGAATTGGAATTCCATCGAAAAATATTTCATTTATATTTGATAAATTTTACCGTGTTTCCAACAAAAAAAGTACAGAAGTAAATGGTTTCGGATTGGGTTTATTTTATGTAAAAAAAATAATTCAGCAGCATCATTGGAAGATTTCTGCCAAAAATAATTCAGACAAAGGCTTGACGATTTCCATTATTTTTCCAAATTCTTAAATCATGAAATACAGAATTTTATACGCAGAAGATGACGAAACGATTGCTTTTTTGACGCAGGACAATTTGGAACCCAATTACGAAGTTGTGCATTGTGCAGACGGGAAATCTGCTCTGGAAATGTTCAAATCAGATTCGTTTGACATTTGTTTATTTGACATCATGATGCCGAAATTGGACGGATTTGAATTGGCGCAGGAAATCAGGAATTTGAATTCTGAAATTCCAATTATTTTTATTTCAGCCAAAACACTGAAAGAAGACCGCATCAAAGGTCTGAAAATCGGTGCGGATGATTATTTGATAAAACCTTTCAGCATCGAGGAATTAGTTCTGAAAATTGAAATTTTCCTGAAACGAACACAGAAAAACAATTTTAAAACTTATTTACCTAAAGTCGGAAAATATGTTTTTGATTCGAAAAATTATAGGCTTTCACATGAAAGTGAAGTCATTACGTTAACTCAGCGCGAATCTGAACTTCTCAAATTTTTCTTAGAAAATAAAAATTCCGTCCTCAAGCGCGAAGAAATTTTGAAAGCACTTTGGGGCGACGATGATTATTTCATGGGAAGAAGTTTAGATGTTTTCATTTCCCGATTGCGTAAAATTTTTGTGGATGATGATTCTGTTTCTATCGAAAACCTGCATGGAATTGGGTTTAAATTTAAAATCACTAATTAAACTTTGTCAAAGTTTGAACAAAAAAGAAAACCCCGGCAAACTAAATTTTCACCGAGGTTTAAAGAAAAAAGTGGAATTTTAAAGGTAGCTCAGATTACCCTTTTATTTTATTTCTGCGTATATCCTTGCTGATTCGCAAATTTCAAAACCGCATCGGTAATTGCTTTTCCTAAATCAGTTTCGCCTTCTCCTGTTTTTTCCAATTCAGTTTGGATGAATTTTTCTCTTTGTGAAGACAAATCAATTATTTCTTTTTGGATTTCAGAGCGCTGTTTGTTTAGCTTTTCGATTTCAGTTTGAAGCTGTTTGGTGGTCATATTTTTATACTTTTCAGGTAATGTAGATTTATCCAAATCTTCCAATTTGATTTGTTTTTGGTTAAATGCATCTACCAAATCCCAACCTGCATTTGAATAATTGCTACCGGCCTTTGCTTCTGCACGGCTCGCTTTATTTTCATAGCTGATAGATTCTGCGGCCTTATCTTGTTGTTCCTGACGCTCTTTCATCATGTTTCCTTCACGTCCATAATACATATAAGTGGCATTTAACCTCGTATTACAATCATCAATTTTCACATCATAAGGCGTGGAAATGTATCTGACTTTTTGGTTTTGGTCGATAAAGAAATATTCGCCTTTCCCTTTTACTGCACCATCTTTCCAAAATCCCATCTGTCCGGACTGGTCATCTCCACAATGAATCGTATTGACAAACACATTTTTTGAAACCGCTTCAGAAATTGCTTCTGTATAATTAATGCTTCCTTCTTGATTAAACGGCTCATTTCCCGCGATGTAAATGAGTTTCATGCTTTTTTTGTTACTGTCCCATTTCAGTTCATCCAAAGATGTTTTGATGACTTGACCGCAAAATTCTGCCCCACCATTGGTTCGCAAAGCAAATAATTTTTCTGATAATAAATCTAAATCAGTCGTCAATGCTGTTACTTGTCGGATGAAACCACTTTCTGCTGATAATCCATCGTTTCCATATTCATACAAACTAATTTCAATCACAGGCATTTTTCCGTCATATCTTAAAGTGGTCAAAGTATTGACAATGTTCCAAAGGCGAGATTTCGCTTGGTCTATCAATCCATCCATGCTGCTTGAAGTATCTAATAACAAAGCAACCTGGATTTTAGTTTCTGCTAAATTTTCTTCCGCTTGAATTGAATTTGAAGCTAAATAAGTTTCATCTTGAATATTTTTTTTAATTCCGGGATTAAATGTAGTTGACAATGCAATTGTAGTTCCTACTGTAAATAATATCGTTTTCATTTTGAATATTTTTTTGGTTTCTATATACATTGATGCAAACGACTTGAAAAAGGTTGGTTGGTTGGAAAATTATTTTGAAAAATCAAATTAAATAAACACCATCTCTAATATTCCTAAACAAAAAACCATCAACCTACAACTATCAACCAAAATATGTATTTTTGCAAAATGTTTTCAACTAATAAAACGGTTGCTTTTCACACGCTCGGGTGCAAATTAAATTTCTCCGAAACTTCCACCATTGCCAGAAACCTTTTGGACAACGGTTATAAGCGCGTAGAATTCAACCAGCCTGCAGATGTTTATGTGATTAATACCTGTTCTGTAACAGCAAATGCCGATAAGGAATGTCGTACCATCGTCAAAAATGCAATGAAAGTAAATCCAAAGGGATTTGTGGCTATTGTTGGATGTTATGCGCAATTGAAACCGCAGGAAATTGCTGAAATGGATGGTGTAGATTTGGTTTTGGGTGCTACTGAAAAATTTAATATTGCAGATTATCTTGAGGATTTAAACAAACAAGAAGATACTTTGATTCACTCTTGCGAGATCAGCGAAGCCGATTTTTATGTTGGCTCGTATTCGATTGGTGACAGAACCCGTGCTTTTCTGAAAGTTCAAGATGGATGCGATTACAAATGTACTTATTGCACTATTCCTTTAGCACGTGGAATTTCCCGCTCAGATACGGTTGAAAATGTTTTGAAAAATGCAAGAGAAATTGCTGATAGAGGAATCAAAGAAATTGTTCTTACAGGAGTAAATATCGGTGATTACGGAAAAGGCGAATTCGGAAATAAGAAACACGAACATACTTTCCTTGAATTGGTTCAGGAACTGGATCAGGTAGAAAACATTGAGCGCGTCAGAATTTCGTCTATCGAACCCAACTTACTAAGAAATGAAACGATAGAATTTGTTTCCAAAAGTGAAAGATTTGTTCCACATTTTCACATTCCACTACAATCAGGGAGCGATGCTATTTTGAAAAAAATGAAACGCCGTTACCTGACAAAATTATATCATGAAAGAATTTCAAAAATCCGTGAAGTTTTGCCTCATTCCTGTGTCGGAGTCGATGTGATTGTTGGTTTCCCGGGCGAAACAGATGAACATTTTTTAGAAACTTATAATTTCTTAAACGGTCTGCCAATCAGTTATTTGCATGTATTTACCTATTCAGAAAGAGACAATACAGAAGCCACAAATTTTGAAGGAATTGTTCCACAAAATGTTCGTAAACAACGCAACAAAATGCTCAGAATTCTTTCTGAGAAAAAACGTTTAGCTTTTTACCAATCTCAATTAGGTACTACCCAAAAAGTTCTTTGGGAATCGGATAATAAAAACGGAAAAATCCACGGATTTACAGAGAATTACGTAAAAGTTGAAACTGATTTTTCTGAAGAATTAATCAATAAAACCGAAACGGTTGATCTGGCTTTTATGAATGTAAATGGCTGTGTCGAAATTTCAAGAAGACCTTCTCGAAAATTTGAAGAAGTTTATGAATAATTATTTTCAAATTAACTAATTTTCAAATTTCATCATGAAAATCTACCAGGTAAGCGGATTAGGCGCCAATCAGAAAGCATTTGATTATTTGAAAATCAATCCTGATTTTGAGCGTGTTTACATTCCCTGGCTTTTGCCGGAAACAGATGAATCTTTGGAGCATTATGCCGAAAGAATGGCTGAAAAAATTGATACTTCGGAAGATTTTATTTTAATGGGACTTTCATTTGGTGGAATTATCGTGCAGGAAATGAATCGTTTTCTGAATCCGAAATTAAACATTTTGATTTCAACCGTAAAGGACAGAAATGAACTGCCACAATTCATGAAATTTTCTGCGAGTACAAATGTCCATAAACTGATTCCGCCAAGCTTTATTTCATCTGAAAAAGGATTTTCTTATGCGATGTTCAGAAAACTCTACAGTTCAAAAATGCCGGATATGAATGAATTTTTTGAATTCAGAGATCCTTATTATTTGAGATGGTCAATTGATAAAATTGTGAAGTGGAAAAACCATGTTGACATGGGAGAATTCATTCATTTTCACGGGGACAAAGATGTTGTTTTTCCTTTTTCAAAACTACATCATGTTGAAAGGATTTCAGGAGGAACCCATTTAATGATTATGCAAAAAGCCAGAAAATTGAGTGATTTGATCAATAAAAAATTAGAAGAAATTTAAAAATTACTTATACCAACCACTGTATTTTACATAATTATTGGCAATTCTTTCGATTTCTCCTTCCTTCAGGCCTTGTGAAACCATTCCGATTTTTTTTGCAGGAATTCCCGCCCAAAGCTCGCCTTCCTTTATATGTGTTCCTTGTGTCACAACCGCTCCTGCAGCAACGATACTATAAGATTCCACCACACAATCATCCATCACGATTGAGCCCATTCCTATCAAAACATTATCATGAATCGTACATCCATGAACGGTTGCGTTATGCCCAACCGAAACGTTATTTCCAATTGTCATCGGGAATTTCTGATAAGTACAGTGTACCATCGCATTGTCTTGGATGTTTACTTTATTTCCCATTTTGATGAAATTCACATCGCCTCGTAAAACCGCATTGTACCAAATGCTGCAATCATTTCCCATTTCTACATCGCCGATAATCACTGCAGTTTCTGCCAAAAAACAATTTTCTCCGAACTGAGGATTTTTGCCCAATAATTCTCTAACTAAAGCCATAAAATTTAACTATCAATTTATGGTTTAAATATAAGGAAGTTGATTTAATTTTGCCTTATGGATAGAGTTTACGTAGAAACAACACACAGCCCGCAAATCATGAAATTTGTGTGCGACGAAACATTGACCAACGGAAGCATGGAGCTTGAAAAAAATGATCAGGCAAGTGAATCTCTTTTGGCACAAGAATTATTACAATTTCCTTTTGTCACAAAAGTTTACATAACGGCTAATTTCGTAGCGATTCAAAAAACGGAAAACATAGACTGGGAAATGGTTATAGAAGATTTGAAAGAAATCGTCAACCGCCATTTGAACGAAGGTACAATCATCGCGCGCCAACAAGCAGACCCTTTTACATTGTATGCTGAAGTAACGCCCAATCCGGCGGTGATGAAATTCGTTTCCAATAAATTAATTTATGCAGGAATCGCGGAAGTAAAATCTGTTGAAGACTCTGAGAAAGTTCCGGTTGCCAAAGAATTATTTCAGTTTGACTATGTAAAAGAAGTTTTTGTCTCGGAAAATTACATTTCGGTAACCAAAACGGAAGATGCTGACTGGAATGGATTGGCTTTGGAATTGCGTTATTTTCTTTTGGATTATTTGCAGTCAGGAAAAGAAATCGTTCAAGCGGATTACGTTTACACTCCGTCTTATCCTTCGTTTGAAAATACTTATGCCAAAGTGGAATATTCGGACATCGAACAGCAAATAAAAGATATTTTGCAAGAATACGTACAACCCGCAGTTGCTGGTGATGGTGGAAATATTGAATTGATTGAATTTGAGGAAGATACAAAAACTGCTAAAATGCTTTTACAAGGTGCTTGTTCGGGTTGTCCTTCTTCGACTTTCACTTTGAAAAACGGTATCGAAGCGATGTTAAAAGAAATGATGCCCGGAAAAGTGGAGCACGTGGAAGCGGTCAATGGGTAAATTTAGATGGATGATGGATGTTGGAAAATTGAAGTGCAAATATGTTTTCAATGTTGTTGACTCGAAACGTTTAACATTGAACTTTAAATTTTTCATATCCTTCTTATTTTCAACGATTTGTTTCGCTCAAAATGCTGAAACGAATTATGCACGTTCCGTCATTACAACTTTAACTTCTGAAGAATTTGCAGGACGTGGATATGTTGATGATGGAATGGAAAAATCTGCAGAATTTATCGCTAATGAATTTGAAAAACTAGGTTTAAAAAAAATAAATGATTCTTATTTTCAGGATTTTACTATGCCCATCAATGTCATCAAAAATGCGAAATTGAAACTGAATGACAAAGAATTGAAATATGGTGAAGATTTTATAGTAAAGCCAAGCTCATATAGTCAAAACTTTCATCAAAAAGAGATTTATCATTTCGAACCTGAATATTTTGCAATTTCGTTAAAATATGAATCATCGTTTATAGATTTCATTCAAAAAGATATGTTGGCACAAAAAGGAAAACATGTAGTTTTTCCTCCGTATCAATTTGAAGTCGATTCACTCAACCAATATTATAAACATTGGGCAAATTTTTATAAGCCCGAAGAAAACCAAAACCGTTCGATTTTCTATTTTACAAAAGACAAATTAACGGCTTCGCTCTCGCAAGTTCAGGACAGTATTGCAGAATTTATCGTCAATGAAAAATATTACAGTAAAAATTTAAATATTGATGATTATGGAATTGAAAGTGAATTCATTAATAATTTTAAATCAAAAAACGTAATTGGTAAAATTGAAGGTGAAAATAAAGATTCTTTAATAGTAATTACGGCGCATTATGACCATTTGGGGAAAGTCGGAAATGTATATTTTCCAGGAGCAAATGACAATGCAAGCGGTACTGCTTTTTTGCTCAATCTGGCAAAATATTATTCCAAAAACAAACCAAAATACACATTAATTTTCATTGCTTTTGGAGCCGAAGAAGCCGGATTAATCGGATCCTATCATTTCGTAGAAAATCCATTAATTGATTTGAAAAGGATAAAATTTCTTTTGAATTTTGATATTATGGGTGCTGGTGAAGATGGTATTCAAATCGTCAATAGTTCTATTTTCACGAAAGAATATGAACTGCTGAATCAAATTAATTCAAAAAATAATTATCTCAAACAAATCAAGAAACGCGGCGAGGCTTGTAATTCGGACCATTGCCCATTTTATGAAAAAGGTATTCCTTCATTTTTCACTTATACTTTGGGCGGCGCAGGACATTACCACGACCCATTTGACAAAGGAGAAACTTTGAATTTATCTGAATTTCAGAACATTCGGGATTTGTTTGTAGAGTTTATAAATAAACTTTAAATCTTAGTTGCAGAAATACTGTAAACCATCGGAATTTTATTTTCTAAATGTTTGATTCTGAATTTTCCAGCTTCGAATTCTTCAGTTTTGTTGAAACAATTATAAGGTGAATAATCATATTCATCCAACGAATTAATTTCCAAACTATTTGAAATCAAACTGTTTATAACTTCTCCCAAACCATGGTTCCAACTGACGAATTCATCTTTTTCTTCTGCGTTTTCGGTGTAAGTACTTTCCACAGTTTCGATTGCTTCTGATTTAAAATAAGTGTATTCAATCCGTTGAAAATCATCATCAAACATCCAAACAAGCGGATGAAATTCAACAATCACAAATTTTCCTTGAGGTTTTAAAAAGTATGAAACAACTTTTGCCCATTTGTCCAAATCTGGAAGCCAGCCAATCGTTCCATAACTCGTAAAAACAATATCAAATTTTTCGTTTAAATGATTGGATAAATCGTAAATATCTGAACAAATAAATCTCGCATCAGAATTATCTTTTTCAGCTAAATTTCTGGCTGCTTCAATCGCTTTGTCAGACAAATCTACTCCAACTGATTTTGCGCCCAAACGGCTCAACGAAATCGTATCCTGACCAAAATGACACTGCAAATGCAAAATGCTTTTTCCTTCAACATTTCCCAATAACTCCAACTCGATTGAATTCAGAGATGATTTCCCTTCAAGAAAACTTTTAACGTCATAAAATTCAGACTCGAGATGAACTGAAGTTCTGTTGTTCCAGGATTTTTTATTGATTTCTAAATAATTTTTCATTTAAATTAATTTTCATTCGACATCGAATAAGGAGCATGTTCCTTTTTCGAAGCCCAGTTTTTGTTAGGTTTATCATTCATTTCAAAATAGAAAAGTCCGCCTTTCATAATTTCATCAAAATTAATATATGCTTTTTCAAATGTTTTATTGTTAAGAGTGGTTTTGTTTATATAGATATTTTCAGGAGATATTTTATTTTGCTGAATGACGAAAGACTTTCCATTTTCCAATTCAATGGTGGCTTTCTCAAACAAAGGTGCACCTATCACATATTGATTGACCGCCGGCGTTACGGGATAAAATCCCAGCGCACTAAAAACGTACCAAGCCGAAGTTTGTCCATTGTCTTCATCACCACAATAGCCATCTGGAGCAGAACTGTATAATTTATTCATCACTTCCCTTACCCAATATTGGGTCTTATAAGGCTCACCTGCATAATTGTACAAATAAATCATGTGCTGAATCGGCTGGTTTCCATGAGCATACTGTCCCATATTGACAATCTGCATTTCACGAATTTCATGAATGACAGAACCGTAATAAGAATCATCAAAAACCGGAGGCAACTCAAAAACTTCATCTAATTTTTGAGTGAATTTCTTCCTTCCCCCCATCAGATCAATCAACCCCTGCACATCATGAAAAACTGACCAAGTGTAATGCCAACTGTTACCTTCCGTAAATGCATCTCCCCATTTGAATGGATTGAAAGGGATTTGAAAAGTTCCGTCTTTGTTTTTACCGCGCATCAAACCGACTTGTTTGTCAAACAAATTTTTATAATTTAAACTGCGCTGACGATAAATATCAATCTCAGAATCAGGTTTCCCTAAAGTTTTCCCCAATTGCCAGATGCAAAAATCATCGTAAGCATATTCCAAAGTTCGCGCTGCATTTTCATTGATTCCAACATCATAAGGTACATAACCTAAGGAGTTGTAATAGTCTACTCCTGCCCTTCCTACCGCAGTCATCGGGCCTTCATGATTCGCGCCGTGAACAACCGCTTTCCACAAAGTTTCAATATCATATTCTCTGATTCCTTTGATGTATGCATCTGCAGCAACCGAAGCAGAATTATTTCCAATCATGATGTTGGCAAAACCAGGACTCGACCACTCAGGCAAAAACCCACCTTCTAAAAATGTGTTCGCCAATCCTTCCTGCATTTCCTGATTGATGGACGGATAAATTAAATTCAGCAAAGGATAAAGTGCTCGAAAAGTATCCCAAAATCCAGTTCCGGCAAACATTTTTCCCGGAAGAATCTGCCCGTTATATGGGCTCCAATGGACAATTTCATTTTTGGAATTAATTTCATACAATTTATTCGGAAACATCAAAGTGCGGTATAAACATGAATAAAAAGTCTTCATTTGTTCCTCCGTTCCACCTTCGACTTTTATTTTCCCTAATTTTTCATTCCAAATAGTCCGCGCATTTTCTTTCGTTTTATCAAATGAATCTCTGCCAATTTCTCTTTTCAGGTTTAATTCTGCTTGTTCAAAGCTGATAAAAGATGAAGCAACTTTTGCATGAATAATTTCGCCTTTTTTAGTTTTAAATTTAACTGCTGCGATTGAATGATTTGAATTCATTTCTGTCTTTCCAGATCGGATTTTATTACCGTCCCAAACTCTGAAATCTTCAATTTTTTCATCAAATTCAATTACAAAATAATTTTTAAAATTGATTAATTCACCACGGCTGTAACGCATACTGTAACCTATAATTTTCTTTTCTTCGGGAATAATTTTCACATAAGAACCTTTATCAAAGGCATCAACAACTATCCATCCGTCATCAGTTTCGGGAAATGTAAAACGAAATTGTGCTGCTCTTTCTGTAGGCGTGATTTCAGTCGTGATGTCATGGTCTGCCAAATAAACGCTGTAATAATAAGGTTTTGATATTTCGGCTTTGTGTGAAAACCAGCTTTCGCGCTCGGTTTCAGAAATTTTTAATCCTTTTGTCGGCATGATGGAAAACTGACCATAATCGTTCATCCAAGGAGAGGGCTGATGTGTTTGTTTGAAACCTTTAATTTTATTAGCTGTGTAAGTGTACATCCAGCCATCGCCCATTTTTCCGGTTTGCGGAGACCAATAATTCATCCCCCAAGGAACACCGATTGCCGGATACGTGTTTCCGTTGGACAATTCATAAGTTGACTGCGTTCCCATCAAGGGATTTACGTAATCGACATAAGAAATTTCAGTTTGGGAAAAAGAGGTTTGGGAAAGAATTATAATGAATAGTAAAAGAATTCGCATTCGTTCAGTTTTATAAATCGAAAGCTACAAAAAAAGTTTTAATTCAGATTTGAAATAATTCTTTGGTAGAAATCATCAAAAGTTTCTTCGTTTTCCAGATTGAGCTTCTTGCGTAATCGATACCGTTTGATATAGATGCTTTTATCTGAAATATTTAGAATACGGCTGATCTCTTTGGAGCTGACATTTAATATAATATACGCCAATAATTGTTCATCGCCTTTTGAAATTCCGGGATAATTTTGGCGGATGTAAAAGAAAAAATCCTGATTGAGCTCGGAAGTCAGAGAGTTGATTTGTTTGATTTGGGTTTGTCCGTTCAACAATTCGGAAAAAGACATTTTCAAGGAATTTATTTCTTCTCGGCTGCCCGGAATATTTTTGAATTTTGATTTGGTTTCATCCAAAAAATTTTCAATTTTCTGAATCTGATTGGCAAAAGAAATCAAATGTTCCTGGCTGAATTTTATTTTTTCTTTCAATAATTCATCTTCTAATTGTTGATTTTTGAGTTTGATTTCTGTAATAATTTGACTTTTTTCGATGCTGTCAATTTTGCGTTTTTTGTTTTTGATGATCAAATATGAAATTCCACCAATAAATAACGCAATCAATAAACTACTAAAAATCAATATTTTATTTATTTTAGAATTGGCTTCGTATTTATTTAATTGCAATTTATTTTCAGTAATATTTTTTTCCAATTCCAAAATCTGCATTTTGTCGTTGTTACTTTGTTCAGTCAATTCAATATTTTTCAGATTGTGTTTTTTACTGAATTCAAGTGCTGATTTATAATCATTAATACTGGAATAAACTTTTATATATTCATCATAAATCAAAGCCAGATAATCATTGAACTGGTATTTTTCTGCGAGCATTTCCGACTCTTTCAATAGATCTAAAGATTGAGAGTAGTAGGTTTGTTCATTGGCAATTTGCGCCAATTTCAAAATGCAGTAAGTATTTGCTTTGGAATTTTTTAGATTAATTAAAATTTCTTTCGCTTTGTTAAAATATGAAATTGCGTTTTCATAGTCTTTTTCATATTTGTACCATTCACCGTAATATATGTACAAAAAAGCTTCCAACTCTGTGTTTTTCAGATGCTTATTTATTTGCTCTGCTTTTTTATAACATTGAAATGATTTTTTTTTGAATTGGGCAATTTCATTTACGGAATAATTGGAGTCCATCATCCGGTTTTCTGCTTCGTACAAGACGCCATAAGCAGCACCAATATTCATACTTACTTTAATTAAATTCAAAGAATCCTTGACAGCTTCAAAGATTTCAGAAGCTTCCTGTAAAGTATTTATTTTTTCAACTGAATTATCGAACAATGTAGATTTGTTCATCAAACTATTTGCTAATAATTTTTGATCATTGATTTGACGGGCAATAGTTTCGGTTTGCAGGTAATTTTCAAAAGCTTTTATTTTATTGGCTTGTCTGTGCCAGAAATTTCCAAGAATTAAATAAGTCATCCCTAAAGTTGACTGGTCATTTTTCTTTTTAGAATATTGAATATTTCGATTTAATTTCTCGAGAATATACTCAGGTTCAAATGGTTTATCATCTTTCAGGACTTTGTTGATGGCTTTAATTTCTCCATTTTTATATAATATTTCGATTTTAGATTTGAGTAATTCTGCATCATTTTGCTGTCCCAACAGAAAATTTGAAAGCAAAAAAAATGTCAGAAATATGGAGAAAGTAGTTTTCATCTTTGGATAAATATAAAGACAAAAGGCACACACTCGCATGCTGCCTCTTGTCTTAATTAACAATTTAAAATATGAAATGAATTATTTTTTGATAATTTTCTCAGTATGAATTCCTTTGTTGGTTTTCACTGAAATTAAATAAGTGCCTGAATTTAAATGAGAAAGATTAATTTTAGAATCTGAATTATTAGAATTCAAAACCAATTTTCCTGTCAGGTCAAAAACATTTACGCTTTCAATTTTCGTTGAATTCTTGATTGAAATATTTAGAATTTGCTTTGTTGGAACCGGATAAAAGGTGATTTGATCAGCATCATTCATTTCTTGCATACTCAATTCGCACAATTCAAGAATTTCTTCTGATGAATTACAACCCGTTGTGTTTCCATTGATTATGTGTTCGCCACCATTGGAAAGATAACCGCAAATGCTAGGAACATTACAAACTGAAAGACCTGGAGAAGCCGTAATTTCAACATAACTCATCGAAGAAGGAATGATGTTATCTACACCACTCAAAGTTGTCAAAGCAGGATTTCCATAAACGAAAAGATATCCTGTATTTAAGTTTATAAGGTTACTCAGTGGCTCTAAGCTGTTTACCAACCCATTGTTTGCGATCCCTAATAATCCCGGCCACTCAATTCCGAGCCTAGAAATATTATTTACCCCTTCCAATGATACAAGAGATGGATTTTCTTGAATGATCAATCCTTCTGCAATTGAGATATTGCTTAGTTTCTCAATGTTGTTTAATAACTGATTTTGAGACAATTCAATTTGCCCCATAACGTTTGAAAGGCTGTTCAATCCTTCCAAACTTACCATAGCATCGTTGTCATAAATCACGATGTCAAGTACTGATTCCAATGAATTCAATCCTTCTAAATTTGTCAAGGAGTGGTTCGTGCCAATATTGAGAACGTAGGTTGAAACTAAATTTTGAAGACCTTGCAGGCTTTCCAATTCAGGATTGGAAGATATTTGCAAAAGAAATGGAACTTCAGTTAAACCGGTCAATGATTCTATTGATTGCAAATTTGGATTGCTTTTGATTTCTAAATTATCAGCGAGAGTCGCTAAATTTTCCAATCCATCGAGTGAAATCAAACTCGCATTTGAATCAACTCTCAGCGTACCATTAACCGCCTGTAAATTTTCAAGTCCTGTCAAATCAATCAAAGCAGGATTCTGTGAAATAGAAGCTGTTGCACCTCCTGGACTATTTACAGCTATTAAATTATTTAATCCTTCTAAACTGCTTAGGCTTTCATTTGAAGTAATGCCTAAATCTCCCACTACTAACAAAGAATTTATTCCTTGAAGATTCACTATCAAAGGGTTTGACTGAATTGTAAAGCCTCCAATTACAGTTGTTAAATTATCTAATCCTTCAAGACTTTGTAATTGGTCATTTAATAATGCCTGAAAATTTCCTGTTTGTGTTAAATTCTCAAGACCATTTAGATTTACAAGAGATGTTTTATCAACTGACAATGAACCATTTATACGAGTTAAGTTACTCAAAGGTTCTAAATTGTAAATATCTGTAACACTTGTTCCTCCGATTTTTATACTTGCATTTAGAATTGAACAATCAGGATATTGAACAACAAAATGATCTAATTCTGCCTGACTTAAAAACTGAATATCTTGAGAAGGACAAGTCGGCAATGTATCCTGACAAGCTTCCAAAACCTCATCAAAAGAATTACATCCGGTTGCATTTCCCGAGATTGAGTATGTCGCTCCGAACGTAGAAATATATGTGCAAATACTGTTTACATCACAAGTAGATAGATTTTGAGAAGAGGATAAAGTAAGGTCTGTAATAGATCCTGGATCAATGTTATCTAATCCAGACAAACTTGTCAAAGAATTGTTTTCATAAATAATTAATGCTGAATAATTTATAGAGGTTAAGCTATTGAATGCTTGTAAATTTTGCAATAAATCATTTCCTGCAATTACAAAATCGTCACCCATCTGAACCAAAGCATTTAATCCGGTCAAATTGGTCAAAGAAGTATTTTCGATGGTCAATCCACCTACAATTCTTTCAATATTTTCTAAGCCTGAAATGTCATTGATATTGGAGGTTCCTTCAGCGATTCCAATGTATAAATTTCCAAAAATAGTAGTGCAATCCGGGTATGTTGTATGAAATAAATCTACTTCAGCTTGTGTTGTCAAAATCACGTCACCAGTTGGGCAATTGGTCGCTTCTTCGCAGAAATATTCAATTTCATCAATTGAATTACAACCTACAGAATTTCCGGAAATCGTGGCTTGTCCATTTCCACTTAAATAATCGCAAATGCTTTGCACATTACAAGTTGAAAGTTGCTGAGAAGAAGTCAAATACAAATGCGTAATTGAGCTAGGATCTATATTATCAAGACCTGAAAGCGAAGTCAATAAGTTATTTGAGTTGATTTGTAATGTTGAATTTAGAATCGTCGTCAATTGTGAAAGTCCTTCTAAACTTGTAAGTGAGGCATTAAAGGAAATATTTAGACCAGGTGTAATGGCAGAACCAGTAAAAGATTCAAGAGCATTTAATCCATCTAAATTGGTCAAACTATTGTTAAAAACAATACTTAAAGAACCTATTTTGGTTATGTTATTTAAGCCGTCAACAGTTACCAAAGAGTTGTTCAGACGAATTTCTAACAAATCTGATATTTCGGTTAAATTTTCCAAACCATGAAGATTTACCAAAGCGGGATTTTGTGTAATTTCAACGGAAGATTGAACAGTTCCTATATTCAAACCTTCAAGGGAAACCAAAACTGCGTTTCCATCAATATCAAGAGTTGAGACTTCTGTAATTCCGCCTAATGCAGATAAATCTGTAAGACTATTATTATATCTGATAGCCAATTCTCCGTCGTCGTCAATTAGATTTTCAAGTCCTACTAGATTTGTTAACGATGTGCTTTGAATTAAAAGACCTTTTACTGAAGTAAGATTTTCGAAAGGTGTAAGGTCGGTTATATCACTTGTATTGTTAGATCCGATGATCAGTCTTCCATCTAACGAAGTACAATTGGGATAATCAACCAGAAACTGATTAACTTCTGCTTGGGAATTAAATTGAAGATAACCATCAATCGTTGGACATTGTGCTGAAATACAACACGAACCAATAAGTGAAACGGTCACGCAAAACCACTTAAATAAATTTGTTCTCATAATGTTATTTTAGAATTATTTTTGAGAACAATTTTAGATGTTTATATCGAAATTGACATTAACACATATATAAACATCATATATACATGATATTTAATTAATTGAAATTTAATGCTTTATAAATTCGGTTTAAACGATTTCAATTTCAAAAACTTCTTCAAAAGCTGATTTAGTTTTTTCTTTTATATGTTCCATTGAAAGTTTTTTGTCTATTTCGCGTTCAATTGAAGTTACGGCTTTGTCTTTTATTCCGCAAGGAATGATATATTCGAAATATTTCAAATCAGTATTTACATTCAATGCAAACCCATGCATCGTCACCCAACGTGAAGCTTTCACGCCCATCGCACAAATCTTTCTTGCATAAGGTTTCCCAACATCTAACCAAACACCTGTTTCTCCGGAAGAACGCTCGCCCTTTAATCCATAATGCGCAATGGTTTTGATGATAACTTCCTCCAAATTTCTCATGTACAAATGAATGTCCGGCTTGAAATTATCCAAATCAAATATCGGATAACCAACCAATTGACCGGGACCGTGATACGTAATATCTCCTCCCCGATTCGTTTTCACAAAAGTTGCGTCTATTTGTTTGAGCAAATCTTCATTCGCCAGCATGTTTTCGATATGACCACTTTTACCTAAAGTATAAACGTGCGGGTGCTCGACAAACAAAAGATGATTTTGAGTTAATTCAAAATCAGATTGTCCGTTTTTTTCTTTCTCACGATTTCTGGATTTGATTACAACCGTTTCTGCCAGCAGATTTTCCTGAAAATCCCAAGTTTGCTGGTAATTCTGATGAATTCCTAAATCTTTGAAAAAAACTTTATTCATTTTACTCAAACTCAATTTTAAAATTATATTTTTCCGGATCTTCCATCAATTCAATCATGGGAACATCCACCGTCATCGTTTTGCCATCTAGGCTGTAAGTAGCATTTTCGATATTTGATTTTTTGATCTTTTTCGGGAAATGATATTCTATCTTGTATTGAAACATTCCCATCATTTGACGGGTCGATTCTGCGGTGCTGTCATTCATTTCACCTAACATTTTTGAAGTTTCACTGGAAGCAATTCTTTGGAAAGATTTCCCGTCATATTTAAATTCCATAAAATTCAACATTCCGGATTGTGCCAAATTATCTGCTGCTGCTTTGTCTTCTTTCGCCAGCTTCTCACCTGCCGTTTTTATTTCTTTCATGTAAGAATTAAAACTTTTCACATCTTTTTCCTCAACACCGAAACTGATTTTCCCTTCATTGTCATTCATCACCATGCGTACTTTCATTTTATCCATCACGTTTAAAAACTCACGTTCAGCATCTCCGGTTTTATCAGGGTTCAATTTGGGATCCATTTTTTCCAAATCAGAGAAAGTCATTACAGAATCAATGGGGAATTGGCCAATTAGCCTGAGTGAATCTTTGCTTTCCTGCGAAAACATCATTCCCATCATTTCGGTGAAATTCATTTCAGTTTCATATTTCACACCACCGTTTTCCTGTATATAAACACGTTCTGTTATCTGACAAGAAACTAATAAAATTGCAATACTAAAAAGGTAGAATAGTTTTTTCATTTAAAATTTAATTTCAACAAATTTAAGGCTTTCAGCTCAATTTTATTCTATAAAATTCAATCCGGAAGCAAAGTAAATCTTGACATAAGATTTAATTGGAATGTTTTTTGTAATAATCATAAACCGAACTTAAAACCAATACAATGAACAAATTAAAATTAATGAAACTGGCAGGTGTTGTAGCCATGCAGGCAAAATCTGCAGATGGCTCAATCGGAGACAAAGCAAAAGCTTTTTCCAGATTGGTGATTGATACTGTGACCGGAAAATATAAACCCAGAACCCGCAATTTATTGATTGGAACTGCGGTTATAGCGTATGTCTTATCTCCTATTGATTTGATTCCGATGTTTATTTTGGATGATGCTGCGATAGTTCTGATTGCCATGAAATATTTTTCTCGTGAAATTGACCGATATTTGGCATGGGAAAAACGGCAAAAAGAAAGTGTCCAAGTCGTTTACACAGACGCTGAGATTATAGATGAATAAATTTTACAGGAGCTTAATTATCATCACAGGCCCCACTGCCATTGGCAAGACGGGGCTTGCTGTTTTTATAGCAAATCAATTGCAGACAGAAATCATTTCTTTTGATTCCCGTCAGTTCTACAAAGAAATGAAAATCGGAACCGCAGTTCCGACCGATGAGGAATTAGCCGAAGTTCCGCATCATTTTATTCAAAATTTAAGTATTCATGATGAATATTCCGTAGGCGATTTCGAAAGAGATGCATTGCAAAAAATTGAAGAATTGTTCCAAAAGTATAATTCAATAGTAATGGTCGGCGGTTCCGGATTGTATGAAAAAGCAGTTACGGAAGGTTTGGATGTTTTTCCGGAAGTGGATGTGTCGATTCGTGAAGAATTGATTTCAGAATTAAATGAATTCGGAATTGCAAAATTGCAGGAAGAATTGAAAATTTCAGATCCTGAATATTTTGAAAAAGTAGATATTCAAAATTCACATCGCGTCATTCGCGCTTTGGAAATCTGTCGTGGAACCGGAAAAACTTTTTCTTCATTTAGAAGAAATAATCTTCAGCCACGAAATTTCAAAGTCATCAAAATCGGTTTGGAACTTCCCCGCCAAGAAATCTATGAGAGAATCAATCAGCGTGTCGATGTCATGATGAATTCAGAATTGCTTGATGAAGTAAAATCTTTGTATAAATTCAAAAACTTAAACAGCTTACAAACTGTTGGGTACCGTGAGTTATTTGATTATTTAGATGAAAAAATAAGTTTTGACTTTGCTGTCGAAGAAATCAAAAAAAATACACGTCGCTATGCCAAAAGACAATTGACCTGGTACCGAAAAGATGAAAATATCAAATGGTTTTCGCCTTTTGAAAAGGCTAAAATACTTGAATTCATCAAAGCTTCTTTAAGGTAAATTTTCTAATTTGCTTTTAAGTTCATTTCTGTCCATAATGAAAATGACAAAATATAAAGGTATCGAAATTATAAATATAATTACATAACCTAATAAGGATCTATCTGATTCTGTTTCTTTTATGGTGTGAAAGAAATTTTTACGATTGTTCAATGTTAAAATTAAAAAGAAAATAAATAATACAGCGAAAATTGTATACCCTATAACCATTTGCGAATAATACGTAATAGCAGCCAATAAATGAATTACTAAAGCGCTGATTCCATTCTTTTTAAATTGTTTAAAAATATGTTCAGCTTCCCTATACATATTATTGGAATATCCACCTGATAATTTTATGGCTTCATCTCCAAATCCTCTTTCTTCAAGAATTTTCAATGCCTCTTCCTTAAATGATTCGGGATAATTATAACGTTTGTAATTTTTAATTACATCTAATAATTTATAATCATCTAAATCTTTTAAGCGATTAATTCTTTCATCCATAATTACTTAATTTAATTGCTCATTCTTTAAATAATCAACCTATTTTACATCCGTTATCCGTTTTTTTATCAGGAGTTAACAAAACCACATCACTATTTTCATTGTAAACACCTAACACCAAACACTCTGAAATGAAGTTTGCAATTTGTTTTGGAGGAAAATTCACGACTGCAATCACTTGTTTTCCGATCAATTCTTCTCTATTGTAAAGCGAAACGATTTGTGCGCTTGACTTTTTGATTCCCAATTCTCCAAAATCCATAGTCAATTGATACGCAGGTTTTCTGGCTTTTGGAAAATCATTTACTTCCAAAATAGTTCCCACGCGCATATCTACTTTTTCAAAATCATCCCAACTTAAAGCATTCATTTTTTATTGAATTAAATTCGAATTTAATGAATTCATTTTAAAATCAAATTTCCACGATAAATGATACTTGTTACCTGATACCAAATTATTTCATAATTTAGCAACCATAATAAACAAAAGTATGGAATTACTCAAAGGGAAAACCGCTATCATAACGGGAGCTACAAGAGGAATAGGAAAAGGAATTGCAGAAATTTTTGCTAAGAATGGATGCAACATCGCATTTACATATGCTTCTTCGGTTGAAAAAGCAAAACAACTTGAAAATGAATGGGAAAGTTTAGGAATAAAAGCCAAAGGATATCAGTCGGATGCATCAGATTTCGATGCGGCTCAAAAATTGGTCGATGATGTATTGGCTGAATTTGGGCAAGTCGATATTGTAGTGAACAATGCTGGAATTACCAAAGATAATTTATTGATGCGCATGAGTTTAGAAGATTATGAAGAAGTGATCCGTGTCAATCTGAATTCCGCATTCAACCTTACAAAAGCAGTTGTAAAACCGATGATGAAACAACGCAAAGGTTCTATCATCAACATGAGTTCCATCGTGGGAAGAAAAGGAAATGCTGGACAAGCAAATTATGCAGCATCTAAAGCAGGATTAATAGGGTTTTCAAAATCAGTAGCTTTGGAATTGGGTTCCAGAAATATCCGCTGTAATGTCATCGCACCGGGATTCATCGAAACTGAAATGACCGAGAAATTAGACGCAAAAGTAGTTGAAGAATGGAGAGCGGGAATTCCACTAAAACGAGGCGGAACGCCTGAAGATATTGCAAACGCTTGTTTATTTTTAGGCTCTGATTTATCAGATTACATTACCGGTCAGGTTTTGAGCGTGGATGGCGGGATGTATACTTAATTAATGAAATCTATTAAATTTATTTTAGGTGTCATTTGTTTACTTGTTGGATTGTTTTTCTTTCTGGCATTTATTTTTGAATATGTACCAAATCAGTTAATAAAATCAAACAATCCAGAAAGAAAATTATTAGGTGGAATTTTCATGATTGCTCTTATTTTCTTTTTCTTTAAATTTGGATTAAAATGGGTAAAGAAGAAATAATTCTATAATTTCAAACTAAACTTTGACAAAGCTGAAAATTTGTCAAAGTTTTTTAATTTTGGGTAATGTCTTTATCGATTCCGCACCACCGAAACTCCGTTTTCAGCATTTTTATTTTTGCTGCATTCACGACTTTTTGGGTCTTTACCGGAAAAGCTAATATGTTTTTTTTGATTTACATTTTCTGGTGGGATGAATTCATCCAATCAATTTTCGGAATTTTCAATCGTATTTTCCGAAAAAGTCAAATCGAAAATCTGACTTCTTATCTTAAAATGCTCAAAGAACGATTTTTCATGTTGTTTATTTATTTCATATTTATTGTTGTAATATTTGCATTTGTATTGACATTTTCATCCAAAAATTTAGAAAATAATTACATCACATTTGAAGTCTTACTTTTTAGAAACTGGGGATTTAACCTGAGTCTACTATTCATTATTCTACGAGAAATTTTCAATTATAAAATGAAAAAATCCACAGAAAAAATTACCGACAAAAATCTTTCATTTGGCGCTTTGATTGTACTTCATGTTTCAATTATTTTGGGTATTTTGCTTTGGGCGCTTGCTTCCGGTCAGTTTAAAATTTTTGAAGGAATCGGTGAAAATGCAGATAAATTTATAATTCTTCCTTTTATTCTGATTAAATTTATTTTTGATTGGATGCGTTTAAAATCAGAATCGAATTAATTGATTTTTCATTTCAATTTTAACACTAATTCAAACATAATTTTAAGAAATCAAATTCTATAATTGAATTAATTCTCCCTAATTTGCTACGGTAACTTCAAATAAAAAATGTCCGATAGAATCAGGGAAAAACTACAAATTTTAGCCGACGCGGCAAAGTACGATGTGTCTTGCTCATCGAGCGGAAGCAATCGAAAAAATACCAATAAAGGAATCGGCGATACCGGTTCCGGAATTTGTCATACCTATACAGAAGACGGTCGATGCGTTTCTCTTTTGAAAATTTTACTCACCAATTATTGCATTTACGATTGTGCATTTTGTGTTTCGCGAAGCAGCAATGACATCAAACGTGCTGCTTTCACGGTGGATGAAGTTGTAGAATTGACCATGAATTTTTACAGGAGAAATTACATCGAAGGATTATTCTTGAGTTCTGGAATTTTTAAAGATGCAGACTATACAATGGAACGAATGCTTCGCATCGTAAAAAGATTGCGTTTGGAAGAAAGGTTCAATGGTTACATTCATTTGAAAACGATTCCCGGAGCAAGTGAAGATATGGTAACGGAAGCCGGATTGTATGCGGATCGTATGAGCATTAACCTTGAAATGCCAACCGAATCGGGATTAAAATTACTCGCTCCAGAAAAATCACACCAAGAAGTAAAACGAGAATTGGGAATTATCAGAAATCGCTCTGTTCAATACAATTCCGAAAGGAAGATCATAAAAAATACACCGAAATTCGTACCTGCTGGACAAAGTACCCAAATGGTCATCGGTGCAACACCTGAAACCGATAAAGACATCATGTACACAGCAGATGAATATTATAAAAAATTTTCTCTTAAACGCGTGTATTACAGCGGTTACATTCCCATAAGCGAAGATTCTCGAATGCCTATGATTGGTACTCAACCACCACTTTTGCGTGAAAATAGATTGTATCAAACCGATTGGCTGATGCGTTTTTATGATTTTGACATCAAGGAAATTTTAAATGAACAAAATCCGAATCTTGATGTCGATGTAGATCCTAAATTAAGTTGGGCTTTGCGAAATCTGCATCATTTTCCGATTGATATTAACACGGCGGATTATAAAATGATTTTGCGAGTTCCTGGAATTGGCATGCGTTCGGCACAGAAGATTGTGGCAGCGAGGAAATTTGGGAAACTTCATATTTATCAATTGAAAAAAATAGGAATTGCATACAACCGTGCGCAACATTTTATTCGATGTCAGGATTCTCCTTATCAATTACGGGATCAAGAAGCATTTAAAATTAAAAATACAATCCTGAAAGAAAGCCAAAGCAAATATTTAAAAAACGCTCAGAATCAATTGACTTTATTTTAAATTGATGAAAATTTATGTTTTTGATGGTTCATTTTATGGGATTTTGACGGCGATTTTTGATTCGTATTTTCGGAAAGAATATCCAATTCAATTGATTTCAAAAGACAATTCTTCATTGAATATGTTTGATGAACAAATTGAAGTCATTACTGATTCCGATAAAGCGAAGAGGGTTTGGAAAGGAATTCAAAATAAAATTTCGAAAACGCATCAGAAACATTTTTACGATTCGCTTCTTTCGGAAAAACCGGAAATTTTCCAGCATTTATTAGATTATGCACATTATATTTTTGACAATCCTGAAGGTTTTGATGGAAATTACGGAAATGAACACGTGCTTGCTTTGGCGCAAATGTCGCAAAAAGTGCATCGGGAGAAACACCGAATGGAAGCTTTCATTCGTTTTCAAAAAAGCGCTGACGGGATGTTCTTCGCGATCATCCATCCAGATTATAATGTGATTCCATTGCTCACAAGACATTTCAAAAACCGTTACACAGACCAGTCTTGGGTTATTTATGATGAAAAAAGAAAATATGGAATTCATTATGATTTGAATTCCGTTCATGAAATCACCATTCATCAAATCGATGCGAAAACCGCTTTGACGAAATCAGATGAAATTTTCATCGATGAAAACGAAAATCTTTACCAACAACTTTGGAAAGATTATTTCAAAAGCACCAACATCATTGAAAGAAAAAACACAAAACTCCATATCCAACACGTTCCGAAAAGGTATTGGCGTTATTTGACGGAGAAGCAGGTTTGATTTATTTATCTTGTATATTTATATAAATAATCTACGCCATGAATAAGATAATTTTTATTTCAATAGCTTCCCTTTTTTTTTATTAACTGTAATAAGATTGAGAATTCTCAAAAATAGGATCAAAGCAAGAGAAAGAGAATTATATTTTTCATTTACATCTCTCAAATTTGAAGATCAATAAGAAAAAATATTGAAATCTTTCTAGTCAACCATCGACAACTGAATTCTATTTCGTTCGATGTCGATTTCAGTTACGGTAACTTCCACAATTTGATTCAATTGAACGACTTGATTGACATCAGAAATAAATTCTTTGGTGATTTTTGAAATATGAACGAGTCCGCTTTGTTTGATGCCGATGTCCACAAAACATCCGAAATTGGTAATGTTGTTGATAATACCTTGTAACTTCATTCCAGTTTTCAGGTCTTCAATTTTTTTGATGTTTTTATCAAATTGAACCATGACTGCTTTCTTTCGCGGATCTAATCCGGGTTTCTTTAATTCTTCCAAAATGTCTTTCAACGTAGGTAATCCAACTTTTTCTGAAACATATTTTTCTAAATTAATCTGAGAAATCAGACTTTCATTTCCGATTAATTCTTGGGTCGAAATTTTCAAATCTTTCGCCATTTTTTCGACTAATTTATACGATTCGGGATGCACGGCTGAATTATCCAAAGGATTTTCTCCATTCGGAATTCTTAAAAATGCAGATGCCTGCTGAAAAGCTTTTCCACCCAATCTTGGCACATTTTTCAAATCTTCTCGAGAACTGAATTGTCCATTTTCTGAACGGTAATTCACAATGTTTTCTGCCATTTTTTCACCGATACCAGAAACATAATTCAACAAATGTTTACTCGCAGTATTTAGGTTTACGCCGACTTTGTTTACGCAAAGCATGACTGTTTCGTCCAATTCATCTTTGAGCAATTTCTGGTCGACATCGTGCTGGTATTGCCCTACTCCGATGGATTTGGGTTCGATTTTTACCAATTCAGCCAAAGGATCTGCCAAACGACGACCTATGGAAACTGCGCCACGAACCGTCACATCATACTGCGGAAACTCATCACGCGCAATTTTGGAAGCCGAATAAATAGATGCTCCTGCTTCGTTGACCACAAAAACTTTCAGATTTCTATCGAATGGAATATTTTGAATCCAGTTCTCCGTTTCACGTGAAGCTGTCCCGTTTCCGATGGAAATAGCCTCGATTTGATAGGCATTGACCAAGGATTTTATTTTGTTGGACGCTTGTTGTTTCTCATTTTGTGGTGCATGCGGATAAACGGTTTCGTTGTGAATTAAATCTCCTTTTTCATCCAGACAAACGATTTTACAACCCGAACGGTAACCGGGATCTATCGCCAAAATTCGTTTTTCACCCAAAGGCGCAGCCAATAAAAGTTGTTTCAAATTATTGGAAAAAACTTGGATAGAATTTTTATCTGCCAATAATTTTGCTTCGTTCAAACGTTCGGTGGAAAGTGAAGGTTCGAGCAATCTTGAATAGGAATCTTTGATAGCATCTTCCATGATTTCTACCAATTCGGGTTGGTTGGATTTGATGATTGTATTTTCTATGATTTGAAGTGCATCTTGTTTTTCGATGCCCACTGAAACTTTTAGGAAGCCTTCGTTTTCTCCTCGAAGGATTGCCAATAGTCTATGTGGGGCGCATCGTTTCAAAGGTTCTGAAAAGTCAAAATATTGAGTAAATTTCTGTGCGTTTTCTTCGTCTTTTTTGGATTTTACTATTTTAGAAGCAATGACCGTTTCATAATTGAATTTTCTTCTGAGTTGATTTCTGACGCGTTCGTTTTCGTTGATCCATTCAGCCATGATGTGTTTGGCGCCTTGGAGGGCTTCTTCGATGGAATGGACTTCATCATTTAAATATCGGTTAGCCAATTCATCTAAATCACGAATCGGATTTTGTTTCATGATGATTTTTGCCAGAGGCTCGAGACCTTGTTCTTTGGCTATGGTCGCTTTGGTTTTCTTTTTCTTTTTGTAAGGTAAATAGTAATCTTCCAACAGGTTTTCGTCGTAGCAATTTTGGATTTTTTGCTGGAGTTCGATGGTTAATTGACCTTGTTCATCGATTGCTTTAAGGATAGTGATTTTTCTTTTTTCAATTTCTTCGAAATTTAATTTGAGTTTGGCGATGGTGGATATCTGCACTTCATCCAAATTACCTGTCATTTCCTTTCGGTAGCGGGAAATGAAAGGTATTGTACAGTCTTCATTGAGTAATTGAATGGTATTGTCAATTTGTTTTGGAGATATGGATATCTGCTGCTGGATATAATCGGTAATCGTCATTTTGTTGTTTTGAAAAGGAGTCAAAAGTACGGGTTTTTGGTGGAAAACTGGAAAATGCACTTCGACAGGCTCAGTGTGACAGATATTGGAGAATTAAAGTCTTCCTTTTAGTTTTTAAAAATCAGATTTTACACTTTTTGGCATATGGTTCAACGCTACTTGCATACGATACAACTCTCTCGACATAGGGACTAACGCTCTCGGGTTATGGCGTAATATTATTGAAATTTGAAAAATATTTCTGGTCCTTCTATGGTTTTAGGGTTGGATTGCGAAAGGGATAGCAGCGGTTACCCCGCAGGGCTGATGGTGCGGAGAACCGCCAGACCGAGGAGTATGAGCGTATAGCCCGACCGCCGGGATGCCCGACTAAAGGGCAGCATGGGGGACTCGCCTAATTAATTTTGGATTTTAGAATTTTGAATTTAGATTTAGGTTTAAAGAAGTTTTTGAAATTGCGTACTTTTGCGCTTGAAAATTAAAAAAAATGCAATTAACAGAACAAGAAATCATTCGTCGTGAGAAATTGACGCAGCTACAGGAGATGGGCATAGAGCCTTATCCGGCTGCGGAATTTGAGGTAACTTCTACTGCAGAAGACATTCATAAAAACTATGAAGAGAAGAAGCAGGTGAAGATCGCGGGGCGTCTGATGAGTGTTCGTGTGATGGGAAAGGCTTCTTTTGCGGAATTGCAGGACAGTACCGGGAGAATTCAGATTTATGTTTCGCGTGATGATATTTCGACCGATGAGGAAGGAACGGCTTATAATGTGTTATTTAAAAAGCTGTTGGACATCGGGGATTTTATCGGGATTGAAGGGTATGAATTCAAAACCAAAGTGGGAGAAATTTCGGTACATGTAACTAAATTGACTTTGCTTGCGAAAACGCTTCGTCCTTTGCCTGTTGTGAAAACGGATGAGGGGGGAAATGTGCATGATGCGTTTACGGATCCTGAATTGAGGTACAGAATGCGTTATGTAGATCTGGTAGTGAATCCGCAGGTAAAAGAAATCTTTGTAAAAAGAACTAAGTTGTACAATGCAATGCGTAATTTCTTCAATAAAAGAGGTTATTTCGAAGTGGAAACGCCCATTTTGCAAGCGATTCCGGGTGGTGCTGCGGCACGTCCATTCATGACGCATCACAATGCTTTGGACATTCCGCTTTACATGAGAATTGCGAATGAATTGTACCTTAAAAGGTTAATCGTAGGTGGATTTGACGGGGTTTATGAATTCTCTAAAAACTTCAGAAATGAAGGGATGGACAGAACGCATAATCCGGAATTTACGGCAATGGAAATCTATGTTGCGTATAAGGATTATAACTGGATGATGGATTTCACGGAACAATTGCTTGAACAATGTGCAATTGCTGTGAATGGTACTTCGAAATCTACTTTTGGTGAACATGAAATCGAATGGAAAGCACCTTATCCACGCATTTCAATGCGTGAAGCTATTTTGAAATTCACTGATTTTGATATCAAAGGAAAGTCGGAAGAGGAATTGAGAACGGCAGCTTTGGGAATGGGCATCGATGTAAATGATACGATGGGCAAAGGAAAACTCATCGATGAAATCTTTGGAGAAAAATGTGAAGGAAATTTCATACAACCAACTTTCATTACAGACTATCCGATAGAAATGTCTCCATTGACAAAAAAACATCGAAGCGAAGAAGGTTTGACGGAGCGTTTTGAATTAATGGTTTGTGGCAAAGAGATCGCAAATGCTTATTCGGAATTAAATGATCCAATTGACCAAAGAGAGCGTTTTGAAGAACAAATGAAATTGTCTGAAAAAGGTGATGACGAAGCGATGTTCATCGACCATGACTTCTTGCGTGCTTTGGAATATGGTATGCCTCCTACTTCGGGATTGGGAATCGGAATGGACAGATTGATCATGTTCTTGACGAATAATCCGTCGATACAGGAAGTTTTGTTTTTCCCTCAAATGAAGCCGGAGAAAAAAGCTGTTGCTTTGAGTGAAGAAGCGAAAGGTGTATTTGAGCTTTTAAATAAGATTGGTAAAACTGATTTGAACAACCTGAAAAACCAATCAGGTTTATCAGGAAAAAAATGGGATAAAGCCATCAAAGAAATCACGGCTTCTAAACTTGCAAAAGTTGAGAAAAATGATGAAGGGCTTTTTATAGAGCCTTCAAATTGATGAAACAATTACAAGTAATTAAAATAGCAAATCTCATAGTCATAGGGCTGTCTTTAGGCCTTATGGCTATGTTTTTTTATGTTGAAGAAAAATTTTCCAATGAAATTGAATATCGGGAGAATTATTCAGAAAACATAACTACAATAGGAGGTATGTCTGCAATAATCTTTTTACTTGGCCTGCTCATTTACTATATCCTTAAAAATGTTTTTTGGTATAAGTTTAATAAATCGAAAAAACTATACAAACTTCAAACAATCTACTTTATATTTCCTCCTTTGAATATATTTCTATCTTATATACTACTTTTTGTTTATTTTAAAAGAAATAAGAGTGATTTGCTTTTAATAAGCATTATAATGAATTTACTTTTCTTTTTGTTTATTTTATTTTCCGGCTACAATATATTTATTCAATCGGGTTACGTACCATACATTGCCTTTTTTTCAGGAGCATTATCATTTTTAATTTTAGCATTTTTAGTTTATAAAATTGACACTTCATCAATTGATGATGAAATAAACCAAATCGGAGAAATCCCATAAATCTATGTCTCGCAAGCTCCTCGCCCGTTTCCAGTTTTTAGCAGAATCTGACCAATATTTGGAATTGTTGGAGCAAGATAAAATCCTTTATTATCTTTCCGGAATGGGAATTGAGCAAGATGGTCAAACGAACTACAGCGAATCTTTAGAGGTTTGGGTAGATGAAGAAAATTTTGACAAGGCTGTTCAGATAATCAAACAAAATGAGTATTTTTCTTCTTGCCCTAAATGCGATTCCAAAGATTTATCTGAAGCTCTCATAGAAAATTTAAAGAAAAATGCATTGCAACTTCTGAAAGTGTTTCTTCCAAATATAATATCTAAAAATGAAAATGTATATTATAAATGTAACAGTTGTAATTATATTTTCAAGAAGTAAAGAATACGAATATACTCATATCATAAGCATTAAAAACCTCATCCAGAAAGGGTAATTCTACGCAATACACTTCCCAGCTATAGCAATTTAAACAACTGAAACAAAATTGTTTAAAAAATTTTGAAAAAAATTATTAGATTAGTAAAACAATTTTATTAATCGTATTTAATTTTTAAATACCTTTATTGTACTAATTTAAAAATAACCGATTTTTATGAAAACAATTTTATCTATTTCAATGCTTGTTTTAGGCTTTTTTTCTCAAGCACAAGAGACATTTAACATTACATGGATGATGGGCATCAGCAATGAAGATGCCAGTCTGACAATCAGTGCGGGTGACACAGTTATTTGGACGTGGGGTGATGGAACCCCACACAGCGTGGAAAGTCTGGATGCAGATGCTCCTGATGATTTTGGAAGCGAAATTATGAGCGGTGTCGGACAAACCTATCAATACACTTTTACAGATTCAGCTGTTATTGATTACAGATGCGGGGTTCATACTACAATGATGACCGGAACGATTACAGTTGAACCAGGAATGAGTGTAGAAGATAAATTTGTAAAAAATCTTAAGTATTATCCAAGTATTGTAAAAGAGTCTTTGAATATCACTTCTCTCGTTCCTGCAGCTTCTTATGAAATTTATGACGCGCAGGGAAGAAAGGTTTTAGAAGGTAAGTTTGCAAATGCGAATCATTCTGTGATCAATACCTCTTCTTTATCTCAGGGAGTTTATTTTGTAAGTGTTATTTCAAAGGATAAATTGAAAACTTCTTTCAAAATTGTGAAAGAATAAATTATTTATTTCAACAAAAAAGCAAGAAGCCAAAGGAAATATTTCTTTGGCTTTTTAATTACCCTTAATTGTAAATATCTAAGCTATTTTTTCCTTTATGATTTAAATTCATGAAAATTATTGCAAATAAAATGATGAAGATTCCCAACCATTGAATTGCTAAAACCTGTTCACTCAACAATATGTAAGCCATCAAAACGGAAACGGGCAATTCCATCGAAGAAATGATGCTTCCCAATCCCAATCCGGTTTTAGGAAATCCAAGATTAAATAAAATCGGTGGCAAAACCGTTCCGAAAAGTGAAAGAAACAAACCGTATTTCCATAAAATATTGAAATCAAAGGCTTTTGCCTGGTAAAAAGTAAATCCCATTTCATCATAAAAATGTGAAATCCCTTCTGAAAAATAAGGCCCGATTTGCGTCAAAAATGAAAATAAGAAAACCACAATTGCTCCACCGCTGAGCATCAAAAAACTTTTGCGAAGCACGGGTAAATTTAATGCAATTTTATTGGAAGTAAACATAGTAGTGGCGAATGACATCGCAGCCAACATTCCAAACATAATTCCTCTCCAGTCGAGATTTATTTCAGAATTGATGACATTGGTAGCCAATAAAGTTCCTACTAGAATGATGAAAGTTGCTATGATTTTTCGCGCAGCAGGAAGTTTTCGATTCAAAATACTTTCCACTACAACCCCAATCCAAACCGACTGCATGAGCAAAACGATAGCAATGGAAACGTTGATAAATTGTACCGATAAATAATAGAATAAACTCGTAAAACCCAATGAAGTTCCTGCCAGCATCAATTTCCAAATGTCTGATTTCTGTGGTTTCGGCAAAGGTTTTTTAGTGGTTTTGGTTTGAATTAAATTCAAAATCAAAAGTGCAATCAACCCAATTGAAAATTGAGAAGTGGTTACTTCCGCCGTTGTAAACCCTTCTTTGTATGCGATTTTCACAATGGTGGCGAGCATTCCGTAAATACTTGCGCCAAACCCTACCAGCAAAACGCCTTTCAGCAAATCATTCTTTCCCATAATTCAAAACAAGCCTGCAAAAGTCTTACATTTTTGCAAGACAGCCAAACGAATATTCTGCTAAAATTTTAGACTAAATTTTGAGAAGTCACAGAAAGTTTTGCCAGTTCATCAAAAGAATTGATTTCAGCAAATACTTTTGAATTTTCGTCCAATTCTCCAAATCCATAATTACAAAAAACGAAATTCAAATCGTTTGCTGTTGAGGAACTGTAATCGGTTTGCGTGTCGCCGACGTAAATTGTTTGTTCCGGATTCAATTCATTTCTTTCTAAGACCAGTCGGATATTTTCTTGTTTATTTTTTCCTGTTCTCCCTGCAGATTCATAATCTTTGAAAAAATGGCTGAATTTTGAAAATTCCAAAAATGCTTCGATGTATCCGTCCTGACAATTACTCACAATATACAGATCATGGTTTTTAGACAATACATTCAAAGTATGTTCTACTTTTTCGTAAATGATTCCGCCTTTTGTAGAAAGAGTTTTGCATTCATGTTCGATGATTTCTTTGAGGATTAAATCAAATTGTTCCGGTGTTCCATTTGGAAATAAAATCGGTAAAATATCAGGTAAAAGCAACCCCATGAATTTAGTCAAATCATCTTCTACTAAAGGTTTTTCAATCAATTGATGCTTATCCAGAACAGAATTCCAGGCTTCAATCAAAGTAGAGCGGGAATCCCAAAGCGTTCCGTCTAAATCAAAAATTATATTCTTCATCATTTATCTTTTCTATTTGTAAATCAGATATTTTTCCCTGATTTTTTTAAATTCTACTAAATCCTTTTGCCAAGTAGCTTTGATTTGCTCTTCACTCATTCCTTGTTCGATTTGTTTCCTCAATTCATCGGTTCCGGCAAGCGTATCAATCCAGAATTTCCCTGATTGCTTAATCCAAAACGGTTCTTTTCCTTCGTAATTTTTAAATGCTTTGATTAACCATTCCAATTTAATTTCAGATAAAAAAGGCGTTTCTGTCAAATCTTCTCCATAACAAACTTCTCCGTTGAATCTCGGTGATTTCGCTCCTGCATTGGGTTTCGGAGTAAATTCATACGACATATTTTTTAGAAAAGGCGAACCGTAAACCTGAAACGGTTTATCCGTTCCGCGTCCTTCACTCCCATGAAATGCTTCAAAAAAACAGGTTGACGGATACAAATTAATGGATTTGTCATTAGGTAAATTAGGCGATGGCGGAATCGGTAAAATGTAATGTCTCTGGTGCGTATAATTTTTCAAAGGAATCACCGTCAAATCCGTCTGAACACCATTTGCAAGCCATTTTTCGCCATTGATCATTTTGGCATATTCGCCGATTGTCATTCCGTAAACGACCGGAACATTGTGCATTCCCACAAAAGTTTTGAATTTGTCTTTCATCACCGGGCCATCTATGTAATGCCCGTTTGGATTGGCTCTGTCGAGCACAATTACTTTTTTACCGTTTTCAGCGGCGGCTTCCATGATGTAATGCAAAGTCGAGATATAAGTATAAAATCTCACGCCAACATCCTGAATATCAAAAAGAATCACATCTAAATCTTCGATTTGCGCTTTCGTTGGTTTTTTATTGTTTCCATAAAGTGAAACGATAGGCAATCCCGTTTTTACATCTTTTCCTGATTTTACGGTTTCCCCTGCATCAACATCACCACGGAAACCATGCTCAGGCGAAAATATTTTTTTCACATCTACTTTCCGGCTTACCAAAAAGTCAACCAAGTGCACATCCTGTTTTAACTTTTCAGCACTCATGGAATAAAGCTGAGTACCGGCAAATAAGACTCCTGTTTGATTTGTAACTACTCCAACTCTTTTATTGAGCATGAGTGTAAGATAAAGCTCCGGATTTTCTGCTCCGGCATAAATTCTTTCGTAATCGTCATTTTGTGCAAATGAAATCTGATTTGCAAAGAGGAATACAGCAATTAATGTATATTTGAAAAGTTTTTGAATCATATTTAAATTTTAATCAGTTTGAATTTCTCCTGGTGGTTTGCTAATAAAATTGCGTTTGGTAAAAGTAGTAAAAATAACCTTTCTACTACCATCATCCGCATAGGACAGATTGCAGTTGCAATAGGCATTATGGTGGCGTTGATTACGCTTTCTACCGGAATCGGAGCGCGCAAAGGCATCAAGCAAAAACTGGCTGATTTCAACGGACACATCACTATAAAACCTTATAACAGTAACCTTTCATTTAATTCGGATTCGCTTTCTCTGAAGCAGGACTTTTATCCCAATTTCCGTGCCGTTCCTGAAATAAATCACATTCAGGCAATTGCCGTGAAAGGCGGAATTATTCGTACAAAAGACAATTTCAGCGGGGTATTTTTGAAAGGTGTCGGAACGGATTTCGATAGAGTTCGTTTTCATAATTACATAACCAAGGGGAAATTTCCAATCATCGGTAAAACTCAGGTTTCAAATGATGTGGTTATTCCCGAAAAAATTGCAAAAGAATTACACCTCGATGTAGATAGTTCTTTTGTCATTTATTTTTCTCAAAATAATGGAAAACCGATTTACAGAAGATTTCAGGTTTCCGGTTTGTTTTCTACAGACATAAAAGATTTTGATGACATCTATATCATCGGTGACATCAAACAAGTTCAGCGTTTGAATAAGTGGGACAGCCTGACTGTAGGCGGATTTGAATTATTTACAGACATAGAAAAACTGGATGAAGTTGCACTGAAAGTCAACGAAAATATCAATTTTCAATTGTATGCGCAATCTGCTTCTACTTCTTTTACACAAATCAATGACTGGATTGCAATTTTCGACACCAATATTTTTGTCGTATTATTTATCATGATGATTGTCGTTGTGATCAATATGGTCATGGTATTGTTAATTTTAATTCTCGAAAGAACACATTCTATTGGGCTTTTGAAAACTTTGGGTGCTACAAACTGGCGCGTACGAAAGATTTTTATCTATTACGCAGTTTTCATCATGATTCCGGGATTGGTTGTCGGAAATGTATTAGGAATTGGATTGTTATTAATTCAGAAATATTTCAAAATCATCAAATTACCCGCAGAGAATTATTACCTCTCTTATGCGCCGGTTTATTTGGACATAGGTTATATTTTAATTTTAAATATCTGTGCGATCATTATTTCTGCAATAGTTTTGATTCTTCCATCTTATTTAATTTCTAAAATCACGCCCAACCAGGCAATGAAAATCAACCAAAGTTGAGAGTTTTATTAATCGATAATTACGACAGCTTTACATACAATTTGGTTCATCTTTTGGAAGAATTAAATTTTGAAGTGGTTGTGAAATTTAATGATGAATTTGAATTAGATGAAGTGAATGAATTTCACAAAATTTTGCTTTCTCCCGGTCCTGGACTTCCCCAAGATGCCGGATTGATAAATGAAATAATTGAAAAATATGCTCCGACAAAAAGTATTTTAGGGATTTGTCTGGGAATGCAGGCAATCGGAGAAGTTTTCGGCGGAACTTTGAAAAATCTCAATCAGGTTTACCATGGAATGACTTCTCAAATAAAACTGACGGTAAATGATGAATATTTATATAAAGGAATAAATTCTGAAATTAGGGTTGGCAGATACCATTCTTGGATTGTCGATTCTCCCCTTCCCGATTGTCTAGAAATTACTTCTTTGGATGAATTTGGAAATATCATGTCGCTTCGCCATAAAATATTTGATGTTCGCGGTGTACAATTTCATCCGGAAAGCTACATGACTCTAATTGGCTCAAAATTAATAATTAATTGGCTTAATGAGTCATAAAATGCTATTATTTATTAATGCAATCGATTAAACTTTAAAGAGAATAATTAAAATATTTTTTAATTTATTTTTTGTAATTCAAAATCTTCGTGTATCTTTGAACCGGAAATAGCAAAAATACTATTTTCATTAGGTTTAAGTTGGTTAGGGGGAATACCCTCGTTCTTTTTGAGCGAGGGTTTCTTCGTTTATATAAATTCGTAAAATAATTATTGTTTTTTGTAACAACTCTCCTATTTTTGCTTACTAATTATCCAGCGTTGTGAAATCCAAAGAAACTGAGTTTACACAATTAATAGAATCAAATCAGGGGATCGTACACAAAGTGTGTAGGATTTACTGTGATACACCCGAAGCACGCGAAGACTTGTTTCAGGAAATCGTATTACAGCTCTGGAAATCATTTGATTCATTTAAGGGTGATTCTAAATTCAGTACGTGGATGTACCGCGTAGGACTGAACACAGCCATAACATTATTTAGACAAAAAAACAGAACGGTCAACACAACTTCATTGGACGATGGAAGTTTTTTCAACATCAAATCCAATGATTATGACGAAGATTATGAAGAAAAGTTAAAGTTCCTTTATGCCTGCATAAAAAAACTAAACGATGTGGAAAGAGCGCTTATTTTACTTTATCTGGAAGATTTGCCCTACAAAGACATCGCAAGTACGATAGGAATTACTGAGGTAAATGCACGTGTAAAAATGAACAGGGCCAAAACTAAACTAAAAGAAATGATGAATCCTCAACCGAAATGATCAACAACGAATCCAACATACACGACGACGAGCTAAATGATTTGAAATCACTCTGGCAAAATCAAACGGACGAAAAATCCTACGATAAAAATCAGATTTTCAAGATGATTCATCGAAAATCTAAGAATTCTGTGCAATGGTTATTTTACATCACCCTTGCTGAGCTCGCACTTGCAATCGTATTTTCAATTTGGGCAATCGTCTCGGGAACTAACATGATTAGTGAACATCTCAAAGAAGTGATGAATGAGGAGACGCTGAAAAGCTATGATTATATTTCACACATCAGTTTAGTAGGTTCTTGTATTTTCGTCGCCATTACATTTATTTATTTCAGAAAAATATCAGCACAATTATCAGTCAAAGCATTGATTGATAAAATTATAGAATTTAGAAAAGTACTCTCCTGGTTAATTATTCTTTGGGTAGTGCTCAGCCTGGCTTTTATTTTCCCGATGTATGTCGAAATGGGACAACAGGTTTTTATGCATGATTATGACAAAGGAAATATGTCTCCACAAGAAATCGAACAAACCGCAAAAGGCGTAGGAATCGGTTTGGCTGCCATTTCATCTTTTTTAATTATTTTATTTTCAGTACTTTATTACGGAATCATATATGGGATTTTCTTGAGACGATTAGGCAAAAATCTGAAAGAATTGAAAAAAATAGAACCTTAATACCTAAATACCTATCTTTGCCAAATGAGTTTACGGGAACAGATCACAAATTCTTGCTCAGCAATTCTTTTTTTGCTGGCGATTTTGCTGCAACCCATTCACCAGCTGGAACATTTAACGCATAACCATGCACATACTGACAAAGCTGAAATCTCATTTATCAATTACCACGAAGCACATTGCAACCTTTGTGACTTCAATTTCACGCCTACTTTAGAATTAAAAATTGAAACTATTGAAATTCCTTTGGTGTTTAGTTCCTCTGAATTAAAACCTGAATTTACGATTTCAAGTTTCTATAAATCTGAATTAAATTTCCACAAACAGCTCCGCGCACCGCCATACAACGTATAATTCCAGCTTAACCGATTGCCTTTGGCAATTTTTTAGAATTTATACGAGTCAAAATTATGCGCACGCTGTATTTAGTATTTATTTCCATTTTTGTGGGAATCAATGCTTATTCACAAATAAAAATTTCCGGTAAAATCACGGATGAACAAAAAAATCCATTGTCCGGAGTTCAAATTCATATTGGAGAATCAGAAACCATTTCTGATGCAAATGGATATTATCAAATCCATTCATTAGAAAAAGGGAATTACGAAATTCATATTTTTCTGGATGGATTTAATGAATTAATTAAAGAAATTAATTTAACTCAAAATCAAACACTTAATTTCACACTTTCGAAATCTGTAATGGTTTTGGAAGAGTCTGTCATTACGCATATACATCAAAAAAATGTCAATAACGTAGAAACAGTCAATCAAGAATTTCTACAAGCTGAATATTCAGGTTCGCTCGCCAAGTCTTTAGAAAAAATTCCTGGAATCCAAGCCATGGAAATCGGTTCCGGAACTTCAAAACCCGTCATTCGCGGATTAGGATTTAACCGCGTTTTGGTTGCCGAAAACGGAATCAAACAAGAAGGGCAGCAATGGGGCGCCGACCATGGACTCGAAGTAAATCCTTGGAGTGTGGAAGAAGTCAAAGTCATCAAAGGCGCTGGGACTTTGGAATACGGAAGCGATGCAATCAGCGGGGTAATTGCACTCAACAATGATTCAAAACCTTTGCCTAATTCTTTTTCAGGAGATTGGATTTTGTTTGGAAGAATTGCCAATCAGGCTATTGGTTCCTCGTTAAATTTACGTCACCGCAAAGAAAATTTCTTTTACAAATTCTCTGCGAGTTACACAGATTTTGCAGATTACAATATTCCGACTGACCATATTGTTTATCTGACTCGACAAATTCCGATTTTCAATGAAAGATTGAAAAATACAGCAGGAAATGAACATTCGGTTTCGGCACAGGTTGGCTACACATCCACTGATTTTGAATCGGTTTTGACGGTGAGTAATTTTTATCAGAAAATCGGATTCTTTCCTGGTGCGCACGGAATTCCAACGTTAGATCGTGTGCAGGACGACGGCGACCGACGCAATGTTGAATTTCCTTATCAAAATGTAAATCACTTCAAAGTTTTGAGTGAAAGCACTCTAAGATTTCATCCGAATTCTTTGAAATTCAGTTTTGGATTTCAGAATAACCAACGTCAGGAATGGAGTTTGTTTCATACGCATTATGGAAACAGTCAAACATTGCCAGAAATTGATCCGGATTTAGAATTGGATTTTAACCTTTCAACTTTTGATGCACAAGTTAAATATCAACATCAATTCAACCGAAAAAATAAATTAAACATCGGTGTTCAATCCCAATCTCAAAAGAATTCAATCAAGGGATACAATTTTCTTTTGCCAGAATTTACAAGGTTTAATATCGCTTCTTACATCACCAACGAATGGGAAATCAATCCGAAATGGAATGTAAATTATGGGGTTCGATTCGATCATACAGAAATTGAAATTCAACCTTTTTATGACAATTACTTGTATGAATTTCTATCACAAAATGGAAATGAGCAAGCCGATGAATTTGCGCAGCGAAGCCAACATTTAGAAAAATCGTTTAATAATATCAATGGTTCTGCCGGAATTTTATTTCAGCCTAATTCTAATTTAGATTTTAATTTGAACTTAGGAAGCAGTTTCCGCATGCCAACTGCAATTGAATTGGCTTCCAACGGGATTCATCACGGTTCATTCCGTCACGAACAAGGAAATCCAAATCTCGATACAGAGCAAGGATGGACAAGTGATTTGAAGATTTCTTATCACCCTCAAAGTTGGAATCTTGAGTTGAATCCATATTTTTATTATTTCAGCAATTACATTTTCTTACAACCTTCTGGCATCTTCTCCCCGCTTCCACATGGCGGACAGATTTACAAATACAGCCAAAGTGAAGCGATGTTAACAGGTGCAGAATTAAAAATCGAAAAGAAATTCTGGGACAGACTGAATGCTTTTGTTTCCGTGGAATATCTGTACAACCGACAAATTACTTCGAGCAATTCTACCGATTATCCGTTGCCGTTCAGTCCGCCGATGGTTTTCTTTACGGAATGGAGTTATGAACTGGTTAAAAACAAAGGATTTGTAAAAAGCCTGGAGATTTCTGCAGATGCGAAAATTGCTTCAAAACAAGAACGAATTGCACAAAATGAAGAAATCACCAATGGCTACACCATTTTCGGTGCAGGCATTAAATCTGAATTGAATTTTAATCAATTCAGAGCTAATATTCTTTTGACAGCAGATAATTTGACCAATGAAAAATATTTCAACCACATGAGTTTTTACCGTGCGTTGGAAATTCCTGAAATGGGCAGAAACATTCAATTGATTGTGAGAATTCCTTTTGGAAAATAAAATGAACTTATTGAAGAAAAATATATGGATTTATATTTTGGTTGGGGTTTTCCTTCAGCCACACATTTTCAATAACCTGCATTTTGCGTTGGTTTCGCACGAACATCGTTGGGAATTTGAAATTTCTAAAGAAAAATCGTTTCATGCTCAGGATAAATTTCACAATTGTGAACAATATTTATTTAAAGTTCCACCCGTAACGGAAGTGAATTTATTTCAGGAGAGAATTATTTTAGTGGATTTTAATTTTAGAGAAATTTTCCCGAAAGAAGAAAAAATCCTCATTCAAAAAATAAATAACCATCATCACAAAAGAGGTCCTCCTAAATTAATTTAAAATTGGAATCAACTTAAATCAAAATTATAAATCAATTTTTAAATTAATATAAATAAAATGAAAAAATACATCATAGCATCTTTGGCAATCGTTTCAGCAATTACGTTTCAATCTTGTTCAAGTGATGACGACAATGGATCTGTAGATACTGAAAAGCCGGTAATCGTTTTGAATGAGCCGACTGATCACGAAGCATTTTTACCTGGAAGTGAAATTCATCTGGATGCAGATTTCTCTGACAATGTGGAATTAGGTTCGTATAAGATTGAAATCCACAGTGCGGCGGATGGACACGAACATAAAGGTGCAAATGCTGTCGGTGAATGGTTTTACAGTGAAACGAATCAAATCGAAGCAGGTTTAAGAAATACACACATTCATAAACACATCGCGGTTCCGACTACGGTAGATGGTTTGCCGATCGTTGAAGGTCATTATCATTTAGGGATTTTCTTAACTGATAAAGCAGGTAATGAACAACAGCATTTCATCGAAATCGTTGTGGGAGAAGACCATGATCACTAAAATTTTAGGATTTTATGGAATTAAAAGAGGTTTGTCTTTAGTGATGAGCCTCATTTTTTGCTTTAAAGTTAAAATTTAACCCTTCGAAGAGGATAAAAAAATTGGTGGGATATAATTTTTTTTTTTTAATTTTTAGGAGATTTAGAAACTCACTATTGTTTCTTCAATACAGCCTTTTGATAATTTCCAACTTTATGATTTAACACAAAAGGAGAATCTTCAGTCCCTTTACCTGTTTTATCTTCGGATTTCAATTGTGTTGAATAAAATTCTACCAAAATGTTATCTTGATTGAATTCATAAGAATTGATGATTAGCGAATTTTCAATTGAAAAAGAACCTACAAGCCTGTTTCCTAAAAGCATTTGAAAAAGTACAATGCCATTCTTTTCATCGATTTGCCATTCATTTTTCTCAGAATTTACAGGTTTCAGTTCATATTTTCTGATATCGCCATCACCTATTAGATAACCGATTTCCCATGACCAGGTTTTATCATCGATTGGAAAAATTTTCAGCTGCATTTCTAAAGTCTGAACCGGTTGATCGGACTGAGCTGTATAGATATTAAGTTCTCCTTTCCAGATACCTTCATGTGATTGGGGGAAAGTTTGTGCAAAAGAAATTGAGCTAATGAATAGAAAAGTGATAATGAGTGATTTCATTATATAAAAATAAATAAAAATCGGGCATTATCAATAAATCTCAATTCCATAATTAATTGGATTGATTTTTGGTTATTTGATGTAAATTATTTTAAATAAGAGACTATGAAAAGGTATGTGACTTTATTGATTTATATGATGACCTTTGGGACATTCATTTCATGCGGAACAAATAAAACTAATGATTCAAATGCCGAAAATAAGTACAAAATTGAGCGAATCGAATATTTTACCTCAGCTTGTTTTGGGACTTGCCCGCAATTTAAAATCGAGATAGAAAAAGACAGAAAAGCTGTTTACACGGCTGTACGTTTTAATTTTAGTCAGGATTTTGATTCCCAAAGCCCGGAAGGCATTTTTACAGGTAAAATCAATGAACAGGATTATAATTTAATCTTAAAAAAACTGAATGATATGGATTTCCCTGTACTTCAGGATCGCTATAAAGTAGATTATACAGATGCCCAAACAGGAAATCTCAAAATCACATACAATGGCGGTCAAGTAAAATCTATCACGGATTATGGGATGCGCGGAACGCCTGAATTGCAGGAGGTTTATGAGCTGTTTTTAGAATTAAGAGAAAGTCAGGATTGGGTGAATAAATAAATTTTCTTAACATTTTGCGAAGTTGATTATATTTGGGTTTCTAAAACTAAATATAATCATGAAAAAATTATTTTTGATATTATTTTTAATTCTTTCTTTTTATTCCTTTTCACAAAATGTAGAATCTTCAACAAGAAAATTTATTGATGAAGCTCAATTTACACAAATAAACAAGGATTGGAATACCATGGCCGAATTTCAGTCAGGTATTGGTGAATATGTCAATTTTTTCCCAATAGAAGTTATTAATCTTAAATCTAATGAAAAGGTAAAAGCACTCCAACTTGATATGTATATTAAGAAACCTGAAGTATACAAAACTGCTTGGGTTGGCTTAGATGAGATAGATGAATTTATATTCTTTATAGAAAAAAATGTTATTCCAAATCTTGACTTAAAATTTAAAAAGCAATCAACAGAATATATATTTAAGTCTAAAGAAATGACTTTCTCTTATTTAGTTGATGAAAAAAGAAAAAGAATTTCTATTACATTAAATAATTATGATGGAACAGGTGTTCCTAATTATTATTTCTGGACAGAAACGCAAGTAAATAAAATTCCAAATCTTTTAGAGGTTTTAAAACAAATTAAATAAAATTTATACTTTATATTTTAATTAAGACAATTCTTTCTCTAAAATCCATTTTCTAGATTACTTACCGTAAATTTGCACTTCGAATTTTCAATTTAATTATGCGTACAAAATCCACGGGAAGAAAACGAATCAACATCGTCACGCTTGGCTGTTCTAAAAATGTTTATGACTCTGAAGTTTTGATGAGCCAGCTCAAAGCCAACGGCAAAGAGGCGGTACATGAAAAAAAGGGAGAAATCGTGGTGATCAACACCTGCGGTTTTATCGACAATGCAAAGGAGGAATCTGTGAATACCATCCTGGACTATGTACAGCAAAAAGAAGACGGGATTGTGGAAAAAGTTTTCGTGACAGGATGTCTTTCTGAGCGTTACAAACCAGATTTGGAAAGAGAAATTCCCGATGTGGATCAATATTTCGGGACACGTGATTTGCCTCTACTTTTGAAAGCTTTGGGTGCAGATTACAAACATGAGTTGGTTGGCGAAAGGCTGACTACTACTCCACGCCACTATGCTTATCTGAAAATTTCGGAAGGCTGCGACCGTCCTTGTTCGTTTTGTGCAATACCGCTGATGCGTGGTGCACACAAATCTACACCTATCGAAGATTTGGTAAAAGAAGCAAAACATCTTGCCAAAAACGGAACGAAAGAATTGATTTTAATTGCCCAAGACTTGACTTATTACGGTCTTGATATCTATAAAAAACGTGCACTTGCTGATTTGTTAAATGAATTGGTAAAAGTAGAAGGAATTGCGTGGATACGTCTGCATTATGCTTTCCCGAGCGGATTTCCGGAGGATGTTCTGGATGTGATTAATTCAGAACCTAAAGTTTGTAATTACATCGATATTCCTTTGCAGCACATTTCTACCGATTTGTTGAAATCTATGCGCCGCGGAACTACTTTCGAAAAAACAAATGCTTTGCTGGATAAATTCCGTGAGAATGTGCCGAATATGGCTATTCGTACGACTTTGATTTGCGGATACCCGGGCGAAACGGAGGAACATTTTCAGGAAATGAAAGAATGGGTGCGCACGCAGCGTTTTGACCGATTGGGCTGTTTTACATATTCGCACGAAGAAAATACACACGCTTACGATTTGGAAGACAATGTGCCACAGGAAGTGAAACAACGCCGTGTCGATGAAATCATGGAAGTTCAATCTCAGATTTCTTGGGAATTGAACCAGGAAAAAATTGGGAAACAATTTAAGGTTTTGATTGACCGCAAAGAAGGTAATTATTTTGTAGGAAGAACAGAATTTGATTCTCCTGATGTGGATAATGAGGTTTTGATCGCAGCGCAAGACGTTTATCTTTCTATAGGGGAATTTGTACAAGTCGAAATTGAAAGCGCGGAGGAGTTTGATCTTTTTGGGAAGTTGATTTAGACAAAGGATACAAGACGCAAGTATCAAGATTTTTTTGTTCTTGATTCTTACTACTTGATACTCGATACAAAAACAAGTGAATTCAAAATACTATTTATCAGTCGTCGTGGCTTTCACGATTTGGGGACTTTTTAGTTTAGTCCTGAAACCGTTGAGTGCTTATTCATCGGTTGATATCTTGCTTTACAGGATGTGCCTGGCTTCGATTTTTATTTTGTTTGTAAGCTTTGTCGTAAGATGGAAAATCACGAAAGCAAACATTATACTTTTTAAAAGCTTTAGCTTCAAAGAGCGTTTTGATATTGTTTTGACAAATCTTTCAAGTGCAGGTTTGCTTGCGCTGAACTGGTTTTTGTTCATCTATGTTATGAACCATATCAGTGTAAATGCCACTTCCCTCGCCTATCTTATCTGTCCGATTTTGACGACGGTACTTGCATTTTTCATATTGAAAGAAAATTTATCGGTCAAACAAAAACTCGCCATCAGCATCAGTATTGTAAGCTGTTTAATGCTTTCTATAGGACATTTGATGGATTTGGTTTACAGCATGATCATCGCGCTTTCGTATGCAATTTATTTGATTTTACAGAAACGCAACAACCAATTGGATAAATTTTTCACACTTACCGCACAAATCGTTTTTGGCTCAATCTTGCTTTCACCATTGTTTTTTACCGGAAATGAAAGTTCGATTGAAAAATCTAATTTGTTTTACATTTTAGTAATTGTAATTGCGATTGTCTTTACCATCATTCCGATGTACTTAAATGTTTTTGCATTGAAGAAATTGAATTCTTCGGTGGTTGGAATTTTCATCAACATCAATCCGATTTTAAGTTTTTTACTGGCTGTTTTGTATTTCCACGAAAAGGTAAACTTAGTTCAAGGAATTGCTTATACTTTGATTTTCTTTTCGGTTTTGTTATTTAATCTGGATGCTTTACAGGGAAATCTGAAGAAAAGATTTATAAAATCTACATAATTCTCCCGTGGATTTTACAGATTTTTGCTGAGTTATTTTAAAATAAAATCCTGCAGACTCTCATCTGCAGGACCTTAACAATAAATGATAATGAAAAAGTAATCTATTGCACCGTAACTTTCGTTACAGTCTCTTTGATTTCTTGTTTAGGCAAGGTTACAGTTAAGATTCCTTGTTCGTAATTTGCCTGTATGTTTTCGAGTTGAATGGTGTTTTTCGGTAATGCAAAATTTCTTTCAAACTTTTGAAAACCAAATTCTTTTCTAGTGTAATTTTCAGTTTTTTCTTCTTCTTGTTTAGTTTTCGAAACGCTCAATTTCAAAATTCCTTCTTTGATTTCCAGGTTAAAATCTTCTTTGTTCAATCCCGGTGCAGCCAATTCCAATTGGTATTCAGTCTCGTTTTCTTTGATGTTGACAGCAGGCGTTGAAAAATGTCTTTTAAATTCTGCAGGTCTGTTCCAATTGTTTTCGTTCCAAAGATTTTCCATCAACCCACCAAATAAATCAGGATTTTTTCTCATTAAAGTATTCATATTCTATTTTTTTTAATTTGTTATACTTCCTTAAAATCAATTAGCATTCCGATTGGAAAAACAATGAAAACAACTGACTTTTTGTCTTAATTTTAATTATATGTTAAAATAATTAAGACATTTTGTCTGAATTTGTATTGAAATTTAATTTTAAAGTCTGACAATTAATTCCTAACTTCGGTTCGGCTAATCATTAAATACCATTTAATTATGAAAAAAACTTTACTTCTTAGTTCTATTTTAATCGCCGGAACCTTTGTGAGCGCACAAGACATCACTGCTGTAACCGGCTTGACAAAAGGAAAAATTGAATTCAATGATTTCAGAAAAATTGATCTGAATAATCTGAATTCATCAAACATCTTACTTTCAAAAGCAGATAACCTGAATTTGATTTCAGAAGCTGGAAAATCTTGCAATTGCGGGAAATACATTGCGGCGATGACCACAAATACTGCAGGGGATATTTTCTTCATCCCGATGACACAAAGCCGTTTGATGACTGTAAATACAACTTCGAAAAGCGGAACTTTCAAAGAAATTGAAAAATCTTCATTAGATACAAAAGATCAGGGAACTTATTTCGCACGTATGACGACTGCGGCTGACGGTTTCATGTATGCTTTGAACAACAACGGAACTGAATTGCTGAAAATTTCTCCAAGCGGAAATGTTCAGAATTTAGGGGCTTCAAGTGGATTCATCGCTGAAATGAAAAAGCTCAGCAATGAAACACATGCTTTCGGAGGAGATATGATTGCTGACGCTTTTGGTAATTTATATGTAATCAGTGCGGCAGGAAACGTTTTTAAGCTGAATCCAAATAATCAAAATGCTTCTTTCGTTGGTAAAATCAAAGGTTTGCCTGAAAATTATACTGTAAACGGTGCGGCTGTTGCAAAAGATGGAAGCGTTGTATTGGCTACGACTTCTGAATCAGGATTTTATACTTTGAATTTCGATTCTTTGGAAGCTAAATTTGCTTCGAATTATGATGTTCCTGTTTATGATCTTTCAAGTCCTTATTTGTTGAAACAAAATGTGGCTGATAATTTAAGCAATTCAAGCTACAGCTTGTATCCTACAATCGTGAAAGCAAGCGAGCTGAACATCGTTTCTAAAGTAAATGAATCTACAAAATTAGACATCACAGTTTGGAATTTAAATAACAAAATGGTTTATTCTAACTCAGTTGCAGTCCAGTCTGTAGGTGATTTCAAAGTAAATTTAAACGGTTCATTACAACCAGGAATTTACATATTGAAAGCAGTAAACCAAAACGGTGCAGAAGTAATCAATACCAAATTTACTTTGGTTAGATAATAGACTACTTTTTGTCAAGCATAGCTCAATTTTCAAATACAGACAATGCGTTCTGTGAAGTCAATTGAGCTATTTCTTTTTCAGAAATCTGGTAAATGTCAACCAACTTTTCAACCACATTTTTCAGATAAGCAGATTCATTTCTTTTTCCACGATAAGGAACCGGAGCTAAATAAGGAGAATCTGTTTCCAGAACAATATGTTCGAGCGGAATTTCATTTAAAAACTGATCTATTTTCCCATTTTTAAAAGTAACTACTCCTCCTATTCCCAATTTCATATTGAAACCAATGGCACGCTCCGCTTGTTCTTTCGTTCCTGTAAAACAATGGAAAATTCCGAAAAGTTTTTCGTCTTTTTCTTCTTCCAGAATTTCAAAAATTTCATCAAAACTTTCGCGGCAATGGATCACAATTGGCAATCCTTTTTCTTTTGCCCACCCAATCTGAGTTTTAAATGCTGTTTGCTGAATCCCTAAAGTAGTTTTGTCCCAATACAAATCAATCCCGATTTCTCCAACTGCTGAAAACGCTCTTTTATCTAACCAATTTTTCACATTTTCCAATTCATCCAAATAAGTTCCAGGCTGTACAGAAGTTGGATGCAAACCCATCATGAGATTCATTTGTTCAGGATATTTCGCTTCCAAATCAAACATTTTTTGTGTGTAAGACGAGTCGATAGCGGGCAGATAAAATCTTTCGATTCCAATAGAGTTTGCGCGATGAATCATTTCATCGCGGTCATTGTCAAATTCATCCGAATAAAGATGTGTATGTGTATCAATCAGCATTTCTCATTAAATTTTTTAATATTTCTTTTTCAGCATTGAAGCTGCCTTTGGGAAATCCGGTTTCGGTTTGTTCAATTTTTTTCATTGTGTTAAACAAGAATGTTTTATATGCAATCGAACTCGTGTTCATCGGTCTGTGTGACAATGACGAATTGATTTTTTCAGCTACCCGGATTTTGATAGAAGTTTCTTCTGTAAAATATTTTTCTGAAAATTTATCCCAAATGTATTCAATCGCCATGTCATTCGGATGAATCAAATCTTCTTTGTAAAAACGATAATCTCGTAAATCGTCCATCATCAATTCATAAGCAGGAAAATATTCTACATTTTCATATTGTGAAATCAAATCATGTAAGTTTGAAATCAACTTGGATTTACTGATGTTATTTTCAATCACACCGTCTTTGACATGACGTACAGGACTGATTGTTGTAATGATTTTCGCATTTGGATTGATATCCAGAATGAAGTTAAAACAATTCCTCATTGAAGATTTTATCTGTGCATCAGTCAATAAAACTTTCTCAAAATGCTGCCCCGGAACTTTGTGGCAATTAGCAACAATCAAGTCCAATTGTTTGATTTTGTAAACCCTTGAAGTTCCGAAAGTCAAAATGAAAATGTTTGCATTTTGAATGAATTCATTGGCTTTTTCCAACTGAGAATTAATGCCTTCCAAAGTCGATTTCATCGAAGTTTTATTGAAAGAAGTATGATGGTCCCAACTGAAAAACAACTCATCACGGTTGAAAATTTCTGATTCGGCGTAAGTGACGTTGGAATGAATTCTAGCCAAAGCGTTTTCCATCGCAACAGGATGAAACAAAGTGCCAAAAGGATTTTGGAGAATTCTGAATTTTCCTAAATTTAATTTATCTCCAATGGCATCCACAAAACAAGAACCGATTCCGAGGATTTTATCGTTGTGAGATAATTTCCATTTCGATTCGGGTAAAAAAAGTTCAGTTCTGAATTGCATTAGATCTGTCTCTCGATAAGGGATGAAGCCAATTGTCTAAGTTGTATTTTTTTCTCTTCAGAGGCAGAAACTTTGTCCAGGTATTCCATTGACTTTTTGGTATATTCTGAAATTAAATCCATAATTGCATGATCCACTTTCAACATACGGAAAATCTTTTCTACCGCATAAACTTTATCGACATTATCGGTTTTCATGCTGTACCAGAATTTCAATTCATCTATTTCTTTTGGCCCCGCTTTCTCTAAGGCTTTGATAAATAAAATTGTTTTTTTATTTTCGAACACATCACCTGCATGAATTTTACCAAAATCCTGCTGACCAAAAACATCTAAATAATCATCTTTCAACTGAAATGCAATTCCAAGGTTTTTCCCAAATTCATATAAATTATGGCAATCTTCCTCACTTCCATCTGCAATCAAAGCGCCTATATTGAGAGAAGCTCCCATCATGACACCAGTTTTGAGGGTAATCATTTTGATGTATTCTTCATATGTAACAACTTCCTGTGTTTCAAAATTCATGTCATATTGCTGACCTTCACACAATTCAACTGCAGTTTTAGAGAACAATTTCGTTACTACTTTAAACTTATCGGCAGGCAAATCTTCGAACATTTCGTAAGCTTTGATAAGCATCGCATCCCCGGAAAGAATCCCCACATTGGTATTGTATTTTATATGAACGGTCTGTTTACCGCGTCGCAAGGGCGCAGCATCCATGATATCATCGTGCATCAAAGAAAAATTATGAAAAAATTCAATCGCCAAAGCAGGCTTCAAAACATCTTCAACTTTTCCATCAAAAACATAAGAACCCAACATCACAATAATTGGACGAAGCCGCTTCCCTCCTATGCTCAAAATGTAATCGCATGGTTCATACAATTCTTTCGGCTCCCATTCATCGAATGAAAATTCTTCTAATGCCTTGCTAACTATTTCCTGATATTCCTCTATAACACTATTCATATAAACGGTATGATTTCTTAGTGGCAAAGATAGCGCATAGGATTTTGAGAAATTAAATGTAACCTTGAAAAATTTATTAAAAATTCTTATCAATAGTTTTTTAAACATAATTCTTCAAAAACAATTAATTTTGCAACGCTTAAAATCAAAATGAAATGGGAAGAGCGTTTGAATTCAGAAAAGGAAGAAAAATGAAACGTTGGGCCACGATGGCCAAAGTTTTTACCCGAATCGGGAAAGATATTGTAATGGCTGTGAAAGAAGGCGGTCCCAATCCGGAAGCCAATTCACGTTTGCGTGCAATCATTCAGAATGCGAAAACGGCCAACATGCCGAAAGAAAACGTGGAACGCGCCATCAAAAAAGCATCGGACAAAGAAACTGCCAACTTCAAAGAAGTTTTATTTGAAGGTTATGCCATGCACGGAATCGCTGTTTTAGTTGAAACTGCCACAGACAACAACAACAGAACCGTTGCCAACATCAGAAGTTATTTCAACAAAACCGGTGGAAGCTTAGGTACACAAGGTTCCGTTGAATTCATGTTTGACCATACTTGTAATTTTACTGTGAAAGGTGAAAATATGGATGTGGAAGAATTGGAATTGGAATTAATAGATTTTGGTGCAGAAGAAGTTTTCGAAGACGAAGGCAACATCATGATTTATGCTCCTTTTGAAAGTTTTGGGTCTCTTCAGAAATATTTTGAAGAAAACAATTTCGAAATCCTTTCGAGTGGATTTGACAGAATTCCGCAGGTCACCAAAGAATTAACCGAAGAACAACAAGCCGATATTGATAAACTTCTTGAAAAAATCGAAGAAGACGATGACGTTCAGAATGTTTACACGACAATGGCATAATAAAAATTATTATAAATTATATATTTTGAATTAAAAATGAGAATGTTTCAATGCATTCAAAATTCAAAATTTAAAACCCAATTAAATGAATCTCAAAAAACAAGTAATAGAAATCGTATCAAATTCAATAACCGAAATTTATGGAATCACTCCGGAAAGGATTGAAGTCCAAAATACACGTAAGGAATTTGACGGAGATTACACGCTTGTTGTTTTCCCATTGATTCAATTATTGAAAAAGAAACCTGAAGATATCGGAAATGAAATCGGAGAATTCCTGAAAGCAAATGGGAACATCAAGGATTTCAATGTGGTAAAAGGTTTTCTGAATTTAAGTTTTGAAAATCAGTTTTTACTAAATGGAATCATTGAAAATGCTGAAAATCCTAAATTTGGTTTTACACCAAAAACAGATGATTCTTCTTCGGTAATGGTTGAATATGCTTCGCCCAATACCAACAAACCGATTCACTTAGGTCACATCCGAAACAATCTTTTGGGTTATTCCGTAGCACAGATTTTTGATGCAGCTGGATTCAAAACACAGAAAATCCAAATCATCAACGACCGTGGAATACATATTTGTAAATCGATGTTAGCTTGGGAAAAATTTGGAAACGGAGAAACACCGGCATCTTCAGGAATCAAAGGCGATCATTTGGTTGGGAAATATTATGTTGAATTTGACAAACATTATCGAGTTGAAATCAAAGATTTAGTTGAAAAAGGACAATCTGAAGATGAAGCTAAAAAGAACGCTCCGTTATTTCTCGAAGCGCAGGAAATGCTCAGAAAATGGGAATCCGGAGACCTACAAGTTCGCTCGCTTTGGGAAACTATGAATGGTTGGGTTTATGATGGATTTGGAAAAACTTATAAAAGATTAGGCGTTGATTTTGACCATTACCAGTACGAAAGCAATACGTATTTATTAGGTAAAGATTTAATTCAAAAAGGAATTGAAAAAGGTGTTTTTTACCAAAAAGAAGACGGTTCAGTTTGGATTGATCTGACGGAAGACGGTTTGGACGAAAAACTCGTTTTGCGTTCGGATGGAACTTCGGTTTATATCACTCAGGATTTCGGAACTGCGGTGGAAAGATTTGAAACTTTTGACATCGATAAATTGATTTACGTTGTCGGAAACGAACAAGATTATCATTTCAAAGTTTTGTTTTTAATTCTTAAAAAATTAGGTTACGATTGGGCACAGACGCTCGAGCATCTTTCTTACGGAATGGTTGATTTGCCTGAAGGGAAAATGAAATCACGCGAAGGAACAGTGGTTGATGCCGATGAATTGATGGAAGAAATGCACCAGACCGCGAAAGAAATTTCTCTAGAATTAGGAAAACTGGATGATTATTCTGATGAAGAAAAGGAAAAACTCTACGAAATCATTGGAATGGGCGCTTTGAAATATTTCATTTTAAAAGTAGATCCTAAAAAACGAATTTTGTTTGATCCGAAAGAAAGTGTAGATTTCAACGGAAATACGGGACCTTTTATTCAGTATGCTTTTGCTCGAATTCAATCTATACTGAGAAAGGGAAAACCGCAAAATTTTGATTTGAATTCAATTGAATTGAACGAAACTGAAAAAGAAATCATTCGTCATTTGAACAATTACGAAGAAACGATTCAAAAAGCTGCGGCTGAGTTGAGCCCGGCTTTAGTAACGAATTATACATATGATTTAGTAAAACATTTTAACCATTTCTATCAAAATTATACAATTTTAAAAGCTGAGGATCAAAACATTAAAAATTTCAGATTGTACTTGGCTTTATGGACAGCAAATGTAATTGCATCTTCATTTAATTTATTAGGAATTAACGTTCCGGAAAAAATGTGATAATATTCACTTAATTTTTGGCTAAAAGTTTTGTGGTTAAAATAATTTGTGTAAATTTGACACCATAAAAGCTAATAGCTTTTTCATAGGTTTAGGTTGGTTAAGGTTAGCACCTCATTCTTACGAATGAGGTGTTACTTTTTTATACCTATTTTAACTTGCATTACCATTTCATCTTTCATACATTTGTTTTCATAAAAATCAGTTATGACTACAAAATACGAACAGATATCCTCTGACCTATTCATCAAAAACAGACAAAAATTTACTAAAGAATTAAAACCAAAATCAATCGCGGTTTTCAATTCAAACGATATATATCCGGTAAGTGCCGACAGTACGCTGCCTTTTAATCAGCACCGAGATATTTTTTATTTATCAGGAATTGATCAGGAAGAAAGTATTTTAGTTATTTTCCCGGATAGTTATGAGGAAAAACACAGAGAAATCCTTTTCCTTCGTGAAACAAATGAACACGTTGCGATTTGGGAAGGAGCAAAATTAGATAAGGAACAAGCTTTTGAAGTTTCAGGAATTAAAACGGTTTATTGGTTACAAGATTTCCATAAAGTGCTTTATAAGTTATTGACCGAAGCAGATAATATTTACATCAATATCAATGAACATTACCGTGCAGAACGTGTAGTTGAAACTCGCGAAGACCGTTTCATCAAAACTTTGAAAAATGATTATCCGGCACATAATTATTTGCGCAGCAATCCGATTTTGCAAAGACTTCGTTCAATCAAAGAACCGGAAGAGATTGAGTTGATCCAAACGGCTTGTGACATTACTGAAAAAGGATTCAGAAGAATTTTATCTTTCACAAAGCCAGGTGTTTGGGAATATGAAATCGAAGCGGAATTTGCACATGAGTTTTTGAGAAATCGTTCGAAAGGTTTTGCATATACGCCAATCATAGGAAGCGGTTACAGTTCCAATGTTTTGCATTATATCCAAAACAATCAGCAGTGTAAAGACGGCGACATTTTGCTTTTGGATGTTGGAGCTGAGTATGCAAATTATTCATCTGACATGACCAGAACGATTCCTGTGAATGGGAAATTCAATGAGCGACAAAAAGAAATTTACAATGCGGTTTTGAATTGTAAAAATGAAGCAGAGAAATTGTTGGTTGCTGGAAATAACTGGTATGATTACCACAGAGAAATGGGCAAAATCTACACTTCTGAATTACTTGGTTTAGGTTTAATTGACAAAGCAGACGTTCAAAATGAAAACCCTGAATGGCCTGCTTACAAAAAATACATGATGCACGGAACTTCGCACCACATGGGATTAGATACGCATGATTATGGTATCTTATCCGATAAATTTGTGGAAGGAATGGTGTTTACAAATGAGCCGGGATTCTATATCCCTTCGGAGAATTTAGGAGTCAGAATCGAAGATGATTATGTGATTCAAAGTTCGGGTGCGCCAATCAATCTGATGAAGAATATTCCTATCGAAGTTGAGGAGATAGAAAGCTTGATGAATGCTTAAAAATTGAAGTTAATTTCAATATGTCATTCCGACGAAGGAGAAATCTTATTTATTTTAGATTTTTAATTAAATTCCATTCAGAATGACAAAATAAATATTATCAATGTCAGGGATTTTCAAAGCACATTTAGAAAAATTTATCCAGGTGAGTGAGGAAGATTTCCCTCTGATTCTGGATTATTTTCATGTGTTAAATGTGAGAAAGAAAGAAAATCTGCTAGTGGAAGGAAATGTTTGCAAGTTTCATTATTTTGTACTGGAGGGTTGTCTGCGGAAGTTTTTCATCAATGAGAAAGGAACGGAACAAACGACTGAATTTGCAATTGAAACTTGGTGGATAACGGATCATCTTGCTTATGAACATAAGCTTGTGACGGATTTCTATATACAGGCGGTGGAAAAGTCAGTCGTTTTGGTGATCAGCCAGGAAGCTCAGGAGGAATTGCTGATAAAGTTTCCGGAAATGGAAAGATATTTCAGATTTGTTTATCAGCGTGCGTTTGCGGCAGCTCAAAGGAGATTGAGGTATTTATTCAATTATAGTAAAGAGGAGTTTTACCATAAGATGGTTGAGGCCCAACCAGCGTTTGTGCAACGGATACCGCAATATCTGATAGCTTCTTTTCTTGGATTCACACCGGAATACCTGAGTGAGATACGGGCGAAAAGTCTTTCGTAAATAAAATTGAAACGCTTTTACGAACAAGTAATTTGGTATATGTTTTTTGATTTTATAAAACTCGACGAATTATTGATAATATTAAGGGCTTAAAATTATTATAAAACCCTCGACTCGCACGAGGGATTGCAAGGGCGCGACTGAAAGAAGCGGTACGAAATGCAATGAAGTACCGAAGCGAAGCGGAGCCGTGAAAAGCCCGACCGACGGGATGCCTGCTCAAAGGGCAGCACGGCGGACGTGCCCTAATATTGAAAAAAAAAATTGATTGCATAAAAAAAGTCCCGCAAAACGGAACTTTTTTATTATGAACAAATCAAAATCTTACTTTTGAAATTTTGAATACTTATTTTTGAATTTGTCGATACGACCTGCTGTATCTACCAATTTTTGTTTTCCTGTGTAGAAAGGGTGAGATGTACTTGAAATCTCCATTTTGATCAATGGGTACTCTACACCATCGATTTCAATTGTATCGCGTGTGTCAGCTCCAGAACGAGTGATGAAAGTTTCATCATTACTCATATCTTTGAATACAACTAATCTATAATTTTCGGGATGAATTCCTTTTTTCATAATGTTTATTTTTTGATTCGCAATTTCCACTTCCTACCGTTTCCATTGCAGTTAACTTCTCATTTTGAGTGTGCAAAGATAAAAATAATTCTGAATTACAAAATGATTTATAGATTTTTATTTTTGTAAAATTAATATTTTTACGCGAAGTTCGAAATTCGAAGTTCGAAATTCGTTTTTTTATGTAGTTTTGTTCGAATTAATTTATTGAAATTATGCAAATACGTTCCCTTGTAACCGGCGCAATATTATTACTAATTATAGGAATCACTTCATGTCGTGATGATTTTGATTTTGATCCGGCTTCTGATGAATTAGGATTTTCTACCGATACGATTTCTTTGGACACCATTTTTAACCATACCAATTCTCAGACTTACAAATTTACGGTTCACAACCGTCAGAACAAAGATGTTGAAATTCCAAGGATCTATTTGTCGCGTGGCGAAAGTTCTCTCTATAAACTAAATGTTGACGGTATGCCGGGGTATGCATTTGAAAATGTTCCTGTAAGAGCCAAAGACAGTATTTTCATTTTTGTGGAAATGGCTGCAGGCGAAGCACCTGTAAATCCTTTGTATGAAGATGAAGTAGTTTTTGAAACTACAAATGGTTCGCAAAATGTGAAATTATTGTCTTGGATTGAAAAGGCTAAGTTTTATATTCCTGAGCAAGGACAAACTGATGTGTTAATCACTGAACCAAGTTGGGATAATTCTGAATCAAGAGTAATTTTTGGGAATGCCGTTGTAAATAACAACCTAACTATACAAGGTGGAACAAGAGTTTATTTTCACAATGGTGCAGGAATGACAGTTAATGGAAATCTGACCGTCAATGGTCAACTCGGAAATGAAGTCCGTTTCAGAAGTGACAGACATGACGAACGTTCGGACTCTTTACCAAATATGTGGGGGGAAATTAAAATTAAATCTCCTAATACAAGTATTTTAAATAAAATCGATTACGCAATAATAAAAGGCGGAAATATCGGATTGGAAGTAGAAAATTCTAGATTGGAAATTTCAAATACCAAAATCTTAAACAACGAATCTATCGGTTTATATGCAAAAAATGCTAACATCACAGGATACAATCTTGTAATTAATAATAGTAATATTACAGCTTTAGGAATTGAGGGTGGAACTTATGATTTCAGGCATTGTACTTTTGCAAATTACCACAACATTGGACAAGGAATCGGAAGTAATCATAGCTTAGTTTTAAGTAATGATGGAGCTTCAATCACGCAAGCAAATTTCTATAACAACATTTTTTATGGACGCGCTTCAAATGCTATAGTTTTTGACAGCGTTGGAAGTGGTGCTTTCATTCATGATTTTAGAAATAATTTAATAAGAAACGACTTTGGAGATTTAACTTTTCCAGCATCCAATATTACTGAAGGAGATCCTTTATTTGTAAACCCTGGATTTGGAACTAATGATTTGAGATTAAAAATTGATTCTCCTGCTGCTCAAAATGGTGATATTGGAAATCAAGGCGTGGATCAAGACATTTTACAAATTGCAAGACCTAATAATCCTACTTTAGGAGCATACCAACAAACAGTAACGCCTTAGATAAATAACTGCAAAACAGAGCCACAAATCGCTCCGATTATAAAACCGCACACAACCTCCTGGGTTGTGTGTTTTTTTAGTACCAATCTTGACCAAGCAATCATCAACACAAAAATCCACCATAAAATTCCTGCAATGGGATTTAAATTAAACAACAAAAATCCCAAATAAACATTGACCGCGACGTGCAATGAACTTTTGATGAAATAATTCATCGCCTGCATAATCAGCAATAAAATCGTCGCAAACAGAAAACTGTAAATCAAATCTTTGGATTGATTTGTAAACATCAAAATCAGATTTACCAAGATTAACAAAGGAAGAACCAAAAAGTAAAACTTTTTTCGTTCATTTCTATCCGAAACATCGAAGCTTTCTATTTTTTCTTTTTTAAGTTTTTTGGTCAAATTAATCAAAACCGGAATTTGAATAATTCCAATTACCAAACAAGAAATAAACAACGCATTTTTTAATGGCTGCGTCTGAAATAAAAGAAAAATAACAACAAATGGGACAGTCACCAGCGGATGTCCCATTGTCGATATTATTTTTGCAAATGAATTATTTTTCTGTGTCATTTCGAAGCACGAGAAATCTTAGAAATATTTAAAATTCTGGCCCTCTTTAATTTTTTTTACAGACTCATACATCAATTTAATGGTATTTTCCACATCATTTTTATCAACCATTTCTACAGTCGTATGCATATAACGCAAAGGCAAAGAAACCAAAGCCGACGGAACGCCGCCATTGCTGTACGCAAAAGCATCGGTGTCAGTTCCCGTTACACGGCTGCTTGCCGCACGTTGGAAAGGAATTTTATTATTTTCAGCAGCTTCTATGATCAATTCTCTCAAATTATTCTGAACCGCTGGCGCATAAGTAATTACCGGTCCGTCTCCACATTTTACTTCGCCATCTTTGATCTGGCTCATTTTCGGAGTAGAAGTATCGTGGGTAACATCAGTCACAATCGCAACATCAGGCTGAATGGTTTTGGTAATCATTTCTGCTCCGCGCAATCCAACTTCTTCCTGAACAGAATTTGTAAAATAAACTCCAAAATCGATTTTATCTTTATTTTCATGAAGCAGCCTTGCAACTTCCGCAATCATAAAACCTCCAACTCTATTATCCAAAGCCCTGCAAACAAAATACTTATCATTTAAAATCATGAACTCATCCGGATAAGTTACCACGCATCCAACATGAATTCCCATTTTTACAACTTCTTCTTTTGAACTTGCGCCACAGTCAATCCAAATGGTTTCTATTTTTGGAATTTCATCACGTTCTCTATCACGCACATGAATCGCCGGCCAGCCAAATAATCCTGGAACGATCCCTTTTTTGGTATGAATATTCACACGTTTTGAAGGTGCAATTACTGCATCTGAACCACCATTGCGGATTACGTACAACATTCCTTCTTTTGAAATATAATTTACATACCATGAAATTTCATCGGCATGCGCTTCTAAAATAACTTTATATTTTGCTTTCGGATTCAAAATTCCGTAAGCCGTCCCGTAATTATCAGATCTAATTTCGTCAACATAAGGTTTTATATAGTCAATCCAAGCCAATTGCCCGGCGGTTTCATATCCAGTTGGTGAAGTAGTATTTAAATAATTTTCTAAAAACTGAAGTGATTTTTTAGAATAAAATTCTTTTTTAGCCATTGATTAAAATTTCGACAAACCTACATATTTTTTTAACCAAAATGAATTTCAATATTTTCCGGTAATTAATTTATCTTAATCTAAATTCTCAATTAGTTAACAATAAGACAAAATAGGAACAATTTTTGATTATATGCGGTTTATGAATTTTAAACTACTCCTAATACTTATTATTTTATTTCCTTGTTTTATTTTTTCGCAGGTCGAACCACAAAAAGAACAAGAATTACAAAAGGAATTGGCAGAAATGGATTCTATAACTGAGGATGATTTGGCTGCTTTTGATACCATTCAGCTGAATAATGCAGATTTATTTCATTTAAATTTAAAATCAGATTTAGAAAAAAAATATTATTTATGGCTCCGCAAAAGGGTTCGGGATGTTTGGCCTTACGTAAAAGTTGCAGTTGAAGAATATAATTTCATAGAAGAATCTTCAAAAGAATTTAGCAGTAACAGAGAAAAAAGAAAATTTGTAAAAGAAAGACAAAAAGTGCTGGCAGATGAATTTGAAGGAAAATTGAAAGATTTATCACGCTCCAGAGGTCAGATTTTAATCAAATTAATCCACAGAGAAACCGATAAAACATCATTTCAAATCATCAAAGAGTTACGTGGCGGTATGAACGCATTTCTTTGGAATTCAGCCGGAGGCGCATTTGATTTAGATTTAAAAACACAATTTGACCCACACAAAACCAGAGAAGATTTATACATAGAAGTGATTTTGGAAAAAGATTTCCGTACCGGAAGATTGGAACCCATTCAGGAAATAGAAAAAAGATAACTTTATCCTAATAATTTTATTTAACAATCCCTATTTATTATATTTGTAAATCAATTTTCAGCTAAAAAGTGGCAAAAAAATCTATCAAAAAAATAGGGGTTCTAACTTCAGGAGGTGATTCTCCCGGTATGAATACTGCCATACGTGCAGTTGTTAGGGCTTGCTCGTATTACAACATTCAATGCATCGGCATCAAGGAAGGTTATCACGGATTGATTAATAATGATATGTCAGAACTCGGACCTCGCTCCGTAAAACACATCATCAACCGTGGCGGAACTTTTTTAAAAACTGCACGGTCACAAGAATTCAGAACGCCGGAAGGACGAAAAAAAGCTTTTGAAAATTTCAAATTAAATGAATTAGATGCTTTAGTTGTAATTGGTGGAGATGGCTCATTTACAGGTGCTTCTGTTTTTCATAAAGAATTTGAAGTTCCGTTTATAGGAATTCCGGGAACCATCGACAATGATATTTTTGGAACAGATGCTACGATTGGATATGACACCGCGCTGAACACTGTTATAGAAGCGATTGACAGAATCCGTGATTCTGCTACTTCCCACAACCGTGTTTTCTTTGTGGAAGTAATGGGACGCGATGCAGGTTTTATAGCATTAAATAGTGGAATTGCTTCAGGTGCCCAGGATATTTTAATTCCTGAAAAAAAGGACAGCTTGGAAGAATTGCTTCAAACTTTAGAAAGGTCACAACAGGCAGGAAAAAATTCAAGCATCATAGTAGTTGCAGAAGGAGAAGAATTAGGAAATGTATATGATTTGGCAAAAGCCACCCAAAAGAAATTTCCTGAATACGATATTCGCGTAACAGTTCTGGGACACATACAAAGAGGCGGAAGTCCAACCTGTCAGGACAGGGTTTTGGCTAGCCGTTTAGGTGTCGCGGCTGTTGAGGCAATTTTAGAAGGGAAATCAAATTTGATGGCGGGTTTGCGTTCCAACAAAGTAGTTTATACCCCCATAGAAGAAGCCATCAAAAAACACAATCAAATAGACGAAGAACTCATAAAAGTAGCTAAGATTTTAGCAATATAATAACCTTAAAACAAAAACAAAAAAATGTCAACAATCAAAGTAGGAATTAACGGTTTTGGACGTATTGGTGGTCTTGTTTTCAATGCAATGCTTGAAAGAGACAACATCGAAATCGTGGGAATCAATGACTTAATCAATGCTGAATACATGGCATACATGATGAAATACGATTCTGTTCACGGAGGATTCAAAGGGGAAATTAAAGTTGAAGGAAATAACCTTGTTGTAAACGGAAAAACCATCCGAATTACTTCTGAAAGAGATCCAAACAATTTGAAATGGAATGAAGTTGGCGCTGATTATATTGTAGAATCTACCGGATTGTTTTTAGACAAAGAAACTGCTACAGCACATTTAAACGCAGGTGGTAAAAAAGTAATTCTTTCTGCTCCTTCAAAAGACGATACGCCAATGTACGTAATGGGTGTTAACCATAAAGAATTGACAGATGATGTAAAAATATTCTCAAACGCTTCTTGTACGACAAACTGTTTGGCTCCATTGGCAAAAGTAGTTCATGACAATTTCGGAATCGTTGAAGGTTTGATGACAACTGTACATGCTACGACTGCAACGCAAAGAACTGTTGACGGACCATCTATGAAAGACTGGAGAGGCGGACGTTCAGCTTTGTTAAATATCATTCCTTCTTCAACAGGTGCTGCAAAAGCAGTTGGAAAGGTAATTCCTTCATTAAATGGAAAATTGACAGGTATGTCATTCCGTGTTCCAACAGCTGATGTTTCTGTGGTAGATTTAACAGTAAGATTGGAAAAAGCTACTACTTATGATGAAATTTCTGCCGCTATGAAATCTGCTGCCGAAGGTGAATTAAAAGGAATTTTGGGATATACTGAAGATTTGGTAGTTTCTCAGGATTTCATTGGAGATAAAAGAACTTCAATTTTCGACAAAGACGCAGGAATTATGTTGTCACCAAATTTCGTGAAATTGGTTTCTTGGTATGACAATGAAACAGGATATTCAAACAAATTGACAGATTTATTGGTTCATTCTGCATCACTTTAATAGGTAGTTCTGAAATAAATATAAAAAAGCTGTCTTTTCAAGGCAGCTTTTTTTTTATGAAAAAAATCATATCCTTTAAGATTATTTTATATATTTGCTGATATAACAATTAAAATTCATTGCCTATAGAGCTACTTTCTACATTATTTAACATTTGAGACAAAAGTAGATAGTATGGAAATCATTGATGATTCGCGATTGGTCGATGCTTATATTCTCGGCAACGAGGCAGCATTAGCCGAATTAATCGATAGGCACAAAAATAAAGTCTATGGCTTTATTTTCTCCAAAGTTTTAGACAAAGACATTGCTGAAGATATCTTTCAAGATACATTCGTAAAAGTAATTCTTACTTTAAAAGAAGGTAAATACAATGAAGAAGGTAAATTTTTACCTTGGGTCATGCGTATTGCTCATAATTTATCCATTGATTATTTCAGATCACGCAGAAGAATGCCTGTGATTGGTGAAACTTTTATGGATGAAGAGTTTAGTATTTTCGATTTTTTGGCAGATCCGGAAGATTGTTCGGAAACCAAAATTATTAAAGAACAGATTGACAAAGAATTAAGACAAATAATCGATTATCTACCTGAAGACCAGCAAGAAGTTTTAAGACTTAGAATCTTCAAAGGATTGAGCTTCAAAGAAATTGCTGAAGAGACCGATGTCAGTATCAATACGGCTTTGGGAAGAATGCGATATGCTTTGATTAATTTGAGAAAAGTCATCGAAGATAAAAATCTTTCTTTGACTATGGTTTAATAAAAATTAATTATAAACATTTTGCAATATAATTTTGAGTGATGCGTTTTTATTTATATGAACTCAAAATTATTGTATATGAAGCAAAATTACTCTTTTATCGGTGAGATTTTTTCACCAAAGGATTCTACAATCCAAAACATTTTAAATTTTTCAAAAACATTATCAGTTATTAGAAGTGGTATCTTGAAGAAAAATATAGTTTGCTTCAAGAATTAAAAAAAAGAGGGAAGTTCACAGAACTTCCCTCTTTCATTTTCATTTTTTTTCAATCATTTCTTGAAAAACCCTCCTAAAAGTTTACTTCCAATATCCATCACATCGTCCATTGCACTTCCATCTCCATCTTGGTCAAGAAGTTTTTCGATTGTACTCATTTCTCTTTGGTTTGTTTGAGCAGCACCACCAACCAATCCTCCTAGAAGACCAGTCAATCCACCAGCATCTAAACCTTGTGAATTTTTCTCTTTTCCTAAATACCCCATAACAATTGGTGCTAGCATGGCCAAAAGCTGAGCCACTTGCCCGCCATTCAAACCACTTGATTGTCCAATCGCATTTTCAACCTGAGATTGTTTACCTCCCAAAACGTGTCCTAAAATTCCGGCACCATCTGAGAAATTTCCTGAACTTAGAAATCCACCCAAATTATCCAAAATGCTTCCGTCATGTTTTGTTTCCAATGCCTTATTAATATTTTGTGCATCACCGTTTGCAGCATTTTTATTTAAAGCGGTAAGCAAAAAAGGAATTGCAGCAGAAATAGCCATTTGAGCTTGTTCATTTTTGATTCCCAATTGGCTAACTACCCCTGAAACCAACTGTTGTCCAACAGGTCCTTGTAATAAGTGTGAAATGTCCATTAAATTTTTATTTATTGATTAGTTATACCAAATGTAATATTTTTAAATTAAATTCCTTAAATTAAATTTTCAAAAAAGACAACTCTAATATTTACCTTTGTCAAAATTCATTTTCTATGAAAAGATTTACACAATTTTTGATCGTTTTAGTAATTGCAATCTTAATTATTCCTTTGTTTTTACCCAACAAAATAACTGCCGAAACTGAGAAAGAACTCAATCTGCCGGTAGGAATTGTTTATGAAGAATTCAATAATCTGAAAGAATATTCCGAATGGGAACCCTGGGCAAAATCCGATTCCACAGCTAAAAAAGAATATTTCGCACCTTATCGTGGTGAAGGTGCGGGGTATAAATGGGGAAATGTTGAAAACGAATCTCAGAGTGGTGAACTTACCATTTCCACAGCCGAACCTAATAAACAAATCGAATTTAAACTCGAAGGTTTGGGATTAGGAAAAGTATCTAAAATGTTAGTTGAATTTATTCCTGAAGGTGCTTCCAAAACAAAATTAAAATGGAAAATTGAAAGCGAAGAAATCGGTTATTTTTCAAGATATTACAGTTATTTTACTTCAAAAAATATCAAAGAAAAATTGGATGAAGGTTTGATTTCTTTGGAAGAAAGATTGAAATCTGCAGCTTTAACTCCTGAACAAGCCAATTCTTTACTTCCCGGAATGATTAAAACTGAAATGTTTGATGGAGAAAAACTAATCACAATTCTAAACGAAACTTCGTTGGACGCGAGTGAAATCAATACTGCACGTGAAGAATCTTTGGGTAAATTATTCAGTTACTTGACCGATTTTATAAAAATTCCACCACAAAATATCGGTAAACCCACTTCGTATTTTGAATATATCGACACCGCTTCCAAAAAGGCAAAATTTTATTGCGGTTATCCGATTACAGAAATAGTTAAATTAGAGGAAGATATGCAGCTTTATTCGTTGCCTGCAGGAAAAAATTTGGTTTGCATCCACAAAGGAAGTTATGAAACTTTGAACCAAACCATTCAAAAAATGAAGCAATATGCAGCCAAAGAAAAATTATCTTTAGGTAATTCACATTGGGAAAGTTACATGAATGACCCTGAAATTGTAAAAGATAAAAACGAATTGCTTACCAAAATTTACATTCCGATTAAATAATTTATTCAAATACAAAATTACTGAAGTGCTCTTTTTAAGAGCACTTTTTTTTCGTCTTGAATTCATGTAACTTTGTACGATTTTTTGAATATGAACGATTTTATAGAAGTTTACGGCGCGCGCGAACACAATCTAAAAGACATAGATATTAAAATTCCCCGCGAAAAACTGGTTGTCATAACCGGTCTCAGCGGAAGTGGGAAATCTTCCTTAGCTTTTGACACCATTTATGCGGAAGGTCAGCGTCGCTACATCGAAACTTTTTCTGCCTATGCAAGACAGTTTTTAGGAGGAATGGAACGTCCTGATGTCGATAAAATTGAAGGACTTTCGCCCGTGATTGCCATCGAACAAAAAACTACTTCAAAAAGTCCGCGTTCTACTGTAGGAACCATTACTGAAATTTATGATTTTCTGCGGTTGCTTTACGCAAGAGCTTCCACTGCTTATTCGTACAACACTGGAGAAGAAATGGTTAGCTATACTGATGAACACATCAAAGATTTGATTCGAAATAATTTTCAGGAGAAAAAAATTGCCATTCTTTCGCCTTTGGTTCGTTCCAGAAAAGGACATTACCGCGAATTATTTGCCCAAATTGCAAAACGCGGCTATATGGAAGTTCGTGTCAATGGTGAGGTTATAGACATCACGCCCGGAATGAAATTAGACCGTTACAAAACCCATGACATTGAATTATTGATTGATAAATTAAAATTAAATGATTCAATTTCAGACGAAAGATTGAAAAGTTCTATTGATACAGCAATGCAGCAGGGAGACAATGTTTTGATGATTTTGGATTATGAAACAAACGAAACCCGTTTCTACAGCAGAAATCTCATGTGTCCCACCACAGGTATCTCCTACCCTTCTCCCGAACCGAATTCATTTTCGTTTAACTCTCCAAAAGGTGCTTGTCCGGTTTGCAATGGATTAGGAGAATTGAAAGAAGTGAGTTTGGATAAGGTTTTTCCTGATCACAATCGTTCTTTTAAAAATGGAATGATTGCACCTTTGGAAGAAATTAAAAATACAAGCAGAATCAAGAAACAAATCGAATCCATCTATGCTAAATACAATGAAAATCTCGACACACCTTTCAAAAAATTAAAGAAAGAATTGGTCAATGACATTTTGCATGGATTGAAAGAGACTGTTGACGTTCAATTGAAATTTGCAGACGTAAACAAAATTTATAAAATTGATTTTGAAGGAATTATTTCTTTTCTAGATGAATTGATGAATGACAAAATGAATCCTTCGGCAAATTCTATTTCACGCAAATTTTCAAAACAAGTCAAATGTACTGCATGTGACGGATACCGTTTGAACAATGAATCGCTTCATTTCAAAATGGACAATAAACACATCGGTGAAGTCGCTCATTTTGATTTGAGATTTTTATTGAATTGGATCAATACATTAGACAAAAAATTAGACCCAAAACAAAAGAAAATCGCGGAAGAAATCTTGAAAGAAATCAGCACCAGATTGACTTTCCTTTTAGATGTCGGATTAGATTATCTTTCAATCGACCGACCTTCCAAATCACTTTCCGGCGGTGAAGCGCAGCGAATTCGTTTGGCTACGCAAATCGGTTCACAGCTTGTCAACGTACTTTATATTTTGGACGAACCCAGCATTGGACTGCATCAGCGTGACAATGTGAAACTGATTGATTCACTCAAAAAATTGCGTGATATTGGAAATTCGGTTTTGGTAGTGGAACATGACAAAGACATGATTTTGGAATCGGATTACGTAATCGACATCGGTCCGAAAGCCGGAAAACGCGGCGGAAAAATCGTTTGGCATGGTCTTCCAAAAGACATCAAAAATGCGCATACGCTGACTTCTGATTATATCAATGGAGATTTGGCAATAGAAATTCCAAAAGAAAGAAGGAAAGGAAACGGAGACTTCATCAAGCTTTCGGGTGCTTCCGGAAATAATCTGAAAAATGTAACGCTGGAAATTCCTTTGGGTGAATTGGTGGTAATTACAGGGGTTTCAGGAAGCGGAAAATCTACTTTGATCACCGAAACGCTTTACCCGATTTTGAGCAAACATTTTTACCGCTCGGAACAGGAACCGATGCCTTTCAAAAAGATTGAAGGTTTAGAACACATTGACAAGGTAATTGAAGTGGATCAGTCTCCAATTGGGCGAACACCTCGCTCTAATCCGGCGACTTACACCAATTTATTTTCTGATATCAGAAATTTGTTTACCCAATTACCTGAAGCAAAAATCCGCGGTTATAAGCCCGGAAGATTTTCATTTAATGTAAAAGGAGGACGATGCGAAACCTGTGAAGGCGGCGGATTGAAAGTCATCGAAATGAACTTTTTACCAGATGTTTACGTTCCTTGCGAAACTTGTCATGGAAAACGTTTTAATCGTGAAACACTGGAAGTCAGATACAAAGGAAAATCCATTTCTGACGTTTTGGACATGACCGTCAACGAAGCCGTTGAGTTCTTTGAACCTATTCCTAAAATCTTTAGAAGTGTGAAAACTTTGCAAGATGTCGGTTTGGGTTATATCACTCTGGGGCAGCAATCCACTACCCTTTCCGGCGGTGAAGCGCAGCGTGTAAAATTGGCTTCGGAATTGAGCAAAAAACAAACCGGAAAAACTCTTTACATTCTTGATGAGCCCACTACAGGATTGCATTTTGAAGACATTCGTGTTTTGATGGATGTAATTCAAAAAATCGTAGATTTTGGAAATACGGTGATCATCATCGAGCACAATTTAGATGTTATCAAAATTGCAGACCACATCATCGACATTGGTCCCGATGGTGGTGAAAAAGGTGGAACCATCGTAGCAAAAGGTACTCCGGAAGAAGTAGTAAAAAACTCAAAAAGCATTACAGGAAAATTTTTGAAAGAAGAACTTTAGATTTATTATTTTGAATTTTAAATGTTGAATTATAAATGATTTTAAAAGTAATTTATGTTTGATTTTATCTTAATTTCAGAAAAATCCATTTCTAAAAAATTTCAAAAATTGGAAATTAATTCCTTTTCTGAAGCGATGAAATTCATTAAAAATTTGCCATACGGAAGAAATTCAAATCGTGAAAATTTTCTTTTGGTTTTGAATGAAATGAAAGGAACTTGCAGTTCCAAACATGCTTTATTGAAAAAGTTGGCAATTGAAAATCAAAAGGCTGAAGTGAAATTGATGTTGGGAATCTTCAGGATGAATGGAAAAAATACGCCCAAAATTAAAAACACTTTAAATGAATTCAATTTAGATTATATTCCTGAAGCGCATAATTATTTAAAAATCCACAATCAAATATTTGACTGTACAACTTCAAATTCTTCAGAATTAAATTTTGTTAATGATTTGATTTTAGAAATTGAAATACAACCCTCTCAGGTTATTGATTTTAAAGTGGAATTCCATAAAAATTTTCTTAATGATTGGATTAAATCAAAATCATTTTCCTTAGAAGAAATATGGATAATTCGTGAAAAGTGTATTGCGGATTTATCATCATAAATTTTTAAATTTATCAAAAGAGCATTATCTCTACAATACAGCCCACCTCATAATTAAAATCCGTATTTTTGCAAATTAAATAAAACTTCAGTTTTGCATTCAAACTTCGTAGATTACATCAAATTAAACTGTAAAAGTGGAAATGGCGGCGCCGGATCTGCACACCTTCACCGTGAAAAATTTATCGAAAAAGGTGGGCCTGACGGTGGTGACGGCGGACGCGGTGGACACATCATTCTCAAAGGAAATGCGCAGCTATGGACACTCCTACCCTTGCGATATACACGTCATTTAAAGGCTGATAACGGAAAAAATGGAGGTACTTCACGCGCAACCGGTGCAGATGGAAATGATGTGGTCATTGAAGTTCCAATCGGGACAATTGCCAAAGACGAAAACGGAGATTTCATGGGTGAAATCACGGAAGACGGTCAACAGGTAATTTTGATGGAAGGTGGAAAAGGCGGACTTGGAAACTGGCATTTCCGCTCTCCTACAAGACAAACTCCACGTTATGCTCAGCCGGGGTTACCTGGATTGGAGGGGCAAGTAATTCTTGAATTGAAAATTTTGGCGGATGTTGGGTTGGTTGGGTTTCCAAATGCTGGAAAATCAACTTTGCTTTCAGTCGTTTCTGCGGCGAAACCTAAAATTGCGGATTATGCTTTTACAACGCTCACACCCAACTTAGGAATTGTTCCTTATAGAAATCACCAATCTTTTGTGATGGCGGATATTCCCGGAATTATAGAGGGTGCTGCCGAAGGAAAAGGTTTGGGACATAGATTTTTACGCCATATAGAAAGAAATTCTTTGTTGTTGTTTTTAATTCCTGCAGACTCCAAAGATCATGTGAAAGAATATGAAATTTTAGTGAATGAATTGCGTGAATACAATCCGGAATTACTAGACAAGGAAAGGATCTTAGCGATTTCTAAAAGCGATATGCTCGATGATGAATTAAAAGAAGAAATTTCTGAATTGCTTCCAAAAGACATTCCGCATTTGTACATTTCTTCCGTTGCTCAATTGGGATTGATGGAGTTGAAAGATTTGCTTTGGAATAAATTGAATGATTAAATCAAAATAGGACTAAATTATCTCCTTTTGAAAATTCTTTATAAAATTCTCTGAAACATAAAATTCATTTTGGTCAGACATTATAATTTTTACAGTTGATTTATGATGACTTGATTCCATAATGAAATCTTTATTGATAATTGTAGATTTATTAATTCTCATAAAACCTTCTGGCAAAAATTCTTCTAATTTTTTCAGAGAAATTCTGATCAACTTTTTCTCGTCTGAAGAAATAAAACTACAATAATACCCCTCTGAAATGATGTATTGTAACTTTTCTTTTTCAATGAAATGATTTTTAACACCTTCCGGTATCGCCAGCATTTTAGGAGAATTAACTGTATAATTTTTCAATAAATTCATTAAATCATTTAAATCAGTCTTTTCCTGTTTTGAAATAATCCTGCTAATAGCAGAATTAAAACGCTCTTGTGTGTAAGGTTTCAATAGGTAATCAATTGCTTCATATTCAAATGCTTTTATGGCATATTGGTCATAAGCCGTAATAAAAATGGTTTTTCCGTAAAAATGATTCTTAATTTCAGAAAGCAAATCAAATGCAGTCGCATCTTTTAGCTGGATGTCAAGCAAAAGCAAATCCGGTTTAAATTCAATTATTACTTTTTTGGCTTCCAATGCAGATTTCGCTGAAGCAATCAACTGAATATCAGAGTTTCCCTCAATCATTTTTATAAGTCGTCTCAATGCCGGCGCCTCATCATCGACAGCAATTGCACTTAATCTTTTCATTTTAATAGGATTTTATTGATTACCCATTCACCTTCCTGATAGATTTGGAATGAATTTTTATTTCCTGTAAAAATTTCCATTCGTTCCGCGACATTATTCAATCCAATTTGGTGAATTTGACTTGTTAATTTTGCTCCATTATTTTTGACAAATACAGATTTTTCTCCTTCATCCGCTTCAATTATAATTTTAAGTGAATTATTAAATCCTTTAAACCCATGCTTGATAGAATTTTCTACCAAAGGCTGAAGAATCAAACTCGGCAATTTCATTTTTGAAGCCTCGGGAGAAATTTTAATTTCATAATCTAATTGTTCTTCATATCTGGTTTTTTCTATGGAAAGATATTTTTTAATCGTTGAAATTTCTTCTTCCAAAGTAATCGGAATTTCAAAATTACTGTTTAAAGTTGTGCGGAGAATGTCACTCAGATTGACAATCATTTCCTGCGCTTTTTGTTTATTTTCATCTATTTCCGCCACCACACTGTTCAATGCATTGAATAGAAAATGCGGCTGCAACTGGCTTTTCAAAATTTGAAGTTTGGTTTGATTTAATTCAATTTCAAGGTTTTTCTGTTGATTGATAGAATTTCTTTCTTTTCCTATGAACTCAAAAGCATAGAGAATTGCAATTTGAAATAAATAGTTTTTCAATACATTATGAAAATCCCCCACGATAAAACTAAACACACTTTCCTTATAGTCAGAAGGGTTTGGATAAAAAACATGTGGAATTAAGTGCAACGTCAATATAAATACAAACGCATAAAAAACTCCAAACAGACAAAGAAATAAAATCCTTTTGAAGTTGCTGTATTTTGAAGTTACATCAAAAAATGGTAAAACCATAAGGAAAAATAACAACACCCCGTTGAACATAGTTCCTAACGGAGTTATCATATAATCAATCAATTGATAATCATATCTTCCTGAATATTCAACTGCAAACAACTGAAAAAATGTTGAGACAGCCAGAATTAACCATAAAATCAAAACCCATTTTACCCGGTTCATTTTATAAAAATTTAAACAAAGGAAATCAATAATTTTCATTTAAAGGTTGAAAAATCGTTCAGAATCAATTGTTTTTCAATCACTTGATAAACAAATTATCAGCTTTTATATCAAAATTTTCAGGCTTCATATCAAATTTATACAACCCAAAATTATGATTCAGAATTTTACTGAAATTAATTCAAAATCATATTGTTATGAAAACTTTTATTTTAAGTGTGATTACATTATTTCTCTTAAGTCATTCCTACGCGCAATCCTTTGAAAAAATGAATTTTCCGGATATTACTACTACCCTATCTTCTTCAAGAAGTGCCAATTTCATAGATGTAAACGGTGATGGATGGGACGATATTTTCTTCACAAACGGACTCTCGACAGGCGAAAAAAATATGCTTTATCTGAACAATGGTAACGGAAGTTTCATCACTGTGACCGATGATGATATCGTGGAACACAGCATCCGCGCTGTCGGAGCCAGTTTTGCAGATGTTGACAATGATAATGATTTAGATGGATTTGTGGTAACTTGGGGTTCGGGCGGTCAGCCGAAACGAAATTACTTTTACAGAAACAATGGGAATTCAACTTTTACTTTTGATCCGAATGTTGCTCCAAATTTAACTTATTCAGAAACTGCTACCTTGATTGATGTCAACAATGATCAATTATTGGATTTATACATTACGAACAGCGCACAATCTTTGCGCAATTTATACTTTGAGAATCAAGGAGATGGCTCATTCATTCAAAGAACTGATTTGATCATTACAAACGAAAATATTCCTTCTCGTTCTGTGGATTGGGTAGATTATGACAATGACGGAGATTCAGATTTATTTGTAACCAATGAAGGCAATAATAAAAATACACTCTATAGAAATGACGGTCCTAATAATTTTACTCAGATAACTGATTTAGCAATTGTACAGGATCTCAAAAATTCAATGGGAAGTTCATGGGCTGACGTAGATAATGATGGCGATTTTGATTTGCTGGTTACGAATTACGAGCATTCCAATCAATTGTTCATCAATGAAAATGGGATTTTTACAGAAGATTTAGATTCTGAAATTTCCGCAGAAATCACGAATTCTTTTGGTTCCACTTTTGGCGATTTTGACAATGACGGCGATTTGGACTTATTTATCGCAAATTCCTATTCAGATACTCATTTCACCAATTCAATTTTCATCAATGATGGAAATGGGAATTTCACAAAAAATACTTCTTCAATTTTGGCAAATCATGAAGGATGGACATACAGCGCGGCTTTTGGAGATTATAATAACGATGGGTGGTTGGATGTGATATTAGCAAATAATGAAAATGAATCACAAGAAAATGCTGTTTTTAAAAATACAGGAACAGGAAATAATTGGATTAAAATAAAATGTATCGGAACGAATTCCAACAAATCTGCAATCGGTACAATTGTAAAAATAACTGCTGTAATAAATGGAAATTCTGTCACACAAATGCGAAAAGTTGAAGCTTCATCTGGCTATGCAAGTCAAAACAGTTTGACTACACATTTTGGGTTGGGAAATGCTGCGGAAATTCAAGAAATTCAAATTAAATGGCCTTCGGGATTGGTAGAGAATTTTTCAGGATTAGATATCAATAACATTTATAATCTAACTGAAGGAAACGGAACTATGGCTTTAAGTGAAATTAATAAATCAGAATTCAAAGTTTATCCGAATCCATCGAAAGATACTTTATTTATTGATGGAAAATTTGATTCCAATTCAAAATTTGAATTGATTAATTCAGAAGGAAAACAAATTCAAATATTTGATTTAGAATTAAATAATAAAACTAAAATCAATATTTCAAATCTATCTAATGGAATTTATTTTTACAAAATTTCAGAAGATGGAAAAGTGATTGATTCTGGAAAAATTATAAAAAATTAAATAAACCATAATGTGAAATTAACCCCGATGGCAGTGGAAATCATTTTGCAGAGAACGAGATTTTTTGTCTGCAAAAAAGAGTGGGAATGAAATGAAACTCCTTTTTTGCAGCAACAAAAAAGGAGTCATCAAAAATTATTGTAAAGTACAGCGGGATAAGTTCCTGAAAATTTTCGAATTAAGCTTTTGGCGCATTTTTACCCATTGCCTGCATCATTTGTCTTCCACCCGGAGATTGCATGAATTTCATCATTTTGCCCATTTCAGAGAATTGTTTCAATAACTGATTGACTTCTTGAACAGAAGTTCCTGAACCTGAAGCTATTCTCTTTTTACGACTTGCATCAATTAATTGAGGATTTTGTCTTTCTTTTGGTGTCATGGAATGAATAATTGCTTCCACCCCTTTGAATGCATTGTCATCGATTTCAATGTCTTTCAATGCCTTTCCAGCTCCGGGGATCATCCCCATCAAATCTTTCATGTTACCCATGCGTTTGATTTGCTGAATTTGTTTCAAAAAGTCATCAAAATCAAATGTATTTTTGGCAATTTTCTTTTGTAAACGTTTTGCTTCTTCCTCGTCAAACTGCTCCTGCGCACGTTCTACCAAGGAAACAACGTCACCCATACCGAGAATTCTGTCCGCCATACGACTTGGATAGAAAATATCCAAAGCTTCCATTTTTTCTCCGGTCGAGATGAATTTAATAGGTTTATCAACCACCGTACGAATCGTCAAAGCCGCTCCACCACGTGTATCACCGTCTAATTTGGTAAGAATAACTCCGTTGTAATCCAACACATCATTGAATGCTTTCGCGGTGTTCACTGCGTCTTGTCCGGTCATGGAATCCACGACAAATAAAGTTTCGTGAGGTTTTACAGTTTGATGTACTTGACGAATCTCATTCATCATCGCTTCATCAATCGCCAAACGACCCGCAGTATCTATAATAATCACATTGTGGTTTCCTTCTTTCCCTTTCTGCAAAGCATTTTGTGCAATCTGAACCGGATTTTTATTTTCGGTCTCGGCATAAACAGGAACGCCGATTTGCTCACCCAAAACTTTTAACTGCTCAATCGCCGCCGGACGGTAAACATCACCCGCTACCAACAAAGGATTTTTGCCCTTTTTGGTTTTCAGGTAATTTGCCAATTTTCCGGAGAACGTTGTCTTACCGGAACCTTGCAAACCTGCAATCAAAATAATCGTTGGATTTCCAGATAAATTTAATTCTTCACTGTCACCACCCATCAATTCGGCTAATTCGTCATGGACGATTTTGACCATCAACTGGTTTGGATTCAGGGAAGTAATTACGTTTTGCCCAAGTGCTTTTTCTTTTACTTTGTCCGTAAAATCCTTTGCTACTTTGTAACTCACGTCGGCATCGACCAGAGCTCTGCGCACTTCTTTGATGGTTTCTGCAACGTTGATTTCGGTAATCTGCCCTTTTCCTTTGAGCGTATGTAATGCTTTGTCTAATTTATCCTGTAAACTCTGGAACATCGTTCTTGATTATTTTGGTTTGCAAAGATAAGATTTTTGGTTGGATGTTGGAAGATGGAAGTTTGATGTTTTTATTATAGAATCGCTTCTTCGAAATAATGATTCAATGGTTGAATGATTTTATAATCTTTGATTAATTGTTTGATGAAATCATTTTCCAAAACGATTTCCGGATCGTAATTTTTGAAATAATAGAATGATTTATTGAGAATTAAATGTTGTTTTTCGATGATTTCGGAGAAAGGTTTATTGATGCGTTTATTTTTCTCGCCACGAATTTCTCCGAAATTTTGTTTGAATTTTTTATCTGAAATCAATTCTTGCAAACGTTCCGGTTCGTCATAAATTTTTTGACGGATTTGCTGCAAAAGTTCCGGCGAAGGTTGATAAGCACCGCTGTACAAACGAACGTGTTCGCCAGAAAGTTCAATGTACGCTCCAAAACTGTTCATGCTCTTGCGTCCGCCGGGAGCAATCAACGCTGAAACATGAATTTTATATGGAGATTTGTCCTGACTGAAACGGATGTCGCGATTGATGCGGAAAATGCATTCTTTCGCAGTTAATTCGCCAACAGCTAAACCTTCATTTTTAAAAGCTTCAATCAAATTTGTTACGAATTTCTCAAACGGAAATTTTACAAATTCTTCGTAGTGTTTTTTGTTTTCGTGAAACCAATCGCGATTGTTATTAGCAGGTAATTCTCGTAGGAATTGTAGGAATTCGGGGGTGAAGTAGTTCATATAATTTAAATTTATTAAAGTTAAACATCTAATTCCACCAAAACCGGGCAATGGTCGGAATGTTTGGCTTCGGGCAAAATGGCTGCTCTTTTCAATTTATTTTCCAATGGTTTGCTGACCATATTGTAGTCGATACGCCAGCCTTTGTTTTCGAGTCTTACACTTGGAAATCTTTGGCTCCACCAGCTGTAGTGGTGCGGTTCTTTGACGAAATAACGGAATGAATCGATCAAATCGCATTGTATGATATATTCGCTGAGCCATTCGCGTTCCATCGGCAAAAATCCCGAAACTTTCGCATTTCGAATCGGATCCCAAATGTCGATGGCTTCGTGACAGATATTATAATCACCACAAATTACCAAGTTTGGATGGGAAATTCTGAGTTCTTTGATGTAATTTAAAAAATCATGGCAAAATTGCATTTTAAAATCTAACCTATCCAGGTTGGTACCGCTTGGAAGATAAAGACTGATGATAGAAACATCTGCAAAATCTACACGCAAAACGCGTCCTTCGTTGTCAATGTAGTCGATACCGGTTCCGAATTGGACATGAAGTGGTTTTTCTTTGGTGAGAATTGCAACACCACTGTAACCCTTTTTCTGTGCGGAATGCCAATAGGAATTGTATCCCAAATCTGTCAAAATCTGCATTTCATTTGCGATTTGATTCTCGTTTGCTTTGATTTCTTGGAGGCAAAGTACGTCGGGCTGTGCCGCAGCAATCCATTCGTTGAGTCCTTTTTTCATGGCGGCTCGGATACCGTTGACGTTGTAGCTTATGATGTTCATTTGATATTATGTTTGGATGGGAACGAATTTAAGGGAAAACAAATGAAGTTACAAGTGTTTTACGAGTGGTTTTTGTTGTTAATTCTATTAATTACAACATATATTATAAGGTGAATAAATGTCGTTTTAACTAATGGGCACTATATCGTATAACACAGCGAATGTTGATTTAATTCATATCAGCCTTTAGGCATTTGGTTTATATTTACATCATTAAAAATTCTGAAAAAAAGCAGCACCCAAACCAGTGAAAAAAAGGATAAACCGAGGTTTACGGATTTCAAGATATGTGATTTATAAAGAAACGCTGGTTGACTATAAAGAGCATTTCTGGTCATTTCTAGGTGCGTTTATCGGCATTGCATTGATTGCTTTTTTTCAAAGCTTTATATTGACAAAAGAAGAAAATATATTTCTGATCGGTTCTTTCGGTGCTTCCAGTGTTTTGATTTATGGCGCGATACAAAGTCCGCTGGCTCAACCAAGAAATTTAATTTTGGGTAATGTGATTTCCGCAGCTATTGGAGTGTCAATTGCTAAAGTTTTGCCTGACATTATCTGGATAACTGCTCCGCTTGCCGTTTCGCTTTCAATCGTAAGTATGCAAATGATCAAAGCGCTTCATCCACCGGGTGGTGCCGCTGCACTGATTGCTGTAATTGGTTCTGAGAAAATTCAGGAATTGGGCTATTTGTATGTTTTCACTCCTGTATTGACTGGAACTTTGATTTTATTTTTTGTTGCTTTGATTTTCAACAACATTACCAAACATAGAAAATACCCAAATGACAGACGATTTGGGCATTCCATCAAAAGATTATTTTTCAAAAAAGCATAAAGAAATTGTGCCGGCATGAAACTTCCTACCAGCACAATTTTCAATTATTGTTTTTTAAAATCAGTCGAGCGGTCTTCTGCCTGAAATGATGTTGTAAAGAATAACTATAATTGCGATAACAAGTAGAATATGTATCAATCCACCGAGAGACATTGCAATCCCTTCTATGAAAAATCCTAATAACCAAACGATGATACATACTACTGCTACAAACCAAAGAATACTTCTCATAACATTTATTTTTAGAGTTAAAATTTATTTCACTTATTATGATTTTGATCAATTATGATTTTAATCATGTTGTCACTAAACAAATAAGATGCCATTTAATTTTTTTTACTAAAACGAATTTGATGTATTTACACGTGAATAATAATTTCATTGAATTATTAAGTTAAATTTTACTTAATTTAAACTTCATTAACAATTTACTCATTGATTTCCTATTAAATTTATAAAATGAAAAATTTATTGCTGACAAGTTTGTTTTTGGCTTTTTGGAGCTGCAATGCACAAGAATCAGAAAGTTATGTGCTCAAATCGGTAAATTATGAGGAACTAAAATCTATCATTCAAAAAGATGATGGGAAATTGTACGTCGTAAATTTCTGGGCGACCTGGTGTAAACCCTGTATAGAAGAGCTTCCACACTTTATGGAAGTAAATGAATTGTACAAATCTGACCCTAATTATAAGATGATTCTAGTTTCATTGGATAATGTAAAAGCGATGGACACGAAAGTGAAAAAATTCATTGAATCCAATCATCTGAATGTAGATGTATATCTTTTGGATGATAATAAAAAAATGAATGAATGGATACCTGCTACCGACAAAAGCTGGAGCGGCGCTATACCTGCCACTATTTTTTACAAAAATAAAAAGAAAGTTCATTTCCAGGAGTTACAAATGACTCAATATGAATTGGAAGACATCATTAATGAAAATTTATAAACTATGAATAAGATTTTAATCCTATTATTTGCCGGATTTGTTTTGACTTCGTGTCAATCCAAAACAGAAACCTCAACCGTTGAAATTGCAATGGCTGAGCCCAAAGAATCTACAGCTCACAATGGTTACCATATCGGGGATGTTGCAGCAGATTTCAAATTGAAGAATGTAAATGATAAGTTTGTTTCTTTGGCTGACTATAAAGACGCTAAAGGTTTTTTAGTAATTTTCACTTGTAACCATTGTCCTTATGCAATTGCTTATGAAGACAGAATCATTGCTTTGGATAAGAAATATTCAAAATTAGGTTATCCTGTCATCGCAATCAATCCAAATGACCCAACAGTTCAGCCTGAAGACAGCTTTGAAAACATGAAAAAACGTTCGAAAGAAAAAGGTTTTACTTTTCCCTATTTATTTGATGACGGACAAAAAGTTTATCCGTTATATGGTGCTACGAAAACACCTCATGTTTTCTTGCTGAACAAAGAAAATGGTAAAAACATTGTGAAATATATAGGTACGATTGACAATAATTATGAAGATGCAAGCGATGCAGATGAGCATTATGTGGAAGCTGCAGTAGATGCTTTATTAGCCAAAAAACCTATCCAGCAAACTACTACAGTTGCAATTGGATGTACGATAAAGGTGAAAAAATAAATCAGTTATAAAAGTCCTTGACTTTTTTATGACCAACATGCAGGATTACCTCCTCACCTATCCCCTCGTTTCCATCGCACACACACCATTGTTTTGGTAAAATATAAGGATATAGACCCGTTTTCCAAGCAGCTTTCCACATCACAAGTGAAGCCCGGGACGGGTCTTTTTTCATGATTTCCGAACAGGTTTGGTAGAATTCTACACCCCGGGAATCATCTTTCCATAAAGTCATAGGACTTTGATTGTAAGAATGTCCTAACCCGAGACTTTCATCATTGATGGTTTGGGTATCTTTTGAGAGAATCATATCTTGTCTCAATAGTTGTCTATCATTGTAAGGCACACAGAATCCAAATTTGATTGTCATGTAAATGAGCGAAACGATATCTGAAGAAACTACTCGCATATCAGAATCCAAAATGCATTTGAAATCAGCCTTTGAGTTTATAAGAGATTGAAATTTAAAATAATCTGCAGTTCTGTATCCGTATCGGGAATGTTCCGGATACATTACAGGTGAGTTTACTTTAATTAAATCAACATCTGGTATATTTATATCGAAATCAGAATAAACTGTATATTTTGCATTGGGAAAATACTTTTTTAGTGATGATAAAGTCGGGTCTAAACGCTGTGAGCCATTTAAATCACTTCCTCCTCCGTTTACTCTGTTTTCTCCAAATTCACTGAATAGAAATTCGATTGAAATTGAATTTAATATTTCCAATTGCTGCTCAGAAAAAGGATTATCTATAAATGAAAAATCTTTCTGTTTCTTTTTTTTAACCTCATTAATTCCCAACAAAACCGAAAGTGCGTTTTTGATCCTTGTCATCATAATCCTATTCTTTTCTTTAGTTTCTGTTTCATGTAGTTAAAAATATACCGAGTAGGTATCTTGTCTAGTACATCATCTATATTGAGGGCTTTATGATTGAGCACAACATTGGTTATTTTTTTCTTGGAGTTTTCTTCATTTAAAAGCATATTGAGAATCCCATACATATTTACCATTTGCTTATAATGATTTTCTTCGGCTGTCCAGCTATCATGCCAAGATCCGGAGAAATGATGAGTTACGTAATTGAGCGGCAAATCCAATGAAAAATAATTGGACGGATAAAGGCTGACGTTATGTTTTAATTTTTGAAAAGTATCCTTTTCAGCGTCTGCACCAAATTCTTCCACCAAAAGTTTAGAAAAAATATGAGTATTGGGAATTTCTTCAAATATAGTTTCATTATAATGAGCCAGCATTTTCTCTCCTAAAATGTGTCCTTTTTCAATTCCCCAGAATGCAGAATAAGGAAGATTTTTTATTTCAAAACCACAAATAGCAGATTCGTGAGTAAAGTCTGATAATGGGCCTTTCATTTCCATATCTGTATCTAAATAGAAACCTCCATGATTAAATAACGCATAAACTCTTGCCACATCTGCTACAAAAGCCCATTTCTTTTTGTTGTAGGCTTCACGGGCAAATTGGTTTAAATTGACATCAAAATTGGTTTCATTCCACTCAATAATCTCAAAGTCCGGATTAAATTTTTTCCAACTTTGAATGCAAAACTCTGCGATTGGAGGTTTAGGATTATTACCAAACCAGCAGTAATGAATTTTCTTAGGAATCATATGTTTAAAGATATAAAGCTTATAAGATGGTTAATAATCATAAGGTAAGATTTTTATGTGTAGTTTTGCAAAACTAAACTATACTACTAAAATTAAATGTTCAAATTTACTGTTTTTACACCTACTTATAATAGAAAATTCATTATTGAAAATTTATACGAAAGTTTACTCCGACAAAGTTATAAAGATTTTGAATGGTTAATTGTGGATGATGGATCTACAGATGATACTGAACTTCTCATCAATAAATTCATTTCCAATGAAAACTTGAATATAAGCTACCTAAAAAAGAAAAATGGAGGCAAGCATACAGCCATTAATCTGGGATTAGAAAAAGCAAAAGGAGAGTTATTTTTCATTGTTGACAGCGATGATATTTTAACAGATGATTCATTGGAGATACTTAATCAAAACAGCAATAGATTAAACGATGAAATAATTGGGTTGGTAGGCATGAAGGCTTTTAAAAAAACAGGAGAAAGCATGGTTCATACATTTAGCGAACCTAGTATAGTTGCTTCTTCTATCGAATTTACTTATAAGCTTGGGTACAACGAAGAAACAGCCATTTGTGTAAAAACTGAAATTGCTAAAAAATATAAATTTCCGGAAATCGAGAAAGAATTTTTTTGTCTGGAATCTCTTCTCTGGAATCGACTATCTCAGAATTATAAATTTTATTATTTCAATCAGATAATTTACAAAGGAGATTATTTACAAGATGGGCTGACTAGCAACTACAAACAAAATCTTTTTAATTCGTATAATACTTCAGCTATTTACTACAGAGAATTACTTTCTCATGAAATTATACCCAACGATGTAAAAAATCATGCCGTCAAAAGTATCATTTCCTTATCTAGACAAAGTAAAAACCGTGTTTTTTTTATTTTAAAGTTTTCAGGGAAAAGCCTTATCGTTTGAATACTAAGCTTTTATAGAGATAATCAAAGAAGTCAGGTAACGATTTGGTAACGGTGCTTATTGCTTTGCTTTTCAACCTGTTTCCGTTAGCTCAAAGCAAATATACAAAAAAATGGAAAGGATAGGTTTTAGATTTCCTATCCTTAATTTTCTTATGATTCTTAGATATTTCTGATTTTTGTAAAATGATTACTTAAATGAGAGAATTGAAACATCAATTTCCTGATACCCCATTTACAAAAGTCTCAACAAAATCTAAGATTTTATTCAAGATTCGGTCACCGATTTCTTTAGATTTCAATACACTGGGTCTTCCTTCTTCTCTAAGTGCTAAAATTTCTTTTCGCAAAGGTTCACGTTCAGTAAAAAGATAGTTTTCTATTAATTTTTCTGTCTTTTCTTCAGACAGATTTTCAGATCTTACTAACTCTTGAAGGGCATTTTCTTGTTCTTCATTCCAGAATTTTTCAAATTCTTCGGGAATAGTATCTGTATCTTCAATATTTGGCAGGCTTTCTTGAATAAATTTCTCTATTAATTCTCTTTTACTTCTTAATGAAACTTCCGTATTCAATAAGTTGGCAATTTCTTTTTCAATACTTTCTTTGTCTTTCGCACTGTGTTTTGACTTGAATTTAATCAACAACTGAATAATATATGTAACATTGATAGTATCACGTCTTATCAATTCTAATTCAAAATCTATATCATTCAAAATAGATGTTTTTTCGGGTGAAGGATCAGACCCAAGTCTATCTTTTAAATCTAAATATTTACTAGTATAATCTGCAAAAAGCTGTTCTTCAATATCTAAATCATCCCACGTGAACTCTGAATAATGACTCATCTTCTTATGCAAACGTATCAAAGCACGAAAAGCTAAGATAAACTGTAATTTATCTTCTTCGGTATATAAACTGTCAACAGCGTCTACCTTTGGAACGATTTCTAATAACTTTTGAGTTGTCTCATTGAATTTTTCGACATATGTTTCATAAGGTTCAACTATAATTTCATCAATCGCCTCCTTGTTACTAAACAAAGCAATAGCTTCATCTGTTTTATCTTTGAGATTTCTAAAGCATACAATATTTCCTTGTGTTTTATTCTTATCTAAAATACGATTTGTACGGCTAAAAGCTTGTATAAGCCCGTGGTATTGGAGATTCTTATCAACATATAAGGTGTTTAGATACTTGCTATCAAATCCTGTCAAAAACATATTAGCTACCAATAGAATATCCGTTTCATTCTGCTTGGATTTTTTAGCTACAGCATTGTAATAATTGTAAAAACTTTCGGTGTCTTTAATATTTTGTTTCTCCCCAAATAAATCATTGAAGTCTTGTACATAATTTTCCAGTAGTTCTCTACGATGAGGTCTATATCCGTATTCGGCTTGAGGCTCGGCAACCATTCCTAATTGCGAATAAGTGGAATCTTCCATTTCCTCCTCGTTTTGAGCAAAACTGAAGATTGTTGCTATTTTAAGATTATGCTCACCATTTAATTTTTTACGTTTAAAAATTTCATAATACTTAATAACAGCATCAATATCCTGTACGCACATCATTGCACAAAACTTCTTGGATTGTGTTTTTTGATCGTGGTATTGTATAATGTAATCTACGATCGCTTCTTTTCGTTCAGGAGCCTCAAATACTTCCGTTTCGTTGATTTGTTCTATTTTCAAATCAATGATATGTTCTTTTTTCTTGAACGTTTGAATGTATTCTATTGAAAATTTCAATACATTTTCATCTCTTATCGCATCGGTTATCACATATTTATGCAAGCATTTGCCAAACAAACTTGCTGTGGTTTTTTCTCCATTTGCATTCTCAGCTAAAATTGGAGTACCTGTAAAACCAAATAATTGAATATTAGAGAAGTAATTTACAATGTTTTTATGCGTATCGCCAAACTGAGAACGGTGACATTCATCAAAAATAAAGACCATTCGTTCGTTTTGAATGGATTTCATTTTCACTAAATTCCTGCCCGAAATAGCATTGTTCAGCTTTTGAATGGTCGTAACAATAATGCTAACATTCGGGTCATTGAATTTCCGTATTAAATCGTCTGTATTGGTTGCAGAACTGACAGAACCTTTGTTAAATTTGTCGTATTCCTGATTGGTTTGATAATCCAGATCCTTTCTGTCAACTACAAATACTACCTTTTTGATTGCCGGAATTTTAGATAAAATCTGACTTGCTTTAAAGCTCGTCAACGTTTTACCACTTCCAGTGGTATGCCAGATATATCCGTTTTTTTCAATGTTGTAACCGTTCAAAATTTCATTTTCCGTTACCTTTTTGATAATGCTTTCTACTGCATAGTACTGATACGGACGAAGTACCATTAGGCGTTTGTCTGTTTCATTCAGCACAATATATTTGCATATCATTTTACTGATGTGGCAGGGTTCTAAAAAAGCATCTGTGAAACCATTCAGAATATTGTTGAGCGGATTATTTTGTTCGTCTGTCCAATGGAAAGTTTGAAGATATTCCTGTTTATGTGTTCCAAAATTGCTAAAATATTTGGTATTGACACCATTACTAATAATGAATAACTGTACAAAATGGAACAAACCTTTTCCTGCACCAAAACTATGTTTTTGATAACGGTTAATTTGGTTGAAGGCTTCCTTCATTTCCAAACCTCTTCGCTTTAGCTCTATTTGTATAAGAGGTAATCCGTTAATCAATAAAGTAACATCATAGCGATTTTGATATTTTCCTTCCTGTGTTATCTGATTGGTAACCTGATATTCATTCTGACACCAATGTTCTACATTAAGAAATTCAAAATATAGATTATCTCCATTATCTCGGATGATATGATGTTTCTGTTCCCGTAATATTTTAGCCTTCTCAAATACAGAACCTTTATTGACAATGTTTAATACTTTTTCAAATTCACTCTCGCTGAATTTTATATGGTTGTGCTTTTCTAATTGCGTTTTTAGGTTTGCCAATAAAGATTTCTCATCAGCAATGGTGATATATTTATAACCCAATTTTTGTAATTGGTTAACGAGTTGTTCTTCTAAAATTTGTTCAGACTGTTTGCTCAAAATAATTATCAGGTATAAAGTAGTTAATAGGAATGTTTGTTATGCTTCGCTGGTAGGGATGTATTTTTCGTTACAGTAGGTTTCAACTTCTGTGTCGTTAATAAAATAACTGTCACAGAATTCATCAAGTTCTTTCTCTGCTCCTGAAATATATTTTTCATTTGCAGTCATTAACTTTTCAGTTTGTTCGATGAACTTTTCAAACTCTTTGTTCATTTTACAAAGTTTGTCAATAGTCTTAAAATCCAAATCTCTGAATACGGCTGGGAATAGTATCTTGCTTTGATATGGATTGGCGTTAAGCTCTATAATTCCAATTCCAAAAGATTGATTAAGCCTAGCCATTTCTTCATTCAAACTATCACTAAATTCAAATGCCACTAAATAGCCATAGTTTGCCCAGCTTGAATTTGAAACTGCCTGAAAAAAAGCTTTTTTCAACTCACTATCACTATTAATTTCTCTTTTTAATTCATAAGAACTCAATTTGAATGTGTCCACACGATTAATTGACTTTAAAAAATTCTGACTGGCTTTAGTCTGTAAATGCAAAAATTTGATTCCAACCATATCAGGATGTGTCCAGATTTGATTATTATCTTTACCATTAGACTGTTCGTGAAAAATTGTCTTAGAATAAGTATCTGTATTTTTTAGATAACTACTCAGGAGCTTGTGTAAATCTCGTTCTTCGTAAACTTTGGGCTTTTTAAGTTTGACAACTGGATTTTTTTGCATTTCAATATCGCCACTCAAAATATCAATACCAATATTTTGCTCGTTTTTTGTCAGGTAATAAGAATATGTCCCATTTGTCTGCTTAAGACGCTTTACCCTTGTATCGCCATTACGAATATAATCTCCTAACTGAGCTGAAACGGTAGAAGCTGGTGTTTTACCTGCAAATTCATAATATTTGTTTTCAAGAATGTGATTGCAGATTTCAATTGAATTTGCTAATGTGTTCAAATCCTCTAAACTTTTTAAAATAGCCTCTTTTATGGTCATTATCTATACAATGTGATTATATGGCTAAAATAATAAAAATAAGCCCAAATAAATTTACTTTTCAGAATTGCATAAAATTATTTGGGCTTGAAAATTTAAAAGTTATAAATCATAACTACCTCAATGCTTTAAACATCTGTTCAATTGCTTTCTTCTTTTGCTCCATATTGGGATGAACATATAAGTTTAAGGTTGTACTTATATTAGAGTGTCCTAATAATACACTTACCGTTTTGTAATCACAATTACTTTCAATACATCTGGTAGCGAAACTATGTCTTAACCCGTGAAATTTAAGATCTGGCATTTTCAACTCTTTCATTAGATTTTTGTAATAGCTACGATAAGTTCTGGGTTCTGTCGGTTTGGCATCATTTGTTAAAACAAAGAATGAAGGATTTACTATTTTTTTAAACGGTTTCAATATCTTCAACAAATCTTTGCTAATTGGGATCTCACGGATAGAATTCTTAGTTTTAGGAGTGTCAAGAATAAGTTCCGTTTTTCTGGTTCCTTCTTCTATCACATATATACGTTGAATCGTCTGATTAACACTAATAACTCCATTATCTGTATCAACATCTTCCCAAGTTAATGCACATACTTCCCCAATACGTATACCAGCACTCAAACAAATATAAACCCCTAAATTGCGGAATGTAAAATGCTCCTGAATATAATTCATAATTTTTTTCTGATCATTTCTGGTAAGAACTTCGATATTGTGCTTTTCTCTTTCAGTTGGGAACTGAATATCGAAAGGGGTATAATCCAACCATTTATTTTTCGCACCAAATTTGAGAATCATTTTCAGGACAATTAAAATATCCTTAATGGTTTTATGACTTAAACCGGTTTCCAGTTTTTGGAATACAAAGCTTTGCACATCGGCTTCTTCAATTGCACATTTATCACCGAAAACAGGTATTAGATGGTTTTCAATTAAGAGCGTGTAAGCTGAGAAACTCGATTTTTTTACGTACTGCTTTTTGTCTATTTTCCACAGACCAATGACTTCTGAAATTTGTTTTTTGTTCATTTTATTGAATTAAAGTTTTAAAATGACAAAGGAAGCAGAAAGTAATTAAATGAGTTAGTGTTTGAATTGGAGGTCAAATGTTTCTCAAATCTTCTGAATAAGAGATATAAAATCCTATGTTCCAAATTTGAGATTCCCAGGATTTATTGAAGAATGGCAAACGAAGAAATTGGGAGAGATTATAGACTTCAAAGTAACCAATTCCTTTTCGCGTGAGAATTTGAATTATGAATCTGGAGCTGTAAAGAATATCCATTACGGCGATATCCATACTAAATTTCAAACCTTATTTAATATTACTAATGAAATAGTACCTTTTATAAATGAGGAAATAAATTTACAAAGAATTTCAGATGAAAATTATTGCAGAGAAGGAGACATTATATTTGCAGATGCTTCCGAAGATCTGAATGATGTGGGTAAAAGTATTGAAGTTGTAAATGTTAACGGTGAAAAATTACTATCAGGGTTACATACTTTATTGGCGAGACCAAAAGAAAATATTTTCCATTTGGGCTTTAATGGATATTTATTCAAATCCAATCAAGTTAGAACACAAATTCAAAAAGAGTCTCAAGGCTCAAAGGTTTTAAGTATCAATGTTGGACGAATTTCAAAAATTGAATTATCGTTTCCTGATCTAAAAGAACAAGAAAGAATAACCGCTTTATTAAGTTTGTTGGATGATCGTATCTACACCCAAAACAAAATAATTGAACAATTAAAAACCTTAATTAAAGGGCTTTGTCAAAAACTAATTCTAAAGCAAGTACCAAATAGAAAATTAAGTGATTGTGTTTCTTGTTATTCATCATCATTAACAGAATCGAATGTAATTGATAAAAATGGAGTTTATCCAGTTTATGGAGCCTCGGGTATTATTGCGTTTACGGAAAATTACCAAATTAATAAAGATGCAGTTTTAATAATCAAAGATGGCTCTGGAGTTGGAAAGGTGCAATTTGGATCGGATAAATTTTCGGTTATTGGTACTCTAAACTATTTAACTGCAAAGTCAGAAATTAATTTAAGATATATTTTCTTCTGTTTGAAATTTTTCAACTTTGAAAAATACAAAGTTGGTTCTGGAATTCCACACATTTATTTCAAAGACTACGGAGAATCTACTATTTTCTGTCCTTCTTCGGAAAAACAAGATAAAATAGAAAAATTGTTGTCAACTATTGACGAAAAAATAAATATTGGAAAAAAATCACTGCAAAAATATGAGATACAGAAAAAGTATCTGCTACAAAACCTATTTATATAAATAGGTTTTGTAGCAGATATTTCTTTTGAGATTGATATTTATCCAAAATATTTTTCTCCGCCTGAATCTTGGCATCAATAGAAGAAAGAAATTGAGAAATTTTGTTTTGTTCCGAGAGAGTGGGAAATAGTAATTTAAGCTTTGATAACTTGTTATAATACATATATGTTCTCGACCCGCCTTGCTTTTGTAATAATGCATAGTTTTTAAACGCTTGTCCCTCATTTAAATAGGTTTTTAAAAAGTAATCGTTTACACCACTAGTTGTAAAAACAGGGTATAAAGTGCTTACGATTCCTTTATCACAAATAGTGTTTATATTAAATTTAAAAGTTACATCATCGCTCATATGTCTGTAAGTAAAATAACCACGAGGAACGATGTTGTATCCTCTATTATCTTTGCTTGCTACTTCATTTCCATCAAAGTAATCTTTCTGGAAATATATACCTGTTCTAGCAGAAGTTAGGATAGGATACTGATTATTTATCGTTGTGGTTTTATCAAATTTCACTAAAACATCATACAAGCCTTGTACTTCCCATTCCTCATTGAACTCATTGAATCTAATTTTCTGAGAAAATATCTTTTCACTTAGCCCTTTAATTAAGGTTTTTAATTGTTCAATTATTTTGTTTTGGGTGTGGATTCTTTCGTCAAGTAAAACCAAAAATGAAGAAATTCTATCTTGTTCATTGAGTTTTGGTAAACTTAAAGTAAGGGAAGCTAATTGACTCGAATATAAATGTACTACGGAAATGCCCTGTGCTAAATTTGCTATTTCCATTTTCTTTTTACTGTTTAGATAATAGGATAAAAAAACTCCATTATTCGCTGTTTTGATGATGTTTAAATCACCTCCTAATGCAATGCCTGACTTCAAAACACAGGAAGCTGTTGCAATATCGATTGTTGTTTCTCCAGACGCAGGAATGATAACATCATTCTCTTCACTTAAAACTAAAGTAGATGTATTTACATTAGTCTTGGATTTTATTTCGTTAATGACTTCTGTGTAATGTGTATAAAGTTCTCCATATCTTATACATTCGGTAATTCCATTTTCTTCGATATCACTTTTAGAAATTCCTTTTCCTTTTGAAAATGTTGCAATCTCTCCCAATTTCTTCGTTTGCCATTCTTCAATAAATCCTGGGAATCTCAAATTTGGAACGTTACCTACTTTTAATTTTTTATTTGTCATCTCGATGATTTAATTTTCGTTAGCAAAAACATTAAGGATATAAAAAACTAAAATACAAGCCCTAATTCCTTGAAATAGACATCTATTTCTTTATCCAATTCAGCTCGTTTGGTTTCCAAAAATTTGATTTCCTGCATTACTGCTTGGATATCGATTTCTTCCTCTTCCTCAAAAGTGTCGACATATCTTGGAATATTCAGGTTATAGTCATTTTCAGCAACCTCTTCTAAAGTAGCCAAATGACTGTATTTATCAATGACTGTTCTGTTACGATAGGTTTCTACAATTTTATCAATGTGATTTTCTCGCAATATATTTTGATTTTTTACTTTTTCAAATTCCTTACTTGCATCGATAAATAAAATATGGTTTGGGTCTTCCTTACATTTTTTAAACACTAAAATACAAGTCGGGATACCTGTACCGTAAAAAATATTGGCAGGTAAACCAATTACAGCATCTAAATAATTTTTCTGTTCGATAAGATATTTTCGAATATGTAATTCTGCCGAACCTCTAAACAATACACCGTGTGGCAGAACAATAGCCATTGTACCGTTCTCTGCAAGATGGTGTATCATATGCTGGACAAAGGCAAAATCTGCTTTGCTTGCTGGAGCCAATTTGCCGTATTGACTAAATCGCTCGTTACTAAGATGTAAAGGATTGGCACTCCAGTTGGCTGAAAATGGTGGATTCGCTACAATAGCTTCTGCTAACAACCCTTCGTGTTGTGGATGTTCTAAAGTATCTTCCTGCTTAATGTCAAATTTTAGATAATGCACTCCGTGAAGTATCATATTCATTCGGGCAAGATTGTAAGTTGTACGGTTCATTTCTTGACCGTAGAAATTATTGACATCTTTTACTTCTCTTGCAACCCGCAATAACAAAGAGCCTGAACCACAAGTTGGGTCATACACAGACTTAAGTCTATTCTTGCCTGTAGTAACAATTTTTGCCAGAATTTTAGAGACTTCTTGAGGTGTATAAAATTCTCCAGCTTTTTTTCCTGCACCACTGGCAAACTGACCTATCAAATATTCGTAAGCATCACCTAATACATCGAGTTCTGTATCATTCAATTTGAAATCAATTTCGTCTAAATGCACCAACACTTTTACAATAATAGCATTTCGGGCATCTGCTGTTCTTCCTAAATTATTACTATTTAAATCCATATCAGAAAACAGGTCTTCAAAGTCTTCTTCACTTTGTGTTCCCATTGTACTTAACTGAATATTGGTCAATATCTTCTGTAAATCTTCAAGAATAAAATTGTTGCTCCCGCTATTTCCTCGTTTAGCGATTTCACTAAACAATTCAGATGGTTTTAAAAAGTACCCTAAGGTTTCAAGAGATTCTTCTCTAATAGCTTCAATATATTCTAAGCCTTTTGCTGTATTTTCATCAATATTTCTGAATTGGATTTTATCTTCTTCCAATATGGAATTGGCATAAATTTCCATTTTTTCAGCTAAATATTTATAAAAAATAAATCCCAAAATATAATCTCGGAATTCATCAGCATTCATTTTCCCACGTAATGTATTGGCTATATTCCAGAGTTGTTGCTCTAAGATTTTCTTCTGTTCTTCTGACATTGAAATAAACGTTATTTGATTAGGGATTTATTACCCCTTAAGAATCGACTAAAATACTAAACTTTTAACTTCTAAACGTTATAGCTAACTACAAAATGATCATTTTTATAGTATTGATTTAACTTAATAAAATTAATAATCGGCTTTATGTAATTGAGAACGTCTATTACAATCTTCTCCCTTTCTTCTTTTTCTTCTTCATTTGGTTGGCAAACTGCTCTTCTTCGTAGTCCTCGCTTTGTGTATCGAGTAACAGATTAAATAATCCTATATTGGTATTAGGTGAATGTTTTTGCGAAATAAACTCGAAAAGGTCTTTTGTCGGTTGGTGGTCTATTACGTTCATAGTGGGAGCAGGGTTATCCTGTATCTTTAATTCGGGTTTGTTTCCGTTGTTCCACCAATCATTGAACACATTTGCTGATAAGTTTCGATCTAAAGTTGAAGCGTTCCAAACGCTACGGCTTTCGTGGTCGATGAACGTGATGCCGTAAATCCGTCCGCTATCGTTCCTGCGGACAACGGTATTGATGCCCTGCTCGGTCAGTTGCTTTCTAAAATCCGTTTCATTGCTTGTCGTGTGCATAGCCAATTCAACGGTATTCTTTAAAACTGACCTTGTAGGGTTAACTTTCATTTTTTCTTTGGACTGTTCAATGTGTTTTTGCAGTTGTGCCACGCCTGCATCTTTGCCGAAAAGCGATGCTTTGAAAGGGTTGCTTACTTTGTTTCCGTTTTCATCCAATGCTACATATACCAAACCATTTACGGTCTGTCCGTTCCGCTCGCCTTTGACTTCCTCTACTGTGATGTTGAATAGAGAAAGTAACGCATTATAGCTTCCCATCGTAGAAAAGCTGTAGTACTTAGGCAAGTGTCGCACTACCGTAGCAATTTGGCTCTTTATATTTCCATTTTTATGATTTACAGGCTTAAAAATCTTATCGGTTTGTTTCTGTTCCTGTTCGGTTGCTTTGTTCAGGTTATACTTCGTTTCCAAGTCCCGACAGATTGCCATTGAGCGTGGGTGGTCGTAATCATCGGGGATTTTCTTTCCGTCAATGCCCACGCAGGTCGAAACGATATGAATGTGCGTTCTATCAATATCCGTATGTTTGAAAACTATGTAAGGTTGATTGCCGTAGCCCATACGCTCCATATACTCCTGTGCCATTTCGGTAAACTGCTCATCGCTGACCTTATCCGAAGGATCTGGGTTCAGCGATATATGCCGAACCGTCTTTTCCGTTTTAATATTTGCCGATAGATACGGTTCAAAGCATTTATTAAAATAAGCTACAGAATACCTGCCGTCCACTGTGTCGGGTATCTTATTCAGCAACTGAACCGTTCCGTTTTCCTTTTCCACTTTCTGCTGATTGTACAAAATAGCTGCGTACATATTGCTTCCCTTTCCGATTTTTGCAATCATAACTTCACTCTTTATTTAGATATTTCTTTTCAAATTCTGTGGTTAGGTTAACAACTTTTAGCAATAGTTCTTTCATTTCTGCTGTCTGTTTTTCCAATTTGTAGAGGTATGCAGATGCTTTTTTATCCGAAAAATTAGCGTTTAACAGCTTTACAATCTGATTGTAATTGGTAGCTATTCCCCGAAACTGTCCGAAAAATTTGGTCAAACCTGCGTGGTATGCTACTGCATCCATATCAATTTTTACGGTCTTTACCGTCTTTTGAAAGATGCAGGCTGTAATAAAATGTGCCGTTACTTTCATTCCCGAGTGGTCAAAGAGGGCAAGGAACCTGGCGTTATCTTCATCATTCAGGTTAATGGAATACCGATTGACCGCAGGGTCAATCTTCGGTTTTCTTCCTGTCTTTTTAACCTGTTTTCTGTTATTCTCTTCCATAATAAATCCATTTTTAATTTTTAATAAACGTGCGACTTCGGAGCCGTTTCCAGCCCCCTGCAAGGGCAAGTGCTTTTGAGGTGCCGAAATTCATTTCGAGGACCTCAAGAGATAACTTGCTCTGAACAAGGGTTCAGAAAAATCCGTTTTGCAAACGGATTGGAGTTAGAGGGGAAAACCCATAGCTTCCATTACAAATTTCGGTAAGACTATTTGAATAACAGCTATTTACAACCACGACAATTCAAGCCAAATGATGCCACTGAATGCCACCTTAAGTCAGATTAGGTCTGCTTTTATTTCCTTTGTATATGGTTAGCTAGCTGGTTACCTATATCGTTAACGATGTAACCAATCAGCATACATCTTGATTGCAAATGAGGGTGACTGATAACAAATCAACGTACGTAGTTGATGGCTAATTGCATATTTTTCAGTTAGCGAAACAGCTAATTAAGGGTATGCAGGTACATAGGTAGATAGGTTGTTACATAGGTGCAACAGTACATACAGCTGACTACTTAACCAACCAAACAGCTAATTGGATATAACATTAAAGTTGAGAGATATGATACACGAAGAAAACAAAAATCAGCAACCCGAAACAGAGAATTTTTCTATTGAAAATTTCCTAACTGATGAAAAGAAAGAACCTGAACAAGAGCAGAACACTTTACCGCATAGCGATGGCCTTAATGCCATCGAAACAGGCGAAAAATCTGTAGAAACAGAAGATACAAAACCGATTGCAGGCAATACCAAAAGAACCGTTTCAAAACCAAAGAAGCTGACGAAAGAGGATTATTGCGTAGAGTTCTTTAAAATCCCTAAAAGGAATGCAAGCAAAGGCAAATCGGTCTATGTACGGCAGGAACACCACGAAACATTTAACAGACTTACCAACATTATGGGTATGGACAAGCTGACTATTTATGCGTATCTGGATAACATTATCGAATACCATTTTCAGGAGTTCGGGGAATTGATTAGCGAAATCTATAACGAGAAACACAAACCGCTGTTTTGATTATGGTGTTTTGTCAGGTGCGATGCGTTGCTCCCTCTTAAAATTACTTTTCAAAAGAAAAAAACAGAAAAAAAAGAAAGCCATTTTAACAAGGCGGACAGGCGAAAAAACCAAAAGGAAACGGAATAAGTCCCGAAGGGTGGCAGGGCAAACACAACCACTCGGCGAAGCCACCATATTTGCCCTGCCATTATGCCGTAGTCTTTTGGTTGGGTGGTGCGGTGGCTGTCCGCCTTATCTTTGCTACCTTTTTTATTGTTTTTTAATCAATTCCAATCAAAGAAAGGGTACAAAAAACACGTAAGGGCTAAGGATAGGTGTTTTTTGTATGCTTTCCTTTATCCGTACAAAACTCTTTAAATGTATGAAGGCTTTGCAAGGAAAATTTAAAGTGTTTTGAGGATTACTTTCTATTCATATTGTGCCAACATAAGCCAAATACTGCCACATAATGCCAATTGAAAACAATACATTCCCTTGTGTTCTATATTGGGCTGAAATTTTGAACCTATGGCACAAAAAGTAATACCTGACAAAGAGCAGAAAGAGAAAGAACAAATCAGAAAAAAAGAACATAGTCCTTTGATACAAGTTGATAAGCAGAGCGACCCGATTTCTAATTTCATCGCTAATTTCAAACGCCAGTTCAGGGAAGCAAAAGGCTTAATAAATTGGAACAGGCTATTTGGCGGTAAACGTGCTGAACAGTCAGAGCAATCTGTCCAGCCTGAAAGTTTAATTGGTACGACAAAAACAGTTATGCGTTCAGATTTTAAAAACGATGAAAAAAATCAGACTGTACAGAAAAACAAAAAGCCTGCCTTGAAGACTGACAATGCAATCAAACCACAACAGGCTCGTCCGAAAAACAATAAACCAAAATTGGGATTGTAATACAGTATTTGGCATCTGTGCGCCAAATACCGCCATTGGATGCAACATTAGAATGACCTATGTAAATAGCTTTTATTTTAGAGGTTTAAATGATGCAGATATGGAAATAACAGTTTTAGACATTCAGATTTTAAAATCAATGCATAGGGAAGTTAAGGAAGTTTCCAATTTGATAGCGGAAATGACTGCACCCTACAAAGCATTGCAACAGGCAACAAAATGGCTCGACCAACAGGAAGCCTGCCAACTGCTGAACATCAGCAAAAGAACTTTGCAGACATACAGGGCAAAAGGTATTCTTGGGGCAACGCAAATCAATCGGAAGACGTATTTCAGATTATCCGAAGTGGAATTACTTATGCAGGGAGAGCGACCATTAAAGAAGCAAAAGAAATGAAACAGATTGGAAATTCAAACGAAGATATGCTTGCCTTGCTCGAAGCTGTGGTAGGCATCAAAAATGAACTGTTATATATCAGAGAATATTTCCACCCATTACTAAAAGGGGAAATCTATCTGTCAGGCGAACAGGTTTGCGAGATGTTACACATCAGTAAACGGACATTGCAACAGTACAGGGATGACGGACTGATACCTTTTATCAAGCTCGAACGGAAAATCTTGTTTCGTGAAAGCGATATTGTAAAAGTATTGGAAGATAACTACCAACAGTAGTCTATGAACTTCGTTACTTGGTTTCATTATACTTTAAGCCCAAAAATCTATTTTCTTTTGTAAATGATGCTCTTTTTACATCACTAACATTAAATGAAAGTTTACCATTTTGAGAAGCTAATTCTATCAAGTCACTATTCAACGTAACGATATATTGAAATTCATTAGGACTCTTTTCATTGTAGCCATAAAGAAAATTTAAACTTTTTTCAATAGAATCATCATCCTCGAAAATATTATCGTGGATTAAAAAACCGGGATGATATTGTTTTGTATATTCATTAAGCATTAATGAAATGTCATAGATGAAAACTTTCATTCTTTCAGTAGAATGACTACCATCATCATCAGTTCTCATAACAAATTCAACAACACTTTTATTTTTTGTTGTCTTGATATCGAAATGAGCCTCCCTGTTACCCATTATTTTTTCGTGAATCTCTAAAATTGTTTCTCTAAAACTCTTAATTATTTTAGCTTTTTGATATAGTTCTTCGTCAAAATCAGAAATTAGAACTGTTTTTTCTGCTTCCAATAGCTTTTTATCTCTTTCAGCAGTATCATATCTTTCAATCAAGGAACGAAGGTTACTTAGTTCGCTGTTTTTGTCATTGAAGATTTTTATTGAAGTTTTCAAATCCCTTAAAACTTCTCCTTTATCTATAAGACTAATTTTTTGAGAATAATCATTGTCTAATTTTCTAACTACTTCATTTAGTTGGTTAAGTTCTTTTTTTAAAGCAGTTAATCGATCATTTACAATAGAACTTCTAAAGCCATCTATTTTATTTTTAAACTCCTTTAGGTCATCCAAAGATTTTTCTACTAAATCGCCTAATCCTTGTTTGAACTGATTAAATATTATAGAAATTTCATTTTCATTAATATTTTCAGGCTTTGGCAAAGAATCAATTTGCTTAATCTCGTATTTGATGGCTTGTTGACGTATTCTAAGTTCTGACAGTTTATTTTCCAATCTAACTAAATCTTCCTGAAGTAATTCAAAGGATTCATTATTTTTCAACCCTTCAATAGATTTATTGACTTTTAAAACTTCACTTTCCAACTCATTTAAATGAGCTTTGGCATCCTGAATTTTGAGTTCATTATTTTGAGTTACTAATTTTTTTATTTCAGTGAAGTACACTTTTCTTTTTTGCAACTCATCATTCAATGTTTTAATCTCTGAATATTTTTCAAGACCCAAATTCAAATAAAAAAGGTGAGGCCCACAATCAGAAGGTATTCTTTTTTTTGTATCGTGGGATTGAATTAAGTCTTTAAATTCTGACCTTTCATCTCTGATAATGGGTTGTAATAAATTTCTAAAACTTAATCGTTTTAAATTGGCTGGGAAGAGTTCAAAATATAAAGTGCCTAAATAATCTGAGGCATCATCTAATCTATTAAAAATCTTTTCTTCTCCATTAACAAAAATGAATATTTCTTCTTGATTTTTTATTGAACGAGAGATAGTGATTTTTTTATCATTAAAGTCTACGTCTAATTTAATTTGACTTTCAGTTATATCAGAATATTTCTTAGGAATCAAATTTAATCTACTATCTGGTATTCTCTTAAGCAGACAAAAGTTTATGAACTCTATACAAATAGACTTACCTACACCAATCTTTTTATTGGTGCTTTCTGCCTCTTCTCCCATAATGATATTTATCCCATATTCAAAAGAAATGGGTTCGAATATCTGCGGTTCGCTGTATAGTCTGTTAATCTTAATCATTTCTGCTTTCTGACATAAATAAAGGGTTCTTTAAAATCAATTATTCCGGATGAATATAAAAATGCAAGCCCAAAGAACATATGCCTGTAACGTGTGATATTATACTTTTTAAGGTCTTTAGATAACTCAAAAATAGAAATCTTATCTACTTTTTGACGTTGAATATTTTTCAAAATCAAAGAAGCAACATATACAGATGATGTTTTTATATTTTCGTCTTTAGATACTAACATTCTTAATTATTGGGAAAAACATTACAATTGATTAATTCGTCTAACAAATAAAACTTTATAGCAATTTTATCGAATTTAATTCCGTTTTCGGAAAGTTTGCCATAAAATAACTCAACTAACTTTTCTAATGCTACCTGAGGATTATTACTTTCAACTGTTAAAATCTTGTCACTTTCATCTTTTAAATAACTCGATATTTTAATTGCTTTAACTCCATCGATTACTCGTTTAGCTTCAATCAATGGTTGCTGATAAACTGTACAAAGTTCTGTGTATAAATTTATCAAAAAAACGCTATGTTCTGAAAATCTCTTATAGATTTTAAATTGCGGGTCTACATTTTCCGGTTTCTCAGATATACTACGGTTATCATCTTTGCTTAGATATTCTATCAAAGCCATTATCGTTTCTACTTCATTGGATTCTGTCTTCTTCCTTTCTTGTAAAATTTGTTCATTAAGAAAATCTGCGATGCTTTTAAGCTTAACTAAGTCCGTAATGTTGTTTATTTCTGCTAAAATTTTCTTTATATCAAGGACATCTTCTTTATGATTGAAGTTATTACCAAATTTTGTTCTGTAATCTTTAGCATTCTTAGCTATTAATAATATTTTCAATTTATAATCCTTGCGAGAAGAGTCTTTGAAAAATCCGTCAATAGCCTCTTTTATTTTCTTGTTGTCGTTTTGAGACGTTACTTGGATAGCTAATTTATTTTTGGTGTCAAGTAAGTCAATATGGGCAAAATTGTTTTCTATGAAATTCGTATTATCGAATTCATAACCTAATAAATTGAAAAAATCTCTATAAAAATTTTCTGCATAAACATTAATATCTGTTAAATTGAGAGAATTAAAAAGCTCTACCTCTGTTTTGAGATAAGCCAATCTTTTTCCAATTAATGTTAAATACAAATGTCTATTATCCATATAAATAATTACTACAATATACTGATTTTAATTCTTGCAAAGATAGATAAATAATGTACGAAATAAGCTTTTAGAATGTCATTCTAAAAGCTTATTTGTAATACTAGAAAACATTCTCAGAGGATAGAATAGGTTATAAACATAGAAAGTCTGTAACTTGACAGGGAATTACTGTTTAAATTTAAAAACTCAGTCCATTGTTTGAAATAATGGACTAAGCTGGTTTTTTATGAACAATCTATAAGTTTGCAACAAAGGACTCCTCCATACCCTTGAATTTATGTGATACCTTTTGCATATCCTTACCAACTTTTTCGTTGAGAATTTTTGCATAAATCTGAGTGGTAGCAATATTCTTATGCCCTAACATTTTGCTCAAACTCTCCAACGGAACACCCTCGCTTAAAAATAGCGTAGCAAACGTATGACGTGCTAAATGAAAGGTTACTTTCTTTTCTACAAGGCAGTCAATCAGTTGAGATATTCTCTTTAAGCTGTCATTACAAATCGTATTTGATGGTACAGGAAATACCTTTCCGTCCTTTGACAATCCTGCATATTTTTCAATAATCATTTTTGGAATATCCAAGAGCATCACGTTTGATGATGTAGCTGTTTTCTTTCTTCGCACAATAATCCACCTGTTACCGTCAAAAAAATCTTGGATATTGCTGTTTTTAAGTCCTTTCATATCTGAATAGGAAAGACCTGTAAAGCAACTGAAAACAAACAGGTCTTTAACTAATTCGTCTTTCTTTTTATCGCAGTTGAACGTTACGAGCTGTTCCAATTCATTACGCAATAGATAACCACGGTCTTTATCCTTTTTGGCATTCTTGTATTCGCTGAACGGATTAAAAGCAAGATGCTTTCTGCTCATTGCCAATCGGCAAAGCGTAGTAAATCCAATCATATACAGCCAAATGGTGTTGTGTGTTAAACTTTGGTCGTCACGCAGGTAGTAATCAAAATCCTGAACAAAATCAGGTGTAAGGTCGTTAAAGGACACATCGGAATAGCCGTATTTTGTAAGTGCAAAATTTCTAAGATGTTTTAAAAGTATTTTGTATTTACTGCGTGTGCCATTTACCCGAAGTCCGCTATTAACCTTTTTCTCGTAGTCGGACAAGAACTGTTCATAGAATTTGAAAAAGGTCAGTTCTCCGCTTTCCATTCCAAGAAAGGCATTTTTAAGTTTAGCACTGTTTACAAACCCCTCGTTCTTCAGAATTTTGGAATAGCATTCCTCAATACCCGAACGAATTTTGTCAAGTTTGCTGTTTGTGTCTTGAGCTTCTCGGCTTTTACCTAAAACCCTGCCGTACTTCAAATCCCAATTTGTTGCGGAAATATCCAGCTTGGTACTGAATGCAGACTGTTTGCCGTTTACGGTAATCCTGCACATAACCGTAACTTTTCCGTTTTTCTTTGGGGCGTTCTTTTTAAGGTAGAACAATACCTTAAATGTTGATTTTTTTGTCGTTTCCATACTCACAATTCTTAATGATAAAATTAAACCTATGTGAGCTACGGAACAATATGAAAAACTATGCAGAAAGCTGAAATACAGTGTTTTAAAACGATTGTTTCTAATGTTTAAAAGTAACGTTTTAGTAACCTTACTTTTGCCAAACCTCGCTTTTTACTGCTTTTTACCTCATTACCAAAAAATCATAAAACGGCTGTAAAGCCTTAACTTACAGCCGTTTTGCCTGTTATTAATCTTTGATGTATTTTTACTGAAACTTTATTTTAAAAAACCTGCCTTTTAAGCATCTTCTAAAATATTTGATATCCAAGACTTGAATTCATATTTAGATTTTATATCGGAAGGAATTGACTGATAACGTTTTTTGATGAATTCTTCTAGTCCATCAAAATTAATAAAATCGGTAATGAAAATATTATCAGGGTTATAGAAGTCATAATTTTTAACCGAATGATTATTTGTAATTACTTTGCAATTATAGTTCATTGCTTCAAAAAATCTTAATGATAGACCATCATGTTCTTCCCGTTTGAAATCTAATAGTATTTTTGCTCGCTTAGCATATTGTAAGTTTTCCTCATAGGTTATGGGTTCAGTTATTATTTCTATCTCTTTCGGTGATTCCATGTTTCTGAAAGCTCCTAATAATATTTTATAATTGAATTCTGTGCCTGAGTAATTGATTATTTCTTTTAAATTCTCAAATCTATCTGGTAAATAAGCACCTGTATAGTAGAAATCTATTATTTTTTCTTCCTGAATTTTATCTTCAAAATAACAATTCGTAATCGCTGTAAAATTATACTCAGGATAATTTGCTACATCTGATTCATCAAAAACAAAAACTTTATCAAATAAATAATAATAGTCTAATATCTTCTGTGAAACCTTAATGCCGTCTAACTGATAATCAACCATTTTACCACTGATGTCTTGGGCATATTTTAGAGCATTTTCAGGAATTAAATCTCCCCGGATTACAAAGCAATAATCGAATTTTAGATTGAGTCTTTTTAGTTTTTTAAGTGAACGGTTGGTATGATTTATAAAATTTCTTTCATTAATTTCATGGAGGTGCTTATTATCTTTGAATACTTTTTTGTAAACTAAATTTTCAATTTTTTGAAATAAATTAAATTTAAAATAAGAAATAGGTTCGTCATAAAATTCATATACATTGTAATTATTTAAGCGGAAATGTTTTACAAATGCTTGGGCAAGATTTTGGTTGCGATAGATGAATAGTACTGATTTCATTCTTAATACTTGTAAATCCAATAAATAAATCTCAGAGCTTTAAAGCTGCCAATAACACCCAATTTGGAAAGATTGAAATATTTTAAGAGAAATGTAAGTCTTTCTTTTTTACTAAATCTTTTCTGTCTTAAAAATTCTACAAAGTTGAAATAAGCTTCAAATTCTGTATTTCTGTCTATAATTTTTTGCGAAAAATATTCTGCATTTAGTTCTCTGTTATATATTAACTGATTGAGCCATTCTTTCGAAAGTGTTCCGGGAGAAAAATGCACGATTGATATTTTATTTGTAATAAAATTTTGAAGAGATGTGTTGATCTTTAATGAGAATGAAATATCATAAGCATGGAAATCTTTTAATCTTTCATCAAATTTATTTTTTTGCCACACATCTTTTCGGCAACCTATAAAAACCCCATCTATAAACTTTACATCGAAAAGCCCTTTTTCATTTCCCTTAAATGTATAATCATATCGTTTTTGAGTCTCATTGTTAAAATGCGCAATATGGCTAGCTGCATATCCCTTTACAACCCACCATGAGGTTGGTACATGGGGGATATAGTTGGCACCTGCTACTCCTATGCAGCCAAGGTTTTCATCTTTCAGATAATCAACCAATATGTTACCCCAATCTTGAGTTTCAAATAATAAATCTTCGTGAATAAATAATAGATTTTCATATTTTGCTTGCTCTGCTCCTTTGTTGTATGCTTCGCAAATGCCCATTAAACCAGGATTTTTGATTTGGATGATTTCGTAAGGAATGCCACAGGTTTCTGCAATGTTTTTTTCTGCTGCAGCAAAATAATCGGGTTTATGAGATGAGATGATTAAGGAAAGCATATTTTCTATGATTTATCGGATAGGATTTTTTGTAAGAAGGCTATGTTTTTATGTATAAGGATTTCCTCAGAATACATTTCTGTTAGTTTTGATTTTATTTTGTCCCCTAACTGTTTCATCTGTTCCGGATATTGTAAAAGAGATATGATTTTTTCTGCTAAAATATCAAGGTCTAAATAAGGCACTAAAATACCTGATTGATCATCTAAAAATTCTTCTGCACCACCACTTTTTTCAAATGCAATAATCGGCTTACATAATTTTGCAGCCGAAAGCATCACTAAGGGAAAAGGATCTTCTCTGGAAAGAAGCAAAAAAATATCAAACAAATTAATATAATCGTTAGGATACTGGTTTTGTTCAATGTAAATGATGTAATCTTCCACACCTAGTTTTTTTGCATCTAATTTTGAACATCTCACCATTTGGTTATTTTCCGAGCCGCCAAGATTTACGAATTTGAATTTTAATAACGGTTCTTTTTGAAGTATTTTTTTTACTAATGCTGGTACTAAATCAGTTCCCTTTCTTAATTCTTGGGCACTTGCAATTCCGATTACAAATTCAGATTCATTTATTTCATGCTTTTGCTTTAAATAGAATTTCTCTTGATTTATTGTAATTTGCTCTTGTACAAAAGCATGTATAATGGATATTTTATTTTCAGGAACTTCATAATTTTCTACAAGATTATCACCAACGGCTTTAGACCCGCAGACTATATAATTGATTTGTTTGATTTTTTGTACAATCAACTCTTTAGGCATAATACTTTCCAATGAGAAACTTAGTTCGTGAATTGTAATCGCAGTAGGTATATTGTATTTTTTAAATTCTGTTAAGATTTCAAGTGAGGCTATTGTATTACCGTAAACTAAATCGTAATGGTTTGCAGATATTTTTTTCACCAAATCCTGCCTTTGATTTAGAGTATATTTCTTACCATAAATTTTTGTTTCAATTCTGTTTAAATTTCTCTTTATAAAATTCTCATGTACGTTTTTATTATTTTCTAAATAAATATTTTCTGTAAGCACAGAAAAATCTTTGTACAATGGTCCATTTTTTAAAACAAGAATATCGAAATCAAAAAAAGCACTGGATTTAAATTTCTTAAGAATACTCAATAATAAAATAGGGGCGCCCGAGAGACTTGCTTCATGACTAATAAAGAGAATTTTTTTCTTTTCCATATCTTATTTATTAGTTTCCAATTGCAGATTTTGAATATTTTTTACAATCGTATTGGACGGAATTGATTTATGAATTAAGCAGCCTGCACCTATCACTACGTTGTTACCAATCGTAACTCCTTTTAATATGGTAACATTGCTGGCAATCCAGCAGTTTTTTCCAATTTTTATCGGAGCTGTACTGAATTGGTCTTTAGATATTGATATTTTTTCTGTTTTAGAGATTAGGTGGTTGTGGTCATATAATTTTACATTTTCTCCAAAAAGAGTATCTTCTCCAATTTCTATTTTCTCTAAGCAATTGATGGAGCATGAATTATTAAAAAAAACATTTTTTGAAATGATTAATTCTGCCTCATTCCAGACTAAAAATTCACAATATTTTCTAGTGTTGACTCCTTCTTTGATTGTGATTTTTGCTGAATCATCCAGTAAAAAAATATTGTTATTGTAAAATGAATTAAACGAGTCATGTATATTTACGTTAGGTTTTGAAACTAAAAAATTCCAATCATTCTTTTTTTTTCTTAAAGCTGCCTTTTCTATTATTTTTTCTATTATTTGCCAGACTTTTTCTTTCATGATTCATGTTTTTTTTCAAACAAAAGATTGTTAGATTAATAATGATAAAAGGAGAAATATTATTTTTTCAAATGTTTTCTATACCATAATATAGACAAAAACTTTTTTAGATTTGAAAACTTTGGTGTCAAACCCAGATTTTGAGTTACTATTTTAAAGCTATCAGAATAATTTTTATGAATTATACTGTGTTCAAATAATGAGATAGAGTGTCGTTTGATTGTTTCAATATCTTGGTGGCTGTATTTAGGTTTAAATATTTTTTTAATTTTTAAAATATGATTTAAATGTGCTTGGTGAGTTTTTAATTTTGAATTGATGGTTTGCATTGCTCCATTCTCATGAATTCTGTAAAATGCATAAACATGATTATCACAGTATGCCTTAGTATTTTTATGGAAAAAAAGTATATTGAGATACAGCATCCAATCACCAAAAAAAACGTCTTTAAACCATTCACTGTTTATTTTTGTATTGCGAAAAAGGACGGTACAGGTTATTAAATGATTATTGGTAAAAAAATCGTCAATTGTAAAAGTATTCTTTATTTTATTTCCAATAATATCACCATGAGAAGTTTTTGCCAAAGCACTATGAATACTGTAATCTTCATTTTCTTCTAAAAAAGTTACTTGTTTTTGGAGCTTTAGCGGATCTGTCCAGTAATCATCACCTTCTAATGCTGCTATATATTTCCCGGTGAGGTTTGCAAATAAATCTTTATTATTTTCCTGGGCACCAATATTTTTATTTTGTAAAATAAGTTTTATTTTATCTGGAAATTTCCGTTGGTATTCCTGAATAATTTGCCGGGTGTTATCTGGAGAAAAGTCATCTGCAATGACCAAATGCACGAGAAATGAAGTTTGCTGCATCAATACGCTATCGATTGCTTTTTTGATGTAATTCTCATGACCGTAAGTAAGCATTGCAACAGAAACCATAGGAATTTCTTTGGTCTTGTCTGTCAATAGATAATTATTCATCCCAATAATTATTCTTTTTAATAAGTTCAAAATAATCCTCACGAGTTATCCCAACTATGATACGATCCCAGTATTGATTTTTTCTATAATACCACCCACGTTGTCTCCCTTCCTCTTTCCAGCCACAATGTTTTGTTATGAAACCTAATCCTGGTTCATTATATTCAATAACAGTTCCATCAAGACGATTTAGATGGAGTTCTTCAAAAGCATATCGCTGAATAGCCATGAATGTGTCTATACCATAACCTTTACCTCTGATGTCTTTGTCGCCAAGCTGTAGGCCAGTAAATGCGTTGTTGTTTTTCCAATCAATATCAACAAGATTAACAGTTCCGATTAAACCATGCTCTTCTGTGTCGATGGCAAAATTCTGCTTGTTTGGGCTTGCTCCTAAATTTGCAAACCATTTATCCATATAATCTAAATTACTAGGAAAGTGCCAACCTCCTAACATTGCCCAAATTTCAGGGTCATTTGCCCATTTGTGCAATAATGGTAAATCTTCCTTTTCAATTGCTCTGAGCGTAACATTTTTTCCAAGAATGTTCATATTTTTAATTATTTATTTTATATAAAATTTTATTCATTTCTTCTTTACAATATCTCTGATCTATAGGCAATGCAACTATTTCTCGAGCTAAAGAATAGGAATTTGTGTCTTCATTGCACCATTCTGCGACATTGGGCCAATAAGTGGCACAGTAAATTTTATCTGAATGCAGTTTATTTTTAATATCTGCATTTTTTGTACGAAAGGGATAAACCAAAGGTACAGAATCCATATCAAGTTCTAATTTTAGAAGGTTTTCTGTTTTTAGATGTTGATGAAGCAATTCAAAATTTGATCTTCTTTGTTCTTTGATTTTTTCGTAATCAATTCCCGATAAAATTCTTTTGGTTAAGTTTGACATCTGCTTTATGGGCTGATGTTCTAAAGATGCTTCATTTTCTCCAAAATCGCTATATCCATTTTCTGCCGATAAATCGATTCTTTTTAATAGATGGCTCATTCTCGAATGGCTTTCATCTTTTTTAAAATTTCCCTGAAGTCTTTTATTGCTGTAAAGAATTCCTCCGTCAGAAACACCTACAAATTTTCGCGGAGAATAAAAAGTGTCAACATTTTCTATTGGTTTTGAAAAAAATGCCTGGGCATTATCAATCACTAAATTCCCTGAAATTGTTTGTATTTTATTTTTGATGAAATCATCTTTGATTCCGAAGTAATTAGTGTATAAAAAAACTTCTGAATCTTTTATTAAATTATAATTAAAGATCGGTTCCAGATTATTGTCAATATCATAAAATTCAAAAGAAATATCAAGCTTGTTAATAGGTTCCAGCACAGCATCACAAGTATAGAACGGAATGTATATTTTAGTATATTTTTTAACCCTCAATATATATTCCAAACAGTTACGACCTGAATTTAATTCAATACAATTTCCACCACCATGCAAGGGTTTCCCAAAAGGAATCTCCAGTTCAAAATATCCTCCTATTGCTTTGGTTTCCATTTTTGGTTAAATTAATTCAAAACGATTCAACATTTCATTTATTTGTTCAGGTGTATTAAACATCATCACATCGATAATTGATAACCAAGGCACAAAATTATCACCGAACTGTGGATATTGAATAGCCTTTGTTTTTATGAAATAAAGTTCAATATCATAATCAGAAAAATATTTTTTATCATACAATTCCTGACCACCTAAAGGATTGATATAAATATTGGCTTTTTCAGTTTTACAAATATCTATAAGTCTTTCTGCTCTTTGCAATTCTGAATTTTTATAAATGTATGATGATTTTTCAATTATAGTTTGAATGCCTATATATTTAGTAATTTCAACCAAACTATAATAAATCAAATCACTGATTTTCCCTTGATCCGAAATCAGAATTTTCTCCAAAATACATCTTACAGATTCATAAAATGGTGCTTTTTTATAAACTTCGAGTGTTTTAAAAAATTTGTCTTTCCATTTTGGAAATAAAATTTCATTAATTTCAATTTCATTAATTTTTTTAAAAGAGCTTGCATCTTTTAATGGAACAGAAAACAGGTGGCTTTTATTGTTAAGCAATATGTTGTTTCTATTGATCCAACCTTGTTTTATATAATTTACATCATCATAAATAATGAACTTATCTACCGCGTTTATTAGTTGAAAATAACCTATATAAGGCATGAAATAAGGTTGCATTATTGCTATTTTCATGCTAATTATTTTGAATTCCTATAATTATTCTTGAAATCAATTCTACTTCTTCCAGAGTCAAGTCATAATACAATGGAAGACACAGTACTCTTTTGGAAATATCGTCTGTAAAATCAAGTTCCAATTTAGGAAGATACGGAAGTGCTGAAGCTAAACTTGGATAAAAGTATCTCCTTGTAAAAATTTCCTGCTTGTCTAAATCTCCTTTTATTTTCAAAAGTAATTCTTCGTTTTCCAAAACTAAGGGATAATAAGCATAGTTTTGTTGAGATTTATTATGCCAGACAGGTTTAACTGCCCTTAAATTCTTTAATTTTTTGTCATAGAGATCAGCAAGTGTTTTTCTTTTTTCATGAATTTGATTAATGTATTTTAAATTAACAAGTCCCATGGCTGCATGGAATTCCGAGTTTTTACCATTCAATCCTAATTCTGAGAAGGAATCAAATCCTGAAATCCCGAAATTTCGTATAGATGCCATTTTTTTCAATAATTCCGAATTTGAGGTAACAATCAACCCTCCCTCTACTGAATGATATAATTTTGTTGCATGAAGAGAACAAGTTGATACATCACCATATTCGAAAATTGATTTTCCGTTTATTTCAACACCAAATGCGTGTGCTGCATCATAGATAACTTTGAGATTATGTTTTTTTGCAATTTTTTCTATTTTTTCCACATCACAGGGATTTCCGTAAACATGTGTGGCCAGTATTGCTGAGGTTTTTTCGGTAATTGCAGCTTCTATCTTTTGTGCATCGATATTCAAAGATTTCAAATCGATATCAACAAAAACGGGCGTACACCCTTCCCACACAATGGAACTAGTGGTAGCTACAAACGAAAAAGGTGTGGTAATAATTTCACCGGACAGTTCCAATGCTTTGATAGCCATCTGTATGGCAACTGTCCCATTGGTCACAAATAATAAATTATTGACATTTAGATGCTCTTTGAGCTCCATTTCAAGTTGACTGGCAAGTGGTCCCATATTGGTAAGCCAGTTTCTTTTCCAAATACCTTGTATGTATTTTAGATATTCTTCTTCAGGAGGTAAGAAAGGTTGGGTAACTAGAATCATTTGATTTGAGTATTAGTCCAATTAAACTGAGGGCGAATAAAACCAGGTTCACGTCCCATATAAATTCCTACATCTCTCATCCCATCAACTACTGTGAAGGAAACCAAATCCTTTTCTATCAACACTGCCTGTTTTTTGTCTTGAACCAGAAAAAAACTTAAATAATAATTTCCTGACTGAAAGAATTTCTTTGGAAACTTACAAGTCAGAGAATTTTCACCAACTCTCAAGTCAACATCTGAGCTTCCAAATGAAAATAATGCTTCTCCATAATCATTAATTAAATGATAAGTGATATGATAACGGGAGGGTTCAGATCTTAAATTAAAATTTGTTATCATTTCTATTTCTTCATTTTCATCTAAAGGTTCATCGCTAGATTTTGATGGGTTTTTCAATATTATTTCTTCCAATTTGAATACTTCATTTTGGATTTGATTAAATTTAAAATGATTGCTATCATTTGATTTATTTGCACCCAGATATCTCAAAACTGCGTTATCCACATCACCTCTAAAAGAAATTTGTCCATTTTCCATTAAAATGCCATCTGTACAAAGTGTCTTGACACTCGCCATATTGTGGCTCACAAACAAAATCGTTCTTCCCTCATCCTGAGTTACATCACCCATCTTCCCTAAACATTTCTTTTGGAATTCCGCGTCCCCAACTGCTAAAACTTCGTCAACAATTAGAATTTCTGATTCTAAATGTGCTGCTACTGCAAATGCCAGCCGAACGTACATACCTGATGAATAGCGTTTTACAGGAGTACCTATGTATCTTTCTACACCTGCAAAATCTACTATTTCATCAAATTTTCGAGTGATTTCTTTTCGAGTCATCCCTAAAATAGCTCCATTTAGATAAATATTTTCTTTACCAGTCATTTCAGGATGAAATCCTGTTCCTACTTCAAGGAGTGAGGCAATTCTTCCTTTATATTTTATGGTTCCGGTCGTAGGTTTTGTAACGCGAGAAAGAAGTTTCAATAAGGTGGACTTTCCGGCTCCGTTCCTGCCGATAATTCCTACCGCTTTTCCTTGTTCAATTTGAAAATTAATATCTTTCAATGCCCAGACGTAATCCGAATTGCCTGTTTTGGTACGGTCATTTGATTCACCAATTTTTAAATATGGATCTTCCTTTCCTCTCAGGGAATACCACCATCGATTCAAATCATGAGTCAGAGTTCCCGTTCCGATTTCTCCTAAACGATACTGTTTGGAAACATTTTCTATATCTAATACTATATTTTTTGACATAACAAATTAGGTTTAAACGGTATCCATAAAAGATTTTTCAACTTTGTTGAATATAATTGCTCCTAATGAGAGGATTAAAAATATGACAAAAGTCGAATATATCAGCATATTTATGGTAAAATCTCCTGTTCCCAAATAACCATATTTAAAGCATTCAAAAACGCCTGTCAAAGGATTTATCTCTAATATCCATCTGTATTTTTCCGAAAATGATGATACGGGAATTACAACGGGTGTTGCATACATGTATAATTGAATTCCAAAACCTAGTAACATACTGAAATCTTTATATTTAGTTGTCAAAGATGAAAAAATCATTCCGGCTCCCAACGCAAATGCTGCCATAAGCACAATTAAAAACGGTGTCATCAAAATCCATGCATTTGGCTCTATGCTTCCTTGAATTACATAGAAAATTATAACGCCCAAAAACAATAAGTACTGTACACCAAAACGCATTAAATTTGAAATTACAATCGATAAAGGCATAACTAATCTAGGGAAGTAAACTTTTCCAAAAACGGAAGCATTTCCTTTGAAAACATTTGATGTAGAGGTTAAACAAGTTTGAAAATAATTCCACATTATGACACCAGCAAGGTAAAATGGAATCATAGGTGCCCCGTCAGTTGATAATTTTGCAACACGTCCAAATATTATAACAAACATGATAGTCGTTAAGATAGGATTTACAAAAAACCAGACCGGTCCTAAAACAGTTTGTTTAAATGTGGTAACAAAATCTCTGCGGACAAGCATATAAACTAAATCCTTATATCGCCAAACTTCACCTAAATTTAAAGACAAAAGTGTATGTTTGGATGAAATTATTTCAGACCATTCGTTATTTTCCTGGCTCATATATAATTTTTAATTAATTATTTTACTTTATTTCCATGAACCATCCCAATTCCATAATGTACAAACCCTTCTTCTTTCAGATATTCTGCATCATAGATATTTCGACCGTCAAATACGACTTTGTTTTTCAGAAGT
>NZ_FWXS01000012.1 GCF_900176425.1 Moheibacter sediminis | reverse complement strand
ACCCAATAAGTTGTATTTTCTGTTAAAACTTCGGTTACAAAAAGATTTCCGTGGTATAAATATTCGGTATCGTCTTCATTTGCATACCAGAAAATTACATTGCTTGGTGAACTTGCGTATAGGCTTGCTGAGTTTTCTGAACAGATTGCATAAGTCGTTTCAGCCTCTAATACAGGCAATGGATTTACATTTACGATGATTTCAATTCTGTCTGTTTTACATATATAGTTTGCAGCTTCAACCCAGAAAGAAGTAGTTTCAGTTAATTCAGGCAATTCAAATTCGGTTCCTGTGAAAACTGGTTCTGTAGCGTCTGCAGCATCATACCAATGAATTAATTCTGCTTCGGTATTTGCAGTTAATGTCAATTCTTCTCCGGCGCAGATGGTGTGAGTCGTATCAATTGTCAATTCCGGAACCAAACAGTCCGGTCCTAATTTTACAATCCAAAAATCTGCACTACCATGATTTCCTGAAACATCTCCATCATTTGAAGATGAAGAACCTATAGTAATAAATCCTCCGTCATTAGTTGTCTTGAGATCGAATAAGATATCGTTTGCACTTCCTCCCATGCTTTTCATCCAAATAATGCTTCCGTCGCTTGAATTCAATTTCATTAAAATTTTATTTTGCATTCCATTATTAGGAAAATCTGTAAAATCACCGTCAGATGAAGAAGTTCCTCCTCCTATTACAAAATGGTTGTCTGCAGTTTCATAGGCTATTCTTGCTCCATCCCCACCTGCACCACCAATTGTATTCTTCCATTCTAATTCTCCGGTATTATTTAACTTTAAAATCCAAGCATCTCCATTTCCGTTTCCATATCCACCCTCAACATCACCATCATTAGAGTAAACTCCCCCTACAAAAATGTATCCTCCATCGGAAGTTTGAGTGATTTTCCCTGCATAATCCTCAGATGATCCTCCATATACTTTTGACCATTCAATTTCTCCAACCGAACTAATTTTCAATGCCCAGAAATCACTCCCCCCATTAGTTTCAGGAAAATCTCCATCAAAACCATAGCCGGCATCTCCTCCGATTATGTAACCACCATCAGTGGTTTGTTGAATATTTGAAAATTGTACAAATCCCTCGTATCCGCCGTAAGGTCTTTGCCATTCTATATCTCCTTGAGCATCAATTTTCACAACCCAACCTTCCTGAAAAAAGTTACCTTCTGTTCCATATCCACCTACAACATCTCCACTTTTTGACATGGTATTACCTATAGCTATGTAACCGCCATCTGTAGTTAACTGAAGATCAGTTAGAATATCAGGGTAATTTCCTCCGTAGTTATTTTCCCATTCGATTTCTCCTGTACTCGAAATTTTCACTATCCAAAAATCTTCTCCAAATCCTAACTCACCGTTATAATCTGAAATATCACCATCGCCGGACTGGATACTACCTCCAATGATGTAACCGCCATCCGGCGTTTGTTTCAATGATGCTCCGACGTCTGACTGACTACCCCCATAAGTCTTTTGCCATTCAATTGTTCCGGCAGCATCTGTTTTTACCACCCATAAATCTGCCCATCCCTTATTTTCGGTAATATCTCCATCATCGGAGTTTGTATATCCGATAGAAATATATCCACCATCAGCAGTTTGAATAATTTCATATCCTATTTCCATATCTGAACCACCATAGGTTTTTGCCCATTGGATTTCGGGTGTGACTTGCGATAAAGCAAAAGAACTGAAAGCAAGACAAGTTAAAAAAGTAAAAAAATTTCTCATTGTGTTAATCAAGATTTGTTAATTAATTCCTTGTTAAATATATAATCAACACAAACGTATTTTAATTTGTGAAATACGCAAAGAAAATACACCCACAACACATCCCTAACCGATATAATTAACTATTAGTAAACGTTTTGTAAAATAGAATTTAACCTAACTAAAGCTGATTGAAGAAAAAATAGATATCGGTTTCGGAAGGAATATTCAACCGCTGGCGGATTCTTCTCTTTTTATTCTGAACTGTTTTGGGCTGGATATTTTGGATTTGGGAAATTTCTTTGGTAGAAAGATTTAAGCGAATAAGTGCCATGAATTCAATTTCCGTTTGTGCTATACTTGGATTCAATTTCAAAATTTTATTTGTGAAATCAGGAAAGGATTTATGAAAACTGACCAAAAATGATTGATCATTATTTTTTGCCATTTCAATCAATTGCGCAAAATTTTCATCCGTAGGTAATTGTTCTTTTTTGATTGTTTTGAGATATTGCTGACTCGTTTTTTCCTGTTCTTTCAAAATTTTATTAATTCTTTTGGAACGCAGCAAAAGGAAAATCAAAAACAAAAGTAAAACCGCCGAACCTGCAATGACATAATTGGTATAATTTTTTTCCTTTAAAAGGTCTTTGTCAATGATTTTATGCAGAGATTTATTTTTATTTCTCTCTAATTCAATCTGTAAATCTTTCCAAATATGCGTGTAATAAAGAAGAGAATCTTTATCTCCTTTACTTTCATAAGCTGATACCAAATTGGAATAAAGTGTTTCTTTTTCATCCAGACTTACCGCCAAAAGAGGTTCTAGGTTTTCTGCTTTTTTCAGGTAACTAATTGCTTGAAAAATTTCATTTCTTTCATTGAAGGCTTGTCCCAAAATCAAATAATTTCGAAATTGAATCAGATGATTGTCTTTTTTTTGACCCAATTCCAAAGATTTCCGAATGAAATAAATGGTAGAATCAAAATTCTTATTTTGCAGATAAGCGGCGCCCAGATTGCAATAATTTATGTATAAAAAATTGATTCTGGTTTTTTCCTTTTGCAAAAGATGGATGTATTTATCGGCTTGTAAAAGTGTCTTTTTTAGTTTTACAAATTCTTTTTGAGACTCATATACATTTGCAATTTTGATGTGATTTAAGGCTTTTGCATAATTTAAAATTTCTGACGATTTATCAGAATCCTCCAAAAAATTCATGCTTTTTTCAAATTCAGAAATCGCTTTTTGAGGCAAATCGGTGTAGGCATAAATTTCTATAAGGTGCTGATGTGCAATTGCCTGCCAATATTCACTACCATACTCGATGGCTTTTGAATCCATTTTCTGAACAGATTCGATGGCATTGTCAAATTCTGATTTCCGAACGTAATACCAAGAAATTCTGGATAGAAGGTTTAACTCTGCATCTTGGTTTTTGTCTTTGACTGCTTCTTTCATCAAACCATCGATGTCAGTAAAAGCTTGTTCTGGATTGACCATCATCAAATCATTGTTCTCGATGATTTTTTCTTCGAGACTTAAAATCTTTTTTGAGTCATCAATCTGAGCAAATAAGAAAGTGCTCGAAAATAAAATAAAAAGCAAAAGTTTAAGTTTAATCATAAAAAAGCCCTCAAAAGCAAAATATGGATGTTGTAAAGTTAAAACATTTCAAATACTTTTTTTTGACAAATTATTTTTATTGACAATAATTAATCGATTGCATTATATTTCAGTTTTCTCTCAATTTTAATGAATAAAATTCAATTATATTATTTCATTAAAAAAATAGATAATTGGTGTATTAATTACATCATAAAAATATGTTTTCCCGACTTATATTTTTTAATTTAAGAATAAAAAATCACTATTTATTAAAAACAATTAAAAATTATCAACATTAAAATTATTATAAATGTCTGATTATCAAATATTTAATTTACAATTTTTAAATCTCCAAATCTAAAATTTACTTCTACTAATATTCCGGTGTTTTTTATACATTATTTAAAATCTTTTTATAATTTTACCGAAATGAATTACGCTGATGCAAATTAGATTCAATAATGTAATCGATTGCATTAAATTTAATTTTAAATAATAAAAAGCAAAAAAATGATTAATTCAGAATTTCGTTATGCACATCATCCAAAAGATGTCAAAAATTATACTACTGAAGAAATGAGGGAACATTTCCTTATCAATGATTTGTTCCAAAATGATGAAATAAAATTGGTTTATTCAATGTACGACCGTTTGATTGTCGGCAGCGTATTCCCTGTTTCAAAAGCGCTGAAATTAGAACCTACGGATGATTTGAAAGCTGAATATTTCTTGGAAAGAAGAGAATTAGGAATCATCAACGTTGGCGAAAAAGGTAAGGTTATCGTTGACGGAACGGTTTTCGAATTGGGAAATAAAGAAGCATTGTACGTCGGGAAAGGAAACAAAGAGGTAATTTTTGAGAAGGACGGAACTGGACAACCTTATTTCTACATCAATTCTGCGCCCGCTCATAAAACTTATCCAACCAAAAAGGTTACAAAACACGAAGCCGAAATCGTAGAATTAGGAGAAACAAAATATTCTAACAAAAGAATCATCAACAAACTTATTGTAAACAGCGTCCTTGAAACTTGTCAATTGCAAATGGGAATGACCGAATTACAAGAAGGAAGCGTTTGGAACACTATGCCGGCTCACACACATGAAAGAAGAATGGAAGCTTATTTCTATTTCGATTTGGAAAAAGGACAATCCATCAGTCATTTCATGGGACAACCCGATGAAACACGCCACATTTTTATGAAAAACCGCGAAGCTGTTTTGTCTCCGGAATGGTCAATCCACTCCGGCGCAGGAACTTCCAACTATACTTTTATTTGGGGAATGGCGGGTGAAAACCTGGATTATAGCGATATGGACGGAATTAAAACTGATGAATTAAAATAATTAAACAGATGAATTTATTTGACTTATCAGGAAAAGTTGCCTTAATCACCGGCGCCACACACGGGCTGGGATTGGCGATGGCTGAAGGAATCGGATCAGCCGGTGCCGAATTGGCCATCACAAGCACAACACCTTCAAAATTAGATGAAGCTTTGGAATATTACCGCTCAAAAGGCTTCAAAGCGGAAGGTTACTTATTTGATGTAACCAATCAAACAGAAGCCGCAAAACAAGTTGCTTTGATTGAAGAAAAGCACGGGAAAATTGATATTTTGGTAAACAATGCCGGCATCATAAAACGCGTTTTGGCGATTGATATGCCGGTCGAAGATTTCCGTCAAGTAATTGATGTTGATTTAGTTGGACCTTTCATCATGTCGCAATTAGTTGCTAAAGGAATGATTACACGAAAATCAGGAAAAATCATCAACATTTGTTCGATGATGAGCGAATTGGGTCGTGACAACGTTTCGGCTTATGCGGCGGCAAAAGGTGGATTGAAAATGCTTACCCGAAATTTGGCGACCGAATGGGCAAAACACAATATTCAGGTCAATGGAATTGGTCCCGGATATTTTGCGACTTCTCAGACAAAACCGATTCGCGTAGACGGAAATCCGTTCAATGAATTCATCATAAACCGCACACCAACAGGACGTTGGGGGAATCCTGAAGATCTTGCCGGAACTGCAATTTTCCTTTCTTCCGAAGCCAGCAATTTTGTAAACGGACAAATTATTTATGTGGACGGAGGAATTTTGGCAACCATAGGAAAACCTTCAAACGAATAAACAAACATCATGAAAACATTTATTACAGATAATTTTTTATTACAAAATAAATTCGCGGAAGAATTATACTTCAATTATGCGGAAAAACAACCGATCATCGATTACCACAACCATTTGCCTCCACAAGAAATTGCTGAAAACCATGTTTTTGAAAACATTTCAAAAGTGTGGATTACCGGTGACCATTACAAATGGAGAGCGATGCGTACTATGGGTGTCAATGAAAAATACATTACCGGAGATGGCTCTGACAAAGAAAAATTCGAAGCTTGGGCAAAAACAGTCCCTCATACTTTGAGAAATCCTTTGTACCATTGGACACATTTGGAATTGAAAAGATATTTCGGAATTGATGAATTATTAAATGAAAAAAATGCAGCTGAAGTTTATGAAAATACTTCCGCTCAACTTCAAAATCCTGAAAAACATACACGTGGGCTTTTGGAATTAATGAACGCAGAAACCGTTTGTACAACTGAAGACCCTACAGATACACTTGAATACCATCAATTACTTAAAAATTCTGATTTCAAAATCAAAGTAAGTACTGCTTTCCGACCTGACAAAGCGATTTTGATTGACAATACAGATTACAATTCTTACATCCAAAAATTAGGCGAAGCTGCCGGCATTGAAATAAAATCTTATCAGGATTTACAAGAAGCTTTGACCAAAAGAATAGATTTTTTTCACGAAAATGGATGCAGATTATGCGACCATGGATTGAACAATATTTCTTTTGAAGAATTTACCGATTCGGAAATCAATTCAATCTTCGAAAAGAAAATCAACAGTGGAGAATTAAATTCATCCGAAATTGAAAAATTCAAAACTGCAATTTTATTGTTTTTGGGGGAAACTTACCATCAATATGATTGGGTACAGCAATTTCACTTGGGGGCTTTGAGAAATAACAATGAAAGAATGTACCGCATTTTGGGACCGGACACAGGTTGGGATTCCATTGGTGATTTTAAACAAGCAGCAAATTTGTCAAGATTTTTAAATACACTTGACGGGAAAGATAAACTGACAAAAACCATTTTGTACAATTTGAACCCTTCAGACAACGAAATTTTCGCTACCATGATTGGAAATTTCAATGATGGAAGCATCAAAGGAAAAGTTCAATTTGGTTCAGGATGGTGGTTTTTAGACCAAAAAGACGGAATGGAAAAACAGATGAATGCCTTGTCTAATATGGGATTGATAAGCTGTTTTGTAGGTATGCTCACCGATTCAAGAAGCTTCCTTTCATTCCCGCGGCACGAATATTTCAGACGTGTTTTGTGTAATTTATTGGGTCAGGAAATGGCTTCCGGGGAATTACCTCAAGACATGGAATTAGTTGGAAAAATGGTTTCTGACATATGTTACCACAATGCTAAAAATTATTTCGATTTTTAATAAAAAATGAATCCGAAAATTGTCACATTTGGAGAAGTCATGATGCGCCTCTCCCCTGCCGGAAACCGAATGCTCAGACAGAGCAATTCGATGGAATTTTTCTTTGGCGGAACTGAAATGAATGTCGCGGCATCTTTGTCGGTTTTGGGTTTGAACACAAAACACATTACGGCGGTTGCTGATGATTTTGTGGGTGAAGCGGCAATTGCTTCGATGCAAAGTTTTGGAATTAACACTTCCAATGTCATCAAAAATGAACATCCTTTAGGAACTTACCTTTTAGAAGTTGGTTCAGGAAACCGTTCCAGCAGAATTGCTTACAACAGATTAAATGGTTCTTTTGCCAATATTAATCCTTCTGAATTGAATTGGAATGAAATCTTGGAAGATGCCGAATATTTCCACTGGACAGGCATCACGCCAGGAATTTCAGAAAATGCATATTTAAGCTTAAAAGAAGCTTTACAAGTAGCAAATTCAAAAGGAATTCAGATTACAACTGATCCTGCTTACCGAAGCAATCTTTGGAAATATGGCAAAAAAGGTCAGGAAATTTTGGTAGAATTGGTTGGTCTTTCAACAATTTTTATCGGTGGAGTAAATGAAATCAATGAAATTTTAGGAACTAATTTTAATTCAGACAAAGAAGGATTTATTGAAGCTTCACAAAAATTAAAATCAGAGTTTCCTTCGATTAAAAATATATTTGACAAAATCAGAATGGGCAAAAGTGCAAGCAATCAAATCACTCAGGGAAGAGCTTGGTTAGATGGCGAATATTTCGAAACCAATGAACTCGAAGTCAACAATGTAGTTGACAGAATCGGTACGGGAGATGCTTTTGCTGCAGGTTTGATTTATGGTTTAATTCATTTCGACACCGAAAAAGCACTCAATTTTGCAAACGCCGCTTGTGCCATCAAACATACGATTTTAGGCGATGCTAATTTGGCTTCAGCAGAAGAAATCTCAGAAGTGATGAATGGAAATTCAGGTGGTCGAATCAAAAGATAAAATTATGGCAAAATTTACAAGAATAGAAGTCGCAATCAAAGCAAAAGAAACCGGAATCATTCCTGTTTTTTACCACTCAGATGTTGAAATCTGTAAAAATGTTTTGAGAGCTTGTTATGACGGAGGTGTAAGAATTTTTGAATTTACCAATCGCAGCGATTTTGCACATGAAGTTTTTGCGGAATTGGTAAAATTTGCATCAAAAAAATTGCCTGAATTGATTTTAGGAATTGGTTCAGTTGTAGATCCGGGAACGGCTTCACTTTACATCCAATTAGGCGCAAATTTCATCGTCGCGCCATCCATCAATCCTGAAGTTGCAAAAATATGTAACCGCAGAAAAATCGGTTGGATGCCGGGTTGCGGAACGGTTACAGAAATTTCTTATGCAGAAGAATTAGGTGCTGAAATCGTGAAGATTTTCCCTGCATTGCAGGTTGGCGGACCGGATTTCATCAAAGCTGTAAAAGCTCCGATGCCCTGGACCAACATCATGCCGACAGGCGGTGTGGAACCGACCAACGAAAGTTTAACACAATGGATCAATGCCGGCGCTTATTGCGTAGGATTGGGTTCACAGTTATTTGTCAAAAATAAGGACGGACAATTTAACTATGAAAAAACTACTGAAACGGTAAAATTCTCAATCAATAAAGTAAAAGAATTGAGAAATTAAATTAATTAACAGAGCTTTTCAATGCCGAAAAGCAGGACAAAAACACACAAATGAACGAGAATACTAAATCATTTAAACAAACCAATTACAGGTGGACGGTCTGTTCGCTGTTGTTCGTTGCTACGACCATCAACTATCTCGACAGACAGGTTTTATCACTTACTTGGAAAGATTATTTAGCACCCGAATTTCATTGGAATAATAACGATTACGGAAACATCACTGCTTTGTTTTCAATATTCTATGCGATAAGTATGTTATTCGCAGGAAGATTCATTGACAAAATGGGAACAAAAAAAGGTTTCCTTTGGGCGATTGCTATCTGGTCTGTCGGAGCTTGTTTGCATGCATTTTGTGGAATTGCCACTTCAGGAATCACTTCAGGAAACTGGTTTGTAGGATTTGAAGGTGCTAAAAATGCGATTGCAACAGTAAACGATGTTTCTTTGGTCATCAGCACCAGTGTGACTTTATTCATATTTGCCCGATTGATTTTGGCGGTGGGTGAAGCCGGAAATTTCCCGGGAGCTATCAAAGCTACTGCCGAATATTTCCCTAAAAAAGACCGTGCATTGGCAACGAGTATTTTCAATGCCGGTGCTACTGTGGGTGCATTGGCAGCACCTTTGACTATTCCATTCATTGCAGAAGCAATGGGTTGGGAAATGGCATTTATCATCATTGGTGGATTAGGATTTATCTGGATGGGATTCTGGATTTTCCTTTATCAAAATCCTGAAGATCACCCGAAAGTAAATAAACCTGAATTAGAATACATTCAACAAGATAAAGAAGATATTTCTCATGATGCAAGTACTGAACCTGCCAGAAAATTAACATTTGCTGAGTGTTTTAAATACAGACAAACCTGGGCATTTGCATTCGGAAAATTCATGACTGATGGCGTTTGGTGGTTTTATTTGTTTTGGACACCGGCTTACCTCAGTTCAGTTTACCAAATGAATGCAACACAAAGTGCAGTTCCTTTATTCATTTTATATGTAATCACCTTATTTTCAATCATCGGCGGATGGCTTCCAAAATTTTTCGTGGATAGCAAAGGAATGAATCCTTACGCAGGAAGAATGCGTGCTATGTTGATTTTTGCATTTTTCCCATTGTTGGCTTTATTGGCGCAGCCGTTGGGTTCTTATACATTTTGGATTCCGGTATTGATTATCGGTGTGGCTGGTGCGGCTCATCAGGCTTGGTCTGCAAACATTTTTTCAACAGTAAGTGATATGTTCCCAAAAAGTGCAGTTGCTACGATTGTAGGAATTGGTGGAATGGCAGGGGGAGTTGGTTCATTTCTGATCAATAAAGGATCAGGATTGTTATTCGACTTCACACACAGAGAATGGACGACCGTTGACGGCATTCCTTTGATGGAAAGATTTCCTGAATTAAATGAGCAAAGAATACCGGAAGGTTTTTTCCAAAATTTAGAAAAATCCGGAGCGGTTGTCGTGGACGGTATTGACAAAGGATACATGATTATTTTCTCCATTTGTGCTGTAGCCTATTTGGTTGCATGGATGGTTATGAAATCGCTTGTCCCTAAATATAAGGTTATCAAGTAAATGGAATTAAAATTGAAAAATAAAATAAGTCGTGAAGATTTAAATCTTGACAAAAAACTTCCCATCAAAATCGTACAATTCGGCGGCGGAAATTTCCTTCGTGCATTTTCTGATTATGTTGTGGATAAACTGAATATAGAAGCGGATTTCAACGCTGGAATTGCACATGTAAAAGTAACGCCTTCGAAAGGTAATTTCGATGTTTTTGAAGCGCAGGAAAACCTTTATACTTTGTTCATCCGAGGTGTAAAGAAAAGCAAAACAATTGATGAAAAAAGAATAATTTCTGCCATTCAAAAATCCATTAATCCTTATGAAAATTATACAGATTATTTGAATTTAGCCAAAGAAGAACAATTGCAATTTATATTTTCAAATACGACCGAATCGGGAATTGTCTTTGACGAATTGGAAAATAAAATTTCATCCGTTCCACACAAAAATTTCCCTGCGAAACTGACCTCTTTGCTTTATGAAAGATTTAAATTCTTCCATGGCGCAGAGGACAAAGGTTTGACGATTATTCCTTCGGAATTAATAAATGACAACGCCACAACTTTAAAAAGTTATATTTTAAAATATGCTGAACTTTGGAATCTTGACAAACATTTTACAGATTGGGTAGAGCATTGTAATTCGTTCCACAACACATTGGTGGACAGGATTGTTCCGGGTTATCCGAAAGATGGAACCGAATTTTATTTGGAACAATTGGATTATGAAGATGGATTAATTGTCGTTTCTGAAGCATTTTTATTGTGGGTTATCGAAGGAAATCAAGAATTATTGAAAAAAATTCCTTTTGACAAAGCGAATGAAAACATTTTAATCGTTAACGATTTAAATCCTTACCGAACTTCAAAAGTCCGCATCTTAAACGGCGCACACACTGCGATGGTTGCTTTTTCTATTTTGTGTGGAAAGGAAACGGTCAAAGAAGCAATCGATGATGAATTTACCGCAAAACTAATTAATGAAGCAGTTTTCAAAGAAATCATTCCGGTTTTGGATATGCCCGAAGATGAATTAAAAGTTTATGCTGAAGATGTTTTTGACCGCTTCAGAAATCCTTTTTTGAAACATTTTCTTTCGAGTATTGCGTTGAATTCAATTTCAAAATTTAAAGTCAGAGTTCTGCCAACTTTGGTTGAATACACGAAAAAGAAAAATCAATTACCTAAAAATATCGTTTTTGCGTTGGCTTCGCTGATTCGTTTTTACAAATGCGAATGGCAAAATAAAACTTTACCGGTTCTGGATGATGAATCAATTATTGAAGAATTCAAATCCATTTGGAATTCATATGATTACAATCAAATCGCTCAGCTTTCATTGGAAAATAAATCTTTTTGGGACGTAGATTTGACGGAAATTCCTGAATTGAGAAATGAAGTTGCAAAAGCGCTGGAGCTGATTGATTCTTTAGGAATTAAAGAAGCTTACACTCAATTTATAAATTAATTAAATTTCGATTAATTGTCATGCAAAAGAAAGCGATAAAAGTGAATTCTACTGACAATGTTGTAGTTGCATTGATGGATTTGAATGCAGGAGAAATTGTAAATGTAGAGGGAATCGAATATGAAATCCTCAAACATACCAAAGCGAAACATAAATTTTCAGCTGAAGATTTAATCGTTGGCGACAAAATTATCATGTATGGAATTTTGGTTGGAAAAGCGAATTTACCAATCAAAAAAGGTGAAGTCATCACAACTGAAAATGTAAAACACCAAAGCGCAAAAGTTGAGAAAAAAACGGAAACGACTTCATGGACTCCCCCCAATGTGGATAAATGGAAAAACAGAACTTTCATGGGTTACCACCGCGAAGACGGGCAAGTCGGCACTTCCAATACTTGGTTGTTTTTCCCATTGGTTTTTTGTGAAAATCGAAATGTTGAAATATTAAAAGAAGTTTTCGAAAAAGAACTTTTATTTGAAAAAGCGAGTAAACATCAGCTTTTACTTCGCTCTTTAGTTAACAATTCTGAAACTGAAATTGTTGAAGAAGACGAAATGGACAACCGTGTTTTCAAAAATATCGAAGTGAAATTCATCACGCATCAAGGTGGTTGCGGCGGAATCCGCCAGGATGCAGAAGCTTTGGGAAGATTGTTAGCTGGTTACGTAAAAAATCCAAATGTTGCTGGTGCAACGGTTTTGAGTTTAGGCTGCCAAAATCTTCAAATTCAAATATTTAAAGATGCGTTAGACGCAATTAGTCCAGACAATAAAAAACCGATTATCATTTATGAGCAACAAAAATCTGGAACGGTTGATGAAATGTTGAATGGACTGATCAAAGATTCTTACGAAGCTATCAAACAAGCCAACGAAGTCGAACGTAATCCTGCTCCTATTTCAAAACTTGTTTTAGGATTGGAATGTGGAGGATCGGATGGATTTTCAGGAATTTCAGCCAATCCGACTTTAGGTCGTTTATCAGATTTGATGACCGCAATCGGCGGCGCAACGATTTTGTCTGAATTCCCCGAATTATGCGGTGTCGAACAAGAATTGGTAAACCGCTGTGTGAACGAAGAAGATGCTGTGAGATTTTTACAATTAATGAAAGATTTTGAAGCTTCAGTTGTCGCCGCAGGTTCAGGATTTGACATGAATCCTTCACCCGGAAACATCAGGGACGGATTGATTACAGATGCGATGAAATCTGCTGGTGCAGCAAAAAAAGGAGGTTCTTCTCCTGTCGAAGATGTATTAGATTTTACTGAATACATCAAACGCCCGGGACTGAATTTGCTTTGCACTCCCGGAAATGATGTAGAATGTACAACAGCTTTGGTTGGTTCAGGGGCAAACGCGGTTTTGTTCACTACGGGATTGGGAACGCCAACCGGAAATCCGGTGGTTCCGGTGGTAAAAATTTCTTCTAACACTTCATTGGCAGAAAGAATGCCGGACATCATTGATTTCAATACGGGAGAAATCATCACCGGAGAAAAATCCATCGATGAAATGGCTGATGAACTTCTGGAATTTATCATAGAAGTTGCAAGCGGAGAAGTTAAAACCAAAGCCGAAATTCTTCAACAGAATGATTTTATCCCCTGGAAAAGAGGGGTTTCCCTTTAGAAAACTTATCTTCTTTTAGATGATTTTCTGATGTGAAGCTGCGGCGTCAAAACCACTTTTTTCTCGATAGAAATACCCGAAAAGTTTTCGTTTACGTATTCCAAAAATACCTGAGCGGAAATTTTCCCCATTAAATCAGGTGTCTGGTCAACAGAAGTTATAGGCAATTCCATGTATTGTGTAAACGGTTCGTTACTAAATCCCGTGATGGCAACATCTTCAGGGATTTTAATCTTCATTTTTTTCAATTCCTGACAAGCCCCCAAAGCGGCATAATCACTTGCAGAAAAGATTCCATCAGGTTTTTGAGTGAGTTTCCACAATTTTTTAGTTGCATCAATTCCTCCATCTACAGAACTTGTAGTCGATATAACATGTTCATTTTTCACAGGAAAATTATGGTCTTTCAATGCGTCAACGTAGCCTTGGTAGCGGTTTTGATAAATCTCCAAACGCAAATCGCCCGAAAAATGACAAATCCTTTTGCATCCTTGTTTGATTAAATGTTCGGTTGCTATATAACCGCCACGGTAGTCATCAATCGTAATAGAACTGATTCCGGTCAAATCTTTTTTACGGTCAAAAAAGATAATCGGAGTATTGCTCATCAAAGCACTTTCAATGTGTGCAGTATCTTCTGTCGTTTTGGAAATGGACATAAAAATTCCATCTACTTGAGCGTTAAGTAAAGTCGTCAGATGTTTCATTTCTATACTTACATCTTCATGGCTTTGGCATATAATTACATGGTAACCTTCAGGAGAAAGCCCTTCTTCAATGCCACGAATGACAGACGAAAAGAAATTGCTGTTGATATAAGGAACAATGATTCCGACGTTTTTCGTCTTGCCGCTTTTCAAAGCGCGCGCAAGCGTATTTTGTTTGTAGTTTAATTCTTTGGCAGTTTTATGAATTAATTCTTTGGTTTTGTAGTTGATTTTCGGATGGTTGTTCAAAGCCCTCGAAACAGTCGCTGCACTGATATTGAGTTTTTTAGAAATATCGTAGATAGTAACTTTCTTTTTCATGCTTTAGCAAAATTGTTTAATTGTATTAGGTTAGGCAGTGCAATTTAATCAGGTAAATTTACACAATTGTTGTAATTCTTACGCTTACTGTCAAAAATAATTATAAATAATTTCTTAAAAATCATCAATTCATAACAACAAAAAAAATAAAAAACCTTTACTATAAAGCATTTAAAAAATATTATAACTTTCAATATAATTTGTAATCGATTACAATTAAATCAATTTTCAGCTGTTTATTTTTTAACTAATTTTCATTTAATTTTGAATTTTAAAATTATAATTAACTCAATATCATCATTTTAAATTCGAATTGAATTTATTTCAATGTAAAATCTAAAAAACCTAAAATTTAAAGTCTTTAAAACACTTAATCAGTACTTAAAAAAGCAGATAATTTTCATTTTTGAATTTTCATTTTAAGAAATATGATTAGATACTTAACATTTATTTAAAAATATAAAATATTTATAATCAGTGAATTAAATAATTATATTTAAATTACTGGAAAAAAAATCCAAAAAAAATGAGATAAAACTTAACAATTAAAAAAATATTTATAATTTAGTGTATTATTGACACTCATATATTTTTTATTGCAATCGATTACATTAAAAATTATAAAAGCACATGAAAAAGCTGATAAATATTGCATTCGTTACATTTCTAGCCATGAATTCTTTCATTGCTTGTACTTCTAAAATCAATGCAGTTAGTTCAGAACCATCATCTGAAATTGATAAAAAATTCGAAGAGTTGAAAAATTCGATTGTCGTTCCGACTTTTCCTGACAAAAAATTCAATGTTTTGGATTTTGGTGCGATAGCGGATGAAACCACGGATAATACCAAAGCCTTTGCTGATGCTATTGATAAGTGTAACTCAGAAGGCGGCGGAATCGTCATCGTGCCCAAAGGAAAATATTTTACTGGTCCCATCCATTTAAAAAGCAATGTCAATTTTCATTTAGAAAAAGGAAGCGAATTACTTTTCAGCACAGATAACAAAGCCTATTTACCGGTGGTTCACACTTCATTTGAAGGAAATGAATTGATGAATTATTCACCCTTGGTGTATGCTTACAAACAAAAAAATGTAGCCTTGACGGGGGAAGGAATTTTGAACGGTCAGGCCAACAATGAAAACTGGTGGCCATGGGCTGGCGCAAAACAATATGGTTATATAGAAGGAATGCCCAAGCACATGGATGCGCACAATAAAGATCGTTTGATGGGCATGTCCGATAGACGCGTTCCGGTAGAGGAAAGAATTTTCGGAGAAGGTCATCAGTTCAGACCTTTGTTTTTCCAAACGGTGATGTGTGAAAATATTTTGCTGGAAGGCGTGACTTTCATCAATGCGCCTTTTTGGGTAATTCATCCGTTCAAATCTAAAAACGTAACTGTAGACGGCGTGACCGTAAAAAGCCATGGACCTAATAACGATGGCTGTGATCCAGAATATAGTTCAAATGTCCGCATTGCAAATTGTCATTTTGATACGGGTGATGATTGTATCGCCATCAAATCCGGAAGAAATGAAGACGGAAGAAGGGTCAACATCCCAAGCGAAAATATAATGGTAGAAAATTGCACTATGATCGACGGTCATGGCGGCGTAGTGATCGGAAGCGAAATTTCTGCCGGCGTTAGAAATGTTTATGTGCGTAATTGTGTTATGAACAGTCCTGAACTTGACAGAGCCATCAGAATCAAAACCAATACGACCAGAGGCGGGTTTGTAGAAAATGTATATGTAAAAGACATCATGGTTGGACAAGTAAAAGAAGCCGTTCTGAAAATAACTACAACGTATGGTGTTTATGGGGAACCCATCGCTAACCACATTCCTGAAATAAAAAATATTGTTTTGGAAAATGTAAAGGTTAAAAATGGCGGAAAATATGCCATTTTAATTGATGGAAGACCGGAAAATCCCATTTCAGGAATTGAATTTAAAAATGTAACGATTGACAAAGTTGGAGATGCATTTAAAATAGAACACTGCGAAGAAATCCAGTTTACAAACACAAAAATTAACGGAAAATTATATCACAATTAAGCACAGGAATATATGAATAACTTTTACACTTGTTTACCCCCTTCAGCATTTGTTCTGAAAAATTTAGAAAAAGAAAAAACACAAATGAGCACAATAGAAATTATTAAAAAACTAAATTCAATATTATGAGGAATTTAAATTGGAAATTTAGGTATTTACTTTCGAAGCCGCATACATTGTTCATTACCTTGTTTTTGATTCCGGTAATGGCTTTTGCGCAAGAATTAACTACCGTATCGGGCACGATCACATCGTCCGAAGATAAAATGGGAATTATGGACGTACAGGTTTCTGTTGAAGGAACTGACTATGTAGCCTTTACAGATGAAAATGGAAACTATGAATTTGAAGTTCCAGACAATGCTACTTTGTCTTTCACTATTGAAGGGTTTCAACAACAAGACATTCCGGTAAACGGATTATCAACCATCAATGTTGCAATGGCGCCTGCAAGAGATCAGATTTTGGAAGAAGTAATCGTAATCGGTTATGGAACTACAAAAAAATCTGACTTAACGGGTTCGGTTGCTTCCGTAGGTCAGGATGATTTGACAGCTATTCCGGTAACAAATGCGCTTGAAGCTTTACAAGGTAAAGTTGCAGGTATGGATATGACCAAGTCAAGCGGACAACCTGGCGCTGGTTTAAATTTCAACATTCGTGGCAACAGATCATTGAATGCTTCCAACGGTCCTTTGATTGTAGTTGACGGAATGATTTATGGAAATGATGTGGACATCAATCCAAATGACATTCAATCTCTAGAAGTTTTGAAAGATGCCTCTGCAACAGCTATCTATGGTACTTTGGGTGCAAATGGTGTAATTTTAATTACAACTAAACGCGGTAAAAAAGGAAAAAGTAAAATTTCATACAACACTTATTATAGTGTAAATGATGTGGGGCGTTATGCTGACATCATGACAGGACCTGAATTTGTACAATTGAGAAGGGAAGCCAGAAGAACAGTTGGAGAATGGAACGGACCAGAAGATGATGTAAACATTTTCACTCCGGTTCAGCTTGAAAATTTCAACAATGGAATCTGGTCTAATTGGGCAGAGGAAGTGATGGAATTGGGTTCTCAGCAAAATCACCAATTGAGTATTGCAGGTGGTTCTGACAAAACCAATTATTATTTCTCAATGGAATATTTCAAAGAAGATGGAATTCTTGCAAATGATGATTTAAACAGATACAGCGGACGTTTGGCATTAGACCATCAGATTACTGATAAATTGAAATTATCTACGGTTTTAAATTATATAATCAAAGACCAGGATCTTAGAAGAGACCCGCTTAACCAAGCAAACAAAATCAGTCCGCTAGGACCTGCTTATGATGAGTTCGGAGAAGTTGTTTTACTTCCAATCGGAGACCAAAACATAAGCCCGTTGGCTGATAATAACAGAAAAAATTATGTAAATAATGACCGCACTGACAGATTTTTCGGAACAGTAAGCGCATTGTGGACGCCGTTCAAAAATTTTAACTTCACTTCCAGATTAGGTATTGACAGAACAAACAGCCGTATCGGTATGTTTTCAGGACAAAACACCATAGAAGTTGGAGTTGATGGGTTATCTATAGCAAGAGTTGACAACGAATTATTTAACCGTACAACTTTTGAAAACTTCATCAATTACGATTTCAAATTAGGTTCAAGCCATGAATTCCAGACAATGGTAGGTACAAGTATATGGAAAACACGTCAGGAAGATTATTTTGCACAAGGGAGAAACCTTGCATCTATCACTATGCTGTATAACAATTTAGGTGCAGCTCAAGAGCAGATTGCAATCGGAAGTAACTTGATGGAACAGCAGATGGCTTCATTCTTTGGTCGTGTAAATTACATCTTCAAAGAAAAATATTTATTGACAGGGGTTGTAAGAGCCGATGGTTCTTCTGTACTTTCTGAAGGAAACAAATGGGGATTCTTCCCATCGATTGCAGGCTCGTGGATTGTTAGCCGTGAAGAATTCTTGAAAGAAAACTCTACTGTTAATAATTTAAAATTAAGAGCAAGTTACGGTATCTCTGGTAACAGTGCGGTATCTCCTTACCAGACCAAAGGTGTTTTAGGTAGAAGTACTTATGCATTCAACCAGGGTTCTGCAGAAAATGCTGCATTTGGATTCTATCCTGCATTGGTTTCTACTCCAGGTCTTACTTGGGAAACAACTGCAACATTAAACTTCGGCTTAGATTTCGGTTTCTTCAACAACCGTATTTCAGGTTCCGTTGACGTTTACCAACAAGATACAAAAGACCTTCTTATGCAGAGAGCAATTCCTGGAACTTCAGGGTTTACACTTGCATGGGATAACATTGGTAAAACAAGAAACCAAGGTATCGAGGTATTGTTGAGCACAGATTTCGTAAGACAAAATGAGAAAAAAGGATTTGGATGGAGTACAGATTTCACATTCACAGCCAATAAAGAAGAAATCGTTGACCTGCCATCAGGAGACAGAGATTTAGCAAACCTTTGGTTTGTAGGTTCACCTATCAGCGTATTCTATGATTATGAAAAACTTGGAATTTGGCAGCTAGGACAAGAAGCTGAAGCAGCTCAATACGGTCAGGAGCCTGGAGACATCCGTGTAAAAGATCAAAACGGAGATGGCGTTATTACTGTAGAGGACAGAATTATTTTAGGAAATAATGTTCCTGATTACACTTTAGGTATCAACAACCGTTTTAAATACAAAGGATTTGAATTAAGTGCATTCATCTTCATCAGACAGGGTCAGATGATTTCAAGTGAAGCTGCAGGAGCTTATAAAATCAATGGTTTAGAAAACGGAGCCGATGTAGATTACTGGACACCAGAGAATGCTACAAATAATTATCCACGTCCTGATGCTGGAACGAACCCGACAAGTGCTCAGTATTTCTCAACTTTGAGATATGTTGACGGTTCTTTCATCAAAATCAGAGATATTACTTTGGCTTATGACTTCCCAAGTAAATTTGTTGACCGCATGGGTATCTCAAAATTGAGATTATACGCTACAGCTAAAAACTATTTCGTATTTAGCGAGATCGAACCTTACGATCCGGAAAGAGGAGGACTTTTGAGTTTCCCTATGACACGTCAGTTATTGATGGGATTAAACATAGAATTATAACAATCAATTAAAAAATTTGATATGAAATCAATTAATATAAAATTTATGAATCTTATGAAAAAATGGTTCATAATACCTATTACAATGATATCAGTCCTCACAATTTCATGTGAAGATTATTTAGAGGAAAAGAACATTTCAGGCCTTACTGCTGACGAATATTACGCAACTGAAGAAGGTATGGAAGCCTTAGTTAATTCTTGTTATACCACCATGCGTTTTTGGTACGGTAAAGAAAACGGAATGGCTTTAACTGAAATCGGAACCGATTTGTTTACAAGAGGTAGTGGTATGGAAGTTCCTGCTGTAGCAATGTACAATTCAGATTTAAACGGAGCAAACACCGCAGTAGAATTTTACTGGAATAGATTTTATGCCGCTTTAAATACATGTAATGCAGCCATCGGAAGATTACCTGATTCTCCTTTAGCTGAAGATGTAAAATCAATCAGAGAAGGTGAAGCCAGATTTTTAAGAGCTTTCTACTTATGGCACATCGTTGAAACCTGGGGTGGCGTTCACCTGTTTACAGAGGAAGTAACTGACATCCAAACTACTGCTTACAGAAGCTCTGTAGAAGATTTTTATGCGCAGATCATCGAAGATTTACAGATTGCTTTAAGTCAGCTTCCTGCAACTTCTTCTCAAGGTGGCCGCGTTACAAAACCTGCTGCTGAAGCATTTTTAGCGAGAATTTATTTATTCACCGGGCAAAATGATCTGGCCGCTGTACATGCCAAAAATGTGATCAATAATTACGGATTTTCACTTCTTCCAAACTATAATGCGTTATGGGGAACTAATAATACTGTAAATTCAGAGGCAGTTTGGAGTGTAAATTATACCAACAATTTGGTTCTAAATCATGAAATGGACGATTACGAAGGAAATGATTTGACCATCAGAGAAGGTGGTAACAACTCACACCTTTTGTATATCATGACGTATGACCAGTTACCAGGAATGAAGCGGGACATAGCAAACGGAAGACCTTTTTCCAGATTTATGCCAACGGCCCACTTGATGGATTTATTTGATGAAACAAAGGATGCTAGATTTGAAGGTACGTTCCAGACAGTTTGGTATTGTAACAATTTAGCAAATGCTCCTGCCGGAATGGCTTTAGGCGATACTGCTATTTATGCAACGAAATACATCGTTCCGGATTCTGAATCAAGTCAGCACCTTTATACAACTATCGATAGAGAATGGACTTACGATGCGAATGACAAGCCGATTGTGCGTGACCGTTTTATGTCTATCAAAAAATTCTTGGAACCTAACCGTCAGTCAATTGCACAAATGTCAGGAATCAGAGATGCTTATGTAATCCGTTTGGCCGAAATGTACTTAATCGTAGCAGAAGCTGAAATGAATACAAATCCGGGTGAAGCCCTTCAATACTTAAATGTCGTAAGACAAAGAGCTGCATTGCCGGGACAACAAGCTGCGATGATGGCAACTGCAAGTGATTTGAACATCGATTTCATTTTGGATGAAAGAGCAAGAGAATTTGCAGGAGAACAAATGCGTTTCTTTGACTTGAAACGTACCAACAAATTGATTCAGAGAGTTCAGCAATGGAATCCGGATGCAGCACCAAACATTCAGGATTTCCATAAGGTGAGACCGATTCCACAATCGCAGTTGGATGCGATTACCAATCCGGGCGACTTCCCTCAAAACCCTGGTTATCAATAAACACTAATGAAAACCTCATTTATTTTCATATAATTATTATTGTAAAGGAGTTCCTTAGATTTCTGAGGAACTCCTTTATTTTTTTTCCCAAAACAAAATGAATTTCTCTAATTTTATCTTCATTGGTTTACTTATTTTTTCTGTTTCATGCGCTACAAATACTGAACAAAAAAACAAAAAAACAAAACCGTTTGCTTATACAGAATTATCAGTTAAAGAAGGCGGTCAGTGGATCGATGGAAAAAGAGGACACCAGGAATACAGCGGCGGAACTTTCAAAAATGTAACTGAACTTAAGCTTCCACCACAACACACCGACCACACATATTACATTCGCTATGAAGGATTAGGATTAGAAAATAACCAAATTGCTTACCGCATATACTTGGACTGGAGAAATGCGATTGACATTTTCGGTAAAAAAGTAGATACGCTCGTTTTGCCATTTGTCGGACAAGACGGATTTTATTCTTATCACACTGACGCTCCTTGGGGGCTCGATATTTTCAAAGCAGGAAAAACTTTAGGTTTGGGAAGTTTCGGAAGATATGACAAAACAAATGACCAGGTTTTACATTTCAAAGAAGTAGATGAAACCTTTGCCAAAGTTTACAATGAAAAAAAGAAATCTTTCGTAACCATCGATTATAAAGGTTGGAAAACATTAGATGACCAAATCGACCTCAACGCACAAATCTCGATTTTCCCACGCGACCGATTTTTAAAAATTGATTTAATTCCTTCGGAGGAAATTGAAAATATCTGCACGGGAATCGTTAATTTTAAAAATATTCCGCTCATTACCGGAACAAGCCAAAATGGTAAATGGAGCTACATCGCTACTTTTGGAAAACAAACGGTAGCCGGAGAAAACGACAACCTTGGTATGGTCGTTTTTTATCCCACCGAAAAAGTGAAAAAAACCAAAGAAACAGAGAAAAATCACCTCATTATATTTAAACCAACCTCCAAAAAACTTACCTACTATCTTTCATCTGCTTGGTCGCAGGAACCTGACGGCATCAAAACGCAAGATGAATTTATACAATACATCAATGATAAAGTCGAAATATTAAGTAAAAAAGGAAAACTTTAAAAAATGAAAAACATTAAATTAAACAAAACTGTTGCCGCATTTGGCATCTGCGCGATGGTAGTTTCGTGCTCGCCTTCGCCACAGCATCGAAATTCCGCTTCAACAGAAAATCGCAATTCATCCGATAAATTAATTCCTGAAAATTTAAAATGGTCAGAACGTATGGCTTTGTCAGAAATCCACCGTTTCCCCGACCCTACCCTGCTCGACTTTAGAAAAGAACCCAAATGGAATTATACCAATGGTCTAGTCTTACAAACCATGTATCAGGTTTACAAACAAACCAAAAACGAAAAAATTTACGATTATATCTACGATTTTGGGAACCGTATGATTTCTCAGGAAGGAAAAATAAATACGTATGATTACAATAATTTCAATCTGGATATGATCAAATCCGGAGATGCGCTTTTTGATTTGTATGAAAAAACAGGCGAAAAACGTTTCAAAATCGCAATGGATACTTTGGATTTACAATTGGAGAATCAACCGATTACTTCAGAAGGCGGTTACTGGCACAAAAAAGTTTATCCGTACCAAATGTGGCTGGACGGCGTTTACATGGCGGAACCTTTCCATGCGAAATATGCAGATAAATTCCTCAAAGGAGAAAAAGCAAATGAAGCATTTGACAAAATTGTACTTCAATTTGATTTAATTGAAAAATATACACGCGACCCAAAAACCGGATTGTATTTCCACGGTTGGGACGAAAGCCGCGAACAAAAATGGGCTGATAAAGAAACCGGATTATCTAAACATTTCTGGTCTCGCGGAATGGGCTGGTATGGAATGGCAATCGTTGACGTTTTGGACTACCTTCCAAAAAATCACGAAGGCAGAGAACGTTTGATTAAATATTTGAATCAATACGCAGAGGCAATCGTAAAAGTGCAGCATTCATCAGGAACTTGGTACCAGGTTTTAAATCAAGGTTACCGCGAAGGAAATTATTTGGAAGCAACCGGAACTTCTATGTTTACCTACACTTTACTAAAAGGTGTAAACAAAGGTTATCTGCCAAAAAAATTCATGAAAAATGCTGAAAAAGCATACCAGGGAATTTTGAATGAATTCATCAAAGTTGATGAAAATGGTGTGGTTAATTTAGAGAGATGTTGTGCAGTAGCAGGATTAGGAGGAAATCCTTACCGTGATGGAACTTACGAATATTACATCGGCGAACCCGTTCGTGCAAATGACCCAAAAGGAACCGGGCCATTCATTTTAGCTTCAATTGAATTAAACAAATAAGACATGAAAAAAAACATCATAAAAATCTCAATATTATTTTTTGGACTTAATTTTCTCAATGCGCAGGTTTCGCAGACCTGGGTTTCAGACCTTGGAAACGGAACTTACCAAAATCCGGTTTTGTATGCGGATTATTCTGACCCGGACGCAATTCGTGTCGGCGAAGATTATTACATGACCGCTTCAAGTTTCAATGAAACACCGGGATTACCTATTTTACATTCCAAAGACATGGTCAATTGGGAATTGATAAATTATGCTTTGACTGATGTTTATCCGCTTGAAACCTACAACGTACCTCAACGTGGAAACGGTGTTTGGGCACCGGCAATTCGTTTTCACAAAGGCGAATTTTACATTTATTGGGGCGATCCTGATGTCGGGATTTTCATGGTCAAAACCAAAGACCCGAAAGGAAAATGGGATGTACCCGTTTTGGTAGAGGCCGGAAAAGGTCTGATTGACTCCTGCCCTTTCTGGGACGAAGACGGACAAGCTTACATCGCTCACGGTTGGGCAGGAAGCCGTGCCGGAGTGAAAAGCATTTTAACCATTAAAAAAATGAATCCCGAAGGGACTAAAGTCATCGACAAAGGCTTACATGTTTTCGACGGACACGAAGCGCATCCAACCATTGAAGGTCCGAAAATGTACAAACGCAACAGTTATTATTACATCTTCGCGCCTGCGGGTGGCGTTGCTACTGGATGGCAATTGATTCTTCGTTCTAAAAATATTTATGGTCCTTATGAGGAGAAAATTGTGCTTGAACAAGGTTCTACCAAAATCAACGGACCACACCAAGGTGCTTGGGTAGATACGCCCAACGGTGAAGATTGGTTTTACCATTTTCAGGATGATGACACTTATGGCCGCGTAGTTCACATGCAGCCGATGAAATGGGAAAAAGACTGGCCTGTAATGGGAATTGACCATGATAAAAATGGAATCGGCGAACCGGTTCTTACCCATAAAAAACCAAACGTTGGAAAAAATCATCCAAAAATAACACCCCCTGAAACAGATGAATTTGACGGTGAAAACATTGGAATTCAATGGCAGTGGAGCGCAAATCCAAACATTGTTTGGTATGCGAAATTACCCGGAAATGATTATTTAAGATTGTTTTCAATCAAAGTTCCGGAAGGTTCAAAAAGTTTGTGGGATGTTCCGAATTTGATGACACAGAAATTTCCTGCTCCGAATTTTACAGCGGCTACCAAAGTTAAATTAACCCCGGAAGATATAAAAGAAGGAAAAACTGCGGGACTTTTGGTGATGGGAACGGATTATCAATCCATCGTAATTACCAATAAACCGGACGGTTATTACGTTCAGTTGAGAAGAGCTGAAAAAGCAGACAGAGGCGGCGAAGAAAAAGTGATTTTTGAATCTAAATTAAAAGGAAACGAAGTTTATTTCAAAGTGAAAGTGAGCGAACCAAATGGTTTATGCCAGTTTAGTTTCAGTGAAGATGGTAAAAAATTCAAAGATGCCGGCGAAAAATTCCAAGGAAAACCAGGAAAATGGATTGGTGCAAAAGTAGGCTTATACAGCGTGAGTACACAGGAAGCAAACCGTGGCGGATACGCTGATTTTGATTATTTCAGAGTAACGAAAAATTAATTTATGTATCTGAATTTCAAATTACTATCATTCATTTTAATCTGTATTTCATCAATTGAAATTTCTGCTCAGCAAAAAACAAAAACGATTATTTATTTGATTGGAGATTCTACCGTTGCAGATTACACCGGCAATTACGATGAAGGAAAAGATTACATGAAAGTACGCTATCCGATTGCGGGTTGGGGACAGGAATTCCAACCTTACTTCGTAAAAGACAGCCTCACTTCCGTTCCTAAATTTCATCAATCAAATGAAATAAAAATTGATGACCGAGCACGTGGCGGACGAAGCACACGTACCTTTTTTCAAGAAGGAAGATGGCGTTCCGTTTATGATAGTTTGCAAACAGATGACTGGGTTTTGATGCAATTCGGGCACAATGATGCAGCAGAAAATAAAACGGAAAGGTATGTTCCGATTGAAGGTTACAAAGAATTTCTGCGTCTTTTTGTGACGCAAACCCGTCAAAAAGGTGCCCATCCCGTGATTTTAACTCCGGTTGCCAGAAATTATCCTTGGGAAAACGATAAACTTCAAAATGTGCATGGCGAATATCCAAAAGCTGCTTTGGAAGTTGCTACGGAATTGAATGTTCCTTTCATTGATTTAAATGAGATTTCCATGAATTTTTTCTCGAAAAAAGATTAGTAAAAAGCAAAAATAAGCAAAACGGTTAAAACCTTTGCTATACAAGGCTTTATAAAAAGAGTAGTCTTAGTTCGGAAGTCGGTGTCTGATAGGTTTGGGGCTTAAATTGACAAGGTTAGGTTACTAATTCGTTACCGATTGACAAAGGTAATGATATGGCTTAACTGATTATATTTCAGTCTTTTGCGCCCTTTTCTACATTCCCTTGTAACTCAATGTAATTTAATTTTAAACATTAAACATTTGAGTTATGGAGCAGACAAAAAAATCGACGTTCAAACTGCTTTTCTATTTGAAAAAGAACGAACTGAAAAAGAACGGTAATGCCCCGATTATGGCACGTATTACCATTGACGGAACCCCTAAGACTTTCGGAACAAAGTTAGAAATTGACCCCAATAATTGGGATTTGAAACACGGAAGAGTTCAGGGAAAAAGTGCGCAGGCACTAAGCATTAATAAAAAACTGGATAACATACGTGGGCGTATCGACAAGATTTATGAAGATATGCTGAAGCACGAGGGCTTTGCGACCGCCCAAAAAGTAAAGCTATCTTTTTTAGGTGTTGGTGTAATGGATGATGCAATACTTAAAGTCTTCAACGACCAAAATGAGGATTTTAAAAAACTGGTCGAAAAGGAAGAACGCTCACAAAGCACCTACAACAAGTATATCACAGTTTACAATCATCTTACCACGTTTATCAAAGAACGCTATCATCGTGATGATATGGCTTTCCGGGAATTGACTGCCGATTTTATCCGGGAGTTTGATTTTTACCTCCGGTACGATTTACAGTCTTCGCATAATACGGTTTGGGTGTACACGATGCCTTTATTAGCCGTTGTGGAACTGGCTATTAAAAAGGGCTTGATACGTGATAATCCGTTTCAGGATTATGAAATCAATATGGAAGAAACTGACCGGGGTTATATCCTTAAAGAAGATGTAGAAAAGCTGATGATGTGCGTACCACCGCACCCACGGTATGAACTGGTAAAAGACCTGTTTATTTTTAGTTGTTTTACCGGACTTGCTTATGCGGATATTAAAAAACTGACAAGGAACAATATTCAATCATTCTTTGACGGTCATCAATGGATTATCAGCAGGAGAAAGAAATCAGATATTGCTTCAAATGTTCGGTTAATGGAAATCCCTAAGCGTATCATTGAGAAGTATCAGGGTACGACAAGGAATGAATTTATCTTTCCGGTTCCGACTAATGCAACCTGCAATACGCACATAGGTAAACTGGTTGAAAAAGCAGAGATTATTACAGAACAAAAAGTAACCTTTCACACGGCAAGGCATACTTTCGGAACAATGTTTTTGACCGAGGGCGTACCGCTTGAAAGCCTTAGCAAAATGATGGGGCATAAAAACATTTCCACCACACAGATTTATGCTAAAATTACAAGCCAAAAAATCAGTAAGGATATGGATTTAGTTACCCCTAAATTCAAAGCAATGGAAGAAGCGTTTATGATGGCAATATAATCGGCTTTTATCTAATCACAATGAGCAGAACTTAACGGTTCTGCTTTTTTTATGCCTATGCTTTTTGTGTAGGTAAAGCACATTTACTTTCCTCTATGCAATCCAACGCTGTAAAAGAGCTTATTACCTACTTCAGAAATAGAAAATTGAAAAACGAAACCTTTATCTAACGCTCCCTGCTATTCCATTTTTCAAATTTCTATTGCAGGCTATCATAGCCTGGTCATTAATGCCATAAAAATTTAGAACAGAAAATTTCCACAATCAACCGGTAAAAAGGCAGCTAAGTTATAGCGGGCAGCCACCGCACACACACACCAATAAAAAAAACGAATGAACGGTTTCCCCCTAAAGGAACCCCCATTAAATCATTTTTTTTCTTGGTCATCGCTGTTGCCCGCTTGGATTATCTGCTTTCTTTTTTCCGGTTTTTCTTTTGGAAAAATTTATGCGAAGCGGAGCAGAGCAAACCACAACGGGAAGCGGGAAACGAGAAAAGCGAGTGAGTAAATAACATTTTTTCAAACATCAAAATTTTAGCATTATGGCACACAACATCAATTTCAACGAGCAAACAGGACGTCATTCATTCTTCAGCGTTCAACAAAAAGCGTGGCACGGTTTGGGGCAAATCGTAGAGCAGTACCCAACAAGCGAGGAAGCAATAGTACACGCAGGCTTAGATTACGAGGTTATCAAATCCCCACTGTTTACACAGGGCAGAACAATGAGCATAGGCGACAGCGGAGAACTGATTGAAGCCAATGACATCTTAGTACCTAACAGTTTCGCCACACTTCGCACCGACACCAATACACCGTTAGGCGTAGTAGGCAAAGACTACCATATCGTACAAAACCGTGAGGCATTTAATTTCTTTGATGCTATTGTAGGTGGAGGCGAGGGAATATTGTACGAAACCGCAGGGGCATTGGGCAACGGGGAACGCATTTTTATCACTGCCAAGCTACCCGACTATATCCGTGTAGGTAACGGCGACGACGCAACAGAAAAGTACATTTTCTTAACCACAAGCCACGACGGTAGCGGAAGTATTACCGCAGCATTTACCCCTATCCGTATCGTATGCCAAAACACCCTTAACGCTTCATTGCGGAGTATGACCAACGTAGTGCGTATCAAACACACGTCAGGAGCAAAACAACGCCTTGAAAACGCTCACAAGGTTATGGGGCTTGCCAACACCCTAAGCACACAGTTAGAGAACATTTTTAATGACTGGGCTAAAGTAAGGGTAACAGACCGAGAAGTAAGAAAGCTAATCCAGTTGGCACTTTGCCCGAACAAAGAAACGTTTAACCTGCTCAAAAAAGGTGCGGAAGATGAAGTTTCTACCGTGTTCAAAAACACCGTAGATGATGCCTTTGAATACGCTATGATAAGCGACACCCAACAAATGGCAACTACCAAAGGCACATTATTCGGGGCTTACAATGCCGTTACAGGTTACTTTCAGAATGTACGCAATTACAGGGATGGCGAAGCCAAACTACAATCCATTGTAATGGGCGGTACAGCACAGCTAAAGACACAAAAAGCCTTTGAACTGTGTACAGACTTTGCCTATTCAGGAGCAGAGATTTTCAACTTCAATTAATCATCAAAGGCGACTGCCTGCAAAGGTGGTCGCCTACTAAAAATAAAAGATATGAAAGCATTAGATAAAATGGACAACCTCGATAAAGCGGGCTTGTTGTGCAAACTTTTTCCCGCAGAACTGGAGAACCTGCAAAACGCAATAAAAACGCAATGCGACTACTTCCTGCAAAATGAAACAGCATTCCGTGAGGGTTGGTATCAAAAGGGATTTTTCACCGCTGAATTTTGGTACAGGCTTGTGCAGAATGCACAAAAAGGAACAGCCCAAAATGAACCTCTTTGGAAACGCCCGAACTGGTTTACAGACCATTTTTTTGACGGACACAATTCAATTTTCGCTATTCACTGCCTGATTGAATATACAGATGATGCACAATGCGACCCGCAATTAAAACAGGCGATACACCTGCTTTTCGGGAGCGACAAATTTTTACAGATAACCTTAAACGATAAATAATTATGGCTAATTGGTGCAACAACTGGGTTATTTTTGAGGGAACACCCGAAGCAATCGAACAGATAACACAGCTATTCAAATCAATGGCTGAACAGGAACATAAAGACGACTGCGGGCAATTACCCGATTTCGTACAGGACACGCACGGATATTATTTCTACAATATCAGTCAGGATAATGAAAGTGCGGGCGTGTTTCAGTATGAAACAAAATGGTCGCCAAACACGGAAGCGGTAAAGCAGATAGCCGAACATTTCAAAGTGAATTTCACACAGGACTATGAGGAATTAGGATGCTTAGTATATGGTCAGGCAATATTTGAAAACGGCATACTAAACGACACCTGCTTAGATAGCCAGGACTTTTGCAGCTATGAATTAGACGAGGAAACAGATACCTACCATTTTGAGGGCAAGGAGTATGACAGCGAGTGGGAAATTCTCGACACATTGTTAGAGCGTAAAATGGCTAATGCTAAAATTCAGCACAATGAAAATTAGAGATAAAAACGGGAACTGGATTGAGGTTACTGACCTTAAAAAAGCTATTCAACAAACTGGGTGGTATAAAGAATATACGCATAATCCACCTGTGAAAAGCGACAAGGAAAGGCAGGCATATTGGACAGATATGCACAAGAAATTAATAGCTTTAAGAGAACAGTTAAACAAGCCGAAAAATTAAAACACCGTACGACCCAAAAAGTCGGGCGGCAAAAAGACAGATCCTCCCGATGGTCGGGCAGTCTTTTTGATTTAAATGGGAGCAATCCCCTTTAGTAAAATGCACCACTACACAATTCCTTTTTCTTCTCCATTTTACCAAACAGGTTGCAGCGTTATTGTTTGGGATATTCATTATCCCAATGATTGGTTAATAATAATAATAATAATAACTTCCTTTCTTAATCAGCGAACAAAGAAAAGACACTGACTAATTGATTTTGAATTTTCATAAATCTGGGTTAATGCACTTTTTTAAATTTGCTAAATTTGTTTTATAGCAAAAACTGCAAATTAATATATGGGAGGAGTTAAACAGAGATGGCTTGAATTAGAAAGTAGAAATTTAAGCAATATTCCAGATAAGAATATTTGTATCAAACATTTTGATGATAAAAGCATTAATCGCTTTATTAGGCAAAACTATCACGATGGTTATTGTGATTATTGCGCTAAGGAACTAAAAGTAGTTTCTCTTGAAGATTTAATGGAATTTATTATGGATGGTATTTCAAATTTCTATGAAGATGCCGCCAACTTTATGAGTTACAATTCAAGAGAGGGAGGTTATCTTGGAGAAATCTATACCCCTGACGAACTTATACAAGAACACATAGAGTTAAATGCTGAACCTTTTGAGGTTATTGAAGATATTGTTAATTCAATTGAAGATATTGCTTGGGCTCAACCTGACCTGTATTACGACAATATTAAAGATGATTTAGAATTTCAGTGGAATTACTTTAAAGAAATCATCAAACATAAATCCCGCTACCTTTTTTCATCAGCAGACAGCAGCCTTCCTAAAGCCTTGCAAATACTACAAGAGGTTGGTAAACTTATATCAAAATTAAATATAATCAGGATTATCCCGGCAGGAACAAAACTTTATCGTTGTAGACAACACGACTTCAAAACAAAAATTATAGATTTTAACGAAATCACTGCTCCCCCTAACAAAAAAGCAATTTATCCAAATCGGTTTAGCCCTTCAGGAATATCAATGTTCTATTCTGCTTTCGATGATGATACAGCAATTTTAGAAACAATAAGCAGGACGGATAAATACAAAAGGTATGTAACGATTGCGGAATTTGAAACCTTAGAAAATCAGGTTGTTGTTGATTTTAGTAAACTCCCTAAAATTCCAAGTATTTTCGGAATTAAGGACAAGAAACGATATTACCTTACTTTATTTCTATACTCATTTGTAACGGATATAACTCAACAAATTATTAAGGATGGTAAAGAACATACCGAATATGTGCCAACTCAAGTTGTGACTGAATTTTTAAGATATCCATTCAATAAAAACAGAAAGAATAAAATATCGGGAATTATTTATCCCTCATCGCAAAACAGAAATCATCAATCGGCGGTGTTTTTTTGGGATGACGAACTAAGTAAAGAAAAAGTAAAATTAAACACCTTAAAAAGAAAGAAAATCATTTAATGAAAATTGACAGTGAACATATTGTAAAGCAATCTGAGGAGTTTGCACTGAATATAGCTAAGAAAATTTCAAAAATAACAATTAGACCGTTCTGTGAAATTTCCTTTCATTCATCGGAATATAGAGATAGGGAAACGCTTTCAAATTTTCTGCATAAAATCCCTAAAAGTGACAACCCACTCATTTACATCATTCAGATAAAATCCCCGAAAATTTTAAGCACACTGATTGAATATTTTGAAGATTATCAATCAGCTAATAAATTAAAAGTGAAGAACAAAGACCGAGTTAATCTTTCCCGGTACAACAAAACTTCGACAGATATATTATATGTTGGAAGCTCAACGACTGATTTCAAGACAAGAATTAAGAACCATCTTGGCACAGAAGGAACTCGGGTTTATAGTTTGCATTTATGCAAGTGGGACAATTGTTTAGAATATGATTTGAATATTTTTGCATACGAAGTCATTTCAGAAAGCAATGAAATTATTGAGCGTTTCATTGTCGAAATTCTTGAACAGCAGTTTTGGGATAAGCTCAACCCAATATTTGGAAAACGAAGTGGTTTATAATCCCAAAAAATAAATTAAACAACTGAAGTAATGAAAACATTATACATTATTGGTAATGGATTTGACATCCATCATAAATTAGACACAAGGTATCAAAGTTTTGCAAACTACTTGGCTGAAAATAATAGTGAGGTTTATGAACTCTTATTAAATTATTATGGACTTCCTGATATTACAAATCCTGAATTGACAGATGAAGAGTATGCGTTATGGTCAAGATTTGAGCAAGCCTTAGCTGACTTGGATTATTTATCGGTATTGGACGATAATTCCGACTTAATTGCTCGCCCTGGTGCTGAAGATTTTCGAGATAGAGATTGGCATAGTTATCAGATAGAGATGGAAGAAATCATTAAGGATTTAACGACCACTCTAATTAGCGACTTTAATAAGTTTATTCTTGAAGTCAAATACGAAAGCATTTCTGATGATGTGCTAATTGACTTAGAAGATGATAGCCATTTTTTAAATTTTAATTATACTAAGACACTACAGGAAAGCTATGGCATTCCCGAAGAACGAATAACCTATATTCATAACAGAGCAGATATAGATAATTGTACTCTTATTTTAGGACACGGAACTGACCCTGCAAATTTTGATGAGAAAGAAGAAGAACCACCACAAGGATTAAGCGAGGAAGAATTATACGAATGGCGTGAGCATAAGGCTGATGAATATGACTTTTCTTATGAAAGTGCCAAACAAGAAATACTATCTTATTATACAAAGGCTTTTAAAAATACAGCTTCAATCATAGAAAACAATATCGGTTTTTTTAACAATCTTACAGAAGTTGAAAAAGTCATTGTATTTGGGCATTCAATCTCAGAAGTAGATTTAAAATATTTTGAGGTATTAAAAGCCAAACTAAATAAAAATGTAATTTGGAGTGTTTCGTATTACAGTGAGCTTGAAAAGCAAGCACATAAAGAAACACTTTCGCAACTTGGAATAAATAACAACAATATTGTCCAAATAAAAATTACAGATTTAAAAAAGCAATCTTAGTTATTAGTAAAATATTCCTGTGCAATTTTAGCTACTCCCATACTAAAATATCTTCCGTCATTGACAACAACTTCAACGGCTTTTCTAAAATCGTCTGCATCGCTACCAATAAACAGATAACCAGAAAAACCAATTTCTAAAAGAGGTTTTACGGCTTTTTCTGCATCAATATCACTATGAGCAATCAGTTTAATAGTTGGATATTGTATCCTTAATTTTTGAAGTTGTGCCAGCACATTCTTGCCGTAAAAATCAAGGTCAATCATACAAACTTTCGGAAGCTCTTTTAATACTGACAATTGAGATAGTCCTACATCAATATTTTCTGAACGAAACAATACTTTAGTACCTGAAGCAACAAGTTCATTGCAAATAACATCTAAAATCAGGCTTTTATTATTGATAAAGGCGAGGGTAATTCTTTTTTGTGCTGTACCAGTTTCCATATTACTACTTTTTGAGTTTACGTAGTTCTGCACAAAAAAGAAGCGCAGGCTCCCACACTTACCGCACACTGAGGTACTGGTATACCCGACAACGAATAAGCGAGCGCCCACGCCTTTGACGTGAGCGTTCTTACTTATCTGTCCCGTTGTCTAAAAATTACCAGTTTTCAATGTGGGACCTAAAGCAAAAACACTTTAAGTATTTTCTATATTTTCAGCAGCAAAGATACTAAACTCGTTTCTTTTTGACAGCATATATAACGAAAAAGGCTACAATAAATCTGTTCTATTTGAAATGTAATTTTGCTCCAGTATGGTCAGAATATCGCTTTCCTTGTAAATAATCTTACCACCAATCTGTATATACGGCAGGATATTATCATCCCGGTATTGCTGCAAAGTCCTTTTGCTGATATGTAACAGTTTGCACACATCTTCGCCCGACAGATATATTTCTCCATTCATTACAGGACGGTAATTTTCCAATATGCTTTTAATACGGCTGTGCAGCTGTGTAATTATTTCCCTGTGGGCGATGATTTCCTCATTGTCATTTGTCAATAAATCCATTTTCAGCGGTATTGTACGGATGTCCGACTTCGAGCAAAGCCTGCACATCCGAGCGTTTATAATAATTCTTACGGTTCAATCGGGAATAAGGTAATAACCCTTTATCCTTATATGTCTGCAAAGTCCGTTTGGTAATGTTCATCATCAGGCACACTTCCTGGTTATCGAGCCATTGCTCTTGTGCGAAAATCGGCGTGTACTTTTTCGTGGCATTTTCGGTCAGTTCCAAAAGTGCTTTCAACTCGTTTTTCATTCCCTCCAGTACGGACTTTTGTATTGCGATAACTTCCATTGTGTGCTCAATTTTGCGTGGAAGTCGAATTTATAAAGGCTTATTGCTGCGTTGGGGAATGTTGCAGGGTTTGGCTTTGATAGGCAGTGTTTGGCGGTTTACTATTCTGTATAAATAAAAAATCGGATAACCTTTTCGACTATCCGATTTGCTTATTACTTAAGTCCTGTCCTATAAGTGTTGTCAAGTTTGTTATGGATTATTGTTGCTACAACCAATACTTCCGTCATTTGTGAGAGTTGGGTATCCTCTAATATTTTCGGATTGTGCGCTTTTGGGTTTCTGTACATAGAAAAAAATCCTTTACAGAAGTTTCCGAAGCCTTTATGTTCACTTTCCTCGCTTGGATTATTCAGAGTATTAAAAGCAAGCATAGGTCTTTTGTCTTTTCCCAAAGCAAAACAGTCATCAACTAAATCTGCTCCGTCTGAAGTATAGCCACTTTTTTGCCTAAGCCTTTCCGCCACACTTTTTGTAATCTCGAGTATAGCGTGAAAATAGTTTTCCTTTAACCATTCAGCCTCACAGTAAGGCAAAATTTCTGAATGAACCCCAATACCGTGTACTTTTTCTTTTATTTTTAGTGACCTACTTTTAGCTTCTGAAATGGTTTTAGCTCTGTCAACTTGCCGTGGTTGTCCAGCTTTATCAATTTCTATTCCTTCATAAACCAGTTTCTCATTGATAGTGGTTCTATCCTTTTCAAATTCATCTTCTGAATTGTATCGCTTTGGATTTAACAGTCTGACAACGAACGCTAAAACATTATTTCCACACCTATCTTGAACTTGTCTTTCTTTTAAAGCATAAAATAGTCTATCTGTTTTGTTAGTACCGAATTGAGATTGAGAAATGCCAGCACCAGATAAATGTTCTGTAATTTTTGTATGTGTTAGTATATTTGAAATAATATCTGATATATTTCGTAGGGTTATGTCATCGAAAGATTTTGTCATTTTATAATTTCTCTTTTAAAACTACCTATACAGGTTTTTGTATTTTCACATTTTGTTGTTCCTTATCTTCTTTCTTCTCTCGGGAATAAACCCAAAGAGACAATAGCCCAAATATAATCAAGGCGTAAGCTGCCCATTTGCCAATCTTTTCAATTAATTTAATGAAAACCGAACTTTCATAAGATGAGAAACCCTCTGCTCCCATAGGGCTGCGCCTGTAAAACTTCCTGCGGTTAATCCAGTAACGAAGTCCCAAGCCTGCAACCAAAAATATGATACCTATAACCAATGATGCGACCATAACAAAAACACTTTATTTCCACTGTTTGAATTTACGAAAAATATTTGTTTCAGCCTGTAAACGATGTGAATTAAATGCGAAAGAGGCTTACCCCAAAAGGCAAGCCTCTTTCATTGTTTATGGAAATAAAACCTTACTCAACACTGAAATAGATTACAAGGATAAGAAATTATTTCTTTTGAAATACACTGCCCGGCTGAAAATTAAAAACGGCTTACCAATCAGATAAGCCGTTTTTTTTTGAATTGAAATACTGCTCTTAATCGCTGCTGTTAAACTGAAAAGTTATCTGCTTTTCATTCCCGAAGCTGTCCGAAATCCAAACGTCAAAAGACTGTGAAACGGCAGACGTTGAAGTGTAGTACAGCCTGAACTGCTCCGTTGGTAATTGGTACAGGTCATTGGGCTGATACGGCGGTTCGTTGTAGTATTGCAATGTTCCCTGCCCGTCAAATTGAAAGTAACGGAGGAAATACTGCGTATTGCTGTAATTGCCTGTACGCTGTATGGTAATGCGTATTTCTACGGTCTGCCCGTTTGCAACATCTTTAGGCACTGGCATTACATTGACCTCGAAAGGAAAATTGTTCTGTATTTCGAGGTCATCATCTTTGCTGCAAGATACCAACGTAACCGAAGCTGTGAGGATTGTCAGGAATACATATAGTGGCAGTAGCCCCGTTCTGAATTTATTGAATATTGCTATCATCGTTTTTACGTTTTAAAAGTTAAACCTTAATCCCACACCTGCTGACGGTCGGAACTGTTGTAAATCCGTACCCCAAAGGATTTTTGTACGCCCTTGCAGGACTAATACAAAACGGTCGGACAGGTACGTTTCAAAAGTGAGGCGACCGCCTGCACCGTAGATAAAATTATCTTCGCTCAATATCTTCGCACCGTCGTACAACATTGTTTCGCCCCGGTTGATGGTTTCGTAACCGACCACACCTGTTACGGCGAAATTCAGCGTGATGTTCTTACGGGCATCGCCCAACAAAAAGAAGCTGTAACCGCCCTCTGCGGAATAGGTTTCCTGCGGTATGCGGAGGTCTTTATACCCGTGGTACTGGTGGGTATATTCCAACGCCCAAAGCTGATAGTTACCATTCTTACCGTTTACCGTCATTGCTGCGCTGATGTAGTAATCATTGCCAATCTTATCATCGGACAATACACCTGCACTTATTTCCAATCCTTTCTGCTTCGGCAGCATTCTTTGCGCCTGTGCAGCCGTGATGCCTATCAGGACAAACAGCACGGTATAGATATACTTTTTCATATTCTTGCTTTAAAGGGTTATTAAAATTTCAGGTGCATATCGTCAATCAAACGGGCTTTGATTAAATCGGAATTTTCGACGTGCAATGTTTGATGCCTGCCACCGTTTTTCTCGAAAATCTCAATCAGCAGTACCTTATCATCGGCAATGGTAAACTGGTCTAACAGGAACACATTTTGTTCGGTCGATTTCCCGGAAATACCGTCCAATGGCTTGTAAGTTCTCAAAGGAGTTAAAGGGCGTTCCTGGACTACGGTGCGTTTAGCTACCTTTTTATCCACTACTTTGAAATTGATGAAATCAATCTCGAAAGGAACATTGGCACGGTTTCTCAATTCAGTATGGAAATAGTATTTGCCGTTATGTATGTAAATCCCTTTTAGGATAAACTGAATGCCGAAACTCTTAGCACCGATATGCTTTACAATGCGTTTGTCTTTCTTGTAAATGGTTTCCAAAAGCAAGCCTGCCAGTGACGGCGAATTGTTGCCCAGTTCTTCAAAAAGCACATCGTTACCTTTGGCTTTATCCACCGCTTTTTGCATCGTGAGCAGGTCATAGCTCATTGCCTCCGGGTAGGAACTGTAATACACGTTGAAACTATAAAAACGTCCGTCATTCGTAATAACGGAAAAATTCGTTTCCGGCTCAAAGTCCCTTACAGATGCTTTTACACGCAACACGTTTTCCGCATCTTCGGCTTTCCCTGCAATAAGGTATTCGCTGCCCAAATCCACGTAACGAATGGCAGTCGGGAAAATCAGGTGCGAGGTTTTATCGTAGGTAACTTCCATACGGTACGGCTCTATCTTGCCCAATGCAAGTGGTGTTCTGATGCTGTCCTGTGCATTAGATTGTGCAGCAAAGCCGAGTATAAGGGCAATAGCCCAAAAGGTTTTTAAATGATTTTTCATTGTTTTATTTATTTGAGTTCAACATTATTTTTTAGATACAAGAAAGACCTGATAGCCTGCTTTGAGTGCAACCTTTGGCGTTCTTACTTTCTTAGCGAAATAGCCCGAAATACCTTGCACTGCACTTTTACTTAGGTCAGAAGTAATTTGCTGTCCAGGAGTAGAACTCATACTGAAGCTCGAACCTGTGGCATTGCCCATATTGGCTACAATGTCCGTAACCGCATTTCTTTCAGGCGAATACGGAACATATAAACCTTGCTGTCCGTCCAAATCATAAATAGTAATATCTACCGGGATGATATTGCCCTCCAGTTCTACCGAAGTAACTTTTAATTGTAACCTGCCATTCTGAAATTTGGCATTAGCCGTTACAATTGTTCCTTTGGGGATGGTACGTTGCGGGGTTTTGGCAGGCTCTAACAGGCGTAAACGCACACCCGTTTCGCCAACTACCGTTTGGGCTTCGTGTACACAGGCTTTGATACTGTTTTTAGGCTGTACCACCTCTTCAGTAGAACCTGCGGTATAGAACCCCCTGTTTTTTGTTTGGCTCCAATCGGCTGCAAAGGCACTGTCCGACGGTTCACGGTACAAGGCTGATACAATGTTCTTTCTTGTTGGTGTGAACGATACAAATTGCTCTTTTTGGTTAGCACCCGCAGCAGCAGGAGTTGCACCGATGGCAGGAGCAGCGTTTCCGGTATTGGCATTTTGGGGAAGATACTTTGCTGCCATTTCATAGGATTTCTCCATTAATTTGAGTTGGTCGTCAACGGTGGCCACAGGTGGTACATCTTTTTCCGACAACTTTGCTTTTAGTTCGTCCACTTGCTTACGCAATTCCATTGTTTCCGAATTGTTGTCCTGATAGAATGAACCCAGTGTGCTTTGTGCATTACGGTAACTATTCAATGCAGAATTTCCGTTTCGTCCCGATTTTCTGCCACCACCCCCAAAGCCGTTGCTTTCTTCGTCTTCTTCAGGTAAACTTTCTTCATTGTCAGCAGATGCAGTATCTTCAGTATTCCAATAATCAGAAAGCGTGGTCAGTGCATTGCGCTTTTCCTGCTCTTTGCGTTCGAGCATTTCCTGCTCATACGCCTTGCTTTTATCATCGGGCATCCCTGCTCCGGTAGCCTGCGGTACGGCATCGTTCAGCCCGATATTTTCGACCGCCTTTTTATCTTTCGACGGTTTAAATATGAGGTACATACAGCCGAGAAATACCACGCCCATCAAAAGGAATATGATTGGCTTTTTGAGCTTATCCTTATTGCTCTTTTTATTATCCGGCAGATTTGATGCTCCGTTTTGGTCTTCTCCCTCAACGAGAAAGCTGACCCTTTTTTCATTTTCTTTCATAAATCTGATTTTTTAAAATTGTTGATACACTATCCTGCAACCTTGCAGGATTTTTACTTTTAAGGACAGGGTTTTCGATATGCTCTATGACCATACCGTTACCGGACTTTGAGGTATCGTACATTACTTTGCCAATGACCGCTACGGTAAGCAGCAGGTAACCCACAAAGAAGTACAGCGTATATTGGTGCTGTTTGCGCAAGGGCAACGCCCGCCAACGTTCGTCCAACTTGTCAAAGTACCTGTCCATATTTGCTCTTAATTTTTTCATAGCCTTACTATTTCTGTGTTATAGCTTGAAACGCTTAGGACTTTTACCCGCCTGTTGTTTCGGCGCATCGTTGACCAGTGCGACCGCCTCCGTTAATTTGGGTGCGGACATTACGGACAGGTTTGCCAGTTCCGATTTTTTGAGTAATTGCCCAAAGCCGTCTTTCTTGGCTACCTCCATACGGCTCAATGAGAATTTGCCATTCAGGTACTTTACCCACATACTGCATTCTACATGGGGCTTGTCATCGCCCGACCATTGCAGGTAGCCTGTCAGCAGTAAGTCCTGCTTAGGCAAAGTATCTGCACCTTTTTGGCAGCTTTCGAGGTATTCGCTGATGCTGTCTTTCAGCTTTCCGGCATACGCACCCTGCGTATGGAAATACCCGTTATATCCTTTGTCGGTAAGGATTTTTGCGAACGTGCTTAAATCTGATAATGCTTCCATAAGATTGTTTTTTAGCGTTCGATGACCTCTATATCCTTATTTTCCACGACTGCAAATTTTTCAATATTGAAGCCCTGCGGATTATTGTCGGAACGAACGGAGTTGACGAGATAGCAGGAAGTAATCAGGTTTCGCCTGGTTACATTGCTTGACCGGATAATGAACTGTTTGGCATAGGTGCGCACTGCATACGGGTAGTTGTCGAAATTGCACACGACACTATCCACCTCGATGCGTTGCTGCACGTTCCCCGAAATGATACGGCTGTAATAGCCCTTTTCCGACAAGTCTTTGTAGTAATCAAAAGCACTTTTATCGGCAAGGTTAAATGCCCTGCTCATATTGCTTTCAATAGCGTTCTTGTCGGGAGCAAGCGTAAAGAACAGTTCGTGAAATCTCCTAACGTGTTCCCTTGCTTCAACCGGGCGGTTGATGCTCGCATCCTGCGATAAGGCAAGCATCAGGGATTTGCCGTTATCCAGTACATAGATTTTTTGGCGTTGTTCTTCTGCAAAGCGGTAGGAACGCCATACGGCGTAACCTACCACGCTAATGCAGAGAACCGCAAACACAATGGCATATAATCTTATCTGCCTAAAGCTGTTTTCGATATTTCTTAGCGTTTTAAATTCCATTTTTTAGAATGATTAATGATTATTTATTCATCAGTTTACCGCCGATGTTTCCAACTGTTGAGCCTGCGCCTGCTCCGGCGATGTTTCCGGCTTTCATTGCTGTGGAGTTTACATTGCGGGTAAAGTTTCCTGCGCCTCCGGCTTGGATTACCCAACCTGTTACGGTCGGGATAGTGAAGTACCCGATGATGCCGATTATCATAAAGATGATGTACACGGTATTGCTCGTATCAGGTATATAGGTGGGGTCGGCAAGCATTGCTATATCCCTTTCCAAAATGAGGGATTGTATTCTTGCCAACATTGAGCTGAACAAATCCGAAACAGGAAGCCACAGGTAAACGCTGACGTACCTCGTGAGCCATTGCGTGAGCGTGGACTGAAAGCCGTCCCATACGGAAATAGCAAAGGCTATTGGTCCGAGTATGGAGAGGACTATCAGGAAAAACGTTCGTATGGTATCAATGACCAAAGCCGCTGCCTGAAAGAGTATTTCCAGTAGATTGCGAAACCAATCCTTTATGGCTTTCTCAATCTTGTAGGCTTGCCTGTCCATATACATACCCGCCATTGTTCCAATGTCGGAGGGCGACCATCCCAGTTCATCCAGTTTTTTATCAAACTCTTCGTCTGATACCATATAGGCAGTTTCGGGGTTCCTTACCATTGCCTCGTATTCCAACTGGTCTTTCTGCTGTTGCAGCTTGTTCAGGTCAAGCACCTGGTCTTCGAGTATTTGGTGGGTTCCTACTACCACGGGGCTTAATACCGCATTGATGGTTCCCAAAACAATGGTTGGAAAGAACATTATGCAAAGCCCCAAAGCGAACGGGCGCAGCAAAGGGAACATATCAATAGGTTCGGCACGGCTTAAAGCCTGCCAAACCTTTAATGCCACATAGAACAATGCTCCCAATCCCGCCAAACCCTTAGCGACTGCCGCCATATCGCCTGCAAGTGGCATCATATCATCATAAAGCGACCGCAGGAGTTCGTGAAGATTATCCCATTCCATAGTTTACCAGTATTTTTGGTTAGCAGTTCCGTAGAGTTCAAGCACTCTTTGGGCATCGTTTTTCTTTTTCGCTCTTAGGTAGCTTACAGAAATGTTCTTGTTGGTGTAGTAGCGTACAAGGCTGTGGTAATCCTTTACCTCTTTGTACACACGGTCAATCACATCCATACGCTCTTTGTCATTGAGCGAAAGGCTTGATGAGGTTATAATCTGCTTCAGTTCTTTCAGCAGTTCGGTACTTTCATTGAGCAGTGCCGAATAACCGTTGCCGATAGCGGTCAGTTCCTGCGGTGTGAAATTTGGGTCGTTCATCATCTTGCCGAAGTTGTTCACGTACATTTCGGAAACATCGCCTACCAACAATACCGTTTGTTGCACTTTACGGGCATCTTTCACAAGGTTGTTGATAGCTTTCAGCTTGTCGTAATATTCCTTGCCCTGGTCGTAAACTTTTTTCACTTCGTTGAAGTTCTTTATCACGTTGCTTACGGTGGAAGAAGTCTGCACGATTTCGTTTGCAGAGTTGATAATGCCCGAAGCCAAATTAGCCGGGTCGGTTACAACCCACTGGGCTTTTGCTGACGGTGCTACGGCGAGCATCAGTGCCGTACACACCAGATACAATACTTTTTTCATTGTTTCTGAATTTTTAAATTGTTAATGACTATTGATTTGAATTGTCCCGCCTTTGCATTGCGATATGCTTAATGGCGAGTTCTACATTACCATCCAGTTCGGAAGCAAGCTGCATTACTTCCATTTTTTCGGTTTCTTCTGTCGTGTAGGCGAGGTATTCCTCCAAACTAACTTCGGTGGCATAGACTGCCGAGTGCGTACCACCTAAGCCAATCCAAACCTCTTTGTAAAGTCGGCTTGCATCGTTGTTCATATTGATGGAAAGTACCTGCCCTTTCTCTTTGTCCGTAAGCCCCAACATCGCCTGTATATCATCAAACTTGTTCATATACTTGCGTTGGTCAAGCAGGATTTTACAGTCGGAGTTATTGATGATACTTTCCTTGACAATGGGCGACTGGATAATATCATCGACCTCTTGCGTTACGACAATCGCTTCTCCGAAAAATTTGCGGACGGTCTTAAACAAATACTTGATGTATTCTGCCATTCCTTCTTTGGCTATCGCTTTCCAAGCCTCTTCAATCAGGATGAGCTTACGAATACCTTTCAATCGGCGCATCTTGTTGATGAACACCTCCATAATGATGATGGTCACAATGGGAAAGAGGATTTTGTGGTCTTTAATCGCATCAATCTCAAACACGATAAAGCGTTTGGAAAGCAGGTCTAACTGCTTGTTGGAGTTCAGCAGGTAATCATATTCGCCACCCTTGTAATAGGGTTCGAGTACGTTCAGGAAGTTGGCAATGTCAAAGTCCTTTTCCCTGACCTGCTTTTCTTCCAGTACCTTGCGGTAGTCGCCTTTTACATACTCATAGAAACCGTTGAATGACGGGTAAACGTCTTCCGTTTTGATACGTTCGATATAACCGCTTACCGCATTGGAAAGGGCAACTTCTTCAGAACGAGTTGGCGGCTCATCGTCACGTTTCCATAAGGTCAGTATCAAAGTCTTGATACTTTCCCGCTTCTCAATGTCGAACACGCCATCATCGGTATAGAAAGGGTTAAAGGCAATGGGGTTATCTTCGGTATAAGTGAAGTAAACACCGTCTTCGCCTTTGGTCTTTCCTTTGATGAGTTCGCACAAGCCCTGATAAGAGTTACCCGTATCTACCAACAGTACGTGTGCGCCCTGTTCATAATACTGCCGTACCATATGGTTAGTGAAGAACGATTTACCACTTCCCGATGGACCAAGTATAAACTTGTTCCGGTTCGTAATGATACCACGCTTCATAGGCAGGTCGGAAATATCCAAATGGATAGGTTTTCCTGTAAGCCTGTCAGCCATCTTGATACCGAACGGCGAGGGCGAATTGTGGTAGTTGGTTTCTTCCGTGAAGAAGCACAATGCAGGCTCAATAAAAGTGTAAAAACTTTCCTCACTGGGGAAGTCGCCCGCATTGCCGGGCATACCTGCCCAATACAAAGTGGCTACGTCCGTAGTGTTGTGCCGAGGCTTACACTCCATCAATGCCAATGCACTACCGCAATCATTCTTTAGCTGTTTCAGTTCCGCAGGGTCTTCCGACCACGCTATAATGTTGAAGTGCGCACGGATTGAAGAAAGCCCGAAGCTGTGGGCTTCGTTCAGGTACTTTTCTATCCACTCTTTGTTGATTTGGTTGGCACGGCTGTAACGAGCCAGTGAGTGCATATTCCTTGCGGACTTCTCAAACTTTTGCAGGTTGTCTTCGCTGTTATCCAAAAAAATGTACTGGTTGTAAATGTGGTTGCAGCTTAACAGCAAGCCCACGGGTGCGGCGAATGAAAGGCGGCAGTCGCTACGGTCGGTAGATAGCTTTTCAAAACGGGTATCTGCCGATACCGTTCCGGGCAGGTCGTCCGTATCTGAAAGTGTATGCAGGCTTAACCTTTTGTTACCGATGCGTACTTCTTCGTTTCCGAGTGCGATGTCCTGCATTGGTGTTCCGGCTCCCCTCGATAACGTGAGGTACTGTTCCAGTAATCCCTGTGTATCTTCCGTTCCGATAATGTCCTCTTCGGTCAAACGCCGCAGGCTAACAAAACCGCTATCGTTCACGATACGCTCAAACTGGGCGACCGCCTCCATAAAGCGGTGTATCGTTTCCTTGTTCCTGATTTCCTTTGGTATCAACGTACCTTTGCAAAGCGAACTGAAGTTGCTTTGCATCCGCATTCTTTCCTTTGTGGTCTTCGTCAGGAACAGGTAGCAATAATGGTTCAGGAACGGTCGCTCGTTGAAATGGCGTTGATAGGACTTTGATAAAAAGCTCTGGTCTTCGATTGCCAAATCGGGCGTATAGCTTTCCTTAATGTACCAATCCTGTTTGTGAATGACCGTAAAATCAGGCAGGGTTTTGATAGCCTTGTGCCAGGCGGAGTGTATGGCTTCGTATTCCGCAGAAGCTACCGTGAACAGTTCCGGCAGGCGCACTTCAAAGCAGGCGGTAATGTCCGCATCTTTGGATAAGATGCAGTTGTTCTCTACTGCCAACAAAGGAAATTTATTTTCCAGTGTGGTGGTCTTTGCTACATTTCTCATACGGCATTCTGTTTAGGTGTGAATTTTAAATAGCGGTGTACAGGCTTGCGGCAGATGATGTAGCGGGGATGCCTTTTATTGGCTGCAATTTTCATCAGCCCGTGTTCGCCGTACTTCCTGTTGAGCGAAAAGGTCTGCCATATAATGAGCGAAGCACCGCCTGCTCCGAGGAACAGGCAGATGTAGGAGTTTACGCCTGCCATATACAGTATCATCACGAGGATAAGCGTACCGAGCAGCCCACCTGCGAAAATGAACAGGTATTGCGCTTTCAGCCCTTTAAATTCCACCGTCCTGCCGATGCCTTTGTTGATATTGTAATTCATAAGGCAAAGGATTAAAGGAAGAATGAACGCAGGATGGTAGCGGCAACAATCAAGAAGATACACGCACCGAACCACGAAGCTGCGGTCTTGCTCGTGTCGGGGTCGCCGGAACTGAATTTGTTGTAAACCTTAACGCCCCCGATTAACCCGACTACCGCACCGATGGCGTAGATTAACTGCGTTGCGGGGTCGAAATAACTTGTTACCATTTGGGTAGCCTCGTTGATACCTGCCGAGCCGTTTCCCTGTGCGAACGCACCAATTCCTGACAGCATTGCCACGGCTGCCAGCAAAACTTTTTTTCTCTGTTTTTCCATAATTGAAACACATTAATTTGTTACTGTTTATCCCGCACCTTGCGAGCTTTCGGGACAAATGTCTTGTGGAAAAAGAGGCGTTATGAGAAAGTGGCAGTCAAAGGAAGTGTTTGGCTGTGAGTGGCTTTGCAACAAGCATTTGAGCATAAAAAAAAGCCAAACTTTTTACGGTTTGAGGTTACGTTTCAATAATAACTATTATGGATTTTGCACTTTTATTCTATAGAAGCGGTTATCTGTCACTCAAAACGAGCCAAAATCCAAAGTTTATAGCTGAAAGCTTTCGCAAACGAAACCAAATTAGTAGATTTGCCAAAAGTGTCAAGAAATAAATTTCAAGATTATGAAAGAAACATTTGGCGAATATATTCACAAGCTAAGATTAGATAATGGTTTAACATTAACTAAACTTGCGGCTGCATTAGACATAGACCAATCTACCTTATCAAAAATTGAAAACGGTAAAAGAAATGTACCTGCTGAAATAATACCGAAACTTTCAGCATTTTTCAGTCTTGACTTAAAAAAATTAGAACACGAGTATCTAAGCGAAAGAATTGCAGAATTAATTTATCCGGAGGAGGAAACTCAAAAGCTATTTTTAGCTGCTGAGGAGAAAGCAAAATATATGAGAATTAAAAACCAACATCAAAGTACACTCAAGTTTTAATTATGGTAGGAGCATCATTATTTTCAAGTGCAGGCATAGCAGAAACTTACTTTGAAGAAGTAGGAATTAATATTATCGCTGCTAACGAATTGGTTCAGGAAAGAGCTGACCTATATCAGGCATTGTATCCAAATTCTAAAATGATTGCAGGTAGCATTTTAGACGAGAAGATTTTTAAAACACTCGTAGAAAGTACCCCTGAAAAATTAGACTTTCTAATTGCTTCACCACCTTGTCAAGGAATGAGTGTTGCAGGAAAAAATCGGAATATTGAGCAAATGCTTAAAGATGAAAGGAATTATCTTGTTTTTAAAATAATTGATTTCATTAAATTAAAATCTCCCGATTTTGTACTGATAGAAAATGTACCAACATTTTTTAAGATGGTTTTGCCATACCAAAATCAACATTTAAAAGTAATAGAGATTTTAAATCTATTATTCGGCAAAGAATACAAAATTGAAGCTAATGTGTATGATGCTTCTGAATATGGTGTTGCTCAAAGACGGACAAGAGCAATCATAAAATTGTACCGAAAAGACAAAAAATGGGGACAACCTATAAAGTCTGAAAAGCAAATAACAGTCGAAGAAAAGATTGGTTTTTTACCAAGTATTGAGGCAGGAGAACAGTCAAAAATAAAATGGCATTTTGCCCGAAAACATTCGGATAATCACGTACTGTGGATGAAGCATACCCCAACAGGAAAAACTGCTTTTGAAAATGAAGAATACTTTCCTATAAAATCTAATGGAGAAAAAATAAAAAGTTACAATACCACATACCGACGAATTAAATGGGATGAACCCGCTCCCACCATTACAATGCGAAATGATGCAATCAGTTCACAATTGAATGTGCATCCAGGAAGAAAATTAAAAAACGGAACTTATTCTGATGCAAGAGTTTTAACACCTTTGGAGTTAATGTTGTTGTCCTCTCTTCCACAAAATTGGAATATCCCGGATAATACACCTGAATTACTTATTAGAAAATGTATTGGAGAATGTATTCCGCCTTTGTTAATTAAAAATATTGTTGCTCAAATAAATCAATAATATGACTTTACGAATTGATAGTAAGAAATGGATTTTATACAGACATACAAGAGATTTTGAAAAACTTTGTGTTGTTGCTGAATTTTTGAAGTCATACACCAAGACAGGAATTTCAAAAGATGAGAAAGCGCAATTAAATTCAAAGTTAAGTGAGTTAGGTTTGTATAGCGAAAGAAATCCTGAATTACCGCTTGATGCGATAAACCATAAAATCAATCAGCTTTCATATTATATGTTTGGCTACCAAGCCAAGGTTGATGGGCAAGACCGTTTTTTATTTAGTCCGCTTGGAAACTTATTTTTGAAAAACGTTGGGGATAAAGAGAAAATAGCCAAAATATTTCTTACAATGCTTTGGGCTGTACAATATCCCCATCCACATAGCGGAACGGATAGCGAATTTCAGCTTTATCCATTTCGTTTGATTTATAAATTGCTTTCAGAACCAAAACTATCTAACAAACTTTATGCTTTTGAGGTTGCGTACGTTGTTGTGTTTCTCAAAGAAGCTACTCAAAAAACATATGATGTCTTAATAAATGAATTATTAGCATTAAGAAAGTTTTCAGATGAAGAAATTGCTCAAAAATTTCAAGAAGACAGACACGCTTATGTGAACTCTGCTTATGAATGGGATTATTACGTTTCAAGTCTGTTTGAAAGTGCAGGTGTATTGAACAAACGAGAGGGAATTGTTATAACCAAACTACAACACGGAACAACCAATACTTTTAGGAAAATAACAAGAAACGAGGTTGCAATTCCTGAAAATTTAAAACAGTTAGTTCAGCAATTAGAAAATGAATATTCTTTTTTAGCAAAGCCTCTGTTGCTTAACGACCCTGAACGTTTGAAAATTGATGTTATTAAGGAAATTTACAGTTTTTACCCTAAGACACTTTTAGTTGAAATTGGCGAAGTAGCTGATGATATAAAATTTGAATTGCTTAATCTTCCGAAAATTATAGAACAATACGCAAACAATAACGAAGGAGCGGAAGCATATCTTTTTGAAGATGCTTTGACAGATGGTTTCAATATGTTCTACAATATAGAAGCCGAAAAAGTAGGCGGAGCAGGAAACACTGATTTGGAATGCCTGTATATTCCTAAAAAGAAAAAATTCGCCGTTGATGCCAAGTCGACCAAAAACAAACTTTCGGGTGTAAATGCTGGAAGATTAGAAGGGCACCGAGAAAAAATTGGGGGAGCTTACACAATTGTAGTTACGCCAAGATATGTTCCAGCGGTACTTCAAGATATTCGCACAAGTCCGATTGTAATTATTCGGGCAAACACTTTTTCGGAATATTTATACAACTGTATTGATAATGACGTGAGAGAAATTGACTACGAAGATTTTGATAATATCATCGTCAATAATCTTGGAAAAGACATCAGTAAAAACATTTCGGACCTGACTATTTCAAGGTTTGCAGCAAAAAATTAAAACTTACGATGATTACAATTACGAGAGAAAATAATATGGAATTAATGGCAAGATATCCAGACAACTATTTTGACCTTGCCATAGTCGACCCACCTTATGGGATTTTAAACAAAACAAAAAGAGGTGGCGACTACAAATTTAATATGGATGAGTACAGTCAATGGGATGTAAAACCCAATGATGATTACTTTAATGAGTTACTTCGGGTTTCAAAAAATCAGATTATTTGGGGAGGAAACTATTTCGGACAACTTTGGCTAAAAAGCGAATACAACAAAGGGTTTATTATTTGGGATAAAAACCAACCCGAAACATTGAATAATTTTTCAATGGCAGAAATGGCTTGGTCATCATTAGACAAGCCTTCAAAAATTTTCAGATTTAGTGTAAGAAAAAATAGAAATAAAATCCACCCAACACAAAAACCAGTAGAGCTTTACGAATGGCTTTTGAAAATGTATGCTAATCAAGGAGATAAAATCTTAGATACTCATTTGGGAAGTGGAACAATTGCAATTGCGTGTTATAATGCAGGATTGAGTTTGACAGCTTGCGAAATTAGCGAAACCTACTATTTAAAAGCATTAGATAAGATAAAGGAAGTCATTCCCGAAAGTGCAATCCATACGAATGATTTAGATGCTTTTTCTCTGACATTTCCCGAGCAAACAAAATCGAAAAACGGATTATATAAACAATATCAAGAACAGGTAGAACAATTGAGATTATTTAAAGAAGAACGAGCAAAGTACTATGCAGGTGTGAGATAGTTCCCATATAGCCATCTCCAAAATAATGTAATGAAAAAAGTAAAACTAAATAATATCGCAATTTTTGTGTTGTTCATTACATCATATATTCCGTTGTTTGGATTATTGATTTTGCGACAAGTCAAGCAAAATATTGATTATTTGAATTTTGGAGGTTTTAGTCAAGAAAGTGTATTTCTGGCTTTAGCAAAATTTGGGTTAAGCGTTTTTCTTTTTCTTACTGCAATATTCGGTTATATAGGGCTAAAATTTTTATTGATAAATTTAGATATAAAAAAATCAAATGGAGAGCTTGTAAAAGTCGTTGAAGTAGAAAACAAGAATAGTGAAAGCATCAGTTACATCTCAACTTACATTGTTCCCTTCATCTTCCAAGACACAAATAACTTATTTGACATTACGTCGATTTTCATTGTCTTGATAATCATATTTTTCATTTATACAAAATCAAATATGATTGTAATAAATCCAATATTGAGTATTACTCATACCCTTTACCAAATTGATTACAACAAGAAGAGCCAAACAAAAAAAGCTCTTTTGATAACAAAAGATGAAGATTTGGAAAGCGGGCAAGAAATAAAAATAAACTTAATTACGAAAAATATTTATTATGGATAAATCCATTTTGGTCGATATAATTGGTCAGGCAAGTGCGGAAAACTTAAAGATGTATTTTGTCACTCGTATTCTCAAAGAAGGAATGAAAGCTAACGCACGTGTTTTGGAAAAGTTTGACTTTAAAGTTTATCAGATAGAGATTACGGATGAAGTAAGAAACTATCTTTATGAACTTTCATTGAAACAGTTCAAAAAAATTCAGGATAATGAAGATTTAAACTTTTTCGATTATGATGTCATAGCTGACGAAACAGAACATCTGTTTACTTATCAAATGCAGAATAAAGTTGGCTCTTTTTCAGACGTTGTTTATAACCAATTAAACCAAAGCCCACCGAAAATCACAGATTTAAACGATATACTCCAAGATGAAACTCTTTGGGCATATTGTGTCGAGTTTGAAATTGACAGTAATAAATCTTTTTATACATTTAGAAAAATATCCCCCGGAAAAGTAGGAGTGGAAAAGGAAAAAGACGGAGAAAAGAAAAGCTTAGGCAGTCAGATAAGGACTTTTTTTGACACCAATACCAATACACTTTCATTGCTAAAAAGCGATACTGTTTATTTAGACAAACAAATAGATTGTATCTTTTATGAAGAAACTTTTTACGTATTGAAGAAATTTTACTTTGAGCAACTTGTCGGATTACAAGAAGAATATAAGAAGAGAGCGGAAGACGTAGCAACATCAATATCTAAACATCAGTGTTTTGGAGATATTAAGCTTCTAACTGATAAAATAGAAACAAAAGCTTCTATTCATAAAAAGTTGATGAAGTTGGAAAAATTAGGAAATCTAAATTCTTTAACTTCTAAAAACATAAAAAAGTTGGAAACATTGGGTAAAAAGAAAAAAGCACCGATAAACTTAAAAGATGGTAAAATCCAATTTGAAACGGAAGAAGATATAGATAATGTGGTCAAACTATTATGTGACTATTTCAAAACTGGAGATTATTCAGGTAAGCCCTACGGAACATACGCAGGTAAGTTACAAGTGACGGAATAATGTTGTCATTTCTCACAAGAGGCATAATAAGATAATGTCACACTAATACGCAGTTATACTCCTAAAAAAAAGGGAAGTCTATACAAACTCCCCAATGTCAAAATCACCCAAATCACTTTTCCGCAAGGTGGAAGAACCGTCGTCGCTTTCAGATGAAAGTGTGCTATCCAAAAGCTCGGCAATTTTTCGGGAAGCACCCTCAATGGAATTTTCCAGTAAGCTGAATAATTCGGTTCCCTGTAATTTCTGAACTATGGCTACCGCTGTTTCCTTTTGAGCCTGTTCCAAATTCTCTTTTTGGAGCAATGCCCCTACGGAGCTTAGTTCGTCGTAGGTAACCCCTTGGGCAAAACCGTTATCGCCACCGGATATTCCGTACCTGTTCCATTCTTCTTCCTCTTCCTCCAAATCAGGCATATTGCTGAAAACTTCGTCCAGTTCTTCCTGCGGAATTTGAATGCTGACGTTTTCGTTTTCGTCGTATTCAATGTCTAAATTATCAGGGTTTATCTCCTGTTCCGTTATTTGGCTTTCATTGGCAGTGTTTGGCACTGAAAGGCTTCTTACTGGCTTGGGTTGCCCCATAATATCGGGCAGGTTCGGGTTAACTTTTTCCTGTTTGGACTTTTGCTCCGACCTTTTATGAATGACAATCTTATCCTGCAAAAGCAGGACAATGACTATCAGCAGGCAAATCACAATTACTATTTCCATAATCAGATGCTTTAAAAAATGGGTTTAAACTTTTCGTTGAAATCATCGGTAATGGCTTTTTCAAACATTTCAAAATGATGTTCCAGTATGTTATCGAGATAGGCATACAGGGGTATAGCATCTTTACCAATGACCTGTACAATACGGGATAAGCGTTCGTGGTATTCCTGCCGGATATAGATACTTTTATCGCCCCGCTTTGTCATCGAATGGGTTTTCAAAAAGTGTTCGCCGTAGCTTCCGTCAAGGCTCTTCTTGGTACGGTTTCTTTCCCTTTGTACAGGTTTGCTTTGTGGTAATTCATCCTGCCTTACCTCGTTTTGTATTTCTTCCTTTTCCTGCTCTTCGGCAGGTTCAGGCGGTAGCTGCAAACCGTCCTTTTTAACGCCGTCTACCATCAGGTTCATCATCAGCTCTTCGTTAATGTCCGGCGTAACTTTACGTTTATTATCTTTTTCCATAGCACTACGATTGAATGATGTTTAAAAATTCGCTGATGAACAGGTCTAACTGGCAGGCTTTCATCAAACGCTCATCGGGTGGCATTATCGTAGAACGGAAAACTGTTTTGCTGTCCACTTCACTTTCCTTGCGAAAACGGGTGCTGTTCTTGATTTGGCTTTGCATCAGGCTTAACCCCAGTTGCCCGATAAGCTGATTATACACGTCATATAAGGGCGTGCTTTCCCTGCCGTCCACCTGGTTCCAAAACAGGTTAATGCTTTGTATGGAAGTTTCGCCTTTTTTCATAATTACATCCTGTAAAAGCTGTGTGAAGATGAGCGTACTTTCCATTACCACACGGTCTGCCGTGATGGGCGTGAAAATGTGGTGCATACCTGCCAATGCTTTCAGAATTCCGGGCGTGTTCACGGTTCCGGGCAGGTCGAAGAACAGCACATCAAGCGGAACAGGGGAAGTGTTTACAAATTCGTGCGCCGCATCGAGTACGCTATCCGCTTTGTGCTGCATAATGGGATAGGCTTTTTTATTGATGGTGGTAAACTGCTTATATGCCAGTTTTTTCAACGCCTCATTTTCCATTACCATTGCCAAATCACGGGTTTTCATTTTCATCAGGCTGTGCTGCGGAAAATCCGCATCAAAAACGGCTACGTTGTAGCCCAACCGATAGTGCATCGTACTGGCGACAAGCGTGGTAAATGTGCTTTTGCCAACACCGCCTTTTTGAGAAGAAAAAGCGACAAACAGAGGTTTCTTTCTTGTGTCCATATTTTTAAAATTTAAAGTTTACATCTTACTGTTTTCAGTCTTGCAGGCTTTCAGCCGTGCAGTCCTGATTTCGTGCTGTCTTTCTTGCAGGATAGCTATCAGGCTTGCCTGCGGGAATTGCTGATTGCCTGCTTTCCTGCTGTACAGCAGCAATGCTTTCATTCAGGCATCCTATCAGGCGTGATTGCGTTCTTGCATTCGTTCCGTCCGTCATTCTATCCATCACGCAGGCTTGATTGTCTGATAGCAGGCTGTCACGCTTTCCGTCATTCCTGCGCTCTTGGTTTCTTGCATTCCTGCAATCTTGCAGGCAGGATAACCTGCCATCTTGAATGTATGCCGTCTGCTCGTCCTGAAGCACGGGCTGCCTGCCTGCCTGCCTGTCAACATTCAGGGGCAAAGAACTCATCAAATTCAATCGGTTGTATAGCGGTGGCAGTGTTTGGCGTTCAGAGGCAGCATTTGGCACTGTGTCACAGTGCAACGCTATCGTAAACAGGGCTTTACTTTGTATTGTGATTTTTATTAACGGATTTATGCAAAAGTCTTTTGACATATCAGGGGGTAACGGGAACGGCAACGAGCCGTTTTTCCCTGTTACATTCAATCCGTCCCGCAGGGCGGATTTTTGTGTTCACCGGAACACGGCAAGTTGTGTTTTGAGCATCTCGGAATGATTTCCGATGCTCAAAACAACTTGCCCTTTGCAGGGGGCAGAAAACACCTTCCAAAGTCAGGGTTTTGTATGGATTTTAAAATGGATTAGTGATGAACGATAACAACAAAAAGCAATTGAAAAAGACCGGACGTCGCCCCAAAGAAGACCCGGCGACCATCCGCTATACGATTTCCTTTAACGAGCAGGAACACGCCCATTTTCTTGCCCTGTTTGATAAATCAGGTATGCAGGTAAAGGCTCATTTCATAACGTCCTGCATCTTTGACAAGACCATAAAAACCATTCAGATTGACAAGGGAACGGTTGATTTTTATATGCGGCTGACCTCTTTTCACAGCCAGTTCCGCTCCATAGGTGTAAACTATAACCAGATTGTAAAGCTGTTGTACAAGAATTTTTCGGAGAAAAAAGCCGCAGCGTTCCTGTACAAATTGGAAAAACAAACGGCTGAAATGGCGATGCTATGCCAAAAAATCATTCAGATAACCGAAGAATTTGAAGCAAAGAACCTGAAAAAATAGCAGTACAGATGATAGCAAAGATTGGCAGAAGCGGGAATTTATACGGTGCATTGGCGTACAATCAGCTCAAAGTAGAGAATGAAAACGGGAAAATTCTGTTCGCAAATAAGATAATCGAAACGCCAACTGGAGCATATACTGTTGCACAATTAGCACAATCTTTTGCACCTTACCTGATTGCCAACCGCAATACGGAAAAGCATACGTTGCATATTTCGCTCAATCCCGACCCGAAAGATAAGGTTAGCGATGACAGGTTTCGGCAAATGGCGGAAGAATATATGCGGGAAATGGGCTACGGCGAACAGCCTTTTGTGGTATTCAAACATACCGATATCGACCGCAGCCATATACACATTGTATCGGTTTGCGTGGACGAGCAGGGCAAAAAGATTTCGGACAAATTCGAGAAAATGCGGTCTATGAATGTGTGCCGTGAACTGGAAAGACAACACGGCTTGATACCCGCAACCGATAAAGAACACAAGCAGAACGACAAGATTTTCCGTCCGGTAGGTTATCGGGCTGGCGATGTAAAAAGCCAAATTGCTTCCGTCGTTCGCCACTTGCCGAACTATTACCAATACCAAACTTTAGGCGAATACAATGCTTTGCTTTCCCTGTTCAATATTACCACCGAAAAGGTAGAGGGCGAATTGCAGGGAAAAATGCAGCAAGGCTTATTGTATATTCCGCTAAATGAAAAAGGCGAAAGAGCCGGGCATCCGTTCAAGGCTTCGCTGTTCGGAAAAAGCGCAGGGCTTCCGGCTTTGGAATTGCATTTTGCGAAATGCAAAACGGCTTTGAAAGACAGCCCAACCAAACAGACCCTAAAATCTGCCGTTACTATTGCCCTGAAAACCACGAGCGCTGAACAGGCTTTTAAGAAGCAATTAGCGGAACAGGGCATTAACGTTGTGGTTCGTAGAAATGACACAGGGCGTATTTACGGAATAACTTTTATTGACCACAATTCTAAAACGGTTTGGAATGGTTCAAGATTGGAAAAAGAACTTTCTGCCAATACCTTTAATGATTATTGGAACAATAACATCAAACCAGATATTAAAGAACCTGCCGTTTTAGAACCCAAACTGTCCACATCAAATGATGCGGATCTTCCTGCGGAAGAACCACACCATTTGTTTGACTTCTTAGCTATTGACAAACACGAAGACGGCTTGATTGAAGCATTGGGCGGCTTACTGTCCGAAACCCAGGGCGACGATTACGAAGAACAGGACTTTGCCAATAAGATGAAGAAGAAACGCAAACGTCAAAGAGGGCAGAAATAATATTTAGCCAAATACTGCCACACAACGCCACAGACTGCCACATTCTTATAGCCACTCCATAGAGCCTTTAAATTCAGGCCCGAACATTAAACTTAAAATAATGCAGGGAGAAGACGATTTAAGAGGACTTGCCAAGATAATGGCTTTTATGCGGGCTGTCAGTATTCTTTTGGTGCTGATGCACCTTTATTGGTTCTGCTACGGTTTCTTTTTAGAACGTGGTTGGACGTTGGAAGTAATCAACAAGATATTAGTCAATTTCGACCGGACGGCGGGTTTGTTTTCACATACCCTTTACACCAAAGCATTCGCTTTGGTTTTACTGGCTTTAAGTTGCTTAGGAACAAAGGGCGTAAAAAATGAGAAAATAACCTGGTCTAAAATTTACGTGGCGTTGGGCGTTGGCTTTGTGCTGTTCTTTCTAAACACACCGTTGCTAAAGTTATTTCCGGCAACAGGCACATTCCTATATATCCTTACTATCTCATTAGGCTATATCGCTTTGCTGATGGCAGGTGTATGGATGAGCCGCTTGCTCCGCACTAATCTGATGGACGATGTTTTCAATAACGAGAACGAGAGCTTTCAACAGGAAACCAAGCTGATGGAAAACGAGTATTCCGTCAACCTGCCCACCAAATTTTACTACAAAGGCAAATGGAACAACGGTTGGATAAACATTGTAAATCCTTTCAGGGCATCAATCGTGTTGGGTACTCCGGGTTCAGGTAAATCTTATGCAATCGTAAATAACTACATCAAGCAGCAGATAGAGAAAGGCTTTAGTATGTACATTTACGATTTCAAGTTTGATGACCTTTCAACCATTGCCTACAATCATCTACTGAAGCACAGGGACAAGTACAAAGTTCAGCCGAAATTTTACGTGATAAATTTCGACGACCCACGCAAGAGCCACCGTTGCAATCCACTCAATCCCGATTTTATGACGGACATTTCTGATGCCTACGAAGCGGCTTACACCATAATGCTGAACCTCAACAGGTCGTGGATACAGAAGCAAGGGGATTTTTTCGTGGAAAGCCCAATCATTCTTTTAGCTGCCATTATTTGGTATCTGAAAATCTACGAAGATGGTAAGTATTGTACGTTCCCACACGCCATTGAATTACTGAACAAAAAGTATTCGGACGTATTCACGATTTTAACCTCGTACCCTGATTTGGAAAATTATTTATCGCCCTTTATGGATGCTTGGCAAGGTGGAGCGCAAGACCAATTACAGGGACAGATTGCATCGGCAAAAATTCCTTTGTCAAGAATGATTAGTCCACAGTTATATTGGGTAATGACTGGCGATGATTTTTCATTGGACATCAACAATCCTAAAGAACCAAAAATTTTGTGCGTGGGTAATAATCCCGACCGTCAAAATATCTACTCCGCAGCTTTGGGCTTGTACAATTCAAGGATTGTAAAGCTGATTAATAAAAAGGGACAGCTTAAAAGTTCCGTTATCATAGATGAGTTGCCTACGATTTATTTCAGGGGGCTGGATAATCTTATAGCAACGGCGAGAAGTAATAAGGTGGCGGTATGCCTAGGATTTCAGGATTTTTCGCAATTAACAAGGGATTACGGCGACAAAGAGAGTAAGGTAATACAAAATACAGTCGGTAATATATTCAGTGGTCAAGTGGTTGGCGAAACAGCAAAGAGCCTATCGGAACGCTTCGGTAAGGTATTGCAGAAACGCCAAAGTATGACGATTAACCGCAATGATAAATCAACTTCTATTTCCACACAGTTAGACAGCCTTATTCCAGCTTCCAAAATTTCAACGCTTACACAGGGTATGTTCGTGGGTTCTGTATCGGATAACTTTGATGAACGTATCGAGCAAAAGATATTTCACGCCGAAATTGTGGTGGATAATGAAAAGGTAGCAGCAGAAAGCAAAGCCTATCAGCAAATACCGCAAATCTTATCTTTTGTGAATGAGCAGAGCGAGGATAAGATGAAGCAGGAAATTGAAAGTAATTATAAACAAATAAAAGCAGACATCCTGAATATTGTTTCAAGTGAAATGGAGCGCATCAAGAATGACCCGAACTTACAGCATTTGGTACAGAAAGAATGATTATACTAAATATTTTTGTGATGTCTCTGTTAATATATTGTTAGAAGAATTGAAAGAAACGGCACCATTACATCAACATATAAAATACCAAATTTTAATACTTATATTTTAGCATTTGCTTAAATAAGAAAATTAGCTATATTTGCATTATGGATAATACTTCTTGCATAAGACAACAGGCTGACATTAAACAAATCAATCGCTGTAAAGAACGAGTTTCAGAACTCCACGGCTCGTTTGACTATTTGTCGAACGGACTTGAGTTGACGGGAAACAATGTAAGACTGAAAATTCTGTTTCTTCTTTTTGAAGAAAAACGACTTTGTGTTTGTGATTTAAGCGATATTCTTGGTATGACAATTTCAGCAATTTCTCAGCACTTGAGAAAACTCAAAGACCGAAAGCTTATTGAAACCGAAAGAGAAGCGCAAACCATTTTTTACTCGTTGACGAAAGAGTATGAAAAAATGTTGGAACCATTTTTTAAAATACTTGACGACAACAAAATTTTAGAAACAATATGAAAACGGACAACAAACTAATCGGGACTGGACTTTTGACAGCAATTGTAGCTTCATTGTGTTGCATTACACCTATTTTAGCTCTCATAGCAGGGACGAGCGGACTTGCTTCAAACTTTTCCTGGCTCGAACCTTTCCGACCATATTTTATCGGTTTAACAATTTTAGTAATTGGTTTTGCTTGGTATCAAAAGTTGAAACCGCAAAAGAAAATTGACTGTAAATGTGAAACAACTGAAAAAATAAATTTTATGCAAACAAAATCATTTTTAGGAATTATTACCCTTGTGGTGGCTTTACTTTTATCATTTCCAATTTACGCTCACATCTTTTTTCCAAAGCCCGAAAACAAAACAATTATTACCCAAAGTTCCAAAATTCAGAAAGTTGAGTTTACAATTAAAGGAATGACTTGTTCAGGTTGTGAACATCATATTAAAACAGAGGTTAGCAAACTAAAAGGAATTATCGAAGTTGTCGTTTCCTATGAGAAAGGCAACGCTATTGTCAAGTTTGATAATAAGCAAACCCGTATTGCTGAAATCGAAAAAGCTATCAATTCGACAGGTTATAAATCACTAGAAAGTAAAGTTATATCATAATGGAAATTAAATTACAATCAATAATAACTTGCCCAAAATGTGGGCACAAAAAAGAGGAAACAATGCCAGTTGATGCTTGTCAGTATTTTTATGAATGTGAAAATTGCAAAACAAGGTTAAAACCACTACAAGGCGACTGCTGTGTGTATTGTAGCTATGCCAGTGTTCCTTGTCCACCAATACAACAGGATAAAAAATGTTGCTAAATAGAACGCATTTTATAGAAATCACATAAAAAATCGGTAGGTTTTACTAATTATTTGTAAACACTTATAAAAATAACTTATGCTATCAACAGAAAAAACATTATCAGAGGTAATTGAAATATTAAGACTAAGAGGTTATACCGAAGATTTTAACCTATTGGAAGAAAATATCTCATACAAAATAGGAGGCGAAAAGGTCAATTTAAGTGACATAGTTATTGATAAAATTTATCGTTTTACAGGACTGAATGACTTGGAAGATGAAGCTATCTTGTATGCGATGAGAAACCAAAAAGACGGAGCAAAAGGGATTTTCGTAAATGGCTATGGCACGTACTCCGACAGTGTATCGAACAGCATCATAGAGCAAATAGCAGTTAACGAAGATGACAAGGATGATTGGACAATAGAAATTTGAATTAGAATGACTGAATTAGAAAATGTTTTACAACAAAGAAATATAAAACCTACCGCAATGCGCTTGTTGGTGGCAGAAAAATTGATGCAGCAACAATACGCCATCAGTCATAAAGAATTGGCAGAACAGTTCGAAAATGCAGATAATGTCACTTTGTTTAGAACTTTAAAAACATTTTTAGAGCACAAACTTATCCATACAATCGATGATGGAACGGGTGTTGTAAAATATGCACTTTGCCAATCCGGCTGCAGTTGTAATCCTTCGGAGCAGCACACGCATTTCCATTGCTCACAATGCAAACGAACTTTTTGCCTTACAGATGCAGAAATTCCCAACATCAATATTCCTCTAAACTTCAAATTAGAAGGTATCAATTTGGTGCTTAAAGGAAGGTGTGACAGATGCAATTAAAATAATCTGAAACTTTGCAATCCGATTGCACAAATTATTTTTCTATATTTGTACCCTAATGAAATGGTTTCTCACAATATGGACTTTTTACCTGATGGTACTCGCAGCGTTGCCTTGCAGCGATGCAAGCAATCAGTGTGAAGATACCGTTCCTAAATTTGAAACCGCCCAATCTCACGACCATAACCAGGATAGCGACGACAATTGTAGTCCTTTTTGCTATTGCAGTTGTTGCAGTGTAAGCATCGGGTCTTTTAATTTCAAGCCTTTTGAAATCAAGCAACCTAAACTTGCTTTCGTTACTAAAAAAATCACAATCCGTGATTACACCTTAATTTCCCGCTACCAAGGAAATATCTGGAACCCACCCAAGTTTAATGTTTAATTTTTACAGATTTTCCAAATGCTGTTGATGGCTGATGTTTAGCCTTAACTGATGATGCTCCTGTCATTCATTTTATAATGATATGTGCAATCCATTTAAGTTTTCCTGTTTGTTTCAGATAAATCCATAAAGCTTTTGCTTTTGTGATAATAGGCAAATAGTACGTTTTCCATTCCATAGACATTCATAAATCTGTTGGCTGCTTACCACAAGTGGCAAGTATATTTTTTGTAAAATATTAAACAGAAATACGTGTTAGATAACATTATAAAATTCAGTATCAAGAACAAGCTTGTCGTTGGTATAATGACCTTGTTGCTCATTATTTGGGGAGTGTGGAGCGCCACAAAATTACCCATTGATGCCGTACCCGATATTACTAATAATCAGGTACAAATAATTACGGTTTGTCCCACATTGGCGGGGCAAGAAGTAGAACAATTAGTAACTTTTCCTATTGAACAAAGTATTGCCAATATTCCAGATTTAGAAGAAACACGGAGCATTTCGAGGTTTGGTTTGTCGGTAATTACGGTTGTATTTAAAGACAATGTAGATATTTATTTTGCCCGGCAATTAATCAATGAAAAATTAAAAGAAGCCGAAGAGAAAATCCCGAAAGGAATTGGTACGCCGGAACTGGCTCCCGTAAGTACAGGTTTGGGCGAAGTGTATCAATACATCATCCATCCCAAAAAAGGAAGCGAGAAAAAATACGATGCCAAAGAATTGCGCACAATGCAGGATTGGATTGTAGCCCGACAATTGTACGGAACACCAGGAATTGCCGAAGTCAATAGCTTCGGTGGCGAGCTGAAACAATATGAAGTAGCCGTGAACCCGAACCGCCTTAGAGCAATGGGTGTAAGTGTTACTGATATTTTTACGGCATTAGAAAAAAACAATCAAAATACAGGCGGTGCCTACATTGATAAAAAACCAAATGCTTATTTCATTCGTGGAATTGGCTTGGTTACTTCTTTAGATGATGTAAAAAATATCAGTGTAAAAAATGACGGTGGCAGTATTCCTATTTTTATTAAAGATGTAGCCGATGTAAGATTTGGAAGTGCGGTAAGATATGGCGCAATGACTTATAACGGCGAAGTAGATGCAGTGGGCGGTGTGGTAATGATGCTGAAAGGCGAAAACAGTAACGAGGTTGTCAATCGTATCAAAGAAAAACTACCCGTTATTCAAAAATCTTTACCCGATGATATTATCATTGAACCTTATTTAGACCGCACCGATTTAGTAGGCAGAGCAATGAGTACCGTAGAAAAAAACCTGATAGAGGGTGCATTGATTGTCATCTTTGTATTGGTTATTTTCTTGGGAAATTTCAGAGCGGGATTGATTGTCGCTTCCGCTATTCCTTTAGCGATGCTATTTGCTTTAGCCTTGATGAATGTCTTTGGCGTGAGTGCCAATTTAATGAGTTTGGGTGCGATAGATTTTGGTTTAATTGTAGATGGTGCGGTAATTATTGTAGAAGCCACTTTGCATCATTTGGGTTTAAGAAAATCTAAGCAAAAACTTACACAATTGGAAATGGATAACGAAGTTTTTACATCCGCTTCTAAAATCCGTAGCAGTGCAGCTTTTGGCGAAATCATTATCTTAATCGTTTACATTCCTATCTTGACGTTGGTAGGTGTTGAAGGAAAAATGTTCCGTCCTATGGCGCAAACAGTAGGTTTTGCAATATTTGGCGCATTGATTTTATCCCTTACTTATATTCCGATGATGTGTGCTTTGTTTTTATCTAAAAAGCCGATGCACAAAGAAACCATTTCAGATAAAATGATGAATTGGTTGCAAAAAATGTATCAGCCTTTATTAGAAAAAGCCATCAAAATAAAATATTGGTTAGTGGGCATAACCGTTGCTGTATTTGCTTTTACACTATTTCTATTTGGCAGAATGGGTGGCGAATTTATACCACAATTGCAGGAAGGCGATTTTGCCTTTCACTGCATTTTACCACAAGGAAGTTCATTAAGCCAAAGTATCGAAACATCAATGCAAGCTTCAAGAATTATTAAAGAATTTGATGAAGTAAAAATGGTGGTCGGTAAAACAGGAGCAGCAGAAGTACCCACCGACCCAATGCCACCCGAGGCAACCGATATGATGATTTTGCTGAAACCTCAAAGCGAATGGAAAAGTGGCAGAACTTACGATGAATTAGCAGATGCCATTAATGAAAAATTAGAAGCAATACCTGGAGTATTTTTTGAAAAAAACCAACCGATACAAATGCGTTTCAATGAATTGATGACAGGCATTCGACAAGATGTGGCAGTAAAAATATTCGGAGAAAATTTAGATACATTGGCGTTGAATGCCGATAAAGTAAGCAAAGTTATTCAAACCGTAGAAGGTGCTACAGCTCCACAAGTAGAACGTGTAAGCGGATTACCACAAATTAATGTAGAATATGACCGAACTCGTTTAGCCAATTACGGCATTAATGTAGAAGACGTAAACAACGTTGTAAGTACCGCCTTTGCAGGGAAAAGTGCAGGTGTGGTTTTCGAAAATGAAAGAAGATTTGATTTGGTGGTTCGGTTAGATAGTATTCACAGAAGCAGTATTGAAGATGTAAATAATTTAATGATACCAACTTCCACAGGCAATCAAATTCCGTTATCACAAGTTGCTACGATTGATTATAAATTAGGTCCGGCGCAAATAAGTCGTGAAGCAGGAAAAAGAAGAATTGTAATCGGGTTCAACGTTGCAGGCAGAGATGTGCAAAGTGTGGTTGAAGAAATTCAACAAAAATTAAATGCACAGGTAAAATTACCACCAGGTTATTATTTCACTTACGGCGGTCAGTTTGAAAATCTGAAAGAAGCCAGCAATAGATTAATGATAGCCGTTCCTATTTCCTTGTTATTAATTTTTGTGTTGCTCTATTTCACGTTCCGTTCCTTTAAGCAAGCAGGTTTAATATTTACCGCAATTCCGATGAGCGCCATTGGTGGCGTATTGGCTTTAATGCTTCGTGGAATGCCTTTCAGCATCAGTGCAGGAATTGGTTTTATCGCCTTGTTTGGTGTAGCCGTTCTTAACGGAATTGTATTGATAGGCACTTTCAACCAATTGGAAAAAGAAGGAATAAAAGATGTTTTCAAACGAGTAATCGAAGGAACAAAAATAAGACTTCGACCTGTATTGATGACGGCAACCGTTGCGAGCTTAGGATTTTTACCGATGGCACTAAGTAGCAGTGCAGGTGCAGAAGTTCAAAAACCTTTAGCAACCGTAGTAATCGGTGGTTTGGTTACGGCAACTTTCCTTACGCTGTTCGTTCTGCCTTTACTCTACATCATTTTCAATTCAAAAATTAATTTAAAAAGAAAACCCAAAGTGAAACCTATTGCAACTATCATTGTATTGCTTCTGTCATTAACAGGCTTTACAGCAAATGCACAAACACAGCATTTATCAAGTGTTGATGATGCGATAAATATTGCGCTTCAAAATAATCAAGCCATTAAAGCTTCAGATTTAGAAATTGATGCCAGCAAAGCGTTGAAAAAAACAGCCGGAGAATTACCTAAGTTGGATATTAATGCACAGTTGGGACAGTACAACAGCACCAAATTCGACCAGTCTTTTCAGGTGTCACAAACCATTCCTTTTCCGTCATTATTCGGAGCAAAAAAGGAGTTGATTAATGCTGAAATTAAAGGTAAAGAATTGCAGAAGAACTTGAGTGTTTTAGAATTAAAAAACCAAGTACGTACTTATTATTATCAAATTTTGTACTTGCAACACAATCAAAAACAACTACAGGAATTAGACAGTTTGTACAACAATTTCATAGGCATTGCAAAGCTTCGTTACAAAACCGGCGATACCAAAAAAGTGGACATCAGTACGGCAGAAGCCAAGAAAGGCGAAATCAATTTGTTATTAAAACAAAATGAAGTTTTCTTAAATAATGCCGTTGCCAATCTGAAAACATTGATGAATACGAAAGAAGATTTTACCATATCAGGAAATGGAAATTTTCAGCCTTTACAAATTTCAAATTTGTTGGATAATGATGCAGTAGCCAATCATCCTGCTATTCAATCTTTGTATCAGGAAGCAGTTATTGCGGAAAAAACCAAAAAAGTAGAACGGGCACAAGGTTTACCCGATTTTACGATTGGGTATGTCAATCAGTCTTTAATTGGTTTTCAAAATGTGAATGGAGCTGAGAAGTTTTTCAATGGCGGAAACCGGTTTAATTCTGTAAACATCGGCATTGCAATTCCCATTACTTACGGTGCTACCAAAGCCCGAATAAAATCTTTGGATTATAGAAAGCAAGCAGCCGAAGCCAATGCACAACAGCAACAGAGAACGTTGGCAACGCAAATGCAAAATGCTTTGTTGCAATACCAGCAGGATATGAAGCAGTTCAATTATTTTCAGCAAGAAGCTTTGCCTAATGCTAAAGAAATTGTTTCAGCAGCACAATTAGGTTACAAAACAGGCGACATCGGTTATGTAGAATATCTTTTTGCCTTGCAAACCGCAACCGATATTCAGTTGAATTACCTCAAAAGTATTCAGCAGGTCAACCAATCTGTAATCAATATTTATTCATTCATCAATCAATAAGTACAAATGAAATTCAATATAAAAAAAATCACGTTGATGACAGCCATAGCTGTTTTACTATTTGCTTTTTCTGCCTGTAAAAATGATAAGAAAGCAGAAGATAAATCTGCCGAAACCAAAACTGCAGGAAAAGAAGAAGCACCACACGAGGAAGAAACGCCAACCATTGCCACACTTACCGAAGAACAAATAAAAACGGTAGGCATACAATTAGGCACCATTGAACACAAGGAATTAACAGCAACCATCAAAGCAAACGGAAATCTGAAAGTTCCCAATAACAATAAAGCCAACGCCACTTCTTTGTATGGCGGTGTGATAAGAACACTGAAAGTTCAAATTGGAGATTATGTAAGAAAAGGTCAGGTTATTGCAACCATTGCCAATCCGCAGTTCATCCAATTGCAGGAAGAATATTTGAGTACAGCAAGCAGAATTACGTTTGCAGAACAGGAATTAGCAAGGCAAAAAGAACTGAATGAAGGCAATGCAGGTGCAAAGAAAAATCTGCAAAGTGCTACTGCCGAATTAAGCAGTTTAAGAACCCGCAGAGCTTCCTTGCAACAGCAGATACAATTAATGGGCATCAATCCAGGTTCGGTATCAAACGGAAATTTAAAATCCGCATTGGTCGTAACCAGTCCGCTGAATGGTACGGTTAGCAACGTTTTTGCCAAAATTGGAAGTTATGTAGATGTTTCTTCGCCGGTTATCGAAATTGTAGATAACAGTTCATTGCATTTAGATTTACAGGTGTTTGAAAAAGATTTACCACAGGTAAAAGTTGGACAAACTATTCATTTTACTTTAACCAATAATCCTACTGCTGAGTATGATGCTACAGTTTTCAGCATTGGTTCATCCTTTGAAAACGAGAGCAAAACCATCGCCGTTCATTGTCGTGTAAATGGTAATAAAAGTGGTTTAATTGATGGAATGAATATCACAGGAATTGTAAGCCTTAATAATGTAACAACGCCTGCTGTACCAACTGATGCGATTGTAAATGCCGATGGCAAATACTACATTTTTGTACAAACCAATAAAGAAGCAGAAGCCCATCACGAAGAAGGCGAAAAAGAAGGCGACCACAAAGAGGGCGAAGAAAAAGACCATAAAGAAGATAAAACTGCTAAGAATTTTGAAAAGGTAGAAGTGCTGAAAGGCGTATCTGATATGGGTTACACCGCTGTAACTTTTGTAAATGAAATTCCTGCCAATGCTAAAATTGTAGTTAAAGGTGCGTTTTTCGTCAATGCAAAACTAAGCAATGCAGGTGGTCACGAACATTAAAAATTGAACGCTATGGTTTGGTTAAAATTTTATTTGCCGGTGTATTTGGTGTTGTATATTATGGTAGCTTTTGTGCTACCATAATACCGAACCTACAAGCAAACGGGCATCAATCCCATAACTTTTGGCAAAACAGATATTGCACACGACTATATCGGTTTTGTGATGAAAGTATTGATAGCATTGCTTTTCGTTGCGGTATTCATCTATTCGTTCAGCGATAAAATGTATCAATATTTAGTACCGATTTCTTATTTAATGAAAGACGTGTTTTTAATCATTGCATTAATACTGATACACCTTTCATTACTATGGATTTCAGTAGCGCAATATCAAATGAGTAACAGTTGGCGTGTCGGTATTGATGAAAATAACAAAACCGAATTAATCACAAAAGGATTATTCTCTTACAGCCGGAACCCGATTTTTTTGGGAATGATAATCAGTGTTGCAGGAATATTTTTTATACTACCCAATACACTTACATTTTTCCTGATGCTTACTACCTATATCGTTATTCAAATTCAGATAAGACTGGAAGAAGAGTTTTTGGAAAAACAACACGGAGAACAATATTTAATTTATAAAAAAACAACTAAAAGACTACTCTAATGGAACACAAACATAAATACGATGCACAAGGCAAACAGCTTTGCTGCACACCACAGGAAGAAAAAATATATACCGATGCTAATGCTAAAAAATTATTAGAAAAGCATCACAACAATGACGGTCACAACCACGAACACAGCGATGATGACGGTCACAACCACGGAAGTACCGACAAATCTACCTTTCAAATGTTTTTACCTGCCATTATCAGTTTTGTTTTACTGATGATTGCTATTGCTTTTGATAATTGGCTACCGCAATCCTGGTTTACAGGTTGGGTAAGAATTATTTGGTATGCAATAGCCTATTTACCTGTTGGATTTCCTGTAATTAAAGAAGCATTTGAGAGCATCCGCAAAAGCGATGTATTTTCAGAGTTTTTATTGATGAGCATTGCCACTATCGGAGCTTTCGCCATTGGCGAATATCCCGAAGGTGTTGCCGTTATGCTGTTTTACGCCGTTGGCGAAGTGTTCCAAACATTAGCCGTAACAAGAGCCAAAGCCAACATTAAAACCCTGCTCGACCAAAGACCCGATGAAGTAACGATTTTAGAAAATAACCAACCTAAAACTGTAAAAGCAGCAACTGTAAGCATCGGCAATATCATTCAATTAAAACCCGGAGAGAAATTAGGATTAGATGGCGAATTATTATCCGAAACGGCAGCATTCAACACCGCAGCATTAACTGGCGAAAGCAAACCCGACACCAAAACCAAAGGCGAAACTGTTTTAGCAGGAATGATAAATTTAAACACAGTTGCACAGGTAAAAGTAACCACGGCATATACCGATAGCAAGCTTTCAAAGATTTTGGAATTGGTTCAGAATGCTACTGCACAAAAAGCACCAACAGAGTTATTCATCAGAAAATTCGCAAAAATCTATACACCAATTGTTGTGTTATTAGCAGTGCTTATTACTGTTGTTCCTTACTTTTTTGTTGATAATTATTTGTTCAGTCAATGGTTATACAGAGCATTAGTGTTTTTGGTTATTTCTTGTCCGTGTGCTTTGGTTATCAGTATTCCTTTAGGGTATTTTGGTGGAATTGGTGCCGCTTCAAAAAATGGGATTTTATTCAAAGGAAGTAACTTTTTAGATGTGATTGCAGGTATTCAGAATGTTGTGATGGATAAAACCGGAACAATGACCGAAGGCGTTTTCAAAGTACAGGAAGTTAATTTGAAACCTGAATTAAATAAAGACGAAATTCTGAAATTGGTAAATGCCTTAGAAAGTCAAAGTACACATCCTGTTGCCACAGCCATTCATCAATATGTAGGAGAAATTGACAATTCCCTAAAATTAGAAAACACAGAAGAAATAGCAGGTCACGGTTTAAAAGCCAACGTAAACGGAAAAGAATTATTGGTAGGTAATTTCAAATTGATGGACAAGTTCAATATCAGTTATGATTTAGACCCAAGTACGATTGTTTACACTTTAATCGCCATTGCTTACGATGGAAAATTTGCAGGCTACATTACCATTGCCGACAGTATTAAAGAAGATGCACAGATTACAATTGACAAACTAAAAGCATTAGGCGTAAAAACTACAATGTTGAGCGGAGATAAAAGCACCGTGGTAAAATTTGTTGCCGATAAATTAGGAATTAATAATGCCTTTGGCGATTTATTGCCGGAAGACAAAGTAAATAAAGTAAAAGAAATCAAAGCCAAAAACGAAACCGTAGCATTTGTTGGCGATGGCGTGAATGATGCGCCTGTAGTAGCTTTGAGCGATGTAGGAATTGCAATGGGTGGTTTAGGAAGCGATGCCACTATTGAAACTGCAGATGTTGTAATTCAGGATGATAAACCAAGTAAAATCCCAATGGCAATCAATATCGGAAAGCAAACCAAGAAAATAGTTTGGCAGAATATCATTTTAGCATTTGGTGTAAAAGCTGTCGTTCTCGTTTTAGGAGCAGGTGGTTTAGCCACAATGTGGGAAGCTGTTTTTGCAGATGTAGGTGTAGCATTATTGGCAATTTTGAATGCTGTAAGAATACAGAGGATGAAATTTTAGAATTAAGCTTATTCTAATAATGAATAAAACTAACAATGCATAGGAAAGGCAAAAGTTATCAAAAAGTACCTCCGTACAAAAGATACAAAGCTTCTAAACCCTCAAATGGTAATTTGTTGAAGTCGAAAAAACCTTCGCTCTTTATGATACTTTTTGGGATATTTTTAGCTGTGTGCCTTATTGCTTTGATATACATAAAAATTAGACACTATTATATCTATCACTATCACTAAAAGTGGAATTATAAGTTATCAAGCAAAAACCAAAGTTTCAAAAGAGAAGCCTGAAAATGTAAATTCTTTTCAAATATTACAGTATTTAGGCTTCTCAATTATTTTTTTAATAGATTTAAGATAAGGAATGGACAAATTCTACAAAGAAACACTCTCTAAACTGGAATTAGAAATTAGCGAATTGGAGGTTGAAGTCGATTGCTCCTTACAACGTATTGAAGCTGCCATACACCTTATTCTCGAATGCCTTTCGGAATTAAAGGAATACGTTTTGAAAAAAGGATTTAAGAATACTAATGAAGAAATCCGCTTTTTCAAATATCAGAAACCTGTTATTGTTTCAAAGCTCATCTACTACAACGCCATTTATAAAATAGAAACGAGAAGACCGTATGGGAATAAGCGCATCAGGAAATATTTTATCAAAGAACTGAAAAAGCTAAAAAGGTTCTTTGATAACAACCTTGATTTTTATAAGTATTACCGAAGCAATAATTCTTTTGTGGATGAAAAAATATTTGTACGGGGAAAACACGATATAAGGCTATGGTTAGATACCTTTTATTTTGAGGCAGACCATACTTTTTCTACTTCGCACGATTATAAGGTTGCCAAGATAATTGCCAATGATCTGATACAGGTTTATTTGGAAGACAAGTTGAATAACCTTAATCTAAAAAAGACTTCAGAAAATTCGTTGAAATGGACGGCAAGCAAAACAGCACTGACGGAACTTATTTATGCACTATATTCCCAAAGTGTATTTAACAATGGGAATACAGACATAAAATTGATTGCTAAAGCATTTGAAGATGCCTTTAATATTGAATTAGGTGATTTCTATCACACGTTTATGGAACTGAAAGCCCGCAAAATAAACCGAACGAAATTCCTTGACAATCTATGTGAAGCACTGATTAAAAAAATGGACGAACAAGACGAAAAACAGTAAACATATATGTACAACGCCTTTATTCCTCGTGACAAGAAGTCATAGTAATTAAACTTAAATCGTAAATTTGTTTATTGTTTTTATATTAAATACAAAATGTGGGCAGAGAATAAATATGAATACACTCTTTATAAAAAATATGGTCTGTAACCGCTGCATTATAGTGGTGCAAAATGAATTGGAAAAACTCGGTTTAGGCATTAAGAATATAAAATTGGGCGAAGTAACCTTAGCACAAGAGATAACCCCTACAAAAAAAGATGCTTTGGTAAAAACTTTAGAGCCATTGGGATTTGAGATAATTGACGATAAAAAAAGTAGGATAATAGAGAAGATAAAGAACACTATCATTGACTTGGTACACCATCAAGATAATGATGTAAAAATCAATCTTTCAGATGTATTGAGCGATAAATTGCATCACGATTATAATTACCTGTCCAATCTGTTTTCAGAGGTAGAGGGTACTACTATTGAAAAATACTTTATTGCCCAAAAGGTTGAAAAAGTAAAAGAATTGCTGGTGTACGATGAGTTGTCTTTGAGTGAAATTGCTTTTCGTCTGAACTATTCGAGTGTATCCTACCTAAGCAATCAATTCAAAAAAGTAACAGGACTGACACCGAGCTATTTCAAACAGATAAAAGAAGATAAAAGAAAGCCATTGGATAAAGTGTAAATAAATTTTACAAATCAATTCCAAAATTTCACAATAGCACCCGTTGATATAATAGCCAATTTTGCATTGTTAATTAAAGCAAGCAGAATATGGCAACTAATAATAAAGAAACAATATACATTCCATTGGAGGATGTGGAAAGCGAACATTGTGCATTAATCGTTGAAAAAGGGTTGACACAAGTAAAAGGCATAGAAACCCACAAAGTAGAGCTAAATAACCGCAGGGCAGCTATTACAGTAGATAGCAATGAAACAGTAGGCGAAGCTGTTAAGGCAATTAAAGATTTAGGTTACGGAGTTCCTACGGTTAAAAGTGCTTTTCCGGTATTGGGCATGACCTGCGCATCCTGTGCGGGCAGTGCCGAAAGCATTGTTAAATACCAATCGGGAGTAGTTGATGCTTCCGTGAATTTTGCAACGGGTAATCTTACGGTAGAATATCTACCAAACATGACCAATGCTTCAACGCTGCAAAAAGCAGTACAAGGAGTTGGTTATGACTTATTGATTGAAGACGAAACCACACAGCAGGAAACGTTAGAAGCTATTCACACCGAGAAATTCAGGAAACTCAAAAACAAAACCATTTGGGCAATCATCCTCTCTTTGCCTGTGGTAGTAATCGGTATGTTCTTTATGGATATGCCTTATGCAAACCTGATAATGTGGCTTTTCTCAACTCCGGTACTTGTCTGGTTAGGAAAAGACTTTTTTATCAATGCGTGGAAGCAGGCAAAACATCGTTCTGCCAATATGGATACACTGGTTGCATTAAGTACTGGTATTGCTTACCTGTTCAGTGTATTCAATATGTTATTTGCAGACTTTTGGCATCAAAGAGGGCTACACTCTCACGTTTATTTTGAAGCCGCTGCCGTAATTATCGCATTTATCCTCTTGGGGAAACTGTTAGAGGAAAGAGCCAAAGGAAATACATCTTCAGCCATTAAAAAGCTAATGGGCTTACAGCCTAAAACGGTTATTGTGATAGAAGCTGATGGCACAGAAAGACAGAAGGCTATTGAAGATGTAAGTGCAGGTGATATTATACTCGTAAAGCCCGGCGAAAAAATTGCGGTGGATGGTATGGTAACATCAGGTAATTCCTATGTGGACGAAAGTATGCTAAGCGGTGAGCCTGTGCCTGTGTTGAAAAAGGAAAATGAAAAGGTATTTGCCGGAACGATTAACCAAAAAGGCAGCTTTCAATTTAAAGCGGTGAAAGTTGGCAAAGAAACCATGCTTGCACACATCATCAAAATGGTACAGGATGCACAGGGAAGCAAAGCTCCAGTACAGAAGCTGGTAGATAAGATTGCAGGCATCTTTGTTCCGGTAGTAATGGGTATTGCTATCCTTACATTTATCTTATGGTTGGTGTTAGGGGGCGAAAACGGAGTTGTGCAAGGCTTGCTGGCAGCCGTTACGGTATTGGTTATTGCCTGCCCTTGTGCTTTAGGCTTAGCGACCCCGACCGCCATTATGGTAGGCGTTGGCAAAGGTGCTGAAAACGGTATTTTGATTAAGGATGCGGAAAGCCTTGAACTGGCTAAAAAGATAAACGCAATTGTATTGGATAAAACCGGAACCATTACCGAGGGAAGACCACAAGTAACAGATATTGCCTGGCTGAACAATGACGATATGACCAAAAATATTTTATTAAGCATCGAAAAGCAATCGGAACATCCATTAGCGGAAGCAGTAGTAAAACATTTGAACGGAGCAGGAAACGCAACTTTATCATTGTTCGACAGCATTACAGGTAAAGGCGCAAAAGCAGACCATAACAACGAAACCTATTATGTAGGAAATAAAAAGCTATTGGCAGAAAACAACATCGCTATTGCTGACGAATTACAAAACAAAGCCGAAGAATGGGGCAAACAATCCCAAACCGTTATTTGGTTTGCAAACGGCAAACAGGCTCTGTCTGTAATTGCCATTTCCGATAAGATTAAAGAAACATCGGTGCAAGCTATCCGGGAAATGCAGGATATGGGTATAGACCTGTATATGCTGACCGGAGATAATGAAGCAACCGCCAAAGCCATTGCTGCGCATACTGGCATTAAACATTACAGAGCCGAGGTATTACCACAGCATAAAGCCGATTTTGTGAAAGAGCTACAAAGCAAAGGTAAAATAGTGGCAATGGTAGGTGATGGTATCAACGATAGCACCGCATTGGCAACAGCCGATGTAAGTATCGCAATGGGCAAAGGTTCGGACATCGCAATGGAGGTAGCCAAAATGACCATCATTTCATCAGACCTTACCAAGATACCACAGGCAATACGATTGTCAAAACAGACCGTAGCCACCATTAAGCAAAACCTGTTTTGGGCGTTTATTTACAACCTAATCGGTATTCCGGTGGCAGCGGGCATCCTTTACCCAATTAACGGCTTCTTGCTAAACCCGATGATAGCGGGCGCAGCAATGGCGTTGAGCAGCGTGAGCGTGGTAAGTAACAGCCTGCGGTTGAAGTGGAAGAAGTAAAACAGTAAAAATCACAAATCAAATAAGAAATTACACAACAATTCTGAACCAAATAGCACTGAAATTTGCATTATCAATAACTCTTAAATTTATTAGCAATGGAAAATAAACAATTTCAATTCAAGACAAACATTAATTGCGGCGGTTGTATCGCATCTGTAAAACCACACTTGGACAAGGCAGAGGGCATCTGCCATTGGGACGTGGACACCAACAATAAGGACAAGGTGCTTACCGTGAAGTCCGAGGGAATTACCGAGCAAGAAGTAATATCCACTGTGCAAAAGGCAGGCTTCAAAATAGAGCCTTTGAACGTCTAATCCAAAGTCTTTTAAAATGCCCTTTTCTGACCGAACTTTTACAAGGGTAGGCTTTCAGGAAAGGGTATTTTATCAATTCTGAAAAAAGACTGAAAGGCTATTGCGGATGTAGTATTTTTTGTTTATATAGCAAAAAAAAGGCAAAACGATAAAAAAAAACCAATCTTATTTGTAACTTTGTAGCGTTGAAAAATTTGAGAATACATATAAGCATTTTAACACTTTTCTTTTTGGGTTTCTTCCTGATGCCCAATCAGAGTTATGCTTGTTCCAAAAAATCAACACAAACCGAGCAGTCTTCCTGCTCAAAAGAAAAATCCAAAAAATCAGAACATAAAAAAGGTTGCAAGGGCAAATCCTGTAAAAAATGCAAAAGTGACAATTGCGGGGGCGGTTGTTCACACAGCTCTTGCAGGTGCGGTGCTTCAATCACTTCTTTAAGTTTACCAGTTATAATCGAATTAAAAGCAAAAAATCAATTTGCAGCAAGTAAAAAGCAAAAATTCGGTTTCAAAGAAGCCTATTATTCTTCGGGCTTTTTCTCCATTTGGCTACCGCCTAAAATAAGCTAAAACTATGGCCTGATAGCCATAGGTGTGTCCTGTCAGAAGCTGTTCCGGCTTTTGCAAATCCCCTATTTGTATCATTTACTTAAAATTTAAAACAGAAACGGGTTTATCAATCCCCCGTTTCTCAAAATGTAATTATTATGAAATCATTATCAAAAATAGTGATGGTAATCGCCGTGTTACTATCATCAATAAACGGCTTCGCACAAATCAAGAATGCGAAAACAGAAACCGTAAAGATTTACGGCAATTGTGGTATGTGCAAAACCACCATCGAAAAAGCAGGTAACGTAAAAAAGGTAGCCAGCGTGGACTGGAACAAAGATACCAAGATGGCTACGCTCACCTATGACGGCGACAAAACAAATCAGGATGAAATCCTGAAACGTATTGCTTTGGCTGGTTATGACAGTGAGAAGTTCCGTGCGCCGGATGACGTATATGCTAAACTGGCTGGTTGCTGCCAGTATGATAGACCCGTGAAGACGGTTGCCAAAAACAAAGAGGCTGGCATGGACATGAATGCCGGACATGGCAATCACGACCATAGCCAAATGGCAGCTAATAAAGATGCAGCTCAAAACCAATCACAGCTAAAAGCTGTATTTGACAACTACTTTTCAGTGAAAGACGCTTTGATAAAAACCGATGCGGCGACCGCATCTGCCAAAGCCGCTGAATTGGCTGCATCCCTTAAAGCAGTCGATATGAACAAGCTATCGGCAGAGGAACATACGGCTTGGATGAAAGTGATGCAGGATTTGACGGCCAATGCGGAAAGCATTTCAAAATCAAAAGATGTTGCAAAACAAAGAAGTTCTTTTGCGGCACTTTCGGAAAGCATCTACACACTTGCCAAAGTTTCTAAACAGGACACCCCCATTTATTACCAGCACTGCCCTATGTACAACGGAGGTAAGGGAGCCAATTGGCTAAGTAAAGAGAATGCGGTTAAAAATCCATATTACGGCTCACAGATGCTCACCTGCGGAAGTACGGTCGAAACCATTAAATAACAGGTCTGAAAGCTATGGTACAGTACAATGACATGGTGCAGGCGCTTAAAGACCTAAGACAACGTGGGTACAGTATGGACTTTAGTCTGTTGCCGGACTGTCTGTACTGTACGTCAAGGAGCCTGAAACTAAAACCGGAGGATTTTACGGTTACGGAAACTCATAGGTTTGAAAGCCTCGACAGCAGTCCTGATAACAATGCCGTAATTTATGCCATATCGTCTAATGATAGTAAGAATAAAGGCGTACTTGTTGATGCCTATGGTACTTATGCCGAAGAAATGACCCATGAGATGGCAAAAAAATTAAGTGCAACATAACTTTTAAAACCCCTTGTTATGAAAAAATATACTTGTCCTATGCACCCACAGGTGCTAAAAGACGAACCGGGCAAATGCCCGCTCTGTGGCATGGCATTGGTTCCCGTTGGCGGTGCGTCAGTTTCTCATGAACACACATCAGAACATGGGCATTCCGGGCATTCTCAACATGGCCATGCTGACGAAAACTTTAATAAACATGAGGGACATCATACAGGTGATTTCCTCACTCGTTTTTGGATAAGCCTTGTCATTACAATCCCTATACTGCTCCTGTCGCACATGATACAGCAATGGTTAGGTTTCTCGCTTGCTTTCAATGGCGATAAATATGTGTTGCTGGCATTGGGTACGGTGATTTATTGCTATGGAGGCTTACCATTCCTAAAGGGAATGATTGGCGAGGTGAAAGCCAAAGCCATAGGGATGATGACACTTGTTGCTATCGCCATATCCGTAGCCTATGTCTATTCCGTAGCCGTTGTATTTGGCTTGCAGGGTATGGATTTCTTTTGGGAACTGGCAACCCTAATTGACATCATGCTGTTAGGGCATTGGCTGGAAATGCGTTCCCAAATGGCTGCTTCACGGGCATTACAGTCATTGGTAGCGTTACTGCCCAACGATGTTACCGTGGAACGAGGCGGAGAAGCTGTAAAGATAAAGCTCGAAGACCTGCAAAGCGGTGAAACGGCTATCATAAAACCGGGTGAAAAAATTCCAGCCGACGGATTGGTTCTGGATGGGCTTTCATATATCAACGAGAGTATGCTTACCGGAGAAAGTGTTCCCGTAAAAAAGGAAAAGGACGGAAAGGTCATCGCAGGCTCTATCAATGGCGATGGTGCGCTGAAAGTTAAGGTAACAGCCGTTGGAAAAGACAGCTACCTGAACAGGGTTATCAATCTTGTGCAGGAGGCACAAGCTACTAAGTCCAATACGCAAAACCTTGCGGACAAAGTTGCCAAATGGCTCACCTTTATTGCCATTGCCGTGGGCATAGGCACATTTGCCTATTGGTATGCAAGCAGTGGAGATATTGCCTTTGCGCTTGAAAGAATGGTGACGGTAATGGTAACGGCCTGCCCGCACGCATTGGGCGTGGCTATCCCGTTGGTGGTCGCCATTTCCACAACGCTATCGGCGACCAATGGTCTGCTCATCCGCAACCGCACAGCATTTGAAACCACCCGTAAGCTATCTACCATCATTTTTGACAAAACCGGAACGCTCACCAAAGGTTCCCATGCCGTGGAAAAGGTTATTCCCTTTACGGACGAATACAATGCCGATGCAGTTATCCAGTATGCTGCCGCAGTACAGCAAAATTCGGAACACCATATCGCAAAAGGCATTATGGCTACATTGAAAGAAAAGAGGCTTGCGTTATGGAAGTCTGAAAACTTTAGCTATATGCAGGGTATAGGTGTAAAAGGTGTTGTAAACGGAAAGAGTGTTGTAGCTGGTGGCCCGAATTACTTCACCGAAAACCACCTTTCTTTGCCGGAAATTCCAACCGAAATTAATCAGGAAGCCGAAACAGTAAACTTTGTTCTCATTGATGACCGGGTAATCGGCCTCATTACTTTGGCAGACAGCATCCGTGAGGGGTCGGCACAGGCGATTGAGGAACTCAAAAAAATGGGCATCAAGTCCTTTCTGCTCACGGGGGATAACGACAGGATTGCTGCTGCCGTAGCCGGAAAATTGGGTATGGACGGGTATTTGGCCAATGTGCTTCCGCATAACAAGCAGGAGAAAGTAAAGGAGTTTCAGGCAAAAGGCGAAATCGTAGCAATGACTGGTGATGGTGTAAATGATGCACCTGCACTGGCACAGGCAGATGTTGGAATTGCCGTGGGTTCCGGTACGGACGTGGCTGCCGAAACAGCGGATATCATATTGGTAGACAGTGACCCGAGGGATGTGGTCAAACTGATTGACTTCGGCAAACTTACCTACAAAAAGATGGTACAGAACCTGATATGGGCGGTTGGCTACAACGTGGTGGCAATACCGCTTGCGGCAGGCGTACTCTATCCGAATTTTGTTTTAAGTCCCGCTATGGGTGCTGTGCTGATGAGTGTAAGCACCATTGTAGTGGCTATTAACGCAAGTTTTTTAAAAATCAAAAAATAAATAAAAATGAAAAATCTAACATTATCAATCATTGCTGTTATCATGGCATTTGTAACAGTATCATGCAATCAGGCATCCAACAAAAACGAGCAGTCTTCAAGTGATACTGCTGTGGTATCACAAGAACAGCCAGCTTCCCAACCAAAAGAGGATGATACGGTAGCTGCGCCCGCTGTGAGCGAAACACCGAGCGGTCAGGAAGCAATAGCAACAGGAAAAGAAGAAACAAAAAACTTTTCTATTGCGCCCATAGTTACCGATTATCTGTCCTTAAAGAACGCCCTTGTTTCGGACGATGACAAAGCTGCCGCCAGTTCAGGGAAAAAGCTGTTAGCTACCCTGAATAAAGTGGACATGAAAGCCGTTCCTGCTGATAAGCACAAAAAGTACATGGACATAGCGGACGATGCTAAAGAACACGCAGAACATATCGGGGAAAATGTCGGCAACATCCACCACCAGCGGGAACATTTGGCCTCGCTTGGCGAAGATTTGAAAGACCTGATTGATTTGTTCGGTACATCGCAAACATTGTATCAGGACCATTGCCCGATGTTCAATGACGGTAAGGGTGCTGTTTGGTTCAGCGAAAACAAGGAAATCAAAAACCCTTACTACGGTTCTAAAATGCTGACCTGCGGTAAGGTGGAAAAAACAATTAACAGCAAATAAATTTCGGGTTATGGAAAATATGCAAAACAATCACAATGCGGGTCATGCCTCGGAGCATGGCACGCACAATCCAAAACATGCTTCGGGCATGTACAAACGCTTTGCGGTGATGGCTGTCGCCATGTTCGCAGTGATGTATTTTATCATGTACGCCATGATTGACGAGTGGCAGAACCTGATACCCAATATCAATAACCTGTACATGACCCTGCTGATGACCTCGGCAATGCTGCTTATCGAATTAGCGATAATGAAAGTGATGTACCCCAACAGGAAGATGAATTGGGCGATAGCCATCATCTCGGTTGCCGTTGGCATCTTTTCATGGTTTGGTATCAGGGAACAAATCAATGTCGGGGACAAGCAGTTTGCAAAGGGTATGATACCCCATCACGCAGCAGCCATATTGATGTCCGAAAAGGCACACCTGACCGACCCGGAACTGATAGAGCTGCAAAAAAACATACTTAAAACCCAAGCGGAAGAAATTGAACTGATGAAGCGCAAGCTAAAAGAGTTTGAAGAAAGTAAATAATAAAATTTAAAAAACAGTTTCGACATGAGCAAAATAATAATCGGCTTTATTTCCTTATCAGCCCTGCTATTCACCGCTTGCGGACAGGTAGGGTCAAATAAGGATGAAGCGACACAGCATTCGCAGGCAACTCCGGAAAGCCACGGGCATAGTAACCAAATAGGTGAATTGGTTCCATCGGATGAAGTCTGCATGGTCAACGATGCCTATATGGGCAAAAGGCAGTTTGACGTAAAATTTGATGGTAAAACCTATTACGGATGTTGCGAAATGTGTAAGGAACGTATTCCAAAAGATGCGACCGTGCGGATGGCGATAGACCCCTATTCCCATAAGCAGGTAGACAAAGCTAATGCGGTGATTGCTGTGACAGGAAATAACGGTGAAGTTTCTTATTTTGAAAACAAGGAGAATTATGCCAAGTATGTGAAAAAACAGTAGACACAAAAAGATGAAGCCACAATAAAATAATTATGACCATAAAGAAGAAAATCATATTGGGGCTGGCTGTCGTCCTGATTGCCATACAGTTCTTTCAGCCCTTACGGAACCAGGCGGTTGAAGTGCCAGCCACCCATATCGAAAGGGTGTACACCGTACCCCAAAATGTAAAGGCTATCCTTGTTCAGTCCTGTTATGACTGCCATAGCAACAATACCCATTATCCGTGGTACAGCCGTATCCAGCCCGGCGCATGGTACATGGCAGAGCATATAAAAAAGGGGAAAGAGGAACTCAACTTTAGCGAATTTGGCGACTATTCTGTCCGCAGGCAGCGAAACAAGTTCAGGGCTATGGCCGGGCAGGTTAAGGACGGGGAAATGCCGTTGTCATCATACACACTAATTCATCGCAATGCAGTATTGTCACCGGAGGATAAGCAGGTTTTGATAGCGTGGTTTAGCACAATGGAAGACAGCATTAAATAAAATTTTTCAAATCATGAACAGATATAATAAAATACCTATAAGAATTTTGCAAACAGTGCTGATACTGCTTTGCACGCAAACGCTGTTTGCACAGAGAGTGGTGCATTACGAGCTGTATGTAAAAGATACGCTTGTCAACTATGCAGGTAAGCAAAAAAGGGCAATTGCCGTAAACGGGCAAATCCCCATGCCCACCCTTACCTTTACCGAGGGCGACACTGCCGAAATAGTGGTGCACAACCAATTGAAAGAAAGCACATCACTTCACTGGCATGGTGTGTTCCTGCCCAATAAAGAAGACGGTGTGCCCTGGCTTACACAAAAACCCATCGCACCGGGCACAACCTACACCTACCGTTTTCCGATTATCCAGCATGGTACGCACTGGTACCATTCCCACTCAGGATTGCAGGAGCAGATTGGCATGTACGGAAGTTTTATCATGAAGAAAAGAAGCGATGATAAGACATTCAGAAAAGGAATTGACGATTTGCCGACCGTTCCAATTATATTAAGTGAGTGGACAAATCTTAACCCCGATAATATCAACCGTATGCTACACAATGCAAATGATTGGGCGGCCATTAAGAAAGGCGCAACACAATCATATGTTGAAGCTATTAAGGAGGGAAAATTAGGGGTAAAGGTAAAAAACGAGTGGAAGCGGATGCTGGCGATGGATGTCAGTGACGTTTACTATGATAAAATCCTAATAAATGGTAGCCATAGCACCGATTTGAAAACAATTGATGGTAAAAAGCTAAAAGCAGGCGACAAAGTCAGATTGCGTGTTTCCAATGGAGGGGCGTCTTCATATTTCTGGCTACGGTATGCTGGAGGAAAAATTACAGTAGTAGCGAATGATGGGAATGATGTTGAGCCTGTAGAGGTGGACAGGTTAATCATTGCCGTTTCTGAAACTTACGATATTGTAGTGACTATCCCTCAAGATGGTTTGGCTTACGAGTTCTTAGCAACAACCGAAGACAGGACACAATCTGCGAGTTACTTTATAGGTGATGGGGTCAAACAGCTTATTTCTCCACTCCCACGATTGAAGTATTTCGAGGGGATGAAGATGATGAACGATATGATGAAAATGAATGGCGATTTGGACGATATGGGCATGAAGATGAGCCTTAACCAAATGGACATGAATGTAGTGATGTATCCCGAAATTACCGGAGATGCAACAAAAAAAGCAGACCACAGTAAGCATGAGGGTATGGATATGGATAACGACGCTAACCGTTACAACGCTAATGCCTTGGGAGACATCAAAACATTAAATTATGCTATGTTGCAATCACCTTATAACACCTCTCTTCCAAATGATGCGCCTGTAAAAGAGTTGAAATTCACACTTACTGGCAACATGAACCGCTATGTATGGAGCATGGATAATAAAATACTTTCGGAAACTGACAAAATACCTGTAAAAAAAGGAGAAATTCTACGGATTACCATTTATAATAATTCAATGATGCGGCATCCAATGCATCTTCACGGATTTGATTTCAGGGTGATAAACGGAAAAGGCGAAAAATCGCCGCTTAAAAATGTGTTGGATATCATGCCTATGGAAACAGATACCATTGAGTTTTTAGCAAATGAGGAAGGTGATTGGTTCTTTCATTGCCATATATTATATCACATGATGGCGGGAATGAACAGGGTCTTTGAAGTTGGAGACTACAATAACCCCTATCTACCCGACAAGGTAAAAGCCTATAAAGAATTGCAAAGAGAAAGTAATATGCCTCATTTTATGGCACAAAACGATTTTGCAACCAATGGTAATGATGGAGAAGCTATGCTAATGAATGCACGCTACCAATTAGGAACAGAATGGCGTTTAGGCTATAATAGTATGCACGGTTATGAAGTAGAAACCCATTTAGGTAGATACATTGGAAAGATGCAATGGTTCATGCCCTTTGTAGGTTTTGATTACCGCTACCGTAAAATGGGAGAAGATGAACACGAAAAGAACATATTTGGACAAACCAACAAGAAAGACACCCGCAGGGCGTTCAGTTTAGGGTTTATGTATACGTTACCTATGCTGGTCAATTTTCAGGCAGAAGTATATCATGATGGAATTGTGAGATTGCAGTTAATGCGTGAAGATATACCAATTTCAAAAAGACTAAGAGGTGGTTTTATGGTGAATACCGACTTAGAGTATATGGGAGAACTTAGGTATATCATTAATAAGAATATAGGTATACGTACCCACTATGATAGCGATATGGGCTTTGGTGTGGGGCTGGCATTGACTTATTAAAATTAAATAACTAAGGGTTGTAAACTGCATAACCGTAAAAAAATATCGGTAAAAAAAAGGAGGTGATGCAGGTGTAATTCGCAAAGACTAACCTGCATCATACTACAACCCTTTAAAGTATGCAACAAAAATCTATCTATCGTTCCATCATCAATACGGTAGAGGTTGAATTTTTTTAAGCAGTAATTGCATCATAAGCTAATACGAACAGTGTTAGCTTTTCTGTATTAACCAATAATATATTACATCAAAATGAAGCGAATGGATAAATTTTACAATGAAACATATCTTAAATTGGAAACTGCAATCCAGGAACTGGAGATTGAAACCGACTGCCCCATAAAAAGAATTGAAGCCGTTATACACCATATCATACAAAGCCTTGCCGACTTAAAGGACTTTGTACTGAAAAATGACTTTAAGAATATGGAAGAAGAAATCCATTTTTTCAAGTATCAGAAACCTGTTATTGTTTCAAAGCTCATCTACTACAATGCCATCTATAAAATCGAAACAAGAAGACCCTACGGGAACAAGCGTACCAAGAAATATTTTACCAAAGAACTGAAAAAGCTAAAAAGGTTCTTTGAAAACAACCTTGATTTTTACAAGTATTACCGCAGCAATAATTCTTTCGTTGACGAAAAATTCTTTGTGCGTGGCAAGCACGATATAAGGCTGTGGTTAGACACATTTTATTTTGAAGCAGACCATCGTTTTTCTACTTCACACGATTATAAGGTTGCCAAGATTATTGCCAATGACCTGATACAAGTTTATTTGGAAGACAGGCTCAATAACATCAATGTGAAAAGGGGTTCGGACAATTCATTGAAATGGACGGCAAGTAAAACGGCACTGACGGAACTCATATATGCACTGTACTCCCACGGTGTATTTAACAATGGGAATACAGACATAAAATTGATAGCTAAAACTTTTGAAGAAGCCTTTAATATTGAGTTAGGCGATTTTTACCACACGTTTATGGAACTGAAAGCCCGTAAGATAAACCGAACCAAATTCCTTGACAGCCTGTGTGAAGCCCTAATAAAAAAAATGGACGAAAAGTAACGACTATTATAATACGCCACGAGGTGAATGAACGCCTTTTGTCCGTATAATGCTTTCCTGCACCTTTGGGGCTTCATTCTGCTTTTCTGCCTGCTCCGAAGCATCTTGTTTGGTTTCCGGCGTAATAGATAGCTGTATCTTTCTTTCTACGGCAGCCAGTTCCGTTTTAAGCTCACTCAATCGACTTTCCTTAGCCCAAGTACCGTTAACCACTTCCTGAAGTATCGGCAGGTCTTTTTGTATTTCAGCGATTTTCTCCTGCTCCTGCTTCACAAAGCCCGGCAGTTTTTCCAAAGCCCTTAAAAAATTCATTGCGGCGGTTTCGGGGTCTTTTGCCATCAGACCGTTATTGTAGGTGTACTTGATATTGCCCTCGCCAGTTATAAAAAATCTATTGACCCTTTCGAGTGTTGAATTATCCTTTGGAAGTTCTGTTTTAACCAATAATTGAAACCCGTAGAGGTTGCCTATTTCACGATAGTCGCCTGCCGTGCGGGCTTTGTTCGCAATCTCGTTCAGTTTTGCGCCTATTTGTTTCGGATTTGCATTGGGCGGCAAGCCATCTAACAGCACAGGGTTTTCGATTGTACCGTCCGAACGCTTTTGCAGGCGTTGCTGTAAGTTTTCCCAGTCGGTACTCATCCGGCTCAAACGGGATTGAGTGCTTTGCAACATTTCCATATAATCCTGTACCTTAAATTTGGCACTGGATTTAGAGCGGTTGAACGCCTGCTTTTCGCTTTCCAGTCCGGCAATCTGTTTTTCCAGTTTGGCTTTATCCAACAGGTCTGTATTTCCTGACAGGATTGCCACATATTCCGAAAAGTTCATTCCCGATTTTTCGTCCATACTTCCCTCGTCAATCGTTCTTTTGGTCAGGTTGTTAGTCTTTAACTGGTCGATGAAAAGCTGCTTATTATACAGCAGGTTGAATTTGTAACTGTCCAACGATTTTTCAACTGCATAGATAATCACAGCAACTTTATTATCGGCAAAGAATTTGGCAATCTCATTGCCTTTTCTGATTGCCCGCCCGTCCCTTTGGGCAAGGTCAGACGGTCGCCACGGTGTATCTAAATGATGAACGGCAACAGCTCTTTTCTGTGCGTTTACGCCAGTTCCGAGCATACTTGTAGAACCGAACAGTACACGGATTTTGCCCTCGTTCATTCCGTTGATAAGTTCCTTACGTTGCTTATCATTTTTCGCTTCCTGAATAAACCTTACTTCGTGCGCAGGTATGCCGTGGTCCTCCACGAGTTTGCGTTTTATTTCGGAGTACACGTTCCATTCGCCGGGCTTGTAGGTTCCCAAATCGGAGAAAACGAACTGCGTTCCTTTCTGTGCGTTGAACTGGTTGTAATACTTGGCGATATTTACCGCACAATGCGAAGCCTTGTTGTCGGGATGGTCGTCGTATATACCACTTACCATACGCATATCGAGCGACATCTTACGGGCATAGTCCGTCGCAATGAGCATCTTTGCTTTTTCTTCCCTTTGCGATAATGGTTCTCTACCGAGCAAAGTAGCATCGCCCGTTTTGGCAAACTGCATCAGGCTTTGGATAAAGGCTTCTTGGTCGGGCGTTGGCGGTATGTTGTACAATACCTCGTTCTTAGTGGGGCGGTCAATACCAATATCCTTAGCCGTTCTGTAATCCGTGTTTTCAGAATAGAACTGTGCCAGTTCCGGCACTTTGATAAAGTAGCGGAAACGCTCTTTTGCTACAATATTGTTAGCTACCGAAAATTCATAATCGGTCGTTTTCCGTGCATAGATAGCTGCCCACGCATCAAAGGAATGAATACCCTGTTTTTCCAATGCACGGGGGCGCAGGTATTTAAACAGCAGGTACAATTCCGTTAATGAATTGCTGATGGTTGTACCCGAAAGAAAGGTTGCACCCATATCCGCATTGGTACGCTCCTGAATGGTGCGGATTGCAAACAGCAGGTTCAGTGCCTTTTGGCTGCCGTCCACGTTCCCCAGTCCGGCAACCCGTGTATGACGGGTGTTGAACATCAGGTTTTTGAACTGGTGGCTTTCGTCCACAAACAAATGGTCTATGCCCATCATCTTAAAGTCCACAATATCATCCTTACGGTTTTCAATATCGTGTTGCAGCGTTTTCAGCTTTACTTCAAGATTTTCTTTCCGCTTGATTACCCCGGCGAGCATTCCCCTTGTCACTTCCTTGCCCTGCGATTTCAGGGCATCGAGATTGCGCTCTACGCTGTCCAGTTCTATTTCGAGGATTTCCTTTTGTATTTCGGGCGATTGCGGTATCATTCCGAACTGGTCGTGCGTAAGTATCACGCAATCCCAATCATTATTTTTAATATCCCCGAAAATCCGCAGGCGTTTTTTCGGCGTAAAATCATCAATACCCGGATAAAGGATTTTGGCGTGTGGATAGGCTTTACGGTAGTCTTCGGCAATGGCAGGTATATTTGCTTTCAGCCCGATAATCATCGGCTTATGGGCTAATCCCAAACGCTTCATTTCCTGCGCTGCGGTACACATTATCAGCGTTTTTCCTGCGCCTACTTCGTGGTCGCAGATAGCACCGTTGTTCAGCTTTATCATCCAAACGGTGTCCTTTTGACTTGAATACAGGTCTTCAATGCCTGCTCCCTTGCGGTCTAATCCCGGAAATTCCTGATGGCTTCCGTCATAGTTTGGGCGAACGAAACAATTAAAGGTATCGTTGTACTGGTCGGTCAGCCTGTTTTTAAACTCATCGTTCTGTGCGTGTAGCCAGTCGGTAAAGGCGGTACGGATTTCGTCAATCTTGGTGTTCGCCATTTGTATGGCTTCCATATCCCGTACTTTAACCTCTTGGTCGCCAACCATTACTTTTTTGGTAATATCAGGCGTGGTATTGACAAGGGCGTGTTTAAGCAGGGCAATACCGTCAAACGTGCGGCTTTCCGCTTTGACCGCATATTTTTCCCAAATGTGCATATTGCCCTGATGACACTTTACGGAAAAGTCGTCGGAGCTTTCGGAGTAATGAACCAGTACATCCGCATCGAACAAATGCGAAGCGAAACGGGCATAAATTCCGGTAGGTATCCACCGTTCGCCGAGGTTAAAATCCAGTTCCTCAAATTCGATACGTTTTGGTCGGGCTTCCTCTAAAGCGGTAAGGCTTTCTTTGGCTTCGGTATCATCGGGATAGTTTTCGAGATAGGCTCTTACTTCATCTGCTTTCTCCACCACGTTGCCTGCAATCCAACGTTCGGCTATTTCATATTCCTGTTGTAGCGGATTGTAGAACAACCGCCCGTGCAGGGCTTCTTTCAGGGTATCGGCAGGCAGGCTGCTGATTTCGGACATAAAGTCCAAATCCACATTTCCGTATTTGTTCAGGGAGGCAGCTAAAGCCTCTTCGGGATTGTCGGTTGCTAACGTGGTAGTAGAGAAACTGACCGGACGGCTGAAAATATCCGCTTTATGGATTATGCCGCCAATGACACGCTCCAGATAGGGGATTTCTTTACCTGCACTGTCTGTTTTTATCAGCTTGGCATTGTCGGCAGTATTGAGATTGCCGTATTTTTTGGTAAAGGCATCGTACAGCAGGTTCAGGGTTTCCCGTTCTTCCCTGTGTTCGGTCTGTTTTTCAGCTTCTTTTTGGTACAGGTTGATATAACTGTCCCTTACGGCTATGTAGGCTTCGGCTCTTGCTTTCTGTGCCGACGGCAATTGCAATGGATGAAAGATAGCTTTTTTGTCTTCCTTATCCACCTCTTGCAAATAGCCGACCCAACCGTTATCCACCACAAGGCAATCATTCCGGTGGAATAATTGCAGTTCGCCGCTATACGGAGCAGGTTCAGGAACGGTGTTAATATCGGTAACGGGAATGGCAGTCTTATCAGACTGGCCATTGCCGTTTATTTGTGAAAACAGGTCGCCGATGGCTTCCTGTTTTTTGCTGTTTACTTGGCTTTTTCCATTGGTAGCACCATTGGATTTTAGCGGTGTATAAGGTTGCTGCCTGGCACTGCTGAACAGGTCGGGTTGACGACCTATTGTGCCTCTTCTTTTATTACTACTTTGCCTTTTGTTTTGGGTAGTTCTTTTAGGTGGAGCAAGCACCATTACAGGCTCACCCGCACTTTCAAACAGGTCAAAAATGCTTAGTTGTTTTAGTTCCTGTGGGCTTTCCTGATGGACTACCGGAGTGGTTATAAGCTGCGGTTTTTGCTGAACGATTGCAGGGTCTATGACCGGAGGTGTAACCTTTGGTTCAATCGGAATTTGTATCATAGGCTGATCATTGCGTTCGCCTTTGTATAAATTCAAATTCAGATGGTTCCCAAAATCTTCGGAAAGCATTTGTTTCAAATCTTTGGCAATACCCTCAACACCGTCTTTATGCGTATAGATTAAGGCAGGTTGACCGTATGGGTCGGTATCTAATTTTTGGTCGGTATGGATAATTCTTGTACCGTCCTGAAAGAGCGCATTGCCCGGCGTATTGTATTCGGTTGGCTTGCTTTGGCAAAACAGATCTTCCCTGTCGGTCAGATTTTGTTTTGCCGTATTTTTTTGCAGGATAATCAGGTCGCTGCCCACTTCCGTACCTGCATATTCGGTAAACAGATTGTTGGGCAGTCTTACAACCGAAACCAAATTATTATCCTGCATCAACGCCCTGCGTATGGGTTCGTTCTTAGGGCTATTCAGAATGCCCTGCGAAGTGATGTAAGCCAACAAACCACCCTCACGGAGCATATCAGCACCTTTCAGAAAAAAGTAATTGTGTATGCTTCGGGCAGCCTGTTCCTTTGCGCTGTTTCTGCTGCGTGAATAAGAAAGGTCAAATACAGAAGTATCGCCGAACGGTATATTACTGGCGATTATATCATAGTTGTTTTGTTCCCTTTCGGGAATTTCCTCAAAACCGTTGATACGGATATTGCTTTCAGGATAAAGCTGCTTTAAAATCTTACCTGTGAGCAAGTCTTTTTCATAGGCGGTAACACTGGCTTTCTGATTTTCCGAAAAGGATTGGATGAATGAGCCGATACCTGCGGAGGGTTCGAGGAATTTATCAATATGCAGACCCTTATCCCGCAAGGCGGATGAAATGGCATCTATAACCTTTGGCGGGGTATAAAAAGCCGTCAGTACGGAACTTTTCATACTGTCCACATACCTGCGGTACTGCTTATCGTCTTCGGAATTTTCTTTGAGTAATTGGTGGAGTTCCTGCGTTAATGGAAAAAGGTCGTGTTCTGTTTTTCTCCAATGATTGATGTCTATTTCGTTTTCTACGGGGTTCAGAACGAATTTAAGACCGCCAAATCCGCTGTATCGCATCATTAGCAGTCTTTCGCCTACGGTGGCTTGGCGTTTCTCCTTTTCCAGTTTAAAAGCAATTCGCAGGGCATCAATATTCAGTTGGAGATGTTGCTTTTTACTGAAGCCCATTTTCCTCAATCCATATTGAGATGGTTCCGGTCAGTTCGGTGTAGAGTACATCAAACTCATTTCCGTTGGCGAAATCATCGGTTAATTCATATCCTGCGAAAACAGGCTCACAAACGGGGAACATTTTCAGGGCGAACGGTCGCAGTTCCTCGTCTGCCATTATGGTATCAAATTCATTGCATACCACTTTGAAAACCGTGTCGAACTTGGAGAAGTGCAAGCCCTCAAAAAGTATGTAGTTGGCTATTTCGTCGCATTGCTCAACGGCGTTTCCCGAACGGAAAGCACCCTCATAAGCATTGGCAGCCCACGAAGACCGTTGGTCAATAAATTTTTGGTCGTGTGCCTTTTCGGGAAAGCTGCTGTTTAATAATTCTTGCAGTCGTAATCTGAAATACGACAGGTCTTTTTGCTGTACATCCATACTTATTTTGATTAGAATTTTACTTAAATCCTAAAATTATAAGCAGGAGCAATTGCCTTTGATAATGTTGCAGCGTTTGGCTTTGAAAGGCAGGATTTGGCGATTTACAATAGAAAATTGAACTGATTATTTATACAGAATTGGTGCTTGGCTATATGTTTTTTCACAAACTACTTTTGTGGTTTAAATATTTATCGTAATATTGCGATATATTATTACAAATAAGATGGGCGTAACAAAAACAGAAATATTTACAGAACAGCAAAACAGCTTGGCAACCACTTTAAAGGCACTGGCTCATCCTGCCCGTATAGCTATCCTGCAATACATCATCAAGCAGAATGCTTGCATTTGTAATGACTTAGTGGAAGAATTAGGATTGGCGCAGGCTACGATTTCACAACATTTAAAAGAGCTTAAAAACATTGGTATCATCAAAGGCAATATAGAAGGGACAAGTGTGTGCTACTGTATTGATGAAAATGTTTGGCAGCAGATTAAAAAGGAACTCAATGCTTTCTTTATAGATAATGTAGAGGTTGATAAATGCTGTTAAGCATTTTTTTTAAGCACATTAATCGCAATAAAGCAATATAACAATTAAATAAAAAAATAATGAAACTATCAAACATCAAAGAAATCTTACCAGCATTGGATAATGTTGAATTTCAATTAGAGAACGGAACATTTGTACCCGAACACTTTCACGTTACCGAGATAGGTGTTATTACAAAACATTTTATTGATTGTGGCGGAACAATTAGAAACGAAAAAGTTGTCAATTTCCAATTATGGAATGCCAACGATTTTGAACACCGATTAAAGCCAACAAAGCTATTAAACATCATTAAGCTATCCGAAGAAAAGTTGGGTATTGAAGATGCCGAAATAGAAGTAGAATACCAAAGTGAAACGATTGGTAAATTTGATTTGGATTTTAACGGAAATCATTTTATACTGAAGAATAAACAAACCGCCTGTTTAGCTCAAGATGCTTGCGGTATTCCTGCCGAAAAACAGAAAGTAAAATTATCAGACCTGAATAATGCTTGCTGTACACCTAATTCGGGATGTTGCTAAAATTAATGAAACATTAAAAATATAATTCTTAAAATCAATAAAAATGAAAATTGCATTATTCAGCGACATTCACGCCAATCTACCTGCATTAGAAGCATTCTTTGATGATGTAGAAAAAAGAAATCCCGATAGTATTTATTGCTTAGGCGATTTGGTCGGTTATAATATTTGGGCAAATGAAGTAGTGAACGAAATCCGTAAACGCAAAATACCAACCATTGCAGGGAATTATGATTTTGGTATTGGACGTATGAGCAACGATTGCGGATGTGCGTATAAAACTGAACCCGAAAAAGACAACGGCAGTATATCTATTTCTTTTACCAACTCTATTATGAAAGATGAAGAAAGAGCCTATTTGCGTACACTTCCGGCACATATCAAAGTAGAATTTCAGTTGAACGAGGATAAGCTCAATTTGCTATTGGTACACGGTAGCCCAAGAAAAATAAACGAATACTTATTTGAGGACAGGGAAGAAAAAAGTATGCTTAGAATTATGGAACAGGCGGACGCAGACATTATGTGTTTCGGACATACACACAAGCCATACCACCGCATTTTAAATTCGGGCATTGACGGACAAGACCATTTCAGACACGCCATCAATATAGGTTCGGTAGGAAAGCCGAAAGACAGCGATGTAAGAGGCGGTTATGTAATGCTTACTATCAATGAGCAAAGTTCTGTATTGGACAAAGACAGTATCAGTGTGGAATTTATACGATTTGATTATGATATTGAAAGAGCCGCAAAAGCAGTAGAGGAAAGCATTTTACCAAACGAATACGCAGAGAATTTAAGGAGAGGTTACTAATCAAAGAATTTATAAAGATGGAATTTCCAACCGATAGAAAGTATTCAAAAGAACATACGTGGATAAGCGTACAGGACAACACAGGTACAATAGGCATTACCGAATTTGCACAAAGCGAATTAGGCGAAATCGTATATGCAGATTTACCCAATGTTGGATATAGTTTTCGGCAGGACGAAGTATTCGGCTCTGTTGAAGCGGTTAAAACGGTCAGTGATTTATTTATGCCTGTATCGGGTAAAATCGTTGAAACGAACGAACTGCTATTGAAAGTGCCCACACTCATAAATGACAATCCTTATAAAGACGGTTGGCTTATTAAAATAGAAATACAGGACATCGCAGAATTAGAAAACCTGCTTACCTCAAATCAATATAAAGAACTCACAAATTAACCACGCAATGCAATCAAAACTAAAATTCCTTGACCGTTACCTAACCTTATGGATATTCCTTGCAATGGCATTAGGCATAGGATTGGGATATTTCTTTCCGGATATATCAAAAATTACAAATGCTCTATCCGTAGGCACTACAAATGTTCCGTTGGCAATAGGTTTAATATTGATGATGTACCCACCATTGGCAAAGGTTGATTATTCATTATTACCTATGGCATTTAAGGACAAAAAAGTAATCGGTATATCCTTATTGCTGAACTGGGTTATCGGCACAGTACTGATGTTCGGTTTAGCAGTTTTGTTTTTACGGAACGAACCCGATTATATGACAGGCCTGATATTGATAGGTTTGGCAAGGTGCATCGCAATGGTAATCGTTTGGAGTGACTTAGCTAAAGCAAACAGAGAATATACAGCTATGTTAGTTGCATTAAATAGTATCTTCCAGATACTTTCTTATAGCTTCTTAGTTTGGTTATTCATCAATGTATTACCTGAAAAATTAGGAATAGCTAACTTCAATGTAAGCGTATCAATGAAAGACGTAACCGAAAGCGTATTGATATACTTAGGCATTCCATTCTTAGCAGGTTTTATAAGCCGTTACGCATTGGTGAAATCAAAAGGTATAGAATGGTATAACAGGAAATTTGTATCCCGAATATCGCCCATTACATTGTATGCTTTACTGTTTACGATAGTATTAATGTTCAGTCTGAAAGGAGATAAAATATTAGAACTGCCAATGGATGTAGTAAAAGTTGCCATACCGTTAGTAATCTATTTTGTACTGATGTTTTTCGTCAGCTTCTTTATCAATAAATCCTTAAATGTTCCTTACGACAAAAACGCCTCAATCGCATTTACAGCCACAGGAAACAATTTTGAATTGGCAATAGCCGTAGCAATAGCGGTTTTCGGTATTCATTCTCCACAGGCGTTTGTAGGCGTTATAGGACCGTTAGTAGAAGTTCCGGTACTGATATTATTAGTAAGAGCAAGTTTATGGCTAAAGAAGAAATACTACTAAAGCTATTTAAGAACGATAAGGGTATTTTAGGTGTCAAATAGCAAAGAAGCTCTCCGAAAATTCGGAGGGCTTCTTTTATGGCTTATTTAGGATTTGAAGCATCCTGCCGACTTCAATATCCATTCTTGAAAAAGCAAACCATTTTTTGCCCAGGTCTTTGAGTGATGCCCCGATATGGTAGAGTTCTGTATGGTCAATAATCAAAAAACGGTCATGGGCATCGGAAAACACTTCAATTTCTATCGGAGGATATTGACTATTATAGCGTTGTAAGTCTAACTGTAACTGATTGCTGAAACTTTTGGTAAGAATTGTAGCAGTTACATTAGTCTTACGCTTACCCAACAAAGTAAGCACCGTATCATCCACATAATTATCAAGCAGGATAATAGAACTTTTGGCACTTCGGATAATATCGGAAACAAAGGCGTAGGCATCAAATACCTGTCCGTCGTAGAAAATGCCTTTTTCACTGTGGAGCTTGTCGCTTTCCAAAGCCTTAAAAATCTCTTCAAATTTTTGGTCGGCTTCCAGTTGCTTTAACTCGATATTATCCAAACGATGAAACAAAGAAGCGTTGCTAATGAGCATACGCCGCATTTCTACAAAGGCTTCCATTATTTCCACACTCATTTTAACGGCTATATCTGAACGGAGTATGGCAGATGCCATTGCAACGCCTTGTTCGGTAAAAACATAGGGCAAATAACGTCTGCCGCCGTAATTTAAACTTGAGGTTCCAATTTGGAACCTCAAGTTTTCAACTTCCTCTTCGGTCAGTTGAAAGCAGAATGATACAGGAAAACGCTCAATATTTCTTTTTACGGCTTTGTTCAGGTTCTTTGTTTCCACCTGATATAAGGCGGCGAGGTCGCTATCCAACATTACCTGTTTGCCCCGAATGGTATAAATCAGGTTCCTGATTTTTTTGGGTACGATTGACGGTTTATTTTCCATTGCGTTTACTGCTTTTGTTTTTCTCAAACTCAAAGGAACTTTCAGCGTTTTCTTTCAGAATGATGTAAGCATCGAATTTCTTTCCGGCTTTGCTTGTCATTCCTTTGATAAGAGAGGTTTTGCCTTTATTGACAAGGTTTGTTACATTTTCGATACTGATTTGTACACCGCAGACGGTGCGGAACTGTACCCAGTTACAAGCCTCATCAGGGCATTTCACAATCTTGTCACGGATAATAAGCTGCTGACTTTTGCATTTCGGGCAGGTTAGTTTGGGTTGGTTGGTGCTTGCAATAGAGGTTTGTAGCAATTCATCGGTAATAGATTTGGCATAGGTTTCCATTTCCTTTTGGAATGTTCCGGCATCCGCTTCGTTATTTTCTATTTTCTGTAACGCCAATTCCCATTCGGCAGTCATTGCCACGTCTGCAATTTTCCGGTCTTTTACAAGCCCGTACACCTGCAATCCTTTTTCCGTAGGGATTAAAGAACGTTTATCCCGTTGGATATAATTACGGGTAAACAGGGTTTCGATAATGGCGGCTCTTGTTGCAGGAGTACCGATGCCGATATTTTTGAGGGCTTTGCGTTCTTCTTCGTTCTCAATTTCTTTCCCTGCGGTTTCCATAGCCGACAAAAGCCCGGCTTCGGTGTAAAGCACTGGTGGTTTGGTCTGCTTTTCCAAAACTGCGGCTTCCTTTATGGCAAGTTCGTCGCCTTTATGCAGTTCAGGTAATTCCTGCACTGGCTCTTCGCCGTCATCGGTAAAACTTCCTTTTATGGAACGCCAACCCGCTTCCTGAATTTTACAGCCTTTTGCCGTAAAGTCGTAATGCAATACCTGTAATGATACATCGGTTATTTCTTTGACACAGGCTTGCGATATGGCTTCAAGCAAGCGAAGCGCAATCATATTGTAAATCTTGTTTTCGTCTGCATTAAGTACGGACGGCACTTTGTCCGTAATCAACAAACCGTGATGGTCCGTTACACGGAGGTCATTCACGATACGTTTGTTGAACCGTCCCCATTTGATTTTGGTAAGGGCTTGCTTGCAATCCTCACGATTTTGCAATGCCCGCACGAGGTTTGGAATTTCTGCCCACATATCTTCAGGGATGTATTTGCTCCCGGTACGTGGGTACGTGATAAACTTCTTTTCGTACAGGCTTTGCGCAATATTGAGCGTTGCTTCAGCAGATAATTTCAGCCTTTTGTTGGCTTCCTTTTGTAAGCCTGTCAGGTCGAAAAGCAAGGGCGGTTGTTCTGTAACGCTTTTGGTTTCTACTGATGTAAAGGTTGCCGTTGCGCCACGCTGAATAGCTTTAAGGGTATCATCAGCAAGTTGCTTTTCGTCCCATTTGGTTGCGGAAATACTTTTGAAATCAACCTGGGCTTTGTTGTGCGTTAATTGTATCTGCCAGTATTTCTTTACCGTGAAATTCTTATTGTCGAGGTAACGTTTGCATATCAAAGCCAGTGTGGGCGTTTGCACTCTTCCAAGCGAATAGATACCATTGCCTGCGGCAATGCTCAATGCCTGTGTAGCATTGATGCCTACAAGCCAGTCGGCACGGCTTCTGCCTTGCGCTGCCTGATACAGTCCGTCAAATGCTGCCCCGTCTTTTAGGTTGTTGAAGCCTTGCTTTATTGCCTTTTCGGTAAGCGAACTTATCCAAAGGCGTTCAAAAGGTTTGTTGCATTTCAGGTATTCATAAATGTACCTGAAAATGAGTTCGCCCTCACGACCTGCATCGGTAGCAACGATGATGCTGTTGCTTTGCTTAAAAAGCTGCTCAATGACTTTCAGTTGCTTTAATGCGCCAGTATCGGCGGTGTACCCTTTGTCTTTTTTGACCTTGCGGACGGTCAATAAAAACGGGTTGGGCAATATCGGCAGGGATGCTTTATCAAATCCCGAAATGCCGTAATCTTCGGGCATTCCCAGTCCTATTAAATGACCGAATGCCCACGTAACAAAATAGCCGTTACCTGTCAGGTAGCCATCCTTTTTATCGGATGCTCCCACAAGTCCGGCTATTTCCCTTGCTACGCTTGGTTTTTCTGCAATGATTGTTTTCATACTGTATTACATTTTTCTGCCTTTGGATTTTTCAGGCTTGTTATCCTGTTGCTCCTGCTGCTTCTCGTTTTTCGGTCTTTGCTGCCCGGACTTCAAAGGCTCTTGGACGTTCTTGGTCGCTTCGTTGGTTTTACCCTCCGAATTGACGGCAGTTTGTGTTTTATGAGTTTCGGCAGGTTCTACCCGTGCTTTGTACTGACCGGGAAACTCAAAATTGGTCTTTCCGCTATCTTTGTCGAACGTGATATAACCCTTATACGGTTGGTCTTTTTTGTCTTTCAGTTCAACGTATATGGTTTGTCCAGCTTTGAACTTGTTGTACTGCTCATCATCCAGTTCTTTGCCCCTGAAAGTTCTTGGAGCTTCTTGCGGTTGGCTTTGCTGATTGCTTAGTTGGGTATTCTGTTGGTTCGTTTGCGCCTGCTGATTGTTGTTGCTTCTGTCAAACAGGAACTCAACATACCGTTTGTCCGCATTGAATTGTACAGTTGCCGAAAACTCCGTTCCTTTCGAGGAAATCATACCCTCTAAATAGAGCGGTTTGCCCTCCATCAGCGTTTGCTTTTGTTCGTCATTCAGCTTTACGCCCTTAATTTCATCGGGAATTTTTATAAACTCCGTGCGCAGTGCAATCACATCATTGGTCAGCCTGTCAATGCTGATAATGGACGGCATCAGTTCGCCTGTTTTAGAATTTACCAAATTGACGACACGCCCCATATTACCCGTTTCGAGCAGGTTTTTCTTGTCTTCGTCCGTAAACTTGTGACCGAAAAACTCAAAGTGGAGGTTAGGTTCTCTTTTGATACCGTGTATTGCCACGATAACATTGCCGTCTTCCGCTTGCTGCAAAGACAAGCGGGCATCTGTGCGGAGGATGGAACTACCGAGGTTAATACCTATCGGTAAAAGTTCATTGGTTTTATAACCTCGTAACAAAGGGTCGAGCAGGTTTCTTTTTTCAAGATACTCTTTGCTTAATCCGAGGTTTTTCATTGTGTCCCAATCAATCTGCTCCGGCTTGTAGCGGTATTCGCTTGTTTCTGTTGTTGTTTGTGCTGTTGCCATATTATTTTGATTTTCTTGTTTTTTATCCGGTTGGAGTTCTGCTTTCACTTCGTGTTCTTTCAGCACTTTCTCGCCCTGTGGAGTGGGCTTATATACGTGCTTTTGCAGTTCCTCCGCTTTTTCAGCAGCAACAGGGGCAGGCACTTTGAAGAAAGTAAAGTTTGTAGGGTTCTTTAACTGGCTGAAAAAATTGGAAAAGAAGTTGGAAAAGAAATCGCCGCTTTTGTCCACACGCATAAACTGGTTTTGGTTCTTCTTGGTGGGTTCTACGGTTTCCATTTTCCCGTTTTCGTCGATACTCTTTACCGCCTGGATTTTCATTTTCTCTTTATCCAGTACGAGTAATATGTCCGAAAGCTGTTCCGGCATTTCTTGTTTATTCGTTGTTTCTTCGCTCATAATCTGAAATTTTAAAATTCACGGTCGAATGTAAAGGAAGCCTTCACTGATTTGCGTTATGTGGCACTCAAAGGCAGTGTTTGTCACTTCTTGGCATCCAGTTTAGGCAGGGGCGGGTTAAAACTTTCCCTGATGAATTGATGCACATCGGACAGTTTGTAATACAGTTTTCCGCTAATGGTATAATAAGGGAGCTTACCTATGGAGCGATACCGTTGCAGGGAACGGTTACTGATTTTCAGCATTTGCAATAAATCCTGATTATCCAGTAACTCTTCGCCGTCTATGCTGTTGCGCTTCTTTTGTAAATCGTCGATGTGGTTGCCAAGAATGTCCAGCCTGTCCATTATGCGTTCCATCCACGCCACAAATTCCATTTTGTCAATATTCATACGGGTACGCTTTTAATGATTACCTGATTTCAGCTTTCTGCCTTTCTCGATATAGCTTTTGCCTTTCGCCATAAGCTGCTCCACATATTCATCGGTCGTCTGCACGGCGTTAGCGTTGAGCATTTCCTTGATAGCACCAATCGTATAGTAATACTGCCCGTACATTTTTGAAAAAGCTATCTGCCCGTTGGTGCGCATACGCCACAACGTTTTTTCGCTGATGTGGAGATACTGGCAGACTTCGTGGTTGTTGAGCCATAAGCTATCGTAGCTTGTATCTTCCAGTTTGAGGATATATTCGCTAATGGCTTTCAACCGTTCGTTGAGGTGCTTCCACACTTCTTCGTCAACTGTTATAATGTTCATTGCACTATTGTTTAATATTCACAGTACAAAATTCAGAAGTGTGGCAGTGTTTGTCTGCCAATGCGTACCCATTGGTTTGGCACTTTTTTTCAAATTTTTTGCAATGAGAAAAACCCTTGTTTAATAAGGGTTTTAGCGTGTTTCGGTTATTTTGTAGTAGCCTTTTGCCCATATATGCCAATTGGCATATATGGGCAAAGAAAAAGCAGTACATTTTGTGTACTGCTTTCAAACACCCGTGCTGATGTTGCTAAAGGTCTTTATCCATATACTCTTCGAGGGAAATTTTGAGCTGGTCTAAAAACACCGTTCGGGAGCCTGCCCTTGTTTTCATTCGGTGGAAAGAATGATGTATATCGTTCAAGGGCGTTCGGAAGAGGATTTGGAAAATCAATGCTAATTTCCTGATGCCTATTTTCCCGTATGCAATAGATTTGGAAACATACAGGGCGTAAATCAATTCTATCAGTGCATTTTGCGAGTTCGTCCACGAAATGTCTTTGTTTCCATCACCGTTTATTGAAATGGTATCGGGATTTTTTTCAGGGTTTATTTTGGTAAGCAAGAAAGTATAAAGTAATTCATTGGCTATAATATGGGCAACTTTGTTATCGTAATAAGTAGAAAAGCTAAGGTCAATTTCAAATACACTACTTTTTAGACCATCGTGGTAATTGATTTTTCCGAGCCTGAAATAACTGTGGTCACGGTCAGTTCTGCCTGCACGATAGTACCTGTAAAAATCCTCATTGGATATGCTTTCCTTGTATTCGGATTTGAGGATTTTAAGTTGGTTTTCAAAATAACTTTGGTGTATTCTCCCTGCACTTACGGGGCAGGTAGTTTCAATGCGGAATACCTTATTGTAATAAATAAGTTTTCCTAAAATCTGCGGTTTGATATTCTTGAAAAAATTGATTTCCTGCCGTTCGTCCTTAAATCCGGTTTGTAAGACTTTCATCTTTATGGTAAATAGCATTTCCTTCAGGAATAAGGTCATTTGGTAAGCCTCATCAGCAGTTTGCATAATTTGAGAAGAAAGATTATCTTCCTGATGCTGAATTTGCGATAATATTTTACTCAACACGATTTCCATAGCTTAGTCTGTTAAAAGTTATCACTACTTGTTTCGGAACCACATTTTAATTGATATACCAAAACTTGGAAATAATATGTAAACCATTATCACATTGTGTCCCCATATTGGGAAAGATTTATTTCCAATTACGCTTTTTGATGTATATTGGAAAAGCAGAAAAAGGGTTAAGTACACTACGACTTAACCCTTTTTTTATTAAATTTGCAATAATGATTTACAAGGTAATCAGATGAAAGCGAGTGCAGTAAGCACCATTACTAAATCGTTACCGATAGCACTTTCGGTTCTTGTAAACTACTCTTTATTAGCCACTTTGGGCTATATTAATCTTTTTTTTAAAAAAAGGAAAAGATTTTGTTTCGGAAAAATACTTCATGAATCTTCCAAAAGGGAAATATGAAGCATATCCTGAAGGTCAGGAAGACAATACACATTTCCAAACAGAAGGTGCTAAAGTTGTGGCCGGATTGGTTTTTAATGAATTGAAGAAAATAACAAACAGCAATGATTAAATTTATTCATATCAAATTTATTGCTTTTGTATTGGCCTTTTTTATGCTGATTCTACCACAACAGCCTACATTTTCAGGAGAAAATCATGCCTATACAACTGAAGTTATTTCTGCAAAATTTAAATTTATAATTAACACATGACTAAAATGAAACATTCAACAGAAAAATTAAATAAAATGTCAAAATACACTCAATTGTTCACGAGCATCCTCGCATTGTTTTTTTCATTTCAAATTCAGGCACAGACTGACGTCTACAAAGATATTGAGTTCAATATGCCAAAGGTTTTAGAAACCGGTTTCCCAAACAAATCAGTCAACATAACTGAATTTGGAGCAAAACCGGACGGGATTTTCAAAAATACAAAAGCCATCAACGATGCCATTTCGGACATCAATAAAAAAGGCGGCGGAAAAGTAATCGTTCCAAGAGGTATTTGGTTGACGGGTCCGATTTATTTCAAAAGCAATGTAAATCTGCACATGGAAGACGGTGCTTTGATTTTATTCAGCCGTGATTTTGATGATTATCCTTTGATTGAAACGAGTTTTGAAGGGTTAAACACCACCAGAAATGCTTCGCCTATCATGGCGCACAACGTACAAAATATCGCCATCACAGGAAAAGGAATCATCGACGGAAGCGGAGACGCTTGGCGTTACGTGAAGAGAGGAAAAATGACCGATGCCCAATGGAAAAAATTGGTTGATTCGGGTGGATTGGTTTCACAAGACGGCAAAATGTGGTTTCCATCTGAAAGCTCAAAATTAGGTCATGAAAGCAGTTCAAATTTCAATGTTCCTGATAAAATCACCAAGGAAGATTTAGTGAAAGTCAAAGACTTTTTGCGTCCCGTGATGGTCAGTATCGTGAAATCTGACAGAATCCTTTTAGACGGTCCGACTTTCCAGAATTCTCCTGCCTGGAACATTCATCCATTGATGAGCTCCAACATCATTATCAGAAACCTCGATATCAGAAATCCCTGGTATTCGCAAAACGGTGACGGTTTGGATTTGGAATCTTGTAAAAATGTTTTGATTTACGACAATAAATTCGATGTGGGTGACGATGCGATTTGTATCAAAGCAGGAAAGGACAAAGACGGTAGAGACCGAGCAATTCCGACAGAAAATGTAATCATCAAAAACAATGTTGTGTACCACGGACATGGCGGATTTGTAGTGGGAAGTGAAATGTCAAGCGGTGTGAAAAACGTTCACGTTTCAGGTTGTACTTTCATCGGAACAGATATAGGATTGCGTTTCAAAACGACACGGGGCCGCGGTGGTGTGGTGGAAAACATTTACATCAGCAACATCGATATGATCAACATTCCTTCGCAAACCATCGGATTCAATATGTTTTACGATGGAAATTCTCCAATTATCGAAGAAGACCAAAGTTCTGATGCGGAAGCAAGAAACGAAAAATTGGTCCCGGTTACGGAAGAAACGCCGGCTTTCAGAAATATTTTCTTTAAAAACATCAATGTAATTAATTCTGATGAAGCCGCATATTTTGTTGGTTTGCCTGAAATGAATTTGAAAAATATCGTGATTGAAAATTCAAATTTTGAAACAAAAAAAGGAATCACCATCATCGATTCAGATGAAATTATTTTGAAAAATGTAACCTTGAAAACTACCGAATCAGGAATCCCTGTGACCATTTACAACAGTAAAAACATTGACATTTCAACGCTGGAAATTGATTCAAAAGAGTCTGTTTCACTAAAAGTATTGGGTGAAAAAACAACGAATGTGAAGATTCCTGAAAATGTAAAAAAGAATCAGAAATTACTTCAGACTTCTAAAGATTTACCGAAAAATGCCATTAAATAATTGATTTAATTAATTCATAATTTTATAAAAAATCACTCTGAAAAACATTTTGAAACAAAAGAGTGATTTTTTTTTCGAAATTAAATTTAACATGAATAAAATATTTTCTTTGTTATTAATTCTCTCTTCTTTGTCATTTTTAAATGCACAAGAGGAATTTCATTTTACGATTGCAAAAGACGGTTCCGGAAATTTCAAAACCGTTCAGGATGCGATCATGCATTTGCCGGATTTCAGTAAAGTTCCGGTCAGGGTTTTGATCAAAAACGGCACTTACAAAGAGAAAATAATTCTTCCGAGCTCCAAAACCAACATTCATTTTATCGGAGAAAGCAAAGAAAAAACCATTTTGACCTTTGACAATTATTCCAAAAAATTAAATGCAATCGGACAAGAAATAGGAACTTCAGGTTCAGCTTCATTTTTTGTTTTCGGAGATGATTTCACTGCGAAAAACATAACTTTTGAAAATTCTGCAGGCGAAGTAGGACAAGCCGTTGCGATGCGAGTGGAAGCGGATAAAGTTTATTTCAAAAATTGTGATTTCCGCGGAAATCAGGATACGTTGTATTTGGTAAAAGGCGGCGGAAGACATTATTTCCTGGATTGTAAAATCGAAGGAACGGTTGATTATATTTTCGGTGCGGGAACGGCCTTTTTTGAAAATTGTGAATTGATCAACAAAAACAACGGTTACATTACCGCAGCATCCACGCCGGAAGGACAGAATTACGGCTATGTTTTCTGGAACTGTAAAATAAGCGGCGACACGCCTGATTCATTTTATTTGGGAAGACCTTGGCGTCCTTATGCGAAAGTAATTTTTGTGAATTGTGAAATGGATGAATCTATCAAAGCAGAAGGATGGAATAATTGGGAAAAAGAAAGCAGCGAAAAAACCGCTTATTATGCTGAAATCGGTTCCAAAGGAAAAGGCGCGTCGAAAACCAGAATCAAATGGAGCTATATTTTAGATCCAAAAGAGACGCATAATTTCACCAAAGAAAAAGTATTGGGCGATTGGAAACCTTAAAAATTCATCATTATGAAATTAAAATCATTAGGATTGGTATTAATGTTGGGAAGCATTTTAAATGCAGCTGAACCCTACATAAAATTGGTCGTGGCACAGGATGGAAGCGGCAATTTTACTTCTGTTCAGAAAGCAATTGATTCTTTGCGTGATTTGGGTCCGGGTGAAGCTTTGGTTTACATCAAATCCGGAACTTACAATGAAAAAATTGAAATCCGTTCATCAAAACATCACATTACCATTCAGGGAGAAAATCGCGAAAATACCATCATTGTGAATGATGATTATTCAGGAAAAATTGATGAATGTACTCAGCAAAAAATGACGACTTTCAATTCTTACACTTTTCTTGTTGTAGGCGACGACATCAAAATTGAAAATATCACGATTAAAAATTCTTCTTGTAATCAAGGACAAGCAGTTGCTTTGCATGTGGAAGGCGACCGATTTATCATGAAAAATTCAAATATTTTAGGTTGTCAGGATACGCTTTATACTGCGACAAACCAAAGCAGACAATACTATGAAACCTGTCACATCGAAGGAACAACCGATTTTATTTTCGGGCAAGCTACAGTAGTTTTTCAGAATTGTACCATTAAAAACCTGACTGATTCTTATGCTACCGCCGCAGCGACTGACAAAGAAAATCCTTACGGTTATGTGTTTTTCAATTGCGAACTAATTGCCAAAGAAGGAATTACAAAAGCCTTTTTGGGAAGACCTTGGCGTCCTTATGCGAAAACAGTTTTCATCAATTCAAATATCGGGAAGCACATTGTCCCTGAAGGTTGGGATGCATGGCCGGGCGATAAAATGTTTCCTGAGAAAGAGAAAACTGCTTATTATGCCGAATATAATAACAAAGGTGAAGGCGCAGAGAATTCTAAAAGGGTAATCTGGTCACATCAATTGACCAAAAAAGAAGCTAAAAAATATAATTTGGAAAATATTTTCAGAGGATGGATTCCAAATTAATTCAAATTTAAATTCATGCAAAAATTCATTTTAATCATATTCATGGTATTCAATTCAATTTCTTTCGCGCAGGAAAAAGCAACCTTATTTTTGATTGGCGATTCAACAATGGCAGACAAAAAAGATCCGGATAAAAATCCTGAACACGGTTGGGGACAAATGCTTCCGGAATTAATGTCGGGAATTGAAATTCAAAATCATGCTGTCAACGGAAGAAGTTCCAAAAGTTTCCGAAGCGAAGGCAGATGGGAACCTGTTCTCAAACAAATTAAAAAAGGAGATTTCGTCATCATACAATTCGGGCATAATGATCAGAAAGACCAGGATTCTGTAAGGTTTACCAATCCCGCGACGCAATACCGCACCAATCTGGAAAGATATGTAAACGAAGCCAGAGAAAAAGGTGCAATTCCGATTTTGATGACTTCGATTGTTAGGAGAAATTTCAATGAGAAAGGTGTTCTCATCGATACGCATGGCAATTATCCTTTGGTGGTGCGAATGGTTGCAAATGATTTAAAAGTTGCTTTTGTGGATTTGCAATTGCTGACCGAACAATTGGTTATTTCTTATGGTCCTGAAAAATCAAAAGATCTGTATCTGCATTTTGAAAAAGGTCAAAATGCTTATTATCCGGAAGGAAAAAATGACGATACACATTTGTCTAAATTGGGTGCGGCTTTGACAGCTGAAATGGCTTTGAAACATTTGGCGGGATTAAATGTTGGATTAGAAAAATTTATAACAAATTAATATCATTCCGACAAAGCAGGAATCTCATTCTTTCATAAATTCTTCATTTTGCTGCACTGTATTCAAAAAAATTTTGTCAAAGTTGTAGAGCACCCAGAAAATTTAAGAATAAAAAAAGCCAACATCTAACGACGTTGGCTTTCAATTTAAAGTAACGCAAATTACTTCACAACAACAATCTTCAACGGACTTGCCAGTATCTGTGCCTGCTTGTCCAGTATTTTTTCCCAATCTTTTACAGTATTCACTTGTCCGCTTTTTTGCCATGCAAACCCTGCGTAGTAAGTTAATTTCCCTGCCGGTTTTGTAACCACCAAAAGGTTGCTTTGATCAACGACATCTGATTTATGTGTGAATGCCGTATCTACAATCGAAGGATCAATGACGATTCCTTGTCCCACATAAGCATCATCGATTTTTTCCCAATGACGAAACCATCCTTTTTCGGAATTGATGTTCGCTTCGCCTTCATTTCTGTGGAGGGTAATCCCTGCAGTATAGTTCGGAACAGGTTTTTCTGATTTGAAATTAGATTCAAATTTTGAGAAATTGGAACCGATATCCAATGTGATTCTTTTCGTTTCGCTGATTTTATAATCGCTCCAAGGTGCATAAGTCAATTCGAAAACGGTTCTCAAAGGACCTGCAGAAATTGTTTTGTGCGCAGTGAAATTTTGAGAAACCAATAATTCCCCATTGTCCCAAACACCCAAAGCTCCGGTTCCACGGCTGTCGCCCACATGGTATGGGTCATAACCTTCGCCTTTGTCCACATGGTAAAACATTGGGTCGGTCAGATAACCTTTGTACCATTCGTCAATTACAGATTTATCTGTTCTTTTTAACCAAATATCCACACCGCTGGAAAGGGTCGCTCCTTTTGTTTTTTTGAGTGCTTCCTCCTGCCCTTTCGGTCCATAAACGCGGAAAGCTATCTTTTCATTTTCCCAAGTATAATCGTCAAATCTTTCAGGGACGATGCGCGAATAAGCAACTGCTTTGCTCTTCGGGTTTATCTTTGAAGCATCTGCTACAAATTCATAAAAGAGTTTTGTTTTTGGCTCAATTTTCACTTGGAAAACCAATTCATCTTCTTTACCGTCACTGTCATAATCGATCCACTGAAGAGGCAGATATTCGGTTTCTCCCTGCAATTTGACGCGGATATCGGCAGGTTTGTTTTTTTCGAGTAAATTTTTCAATTCAGCTGCCTGAACAGCCACTACTTCTTCTCTCGCAAAATCAAGTTCATTCTCTACCGAAACAGAAAATGCATCTGCAGCAACGGAATCTTTTTTACAATTAACAGCAATCATACATGCGGCTAACAATAAGAGATTGGGTACTTTTTTAACTGAAAACATATTTTTTATTTTGAATTAATTTAATCTAAACCATTTAATGTTTGAATCGTTCCGTCAGGATTATGCGTCAATTTTCTATACTTCACATTTCTGAGATAATTCTTCCCTGACTTTTTCGTGTCATGGTAAAAAATGTACCACTCGTCCTCCACTTCAATAATGGAATGGTGCGTCGTCCAGCCTTTCACCGGCGTCATAACAACACCCTGATAGTTAAACGGTCCATAAGGATTGTCACCCATAGCATAACAGATTTTGTGCGTGGTTCCGGTGGAATAAGACAAATAATATTTACCATTAAACTTATGTACCCAAGCACCTTCAAAAAATCTTCTATCTTCATCTCCTGCTTTGATTGGATTTCCTTTTTCGTCCAAAATCAAAACGTCTTTCGGCTCTTCTGCCAATGAAATCATGTCCGGTTTAAGCAAAGCTATTTTTGGTGATAATGCATTTTCGTCTTTGGCAGGTTCATCGTTATTTTTTGAATAAATGTTGTTTCTGTATTTCTGAAGCTGCCCGCCCCTGATTCCTCCGAAATAGAGATAATATTTTTGATTGTCTTCGTAAACCGCAGGATCCATGCTGTAAGTTCCCTTTACGTAATTTTTTTCAGGTTTAAATGGACCTTGAGGTTTGTTTGATTTGGCAACACCAATTCTGAAAATTCCATCTTTGTCTTTTGCCGGAAAATAAAAATAATAAACGCCGTCTTTGTGTGCCGCATCAGGTGCCCAAAGCTGTTTTGATGCCCACAGAACATCTTGCAATCCAAATGCCACGCCATGGTTTGTGATTTCACCGCCGATTTTATCCATCGAATAGACGTGGTAGTCTTTCATGTTGTAATGTGCGCCGTCGGTACCGTCTGTCACTCCCGTTTCGATGTCGTGTGAAGGATAAATGAAAATCTTTCCGTCAAACAAATGCGCAGAAGCATCGGCACTATAGATGGTATCTGTCAGGTATCTGATTTCGTCTTGTGAATAAATGAATATACTCAAGATAAACAATGACAAAGACAATTTAATTTTCATTTTTGTTTAAATTAATTATAAAAAAAGAACTCTCTAAATTCCTAACAATCAAAAAAAATGAGAGCTCTTTAAACTAAAACATTAATCCTTTATTTTTAAATTCTTTCAAACAAATTATTTTTTCCAAATTCCTTCGATTTCTTCCAATGATTTCCCCTTGGTTTCGGGAACCATTTTCCAAACAAAGAACAAAGAAACTAGACTCATTACGCCATAAAATCCATAGGTAAATGCGCCACTGAATTCCATCATAAACGGATAAGTAGATGATATCAAATAATTGGCTGCCCACTGAATTGCAACTGCAATTGCAATGGCTCCGCCACGAATTTTATTCGGAAAAATTTCTGAAATCAATACCCAGCAAATCGGTCCCCATGACATCATGAATGATGCGGTGTAAACGATAATGAACACCAATGTCCAGATGCCGATGATTCCGTAATAGGACATGATAGAAATGGCGAACATACCAATTGCCATACCTACTGAACCAATGATGAGTAAAGGTTTTCTACCCCATTTGTCAACCGTGAAAATTGCGATTACCGTAAATACTACGTTGATCAATCCCATCACAACGGTCTGCATCATGGAAGCATCTTTGGCTACACCCATGCTTTCGAAAATACGTGGTGCGTAGTACAATGCCACATTAATTCCTACAAATTGTTGAAATACAGAAAGCAAAATACCGATGATAATTACTTTTTTACCAAAAGAAAAAATGCTGCTTTTCTTTTGTTCAACCGTTTCTTTGATTTCTGCGAAAATTTCTTTTGCGCGTTCTGCTCCATTGATTTTTGTAAGAATTTTCAATGCTTCATCGTCTTTGAGGACAATCGTCAAATAACGCGGCGTTTCAGGAACTAAAAACAATAAAAGTCCGAATAATCCTGCAGGAATGGTCAATGACAAAAACATATAACGCCATCCGATTTCGTTGATCCATTCGATGGTTTGTCCGTCAGCAATTCCCCAATTCACAAAATAAACGACCAACATCCCGAAAATAATCGCAAACTGATTGAGTGAAACCAATCTTCCGCGAATCTCTGCCGGAGCGATTTCGCCGATATACATCGGACAAACTGCGGATGCTAATCCGACACCGATCCCACCTAAAATTCTGTAAAAATTAAATGCAAGCAATAATCCCATGGAATGTTCTCCTTTTTCAAAGAATAAAAATTCCGGATAAGCAGAACCTAAAGCACTGATAAAGAATAAAAAAGCTGCGAGCATTAATGATTTTTTACGACCTAAACGGGAAGAAAAGAAACCTGAAACAGCACCTCCCATGATACACCCAATCAAGGCACTTGAAATCGTGGCGCCATGCGCGAGTGAGCTCAATCCCAAAGGTTTTATCATGTATTCTTCCACAGAACGTTCTGCACCGGAAATCACCGCTGTATCGTAACCAAAAAGCAATCCACCCAAAGTCGCAACGAGCGTCAGCACCGTCACATAAACCATGTTGATTTTGGCTTTGGTTTTACTGGGCGTGAATTTAGGACCTGAATTTATAATGACAGCCATCGCTTATAAATATTGATTGATAATACTTTCTAAATATTCCTGTTTTCCGCTTTCTCTCCCTACTTCGCCCAATCCTTCTGCGTGTGCGGCCAAATCAGCCAAAGAAAGTTTTCCTTCTTCGAAATTTTTACCTTTTCCGCTGTCAAATGAAGCGTATCGGTTGGTTCTGATTTCGGTATATTTTGATTTTTCTAAAATTGCATCTGCCGCTAAAAATGCTCTTGCGAAATTATCCATTCCACTGATGTGCGCGATGAAAATATCTTCTAAATCTGTTGAATTTCTTCTGATTTTTGCGTCGAAGTTAACTCCACCGCCTGCAAATCCACCCGCTTGGATAATCACTAACATCGCTTGTGTCATTTCATACAAATCAACCGGAAATTGGTCTGTATCCCATCCATTCTGATAATCTCCGCGATTCGCGTCGATGCTTCCCAAAACGCCATTGTCAGCCGCTACTTGTAATTCATGTTCAAAGGTATGCTGCGCCAAAGTTGCATGATTAACTTCAATATTTAATTTGAAATCACCTAATAAATCGTATTGACGTAAGAAATTTAAACAAGTCGCCGCATCGAAATCGTATTGATGTTTTGTAGGTTCCATCGGTTTTGGTTCCAGAAAGAAAGTTCCTTTGAAACCATTGGCACGTGCGTAGTCTTTTGCCAAATGTAAAAACTTAGCCAAATGCTCCTGCTCGCGTTTCATGTCCGTGTTCAACAAAGACATATAACCTTCGCGTCCACCCCAGAAAACATAGTTCTCACCGTTTAATTTAATGGTCGCATCCAAAGCATTTTTCACTTGTCCGCCTGCATACGCCAACACATCAAAACTTGGATTAGTTGCCGCACCATTCATGAATCTTGCATTGGAAAAACAGTTCGAAGTTCCCCACAATAATTTCACATCGGAAGCCGCTTGTTTTTCTTTGGCGTAATCGGTGATGAATTCTAGTCTTTTCGTCGATTCATTGAAATTTTCTCCTTCGTCAATTAAATCAAAATCATGGAAACAATAATAAGGCACGCCTAATTTTGTAAAGAATTCAAAGGCAGCATCCATTTTATCGGTTGCTTTTTGTTTGGCATCTGAACTCGCTAACCAATCAAATTGCTGTGTTCCCACACCAAACGGATCTCCGCCCGTTGCGCAGAACGTGTGCCAGTAAGCCACCGCGAATTTGAAATACTCTTTCATGGATTTTCCACGAACAACTTTATTTTCGTCATAATATTTGAATGCCAAAGGATTGTTTGATTCTTTCCCTTCGAATTCAATTTTTCCAAGTCCTTTGAAATATTCTTTGTTTCCTGTGATTATTGACATTGTAAATTGTATTTTTTATGTTAATTATTTAATATTTGATTTAGTTTGTCTCTCCACTTATTGTAGCTCTCTTCGTAGTGTGATTTGTTTTCATTGTGAGGATGATAAGTGGTGATGATGTCTTTGTCCATCAGAATTTCGCCGATAGAATTAAACGCACCTGCTCCCATTGCAGCCGCACGGGCCGCACCTGTAGAACCGGTAGTATCTATTATTTGGATTTCCACATTTTGTAGTGTAGCAATAGTTTCCGCAAACATTGGCGAACGGAACAAATTGTCGCCTCCGGCTTTGATTATTCCTTTTTGCAATCCGTCATTCATCAAAATATCCATTCCATACACGAATGAATAAGCGATTCCTTCCAAACCTGCTCTGTACAAATGTTCGCTTTTATGTCGGTTGAAATTTAAATTGTGAATGGACGAACCAATATCTTTGTTGTTTAACATCCTTTCCGCACCATTCCCAAAAGGAAAAATCAATAAGTCATCTGAACCAATCGGAATTTGCGATGAAATCAGATTCAGATCATAATAACTCTCTTTCCCCTGTGCAACCTGATGGCGTAACCAACTATATTGAATTCCGGCACCGTTGATGCAAAGCATTTTTCCGATTCTTGGATTTTCATTTGTATGATTGATGTGTGCAAAATTGTTGATGCGAACGGGTTCTTTGGAAATAATGTTATCCGTAATTCCGTACACAACGCCTGAAGTACCGCCAGTTGCAGCGATTTCTCCGGGATTCATCACGTTCAATGACAAAGCATTGTTAGGCTGATCGCCTGCCCGGTAATAAATCGGAATATCCCTGGCCAGTCCGGATTCTTCCGCACCTTTTGCTGAAACTTTACATTGAATTTTGAAATTTTCGACTACATCAGAAACCAATTGAGAATCGATTCCAAATTGATTCATAATCGTTTCCGAAACCTGACTTTTTTCAAAATCCCAAAACACACCTTCGGAAAGTCCAGTGATGGTTGTGGTCGCTTCGCTCGTCAATTTCAACGCGATGTAGTCTCCAGGCAGCATGAATTTCCAAACCTTATCGTAAATTTCCGGTTCGTTTTCTTTAACCCATTTTAATTTGGATACTGTGAAATTTCCTGGAGAATTTAATACTTCTTTCATGCATTTCTCCTCGCCTATTGCGTTGAAACCCTCTTCACCAACACTTACCGCACGGCTGTCGCACCAAATGATTGACGGTCTGAGCGGCATTTTGTCTTCCCCTACCAAAACCAATCCGTGCATCTGATAAGAGATTCCAATTCCTTGGATGTCGTTTGGATTGATTTTATTTTCTGTGAGAATTTTCTGGGTTACGGTACAGAATATTTTCCACCAATATTCAGGATTTTGCTCTGCCCATCCAGGTTCTGGAGAATCAATCGGCATTTCATTATTTGGATGTTTGGTATGCGCAATCAATTTTCCTTTGGCATCAACGATTGATGCTTTGATAGATGAACTTCCTATGTCGTAACCTATAAATTTCATGTTCATTTGTGAGAAAAGCTGTCTTTTCTTTAATTAATAAATTAGATTATGTGTTAAAAATTAAATCCAAACAAGTAATGCAATCGATTACAATATTTAATTAAAATATTTAACTTGGTGTCAATTGGACAATATTACAAAAAATATATAAATGTTGAGCTTTTTGATAAATTAAATTATACATCCTTTCAATTAATAGTTTTAAAATTCTGACAATCATAGTTTTAAATAATAATTAAATATTAATTCTTATAAACTATATACCTGATTTTTAAGAATAACTCTTAAGATTGTTCACTATACGTCGATGTAATATTCATATTTAGTATTGAATATCATTAGATTTTTGTAATCGATTACAATATTTAAAATTAATAAAAAACCCTCTCGCCCATTTGACAGAGAGGATTTCAACAATCTCAACTATGAAACAATTTTAATTTAATAATTCCTGATGTTCACACTCCCGCT
>NZ_FWXS01000006.1 GCF_900176425.1 Moheibacter sediminis | reverse complement strand
CACGGCAGGATGCCGCTAAGCGATAGGTTGGTTCTCATAATCTTAGTTTTAACGAATTCCAAACTTAATTAATTATGTTAAGGAAAACAAAAAAACTTGAGAAATATGAGAAATGTCAGGTTAAAAAACAAAGATTACTCTAATATTTTACTTGACTCCTTAAATTCTTGATCTCCGGAGAACTTCATTTATACTGAGAATGTTCATTAAATTATATATTAACTTAAGTATATTTGTATATCAATTCAAGCATTACCACCATGAAACAAATCTTTATCCTGTTCATTTCAGGGTTGTTGCTTCTTTCTTGTGAAGAAAAAAATATGAAAAACCTCCCCTTCAAATCAGAATCCGGATTCTTCAATGCACTCATTGAAATACCCGCCGGAACCAACAAAAAATACGAATACAATACCGAAGACCTTTCTTTCGAAGTCGACCAGCGCGATGGCAAAGACCGCATCATACCATATCTTCCCTATTTTGCAAATTACGGTTACATCCCTTCTACCCTTTCTGATTCAACCAAAGGCGGAGACGGTGATCCTGTAGATATTTTTGTCATCAGCGAAGCATTGTCACAAGGAACTTTGATTCCCATCATTCCCATCGCTACTGTAAAACTAATCGATGACAACGAAGAAGATTACAAAATTATAGCAGTTCCTGCCGACGAAACTTTAAATGTTTTACACGTTAAAACTTTTGAAGAATTAAAATCAAAACACCCATCCATCATTACCATCATCGAAACATGGCTTGCCAATTACGATACCGACCCGCTGAAAATCAACGGATGGCTCGACCAAAAAGAAACCGAAGATTATATAATCAAAAATTCTCAAAATTAAACTACGAATCATTTATTGCAATATATTTGTTCTGAAAAACTTAATTAAATGAAAACTTTACTTTTCTCATTCTTATTGGTTGCATCTTATTTTGTAAATGCACAATTGACCGTAACGACCAACTTTCGCGAAGATGGAGTTTGGGACGAAAAAGCCGGAAAATGGAACATCGATTCCACAGAAGACGGAACCACTATCATGAATTTCAATACAGAATTGACTTCTTTCAGACACATTACCGGAAGCATTTCATCCACTTATACAATCCTTAAATGGGACTATGATGAAAATGAGGTTTTGTATGAAATGGATATAAAAAGCGATGTCGGCAACGAATATGAATTCTTAATCGACGGCATCAACGAATACGTGATTTTCTTCTATTATGACAATGCCGGCAGATACCGCATGGTTCGCCACACGATCAAGGAAACCTGGTTTGATGAATAATCAATTTCTCTTAACGAAATAAAAGATAAGCAAAACCCAGCCGACAATCATAAACAATCCACCCAGCGGTGTGATGGGTCCGAGCCATTTCAGGTTTGCACCCCAATGGTCGGCAAATGATAAAAGGTAAATGCTCACAGAGAAAATGAAAGTTCCTGCGATGATGCACCATGCCGCACTTTTTTCCAATGTGGTTTGAAATTGGAGAAATAATCCGATAGCGACCAAAAGCAATGCATGGTACATTTGGTATTTTACGCCTGTTTCAAAGCTTGCGAGTTTTTCTGCCGGAAGGATTTTTTTGAATGCATGTGCACCAAAAGCTCCTAAAATAACCGAAGTCATACCATATAAACCTCCGATTGCCAATACCAATTGTTTCATCTTTTTTAATTTGTAACGAAGATAAAACAGTTTTAAGTTTTTGGTGGAATGAATTTTATCACGAAAGAATTAGATTTTTTACTGAGATTGGGGTTTTCCCCGCGGCAAGGATAGTAATGAAAAGCCCGGAATGGAGCGGAGTGCAACGAAGCGATATGAGGACTTGCAATGTATAGCCTGATCCCGTTGGCTGAAATATTGAATGAAATAACGGGTTTTTGTTCCTAACGGGAGCCGCCCAAAAGCAATTAAACCTCATTATTTAGATTAATTATAATTAAATATCTTTGTGAATCACACATTCGAACCAAAAATGGATTTGCAAAAGACAATAGCGCATCTCAAAATAGATGAATCTGCGAGGATAAGTGGTTATACATCAGAGGAAATTCCCGTAAAATTATATGAATTGGGATTGCTTCCCGGTTCTGAAATTATTTTGAAAAAAAGGCTTCCATTTGGCGGTCCGATTTGCATTCAGATGACAGAAAATGACAATTTGATTGCGCTGAGAAAATCTGAAGCCAGTTCCATTTTAATTGAATCTATCTGATGAACGAAAAGAAAATCACACTCATAGGAAATCCCAATGTGGGAAAGTCTTCTTTGTTTAATTTGTTGACGGGATTGCGCCAGAAAGTCGGGAATTATCCGGGAATGACGGTGGAAAAAAAGACCGGATTTTTTTCTCATAACGGTCATAAATACCAGCTGATTGACCTTCCTGGAACGTATGGGATTTATCCGACTTCGTTAGATGAACAAGTGGTGACTGATATTTTGAGCAATCCGGCACATAAACAGCATCCGGATTTGGGAGTTGTGGTGGCTTCGCCTGATAATTTGAAAAGGGCGATTTTACTTTACCAGCAAGTTCGTGAGTTGAGAATTCCTGCCATTTTTGTGATCAACAGAATTGATGAGGCAGAGAAAAACGGAATTCAGATTGATTTAATACAATTGGAAAAAATCCTGCAAACCAAAGTTTTCACAACCGATGCCCGAAGCGGAAAAGGTTTGAATGAACTGCAAAATGCTTTGGCTGAAAATGTTTCTGAATATTCTGAATCTTATACAATCCCGAATGAATTTTCGGATAAAATTAATTTCATCAAGGGTAAATTCTCTATTCAAAATAATTACAAAGCCTGGCAATTTCTGTCGCAAAAAGAAATCAAAACGATTTCGGTGGAAGAACAATTTGAAATTGATAAATTAAAACAAGAAAATAAAATCATTGCTAAAAGGCTACAGGTAAAAGAGACCATTGACAGATATGAATCCATCAACCTTCATTTAGAAAAAATTTTCACCCAATCTGCTGAAAAGAAAACTTCATTTACCGAAAAATTAGACAATATTTTGATTCATCCGGTTTTAGGATATGTGATTTTCTTTGGTTTATTGATGTTGATTTTCCAGGCAGTTTTTGCGTGGTCGGGACCATTTATGGATTTCATTGACGAATCTTTTGCATGGCTTACCGGCACAGTCTCCGAAAGCCTTCCCGAAGGTCCGGTTAATGGGCTTTTAACCGATGGAATCATCGCCGGAATTGGCGGAATTGTGATATTCGTACCACAAATTGTCATTTTGTTTTTATTCATTTCCATCATGGAAGAGTCCGGTTACATGAGCCGAGTTGTTTATCTGATGGATAGGTGGCTGAAGCCTTTTGGGCTCAGTGGGAAAAGTGCTGTTCCATTGATGTCCGGTGCAGCTTGTGCAATTCCTGCGGTCATGTCTGCTAGAAACATTGAAAACGACAAAGAGCGTTTGATTACGATTCTCGTTACGCCGTTTATGACTTGTGCGGCGCGATTACCGATTTATGTTGTGATCATTGGTTTAATCATTCCTGAAGAAAAAATATATGGATTTAATATGCAGGGAATTGCATTGTTTGCAATGTATCTCTTGGGAATTTTTGGTGCATTGGGAAGCGCGTGGATTTTGAAAAAAATCATCAAAACCAATTTCAAAAGTTACCTCATCATGGAAATGCCGACTTATAAGCTTCCGGTTTGGCGAAATGTATTGCTCACCGTTTGGGAAAAATCTTTGGGATTCGTTGTCGGAGCCGGAAAAGTGATTCTTGCCATCAGCATCATTCTTTGGGTTTTAGGAACTTTTGGAATAGGAGAAAATTTCAACACTGCGGAAGAAATCGTAACTGCAAAAAATCCAAATCTCGCCGATGAAGAATTGGAAAATGAAATCACTTCTTATAAACTCGAATATTCATTTTTGGGTTATTTAGGAAGAACGATTGAACCTGCAATCGAACCTTTGGGATATGATTGGAAAATGGGAATCGGATTGATTTCTTCGTTTGCGGCTCGTGAAGTTTTCGTAGGAACGATGGCTACAGTTTACAGCTTAGGAGGAACCGATGATGAATTGACCATCAGGGAACGAATGGCAAAAGAAATCAATTCCAACACAGGAAAACCAGCATATAACTTGGCTTCCGGCGTTTCATTGTTGTTGTTTTATGCATTTGCGATGCAGTGTATGGCGACGATAGCGATCGTTCGAAAAGAAACGGATTCGTGGAAATGGACTTTTATACAAATCGTTTTCATGACCGGATTGGCTTATCTTGCGGCATTAATGGCTTATCAGTTTTTGAAATAATTTATATGAAAATTCTTTTAAGATTTTGTTTTATAATGCTCATAGGGTTGATTTTCAATTCTTGTGGAACTTTAAAATTTAATAAAACGAAAGAATTTGTAAAATTCAATTCCTCTATCTCAGAATTGAGTGGTAAATATTATGGTAATTCAGAATCCACAAAAAGAAACAACAATCATTCAATCAACATTTTAAAATTGTTTAATTTGGAAGGAGAGGCTGATGTTATCAATTTGTCTATTGATCAAGACAAAGTCAAACTAACTTATTTACAAGGTGCTGATAATAAAGAAGTTGTCCTTGAAGGTAAAATGAAAAATAAGTTTATGGAAATTTATTTCAAAAAAAATCAGACTGTAATTCCTTTGTTGTACAGCCAAATTGAAGTGGACAGAATCCGGATCGGAAAAGACAAAGAGGGGAATTTGGTCATCATGAATTATGCGGAACACTCCGGCAATATTTTATTTATGGCTGCAGGACATTATGATGAACTGCCTTTTATATTTAAAAAATCTGATATGTAGATTCACATTATTATTCTTTTATAATTAAATAACTTTGACTCAAATTTAAAACATGTTCTGGACAATCATTCAATATGTATTTATCGCTGTCGTTTTTATAATTGCAGTTTTGTATATGACAGGAATGTTCCGAAAATCTTTCGGTTCTAAAAATAAATCCTGCTCAAAAGGTTGCGGATGTGATACACCTGCCGACAAAAAAGAATAAAAAACCGGAAACTTTTTCTGCTTCCGGTTCCTATATTTTATCTAGTTAATTCTCTTAATTAACCGGGACATCAATTTCCCCATCTGTAATTTCAATTTCTTCGTCTGTCCCTCCTACAAATTTCTTGATGGTTCCGATGAAAGTACCTTTTACCCTTCCGTTCGCTCCTTCGGTAATTTCAGTAATGACAAGTGTAAATGGTAAGAATGTTTCAGTCGCTGCATCATAGTTGCTGTAAACATCATTCGGATTCCCTGAAGTTCCCAGTGTAACCTGAACTACAACTTCGTCTGCTTCAGTCAAAGTTCCAACTTCCAATCCTTCAGGAACTGTTATTATTAAATTTTGCATTTCCGCATTTTGACCTGAAATCGTTGCATTGGTTACATTTCCGGCTGCAACTGCGTCTGTACTGAAATCTAATAAAACATTGTCAAATTTAGCTTTCAAGATTCCATCGCCTCCATCAACAAGTGTAAAAGGCAATTCTTTGAATTGACCATTGGTTATAGTCAAGGTTTCATCTGCCAAAGAATTATAAACTTCTCCCGTGAAAGTACCGCTTACAACTCTGTCTGCCATATTTAATTCTGTAATTCTAACTCTAAGAGGAAGTATTTGACCAGTCGCACCTAAATTCATAAAAGTACCTGCATCACCACCCATCATAAGCATAATTACAGCTCCAGTTGCCTGCGTATATGTGGCTTCTGCAAGTGTTGCAGGAAAAGATATACTAATGGTTTGCCCTTCTTCATTTGCGCCGTTGATGCTAGTTGCTACATCATTGGAGTTGACTGAGGTTGTTTCGCTGAAGTCAGTAAAAACTCCGTTTAGTTCGGCTGTATAAGTTCCGGGTAAGATCGGTGTTTGAAATTCGTCTCCGGGTGTAATTAGTTCACTATCCGAACAACTTTGTAAAAATCCGAAAATAGCCAAAACAAGAAGGCAATATTTATTCATTTTTTTAATTTTTGCTAAAATTAGTATAAATAACTTTATGTTCTTAAACGGATTTTAAGAAAAAGTATTGTTTAATAATTATTCTTAACTTCTTCTCCCAAAACAATCTGCAATGCAGAGGAAGTTCCGATTCTTTTTACACCTAAACTGATCATGGCTTCAGCTTCCGCTTTTGTTTTCACTCCGCCTGCAGCCTTTACCGGAAGCGGACTGGCATTTTCAAGCATGATTTTGATAACGTGCTCATTTGCTCCATTTGGTTTCCCGTCAACAGTTTCAAAAAATCCTGTAGATGATTTTACAAAAATATTTTCCACCGGAAATGCTGAAAGTTTTTCCAAGTAAATTTCTTTGATTAATAAAGAGAGTTTAGCAATTTCATCATCTGTCAAAGCTGCAGTTTCGATAATCCATTTAACCACTTTTTCCTCTTTCAACCCTAAACGTGAACACAACTCAACCTCTTCCCTTACTTTTTCCTCGTTGCCTTTTTTGAAAGCAGTATAGTCAACTACAAAGTCCAGTTCATCTGCGCCGTCACCGATTGCTTTTTGCGCTTCTGAAATTTTTTCAGTTACCGTTCCTTTTCCTTCCGGAAAATCAATCACAGTTCCCAGTTTTACAATTGCATTTTTTTCTTCAATCAGCATACGTACTGAACGAACATAATCAGGACGAATCATTACCGCAAAAAAACCATTCGAGATTGCTTCTTCTGTAAGTGCATGCACTTTTTCCAAAGTTTTAGAATCCGACAACCCACTTTGCTTAGAGTTTTTCAGGTAAGTTGAGTCAAGATAATCTGATAACTTCATTTGTATAATTCATTTATTTAGGGGGCGCAAATTTAGTAATTTAAAATGGCATAAACGGGAAAATGATCACTATATCCACCCAAATATCTGTTTCCGGCATAAGTTCGGAAAGGCGAACCTGAAAATCTTCTGTCGTTGTCTTGAATCAATTTATCCTTGAAAACATCTGTTTTTAAACAAACTATTCCACTCATAGATTGAAAAAAAGCATGTGAAAATAAAATCTGATCAAATAAAATCCATTTTCCTGCATGTTTGAGCGAGCCTGTATTTTTGCGTAATTCAAACATTGGATTGTACAATTCATGCGGTTCCATTTGATTCACATCTCTTGTTTTCAAAATATCTACCGCATCCAAATCATCCGGATTTCCGTTCATATCGCCCATCAAAATTATGTAAGGATCTGATTCTTCTGCGTAAATTTCGTCCATTCTACTTCTGATTTTATTTAGAATTAAATTTCTGAAATCACGGTTGACATCATCATCTCGACGCGATGGCAAATGCATCACAAACGTATGAATCAAGTGTCCTTCCAAATCAAACTGAACATACAAAACATCGCGTGTAAAATCAGTCGGATCGCCGAATTCAGGATACGTATTTTGCAAAGCCTCAACTTTTAAAGGATGAATTAAGTCTGACCTGTAAATCAATGCAGTGTCAATTCCTCGTTCGTCCAGGGATTCAAAATGAATGAATTCATATTTAAACTCTTCTAAAAATTCAGAGTGAATCAAATCGTTCAAAACATTTGCATTTTCAACTTCAGCCAACCCCACAAATAAAGGCGGATTACCGGTTTCAGCCAAGCCCAACTGACTGATTGCCTGTCCAATTTTTTTCACTTTGATCCGGTAGCGGTTTTCCGTCCATTTTTTTCTGCCATTCGGCGTGAAATCAACATCATGTTTAAATTCATCATCGTTGGTATCAAAAAAATTTTCTGTGTTGTAAAACGCTATCGAAAAATGGTTCATCCAGTTTAAATTTAAAAAATCAGGTGATAAATCTACAAATGATTTTTCTTTCTTTACTTTTACATTCGCATAAAATTTAGAATTTAATATATGCCGATTCAGTATTATTTTGAAATTATCGGAACCGTCGTGTTTGCTATTTCCGGAGCTTTGGCTGCCGGGGAAAAATCCGGACAAGACTGGTTTGGAGTAACTTTCGTCGGATTCATCACCGCAATCGGCGGCGGTAGTCTGCGTGATATGCTTCTGGGAAGTTATCCTTTGGTGTGGATCAATGATGTGAATTTCATTTATGCAATCATCTTGGGTGTCGTTTTGATGCGTCTTTTTTATGCTTCACTTCAACGTTACAGACGAACTTTGTCACTTTTTGACACGATGGGAATTGCCCTTTTTACCATTTTGGGTACCGAAAAAGCGCTCGAATTTGGCGTTCATCCGGTAGTTGCAGCAATTATGGGAATGTTCTCAGCCGTCATGGGTGGTGTGATTCGCGATACTTTGACAAATTCTACTCCGGTTATTTTCCGAAAAGAAATTTATGCAACAGCTTGTTTGGCAGGAGCAATTTTATTTTTAATTTTAAATTATTTTGACGTCCACAGAACTTTCAATTTCTTAATTTCCGGAGGATTGATCATAACCATAAGAATTTTAGCTGTTTACAACAGATGGAGCATTCCGAAATTCAAATAATTTACACATGATTGAATTTGCAAATCAAAATATATGGACCGGAAGGTTTGATGATGAAGATGGCGAATCTGGATTGCGCTGGCATCAAGTTATACAAACACAAACTTTTGACAATTTACGATCCGTACAGGAACCACACATTGCATTATTGGGATTTCGTTCAGACGAAGGCGTGCGAAGAAACAAAGGAAGAGTTGGTGCGAAAAATGCGCCTGATTTTATTAGAAAAGCTTGTACCAATTTGCCTTATTCCAAAGAAAAACAAATTCCCATTTCAGATTTTGGAAATGTAGTTTGTGAAGAAACTGATTTGGAAAGTGCAAGAAAACAGCAAATTGAATCTGTTTCAGAATTACTTCAAAAAAAATATTTCCCCATCATTTTAGGGGGCGGACATGAAACTGCTTTGGGAAATTACCTCGCTTTGGCAGATAATTTTGAGGATATTGGAATCGTCAACATCGACGCACATTATGACTTGAGAATTCCAGTAGAAGGAAGCACTTCAGGAACTCCCTTTTTTGAAATGGCTCATTTTTGTCAAGAAAATAATCGCGAATTCCATTATTTCTGCGTGGGAATTCAGCCGACAGGAAATACAGAAGCGCTTTTCCATAGAGCAAATGAGTTGAATGTAGAAACGGTTTTGGCAGATGAAATTCATTCAGATTTAAAACAAACTTTACATCAGCTTGAAAAATTTTTAGAGAAACATTCCGTTATTTATTTGAGTTTGGATTTAGATGTTTTGGACGGAGCTTTTGCGCCTGGAGTCAGTGCTCCCTGCGCCAATGGATTAACTCCTTTTCAAGTCAAATCAATCATTCAGAAAATAATTCAATCCAACAAGATTAAACTTTTTGATGTGGTGGAATTAAATCCGGAGTTTGACCAAGATAACCGAACCGCGAAATTGGCGGCTCATTTTTTGCAGGAATTTACAAAAGCATAATTTATTAAATGATTTCAGAATTATATCCACTAAAGTTCAAACCAATTCCACAATATAGAATTTGGGGTGGAAATAAATTAAATCAAATTTTACCCAAGGAATCTCAAATAGAGAACTTAGGTGAAATCTGGTGTTTGTCTGGTATTACTGAAAATGTAAGCGTGGTAGAAAACGGAGATTTGAAAGGTAAAAATCTGAATGAAATCATTGATACATTTCAGGGAAAATTACTTGGAAAAAAGGTTTGGGGAAAATTTGGAAATGATTTTCCGCTTTTGATAAAATTCATTGATGCTGCAGAACCGCTTTCTGTACAGGTTCATCCCAATGACGAACAAGCCAAACGTCTGCACAATTCTTTTGGAAAATCGGAAATGTGGTATATCATGGATGCGGAAAAAGATGCGGAATTGATCATCGGATTTGAAAATGGAATTACAAAAAAAGATTATTCTGAACATTTAAAAAATGAAACTTTAGAAGATATTCTGCACAAAGTTATAGTAGAAAAAGGCGACGCGGTTTACATTCCGGCAGGGAGAGTTCATGCAATTGGAAGAAGAATTGTGTTGGCGGAAATCCAGCAGACTTCTGATATTACTTATAGAATTTACGATTACAACCGTATCGACAAAGACGGTAAAAAACGTGAATTACATACGGAAATGGCATTAGACGCAATTGATTTTAATCCGATTGAAAACATCAAAACCGATTATTCCAAAAAGGAAAATGAATTTTCTGAATTAATCAATTCGCCTTATTTCACAACGCAGATTTTTGAAGGAAATGAATCCGTTCAAATGAATTCAAATGATGAATTCAAAATTTACGTCTGCACCGAAGGAAATGTAAAATTCAAAACTGAAAATTCAGAAATCGGATTAAAAAAGTACGAATGCCTACTGATGCCTGCTGAAATTTCTGATTATGAAATCATTCCAGAAAATAACTCTACTTTGATTGAAGTGAAGGTTCCTTGAACCAAATCACAATAAACAACGGCACACAATTTGCTTTTAACATAACATTGAGAATCAAATAATTCGTATATTTGCAACGCAATTGAAAACCCAATGAGAAACCCTTTATTCTACGCTAAAATCCTTCTTTTCGGAGAATACGGCATCATCGAAGACTCCAAAGGTCTGACGATTCCTTACAATTCTTACAAAGGCTCGCTCAAATTCAACAAAAAATCTACCGGAAAAATTTCCAACGAAAGCATAGACCGTTTTGCAGAATATCTGGAACAAAATTTCGGAGATGAGTTTGACATGGAAAAGCTCAATGCCGACATCGACAAAGGAATGCATTTCGATTCGACGATTCCTCAAGGTTACGGTGTGGGAAGTTCAGGAGCTTTGGTGGCAGCAATCTACGAGCGGTATGCCATTAATAAAATTGACATTGCTGATGGAATTACAAAAGGTTTAATTTCTCAGTTGAAAGAAACTTTTTCTAAAATGGAATCATTTTTCCACGGAAAAAGTTCAGGGTTGGATCCATTGATTTGTTATTTGAATTTACCATTGTTAATCAATTCAAAAACAGACATTTCAACCATTGGAATCCCGGAACAAAAAGAAGGAACGGGCGCAATTTTCTTGGTAAACTCAGGTGCACCGGGCGAAACCGCACCTATGGTTCAGATTTTCTTTGACAAATTAAAACAAGAAGGATTCCGAAATACCTTGAAAGAAGAATTCATTAAATACAACAACGCTTGCATAGATTCGTTTGTCAAAGGAGATTTCAATCCTTTGTTCAGCAATTTGAAAAAATTATCTACCTGGGCATTTCTACACTTCAAACCCATGATTCCCCAACGTCTTTTGGACGCTTGGCAATATGGAATTCAAACCAACTCATACTACCTGAAACTTTGCGGTTCGGGCGGTGGAGGCTACGTTTTAGGTTTCACCAAAGATTACGAACAGGCAAAACTTCATTTGAAAGAATTTGATACTGAAGTAATTTATAAATTTTAGAAACATGGAACGTTTTACATTCGAAGAAGACGATCTCGGAGGTGCATTTTACCTTTTCGAAGACGAAACCAATATTGGAGAAGTTACATTCAGGAAAAGACGCGAAGACGCAATTTCCATCAATCATACCTACGTTAAAAAAGAATTTGAAGGCAAAGGTTACGGTAAAAAACTTGTAGACAAAGTCATCGAATACGCCAAAGAAAATGAACTCAACCTTTCGGCAACATGTTGGTTTGCAGACAAAGTAATCCAATCTGCATAAAAAATGGACAAGCTCAGTTTGCGAAAATTACTTGTAAAAACCCTGGCGTTGTTTACAGTCATTCGCAGCTACAACATTGCGATGCTCATGCTCGCGCAGTATATGGCGAGTTTGTTCATATTCAACGAAGGCAAAAACCACCTCGAAATCCTTTTTGATAAAAACCTTTCCTTCATCGTTATCGCATCGGCTCTAAGCGCGGCGGCAGGCTACATCATCAACAATTTTTATGATTTAGAGAAAGATGCCATTGACAGACCACTGCAACATTACATCGAAAGATTCATCTCGCAGAATTTCAAGCTCAATGTTTATTTAGGCTTAAATATCCTCGCACTCGGAATTGCCTATTTTGCCTCTTGGCGCGTGATGATTTTCTTTTTTGTGTACCAATTTTTAGTTTGGTTTTATTCCCACAAAATCAACAAAATTGTTTGGCTCAACAACATTTATTCAGTCATCCTGATGGTCTTTCCGTTTTTCGCATTGTTCATCTATTACGAAAACTTGGCATCTATCATCTTTCTCCACGCCGGGTTTCTGTTCATGCTTTTGCTCATCACCGACATCCTCAAAGATTTCACATCCGCCACCGCCGACACGATTTACAATTACAGCACACTGCCCGTCATCTATGGCGAGAAAAAAACAAAAACCATCCTCACCATCCTGATTATCCTCAATTCCGCGCTCGCCGCCTACATGGGCTACGATAGCGACACAGGCTATATGCGCTACTTTTTCCTCTTCAGCTCAATGCTCATGTTGCTGCTTTTGATACCGCTTTTGAGCTCTCGATCCAAGACCAATTACAAGATATTGCACCTGACATTCAAACTATTAATCGGATTCGGCATCTTCAACATGGTGTTCATTGATATAAATCCCTTAGCTTTGCAAAAGATAATTTAAACTCGGGCGTGTCGCGTTGTGATTGAAAATTCATAACAAAATCAAGATCGAAGCACACCGCGACCGGGCTATACGCTGCAAGTCCTCGCCATATTTCATGATGGCTCCGGGCTTTCCGCTGCTATCCCTCACGCAAACTAGAAACCGAGTAAAACATCATTTACATAACAATTATGAAAAAAAGACAGGAAAAGCGTGATGCTTCCCCGAAAAAACCGGGCGCAAATTTAAACTCAAAGCCGGGTTTCAAAAAACCGGACGCAAATTCAAAACCGAATTTCAAAAACCCCGGAAAACCTTTCAAACCCCGTTTGAAAAAAGCACCGGTTGACGACGGAACCATCCGCCTCAACAAATACATTTCCAACGCTGGTATCGCTTCCAGACGCGAAGCCGACGAACTCATTAAAAGCGGACTCGCAGAAGTAAACGGAAAAGTAATCACCGAAATGGGCTTCAAAGTACAGCCCGGAGACGTCGTGAAATTTGACGGAAATACCATTTCCGCAGAGAAAAACGTCTATGTTTTGCTCAACAAACCCAAAGGTTTCATCACCACAACCAAAGACGAAAAAGACCGCAAAACGGTTATGGACTTGATTGCCAACGCTACCACAGCCCGCATTTTCCCCGTAGGTCGTTTGGACAGAGCGACAACAGGTTTGTTGTTGTTTACCAATGATGGTTATCTGACTAAAAAATTGACGCATCCAAGCCACTCGGTAAGAAAGATTTACCATGTAAAACTGAACAAGAAACTGACGCATGCCGACATGGACGAAATCAAAAAAGGCGTTCGTTTGATACCGGAAGGAATTGCGGAAGTGGACAATATTTCCTTCATCGAAGGCAAGCCGAAAGACGAAGTAGGTATCGAAGTACACATCGGCTGGAACCGTGTTGTACGTCGAATCTTTGAGAAATTAGGTTACGAAGTAGAATTGCTTGACCGTGTTTCTATAGGCGGGTTGACCAAGAAAAACCTCAAACGCGGCGATTGGAGACACCTCACCGAACAAGAAGTTAACTTTTTGAAAATGTTATAATTAACCAGTGAATTTATTGACGCATGTCATTCCGAGGTACGAGGAATCTAAGATAAATAAGTTTTTAGATTTCTCATTGCATTTCACTACATTCGAAATGACAAATAAAAAATATGCCCGATAAAAGCAAAAGACAAAAGCAAGCCCGCCTGCTTAGGATTTTCAGGAAAATCCACCGGACGACGGGCGCTCTTTTGTTCATCTTTTTCTTTGTGGTTTCCATCACCGGACTGCTTTTGGGATGGAAAAAACACAGCGATGGGATGATTCTTCCCAAATCTTATCAAGGTACTTCAACCGATTTGAAAGAATGGTTACCACTTGATAGTTTGCACAAAAATGCATGTAAAATCATGCATGATTCCATTTCTCCTGAATTGTCACTTGAGCTGGAGCGAATCGACGTGCGCAAAGACAAAGGCATGGTAAAATTCGTGTTCATCGACCATTTTTGGGGCGTTCAACTGGACGGCGCGACGGGTGAATTGCTCCACATCGAAAAAAGGCGTTCCGACTTCATCGAAAACATCCATGACGGTTCGATTCTCGATTATTATTTCAAAACGGACGGAGAAATTTTTAAACTCATTTATACTACTGTGATGGGATTGGCTTTGCTGACCTTTACTGTCACGGGATTCTGGCTGTGGTATGGTCCGAAAAGGATGCGAAGAAATTCGTAAATTATTTTGAAATTAATTCTTACATTTATTTTAAATAAAAATTGTGTTCTTAGTGATTTATATTGTACGCCTTGTGGTTAAGATTCATCACTAAGTTCACTAAGATTTTCACAAAGTCCACAAATTAAATTAATTGAAATGAAAACCTTAATCATCCTTGCCACCACTTCCCTATTTACTTTGTTCAGCTCCAACCCCATTGATGATGACTGCACCTGTAAAGGATTTAAATTATATGGAAAAATTAAAATAGTCGAAAACTTCCCTGACCTCACAGTGAAAGTGGTAGAGAATTTTCCTGATTTGAAAGTCAAATTGGTTGAGAATTTCCCTGACAAATGCGGTCAGTGGAAAATGGTTGATAATTTCCCAGATACCAAGATTAAATTCGTAGAAAACTTTCCTGATGTTACTATTAAATATGTGGAGAATTTCCCTGGAAAGCCTTAATCATTTTCTCTGATTGAATTAATCATTCTTATTCCTGTTTGTGCGATTCCATTTTTAGGAAATTCATTCAATACTCGATTATAATATTTTTCTGCTTCGTTGACATTTCCAATTTGTCCATAACAAAATGCAATGTTACACAAACCCATTTCTCTGAAACCCATTTTGGAAGAATTTAACAACACTAAATAACGGTATTTGTCAAGCCAGCTATGTTTCGTAAAAAACTGAATGCTTTTTTTATATTCAGCAATGGCTTCCTGGAATTTTAGTTCTTTCGTTAATTTAATTCCTTTGCGGTGATTTGTGGGAATTAGGTTTCTCAGTAAAAATGAAATCATCAGATAGCTTAATGCTCCAAATAGGATGAATTGCTCAACACTCAACAAGTAAAAAACAAAGACCAGCAGCCACATGAATAATAATTGTGGAATCAATGCCCACCAAGCAACTTGCCTTATTATAGGAGTATTTGCCATATTAAATTTTATCAAAATTAAATCCGTTCAAAAGAGCAATGTATCGGTCGATTCCGTTTTCAATCTCGGAAATTAAAATGAATTCATCGGGGGTATGTGAACGCGCAGAATTGCCCGGACCAATTTTCACCGTATCAAAATCCATCATCGCCATATCCGATAAAGTGGGCGAACCATAAGTTTTACAACCCAGCGAAATTCCTTTCTGAACAATCGGATGGGCGATGTCTATTTTGGAAGAGTTCAACCGAAGTGAACGAGGATTGACTTCTGATTTGATATGTTTTTTCACAACATCAACTACTTCCTGATTGCTGTACAGTTCATTTACACGTACATCGACTACCATTTTGCAGGAATCCGGAACAACATTGTGCTGCTTTCCGGCTTCGATTTGCGTGACGGTCATTTTTACAGGGCCAAGCATATCGGAAACATTTTCAAACAGATAATTTTTAAACCATTCAATGTCTTGTAATGCTTCATAAATGGCATTTACGCCTTCGTTTCTGGCAGCATGGCCGGTTTTCCCTTTGGCTTCCACTTCTAAAACCACAAGTCCGCGCTCAGCAATTGCCATGTCCATTTGCGTGGGTTCACCAACGATTCCTAAATCGATTTTTCCTAATTTCGGCAAAATGCTCGCAACATTTTTCTGCCCTGAATTTTCTTCTTCCGCAGTGATTGCCACAATTAAATTAAATGGCAATTTTTTGTCTGAAAAATAAAGAAATGTCGCCAGTAAACTTACTGCGGAAGCCCCTGCATCATTACTTCCCAAACCAATCAGCTTATCTCCGTCGACGGTTGCCTGCAAAGCATTATAAGTCCAGTTTGCACCAAATTTGACTGTATCATGATGAGAATTCAATAAAATTGTTTTCTTGGATTCATCATAATTCGGATGAATGCTCCAAACATTGTTGTCTTGACGTTGTGCTTTTGCTCCGTTGGATTTTAAAAATTCGAAAATCAAATCAGCGGTTTTGTCTTCTTCGCCTGAAAAAGATTGGGTTTCAATCAATCGTTTCAGGAGTTCGACGGCCTTATTTTTTAATTCTTGACTCATATCAGCTTAGTTCCAATTTCGTTACCAACATTAGAAGCATGTTGGATGTAAACACTCTTAACTCCCGAATTTATGACTTCAAAAGCATTGTCCAATTTAGGAATCATTCCATCGGAAATGATTCCATCTGCTTTTAATTCCTGATAAAATTCAAAATCCATTTCGAGAATTAATGAAGACTCATCTTCCAGATTTTTCATCACGCCTTTTTTGTCAAAACAGAAATGAAGCTCTACCTCCCATTCTTCATTTTTTGCTAATTCTTTGGCAATAGCAGAAGCGATCGTGTCGGCGTTAGTATTGAATAATTGCCCATTTCCGTCGTGTGTAATGGCGCAAACCACGGGAAGATTTCCATTTTCTACCAACAGATTTAAAATTTTTCCGTTGACCGAATTCTCCTTTAAGTCTCCAGCAAAACCATAATCGATGTCTTTTACAGAACGCTTTACTGCATTAATTAAATTGGCATCGGCACCCGACAATCCAATTGCATTTTGATTGTATTTATTTAATTGAGCAACTATCGTTTTATTCGTGATACCTGCATAAAAACCAACTACCACTTGCAAAGTTTCCGCATCGGTAATGCGACGGCCGTCAATCATTTTGGGTTCGATGCCCATTCTCTTTAGTTGATTGGTCGCACCTTTCCCGCCACCGTGCACCAAAATTTTAGCACCTTCTACTTTAGAAAAATCTTCAAGGAACTGGTTTAATTGATCTTGATCGTCAATGATTCCACCTCCTATTTTGAAGATTTTCAAAGAATTAGTTATTTTTTTCACGAATTATTAAAATTTTAACGTTACAAAAATAAAGTTTTTATAACTTTGCACCTCAGTAAATAACTGAATGTTGATTAATGCACAAAATATTAAATTTTCTTTCTCCCGAGGGTTCCGCCCAGTCGGGCTTTAGTATTTTTTACCTTTCTCAAAAGGTGTTGGTAGTTCCAATTACTTTTATTTTTTCCTTTTTTTTATTAATCAACAAATCTCCTTTCATTTAAAATGTACGTAAGGACAGCTAATATCAACGATATCCAATACGCAGATGAGCTTTGTATTTGGTATGAGGAATCAGCGAAACAAAGAAAAACCGGAATCGCAAAACGGGATCCGATTTACATCCGAAAAAAGATGGAAACCGAAAATGCAATCATCGCATTTGATGATGATGGCTTGCTTGCCGGATTCAGCTATATCGAAACTTATGAAGAAGAAAAATTCGTAGTCAATTCAGGATTGATTGTGCGTCCCGATATGCGTGATTCGGGCATTGGTCGCAAAATCAAAATGTCGATTTTTAAATTATCCCGGACAAAATTTCCAAATGCCAAAATTTTCAGCATCACAACGAGTCTAGCTGTGATGAAAATGAATTATAATTTAGGTTACAAGCCTGTCACTTTTTCTGAAATTACCCAAAGTGAAGATTTCTGGAAAGGTTGTCAAGGCTGCAAAAATCATGATATTCTGATGGAAAATGAGCGCAAAATGTGTTTGTGTACAGGTTTGGTTTATGATAATTTAAATGATCAGTTTGCGCAGTCCAAATCCAAACAAATAGAACTCGAATTACAATCGTTTAGAGAAAATATTGAAATGAATAAATATTCATCTTTATTAAATTTTTTTACTAAAAAATCAAAGAAAAAGCCCGATAATTGAATAATTATTCCAAAATGAGTGAAAAATTATACAGACAAGATTTAATTAAAGATTTGATTTCAAATAATGAAATCAGTAATCAGGAAGAATTAATCAAACAGCTTTTGGTGAAGGAAGTTGTTGTTACACAAGCGACTTTATCAAGAGATTTACGAGAATTAAAAGTATCGAAGCTTCCCAATTCCAAAGGAAATTACATCTACCAATTGACCGAAATAGAATCGAAAGAAATTTCCACAGATTCGGAAACGCTTGCCTTCACGGGAAATTTAGCAGTCTTAAAAACACGTCCCGGATTTGCGAATCGAATTGCCATCGAAATTGACCAGTTGAATTCGAAACAAATTCTTGGAACTATTGCTGGTGACGATACGATTTTCATCGCATTGCAGGAAAATTTCAACCGACAAAACCTCATCCGTCAAATCGAAAATTTAATTCCCAATATTAAAATCATAACATGAGTAAAAAAGCTGTATTGGCCTATAGCGGCGGACTGGACACTTCTTATTGCCTTGTAAATCTCACGCGCGAAAAAGGATTTGAAGTGCATACCGTAATTGTAAACACAGGCGGATTCTCAAAAGAAGAATTGGAATCAATTGAAAAAAGAGCTTATGAATTAGGCTCTTTTCACCACGAAACGATTGACATCACCCAAAAGTATTTCGACGATTGTCTTCGTTTTTTGATTTACGGAAACGTTTTGAAAAACAATACCTATCCGCTATCGGTAAGTGCTGAAAGGATGTTTCAGTCAATCGCAATTGCTGAGTATTCTAAAAAAGTAGCTGCCGAATACATTGTGCACGGTTCAACCGGAGCCGGAAATGACCAAATCCGATTTGATGTTGCTTTTGCAGTAATTTCTCCGAAATCCCAAATCATCACCCCCATCCGTGATGAGCGTTTGACAAGACAACAAGAAGTTAATTATTTGCTGTCACAAGGCGTAGAATACAGCTGGGAAAAAGCAAAATATTCTATCAATGTGGGAATTTGGGGAACTTCTGTCGGTGGTGTGGAAACTTTGACTTCAAACCAATCTTTACCGGAAGATGCTTATCCGACTCAACTTTCAAAATCTGAACCTCAAACCATTGAAATTGAATTCAAAAAAGGAATTCCTTTTAAGTTAAATGGAGAAACTTTGAGTCCCGTTGATTTGATCCAAAAATTAAATGAAATAGGAGGAGGTTATGCCATCGGACGTGACACACATGTAGGCGATACAATTCTTGGAATCAAAGGACGTGTCGGATTTGAAGCTCCTGCCGCAACTTTAATCATCAAAGCGCATCATTTATTGGAAAAACATACCTTGACCCGCTGGCAGTTGTTGCACAAAGATTCTTTGGCAAACTGGTACGGAACCTTGTTGCATGAAGCACAATATTTGGATCCTATAATGCGTGACATCGAAGCTTTTTTAGAATCTTCCCAAAACCACGTAAGCGGAAAAGTTATTTTGAAATTGCATCCATATAGGTTTGATTTGATCGGAGTTGAATCTCCTTTTGACATGATGCAATCCAAAATAGCAACTTACGGAGAAGATATGGATGCGTGGGATGGTCGCGATGCGAGGGGATTTATTAAAATATTTGGAAATCAGTTGAAAATTTACCATTCATTCGAGTAATAAGTTATGAGTTAAAAGTTGTAAGTTTTCTCACGACTCAAAACTCAAAAACTCAAAACTTCATAAAATGACTCAAAACACAGAACTCAAAACTCAAAACACAATCAAAGCCAGCATCGTAGGCGGAGCCGGATACACAGCAGGGGAATTGTTGAGAATACTCATCAACCACCCTCATGTGGAAATCACGTCGGTTTATAGTACTTCTAATTCCGGAAATCCAATTACAAAAGTTCACGATGATTTATTGGGAGAAACGAATTTGATTTTTTCAGATAAAATTGATGTGGAATCTGACTTGGTTTTCCTATGTCTCGGACATGGAAAGTCATTTGAATTTTTAGCAAAAAATAAATATTCTGAAACGACAAAATTCATTGATTTAAGTAATGATTTCAGAGCCGCTCCGAAGCAAAATTTTGAAGATAGAAATTTCGTTTATGGTTTACCTGAATTAAATAGGGATCAAATCATTTCCGCTCAGAACATCGCCAATCCGGGATGTTTTGCGACAGCAATTCAATTAGCCATTTTACCTCTGGCAGAAAAAAAATTACTTCATGATGACATTCACATCAATGCAGTTACAGGCTCTACGGGCGCTGGGCAAAGCCTTTCTGAGACCTCGCATTTCAGTTGGAGAAATAATAATGCTTCGTTTTATAAAGAATTTTCACATCAACACGAAGCCGAAATTTATCAGTCAATTTATCAATTAGAAAATTCATTCAACAATAAAATTTATTTCCTGCCCATGCGCGGCGATTTCACAAGAGGAATTCTCGCAGGCGTTTATTTAAAATCTGATTTGACTGAAATAGAAGCAATTGAAATTTATAAAAATTATTACAAAGAACATCCGTTTACAATTATTTCTGATACAGAAATTGCGCTGAAACAAGTTGTGAATACCAATAAATGTTTACTTCAAATTCAGAAACATGATGATGTTTTATTAATTACATCCATCATCGATAATTTGACAAAAGGTGCTTCGGGACAAGCCGTTCAGAATATGAATTTGATGTTTGGGTTTAAAGAAAATTTAGGATTGAATTTGAAAAGTTCTAAGTTTTGAGTTTTAAGTATTGAGTTAAATTTAAACACTATGCAAGATTATAGAAAATTACAAGTATGGCAACGTTCACATTCTCTGACGATTGAAATTTATCAAATCAAAAGAGCAATATCTTCTGTTCCTGCAAATATTGCAGAAGGTTGTGGTAGAAATTCAAACAAAGAATTTGCTCAATTTCTGAATATTTCATTGGGCTCGCTAAACGAATCAACTTATTTCCTGCTTTTAGCAAAAGACTTAAATTATATAAATGTAGAATTATTCGAAAATTTAAATAATGAATGTAATGAGATCAAAGCAATGATAATTTCTTTAATTAATAAAATTAGAAATGAAAACTAGATCAAAACTCATTACTCACCACTCAAAACTCTAAAAAATGAAACTATTCGACGTATATCCACTCATGAACGTAACTCCGGTCAAAGCCAAAGATTGTATTCTCTGGGATGAAAACGGAACGGAATATTTAGACTTATATGGCGGTCACGCTGTGATTTCCATTGGTCACACGCATCCACATTATGTAAACCGAATGGAAGAGCAATTGAAAAAACTGGCTTTTTACTCCAATTCCGTTCAGAATCCCATTCAGGAAAGATTAGCAGAAAAACTAGGGCAGTTGTCAGGTTATCCGGATTTCAGCCTTTTTTTATGCAATTCCGGAGCGGAGGCAAATGAAAACGCGCTAAAACTAGCATCTTTTCATACTGGAAAAAATCACATCATCGCATTCAAAGGAGCTTTTCATGGACGCACCTCCGGAGCGGTTGCTTTGACAGATAATCCTAAAATCGTTGCGCCTTTCAATGCAGGACATTCGGTTTCTTTTGTTGATTATGATTTGAATCAAATTTCAGAAATTATTAAAAGTAAAGAAGTTGCTGCCATCATTTACGAACCGATTCAAGGTGTTGGCGGAATCATTTTACCCACAGACGAATTTGTTCAAGGATTGAGAAAAATCTGTACTGAAAATGGTGTAGTTTTAATTGCAGATGAAATTCAGTCCGGTTACGGAAGAACGGGAAAATTCTTTGCACACCAGCATTCCGGCATCCAAGCCGATTTGATTACGATGGCAAAAGGAATGGGCAATGGATTTCCAATCGGAGGTGTTTTGATTTCACCGGAATTCAAAGCTTCACATGGACTTTTGGGTACGACTTTCGGGGGAAATCATTTAGGATGTGCCGCTGCCCTGGCCGTTTTGGAAGTAATTGAAAAAAAAAATCTAATTCAAAATGCAGATGAAGTGGGATTTTATATCTCAAGAACTTTGAACCGTTTGCCGAAGGTAAAAGAAATCCGCGGACGTGGTTTGATGATTGGAATCGAATTGGATTTTCCAATCGCTGGAATCAAAAATAATTTATTGCAAAAACACCGCATTTTCGTGGGAAATGCAAAAACGAATATCATTCGTCTTTTACCACCCCTGACTTTACACAAAGGATTTGCAGATAAGTTCATCAATGCATTGGAAGAAGAAATTTTAAATAAACAAGAAAATTAAATCTAATAATTTACTCAAAAACTGCACACAAAATTCAAGAATGAAAAAAGTAAAACTCGTATTTCAAGACGGACAAACCATCGAAGGAAATTCTTTCGGGGCCTATGCTTCAGCTGCCGGCGAAGTCGTTTTCAACACGGCGATGATAGGTTATCCGGAAAGTTTGACTGACCCATCTTACAAGGGGCAAATTATGGTGATGACTTTCCCAATCGTTGGAAACTATGGCGTTCCAAGCGAAACGGAAATGATTGACGAAATCGAAGCTTTCATGGAATCCCATAAAATTCAGGTAACCGGATTGGTTGTTTCGTATTATTCAGATGAATTCAGCCATTGGAACGGTTTTCAGAAATTGGGAGAATGGCTGGAAAAACAAAACATTCCCGGAATTTACGGAGTCGATACGCGCGCCATTACCAAAAAATTGCGTGAAGAAGGATCTACTTTAGGAAAAATTATTGCCGAAAATGACCTCGAATTTTACGACCCAAATCTTGACAATCTTGTTGATCAGGTTAGTTTGAAAGAAATCAAACGCTACAATGAAGGTTCTGAAATCAAAATCGTTTTGATTGATTGCGGCGTAAAAAATAACATCATTCGTTGTTTTGTAAAACGTGGTGTAGAATTAATTCGCGTACCTTGGAATTATGATTATTCGACTTTGGAATATGATGGATTATTCATTTCAAATGGTCCCGGAGATCCGACTTTGTGTGATGTAACGATTGAAAACATTAAAAAATCATTGACTGAAGACAAGCCGGTTTTCGGAATTTGCTTAGGAAATCAATTGGTTGGACTGGCTGCAGGAGCTTCTACTTTCAAACTAAAATACGGACACCGTTCGCACAACCAGCCCGTAGTCATGGCAGGCACTAAAAGATGTTTCATCACTTCTCAAAATCATGGATTTGCTTTAGACGACTCAAAACTGCCAGATGGTTGGGAAACTTATTTCAGCAATTTGAATGACGGAACTTGTGAAGGAATTCGCCACAAAGAAAAACCGTTTTTCACAGTTCAATTCCATCCTGAAGCGATGGGTGGACCTGTAGATACGGAGTTTTTATTTGATGAATTCATCAATGTCATAAAGAAATATAAAGGAGAATTGGTATAAATAAAAAAACATGATTACAAACATCAAAAAAGTATTGGTTTTAGGTTCAGGAGCTTTGAAAATCGGAGAAGCCGGAGAATTTGATTATTCAGGTTCGCAGGCGCTCAAAGCTTTGAAGGAAGAAGGAATTTATACTATACTTATCAACCCCAATATTGCTACTGTTCAGACTTCTGAAAACATTGCCGACGAAGTTTATTTCCTTCCGGTTACACCTTATTTCGTAGAAAAGGTCATCCAAAAAGAAAAACCGGATGGTGTTTTGGTCGCTTTTGGCGGACAAACGGCTTTGAATTGTGCAGTTGAATTAAACAAAAATAAAATATTCGATAAGTATAATGTCAAAGTTCTTGGAACGCCGATTTCCGTAATTGAAGCGACAGAAGACCGTGACATTTTTATCGAAAAACTAAACCAAATCAATGTTTTTACTGCAAGAAGTGAAGCGGTCGAAACTGTTTCTGATGCACTTCGTGCCGGAAATGAAATCGGATTTCCTTTGATTGTCCGAGCGGCTTATGCTTTGGGTGGATTGGGTTCGGGTTTTGCTGACAACGAAGAAGAATTAAAAGAATTGGCCGAAAAAGCATTCAATTATTCCACCCAAATTTTGGTTGAAGAATCACTGAAAGGTTGGAAAGAAGTGGAATACGAAGTCGTTCGTGACGCAGAAGACAATTGTATTACGGTTTGTAATATGGAAAATTTCGACCCGATTGGTATCCATACCGGAGAATCGATTGTTGTTGCACCATCACAGACTTTGACCAATTCCGAATACCATAAATTACGTGAAGTTGCCATCCGCACCATTCGCCACTTGGGCGTAATTGGTGAGTGCAACATTCAGTACGCACTTAATCCCAACAATGAAGAATACCGTGTCATCGAAGTAAATGCACGTCTTTCACGTTCATCTGCATTGGCATCCAAAGCGACAGGTTATCCATTGGCTTTCGTAGCGGCAAAGTTGGCTTTGGGTTACAATTTGGCTGAATTGAAAAATAGCGTTACTCAAACTACTTCAGCGATGTTTGAGCCTGCATTGGATTATTGCGTCGTGAAATTGCCTCGTTGGGATTTGAATAAATTTTACGGAGTTCGTAGAAATATTGGTTCCGCAATGAAATCCGTGGGAGAAGTGATGGCAGTTGGACGTTCGTTTGAGGAAGCGATTCAAAAAGGAATCAGAATGTTGGACATCGGACACCGTGGATTTGTGGCAAATAATTTTACAATTCCCGAAGGAGACGAATTAGACGTTTGGTTATCTGAACCGAATGATGAACGATTGTATGCGATCACTGAAGCTTTCAAAGCCGGCTATTCAATTGAAAAAATTCATGATTTGACCAAAATAGACTTATGGTTTTTACAAAGATTGGAGAAAATTTATTCGGCTTCAACTGAATTGGAAGAATTAATCCGATTTGAACAATTGCAACCTGAATTACTTTCAAAAGCAAAGAAATTAGGTTTTTCTGACCAGCAAATTGGCGTTTTAATCAAAGGAACTTCAGCTGTTCACAGATATGAATTAACCGTCAGAGAATTACGAAAAAATTACGGAATTCTTCCGGTTGCTAAACAGATTGACACTTTAGCAGCTGAATTCCCTGCACAAACCAACTATTTATATTTAACTTATCACGGAACAGAAAATGACTTACAACCCGAAACTGAAAAATCTGTTTGTATCTTAGGTTCAGGTGTTTACCGAATCGGTTCTTCAGTGGAATTTGACTGGTGTGGTGTGAATGCGGCCCAAACCGCTGCAAAAGAAGGTTACAAAACGATTATCATCAATTATAATCCTGAAACCGTTTCTACCGATTATGATATTTCGGACAGGCTTTATTTTGAAGAATTATCATTTGAACGCGTGATGGATATTTTGGAATTTGAAAATCCGTCAGGAACGATCATTTCTACGGGAGGACAAATCCCCAACAATTTAGCCATGAAATTGTATGATGAAAATATTCCGATTTTGGGAACTTCTCCACTTCGAATTGATGATGCCGAAAACCGCCATAAATTCTCTGCAATTTTGGATGAATTGGAAATTGATCAACCCCGATGGAAAGAATTATCTTCCCTCAGAGCTGTGCATGAATTTGTAAATGAAGTAGGATTTCCGGTTTTGATTCGCCCGTCTTATGTGCTTTCCGGTGCTGCGATGAATGTGGTTTCCAATACAGATGAATTGGATTCTTTCCTAAAATTAGCAAAAGAAGTTTCACCTGATTATCCGGTTGTGGTTTCAGAATTCGTGCAAGGAGCAAAGGAAATTGAATTGGATGCGGTTGTGAAGAACGGGGAGATTGTGGATTATGCAATTTCCGAACACGTAGAATTTGCTGGAGTTCACTCCGGTGATGCGACAATGTATTATCCGCCACAGAAAGTTTACATCGAAACCATCCGACAAATGCGTAAAGTAGCTGAAAAAATTGCAAAAAGATTTGAAATTTCAGGACCGATGAACATTCAGTTTTTGTCTAAAAATAATGCGGTTCGCGTGATTGAATGCAACATCAGAGCTTCACGTTCATTTCCTTTTGTCTCAAAAGTTTCTGGGAATAATTTAATCGAAAAAGCCACTAAAGTTTTGCTCGGATTGGATGTAGAAAAAGGAAATTCAGAAATCGTTTATGATTTGGATTATGTGGGTGTGAAAGCTTCTCAATTTTCATTCATACGATTAGCCGGAGCAGATCCGGTTCTTTCTGTAGATATGTCATCAACCGGAGAAGTCGGCTGTATCGGCACAACTGCTGAGGATGCTTTATTGAAATCATTGCTTTCCGTCGGCTATAAAATCCCGAAAAAAACAGTTTTGATTTCGGGTGGACCAATTGAATCTAAAGTTGCATTATTAAGTCCTGCAAAGCAATTGATTGAAAAGGGATATAAAATTTATGCAACGGAAGGAACGCATAAATTCTTTATGGAAAATGATGTTTATTCGACTTTGGTTTATTGGCCAAATGACGACAAAGAACCGAATGTAATTTCCTATCTTCAAAATAAAAAAATCGACATGGTCATCAACATTCCAAAGAATTTAACAAAAGTAGAATTAGACAATGACTACAAAATCCGTCGTACAGCAGTTGATTTTAATATTCCGTTGATTACCAATGCCAGATTGGCTGCGGCTTACATCAATGCGTTTACAACTTTGGGATTGGATGATTTGGAAATTAAGAGTTGGAATGAATATAGGAATGTAAAGAGTCATTAATTTTTAGAGATTTCTCGTTCCTCGGAAATCAAAGATTCGGCGAGGTCAATGACATAAGCCATTTTCTAACGAAAATGGCTTTTTCGTTCTTATCTTACATCAATGTAGAAATCTCTTCGTTTTCAGAACTTTGTATAAGAAAAATAAGAGATTGATTATGAAAACTGTATTTCACAAAGCCGACAGCAGAGGACATGCCAACCATGGTTGGTTGGATTCTTATCATACATTTAGTTTTGCCAACTATCAGGATGATAAACGTTCAAATTTTGGAGTTTTAAGAGTTGTGAATGATGACACTGTCAAAGGAGGAATGGGTTTCGGGACACATCCACACCGCGACATGGAAATCATTTCGATTCCGTTGGAAGGAGATTTGGAACACAAGGACTCTACGGGAACCAGGGGTGTTATTCAAAAAGGGGAAATCCAGGTAATGAGTGCTGGTAAAGGCGTTCAGCACAGTGAATACAATCACAATAAGGATAAGGATGTAAAATTTCTTCAGATTTGGATTTTTCCCAGAGAGTTGGGTGTGGAACCGAGAGGCGAGCAGATGAGTATGAAAGATGGTGAAATTAGAAATGAATTCCAGCAGATAATTTCTCCGAATGTGGATGATGCAGGATTGTGGATTCATCAAGATGCTTGGTTCAATTTAGCGAAGTTTGATAAGGGTATTTCGAGAAAATATAAAATTCATCAAGAAGGAAATGGTGTGTATGTTTTTGTGGTCAATGGTTCGGCGAAAATCGATGATCAGGAGTTGAACAGCAGAGATGGTTTTGGAATATGGGATGTGGATGGTTTTAAGCTGGAGGCAACTGAAGATGCAGAGATATTGTTGATGGAAATCCCGATGAATTTACCCGAGTATTTAAGATAAATTTTTCATAGTTTTTAGGTTAATAGAGGGGACTTGCCTGGTTGGAAAACTGAGCAGGTCTTTTTTTGTTGCGAAGTTCGAGGTTAACTTTGGGTTGAGGAAAATGGCTGAGTAGGGGGAAGTATTGGCCAAGGTGGTGAGAGTTTTGCCTGAGGTGGTGGTTGTTTTATATGCGACGATCGCTATTTTACTTGAGACGGTGGCTATTTTACTTAAACTGACGACAATTCTATTTGAGTCTGTGACTGTTTTATCTGAGTTGATGGGTATTTTACATGAGTCGGTGCCTGTTTTACCTAAGTCGATCGCTATTTCACTTGAGTGGGCGGCTATTTTACCTGTTTTCGGCTGTTGCAAACTCCGCTATGGTAATGGGATGATTGCGAATTTTAGTTTTTTTGCTGGGTTTTGCCAGCGCCCGTGATGAAGGCATTTGTTTAAGCTCTTTTTGTGAATCTCGCGGATGCGAATTTCACAAAAAAGCGAGTGCCGACAGCGCGATAAGGCGCCCAAAATTTATAAGGCAAAAGTAAAAAGGCAAAGCGTAAAAGTAACTCAAGGGAAATTTTTAATAATTAATTTTAGATTTAGGTATTTTCCATCTTTTTGATTTCTTTAAAGGTGAGCATGGAGAGTGGGATGAACATGAAACCTGCGATGAGGAAGGTAATGAATGCGTTTTGGAGTCCGAATAGTTCTGAAAGGTACCCAATAATCGGCGGACCAATGAAAAGTCCGACGGTGGAATAGGTGCTGACAATGGAAATGACGATACCGACAGAATATTTCTTGGCTTTGCTGGTAAGCATGTATGTCATCGGGAATAGCGATGAAATCCCAAATCCGACGAGGCAAAATCCTATAAGTGCTACCCAAAATACAGGGAACAATATGGCGATGGAGATGCCGAGCATCACGCAGATGGAACTGGCCATGTAGAGTGTTTGGATGGAGAAATGTTCTATGAGTTTGTCTATGCTCAAACGGGAAATGGTCATACAAATCATGAATAAGAGGTAACCGAATGTGTAGAGTTCGGCTTTTACGACTTCTTTGAAATAGACTCCGTTCCAGTCGTACATACCGCCTTCGCAGACTGCTGCAAAAAACACGAGCAATCCGAGCAGCATGATGTATCTACTGGGTTTTCCGAGTTTGAATCCTCCGCCTGAAGCGGCTTTGTCTTTTTGGATCAAATGGGGATAGGCTGAGAAAATGATGATGATTCCGAGGAGGGCGATGGTGACGAAATGCCATTCCATAGAGATTTCAAAGTGCAGCATGAGAGTGGAAATCAAAACGCCTAAAATCCCGCCCATGCTCCAAATGGCGTGGAATGAACCTACGATTTTTTTTGTAAATTTTTCTTGTAATGAAATGGATTGGGTATTGATGGAAATGTTGATGACGCGCAGTGCGATGGAAAAAACGACCAATGCGGCGATGACCGTCCAGAGGGAATTCGTAAAACCTATTGCTAACAAAGACGCAATAAACAAAAAACTGGCGTACCGCAATGGTATGCGGCTGTCATATTTGGAAATTAACCAACCAGAAAGCGGAATGCCTATCAAAGCACTTGCGGGCATGGTGATGAGTAAACTCCCTAATACGTCATCGCTGAGCTGGTATTGGTCTTTGAGCGTGGGGATGCGGGAAGCCCAAGATGAGAAACAAATTCCTGATAATAAGAAAAAACTTGATAGGGCTACGCGCTGCTTTTGTTTGGTGTCCAAAACCTGAATAAATTGAATTGCAAAAGTAGGGTTTATCGGGATTTAATTGGGTCTTTGGTTTGTAAAAAAAATGGTTAAATATTATGAGAAATTTCTCCTACCCCTGCCTGTCGGCAGACAGGTCGAAATGACAATTCGGGTTAAATTTTATTTGAAAATCATTTTTAGAAACGAGTTCTTTTCTTTTTATAATGCGTAGATTTGAATTCTGAAAAAAAAACTTAGTTTTCAGATGCAAAATTTTATCTCTTTCAACGACGTTGAAAATTATACCCAACTTTTAAATACTGCTTTAGAAATCAAGTCCAATCCTTTTGGACAACAAGATTTGGGCAAAAATAAAACCATAGGTTTGTTGTTCTTCAATCCCAGTTTACGTACCCGTTTGAGTTCCGTGAAAGCGGCTTACAATCTTGGCGCGAACTGCTGGGTTCTGAATGCAGGAGCGGATTCCTGGACTTTGGAAATGTCGGACGGAACGGTGATGAACGGCGATACGCAGGAACACATCAAAGAAGCCATCGGTGTGATGAGTGCCTATTGCGACATTTTGGGTGTGCGGACTTTTCCGAAACTGGAAGAAAGAGATTACGACTACAATGAAGTGATGTTTAATAAAGTGAAGGAACTTTCTTCTGTTCCGGTTGTGAGCCTGGAAAGTGCGACTTTGCATCCGCTTCAGTCTTTTGCGGATTTGATTACGGTAGCTGAATATTCGGGTTACCAACCTCATCAGAAATTTGATAAAAAGGTAAAAGTCGTGATGACTTGGGCACCGCATCCGAGGAAATTACCGCAAGCGGTTCCGAATTCATTTGCGCAATGGTTTTCTAAGGTTGATTGGGTTGATTTTACGATTACACATCCGAAAGGTTATGAATTAAGCTCGGATTTCACGCAAGGTGCACACATAGAATACGACCAGGAAAAGGCTTTTGAAGATGCTGATTTCATCTATGCTAAAAACTGGAGCAGCTTTGAAAATTACGGGCAAATCATCCCACAGGAAATGGATTGGCAAGTAACTTTGGACAAAATGAAACTGACCAATAACGGGAAATTTATGCATTGTTTACCTGTTCGCAGGAATGTGGTGGTGAGCGATGGTGTTTTGGATTCGGAACATTCGATTGTGATTCCGGAGGCGACGAACAGGATTTATTCGGCACAGACTGTTTTTCATGAGATTTTAAAAACTCTTTAAATAAAAAAAGCCTTGTCAAAGTTTTAAACTTTGACAAGGCTTTTTTATACATTGTACGTTTTGCCTGAGGTAAAGAGGGAACTCAACAACACCCAAATCCAGCGATTATAAAATCAGAAAGCGAGATTATTCTTCGTCCTTTTGATAACCCTCATAATAATAAGACTGTTCAATTCCTTTAAAGATAATTTCTCTATTGTCTACTTCATCAGTTAAATTGTCTTTCAGAAGCGTTCTTAACTCCAAAGCGTTGATGGGACTTCTCTCCATCGATTGCAAATAAAGCGTTTTGTCAATAAATTGCCAGTTTACTACTTTCTTGAGTTGTTTTTTTAAAATCATGTCCAGCCAAATGCGCATAGATCTGCCATTTCCTTCCATAAATGGATGTGCAATATTCATCTCGACATATTTGGCAATGATTTCTTCAAAAGAACTTTCAGGCATTTGCTCAATTTTCACAAGAATTTCTTGAAGATACAATGCATTTGCAAATCTAAAACCGCCTTTTGAAATATTATGGTTTCGAATTTCACCTGCAAAATCATACAAACCGTCAAACAGATAACAATGTATTTCTTTGAGTCCCCTGGTTGTGCCAATTTCTATTTTTTGGATGTCATTCGATTCAAACAATCGATATGCATTTTCTAAACTGTTTTTGTCAATATTTTTCATAAGATTTAATGCGCTTCTAACCAATTTTGCCCAACTCCGATTTCGACTTCGATCGGAACACTCATTTTCACAGCAGATTCCATCGTTTGTTTGATGATGGGCTGGACGATTTCGAGTTCGTCTTTGGGAACGTCGAACACCAATTCATCATGCACTTGCAGGAGCATTTTTGTTTTGAAGTTTTCCTTTAAATTCTTTTGTAAATTGATCATCGCGATTTTGATGATGTCCGCCGCGCTTCCCTGAATCGGCGCGTTGACCGCATTTCTTTCGGCATGGCTTCGCACTACTGCATTTCGGGAATTGATGTCTTTCAGGTATCTTCTTCGCCCTAAAATTGTTTCGACATAACCTTGTTCACGGGCAGTTTGAATTTGACCTTCCATGTACTTTTTCAGAATCGGATAAGTTTCATAATAAGCATCGATCAACTGTTTAGATTCCGAACGGGAAAGTCCGGTTTGTTCACTCAAACCAAAAGCAGAAACACCATAAATGATTCCGAAATTTACGGTTTTCGCATGGCTCCTTTGTTCGCGCGTTACCTCTTCCAAAGCAACTTTGAACACATTGGCAGCGGTCGAACGGTGAATATCTTCTCCATTTCTGAACGATTCTAACATCTTCGGATCTTCGCTCAATTCGGCAATGATGCGCAATTCAATCTGTGAATAATCGGCAGAAACCAACACGTGGTTTTCATCGCGTGCGACAAATGCTTTACGGATTTCGCGGCCTTGTTCCGAACGGATGGGAATATTTTGCAAATTCGGATTCACAGAAGCCAATCTTCCTGTTGCAGCAACGGTTTGACTGAATGTTGTATGCACTCTTTTGGTATCCGGACTTACTTCTTTGGGCAAAGCATCGACGTAAGTAGATTTTAGTTTTTGAAGTTGGCGGTAATCTAAAATATCGTTGATAATCGGATGTTTGTCGCGCAATTTGGTCAAAACTTCCTCACCGGTTGCGTATTGTCCGGTTGAAGTTTTCTTTGCTTTTGAATCTAATTGTAATTGGTCAAATAAAATTTCTCCTAATTGTTTCGGAGAATTCAAATTGAATTCAACTCCGGCATCGGCATAAATTTTCTTTTCTAATTCTACGATGTCGGCTGTTATTTTTACCGATTGTTCTGCCAAAACATCTGTATCCAAACGAATTCCTTCGATTTCCATGTCAGAAAGCACTTCCATTAGCGGCATTTCTATTTCTTCAAATAATTTCTGCGCATTGACTTCCGGCAATTGTGGCGCAAAGAAATGTTTGAGCTGTAAAGTGATGTCGGCGTCTTCCACCGCATATTCTTTTTGCTGCTCTAATTCAACCTCGCTAAAAAGCTTTTGGTTTTTACCTTTTTTTCCAATTAAAGATTCGATGGAAACGGGTTTGTATTGCAGGTAAGTTTCCGACAAAACATCCATTCCATGTCGCATATCGGGATTTAAAAGGTAATGCGCAACCATCGTATCAAAAGATTTTCCTTTGGGTTCTATTCCGTATTTGTAAAGGACTTTGTAATCGTATTTCAGGTTATGGCCTATTTTCAAAACGGATTCCGATTCGAAAAAAGGGTTGAATTCTTCTATTATTGATTTGGCTTCGTCAAAATTGTCAGGAAACGGAATGTAATAACCTTTTCCTTGTTCAAAGCTGAATGAAATCCCTACCAATTCAGCACTTAAAGCATTCAATCCTGTGGTTTCTGTATCGAAACAAACTTCTGGTTGTTTGAGTAATTTATCTAATAATAATTTACGTCCCATTTTTCCTTCTACCAATTGGTACAAATGGTCATAGGTATCAATTTCTTTGTAATAAGATTCACTCGTCAATTCTGAAGGTGCTACTTCATTTTCTCCAAACAAAGATGCCTGAACAGCAAGCTGAGAAACGGTTTTAGCTTTTTCTGTGACTTGTGTTTCCAGATTAAAAGTTCGGTAAAAATTTTCGAGTAACTGACGGAACTCCAGTTCCATGAAAAGTTCTTTGACCCTTTCTATATTGGGTGCGCACATTGTCAAATCTTCTTCATCAAATTCCACCGGCGCATCTGTAAGAATTGTGGCTAATTTTTTAGAAAGAATTCCTAATTCCTTGTTGGCTTCTATGTTTGCTTTAAGTTTTCCTTTGAGTTCGTGGGTGTGTTCAAGTAAATTTTCCAAAGATCCATAATCTTTGATGAATTTTTTGGCAGTCTTCTCTCCGACTCCCGGAAGCCCCGGAATATTATCCACGCTGTCACCCATCATTCCTAGAAAATCAACTACTTGCATCGGATGATCGACTTCAAATTTGGCTTTGACTTCTTCCACCCCCCATATTTCAATTCCCTTTCCAAATGCGGGAGGGCGGTACATTTTAATTTTATCAGTTACTAATTGCGCGAAATCTTTATCGGGTGTCACCATATAGGTTGTAAAACCTCTTTCTTCAGCTTTTTGCGCCAGAGTTCCGATGACGTCATCGGCTTCGTAACCCTCTGCAAAAAGCACGGGAATACACAGTGCTTTTAATATTTCCTGAATGTATGGTACCGCAATCTTGATGGCTTCGGGCGTTTCATCGCGGTTGGCTTTGTATTGATCGTAATCGACTGTTCTTACAGTCGCCTGCCCCACGTCAAAAACCACTGCAATGTGTGTGGGCTGTTCACGCTTCAAAACGTCAAGCAACGAGTTCGTGAAACCCATAATTGCAGACGTATTCAATCCTTTTGAGTTAATTCTAGGACTTTTGATAAATGCGTAATATCCTCTGAAAATTAGAGCGTAAGCGTCTAGTAAAAATAATCTTTTGTCTTCTGAATTCATAGGAGGTAAAGGTAACAAAATTGGAATTTTATATAGGGTAAATTCTATATATTTGTGCAAACTAAAATTTATTAAAATCATGAAAATCTTCTTTTCATTTGTACTGTTAAGCTTCATAACTATCTGTAACGGGCAGGCAAAAAGCGTTGACATCATTGATTTCTATTCGTGGAAAGCTTCTGACGGAAATAAATATGAAGTGATGATCGTTACTGAAGAATTCTCTGAAACAGGGGAAACCCCTGCGACTATTCGCGTAAAATATGCGAGGAGCAACGGAATCTACAACATCGTTGAGTTTTATTCGACCATGTACCATGAGTATGATGAAGATTCTAACTTGATCATCTATTTGATGGCTGACTCTGAAGCTTCATTTATACAAGGAGCTGGAACTTATTCACCTGATAATTTCGTATTGTCTTATGATGAAAATGGTTATTTGATTTCGGGTTTGCAAGCGGACAATAATGAATTGGACAAAGTAGAAGAGGATACGGTTTATGCGGACATGGAGGCGGTAGAATATGGCGATGGCGCTAACATGCGAATACTTATCAAAAATTTCTATACAAAAGCAGATCCTTTGTACACGGATCTGATGAATTATACAGCTACATTTGATTAATCTATTGACGATAGATTTTTATTATTTAGAATCATTCTACATAAATAATTTTTGATTAGCTTTACAACGAATTTAAAAATGTAAAGTGAATTATGAGTCCGAAAAGTTCAAAAAATATTCAGGCAGAATTAATTGTAACAAGAAAAGAATATCTTACTCCACATTACATAAGAGTTTACCTGACCGGAGAAGACATTGAATTGTTTGACAATACAACGATTGGCGTCAATAATAAAATTCTGATTCCGCCAAAAGGAATTAATCAAATTCATTTTCCTGAATTTGATTATGAAAATATGCGTTGGAAACCTCAGCCGGATGAAATCCGTCCTTTTGTGCGAACATATACGCATCGAGGAATTGATTTAAATTCCAAAGAAATCTGGATTGATTTTGTAGCGCACGGAGATGAAGGTCCGGCCTCTGCCTGGGCGATTTCCGCTGAAAAAGGAGATGTGCTAGGTGTGATGATGCACGACGGAAAATCTGAACTTTATTCCCAAGCTAAATCTTATGTTTTGGTAGGTGATGCAACGGCAATTCCTGTGATAAGTGCTATCCTTGAAGATTTGCCAGAATCAGCAAAAGGCGTTTGCGTACTGGAAGTTCATGACCGTGAAGACATCCAAAAAATTAAAACCAAAGCAGATATTCATTTTTTGTGGTTATTTAATGCAGATCCTCAAAAAGGAAGTGAATTGTTTGAAGTCATAAAAGGTTTGAGCTTACCTGAAGAATATAAATTTGGTTATGTGGCAGCTGAATTTTCAACGGTAAAAAATATTCGAAATTATCTCAGAAAAGAACTTCATTGGGGGCAGGAAGAATTGTATGCTTATTCTTATTGGAAATCAGGCATCGCAGAAGATGCATCCGCTGCAGACCGTAGAAAAGAAAAGGAATCGATTGATTAGTACTCAGGCGCAAGTTCCAGAACTAGCCCTTCGAGTTCTTCGGTAATATTGATTTGACAGCCTAAACGGCTGTTTTCTTTTTTATTAAAAGCCTCCCAAAGCATGGCTTCTTCATCGTCCTGCATCGGTGGGATCTCCACGTCTTCTGACAAAATATAACATTGGCAAGACGCACACATTGCCATTCCTCCACAGATACCAATCGTGCCTTCAGGTGCCAATTCATAAGCACGAACGAGTTCCATTACGTTCATTGCCATGTCGGTTGGAGCTTCTACTTCATGGGAAATTCCGTCGCGGTCTATGATAGTAATTTTAACGTCTGCCATTCTTTGAAATTAAAATGCAAAATTAGAACAACTTTGGCAAAGTTCAGGATTTTGCCAAAGTTTAGAATCTGTTTAAATCGCTGTGATAGTTCCTTTCATTGCGATCCAGTGTCCCGGAAAAGTACAGATAAAAGTATATTTGCCCGGCTCTTTCAAAGTAAATTTGATGGTTTCAGATTCGCCCGGACCCAAAAGTTTGGTTTGTGCGATGATGTCTGTGATGTACAATTCTGAAATGTAATTGGTTTCTTTTGCTTTTGCTGAGGCATTTGCAAACTGCGCTACATCAGCATTTTTCTCTAAAACCACAACGTTGTGTCCCATTGTTTCCAATGGCAAAATGCCTTCATTCGTAAAAGTCAAAGTAACTTCCTGACCTGCATTGACGGTGAATTTTGTTGTGTCAAATTTCATTTCGTCATTTCCTTTGAGAGAAATTTCATTGGAAACGGAAGTTTCAGTTGAAGTTTCTTTTGTTGGAACAGTTGTTTCTGCTTCTTTTTTGTCAGAGCCGCAGGAAATTAATCCAATGGATAAAATGGAAATTAATAGTAATTTTTTCATGTTTGTTTAGCTTTAAATCTTTATAAATTTAATTCTAATTCTCTAAAATGAAAATGAGGGATATCAGCACTGTTATAAATCATTTAAAAGAAAAATTCCCCTCACTTCGAGAACTTCAGTGAACGGAATTTATTATATTTTGAATGAATTCTATTTAGAAAGCCAATTTCACTTCCAACTCAAATTCATCATTGATTGCCCTATCGCCGATTCCTTCGAAGAAAGATTTCGAACCGTATTTGATGTCATATTTCGTCCTGTCTACATTGAATTTCGCTGTGGCCGAATTGTCCTTTACTGTGATGTCAAAAGTAACTGAATTTGTAATCCCCTTGATGGTCATATCGGCAGTCACCGTATAAACGCCTTTTCCTTTGTCGGCAATCTTTTTGAAATCCAATTTTGAAGTCGGATGTTTGTCAACGCCGAAAAAGTCTTCCGCTTTCAAGTGTCCGTCCAGTTTATCTTTGGTTTTCCCTTCCACATCCGTCGCGCTGATGGTCGTCATATCCACAGTAAAACTTCCTCCTGTTAATTTTTTACCGTCAAAAACCAAAGTTCCGTCTTTGAAATCAAGGGTTCCGTCGTGCTGACCCGTTATTTTCTTTCCAACCCAATGGATTGAGCTCTTTGAAGTATCTATTTTTTTGTTTTGTGCATTTAATCCGAATGAAACGAATAAAATAAGCAATGCTGATAATAATTTCATATATTTTTTTGAATTAGTTCTATTCTCAGTGATTTACAATTCTTTACTAAAAAACTCTTACAAACCTAAACAATAAAATCAAAATTCCAACTCCAATTACTATTTTGTATTTAATGTCAATCTTTTTTCTCTTTTGATTTAAATACTCTACATTTAATGAGTATCTTTTATATTGGTTATCAGACATTTTAATATTTTTCAATCTTTTTATAATCTTTTCATTTACATCATGTACAGCAGTATTTTTAGTTGGTTTGTTTTTAGGAATTATATCACAGATATCTAAACTTGAATTGATTATTTTTTCTTTGTATGCTTGAATATTTGGATTGTAATCAAAATGATTTAAAATATATTCCACTAAATAACTGAGAGAATCATCAATACGCTTTAGTTTATATTCATAACCTGTTTCAGCATATTTTAATGCATTTTTAACTGATTCCAAGTTATTAAATGCTTGGTTTAACTGAACCTCTAAATCATTTATGATTTTTGTTTTAATGTCATTAACTGCTAAATAATCAACCGATTTTAGGACAGCAATTATGATGGTATAATTTTTAGTGTCAAGATTCTTGAAGTAAATACTTTTGAAGCTATTGTATAAATCATTTTTGATATACTCCTTAAACTCCTCAGAAAAAATCCTATTTGAAAAATCTTCGGCAATTTTAATATCTGCATTATACAATAAATTGCTTATAGGTTTATCATTTTCAATTTGCTCTTTAAATGTTAATCCATTATTCATTTATTGATAAAATTTTAATTTCAAAAAAAATAAAATTTCGCTAAGGAATATCCAAATACTTATGCGTTTGAACAGAAACCTGCCATTTTGGATTTGCTTTCACATATTCAACCACCAGCGGAGACATTTTTTCTTTTTTGCTCCATTCCACCTGTAAATACAATCTACAACTGGAATCCACTAGTTCCGCATATTTCTCCGCAAAACGGAAATCGTCATTGTTAAAAATAATGCATTTCAATTCAGAAGCTTTTTCCAGAACATCCGGTTCTACATCTGCTAATTTTTTCGGAGAAAGCGTAATCCAGTCGATTTGCCCGCTGAGCGAATAAGCGCCTGAAGTTTCAATATGAATCGCCGCTCCGAATTCTTTTAGTTTTTTAGTCAAAAAATCCAGATTCCACATTAATGGTTCGCCCCCTGTGATGATAATCGTTTTTGATAAATCAGTTGCTTCTTTAGCTAATTTCTCTATATCGGTCAACGGATGTTTTTCCGCATCCCAACTGTCTTTCACATCGCACCAATGACAACCCACATCGCAGCCCCCCAAACGAATGAAATACGCCGCTTTTCCCGCATGAGCACCTTCGCCCTGAAGCGTGTAAAAATGCTCCATCACCGGAAGAAATTTTCCTTCTTTCAGTAATTCAGATTGTTCTTCAGTAATGGAATTTAATGCAATCACTTTGTATTATTCTTGTAAGCTAATAATGTATTTTTCAACAACATGGCTCTGGTCATCGGTCCTACTCCACCCGGAACCGGCGTGATCCATGAAGCTTTTTCTTTTACATTTTCAAAATCAACGTCACCCACCAATTTGAACCCTCTTTCGGTCGTTGCATCATCCACACGTGTGATTCCCACATCGATCACTACGGCGCCTTCTTTAATCATTTCTGCTTTTAGAAATCCTGGAACACCTAATGCCGTAATCACAATGTCAGCATGTTGCGTGTAATAAGATAAATTTTCGGTGTTGCTGTGCGTCAAAGTCACGGTACTATTTCCGGGGAAATCTTTTCTTCCCATCAAAATACTCATAGGACGACCCACTATGCGGCTTCTTCCAATTACAACGGCATGTTTTCCACGTGTCGAAATATCGTAACGTTCAAGCATTTCCAAAATTCCGAATGGCGTAGCCGGTAAAAATGTACTCATATCGAGCGCCATTTTTCCAAAATTTTCCGGATGAAATCCGTCAACATCTTTTTTTGGATCGATAGCTTCGATGATTTCTTCCTGGTCGATTTGTTGTGGTAACGGAAGCTGAACGATGAATCCGTCTAAATCTTCTTGTTGATTTAATTTTTGGATGGCTTCTATTAATTCGGTTTGAGAAACGGTGTTGGGCAATTTAACCAAAGATGATTTGAATCCAACCTGTTCGCAATCTTTGATTTTATTGCTTACATACGTTTGGCTCGCACCATCATTTCCTACCAAAACAGCCGCCAAATGCGGTGGTCTTTTCCCTTCTTTTATAAGATTTTCTACCGATTCTTTGATTTCCTGTTTGATTTCACGCGCGAGTTTTATCCCATCCAAAAGTTGCATACCGAAATTTTTGTGCAAAGGTACGAATCGTTTATCGAAATGCGAAGTTCGAAATTCGTAATTTGAGTTATTAAGAATTTCAGAAAATTAATATTAAATCCATCTCATTTATTTATCCAATTTTAAATAGTCCTAATTTTATGCGAACTTCGCCAAACGAATTTCGAATTTCGAACAAAAATGAAAAAAATTGCCATCATCGGAGGCGGAGCTGCCGGATATTTCACTGCAACAAACTTGGGAAAGGAATTGGGGAAACAAACTGTTTTGTTTGAGCAGGCTTCTTTGCCCTTGCAGAAAGTACGTGTTTCGGGTGGTGGAAGATGCAATGTGACGCATGCTTGCTTTGACCCAAATGAGCTGGTAGAATTTTATCCGCGCGGAAAAAAAGAATTGCTGAGCGTTTTCCATAAATTTCAGCCGGGCGATACGATGGAATGGTTTGAAAGCCGGAAAGTTCCGCTGAAAATCGAAGATGACAACCGCATTTTTCCTGTTTCCAATTCTTCTTTGAGCATTATCGAATGTTTACTAAAAGAAGTAGATAAAAACCAAGTGGAAACTCGATTTGGAGAAACGGTTTTATCCATTCAAAAAAAAGAAAAATCATTTGTAATTAACACAAAATCAGATTACTATGAATTTGAAAAAGTCATTTTCACACCGGGAAGCAGTATAAAATCGATGGATTTGATGAAAAATATAGGACACAAAATTGTAAAACCTGTTCCTTCATTATTTACATTTAACATCAAAGATGAACGTTTGAAAGATTTGATGGGAATCAGTTTTGAATGGGCTGAAATTTCTATTCCGCAATTAAAAATGGAATCGGAAGGACCGATGCTCATCACACATTGGGGATTGAGCGGGCCTGGAATTCTGAGGCTTTCGGCTTGGGGCGCTTTGGAATTGAATAAATTGAATTATGAATTTCAGATTTGCATCAATTTTATTCAACAAGAACTGGAAGAATCCATTGAATTTCTAAATGAATTTAAAATCGAAAATGCCAAAAAATCTATTTATAAAATCAATCCTTTTTCTTTCCCGAAACGTTTCTGGAACAGAATTCTGGAAGTTCAAAAAATTCCTCAGGATTTGACTTTTTCTCATTTAAACAAAAATCAGATTCAAAATATTTCTAAAGAACTGACCGAAGGAATTTACAACGTAAAAGGAAAAAGCACATTCAAAGACGAATTTGTAACGGCGGGCGGTGTGGATTTGAAAGAAATCAATTTCAAAACGATGGAAAGCAAAGTCGTTCCGAATTTATTCATTGCGGGAGAAATTCTGAATATAGATGCCATCACGGGCGGGTTTAATTTTCAGGCTTGTTGGAGTGAAGCATTTTTAATTTCAGAACATTTGAAATCATCTTTACTGTAACTTGTACACCAATTCAAAACTTCCTAAGTTATTTAACTATTGGGAAATCAGAAATTTTACTATGTACGCATAACAATTCCAATTAATTTTTTTACATTTGTTTACATAACATTAACATTTAATAGAAAATAGCATGAGAAGAGTTTATTTGATGCTTGCTGCATTGGGTCTCTGTACAACTGCATTTGCAGGTGGATACCGTGTAGCATTGCAAGGGGTGCGTCAGGCATCCATGGGACTTACGAGTGTGATGCACGCTCGCGATGCAAGCATTGCTTTTTATAACCCTGCGGGTCTTGCATTCGTAGAGGGGAAATTAAGCATCGCTGCCGGTGGATTTGGAGTAATGAACAACGTGAAATGGCAGAACGAAAGTACGCTTGAAAGTGCTGAAACGGATAGCCCATTGGGAACTCCGCTTTATTTTGCTGCTTCTTACCGTCCGATTGAGGATGTAACGGTCGGAGTGAGTTTCACAACGCCTTTTGGCAGTACTGTGAAATGGCCAAGCGACTGGGCAGGAAAATCTAACATTACAGAAATTGAATTAAAATCATATTTCATCCAGCCGACTGTTGCCGTGAAATTCAATGAATGGTTCAGCGCAGGTGCTGGATTTATCTATGCGATGGGTTCTGTGAACTTGCAAAGAACAACGACCGTTGCGGGAAACGATGTAGGACTGGAATTGGATGATACAGATGCACACGGATTAGGATTTAACGTCGGTGCTTATTTCCGTCCGAATGAAAGAGTAAATATCGGTTTGGCATACCGTTCAAAAGTAGACATGAAAGCCAACGATGGTGATGTGATGTGGTCAGGAACTCCTACAGCATTAGGTTCAACGATGCCATTTGCTTCGAATCAATTCTCAGCGATGTTGCCACTTGTATCTGAATTCACAGCAGGTCTTTCTTATCAGGTAACTGAAAGATTGATGCTTGCAGGTGAGGTTTCTGTACATGGATGGAGCAAATATTCTGATTTGGACATCAAATTGGAAAATTCTGAAACGGGAGCGACATTTGACTCTTATGCAACCAAAAATTTCAAAGACCGTGCTGTTTACAAATTCGGAGCGGAATACCAGGCAACTGATATGCTGGCAGTGAGATTGGGTTACTATTTCGACGAATCTCCTTCACCGGCTGAGCATTGGTCTCCTGAAACGCCAAGTACCAACTTGCATGCTTTTACTGGAGGTTTAGGATTTAAATTCGGAGAAGGATTCTATGTGGACGCTTACGGACAGTACAGCATGGGCGTTGAACGATTTGTACACAATGTAGAAAGCGGTTTCCAAGGTGATGTAAATTCAAGCGCATTCATTTTCGGACTTGGACTTTCTTATAACTTTTTAAATTAATCCAGAAATGAAAAATTTATCTAAAATATTTATTGCAACTTCACTGGTTGTTTTTGCAAGCTGCGAGCCTGACTTTGACGAACCGGTTGAAGATTTCCAAGCGACTTCGGGTGATGCCGATTTCTCCAAATATATAGCTTTAGGAAACTCTTTGACTTCAGGTTTTACTGATAATGCGCTTTTCATCAATGGACAAGTAAATTCGTATCCGAATATGCTGGCTATGCAAATGGCGATGGCAGGCGGTGGTGCTTTTACTCAACCTTTAATGCCGGATGAAATCGGAGGATTCAATGGACCTGCTCCTTTATACATGGATGGAAGGTTAAATTTAGTAATTAATCCTGCTACAGGTGCTATGGGTCCGGTTGCAACACCGGCTCAATCACCACTGACTATGGTAAATGGTTCTGTGAACAACATGGGGGTTCCGGGAGCTAAATCATTTCATTTAGGATTAAATGGTTATGGTAATCCAGCAGGAATAGGGGTTTACGCAAATCCTTATTTTGTTCGTTTTGCTTCGTCTCCTTCAACTTCAGTTATTGCTGATGCGATAGCACAACAACCTACTTTCTTTTCATTATGGATTGGAAACAATGATGTGCTTTCTTACGCTACGGGGGGAGGTGTAGGTGTCGACCGCACAGGGAATTTTGATCCAACAACTTATGGTTCGGAAGACATTACAGATCCAACTGTATTAGCAACCGCAATTAAAAATTATTTAATTGCTTTAGATGCCGCAGGTGCAAAAGGAGTGATCGCCAATATTCCAAGCATTACAGACATTCCTTATTTTACAACTGTGCCCCATGCACCTTTAAGCCCTACAAATGCTTCTTTTGGACCAATGATTCCTGCATTAAATGCACAATTTGGTCAACTAAATGCTGTATTTGATTATTTAGGAGTTCCTGAAAGAAAAATTGTATTTAATACTGATTCAGCAAGTGCCGTTGTTATTGAGGATGAAACTTTGACTGATTTATCAACTCAAATCAGAACAGTTTTAGTTTCACAAGGAGTTGATGTAGGTACAGCTACGGTTTTAGCTGATACTTATAAAAAATCGCGTCAAGCGACTGCCGAGGATTTAATCGTATTTACATCACAAACAATAATTGGTCAAATCAATACAACTCGTCTAACCGAATTAATGACCATGGGAGTGCCACAAGAACAGGCGGCTCAACTATCCGTAAATGGAGTTACTTATCCATTAACTGACAAATGGGTTCTGATTCCAACTGAAAAACAAGCTGTTCTTACGGCTACAGCAGCTTACAATGCGGCTATAAGACAATTGGCTACAGATTACAATTTGGCTTTTGTAGATGCACACAAAGCAATGCAGGATTTGAGCAGTCAGTCAGGTATTACTTATTTCGGGAATACTTACACAACGACTTATGTAAGTGGTGGTGCATTTTCTTTGGATGCAGTTCACTTGACAGGTAAAGGATATGCGGTCGTTGCGAATTATTTCATCGATGCAATTAATCAGAAATACGGTTCTACATTGAGAAATGTAAATCCAAACAATTATCCCGGAATTAAGATTCCATAAGAGGAAATAAAAAAACTTCTCATTTTTTATATAAACGCCTTCTTTCGAAGGCGTTTTTTTGTATATTTAATTGACCTAACCTACTTAAAATGAAAGACCAACCTTTCTTATTTCCTTTATTGGGGATGATTTCCGGTATTCTTTTGGGACAATTTCTACATGAAAGTGATTGGCGATTTTTGGAATTAATTGTTCTGACCGCAATTATTTTCATTCTCATTTTCAAATCAAAATTTTACTTTTTAGGAAGTCTATCTATTCTGTTATTTTTCACATTTTTTGGAATCATCAGATTTCATCATTTTAATTCAAAAGAAGAATTAAATTCTGATTTATTAAATGAAAAAAAATGGGTTAAATTAAAAATTGAAAACACTTACCGTTCCTCAGAAAAATATAGAAAATACAAAGCTGAAATTATTTTTGCAGATTCGATTTCAACTCAGAAAACCCATCTTTTGCTTTATTGGAAAAAGGAAAATCAACAATTACATGCCAACGATAAAGTATGGGTTTACACTAAAATTCATCAAACCGAACCACCTAAAAACCCGCATCAGTTTGACTATCAAAAATACCTCAGCCGACAGCAAATTCATTACACTTCCTTTTCGGGTTCGGTTTATTATATTGAACTTGTAGGAAATAGCTGGAACAACAAAGCCGCCAAATTCAAGTCAGAAATCCGAATAAAATTACTCAGTTTCGGTTATTCTAAAAATGCAACGGACATCATCGGCGCGATGCTTCTAGGCGACCGAACCGAAATGGATCCTGAAGTCGAAGAAAGTTACCGAAAAACCGGCGTCGTCCATATTTTGTCCATTTCAGGTTTACATATTGTGATGGTTTACACGATATTTTACTTTCTGTTTTATCCGCTGATTTATCTTCAAAAAGGGAAATTATTGAGGATTATTTGTAGCCTCATTTTCATTTGGTTGTATGCTTTATTTGTCGAATTGCAACCGCCTGTTGCCCGTTCGGCATTGATGATTACAATTTTCCATCTCGCTTTGGTTTTCAGAAGAAAACCCAATATTTACCATACGTTGGCACTTTCTGCTTTTGTTTTACTAATTATCAATCCGAATTTTATTTTCGATGTTGGATTTCAACTAAGCTATGCAGCAGTATTTTTCATCGTTTGGTTGATGCCGGTTTACAGAAAAATTTTACCCTTTAAAAATCGAAAACTAATTTACATGAGAGATTTCACAGGAACAAGTATTTCAGCTCAAATGGGCACATTTCCGATTGCTGCGTTTTACTTTCATCAAAGTTCTGGTCTATTTCTAGCAGGAAATATTTTAATGATTCCTGCTTCGTTTCTGATGATTTTAGGTGGAATGTTCAGTGTTTTATTAGCTTGGCTAGATATTGATTTTGAAATCTGGATCCAAGTTTTCAATGGATTTTTCTGGTTATGTAATTGGTTTATAAATTGGCTTTCATCGCATGAAAATTTAGTTTTTGAAAACATTTCATTCAATATTCTTGAGGTTTATGTTTTGCTTTTTATCATTTTAGGAATAAGGTTTTTGGTGATGAATTATTCGCCCAAATATTTCATTTCAATACTTACTTTGTTTTTAATTTTTCAACTGAGCAGAATTCACAAAAATTATTCCTTCGGCCAAAAAGAAGAATTCATTGTATTTAATCAATACAAAAATTCAATTTTGGGAATCAGAAAAGGTAAAAAATTGGATGTATTTATTTCTGATGAAATAGATTCTGCAAAAATCAATCAATATATCATAAAACCTTATTGCATTAACGAAATAATTGATTCGATTCATTATTTCAATATGGAGAATGAAATGAATTTAACTTATGCAAAATCTAAAAATATCATTGTTTGGAATGGTAAAAAAATCCTGATTGTGAATCGTGACTTAGATATAAAAACAAACGATTTTGATTATATTTTAATTCAAAATTCATCTGAAATTCATTCAGATTCCATTTCAAACAAAACAGAAGTTATTTTGGATGGAAGTAGTTATCCGAATCATCTTGAAAATTCAGAATTTAAGCTTTGGCGCACACGTGATTCAGGAGCGAAAGTGATTACTGTTTCGCGTTAAGCCCTTCGATCAATTTGTCTTTCGGCATGAAACCCAACAAAAGCTTTTCCGTTTCTCCATCGCCATTCATCACTGCATAAGACGGATAAGACATTTTTCCCTGCAACGAAAAATAGGCAAAAGCATTAATCCCACGCCCATTGCTGGCTTTAACATATTTGTAAACTTTGCCTTTAAAGGTAACGTCTTCTTTGGTTTCCGCATTGAACTTTACAGGAATGTAGTTTTCGTTGATGTGCTTCACCACCTCAGCTTCCTTGAAAGTAGATTGATCCATTTTTGTGCACCAACCGCACCAACTTGTATAAAAATCGATGAAGTAAGGCTTGTGTGGATTTGCTTTTTGGGCGGCTTCCGCTTCGGTCAATGAAAGCCAATTGATGTCTTGCGCCGAAACGTAAGCAGAGAAAAGCATTAAGCTGAAAATTATATATTTCTTCATTTGAAATTCAATGATTTAAGGAACACAAATTTACAAATTATTTGATTCCATGCATTAGTTTTTTCATAATTGGACTGAGGGACATAGCTAATAATCCCATCCCAATCGGAACAATCGTAAAAATAAGGAAGAAAGTTCCAATAGAATATGCTTCCGAAATTTTGTCAATCATCCCTCCCATTGCTCCTGCAGATTTTTGACCAACTGCAATTGCTAAATACCAAACTCCGAACATGAAAGCAATCATCCTTGGCGGGACTAATTTACTGACATAAGAAAGTCCTAGAGGTGACAAACACAATTCGCCCATTGTGTGAAATAAATAAGCCAAAATCAAGAAAATGATACTCACTTTTGCGGTCATAGCTCCTTGCGGAATGTCCCATGCACCAAATGCTAAAATCCCGAACCCAATTCCCAAAAGGATTAATCCGAATCCGTACTTCATACCTGCACTTGGGTTGTATTTGCTTTCCCACCATTTTGAAAATAATGGCGCTAAGGAAATAATAAAAAATGAATTCAAAATCGCAAACCATGAAGCATCGATAGTATTTCCAGGTTCAGAAAATTTATTCACCAATCTGAAAATTACCAAGCACCAAATTCCCATGAAAGCTATTCCCAAAAAGATATTGGACAAACTGATTTTTCTAAATGTTTGGCCAAATAATTTAAGTAAAACCCATGTAATAATAATCAAAGGAACTGTAGTCAACAATGCGTCAATAATTTTAAAAATCATAGCGGATGAACCTACCAATTCGCGGTCTGTGTAACTATCAGCAAAAATGGTCATCGAACCCAAAGACTGTTCAAATGCCATAAAGAAAAATACCGTAAATAATCCACAAAAACAAACGGCGATAATTCTATCTCGGGTAATCGGGGAATAACGTATAATTCGAGTAATCAATAAAATCAAAAAGGAAACAAGCGCTACCAATACAACGAAGTGAGTTCCGCTGAGACTTCCTACCTTAAAGGGTAAAAGATTTATTTTTTCAATTTTTTCCAAAGGATCGTTGAACAAATAAAGCAATCCTCCGACTGCTGAAACAACCATCAAAACATAATCGAACATTCTGAATGGATTTCGTTTATCCGTTTCTTGGTTCACTACTTTCGGACCATCTTCTAATTCTTCAAATTTAGCATCTGTTAAAGGCAAATCGGGTGTCAAATTATATCTTGTTGGCTTGGCTCCAATATCACCAAAAATAGGTCTTGCCAACCAAAATTGTAAACATCCTAACATCATAAAAATACCTGCCAAACCAAATCCCCAAGACCATCCAAAATTTTCTGCCAGATAACCACAAATCATCATCCCAAAAAATGCTCCGGCATTTACACCCATATAAAAAATGGTATAAGCTCCGTCCTTTTTCTCATCTTTTCCTTTATACATGTTGGAAATGATAGATGTAATATTGGGTTTAAAAAATCCGGTTCCAATTACCAATAAACCTAATCCTAAATAAAATGAAGATTTCGTTTCCAAAGCCATGGCTGCGTGCCCCAAGGTCATGATAACACATCCAATCACAACAGCAACACGATAGCCGGTAATTTTATCGGCAACATATCCGCCAATCAAAGGCGTTAAATATAACAAAGAACCATAAGTTCCAATAAGCGCCAATGCATTTTCTCTCGGCCATTCCCAACCGGGATTATTGCTTAAAAGTCCAGCGGTTAAAAACAAAACTAGTAAAACCCTCATTCCATAGAAGGAGAATCGTTCCCACATTTCAGTAAAAAAAAGTACAAATAATGCGGATGGATGCCCCAATACCGTAGAACTAAAGATATTTTCTCTCGAACTTGAATCGCTCATTAAATTTTTATTTAAGACCGCAAAGTACTAAGTTTTTTTTAAATGAAACAGCCCGTAGGGAAATCTCTGCGGGCTGTCTTAATTATTTACTTATTTATGTTTTCTACATCGGGTTCGATGTCCCTTAATCTTCGTTCTCTAGGACGTATGACCATTCGGTCGTAAATCGTCAAAGAAATCACTGAAAACATTCCGATTGCGAAAATTACGTACCAGATTTTGTTTGGATTGTAAGTCTGCCACAACATATCTGCCATGTCCCAATGAGACATTCCTAATTTTTGCTCCGCCAAAGTGAAGTACTCATTTTTAGAAAAAGGTAAATGCACATTGGAAATATCGGCACCTTTGGTTGTTGCAAATTCTCTAAAAGAATCCCCCACGGAAACCCAATCTACTTTTTCTGCCTTCAAATCAAATTGTTTTTCAAAAGTTGAAATCGGCATATTAAGTGCCTTCGAACCGGTTTCGATAAATTTCTCAGGAGAAACTACTTCCGGCATCGCAATGTTTCGTGTTTTCATTTCTGTTTGAAGCAATGATAGTTTGTCTGACCAAGCCTGATACAAATCTCCTGAAATGAAACTCGTTACAAAATAACTCGCCGCTACAGGAAGAAAATAAGTTCCTTGGTACAAACCTTCTTTTCCTTTTGGGGTAATTAAGGCGATAAATGAAGAAACTGTCGGGCTCGACATCATTTCTCCAATCGCAAAAATCATCGTTCCGATAATCGTAAACCACACATTTCCTGAATAAAAAGTCAATCCAATACCGATGGATGCGATGATTGCTCCACGAATTACAGCGGTAATATGTCGCATTTTGATTACGAAATAGGAAATTGAAATTTGACAGAATATAATCATCAAGGAGTCAATATTGGTAAACCATTCTGGTTTTACTTGTCCGTTTAATGTAAGTGCTTCTGCAATAAAAGGAATATTTAAATTGATCCAATCACTTATTACTGATGAGTTTACCCAATCTTCAATAAAATTGGGAAGCGTATTAAACAATTGATTAAACATCGTCCAAAATCCAACCATCAACAACAAAAGGATAGAAAGTCTTGTATCTTTTAATGCTTCAAAAATTCCCATGACAGAATCTTTAATCGCTTTGCCGATGGAATCTTTTGGTTTTTCAATTTTGGGTTCTTTATAAAATAACAACAACACAATTAAATTAATGGCAATTACAACCGCAGCTTGAATGAAAATGATTTTCCATCCCATGCTGTTTCTCAAAGTAGAAGACATTGCAGGTCCGATGAAGCCACCAATGTTGACCATCATGTAGAAAATCCCGAACCCCATCGTTCCAGTAGTTTCGTCCGTGTTTCGGGCTATGATTGCAGAGGCGACTGGTTTGAAAAATGCTGCGCCGATTGCCACAAATAAAAACACAAAATAAACACTCCAAAAAGTCCGTACTTCACCCATCATGTAGTAACCCGAAATGAGTATTACATAAGCGATGATGAGCGAAAGTTTGTATCCGATTCTGTCTGCAATTACTCCAAAAATTAAGGGTAAAAAATAAAGAATTCCCACAATAAAAGACATGATGCTTCCTTTCTGGATGTGATTAAACCCAAGTCCTCCATCATCTGTTGAGCCTACTAGGTACAATCCGAAAAGTGTATAAATTCCATACCACGCCCAGCGTTCCATCAATTCCATGAAACTGGCTATCCAGAAATTTTTATTAAATGAACCCAGCGTCTGGAAAAGTGATTTATTATTATTTTCTTTCATTTTGAATTAAATTATTTTACTTCCTGCATTAATTTTTTGACAAGCGGCGAAATCAGTATCAGCAATACTCCTGCTATTACTGCATACAACCCCAACTGTTTATATCCATCTGTATAAGCAATCAGCGCATCGTAATTGGTAGAACCTTCTTTAGCTGTGGCCATGTTTGCACCGATGATTCCGGCAACATATTGCCCATAAGCACTTGCCAAAAACCACAATCCCATCATCATCCCCTGCAATTTCTCCGTGGAAAGTTTTGTCATGATGGAAAGTCCAATGGGCGATAAACAAAGTTCCCCTAATGTAATGACTAACAAAGCTATTGTGAATATATTCAATGAAGTTACACCTTGTAAATCCGCAAATAATCTTGTTCCGAATAAAACATAATATCCTAATCCAAGGAATATAAACCCGAGTCCGAATTTGATAATTGTATTGGGTTCAATTCTCTTTTTACTTAACCAAATCCATAACAATCCCAAAACCGGTGCAAGAAATATAATAAAAAACGCACCTGCGGAATTATTCACACCATTTGGATCTAAGCCTAATAAATCTTTGTTTAGGTTCTTCGCTGCAAAAATGCTCAATGAACCACCACTCTGCTCATAAATTCCCCAGAATAGAATTGAGAAAATGATAAAAACAAGTGCAGCAAAAAGTTTTTTACGGTCTGCAGAATTCACTTTAGACATTTCATAAAAAAGATAAATGAGCGTCAAAGGTCCGATCGTCCACATGAAATAATCGGTATATTCCGTCTTGGCAACCATAGTCATAATCAAAGGCACAAAAACCAAAGTCAGTGCATAAACGCCATATTCTTTCCATTTTTCAATAGGTTGGTAAGTCCCGTCCACTTTTATCATTTGAGGCTGTAATCCAATCGGACCTAAACTTCTCTGCGTGAAAACGAAATTGATCAAACTGATGACCATTACAATTGCTGCCAATCCAAACGCCACATTCCAACGCAAAGCTTCCGGAATTGCATCAGCGAACATTTCACCTTTTCCGATCGCAATACAAAGGTAGCCACCCAATAAAGCACCCAAATTAATTCCTGCATAAAATAGTGAAAAACCGGCATCTGTCCTTGAGTCTCCTTTTTTGTAAAGTTTCCCAACCATTGTTGAAATATTTGGCTTAAAAAAACCTGTTCCTACAACTGTAAATGCAATTCCCAAAAAGAAAAATTTATGTGGGTCTGCTGCCAGAATCAAACTTCCGACAATCATCAAAAGTCCACCCCAGAAAAGTGATTTCCTGAATCCTAATATTTTATCCGCAAATAAGCCTCCGACAAAAGTGAAAGCATAGACAAAAGCCTGCGTTGCTCCGTATTGGAGATTAGCTTCTGTTTCGGCAAGATTTAATTGGTGAATCATAAAGAATACCAACATCCCGCGCATTCCGTAGAAACAGAAACGTTCCCACATTTCAGAGAAAAAAAGCGACCAAATCTGTTTGGGATATTTTCCTTTGAAATCTTGAATTTGTTCAAGTGTTACCATAATGTGTTAATCTAAAAAAAGAGGATGCTTTCTTTCGAAAACATCCTCGCTAAAGTATAAATTATTATTGTCCGTTAAACATATTAACGAATTCCGTGCATCATTTTTTTCAAAATAGGAGTAATTGCTGCCAATATAATTGCTGCGATACCACACAAAATCACAAATACCATAAAGAATTCAAATAAGCTGGTGATTTCAAATCCAGCAAAAACCGGATATTGGAATGGCAATTGATTCTCAGTTAATACTTTTTGAACTTCAGGCGTCAGTGCAACTGATTTGTCCAAAATTCCTTGCAAATTAATTCCTAATTCGGTTGCTTTTTCAAATTTCTCTCCGGTTGCCGGTAAGATGGAGCCTAACGTCCCTGCCAATGCATACCCTGCAGCATTGGAAATGAAAAATACACCATATAACAAAGATGAAAATCGTTTTGGAGATAGTTTCCCTACCAACGACAGTCCGATAGGAGATAAACACAATTCACCACAAGTTTGGATGAAATACAATAGGATCAACCATTTGATGGCAAGCAATCCTGTATTGCCTAAATCTTGTACATTATACGCTATGATGAAATAACTCACTGCCATCAATGCTAAACCAATCGCTTGCTTGAAAGGTGAAATGGGCTCCTTTCCTTTTGCTCTTAATTTGTCCCATAAAATACTGAATGGAATTGCCAAAACCACTACAAACAATCCATTGAATATCTGAACCATTGATGGGGGCATTTCCCAACCTAAAATATTCCTGTCTGTCTGATTATCTGCAATAAATGTCAAAGACGAACCTGCTTGCTCAAATGCAGCCCAAAAGAAAATCACAAAGAAGGATATGATGTAAATTACTAAAATTCTATCGCGCTCCACCTTCGTTAAAGCTGAATCTGAAATAATCAACGTAGCCAATGCGATACCGGAAGCATAAATGATTGGATAAATAATTCCTTTGATCATTTGCGCACCTTCCAGATTTGAAAACCCGATGCCATCTACCATCAAATATTGAAATACAAAAAATAAGGCTACAAATAAAATCCCAACAAATGTCAGAGATTTAGAGGAAAATGCTGCTTTTGTTGCTTCACCTTCTTCAAAATCGTCAGTGGTGTTATTTTTTGGAGACCCACCTATTGCACGTCCATCCGGTGTTACCACATATCTATCTTTTAATAAAATGAAAGTTACAGTACCTATTACCATCGCAATTGAGGCAGCAAGATACCCCCATTTGAATGCAAATAAATCACGAACACCATCTACTTTTACGTCACCTAAGAATGGACAGATAAATTGACCCAAAAATGCTCCGATGTTGATTCCCATGTAGAAAATGGTAAATGCAGAATCCAATTTGCTCTTTTCTTGTTTTGGATAAAGACTTCCCACCATCGAAGAAATGTTCGGTTTGAAAAATCCGTTTCCGAAAATAATTATACCCAATGCCACCCACAATAATGTAGTGGATAGTCCTAAGTTTTCGCTAAAAAAAGACGCACTGAAGAACAATAACAATTGTCCGATTGCCATCAGTGTTCCTCCTAAAATGATACAAGCGCGGTTTCCTAAAAATCTATCCGCAATGAATCCTCCCAAAAGCGGAGTCAGATAACACAGCGCCAAAAATCCACCATAAATAATGGAAGCATCTGCTTCTTTCATCATCAATGCGTTGACCATAAACAAGGTCAAAAGGGCGCGCATTCCATAGAAGTTGAAACGCTCCCACATTTCAGTTCCGAAAAGTACCCAAAGGCCTTTCGGATGTTTGGTTGACTTAGGTTCTTCTAAAGTCATTTCATTAGTTCCCACCATGTGTGTATAATTTTAGTTCTTTATTGTTTTAATGTATATTATTTTCCCGCATTACTTTGTTGAGGTATTTCAGAAGTGCAAACATCAACAAGGTTGCAAACATAAGCAATCCGAAATTTATCCAAAAGAAATTTGATTTATCATCGTAAGTATCCCACAAACTCGCCAGTACACCGGACATTTTATTTCCGATAGAAGTGGACAAAAACCATCCGCCCATCATAAGGGAAGTAATATTTGCCGGACTCAGTTTTGAAACCACGGACAATCCCATCGGACTGAGGAATAATTCCCCAATTGTGATGATTCCATAATTCGCGACGAGCCACCAAACGCTGACTTTTTCTGCGCCGTTTCCGCCGGCTTTTACGGCGGCAATCATTACCAGAACGGATAATGCCGAAATCAAGAGTCCAAATGCAATTTTGGTTGGTGTCGAGGGTTCTTTGTTTCGATTTCGTAAAAATGTGAAAAACGCAACCACTAAAGGTGTAAATATAATTACCCAAGCCGGATTGATGGATTGACTTAAATTCGTTGCCCACAGTGAAATTTTTGATTTTTCTTCAGGTAATTTTTCAGGAGCGACATTTCTGAAATAAATCGGATAATTCACTTCTTTTATAACTTTGTCTCCTTCTTTCTGAATCCTGAATGCCGCATCATAGGCAGCAACCGAATCTTTTTTATATTCAATTTCTTGCGCCAAATAAAGTCCGTTGAAAACGTCTTCCGAAACGCCTGTCACTTGTCTGTCCGTGTATCGGTCTGCCCAGGTATTGAGTGCTGAACCATTTAATTTGAATACTGCCCAAAATAAAATTACGACTGAAAAAATTGCCAACAATGCACCGATCGAACGTTTGTGTTCGCTTTTCGCCCTGAAATAAATATTGGCATAAAAGAAAACAACCGGAATACACGCAAAAATAAATGCATCCGTACTATCAGAACCAAAGATAGCCGCATTGGGATTTGAAGCAGATTCAACACCTTTTATCAACCATCCAATCGCGCCGAAAACTGCTGATGGCACCAAAATGAACATCACAATTTTCCCGAAAGACATATCGCCTTCCTGAACACCTTTTTTCTGGTCGAAACCAACGTAATGTTTCGTTCCCAAAAGGAAAACAATCACACCGATGAACATCCCGACACCGGCTGCTATAAACGCAAAATTCCATCCTAATAGAATGTACAATGCCGCACCAAAGAAGTTACAAATAAAGGCTCCGACATTGATTCCCATGTAGAAAATATTGTAACCTTCGTCTTTTTTTGTTTTAAATTTTTCTTGCGAATAAAAATTCCCTAAAAGCGTGGAAATGTTCGGTTTAAAAAATCCGTTCCCGAGAATCACCAAAGTCATCGCTACATACAAAGCAGTAATATTGTGCACGCTCATCAAAACGTAACCCGCTCCCATCAGCAAACCACCGATGATAATGGATTTTCTGTAACCCCAATAACGATCCGCAATCAATCCACCAATGAAAGGTGTAAGAAAAACCAATGCGATGAAAGTTCCATACAAATCGGCTGCTTCCTTTTCGGTCATCGCAAATCCACTTTCCACATCTTTGAGGTAAAGCGTAAAAATCCCGATCATCAGATAATAACCGAAACGTTCCCACATTTCAGATAGGAACAAAAACGGTAACGCTTTAGGGTGATTTTTCCACATAATTTAAAATTTTAAGGTATAATACCTTTTTATATTGTGTTCTTATTTTAATTTTTATCAAATCCCAGAATTAAAAAGACATTCTCACTTTCTGCTAATTTTTGGCTTCTAAAGATTTTCTAAAATGAAATTCGTCATTTTTCTATAAAGTTGAATGCGCGTTTTTCCGCCGTAAATCCCGTGATTTTTGTCGGGATAAATCATCATTTCAAATTGCTTGTCAGCTTGAATCAATGACTCCGACAATTCCATCGCATTTTGCAAATGAACATTGTCATCAGCCGTTCCATGCACCAAAAGGAATTTATCTTCTTTGTCATTGAATTGCGTCGCATATGTCATCGGCGAGTTTTCATCGTATCCTTTCGGATTTTCCTGTGGCGTACGCAAAAATCTTTCGGTATAAACCGAATCATAATACCTCCAATTCGTAACCGGCGCAACAGCTATCGCCATTTTGAAAACATCTCCTGCTCTCAGAATTGCATTGCTCGACATAAATCCACCATAGCTCCAGCCCCAAATTCCGATACGCGAAGCGTCCACATACTCATATTTCGCCAAAACTTTTGCTGTATCGATTTGGTCTTCGACTTCCATTTTACCTAAATTCAGGTAAGTCTGTTTTTTGAATTCCGTTCCTTTCCCCCCCGTTCCGCGTCCGTCCACACAAACCACCAAATATCCTTTTTGGGCAAGCATAAAATGCCATTGGTCATTCATATCAATCCAAGAATTGGCAACTTCCTGCGAACCGGGACCGCTGTATTGGTACAACAAAACCGGATATTTCTTTTTTGAATCAAAATCTTTTGGTTTGATGATCCACGCATTTAATTCGTGTCCTTTTTCTGTTTTCAATGTGAACAATTCTTTTGTTCCCATGTTGTCTGCCGACAAACGCGTTTTAATATCCGAATTGTTCAAAATTACGCCATATTCATGTGGTTTTTTACCATCATTTAAATTGTAAACTGAAGGCTCCGATATGGAAGAATAATTGTGAATGAAATATTTAAAATTCTTGCTGAAATCTGCGGAATTTGTTCCATTTTTTAGGGAAAGCATTTCCATTTTGGACCCGTCTAAATTTATTTTGTAAATGTGTTTTTCGGTTGAAATTCTCTTTCCATTGAATGAATTTGACTGAAAATAAACTGTTTTATCATTTGAATCAAATCCATAATATTCAGTCACTTCCCAATCACCTTTTGTGATTTGTTTCACTAATTTCCCTGATTTATCATATTGGTAAATGTGGCGGTTTCCATCGCGTTCAGAAGCCCAAAGGAAATTATTATTATCCAAAAATTCAAATGTGAATTTATCGGTTTCGATCCATGCTTTGTCAGTTTCAGTAAATAGTTTCGACACTTTTTTCGATGAAATATCTACAAAATTTACATCAACTTTATTTTGATGACGATTGCAAGTCAAAACCGCCAATGTGTTTTTGTCTTTTGTAAATTTAATTTGTGGAATGTAATAATTTTCAACCGATGAAAGTGATATATTTTCTATTTTATTTGACTCTAAGCCAAACAAATGCAAGCTCACTTTTGAATTATCTTCGCCCGCTTTCGGATATTTGAAACGCATTTCTTCCGGATATAGATTTTGTCCGTAAATCGGAATGTGAAATTCTTTCACGGCACTTTCATCAAATCGCACAAATGCTATAGCCGAACCGTCTGCATTCCAATCAAAATGACGTACAAAAGCAAATTCTTCCTCATAAACCCAATCGGTGATACCGTTGATGATTTCGTTTTTTTTACCGTCTTTGGTGATTTGCGTGACTTTATTGGAAGTTAAATCCTGATAGTATAAATTATTCTCAAATGCAAATGCTACTTTTTTAGCGTCGGGCGAGAAAGTCGGTTCCTGAATTGGTTTCCCATCAAAAATGGTTTGGAAAGATTTCTTTTCACGGTCATAAATCTGCCATTTTCCTTTTACTGAATGACGGTAAATCGGGATCGACTCTGTCAAAACCAAAATATATTTTTCGTCTGAGCTAAATTTATATTCGTCAAAACTTCCGGAAACTATTAGTTCTTTCGAATCTTGTTTGTTGATAAACGACTGATAAGCATATTTATAAATGCCATTCTGTTCCTGAATTGAATAGTGTTCGCCGTCATTCATGGAATTGATTCCATATAAAGATTGCGGATAATATTTTCCACCCCAAATATTTTCCAGGGTAATGTTTTGTGCACTGATTGTAAGCGCATTGAATGCGCAAATCAGCAATATTAGTTTTTTCATCCTCTGTGTTTTGCTTTTTGAGCAGAATCAAAGATAAAAAAAATAGTGAAACTTTAATTTTTATTTAACGTTTAGGGAGATGAGATCTATTTTATCAAACAAAAAAGGCAGCCTAAGCTACCTTTCATTTCATATAATTTAAAATTTTATTTCTTGATAAATTTCTGTGTATGATTTAGGTTTTTACCATTAATCATTAAAACATAATTTCCCGGAACTAGATAAGCTGTATTTATTTTACCATTTACAACTTTTCCCTCAGCAAGTTTCTGACCATTTAAATTTAATATTTTGAAAGTCAGCTCTCCTATGTTTTCTTTTGTTTGAATGTTGATGAAATCTTTTACAGGATTAGGATAAACCAAAATATTCTTAGATTTAACTTCATTTACAGCCATGATTCCATCCCCCAAACCTACTGCGTACCATGCGTCTTTTACTGTTTGAAATTCTTGAGAATTGTCTCCAAATATGTTCGCTGCACACTCTGTCATGAATTCTTTTGCGTCTTCGTACCATGAATCATATTCCAGGTAATTTGTTTCAGCACAGTAAACAATTGCAGCTGCTTTTTCGATTCCAATTCCTTCGACATCATAAGCATCGCTGTTATCATTTACACCATTTCCACCTTCTGAAACCAAATAAAACCAATAGTTCAAAACACCTGAATTATAATGAACTCCACAGTAATCATTTTCATAATAATCAGGAATCGGACATTCTTCATAAGATGCTGGTCTCCAATATTGCCCTTTATAAGTATTTGGACTGCCTTTATCTTTAGGATTTTTCATAGACCTGAGACCAATTGAATTTTCTCTACGGTCGATTTCTTCTCCGATCAACCAATGATCTTTGTTGGGATCGTTTGGCGCGGCGTAATACTCAACGGCTGCACCCCAAATGTCAGAGAGAGATTCGTTTAATGCTCCCGGCTCCCGCTCGTAAATTAAATTTGCTGTTTCCTGACATACTCCGTGTCCGATTTCATGCGCAGTTACATCAACAGAAACCAAAGCATCAAATCTTCCGTTTCCTTCCTCTCCATTTGACGTTCCATCACCATATCCCATAAAATCACCTGACCAGAATGCGTTGTCATATTCAAAATCTAGGTGTACATATCCCATAAGTGGAGAGCCATTGTCATCATAGCTATCTCTGTCAAAAACATCCATGAAATAATCATAGGTTTTACCCATGCCCCATAATACATCCAATGCTGCATTGTCTTTGAATTCATTGTTGAATTCTGCATCGCTCCATACATTGTCATCATCTGTAAACTCTGTAACATCCCAAAGAAATGTTTGGTTTGAGTTTAAAACATGAATGTTTCTTGTATCATCTTTTAGAAAATAACGGTCATCATTACCTAAAGATGTTTCCAAAGGCTGGTTTCCACTATAACGTGTATCTCCATTACCCTCAACTAAAAGAAAATTATTTTTTTTAAGAGAAATAAATGCACCTTCTTTCGCTGTATGCTTATCAAAATGACCTTCGGCATGTTTTATAATCGGGTCTTTGAACAGAATCTGTCCGGTTTGTGCATCGATGTAAATCCAGTTTCTACTCAAAGGTTTCACGGCAAATATGTTTATTTTATAAGCATATTTCACTTTCTTTTCCTTTGCTAAACCTGCCGGCAAAATCACAAGTTCAGGTTGTGGTTTTGGGTTTAATGTTTCATTGGTTTCCCAGGCATAAGTTTCAGCATTGGTAGAATTTACTGCTTTTTGGAAAGCTTCTTCTGCCGAAATGAAATTTGGATTTGAATCCAGATCCAATAGAGAAAAACTTCCGTTAGCTGACATGATGTATCCGTTTTTTGAATGGACTTTATACGTTTCCAAATCTATCGGAATCCCATTGTAGGTACGGGTAAATTCTTCGTGAGTTATATTGTATTTATCTGTATTTGAAGATTTCAAAACAAATTCAGAATTTGGTACTTCACCCGTAATTTCTTTGAGTAAATCTAAAGAAGAATTTTGTGCCACCGCTCCTTTTTTAAAGGTCACTTTGTTTACAACGCCAAATTCATTGTAGCTGATTTTCTTTGTTGCTCTTTCGGTAAGTAGATTTTGGGAGAATGCCAATGAAATACTTCCTGCAAACAACAGTAGCGATAATAAATGTTTTTTCATGTGCTTTTTGTTAATGCGTAAATGTAATTAATTTTCACACACGATTTTAAAAGCTTAAATTTTGAATTAATTCTTCGTCTGAGATTGAATTCTGGTCACCGGAAGTCATGTTTTTGACAGATACTTTTTGGGAGTTTAATTCTTCTTCGCCAATAATGATGACGTATTTTACCGCTTTTTTGTCGGCGTACTGCATCTGTTTTTTCATTTTGGCATTGTCGGGATAAACTTCGCAGCGAAAACCATTTGCTCTAAGTTGTTTTGCCAGCTTCATGGCTTTTACGGATTCATTTTCGCCGAAATTGATGAATAAGACATCGAGTGTATTTTCGATTGATTCCGGAAATAAATTTAATTCTTCCAAAACCAAATAAATTCTATCCAGACCAAATGAAATCCCAACCCCTGAAATGCCTTTCAAACCAAAAATTCCTGTCAAATCATCGTAGCGTCCGCCGCCGCCAATGGAACCTAACTGCACGTTTTTGGCTTTAACCTCTAAAATGGCACCGGTGTAATAATCGAGTCCGCGGGCAAGCGTTAAATTCAAAACTAAATCGGAAGAATTTAAACCTAAATTTTTTATTTTTTCGAATACGAAACGAACCTCTTCGACACCTTTCATTCCGGTTTCGGAAGATTTAAGAATTTCTTCCAATGAATTTAATTGTGAATTGAAATCGCCTGACATCGCGAACAAAGGAGAAAGTTTTTTAATGGCTGTTTCGGAAATTCCTTTCTGCGACATTTCTTCTTTTACTTTTTCTTCGCCTATTTTGTCCAATTTATCCAAAGCAACAGTGAAGTCAATCAACTGATTGGAGATGTCGGCAACTTCTGCGAGTCCGCTGAGGATTTTTCTATTGTTGAAATGAATTTCTACGGGAATATTTAATTGAGAAAAAACTGCGTCGTAAAGCGAAACGAGTTCTACTTCCTGCAAAAGGGAATCGCTTCCCACAACATCAGCATCGCATTGGTAAAATTCACGGAAACGTCCTTTCTGCGGGCGGTCTGCACGCCAAACGGGCTGCATCTGGTAACGTTTGAAAGGAAATGTGATTTCATTTTGATGCTGAACGACGTAACGCGCGAATGGCACAGTGAGGTCATATCGCAATGCTTTCTCGGATATCGTTGAGATTAGTTTTTGGCTGTTTTTATCTGCCAATAATTGTGGGTCTGCTTTTTCTAAATAATCTCCTGAATTGAGGATTTTGAAGATGAGGCGATCTCCTTCTTCACCATATTTTCCGGTAAGAGTAGAAAGGTTTTCGAAAGAAGGTGTTTCGATGGGAGAATACCCATATAACTGAAACTGATGGCGGATTATATCAAATATATACTGTCTTTTGCTTACTTCTTCGGGAGAAAAATCTCTGGTTCCTTTTGGGATTGATGGTTTCTGGACTGCCATAATATTAATTTGTGGTACAAAGATGGGAAAAAAGTTGGAAAGTGGCTGATGGTTAATGGTTGTTAGTTATTGGTAAATTATGAAAGGAAAAATCCGGGCATTTAACAAATCGCTAAACGTCCGGATTTATGTTTGAAAAAGAAAAATTAATGTTTGAAGATGACCTTACGTGTCTCTTTGGTGTTGTCTGTATAAACAATCAGCAAGATGTAAGCGCCGCTTTCGTATTGATTAAGCTGCAATTGTGTTTCTGTTTTATAGACTTCCTTATTATAAATCCTGTTTCCAATAGTTGTAAAAAGAGAAACGGAACGAATGGTCTTGTTTGAATTTATATTTAATATATCTGATGCAGGATTTGGATAAATCTGCGTCTTAGCAAAAATTTCTTCTTGTACGGAGAGTTCAAACCATGTATTTTCTGCTGCATCTCCACCCCAGATGAGTGTTGCGAGATATGGATTGTCGATGAATGGATTTCGATTGCCCTGCATGTCTTGTAAAACTTCGTTTCTCACGAGTTCGTGTTCACTCACGGGGTCTTCGGCATTCCATTGAAGGAAAATATCGGGCATTTCGTGGTGGTAAGTGTAAGAGCTTGTTCCTACATAACCGGCTTTGCAGCGTTCTGCATATCGAATGTGCATGTACATCATCATACGGGCAACATCTCCTTTCCACTCATCACCAGGGTAGAAAAGTCCATTGTCTGTAATGTGTGAATTTCCTTGTCCATAAGTAAATTTACGGTTGGAGCGAGAGTTGTTCCAGGTATAATCTACAGAACGGATGGAATGTGCATCGGAGCCTGGACCAGTGTTCTGGAATGACGGATTGCCAAGGGATTTGGGGAAGACGTGCTCACGTACCCATTTGCCATCGCAATCGGTATTGTGGCAGCTCAGTGTTTTGTCACGTGTGCGGTCATTTACGAAATCATCATCGGTATCATCGTAACCATAAACTAGAAATACATTTAGTGGGTTTTCCGGGTCTAGGTCAGTGAGCCTGAGTGCATTCCAAACTTGCGGTGTATACACCAGTTCGTGCGTATGTGTGGCTGTCACCAATGCGGCAAGGTCTGACTGTAGTTCTGAACTTGTCTGGCTGAAATCAATTCCTTGGTAATAATTAGGTATTTGTGCAAATAGGGTTAGAGGGAGAAAAATCAGTAAGAGTTTCCTCATTGTACAAATAATTAGAACACAAAATTAGAGAATCTAAAATGGGTGGATTTTAACTAAGGGTTAAATGTAGGTTTCGGTATTGAGAAGAATTTAAGCAATGTACAGGTATTGAATGCGCCCGGGATATGAAGGGCGGCGACGAAGGAGCCGGTCTGAAGTGGAGCGGAAGACGGAAGCGAAGCGTACCCCGGAGCAGCCCGATAAGGCGCCCTATATTATTATAAATTTCGAATGATGAAATGGAAGATTGGACGAAGTCAATTTTAAATGTTGGGTTTGACAACGAAAGGGATGAAATACGATATTATCGTTTTCTGATGAATAAAAATGCAATGAATGCGCCGGCAGTATTTGCGGCAATGTCAAAGATATCAAATGTACGACCGGTGTTGGTGGTATGTTGTAATACTTCGATAAGGATTCCGGTTGCGGTGGGAATGGTGAAATAGAGAATTTTGTTGAGATTGAATGAGCAATAAAGCAGTATTGCCATAAAGAAGAACATAAAGAAATGTACTACTTTGTCAATGTGTGGAAATACTATTTGGCTAAGTAAGCTGGAATCACCTCCCTGAAAATAGCCGAGGGGGGTAAGCGTGGCAATGAAGAGTAAAACCGTGTAAGCATATAGGCTTACACGGAAATACTGTGAGTTTTTATGCTCCAACAAGCTCTTTATACGCTGCTGCATCTAATAAGTTATCTAGTTCTGAAGCGTCAGAAATTTTTACTTTGATTACCCATCCGTCTCCGTAAGGATCTGAGTTTATTTTTTCAGGTTCTGATTCCAGAATTGGATTTAATTCAAGTACTTCTCCGCTTAGTGGCATGAATAAATCAGAAACGGTTTTCACTGCTTCTACAGTTCCGAAAACTTCTTCCGCGCCCAATGTTTCACCTTCTGAATCTACATCTACATAAACGATGTCGCCTAGTTCTCCTTGTGCGAAGTCTGTGATCCCAATGGTTACGGTATCACCTTCTACTCTTACCCATTCGTGGTCTTTGCTGTACTTTAAATCTTGTGGGATATTCATTTTAAAATATTTTTTGATTGTTTTTTAATTTCCAAATGTAAGGGTTGCGCTTAAACCTGCGCGTATGGTTGAAATTGGATAAGCGGTTGAAATTTTATATTCGGTCATCATTTGATCCCAGAAGAATTTCAGGTTGAAACTTTTGCTGAAATCATAGTCTGCCGAGAACATAATCGATACCAATTTTTGACCTCCCGTAACCTGCGAATCATTTTCCAGAATTCTGCGGATTCGCGTTTCGCTGTCTCTCATTCTCACATCTGCACGGAAGTTCATATCGCCTGTATAGGTTTTGTTTTTCCCTTGGTAACGCATTTTCAATTTTACATCTTTCATCACATAGCCCATACCGATTACATATTCTGTTCCGTAATCTTCTGTCAGTGTATAATTACTCAAGCTCATGGTCAACATACGGTCTTTGATGTACTGTGCTCTCAACTGGAAGCTGTTTCTGAAAGTCATATCAACCCCAATCAAAGGAGAGAATGATTCAATCATATTGATGCTTCCATAGATATTTTTAGAGTAAAAATTGTTATCATAATCACGTCCCATCGGATCCATAAAATAGTTTGGATTGGACTGAATACCGTTTGCTGTGTATGATGACAAATAAGAATGCGATACTTCAAATACCTGGAACAATTTATTGATCATCGGGATATTTGTCAAACCTGAGTAAGTAATATTCCAGTTTGGCAATGGAATTTTACGATTGTGACCCAATGATGAGCTGGATGCATCTTTTCCTTCTACAGCGGCGATGAATGCAGGCACCAATACATCATAGTTGGCTCGACCGTAGCCAGTATAGTAACCATCTCCCGATGGAGCCATACCGTTTGCCATGCCTAATCTTTGTGATATAATCTGCGTATTATCGATGAATGATTGATACATCTGATCAGGATCCATAAAAGCAGTTGCAATCGCAACGTTGCTGCTGTTCAATGTTTCAAAACTATCGACGTAAGTATATACCAAAGGATTCTGTGCCGATCTCAAATTGAATCCTGTTTCCACACTTCTGAAGCTTGAGGAACGCTTGGCATTCAAATCAATTCTCAGTTTAGGGAAAGGTTCTATGAGCGATTGTGCTGTAAAATTGGTTCCTCTTGTAATTTGATAAGGTTCGAGCAATTGTTCGCTTCTTGTTACCCAATCATTTCCTGATTCTATAAGGGTTCGCTTGATGTCAAATTCAGTTCCAAAAATAAACCCTGCGCCCGGTCCTCCGCCATTTTTTCCAAATCCGAAGAAATTAGGATCAGAAAGAATTCCCGGAACGACTGCTCCATTGGTTTGGTTATAATTGAAATTCACTTTTTTCACACTTGACAGAACCATCCATCCATAATCCTGAGCACGATACTTGCTTTTGAACTTGTATGCTTTTCTGTTTTGTCTTCTTTTGGTTTTACTCAAAGCCTGCTCTTCATATGCACGTGTAAGTGAATCGATTTCGCGGTTTCTTCCTCGTTTGATGGAATCTAATTTGGTGTAGCCTCTGAATTCAGTATAGAATTTTGTCAAATCAAAATCACCAATCATATTGATGTTACTAGAATTTTGAGCGATGTTACCTAGATTTACCCTTTGTCCGTTCTCATCCTGTGCATTTCTGAATACTGTAGAACGCGCCTGCCAGTTGTAATTGGAAGTAAATCCTAATTCAAGATTTGCCCAGTTCAAATATGGGAATAAATGAAGTGGCGTTTTCCAGTTCAACTGAATTTGATGGTCATAGTTTACAGGTCTTCCGACTTCAAATAAATTATTCCAAATTAAACCTTTGTCTGCGTATTCAAATCTGGAACCGTCATTTAAAGTTCGGGTTGAAGAAGTATAATCTAATCGTAACGATTTAGTCAAATCAAATCCAACATTGTACTGCCAAGAGAATAAGAAGTTATTACTGAACGCAACGGGGAACAGATATGAGCTTCCTCCGAAATACTGATTCAAATCTCTGTACTGTCTTTCGTTGTATGTTCTGTGAATTTCAGTTCTGAATGAGAATCTCGCCGGTAATGGATTTACATTGAATTCTTTTAAGAATTTTAAATATTTAGAAGATTTCGCTGTATCCTGAACGGCTCTCCAATCTTTCAACGGCTGGTAATACTTCGGTTTGAATGTATAGTTATAATTCAACGATGTTCTTATCTGTTTGCTCAGATTATATGAAGTATAAACATCCCGCATATAGGTGTCCCCATACATGAATGACAATGCAAAGTTGGAAACATCATAAAACCTGGCTGGTGCCGTGCTTGTTTTTACTTTTCTAATGTTGCTGAACGTGAAGGATTTTTGCTGAGCATAAGTCCTTACGATGTCTTTCAATTCTTCTTTATTTGGTGCTTCGTCAAACAAGATATCATTGTCCAGCGGGTTGTATTTCGGGTCTGTAAACTGCTCACTGATGGAGACGTTAAATGGAATTTCCATTCCCCATTTCTGTGGTAAGAATTTATCCAATTTCATCTGTGCGTTTAAAGCATAGTCTCTGTAATCATCTTGGTTACGTTGGCTTGGGCCTTGATCTATGGCTCCAAATCCTGCTGAGTTTATACTCCCTGAAACCTGAACCTGTGCAAAGTCTCCTAATGTAAATCCTAGACTTGCCATGGCTGCATAACCACCTTCATTGTCAATTTCACTCAAGCGAAGTTCATTTACCCAAACCAAAACTTCTTTGTCTTGTGCATTTGTTGAACGTAAACCAATCATCACTGAAGTGACTCCACCCAATGAAGGGCGGCCTTTTACATAGATAATTTTGTTTGGATTATTCTCATCCGGCACATACATAAAACGTTCCAGCGTATTTGTTGTTTGATCCAAGTCTCTCGCCTTTTTTGCATCTGTAAAGAAATCCGTTTGCAGATCAATTAAGTTTTCATCCGGCCATATTCTGCTAGGATTTCGATCTGGAGTTCTGGCTGTATATTTTAAAGGAATTTCATATTCATAATAGTTATCAGAATAATCGCTACCGATACGAAGGAATAATTTTGTGTTCTCATCTATATTCTGATTTGTAGGGTCTTTCAAATCCTGAGCATGTACAAACATTTCCATGCGTTTGTATCTTCTCATATCCAAATTGGTATTTTTGAAAACCGCTTTGGTCGGACTTTTCGCATCTAATTTCGCTTTCAAAACCATCGAAGCTTCGTTTTGGCTTTGATAACCTGTGGTTCCTTGCATTTCCTCACGAACGATTCCCGGAGGCATCACATAAGGAGGTACGTTTGTAGAATTTTGTTCGATGTTGACTTCTCCAATTTCTAAATTTGAAAGGAAAGGATCTGCATTTACACCTTCTGCGGGATCTGTTGACCCTGGTATCGGTGACAATATTTTAGGGTATCTTCTCCAGTTGCTTCGTACCAAGTCCATCGTTGCAAAACGAACTGTTGTTTCTTGGTCAAAACCTCTCATCACAACTCTCATGTAACGTGCAGAAGTAAGTACACTTTGTGCTGCTGCTAAAGACTCTTCTGTAATTAAGTCATCTGCACCATCTCCGTTGATGTCTTTATCATAAGCATCTACAGGAATTCTAAACTGGTACCATTTTACTGTTTCTGTTTGTCCGTTTGGAAGTGTTACCTGTGACTCCTTTGTCGCTACGATAAAGTTGTTTTGGTTGTTCTGAAGCGCTGATGGGCTTAAGTTAACTCGGTATTGGTTGTATAATTCTGTTTGATCTAAATTATAATCCAAATTGATGTCTTCTGCATCAGGCATCATGCTGTAGGCCTGAAGCAAATCATCAGTAGAGTTATTTCCTTGCGAGCCTTGCCAGTATTTATAACGTCCTGTTACTGAGCCTCCATCTGGTGTAGCTGTCCAGCGATCATCTAAATAGAATACGTAATTATCTGCTGCAGGGTCACTTTCTCCTGTAACCGGATTGATTCCCGTTAAACCATTATATTTAATAGTTTCGTCAGCGTCAGTTAAACCATTGTAACCTAAATCTTGTTGTTTTCTTGCGGCTCCTTCTGTATCATAGGCATAAATAATTGGGTAATTTTTCGGTTGATTTCCCCAATTAGATACTTCTGGCTGCTCCGTACTTCCTGAATGTGGCAATCCATTTTCATACAACATTTTGCCATCTTTCAATATATCTTCAGAAACGTTTCCTAAGTGAATTAATAATTCTCCTTCACTTCCTGTTCCGTCTGCATAAGGATCCATCATCCAGAATTCAATGTATTCGACATTGGAATCGATGAAATTTGTAACAGAAATTGGTCGCATTGCTGCACCCCAGCTGTCTGTGTCGGTATTATTTGGATTGACATTGTAAGGACCTCTGAGTGACGGGTAAAAAGTCATATCAAAAGTATTGATATACGCAGCAGTTCCTGCCATCACATCTCTTTGGTCAAAAAGCTCTCTTAATTCTACTCGTCTTACACGGTGCTGAGAAAGTTCGGCATCGGTAATTCCGGCAGGAGCGTTTCCTCCGATACCATAGAAACGAGGATCAATGCTGTACCATGACATCAATTTACGTCCGTTACCATAACTAAGATTATCATTCAATGCTCCATTAGGAAAATAAGGGTGAGCATTTCCATCTAAACCTGCTGGCTTACCCGGTGTACTGGCAAATTTCCATGAAGCAGCATCCATTAAACTAATTCTGGATTGTGCATCTTCAAAGTCATCGATATAAGAATCTCCACCTGCAGCTTTGTTAGTCCCTGGCATTAAATAAGCGCCCTCTGCACTGAAGTTGATTTGAGACTTCTGATCGGTTTTGATACCTGGAATTTTATTGGTAATACGCGTCAGGAAGTCGGATTCTCCTGTATATTCTGTATGCAATCCGAAAATTGTATTGCTTACAGGTTCTGCTCCGAATTGTGCTTTCTGTGTCAATGGTCTTTCCTGATAATTGACAATTGTACCTCCTACCAAGAAGTTTTCAGAGAAACGGTGGTCAACATTCAATCCCATGAAACGTTTTTTCTGCATGTTAAATGAGGATTGATTTTCTAAACTGATGTTGATAGGAACACCCGAGTCTTTCAATTGTTGGTTCAAAATCGTTACCTGACCTAATTGATAATCTACGGTATAGTCAACACCTTCCATCAATTCCTGTCCGTTTGCGGTAACTTTTACTGAACCTTCCGGAACGTTGAAGGCTCCAAGCGGAATTCCTCCGCCTACTTCACCTTTGTAACGACCTGCTATACTATATCGTTGTGCCAATCTTTCCGCATCGAGTGTATTTGGAAGCTGGCGGTAAATTTCATCAAAAACATAGGGTGAATTTGAATCTTGTAAAACCCCTGCTAAATGCCCACCAAAGGGTTCTACAGTTGTAAATATGATGGTTCCCTGTGTTTGGTTTACTGTCACCCCAGGCACAAAGTCAAAAATACCATCTCCAAAAAACCCATTTCCACTTTGCTGAAGGTTTCCATTTTGATTTAATCTATCCATATTCATTACCTGAAGTAATGTCTGGTCTTGAACCGGTGTGTTGGGTAAATAATTAATTACTCCGGAAGAATTTGCACTGTTGTCTTTGAATTCTACATTCATGATGAAATCTTCGGGAGAAATCGACAATGCATTGATGGAATAAATATTTTTCATCATCAAATCCCACATCGGCGAAGCTGTGTTAACCGTGGTATTTGGTTTGATTAATTTTGTGATTAGCAATTCACTTTGCTCGTCGGACATCTCCCCTACTTTGAAGATAGGTCCAGGTTGACTGTTTCTGGTATATTGGAATGAAACTGCTAACATATCTTCCCCGTCAACCATAGGCTGATTTAAGGAAATGTAACCTAAAGATGGGTAAAAGGTATACTCTCCCGGATCCAATTTCCTCATGTTTTCATTGACAAGAAAATGCTCTCCTTCCTGATAAGTTTCTACACCATCATTAAAATTACTCATACTGGAACGGGCAGTACTCGCTTGTCTTGGTGAACCTATAGTATTAGAGACTTCTGTATATAAAGTTCCATTATCAGGATTCCCTGGAGCATCGCCTAAATCTCTTAAAGCCAAAACGCTTCTACGCTGCTCCTGATTGGCGCCACCACGGTCAATTCTCCAGACTTCCATACGTGTGATTACAATATCACTTTGGATTTGTGGATAATTAGACAATGCCTGGTCATATCTGTCTCGGAAAAAATGCCCTACGAAATAATGTCGGTTGTAGTCATAATCTTCGGCAAAGACCTTATATTCAGACAAAACACCTCCACCCTGAACTGTGATATTTTTGGTTTCCGAACGCTGTTCTGAGAAAACCATCGACACATCAGTTCGACCAAATCTCAAATCGGTTCTAACTCCGAAAAGTGATTGTGCGCCGGTAATTAAATTCGTATTTAAAGGCATAGAAATGTTACCCACTTCAATGTTTTGAATGATATCATCTTCCCCACCATCCTTCATGTTTTTCCACTGGAGTTTCATTTCATTTTCGAAACCAAAACCAGCTTGTGTATCGTAGTTTACTTTTAACTGTAAATTTTCTCCGACTTTACCCAAAACACTCATTTGGATACGTTGTCTCAAATCGACCGTAAGCGTATTTCTGTTTTGCGGAAGCAATTGCGGATTGTCAATTTTTTGGATAAATAATCCCAAGTCCAATTGAGCAGTTCCTTGTGGAATCAATTGAATTTCATTTCCACCGAAAATCGTTTCAAATGCACGTGATTTGATTTTGAAGCTAGGGATGATGCTTCCATTTCCATCATCTTTATCTCCAAAAGCATTCGTACGATAAAGTTTATCGTATTCTCTGGATTTGTCTTTGTAATAATTATTGATATCCTGATTTAGAATCAAATCAAGATATTCCTGACTCGAAAGATAAATGGGTTCAGAAACTGTAATCCCACCGATTTTCGGCCAAAGAACATATTGGTTATTTATGGGGTCGTACACGACCTCATAATTTATCTGATTGTCCAAAAATAAACCTCCGGTTTGTGTGTCAAACGGAAATTTTAAAGTGTCAGACTCAACAGGGTCCTGTGCATTTGCCCTTCCGATAATTAATAGTAAAAAAATTACCGGAAACAAGCTTTTCATCATCCTCATGCGTATATAAAGCTGTTTCAATAAAAATATTATAATCTTTTCAACGTTTCTTTCACCAAGACATCGGCTTCTGCGTCAGGATAGTCTTTTGAAACAACTTCCATTACTTTTTCGGCGGTTTTCCTTGGTATTCCGAGAACGTCTAATGCTGATAACGCCTCAAATTTAGATTTATTTTTAGAATTATCGGAATTAATGTTAAAATTAAAAACATCATCTGTTAACTTATCCTTTAAATCAATGATGATTCTCTGTGCTGTCTTGGCTCCGATGCCTTTTACGCTTTGTAATTTTTTAACATCTGCATTTTCAATGGATTCCACAATTTCATCAATTTCCAAAGAAGAAAGCATCATCATCGCGGACGAAGGACCGACTCCATTTACAGAAACCAATTTTTGAAAAACTTCTCTTTCTTTTTTTGAATGAAATCCAAACAAAATATGCGCGTCTTCCCGAACGACAAATTGCGTGAAAATTTTAACGTTTTCCTCTTTTTCTAATTTTGAATAGGAGTTTAAACTAATGTTGACCCAATATCCGATTCCGCCACATTCTACAATCGCATGACTTGGATAAATTTCGATTAATTTTCCGTTTAAGTGTGTTATCATTTTTTTCTTTGTTGGGCATCTAAAACAGCAATCGTTGCGAGATTCACGATTTCTTCAATCGAAGAACGCATCTGTAAAATGTGAACAGGCTTGTTCATTCCCATCAAAATCGGACCAATGATCTGGCTGTTTTCTATTCCGCGTAAAATTTTATAAGATAAATTTCCTGAAGCTAAATTTGGGAAAATGAGCACGTTGGCACGTTTTCCGTTTAATTTAGAAAAAGGAAATGTTTTTTGGATTAAATCTTCATTCAAAGCAAAATCCGGCTGAATTTCTCCATCGACTACCATATCGGGAAAACTTTTGTGCAAAATAGAAACGGCTTCGCTTACTTTTTTAGAAGTTTCGGTACGTGCCGCAAAGTTTTCAAAAGAAAGCATTGCCGTTATCGGTTGGATACCCATTCCTTTTACCACATATTCAGTCATTCTTGCAATTTTCGCCAAATCTTTCGCGGTCGGATTGTCATTGATCGTCGTATCAGCAAAAAACAAAGGACCTTTTTTTGTAAGCATCAACATCAAACCTGCAACTCTTCCTGCATTTGGCGCAGCACCAATTACTTCCAATGCCGGCTTCAAAGAACTTGCATAACTTCTCGTGCTACCCGTCAAAAAGGCATCTGCTTCACCCGCTTCTACCATCATCGAACCAAAATAATCACGATTGGTCAAGAAACGTTTTGCATTGTACAAAGTCATTCCTTTGCGCTGGCGTTTTTTCCAAAGCAATTCGGCTAATCTATTTACGTGCTCTTCTGATTCTGGAGATTTCGGATCGATAATCGGAACATCTAGAATGATGTCAAATTGTTTTTTTATTTCTTCAACTTTGGCTTTGTTTCCAAGCAAAATGGGTTTTGCAATTCCTTCGTCGTTTACGATTTGTGCAGCTTTTAATACATTGTATTCGGCAGCATTACTAAACACAACCGTTTTTGGATCTTGTTTTGCTCTATTTTGAAGTAATCTGATTAATTTCTGGTCGCTGCTCATTCGGTTAAGCAACTCCTCCTCATAAGCCTCCCAATTTGAAATCGGATTTTTGGCAACACCAGATTTTATAGCAGCTTTTGCAACTGCCATCGAAACGCGTGTAATCAAACGGTTGTCAAATGGTTTTGGAATGATGTATTCTTTTCCGAAACTTAAATTTCCGGCGTTGTAAGCCATGTTTACCATTTCAGGAACGGGTTCTTTTGCCAAATTTGCCAAAGCATGAACCGCTGCTAATTTCATTTCTTCATTGATTTTTGTAGACTGAACGTCTAATGCTCCACGGAAAATAAATGGAAAACCAAGTACATTGTTCACCTGATTTGGATAATCGGAACGACCGGTCGCCATGATGACATCTTTTCTGGTTTCAACTGCTTTTTCATAGCTGATTTCAGGAACGGGATTTGCCATGGCAAAAACGATTGGATTTGAATTCATCGAAAGCAACATTTCTTCAGAAACCACATCTGCTTTGGAAAGTCCGATGAAAACGTCGGAATTTTTCATAGCTTCTTCCAAAGTATTCAAATCTGTCTGGCGAACGAATGGTAATTTTTCTTCGTTCAAATCATTTCGACGATGATTGATGACACCTTTGCTGTCACACATCAAAATATTTTCCGGCATCGCACCCAATGCAACGTACAAATGCGTACAAGCAATTGCTGCGGCTCCGGCACCATTTACAACGAATTTTACTTCGTCAATTTTTTTATCTGCCAATTCCAAAGCATTGATCAAAGCGGCGGCTGAAATAATTGCAGTTCCGTGCTGGTCATCGTGCATAACAGGAATGTCCAATTCTTCTTTGAGCCTTCTTTCGATTTCGAATGCTTCGGGCGCTTTTATATCTTCCAGATTAATTCCACCAAAAGTGGGTGAAATTGCTTTTACAGTTTGAATGAATTTTTCAGGGTCTTTTTCATCGATTTCAATGTCGAATACATCGATGTCCGCAAAGATTTTGAATAATAAACCTTTCCCCTCCATCACGGGTTTTGATGCCAAAGGTCCGATGTCGCCCAATCCTAAAACGGCTGTTCCATTGGAAATTACCGCAACCAAATTTCCTTTGGTGGTATAGCGGTAAGCATCATCTGGATTTTGCTCGATTGCCAGACAAGGCTCTGCCACGCCGGGTGAATAAGCCAATGCCAAATCTCTTTGGGTGCTGTGGCTTTTGGTCGGGATCACTTCTATCTTTCCTTTTCTTCCTGATTCGTGGTAATGCAGTGCGTCCTGCTTCAGTTTATCGTCTTTTTCCGTTCTCATTTTTTTCTCTTAAACCAAGGGCAAAGATAAAGGATTTTTGGCAGTGGGCATGAGATTTTGGGAAGAGATGATTTCGCATGAGAAATTAGCCCCGGTTGCAGTGAAAATCCTTTTGTGAGGATGCGTGTTTTTGTACGGTAAAAAAGAGTGGAACGCAGTGGAACTCCTTTTTTACCGCTGACAAAATAAGCGGATGAGCAAAAGATTGGAACGGAAAACGGGATGGGCTCCTGAAAAAGAAGAATGCGATTTTAGTCTTTCTCTTCTATTTTTTGGGGGACGAATGCGCAGGACACTTCAAAAGGAATCAGCTCGTCGGTTTCTTCTGTAAAATCCACGGCTTCGCCTTTCCATCTGACGCACAAAGTTCCGGTTTCGTCTTTGAAAAAGGTCAGTTTGTTGTTGTCTGATTCAAATTTGGATTCGGAAAAATTGAGCGTTGTGTAATAAACATCGACCAATTCGCCATCTTCATCTTCGATTTCGACATAGCTGTTGGGAATTTCGATGGTCTGCCCGTCCAATTCTTCGATGGAAGTAACTGGAAGAGGAAAATCGTCGATGGACATGATGACTTGCGGATATTCATTTTGCAAAGAATCGTCGTCAACATGATCTAAGTCGTCGTTGGAGTGGACTTCAATAAGGAGTTGGTGTTGTTGTCCTGAATATACTACTTTGCAGAAACATTTCTCGATGTAGTAAGTGAACGTTTCCTCCGGGTGGAAGAATTTAATTGTTTTCATTATTAAATTAAAAAATAGTAAAGCGAAGATAATAAGAGTTATGAAATTTTCAAATAATGATTTGAAAATTTTCGTGTAGAATAATTTCTATTTCCAAATATGGGTAACTACCTCGAGCATGTGTCCGAAGAATTCTTTGAGGTCTTGGAAGAATTTTTTCTTATTCATTGATTTAAAATGGAAAAAGTGACTCCGAGAGGATTCGAACCTCCGACCAATAGTTTAGGAAACTACTGCTCTGTCCTGCTGAGCTACGGAGCCAAAAAACAAAAGGCTACCCGTTGGGAAGCCTTTCATTGTTGTATTATATAAACGGGTTATTCTACATTTGGTTGGATAGATACGTAAGATCTATCGTCACGTTTTTTTCTAAACACGACTTTTCCATCTACCAAAGCAAACAAAGTATGGTCTTTACCAATACCTACACCGTCACCTGGATGGTGCTTTGTTCCTCTTTGACGAACGATGATGTTTCCCGCTATAGCATCTTGTCCACCGAAGATTTTAACGCCTAAGCGTTTCGAATGAGATTCACGGCCGTTCTTAGAACTACCAACTCCTTTCTTATGTGCCATTTCAGTTAAATTTTTCTGTTAATTAATCTTCTTTTTTCTTTGCAGCTTTTTTAGGTTCAGCGCTATCGCCTTCTGCCTTTTTCGCTTTTTTCACTTCAGCTTTTGGAGCTTCGTCCTCAACTTTAGCTTCTTTCTTAGCCGCTTTGGCTTTTCCTCCACCGATAGAAATGATTTCTATTTTAGTGAATTGCTGACGGTGACCGTTTTTCTTTTTGTAACCTTTTCTTCTTTTCTTTTTGAAGACGATTACTTTGTCACCTTTTACGTGTTCAACGATTTTTGCTACGACAGAAACTCCGTCTATAACCGGGGCGCCAACTTGTATGGAACCATTGTCAGTAAGCAACACACGGTCGAAAGAAACTTCCGCACCCGCATCACCTTGCAAACGGTTAACATACAATTGCTGGTCTTGCTCAATCTTGTATTGAAGCCCTGCTATTTCTACAATTGCATACATTAGTTATACTTTTTAATTAATTTTTCGGACGGCAAATGTAGAAATTTAAATTGAATTATCCTTATGATATTCAAATAATTTTCAGACACTTAAATTTCTGATTATTAATTTTTCATTAAATCCTCGAAAACGCAAGAATTATTTTAGTTTATTTTAACAATCTTTGAAGATATGTTTGCAAAATTGAATTTTAATTATTTATAATGAGTATAAATTAACTGTTTTGAACCAAAACTGACAAATTCCATTGCGTTCGGCTTTGTGTACAGTTTATAGTTCGTAAATTTACACGCTGAATTTTTAATGAAAATGAACACATCTTTAGACTATATTCCAATTTTAATTTTGTTCCTCTTAGCGGTTGGTTTTGTGGTTGGTACTATCGTAGCAACTCACTTTTTAGGACCTAAACGCAGCACAGACGAAAAATTGGACAACTTTGAAAGTGGAATCGAACAGGTTGGAAATGCAAGAAGACCTTTCTCTATTAAATATTATTTGGTAGCTATTCTATTTGTACTGTTCGATGTGGAAGTCATTTTCTTCTATCCTTACGCAGTCAATTTCAAGGAATTAGGATGGGAAGGTTTCGCAGCAGTATCGACATTTGTGGGTCTGTTTTTGATTATGTATCTTTATGTGAGGAAAAAAGGTGCTTTGGATTGGGAAAAATAATCGAAGTACTGAATGTTGTTTAACTAAAAAAGAAAGTTATGATTCATAATAAAAGACCGGTAACACACAACACAAACATCAAAGTTGTGGATATGCCGGAAGGTTATCAGGGAGAAGGTTTCATGACCATGCAGCTTTCTAAAGTAATTGGATTGGCTCGTAAAAATTCCATATGGCCTTTGCCATTTGCAACGAGTTGTTGCGGGATTGAATTTATGGCAACGATGGGTTCTACATATGATTTGTCACGTTTCGGAAGTGAGCGTTTGGCATTTACACCGAGACAATGTGACCTTTTGATGGTGATGGGAACCATTTCTAAAAAAATGGCTCCGGTTCTACGTCAGGTTTACATCCAGATGGCTGAACCTCGTTGGGTTGTTGCAGTTGGTGCTTGTGCAAGCAGCGGTGGAATTTTTGACACTTATTCTGTTTTGCAGGGAATCGACCAAGTAATTCCGGTGGACGTTTACGTTCCGGGTTGCCCGCCACGTCCGGAAGCAATCATCGATGGTGTTCTGCGCATCCAGGATTTGGTAGAAAGTGAAAGTATAAGAAGAAGAAATAGCCCGGAATATCAGGAATTATTGACAAGCTACGGCATTTCATAAGCGAAAAGTATATGTTGGATAATAAATTTGTATTTGATAAATTAAGAGAGAAATTCGGAGAATCGATCATCGGTTACGAAGAAAATTTTGAATTAATTGCCATCCATGCAGACAAAGAATTTAACCTGAAAATTCTTCAATATTTATATGACGAAGAAGAATTAGGTTTCAGGTTCATGACAGACTTGACCGCAATTCATTATCCTAATAATTTAGGCGAAGAATTGGTGGTTACTTATCTGGTTTACAATATGCAGAAAAATTTCCATGTGAGATTGAAATTTGGTTTGGACATCAATGAACCCAACATTTATACCGCTTCGAAATTATTTGACACTGCCAATTGGCTTGAAAGAGAATGTTATGATTTCTTCGGAGTGAATTTTATCGGTCATCCGAATTTGATCCGTGTGATGAATGTAGATGAAATGGATTATTTCCCATTGAGGAAAGAATTCCCATTAGAAGACCAAACACGTAAAGACAAAGACGACGAAATGTTTGGACGCGGCGGAAGTTTCAATTTAGGAGGATTCACTGTATAATTTAAGAGATAAAATGCAGGAAGTTAAAAACAATATAAAATTACCAAAGGAGTCTTTAGAAAAAACGACGACCACGCTGAACTTGGGTCCAACACACCCGGCGACGCATGGTGTATTCCAAAATATTTTGGAAGTGGATGGTGAACGTATCATCAAAGCAACTCCTACTGTGGGTTACATCCACCGCGCATTTGAAAAAATCGCGGAAAGAAAACCACTTTATCAGGTAACACCTTTGACAGATAGATTGAACTATTGTTCAGCCCCGATCAACAATATCGGTTGGCATTTGACGGTAGAGAAATTTGTAGGAATTGAAGTTCCGCCAAGAGTAAGCTATTTGAGAGTTATCATCATGGAATTGGCGAGAATCGCTGACCATTTGATTTGTAATTCGATTTTAGGCGTTGATACCGGAGCATTTACCGGATTTTTATATTTAATGCGCTACCGTGAATTGATTTATGAAATCTATGAAGAAATCTGCGGAAGCCGTTTGACTACCAACATCGGTAGGATTGGAGGTTTCGAAAGAGATTTCAGCGATGCAGCTTGGGAAAAAATCAATCGTTTTGTAGAGGAATATCCCGGGGTTTTGGAAGAATTTGAAAATCTTTTCAATCGAAACAGAATTTTCATCGAACGTACGCAAGGCGTTGGCGGCATCAGCAAAGAACGTGCTTTGGCTTATGGGTTTACAGGTCCGAACCTGAGAGCTGCAGGCGTTGATTATGACATCCGTGTTCAAAAACCTTATTGCCGTTACGACGAATTCGAATTCCAAGTTCCCGTTGGTACGACAGGCGACTGTTACGACCGTTATTTGGTGAGAGGTGAAGAAATGAAACAAAGCATTAGCTTGATCAAACAAGCTATTCAAAAAATAAATGCTTTGACCGGAGAAGAAGCAACCAAATACCATGCGGATGCTCCTGACTTTTACCTTCCGTTGAAAAAAGACGTTTACACCAAAATGGAAGCTTTGATTTACCATTTCAAAATTATCATGGGAGAAGTGGACATTCCTGCAGGGGAATTGTACAATGCAGTAGAAGGCGCCAATGGTGAATTGGGATATTATTTCATTAGTGATGGCGGACGTTCCGCATATAGATTGCACTTCAGACGACCATGTTTCATTTACTATCAGGCATTTCCTGAATTGGTAGAAGGATCCATGTTGAGTGATGCAATTTTGACAATGAGTAGTTTAAATTTAATTGCAGGCGAATTAGATGCTTAAATTGAATTTTAAATTTTGAATTAAAAATTAGAAATAAGTTAAAGTTGAGAATTAAACGAAAAAACAACGTTAAGCTTTGAACTTTAAACTTTAAACAAATAAAATGACGACGACAGTTCAGTTTTCAGAAGAAGCAAATAAAAGAATACAGGAAATCATTACGCATTATCCTGAAGGAAAGCATAAAAGTGCTTTGATTCCGATTTTGCACATTGCGCAGGAACAATCAAACGGTTGGTTGGACATTCCCGTTTTGGACCACGTAGCAGGAATTTTAAACATTTTGCCTGTTGAGGTTTATGAAGTGGCTTCATTTTATTCGATGTTTAATTTAAATCCTGTTGGTAAATTCGTTTTAGAAGTTTGCCAAACCGGACCTTGTATGTTGAGCGGTTCAGATAAAATCATCAACCACATCAAAACAAAATTGAACATCAAAGCAGGAGAAACTTCTGCAGACGGATTATTCACATTGAAACCTGCAGAGTGTTTAGGCGCTTGCGGATATGCACCGATGATGCAGTTGGGGAAAACCTATCGTGAGCATTTGACGATCGAAAAAGTAGATGAATTGTTGGAAGAATTGAAAAAACTCGCTTAAATGGGAGAAACAAGATTATTATTAAAACATGCCAATGTTCCAGGAATCCGTCATTACGACGCTTACCGCGAGCATGATGGATATAAATCGGTAGAAAAAGCATTTACCATGACACCGGAAGAAATCCTGGAAGAAGTAAAAGTTTCAGGATTACGTGGTCGTGGTGGAGCAGGTTTCCCGACAGGAATGAAATGGAGCTTTTTGGCAAAACCAGAAGGTGTTCCTCGTCACTTGGTTGTAAATGCTGACGAATCAGAACCGGGAACTTTCAAAGACCGTTATTTGATGGAATTCATTCCGCACTTACTTTTAGAAGGAATGATTGTTTCTTCTTATTGTTTGGGAAGTAACGCTTCTTACATCTACATCCGTGGTGAATATGCTTGGGTTGCAGAAATTTTGGAAGAAGCAATTACCGAAGCAAAAGCTGCCGGATGGCTTGGAAAAGACATCAAAGGAAGCGGATTCGACTGCGAAATTTATGTGCAGCGCGGTGGTGGAGCATACATCTGTGGTGAAGAAACGGCTTTGTTGGAATCATTGGAAGGAAAAAGAGGAAATCCTCGAATCAAACCACCATTCCCGGCAGTTAAAGGTGCTTGGGGAAGACCAACAGTTGTGAACAATGTGGAATCGATTGCCGCAGTAGTTCCCATCATTATGATGACCGGAGCCGAATATGCAAAAATTGGCGTAGGACGTTCTACTGGAACAAAATTGATTTCCGCTTGTGGAAACATCAACAAACCAGGCGTTTATGAAATAGACATGACACAAACCGTTGAAGAATTTATTTATTCAGATGAATTCTGCGGTGGAATTCCAAATGGTAAAAAATTAAAAGCCTGTATTCCGGGCGGAAGTTCAGTTCCGATTTTACCTGCCAATTTATTATTGACAACCGCAACGGGACAGCCTCGTCTGATGAATTACGAAAGTTTAGCCGATGGCGGATTCGCAACAGGAACCATGATGGGTTCAGGTGGATTTATTGTTTTGGATGAAGATCAAGATGTTGTTTACCACACTTATACATTGGCAAGATTTTACCGTCATGAAAGCTGTGGACAATGTTCTCCATGTCGTGAAGGAACAGGTTGGATGGAAAAAATCCTGAAAAGAATTGATGAAGGAAATGGAAAAATGTCTGACATCGATTTGTTGTGGGACATCCAGAGAAAGATAGAAGGGAATACGATTTGTCCGTTGGGTGACGCAGCAGCTTGGCCGGTTGCAGCAGCTATCAGACATTTCAGAGATGAATTTGAGTGGCACGTTCTCAATCCTGAGGAGTGTTTGACAAGAAATTACGGATTGGCACATTATGCAGATCCATTAGAAATAAAAGAACAGGCAAATTAATTGACTATGTCAGAACAAACGCCATTAATGAAAGTAACCATCGACGGACAATTTATTGAAGTTCCGGCAGGAACGACGATACTTCAAGCTGCTCGTATGATCGGCAAAGAAGTTGCGCCTCCAGCGATGTGTTACTACGGAAAGTTAGAAGATACCGGAGGAAACTGCCGTACTTGTATGGTGGAAGTTTCCAAAGGAAGCGACGCCGACCCAAGACCTATGCCTAAATTGGTTGCGTCTTGCCGTACTACTGTGATGGACGGAATGGTTGTCGGAAACAAAACTTCCGAAAAAGCAGTTACCGCAAGAGAAGGTGTGGTGGAATTTTTATTAATTAACCATCCTTTAGATTGTCCGGTTTGTGACCAGGCTGGAGAGTGTAAATTGCAGGATTTAGGTTACGAACATGGGAAAGAAGAAACCCGATACGAATTCAAACGCAGAACTTTTGCTCCTGAAGATTTAGGACCAAATATTCAATTGCACATGAACCGTTGTATTTTGTGTTACCGTTGTGTGAAAACGGCCGATCAGGTTACCGGATGCCGTGAACATGGTGTGATGCACCGTGGTGATCATGCTGAAATTTCTACTTATTTAGAAAAATCTTTAGACAATGAATTCATCGGAAACATCATCGATGTTTGTCCGGTGGGTGCTTTGACTGATAAAACTTTCCGTTTCAAAAACCGTGTTTGGTTCTTGAAACCGGTAGATGCGCACAGAGATTGTCCTACTTGTAGTGGAAAAACACAGGTTTGGTTCCGTGGTGATGAAGTTTTTCGTGTGACAGCCCGTAAAAATGAATGGAACGAAGTTGAAGACTGGATTTGTAATACTTGTCGATTTGACAAAAAAGAAACGAAAGACTGGGTTATTGAGCAACCTTCAATGGTTTCAAGAGATTCTGTAATCCGTCAAGGACATTATGCAGGCCAAGTTGGAAATGTAACACCAAACGAAACATTTAAACGTGTGATGAAAGGCCGCGATCCGAAATTATTACTCAACATCCATGATATAAGTGAAGTAAATGAGCCGGAAAAAGATTTGAGTAAAATTAATCGTCCACCGACAAGTCAGGATTATAAAGATTAAATTAATTTGAGAATTTGAAGATTTGAAAATGTAAAAATTAATTTTTCATTCAAAATTTAAAATAACAAAAAGAAAGTATGGACTCAGAATTGTGGAGTTTAGTAGGAGAAAAAGCAGCATTGGCAGGAATCATGATTGGATTCGCGTTGGTGGTAGCGATGTATTCAACTTGGGCAGAACGTAAAGTTGCGGCTTACATCCAGGACAGACGCGGACCTAACCGTGCAGGCTGGGGTGGATTGTTGCAACCTTTGGCGGATGGTGGAAAATTATTTTTCAAAGAAGAAATTACTCCTCGACACGCCGAGAAATTTTTGTTCATTTTAGGTCCTACAATCGCTATGATTTTGGCTTGTATGACGGGAGCAGTGATTCCTTGGAGTACAGGTTTTGAATGGGGTGACTCAATCATCGTTCCTCAAATTGCAGACATCAACATTGGATTTCTTTACATTTTAGGAGTTTTGAGTTTGGGTGTTTATGGAATCATGCTGGGTTCATGGGCATCAAATAACAAATGGTCTTTGATGGGCGGATTACGTGCCGCTTCTCAGATTATCTCTTACGAATTACCGATGGGTATCGCTTTGATTACCATTTTGATGATCAGCGGAACTTTGAGTTTGAGAGGAATCGTAGAAGGACAAATGGACGGTTATTGGAACATCATTTTACAACCAGTCGGATTTATCATCTTTTTGGTTTGTGCTTTTGCTGAAACCAACCGTACACCTTTTGACTTACCGGAAGCGGAAAATGAATTGATTGGTGGTTACCATTCTGAATATTCATCGATGAAGTTAGGATTTTTCCTATTTGCGGAATACATCAATATTTTCATCAGTTCGGTAATTATTGCAACCCTTTATTTCGGAGGATACGACATTCCTTTTGTGAATGATGTCAGCTTAACGGAAAGCATTGGAATGAATTGGATGGCAATTTTACATTTCTTGTCATTATTCACCAAAGCATGTTTTTTCATTTTCGTGTTTATGTGGGTGAGATGGACAATCCCGAGATTCCGTTACGACCAGTTGATGGATTTGGGCTGGAAAAAATTATTGCCTTTGGCATTGATAAATATGTTGATTACAGGTTTAGTAATTTTATTATTAAATAATTAAAAATAAAAAGAAGAATGGAACTTCTGACAAACAGAGCGAAACAAGTTGACAGACGCCCAATGGATTTTTGGGAAAGACTGTATTTGATTTCGATTTTCAAAGGAATGTGGATTACGTTGAAGCACTTTTTCAAGAAAAAAGCAACCATCAATTATCCCGAAAAACAAAGACCTTTCAGTTCAGTTTTTCGTGGATTGCATGTATTGAATCGTGACGAAGAAGGACGCGAAAACTGTACTGCATGCGGGTTGTGTGCCTTGGCATGTCCTGCTGAAGCGATTACGATGGAAGCTGCAGAAAGACTTCCGAATGAAGAACATTTGTACCGTGAAGAAAAATATGCAGCCAAATATGAAATCAATATGCTGCGCTGTATTTTCTGCGGATTCTGTGAAGAAGCTTGTCCCAAAGACGCTGTTTACCTTTCTCAAACAGTGACACCGGCAAGTTACAAGCGTGAGAATTTCATCTATTCTAAAGAAGATTTATTAATTCCACATCCAAAAAAATCAAATTAATTCTATGGCATTAGCGGAAATTTTATTTTTTGTATTGGCGGGATTGACCATTTTGAGTGGTTTGTTGACGGTTTTGAGTAAAAATCCTATTCACTCGATTTTATATTTGATCATTACTTTTTTCAGTATCAGCGGACATTATGTTTTGTTAAATGCTCAATTTTTAGCGGTTGTAAATATCATCGTTTACGCAGGAGCCATAATGGTTTTGTTCCTGTTTGTGGTGATGTTGATGAATTTAAACAAAGAAGACAAAAGTTTCGGAAAACCTTTTGTGATGTTGGCGGGAGTGATTATTTCTGCCTTATTTTTCGCATTGACGGCAGGGATTCTTTTGCAGTCTGATGTATCGGCAAATAATTCTACATTGGTTTCAGAAGGAAACATTGGTTTGACAGAAAAAATCGGTGTAGCGCTTTATTCAGATTATGTAATTCCATTTGAATTAGCAAGTATCTTGTTTATGGGAGCAATGATCGGTGCGGTTTTGTTATCGAAAAAAACGGACGATTTAAAGACAAAGGATTAATATTAATTTGATAATTAAATAATTTTGAAGATTTGAAAATGAGTTTTGGATTTGAAATAAGAATCATTTAAAATTCATCATATAAAATAATAAAGAATGATACCGATTAGTTACTATTTATTTCTGTCGCTGACGCTTTTCACCATCGGGATGATTGGTGTGATGACGCGCAGAAATATCATCATCATCCTGATGTGTGTGGAGCTGATGCTCAATTCAGTGAATTTATTGCTGGTTGCTTTTTCAAAAATGCACCAAGCGAAAAATTTGGGAACCGATGCCGGAATTGACGGACAAATGCTCGTTTTGTTCATCATGGTGGTTGCTGCCGCCGAAGTCGCAGTCGGACTGTCTATTATCATTTTGTACTATAGAAAGAAATATAACGTGGACGTGAGATCCCTCAACCGATTAAAGCATTAAGATTTATGGAGAAGTATATTTGGTTAATCCCTTTGTTACCGCTTATCGGGTTTTTCATCAACGGTCTAGGAAGAAATGCTTTATCAAAAAGTTTGATTTCCATCATTGGATCAGGCGTTATTTTGGGAAGTTTCATTTTGTCGGTTTTGGTTTTTATGAATGTTCCTTCGGGAGCAGGTGCACAACCACTGATTTTTCACGCATTTGACATCATTAATCTTGAAGCACTAAAAATTCCTTTTTCATTTCAAATTGATGCTTTGACAAGTCTATTTTTGTTAATCATCACTGGAATCGGATTTTTAATTCACGTTTACAGTTCAGCATATATGCATGAAGATGAAGGATTCGGGAAGTTTTTTGCTTACCTGAACTTGTTCATTTTCTTCATGTTATTATTGGTAATGGGAAGCAACTTTTTCATCATGTTTATCGGATGGGAAGGTGTAGGATTGTGTTCATTTTTGTTAATTGGATTTTGGTTCAAAAACAGAGATTATGTAGGCGCAGCCAAGAAAGCATTTATCATGAACCGAATTGGTGACGTTGGATTTTTGTTGGCAATGTTTTGGATTTATCAGGAATTTGGAACTTTACAATACACAGAAGTTTTCGCTTCATTATCTAATGCGTCAACATTTGCTTTAGGCGGAATTACCCTTTTATTATTCTTGGCAGCCACCGGGAAATCAGCACAGATTCCATTGTTCACATGGTTGCCTGATGCGATGGCAGGACCGACACCGGTTTCAGCTTTGATCCACGCGGCGACGATGGTAACTGCGGGTATCTTTATGATTACAAGATGTAATGAATTATTTGAATTGGCACCAAATACTTTAGCAATCATTTCCTGGATTGGAATTTTAACTTCATTGATTACCGCAACGATTGCCATTCGTCAGAATGACATCAAAAAAGTACTGGCTTATTCAACCGTTTCACAATTGGGGTTGATGTTCGCTTCACTCGGGATGGGTGCTTATGTAGCAGCCGTTTTCCATGTGATGACGCACGCTTTCTTCAAAGCATTGTTATTCTTAGGCGCAGGTTCTGTGATTCATGGAATGCACCATGAACAGGACATGACCAAAATGGGTGGATTGAAAAAATACATGCCGACGACTCACATCACAATGTTGATTGGTTGTATCGCAATTGCGGGAATCCCGCCGTTGAGTGGATTTTTCTCAAAAGACGAAATGTTGTTGAGCATGTTTTTAGGAAATAAAGCGATTTATGCAATTGGATTTTTGGTTTCAGTTCTAACTTCTTTCTATATGTTCAGAATGTATTTCATGACGTTTGGAGGAAAATTAAGAGACGACCACACGCATCCGCACGAAAGTCCAAAAGCGATGACAATTCCGTTAGTAGTTTTAGCAGTTTTATCAATTGTCGGTGGTTTTATAGGAATTCCAAAATTATTCATGGAAGACGGACATAAATTAAACACATTTTTATCTGGCGTTGTTGCTCCGCATGCAGAACCTCATCACATTTCTCACGCGACAGAATGGATGTTAATCGGTGCTTTGTTGGCTTGTGTTGCCGTTGCGATTTTCTTGGCTCATAAATTCTACAATGGAAAAGTGGACAAAGAAGCGACTGGTTTGGCTAAAATTTTTGAAAATAAATGGTACGTGGACGAATTGTATCAGGCGGTTGTAGTCAATCCTTTGCTCGGATTAGGAAATGTATTTAGAAAATATATAGAGAAATCGGGAATTGTACAAGCCGTTTCGGGAACCGGGAGTTTGTCTTATTATTTCGCAAAAAATATAAGAACCGTTCAGACCGGAAACATCGGTATGTACATCGTTTTGATGATCATCGGAGTTGTAGCCGCATTGGGAATTTTCTTTATAGGAATGTTATAATTAGACATAAGTATCAAGACAAAAGACACAAGAATTAAAACTTAGAATTATAATTTAAAATAAAAGTACCAGATACTTGATACCAAATACCTGATACTAAAAATATAGAAAGAATGTTGTTATCGTTACTAATTATATTACCGTTATTGGCTGGATTGGGACTGACTGTTATCAAGCATAACCGCTCATTGGGTTTTGTGGGAACAGGGGTAAGTATCTATTTATTTATATTCACTTTATTTTTATTGTTCACGCAGACACCGGTTGATTTATATGTAAAATTTGACTGGTTTGAATTGGGTGGCGTAAAAACCAATATCGCTTTAAGTTTAAACGGATTAGGTGCTTTGATGGTGTTGCTGACTAATTTGGTGTATGCTATATTATTCATTTATTTCTATACAGTTAAGAAAAATTATTCCAATACATTTTACGGATTATTATTGCTTGCTTATGCAGGATTGAATGGAGTATTTCTTGCACAGGATTTGGTTTTGTTCTATTTCTTCTGGGAGATTGTATTAATTCCAATCTATTTTTTAATTGGAATTTGGGGCAACAAACGCACAAGAATTTCTGCCAATACGACCTTTTTCCTTTACACTATTTTAGGTTCGATGTTGATGTTGGGGGGAATTATTTACATCGGATTTCAATTAAAACCGGAAAGTTTCCTTTTGACAGATGTGATGAAAGTGACTGCTGATTTCGGAAATCTGACGACTTTGGCTTGGTTATTTTTGATTGCTTTTGCGATTAAAATTCCATTGTTCCCATTGCATTCCTGGCAGCCTGCAGCATACAAAACCTCTCCTACTCCAGTCACTGTAATATTAAGTGCATTGATGGCAAAAATGGGATTATTTGCTGTGGTAAATTGGTTGTTGAATTTATTCCCACAAATCTGTAATGAATTTGACAATGTATTGTACATCGCAGGTTTCGGGTTATTCTATGCTTCATTGATTGCATTGACAACGAATAACATCAAAAAAATTGTCGCATATAGTTCCGTAGCGCATTTGGCTTTGATTTTCATGAGTTTATATTCTCAATCGGAAGCCGGAATCTTAGGTGCTTATTTCCAAATGTTCAGCCACGGTGTGGTGGTTTTGGGGATGTGGTTAGGTGTAGATTACCTCGAAAGAAAGTACAATGTAACCAACATCAAATCTATCGGAGGTTTGGCGAAAGTGGATCCTGTATTTGCGGTGTTTTTCACATTTTTCGGATTGGCAAACGTTGCCTTGCCGTTGACAAGTAGTTTCATAGGAGAGTTCATGATGTTGAATGCACTTTATGCTTACAATCCGATTTTATGTGTGATTGGCTGTACGGGTGTGATTCTTTCAGCAGCTTATACTTTGCGTATGACCACAGCGATTTTATTTGGAGAACAAGAAAATATAAAAGAAGAAAAGGTTAAATTCCCAAAAACACTTTATGTACTTTTTGGATTAATTTCACTCATGATTCTCGTGTTGGGAATCTATCCGAGCATTGTGTTTAATCTTTTGCAAAACTAATCAGGAATGAATATTATATTGACATCGGCATTATCGGGAATTATACTCATGTTCAGTGGATTTTTTTTCAAAGACAAACGCCATCTGAACCTACTTTCTGTGTTGCTTTTTGTAGCGATGATCGTTTCAGCTGTGTTTCAGCTGAAAGGTTGTGAAATTTTGGCCGGAAAATATCCGAATATGATCGAAACCGATCCTTACAGAATTTCATTTTTCATGATTCTGTGTGTGGTTGGAATTTATTATGTTTTGGTCAACCGCTATAATTTCTCTAAACCCGGAAGTCAGGTTTCTGATTATTTAGCTTTGATTTTCATTTCCTTTACGGGAATTGCAGTCTTGGCGTCATTCAACAATTTAATATTGATGTTTTTAGGAATTGAAATCCTTTCGATTCCATTGTATGCGCTTGCCGGGTCTGCAAAACACAGAATGAGAAGTACGGAAGCTGCCGTGAAATATTTCTTAATGGGAGCATTTTCAACCGGAATCATGTTGATGGGAATCACACTGATTTACGGCGCAAGCGGTTCGTTCCTACTCGAAAACATTACGGCTTATGCATTTGATTTCCAATCGATTTATTATTTGGGTTGGGTTTTATTAATTCTTTCCTTATGTTTCAAAGTTTCAGTTGCTCCGTTGCATTTTTGGGCTCCGGACGTTTATGACGGTTCGCCCACCGTGTTTTCTTCTTACATGATTACGATTGTGAAAGGAGCCGCATTTATGACCTTCATAACGGTGATGTCTGCATTTAAAATTACTTCAGAAATTGTTTCTAACAATTACCAATATTTATTGAGCTTTATCATCATTTTAACTTTGATTTTGGGTAATTTTTCAGCATTGAAACAAACCAGCGTAAAAAGAATGTTGGCTTATTCATCTGTTGTACAAGCCGGATTTATGATGTTTGCATTGTTTGAAATCAACGAAGCTTCTAAAAATGCATTGTTATTCTATACTATCAGTTACGGTCTGGCGAGTGTTGTTTTGTTTTATGCTTTGACTAAGGTTAAAAATGATTACAAAGATTTCAACGGACTTTCTCAACGCGCACCAGTATTGGCCTTTGCAAGTACGATTGCTTTGTTGTCCTTGTCGGGAATTCCATTTACATCAGGTTTTCTTGCTAAGTTTATGATATTGAGTTCCGCGATGGGTGACCCTTCGAATTTGATCTTGGTGATAGCAGCTTTGGTTTTGGCAGTTTTGAGCATTTATTATTACATCAAAGTAATTATTGCGATGTATTTCAGAAGTTCAAAAGAGAAAACAATTAAACTTTCATTCACTACGCAATTGTTATTAATTGCAGGAACTGTATTGACCATTGCATTAGGTGTTTATCCAAATCTTTTATGGATGGCTTTGAATTGTTTGGCAAAATAAAAAGCATTTCACGTCTCCGCAAAATGCTTTAAATTTTTAATTCCTAAGATTTAATTAATTTTTTAAATAATTATCTCGTACAATTGGCAGTCCAAACATCATTGTCATTTTCTGTATAAAGAATCTGCAAAGTAGATGCAGTTACACGTATGTACTGAATAGAACTTGATCCTACATTGATTAGAGTTTCTCCATCTCTTTCGAATTCTACTCCCGTAATAGACGGGATTCCATTTGAAAATTCAAAATTATAATTGTTACCCACTTTCACTACTGTAACTCTCCCGTTTTCATCGCTTGTATTGGACTCACCATTGCTATAACTAACGTCACCGCGATAAGTACCTACAAAGATGTCACTGTCTGCAGGACTGTCATCGTCACTACTACATGATACAAATGCAAAGGAGGAAAAAATCAAAATTCCCAACAGCGTACCAAACATTTTTCCTGTGATTTTCATAAAATTTAATTTTAAAATTACTGAAGGTAAAATGAAATAATTATGCCATTTTTACAATCAACTGACCTTCAATATTTTAAATCGTTTTTCAAAACCAAAATTTGGCAATATATTTGGAGAAATTTCGTTCATATAAAAACAAAAACAATGAATTATTTTAAAATACTGCTTTTTTCAACTGCACTTTCTTTATTCACAAATATAAATGCACAAGAAGTTACTGACTATGATCTACAAAGATTTGCCAAAGCTTATTCAGAGATGGTTCAGTTGAATCTCAAGGCTCAAAATGAAATGGCAGAAATCATTGCAGATGAAAAATTGGATTTAGAGGTTTACCACGCCATCAATGACACAAAAAATAATCCTGATATAGAACCGGATGTTCCCGAAGAAGACTTTGACAAATATGAAAAAGTCCAACCCAAAATAGAAAAAATTCAGGACAAATTAGAATCTGATGTGACAAAAGCTTATGCCAGACAAGAACTTACCAAACGTGACTATACTGCAATTGCCGAACGCTTAAAACAAGACCCGCTTTTGCAAACGAGACTTGAAAAAATGCTGACTAAATTGAGGTAAATTTAGTCTATATCAATCAATGATTTTAATGGGATTGACACACCACCTTTGATTTGAATGTATTCGTCAGTCAAAGTCCAAACTGTAGTTTCGATTCTTTTCGGACCTTCATTCGTCAAAAAAGTGATGTAGGTTTTAGATTTGAATTCATTTCCTAAACGCACCGCACGTTCCAGTTGGTCTTTTGTGATATGATTGTCTTTTGGATTTGCTTCTGCAAAGTGATAGTTGATTACTTCTTCCTTTTCTATAAATTCCGCTTCCATATTGTTTAGTATTGGATAATAAATATTTTAATTACTTGAATTGAATAGTACAAAAATGTTACCAAATTAAATTTTGCAAATCAATTTTTTCGATTTTGAAATTTAAATTTGTTATAAAAAAATTAGCCTACTATATTAATAATTTTTCCCGGAACAATTATAATATTTTTTGGAGTTTTTCCTTCCAATTGTTTGATTGTTCTTTCGTCTGTCATAACCGCTTCCTGAATCTGCTCTTTGGTTAAATCCATCGGTAATTCCAATTTGAAACGCATTTTTCCATTGAAAGAAACCGGATATTCCTTTGCATCTTCCACCAACCATTTCGCATTGAATTCAGGAAATTCCGCAAAAGAAATACTTTTATCATGACCCAATTTTTGCCACAATTCCTCAGCGATGTGCGGCGCATAAGGCGAAATCAAAACTGCCAAAGGTTCTAAAACCGCACGTTTCTTACAATTCAATTTGGTCAATTCATTGACTGCAATCATGAAGTTGGAAACCGAAGTATTGAATGAAAAATTATGCACGTCTTCATCTACTTTTTTGATGGTTTGGTGCAAAACTTTCATTTCTTCTTTGGTCGGTGCCTCGTCTGAAATCACAAAAGCATTCTCTCCTTCTCCACTATGATACAAACGCCAGAACTTTTTCAGAAATGAATAAACGCCGCTCAAACCTTGCGTATTCCAGGGCTTTGCCTGCTCTATCGGACCCAAAAACATTTCATACAATCTCAAAGTATCCGCACCATATTGTTCGCAGATGTCGTCGGGATTGATGACGTTGTATTTGGATTTGGACATTTTTTCGACTTCTCGTCCGCAAATGTATTTTCCATCTTCTAAAATGAATTCAGCATCTGCATATTCTTCACGCCAAGCTTTGAATTTTTCTATGTCTAATTCATCTCCACCATCTTTTAAAAGGCTTACATCAACGTGGATATTTTGAACATTTGCTCCTAATGATTCAAATTCATATCGCAAAAATTCTGAGTCATATGATGATTTTTCAATAATATTTTTTTTAAAATCATTCGTTGCTTTTTGAAGCAGCACATCATTATAATTCTCAATGTTAGCTTCAATATTTTTCGATATATATATAGAAGTCGGCATAGATGTTATTTCTAAAGTTGGATGATTTCTATATTTTTCTTCCAATGAATTATCATAAACCGCAATTTTATAATCCACTGTTATTCTATTTACAAATGCACTCATCCCCAAAATCATTCCCTGATTGATGAGTTTTTTAGCGAATTCATCGGTCGGAACCATTCCCTGATCAAATAAAAATTTCTGCCAAAAACGTGCATACAGCAAATGTCCGGTCGCATGCTCGCTTCCGCCCATGTACAAATCCACTTCTTTCCAGTAATCCATCGCTTCTTTTGATGCAAATTCATTTTCATTATTCGCATCCATGTAACGCATGAAATACCAGGAACTTCCCGCCCAACCCGGCATGGTATTTAATTCCAAAGGAAAAATCGTTTGTCCTTCGACATAAGCATGTGGCTCATCAGGAAGATTTTCATTTCTTGCTTCTCTAAGGGCCTCAGTACTTGGGTCATGTTGAGCTTGTCGAAGCATATCGATGCTTACTACTTTCTTGTTAACCGAATCCCAAGCCCAATCTTTGGCGCGTCCCAAAGGCGGTTCGCCCGTTTCTGTCGGTAGATATTCATCCACTTCCGGTAAAACCAAAGGCAGATGTTCTGTCTCAATCATATACGGAACACCATCTTTGTAATAAGCAGGAACAGGCTCGCCCCAATAACGCTGACGCGAAAAAACCGCATCGCGCAGACGGTAGTTCACTTTTCCTTTTCCGAAATGGTTTTGTTCCAAAATGGAAATGATTTTTTCCGTGGCATCTTTGTAATTTAATCCATCTAAAACTTCTGAATTTTCCAGTTCAAAACCTTCTTTTTCTATAAAAGCCGCTTCTGAAATGTCTTTTCCTTTGAAAATGTTTGGAATAGGCAAATTGAAATGCTTCGCAAATTTGTAATCGCGCTCATCTCCGGCTGGAACAGCCATTACAGCTCCGGTTCCATAGCTCGACAAAACATAATCGCCAATCCAGATTGGAATTTCTTTTCCGGTCAACGGATGAACTGCATACGCACCTGTAAATTCACCTGTAATTTTGGTTACATCCGCCATACGTTCACGCTCTGAACGTTTGGAAGTCTGCTCTATGTAATTAAAAACAGATTCTTTTCTGTCCTGCGTTACAATTTTCGGAACAAACGGATGCTCAGGAGCCAAAGTCACATAGGAAACGCCGAAAACCGTATCAGGACGGGTTGTGAAAACTTCGATTTCCAAAGCGTGGTCTTTTACTCCAAATTTGATGGAAGCACCCTTACTTTTCCCAATCCAATACGTTTGCGCATCTTTGATGGGTTGTGGCCAATCAATTTTGTCCAAATCATTCAAAAGCCTTTCTGCATAAGCCGTAATGCGCATCATCCATTGTGTCATTTTCTTGCGAATCACGGGATTACCACCCCGTTCAGAAACGCCGTTGACTACCTCATCATTCGCCAAAACCGTTCCCAGTGCGGGACACCAGTTTACTTCGGCTTCAGCCAGATAAGTTAATCTGTATTTTAAAAGTATTTCCTGCTGTTGTTTTTCGGAAAGTTTGTTCCATGTTTCAGCTGCGAAATGAACGGTATCATCATCACAAACTGCATTTACCTTGAGGTTTCCTTCTTTTTCGAATTTTTTAATTAATTCATTAATGGAAACCGCTTTGCCCAAATCATTGTCATAATAGGAATTAAATAATTGGATGAAAATCCATTGCGTCCATTTGTAATAATCCGGTTCGGAAGTTCTCACTTCACGGCTCCAGTCAAATGAAAAACCGATTCTGTCCAATTGTTTTCTATAACCCGCAATTTCATTTCCCTGCTTGTCAACGCCGCCTTCGATATTTACTTTTGTGGTAACTGCCGGATGCTGACCCGTTTGAATCGCATATTGTTCCGCCGGCAATCCGAAAGAATCGTAACCCATCGGATGCAAAACGTTGAAACCTTTGAGCCTTTTGTAACGCGAAAAAATATCAGATGCGATGTACCCCAGCGGATGTCCTACGTGCAATCCCGCTCCGGACGGATAAGGAAACATGTCTAAAACATAATATTTGGGTTTGGAAGAATTGTTTTCGGCTTTGAAAGTTTGGTTTTGTTGCCAATATTTCTGCCATTTACTTTCTATTTCTCCGTGTAGGTAATGCATTGTGATATTTCTAAATTAAACGTGCAAATTTAGCCAATTTATTCAAGAAAATTCACTGCATTTTTGACTGAAAGTACTTGAATTCAAAGAAATTTTCAATTCTGATTAAATTTAAAATCTAATAAAAATTGTTTTCATTACTTTTGTGGCAAACTGCCTAATTTGTCTGAAAAGAAAAGAAATAAAGAAAGTCGTAAGTGGAAACGCTTCTATTGGTTGATGGTATTTTCCATCTTTGCCGCTTTGATATTGATGGTTCGATTTGTCTTGAACACCTCTAAAATCTATGTTGACAAAGCAATGCCCATCAATCCTTACTACATCGAATGGAAAGTTGAAAATGATGGATTGTTAAGGTTAAACGATCCTTATTACCTTCAGACGAAACATAGATTTATCCGGGATAACCTAGATAAATTAAAATTGGACACTGCTATCTACAATCCTTTGATTGTTCATTCCAAAACAGGCGGAACGCTTATCGACATCGAACAGCCTTACCTTCTTTGGAAAAAAGCAAACAACGATACGATTCATGTTTTGAAGAATAACATTTTGCTCAATTTCAAGTATACGACCTTAGATTAGATTTTCTCTTTTGCTTTTAGGGAGTGATTTTACAACCAATTCATAAGAATGGTCAATTAATTTCTTCAATAATTTTTCAGGTAAACTTCCTTCGAAATCAACAGTGTTCCAATGTTTTTTGTTCATGTGGTAGCCCGGTTTTACTTCTTCGTGGGATTCACGCAATTCTTCTGCATAACCAGGATCACACTTTAAATTTACTTTGAAATTTACTTCATCCAAACCCGTCAGCGCAAAAACTTTCCCGGCTACTTTGAAAACCAGCGTTTCCGGACCAAAAGGAAATTCTTCTGTAACAGCAGGTTTTTCGAGACAAAAGATTCTAAATTCTTCTATGTTCATCATTTAAAATTAGAGTTCAAAACTACTGACTTTTAATTAATTTAATATATTATGTAACATTTTACATTGTTTTTACGTATATAGTTTATTACACTTAAAATAGAGAGTTATACAGAATGCGACAGCTGAAAATTACTAAGCAGGTAACCAACAGGGAAACTGCATCATTAGACAAGTATCTACAGGAAATCGGGAAAGTTGACCTGATCACAGCAGACGAAGAAGTAGAATTAGCACAAAGAATCAAAGCCGGAGATAGAGTTGCTTTAGAAAAATTAACTAAAGCCAACTTGCGTTTTGTGGTTTCTGTTGCAAAACAATACCAGAATCAAGGTTTGAGCTTACCCGATTTGATCAACGAAGGAAACTTAGGTTTGATCAAAGCTGCACAACGTTTCGATGAGACGCGTGGTTTTAAATTCATTTCTTACGCAGTTTGGTGGATTCGTCAGTCTATTTTACAGGCTTTGGCGGAACAATCACGTATCGTACGTTTACCATTGAATAAAATCGGTTCGATCAATAAAATCAACAAAGCTTACGCTTCATTGGAGCAGGAACATGAACGTGCGCCGTCAGCAGAGGAAATTTCTGAACTTTTGGATATGTCTGAAAGTGACGTAAAAGAGTCGATGAAAAACTCGGGTCGTCACGTATCGATGGATGCACCGTTGGTGGAAGGTGAGGATTCTAACTTGTACGATGTATTAAACACAGGTGAATCTCCAAGTCCGGACGGATTGTTGATGACAGAATCTTTGCGCATCGAAATCGAACGTGCATTGCAGACTTTGACACCGAGAGAAGCGGATTTGATTCGTCTTTATTTTGGATTAAACGGAGCACACCCGATGACTTTGGAAGAAATAGGAGAAACTTTTGACCTGACACGTGAACGCGTTCGCCAGATCAAAGAAAAAGCAATCCGCAGATTGAAACATACTTCAAGAAGTAAGATTTTGAAATCTTATATCGGAAAATAATTGATTGTATAAAGTATTTTTATATAATGTATAAAGTAACTCCTGCTGATTTTTAGCGGGAGTTTTTATTTTGTGAACATTTTTATTCGTGCAATAAGTCTCTTTATTTTCCTGATAAAAATGTTCACAAACATCACACATGTTTATCATTCAATAAATTATTTCAAATATATTTACTTAAAATCATTCCCGATGGATTACGCAGAGAAAAAGAGCGAATATTATACTTATCCCCGGTATGACATGCTGCGATATGTGCCGCAAGATATTTCGAAAGTCCTAGAAATAGGTTGCGGCAATGGTGTTTTCATAAAGTTGATAAAAGAAAATCTGAAACGAGATATAGAAAGTTGGGGCATAGAGCTGATGGAAGAATACGCCGAAGAAGCTCGCTCTATCATTGACAATGTACAAGTTGGAAAATGTGAGGAACTGATTCCCAATTTACCGGATAATTATTTCGATCTGATTATTTTCAATGATGTACTGGAACATCTCCTCGACCCTAAATCGGTTTTAATGGATCTGAAAGGAAAGCTGACCAATAAAGGAAAGATCATCTGTTCCATACCCAACATGAGATACCATGAAAACTTGTTCGGTTTGGTATTCAAAAGCCATTGGGAGTACGAAGACTCGGGAATTATGGATTTCACGCACCTCAAATTCTACACTCATAAAAGCATAAAAAAACTGTTTTCCGATTCAGGATACAACATAGACCACTTTGAGGGAATATCTAAAACAAAATCACTCAAGCCTTATTTATTCAGGCTTCTTCTTTTCTTTGGTGGAAGTGATATTTTCTACAAACAATTTGCAGTAGTAGCCTCGAAACGGTAAATTTTCATAATTTCTACTAAGTCAACCAATCCACAGATTGAAACATACTTCAAGAAGTAAGATTTTGAACTCTTATATCGGGAAATAATCCTGTAAAAGTTTCAAAGTATAAAGTTTATAAATTCCGCCCGTTCTAAGAACGGGCGGAATTTTTTGGGCATCTGTTTTATTTTATTCTTTCAAAAATCTCAATCTCTCTCCAGAATCAGGATCTCCGAAAAAATGCCAAATCTGATATACAGTGTCTTTTTTATAAATACTCAAACCTGATTGAACAGATTTATCATCATAGATAAGGTCTAAACTTGTAATATTGTAATCAGGCATTTGGAGGCGGTGGATTTTCCAATAACCATTCGTTAAAACATTATCTAATATAGCAACTGTATCAGGTGTATTATTAGTTAAAAAAAACTTATTAGCATCAGAATCAAATAAATGTTTTGAATTATTCATTTCAAAAGTACTATCACTTTTAAAAGTGATGTAAATACTATCAAAACTATCTTTACCTGAAAGATATTTGTAAGAAAATTTATCGAGTTTCCATATTCCCACAAGATTTTCTTCTGTAAAATTAATATTCTTTCTCTGAATATCGCCCTCTGCAAAAGCTCCATGACATGATAGTAGCAATGAAATGAATCCTAATAAAATGAATTTTATTCTCATAATTAATTTATAATTTCTGTCCAAGACCAATTCTGAGTAAAATTCCCGCCTAATCTTATATCAGTAGTTATATGCCTGTAGGTATTAGGGAAAATTCCATCATGGCCATTAATTCCATCATTATCAATTCTGAATCTTGTTGCAGATTCCCAGCCTGAAGTGTTAGAAACTTCAAAATAAAGTTGATACCCATTTGAAATTTGAGTTGTGGTAATTTTTGTACTATAACTACCTAAAAATGCTGTTACAAAATTCCCGTTTTGCATTCCATCATAAAACTCACCTTGACCATAACTCCACTCATGATTAACTATGGGATTACTTAAAAATGTACCTGTTTGTATCCTCAAGATTGCTTCTGCTCTTGCCTGATTTACTCCTTCTTGATTCTTTAATTGATTTGTAGTAACTTTTAGCCCGTTAATATTTATTGGATGAGGGCCTAATTCAAATAACCACATATTAAATAAATCCGCAAAACTACAAGTATCAGGATTTTTATTAACAAGATAAGATACACCATTGCTTAATCCCTGCAAAAAAGTATTAACAAATGTCCTAGAGCTTGGGTATTGACTAACCAATGTCGAAAATTTCTTAAAAATTTTATGAGTATATTCAGCTGTCGTTGTAATACCACCAGCAATGGCCTGTTTTAATTTCTGTAATGGGTCTCCCTCTTCTTCACAAAATATAACAAAATCAATTGCAAAATTAATGGATTGATCCGAATAATTATTATTAACTAAGTGGGTATATAATTGCGAACGAAGTAACGCATTTTGGGGTTGATTTAACCATTGAAGTTGCTGTGGTGATAACAGATTAAGAAATGTATTATAGGAAGCACCGCCTCCACCGCCGCCGCCATCTGCAGGTGGAAACCCGATAGGGCCCGTTGGTATTCCACCACCTCCGGTCCCTCCACCAGTACCCCCTCCACCGGTTCCATTTCCTGACCCACCGCCTCCTGATGAACCTCCGCCACCTCCACATGGTACTTCAATCAATCCCCAACCATATTCACATTCTGTATCATCACATGAAACCGTGAATATTATCACCTCATAACAGGTCATACTTTTACCCCATGCTTCAGGCTCTATTTCCTCTCCAATAGCAGTTCTAGTAGTATGATTTTCAAAATCTATCCCATCCGGATAATGAATCAGATAAGTTTGTACATTATCCCCCCTTACTTTTACAAGCACATTGCGAAACCCTTCAATAGTATCGTGTTCGTTAACCCAAAAAGTGTAAGTAGTAAGCTCTGGAGTTATAATTTGATTAACTCTTGTAGTATCAATTTCCCAATGAATGCTATCCGTATTCTTATTAGAAACATCAGATTGGTGTCCTTGGAAATATTTTTGAATATTTTTTATTTTTTGCTTAGTTCCTTCTGCATTGAGAAATTCACTAAAGCTAATTTGTCTTTGATTCCATCCGTTATCTTGATTCTCCTTTAACTGTAAAAAAGAATCATCATTATTACATGAAATAGAATGTGAAAAGCACCATAAGACACAGCGTCAAAAAATAAGCTGATTTTTTCATAAATTGTTGATTAGGTTTTGTGAAATTAATTAAATTTTATAATACGGCAAATTTTGTAAACTGCATTTTCCCATCCAATTAAATATTTAATAACTTTAACCAAATTTTTTATAGCTATGGAAATCGGGTACAAGATCAGACAGTTAAGAGAAGAGCGTAAAATCTCCCAGGAAGAGCTTGCACACCTCTTGGGTGTCACGCAGGCTACCATCTCAAACATAGAAAGCGGAAAAAGCAAGCCTGATATTTACCTGATGGATACTATTGCTAAAAATTTTGACAAGGACATTTATGATTTTCTGACAGAAGACAGAGTAATTATTAATCACGCCGATAATCAAAGTATTGCTTATAATGAAGGAGTGGTGAATATGATTTCCGAGAAACTGATCGAGCAATACGAAAAACGTATAGAAGAACTTACCAGACGTATTTCAGAGCTCGAAAGCAAAAAATAAGATTCTTCGCTTGAGATTCCTCTCCATCTCGGAAATCAAAGATTATCTCTTTCCAGTCGATGAATTTTATTTCGGCGAAGCCAATGACAAAAAATACTGTTACTGCTTCCCGATACTTGCTACCTGCAGTCAATTAATTATCTTTGCTCAAACAAACAAAATTATGCCGATTGTAGCTCCTTCTATTTTAGCCGCCGACTTTGGAAACCTTGCACGTGATGTGGAAATGATCAATAAAAGTGAAGCCGAATGGTTTCATCTCGATGTGATGGATGGCGTTTTCGTTCCGAATATTTCTTACGGAATGCCTGTCATCAAAGCGATTGATGATTTGACCGATAAAATTTTGGATGTACATTTGATGATTGTGCAACCTGAACGGTACATCAAAGATTTTAAGGAAGTTGGAGCAGATGTTTTGACAGTTCATTACGAAGCTTGCACGCATTTGCACAGAACGATTCAAGCCATCAAAGATGAGGGAATGAAAGCTGGAGTGGCGCTCAACCCACACACACCCGTTCATGTTTTGGAAGATGTCATCCGTGATATTGATTTACTTTTGATCATGAGTGTAAATCCCGGATTTGGCGGACAGAAATTCATACAGCATACTTATGAAAAATTGACGCAGGCGAGTTTACTTATTGAACAAAAAAATGCAGATACTTTGATCGAAATTGATGGTGGCGTTTCTCCAGGAAATGCGGCTCAACTGGTTCAGTTAGGGGCTGATGTTTTGGTTGCTGGAAATGCAGTTTTTGCAGCTCAAAATCCTTTGGAAGTTATTTCCGGATTGAAGAATTCGTAAGCCCTCATTTCTGCCCAGGAGTATTTTGTTTTAATTAATGGAAATGCGCAATGCCCACCTTTCTGCGGTGTTTCCAAGAAAATATTTTTGCTGTTTTTAGCAAAGTCAACCGGATAGCATTCTTTTCCCAAAAAAGGATCATCCCAAGCATTGATTATCAAAGTCGGAATTTTTATTTTGTCCAAAACATAGATCGGTGATGCCTTTCGGTAATATTCCTCTTTGTCTTTGTAACCGTGCAATGGCGCGGTAAAAAGTCCGTCAACTTCATCAAAAGTTTTGATTAATTTGATTTTGGAATGGTCAATCAAATCAGGAAATTGTTTGGCTTTTGTTTTTAATTTTCTTGAAATTTTGTAGGTAAAATTTTTTAAATAAACCCTGTTAAATCCATTTTTGAGCTGATCAGAACTCGATTTCAAACTAAGCGGTGCTGAAATTGCAACGGCAGCTTTGATTTTTTCATCTGTTTTAATTTGACCTAAATAATTTAAAGTCAATGCACCACCCATTGAAAATCCCATCAGATAAATTTCCTCAAAACCTTCTGCAATTACATGTTTTACCACCTCATCCAAATCATCAACTGTTCCGTGGTGATACATCCTCACCAGACGATTCATCTCTCCGCCGCAAGTGCGGTAATTCCATGCAAAAACCGAATAATCTTTTGACAAAAAATATTCCGCGCATGTATTCATATAAGTTCTGCGCGAATCACCTTCCAAACCGTGGCATAAAATGATTGCTTTTTTGTCATTTTTTTTCTGAAAATCTAAATTTAAGAAATCTCCGTCGCTCAATTCTAACTTAATTCTTTGGTAATCCGGGGAACGAAACTGTTTCAATTTCGCCATATAGATGGTCGAAAAATGCGGATTTCGAGAGAGGAATCCAAAAGCTTTGTATTTAGAATTTTCAATCCAAGGCATCAGTTAAACTTTACGTCTTTTAAATATTCTTTTCCGATCTCTTCATTGATGTGTGCGATGATTTTACTTTTACCGTATTGCAATTCGTTTCGGAGCTCAGGCGAATTGATTCTGATGAAAAGAACTTGTTTCTGAACAGAAATGCTTTCCACGTATTTCATGATGTAAGCACCCATCATTTCCACAAAAATTTCTTCAATTTGAACTGAAAGGATTTTGTCTTCCATTCCTAAATCGGAAATCATGTGTTTGATGGCATCGCCTAGTGATAGCTGATTATCTTTCCTTTTCATCATAATCGGAAAATTTTACTTTCGGAATTAATTCTTTTCACCACATTTCCGGTACGTTCCGGGTGTGTATCGGTAATAAAAATCTGTCCGAAACGTTCTTCATTGACCAATTTGATTAATTGCTCCACGCGTGTTTCATCCAATTTATCAAAAATATCATCGAGCAAAAGCAATGGCGTAATGCCCAAAGTTTTTTTCATTAATTCCAATTGAGCGAGTTTGAGCGCAATCAGGTAGGATTTTTGCTGTCCTTGCGAACCGAATTTTTTTATGGGATAATTAATAATTTCAAAACTCAAATCGTCTTTGTGGATTCCCTGTGTTGAATATTGTGCCAAACGGTCTTTGGATAAATTTTCTTTAAGTAAGTTTTGGAATGAATTTTCACTTAACTGAGATTGGTAAACGATATTTACTTTTTCGTTTCCTTGTGAAATGAATTGGTAATATTCCTGAAAAATAGGGAGAAATTCTTCAATGAATTTGTTTCTTTCCTTGTAAATTTCATTTCCGAGTGAAATGAGTCCGTCGTCATAAATTTCAAGTGAAACCACATCGAAAGTATTGTTTTGCACAAAATATTTCAAGAGAGAATTTCGCTGAACGACTACGCGGTTGTAACGCATGAGATTATTGAGGTATTCTTTATTGGACTGCGAAATAATATTGTCTATAAAACGTCTTCTGGTATCGCTTCCATCTTTGATCAAATCGCTGTCGTAAGGAGAAATCATGACCAGCGGATACTGGCCAATGTGTTCCGAAATGCGGTCGTAAGTCTTGGAGTTTTTTTTCAGAACCTTACTTTTTGCATTTTGGACTGCACAAAAAATGACATCTTCGTTTTCATTTTTCTGGAAATTTCCTTCGAGCGAAAAGAAATCTGAATCGAAATTGATGTTCTGAGCATCTGAATAATTGAGATAGCTTTTTGTGAGTGCCATGTAATGAATAGCATCTAAAACATTGGTTTTACCAACGCCATTACTTCCCACAAAAGCATTGATTTTGGGAGAAAATTCCCAATCGGATTCTGTGAAATTTTTAAAATTGCGGAGCTTTAACCATTCGAGGTGCATGAAGCAAAATTAAGGAATATATGTTGGGTTTGTGATTCTTTTTATGAATTATAAAACTAATATTTACCACATCATAAAGAAGACTTGAAGTTTCAGCAGTTTTAGGATTTCTCCCGCGTCCGTGATGTGGAGGGCGGCGAGGAACGAGCCGGTCCAGAGAGGAACCTCGGGACGGAAGTGAAGCGTACCCCGCAGCAGCGCGATGAGATACCAAATTAATTCAGCAAAGTGCAAGTATAAGTATTGAGGTTAATTAAATTTACATTCCTTTTTCAGAACGCGATTTCACAGTAATGGTACCTGAATAAGTCCTATCGTTTGCTATTTTGAGGATATACCAATAATCTTGTGTGGGAGCTTTTTTTCCGTTTTTGAAGAATCCATTCCAGATTTCATTTGAATTCAAATGACTTTCATAGACATTTCTGCCGTGACGGTCAAAAATTGATATTTGGGAATTGGGATAATTTTCGACTCCTTTGATACGCCAAGTATCGTTGATGCCGTCACCATTTGGGGTAAATAAAGTAGGAATATTGAATACCGAAAATGATTTGGATGCGATGCAACCATCTGCTGAACGGGCATAAGCCGTATAATCGCCTGATGGCAAATCATAAAAATAGTTATCTGACTGCCAAGTGCTACCGTCTATGGAATATTGATAAGGCTCTTCGCCACCCGATGCCCGAATCATGATATAATCTACGCCTACCTCAATGTTTGAAATAACAAATCCGTTTCCTTCGGAAACCATAACGGAATCTGTTCCGATACATCCCAATGAAGAGTATGCAGTCACAACATAAGTACCGTGCTGTGAAATAAGAAGTGAATCTGAGGTTGCTTCGGTAATGATTTCTCCATTTAATTGCCACTGGAAAGTCATTTCTCCCAATATGTCATATTCTAAATTGATCCATGCTTCGCCGCTGCAAAGACTGAAATCTTCGCCTGCATTTATTTCAAAAGCATCAAATAAAACGGTAACGCCATCCTCTTGAGAGCAGGTTTCGCTGATTGCATTTATAGAATAAAATCCTGATTCGCTGACAGTGAGCAGGTTTGAATTTGCGCCGGGAATTGAGTTTCCATCTTTGTACCACTGTAACTGCAGACTGGGATTGTCCGAATCTATATACAAAGTATATGAATCTACACCGCAGATGTACTTGTTTTCTCCGACATCAATGCCTTGTTCATCAACTATATTTAATCCTAAATTAAATGAACCTGCTTCTAGAAAAACAGCTGAATCATAGCGTTCATCTCCAGAATCTGAGACTAATAAACGGATGTGGTAAGTTTGTCCGGGAATTACTTCTGCAAATGCAGTCAGTGGCGTCGTCCTGCCGTCGTAGCCGATGTCCTGAAAATCTCCCCCCACATAGTAGGTATCGTCACCACATTCCTGATCGTTTACATTGTTAATAGTAACAGGATTTCCATTGGGTAACAAAGCTATATTTTTACCCGACAATCCGGGGTCGTTTACAATTCCGGGACCGCTGATGATGAATCCGAAGACATCGTTGTACTGGCTGCATGCCCATTCGGGATATTCTTCCGAAGCAAAGATGTAATTGAATGAAATGGTATTTCCCTGCGGAACGAAGTCAAATTCAAAGACAGTTGAATTGTACGTAATCACTCCAGCTAAAGCCTCTGCATCTGCATCGCCGAGCCATGTCCTGTTTCCTTTTGAAAGAGTTTCTTGTTCGCTCGGACCAATGGCATCTATAGCGAATCCTGAAGTCAGGACTATTCCTTTTTCAAATGGAAAATCAGAATTTCCTCTTTCAAAATATCCCCAGCTTCTTGTAGGATTTGGGAATGGCGCTGAAGTATTGTCTTTAAGCTGAAAATTTGAGATGCCCGAACATTCTCCGCCCTCTAACAAAATTTCCTTGACCAATTGTGAGGGCAAAAGATTTGAGTTGGAGTTTGCAGGTGGATTGACAAAAATCGTTTGTGCAAACGAACATTTCGAAATTAATGTTAAGATTAAAATTAAATAGAAATTATACCTTTTTAGGAAACTTAACATTGAATGAATTTAGCCCTTAAAAATAGGACTTCCTATTTAAACTGAGGGTTAAAAAAGTTTTCTATATCAAATCCTAAAACTCCCGTAAATCCGTTGTTTCCTTCGTTGTTCATATCGCTCAAACCAATGTTGTAAGAAAATGCCAAATGCATTCTTCCAATTTCGGCACCGATTGCCGGAGAAACGCTTAATGATTCGTTTCCATCATTGAAGAAATCCATTCTGTAATTTGCTCCCAACCAAACAGCATTGTTATCAAATTTTGCTTTGGCTCTCAAATTGGCATCCAAACGGCTGTCTTTGTCGAAATTTGAACGGTAAGCAACCATAGGTTCTAGTTCAAATTGCTCCGAAACGTTGATGGTTTTCCCTAACATTCCATAATAGAAAGTCGGCGAAGGTTCGTATTGATTTACAATTGGCGAGTTGTAGCTCAAAGCGATGTCCAACACAGAAACTCCGATCATCCAGCCTTTGTAAGTAGCCGATGCGCCAAAGTTGATGTAAGGAACGTAAACTCTGTTTTCCATGTCGTTGTAAATCGGGTCGTTCGGCTGTTCAGTCACCCCACCGAAACGCATACCTGCAAAGCTCAATGATGTACCGAAAGAAAACTGACCTGCTTGTCTGTTTTTTTGGTCACCAATCGGAATGTGGTAAGCGGCTGAAAGGTTGAAGCTATTGGTTTTGGTATTTCCATTTACATCATTCATAAAATACATACCCAAACCTACACGGTCTACTATGTTTGCGTGTGCGCTCACAAGAGTAGTTACCGGACTGTTTGGCATATTGTCCCATTGCCTTCTGTGTGATGCTCTGAAAACGATGTCATCTGAAGCACCGGTAAATGATGGGTTGACGAGGAATTTATCCATGATGAAATACTGTTCATCAAACGGTAGGCTTGATTGTGCAACAGCGCAAAATGAGATTAAACTCAGTGTCAAAGTAAGAAATATGTTTTGTTTTTTCATTTTAGTAGTAATTTATATCTGCTAAAAAATATTTTAATTATTGTGAAAACTTCAGGGAATGAACTTCCCCGAAGTTTTATTGATTAATTTTTTTCTCCACGGCTTTTTACAGTTACGTGACCTGTAAATTTACGTCCGTCAGATACATTGATAATGTACCAATAATCCTGAGTCGGTGCTTTTTGCCCATTCATAAAGAATCCGTTCCAAATCTGATTTGATGTAATTTCAGACTGATAAACCAACCTTCCTTGTCTGTCATAAATCACGATGTTGGATTGCGGATAGATATCAAATCCAGGAATGTTCCAAGTATCGTTTATACCATCACCGTTTGGTGTAAACATGGTTGGAATCTGGAAAATCACAAATTCCTGAGATACTATACAACCTTCCGCTGTTCTAACATACACTGTATGAGTTCCCGGCTGTAAATAATTGAACTGATTGCTGTTTTGCCAAACCACTCCTGTAATTGAGTACTGATAAGGCTGCACACCACCGGTAGCTTCTACGATTACATAATCAGGACCTACATTTACTGCTGTAATTACTGGAGCTTCACCTGGTAACACATTGATTGTGTCAGTTCCTGAACAACCTTCAGCTGTATTTACAGTTACTGTATATTCGCCTGGCTGAGTAATGGTCAATGTATCTGTTGTAGCTCCCTGAATTACATCTCCATTGAATTGCCATGTAAATGTAACTCCCGTAAAGTTTGAGAAGTCACCTGCAGCGGTTACTGTAAATTCACCTTCACACATAGTAAAGTTTTCACCTAAGTCTACTTCCAATCCGCTTACCTCAATGTTAATCTCAACAACATCAAAACATCCTCCAGCATTTTCAATTCTTACATAAACTGTAGTCGTTCCTGTAACATAATTTGCAGGTGTAGGGATGAAACTTGCGTTTCCGTCGATTGCATCCTGTTCTGTTTCGTAATAAGTAAGTGTATATGTATTCTGATTTGGAATTAAATTATACGAAGTTAAGTTTACAGTTTCGGTTCCATCTAATCCTGCATCACAATAAGAATCGCTTACACTTTGTGCACCTGTAACACCTTCACTTATACTTAGAGTAATTGTATATATTTCCACTACTTCTCCTAGGTCATCTTTTACTTGTGCATAAATAACATCGGGAGAACTTGTGTTCGTTACTGTATAAGGTGTGTTGACAATATTATTTCCAGTATCATTTGTAGCGTCAGCTTCTGTTGAATAGAAAGTAACGTTTAAGAAATCATCACCATTAACTATGTCTTCCGCAATCGGATTTAAATCAAAAATCACTTCTCCATCTTGATCATCATCACATTGAGCGTAATCTAATTCCCCTAAGATTGTACAATCAAGGATAGCATCACCTCCAAATGATAAGTTAAAACCACCTCCTGAATTAAACTTATAGATGGCAATGATGATTTCATCACCCGGCTGTACATCCAAATGCCTTACAAAACCTTCTACTAATCCTCCACCAGCTGCACCTTCACATAAATCGGTTTCATCCAACATCAAACCTGTTTCATAACTTCCGAAGGGCGCATCGTAAGATGCTCTGGTTGCTTGTGTGTTTGTCAGGTCATTACAATCCGGAGCATTCTGCCAAAGCATGAAATCATAGTCATTGTTGGTATCTGGAGCAATTGTAAAAGTAAAAGTTGTTCCTTCTTCAATTCTCAAATAATAGAAAGCTATGTCTGTATTGGTAAAACTGACACAACTTGCATTTAATTGAATCGCTTCAGGAAGAGGTACTACATCTTCATTAATATCATCGTTTGAACAAATAGGTATAAAATTACAAGGGTTATTCACTTGGTTTAATCTCAAATTAACTGATGCAACCGCTGAACAACCAGAAGCGCTAATCACTCTTACATAAACTGTAGTTCCGTTTGCCGCTTGATAAGTTGTAGGACTTGCTATAAAATTATTATTTCCAGCATTTGCATCGGATTCTTGTTCATAATATAAGAAAGTAAGTCCGGTTGGATCCGCTACTAAACTTGATTGAATCGAAGTTAAATCAAAAGTTCCCGTACCGCTTCCTTCTACTTGTATCACAAAAGGTCCATTTTCTAACTGAATCCCTGGGTTCAAGGTTAAACTAACAGCGATAATTTCAACGATTACTCCGCCTTGATTTTTAACCTGAGCATAAATCAGTGTTGGAGAATTTGAAACTGCTAGAGTATAAGGAGAACTTAGCAAATTATTTGCTGTGTCATCTGTAGCATCTTCTTCTGTTGAATAAAATTTAAATTGCAAAGTAGCATCTCCTTCTGCTAAATCAACAGCTATCGAATTCAAATCAAATTGTACCTCTCCATTATTATCATTGTCACATTCTTCATAAAAAGCTTCTCCCAAGATTGAACAATCCAAAACAGAATCTCCACCAAAAGAAAGTTCAAAACCTGGAGCATTATCTGAATATTTATCAACTGCGATAACGATTATATCTCCTGGCTGAACATCAAAATGACTTACAAATCCATCACCAAAGGCTGTCTCACAAGTATCAGACGCACTTAATGCCAAACCTGTATCATAATCTCCCCCTGGCGCAGCATAAGAAGCCCGATCGGCTATCCCTAAATTATTACAATCCGCAGGGTTTAACCATGCAGCAAAGTCATAATCGTCATCTCCCTCCGGTGATATAACAAAAGTAAAAGTAGTTCCCGATTGGATTTGTACATAATACCAGGTCACGTCATCACTTTCGAGAATTTGACAGCTAGATTCAATCGTGCCCATTGGATTACCAACAGGAGCATCACCCGAGAAAGTTTCGTTTGAACACACAGGCGTGAAATCACATGGAATCTGATCAGGTGCGTTTACAACACTTGAAGGTTTCATGAATCCGTCAAAACTATCTTTAAATAATTCTTTAGGAAATTTAAAATCCGTAGTGTTTTTGAAGTCTAATGCAGTCGAGTTAAATCCTAACCCTGCATTATTGTTTAATTTTTCATTTTTAGATAGACTTGCCTGATTGATAATCAGCAAAGTTCCGAAAACTAAAAGTGGAATAAATTTAATAATCCGTAAAGTTCTTTCCATATATACTTATCGTTTTATTTAAAATCTAATTTATGTAAATTTAAATTTAATTCAATTTTAACGATTTATTAGCATTTATGCAATTCTTTTTCATAAAATTAATTTTCTTATTACTAATTTGGTTTGCTTTTACATAGTGAAATTCATGTATAGCCCTCAATTAAGCTATAATTATGCTCAATTTGGAATGGATTTAAAATATATTTCGCAAATAAAAAAAGAGACGGACAAAAATGCCAGTCTCTTTCAAAATTATTTTATTTATTGAATATTAATTATTCAAAGCTTCTGCTCCACCTACGATTTCTAGGATTTCGTTAGTAATTGCAGCTTGACGTTCTTTGTTGTATTGCAACACCAACGCTCTTCTCATAGAGTCGGCATTGTCAGTCGCTTTGTGCATCGCCGTCATACGTGCTCCATGCTCAGATGCATTGGAATCCAAAATGGCTTTGTACAATTGGGTTTTCAAAGTCTGAGGAATCAAATCTTTTACGATTTCTTCTTTTGAAGGTTCAAAAATGTAGTCAATTGAAGGAGCTGTTTGTTCGCCCGATTCAATCTGTACCGGCAAATACTGTTCGTCAACGATGACTTGAGTAGCTGCGTTTTTGAATTGATTGTAAACGATTCTTACTTGATCAAATTCACCAGCGATGAATTTTTCCGTTATTTCTTCAGAAATTGTGGCTACGTCATCAAAATTCAAATTGTCCCAAAGAGAAGAACTGTTTTTGTAAATCGTTGATTGCTTGCGCAACAAATCAAAACCTTTTTTCCCTACTGTCAATAGTTCAACTTCTGCACCTGAAGTTTTGGCATCGGTTAAAAGCAAACTTGCCTTTTTAATCACATTTGAATTAAATGCGCCTGCCAAACCTCTGTTGGAAGTCACTACTATGAGCAATAATTTTTTAACTTCTCTTTGCTCAGTCAACTTCCCACCTGCATCTGCATCAAGTGTTGAACTGATGTTTTGAAGTATGTCTCTTAATTTGTCTGCGTAAGGACGAAGCTGCACGATAGCATCTTGGGCACGTTTCAACTTTGCGGCAGATACCATTTTCATGGCACTTGTAATCTGCATCGTTGAACCTACCGATGAAATCCTGCTTCGTATTTCTTTTAAATTTGCCATACTTTTAAAGTAAAGACTTTATTGGTTTAAATTATAAATTTTGAATTTTAAATGAATTCTTGAAATTGATTCTAAAATCCATTTTCAAATCTTCAAATTATCTAACTTTCAAATTAATTTGCGTATTGTGCTACACTGTCCGTGATGATAGTTTTCAATTGGTCAACAATTGTATCATCGTATTTTCCTTGACGAAGTGAACTCAATAAATCAGCATGTTTGTTTCTTAATAATGATAAGAAATTTTCTTGCCATTCTTTCACTTTCGCTACCGGAATCGTTCTCAACAAACCGTGTGTACCTGCATAAATAATTGCTACTTGTTCTTCAACCGGAATCGGTGAGTTTACATTTTGTTTCAAAATCTCCACGTTTCTTTCTCCTTTCCCGATTACAGACATAGTTGCTGCGTCTAAGTCAGAACCGAATTTAGCAAAAGCTTCTAATTCGCGGTACTGTGCCTGGTCTAATTTAAGCGTACCAGAAACTTTTTTCATTGGTTTTGTCTGTGCATTACCACCCACACGCGATACCGAAATACCTACGTTGATTGCCGGACGGATACCAGAGTTGAACAAGTCTGATTCCAAGAAAATCTGACCGTCAGTGATGGAAATCACGTTCGTCGGGATGTATGCAGAAACGTCACCTGCTTGTGTTTCGATGATAGGCAATGCCGTCAAAGACCCACCTCCTTTTACTTTACCTTGCAAAGATGCAGGCAAGTCATTCATTTCAGCAGCTACTTTATCATCACCGATGATTTTTGCAGCACGCTCCAACAAACGAGAGTGAAGGTAGAAAACGTCTCCAGGATAAGCTTCACGTCCCGGTGGGCGACGAAGCAACAAAGATACCTCACGGTATGCAACTGCTTGTTTAGACAAATCATCATAAACAATCAGTGCAGGACGACCTGTATCACGGAAATATTCTCCGATTGCCGCTCCAGCCATTGGTGCATAAACCTGCATTGGTGCAGGGTCAGATGCATTCGCTGCAACGATTACTGTATATTTATCAGCTCCGTGAGCTGCTAATGTATTCATGATTTGGGCAACGGTAGAACCTTTTTGTCCAACTGCAACATAAATACAGAAAACAGGTTCACCTCTGTCATAAAATTCTTTCTGGTTCAAAATAGCATCAATCGCCACTGAAGTTTTTCCAGTCTGACGGTCACCGATTATCAACTCACGTTGTCCTCTACCTACCGGAATCATCGAGTCGATAGAAATGATACCTGTCTGCAAAGGCTCACTTACCGGTTGTCTGTAGATAACCCCTGGAGCTTTGCGTTCAATTGGCATTTCGAATAATTCACCTTCCAACGGACCTTTTCCATCGATAGGGTTACCCAACATATCCACAACGCGACCTAACATCCCTTCACCTACGCGGATAGATGTGATGCGGTTTGTTCTCTTTACGGTGTCTCCTTCTTTGATTTCTTTGGATTGACCCAACAATACAACACCTACGTTGTCTTCTTCAAGGTTCAATACCATTCCTTCCAATCCGTTAGAAAACTCTACCAACTCACCCATTTGAGCATTGTCTAATCCGTAAACACGGGCAATACCGTCTCCAACACTTAGTACTGTTCCTACTTCAGACAATTCAACATTTACGTCGAAGTTGGAAAGTTGTTGTTTTAATATCGCTGATACTTCAGCCGGTTTAATTTCTGCCATTTTACTTTTGTTTAAAGTTTAATGTTTCAAGTTTAATGTTACTTGCAACTTTTTATTAATTAATCTAACTTCTGAAATCTAACTTCAGATTTTAGGAATGTATTCGTTTTTGTCAAATTGCTTCTTCAATCGGGTCAATTTACTTCTTACGCTGCTGTCAACTTGTTTGTCACCAACACGCAAAATAAATCCTCCAATCAAATTCGGGTCAACTCTATTCTCAATTTCATAAGAATATTCGGCACCCATTGTTTGTTTTGCCTGATCCACAATCTCCTGTACCATCGCATCGTCCAATTTAACGGCTGACACCACTTCTGCGATGCGGATGTTATTTAATTTATTGTATAAATCATTGTACTCCACGGCAATTTCTTTCATACCGCTTCCTCTTCCCTGATTGATTACCAATTGGATGAAATTTTGTGTAGGCTGAGAAAAATCTTTGAAAATTTCTTTTGCGATCACATTTTTTCTTTTGGCATCCAAAACCGGAGAGTTTAGGAATTGTACCAATTCACGGTTATCAGTCAAGGCATTTTTCAAATCGACCATTTCCTGGTTGATTTGCTGTGCCTGATTGATTTCTACTGCGAACTGCATCAATCCTTTGGCGTATCGTTTTGCTGCACGAAATCCTGCCATGATTTAGTTTAATTTAGCTTCGTTAATCATTTCTTTTGCCAATGCTTCTTGTGCTGATTTGTCGCTCAATTCTTTCTTAAGCACTTTTTCAGCAACTTCGATAGAAAGCTGTGCAATCTGATTTTTCAATTCAGTCATCGCTGCTGCTTTTTCGTTTTGGATAGCTGCTTTTGCATTTTCCACTAAACGATCTGCTTCAATTTGCGCAGTTTCTTTTGCTTTTCCAACGATTCCGTCACGCATTTCTCTTGCTTCTTTCAAAATGGCATCACGCTCGATTTTTGCCTCTTTTAAAATCTTGTCATTTTCAGATTTCAAGAAAGCCATTTCTTCTCGTGCTTTTTTTGCTTCGTTCAAAGCCGTTTCGATTGATTTTTCTCTTTCGTTAACTGCACCTAAAATTGGTTTCCATGCAAATTTTCTCAATAAGAAAAGAAACAACAAGAACAAGATTACTTGCCAAAAAAACAATCCAAATGAAAAATCATTTATTAATTTCTCCATTATATTTTTAATTTATCTTATTTAATACTTTTTAAGAATAAAACCCACTGCAACCAACCGTTGACAGTGGATTCTAAATTTTTAGCCTTCAGTTACTGCGAATAATGCAGCAAATCCGATACCTTCAATTAACGCTGCTGCAATCAACATCGCTGTTTGAATTTTACCTGCAGCTTCAGGTTGTCTTGCGATACCTTCCATCGCACCTTTACCGATCATACCGATACCAACACCGACACCGATAACAGCTAAACCTGCTCCTACAATTCTTGGAATTTCCATAAGTATATATTTAAATAATTAAACAATTTCTAATTAATGCGCTTCTTCGTGGTCGTGATGATGTTCCTGTACTGCAAATCCGAAATACAATGATGCTAACATTGTAAAGATGTAAGCTTGCAATAATGCCACAAAGAATTCTATTATAAAAATCACAAAAGCAAGTACGAAAGAGAATGAACTCATTCCTATACTTCTCTCAATGAAAATAATCCCCAACAATCCCATCATAACATAGTGACCTGCTGTAATGTTTGCATACAAACGAATCATCAATGAAAATGGTTTGATAAAAATCCCTAAGATCTCAATTGGAATCAACAAAATGTACAAAGGAATTTTTGCAATCCAAGGCATAGTATTTCCCAATGGATCAAAAATATGCAACCAATAAGTTTTCCCTCCTTTTGCCAAAGTAATGATCAAAACGATCAAAGCCAATGCAAAAGTAACCGCAACACTTCCTGTGACATTTGCTGCTAATGGAGATATACCCAACATATTCAAAAACCAAACGAAGAAAAATACCGTAAGCAAAAAGCCCATGAATTTTTTGTAATGTTTTTCTCCGATGTTTGGAATTGCGATTTCATCTTTTACATATAATACAATCGGCTCTAAGAAGCTTGAAACTCCTTTAGGAACCATTGATTTTCTATATCCTTTTGCCATTGCTCCGAAAAGCAATAACAAAATAACTCCTGTCAAAATGATGTTGAATACGTTTTTAGTAATTGAAAAATCCAAAGGTTTTTCATTCATAGCGTGGTGGTGCTCATCATAATTGATGGTTCCTTGCGCATCAGTTTTATAAATTTTGTTGTGATACAATTTGTAGAAAATTCCGTCTTTTTCAACCAATTTCTTACCATGATCAAATTCAGATGAACTGAAAACCTTCAATCCATTATCAATTAGGATAACCGGAAGCGGAAAGCCATAATAAACTCCTTTTTCTTTGTCACCGAAAATCCCATAGAAATGAGAATCTTGTAAGTGATGCTCTATATCAGCCTGAATTTCAGTTCTACGCTGCGCCTTCTCATCAACATGAGTTGCTGCTTCTGGTGCATGAGGATTTTCCGCCATAGAAAACGAAAAAGCGAATATTAAAAGAATGAAAGTAAAGAATTTACCTATCGGGGTTTTCATTTAACTCAATTTTGGGTGCAAAAGTAAACCTAATTTTATTAATTCGGAAACGTATTTTTCTGCTTTTTATCATTTTCCGCTTGTTTTAAAAGTTTAACCAGAAAAACTGTAATCAAAACTAAACTAATAAGATACAAAACTACGAAACTAAATTTAAATTCAGAATCGCCCAACTGCTCTTGTCTGTCCATGAAAATCTTTGCAACAAATAGTTTCAAACCCATTACGAACAGAAATAAAAACCCGATATAGTTTTTGGCAATCATATTCAATTGAACCACGATTGCAAGTACAAGCGCGAGGATGAAAGTGGTAAATTTATAAATCGGCATGAAGTCCGTTTCAGATTCTAATACGAAACGCATAAATGCAAAATGCAGTGCTTCGATTCCCATAAAATACAATACGTAATAAAATGCGGTAATGAAATCTTTCATCTATAAATCATAATTTTAAATCAAATGAATGTCATTTGATATTTTTTAATTGCTTCAAAATTAAATAAAGAGAAATGCCCAATCCAACCAAAGTGCCTAACAAAGTGTAATAATTTGTTGCTGACGAATTCCAATTTTCATCTGCCTTTCTACCAAGCCAGATGAAGACCAACATAATCGCCATCATCTGAAAAGCTATGCTTGTCAGCTGCAGGTATTTATTGACCGGTTTGTTTTTGCGTTCTTCTGACATGTTTTTCTTAATGAAATAATTCTGCAAAAGTAATTGATTTAAATCAAAACAATTCTGAATGAGAGCCTAAACGAATTTCTTGCGTCGGTTCGTCAATCTGTAACCAGATGATTAACAAATCAGGCTGTATCTGGCATTCTAACATACTTTTGTAATTCCCTTTTAATTTGTGAGGATTCATTTCGGGAGGAATTGCGGAAACGCCACCCCTTTTCAACAATCCTATTCAAATATTCACAAAGAGACTCCCCTGTCTAATCTTATTTTTCCCTCCATATGATCCTGAACTTGCTAAATCGCAGCCAATGCCACAGCATTTGGCGCTCTAAAACCAAAGCTATACCAAAGCAAAGTTTCTATATAATTGTTGACGCTTCTGTTTTCCGCTTTTGCATTTCCCTAAAGATGTTTGTATAGATTTTTATTTAATTTGTAATAAATATATAATACAATTGACATCAATTATTTTTAAATTTTTGAATGCTTATCTTTGCAAAAAATTTCATTTTGCCAAAAATCGGAAACATAGAATTACCGAAATTTCCTTTGTTGCTTGCGCCCATGGAAGACGTGAGCGATCCGCCGTTTCGCCGTTTGTGTAAAATTCACGGTGCGGATTTGATGTATTCTGAATTTATTTCTTCGGAAGGATTGATTCGCGACGCCATCAAAAGCCGCAAAAAACTGGACATCTTCGATTATGAAAGACCCGTTGGTATTCAGATTTTTGGCGGAGATGAAGAAGCTATGGCTCTTTCTGCAAAAATTGTGGAGACTGTACAGCCTGATTTGGTGGACATCAATTTCGGTTGTCCGGTAAAAAAAGTCGTTTGTAAAGGAGCCGGAGCCGGTGTTTTGAAAGACATTGATTTGATGGTTCGCTTGACCAAAGCTGTGATTGAAAGCACACATCTTCCGGTTACCGTGAAAACCCGTTTGGGTTGGGACAATGATTCTATCAACATTCAGGAAGTTGCGGAACGTTTGCAGGAAACGGGCATCAAAGCACTTTCCATCCACGGACGAACACGTGCGCAGATGTACAAAGGTGAAGCTGACTGGACAGAAATCGCCAAAGTGAAGGCCAACCCAAACATTGAAATTCCTATTTTCGGAAATGGCGATATCGATTCGCCTGAAAAAGCTTTGGAATACAAAAAAAAATACGGCGTTGACGGCATCATGATTGGTCGCGCTGCCATCGGAAACCCTTGGATTTTTAACCAAATCAAACATTTCTTAAAAACGGGCGAACATTTACCCGATCCGACTTTAGCAGAACGTGCCGAAGCAGCCAAAAACCACCTGACTTGGGCTTGTGAATGGAAAGGCGAACGCACCGGAATTCTCGAAACACGCATGCACTACACCAATTATTTCAAAGGGGTTTCGCATTTCAAGCCTTACCGACAAAAACTGGTTACTTCTGATAATTTGAGTGAATTGATCGATATTTTGGATGATGTTTCTCAATTTGAAAATTTGGAAATTTGAAGATTTTAAAATCTATTCCAGACCGAAATCATTCGTTTCCTTATTTAAAAATTTATTATGCTTATCCACGAAAAAGAAATCAAAATCACCGCTGAACATTTAGACAAAAACAACCATGTAAATAACGTGCAGTTTGTTGCTTGGGTAGAAATGATTGCGGCTGAACATTGGGATCTGGAAAAACATAAAACCAAACATTCCGCAAACATCTGGTTTTTGGTGGATCATCATATACAATACAAAAAACAGATTTATTTAGGTGACGAATTAATCCTGAGAACTTACCCTGAAAACCCTGAAGGAATCCGTCAGCCGCGTAAAGTTGAATTCTATAAAAACGGCGAACTGGTCGTAGATTCAAGAACAAAATGGATCATGATGAATCCCGAAAATAAAAAGATCGTACGCATAGAACAAGATTGGCTCGATGCTTTGAAAGAGGGATGATTGTATAACACCCAGATAAATATTATTTAAAATATGGACAATTCCAAATCAATAAAAGAATCCATTTGGAGTCAATTTGGCGCCAGTCTTGACATGCTTGAAAATGCAATTACGATGTGTCCGGACGAAAATTGGGACACGGAAATACGATTTTGGTATGATTGCTACCATTGTATTTTTTGGACAGATTATTACTTAACGACCGAACCAAGCAAATTTACTCCACCCCCACCTTTTACATTTTCAGAATTTGACCCAACAGGAAAGTTGCCAGATAGAACTTACACCAAAACTGAAGTGCTTTCTTACTTAGAGCATTGTCGAAAAAAGGCAAACCTGATAATATCAGAGCTGACAAGCGAGAAATTAAACCAAAGATGGATCAATGAATACAAAAATTATTCTCAATTTGAAATTTTGATTTATAACATCAGACACATTCAACACCATTCCGCTCAGTTAAACTTGTTATTACGACAGACAATTAACAACGCTCCCAATTGGGTAGGTCAAGCTAAAAAGAATTAACATCAAATATTCTGAAACAAAAAAATCTTTACTTTTATCTGAATTAATTTTTTCAGATGAAACAAACATTTCTAATGCCCGCTTTATTCCTATTCAGTTTTGTCTTTGCACAAATCACCAATACCTCTGTCAACAAAGAAAATTTCGAAAACTCCGGATTTCCATACAAAGGAAAACGCGTTTTGCAGGTGGAGAACATTTTGACACCCCAAGAGGAAAACTATTTTGTATTTTCTAAGAATGAACACAATTCAGGACAAGATGAGCTGTACATACAGCAGTTCAAAAAAGTGAATGGCGAGTGGAAAGTGACTTCCGAGCAGACAGTTGCTGAAAAAGGAATCATGACTTCGGTATGGGATGCGAGGAAATCGTTTTTCGATGCGGATAAGGACGGGCAGGCAGATGTGCTGTTTGTATATTCGAAACATCCGAAAGGTGATATAGACACACAACTCAGTGTGGTTTTGCTTTTGATCTACAAAAATAAATTTTACCGAATCGAAAATACAGCGGAAACGAATTATGATCCGATGTACGATATGTATGATTTCAATCCGGAGGATTTGCCCGCTGCTGTTTTTAAAGAGTTTGAAGGGTATTGGGAAAGGTTGGATAAGAAATGATGACGTAGCTCGGAAGATGTATACCGGATGTAATTTTAGAATTCATAAATTTTGATTAAATGAAAAAGGTTTTTGTTTTAGGAGTAATTGCAGTTGGGTTGATAAGTTGCAAGCTGGAAGTTACATCCCATGATTCTTATAATGAAGCAGAAATTAAAACGCTTGCTAAATCTGCTGAAATCCCTCAACAAGAAACAAATTTAACCCCGAAGCAAAAGAAAATTTCGGACGCAGCTTTATCTATCGTGGATCCGAGCATCGATTACGATCCGGCTTATTTCAGTATTGATTATCCGAACGGTGATGTGCCTGCCGACAAAGGAGTTTGTACCGATGTGGTAATTCGCACTTACAGAAAATTGGGTGTGGATTTGCAGCAATTGGTGCACGAAGATATGAAAGCTAATTTCAATCTTTATCCCAAAACTTGGGGACTTTCCAAGCCCGATACCAACATCGACCACCGCCGTGTACCTAATCTGATGGTTTATTTTTCCAGATTTGGACAGGAAAAACCGATGACGGATTATGCAGATGATTACCTACCGGGCGACATCGTCTGCTGGAGACTCATCAACGGAATGACACACATCGGCATGGTCGTTGATAAAAAATCCAAAGACGGGAAACGTTTCAAAATCGTCCACAACATCGGCGGCGGACAAGTGCTCGAAGATGTTTTGTTTCATTATGAAATCATCGGCCATTATGGGTTTGAGGAGTTCTAAAATAGTTAGCTATTAAATAGCTTCCATTTTTTGAATGGTTTACTTTTTCGAATTAAGTAAGCATGATATGAGCTTGGTATATCGTGATTCCATTGAGGTAAAATTAATACAATCAATATAACATCTATTTGTGAAATCATCCCAACTATGACACACAGATAAAAGAAGAATCCCATTTCCTGAAATCCTAAAATAGATGTAAAAACAAGTAAAAGTGTAATTCCCCAAAGTTTAGACAGATAAGAATGTGTTGAAATTTCCTTTTTAAATTTCAGAAAACTAATGAGATAAATTGTTCCTTCTAATATAAATAAAGGTAAAATAAACCATTTATTTTCATTAATGAATTCAGGATAAATCATCCAAATAGAAAAACCAATGGATATCCAAAATAATAGATCTACCTGGCTGTCGGCTCGTCGTAATAATTTTGTTGAAACGTTTAATCTTCTGGCTATAATTCCATCAAAGATATCAGAAATAAAACCAAGATACATTAATAATAAAACCCAGATAGTGCTTTCTTCCTTAAATTTATAAGCTATTAAAAGTATAATAGGTGTGCAAAGCAACCGGAATATAATCAATAACCATGGAATAGATTTCAATTGACAAATATTAAGTAAACAAATACCACTTCACTCCCATCTGGATTTTGAAATCGCGGAAAGGTGTATTGGGTGCGCTGTAATAATTGTTTTCTCCCCAGAATGTATTGAAATGGTCGGCACGCAGATAGATGCGCATACGGTCGACTTTGATGTTGAGGAAGAAGTCTAACATGGGGAATCCTCCGATTTTCTGAATGCCCGTTTCTGTGTTGGTTCTTTGCAGCATGAATTCGTTGATGACCGGGAAGAATTCTCTCGATTCAAATTCTGTAAAATAATTGGCATTGAAACCAATCTGGACTTCTGCTGCATTGTCAAACACTTTGCTCTGCCAGTAAATAGAAGCTCTCGCAATCAAGTCCGGCAACGGCATGAAGGCTGCGTTTTGGGTTACCTTTTGGTATTGAACGGTGGTTCTCAAATTGAATTTCTTGTATGTAAGTAAATTATTGGCTTTGATCTGGAAAAGAGAAATGCTCCCGTCCAATTGTCGCGGTCTGAAATCTGAGCCTACATACACATACTTTTCTACATTATACAAACTGGCTTCGACGTCTGTGTTTAATTTCTCCAAATCAATTTTCCCGAATAGTTTTTGCGTATTGGTATTGTCAAATCCGATGTTGTAATAATTAAAATCTTTGTAGAAACTTTGATTGTAAATCACATTTAGAGACGGATAAGCGGATTGTAACAAGGCACCTCCGATGATATGGTAACCGTCAATAGGCTGAATATCTAGTACTGCATTGACGTTGTATTGGCTTTTAAAAATTTCTCCCGATTTGAATTCTGCATCGGCATTTAATTTAATTTTTTCATTCCAGTCAAAATATAGTTTCGCAATACCACCGATCAACTGGTCTTCCATTTGTTGCGGAATATTGACCAACCCTTGTGTGAGTGGATCGGGTGAATATAGTTTCACATTTTCATACCGGAAACCGGCTTCGATAAGCAATCGTTCGCCCCAGGTAAATTCCAATGTGGAAGTATTTTGTAAAGTCTCAAAACTTCTGAGATTTCTCCTTCCCAATCCTATAAATACTGCGCTTTGGTAATAATCTTCGGCTGTATTTTCCTTGTGTAAATATTTTTGTTTTTCGTAGGTAAAAACATTTTTAATCCGCAAGGGCGAACCTGTGGACAACGAATCTGATTTTGCCTTCCCAAAGAAACCATAACTCGAACCCACATGAAATCTTCTTGAATCAAATTCGGTGTCAGTATAGTCTAAATTGACTAATATATTCTGGCGGTTCGTGGTTCCTAAACTGTCGTCTTTCACAAATTCGTCGAGATTTTGAATCCCTCCGTTTTCTTCGTTGTCTATATTTTGCGACATGAAATGCGTCCAGATTTTCAGTCTTTCATTCTTAGATTGATGGCTAAGAGTTGCAATAAAGGCATTATTTGCTGCCAAGCTGTTCGCATACCGACCCACTGAACGAAGTCCTCGGTAACGTGCGGAATAATTCCACTGAGGCGTCAGGTTGTGCGTAAACGTGGTGGAAAGGTATTGCCCTTCGCGCAATCCGTTCTCATAAATGAATTCTGTAGACGGTGTTTTTACATCGTAGTATTTCACGTCTTCTGCATAAATATAGTTGAACGATTTTCCGGTTGGCAATAATTGAATCCTTGGGTTGGATTCTTCGTATTCTAACGGATTAAATGTCTGCCCGAAATTGGGAAAGAACATCTTTCCAAAAACGTCTTTTTGGGTGAAATTCTGATTGTACAAACTTTCGATTGTCAAAGCCGTGTCGATGACCTCTGGTTTGGTATTTCTTTCCGTCCAATATTTATAATCTAAAATAGTAGGATTGTGAACCGCCAAGCTGTCGTTGGCAACTTCACGTTTGCTGAATTCATTTAAGGAATCCTGAACTGCTTTCTGGTCTTGGTTATTTTGAATGATTTGTGCATCCAAATTGAAAAAGCATATTAAAAGAAACAATAGCCCAAACAGCTGCTTCATATAACGACAATTGATTTGCCACAAAGTTAACTGAATTTTAATTGAATAAAAAAACCCACTCGATTGAGTGGGTTTAGTATTACTAATATTAATAAATATTATTGCCACAATGGGTGTTGAGTCATTAATGGATTTAATAACATCTCCCCTACTTCTGGCATAGGAAATACCATGTATCTACTGTTTGCTTGAACATCACATATAGTTCCTCCACAGTTAGTTGATTTTACAAATCCTAAGTTATTTCTTTTCAAATCATAAAAACGTTGACCTTCTCCGAAGAATTCTTTTCTTCTTTCAGTCAAAATATCGCCTAATAAATCTGTTCCGGAATAAGGACTTGCACCTCTTGTAGCAGCAAAAGCATTTAATTCAGTCAATGCAGTTCCTGTTTGCCCTAAATGATAAAGTGCCTCGATACGGTTCAATACAGCCTCTGACATTCTGAAAACCTTAACATTGATTGCATAGTTCCCTTCTGGTGCTACAGTTCTTGGCCATTTAGTCGTCCAAACACCTAATGGTGTATCAGATGCTGGAGCTCCAGCAGTTGAGAATAAACCTCTACGTACATCCCCTGCCTCAAACATATTATAAAAATCCTGTCTGAACAACAAACTTCCATGAGCACCTGTTCTGTGGTAAAAAGAAGAAATAGCAGAGTTTAACTGTAAGTTGTCACCTGTTGTAAAGTTAATTTCCCAAATAGTTTCAGGTTGATTTTCACTCAAAGCAACCTCTCCATTGAAATAAGTCACATAATTTGCAGATGAAACAAATCCAAATTCACCTGGAGAACTGTTAATCACTTGATCAGCATAATTCAAAGCCAATTGATAATCTCCAGCTTGTCCTCTTGTCAAATAAACTTTTGACAATAAAAATTTAGCTGCAGTTGGACTGAAATAACCTTTATTCAAATTAATGTTCTGGTTCATTTTAGCAATCGCCTTCTCTAAATCTAAGATAATCTGATCATAAGTTCCCGCTACAGTAGCTCTTGGATATGTTTCAGACGGATTAAATGGACCCGTATATACAGGAACTCCATATTCTTGGTACTGACCAGAAGTTGGATTAGAAGCAAAAAGGTTCAAAGCATAAAATAGTCCTAGCGCTCTCATCATATGAGCCTGCCCTTCAATGTTTTCAACAACAGGAGTTACCTCCAATTGATGATTCAATACAATGTTGGCATAAACAATCATTTTATACAAACCACCCAATTGCCCTAAATCTGTTTGAGGTGAAAAACCTAAGTTATTTACTCCCGTAAAATAACCATCATTGGTAGTACTCACAAAAACATTATCAGAGATTAAATCTCCATTTATCAAAATGTTTGCGCCGAACATATTTGCAGTACTCGCTTGATCATAACCTCCAACCAACATGGCCTGAAGACTTGTTTCATCCGTTATCGCAGTCTCCAAAGGATCTTGTAAAACTGGTAAAATATCTAATTCGTCTTCTTTACATGAATTCAGTAAAACAGAAGATACTAATAAACTTAATATAAATCTTGAAAATTTCATTTTTTTTTAATTTAGAAATCAATAGATACACCTAATGAAATGGTTCTCATAATTGGCGCTGTATAATCAAACTGACCTTTACCTTGCCATCCTCCCCCAAAAGCATTGGTGTTAGATTCGGGATCAAAATTTAAATCCTCATCAAAAACCCATAACCAAAGATTGGTTCCTTTTACATAAACTGTAAGGTTATCTACACCGGTAGATCTTTTGAACAACTCTCCAAAGCTATAAGCTACTTTTGCCTCTTTCAAACGGATATGGTCACCATCTCTCAAATGTCTCGTAGAGAATAAGTTTGACTGTGAACTGTTTCCAGCAATCTGAATTGGATTTGAAGCATTTGGATTTTCAGGAGTCCAGCTATCATACAATACGTCTGTAGTTTGGTTGTATGTATTGTACTCACCATCATTGGTTACATAATTTTGCCATCTGTTCATTACAGAAAATTCAAACTGACCTGTAAAAAATGCACTCAAGCTAAAACCTTTGTAGATGAATTCTGTTTTTAAACCTGCCATATACATCGGAAATGGTGTTGTGCCTTGAAAATAAGGTGAAGCTGATGCCCTATCTGTTGTTGTTTCTGTTTCAGTTTCATCTGTAAAGTATAAACCTGCTCCGGTTAATGGATCAACTCCTGCCCAACCTCTCATATAATACTCTGCAAAAAGTCTTCCTTCTTGAATTCCTCGCAATGAACTTACTTGAATTTCATCAGGATTCAACATATTACCTACTGTACCTTTGTTATATGAAAAGTTACCATTTAAAATCCATTTGAATTCTTTGTTGATTGGTCTTGCATCAAATGCAACCTCAACTCCTTTATTAATAATTTCACCAATATTTCTTTGTGAAGTACCTGGATATGTAGTATTTGCAATACTTGCATTGTAGATTGCAGAAGATGTAGTTTTATTATAGACATCTACTGAAGCTCCAAAAACATTGCTCGCTAATCTGAAATCTAAACCAAGGTTTAACTGTTCTGCGGTTTCCCATATTAAAGTAGGATCACCTATTCTTATAAGATCTAAGCTAGGCTGACCACCATATCCAGCAGCTCCTACTAAAGTATATTGATTGTAAATTGACCCCCATCCATCAGCATAAGGAACATTTCCAATTTCACCATAACTTGCTCTCAATGTCAATTCACCTAAGAATGAAGGCATAAATTTCTCTTTAGCCACATCCCATCCGGCACCTACCGACCAGAACCATCCTGACTTATCATTACCTAAAGTTGAGTTATTATCATTTCTAACTGTTGCAGACAATGTATATTTGCTATCGTAAATATAATTTCCTCTAGCAAAGTAAGAATACTGCTTCCATTCCAAGAAATCATCAAAACCAGGTAAAATCTGATCTTGATCCTGAGAACCAAAAGTTATCCAAGGTATATCTCTAACTAATTGCCATGCCTGCGCACCTAAGTTAAAATATTTATGTTCCTGATACTCAACGCCTACAAAGGCTTGTACATCATGTTTTTCGTTGATTACATTTCTATAGCTAATGGAGTTGTTCCAGTTCCAATCAAAAGTTTGGGTATTCGACTTTACGACATTACCACCATAGTTCAAACCGTCGCCCATCTGTTTACTCCAAAACTGAAGTTCGTCAATGATTTGGTACTGTGTTCCAAACATAGAATAAGCATAGAAATTTTTAGCAAATTGAAATTCAGCATTGATAGAAGAAACAAATGTTTTAATATTTGCGCTCATTTCATCCACATTTTGAAGTCCTACCGGATTGTAATCACTTTGAGCACCTAAGTCTTGATTATAATCTCCAGATTCATTATAAACTGGATATATCGGGGCAATAGTCCAAACTGTTAAGAATGGGTTTCTGAATGCTCCACCATCGTCAATACCAGTTGTTGAAATGTGAGTAAAGTTAACGTTACCACCTAATTTAAATTTATCACTTACTTTATGATCAACTGCTAAATTTGAACTAAATCTATCAAATTTACTGTTTACTAACAATGGTCTGTTTTCAGTATAAGCACCTCCAATTCTAAAAGAAGTGTTTTCAGATCCACCTGTTGCTGAAAAGTTATATGTTTTAACTGAAGCATTATTTCTGGTAACGGCATCTAACCAATCTGTATTTGTAGTACCATCCCATCCTCTGTCTGAAGAAAATTGATCCACTGCAGCTTGCATTGATTCAAAATTTCCTGGATTTGCATTGAATAAAGTCAATCCACCCCATTTAATAAATTCTTCAGAGGTCATCCATTTTTGGTCATCAAAGGCAATATTCTGAATACCAAAGTCTGATGATAAATTAAATCTTGTTTTCTGATTGTATTTACCTCTTTTTGTAGTAACTACAATTACCCCATTAGCTCCTCTTGCTCCATACAAAGCAGTCGCAGAAGCATCTTTTAATACTGCGATATTTTCAATACTATTAGGATCAATACTTGAAAGCGGATTAAAGGATTCCATAATAGATGCAGCATCTTGTCCTTTACCCACTACTACTCCATCAATTACATATAATGGATTTGGTGTCCCCACAAAGGAACCCACACCTCGAATTGTAATTAGGTTAGTACCTCCTGGGTGACCACTATTTGTAGAGAATGACAAACCTGCTACCCGTCCGTTTAATACCTCATCTACTGAAGAAACTGGTGCTAGTTCAAAATCTTGTCTTCCTACAACTGTATTAGCTCCTATTCGTTGCGCAGCATCTAGTTTAACACCACCAACTAGAGTAACTTCAGTTAATACTAAAGCTTCGCCTAATTTAAGAACTCCTAAATTATTTTTACTAACATTGAACTCTTTAGTTGTTCCAAATAAATCTGCCACAACCAAAACGTCTCCCACTTTGGCGTCAATCGAAAAAGCTCCTTTTTCATTTGTTATCGCCGAAGCATCTCCCCCTCTTACAGTTACTTCTGCGTCAGATAGTGGAAATCCATCCCCATCCTGTACAATTCCCGTAACTTGGGCAAATACTACCTGCCCAACTAAGAGCAGGAAAAGTGCACTTAAAAATGCAAATTTTGTCCTCATACTTTATTTTTTATAACATTATCGTCGCAAAATTGTAACATTTTATTAAGAATTCCAAGTTTATTTAGAATTTCGTCCAGAATTTAAAAGTTAATTTTTAACTATGTTAAATAAAAAAACCGTTTCATAAAGATTATGAAACGGTTAAATAAATTTAAAAAATGATTAATATCCAGGATATTGAGTCAAAGCACTATTTTGATTTAAAACTCCTTCATCCATAGGGAAAACAAATCTTAAATCATTTGCAGGTAACTCACAAGTATTACAGTTAGTAGTTCTAACTATTGGTAAATTATACCTCTTTAAATCATAGAATCTATGTCCTTCTGCAAAAAACTCCTTATATCTTTCAGTAAGGATGTCATTTAATAGATTACTTCCTGTGTAAGTTAAGCCTCCTCTAGATGTTGCAAAATCATTCAATTCTGTTAGGGCAACACCAGTCTGACCTGTTAAATAAAGAGCTTCTATACGATTTAACTGAGCTTCAGCGAATCTTAAAATTTTAATATCTCTAACAAAATTTCCTGATTCTGAATTCCGGGTCCATTTAGTCGTCCAAAGCCCTGTTGGGCTATCTGTAGGTGGTACCCCCTGAGCTGTAAAAAGACCTTTTCTTACATCACCAACATTGTCGCCAAAACTAGCAAAAAAACTTTGTGTAAATAAGAATGATCTTCTTGTTCCTGTTCTTTCATAATAACTTGACAAAGATAAATTACCTCCAATCCCAGCAGAAGCGCTGTTATTAAAATTTAAGTCAAGTTCCCAAATAGTTTCTGGACGATTTTCAGTTACAGCATTAAGGTTAGCATTAAAATACGCAACATAATCTGCTCCAGAAATTGGAGCGTTTACAGTAGAAATAGGTGCAAAAACTGATGGTGAACTATTTACAACTTCTGTAGCGTATTGCAAAGCAAGTTCTGCATCACCTGCGGCTCTTCTTGTCAAATAAACACGAGATAAAATCAATTTAGCAGCAGTTTGGCTCAAGTAATTTTTATACTCCGGCGCGCTGTGTGCACCTTGAATACCAGCTTGTAAATCTGAAATAATTTGATCATAAACCTCAGCTACTGTTGATCTGGCCGGCTGAATTGTAATATCAAAATCTCCTAAAACTATCGGCACACCGTATTCCTGATTTAGTCCTGAAGTTGGAGTAGCAGAATATGTGCTAATTAAATGAAAATAAGCAAATGCTCTTAGAATTTTAGCTTCAGCTTTTATTCTACTAACATTCTCAGAATCATCTACTAAATCATTATTTATCACTAAATTACATCTCAGTATTGCAGCATACATATGACCATAAGTACTAAAGTCATTTACTAATTCATTATAAGAAAAATTGGCTGTATTCAGATATGAACTTGAAAACATTTGGTCTGACAACAAATCACCAAACATCAGTGCTTCTGCTCCGTAAGCTTGAACGTTTGTTATACTTAAATATGCACCGTTTAAAAACATTTGCAATTTTTCCTCGGTATCAATCGTATCTAGATTATCTAGATACTCAGGCTTAATGTCTAATTCGTCTTCAGAGCATGATGTCATAATCTGAGTTGCAAATAGAGCAAGTAATATTATTAAAAACTTTTTCATAATAAAAAATTAAAAATCAATTTGTACACCTAATGAATAGGTTCTTAAAACAGGTGCAGAATACCAGTATCTTCCTTTACCAATCCAAGACCATGAGTTTGAGTTTGATTCAGGATCAAAATTCAGATCTTTGTCAAATGCATATGTCCATAAGTTTGTACCTCTGAAATAGATTGACAAATTATTTAAACCAGTACTACTTTTGAATAAGTCTCCAAAAGAATATGCTATTTTTAAATCCTTCAATCTAATATGGTCTCCTTTTTTCAAAAATCTTGATGATTCTAAACGCGATTCACTAAGATTCCCCAAAGTAGCCATTGGATTTGATGCGTCAGTATTTTCCATCCCCGGAGCAGTTGTCCAGCTATCATACAACGCATCAGTAATCTGATTACGTGTTGGGAATCTACCATCATGAATTGTATAAGAATGAACTGCATTCTGTACATAAAAATCAAACTGACCTGAGAACATAAAGCTTAAAGATACATTTTTGTAAGAAAAATCTGAACTAATTGCAGCCATATATCTTGGAAAAGCATTTTTGCCAAACCAAGCTTTTTCTGCTAAAGTTTTGTCTGTTGTTGTTTCTGTTTTAGTACCATCTGTCCAATACCATGCAGCACCATTTTCATCTACACCACCATACAATATAGTATAATATTCTCCTAGTAAATGTCCAGGAGCCAACGCTACCAATTCGTTATCCCCAGCTCCCGGATCGTCAGAACCAAAAGTTACTAAGTCTTGATAAAGCTTATCAACAAAAGTTTCTTGAAATGATCCGTTTAAGTTCAAAAACCATTTGAAATTTTCATTATTGATAATAGAAGCATCTAAAGATAGTTCAAATCCTTTGTTACTCAATGTAGCTGCATTTCCGTTATAATCGCCTAAGAAACCGGACTCTACAGCAGGTGTAACACCAAAAATTGCCAAGTCAGTCATTTTGTCATAATAATCAAGGGTTAATTTTAAACGATTATTGAAAAAACCTAAGTCAAGACCAATATCCAAGTGTTTAGATTCTTCCCAAACCAAAGAAGAGTTGCCGGGATTATTGATAGCTCCAATACCGGTATTACCACCCCAAGTATTTGTATTATTGTATCCTAATAATGCTAAAGCATCCCATTGCCCACCCCATTGGTCAGCATATGGTATATTTCCTAATACCCCATAACTTCCTCTAAGAGTTAATGTAGAAATAGCATCAGACATAAACTCTTCATTATGCAAATTCCAGGCAGCACCTAAAGACCAAAAATTTCCAAATTTTTCTCTTGAACCTAAAGTAGAGTTACCATCTCTTCTGAATTGTCCTGAAAATGTATATTTATTTTCAAAGCTATAATTCAAACGTGAGAAATATGAAATCTGAGTCCAACGAAAGTCAGTATTACCTACGAAGATTTCTTCATCCGTAAAACGAAAATAAGGTTTAAATTCGTTCATCCCATATGTAAAAGCACTAAGTTGATCATACATATGATCTTGGTATTCCATTCCTAAATAAACTTGTAAGTCATGTTTGTCTGCAAATTTATTTGTATAGCTAACCGTATTTGACCAGTTCCAATCCAACATTTGGGTTCTGTTATCCTGGTAGAATCCTTTATCATCAATTGATAAAACAAAATATGGAATGTAGCTAGCAACTAATTGTGATTCTTTCATCCACTGATATTGTGCACCATAAAGTGAATTAAAATTCAAATTTTTAGCAAACTCCCAATCAGCAGTTATGGATCCGATAACTGTATTTATTCTAGCTTTTTCTATAGTACCGTCTTGAACACCTACAGGATTAAATCCAGGAGTATAATCATTTGTACCTAAGTTACCTAGATCTTGATTATAAGTTCCATCCGCATTATAAATCTGTCTTAATGGCGACAACATGATGGCGGAGTTAACTGGATTTGCAGATGCTCTTCCTCCAGCATAGGTATCTCTGTCAATATTACTATAATTGACATTGGCACTAAATCTTAATTTATCTGAGGCTTTGTGCTCAATTGCTGAATTTAAGCTTATTCTGTTAAATCCTGCATCTCTAACCCACGGCTTATTTTCATAATAAGATCCTCCTAATCTATATGATGTATTTTCACCTCCTCCCGCTGCAGAAAAACTATAGGTTTTTACTATTGCAAGATTACGCGTTACAGCATCTGTCCAATCTGTGAAAGGGTCTCCAGCTGTATATTGAGGCTCATATGTATTTAAAAAATAATTTGTAGCATCCTCAAGTGTAGAGAAAGTAGTGCTTCCAGGTAAGCCGTTACCTCCCTGTGAGTTCCACATTAACATACCTCCGTATTTTATGTATTCATCACCATTCATCAACGTCATTTTCTCAAAGGCTCTGTCCTGAATTGCCATTTCCGAAGAAAAATTGAATCTTGTTTTTTGGTTAAACTTTCCTTGTTTTGTCTTAACAATAATAACTCCGTTAGCCCCTCTTGAACCATACAAGGCAGTGGCAGAAGCATCTTTCAACACATGAACAGACTCTATCGCATTAGGATCTAATGCCGACAAAGGATTCCATGATTCCATCATAGCAGCATTATCCGCTCCCTTACCTACAACGACTCCATCAATCACATAAAGTGGATTGGGAGATCCTACTAATGAACTTACTCCACGAATAATTACCATGTTAGACGAACCTGGATCTCCACTCGCAGAAGAGAATGTAAGACCGGCAACGCGTCCATTTAACACATCATCAACAGATGAATAAGGTGTAGACTCAAAATGTTCTCTTGAAACTACATCATAGGCTCCTACTTTTTGAGCTGCATCCATTTTAATACCTCCAAGTAAGGTTACAGTAGTTAATTCAACCGCTGATCCCAATTTTAATGTGCCTAAATTATTTTTAGAAACTTTAAAATCTTGCGATGTACCCATGTCATCAACAATAACTAAAACATCTCCAACTTTCGCATCAATAGAAAAACTACCGTTTTCTGAAGTTACGGTTGAAGCATTACTACCCATCACGGTTACTTCTGCTCCAGAAACAGGAAAATCATCCCCATCCTTCACAACACCAGTGACTTGGGCAAATAAGACCTGCCCTATGAGCAGGAATAGTGCACTTAAAAATGCATTTTTTGTCCTCATACTTAAATTTTTATAACATTATCATCACAAAATTGTAACATTTTATTAAGAAAACCTAATTTATTTCTTAAAAATTGAGCATTAAAATATATGGAGGTTATAGATAATTTAGTGTTTTGTAAAATTATTTATTTATAAAAAAAAGTATTTGATTTATATGTGCCTCTTCATTTAATGAATATGAATTATCTTTTATGAATTTTAGAATATCTTTTTCCTTTTCTCCAAACATTTTAGCAAATTCTTTTTTTGAATTTGGCAATTTCACAATATTGCCATCATTTACTTTTATATAAAAAACATCATTTGCCTTAATATACTTATCTGGCACTGTCTTGTCATATCCTGTTTGTGAAACCCGCCCTTCCTTGAATTTTATTTTTTCTTTTTTATATAAAACAACATTATCTCCGGACTGTAACTTTACTAAATAACCATTTTCATCCTTTTTGTCATCTATATAATAATTAACGTAAACGTAAGTTTTGTTTAAATTTATAATAAGAATATCTTTATCACCTACACTTGGGTAGTATTCATAAATTTTATCTTTATCTTTAAATTCCATCTTATCTTTAAAAGCATTGTATCTCCCTAAGAAAACCTGAAGTTCTCCTCCTGCTTTTATTGCTGAAAATTCCTCATAAATATACATTGATCCTTCTAACTCTCCTTTGGTCGGTGCCTTTAATTCAATTGAACCATTTTTATTAAAACCAGTATTAATGCGTTCGCTATGTATCCTTTGAGAATATACAAATTGTAAAGTCACTAAGCTTAAAAAAGCAAATATTGTTTTCATGAGTTTTTATTTAAATTTTAAGTAATTCAAATATAAATAGAATTTGTCTTTATATCCATTTATTTATTTTGCAAAAAAAGTGATAGATTTTAAAAACCTATCACTTTTTTTATTTAATATAGAATTGTACTTTACTTTAATTTCTTTTTGACTTCTACTGTTTCGTAAGCTTCGATTATATCTCCTACTTGAATGTCATTATAGTTTTTGATGTTCAATCCACATTCGTATCCTTTTGAAACTTCTTTCACATCGTCTTTGAATCGTTTCAAACTCGCCAATTCTCCATCTAGAATTACAACTCCATCTCTGATCAGTCTGATTTTTGAATTTCGGCTTACTTTTCCGTCTAAAACCATACAACCTGCAATCGTTCCCACTTTTGAAACTTTGAAAGTTTCTCGGATTTCGATGTTTCCTGTAATTTGTTCTTTCAATTCAGGTGACAACATTCCCTCCATTGCTTCTTTCACATCATTGATGGCATCATAGATAATGGAGTAGTTTCTAATTTCGATTTCTTCGCGGTCTGCGATTTCTTTGGCAGATGTTCCCGGACGTACGTTGAATCCAATCACAATCGCATCGGAAGCGCTCGCCAACAAAACATCGGATTCCGTAATCGGACCTACTCCTTTATGTAAAATGTTGATGTGAATTTCTTCCGTCGATAATTTTTGTAATGAATCTGTCAATGCTTCTACCGAACCATCCACGTCTCCTTTCAATATAATGTTCAATTCCTGGAAATCTCCTAAAGCAATACGTCTTCCGATTTCATCCAACGTAATGTGCTTCTGCGTACGGATTGTCTGCTCTCTTTGTAATTGCTCACGTTTGGTTGCAATTTGTTTTGCTTCCCTTTCGTCTTCAAATACTCTGAACTTATCACCTGCAGTCGGTGCGCCGTCCAAACCTAAGATTGTAACCGGTGTAGAAGGACCTGCTTCTTTCACCTGATTTCCTCTTTCGTCCAACATCGCACGTACTTTTCCATGATTGCTTCCGGCTACTACATAGTCTCCTACTCTAAGCGTTCCGTTTTGTACAATGATGGTTGAAACGTATCCTCTCCCTTTATCCAAAGCAGCTTCGACAACTGTTCCGATTGCTAATCTTTTTGGATTGGCTTTCAGTTCCAATACTTCGGCTTCCAATAATATTTTCTCCAAAAGTTCTTCTACATGAAGACCTTGTTTGGCTGAAATGTCTTGAGACTGAATGGTTCCTCCCCAATCTTCAACCAACAAATTCATTTGGGCTAATTGTTCTTTTACTTTTTCAGGATTTGCTCCCGGTTTGTCAATTTTATTAATTGCAAATATCAGCGGAACTTCAGCTGCCTGCGCATGGCTGATTGCCTCGCGTGTTTGCGGCATCACCTGGTCGTCTGCGGCAATTACGATTATCGCCATGTCGGTAACCTGCGCACCTCTCGCACGCATCGCGGTAAATGCCTCGTGTCCCGGTGTATCTAAAAATGCAATTCTCTGTCCGTTCGGTAATTCTACATTGTAGGCACCGATGTGCTGAGTAATCCCTCCGGATTCACCCGCAATTACATTAGCCTTTCTGATGTAGTCCAACAATGAAGTTTTACCATGGTCAACGTGACCCATTACTGTAACGATCGGTGCACGCGGAACCAAATCTTCCGGCGCATCTACTACTACATCTTCTGTGGTAATTTCTTCCTCAACATTGCTGAATTTAACATCAAATCCAAAATCATCTGCTACCAATAAAATGGTATCTGCTTCTAATCTTTGATTCATGGTCACCATGATACCCAATGACATACATGCAGAAATAACTTCCGTCACCGCAACATCCATCAAACTGGCCAATTCATTTACCGTAACAAATTCTGTTACGTGTAAAGTTTTGTCCATGTCCATGGCTTCTTGTTCCAAGGCTTCATATTCACGACGTTCTTTTCTTTTGTCACGTCTGTGTTTAGAGGCTTTGGATTTAACTCCTTTATTGGTAAGTTTTTCTAAAGTTTCTTTGATTTGTTTTGAAACTTGTTCATCTGTTAATTCCGCAGGTTGTCTTCTTACCGGAGGGCGATTGTTGTTATTTCCACCACCACCTTGACCCGGTCTGTTTTGATTTGGTCTGTTTGGATTGTAAGGAGGTCTGTTTCCGGAATTCTGATTATTGTTATTATTTGTATTGTTGCCAGAAGGTTTGTCGTCTAACTTCACATCCTTGCGGATTCTCTTGCGTTTCTTTTTATTTTCGTTTTCCTTCTTTTGTTTTTCTTTGCGTTCTTCAGCAAGTTTTTTGTCTTTTTCAAATTCAGACAAATCTAATTTTTTCCCTGTAAAATTAGGCCCATCCAATTTTTGGTATTGGGTTTTGATTTTTTCAGGCTCTGTAGATTGTGAAGCTTCAGGAGTTTGAGCAGCAGGTTTTACCTCTTCCTTTTTAGGTTCTTCCTTTTTCGGCTCCTCTTTTTTGGTTTCTTCTTGCTTCGGAGGCTCAACAATTTTTGGCGTTGGCGCTACTTCTACCACAGGTTTTGGCTCTTCTTTTGGTTCAGGCTTTACCTCTGGTATAGGTTCAGGCTTTGGCTCTTCTTTCGGAACTTCAACTTTAGGTGTCTCAATTTTTGGCGTTTCGGCTTTCGGCTCTTCAGCTTTTGGAGCTTCCACTTCTTTTTTCACTTCCGCCTCAGCAGGCTTCGGTTTTTTATTGAATTGATCCAAATCAATTTTACCAATGGTTTTAGGACCTTCCAATTCCACTTTGGGCACGGTAATTTTTTCCGGCTCAACTGGTTTTGGAGCAGGCTCTTCTTTCACCGGCTCAGGTTTTCTATCTGGCATTTTATTGATGACAACTTCTTCTGATGCTGCTTTTTGCTTAGCATCGGATTGAAATTCTTTGATCAAAACAGAATAGGTTTCCTGGTCGATTTTCGTATTTGGCGTACGCTCAACCTGAACCCCTTTCTCGCTCAAAAAGTCAACTGCGCGATCGATGGAGATGTTTAATTCTTTAAGTACTTTATTTAATCTTATCGTTTCCGACATACAATGATTTGGATTTTTCAGTTTGCAAATGTACTAATTCTAAAATTAGTGACAGGTATTATATTATTCCTCAAATTCTTCTCTCAATATTCTGATGACATCCTGGATGGTTTCTTCTTCTAAATCGGTACGTGAAATCAGGTCATTTACATCTTGTTCCAAAATGCTTCGGGCTGTATCCAATCCAATTTTTTGGAAGGCTTCGATTACCCACGCATCGATTTCATCAGAGAATTCTGCCAGTTCAACATCTTCGTCTTGTGGTATATCACGGAATACGTCAATTTCCATTCCTAACAATTTTCCAGCCAAGCGCACATTGTGCCCGCCCTTTCCGATTGCTTTGGAAACTTCTTCCGGTTTTACATACACGGTTACTTTACTGTTTTTCTCGTCGATTTCAATTCGTGAGATTTTTGCAGGACTCAAAGCACGTGTTACGTACAACTGAAGATTGCTTGTATAATTAATTACGTCTATGTTTTCGTTTTTCAATTCACGCACGATGGAGTGAATTCTTGAACCTTTCATTCCGACACAGGCTCCAACCGGATCGATTCTGTCATCATAAGATTCAACTGCAACTTTTGCTTTTTCACCTGGAATTCGAACTGAACCTTTAATAGTAATGATTCCGTCAAAGATTTCAGGGATTTCTTGTTCAAATAATTTTTCCAAAAATTTAGGTGAAGTTCTTGATAAAATAATTTGAGGTTTAATTCCTTTCAATTTTACTTCGTCAACAACTGCACGAACCGATTCTCCTTTTCTGAAATAATCAGAAGGAATCTGGTTTTCTTTTGGCAAAATCATTTCGTTTTGTTCGTCGTCCATCACAATAATGTGTTTGTGACGGATGTGGTGAATTTCACCCGAAACGATTTCCCCTTCCATGTCTTTGAATCTTTCGTAAAGATTCGCGTTGTCATGTTCCATTACTTTGGCTACCAAATTCTGTCGCAACGCCAAAACCGCTCTACGACCTAAATCCATCAAAGCTATTGACTCAGAAACCTGTTCGCCTATTTCAAAATCCGGCTCGATTTTACGGGCTTCTGATAATTCAATTTCCGCGCTGTCGTCTTCAGACATTCCATCTTCAACCACAATTCGGTTGTGCCAAATTTCTAAATCTCCTTTGTCAGGATTTACGATAATATCGAAATTATCGTCTGAGCCGTATTTTTTTCTCAAAACGCTTTGAAGAGATTCTTCTAAAATCGCCATGAGCGTGATGCGGTCTATGTTTTTTTCATCTTTGAAATCACCAAATGATTCGATCAATGCAATATTGTCCATTTTCGTATAGTTTAAAAAGTGATTTTTACAATTGCTTTTTTTATTTCTGTATAATTTATTTTCTCTTGTTTTTCCACATCGTGTTTCCCTTTCCCTACCGGTTTGGGTTCACGTGCAGTCCATTTCAAAACGATGCTTTCCTCGTCTGCTGAAACTAATTCGCCTTCTATCTCTTTCCTGCCATCTGTTTTAGTAACTTTCAAAATCCTGCCAATATTTTTCTGGTATTGACGCGGTAAAGCCAGTGGGTTTCCTATTCCGGCAGATGAAACATTCAGTGAAAAATCTGCTTCTTCACGGTCCAGATTATGCTCTACATGGCGACTGATTCTAACGATTTCATCGATTGACAAACCTTTGTCTCCATCAACCAGAACCTCAATCGCATTGTCGCCGGAGATTTTCCATTCTACTAAAAAAAGTTCAGGATTCTCGGCAACTGCTTCGTCTATTAACTGTTTTACTAATTGTTGATTCATAATGAATAAAAAAGAGAGCTATGGGCTCTCTTCATTGGTTTTTCTCCTTAAATTCGTTGCAAATATACGACAACTTTTTGAATTGATGAATTTTACCGGAAAATATTACACAGAAATTGGCTGGCTCGAAATCAAAGGAGATGAAGATTTTATTCATTCGATTTATTTCAAAGAAGATGAACCTGAGGTTTCGGAAGAATTACCGCAACATTTCATTCAATTAAATGAGCAGTTTGATGCTTATTTCAACCATAAAAAATGGACTTTCGATGTTCCGCTGAAACCAAAAGGAACTGATTTTCAAACAAGAGTTTGGAACGAATTACAGAAAATTCCATATGGTAAAACAATTTCTTATCTGAAATTGGCACAAGATTTAGGAGATGAAAAAACAATTCGTGCCGCAGCAAGTGCCAATGGAAAAAATCCAATTTCGATTATTATCCCATGCCATCGCGTCATCGGAAAAGACGGAAGCCTGACGGGATATGCGGGAGGACTGCACCGAAAAAAATATTTACTCGAATTGGAAAAAGGAATCAAAACGATGGAGTTGTTTTGAAATTCTCCTTTGACTGTCCGACTGCAGAAAGGTCAAAATGATATTTATGTTTAAATTGAGGCTTTAATTAATCCAAACAGATCAGTAAAGAAAAAAGTCCCGAAAATTGCAATCGCAAGTACCAGACTGTAAACTGTGGTTAAACCATAACCTAAAACAGATCCCAATGCCGCTTTCAGTGCTCGTTTGTAGTTATCTCTGTCATAGATTAATTCTCCAATGAATGCTCCTAAAAATGGTGCAATAATGATGCTTACAAGCCCGAACGGTGAAAATACAATTCCGACAATTAACCCGATAATCAAACCCCATATCCCGTATTTGCTGCCGCCCATTTTTTTGGTGGTGGCAATCGGAATGATGTAGTCGAGCACAACTCCTAAAATTGTAAAAAAACCGAAAATACCTACAATCCACCAGCTCATTTCTGAATAATTGAGAATTTTAGCCAGTAAAAGTGATCCGAATGCCAATGTTGACCCAGGTAAAACCGGCAAAACTGCACCGACTATACCTACTAACATCGCCAATGCAAATAAAGATTTGATGATAATTTCTTCCACAACGTAAATGTAAATGCTTTTTAGGGAATTTTTAAACATATAATTATTAGGTTTGATTTAAATTTGCAAAAAATAAAATCTGTGTTTGATAAAGCGCCCAATTTATATTCCAACAAATTTCTCACTGAAATGGCAAAAGTTGTCAGAAGGCAGATCAGGGAAATTTTTGGCGATACTTTAAACAAAGCATTTTTGCCTTTTATTGAAGTATTTGTTTGGATAGCTGCTTTGCTGCTACTGGATTTTCTTCTGCAAAAGATTTTTGGTGGAATTTTCGGATTGATTGCAAAGCATTCGAAATTTACTTGGATTAAAAAGTTTTATACCCATAAAGTATTTCGGTCACTCATTCATTTCATTCCATTGAACATCTTGATCAGCATCAATCCGTATGTTTTTCAGCGTTACCATGGCTTTGACGAATTTGCAGACAAGTTTATCAACTTAATTATTATTGTTTTAATTCTTCGATTCCTTTTCAGAGTTATTGATGCCATTATCGATATCAATGATGCAGAAGCCAGTCACACAACGGTTGGGGTAAGGACTTTTGGTCAGATGATCAAAATATTTGTTGCTTTCTTTGGGATATTGACGTTTATCGCAACATTGATAGACGTAAAAATCGGACAGATACTTACTGTATTAGGAGCTTTGACTGCGGTGGTTTTATTGATATTCCGGGATTCGATTTTAGGGTTTGTTTCAGGATTGCAGATTGCTTCTTCAAAAAGTATAAAAGTAGGCGATTGGATTTCAGTTTCCAAATACAGTATTCAGGGAATTGTAAAGGAAATTAACCTTGCTGTAACTAAAATTGAGAATTTTGACAAAACAGTTTCTACGGTTCCTACTTACGATTTGATTGCTTCAGAAGTTACAAATCACTCATGGATGACCGCGACCAATACACGTAGAATAAAACGTCCGATTGTATTTAATGTAAATTCTTTTTCTTTTTGTGATGAAGAAATGTTGAGCCGTTTCAAAAAAATTGACTTAATCAGCGCTTATATTCAATTGAAAGAAGAAGAATTAAAGGAAAGCAATAAAAATATTACCAACAAAGATTATGTAATCAACGGAAGACAACTGACGAACATCGGTGTTTTCAGGAAATATGCAGAAAATTATCTTTCGAACCGAAACGATATTTCAAAAAGTGATAAAATCGTTGTCCGCCAATTGGAATTAACTTCACAAGGTTTGCCTTTGGAAATCAGCTGTTTTGCAAGTTCATCGGATATGATTGAGTTTGAACGAATTCAATCTGATATATTTGACCATTTGATAAGTGCTTCCAAAGAATTTGATTTAGAAATATCACAACCATTTGTAATTCAACATCATGACTAAACTTAGTGTAAACATCAATAAAATTGCAACGCTCAGAAATGCGCGTGGCGGGAATACTCCGAATGTCGCAGAAGCCGCTATAAAAGCGGAAGAATTTGGTGCGCAGGGAATTACCGTGCATCCAAGACCGGACGAAAGACACATTCGTTACCAGGATGTTTATGATTTAAAAAAAGTCGTAAAAACTGAATTTAACATCGAAGGAAAACCGGTGGAAAGTTTCATGAAAATGGTTTTGGAAGTGAAACCTGAGCAAGTGACTTTGGTTCCTGATTCGGACGATGCGATTACTTCCAATGCGGGTTGGGATACGATTAAACATCTGGATTATTTGACTGAAATTATTTCCGAATTCAAACGAAATGGCATCAGAACTTCTATTTTTTTAGATCCAAATCCAAAATTGGTGGAAGCCGCTGCGAAAACAGGTACTGACCGAATTGAACTGTACACGGAAAGTTTTGCGGTTGAGTATGCAAAAGGAAATTTAAACGGAATCTATCCTTACCGCGAAACGACGGATGAAGCTCTGAAAAACGGATTGAAATTGAATGCCGGACATGATTTGAGTCTGGATAATCTGCAATATTTCATCGAACAAATTCCAGAAATTGATGAAGTCTCCATCGGTCATGCTTTGATTTCGGAATCGATTTACATGGGATTTGAAAATACGATTCAGGCTTATTTAAAGAGGATTGAGATGGCTAATAAATTTAATAGATGACTGAAATTCTCCACAGCAAAATAACGGGTGACAAACCGAAACATTTATTGATACTTCATGGATTGTTTGGTCAATCGGACAATTTCGCAACGCTTTCAAAACAGTTTGCGGAATTTTATACCGTTCATGCCATAGATTTGAGAAATCATGGGAGAAGTTTTCATTCGGATGACATGAGTTTTGATGCGATGTCCGATGATATTTTGAATTATTTAAATCATCATCAAATTGAATCCTGTTATTTGCTCGGACACTCTTTAGGTGGGCGCTCCGTAATTGAATTTTCTTACAAACATCCTAAAAACATCGACAAATTGATCGTTGCAGACATGGCTCCAAAGGCTTATCCGCCACATCATCAGGGAATCATCAAAGCTTTGAATTCAATTGATTTTGATAAAATTGAAAAACGTTCTGACGTGGAAGAAATTTTGAAACAATATATCCCAGATATAGGTACGCGTCAGTTTCTTTTGAAAAATGTTTACCATGCTGAAAATGGGAAATATGCTTTCCGTTTCAATCTTAAGACACTGACCGATTCTTATGATGGAATGGTTGGAGGAAATTTATCCAATGGTATTTTTGACAAGCCGACTTTGTTTTTGCGTGGTTCAAAATCAGATTATGTTTTGGATGCAGATTTTGATTTGATTCGTAAGCATTTTCCGCAAGCGGAAATCCAAACTGTATCGAATTCAGGACATTGGGTTCACGCTGAAAATCCGCAAGAATTCTTCCAAAAAACCATTGCTTTCCTCGAAAACTAGAATGTGATTTAGATTGATTCCGAATAAATTTATACCTTTATCCTGCCTAAAGGGTAAAATATGAAAAAAGGAAATTTCTTTTCGTCCGGAACATCTATAACCAATTTGAACCTTGCAAGCCTGATTTTACGCTTGGTGGGCGGAGGTTTTATGCTTTACCAGCACGGCGGAGGAAAGTTTCTCAAATTCTTTTCTGATGAAAAAATAGAATTCGCCGATCCTTTTGGGATAGGTTCTACAGCTACTTTGGCATTGGTTGTTTTTGCAGAAGCGATATGTTCGATTTTGATTATTTTAGGGCTGATGACACGTTATGCTTTGATTCCTTTGATTTTCACGATGGTTTATGCAGGGTTTGTTGTACATCTCAATGATGCTTTTGGTGACAAGGAATTAGCATTGATGTATCTTGCTATTTATTTTGCTTTGTTGTTAATAGGTCCGGGAAGGTATTCTTTGGATAGATTAATCAAGAAAAGACGTTCTACGATTTCACACTAGCTTGAAATAATTTAATCTTAACTCTGGTCAATGAATCAAAATTGATTTAAGAAAGTTTAGAATTTAAATTAATCCAAATTAAAATTAATTCCATAAAAAATCCCGTTCAGTTAGAACGGGATTTATAATTTTAAATTCTAAAAAGAATTATTTTTTAACGATTTTTTGAGTCGTTGTAGCGTATCCGTTAGAAACTTTTACTACATAAACTCCTTTAGCTAAAGAGTTTGTATCAACGCTTCCGTTGTTATCAACACGGTTAGAAGAAACCAATTTTCCTTCGATTGTGTAGATATCTACAGTTGCACGCTCAGGCAATTGAAGAGTCAATTTGTTTGTAACTACTGTGTTCATTTTAACTCCGTTTGCGAAGTTATTTACATCACCTACAGACATCGTTCCTGTATAAGCCAAAACGTTATCAAATGAAGCAGTACCACCAGTATAAGCTCTGAAAGCTACATCTAAATTAGTAGCGCCAGGACCTGCAGGCATAGTAGCTGTGTGGAATGTCCAAGCTGATGTAGTTGGAAGGTATCCGTCATTTGTTCTGAATGGGTCTTCTGTTGTAGCCTCAGTAGTGTAAACCGGTGTTCCAGCAGCATCTTTGAAGATACTCCACAATCTTGCATCAGAATCGTCACCTGAAGCTTTGTACCAGAAAGAAATAGTGTAAGATTCTCCCGAAGTTACAGGTACATTTTGGAAAAATCCTGTAGTAGCACTTGGAGAATTGTAAGCAACACTTTTGTTTCCGTCTTGAGCACCACCTGTAACTACTGTAGGAGCAGTATAAGATGCGGCAGGACCTGAAGCCCAACCTGTGAAATCGCTTTCAAAGCTTGGGTTTGTCAATAAATTCTGTGCAGACAAAGAAAGAGCTGCAAGAACAGTTAAAGTTGTAAATAATTTTTTCATTTTGTTCAATTTTTAAATGAGTCTGCAAAGTTAGTACTTTCTACCAAATTTATAGACTATTTTAGTTAAATAATTGTAAAGTAAAAACCTCTCTACTAATCAGTAAAGAGATGAATGATTGAAAGGAGTTTAAAAAAATAAAAATTTAAAAACACAAAATAATCTTTCCCAGGAAACAAAGTTTAAAATCAGAACCATGTTAAGAGTTTTTTGAATTTGAAAATCTGTCATTAATTTTTTATTTCATTCAAAAAACACCGATAATACCAAACTGCGAAGGGCCGGCAACCAATTTCCAATTGATTTGTTTTTTGGATTTAAATTCTGAATAGTTATATTTCTGATTTCTTTTCAGGTAATTATCTACCCCCTCTACGATTGCCACACTTAAGGCTGTACTCAACGCGATATCCGTAAACCAATGCGCTCCTTCCCACAATCGGGAAACGGGAGCAATCATCCCTACTGTCCAGAAACCTGCCTTTACCCAAGGATTTTCAAATTGTTTAGACAAAGCATACATCGTCGTCACAGAAAGTACTGTATGTCCCGAAGGAAACGAACGATATTCCGCCGAACCACCCAATGGTTTGAAATGGTCATGCCCCAATCCAGAATTAGGCCTTGCTCTTCCAGCCAAAGATTTTGAAACCTGTTGAATGAGACCTGCAGCGCTTGCAGAAGTAATCATCAAAACACCCGTTTGCCGTATATTTTCGTTATTTGTAAAAAGCCCAAAAAGATAAACGGCTCCTGTAATTCCATAATTATTTTGCGGACTTCCGAAATACCACCCGAAATCTTTGATGACACCAGGTACATCGGGCTCTTGTTTATGGAAATAATTGTTGATTTCCTCATCTACAAAATACAATAAGGTAATTCCCGCGGCGGTTGCGCCGAGTTTTATGTAATCATCTTTTTGCCATCGTGTAGGCTGAGTATAAGCATTCAAAAAACCACCCGCCATATTGGAAGCATCATACTTCAGGTTTTTCCAAATAGGATTTTTCTTCGTTTGAACTTGTTGAATTTGTGATGAATCTACTATGATACTATCCAATTTTACAGACAAGCTATCTTCCTGCGCTTTGCTTAAAAATGATATGACAAAACAGGATATAAAAATTATTTTTTTCAAATTTTAAAATTGTGTGCGCAATTTAGAAATACATTTTTAATTGTTTAATTGATTTTAATTCCAAATTCATTACGAAAACGATTTCGTAAAAATGTGATTGTACTATAAATTTAACGATATTTGCCGCACGTAAAACCAAAACAACATGAAAGCAGAATCCGGACAAACATTAGGTGAATTTATCATCGAAAACCAAAAAGATTTCAAGTATTCATCTGGTGAATTAACCCGATTGCTAAGCTCAATCAAACTCGCAACCAAAATCGTGAACCATAAAGTAAACCAAGCGGGGCTTACCGAAATATTGGGTGCATTTGGGAGTGAAAACATTCAGGGTGAGGAACAGCAGAAATTAGATGTGTTTGCTAATGAAGCATTCATCAAAACCCTTTCACAACGCGAGGTGGTTTGTGGAATCGCTTCTGAAGAAAACGATGATTTCATACGAATTGAAAATCATCAGAATTCTGAAAAAAGTAAATATGTGGTTTTGATTGACCCTTTAGATGGTTCTTCAAATATTGATGTAAATGTTTCTGTAGGAACAATTTTTTCTATTTACAGAAGGGTTACACCGGAAGGAACACCTGTACAGTTGGAAGATTTTCTTCAGCCCGGAAATCAGCAGATAGCTGCCGGATATGTGATTTACGGAAGCTCAACCATGTTGATTTATACCACTGGAAATGGTGTAAATGGATTCACACTCAATCCTTCGATTGGAACTTTTTATCTTTCTCATCCGAATGTGAAGATTCCTGAAGACGGAAAAATTTATTCTGTTAATGAAGGAAATTACGCACTTTTCCCAAAAGGTGTAAAAGATTATATAAAATATTGTCAGGAAGAAGAAGGTGACAGACCTTACACTTCGAGATACATTGGTTCGTTGTGCGCTGATTTTCATAGAAATATGCTGAAAGGTGGAATTTATATTTATCCATCAGGAACCAAAAATCCGAACGGGAAACTGCGTTTGCTGTATGAATGTAATCCAATGGCATTTTTGGCAGAACAAGCCGGCGGAAAAGCTACTAATGGTTTTGAAAGAATCATGGACATCCAACCGACAGAACTTCACCAACGTGTTCCATTTTTCTGCGGCTCCAAAAATATGGTAGAAAAAGCAGAGTCTTTTATGAAATAATTGACTAGGAATTAAGATAAACGAAAAAAAGCCTAGTCGAGAAACCAGGCTTTTTATCTTAATTAACACATGAGGACAATTTATTTTACTAAATCTATTTATTCAGTAACAAACTTCATGCCAAAAATTATTTTCACTTGTTAAGGATATATTTTCCTGATAAATCTCCTGTTATTTTATTCCCTTCCATGTCCAATTGCGTAAGCGAATTCTCAGAAACAAAATACTCTACTATATCTGAATTGATATTCTCCAAGACCAAAGTATTCCCATCTTCTTTCCAGGTATAATCTCCCATTTCTTCAAATACTTTTTCATCTTTGCCTAGATATTTCATTTTCTTGGTGTAAGTCTCATCTTTAGATAAAGTAATTTCAGTTTCGATTCCTTCACAATCTGCACAAGGTAAGATTCCTTTATAAGTCCCTAAAATATCCAATGAATTTTTAGCATTGTGCTCGTCTACTACTTGTTTTTCATCTGGATTAATTACAGATTCTTCTTTCTTTGTTTCGCAGCTGAATAAGACAAAACCAGCAACAGCAAGCATTAAGATTTGATTTTTCATATTTCTTAGTTTTTTAACATCGACGTGCTCAATATTTATACCAATTTGACTTACATAATAAATAAATCAGTTATTCGTTATCCTAGAAAATCACTAATCATTTTATGAAAAAAAATTCTTACCTCATGGTTTTGCTGGGCCTGATGCTTAGCTTTTCCCTTGTTTCCTGCTTTGGCAGCGATGATGATGACAACAGCAATAATAACAACAATGGTGGAACCTCTGGCATTGTTGTAGAAGGTTCTTGGAGAGTTACACTTTTTCAGGAAGACAATTCAAATCAGACAAATCATTTTTCAGGTTACGCATTTACATTTAACACCAACGGTACTTTGGTTGCAGTAAATGGAGGCACTACTCAAACGGGAACCTGGTCAACTGGAAATGATGACAGCCTAAACAAACTGTGGATTACTTTCCCGGCGGCTCCCGACGACAGCCCTTTTGAAGAAATAACAGAAGACTGGCAAATCATTTCGAAAACCCCTTCAAAGATAGAATTGAGACACGTGAGCGGCGGTGATGGCAGCGTAGATCTTTTGACCTTTGAAAAGATTTAAATTCTAAAATTTTATTTTCTAAGAATTCCTCTGAAATATCAGGGGAATTTTTATTGGTTTAATTCATACAAAACCGCCAAACCTTTTATCGTATGAAGAGCATCCTGTATATTGATTTTACTTGAAAGTGGAGCATACGCATAGCTCATTCCTCCGGTTGCTATTACGAAACATTCTTCGCCTGCTTCTTGGTTAATTCTATCAATCATCCCTTCTACCATTCCCAAAAAACCAAACACCATTCCACTCTGCATACAGCTTACTGTATCAAATCCCAGAACTTTTGCGGGTGCTTTGATTTCGATTTCCGGAAGTTGGGCAGTTGCGCCAACCAATGATTTGAGTGCGGTAATGATACCAGGCGCGATGGCAACACCCATCGTTTTTCCGGCTTCGTCGATTCCCGTGAAAGTCAATGCTGTTCCGAAATCGACTACGATTTTTTTTCCCGGATAAAATTCATTTGCAGCAACTGCATTGGCAAATAAATCCGTTCCCATTTGTTTTGAAGTATGCTCGATTTTGGAATTGGAAGTTCGATCAACGATGATAGGTTTTATCTGATGAATTTTTTCTAAAGAATTAAAAACGGAATTCGTCAAAGCAGGAACAACCGAGCCAATTACGATGCCTGTAATTGACTCTTTTTTCAATCCGAAAGGTGAATACATCGAGCTGAATTTCGCAAAAAATTCATCTTCTGTAGGATAAGGTCTGGTATTAATAAACCACGAAATAATTTCTCCATCCGATTGAAATACTCCAAAACGGATGTTCGAATTTCCTATGTTTACAGCTAATAACATGATTTATTTTGGATAAACATTGTTTGAAAATTCTACATCAGCCAATCGCTGCGTTGGATCGATGATTACTTTATTTACCTTTTTAGAAACTTTCACATTGTAATTTGGATTCGTCCATTTCCAAGGTTCCAAAACGGTACGTTTTACGTTTTTGTAAATTTCAAAATTTTCCGCAGGTTTTTCTGCCCTCATTTCCATAGCCGGGATGTAAAATAACTCTTTTGAACCATCGGCATATTCCACATACAAATCAATAGGCATCGGAAAATTACTCAGATTTTGCAATTCGATATCTGAATCCGAAACATTTCTGACAGAATAATCAATCACACGAGTTGTATTCACAAACAAATTCTGAAACCATTTCAAATTAATTCCTGAAACATTTTCTGCAACTCTTTTGAAATCATTGGGTGTTGGATGTTTGAATTTCCATTGGTTGTAAAATTCCAAAAATACTTTTTTCAAATTTTCTTCACCGATGATATAACCCAATTGAATCAAATAAACCTGCCCTTTGTTATAAGCCTGAACGCCGTAAGCATAATTGTAATTGTAATAATCTGCCAACAAACTCATAGGCTCTTCCACACCTGATTTTGCCAAATCGATATAACCTGCATTCGCATCTAAATTTGGGTTTCCATCTAATTTTTTATTGAAAATTTCGAGGTAAGCTAAGTTTTCAGCATAGGAAGTAAATCCTTCATCCATCCATTCGTCCACCGTTTCATTTAACCCAAAAAGATGCTGGAACCAAGAATGTGCAGCCTCGTGGTAAATAACACCCAAAAGGCTTTCAAAATTTCTTTCTCCGGTAATCAAAGTCACGGTTCCGTATTCCATACCGCCGTCGCCGCCTTGCACAATAGTGTAAGTTTTCCAAGGATATTTCCCGAAATGTTTGCTCATGTATTCAAAGAATTTCACAGAAGGTTCTTGTGTTTTCTGCCAATTGGGAGTTGTTTTTTCTCCGGGTTGGTAAACGAAAAATAATTCAGGTCCGTTCGGAACCGTTTGTTTTTCCACTACGAAATCTTTATCTGCGCCCCACGCAAAATCGTGGATGTTTTCAGCCACGAAATGCCAAGTTGTTTTACCGTTTTGGGTTTTGGGTTTTGCATTTTGAGTATAGCCTTTTACTTCATTTTGATTTTGCAAAGTACCTGAAGCTCCGATAACATAATCTTGCTGAATTTTAATTTTCACATCAAAATTTCCAAACGGAGCTATGAATTCACGACCGATATATTCATCCAAATGCCAGCCAAATTCATCATAATGCGCCATTTTCGGATACCATTGTGTCATCGAAAAATCAACACCTTCTTTGGTATTCTTTCCTCCGCGGCGAATGATGGAAGGTACTTGTGCCTGCCATTCCATTTCAAAATTGGTGGTAGAATTGGAAGTCATAGGCTGTGTCAAATCCACTTCGAGGATTGTTCCTGAAATTTTGAATTTTAATTCTTTTCCGTTTTGTTTGATGGATTTTATTTTTTGAAATCCCTGATCTTCAGGCTTCAACTGTGCGATTCTGCTTTCAAATTGCGGATTTTCTTTCGTACCTTTGTTGGTGACCATTCGCGCATCGGGATCGGCAATATTTACCAATCGATAATCCATCGCGCTTCCCGGCTGAAATGCATTGTAATAAAGATGAAAGTAAACTTTTTTTAATGTTTCTGGAGAATTGTTTGCATATTTCAAACTCATCTTTCCGTCATATTGAAATTTCTGTTCATCAACATTGATATCCATTTTATAATCAACCCTTTGCTGCCAGTAGCCTTGTCTTTGCGCAAATAAACCAATTGAAACCAATTGAAAAAAACATACCAATACTAAATTCCGCATTTATTTCATTTTGGGTAAACATACAAAAAACTTGAAAATTAGGCGCTCGACCAAGTATTTTTTTTACTTTTGACAAGACTAAACCAAAGCCCTACATAAATATTTTGCCATTATCATTGAGAATGAATTTCATTTTTAATGAAAAAAATTAAAGAATGACCAAGTTTTTATGCATTTCCATTTTGTTTCTGTGCTCACAATCGATTTACGCTCAACAAAGTAAATTTGACAGTGTTTACAATCTAGTATCTTCTGAAACTATCAAAATGAAATGGGCGGTAAACGTTGCAGATTCACTTTACAAAATATCTGCTACAGAAGAGCAGAAAGTCCGGGCTTCTATGTTATCGGCAAATTTGCTTCAGAAAACGGGGATGATAAATGAAGCGCTTGTCTATGCAAAAAGAGCAGACAGTATTGCGGAAAAATCTCAACTTCATGATTTACAGGCAAGGGTTTGCGGATTGATTTCTACCATTTACAGGGTTGCTAAATTACCCATTCAGGGTAAAGTTTATCTGGAAAAAGCTATGAAGGCGAGCCAGAAAATAGTCGATATTAATAATTCTTCCAAATTCCAGGGAAATCTGCATCAGGAAATGGCTTATTATGCAATGGATGATTTAAAATATAGGGAAGCCATCTCTATTTTAAAAAAAGGAAAATCATCTTTTGAAAAAGTTAAAATTACCAAAGAAAGAAATTTTCTGCTTGCAACCAATGAGGAATTAATTGCCAAAAACTATGTGTCGTTGAGAGAATATGAACAGGCATTGGCTGCCTATGAAAAATCAATTTCTTTTTTAGATAAATCTGGCAACGAAAGCGCCTTGGAAGGGTTTATTTACAATGGGATGGGAAATATTCATTTGGCTCGAAATGACAACGAAAGTGCAATTAAATATTACAATCTGGCTCTTGAAATTGCAGAAGCTTCTCAATTCCTGGCATTGAAAGAGGAGGTTTATCAGGCTCTTATTAATTACTATAAAATCACAAAAGATCAGGAAAATTATGTCCGGTTCAATGAAAAATATCTGAAACTGAGAGATGAGTTTGAACAAGCAAAAACATTGTCAGCAAATTATGTTGTAAAGGAACTTCATTCTCGTGAAAAATCTGCGGCTTTCAATTTTTATACAATTATTGGAATCAGTGTATTGCTTATTGTTTTCGCTTTCGGCTCATATCTTTATATCAGAAAGAAGAGAAGAAAAGACATCCTTCATTTCAACCAAACCATACAGGAATTAAAGCAAAGACATAAAAAAACAAAAGAACAAACTGTTTCAAAATCAGAACAAAAAAGCTTCGAAAGAGAATTTGTTCCGATAGAGACTGAACAAAAAATAATGGATAAACTTAATGGTTTCGAGGATTCTGTTAAATATCTCGAAAAAGGATATTCACTTTCCATGCTTGCTGTTGAACTGGAAACCAATACAAAATATCTTTCGCATGTCATCAATAAAAACAAACAGACCGATTTCAATAACTATATCAACAGACTCAAAATAAATTACATCGTTGGAAAATTGCATGATGAACCGATTTATTCCAACTATAAAATCAGTTATTTGGCTGACGAATGCGGCTTCTCATCACACAGCAAGTTCACTACGATTTTCAAAAATGTAACTGGCGTATCTCCTACAACATTTCTTTCTCATTTGGCAGAAAATAAGAGCTCAAAAAACTAATTATGACGAAATTTATTACAATGTAGGTTGTTTTAAATGTTAAATTTTAAATTTACAACTCTTTAATTTTTAAAGAATTGTATATATTTATAATTCTATTTTTTCTCATATTCCTGAAAACGGAAAGCCAAGCGTTTGAATTTTATAGATTGATTACTTATTTTTGTTAAACCTTAAATAAACCAAAACAAATGTCAGAGACCCCTAGTTTTGAAATAATCAAAAAGGGGTTTTTCTTCTCTACTACAATTATTTTTCGAGATTAATACGCTTACATACTCTCTTTTAATTTAGAGAGCCCCTGACCAACTATTCTAATCTAAACTGAATTGTAATTATGATAAAAAAAGAAACAGAATTTAGGAGTGATTTATGGAAAACATTGACTAGTTATAGAGTAAAAATCGTTCGTTCAATCATCAAAAACAAACTATTTACGGGAAGAACCAAAAAAGAAATTCAGGAACTTTTTGGCAAGGAAGATAATCATTACGATTTAGATGAATGGTCTTACCCTGTAAAAAAGAATTTTCTGGGAGGTGAAACTTATTTATTGTTAAATTTTAAAGGGGAAAATGTAGAAGGACATAGACTTTATACTGTATATCAGTTAGGAAATGAAAACATCTTATCTATATAAATTATTATTTTTTAAAACATTGTTTGTCAGTTAACTGAAAAACAAATTTAAGTTTCTATATTTGCCGAAAATTATGAGTTTTGCTCATGATTTTTACATAACTAAACAACTTAGTTCCTTTTAAATGAACTATTAACTAAACTAACAAAAATGAAAAAGCTTCTACTCAGCTTATGCTGTGCTATGTGCGTAACCTGCATATATGCGCAAGTGGGGATTAATACGCAAACCCCCCAAACAGAATTAGACATCAACGGAAGCATCCAATTAAGGGATGAATTGCGAATAAACGGAAACCCAGGGCTTCCTGGACAAATATATTTCTCTCGCGGACAAATTTCAGATGCAGAATGGAAAACTGCCAATGTAACATTTCTAGAAGAAGGCCAATACCAACTCGTTAATACATATGCAAAGAGTGATCAAGTCGGAATTGACTGGATTGGAGAATTTGGAGGATGTGTAGTAGAGACTTTTCCTTTTACAGAAACATTTGAGGCTAACAGTACAACCCGTTCTTGTTGGACAAATGAACGTGTAGTGGGAGCCACCAATTGGACATATGCTTTGGGAGACGGAGGGGGCACGGGTACCCCAAACGGAGCTGTTAATAATACAGCATATGCAGGCGTTCTTAATGCAAGATTTACAAGTACTGCTGGTCAAACTACAAAATTGGTAAGTCCGGTAATGAATATATCCCAGTTAAATTCACCTCGCATCAGCTTTTGGTACGGGCAACGTGCAAGCGGATCAAATCAAAACCAGCTAAAGATTTATTACAGAACCTCTCCAGCGGGTGAATGGGTACAGATTCTACCGACTTACATAACCAGCATTACAGCATGGACTCAGGTAAATTTAAATCTACCCAATCCATCATCCACCTACCAGATTGCTTTTGAAGGAGTAAGCAGCGGAGGACGTGCCAATGTGATAGACCAAGTGGTTGTAGATAGCGACAATACTGTTATAACCTCTTTCCCTTTTACAGAAACTTTTGAAGATCATAGCACAACAAGAACCAATTGGACAAATCAAGTTGTTAGTGGTAGTACTCCCAATACTTGGACTCATGGTGAGGGTGCTGGCGCTGGTACTGCACCTCTTTCAAACACAGACCACACAGCTGATAATGGTACTTTAAACGCTAGGTTTGTAACAGGTGCATCTAGATCAACCTATTATGTAAGTCCTGTAATGGATTTGAGTTCCCTTGCAACACCCCGATTGAGGTTTTGGCACGCGCAGGAAAATAATGGAAGCGGAATTAACCAGTTAAGGGTTTACTACAGGACTTCTCCAGCTGGTTCATGGCTATTAATTCCTACTGCACAATGGACAACAGCTGTCAACACTTGGACGGAAAGAACACTTACTTTACCAAGTCCTTCTTCCACTTACCAGATAGCATTTTTAGCTACCAATCCTGCAACCGCAGGAAGAGCGGTTGTTGTGGATGATGTAACAGTTGATGATGGCTTAAATGCAACAGCTGCTTGCACCATCAACAAATTTCCTTTTACAGAAAATTTCGAGGTAACTAGCGGTTCGAGGTCATGTTGGACAAATCAGCGAATTTCAGGCACCTCAGACTGGACGTTTGGAGCAGGCGCAGGTGCAGGAAATCCTACTGCAGACAATACGGCAGGTACAGGTAATACTTTAAACGCGAGATTTACATCAACCACAGGCCAGACAACGAGATTTATAAGCCCTACGTTTGATTTATCTTCTATGACAGCCCCGTCTGTTTCCTTTTTCTATGCACAAGCAGTCAACACAAATCAAAATCAATTAAGAGTTTATTATAGAACTACATCTGGAGGAAGTTGGACGCTGATACCTACTGCTACTTATACAACCAATGTTTCTGCATGGACGCAGGTTACACTGGAGCTTCCAAATCCATCCGCTACTTACCAAATCGCCTTTGAAGGAATGAGTAATGGAGGCCGTGCGAATGTCCTGGATGACATCGTTGTATATGATTTGGGATCTCTTGTACATCCCGCTTATGACCTAAACCTTTCTTCAATTGGAGAGAAAATAGGAGCAAAAAGTTGGAGAAATATTCCTGGATTAGATATACCCGTTACAATAAATAATGGGGACAATAAAATATCTGTAATTTTTCAAACAGGTGTGGAGTCAAAGATGAACGCAGCAACTACAGGTTCTCAAATAGCTGGAAATATCAGATTTCTATGTGGACTATTTAGAAGGACTTCTTCTCAGCCATTATCTTCAGCTACATTGATTGCATTGAGAGGTGACCAGATAAATAATACAATCAATAAAACCATCATGGATAAAACTCAGGGGGTGTTCACTTTAAATTATACAGTTAATAATACACCTGTAGGTAATTATATATTCAGTACTGCCTGTCGAAGAATTTCTCTTACAGATGGAGGAGGTACAGTGGGAACATCATTGTTATCGATAGGGAACTCTGCTAATGCCGGAAATAATGTTTCAAATGATTTTATGCTTGGCTCTGTTCTCAAAATGGATATAATTGAATTAGTAACAGTATCAACACCCTAAAAAATATTTAACGATGAAAAATTTATTTTATTTATTTATAATTCTGAGTTGTATTCAACTCTCAGCACAGGTTGGAATCAGTTCTTTAACAAACTATACACCTGGTGCCGGCACGGGTCTGTCGGTGGATGGAAACGTTACTATAAGAGACAGGATTTTTGTAGGGGGTACAGATCTCACGTTAGGCAACCCAGGAAAAAATGGTCAGGTCTTGGTTTCTCAGGGCACTGGACTACCACCGCGTTGGAGAACCTTAAACATACCTACTGTGGAAGAAAATTTCTTTTACTTAATTTATAATAACGCGTTCACAGATTTTACAAATGATAATACTGTAAACGAAGGGATAACCATAAATAGTACTGCTGGTAATAATGGTCCCTATGAATTAGGTATTACCCGAGCATCGCTAGGTACCGATTTCACAACAATAACCGGACTCACTAAAACTTTTGAAGTTTATAGCAATGAAAATCAGGTTTATATAACTTTCGAGGCTGTAGCTCATATCACAGGAGGTGGAACAGATATTGGAGCAGATTTTGTTTGTGGAATTTTTGCTGGTGGAAATACAACAACTACACGTACATTAAGGGGTCTTAGAAAATTAACATTGCAACAATCATATGGTGCTTCGAGTAACCCTTTTATAACTTACACCCAGATTGCCCTTGCAGATGATTTAGGTATTGGATTACATCAAGTAGAAGTTGCTTGTAAACGGACAGCCAGCCATGGAACTTTACCTACCTTAACAATAGGTAGAAGTGCCTCTACAAATATCAATGAGTTTGTTGCCAAATCTTCACTGAAAGTTGAAGTGTATGAAGCACCTCAGGTTTTTAACGATATTGTTCAATAATTAATCTTTTTCAAATGAAACTATATATAAAGGTCACATCGATAATTTTTATAATTGGTGCTAGTTTAAATGCACAGGTAGGGATAGGAACCGAGAATCCAAGATCAGAAGTAGGATTAGATGTAAATGGCATAACGAATGTTTCTCACCGCATACTTCTTAAAGGAGGCGCACTAAATACAAACCAACCCGGAGATGAGGGAGATGACAAAGACATTATTGTTTCCTCAGGCCCCACAAATCCTACAGCATGGGTTAAGAAAACCATTCCTGATGGGTTTGGCGAAAGTTTCAACCTAACATACATGAATAGTTATTTTGATACAACAGGGGTGGATTTGACAACTGTAAATCAAGACGCCTATAGTTTTGATCAGCCTATAACAACAGATTGGAAGATATTGAGTGGACTTGATAATTCTTTTACCGTTTACAAAACAAGTAATAAAACAAACTTGATTTTTCAGACCACCGGGCAAATTACCGGAAACGGAAGTTCAGCATCTGCAAGTTTTGCCTGTGGCATTTTCATGAAACAGCAAGCTGAAACTATTTACAGATTAAAAGGAGTAAGAACTGACGCAGTAAGAGGTACTACAGGAAGCAACAAAATCATTAATATGAATGTAACATTGGAGAATCTTCCAATACCAGGAGGTGCGGGAGGTACTGTATATAATGTTAGGGTAGCTTGTTTCGGAAGAAATGTACAAACAACATTCGCTGTGGGAAAAGCAATCAATACCACTTTTTTAAATCAGGAAATGGCTCAATCATCTCTGAATATTTCAGTTCTAGAATCTTGGCAATAAATTAATCCAATTTCAGAATCTTATATTAGATTAACAATAATTTAGATTAATACTATTTTCCGAACGGGATCTTTTCATTAAGATTCCGTTTTTTTATTTCGACCTACTCGGATGTGCTTTCACAAAAGCATCCCATCCGCTATAAGATTTCGTCTGTGTTTCCTGACCCATATTAAAAAAATGACAAACCGCAGCAGCCAATCCGTCGGTAGAGTCCAGTCTTTTCGGCAATTCTTTCAGACCCAATAAGTTTTGAAGCATACCCGCAACTTGCTCCTTAGAAGCATTTCCGTTTCCCGTGATGGATTGTTTGATTTTCTTGGGCGAATATTCCGTAATCGGCACCTCACGGTAAAGACCCGCTGCCATTGCAACACCCTGCGCACGACCCAGTTTCAGCATCGACTGTACGTTTTTCCCAAAGAAAGGTGCTTCGATCGCCAATTCATCCGGATGATAAGTATCTATGATATGAAGTGTTTTCTCAAAAATCTTTTTCAGCCGTAATTCATGCGAATCAAGTTTATGCAGCAGCAACTCATCCAACAAAAGAAAATACATCTTTTTTTTCTCAATTTTAATTAAACCAAAACCCATTACTGTTGTTCCTGGGTCGATACCCAAAATGATTTTCTCCATTCAACAAATTTAAACTTTGCATTTGATTGTATAGATTATTTGTTTAAATTTAGATTTATCTTAAAAAATATTAAAACATGAAAAACTACATTTATTTCTTAGCCGTATTCTGCCTTTTCTCATTCAACCACTTACACGCACAGGATTCACAAGTAGGGAAAATTGTAACCATCAAGGGCTATAAAAATGCAAACAATAAAAAAGTGAAAGACGGCATCAAGGCAGAAGTTATCTTGGATTTACCTAACATTAAATTATACAGAGTTTTTTCAGCATCTTCAGTTAACGTAAATCAAGGTGGTGGTAACCGCGGAAATGTGGACGTAAGTGATACTTTCTGGTACTGCAAAAGACCAAACGAAGATGTGGCAACTATAGTTTCATGGACATTCAGAACGCAGGTAAATAAGAACAGCATTTTTCGGAAAAATGCGACTGAATACTTCAAAGATTATCCCCAATTAAGTAAAAAAATTGACGATAAAGAACTCAAACATGACGACATCGTAGAAGTTGTAACCCAATACGATACTTGGAAAGCAGGAGGGAATTAATTATTTTCAACGTTTTCCAAGACATTTATCTAGTTCTATTGCCTCTTGCAATAGCTTTACCAATGCCCCTTCATCTATCTCGTCCACCGCTTGGTAAATCTTATAGAAAATTTGCTTATTGGTGCCATGCGTCAGGTAATTGTCCTCATCCTTCAATTTATTTCCATACCAAAAGCTAAACATCACCCCGCTTTTCACACCGCCCCGCGGTACAGAAGCCGGCCATATAAGACAGATAGATTTATTACCATGGAAAAATGGAACATTATAAGAAATCTTTTCTTTACCATATCCATTCAAAGCATCAATGGTAATCTGGCGCAAAACATCAACCAAAAGAAACTCTTTCTCTGGAATATGGTCATATAATTCTATTAACGATTTTATTTTCAAACTGCTCATGATAATTTTTAAGAATGTTTAAATTTAATCATCCGAATAAAAACAAATTAAAATTTCAACTCAAAACTAGTAGTACCAAGTCAGAAATTCCTGCTAAAATTCCCGGAATTCACAAAACACTTCGGAGAATTCCCAGTGCATTTTTTTATTAAAATGCTGTAATGAAAATGCTTGACTCATTTTCCACCGTCCAAAATACTCATTCCTTTCTTAAAACAAAAAATCCCGTCAAGTGCAAACCTGACAGGATTTATATATTTCATCAATTAAATTAATTCAAACTTTCCAAGTAAGCATTCCAACCAGCAGTTTGGTATTCAATTGCAGATTCCTTTGCATTCACAGATTGGTATATCCCGCGTCCGACAATCATGAAATCTGTATGATACGCTTTGAAAACCCTTTCAGGCGTATTGTACTGCTGCCCTTTTGTATCACCCTTCGAACTCAGATTTACTCCCGGCGTAAACAAAAGCAATTCATCTGCCACTTGTCTCTGCGCCACAACTCCCAAAACATTCGAAGAATTCTCAGCCACATTCAAAGCTTTCGTGATGTAATAATCATCCGTCAACGTCCCTTTAGAAGACATCTCCACAATTGCAACCACACCCACATGCTCAAAAACCTGTAAACTTTCCTCACCCGCAATCGGATGTGCAGTAACCATGTCCGCCCAATCAGCAATTTTATAAACGCCTTCTTTGAACTGCAATTCCTGCGTGTTTCCTATATCTGCAAACTTTCTGTCCTCAAATAAAAGAAACTCTTTTTCCTTGGCAATCACTTTCAATTTATCAATTAAATCAAATGAAAAATCCTTGATGATGTCTGTGTGTAATTTCAGCGCAACCACATGGTCACCTACTTCTTCAGCTAGTTTCAACAATTCGCTAGAAGTAATTACATCTGCCGAAGCAATTAAATTTGACTTTTTCTTCAAAGCAAATTCAATCAGCTTCTTCCCTATCGGATGTTGTATTTTTTTTCCTTCCAGAGGAATTCTCTTCATCTGCGGCGGAGCCGGGGGATTGTTCAAAAAGTTTTTGATTCTTGCCATATCACCGTCACTCAATCTATGGTAGCGATGCAAAATGTCAATCACCTCATTAATTGTAAACAAAGTATGTACTCTGTAACCTTTGTCTCTCAATTTATTGATTCCGCCTTGTTCGCGGTCAAGAACCACAACCAAATCTGTCACTTTCAATCCTTCTCTTTCGATTTCCTCGATAGTTTCCAACAAACTTTGTCCGCTGGTAATTACATCTTCCACCAACAAACAATTCTGACCATCTTCATAAACACCTTCTACCATACGCTTTGTACCGTAACCCTTGTTTTCTTTTCTTTTGATAATTAATGGAACACCGCTCGCCAAACTCATCGTAGTCCCCATCGGCAATGCCGCATAGGGAACCCCGCAGATGAGGTCAAAAGGAGCATCTTCCACCAATTCCAATAAATTGTTGGACAAAGTTTTTAAAAGTTGAGGACTGGACGATAACGGACGCAAATCCACATAAAAAGGCGATTCGATACCGCTTTTCAATGTAAAATTCCCAAATTTAATGATTCCGAGTTCGTAAGCTTTTAGAAGAAAATCTTCACGTTGTTGCATATCTGAAAGGTTTGAGCAAAGTTAAAAGAATTCATGACTTCATCACCTCTAAATCTATACAGAGTTTACATGATTTATTCACAGGTTAAAGTTTTAATATTACATTTATTTATATTTTATTTAACAATTCAGAACTTAACTATTACCTATTTTTAATTTATAAAATAAAAAAATATGAGCGAATATTCAATCCAGTCTTTTATCGCAAAGACAAAACAAAATGACGCTGAACATGATTATTTTGAATTAGAAAAACCTCAACTTCTTGAGATAAATCTCAAAAACCAATTTGTTTGGACCAAGGCAGGAAGCATGGTAGGTTATGTAGGAAACATTAATTTTCAACGTGAAGGAATGCTTTCAGGCGGTTTGGGAAATCTTTTGAAAAAAACTTTAACAGGTGAAGGTGCAAAATTAATGAAAGCCGAAGGCACAGGAAGACTGTACGTTGCAGACAGCGGCAAAAAAGTACAGGTTTTACATTTGGAAAATGACAGCATTTGCGTCAATGGTAACGATATTTTAGCCCATGATCAAACCGTAACCAATCAAATTACAATGCTCAAAAGCGTTGCAGGTATGATGTCTGGTGGTTTATTCCAAGTAAAATTGACCGGAACAGGACACGTTGCCATCACTACTCACGGAGATCCATTGACATTGATGGTTACACCGGAAAATCCGGTTTTCACAGATCCAAATGCCACAGTTGCTTGGTCAGGAAATTTAAGTCCGGAGTTGAAAACAAGTGTCTCATTCAGAAGCTTGATTGGAAGAGGAAGCGGAGAAGAATTTCAAATGAAATTTTCAGGAAATGGTTGGGTGTTGATTCAGCCTTATGAAGAGGTTTATTTTCAGCAAAAATAATAAATCACTATTTAGTCATATTAATAAGCTTTGAATCCTCAAAAAATTCAAGGCTTTTTTATTTATTTTTAAATTAAAGTGTATTCATTCTATATTTTCTTTTCAAATTAAGTGAATATACTATATTTGTTAATTGTTAAATTTTTTAAGAACTATGAGCGAAATATTTTTATGGATTCCGATAATCTTATCTGTTGTCGGATTAATTTTTATGGCAATTAAAAGAAGTTGGGTACTGAAGCAGGATGCCGGCGATGGTAAAATGAAAGAAATTTCAGACTACATCTATGAAGGTGCTCTGGCATTTCTAAAGGCAGAATACCGATTACTTACTTTTTTCGTAATCGGAGCCAGCATTGTATTGGCAGGAATTTCAATGATAGTCCCAACTACGCACTGGATGATTGTAATTGCATTTATTTTCGGAGCAATCTTCTCTGCATTGGCAGGAAATATGGGCATGAAAATCGCAACCAAAACCAATGTAAGAACGACGCAAGCCGCCCGTACAAGTTTGCCACAGGCATTGAAAGTTTCTTTCGGAGGTGGTACTGTAATGGGATTGGGAGTAGCTGGTCTTGCAGTTTTAGGTCTGACTGGGTTCTTTATTATATTATATCAGGTTTTCATGAACGGAACTTGGACTTCGACTGAAGACATGACCATTGTTTTGGAAACATTGGCTGGGTTTTCTTTAGGTGCAGAATCTATTGCACTTTTTGCACGTGTGGGTGGAGGTATTTATACCAAAGCAGCTGATGTTGGTGCAGATTTGGTAGGTAAAGTGGAAGCAGGAATTCCTGAAGACGACCCTCGTAATCCAGCAACAATTGCAGATAACGTAGGTGACAATGTAGGTGATGTTGCCGGAATGGGTGCCGATTTGTTTGGCTCTTATGTGGCAACTGTATTGGCGGCGATGGTTTTGGGTAACTATGTTATCAAAGACATGGGTGGAAATATTGTTAGCGAGGGATTCAGCGGAATTGGCCCAATTTTATTGCCGATTGCAATTGCCGGGTTTGGGATTTTATTCTCTATCATCGGAACCATGTTGGTTAAAATTAAAGACAACAATGCAAAAGAAAAACAAGTACAAGGAGCATTAAATCTTGGGAACTGGGTTTCAATCATTTTGACTGCAATCGCTTGTTTTGCATTGGTTAAATATATGTTACCTGAAACCATGAAAATGGAATTCTTTGGAGAAGGATTGCAAGATATTTCTTCTATGAGAGTATTTTATGCAACAATTGTAGGATTGGTTGTAGGCGGCGTAATTTCATCTGTAACTGAATATTATACAGGATTGGGCACAAAACCAGTTTTGGCAATCGTTCAAAAATCATCAACCGGAGCAGGAACCAACGTGATAGCAGGTTTGGCAACAGGTATGATTTCTACTTTCCCAACTGTTCTATTATTTGCTGCCGCAATTTGGGCATCTTATGCATTTGCAGGATTTTATGGAGTAGCATTGGCAGCTTCTGCAATGATGGCTACAACCGCAATGCAGTTGGCAATCGACGCATTCGGACCAATTTCAGACAACGCAGGAGGAATTGCCGAAATGAGTGAATTACCAAAAGAAGTTCGTCAAAGAACGGATATTTTAGATTCTGTTGGAAATACAACTGCGGCAACAGGAAAAGGTTTTGCAATCGCTTCTGCTGCATTGACTTCATTGGCTTTGTTTGCGGCTTACGTAACTTTTACCGGAATTGATGGGATTAATATTTTCAAAGCGCCGGTATTGGCTATGTTATTTATAGGAGGAATGGTTCCGGTTGTTTTCTCTGCTTTAGCCATGAATTCAGTAGGTAAAGCTGCAATGGATATGGTTTATGAAGTGCGTCGTCAGTTCAAAGAAATCCCTGGAATCATGGAAGGGAAAGCAAAACCCGAATATGGAAAATGTGTTGAAATTTCAACCAAAGCAGCATTGCGTGAAATGATGTTACCTGGAATTCTGACTATCGGTTTTCCAATTGCAATTGTTCTTTTTGGAAAATTGGTTTACATGAATGACATCGGTGCAAATGCACTGGTGGCTGAAATGTTAGGAGGATACATGGCTGGGGTTACCGTTTCAGGTGTTCTTTGGGCTGTTTTCCAAAACAATGCTGGTGGTGCTTGGGACAATGCTAAAAAATCTTTTGAAGCAGGGGTTGAAATCAACGGAGAAATGACCTACAAAGGTTCCGATGCACACAAAGCAGCTGTTACTGGAGATACTGTTGGAGATCCATTCAAAGATACTTCAGGACCTTCCATGAACATTTTGATCAAATTAACCTGTTTAGTTGGATTGGTGATTGCACCAATTTTAGGCGGACATACTTCAGAAGTAGTTGTTTCCCCAACATCAGAAGTAGTTACGACCGGAACACCTGCTCAATCCACTTATGTCGAAACATTGGATACCGATGGGAATTTTGTATATGATTTAGGAGATAAAATAGCTATTAATCTACCTTCTGGAAAAAAAATCAATACAGGTAGAAATTCTACAGAACAAAGTTTATATCATTTTTTGACCAATGAAGAAATCCAATCTGCAGGAGCACGTGGTGAAGACTGGAAATGGATTACTTTAGATAGAACTTATTTCAAAACCAATTCTGCTGATTTAACTGACAAATCAAAAGTACAGATTCAAAACATAGTTTTATTACTAAATGAATTTCCTACATCAAAAATAAAGATCGGAGGATATACTGACAACTCTGGGACTAACGATGCTAACAAAAAAGTTTCTACCGCGAGAGCTGAAAAAGTAAAATCAGAATTGGTTGCCGGAGGAATTTCCGCTGACAGGATCGAATCAGAAGGATATGGAGCACAACATTTTCGCTGTGAACAAAACGATAGCGATATCTGTAAAGCAAAAAACAGAAGAGTTGATATTACTGTAACTTCCAGATAATGTTTTAACAAAAACTATATATTCAAACCAGCTGAAATTCAGCTGGTTTTTTATTTTCACATTAACATATTTTAACCTAATTAACCTTCTGCAGGCAATTACAAAAAAACGTAACTTTGCAAATTCAAAAATCAGATTATGACTAAAGACGGAAAAATTGAATTGATGGCACCTGCCGGAAATTTTGAATCATTACAAGCTGCGTTGGACAATGGAGCCGATTCTGTCTATTTTGGTGTGGAACAGTTAAATATGCGTGCCAGAGCTTCTATCAATTTTACGATGGATGATCTGCCCGAAATTTCTAAACGCTGTTCAGAATTGGGTGTTAGAACCTATCTTACCCTTAACACCATTATCTATGATCATGATTTATCAGTTATTAAAACATTGATTGACAAAGCAAAAGACGCTAAAATTACCGCAGTAATTGCGATGGATCAAGCTGTAATTGCTTATGCAAGACAAGTTGGAATGGAAATTCACATTTCAACGCAAATCAATGTGACAAACATCGAAACCTTGAGGTTTTATGCAATGTTTGCAGATACAGTTGTTTTAAGCCGTGAATTGAGTTTAAGTCAGGTAAAAAAAATTACCGATCAAATCAAAAAAGAAAACATCTGCGGGCCTTCAGGAAATTTGGTTGAAATCGAAATTTTTGGTCATGGCGCGCTTTGTATGGCGGTTTCCGGAAAATGTTATTTGAGCCTACATTCGAGTAATTCTTCTGCAAATCGAGGCGCTTGCAAACAAAATTGTCGTAAAAAATATACCGTTATAGATCAGGAAACCGGTTTTGAAATTGAGCTGGATAACGAATACATGATGTCGCCAAAAGACTTGTGTACGATTGATTTCTTAAATGAAATTGAAGATGCGGGAATTAAGGTTTTGAAAATTGAGGGCCGCGGTCGCGCACCTGAATACGTCGCAACCGTGATTCGTTGCTACCGCGAAGCAATTGATTCAATTGCAGATGGAACTTTCTCCAAAGAAAAAACAGATTATTGGATGACTTTGTTGCAAACCGTTTACAACAGAGGATTCTGGAGTGGTTATTATTTAGGTCAAAAATTAGGAGAATGGTCGCCTGCAAATGGTTCGATGGCTACTCAGAAAAAAGTTTACGTCGGAAAAGGAAAACATTTCTTCCCGAAAACCAATATTGGACAATTTGAAATTGAAGCTTACGATGTGAAAATCGGGGATAAAATTTTGGTTACAGGACCGACAACCGGAGCGAAAGAATTGATTATTTCTTCTATGATGGTGGAAGATGTAGTTTCTGATTCTGCCAAAAAAGGTGACAGTATTACTATTCCGATGGACTTCAGAATACGTCCTTCCGATAAATTATACAAATTGGTAAAAACAGAATACGCCGAAGCATAAATGGTAATTATTACCTTACAAAGAGATAAATGTATTGGGTGTAATTATTGTGCCGAATTAGCACCTGAAAAATTCAGGATGTCTAAAAAAGATGGTAAATCTGTGTTGCTGAAATCCATTGAAAAAAGAGGATTTCATACACTGAAAGATCCTGATCATAGTGTTTTGGATGAATGTGAACGTGCCGCAAAAGCTTGTCCTGTCAATATCATTTCAGTAAAGGAAACATGACCAAATCCGAGCTCAGAACGCTTTACAAATCCAAACGGAAAGAACTTTCTTCAGAAGAAGTAAATGTAATCAGCCTAAGAATTTTAGAGAATTTACAATCAATGCAGATTTGGGGAAATTCTTCTTTTCATGTATTCATTCCGATTTCAAACCAAAAAGAAATCAACACTTTACCGATTATTGATTATTTATTTCATCTTGAAAAACAAGTGAGTGTTCCAAAAGTTGAAGAAGATAGAATGCTAAGTTGTTTGATTAATGAAAACACGGAATTTGAATCTGGAAAATTCAATGTTCCTGAACCTAAATCTTTTCAACTCATTGATTCAAAACAAATCGATGTAATTTTTATGCCCATGCTGATTTGTGACCAAAATGGAAACAGGATTGGCTATGGAGGTGGATATTACGATCAATTTTTAAAAGACTGCAGAAAAGACATCATCAAAATCGGATTGAATTTTTTTGCACCCATTCCGAAAATAGAAAATATTTTTGAATCGGATGTTCCACTGGATTATTGCGTTACCGGAGAGGAAATTGTATCCTTTTGATTTTTAGGCAAATTCAAATCTGTAAAATAAAAAGTAAATTCGTGCTTGAATTTTTTCGGTTCTTTTTTCAAAATGAATTCTGCAGTTTTGTTTAGAGAATCAATCAGTTTTTTGTCTACCGAATAATATTTTACCCAATAATCAATTTTCCTTACGGAATCATCTGTAATAGAATCACTTTCCACATCTTTAAAATTCCTGATTTCTATAAATTTTGCCTGAAGCGAATCAATTTCTTTCAACATTTCAAGAATACTCAAAGTATCTGATTCTAAAAAGTAACTTGCTAATTGTGAATGAAGTAAATCTTTTAAAATGCTGTCATTTTGTTTAGACGAATAAAGTAGAGAAAGTTCGTAAACTTCCAAAAGTTTCTGTTTGGTAATGAAGTTGATAGAGGCGATAGAATCCATTTTGGAAACCGGAGCAGACTCATTTTTATAATTTTTAATTACTTCCGGATCATGCTCTCCATCAAAGAATTGCTCTTTTTTACAGGCAACTGCAACAAAAATCAAACAGAATAAAATCGATATAAAACGTTTAGCTTTCATCTGAATGGATTTTAAATTTTAACTTAACGATCTTCCCGTTTTTCCTTTCAGCTTCTATCAAAGTGAAATTTTTCAATGAACTTGTGGGAAGCGATACTAAATTGATGTATTGTTTTTTGCTCAAAACTTCTACGCCAAAGAACTCATTATCATATACTTGATAGATCAACGCATCATCCGCAATCATTTCATTGAGCATTTTGATTCTTTCCTTAACGCTTTGGGAAGATTTTGAATAATGCCGCAACATTACCTTATAATCATCAGGTTCCAAGCGGATATTTTCTTTGTTTTGGTATTGATGTAAATTAATTTTAAACGTATCTAATTTATGATAAGGAGAACTTACATACATCTGCAAAGTGTCTTCCATCGAACTAAATTGAATGCAGCCATTATTGGTAACCAACTGCAACGGTGTAAATCCTTTCCTGAGAATTGTAATTTCAATCGGGTCTTTTATAGAAGTATTTCTGTCAGAATCTATAAAACAAAACTCATAAGTTCTTTGATAAAAGAATGAATAATAAATAATTGCACCAAAAATTCCTAAAATCAAAATACTAATTGCAGCTGTTACTGCATATTTGCCTTTCTTTTTTGGAGGATTGATGATTTTAGCTTCTATTTTATCTTCAATCTGAGAAATATCCGCTTCAGTGGTAACAGGAATTACGTCTAATTCCACTGAAACAGGAGTCTCGGGAACGTAATTGTTATTTTGTGACCTGGAAAATGCCGCCCAATTAGTATGCCCGGCATATTGCGCCAAAATATTTAACATATCTATCCGTGGAAGCTTTTTAAAATCAGATTTGAAATAGGTATAAAACCATTTTTCGCTTACCGTTGATTTTGTTCTTGCAAACAAATCTTCCTGAAAAGTTACAATGTCTTGTCCTTTCCACTCCGAAATGTCATAAGACGAAGCAGAATTTGACTCAAAAAAGTGTTTAGTGATGTCTTTTTTAAGCAAATCAAACAATTCTATATCAGAAAATTTAGTCAAATATTTAGATTTAATTTATTGATTTTCAGTTTTTTGTAAATTGTAAAATGATTTACAAGACCCTTACAACCCATTTTCAACAACTCAGATGCAAAGCTAATGTACTTTTGGAACAAATAAAAACCATTAAAAAATTTTAGTTATGAAAAAAGTATTTGTAAAAGGATTCGCATTATTAGCAGTTGTTGCTTTGTCTTTCGCTAACATCTCTTGTGAGCAAAAAGCTGAAGAAACTGTAGAAACTACAGAAGAAGGTGTTGAAGGTGCTGAGGTTGCTCCAACTGAAGAAGTTGCTCCAGTAGAAACTGCTCCAGTAGAAGCTGCTCCAGCTGACGGAACTGAAGTTGCTCCAGTAGAAGCTGCTCCAGCTGACGGAACTACTCCAGCTGCAACTGAAGAAGCTCCTGCAAAATAATTAAGCGAAGCTTATAAAAATCAAGCCCCGAAATTCGGGGCTTTTTTATTTCCTATAATTTGAGGGAATTCTTATTTTTGATCCGAAATGAAAATGCTCAGCGAAATATTTATTATACTTTGGAAATGCTGGTTTTGTTTTCTGACTGTCTTTCTTATTCTTACCATCGGTATTTTCTGGACTTATCCACTTTCATTTTCCCAAAAAACATTTCCATTGGCTTACAAAGGTATACGATTGTGGGCAATTTTAATTTTTTATGGTTCCGGATTTCGATTAAATCTTGAAAGAAATCAAGAACTCAATCCAAACCAATCTTATATGTTTATATCCAATCATACTTCCGGAATCGACATTTTGGTCATGGCTATCATTCATCCCAAACACCCAATTGTGTTTGTTGCCAAAGAAGAATTGTCTAAAGTTCCCATATTTGGCAGGATTTATAAGCAAATTTGCATCCTCGTCAATCGGTCTGACAATACGAGTAAACGCCGGGTTTTTAAATTGGCAAAAGAAAAAATTAATTTAGGAAACAGCATTGTAATCTTTCCTGAAGGAGGCGTTCCCGATGATACAAATATAATTTTGGATGAATTCAAAGACGGTGCTTTTGCGATTGCGACCATAACTGATTTGCCGATTGCGGTTTATACAATCAAAGGCTTGAAAGAAATGTTTCCTTTCAGTTGGCGCAAAGGGTATCCCGGAACAGTTGAAGTCAAATTATTGGACATAATCGAAACAAAAGAATTAAGTTTGAAGGATAAAGACGGTTTGAAAGAAGTTTGCTTTCAAAAGATTTTATCTGAACTAAAATCTGAATAACTCGAAACTTTTAACCTTAAACTTTAAACAAAAATAAATTGGCAATCATAGCATACACCGACGGTTCATCGCTCGGAAACCCTGGGCCGGGCGGATACGGAACGATTTTATTGGAAACGGAAAAAAAGGTCAAGAAAGAGTTTTCACAAGGATTTCGTTTGACAACCAATAACCGTATGGAATTATTGGCCGTGATCGTTGCTTTGGAAATGCTCAAAAAACCGCAAACTGAAATTACGATTTATACCGATTCAAAATACGTTTGCGATTCAGTAGAAAAAAAATGGGTTTTGGGTTGGGAAAAAAAAGGATTTAAGGGGAAAAAGAATGAAGATTTGTGGCGTAGATTCCTAATATTTTATCGAAAACATAAAGTAAGTTTCCAATGGGTAAAAGGCCACGCAGGAAATGAATTCAACGAACGCGCCGACGTAATTGCAGTTGCTGCTGCAAATTCAAAAGATTTAAAAATTGATACTGGATTTGAGGCGGATAAATCCTCAGATAGCATTAACTTTGCCGGCTAAATGCCCGAAATGAAAAAATCCATATTCTTAGCAGTTTTGTCCGCGCTTTTCATAATTTCTTGTGACAAAAACGAGCCGAAAGATTACACTGTTTTTGCCGGAAAAGTTATAAATCCGCAGTCAGACAGTGTTTATCTTTACTTTCCAGATAGAGAAAAATCATTTGCCTTGAATGAAAAAGGTGAATTTTATGACACGATTCAATTAGACCAAAAAGGATATTTTTATTTTTCTGACGGCAGAGAACAAGCGGAATTATTTCTTTTTTCAGGCGATAGCTTGTACATCACTTTGGACACACAAAAATTTGACGAATCCATCGTTTACAGCGGAATTGGAGCTGATAAAAATAATTATTTGGTTAAAAAATTCTTGAAAGAAGAAGCTATGGGAACGAGTTCCGCAGAATTATTTTCTCTCAATCCAATTGATTTTCAAAAGAAATTTAAAACACATTCTGAAGAATTGGAAACTGCTTTGAATTCATCCAAAGCCGAAAAAGAATTCAAAGAAATTGAAAAAAGAAACTTGAAATACGGATACCTTTCTCTCATCGCTCAATATCCTGATGCTCACAAATATTTCACAGGAAATGCTCCAGAATTGCCCGCAGGATTTTTAAAAGAATTGGATGGAATCAGTTATGACAGTCAGGAAGATTATGAATTGATTCCTTACTATAAAGATTTGATTATCAATAAATACATGTTGGATATTGAAAAGGCAGAATCTCCAAAAGCTTTGGAAGAAATGGTTTCAAAAATCAAATCAAAAGAAATCAAAGAAGACTTGGTCGGCGCATTGTTTTATAGAATTTCTTCAACGAATCCAGATTCTGAAAGTTTAAATGAAATCATTCAGCAATATTCTGAAAACGAACAGCTTAAAATGCGTTCGCTTCAAAAAACCAATGCCATTAAAAGTCTTTTGGTTGGAAAACCTTCACCGAAATTTTCTTATCAAGATATCAGCGGAAAGAACGTTTCTTTAGATGATTTCAAGGGAAAATTGGTTTACATCGATGTTTGGGCTACTTGGTGCGGACCGTGTATCCAGGAAATTCCTGCTTTGAAACAGTTAAAGGAAGATTACAAAAGTAAAAATGTAGAAATAATCAGCATCTCAATTGACGTTCAAAAAGATTTTGAAAAATGGAAAAAAATGGTAACGGACAAACAATTGAAAGGTGTTCAGTTATTTGCTGACAGTGATTGGAAATCTGAATTCGTAAAAGCTTACGGCATCGATGCGATTCCGAGATTTTTACTGATTGACAAAAACGGAAACATTTTAAGCGCAGATGCACCACGTCCTTCAGACAAAGAAATCAGAGAATTATTTGATAAAAATATTTAACCCAAAACATCTTCACGTTTCGCAAGTTTTGTAGCAATCAAGCTGATGATAAGGATTTGAACTGCATGAAAAATCATTAGCGGAAGCAGAATAATTCCGATAGAAGTTGTTCCCTGAAAAAGTATTTTTGAGAAAACCGTTCCATGAACCAATGATTTCTTTGTTCCACAAAATTGTGCAGTAATTGTATCTTCCTGCGAAAATTTCAGGAAACGTGAAATCCTTGCAATCAGTAAATAAACAACTAAGAAAAGAATTAAAACCATGACCAAAATTATTCCTAAATCTTTCCATTCCAAACTTGAAAAAATGTTTTCTATAAAGGATTCAGCGAAGCTTTTGTAAATGATGATGAGAATGATGCTTTTGTCAAATAAGCTCAGTTCTTTGGCATATTTGATTGCTAATTGATGTCCAAATTTCTGTAATAGAATCCCTAATGTAAGTGGCGCAGCAATTTCCAAAAGCAACTTGATGTAAATGGCTGAATAATCGAAATCATGATTCGTTTGGTGTACAAATAATCCAATCCATAAAGGTGTGATGAGAATTCCAATAATACCCGAAATGCTGGCATTAAAAATCGCGGCAGGCATATTTCCTTTCGCCATAGAAACCATTACCACCGAAGAGGAAACCGTAGAAGGCAATGCGCCTAAAAACAGAAATCCGAGCCAAATTGTATGAATGTGATCGTTCGTAGTTGAGTAGGGATAAAACGCGATAATTAATAAGGGAAACAGTGCAAAAGTTGAAAGCTGAATCAGTAAATGAAGTTTCCAGTTGCTCAACCCTGATTTTATTTTTTCTTTGCTCAATTTCAATCCGTAAAAGAAAAAAATCAGGGAAATTCCGACCGAAGCAATTAGGTTCAATGGTAAAACTGAATCTTCAGCGCCAAATTGCGGAAAAAAATAAGCAATGATGATTGTAACAATGATTGCCAGAACGAATTTGTCAAATTTCATTCAGCAAATTAACGGATAATTGAAATATCCAGCTCGTGACTTTCCTCCAAATTCATCATGGCATTGATCAGCTTAAACGAAATAAATTTGTTTAAATCATTTTCATCAATCTCTTTTTCGATGATTTGATTAGATTTTAGTAAATATTGACGCATCGTTCCGTTGAGTAAAAAGGTCGAAGGCGTAATCCAATTTTCTCCGTCGAAAAATACGATGTTGGAATAAGATGTATCTGTAATTTTTCCATTTTTAACAATCAAAATTTCGTCTTCCGAAACATTGTCAGAAAGTAATTCAAACTGTATTCTGTCAAGAAATTTATGAGGATATTCGATTTGATTGTCTTCGATTAATTTAACCGAATTGATTGTTCTGATCTTATAAGGAATGAATTCTATCGATTCAATTTTTTCATCGTAAACAATTCTGAATTTATGCTTTCCATTTTGTGGTATTTGATGGGAAAGAATGAATTCTTCCAAATTAATTCCCCCGTCAATTCCCAAAATTTTATAACGTGAACGGTTCATTCGCGCTTGATGAAAAGTGAGATTTCGGATTTCCCCGTCTTTGATACAGATGCTTTCAATAAATCGGGACATATACTTTTTGTATCATTTCGTTGTACTCATCTTCTGCATTGCTTTGGTGTGTGATTCCGCCGCCACTTTTGAAAACCAAACCTTTATCCGTTTGTTCGATGAAACGAATCATCACTGCACTATCGAGATTCTCTCCGTCAAAAACACCGAAAACGCCCGTGTAGAAATTTCGATTATAATTTTCCGCTTCTAAAATAATTTCAACGGTTTTCTTTTTGGGTGCGCCACAAATGGAACCAGCAGGTAATAATTTGTTAAAAATAGTTCCAATGTTTTCGTGGAAATTTTCAGCTAATTTACCTGAAATTTCAGAGCTTACTTGTAAAATTTTTCTTTCGTGTGTTGAAATTTCATCGATGTAACGGAATTTTTCAACGGTTACTTTTTTGGCAACTTGGCTCAAATCATTCCGGATCAAATCTACAATCGTGTAATGTTCAGCCATTTCTTTTTCATCAGAGAGAATTTTTTCTGCTGCATTTTCAACCGAAGCATCAATCGTTCCTTTCATCGGATAGGAATAAATTTTTCCATTGTGAATTTTGACAAAGGTTTCCGGCGAAAAACAAACGAAATGTTCTTTCCAAAAAAGTTTGTATTTGGATTTAGAATAACGGTAAATTTCTTCCAGATTTAAATTGATTTCAATCGGTGTGGCACAAGTTAAATTCGTCAAATAAGAATTTCCGAGTAAAATATTTTCTTTGACTAAATTGAATTGAGGTTCGTATTGATCAAATGAAATGGGATATTTTTTCAGTTTAATTTCAGAATTAAATTCTTCTGATTCAGCATGGATTTTAAATTCAACTTCATCATTTAATTCATCTAAAGGAATCACTTTTCCTGAATTTTTCAGAAAATCAATTATGAATAAAAAAGGAGTTTTTTCTGCTCCTAATTCATTCATTCTTTCAAAAATTTCTGAATATCTGAGCATTTTTAATTAAATTGTTATTGATGTATTCAATTTCAGGATAGTTTCGTAATCAAAGTTATATCCATGACGGATTTTTGCTTCGACGGTAATGGTATCTATTCTATTCACTTTTCCTCGAGTTAAATTTTTAAGGCTTAAATTTGTTTCGAATATAAAAACTTTAAAATGAAATCAGACGAATTATTTGAAATTATAAAAACAAGAAGAAACGTAAATCCTTTACAGTACGGCGATATTGAAATCAGCGAAGCAGAATTGGGTCAAATCCTTGAAAGTGCAAACTGGGCACCGAACCACAAGCGTACTGAGCCCTGGAGATTTAAAGTAATCCAAGGAAATGCAAAAACAAGATTTGCAGAATTCATGGTAAAAAAATATATGGACAACACTCCTGCAGAAAGCCAGACCGAAAGAAAAAAACTGGATGTAATCGATAAATGCAACCTTTCTCACACCATTATTTTGATTAATATGAAAGCCTCTGGGATGCTTCCTGAATGGGAAGAATTGGCGGCAACTGCTATGGCTGTACAAAACATGTGGCTGATGGCAACTGCAATGGGCATTGGCTCTTACTGGTCTTCTCCGTCTACAATTTCTCAGATGGATGAATTCATCCCATTGGAAGAAAATGAAAAATGCTTCGGAATTTTTTACATGGGGAAACTAAAATCTGACTTGGTAGAAGGCAACAGAAAGCCTATTTCTGAAAAAGTTCAATTTGTAGAAAATTAACGTTAATTTCATCTTTCGCTGAAAGATTCTAACTTTGCAATCTAACTTAAAAAGGTAAGAATGAAAAAAATAATCATGTTGATGATGTTTGTGACAAGTGCAATCGCATTTTCACAAACTGTTGACGGGAGCGGAAATCTAAAAACGAATAGCCACCGATATCTCAAAGATATTGGTGCGGAAAGACTTCAGGGTTGGTTGATAAAAGGGAATAACTCCTTACAATTTAATCAGGCTGCATTTTCGAACTGGATTGCGGGCGGGGTGAATTCTTATGCGTTGAATGCCAATGTCGATTATGAATTTAATTTGACTAGTGGAAGACACATTTGGGATAACCGTGTGATTTTAGCTTATGGAATTTTGAGAAATGAAGGCGAAGATTACAGAAAATCAAATGACGTGATTGATTTGACCTCATCTTACGGTTATGAGTTTGTAAGACATTTGTATTTTGCGGGTTCCACCAACTTCAAAACGCAGTTTTCATCAGGTTTTGATTATAATGTGCCCGATACAATTTCAGGAGGTTACAAGAAAATTTCAAATTTCATGGCACCGGGACAGTGGGCACTGGGAATTGGTATCGATTACAAACCGAGTGACAATCTGCAAGTAAACTTTCACCCGTTTACATCGAGATTTACATTTGTGAAAGATCCTGATTTACAGTTTGCTGGAAGTTTTGGTTTGAAAGAAGATGGTGACTCTTACTTTTATGAATTTGGTGCTTATTTAGGAGCGCGTTACAAATTTAATGTCATGCAAAATATTTCTTACGACAGCCGATTAGGGATTTATTCCAACTATTTGAATACACCGCAAAATATGGACATCGCTTATCAGGGCGTTTTGGATTTAAAAGTAAATAATTTGATTTCGGCGCAGGCAACCATCAACTTATTTTATGATGAAGACCAAATCAAAAAGACACAGTTGAAACAAACTTTGGGCATTGGTTTGGCTTATAAATTTGACAATACAGCAGAGTTGAAAATAAGACCGGAAAATATACAGGAAGGCAGTAACTAGATAAAAAAAAGGGATTCGATTTGAATCCCTTTTTTATTTTACGCTAATTCTAACTCTAATTTAGTCAGTCAGTTGAAAGCAAAACTTTTCGTGTAACCCAACATGCCGCGATCTTTGATCATGTCGGCAACTTCTTTCGGAACATGTTTTTCCCAACCTTCTTCTCCCTTCACGATTTGTTCTAGAATTTTTCTGGAATAAATTCCTAAATATTCAGGATTGTAGGCCTCCACATCTTTAATTCTTTGGTTGAATTTAAAGAATTTATATAATTCTTTCAGATTTTCACTTACTTTCAGATTGTCAGAAGTAAGCAATTTATTTTCTTGTTTGTCCAGATATGGATAAAGATAAACCATCACATTTTTCTTGAACAATTTACCAAAAGCCTCCATGATTCCCCCCGGAAGATTTTCGTAATAATCCGCATTAAATACTTCAAGCAAATTATTTACACCCATTCCCAATCCGATTTTAGTTGAATTTTTGGTGAATTCAGTAAAGTAGTGAACGAGTTTATAATATTCTGAAAAATTGGAAATAATTACATTGTACCCTAAATTCCCGATGATATCGGCTCTGTCAAGGAAATCACGTTCGTCAATTTCACCATCTGAAGACAAATTACTCAAAGTAATTTCAAAAAGGATTTCCGTGTTTTCTTCCGCCACATCTTCCTGATTCATAAACATTTCCAGGCTTGAATCCAGCATGTCCATGTTTACATTCGTTACCGGGCGGAAACTTCCCCGCAAAGCGAAAATGTTTTTTCTGTATAAAATAGCTGCTGGAAGGAAATTTTGTCCTTGTGGTCCAAAAATCACCGCATCGGTCATCCCGTTTCTCACCAATTGCAAACTCATCAAACGGTTGTCAACGTAAGCAAATCGAGGTCCGCTGAAGTTAACCATATCAATTTCAACCTGATCTTTGTCCAACCCGTCATACAATGATCGAAGCAATCTGCGTGGGTTGTCATTATAGAAATAAGCGCCATAAATTAAATTCACGCCCATCACACCCAAAGTTTCCTGCTGCAGCTGCGCATTGTTTTCTTTGAACCGAACGTGAAAAACGATCTCGTTGTAATCCTGATTCTTGTCTAATTGAAAACGGATTCCAACCCAACCGTGACCTTTGTAAGTTTTGGTAAAATCAATTGTCGTAACCGTATTTGCGTATGTAAAGAACAATTTGTCTTTGTGAGTATCTTGGTTGAGACGTTCTTCCATCAAATTGGTTTCATGGTCGAGCATTTTTTTCAAACGCTCTTCGGTCACGTATCTTCCGGCTTCTTCTTTTCCATAAATCGCATCCGAAAAGTCTTTGTCATAAGCACTCATTGCTTTTGCCAAAGTCCCTGAAGCACCGCCTGCACGGTAAAAAAAACGGACTGTTTCCTGTCCTGCGCCGATTTCGGCAAAGCTTCCGTAAATGTTCGGGTCTAGATTTATTTCCAATGCTTTTTGTTTCGCAGAAAGAACCTGATCAAAACTCATAAGTTTAATTTAAATTTTACGGCGTAAATTTACCAAAATTATGTCGAATACACAGCTAAAGATTCAGTTTTTAGGTACAGGAACTTCGCAGGGAATTCCAATTATTGCGGGTACGCATCCGGTCAATTTTTCTACTAACCCTAAAGACAAGCGACTTCGGTCGTCGGTTTTGATTTCAAAAGACAACAAAAACATAACCATCGATTGCGGTCCGGACTTTCGACAGCAGATGCTCAGAGCAAACGTTCAGACATTGGAAGCCATTCTTTTTACACATGAACACAACGACCATGTTTTGGGAATTGATGATACGCGCCCGTTTAGTTTTTATGCCCAACAACCGATGGATATCTATGCGCGGGAGCGAACTTTAAACGAAATCAAAGTGAGGTTTCCGTATGTTTTTGCGGATGAAAAATATCCCGGCGCACCCAGTTTAAATGAACATTTGATTGATGGGAATACTTTTGAAGTTGTCGGATTTAAAGTCCAGCCCTTGGAAATCATGCATGGAAAATTGCCGATTTATGGATTTTTGGTTGATGATAAATTTGCGTACATCACAGATGCGAGTTACATTTCAGAGGAAACTTTGGAAAAAATACAAGGGGTAGATGTTTTAGTATTAAATGCTTTGCGAAAAACGGAGAAACATTATTCACATTTCACCCTCGAAGAAGCCATTGAAATTGCTGAAAAAGTTCAATCCAAACGAACTTATTTCACTCATATCAGCGTTTCTTTGGGCTTTCATAATGAAGTGCAGGCGGAACTGCCTGAAAATGTGTATTTAGCATACGACAAATTAGAAATTCAAATTTAATTTTGAATTAATCATAAAAACTTTATATATTTGCCGTCCAATTACCAGCCCGAGTGGCGGAACTGGTAGACGCGCTGGATTCAAAATCCTGTGTTCGCAAGGACGTGCCGGTTCGATTCCGGCCTCGGGTACAAAGCTTCAAAGAAATTTGAGGCTTTTTTTGTTTTATAAAATCAAAGAACCGCCCCATTGAAACAATGAGGCGGTTGCATTATAAATTAAAAGGAATTTTACTTGAAAATTAATTTTTTGGAAGTAATTCCTTTTTCAGTTTGAACTTGAATGATGTAAGTTCCTGCTGAGAATTTCTGTTCCATCATAGATGTTCCGGCTTCTTTTTCGCCAGAATACAAGATTCTTCCATTCAAATCAAAAATCTTGACAGCAGCCTTTTTATCAACTTTCAACCAGAATTTCCCGGAAGAAGGGTTTGGATAAACTGCAAATTCACTTAAATTATGGTCTTCCGTATTCAACCTTGAAATAATGATTTCCGTTTTCTCAGAAGCTCCTGTGTTATAAACAGCTTCCACTTCAGCAATGTGCGTTGGTTGTGTAATCAGACCATCGAGCAAATAGTTCATTTCCGTCAAGTTATCTACAACCAATTCACCATCCAGATAAACTCTGTAATAAAGCGCATGATTATATTCTTTTTCATAAGTCAAATCATCAATTTTCAAAATGTAACTATCGTTGCTTACAAAATTAATAGCCACATATTTAGTTCCTTCCGGTGCATCGTATGAATATTCCGTCCATGTTGCAGGCACTGTGATTTGATTTCCAAATGCTGTAAAATCTGATACTTCAGTTCCTGTTGTCGAGTATAGAACTCGCATTCTTTCCAGCATTTCATTGGTTAACGAGGCTGCATTGAAAGAAAATTCTCCACTTCCAGCCGGGATGATCAACCAGTCATTATTAGCACCATCCGGACCTGCAAATGCAGTTAAAAATCTACGTCCGGAAAGAGAAGGAATATTTACAGGTGGTGTCGTTGCATGAGGATTAAATACCATAAATGCCATTGGAATACCTGCATTTGGCCAGCTGAAATTATTGTACGTATAAGTTCCAAGCCCATCCAAGTCTTTCATAATGTAATTTCCGATAGTTTGGCGTTCAAAGTCCGCATACTTTTCGATTTTATCAGTGAACGTATCATGAAGCGTCCAGTCAAGTCTTGCAGAATTCCCTTCTACATCAGCAGTCAGATTAGAAGGTTGAACTTTCAGTAGATTTAACGGAACTGTGACATTGCTTCCTTCTTCTACAACAACGTTAGAAAGTTCTGCAATTTCATAATTGTTTAACTCTACTCTTACGTTGTAATTTCCATGCATTAACTGATTCAGGGTAACAGATCCTGATGCCGGCACAAATGCTTCAGCAAAATTTTCATCGTTCCAAACGGAAACATAAGCTCCTTCTGCACTTCCGAAATCTGTATCAAGATTTAAAGTGAAATCAAAGAACATATTGTGTTCAATCTCATTTGAAATCCCTTTTTCTGAAATTAAATTATCACCATAAATTGCTTCAACTCCATATTTGTACATATTTGGCGCAGCATCATTCAAAGTTGTATCATTGTAAGTAGTTGATGTAATTGGCGACGGAGTAAGTTCAGTCCAGTTTTCTTCAGTAGCAGGACTTCTGTAAACTTTATAACCCGCCGGATCTGCCTCCATCGTGTTATTGGCTATACCATAGATATTCCAGTTTTTATTGGTCAAACTCATACCAAGCCACGCGCCGTTTTCGTATTTCATACTTCCCTTTCTGCCAGGCGCATTTGGCCCGTCATCCAATCCAATCGGATAAGCACCATATTGTCCCGCAAGGAATTCTACTCCAATCCATAATTCTTTGGTAAAATCAATTGCCAAGGATTGCGTCAATTCAATTACATACCAATCTTCACTTGGTATTGAAACCGGCTGTGAATGTACAAGTTGCTCTGCATTTGGACCTTCAAATATCTTGATGACAGCGTTGGCATTGTTGGCAAAATAAACTCTTACGTGTGTCAATTCTGCACCTTCAGTTAATTTAGCGTGGAGATCAGAAGTTTCAAATCTAACTCCAGCAATAAACGGATCGCCGCCATTACCCCAAGCATCTCCGGTTGTAATGAAGCTTCCCCAACCTAACATGGTTTCATTGTATTGCCCAACCGGCACTCTCCATTCCACTTCACCTACACCTTCATTATTTACTGCAACGACATTTCCTGGTTTGTTCAATGCCAATTCCAATGTTATAGTGTCAATTGTGTGGTCATTATCTTCACTTGTAAATGTTACAGTTTCAGAAATAAATAACGGATGAGCCGCTTCCAATTCATATTGTTTATCTGCAAATGCTTCTAATGTGAAATTCCCTGCGGCATCACTTACAGTATTAAATTCAGAGAATCCAGTTAAATTCAAATTAATTCCTTCTAAACCGTTTCCGTTAACATCAACGACTCTTCCGGAAATCAAGATTGGAAGTGAATTGTCAAGAACAGCATCTAAAACTAATTGTTGATTTGGAGTTACAGTGAATTCAATTTCAACAGTATTAAATGTATTCTTGCTGAAAGTTGCCACATAATTTCCAGGAATCAATGCAGGGATTTGATAACCACCTGACGCATTGGTTATAGTTGTTTCTGTTTGATAAGCATTTGAATCTTCTGGAGTAATGGAAACTGTTACGCCTTCCATTGGAGAACCATCTGAAAATAATGTAACTGTTCCGGAAACACTGGCGAAATCAGTAGTTTTTTCAACCACAATACTTGGAATTGTAATAACTTCTTCGAGCGTCCATGCCGCAGGCTGAGATGTGATCACACTTAAATCTACAGAATATCCAATAGAAAAATAAGTCCGCATCCCTTCCACCGGAGTATTATAAAACTCGCGAGGATTGACAGAAGGAGGATTATTCAATAATGGTTTCACAATGGTGATAATCACATTTTGATTAGAGCTGGCATCGTAATAAAAAGGCTGATCGAACTCAATGGTCGTCGCATTTCGTCCTGCAACAAATTGAATATTTCCATCAAACAAAAGTTTTTGATTACCAAAATATTCCCAAACTGCATTGTTGGTAGTTGTACCAAATGTATTACGGTTCGTAGTACTCATGTAAATTTTATAACGTGCAGTGCTGGTGGCTCCCAAGTTCCCAAAATAGGAAATAGAAGTAATCAATCCGCTGCCGCCAATTTCTTCAGGCTTGTAAATACTCTGTGAGATGATAGAACCTCGGCTCAATTCAAATGGCTGATCTGAAGGGCTGTTTCCGCTTGTGACTGAAACCTGATTTGCATTCATTCCCGAATAAGCCGGAACAGCAGCAGGTATTCCCGGATTTGTCGGGCTGGTCATTGCAGTGATTGTATAAGTGTATAAATTAAATGCCGGAATGGTTGTTTCCGTGAAAGTAGTACTTGTATGCATTTCTGCTAAAGTTACGGTACTGCTTCCTAAAGTTCTGGTAATTTTATAGCCTACTACCGGATTTTGTAAAACCCCACCATTTTGGCCATAATTTACTTCATTCCAAGAAATTACAGTTTGCAAGCTTCCATTTTGTGTGAAAGTTATATTAGCCGGTGCTCCAGGAACGGTTTCATATCCGAAAAATGTAATGGGCGTATTGTAAGCAACACCATTTCCGGAAGCATTATAGGGAACAAATCTGTGGGTATAAGAACCTTCTCCCGGTAAATTATCGGTATAAGTCATCGCTTGGCCTACAGCTGAAGGAAGATTGGCAATTTCAACCAAATTCATAGGATGCGTTCCTCTGTAAACTTTTACACCTGTCATGCTGCTCAAAGCATTTCCAGCATTGTCAAGAGTTGGATTTGTCCAGTTGAAAACAGCCTGAAATCCAGAATTCATCTGAGTTTCAGAAGAGAAATTGGTAATCGTATTGGGTGCTGTACCCGCTACAGTTGGCGTGAATTCTATGTCATCTACCAACATCATAAAGGCTTGTGAAACACAGTTTATCGCCACATATTTTGCATTATTTGGAATCGTAAATTGATACCTTGCCCAATTCATTGTAGTTGTAGTGGGTGTAGCATTGACAAATGTAAAATCTGCGGGATTTGAACCGGTAGTTGAATACGCAACTTTAAACCTGTCTAAACCTGCAAAATCTGCAGCACTTTTAGCATAAAAAGAAAAAGTACCACCCGTATGCGCCGCCAATTCACTTGAAATCAACCAGTCATTGCTCGGGCCGGAATAAGAAGATATACTTGCAAAATATTTTTGACCGGAACGAGGGTCATAACCCGGAAGTGTATTGACAGGATCTGTCTGAGAAGGATTATAAACGATAAATCCCAAAGGACCTCCCTTGCCTGGGAAACTTTGAAATGGGCCTGCTGTAACCAGGCCATCTACATCAAGTGAAGTCCATCCTACAAGACCGTTTTGCTGAAAGTCAGCGTGCGACTCGACGTCGTCTTTGAAAGGTTGTAATAATTGACCATGAAGCCAGCCCGAAAGAGCGAAAAGCATGGTTAGTAAAAAAAGTCTCTGTGTTTTTTTCATTCTGCGTGTTTTAAAATTTTTTTATGTTTAATTAATTTGTGAAAATAATCAACACGAAAACTACTCAGTTAATGACTCCTGGGCAAATTATATAACTCCTTTTCGTCCCAAACGGAGATGACATTGTGTGACAACGCTAAATATGAGCTGTTTAGGAATTGAGAGAATTTTTACGGTAAACAGCCGGAGTTACTTTTTCTATGTCTTTAAAAAACCTGTAAAACACTGACATGGTTTTAAAACCGGATTGGGCAGCAATTCCTTCAATAGAAAAATGCTGCATATTTTTATCGGAAAGCATGATTTTACTTTCAGCGATGCGCAATTCATTTATGTAATTATAAAAAGTTTTATTCAAACTATTATTAAGCGCAAAAGAAATGGCATTTCGGCTTTCTGAAATGGATTCTGCCAAATCATTTAGATTGAAATTTGGATTTTTATATAATTTTTGTTCTTTCATGACCAATTCAATTTTGGCAATGATCATCAAATCTTTGTCATCCGTTTTTTCATCCGAAGAATTGATTTCATACAAATTTTCAACTTCTTTCAAATCTGTTATCAAAGGTTCATTTATCTGAAAAACTTCAGGAAGAGATTCATTTTTTGTAAATAGAAGAGGATATTTATAAATTATAACTGTTATGTAAAATAAGCTTACTGCAATCACAGCATGGTATCCCATGTACAAATAATATGCATCAACTAAAGTACTTCTTACAATGGTTGATATACCGCCAACGATGAACACTATTGCAAAACTGTAATTGATGATTTTAAACCATTCAAGCTTGCGGCTTTCTATTTCTGAGTAATCTTTTTCAATTTTCTGCTGCCACTTTTTTAATAAAAAATTGGTTTTGAAAAAATAAAACGGACCTTGGATGGTTGCGAAATAGGCGCATACAATCCTCCGTATCTTAAACCATTCATGATGGCGCATATTGGCAATGGAAAAATCGCTGTCAAAATAAAGATAGAAAGTAAAAATTAAATAAATATAGATGGGTAAAAAATGTAAATGATCTTCTTTCTGAAATCCTTTAGATTCGTTAAACAAATATTTTATATAAAGATAAATTGGCGGAAATAATGTCAGTGCAAGCATAGGGCCGATGAATGTCGTCAGTGTGACACTGAACAAAGCTCCCTTAGCAATAAATGCAAAGAACCAATAACATGAAAAGCCCCACGCAAACAGAAGTAAGGCAAGTATATTATTTGAGAAAGGCCGGTTTTTGTCTTTGGTTAAAAGATAAATGCTCAACACAGCCTGTGAAGCACCAAAAAGCATTAAAACCGAAAAGTAAGATTCAATTGCAGATAACATATTCAACAGAGTGTCTTGAAATAAATTAAATTTCCTTCAACATCTTAAGTCGGTTCAGCCAAAGATATATAATTTTTCTGCTTGCAGAGATTGTTTGTGGAAAATTACGCAATGTCATTTGAATCGTTATTGCAGTCGCAATAACAGAATTCATTTTGAATAACATCTCAAAAATTAATTAAAAATACCATGTTCTTAGTATTTTTTAATTATTCGAAAATATTTAAGTTTGTAGTCTCAAATTTAAACCTATGAAACCAGACCTATCTTTACAAGAGGCATCGTCTATTCGATTCATTTTCCTTACTCTATCACTGATAATTATGTTTTGAAATATTCTATTTATAGAACTTATTTCGAACAGCTACTCTATAAGAATTTATTATATGACAATCAATTTTCAACTTTAAAATTCTTCTAATTCAATTATAACTTATGAAAAAAAGATATTTAAGCCTATTATATCTAGGTACTTTACTAAATCTTTCAGCCCAAGAAGTTCTCTGGCAAAAAGACATAGCATCATCAACGCAGAATATTCTTTCTGACATGACATTTACCCCTGATCGCCAGATGGTTCTTTCGGGTAGTTCTATCCATCAAAATTCTGAAAATGAAAATAATGGATATGATTATCATGTTGTAAAACTTTTACAGGATGGAGAGATATCGTGGGAAAAATACTTTGGAGGAGCCAAGAATGATTACCTACACTCTGTGGTTTCTACAAATGAAGGAGGGCTTATTCTAGCCGGAACCTCTTTTTCAAATCAGTCACACGATAAGAAAGAAAAGAATGCCGGCGGATCAGATGTATGGATTTTAAGATTGGATGAAAGCGGAGAAGAATTGTGGCAAAAAACAATAGGCACCCAGAATAATGAAGAAGCTTCGAGTATTATCCAATCAACCGATCAGGGCTTTTTTCTTGCAGGAAGCATTCAATCAAATAATCATTTTTTTGGGTCAAAAGACATTTTTGTTTCAAAATTGAATGAACAAGGAAAACTTATAAAAACAATCATACTAGGAGGTGATACTATAGATGAGGTGACAGATATGATAGCTACACCTGATGGCGGAGCTGCTATTCTCATTTATTCTACTTCTATGAAGTCTGCTGATATTGTTCTAGACGTTGATAATTTGAACCGTAATGACGGGAATGAATTTATTTCTTCTATAGAAAATCTTAGAGGTAAGAGCCAGGATAGCTTCGGCGAGGGTGACTATTGGGTTGTGAAGCTGGATGAAAATGCCAATATAGAATGGCAAAAAATATATGGTGGAGAAAAAGACGATTATCCCAAGAGTATTGTATTTACAGAAACAGGTTATCTGATTGGAGGAGAAAGCAAAAGCGGCTCATCAGGCAATAAAAAAGAAGATGCTGTTGACGGAACAGATTTGTGGTTGATATCATTGGACCATTCAGGGAACGAAATATGGCAGAAGAATTACAGCTTAGGAGGGAAAGACATACTGATGAGCATGCATGTAATCAGAACAACCAATCAGGACAACCAAAGCTTAGATAAGGGTTATCTGCTGGGAGGTTATACACAGGCAGAAGAGAGAGTCCGAAAAAATGATGAACAGTTCTGGATGCTTTATCTTGACAGTAAGGGAAATGAAGAATGGAGAAAACATACAGAAGGCAAATCTGCAAAAAAAGAAGAACATCTGGTAACAGCGAAGTTGCAAAATGATGGCACATATATCTTGGCAGGCACAAGCGGAGATATAACCGGTGATGAAAACTGGAAAATATTGAAACTAGGAGACAAGCAATTGTCTGAGCTTGTAGAGAAATATGATATCCGCATCTACCCTAATCCTGCAAATGAATACTGCTATGTAGAATTGGGCTTTGAACTTGAAAAAAATGAAGAAGCAGAGATATTTCTTCATGATATGAGCGGAAGAAAGATACAAACGCTCAACACAAAAAATGCAGTAACAAAAGTAGATACCAAAGTCTTACCTGCCGGCGTCTACATAGTTACTGTAAAAACATCCAATAAAACTGTGAATTCAAAATTAGTAAAGAAATAAAATGATGAAAAATCTATATATCCTATTTGCTTTTGTAATTAGTATGTCCTTGAAAAGCCAGGACAATTCCAATTCGGCATCTGTGCTCACTCCTGTCGCTAACCAAACAGGTGTTCCTGACATATCATTCCCACTTGTTGACTTACCTGCCACCAAAGATTTCAATATAAGTCTGGGTCTTAGTTACAATCCTAATTCATTCAGGATGGGCGAATACAGCGGTCAGGTTGCCAAAAACTGGATACTGTCAGGTAGCAATTTTACAATCACCCGAAAAGTCATGAGCAGCTGGATAGATGAAGTTGATCCTGCTGACGGGAACTGGGATGATATTTACTTCTATACACTTAATGGAGAGCAGGGCAGCTTTAAATTTGAGAAACATGGAACTTTTCCTAATGATACATACCATGTCGTAAAACTAACCTCAAGCAATGTGAAAATTGAGTTTGAGAGAGAAATAGTAGGTTATAGTACTAAACCCGTAAAATCTTTTACTATTACAGATAGTAAAGGCTATAAATACTATTTTCAAGACCACGATTACTATAAACTTTCTGTAGAGCAAGGGCGTGATATGAGAAATACTTTTTATATAACAAAGATTCTTGATGCTAAAAATAGGCAGATAGTAACTTACACTAATAAAAAATATACCAGTTATGAAGAACATAGCAACAATACTATTATTGACGGATGGATTTATTTACCTGAAAAAATACAAACAGATTATGGTTCAATTACCATAGATCATGGAGACGGGGGGTATACATTTGATTTTCATGATAAATACTTTTTAAATGTTTTTACCCTAAAAGATCATAAAGATAATTTTGTTTCAAAATATAGCTTAAACATTGAACCTTCTGGTTACAGCTTCTATGATCTACATAGTGAATATGATGATTTCCCTGAAATAAGGTCTTTCAATTCTCGAATACTAACAAGAATAAATAGATTAGATCAAAGTTCCAATCTTCTTGAAAGAACTACGCTAAACTATCGCCTTTTGACCACTAATATTTATGGCCCCTCAAATATTTGGAAAGATTATCTTCCAATTAACCACAAATATTATACAGATGATGATCCTAATTCTCTTTTAGTTGGTGTGTTGGAATCCGTTATTCTGCCCACCAAAGCTAAAATTGATTATCAATTCCGGGTAAATAAGTTAAAGTCTGAAGATAAAAATACGACTGCTTACATTCAAAAAATGCAAAATCCGATGGATTTTTCTGACCCTGAAATTCAATATTTAGAACATGTACAATCTATTGATTTTGATACTAGGAACACTAAGATATATCCCCTAACAGGATTCCAAAAATCACCTAATACACGCATTTACATTAGATTTGTAAAATATGAAACATACCCCTACGAAGAGCAGGAGCATGAACCTTTGCAACCTGGTGTTTTCCCTCCTCCGAGACTTGCTTACAACGTAAAAAACGCTATCTATAATTCTTACGGACCTCATAATGATACCGAAGATCTTAATAGTAAATTTTATGTTATTCCTTCCAATGGGAGTGCATACATAGAAATAACCGGTTCAGGAGGCAACGGATATTTCGATATTTTTGAAAAGCATTATACTTCTCCTCCTTACATCAATGAGAAAACGCTTCCCAATTCAGGCGTGAGAATAGAAAAAATCACTTACAATAGTTGGGAAGGCAATTCTTATGGAACTAATCCTAAAATAGTAAACTATGACTACACCCGTTTTGACGAGCCTGGAATATCAAGTGGTGTAGCAGTAGGAGATGACCAGAAAGAAGCAATCATTTATAAAAATATAAAGGTTACGGAAAGTGACAAGGGAGGCTATACAAAATATTACTATAAAACACCTTTTGACTTCCCTACTGATCCCCATCCTACATTGATGAACAAAACGATATGGCCAAATTATAACCTCAGAAAGAAAGGAATCCTTGATAAACAAGAAATCTATAATGCAAATAATATAATCAAACACTCTACAGTATTTGACTATACGCTCCCATCTTATAATGTTTCACAGCTTTATCCATATGAAGTACAATGTGAGAACTGCCCATATGCTCATCCGGCTGGAGATCCGTATATGATGTACACCCAAGAATTATTCGCAGAAAAGATAAAAACCGAAGACTATGACTACGATGCGCAGGGCAACTCGATGAAAGTTACAGTAGAAAGAGGGTTCAACCTGCAAAACAATAACCTGATGTCAGAGAAGAAAACCACTGCAGACGGAACCGTATCTGAAGTTACCTACAAATATGCGCTTGAAAAAAACAATACAAAACTTTTAAATGCAAGTATGTTTTCTGTACCCCTCGAGGTTGTTCAAAAGCAAAACAACATAGAAACAGGTAAGGTAGAGATGAAATTTGACCATACAGATAATTTCTTCCCTTCATCTATCAAGAAATTCGGAATCAATAATGCGCTGAACTCAGAAGAGAAAAATGAACTATATGATACGATGGGCAACGTACTGCAGACCACAAGCAAAACCGGAATTGCAACCACATTCATTTATGGTTACAACAGTACATTATTGATCGCTAAAATAGAAGGAGCAACCTATGCACAGGTGATGCAGGCTTATGGACTGCCAAATACTTCGGAGGCTTATAAAAGTCTGGATATTTACACCAGGTCAAATCTTGATATAAATGATGCCACAGAGGAAGCTTTCAGAATAAGACTGGACACATTCAGGCTCAATTCCAATTTCAAAGATTATCAGATTACCACTTATACATACGATCCGTTAATAGGAATCAAGAGCATGACCACACCGAGCGGAAACAAGGAATACTATTATTACGACAATGCCAACCGCCTGATCAGAGTAGAAGACATCAACCACAATGTGATCAAGGAAAATAAATACAAAAATTACATTCAGTAATGTATAAAATCCTATCGTATCAAGTATCTATAAAAAAGAATCACATGAAAAACCTATATATCACCTTATTGATGCTATTGAGCATCTCCGGTAAACTATACTCACAGAACTTCAGTCCTAATCAGACCTACACATATACGAGAGTATTTCTGGAAGGCGTAACTGTAAGTAATATGAACAGTGGGCAATCGATCCAAAATGTAACCTATACCGATGGATTGGGAAGAGTAAAACAAAACATAGTCATTAACGGCATCCAGCCCGGACAAGACCTTGTAAGTACCTATTTCTCTGAGCAGGGCGCAAAGCAGACCAAGCAATATCTTCCAATTTCCGTAAACAGCCAGAACGGAGCGATTCATTCTGTTTCGGAATCGGGCATCAATCTATATCATGGTACTACAAATGCTTATGCAGAGGTAAAATATGATGATTCCCCTCAAAACCGTGTTATAAAAACAGCAAACCCCGGAACTGACTGGAAGATGGACGGGCAGAATACCAAAGAATTTACATATGGATTTAATGAAGCCAACACTGTCAAAAAATTTGTGTCGGCACTGAATACCTCTACTTTTGAAAATTCCCTTACACAAAGTGGGTTCTATGCCGTAAATACACTTCATAAAACGACCGCAAAGGACGAAGACGGAAACATTTCCATGGAATACAAAAACGGAAGCGGACAAGTTCTGATGACACGTATAAAAAACGGGGCTGTCAATCTGGACACTTATTATGTTTATAACCAGTACAACCAGCTGACATACATCATCCCACCTTTGAACTCGGGAGAAAACCCTCTGACAACTGACACTAAAAACAAAGTATTGTACCAGTATAAGTACGATGCAATGGGCAGATTAATTGAAAAAAAGCTTCCGGGAAAAGAGAAAGAATTTTATGTCTATGACAGGGAAGACCGCGTAATCATGTCCACCGATACCAAAATGAAATCGGAAGGCAAATGGGCATTTGTGAAATACGACAAACTGGGAAGAGTTATCTACACCGGACTGTGCACCGGAGGAGAAAGAAATACGGAACAGGCAGGTGCCAACAGCTCAATTGCTGTGTTTGAATCCAAAAGTGCAACAGGGTTCAACAACTCTTTCACTTTGATTTACTATACTAAAAATGCCTATCCTACTTCAGTTACCGATGTATTGAGTGTCAATTATTATGATGAATACCCGGCAGGAGTACCTTCCAGACCTGCACAGATTTACGAACAATCAACACTATCCTCTGATATTACATCTACCCACAGCACCAAATCAATGCTTACTGCATCATATGTCAGAAATATGGAAGATGAAAAATGGAACAAGACTGTTTTCTGGTATGATGCCAAAGAGCGCCTTATCGGAAGCCACAAGACCAACCACCTTAACGGCTACAGCAAGACAGAGATGAAACTGGATTTTCCCGGAAATATCAGGGAATCGAAAGTGAACCATAAAAGAACAACGAATGCTGCAGAAATAGAAATAAAGCAGCGCTACATCTACTCTGCACAAAACCTCTTGACCCATCACTTCCACAAAGTAGACAACCATCCGGAAGAGCTGCTTTCAGAACTCACTTATGACAACCTCGGTCGCATAACCAGTAAAAAAGTAGGAAACAACCTGCAGCAGTTAGATTATACTTACAATATCCGCGGCTGGCTGACTTCGGTCAACAATCCTGCAAATCTGGGAACAGACCTCTTTGCCTTCAAGATCAACTACAACCAAAGAGAAGGTGTGGAAACTCCCAATAATAACTTCTCCGCACAAAAAGTCAAACCACGCTACAACGGAACCATCGCAGAAACTTCATGGGCAACATCATCGGGCATCATCGAAAGATACGGATATGTATATGACGCAGCAGGCAGGTTGACAGCCGGGCTTTTCCAGCCGCATGGTGACCCTTACCAAAAAAGCAATAGTGAGATCGTCAGCTATGACAACCGCGGAAACATCAAATCCATGTACCGTACCTCGTTCAAGCATCCGCAGGAAACCGTGGCAAGACTTATAGACAATCTTTTCTACGCTTATGACGGAAACAGGCTGACCAATATCAATGACCAAACGGGAAATGCAAACGGTTACGAAGGAGGAAACGGAACCATACAATATGACATCAACGGCAACATGACAGCGATGCCCGACAAGGGAATTACCAATATTACTTATAACTTCCTCAACCTCCCCACCACCATTGCAGATGGCAATACTACAACTTTTCTTTACAGTGCGGACGGCACAAAACTAAGAAAGACACTGACAATCAACCACAACGGCAGCAACGTGGACATCACTACGCTTTACCTGGACGGTTTTCAGTATTCCACACCCAACTCAGACCTGATCGCAGGTATGTTCCGTACTTCTGAAAGCGAGTCCTTAGAGTCAGCCAAAGTCGCATCGGAACCGGAAGCATTTACCTTTGCAGAAAAAGCGCCCGGAAACCCCGGAGGGGGAGATCCGCTGACATTCGACCTCGTCTTCTTCCCTACTTCCGAAGGGTTCTATGATTATGAGAATAAACGTTATATTTACCAGTACAAAGACCAGACCGGGAACGTACGCATGAGCTATACGAGACATACAACGACGGGGGCTGCCAGAGTACTGGACAACAATAAATACTATGCCTTCGGCATGAACCACCTCAACCAGCTAAGCATGCCGGGTTACAGTCCGCTTTCCGTGCCTTACAATTACAAATACAGCGGAAAAGAGCTTCAGGAGACAGGAATGTACGACTTCGGATGGAGACATTATATGCCGGACATCGGAAGATGGAACGGAATGGATCAGCTATCGGAAATGTATCACTCAACATCTCCCTACGGATATGTTTTAAATAATCCTGTTTCTTTCAGAGATCCTGACGGTAGATATACAGAAACGGATGATGCCTTTATATTTACAGGCTCAGAGATACAATCAGTATTAGGATACTTTGCAGAGGGCGGAAGTTATGGCAGTCTGTTATCTCATCTGGAAAGTGGAGGTAGCTTTGGTGATGGTCCTGTAACTACTTACTATAGTAATTATAATCCCGGACCATCTTGGTTTGGTAGAACATGGACTAATATCAGGAAATTCCTTGGGTATAAACCTAAACCTAGAATTATAATAGATGGAGCGGTTTCTTCATTTACAGAAAGCGGAGATCTAGTTGCTTTGACTGAACCAGACTTTCTTAATTTAAATGATTTTGGTATAGGTTTAGGAGTTGGAGTTAAAAATTTTAAAATAGGAAATGCGATAGATGTATCTTTAGGTGTTACTGCATTTTCTCTTACTTACGACAAAAATGAGGGAGATTTAAATTTGGCGATAGGTGAATTTGATTTAGGTGGCTCTATAGCTGGAGTTGGTGCTGAGGGTTCTATTAATATTTTCGAAACCAATTTCATTGATAACATTAAATTTGGAACAGCTACTGTTAGTGGAAGCTTGTCTGGTGTGAGTAGAGAAGCAGCCAGTGGAAGTGTCTATAGCAAAGAAAATGGGTGGTTCTCTGGAACTACGCTTAACAGTCCGATATACCCAGCTAACCGAATGGTTGACCTAAACAATAATGGAGGTAAAACTCCGATGTTTATTTTAGGAGGTGATGTGCGTGCAGGAATATTTAGATTTAATGTCGAAGTTAATGTAGATGATGTTGTTCAGGGGCCTTTAGGAAGTGGCTGGAAATAAAATATATGAAAAAAATAGTACTAATAATAGTGGTGCTAATAGTATTATTTGGAATAGTACGATTTCTACTCAATTTACTAGTTGAATCTGCACCAATGTACAAAGAATATCAAAAGTTCGTAAATAATTTCGATTTGGAATTAAAGGGTGAAATTATTGATATTAAGTCAGATGGTTCATTAAGGATTGCTTGTTTAAAAGTAGAACATTCAAATTATAAAGAATACTATAAAGTTGAAGGCAATAGGTTTTTTATGAGGGTAAAAGATTCATTAGCAGTTATGATTTATTCTACAAAGGATGTAAACAAGTTTCGACATCATCAATATAGAATTGGATCACAACTTTTGATTAATCATAATAATAACAAAAAAATTATTGAACTGGAAGAAAAACATACCATAGATATATATGGTATCGACACTTTTCCAGTTCGAGACTATCTTAAAAACAGTTGCATCCCAAACTAATTTATTAATGGAAATAGGAAGTATATATGAAAAAAATTATAATAATAATTTTAGGGATTTTTTTAGCTTTTATATTAATAATATTTCTCATCATTAAGGGCGTAGAATCAACACCCATGCATAAAGATCATCAGAATTTTATCGAAAATTTTGATTTAGAATTGAAGGGGGAAATTATTGAAATAAAATCAGATACATCTCTAAGAATAGCTTGTCTAAGAGTAGAAGAATCAAATTATAAAGATTATAATCAAATCGACAATAATAGATTTTTTATACGAGTAAAAGACTCTTTAGCAGTAATGATTTACTCTGTGAAAGATTTGAGAAGACCTCGCCATCATCAGTATAAGATAGGCTCCAAACTTGTAATTAATCTTGATAATAATAAAAAAATTATAGAAATAGATAATGGAGATACCATTGATGTGCATAGCATCAGAAAGTTTCCTGTTCGAGATTACCTTAAAAACAGTTGCATTCCAGATTAATAAATTTAATATTGATTTTCAGTCGATCAGAAATTAAAAACGAGACGTTCTTTAATACAAGTACAACAAAGAGACTGCAGGAGACCGGTATGTACGACTTTGGCTGGCGACATTATATGGGCGATGTATCAGAGTTAGTGATGAAATAAATATTTATTTTAAATCACTGAAAATCAGAAAATAATTTTCATAATATTTTAATTTAAGAGTGGACGTTATGTCCACTCTTTCTATTTTTAGCATCTTAAACCGCCTGAAAATATGAAAACCGAGACCAAGTGTTTCAAAGTTAGTGATACAGTAATCTGCCCTAATTGTAAAGCAAATCAAATTATAAAGAATGGTAAAACAAAAACGGGCAAACAGCAATTTTTATGTAAATCATGCAAGAAACGGTTTATAGATTTTTATACTTACAATGCATACCAAACCGACTTAAATCAACAAATTATTATTCTTACCAAAGAAGGTTTGGGAATCAGAAGTACTGCCAGAGTTTTAAATATTTCAACCACCACTTTATTGAAAAGAATTCTTTCCATTTCCCGCAACATCAAACCGCCTATTATCAGCATGAGAAAAGAATATGAAGTCGATGAACTCTGTACTTACATCGGCAGCAAACAAAGAAGGATCTGGATAGTTTGTGCACTGGAGAGAATCAGCAAAGGGATTGTTTCATTCAATATAGGCAGAAGAACCAATCAAACGCTGAAATCTGTTATAAGTACTTTAAATTTAAGCAAGGCTAAGTTTATTTACACTGATGAATTAAAAAACTATAAGTTTCTGATTGAGAAGAATATTCATAAAGTAAAACGCTTTGGGACAAATTCCATTGAAAGAAAACATTTGACGCTCCGAACACATTTAAAAAGGCTCAACCGGAGAACGATTTGTTTTTCCAGAAGTACAATTATTTTAAATTCAATAATGAAAATATACTTCTGGGGATGAAAACAATATAATCAATCAGCTTTATAAATATGCCCCCCACTACTGCGCACTCCGCTCACATTACTTCATCTTCCGTTTTGCTCACTGTTACTTTATGTTCTGTTAAACAATAAAATCCCAAGATCGACCATCATTCATGTAAAATTTAACGAAGTAAATGAATTAAAAAAGATTAAAACCTCGCCTGTATCTGCACGCTTCCGGTATGGATAGTTTTATTTTCTTCCGTTTTACGTCCGTCGTAACTTACATTTACACTTAAGAATGAATTCAACTGACGCTGCAATAACAATTGCCACACGAAATTGTCACCCGGCTTCAAACCTTCCATCATTTGGTTTCCGACAACGGATTGACCATTTCCGGTAAAATCATTTTTGATGTAATTAAAAGTTCCCAACAAAGAAGATTTAGCACCGTCATTCCACTGCACTTCCGCTCCCATGTTGGACTGTTTAAGCAATTCTTCTCCGGTTCGATTCGATTTATTTTGGTAGGTAAAATGAGCCGATGCGCTGAACTTGCTTTCAACCTGATATGTTATCTGTGGCTTCACCCGCCATGCATCTATGGTAAATCTGCGGGAAGCAAACAAATCCGAATCGCTTACTGTCACTATATTTTCACCCTCAGCTAAGAAAAAGAAATTTTCCCAAGGTTTGTATTTCGCATTGAGCAAATGGCTTCGGGAATCGCGTGATTCGCCTCCGGTGAAGATGAAACTTTTGGATTCTTGTTGTGAATAAGTATAGGAAGAAGACCATTTGTATTTGCTGCTTTGGTTGAAATTCAAATTGGTACGTAAAGTTTGGGATTTACTCAACAATTCTTCTGAACTTGTAAAAGGATTCCATTCGAGGGTTTTTCCTTCTTTTTTGAGTGAATTGTTGGATTGCAAAGACCCCTGAAGTGTCCATCTTCCCAGGAATTCATTTTCAGAATTAATTAATTCTTTGGGTTTTAATCTGACAGAGAAGTTAAATCCGTTTTTGTTGGTTTTTATATATTCCATCGTATTGGTAAAAACGCGGACATAATTTGCCTGGTCCTGAAATTCAGCAACTTCAAATTCATCCAATTGTTCAATGCCGTCACCATTGTAATCTGTCCATTTGTAAATTCCCATGCCGTCCGTCACTTTCACATATTCAAATTCACGTTGCGGCTCTACTCCGCTTCCCAGTTCATAAAAAGCATTTACGACCATTCCGCCACGGAAAAAACTTTTGTACCAGCGAATGTTTCCGGTGATGTAATCTTCGTTTGCCATGTCCTCAAATTCGTATTTTACGGAACGGTAATGCCCTGTCAAATCGAGTCGGTGGTCAGATTTATTAATTAATTTAGACTGAAGAATTAAACCATTTGAAACTGAGATTCTTTCCATCACGCCCAAACGAATGGAATCATCACGGCGGTTGTAAAAAGTAAGCTGAACATTCATCTTGGTCGAATCTCCAATTCCCGCTAATGCTTGGATTTCATCCCATTGGAAAGACAAATCAGATAAATTGTTTCCTTCCGGAGCGTTGATTCTGTCTTCAATTTCATTTCGCTCTCCCATGTATTGCGCACCGATCCAAAAAGATTTGTAAACCTTTCTCTTTGCAATGGCCTGATAGCGTAAAAATTGCGATTTGTCGGGATCTAAATCAGGGGTAAGAATAGAATGTTTTTCTGAATTCAACAAAGAGAAATTCGCTTGTGCAAAATTCTTTCCGGATTTATAATTCAAATTCAAATCATTTTTAAAACCCGTATACTGGTTTTCATTGTTTAAATAATGTAAATTATAATTTAAGTTTAATGAATCTCTGTAATTGGCTTGCAAACCGACTTTCAAATAAGTTTGATTGACTTCGGAGAGTTCTTGGTCGAGGTTGAAATCACGCGTAAATTCCACGGTTCTCAACCGCTGAATCGATTGGAAATTTTTCTGGATGTATGATAGTTCAAACAAAGGATTGAGCCCCCAATCTTTCATTTGGAATTTTCTGTTGCCGTAGACTCTTCCTCCAAAACCTACATTTTGATTGTCATCAATGTCCGAAAATAGATTTAAATCTTCATTGCTCATCGCCAAATCCAATCCAATCAAACCATTGTTTTTCAACTTATAAGCAGAATTAATCGTATAAAGCTGCAGTCTTTTGGGCGGAACCAATTGGCGAATCGGTTCGTAATTTCCTTGCGGAATGCCTCCAACAGGCGGAACATATTGAAAAATTTTCCCATTCACTTCAATGTCACTTTTTATATAATTTCCTCGATTATTACCCATCAAAGTAAAAGTTACATAAAACAATTCTTCTTCCGGATCATCCGAATATTCAAATATTTCAACACCATCAATCAAAACTTTTCGGTACAAATTCCGATCAGGGTCATACGCTGTTGGAACGGCAGTAGTATTGAACATTTCAGCCGTGTTGTTTCCGGCATCCGCTAGAATTTGTTTATCCGCATCACTCAGATTATCGTTCAAAGGATTATTTTTGGAATCACCGTTGGAATAAAAATGTCCTGCAATCTTAAATTTTTCCGACTCATGTTCAATTCCTCCATAAATTAAAAACTGAGAATAACTTCTGTTTGCATAAAGGTATTCCACCGTAATCCTTGAATTCGCAGTAATTAAACGATTGCTGGTAAAAGTTAATTCTCCTGTATTATAATTAATTACATAATCATTGTCTTCGCCACGCGTCAGCAAAACACCATCGAGGTAAACACGCTCACTTCCTGAAACGATGATAATAAACAATTCATTGTTATTCCCTGAAAGCCGGTATGGACCTTGATTTCCGTTTTGACCGATGATTTTCCGCGTGGCAAATTCCCCTCGTGTTGTACTTCCTGCAACTTGGATTCTGGTTTTGGAATCGTTGGCGTGCGTGAGTTCAGTTCCGATTTGCAATCCTGTTACTTTTTGTGTAAAATTCCCAAAGAAATCTTTGTCCTGAACCAAATCAATATGTCCCGCACGAACCCTTGAATTTTTATTGAACAATTCGACATAAACTTTGTCAAATTCCTGGAGTTGCTGCGTATAACCATCCGCTTGAATCGGAACATTGTTGTCAGAAATCACCGCATTGATGCCTATTTCTTCGGTTAAATTTCCTGACAATTGCAAATCCAAAGAAGATTGCGTAGAAGCACTTTGGTTGTTCCCGAAACGGATTCCCCGAACGAGAGAGCCACGGCTATTGAGTCCGTCGAATGGTTTTTTTTCTTTTATTTTTTCGTCTCCGAACGAATAAAAAATATTTTCTTTTTCGCGTTCGACTATCAGCGCTGTGTCTTTTGAATAATACGCAGTTTGCTGTAAATCGGGATGAATGAAATAGTATACGGTTGCCTTTTGGTTTTTTAAAGACTCGTCAAAATATATTTTTCCGGAAGCATGATCAACGCGGTAAAATAAATCAGAAATGGGTTGACCCAATTCATCAAAAACAAAAAATTTTTCCGGCAAAATCACATTTGCGTTGAGTTGAACCGTATCTGAAATTACGATAGAATCTTTTCGGGAATTGTCATTTTGCCACGAAGGAACCTGCCCCCATGCAAACGAAATCAAAACCGAACAAAAAAGTAATACTATTTTATACCGCAACTGCAACAATAGAATTTATGTACAAATAACGGAAATTTGATGTTTGTCGTGTGCAGGATTTGTAACAAACCTCGTCCAAGTTAAACTTATAAGTAAAGTTGAAAAATGAAAGCTGTTGTAAGTTTAGAAAATTTAGGGTTATTTATACTGTCGATTTATTTATTTTCCTTGCTGGAATTCAGTTGGTGGTGGTTTCCGGCATTGCTTCTTTTGCCAGATTTAAGTATGCTTGGATATGCCTGTGGAAATAAATTCGGAGCCATTGTTTATAATTTATTTCACCATCAGGGATTGGCTATTTTAGTTTATCTATCAGGAGTTTATTTCGAGAATGAATTCATTCAATTGGTTGGAATTATTTTATTTGCCCATTCGGTTATGGACAGAATTTTTGGATATGGATTGAAACATTTTGCCGGATTTCACGATACCCATTTAGGCAGAATTGGAAAAAAATAAAAAGGCACTCCGTAGAGTACCTTCTTATTAAATATTAACTAATTATGAGAATAAGTTACTTTTTGATAATTTTAAATGTTTCTGGTTTACCGTTTATGATAATCCTCGCTGCATAAATTCCAGTTTCTAATTGAGATAAAGTAATTTCTTTCGAATTGGAATGAATACTTTGAGCAAACACTTCTTTACCGGTAAGATCATAGATGCGGATTTCAGAAATCTGATGATCTGATTTCAGATTTAAAACATCCTTAACCGGGTTTGGATAGTAAGAGAATTTATTTTTCTGTAAATCTGAAATTCCCATCTCTTCTCCAATTTTTAGAGTGTATTCCTCTGCTTGACCTACTTCTATATCGGCACAAGGATCCATGTGGTAATAATCATAATTATAGATAATTCTCATTCTTGTTTCACCTAAAATTGCACCATTTGGAATTTGAATAGTATTTGTACCAAAAACACCATCGGTCCCCGAAGAATTATAAACAGTTCCTAATTGATATACTTCTCCCTCGTCATTTAGCACTCCATTTTGGTTCCAATCAATAAATGCTGTAAAATAGAAGGTGTATTCTCCTAATGTATTTCCTTGGAAAGTAATGTCGTAAGTTTCTCCTTGATTAACATTTACCAACGGATCAAGGAAATATTCCTGAAGTGGTGCGCTCAAACTTGGCGTAGAAATATTATCTACATCGCTTAAAATAAGATGTGTCATAGGCACAACTCCTCCGATATATTCCAGCGTACAATATGTATCAACGAATGGAGGTTCATCTTCGCATAATAATGTAAACACACCATTAAATCCTGACTGCATATCCCATGGTCCACCTACCAAGCTGTAATGCATATCGCTTCCAATACCCGGTTGAGAACTAACTTCCCAATAAATAGGTGTACCACTCCAAGTTGAAGTTACTTGAGGACTAAACCAATAATTTTTACCTGTTCCACCGCCTGAGAAGCTTTGTGGGTCTATGTCTAAAACAACTTCATATACATTGCGGTTAAATGCTTGGCCAATTATTTCCTGAGAAACTGGAACGATATCAGTCAATGTAGTTATAACTGTTCCCGGCTTCCCATTGTTGTCTTCATAGAACCTAAGTGTCACATCCTGTGCAGGAAATTCAGCAATTAAATTGATTACTACTTTCTCAACGGTCATTGTATTTCCTGGAGAGACTGCAAAGTCATCTGCTAATAACACGCTGTTATTCTCATCTGCAACATTATAACCTTCTTCGAAATTATTGCTTTCATTTCCTTGGCCGCAATCTGCTTCTCCTATAATGCCATCTGTACAATTAATTTTAAATACACCATTGTAACCTTCTACCGGTTCAAAAATATCCCAATTATTTACATCATAATGAATTGGTGAGTCTCCTAAATTTTCAGAAGTAAACTCCCAGAAATAGAGATTATTATTACTATCCAGACCAGATGGTTGTATCCAATATTTCTTTCCGTTGTTTCCACCGAAAAAATAAATCGGGTCAATATCTAAAATTAATTTCCGCACAGATACACCAAAACTCAGCCCAATAATTTCTTGGGAAGTTGGGGCTACTGTAACCTGATGAATGATGTTTCCTGGTTTTCCGTTCACATCATCTCTGAATTTCAATGTTACAGGACCAACGCTAAAAGTTGAAAGCACATTTAATTCAATGGTTTCAGCAACCAAATTATTTCCTGCAGACACAAAAAAGTCTTCCGCATAACGCCCCATTGCTGCTCCCATTTCAAAATCATTGCTTGGATTTCCTTGGAAACAGTCAGCGCTCAGGTCTCCACTTCCTACACTTACATTGACTGTGAAATCAACCATTTGTCCATGAATGTATTCTCCACAAGGATCTGTCGAATCGTTTGAACCTAAAATTACGCGCATTCTTGTTTCGCCCAATTGCGCATTTGCTGGTACATAGATACTCTGTTGATAGACATCATCTCCTATACCCACTAAAGTGTACACCTCATTTGAATTAAATACATTATTGTTATTCCAATCAAAATAGGCTGTGATGTAATTCGAACTATTATTGGGTTTCTGTACTATAATTGGAACTATTTGCCCTTGCATTACATTAGCCACCAAGTCTAATTCATATTCCAATGGAGAAGGAGAATTGGAAATTGTATACTCAATTTCTGCAAAAGAAATGGTTTCCATATTGTCCAAGAATCCAGTAAAGTTTGGCTCGCAATAATCATCTACATTATTTTGTATCAATATGGTATAGTCTTCCGCTTGTCCCTGCGCATAATCTCCACAAGGGTTGGTAGGAAATCCGCCGGTTGCTTTTATTATTCTCATTTTCGTCAAGCCTAACGCTGCATTTGATGGCACTCCTACATTAATTATTGCTTCTTGCCCATCATTACCATTTGAATTAAATGCGTTTGGAGATAAATACATTTCTCCCTCATCGAAACGGTCATTTGCATTCCAGTCTATAAATACCGCAATGTTTTCATAAGTTCCATTGGTTGTCCCTCTCACTTTTAATTGATAGGCATTTCCAGGAATTACAGTAGCTTGAATATCGTAAAACTTTTCATGTGCAATATTACTTGATAAAGAAGATTGGTTGTAAATCCCTGCAAAGTTAATCAATGAAATAGGCGTTACAGTTCCCGAAATTCCTATTTCACAATTTACATGCAACAACAATCCTACATTTAGTGTATAGTCTTCTGCCTGCCCTGCGTAGCTTCCACAAGGATCTGTTGCATAAGCCGAAGAGCTTTTAATTACCCTCATACGGGCATTTCCTATTGTAGCATCTTCCGGAACTGTAATATTTCCTTCTGCAGTAACACCATCAGTTCCTGTAGAGTTTGTAATTGTTCCTATTTCATAACGTTCACCCTCGTCATCCAATAAATTATTAGCATTCCAATCCACAAATAATGTCACATAAGTTGTTTGATTACCATTTGTATTTCCTTCTATTGAAATATCATAATTACCTCCCTGATTTACGGCTCCTTGTATGTTTGTGAAAGATTCATTTCCCACTGTTGAAGTTGCGCTGGATGGGTTGTTTATTCCTGCAAAATTTACTCTTGTTATAGGTTCTATAGTTGAAAAACCGGCTTCACAAAATTGTACATCTTGTTCTTCACACTCACCTGAAACATTAAAAGCAATGTCGCCGCTAAAAAAATCATACCAAAAACCCCCTAAATTGGTTTTAACTCCAGGTCCGGTTGGGGTTTCTTGTGCTTCTACCTCACCACTGGTTGTAAGGATACTTATCCAGAATTTTTTTCCAGTTTGTCCGCCTGCCAAGATTACATCTTGTGGTAGATTAAAAACAGTATTGTAAAACCCATTTCCCAAATTTGTTTGAGAAGCTGGTACTACTGAAGCAAATGTTGCTAATACGGCTCCAGGTCTCCCGGGGTTTGTAGTGTTATCGCCATAAACTTTGATTTGAGCTGTAGTAATCTCTGCGTTTAAATTTACTTCATATTGTTGAAGTGTAAACTGAACCGCAGGTTCTACATCAAAATCAGCTGCTTGCTCAAAAGTAGAAATGCCAATTACATAACTAAAAGTACCATTGCCGGGAAAATCATAATCACAGTTTTCCTGACAATACGCATTTGAATACAAAAAGTAAACCAGTGCAAATAATAAAATGTTTCTCATGTGTTTTATTAATTTTTTAAAATTATCCTGGTCAAAAATATCGAAGTGGAATGGTTAAAAAAATTAATACCGGGAGTGATTTATAAATGATTACTTATTTTATAGTTTTACAAAAAATTGAAAATCAACAATTTAATCATTTTAAAATATCAAATATTAAGTTTTTTTTAACGTAGAATTATTTTAAGGTTTGAAACCATTGTTTTGTATATTTGGAATATATGGTAGCAAAAAAAATCCTCTTTCTAACCCTTATTTTTTCTACACATTTTGTATTTAGCCAGAAAGATGCTGACATCAATAAAATTTCCAATTTCGATAAAAAATTTTCACTGACTGACCTAAAAGAAGTTTATGAACTGAGTGACAGGTTTGAAAAAGCCAAAAAAGAAAAAGATTATGAATTTCTTTCTGATTACTACCGTTTACAATGGACTTTGTATGATAAAGAAAAAAACCTCATCGTGCTCGACAGTTCTCTCTACTATGCAAAATTATCTAAGAAAGAAGACTTAATAGGAGAAGCATATTTGACAAAGGGAAGATTGTTTTACATAGAAAAAGACCATACAGATGCACTCAATAATTATTTGATTGCAGACAAATATTTGGAAAATTCCAAAAATTCACTTCTTAAATACAGCACTTTGCTGCACATAGCATCTATCAAAGCCTATCTCAATGAATCTGAAGAAGCTATTGATTTATTTAGTAAATGTATAACTTACTTTAAATCTCAAAATGATTACAAAAGTGAAAGACTTTATCTGCTTTCTCTTTCAGGAATCAATATGGCTTATTATAGGATTGATAATTATAAAAAACTTTTTGAAAATAACAGGCTTTTACTCAAAGAATCTGAAAGATTGAAGGATCAACAATTTTTCAACTACTCTCTAATTGTTCTTGGATATGAAAGATACATGGCTGGGGAATATAATTCCTGCATAGAAACTGTAGAAAAAGGACTAGAATATATACTTGAAAATACTGAGGATTTTACATGGATTGGGATTTCATACTACCACATAGGGAGAAGTTACTGGAAGTTAGATGAAAAGAAAAAAGCCCTCAATTATTTTAATAAGGTTGATTCTCTTTTTAATGAATACCAATATGCTGACAAAACATTTCGCCCTATGTATGAAATACTTATTAATCATCATAAATCTCTGGGGCAGCAGTCAGAACAGCTCTACTATGTGAATCAATTGCTCAAGTTAGATAGTATAAACACTGCACATTTTGAATATATTTCTCCCAAAATCCACAAAGAATATGACACCAATAAATTAATCTTAGAGAAACAACAATTAGAGACAAATTATAAAAAACAAAGCAGAAGCTACCAATATGTAATTATAATTGGTGCCTTGGGATTGATTTTTCTAATTATCTGGAGTGTCAGACTGATTCAACAAAAACGTTCATTTAAAGAAAAATACGATTTGCTCATAAACATTCCTGCCACCATTCAACCTATAGGGAAAGTTTCTTTTGAAATAGCCAACGAAACCTCACGAGAAATTCTTGAAAAATTACAACGATTTGAAGAAAGAAAAAATTTCCTTCAGTCTAATTTAACTTTAAACAAACTTGCTTCGCAATTAAAAACAAACTCAAGTTACCTTTCTAAAACAATAAATGATATTAAAGGAAAAACTTTTACAAATTACCTCAATGAATTGAAAATAAATTACATCATCCAACTCTTAAAAGAGGAATCTAAATACAGATCATATACCATAGACGCGATTGCAGAATTGGCTGGTTATAATACTCGTCAAAGCTTCTCAAAAGCTTTTTATGACCAAACCGGAATCAGACCTTCTTATTTTCTAAAAGAGATCCAGAAAGAAAATAAATAATTTCTTTACAATTTTAAAAGTCGGATTTAGAGATAAGATTTATATTCCTCTTTTGTTTTCTCTAAGGACTTCTCTAATTTTTGGACATTATTTTTACTCAATCCCTGAATTGAATACTTAACTGATGTATTCTTCTTTTCAAGCATCTTCAGATATACTTTAATCACTGCACCACCCGGTTTCTTTTCAACTTTATAATCCTGCAACTTTTGTTTGGGAAATTCTGCTCGTCTTTCCATATTTTTAAATATCGGATGATAACTCCTAATTGAAATTACTTCCCCTGAAGAATCAAGTTCAAAATATCTTGCTCGAAAAAACATAATGGTTAAAAACACAAAAGAAATACTCAACAATATTCCAAATTCTTCCTTGTAAGCATTACTTATTCTAATAAAAAACAGAAGAAAGAAAATGGGTAGATGGAGCAACATAAGTAGTTCGATTATTTTTAATCGAAGACCTATGGTATTCTTATTACTGATTTTTGAATAGGTTTTCATTATTTAGGATTTGGACACGAATAAATATTATAAATTCAACGACAAGTATATTAAGAAAACATTAAATTTCAAGTATTTATAATGTACGAATTCCCGAAAACAGACACTTGAAATCATTTTACAAAAGCCTGATTAAAAGTTATTTAAACACAAAAGCAGTATAATGAAAATTATACTGCTTTTGTATCTTAAAATTCTGAATTATTTTACAAAAAGTGGTCTGTCCTGCATCAATTCATTAACTTTTTCTGCAACTGATTCCAAAACCGATTCGTCATCCTTATTCATCAACGCCTCATCAATCAAATCCGAAATGGTTTGCATTTCAGCTTCTTTTAGTCCACGTGTAGTAACTGCAGCCGTCCCTAAACGGATACCAGAAGTGGTAAATGGAGATTTATCATCAAACGGAACCATATTTTTGTTACAAGTGATATCCGCTTTTACCAAAGTATTTTCCGCTTCTTTTCCGGAAATATTTTTATTACGTAAATCAATCAACATCAAATGGTTATCTGTTCCACCGGAAATTATTTCATAACCTTTGTCAATCATCGCTTTAGCCAAAGCCTGTGCATTTTTGGTTACCTGCAAAATGTATTCGAAGTATTCATCAGACAAAGCTTCCTCAAACGCAACTGCCTTTGCTGCAATCACATGCTCCAAAGGACCTCCCTGAATTCCAGGAAATACGGCAGCATTCAACAATTGAGACATCATTTTGATTTCGCCTTTTGGTGTAGCATGACCCCAAGGATTTTCAAAATCTTTGCCCATCAAAATGATTCCTCCACGTGGTCCTCGCAAAGTTTTATGCGTTGTAGAAGTGACTATGTGGCAATGTGGAATCGGGTCGTTCAAAATCCCTCTTGCAATCAATCCCGCCGGATGCGCGATATCTGCCATCAATAAAGCTCCTATTTCATCTGCAACTGCTCTAAATTTGGTATAATCAATGTCGCGCGAATAAGCAGAAGCTCCACAAATAATCATTTGCGGTCTTTCTTTCAAAGCCGTTTGACGCATAGCTTCATAATCAATTCTCCCCGTTTCCTGGCTTACACCATAGAAACAAGTTTCAAACAAAATCCCTGAAGAACTTACAGGCGAACCATGAGTCAAATGCCCCCCATGAGACAAATCAAATCCCATGATTTTATCGCCCGGGTTCAAACAAGCCAGATAAACAGCAGCATTTGCCTGTGAACCACTGTGTGGCTGCACATTTGCATATTCTGCATTGAACAAATGTTTCAACCTTTCAATGGCAAGAGTTTCGATTTCATCCACGACCTCACATCCTCCATAATAACGCTTTCCGGGATAACCCTCCGCATATTTATTGGTTAAAATTGAGCCCATCGCTTTCATCACATCACCACTCACGTAATTTTCTGAAGCAATCAGCTCCAGTCCGACAGTTTGTCTTTCTCTTTCGTCTTCAATCAAATCGAAAATTATGTCTTTTGCCATTGTATAAGTATTTTGCGTCCCAAAAGTACTGAATTTATCTTATTTTTAAACGATGAAATCAAAAGGCTCATTTCACTTAAAATAATTCAACATATGAAAACATTTTATGCAATCGGTTTGATGTCTGGGACTTCTCTGGATGGGTTGGATTTGTGTTATGCTAAATTTGAATTGCCTTCATTTCATTTTGAAATCATCCATGCGGAAACTGTTTCTTATTCAGACGAATGGATTTCCAGGTTAAAAAATTCAATTTATCTTTCAGGATTGGATTTAACTAAATTAGACGCAGATTACGGATTTTATTTAGGACAAAAAGTAAATGAATTCATCCAAAAATATCAGGTAAAAAATATTGATTTGATTTCCTCTCACGGACATACAGTCTTTCATAATCCAAAAGAAAAATATACACTTCAAATCGGGAATGGTGCAGCGATTTTTGCCGAAACGGGCATCAAAACAATTTGTGATTTCCGAATGCAGGATGTAGCACTTGGCGGGCAGGGCGCGCCTTTGGTTCCAATTGGAGATGAAAAATTGTTTAGAGAATTTGATGCTTGTCTTAATTTGGGCGGATTTTCAAACATTTCATTCAAAAAAGAAAATGAACGAATTGCTTTTGATGTTTCTCCTTTCAATATAATTTTAAATTATCTGGCAGAAAAGTCAGGATTTAAATATGATAAAGACGGGGACTTAGCCCGAAATGGAACTCTAAATAATTCTTTTTTGGAAGAATTAAATTCTCTAGAATTTTATAGACTCAATCCTCCAAAATCATTAGGAATTGAATTCTGCATCGAAGAAGTTTTTCCTTTGATTGAAAAATCAAACTTAAAAACAGAAGATCTACTCGCAACTTTTACAGAACATTTCGCACAGCAAATCAGCAAAATATTTAATCAGAATCAACTCAGAGATATCTTCATCACCGGTGGCGGTACGAAAAATAAATTCTTCCTCGAAAGGTTGAGATCCATGGACGAAACGGAAATTATCATTCCAAAAGATGAAATTATCGACTTCAAAGAAGCATTGGTTTTTGCGTTCATCGGAATTTTAAAACACGAAAACGAAATCAATGTCTTAAAATCTGTTACTGGGGCGAAAAAAAATCACAGCTCAGGCGTTGTATATTCCTGAATTTGAATTAATTTTAAAATGTGAATGTACGAATTGCCATAGCAGATGATAATTTCTTCCTGACCAAGGTCATCGAAGAAAAACTCTCTTTTTTTGACGATTTGAAATTGAAATTCACAGCTATCAACGGAAAAGACTTGATCGAAAAAATGAAATCTGACTCCGTTATTGATTTGATTCTTATGGACATAGAAATGCCCGTCATGAACGGCATTGAAGCCACGGAAGAAATCAAAAAAAAATACCCGCACATCAAAATCGTGATGCTTACCGTTTTTGATAATGATGAAAATATTTTCAATTCCATCAAAGCCGGGGCTGACGGTTATTTACTCAAAGACATAAAAGCCCAAAACCTCTACAACGGCATCATCGAAACCATCAATGGCGGTGCAGCCATGACGCCATCGATTGCCCTGAAAACCCTGAAATTGCTTAGAAATCCGGTTGAATTTAAAAATCAGTCCGAACAAGAGGACGTAAAACTTTCTGCCCGTGAAATAGACGTTTTGGAACAATTAAGCAAAGGTTTAAATTACAATAATATAGCCGAAAACCTTTTCCTTTCGCCAAGTACCGTGAGGAAACACATCGAAAATATCTACAAAAAACTGCAGGTTCATAATAAACTGGAAGCCATCCAAAAAGCAGAACGAATCAAGCTTATTTAATCTTTTCATTTTAAGAATTTCAAAATAGGGCAAATGCCTTATTGCATGAATTTATTTGAATTTGAAAATTTGCATCATAACTATTAATCCAAAAAATTATGAAAACGATTAAAAAATTAAACATTATGATGTTGCTTTTAATTTCATCTGCAATTTTTACTTTCTCTTGTAAAAGTGATGATGATGGTGGAAATGCCGGACCAGCAGCTGAAGGAACGATTGTGGCAAAAGTGGATGGAACTACCATCACGACTCTAGAGATGGTAACTTTTGCCAACTTGGTCAGCGGAACTTTATCCATTCAGGGAAATACAGGAGGAACATCCAGTAAAGCACTTACATTGCTTATCAATGGAATTGACGGTGTGGGAACTTATCCTCTCGGAGGTGGTGCTAACATAGCGAACAGCGCTTCTTATATGGAAATTGTGGTTGATATGAGCAATCCGATGAACACGCAAACACACACTTGGCAAGCACCTTATGATTCAAGTCAGGCAGGCGAAATCAAAATTTCAGAAATGACGGCCACTCATGTAAAAGGCACATTCAGTTTTTCTTGTAAAAATGTAAACGGTGACAACAGCGTGAAAAATGTGACTGAAGGTTCCTTCAATATACAACTTTAATTCTAACAATTTAAACCCCTTTTAGGGGTTCTCTTTACTATTATACATTGATTAATTAACATGTGAGAGAGCGTAATGGCAGGAACGATGTAGTTATTCTGAGTTTACTGCTATTACGCTAATTTTCAATTAAAAATAACATAAAGCATTAAAATTAAAAGGATTATAAAACGGACGATTTATTTTCCTAATTTTATATCAGGAAATTCAACAATTCATTTTTGAAATGTGTCAATTATCTTTAAACCTTTCTGATACCTTGGTTAATTTATAAAAACAATGGTATGAAAACATTTCTATTTTATCTGGTTTTATTTTTTTGCTCAACTCTTTGTGCTCAGAAAAAGAATATTGAGAAATTAAATGATGACGCTCTGAAAATTTACCGAACAGAGGCAAAACGTGCGTTATCGTTATTAGAAGAAGCTCAAAAATTATCAGAAGAAAAAATTGATGTCCAACGAACCAATAACAGCCTAGGAATCGTTTACAGATTTTTAGGCGAATTCGAAAAGGCCAAACAATATTCTTTAAAAGTTTTAGGAACCCGGGATATCAAACTTGAAGCCTCCGCTTACAATAATATCGGTGCCTGCAACCGCTCGATGGGCAAGTACGAAGAAGCTGTGAAATTTTACATAAATGCTTTGAAGGGCTATGATAAGCTCAAACTGGACAATGAATACGCAACCGTATGCAGTAATTTAAGTGTGGTTTATAATTCATTGGAACTGTATGAAAAAGCAAAAGAATACAACCAGACTGCCATCGAAAAGTTTACCAAAACAGAAAACAAAAAAGGATTATCTGAAGCATATAACAATTATGCAATGATTGTAGTAAATGAAGGAAATTTGGACGAAGCCTTAGAGTATTTTACAAAATCTTTGGAAATTGAAAGAAATCTTAAAGATAAAAAAGGCATTTCAGAATCATTGAATAATGTGGGAGGTGTTTATTATTATCAAGGGAAAATAAACGATGCGCTCAAAATTTTCAGAGAAGTTCTTGCGATTGAGAAATCAATAAAAAATCTAGGTGGAGTTGCGTCTACTTACAACAATATTGCTCAAATGCTAATTGAGAATAAAGAATATACCACTGCAAAAAATTATATAGATTCTGCTTATTCCTTTTCTAAAAAAAATAAAATATCAGAAGATTACCTTATAAGCATTGAAAATTACATCAACTATAATGAGCAACAACAAAAATTCAAAGAAGCCAATCAATATTACAAAAAATATAACAGCATTTCCGACAGTATAAGACAAGAAAATAATTTGGAACAGTTACATGATGTAGAGACCAAATATCAAACTGAAAAAAAAGAAAGACAAATTCTTGTACAACGCGCGCAGATAGCAGAAAATCAATTGAAAATAGAGAGAAAAAACCTATTGATTTTAGCAATAATCAGTTTGGCAGTTTTGGGAGGAATGATTGGTTATCAGTTTTACAGAGTTCAAAAGATCCGAAACAAACAACTCGAAAAGGAAAACCAGCTCAAAGATGCGCTAATCAAAATCGAAACCCAAAACAAATTACATGAACAACGTCTGAGGATTTCCCGTGATCTACATGACAATATCGGCTCGCAGCTCACATTCATCATTTCGTCTATTGACAATCTGAAATTTATCCTAAACCAAGAAAATCCGGAAATTTCAGACCGTTTGGAAGACATCAGCTATTTCACACGCCACACGATTACCGAACTCCGGGATACCATTTGGGCCATGAACAAGGAAAATATTTCTTTTGCTGATTTAAAAATTCGAATCAATAATTTCATCGAAAATGCAAAATTGGCAACAAAAGGAATTGATTTCAATTTCGAAATTGATGAAAAAATCGATGAGGAATTTTCATTTTCTGCTCTTGAAGGAATTAACATTTACCGCGTGATTCAGGAGTCCATCAATAATTCCATCAAACATGCAGAACCGACAGAAATACAAATTAAGTTCAAAAAAAATGGAGAAAGGTTTGTTATCTGCGTTTTAGACAATGGAATCGGACTCGATGAAAACAATGTCAAACTCGGCAACGGGCTTCACAATATGTACAAACGAATCGCCGAACTGGGCGGAGAATTGACCATCAACAATAACAAAGGAAAAGGAACAAAGCTAAAAATTAATATTTAAAAATTAGATTTAATACCTTCGCAATATGAAGGTACAAAAGATTTTTATAAACTTTTTCAAGAGTCAACAAGCGGGTGGAGTCATCTTACTTTTTTGTACAATTGTTTCACTTTTTATTGCCAATTCTTCTTTAGGAATCAGCTATGAAAATTTTTGGAAAACGGAAATTTTCGGACATCATCTAGACCATTGGGTCAACGATGGATTGATGGTTATTTTCTTTTTCTTAATCGGTTTAGAATTAAAAAGAGAAGTCATCGTAGGCGAACTTTCAAGTTTCAAAAACGCTTTGCTTCCTATCATCGCCGCAATTGGCGGGATGTTGGTTCCGGCATTGATTTATATGAATTTCAATTCCGGTACACCAACCGAATCCGGATTTGGAATTCCGATGGCAACCGACATTGCATTTGCGATTGGAATTCTTTCATTGTTAGGAAAAAGAGTTCCGCTTTCGCTCAAAGTATTTCTGACTGCGCTTGCTGTAATAGATGATCTGGGAGCGATTATGGTTATTGCAATCTTTTACAGCTCTGCCATTTATTGGATCAATTTAGGAATTGCATTGGCGATTTTTGTTTTATTATTGATGTTAAACAAAATGAGAATTCAATCCATTTGGATTTATTTAATCGGAGGAATTTTTATGTGGTATTTCATGTTACATTCCGGAATTCATGCGACCATTGCAGGCGTTTTACTTGCCATTACAATTCCGTTTCACAAAGATGATTCACTTTCAAAATCATACAAATTACAACACGTTTTACATGCGCCTGTTGCATTTTTGGTTTTACCCATTTTTGCTTTGGCAAATACTGCAATTATTATAAATCCAGGATGGGAAAGCAACTTCGGAGAACCTTATGCTTTGGGAATTTTAGGTGGATTAATTTTAGGCAAACCCTTGGGAATTCTTTTATTCTGTTTGATTGCTGTCATTCTAAAAGCGTGTAAACTTCCAACGGGAATGAATTGGTCAAACCTCACCGGGGTTGGATTTCTGGCGGGAATCGGATTTACAATGTCCATATTCATCACATTACTTGCCTTTGATGATTGGGAAATTATAAACAATGCCAAATTTATGATTATGTGCGCTTCATTTTTTGCTGGAATTATAGGTTATATTTGGCTGCGAATTAGTTCTAAATAAAATGAAAAAAAATTTCGCACAGACGGTTGAATGGCTTTATGAAAAGCTGCCTATGTTTCAGAGAATTGGCAGCGCGGCGCTGAAAAAAGATTTACACAACATCAGATTGCTTACCGAATATTTGGGAAATCCTCACCAAAAATATTTGACCATTCATGTTGCTGGCACCAACGGAAAAGGGAGCACTTCGCACATGCTTTCTTCGATTTTGCAGGAATCAGGTTACAAAGTGGGATTGACGACTTCTCCCCATCTGAAAGATTTCAGAGAAAGAATCAGAGTCAACGGCGAAATGTGCAGCGAAGATTTTATCATCGATTTTGTAGAAAATAATTCAGCTAAAATCGAATCGCTTGAGGCTTCATTTTTTGAAGTTTCTGTGGCGATGGCTTTTGATTATTTTGCCAAAGAAAATGTAGATATTGCGGTAATCGAAACCGGTTTGGGCGGAAGATTGGATTCTACCAATATCATCATGCCTATTTTGTCTGTGATTACCAACATCGGATTTGACCATATAAATATTTTAGGGAATACAATTGAAGAAATTGCATTTGAAAAAGCAGGAATCATCAAACCTAATATTCCTGTCGTAATCGGAGAGACGCTTCCAGAAACCAGAAAAGTATTTGAACAAAAAGCTAAAGAAACCCATTCTGAAATTGTCTTCACTGAAGAAAATTCATTCAAGGAATATGAGTCAGATTTGATTGGAATTTATCAGATAAAAAACAGAAGAACAGTGCTTATGGCAGTTGATATTTTACAAAAGAAAGGATTTCATATTGATGAAAATTCAATCGAAAGAGGATTGAAAAATGTAGTTAAAAATACAGGTTTGCGAGGTCGTTGGGACATTCTTCAGAGAAACCCACTCATCGTTACCGATACGGCACACAATACGCATGGTTTGAGTGAAGTGATGAAACAAATTAATCAAACCGAGTATGAAAAACTCCATTTGGTTTTGGGGTTTGTAAATGATAAAGACGTCGTGTCCATCCTGGAACTTTTCCCTAAAGATGCACGATATTATTTCAGTGAGCCGGATGTTCCACGTAAGATGCTTTTGGAGGATCTGAAGAAATTGGTTCCAAATGAATTGGATGCTACTTATCATTCAACCATTAAAAATGCTTTGGAAAGCGCAAAAGAAAACGCCAACGCAGATGATTTCATCTATGTTGGCGGAAGCACCTTTGTGGTGGCTGAAATTATTTAAAAATTTATTTTCTCTTTAAGGGATTTTCAGGTAAAAATTTTTCGTACCATTTTTTCTTTTGCTGAACGTAGCCATAACCATATCCGTAGCCATATCCGTAGCCGTAACCATAGCCGTAACCTCTTCCCGCTCCGACGTCATTTAATAACATTGCCATGTTTGGAAGTTTTTTGTCACGGTAAAGTTCTCTAGGAACATTAAGCAATCGTTTATCTAGATAATTTGCACGTGTTACATAAATAAATAAATCTGCCTGCTCAGAAATCAACTGTGTATCCGTCACCAAACTTACAGGAGCTGTATCTACAACTATATAATCGTATTTTCCCTGTGCCTGGCTAATCATTTCCTGGAATCTCCCATTCATCAATAATTCAGAAGGATTAGGCGCCAAAACACCCGCAGAAATGATGTCAAATGCATAAGAAGAGTCTTTTATTATAATATCTTCTATTGTTAAATCTTCATCCATCAAGAAATGAGTAATACCTTTACGGTTGGACATTAGATTTTTAATATTGAGATAATCCAATACTTTAGGACTACGAATATCTGCTTCAATAATCAATACTCTGTTTTTTGTTGTGGATGAAGAAAGGACTATTGATAGATTGGTTGCTATAAATGTTTTCCCTTCTCCGCTTATCGTGGAGGTTATAAAAATATTTTTTGTTTCATTTTTATTTCCTGATAAATAAAAACTCATGTTAGTACGTAAAATGCGGAATGCTTCTGCAAGTACACTTCTGTCGTTTTGTTCAATAAAAGTATTTTCAGAAGTTGGAATGTCTCCTATAACAGGAGCTTTTACAACTGCTTCCATTTCTTTACGGGTATGAACTTTATTGTCAAGTAAAAATCTTGTATAAAGAAAACCAAAAGGAATTATAAGTCCCAAGATAGCAGCTCCCAGATATATTATATTTTTTTTGGGAGATATTGGCGTATCATTTCCATAAGCTGTATCTACGATTTTTATTTTTGAAGGTGTTGCGGCATTAGAAATTTCTGTTTCCTCTCTTTTTTGAAGAAGAAAAAGATAAATAGCTTCTACAATTTGCTGTTGTCTGGATAAGTCTCTGAATTGTTTTTCCTGGTTTGGAAAAGCAGAGATTTTAGAATTAATAGAGCCACCCTCTCTTTTTATATTGTTTACAGCAATCTGAGTAGTTTGTTTGTAGTTATTCAAACTTGTTTTGAGTGATTGCCCTAAATCATTAATTTGCTGATTGAGGTTTTGCACAATTGGATTTTTCTCTGTCGAGTGGGTAAGCATGGATTCTCTTGCTAGAATCAGCTCGTTGTACTTTTGGGTTGAAGTATTTATGGCAACGTCATTAAGACCAATATTTGCAGGAACTAAATCGTTAGAGTTGGAATTGAGATAATCGTTCATATAACTTACCAAATTCAACTGCGTTGAATATTCCAACAGCTTACTATCATTTTGAGCCGAGGTTTGTAAATTGATTCCTGTTTCAGTTTCCAGATCTGTAACATTGTTTTGGGATTTAAATTCTTTAACATCCTCATCTGCTCCTTTAAGGTCTGCAGTTACGAGATCTAATCTTTCATTGATAAATTTTGCTGTTTTTTCACCTACGCGTTTTTTATCATTTACAGCATCGGCATTGTATTGTGTTACTAACTCATCAATTATACGTACTGCCTTGGCTTTTACGTTATCGACCATTGAAAGTGTGATAACATTGTTTTTGCGGGTGCCTGATCCTGTAGCTTCCGCTTGGATTTTATTTCGATAGCTCTCAACAACTTTCATAAAAGGTCGAACTCTTATATAGAATAAGTCGTTTACGTTTTTATTTAGATTTTCTCCATTGGGTATAAGAATGATTTCTCCAACCGGAGACTTTATTCTGTTTCCAAATTTCGCTATTGTTTTGAAACCTTTTTCTTCCTCTTTTATTTCATATTCTGTCGGAGAGATTATTTTTACCAAGAAATTGGAACTCAACGTATCTTTTAAAGTTGAATTTTGTTCCAATAATTTTAATTTAATGGGCGAACTTTCATTCAGAAGCTCGGTAGTTTTAAATCTTCCCTCTCTTAGATATTGTATATTTAAATTTAACTGAGTAACGACTTCTGTCATTAAACGCCTTGACTTTAATATTTCAATTTGATCTTCTACATTTGCTTTTCCCCCATCTGAAAGTATTGAAAGATCCTGCAGGGCTGCTAGTTCGCCAGACATTGAATTGGTTTCGTCCAGTAAAAGTATTTTAGAGGAGACCATATATGCGGGAGTGCTGTATCTCAAATAAATATATGCACCTGCTATAGCAATTATAAACCCCAGCACAAACCATTTCCAGTAATAGAGATATTGTTCTAAAACTTCCCTTAGGTTGAAGTTATTCTCTTCTTCTTCAAATGAATTATATAAATCGCTTTTCTCCATTTCTATTTTGTATTATCGGGTAAGCACCGAAATTACTGTTATTAACAATCCTGCAACAGAAATAATTATTGAGGTATTTCTTCCAAATGCAGAAGACTGTATCTGTGCTTTATTTGGCTCTATATAAACAACGTCATTTTGCATCAGGAAATACACAGGGGAATTAACTACATTTCCGGAAGTCAAATCAACCCTATGAAAGGTTTTTTCTCCATTTATTTCCCTGATTACCATTACATTATTCCTTACTCCATTTATGGTTAAATCTCCTGCCAGGCCTAAAGCTTCAAGGATTGTAATTCTCTCATTTGGGATTGTGTAACTTCCGGGACGTGTTACCTCACCCAATACAGTAACCTTAAAATTGGTAATATTAATTGTCGCTCCTGGATCTATAATGTACTCTTCCAATAATTTTTTCAACTTATTTGTAGCTTGTGAACGGGTTAAACCCCCAAGTTCTATTTTACCTAATACCGGATAGTCTATGTTACCTTCTTCATCCACCAAATAAGTTTGAAGTCTTGCTTCATTTGGAGATTGGTAATAGTAGTTTACCTGATTGAAAGGTTTTGTAGCTTCAAAATCTCTCGCTGATATAGTTATCACTAATAAATCATCGGGTTGGATGGTGGGTGAGTACTTTTCAACCTGCTGCTCTATAGAATCGATGTCTCCTTGAAAATAAACAATTTGTTCTCTTGTAGCACATCCGGTTAAAGAAATGAGTGCCAAGCAAATAAGGATAAATTGAATTGGTTTGTTTAAAATCCTATTTTTCATGCTGTGGATTAAAGTGGTGTAAAGATATAATTTAAAATCAAACATTATTTTTTTGTTCATCTATACTGGTATAGATAGAATTCTGGGAAACATATTCCGGAACGAGCTCCTTAATTTTAGTTACTAAAAGTAAATTCTTTTCTCTTTGGTTGGGGTTGTGATTTTCTTTGATTAATTCTTGTATTTTCTCATTGAATTCATCAGAATCGTCATTACATACAGTAGCAATCATGATTTTTTCGTGATGTGTTTTCATTGTGGATTCTCCATCTGCCAAAAGTTCTTCAAATATTTTTTCTCCTGGTCTCAATCCTGTTATCTTTATATCAATGTCCTGTGGATAGCGCATCCCACTCAATCTTATTATTTTTTTGGCCAGGTCAATAATTTTTACAGATTCACCCATATCAAAGACAAATACTTCTCCCCCTTTTCCCATAACACCGGCCTCCAAGACCAACTGACAAGCTTCAGGAATTGTCATAAAGAAACGGGTAATATCAGGATGCGTAACGGTAAGCGGTCCACCTTCCTCGATTTGTCTTTTGAAAATTGGAATTACAGAACCGTTTGAACCTAAAACGTTTCCAAATCTTGTAACGATAAAATTTGTATTTACTCTTTTGTTTAAATAAGTAACATATAACTCCGCCAGGCGTTTGGTTGCACCCATAACGTTAGTCGGATTAACCGCTTTATCTGTAGAAACCATTACAAATTTTTCTACTTCATATTCAGCAGCTTTATCTGCTACAATTTTAGTTCCTTTGACGTTGGTGTGAACTGCTTCATATGGATTATCTTCCATCAAAGGGACATGTTTATATGCAGCTGCATGAAATACAATCTGCGGTCTGAAAATCCTAAAAATTGTATCAACACGGTTAGGGTCTCTCACATCACCCATCACAAATTCACATTCTCCTTTACATAAACCTTGTGTCGTTTGCTGAAGGTCATAAAGAGGTGATTCTGCCTGATCAACCAATATGAGTTTTTTATAAGGATACCCCATCAACTGACGTGATATTTCGCTGCCGATGGAACCAGCCGCCCCTGTAACCAAAACAACTTTATCACGGATTTCTTCGCGAATTTCAGGATTATCAAGTTTTATTGGTTTTCGTCCTAAAAGGTCTTCGATTTTTACCGCTTTAATTTGTTGTGGGTTCAAGTCACCGTTCAGCCATTTATTAACCGCTGGAACAATTTTCAACGTCACAGGTGAGTCCGTAAAAGAATCTACTATTTCTCTAAGTCTTGAAGGACGTATGTTTTGAATAGAAATAATTATTTCGTTTATATGGTGTTTTTCTAAGAATCGAGCATCTACTTTTTTAGGATCATAAACTGTAACGCCATTTATTTTTTTTCCGGTCTTACTTTTTTTATCGTCTAAATATCCGAAAATACTGATGCGGCTTCTTTCATCATTTTTAAGTGCTTTATAGGTAATTACCCCCGAGTCTCCTGCGCCATAAATCATTGCACGTTTTGTATAACGGGTCCCTACTACGTAATAATCATAGAGATTTTTGTAAAGAATTCTCAAGAAAATCAACGCCATTGTGTTGAGCAGAAAATGAATAATTACAGTGGGTGCGTTTATAATGTGAACTGATTCCGGAGATGCTTTACTCACTAACCAAGAGAAAAGTCCCAACATAAATGCTAAAAGTACATTTGCTCTTAAAACACTTAAAATATCTTTGAACCCCGTATGTCGAACAATTCCTTTGTAAGAAGATGTTGCTACAAATGCTACAAATGCAAAAAACAGAACTTGTGGCGACTGAATCATCGCTATTTTCAAATCAACTCCAGATATCTGGAGTTTGAAATTTGTAACGATTAAAAATCCCAATAGAAAAGTGTTGAGTGTAATGTATAAATCTATACAAAACACTACCCAGCGAGGAGTTTCTCTCCGTAAACTTCTCTTCAACTGTTGTCTGAACAACAAAAAATTAGAACCCTTCAATTACTCTGTCTAAATCTTCTTTAGTTAAATCAGAACCACTTGGCAAACATAAACCAACTTCGAACAATTTCTCGCTCGTTCCATTCATATATTGAGGATATTTCTCAAATATAGGCTGCATGTGCATAGGCTTCCACAAAGGTCTGGTTTCTATATTATAATTCTGTAAATTCAATCTGATCTGTTCTCTTCTTTCGAATGATTCTGTCAATATACATGACAACCATCTGTTCGAGAAAAATCCTTGGGGTTCATTTACAAAAGTAATACCATTGTCTTTTTCAAATTTATTTTGGTAATATTCAAAGTTAGCTCTTCTTGCTTTTACCCTTTCGTCCAATACTTCCATTTGTCCGCGTCCGATCCCTGCAACGATATTGGACATTCTGTAATTGAACCCAACATGAGAGTGTTGGTAGTGTGGAGCATTGTCTCTTGCTTGTGTTGACAAAAATATTGCTCTGTCTTTCAGAGCTTTGTCTTTCACAACCATTGCACCTCCACCAGAAGTGGTTATTATTTTATTTCCATTGAATGATAATACAGAAATATCACCTAAGGTTCCACAATTTTGTCCTTTATATTTGCTTCCCAAGGCTTCTGCAGCATCTTCCAAAACTGGGATTTGGTATTTTTCTGCTATAGATTTGATCTCATCATGTTTATAGGGCATTCCATATAAATGAACAGCGATGATCGCTTTTGGTTTTTTACCGTTAGCTATTCTGTCTTTTATTGCTCTTTCTAATTGTTCCGGACACATATTCCAGGTTTCTGCCTCACTGTCGATAAAAACAGGAGTTGCGCCTTGGTACATAATGGGATTTGCTGAAGCTGAAAATGTCATACTTTGACAGATTACTTCGTCGCCTGCTTCCACACCCAACATAATCAGCCCTAAGTGGATTGCTGCTGTTCCGGCGCTCAATGCGGCAACATACGAATTGCCTCCTAAATAGTCAGCTAAGTCTTTTTCAAAACCTTCTACATTTGGACCTAAGGGAGCTACCCAATTTTCAGCAAAGGCTTCATGGATATATTTCAGCTCATTTCCTCCCATGTGTGGGGAGGACAACCATATTTTTTTTGAATTCATTTTAGTTATTAAGCTTAGCGATATAAATTTTTGCAAAGATAATAGGTTTTAGGTTAAGAGAATTTTATTTCTGTTGAAATTTTATTATTCTTGCAGGGTTTCCTACCACAACAGCATAGTCAGGCACATCCTTGATTATGACTGCTCCGGCTCCTATAGTTGCCCATTTTCCTATTTTTAATCCTTGAATGACAGATGCACCAATTCCTATGTGGGTTCCTTCTGAAACATAAACCGATCCTGCCAAGGCGGCATTTGGAGATATATGTACAAAATCCTCTATGATACAATCATGATCAATGGATGCATTGGTATTAATTATACAATGTTTTCCTATTTTAGTTTCTGAGTTTATAGTTGACCCAGCCATTACAACAGAACCTATGTCTAACTGAGCTCTGTGAGACACATTAGAGTTTGGGTGAATTAGAATAGGGTAAGTATATTTTGTATGTGTTTCGTAAATTTTCTTTCTTGTATTATTATTTCCAATTGAAATGATAATATTTTTTGCATTTTCAGGAATTTTATGAGAAACTTCATAATCCAACAAGGTTTTGATGTTTGTATTTGCATCAACGAAGCCTTGTATTTTTATTTTAAGTAGTTCCGCAATTTCAGCAATAACTTTTCCATGCCCGCTGGCGCCAAATAAATACATATTTTTTAATTATTGTTACCTTTAAAAGGTGTCATTGTAACTTGTCCCTCTTGAGAAATCCCTTCCCTGACAAATACTTTTTTGAATGTTAAAAATAATATTTTTATATCTAGTTGGAATGACACATTATCTACATACCAAACATCAAATTCAAATTTCTGTTCCCATGAAATTGCATTTCTTCCATTGACTTGTGCCCAGCCGGTAATTCCAGGGCGCACTTCATGTCTTCTTTTCTGGACATCGTTGTACAAAGGCAAATACTGAGTCAGCAAAGGCCTAGGGCCTATCAGGGACATGTCGCCTTTCAAAACGTTTAGTAGTTGTGGCACTTCATCTAAAGAAGTCTTTCTTACAAAGTTGCCTATTTTGGTCAATCGTTCTGCATCTGATAAAAGATTTTCATTAGCATCTTTTTTGTCGTTCATGGTTTTGAACTTTACAATCTTAAACATGCGTTCGTTTTTCCCAGGACGTAGCTGAAAGAAAAAGGGTTTTCCTTGATTGGCTAAAAACAACCCTATCATCACAAAAATGAAAATGGGGCTTAGTAAAATCAATCCTAAGAGAGCTGCAAAAAAGTCAAAAAGACGCTTTAAAAAGTATTTATACATATTTAATCGAAATGTTTTATTTTAAAATCTTCTATAATTTTAGTATAAACTTCATAAGTCTTCTGAACAATTGCTTCTTTATTAAATTTATTCATGACCAAGTCTTTTCCTTTTGTTTTTAATATTTTATTATCATTTTCTAATAAACTTAATATGTGTTCTACGAGCTTGTCAGTATCATTAGGGTCGGCATTAAAACCTGTTTCGTTATTGATAACTAATTCTGTCAAAGCTCCTTTATTTGAAGAAATAGTCGGAATCTCAAAAAGTAAACTTTCGTATACACCTCCTAAATTTTCAGATTTTGACAAATAGATAAAAATATCAAAATTTGAAATAATCTCATATATATGGTGATATTTGCCTGTAAAAATAACTTTATCCTTGGCTATATTTTTAGCTTTTTGCTTTAATTTATTTTCATAGGATGGGTCTCCTCCAAATGTAGTCCCGGCTATTAGTAAAACTACATCATTTCTTTTTTTCAATAATTTTTCAAATACTTCTAAAAGAAACTCATGCCCTTTAATTCCAGTTTTTTCATAGAATTTTGGCGGGTAAATATAGGATGCTGTACCTATGATTTTTATATTTTCATCGATATTGAATTCTTTTCTTATATTTCTAGGTTCAATGTGTTCTTTTGAATGAAGTAATGCTTTAGCATCAATAAAAGCATAATTTAAAAAAAGTTTATTTTTTGAAACTCCAGAAGACAGGTATTTATTGTATATATACTCTGAAGTTGCAATCCAGTAGTCATTTTTTTGAGCACTTTTAATATCTCCCAATTTGAAAATTGAATTTTCTAAATGAGCGGGTCCTGCAACCTGAAAAATAACAGGTATATCAACATTTCTTAAAAAGAGCCTAGAATATAATGTTGTTTGAGTAAACCAACTGTGTATGATATCCGGGTTTTCTTTTAGTACAATATCTTTAAGTATTTTGCCCTGCTTATAGATACCGGTGTCTAATTTAAAGTCAAAATCATAAACATTTTTGCATAAATTTTTATATTCTTCGAAATGTTTACCGCCTGAAGGAATAACAACACTAAAAGTTATTTCTTTATATGCATTTTTCATTTCTTGCAACAATTTAATTGCCCAAGTGGCTCCTTCACTTGTCTTTATAAGGTGTAAAATGTGCATTGCTTATAAATTATCATTAATAAAACTATAAAATTCAAACCTTTTCACGGCTAAAAATTCGTCTTTATAATTTTTAGCTTCTTCAAAATTTCTTGCGGCCTGTTGGTTATAAAAAACTTGGTTTGATATTACTTCTTCAATTTTTTCTGCTAGGGCTATGGCATTGTTTTTCTCTACTAATACAGAGTCTTCTATCAATTCCGGTATACCTCCTACATTTGTTCCAATTACAGGAAGACCTATTGACATAGCCTCAATAATGGCCCTTGGCAATCCCTCTGTCCTTGAGGCCAATATAAAGATATCAGAATTAGAAAGATGTTCAAATACTTGTTGTTTATTTACATTTCCGATAAAGTCAATGTTTTGTTCAATTCCCAGTTCCTTTGCCAGTTCTATCATATTGTCTTTAAACTTCCCATCTCCCATCCACAAAAGGTTGATTTCAATTTCTTTTTTATTTTCATTCACAATCTTAATGGCTTCAAGAACGACATCGGGCGCTTTATACATTTGCTCTAAAGAGCCGATAGAAGTTATATTTATCGTATTTTTCGATTGCCATTTTTTTGGAACTTCTATTGTTTCGGAACTGTTTAACTGCACATTTGAAGCATAGGTTGTGAAAGTACCTTCTTTTACAGGGTATTTGCTCTGAAGTGTGTTTTTTGTCACATAAAGTACTCCCGAAGCATTTCGGATGTTATTTTCCATAGATTTCACCATCTTATTCCGGAAATATCTTCTCAGAGGATGTTTTATTGTTCCAGGAGCAAATACATCATCCGGATCTCCGACTACTTCCAGAGCGTATTTTTTTTTGTTTTTATTTAATACATCAATAACTAAATCACTTATTTGTCCGGGAATTCTACAAATAAACTTACTTTCATCTTTTAGTTTCTCAACATTTTTTTTTATTATTTTTTTTATTATTTTTCTTTTCTTTAAATACTCCAGGGGGCCTATATAATAAGGAACTTCAATAAATATGACATTTTCGGAATTAGACAAAAAAAGAAAATCCCCTTTGAAGTTGGCATCTGTGTTTACTCTTGCTATAACAAATATGCGGTCAAAAACTTTTAAATATCTTTCCCATAATGAGTGTGAAAACGACGCGTCTCCATAGATATTCCCTTGAGAATCTTTTGTAAAACGAGCTTCTGTGGCAAACACTAAATTTTTCATTTAATCTTTTTATTATTCAAAACAGCAAAAAACTGCTCAAAAAGTAATTTATAATCAAACTTTTCTATTGCCCATTTCCCTAACAGAGGATAGTTATCAGTAGTATAAACCTGTAATATTTTATCAATCGCTTCATCTACTGATTCAGCAGGCACTAATTCTTCTACAAAATAATCAGGAACAGATTCCTTTATAGATGGAATATCTGAGGCTACAATAGGGATATTCATTATCATCGCTTCAATTAAAGCATTTGGCTGGCCTTCTGTAATAGAGGGGAAATAATAACAATCTATTGTTTTTAGTACTTTTGGTATATCAGTACGATTATTTAGTACTATAATTCTCTGTTGAAATTGATGCTTTTTTATAATCTCTTCTAAATTATCTTTCACACCATTACCACAAAACAAAAAGTAAAAATCTTTGTTTCTCTTACAGAATTCAAGTGCAACTTTCAAGATTGTTTTATGATTTTTAGCCTCATTATACCTACCTGTATGTCCTATCACAAATGCATTTTCCGGAATATTGAGTTCTTGTCGCAGGTTCTTATTTTCATTTACAAACGTTGCAGGGTTTATGCCGTTATAAATCACCTCAAAACGATTGTCTTTTTTCCAAATATCCGGATAGAAAAAATCAAAAGCAGCTTTGGAATTTGACAAGATATCTGTAGCATACTTATAGGTCAGATATTTGACAAATTTATTATACATCAATCTTAATCCGGATTCGATAAAATGATTTGAGGAGCCTCTGTAAAAGGAAACTCTTTTACTAATATTGGCGCATTTGGCAGTGAATAGAATTAATCCGGCAAAATTACCTGTAAAGTCACAGACCGAACTTATTCTATTTTTTTTTAAGAATTTGTATAAATAGATGTAATCTTTGGGATTAAAATAACTTATTTCCTTAATATGAATAGTTAAATCTGATATTGATTTATATTTTTCTTCTAATTGTCCCGATTTACCTCCTTTACAAAAAACTATTATTTTTCCAAAATTTTCAGCTTTATATTGTAAAAATCTTAATAAATAGTTTTCTAAACCGCCACTATCGAGTGTAGTTACAAAAAAGCATATATTGCTGTTTTTATTTTTCAAATCTTTTGTGGTTTACAAATATTTTTTATTAAAAAGGTATTGATTGATTAATAATATAACAAAAACCCAAACAACTGTTCTGAATTCAAATAAAAATGATGAACGTGCAATGTATAATGCACTCCCAATGTAAACCATAAAAAATGTATGGGAAAATAAACTTGGCATTTTTTCAACGTACATTTTGACTTCGGCCATCCGCATAAAATATCCGAAAAAAAACATACCTATTACAACACCTATCAATCCCAAGTCAAAATAAAAATCAGCAATGACTGACGTCCCATTTCCATAGGTAGGTCTATCGCCTTGAAAAATCCAGGTAACAAAGGATGCTGATCCTGCATACTTTTTTGAAACATCTTCAAAAATGATAACATTAAAAATATTAAAAAAAGGTAATACTACTGTAATTTGTTGAAATTGAAATCTTCCATATAAAAAATCATGGTGTTCGGGTACAAAATCGACGGCATGATGATTTGCTTTAACAGACCCTGCTAATTCTTTGGTTTGTGGTAAGAATGATTTCTCCTGACTAAATGGGTCATCTTGAAATGCAAGCTGCACTTTATCTGTAAATGATAAATCTGAGCTGAAACTGCGCGCCACACCTAATATTGTAATTAAGCTCGCACCCACAAATAATGCCAAAATTCCATACCTTTTTTTTACTTTTCGCTTTGTAACAAATAAATATCCCGTAAAAACTAGTATTAAAAAAGTAATTAAAGGTCCTCGGTCACCACTTAATAGAACCGTCAGCAAATATAAAATCAAAGATATATTTAGAGGTAACCCTAGATTTTTCAAATATATTTTTATTGTTATATTCTCTTTACCGCTTAGAATCAGATTTCTTGTTTTTTGGATAATGGTACTTATCACAAAAGTTTTAAATAACAAATCAATATAAGTAATGCCCGATCCTTTATCTACCTTACCATATCCACCCATTACATAGTTTATGTTAATGGTTGAGAAATATAAAATGAGAAAAACCACTACTAGTATTTCTAAATATTTGGTGTGATAAATGCGCTTTCTAGCTTTAAATATTTTTTTTCTTTTTGTATAGCTTAAGTAACCTATAAAGAACATCAACAATCCTATCAAAGAAAGTGTAAGTGACTTGACAACAATACGTTGATTTACAAAAATAAAACTATCAGTAATAGGTATATTACCAACTAAATAATCGATATAATACTGGAAATTGACTATCAATAAACCTGTAACTGCAATGGTAGAATGTTTAAAAAATTGACCTTTTAGGTTTGGTTCAGCTTCTTTTCTGTAAAAAAATAAAAATGTGGTAACTCCTACTAAAGAAAGTAAAATAAATATTACTTCTTTATCCATGTTTTCATTTGAGTTGAAGTAATAAACAGATAAGAGTAAAACAATTCCAAAAAAAAGGAGCTTTTTAAACATATTAAATTTTTAGATTGCTTTCTAACTACAGTGACAAATCGATTCTATTTTTTTATAAATTTCTCTTCAGAAAGCGATAATAAATACTTTTTTTTCTCATCATAATTCATTCCTTTAGACCCCACATCGAATTGTTTTATTTTTTCTACAAAATTCTTAGTTTCCCCTACAATTCGTGCAGGATTACCAGCGGCAATCATACCATCAGGAACTGATTTTGTTACTATAGTTCCAGCTCCCACAATGACATCATTCCCTATAACAACTCCTGGCATTATTTTAGAACCTTCTCCTACATATGTATAATTACCTATTTTTATCTTGCCAAAATAATCTAAGTTTTTATGTTTTTTTCTTTGTGACCATAATCCCCCATGGGTAAAAAATGTAACATCCGAAGCTATCCTACAATGGTCCCCTATTTCTACCAAATAAGCTTCAGTTGGAAAATTCTTGGTAGATATAAGACAATCTTTTCCAATTTTCACCCCTACAAAACGTGCATATTTTTCTGCAGGCCAAAAGGTTCTACGGTATTTATTTAAAAGTCTATTTATCATCGTTTCGAATAAATTAAAAGTTTTCTAAAAATCTTATAGGCTGCAATTAAAAATCTATTGGTATTGATTTTAATCAAAATATTTAAATATGAAATAACATTATTTATATTCTTTTGAAGTATATTTATTCTTAAATTTTTATAAAAAAGTGTGTTTGCTGTAGATGGATTATAGTATAAAGCTCCACTGGCTCCAAACAAATCTAATGAATCTGTCCCAGTCTTTATTCTCTCAAGTATCAAAAATTTTGCAAATCCTGATATGAGTGTGGGCATTCCAGTCAAAGAAGCCGTTTGAGATACTGATTTTTTTATTTCTACTAACTCATATAACTTTTTATTTAGAAAATGAATTTTTGTTATCAAACTCATTCTAAACCATAAATCTTTATCTTGTCTTGTTGTAAAAAATGTTCTGTAACCACCTACCTCATCGTAAGGTTTTTTTCGAAACATTACAGCACCGTGGGTTATTCGGTTTTTTTGGAGTAAATCATCGAGTGTAATTTCAGTTTTATGAAATTTTGATTTTTTTGAATTGGTTATATCAGTCGTAACTACTCCAACTTGTAGATTGTTTTCTAAATGTTTTACTTGTTCTTCGATACGAGTGGGGAGTGAAATATCTCCTGCTCCATGAATCGCTATGTATTCTGCTTCAGTATTATTAATTGTGTCGATCAAAGTCTGAGTAAATCCTTTATTGTGTTCATTTTTTAAGCATTTTACTCTTGAAGAGTTAGTTACGGTTTTTTGAATGATTTCGTATGTATCGTCTTTAGAACAATCATCTACTATGATAATTTCTAAATTTTCATATGTCTGGTTTAATAAACTATTGATAGAGTCTACGACATGGTCTCTTCTATTGTAATATAAGGTAATAACCGCCACTTTTGGTTTCATAATCATATCACTCTTTGTTCTACTTCCAAATCTATCTGATATTTCTCCCATACCTGCCGTTTTACTTCTCTGATAATATCTAAAATATCCTGTCCGGTAGCATTATTATAGTTTATAATAAATCCTCCGTGTTTTTCTGAAATTTTTGCTCCTCCAACTGTAAAACCTTTTAATCCCAACTCGTCCATTATTGCTCCTACATAGTACCCTTTTGGTCGCTTAAAAACACTACCCCCATTTGGAAATTCTTTAGGCTGTTTTGCCCAACGTTGTGTTTTTATGGTTTCCATTTTTTCATAAATAGCATCTTTATTTGCTTTTTGCAATTGTAGCCACGCCTTGAGTACTATTTTGTCAGTATTTTTTTGAAAAAAACTATTACGGTACTCAAAAGAGATATCTTCTTTAGCTATTTCTTTTACTTCATAATCAATTAAGTCCAGATAACGCACCTTGACCAAAACATCCTTTATTTCTTCTCCGCTTGCTCCTGCGTTCATTACAACTGCTCCTCCAAGAGAGCTGGGTATATCCCAGAATATTTCTAAACCCTGTAATGAATGATCAAGCGCAAATTTGGCAACATCCCACATCATGGCTCCGGCCTCTATTTCTAAAAGACTGTCTTCCGACAAGCTAATTGCATTATAATTTCCATTGAAAATCAATACCGATTTTTCATAATATTCTTTTGAGAAAATAATATTATGACCACTACCTAATAAAATAAAATCCTTATGGTTTGAAAAAAAAGAAATGACATCATTTTCATTTTCGGGAAAATAAGCAGTCTTACAATGTGATTTTACATTGTATGAATTATAATTGGTAAGTTCAAAATTATTATAAATTTTCATTTTTTCTTTAGTTTTTTCAACACATCCAATATAGGGTCAAAATCTGCTTTTTTATACACCATGATTTCCTTCATACTTATGTTTACTGCTCTGCTGTAAAAAAATAAAAATAAAATACCTGCGACTCCATAGCTTACCGTAGAAGAAATAGCGGCTCCCTCTGCTCCCAAATTTGGGATAAGTAGTATGTTCATCACCACGTTTATTATAAGGGCAGGAATCATAGCTTTCATGGCTATCCAAGGCTTACCTTTTCCTGCTAAATCCATATTCATAACCTTAAAAATAGTAAGTATAAGAACTCCAGGTAAAAGATAACGCAATACCGAAGAGCTATCTCTAAAGCTCTCTCCGTACATAACTACGATTATCAATTCGGAAAACAACAACAATCCGATAGAAACAATTCCAATAATTATAAAAGAAATTCTTAACAACTGAGCCACTTTTAATGAAAACCCTTTGTCATTCTTGGATACAGCACTTCGGGCAAAAACAACAGTGCTCAATAGCATTGGAATCTGCCATAGATATTGGGTAATGCTTGCACCCTTGGCATAAATTCCTAATTCGTATGCGTTGCTAAGTTTATCTAGCAATATAACATCAATTCTATAATTTAGATTTATAACAAATAAAGACAGGGCGTAAATAATCCCAAGAGAAAGCATTTGTTTAATAATTACCCAATTATATTGTAAAGAAAAGAATTGCAAAAATTTATTCTTAAACAACAGTATTACAAACATAAAAACCGGTCCGCATATTGAGGCAACCATAGCTCCCTCTACATCCCACTGAAGTAATATTACAAAAAGAGCAGTTCCTAATAAAGCAATTAAGGACGGAATCCAATTAATCTTATTGAAGGTTTTAATATCGTTCTTTCCTAAAAATATTCCCGAATTATAGGTATTGAATAAGCTAAAAGGAATGGGTAATAAAGCTAATATCACCAATATCAAATTAGAGCCTGAGTTACTGAAATAGTACATCAAAACAAAGCAGACCAACAAAGAAACAACTGTTGTCATCATCCATATTTGGGTGATGGCTGTTTTGATTTGCTCTTCAGAAAATATTCCTTTTCCCAAAAAATAGGTTGTTGATTGTCTGATTCCCAATGACCCAACTGTCATAAACAAAGAGGGGTACACAGCAAGTCCTGCTATAATTCCATTTCCCTCCGGACCTATATAACGGGCAGTAATTATAGAAGCAGTAAGCCCAAAGATAATCATCAAACCTTGGGAAACACCTACCCTAAGAACGTCTTTTATAAATGACGACTTTACTATCATTTCCTTATAATTTTGCAGGGAATGCCAACGGCAGTTGTATTAGAGGGAACATCAATATTCACCACAGCATTGGCTCCAATGATAGCATTTTCTCCAATTCTAATTCCTCCTATAATTTTAGCTCCTGCGTAAATTTTAACTCCAGACTCTATTACTGGATATTTCATTTCTTCGTCTTTTTTCCCATGACTTCCAATAGTTACCTGCTGAAAAATCATTACATTATCTTTAATAATAACTCCATCACCTATAACAATACCTATAGGATGTGGCATTTTAAAATTCTTACCAATATTGGCATTATATGAGAAATCACAATTCCTCTTAATAATCATTCTTGTTTTATAATAACTTCCGATTTGTCTAATCAAAATATTCTTACTTTTTGAAAAGAATTTTCCTAATCTATGGTTAAGTAAAATTCTGAATCTTGGACTATATAAATAGTAAGTAATGAATAATCGCAAACTTATTTTTCCTTTAGGAAAATCATTTTTTATATCTCTGAATGTTTGTTTTATTGAGGCCATCTTTAAATGTTTACTCCTAATTGCCTCAGCTTACCAAACAAATTTTCGTACCCTCTATGAATCTGCCATGAACTTTCGATAATGGTTTCGCCTTCTGCCGTCAATCCTGCTAACAATAATGCAATCCCTGCTCTTAAGTCCAGAGCGGTAACGGTTGCCCCTTTTAGCGAAGTTCCCCCTTCAATTACCAACATATCACCTTGTACCTGGTATTTCATTCCCATCTTTGCCAACTCTTCTGCGTAACCGTAACGTCCCGGAAACCTTAAATCTACTACTTTGGATTCTCCCTGACACATGGCTCCATATACGGCAAAAAGTGGCTGCATATCAGAGTTTATTCCTGGATAAGGCCCAGTACTAATTTCAACAGGATAAGGTGTTCCTCCTTTTACAATCAAGCTGTTTTCTCCTCTGTAGAACTTCATTCCACTTTCTCTTAAATAAACCATGGGAATTTCAAGGTGTTCAAACGGAAAATTCTCTATTTCTACCTCTCCATTTGTAATTACTGCACCTATTGCCCACGTCAGAGCTTCCATATTATCAGGAATTACGGCATGTTTTACAGCAGAAAGTTTTTCTACGCCTTCAACTACAATACATTTCTGCCCATATACTTTAATTTTAGCTCCCATTTTGGTTAGCATATCAATTAAGTCCATAATTTCAGGGCGAATATGCGGATTCCAAATGGTAGTGGTTCCCTTGGCTAAAGATGCACAGAGAATAGAGTTTTCTGTTGCTCCTGTAGAACGCATCGGTAAATGAATTTCAGAACCCGTTAGTCGTTTTCCTACTTTTACTTTAGCACACAAAAATCCCGGTTCTTCTTCCCATACTTCTGCTCCAAGATTTTCTAAAAGCATAACATGTAAATCATATTTTCTTTCGCCTAACTTACATCCTCCCGGTAAAGGAACTCTTCCTTCTCCGAAACGAGTGACTAGTGCTCCCAAAATAAGTAATGTATTTCTTATAGAACGTTCTGTCCAATCTAATGAAGTTATTTCAGATTGCGTCTCTTTTATAACCACATTGTCTTCAATCGTGTAAATATCTTTTCCTAATACTTTAAGCATATCCAGATGGATCTGAACATCTAACAAGCCATTGGGAAAATTGTTCAGTTCTACCGTTTCGTCAGTAAGCATTGCTGCTGCAAGTAAACGTAAAGCACTGTTTTTTGCTCCGCTTATCTTTACTTTTCCATTTAAAACCGCTTTTCTGATTACCAAATCTTTTTCCATAAATATTTATCTATAATACCCTTATACCATTTCAAAAAACCCTATACTTTTTAATGATTTTAAATCATTATTATATTCATGACATTTTTACTTTTCTAGTCCACTTTATAAGTTTAAAATATTCTAGAGTAGAAAATTTTTAAATAATTTATTGTAATACTTTCTTATTAAGTTTTAAATTCTTAAACCGAAAATATTTCAACTACATCGTTGCCATTACTATTATCGTCTATCATCATAATATGAAATCACCTGCAAATTTTCCTTCGATGATTATATAATATTTTGATTAAATGCAATTCATTTTAATCGTATTTCGTTTCAGCCATCCCAATTCCATAATGTACAAACCCTTCTTCTTTCAGATATTCTGCATCATAGATATTTCGACCGTCAAATACGACTTTGTTTTTCAGAAGT
>NZ_FWXS01000001.1 GCF_900176425.1 Moheibacter sediminis | reverse complement strand
TGTTCCAGAAATACAAAGTGGAAACACTGCCGTTTGCAGACATAAATAACTCAGAATCAATGTTAGATGGATAAGGGTTACCTACAGAGGTGTATCCTCCTGCATAAACCGGAACAGTTAAGCCTCCGTTAAACGGAGTTCCTGTAAAAGTTCCTTGATAAACCACTTCATTTGTTGCATGGTAATTGTTTGGTGCGCGGAATAAATATCCTACTGCTTCATTCATCACTGCATCAGCTGTAAATGGATTTGGATTTATATAAGTATCAACTACTCCGTCATAGATGTAAATTCTACCTGTAGAACCCGGATAATTTGTAATACCATTTACAGTATCAGGAGAAAATCCAAATAGATTTTGTCCGATTACAGGAGAAGACCAAAGTGTATAATCTAAACGTTTCATCGGTTTGCTGTTACGGATAACAGTGATTTCCCCAATGTTTGAACCATCGGTTAACTGAATAAGATTTGCTCCATTTTCTACTATAAAGTTGGACGGTCCTGCATTGTTGGTGATAAGACCGTTTACAGTTATTGTATAATCTGTTTCTATAAGCAAGCTTCCGTTAACTGTCAATGTTTTGGCTTCAAAACTATCATAATCACTTATATAAAAATCCCCGTTGATGGTTACATCTCTATCAATATCTGGTTCTATGCCTGCTAACCATTCTCCGTTTTCCCAAATAGCACCAGCTGGGATTGCTGTAGTTTCTACAGTAATTTCGTTGGAATTTGTTGTTGTAGCAGCGCCCGCTAATGCCCGTACAACATAAGAATAGATTGTTTCAGGATCTAAATCCGTTACTTCGTATGAAGTTATATTGCCAACATTTTCGTCCTGTAAAATGTAAACAACAGAAGTACCTCCTTGTTCTCCGGTTACTAAGATGTCGTCAATTGCACTGGTACCGGATGATGCAACATTTCCTTCACCGTCTGCCTGAATATTATTTGTCATAATCCATCGCAAATACACCAAAGACTGATTTTCGCAAGCAGAAGGGAGAGAAACATTTGTCAATTTTCCTGTGGTAAAATCATTGTCAACCGTTACAGCTCCACCAGCAACATCAAACCAAGAAGATCCGTTTAATGAATATTGAACTTTGAAATTTCCGGGACCTGTGTTAGATGATCTTTGAACTGAAGACAATTTCATGTTGCTGATACCAATTGTTGTAAAATTTACCTGCCAGTATTTAGAACCGGAACCACCATCCCAACCGGAATTACTTATTGCCGGCGGATTTGAATTACCACTACCACTAAGCCAGTTAATTGTTCCAGAAGAATTTGTACTTATCGTCTTATTTAAGTTTCCGGCAATTCCATAATCAGCGGTAACATTATTGTCTGTAAAATTCCACCCAACTACATTTACAGGAACTGGAGCGTTCCCCTGAATTGTATAAACATCAATTTCATAACTCTCAGCTCCTAAAACTGCATCCCAATTTGCCGTGAAATTATTGTACGATACATCGGTTGCTTCCGTAGCCACCGGAACGCCCAGAGAAGCAGTTCCATTCAAATTCAATATTAAATCCACAGCATTTGGACTTGACAATGTAATAGTAGCTGAATGATTACCTGCTGTAAGCGGCGAATAAGTTATAGTTAATGTACTGTTCACGTTTCCTCCGGTTTCAGGGAATGAATCGTGGGAAATATCAAAATGTGTGTTATCAGAAAGAACTAAAGTTATATCACCTTCGAGATTGATTCCGCTGATCGTTATACTTTCGGTATCTGTTTGACCTGTCGTTGTGGAAAATGCAGGAACAGAACCGACTGAAATAGTAGGCTCATCAGAAATATTTACAAATAAATATGCCGGATTTGTTTGGTGGGTAGTGGTTGTACAATTTGATGAAGCATTCGTCAAGACTGCACGATACATATAACCATCCATAGCAATTGTCGTTGCTCCGGTTGTATAGCTTATTTGGTTAGCACCATTTATATTTGACCAGGTACCTCCTTGATTCGTGCTCAGCTGCCATTGAACAGAGGTGTAATTTGTAGCATTATTTACTGCAAACGTAGCTGTATTTGGTACAACTGCTTCTACGATATCTTCAACTATACTTCCTGTAGGAGTTGCGCATGGAAGTGATAAAACGCTAACAGAAATATCATCAATTGAAAAGCTAGGTCTATTTCCGCTACCTGAAGAGTCACCAATAGCCCATCTTAGCTGAACTATTGGTTTGTTATTTGCAGCAGCTGGTAATGTGATCGAAATTGTTGCTGGAGAAATGCTTGCAGTACCACTAGTATTATTTGATCCTCCCGGATTTCTATAAATTGTCCCGTCAACATTTGTAAAATCACCACTAGTTCCTATTCTATATTGTAATCCTATAGCTCCTATACGAGCTGAAGATTCTTGCCTTTGAGTTGCTGCGACATAACTAACATTTATAGAAGACTGCCCTGTAGTATTTATAGCTAATACGATCGCATTTTGATTACTGTTAGTAGACATAACTCCCATTTTGCCTGACATGTTCATGACAACACCCGAGTTTGTGGCATTAGTGCCAGCTGATAAAGCTTTATCGCCATTTGGTGCTGCCGTAGGGATGGTTGTACTCATATTTCCTGAGATTGTCCATCCTTGCCATCCAGCAGGATAAGTAGTTCCCGACAATGACGAAAAATTTTGCGAGTATGGCAAACTCTGTGCTGCCGGATTTGTTTGCCCCCACGAAGTCGCGACTGCAAAAAACATTAATAAAATCATCAATGACAATTTCAGTAGGTTGTTTTGTTTCATAATTTATACAATTGATTAAAAATATTTTCAACAAAATTAGAATCAATCGTATGGAAATAGCAGATTTACAAGTTATTATAACACTAAAGAATTGTTAACTCACTTGAATTTGTTTAAGAAAACTTAACACCATAAAAAAATCAGAGAAATTCAATTCCTCTGATTCTAAACTTTTTATTTTTTGAATTAATTATAACATCGTTGTGGGACAAACGAATTCTGTTTTTGGAAATACGTCTGATTGTTTCAGTTTTCCAAATCCACCTTCGACATTGATTACATCATTATATCCTTTGGATTTTGCAATCGAAGCAAAAATCACTGAACGGTATCCGCCCGCACAATGCACATAATATTTTTTGTCTGAATTGGCTTCATGCAAATTTTTATGAATATAATCAACAGGCAAATTCTGCGCATCTTTTACATGTTCACTGTCAAATTCACTTGCGCGGCGAACGTCCAAAATATTCAATTCTGAATCTTGTGTATATCTGTTTTCAAATTCCGAAACATTGATGCTTTCGATAGAATCTGTTTCTTTTTCTGCATTTACCCAAGCTTCAAACCCACCTTCCAAATAGCCCAAAACGTTGTCATATCCGATTCTTGAAAGCCTTGTAATTACTTCTTCTTCTTTTCCCGGCTCTGAAATAAATACAATTTTTTGGTTGATGTTCTCAATTACAGTTCCTACCCAAGGTGCAAAATCTCCCTGAATTCCGATGAAATAAGAATTTGGAACAAATCCTTTTACAAATTGATCATGATGACGCGTGTCCAAAACTAAAACATCATTTTCTTTTGAGAGAAATTCAAATTCGTTTACAGATAATGGTTTAGAATTTTTCTCCAAAACTGAATCAAATTCCTCATATCCTTTGCGGTTAATTACCGCATTGCTTGGGAAATAAGCGGGAGACGGTGTCAATCCTGTGGTCAATTCTGTAATGAATGCTTCTTTGGTCAGTTCAGGATTCAAAGCATAGTTCACTTTTTTCTGATTGCCTAACGTATCAAAAGTTTCTTTGCTCATGTTTTTCCCGCAAGCCGAACCTGCGCCGTGCCCCGGATAAACGATAATATCATCCGCCAAAGTCATCAATTTATTCCTCAAGGAATCAAACATATGACCTGCCAATTTATCCTGAGTCAAATCAGAAAAAACGCGCTGTGCCAAGTCAGGACGACCTACATCACCGATGAATAAAGTATCTCCGGTAAAAATTGCAATCGGTTTTTCATTTTCATCTCTCAACAAAAAACATGAACTTTCCATCGTATGCCCAGGTGTGTGGATTAATTCAAAAGTCAATTTTCCAACTTTTAAAATTGCTCCGTCTTCCATTAATTGGAAGTTGAAACTCGCTTCAGCAGTTGGTCCGTAAACGATGGCAGCATTGGTTTTCTTTGCCAAATCCAAATGTCCAGAAACAAAATCTGCATGAAAATGCGTTTCCAAAACATAGATAATCTTTGCATTGTCCTCATCCGCCAAATCCAAATAAGGCTGAACTTCTCTTAACGGATCTATTACAACCGCTTCTCCTTCGCTCTCTATGTAGTACGCTGCATGCGCTAAACACTTGGTATATATCTGTTCGATTCTCATTTTTGAAAATGTTTTGAATTACAAATTTAGTGAATTGAATCGGTAAATGAATTGAGAATGATAAGTTTCAGTTTAAACGTAAACCGTACGGACGATAAATTCCATCACAAAAACAAACACCGCCATGAGGATTACGAAATAAGCAAAATACTGCTTAAGCCGTTCTCCGTTAATCTTCCGCGCTAATGTTCCGCCGATTAAAATTCCAATCAATGAAATTAAAACAAACGTAAAAAGAAAACTCCATTCCACTTCCATATGCGTAAAATCACCCAGAAAAAATCCTATCAGAGAATTCATACAAACGATGACCAATGAAGTTGAAATGGCACTTTTGATGGATAATTTCGCAATCAACATCAACGCCGGAACAATCAAAAATCCACCGCCGGCACCAATTAATCCCATAAAAATCCCCAAGAAAAATCCTTCCGTTACCATTAATGGATGAAATTCAAATTTCTCTAGTTCCATTTCATTTAATCTAACTTTCGGTTTGTGCAGCATTGTGTAAGCCGCTACCAGCATCAGAAGCCCGAAGACTCCGAAGATCAGCATACGCCGTGTTACTTCAAAATTAAAAATATGAAATAACACTTCCGGTAAAACGGGAATGATAATTCTCCTCATTAGTAAAACTCCCACGATTGCCGGAACGCCGAAATACAATACTGATTTCAGGCTGACTTGTCTGCTGAAAAGATTGCGCATTCCGCCGCCCAAAGCCGTAATCCCAACTATAAAAAGTGAATACGCCGTTGCTGTTTTTTCATCTAAATGAAATAAATAGGCTAAAATAGGAATTGACAAAATAGAACCTCCACTTCCCGTCAGACCCATAATCAATCCAATGCAAAGTGCGCCGATATATCCGATTATTTCGAGGAAGTTCATTTTCTATTCATTTAGCATTGAGAGTTCCAGCCATCTTGATTCTTTGGTTTCCAGGTCTTTGATGGTGTTTTCCAAATGTAAACTTATTTTTTGAATTGATTCAAAGTCCAATGAAGAATCTGACAATTTCTCTGTGAGTTCTTCTTTTAAAGCTTCCAATTCAGGAAGTGCCTTTTCGATGTCTTCGAATTCTTTTTTATCTTTGAAGCTCATTTTCCTGGCAGGAGCAGTATTCGTTTCAGGAATTGATTTAACCTCATTTTCAACTATTTTCTCGACAGATTTTTTAGAATCTTTGTTTTTCTGATCGATGAAATATTCGGTGTAATTTCCATTGAACCAGGAAATTTGTCCTTCGCCTTCAAAAACCATCAATTCTTCCGTCACTTTGTCCATGAAATAACGGTCGTGGCTCACCACCAAAAGACAACCCTGATAATCATTTAAGAAATTTTCCAAAACCGTCAAAGTCGGCAAATCCAAATCATTCGTTGGCTCATCCAAAATCAAAAAATTTGGATTTTCAAATAAAACGGCAAGTAGCTGTAAACGCTTTTTTTCGCCACCGCTCAGCTTTGCAATATGTGTATATTGCTGTTCCGGCGAAAATAAAAACTGTTCCATGAACTGCGTTGCAGAAATTTGTTTCCCGTTAGACAATGGGAAATAATCTGCAATTTCTTTTACGAAATCAATTGCGCGCATTTCTTCTTTGTAATTAATTCCCGCTTGACGGAAATGCCCTATTTTCAAAGTTTCCCCGATTTCAATTTCTCCCGAATCCACCGCTTCCTGATTTTCAATAATTTTCAGAAAAGTCGTTTTCCCTACTCCATTTTTCCCGATGATTCCGATTTTATTTCCGCGCCCAAACAAATGTGAAAAATCATCCAAAATGATTTTGTTTCCGAATTTCTTCGAAACATTTTTCATCTCAATGATTTTCTGACCCAAACGCGTCATCTGCATATCGAGCTTTACCTCGCTTTTATCAATTTTCTGATGCGCTTTATCTTTCGTTTCGAAAAAGTCATCGATACGGCTTTTGGACTTGGTTGTACGCGCTTTCGGCTGTCGGCGCATCCATTCCAATTCTTTTTTATATAAATTTTGAGCTTTGTCTATTTCTACCGATTGGTTCTCGATACGGATGGCTTTGTTGGTCACATAGGTTTCATAATCTCCGTTGTGTACAAAGGTCTGTCCACCTTCCATTTCAATGATTTTTGTACAAATCGCGTCGAGAAAATAACGGTCGTGCGTCACCAAAATCATGGTTTTATTTTCTTTGTTGAGAAAGAATTCAAGCCATTCCACCATTTCGATATCTAAGTGATTCGTCGGCTCATCCAGTATCAAAAGCAAATGCCCAGACTCCAAACTCACATCGATCAAAAATTTCGCAAGAGAAATCCTTTTTCGCTGTCCGCCCGATAGGTTTCCAATTTTTTGTTCGAGGAAATCAATTTTCAGTTTAGACATGATTTCCTGAATTTTAGATTCTACCAGCCACGCGTCATACTGATTCATTTGCTCCATCAAATCCATCAGTTTCGGATTTCCCGGATCATTCTGCACCATCAATTCATAATCGTGGATGATATCCAGCACCGTATTTGAATGGTTGTAAATGTAATCTTCCGCTTTCAGATTCACGTCAAAATCATCTGACTGCTCAAACAACAAAACTTTTACGTCTTTGTTGAAAAGAATCTCACCCGAATCGGAAGTTTCCTTCCCTGACAAGATTTTGAGAAGCGTAGATTTCCCGCTTCCGTTTTTGGCTACAAGCGCAATTTGGTCGCCCTCGTTGACATGAAAAGTAACATTGCTGAAAAGCGTTCGGATCCCGTAAGATTTCGATAAATTATTGGCAGAAAGAAAATTCATTCGTGTGTTTGTTGGGCGCAAAGATAGGCGAAAAGTTTGTTAACATTAGGAATGTTGGAAAGCATGAAATAGGTTTTATTTCAAAAGTTTATTTGAATTAAATCAGTAAGTTTGATTTAACTAAAGTGAAATCAACTCAATTATCACTATTCAAAATGAGAAAACTCTTAAAAGTAAGTATGATAATTTCCGTATTATTTATACTTATCAATTGCAATTTTAAAAAGAAATTCGACACCGAGTTTCACGAGTTTGTTGAAAATTCTGATTCAGTTCTTTGTGATGATGACAAACTACATCCGAGTTATGCTTATTTAAAAGATGGAAAATTAAGAGGACTTGAATTTATTAGAAACCCTGAATGTGGAAGAATCACCACTAGATATTTCATAAGTCAAAGTAACGAAATTGAAAAAATCATTTTTGAAAAAGATTTCTTCTTTAATAATTGCGGAGAAACTTTTGATTCAATTTATATAATTGAACCAAAGAAAAAATCTATAAAAATTTTTACAAAATCTACCGATGGAGAATTTATAAAAAATGATAAAATTTTAAAACAACACATTATAGATGTAGAAAAATATAGAGAAGAAATTATAAATTGGAAAAAGGTAAAAAATTGATGAATTCACTGAACTCTTAATACTCTGGAAAAATTTATTATAAATTCCTTCCTTAACTTTACATCAAATCCAAAAACAAAAATTATGAACTGGTTAGAATCATTGGAAGAATTAATCGACAAAGAAACACTTGACAAATACAACAAGATTTTCTACCTCAACAGCATTGTTGCCATTCCCGAAACTCAAATCGACGAAATCGTAGAAGACAATAAACTCAGCCAACTGCTTTCCCAAGAAGAGCCGGATGCGACTACCGACATTTTAGATTTCTTTCTTTTGGAGAATGAGGTAGTGCGCGATGTGATGATTATCCTAAGCCCGCATGAATTGATGGAAGACGAAAGTTTTTTCAAAACTTATCCAAATATCGAGGAAGATTTTAGTAATCTGGATTCTTTGGAACAAATTAAATGACTTCTTAAATTATAAGTATAGAAACATTCATTTCTATTTTTCAAGTTAGCTTTGTAACTCTTTTTTATAACCGTGTCAAGCATTATATTATTATTTCTTTGTCTGTTTCTGGGAATTTTCTTCCGAACGGCAAAGATTTTACCTAAAGAAACTCCTTTAGTATTAAATCAATTTGTGATTAATATTTCATTGCCGGCGATGGCATTGTTTTATCTTTCCAAAATTGAAATCTCAACCCAATTGTTATTCCCGCTCGGCGTTGCCTGGATTGGATTTTTGTTTGCTGCTGCCTTGTTCATTACATTAGGGAAAATATTTAACTGGTCAAAAAGTTTGATTGGCTGTCTGATTTTAACTGGCGGATTAGGAAACACTTCGTTTGTGGGAATTCCCGTAATTGAAGCACTTTACGGCAAAGAAGGATTGAAAACTTTGGTTTTGGTGGATTTGCCGGGAACTTTTATGGTACTTTCTACCGTTGGAATTTTGACCGCGGCGGCATATTCTCGCGGAAAAACAGATGTAAAACAAATTTCTACCAGAATTTTAAAATTCCCACCGTTCATTGCTTTTTGCATCGGATTAGGAGTCGCTTTGTTAGGATTGTCAATTCCTGAAAATCTGGATTTGGTTTTTGAAAAATTATCATTGACCATTACTCCGCTGGCTTTGGTTTCGGTCGGATATCAATTAAAAATAGAAAGAAAAAGCAAACATTGGAAATTTCTGATTTTAGGATTGTCTTATCAGTTATTGATTTGGCCGTCGGTCATTTTTGTTTTATATAAATTTGTTTTTAACCAATCTGGAATTCCGTTTGAAGTCTGCGTGATGGAAGCCGCCATGGCACCGATGATTACTGCTTCGATAGTTGCTTCTTCTTATGGATTGAAACCAAAATTAAGCTCGATGATGGTCGGCATAGGAATTCCACTTTCCTTTATAACTATGGCGATTTGGTATTTGATTTTGAATTATTTATAACAAAAAAAATCTCCCTGGCTCAAGAAGATTTTCATTCATTTATTTCAAAATAATTTAATCCAAATCAGGCATTACTTTTATTTTCAGTGTCAATTTTGCCTGAGTGTCACCGTAAACTCCCTGCACATTTTGAACGTAAGCTATGGCTAATCTTCCTTCATAAGTTCGGATCAGAAAGGAGCTGCCCATATTTACTTCCGTTCCTGCAAGCCAGTCATGGTAAGAATAAATACTTCTATACTCTTCATGCAAAGCAATCAACTGAGCCGCATTTTTCACATTTTCAAAGTCACTTAAATCAAAATCATCCAGTTCTCCTAATTGAGTACCTTTTTTTCTTTGCCAATTGGTACAGTATTCCCATTCTGCACCGCCTGCTCCGGAAGAGCCTGGTGCGGTAATTGTTAATTCCCCATCATTATTTCCCCAATCTCCGGGAAAAACCAAGTCCACTAATTCCTGTGTTTCGATATCATTATCGTCAACAGTACGGAAACTTTGTATCTGTCCATCACCAACCGACAAACTCAGGTAAGCATCTGTATTCGCTCTGCCTTTTCCCCAACCTACCACTTTATTATTATGTTCCACCAAGAGGATTTCTGTTGGATTTCCGTTTCCATTATCTCCCTCGTCGTCACTGCTGCATGCGGAAAAAGTTAAACTTAGAACACCAACCATTAAATAACTAATCATTTTTCTTTTCATCACTATAATTTTTAATATTTATAGTGCAAGATTAATACAGAAAGCAAAAAGCAAGTTCCCACATTTCATAAACGGGGGATTTGAATTAATAAATGGTATTAAATGAAATTTTTATCTTGATTTTTTGTTGGATTTTAAAATCAAATAAATAATTAAAATCAAAACAACTGCTCCCAAAATCCATTGGAAACCGTTTAGAGAATTTGAAATCGTTTTTTCAACTTGGTCATTCATTTTGTAAAATTAAACTAAGTTTTTCATGAATCGCTTATATTTGAATAATTGAAACTCATCTGATGAAAATTTCCTACAATCTCTTATTAATTCTCTGCTTAGGGCTATTTCTTTTACATTTGAATTACCTCTATGTTGACATCATGGAAGCCAGAAATTTTGTATCTGCGAGAGAAATGGTTGAGGACAAGAACTGGATTTTCACCACAATGAATGGCGAACCACGCTACCAAAAGCCACCGTTGCCAACTTGGTTAAGCGCTGTGATGGGAGAAATTTTCGGAACTCAATCTGTCTGGGCACTCCGTTTCCCTGCAGCTTTATCTTGTGTCGTTTTGATTTTATTTTTCTTTAAATTTTTAAGGAAAGAAACCAATGACAAAAATTTATCAATTATTTCAGGATTAATTTTAACTACCTCTTTTCTGGTTTTATTCGTCGGAAAACGCGCAACCTGGGACATTTTTTGTTACAGCTTTGCTTTCATCGGAATTTATTATTTCTACCTCACATTTAAATCAGAAAAAAATAATTTTTTCCATTTTACTCTTGCCGGATTGTTTCTTGGGTTTTCGATTATGAGTAAAGGACCGACTGGATTTTACGTCATCGGCGCGCCTTTTTTTCTTGCTTATTGGCTGACTTATGGGTTTCCAAAAATCAAATGGACGGGGTGGGTCTGGATGGGATTTGTTACCGGAATTATTGGTTTTTCATGGTACGGATATATTTATCTAAACGATCAGGAAACTTTCCTTTCAATCATGGAAGCGGAATCTTCTGCAAGAACTAACCGCGAAGTAAAACCCGTCACTCGTTATTTTAATTTTCCGATCCAAATGGGCGTTTGGGCAGTTTTCGCATTTATTTCATTGATTTTTCCTTATATCAAAAAGAAAACAGAATTTCCTAAACCTTATAAATTCTTCTTTTTATGGACGATCATTTGTTTCGTTTTATTGTCTTTAGTTCCATCTAAAAAAGAACGTTATTTATTTCCATTGATGATTCCGTTAACCGCCACGACCGGATTTTATGTATATTATTTACTTCAAAATCAGAATTGGAAAAATTGGGAGAAATCAATCGTTAAATTCTCATTTGGATTGATTGGAGTCGTTGGGATTTTAATTCCTGTTCTGTTATTTGCCATTGTAAAATCGGAAATAACTTTTTATTCTATCGCATTTTCGCTGTTCTCTCTATTGATAGGAGTTTATTTATTGATTCAAACTTTCAAATTCGATTTAAACAAAGCATTTATCGGAATGGTAGCATTTGTTTCATCTGCTATGATTTTGGGAATTCCAGTAATTGATTCTGTTTTTAACAATAACCCCAATCATAAATCAATTATTACTCAAAAAGAAATGATTGAAAATTCGGGACTGAAACTTTACGGATTCGATGCATATTCCCCTGAAATCTGGTTCAAATACGGAAAAGTGATTCCTGAGATTTATCCTAATGATTCTACATCGCATCCAAAAGAAGTAAGCTTTTATTTAATTAGCATTAAAAACAAAAGCCCAGAAGAAATAGAAAAAGAATTAATGAAGTTAGGATATAACTGTCAATATTGGGGAGAGTTCGATGATAATGAAGAAAAACTCGGAACCAAAAATAATGTAGATAGAAAAAAAATGATGTTGTTTAAAGCTTTTAAATTTCAATATGAATCTTTTAATTAAAATAATGAAAAATCCAATCATAAGAAAAGCCGAAATCCAAGACTGTGAGCAAATGATGAAACTAATCAAAGAACTGGCATTGTATGAAAAAGCACCCGATGAAGTTACCGTTTCCATGGAACATTTCATCGAATCCGGATTTGGAGAAAATCCTGTTTGGAAAGCATTTGTAGCAGAGGTTGAAAGTAAAATTGTCGGCATATCGTTGTTTTACATTCGTTATTCCACTTGGAAAGGTCAAAGATTATATCTCGAAGATTTAATTGTGACAGAAGAATTCCGTGGAAAAGGTTTAGGTAAAATTTTATTTGACAAAACCATCCAATACGGAAAAGAAAAAGGTTATTCGGGAATGCTGTGGCAAGTTCTTGACTGGAATGAACCTGCCATCAATTTTTATAACAAATACAACGCTAAATTTGACGATGAATGGCTCAATGCCTCGATTGAATTTTAATGAACTTTTAAACAAAGTAAATTCGGACGTTTAAACAAAATCATTGTTTCTGTTAGCATCTAATTTTGTCTCATCAAACAATTTAAAAATTAAAAAGATGACACAAAACAATTATCAGGGCGCATTGCAAAAACTAATTAATTCAGAATTCAATGCGAAATCTACTGCAGAAGAAGTAATCAAAGGAATTGACCTTTCCGGAAAAATCGCAATCGTTACCGGAGGAAATACAGGAATCGGATTAGAAACAGTCAAAACTTTATCCAAAGCAGGAGCAACAGTCATTGTTCCCGCTAGAGACATCGAAAAAGCAAAAAGAAATCTCGCCGGAATTCCGAATGTAGAATTAGAAGAATTGGATTTAGCCAATCCTTATTCAATTGACGTATTTGCTGAAAAATTTTCAGAATCAGGAAGACCGATTCACTTGCTCATCAATAATGCAGGCATTATGTGGGTTCCTCTCCGAAGAGACAATCGTGGTTTTGAATCACAACTGGCTATAAATTATTTAGCACATTTTCAACTCACTGCCAGATTATGGCCAGCACTGAAAAAAGCAAATGGCGCAAGAGTAGTGAATGTATCTTCCGGCGGACATCAGTTTTCAGATTTTAATTTTGAAGACACAAATTTTCTCAATCGCGAATATGAAACATTACTAGGCTATGGACAATCCAAAACAGCGATCAACCTGTTTTCACTAGAGTTCGACACCCGTGCAAAAGAACATAATGTAAGAAGCTATGCTTTATGTCCTGGTGCCGTAGGCGAAACAGAATTGTCAAGAGAAGCCCCATTAGATTTATTTCAAAAATTGGGTTATGTAGATACTAAAGGAGATTTGTTGCCTGAAGTTAAAGCTTCTTTAAAAACAATTCCTCAAGGTGCAGCAACTACAATTTGGTGTGCAACAAACTCTATGCTGAATAACTTAGGTGGAGTCTATTGTGAAAATGTAAATGTTGCGCTTTTGAATTCAGACATATCAATTATTGGAGGAGTCAAGTCTTATTCATTAGACGAAACCAACGCAAAAAAATTGTGGAAATTGAGCGAAAAAATGACAGGAGTGACATTTGCCCTTGATTGATATTTGTAAATTTGTATGAAATGGATTATCAGGTAAATTACATTAACCCCGAAATTAAACTTTCAAGTTACGAAGGTAAGCTGTTTAAAACGGAAGCTGCATTTAACGACCATTTGCTCGTGTGGCTTATTTCAGGGGAAACAAAGATAATTCAGGCAGATGAAAGTTTTGTGTTCGGTGCGGGCAGTGCTTTTTTGATCCCCAGAAATCAATTGGCCACCATAATCAATTATCCCAAAGATGACTTACCCCACAAAGCAGTTGCCATGCATTTATCAGCTGAAAGACTTAGAGAATTTTACAGTGATAAATCTGTTAAATCCAAATTTGAAACTGAAAAAATCATCAGTTTCCACAAACATCCTTTATTAGAAAGCTGTCTTGTTTCACTCATTCCCTATTTTGAAATGCAGGAAAATTTCCCCGAAAATATTGCCTCATTAAAAATCAATGAGGCAATTAATATTTTGAGAATGATTGATGAAAACATAGATGCTGTTCTTAATAACTTTGAAGAACCCGGAAAAATTGACTTAGTAGCATTTATGGAAAAGAATTTTATGTTCAATATGACTTTGGAAAAATTCAGCTATCTCACGGGTCGTAGCCTAACTACATTCAAAAGAGATTTCAGTAAATTTTTCAATACGACACCACAGCGATGGCTCACAAAAAAAAGATTGGAACTGGCTTATCATGAACTTACCGAGAAAAATAAGAAACCTATCGATGTCTATTATGAAATTGGATTTGAAAATCTTTCACACTTTTCATTTGCTTTCAAAAAAAAGTACGGCTATGCCCCAACTGAATTATTAAATAAATTTGATGAAATCTAAATTTTAAAAAAATGCCTTGGAATCCAGACACATACAATCAGTTCAAAAATATCCGTTACCAGCCTTTTTTTGATTTGATGGAATTAATTTCTTCCGAAAACCTTAAAACTGCAATTGACATCGGATGCGGAACGGGGGAACAAACACATATTCTTGCTCAAAAATTTGATAAAACAAAATTCCTCGGCATCGATTCCTCTCCTGAAATGCTTGCTAAAAGTAAAGAGTTTGAACGTGACAATTTATATTTCAAACTCGCTTCGGTAGAAGAATTCACAGAATCTCACCAAAAATATGACCTCATTTTCAGCAATGCCGCGCTGCAATGGTCAGATAAACATGATGAATTATTCCCACAATTAATTTCCCAAATCAATGAAAACGGACAATTCGCAGTTCAAATGCCCGTTCAGAGAGAAAATATCCTCAACAAAATTCTGATCGAACTCGTTCAGGAAAAACCTTTCAACGAATTTCTCAACGGCTGGAAAAGAGAACCGACGATGTTGGGCATTGATGAATATGCGCAGATTATGTTTGATGATGGATTAAATGACATTCAAATTGTCCAAAAAGTCTATCCCCTCATCGCCGAAGATGTAGAAGAACTATTTGATTTTATTTCCGGTTCTGCACTGATTCCTTACATGGAAAGATTTTCAGAAGATCAACACGAATTTTTCGTTGCTGAATACAAATCCAGAATTCAAAAATCATTCAAAAAATTTCCTGCCATCTATGCTTTCAAACGTTTATTGCTCTATGGAAGAAAAGGATAAAAAGTATATCAAAACACATAAAAATAGAATACCCTCGCTTTTTCAAACGAGGGTATTACCTTAACCAACCTAAACCTATGAAAAGCTATTAGCTTTATAAGGCAAATATATCATAATAAATATTTCCGATAAAATACCAAGATGTTGGTATTTTCGTGATATTTAACATTAATTACATCCATTAAGGAACAATCATTTTATAGCTTTGAGCAAGCTACTCTTAGCCACCAAAATTAAAACCATTTCTTCCTCTGATTATTCAGAGGATTTTTTATTTCATAAAACTAATTTCTGATGGATTAAATAATAAACCAAATTACAATTTATTGATTGTTAGATTTAATTCCGTTAATAATTAAACTAACTTTATGACTTCAAAAAATTAAAACTAAAATACATTCCATGAAAAAATTATCTATTTTCTTCCTTTCTTTACTTTTTGCTGCTACCGCTCTTTCATCATGCAGCGATGACGATGTCAAAGATGTTGTTGACTGTTTCGGACAAAATTTACTGATTGAGATTAACAGTTTTACAGACCCAAATAATTCACTACATATAGACTTTAAATTTAGCTATTATGGAGAGATGGCTTTGGATAATACAGTTAACTGGAATTTTGGTGACAACACTCCTGTACAGACCGCATCATCAGATATTATATCACATACATATGATCAACCGGGCACTTATACGGTAACATTGAACGTTTCCTTAAACAATGGTCAATGCGATTATGATATCAATAAAACAATCACAGTCCAGTAACATTTAAACTAATAAATATGAAAATGGGAAATTTACAAGCAATATCATGCCTGTGACCGGCAGTTATTATTTCGATGCAGGCGACACCATCCATGATGAAGCCATTTTCATCGTTCCGCAAGGCGAACAACCCGATGTTTCAGCAAGAGGTTTGCAATAAAAGAAAAAAAAAGAATACCCTCGCTTTTTCAAACGAGGGTATTACCTTAACCAACCTAAACCTATGAAAAGCTATTAGCTTTATAAAAGCAAATATATCATAATAAATCCTTCCGATAAAATACCAAGATCTTGGTATTTTTAACACATTTAGTATTAGTCCTCAGTGTTCAGAAAACAATCATTCAGAAAACAATCTTATTATAGCTTTGAACAAGCCATTCTTAGCCGCCACAATTAAAATCATTTCTTCTTCTGATTATTTAGAGGATTTTTTATAATCAATTTCTTTTCCTTAATTACAGATTTTACTTTATACTTTATACATTATACTTTCATCTGAATTATCTTTGCAATCCAAAATTTAATTTAAAATGAGTAATTCCAATCGTTACACGCTCACTGCTGCACTTCCTTATGCCAATGGACCCATTCATATCGGGCACCTCGCAGGAGTTTACATCCCTTCTGACATTTATGCAAGATACCTCAGAAGAAAAGGAATGGATGTAGCCTTCATCGGCGGTTCGGACGAACATGGAATTCCCATTACCATTCGCGCAAAAAAAGAAAACACAACTCCGCAGGCGATTGTAGATAAATATCATCAATTGATTAAAGAAACCCTTTACAGATTTGGCGTTTCGTTTGATTTTTATTCCAGAACCTCCAATCCTAAACACCATGAAGTTTCGTCAGATTTCTTTTTGAATTTATACAACAAAGGAAAATTCATCGAAGAAGTTTCGGAACAATTTTATGATGAAGATGCAAAAGAATTTTTGGCGGATCGCTACATCATGGGCGAATGCCCGAAATGCGGAAATCCAAATGCTTACGGTGACCAGTGCGAAAGCTGCGGTTCGACCTTGAGCCCAACGGAATTGATCAATCCCCGTTCTTCGTTGAGTGGAAATTCTCCAATTCTCAAAGAAACCAAAAACTGGTATTTACCTTTAAATGAATACGAAACCTTTTTGAAAGAATGGATTCTAGACGGACATAAAAGCGATTGGAAATCCAACGTTTACGGACAAGTAAAATCATGGATCGATGACGGTTTGAAACCTCGTGCCATGACCCGCGACCTCAACTGGGGTGTGAAAGTTCCATTGCCGGATGCCGAAGGAAAAGTACTTTACGTATGGTTTGATGCGCCGATTGGCTACATCACTTCCACTATCGAATGGGCGGAAGCGAACGGAAAAGATTGGAAAGATTACTGGCAAAATCCGGACACGAAATTGATTCATTTCATCGGGAAAGACAATATCGTTTTCCATTGCATCATTTTTCCTGCGATGCTCAAAGCGCATGGTAACTACATTTTACCGGAAAATGTTCCTGCAAATGAATTCATGAATTTGGAAGATGATAAAATTTCAACTTCGAGAAATTGGGCAGTTTGGGGGAATGAATATTTGGATGAATTTCCGGGACAGGAAGACGTTTTGCGTTATGTTTTGACCGCGAACCTTCCTGAAAACAAAGACAATAATTTTACCTGGAAAGATTTCCAAACCAAAAATAATTCTGAATTGGTAGGAATTTTCGGAAATTTCATCAACCGTGTGATGGTTTTGACGCATAAATATTATGACGGAAAAATTCCGGCAAAAACAGTTGAATTTGAAGAATTAAACCAATTAAAAGATTTCGCTAAAAATATTGGAACTTATTTGGAGAAATTCGAATACCGAAATGCCTTGTCAGAATACATGAATTTGGCACGTTTAGGAAATCAATTCCTTCAAAGTCAAGAACCTTGGAAAAAGCAAGACAATCCGGAAGAAGTAAAAGGAATTATGTATGCGGCTGCACAAATCGCAGGAATGTTAGCCCAATTGGGTGAACCTTTCATGCCGTTTACCTCAGACAAATTATTCAAAATGCTGAACATTTCTTCTTTGAATTGGAATGAATTGGAAAATATAAATGAGGTTCTTCCTGAAGGTCATCAATTGAATGAATCAGAGTTAATTTTCTCAAAAATAGAAGACGAAACCATTGATTTTCAAATAAATAAATTAAATCAAAGCAAAACCCAGAATAAAATGACAAATCCAAACGCAGAACCACAAAGAGAAACCATCAATTTCGAAGATTTCCAAAAAATCGATATGCGTGTCGGAACCATTTTGGAAGCGAAAAAAGTTGAAAAAGCAGACAAACTGTTAGAACTAAAAGTAGATACAGGAATTGATGTCAGAACCATCGTTTCAGGAATTGCGGAAAGTTTCACGCCGGAAGAAATCGTTGGAAAACAAGTTACGGTTTTGGTTAATCTAGCCCCGAGAAAAATCCGCGGTATCGAAAGCCAGGGAATGCTTTTATTGACCGACAAAGAAGATGGGAAATTAACTTTCCTCGCTCCTGAGAACGAAACTCTCAATGGAGTAAATATAGGGTAATTCTACAACAAGCTGATTTACTTGTTGTTTTAACTTTTTTTGTATTTTAGCATTACCAAACCTATACCGTTAGAAATGTTAAAACACAAAACCTCTGTATTGTTCGTGGACAATACCGGAAGTGAGAAAAAGACAATTCTGATACCGACACTTATTTTACTGAAGTGGAAAAGGTATCTTTTGATGATTGTTGCAATTTTTTCCCTCCTAATTGGATTGCTTGGATTTTCTATATATTCCCAAACACGTAATTATTATCATTCAGCCTACAATGAAAAATTACTTCATTCAAAGCAAATCATTCGTGCCATCGATCTAGATAAAGCAAAAAAAAGTTTTCAGTCTATAAACCAAAGCATGAAACGCATCAATACTTTCATGGAGAAACGGGGGTTATCTGATTTCAAACTAAAAAATGCCGGTGGTCCTGAAGAGTTTGAAATGATGCAGGTCAATGAGATGTATGAATTTTATGCAGAACACATTTTAGAAATGGAAAATTTCATAGAGAACATTCCTTTGGGAGTTCCGCATGATGGCGAAAAAACTTCGGGGTTCGGTTACAGGTATAATCCTTTTGGCGGAATGAACGTAGAAAGCCATGCAGGTATAGATTTCAGGGGAAATGTTGGAGAACCCGTGAAATCAACAGCTCGAGGGAAAGTTATTTTTGCAGGAGAAAAAGGCGGATACGGAAATTGTGTTATTATAAAACATGCCAATAATTTCGAGACATTGTATGGACATCTTTCAGAAATTAGTGTAAAAGAAAATCAATCTGTCGAAGTAGGAGAAGCTATCGGAAAACTTGGAAACACGGGCAGGAGCACCGGTCCGCATCTTCATTATGAAATCATTTACAACGGAGATAAAGTTAACCCTGAAGACTACCTAAATCTATAAAATATGTTCACAAAATCAACCAAAGAAATCAAAAACGATCTGAACCAGCTTCAAATAAATACTGTTATTGCTGGCGGCATAAGTATTGCCGGAGATATAAAAGGTGAAACCGCCATCCGGATCGATGGAAATGTCGAGGGGAATGTAGATATGAAAAAAGGCATAGTTATCGGCGATAAGAGTATTATCAAAGGTTCACTCAACAGTGATGCGATTATTGTTTTTGGCAAGCTCATAGGTAACCTTAAATGTAAAACGCTTCAAATCAAAAATACAGGTATTATTGAAGGTGATATCATTGCCGATTCACTTGAAGTCGAGATGGGTGGAATGTACAATGGAACTTTAAAAATGGATACTGCTACGAAGAAATCAGAAGAAAAAAAAACAAATTAAGTTTTAGGTTAATTTTAGGTTTTTAATGAGAAATGCGGAGATTTTTTATTATCTCCGCATTTTATATTTTGTATAAAGAATGAATTATTGTTTCACAATCTTATTAGTAACCGTTTTACCATTTTCCAAAGTAACGGCAACGACATAGATTCCTGTTGGATATTTCTTCAAATCAATTTTAGAAGATTTAGATTCGATAATCTTTTTACCTTCCTGATTAAATACAACAACATTTTTGATTGGAGATTTCGAATCAATATTCACAAAATCCTTGGTTGGATTTGGATAAACAGATAATGCAGAAAGATTATTTTCTGTAGTTGAAAGAATTCTATTAGTTGCAACAGGACCCACCCAATTACTTGTGAAATTCTCATCACAAACAGACCTTACATACACTTCGTAGTACCATTGATTGGTCAAATCTGTAATTTCAAAACCTGTTTCCCCGTCTAGATCATCCATTATAATTTCCTGATTATAAGCAAATCTTCTCCCATACATAATTTCCCACTCGGTAGCATCTCCGTTTTCAGTCCAATCAAAAGAAACTGTATCTCCTACTTGTTCCGTTATCACCAAATTTGTTGGATCCAGGCAAAATACTTGTCCGCTTTTTCTGTTTTGGATATACATTGAAATAGGGAAATAACCTTCACCATTTACAAAAACGGCATCAGGAACATCTAATTTAATTGTATGGTTTCCAGCTGCTAAATTTCCTAAATTTACTTCCCGGTTTGGGATGACATCACCTGGACACCAGTTATTGAAATCGAGCCATTGCCTTGTTGTTTTCACAGTGGCACCGTAGATTCCGTTGCCTTGTGTGTTAAATTGTCTCCATGGCTCGCAAGATTTTCCACCAGGAATGTATTCATACACCAATTCATCATCTAAATAAAGATAATGTCTTCTTCTTTCATACTCTTCACCACCTGCATTGGCACCATGGTTTGAAGTAATTAAATATAATACTGCATTTTCAATTGGAGCATCTAAAGTGAAATTTATAATTCTGGTCGTTTCTCCCGGAACATCCGTCGCATTGTAATTGTTCAAATCTTTTCTTACAGAAAGCGGTAAAATGAAATTGGAATGGGTGTACGTTTCAGTTCCTTCATCTACATTAAAAATCAAAGTTCCTTTAAAAACATCAATTCTACCAGAACAGCCTGCTACCTGAGTTTGCGCAGCATAAGGAACACCAAAAACTTCCAATTCAACCCAGATATCAAACTGACTCAGCAGGCTTGTATCATTAAAAATTTCAGAAACATTATCCAAAGTAAAATGATAGGGAACTTCTGTAGGATTGATATTTTTATTCATAAACGGTGTGATGATGCGTGCAATTTCTATTCGGTCAACTTCACTTTGTGTATATGTAGTTGCACCTTTTGGAACAAAAGCTAAATAGATATGACCTAATCGATCGTAATTATCGCATAGCGCACCAATCTTTACATCCATCGTCAACGCCCCAGCAGATAAATTCTGAACTAAAGTATTGGATAATTTGGTGGTATAAGTGGCATTGTTGATACGTGTGACTCCAGATGGAACCGGCTCATCAACTGTTCCTGCATATCCGTCATAAAAAACGATTTCGTCATAAATCGTATAGGAAGTCTGGGATTTCAAAGAAGTCCCCAAAAGTATAACTCCCAAAAATGTAAAAAATAAATGTTTCCTCATGTGTGTTAATTTTTTATAAATGTAAGTATTCAGCTTGAAATTCTAATTTTTTGATATAAAAAACCTCAAAGATTTATGAAAATCGATGAGGTTTATAATATTTTGAACTTTATTTTAGTTATTCTATAATCAAAATAAAATAATTTTTCTTTCCTTTTTGGAGCAAAACATATTTCTCAGAAAGCAAATCATTGGTAGTTAAATTAAACTCCTCTCCTACTTTTTCTTTGTTGACAGAAATTGCATTGGATTTTAATTCTCTTCTAGCTTCACTTTTTGAAGTCAAAAATCCTGATTTCTCAGATAAAACATCAATTATATTTATGCCCGAATTCAATTCTTCTTTTGAAATAATAGCTTGCGGAACTCCTTCAAAAACAGCTAAAAATGTATTGGAATTCAAAGATTTCAAATCTTCCGTTGTTGATTTCCCAAAAAGAACTTCAGATGCTTTGATGGCATTGTCCAATTCTTCTTTTCCGTGCACCAAAATCGTCAATTCTTCTGCCAATCTTTTCTGAAGCTGACGCAAATGCGGTTCAGTTTTATGTTTCTGAACTAATTCTTCGATTTCATTTTGATTTAAAAAAGTATAAATCTTAATGTATTTTTCAGAATCATCATCCGATTGATTTAACCAGAATTGGTAAAATTTATAGGGAGAAGTTCTGTTGCTATCCAACCAAACGTTTTCTCCGCCTTCACTTTTCCCGAATTTCGTACCGTCTGCTTTTGTGGTCAAAGGGCAGGTAAAAGCAAAACCTTCGCCTTGTTCAACTCTACGAATTAATTCCGTTCCGGTCGTGATATTTCCCCATTGGTCCGAACCGCCAAACTGCAATTTGGCACCCATTGTTTTGTATAAATGCAGGAAATCATACCCTTGAATCAATTGGTACGTAAACTCTGTGAAAGACATCCCCACAGTAGAATCTGCGCCGAGCCTAGATTTCACGGAATCCTTCGCCATCATATAATTGACCGTGATGTGTTTACCTACAGTTCTGGCAAAATCGATGAATGAAAATTCTTTCATCCAATCGTAATTATTGACCATCACCGCAGCATTGGGCTTCGATTCATCAAAATCCAAAAACCTTTCCAGCTGACCGTGAATTCCTTTGATGAATTTATCTAAAGTCTCTTCATCCAGAAGATTTCTTTCTGCAGATTTCCCAGTCGGATCACCAATCATTCCTGTGGCACCACCCACCAAAGCAATTGGTTTGTGCCCGTGGCGCTGCATGTGCATCAGCAAAATAATCGGCACCAAACTGCCCACGTGAAGCGAGTCTGCAGTCGGATCAAATCCACAATAACCGGTCGTCATTTCCTTTCCCAGTTGCTCTTCCGTTCCGGGCATGATGGTATGAATCAGCCCCCGCCATTGTAATTCTTGGATTAATCCGCTCATTTTTACTAAATTTTGGGTGCAAAGATAGGAATCGAATTGCGAAATTCGAGGCTCGAAATTCGAAATTCGGATTATTCTGACTAAATTCGATTTGCATTAATCCAAAAAATGGAAAATATTTTCTTTAAAAACAATTGTTTTACCTGGTACAATCTGGAAAATCCGGACGAGACTACTGTTTCGGAATACTTGAAAAGATTTTCACTGAGCACATTTACCGTTCAGGATGCGTTGGAAGCCGGACACTTGCCGAAGTTTGAACATCAGGAAGATTTTGATTTCATTTTGATTCGTTTTTATGGAAAAGAAGCGAGAAGTTATACCAATATCATCCGTGAATTCAGCCACAAGATTGGAATTTTCATCGGAAACGATTTCGTGATCACAATCGGACAGCGACCAATTCCTTTTTTGGAAGAAATTCAAGATGAAATTGAAAATGACAAAAACCGGGAAAATCTACTTCCGAAACAATTATTTTACAAAATTTTCAAAAAGACATTAAATACCTATTATCAGCCTGCAGTGAAGATTTCGCAGGAAATAGATGTGTATGAGAATGCACTTTTTACGCGTCAGAATTCAAAATTGGATTTGAAAAAATTGTATAAACTCAAAAGAGAATCGGCAACTTGTTCCAAACTTTTGGTGTTGATGCGTGATGTTTTGACCGAATACAGAGCGTATGTCAAGAGCGTTTCTTCCATTAAAGATTTGCAGGAGTTCAATGCAAAACTATTGCATTTGCATAGCCAAAACAATGATGATTTGCACAATTTATTCAACCTAACGCTTTCTATGTCAGATCTTCGCGCAAATGAAGTCATGAAAATCCTGACGATATTTTCAGCTTTCTTTTTACCGCTGACTTTCATTGCCGGAATTTATGGGATGAACTTCGACTTCATGCCGGAATTGGGCTACAAATGGGGTTATTTCATCACTTTGGGAGTGATGTTGGTGATTGTCATTGTAATTTTTTCCTGGTTTAAACGGAAGAAGTTTCTATGAGACTAAAGTCCCTAATTATATTTATACTAATTGTTCTCATTGGAGGATTTGTGGTTTATTTTAAATTCTTTTTAAATGAACAGCCAAAAGATGAAAATATATTGAGCGAAATATTAAACCCAAAGAAAGAAGAAATTAATTTTTATTGGAAAAAACCTAATGGAGAAAGGATCGGAAGCTTAGGTAATTTGCAAAATTTTATTGAAGAACAAAACAACACGCTATTATTTGGCATGAATGGAGGAATGTTTGGTCAAGATTTTTCACCACAAGGATTATACATAGAAAACGGAAAAATTCTAAATCCAATCGACACTTTAAATGGAGAAGGAAATTTTTATCTCAAACCAAATGGCATTTTTTACATCAATTTTGACAAGAATGCTTTTATAGTGGAAACTAAAGAATTTATTCAAAAAGAAAACATTCAATTCGCAACACAATCCGGACCTATGTTAATTATAAATGGTAAAGTTCACCCGGAATTCAAAAAGGGTTCAAAAAACATCAACATTCGAAATGGCGTAGGAATCATAGACGATGATAAAGTAATTTTTGCCATGTCCAAAAATGAAATTAATCTTTATGATTTTGCTGAATTCTTTCAGAAACAAGGTTGTAAAAATGCTTTATATCTGGACGGATTTGTTTCAAGAACGTATTTCCCTGATGAAAACTGGGAACAAATTGATGGTGATTTTGGAGTTATAATTGGTGCAATTAAACCTAATTAATGAAGAGATTAAAAAAAATAACATTCGCAGTTTTTTCACTGATTTTAATCTTTTATTTCATCACTGCTTTACAAATCTATTCATATTCAAAAATCGATGAAACCACCAAAGCCGATGCTGCAATCATATTAGGTACTGCTGTTTGGGATGGTGAACCTTCTCCGGTTTTTAAGGAGCGAATAAATCATGCAATACTTTTGTACAAAAGGGATTCTGTAGATTATTTAATTTTTACAGGAGGAATTGGAGAAGGAAAAAAATATTCTGAGGCTGAAATCGGTAAAAAATATGCAATCGAAAACGGAATTCCTGAAAACAAAATATTTATAGAAGAGAAATCTAAGATAACTGATGAGAATTTAAAGTTTGCAAAAGCAATTGTTGAAGAAAAGGGTTTTTCTAAAATTCTGATTGTGAGTGATCCTTTGCACATGAAACGCTCAATGGCCATGGCCAAGAACCACCATATTAACGCTTTTTCTTCTCCTACCCAAACCAGCAGATATATTTCATTTAAAAGTAAAATCGGTTTTGTGTTGAGGGAAACTTTCTTTTATATAGGTTACAAAATTTGCAGCCCGGCCTGAGTGGAGCTCTTTTTCCTTTCTCTAATTTTGTATTGTAAAGGTATGTTTATAGGAAAAAAGCGGGAACGGAGGACGGAAATGGCTGCCCAAAATATTTTTATGTTTATGTCAAATTAACTCATTTTTACAATTTCAAATTAATCTATTATCTTTCCAAAAAATGAATTGAATTATGTCGTTGAAAAAATTTTCTAACCTGATTACCACAAAAAAAGAATTTAATAAACTCATTCAGTCAACCGATGACCTTCGCAAAAAAGTCATTCAAAACCTGAATTTCACTGAAGAAAATATTGATTGGAAATCGCTAAAAATACAAGGAACCACATTTCTGGGCTGTGATTTCAAGAAAGATGATGCTATTTACCTCATCAGTCAGGGCGCGTTTGTTTATCCGAAATTTACCGGATATCCATTTTCTCCGCATCGTAAAAAATTATATGATTGGCAGGAATTGATGGATGGATATTCGGAAGAAATGGACGAAAGTGTCGATTTGAAAATTTACAATCATTTCGTAAAGCACAAATACAATCCACCGATGGAAGAAGCTCTTGCAGAAAGGATTCACGATTATGGAATCGATGTTGCGCTGAGAAATATTCTGGAATTTGATGAATTTGGCATGAGCGAACGAAAAGTCGTGGGTTTCATGGGAGGTCACTCTACCAAACGTGGGTCTGAATATTATACTAAAGTTGCTTTGGCTGCGAAAAGACTTTCTGAAAAAGGGTATTTTGTGGCAACTGGCGGCGGTCCGGGAATCATGGAAGCCGCAAATTTAGGGGCTTATTTCGGAAATAAATCGGATGATGATTTGATGCATGCAATTGAAATTTTATCCGATTTAATTTTTACCGCAGAAAACCAACGTGATTATTTTGCTAAAAATTATATTTCTCAATCGAAGAAAGTATTGGAGCTTTATCCCAACGGAGCGGAGAATTTAGCCATTCCGACTTGGTTCTACGGACATGAGCCGAGTAATTTATTTGCATCATACATTGCTAAATATTTCTCTAACAGTATTCGCGAAGATACTTTACTGGCAATTTGTCTGTATGGGATTATTTATGCTCCGGGAAGTGCGGGAACGACGCAGGAAATTTTCCAGGAAGCAGCGCAAAATCATTATGGAACGTTCGGATATTACAGTCCGATGGTGTTTTTAGGAAAGAAAAGGTATGTGGAAGACACATCACTTTATTCAGTTGTGCATCAATTGGCAATCGGGATGCCTTATAAAGAATTATTGTATCTGACTGATGATTCGGAGCTTGCAGTTGAATTCATAGAAAATAACCCACCAATTATGGTATAAATTTTGTAGAATGAAATATATGTTATATCTTTGTAGTCTAAATCGCGAGATGGAGCAGTAGGTAGCTCGTCGGGCTCATAACCCGAAGGTCACAGGTTCGAGTCCTGTTCTCGCTACAACTGAAAAGAGAATCAAGAAATTGGTTCTCTTTTTTTATACAATTAATTTGAATTTATTTTTTAAGAAAAAATAATCCACTTAATTTTAGAATCTATACAAAGCTAAAACTGTTAAATTAAATTATTATTAAATTTTCATAACGTATTTGGTACACTCTTTGTGAAAGTTTTGGTACTAACATAACTTTAACTATGATAATTGACCTGTTTAAACCTAAGAAAAGAATAAATCCTGCAATGAATAATTTTACTGAACATTTCATTGATATTCACTCACATATTTTACCTGGAATTGACGATGGGGCCAAAACTATGGGACATTCCATTGAGTTATTGACAAATATGTACAAATTAGGAATTAGAAATTTTGTTTGTACACCCCATGTAATTGAAGGCGTTTGGGAAAATTCTACAGAAAAAATTCTTTCTACTTTTAATGAACTAAATGCTGTTGTAGAACAAACACCAAATCTGAAAGAAATAAATATCCGTGTGGCAGCCGAATACATGATGGATGAAAATTTCCAGAAATTACTTGAAAACAAAGATTTTCTTCCTATTAAAGACAATAAAATTTTGGTGGAAATGTCTTATCTGGCACCTCCTGCAAATTTATTTGAAACCATTGCTGAAATTCAGATTAAAGGTTTTGTTCCTATTTTGGCTCATCCGGAAAGATACAAATCATTTCATCAAGATTTAGGGGTTTATCAGCGGTTAAAATCTGCGGGATGTATGTTTCAGATAAATATGATCTCGTTGTCTAACTATTATGGTAAAGATGTTCACGAATCTGCGATTTGGCTTTTACGTAACAATATGATTGATTTTATAGGTTCAGACCTGCACCACATGAGACACATGGAAGTAATCGAATCAGTAGTAACAAGAAAAAATATGATGGAAATGGTAACACCGATTATCTACAACAACCATCAATTAAAATAGTGTATTAATCTATATTGAAAACCGGGCTAATCTTTTGATGGATTTCCCGGTTTTTTTTATTTTTAGTTCTGAATTAATTTTATTCTTAAATAGATTCAAATCCTGCATAAGCACGGATTTTTTCTGGAATCCTGACAGAACCATCAGCCTGCTGGTGATTTTCTAAAATACAAGCCAAAATCCTCGGCAATGCCAAAGCGCTTCCATTCAATGTGTGACAAAATTCATTTTTACCTTCATTATTTTTAAATCTAAGTTTCAAACGGTTAGCCTGAAAAGTTTCAAAATTGGAAACTGAACTTACTTCCAGCCATTTTTCCTGAGCAGCAGAGAACACTTCAAAATCATATGTCAAAGCTGAAGCAAAACCTGTATCACCACCGCACAAACGTAAAACTCTGTAAGGCAATTCCAAATCTTCCAACAAACCTTTTACATGACTCACCATTTCATCCAAAGCGGCATAAGAATTTTCAGGTTTTTCGATGCGAACGATTTCCACTTTTTCAAATTGATGCAAACGGTTCAATCCACGGACGTCTTTCCCATAACTTCCTGCCTCGCGGCGGAAACAAGGCGAATAAGCAGTCATTTGAATTGGTAATTGAGATTCGTTCAACAATTCATCTCTGTAAATATTGGTAACCGGTACTTCCGAAGTTGGAATCAGATACAAATTATCTTCGTTCACAAAATACATCTGGCCTTCTTTGTCCGGCAATTGTCCTGTTCCGTAACCTGAAGCCTCATTCACCACAAACGGAGGAATGATTTCGGTATAACCTGCTTCAGTATTTTTATCTAAAAAATATTGAATCAAAGCACGTTGCAGCCTCGCTCCTTTCCCAATGTAAACCGGAAATCCAGCACCTGTGATTTTAACACCCAGTTCAAAATCAATCAAATTGAATTTTTTGGCAACTTCCCAATGTGGCAATGCGTCCGATTTCGGATTGGCATCTCCTTTTGTGAAAACAATTTCATTATCATCAGCACTCACTCCGGCCACTACGCTTTCGTGCGGAACATTTGGGATTTGATAAAGCAAAGCTTTCAAAGATTCTTCGTACTTCGTCAATAAATCCTGTAATTCTTTGGTTTGAACTTTTTGCTCAGCCGTTTTTTCTTTCAAAGTATTGGCTTCATCGGCTTTTCCTTGTTGAAATAATTGTCCGATTTCTTTGGACAATCTGTTCGACTCTGCTAAAAGGGTATCTAATTCAAATTGGGTTTTACGGCGGAGTTCATCTACATTGATTACCTCGTCTACCAATTCCAATTGCTTGAAATTTCTCTTTTTGAGTCCTTCGATGACTCTCTCTTTGTTTTCCTGAATAGCAGTTACGACTAACATTTTGGTTAAATTTTTAGCAAATTTAAAGTTTAGAATTTAGAATTTGGATTTTAGAGCTAATAATTAGAGAAAATTATTTCACAATTAGCTTTTTCGTTTCTGTTTTGTTTTTTGAATTGATTTTTATGATGTAAATTCCTTTTGGAATTGAACCTAAATTTAAAGTTTGATTATTTTGAACTGAAGAAAATTCGAGGATGGTTTTTCCGGTTAAATCTATAATATAAACTTGATTTAGGGTTCCATTTAATCCATTAATTATAAACGAATTGGAAGCAGGATTAGGCGCAATCTGAATTTTAGAATCTTTTGAGATATCTTCTATAGAAAGTCCGTCATAAATGGTATAACGAACGAGACTCAAATGTGTCCCATTCAATATAAGCAAATGGTCATTTCCCATAAAAAGTGCTTTAGTGGGTTCATCATTTAAAGAGGGATGAATTTTATCAATTGAGACTGCATTTGTTCCGAACTGATTATCATAATTTCCCGAGCCATCAAAGGCTACTAAGGCAAATTTTGCAAATGGATCCTGATTTTCAAAAGCATAACCAATCTGAATTATATTCTGATCATCGGGTGTCAGCATAAAGGTTTTTTGGAGATGTAAATAGGAACCGGAAAAGATGTTGTTGAGATAAGTGGAAATTGAGCCATTATTTCCAAAATTTGCATTTATATTTCCGTTAGAAAGATATTCCGTGAGGTTCATATAATAAAAGCCGCCGTCAAATCCGTTGGATGAGAGAATAATGTTTTCATTATTTTTCAATTCGATAGAGCTGAAATCATATAAATTATCATTTGAAAGTGGAATTACCTTAGTGCCTGTTTGATTAAATGACGTATCCAAAGTTCCATCCGAATTAAATTTCATCAAAATATAATTGAATTCCATCAAGTTATCAGAATTAAAATCCAACACCTGAAATCCTCCATCTTCATATAATTTCAAATCTCTTAGCACATCAAAATCAGAATAATTATGTTTTAAAAATCCGGCATTTCCAAATGATGAAACAGGCGCTCCGTTAGCATCCATCTTCATTAGAAGCAATCCGGGATTTGAATTATCATTTCGGAAATAATTTCCTCCAATCAAAAATTCATTTTGAGTTGTTTCGACAATTACTGCTCCACTGCTACCTCTTTCCACTGAAAAAAGAGCTATTCCATCATCCCCAAAATCAGACATAAAATTTCCATCACGATCCAATTTGACAACCATAGTTTTTCTTTCATTGGTTGAATTCAAAAAAACACCGCCCAATACATAAATGTAATTATCATGAGAATTCAACATATCATAAACGTATAGAGAACCATTCTCTATGTTGATTTTCTTGAAGCCATTTTCTGCAAAAGAATTATCTAATTCTCCGGTTGAGCTAAATTTAGAGATAAGTATATTATCGTTGTAAGCCGTTAAATCAGAGTTATAATTATAATTTGTCCCTGTGTAAATATTTTGATCTTGATCGAGTGTCATCGCCCTGCTCCATCGAGCATTTACCTCTTCTGGTAAATTATTTTCCTGGATTGAAATTCCGTTATTTCCAAAACTCGGATCTAAAACTCCATATTGAGCATTTGAAATAATCGAAATAAAAAGTAAAATGAATAAAAAATTTCTCATGGTAATTGATTTTCGTGATGAAATTAAGGATTTTAATTAGATTCTCAAATACAATTTTCTAACGTTCAATTCATTGAAATAAATTTTGAATTAAATTAATGACTACATTTAGAGTGCTAAAATTTCACTAAACACGCAATGAAGAGAACTCTATTTTTTTTTATATTTATAACTTCTTATCAGTATGCTTTTGCACAATTAGAATCTTCACATTGGTATTTTGGAGCACATTCAGGACTTGATTTTAGCAGCGGGTCTCCTCAGGTTGTTTATAACGGCCAGCTAGATACAGGTGAAGGATGCGCATCAATTTCGGATATAAATGGTAATCTTCTTTTTTATACTGACGGAACTACTGTATTTAATAGAAATCATCAACAATTAAATACTGTAAATTTAAAAGGGGACTCTTCCAGCACACAATCAGCTATAATTGTTCCCTATCCGGGAAATACTGATTTGTATTATATTTTTACTGTTGATGCAGATGATGGTGCACAACCGGGAAGTACAACCAATGAAGGATTTCATTTCTATCTTGTCGATATGACTCTAAATGGTGGTTTAGGTGGAATGGTAGATACTCCCAACAACAACCTTTTACCACTTACATCTGAAAAAGTTACCGCAGTCGCTCACAAAAACAATGATGATATTTGGGTAATCACACATTTTGAAGATAAGTTTTATAGCTATTTGGTGACTTCCACGGGTTTAAACACTACTCCTGTCGTTTCACAAATTGGCCCTTATATAGATCCATTGGTATATCCTGTAAATTCAAGAGGTTATATAAAAGCTGCTCCTAACGGGAAAAAAATAGCTATAGCCCACTTAAGCAATCTGCCTCTTTCAGAATTGGGAGGAAACGTACCTAATAGTACTTTTGCAAATACTTATGACGGTCATGCCGCTTTGTATGATTTTGATGACCAAACCGGTTTAGTGTCAAATGAAATAGTCATTTCAGATGAAGGGAGCCCTTACGGTGTTGAATTTTCATTCGATTCTAAATTTGCATATTTTGAATTTGACTATCATGACGAAAATTATAATTGGACGAATGGAGAATTAGCTCAATATGATTTATCAGCAACAGATATTCCGGCATCTAAATTAGTGATATTTGATGATTTCATTTTTAATGGCGGTTCTTTTCAAGCACGTGGTGCTCTGCAATTGGCTTTAGATAATAAAATTTACTATTCACACACCTACTATACTTTTAATGCATGGGGAATTGTTTATTTAGGTGATTATTTATCGATCATCCATTCCCCGCACTTGCAAGGCGCTGCTTCAAATTTTGAATACAATGCACTTAGACTAAATGATGCCGCAAATCCAAATCATAAGGCTTCTTACGGACTGCCTCCATTCATTACATCATTCTTCAATGCAGTGATAGTTTTTGATGGTGGAATTTCTGGATCTGAAGCTTGTTTAGGAGAGGCTTTAAACTTTTCGGTTATTGCCAATAGCCCTGTTTTAAATATATTATGGGATTTTGGTGATGGGAATACATCCAATTTATTAGCCCCTTCTCATACTTATTCCAATCCGGGAACATATACGGTGTCTGCAACTGTAACTACCGATGAAGAAACCGTTCCTGTAACGCGTCAGGTAACCATCCATTCTTTACCCAATGTCCAAGATGTTGAATTAGTTAAATGTGACTACGATGGAGACGGATTGGCTTTATTTGAAATTTACGATGCTGACAACTTGGTTTCCGGCGACTCCAACATCACGATCACTTACCACGAATCACCAGAAGATGCTATATCAGGAGAGGATAATTTACCAAATGTTTATACCAATACTTCAAATCCTCAGATTATTTATGTGAGGGTAGAAAATGAATTTGGCTGCCTTTCTTTTTCCGAATTAGAATTATCAACTTCTCTAAATACCATACAGATTGTGCCAGACATTGAACTTTGTGATGAAAATAGCGATGGAGTAGAAACATTTAATTTAACTCAAAATCAAAACATTATCAACAGTTTATATACTGACCCTATTACCATTCTTTCTTACCATAAAACAATTACAGAAGCAGAATTTGGACTCAATCCACTTAATTTAAATTATACTAATAACTCCAATCCGGAAACCATTTATGCAAGAGTAGAAACCGATTCATGTTTTGAAGTTATAGCTTTTGATTTGATACTCAATCCGCTTCCATTTATAAATATTGAAGATAATACGATTTGTCCTCAAAACGGAATCATAACATTAGATGCCGGAACAGGTTTTACCACTTATTTATGGGAAGGGATGCAAGGAAATGATTTGAATCAGCCTAATAATGAGCCTACAATTACAATTACACAACCCGGCTCATATTTTATAACTGTATGGGACGATAAGGGTTGTCAATTCAGAGATTCGTTTACAATCACAAATTCTGTAAACCCTGTCATTTCTGAAATAATTATTTCAGAATCCGGAACTGTAGAAATTATAGCTATTGGAGAATTTCCGTTTGAATATAGCTTAAACAACGTTTTGTGGCAATCTTCCAATCAATTTACCAATTTACCACCCGGAGATTATATTGCATATGTAAGAGACAGCAAAGGTTGCATTTCAGATACTAAAGGATTTGGAATCCTCGAAATCCCTAATTTTATTTCTCCCAATGGCGATGGATACAATGATACCTGGTCAATTCGGGGAATTTCAAATTACGAAGATGTTCACATACAAATCTTTGACCGAAACGGAAAATTATTTGTGGACAGAATGAATCACAACAATTCAGAAGTTTGGGATGGTAAATACTTGGGACGCACTGTACATACAGGCACTTACTGGTACATTATAAAAACTACAGATGGCAGAAAATATGTAGGAACACTTGCTGTGAGAAATTATTAGAAAATATAAATCTCATGGAAGTCAATTTCCATGAGATTTATAAAATATTTAATTCAGATTAAATTTCACTTCAAGTCCGGTCTTGTCGGACGAACCTCGATTTTACTTGGTAAAGTTCGCGGATTCATTTTCAACAAATCCAACACCAATTGACCGATGTCTTCAGGCTGTATTTTCCATTTGTCACTGTCAGATGCAATATGGTTGTTGAAATTCGTCGCCACGGAGCCTGGCATGATGGTAGAAACTTTGATATCATATTTTCTCAGATCCAACATCGCTGCCTGCGTAAAACCAACCACACCAAATTTGGTAGCATTGTAACCTGAAGCATTTTCAAAAAAGTTAGTCCCCGCCAAACTTGCCAAAGTGATGTAATATCCTTTCGATTTTTTCAATGCATCTACGGAAGCTTTCAACGTATGGAAAACGCCATTAAGATTGGTGTTAATCATGTTATTCCAATCTTCCAAAGACAATTCATCGACCGGCGCAAAAACGCCCAGACCTGCATTTGCCAAAACCACATCTACTTGTCCGAAATGTGAAATTGTCTGCTGAATTGCTTTTTGTTCATCTTCGAAATTCGTTACATCCGATTGGATTCCAATCACTTTCGATTCATTCCCTAAAGATTTAGCTGCATGTTGCGCATCTTCCAATTTCCTTCCGCTGATGGCAACGCGCATTCCGGCTTCCAATAAGACTTTTGCCGTTCCATAACCGATTCCTTTTGTGCCGCCTGTGATGTAGGCAACTTTATTTTCTAAACTCATATTTTTCTTATTAAACGAAGTTCGATTTTCGAGGTTCGAAGTTCGCGTTGTAAATTATTCTAGTTTTTTCCAGGTATTTAAATATTCTTTCTTCTCAAAATTTACTCTTTGAACAATTGTTGAATCTCGCTCAAAACAGATGTATGTTTTTAAAAATTCTTTCTTGGATGGAATTCCTTCAAATTTAAACTTCACTTTTTCTTTATAATCATCAAGAGAAATTATTGATTGTGGTACATTTTGATTTACATAAACTTTAAAACCTTTGTAATTAAACTTTCTATAATTATCTTCTGAAGAATAAAACTCAGAGTTGATAAAACTCATACACCAATCTTCATTGGATTTTTTTGAATAAACTTTAATAAAAATTTTATCTCCATCTCTATAATCACTTGCCTCAACTTCTTTCAAATATTCAACAAAAAGTTTTTCAATTTTATCATCAACAAATATTTCTTTTATATTATTCTGACATGAATTCAAAATAATTAAGATCAAAATAAATTTGTATTTGAATAATTGAAGCTTCATGCAGTTATTACTTAAAATTCGGTTTTCTCTTTTCCATAAAAGCTGCCGTTCCTTCTTTGAAGTCTGCTTCGTCAAACAATTCTCCGAAACTTTTGATTTCGATATCGAAACCTTCTTTGGCATCGCTCGCGTTAATCGCCTGAATGGCTTTTGCGATGGCAACAGATGAATTTTTTACAATCTTTGAAGCAATGGCTTTGGCTCTTTCCAATAATTCCGCTTGAGCAACCACTTCATTAACCAAACCGATTTCATACGCTCTTTCTGCTGAAATCATTTCTGCCGTGAAAATCATCTGCGAAGCTCTTCCTTTTCCGATTAATTTTGGCAAACGCTGGGTTCCGCCATATCCTGGAATTAACCCCAAAGTTACTTCCGGCAATCCTAGCTTTGCATTGTCCGAAGCAATTCTGAAATGTGCCGACATTGCCAATTCCAATCCGCCGCCCAATGCAAATCCGTTCACCGCTGCGATAATCGGTTTTGGAAAGTTTTCCATTTTGTCAAAAACCTGCTCCTGCCCTTTTCTTGCCAATTCCTCTCCTTGTGTACCTGCAAAATCGCTAAATTCTTTGATGTCGGCTCCTGCAACAAATGATTTTTCGCCGCTTCCGGTCAAAATCACTACTCGGATTTCTGGATTTCCAGCCGATTCGTCCAGGAAGGAACTGATTTCTCCCAATAATTCTTTGTTCAGCGCATTCAAAGCCTGCGGACGATTTAGCGTTACCAATGCAATTTTATTTTCTATTTCTACGATTAAATTCTGATATGACATATTTAAAATAATTTTGAGTTAAAAATAAGGATTAAGAAATCGAATAAAAAATTTTGGCAATTTCATTTTTTTAATTTTACTTTGCAATTCAAAGTTCTTTAAAAATGAATCAAAACCCACACGATCAATTAAAAGAAATCCGTTCACTGATGGAAAAAAGTTCTCGCTTTATGTCGCTTAGCGGTTGGACGGGAATCATGGCAGGAATTTATTCGCTCATTGGCGCAATTGCAGCGTATTTTGTGATTTTCAAAATGAAATTTACAGAACAAGTACTCCAAGAACCCATTGAAACATATGGTTCCGGAAGGGTAATTCATTACAATTACTCCAATGGATTGACAGAATTATTTTCTGAGAAAAATATTTATTTGTTTCTGATTGCAATTGCGGTAATTTTACTTTCCACAGTCACTGCATTTCACCAGTCTTCTGTCGTAAGCAAACAACAAGGTGTAAAATTGTGGAACTCTACCACACGAAGATTATTCATTCAAGTCGCCATTCCGCTGGCAACCGGCGGTGTTTTCTGCCTCGCCCTTTTATATTATGGACATGCAGGACTGATTGCTCCAGCAATGCTCATTTTTTACGGATTGGCGCTACTCAACGGAAGCAAATACACGATGAAAGAGTTTCATTCGCTCGCACTTTGTGAAATTGGATTGGGCGTAATTTCCTTGCTGTTCATAGGTTGGGGCTTGATTTTCTGGTCTATTGGATTTGGAATTTTACATATCATTTATGGGATTTTGATGCAAAAAAGATACAAGTAATGAGCATCATCGAAGGACTAAATAAGAATTTTGAAAACCGAGTCAGGCTCGGACTCATGTCGGTTTTGCTAGTCAATGATTGGGTGGACTTTACCGAAATGAAAGAACTTTTGAGCGTGACGGACGGGAATTTGGCAAGCCATTCTTCCGCTTTGGAAAAAGTGGAATACATTGAGATCAAAAAAGAATTTGTCGGAAAAAAACCGAAAACTTCTTACCGTGTCACGCAAAAAGGACGCGAAGCTTTTCAAAGACATTTGGCTGCTTTGGAGAAACTGCTGGGTAATTAATTCGAAATTTATGAATGAATTTCTTTTTGTGTTTTTAGTTTTATTAGTCCCCATATTAATTGTAGTTGGAATAATCTTTCTTAGTTTTTGGTTACCAAAAAAATTGGGATTTCCAAAAGCAGGAAAAATAATTGGTACGTTGGCTTGTTGTTTCTTCGTTTATGCTGTTATTGCTATGATTTTTGAAGATGAATTGTTTTCTAAAAATGATGCTATTGAATTACTTGAAGAACAAAAAATTCATTTAAATGATGATTTCAAATTAGAGGAAAATTCTTCAAGTTGGGCAATTGGAGATTATCATCACAGTTTCACTTTATCAATTTCTGAAAATGATAAAAAACAGATTGTCAAAGAAATAAAATCGACAAACGATTATAAAGATTCCTCTACTCAAGTTACTGAACTTCTGTATGTAGTTGACATAAAAGAAAATGAATTAAGATTTATTGAAATTGACGAATAATGAACCGCCGAAAATTCATAAAAAACACAACTTTGGGAACCTTGGGGTTAGGGTTTCTGGCGGGTTTGTATTCATGGCAAATAGAGCCTTTCAATTTGGAATTTGTCAAGAAAAAAATGCCGATTCATCATCTTCCTGAAAACCTTATTGGTAAAACTTTAATGCAGATCAGCGACATCCACATCGGCGATAGATTTGATTATCAATTCATCATTGATTCTTTCAAAAAAGCAGAAAAATTCCATCCCGATTTTGTGGTTTACACCGGAGATTTTTCGCACTATAAATCCAAAAAACAAATCAAACAATTAAAAGAAGTTTTGCCGCATTTCATCAAAGGAAAACTGGGAACTGTCGGCGTTTTGGGAAATCATGATTACGGTAAAAACTGGTCAGAATTAAATGTTGCAGATGAAATCACTTCTTTATTGAAAGCTAAAGAAATCAGGATTTTACGGAATGAACAGATTTCAATTGAGAATCTGAATTTCATTGGATTTGATGATTATTGGTCTCCGAAATTTAACCCTTCAAAAGTGATGATTCAATACGATTCCGCAAAAGCGAATTTGGTTTTGTGCCACAATCCCGACGCTTGCGACGATGATGTTTGGAACGGTTACAAAGGTTGGATTTTGGCGGGACATACGCACGGCGGACAAGTTAAACTGCCTTGGCTTCCGGCTCCAATTATTCCGGTAAAAAATAGAAAATACTCGGCAGGAGAAATTGATTTGGAAGATGGAAGAACCCTTTACATCAACCGCGCCATCGGGCATTCATTTCAGATAAGATTCAATGTACGACCTGAAATTACCATTTTTGAATTAGATAAAATTTTAACTTAAAATCAATAAATTATGAAAACAAATTCAAACCAAGAAAACAAAAGATTGATGCTGCTGATTTCAGCTGCGGCCTTGATTTTATCTATTCCGCTCATCGCGATGCAATTTACAACTGAAGTAGACTGGAGCTTGTTCGACTTTATCGTCATGGGAATTTTACTTTTTGGAACGGCTTTAATTATCGAATTCATAATCAGAAATGTAAAGAGTTTTAAATCAACAATTATTTTATGCGTTTTTGCTTTAGGTGCTTTATTGTTAATCTGGGTAGAATTGGCAGTTGGAATTTTCGGAACACCATTCGCTGGAAATTAAAATTTTTTATCATTATACTTTGAATTTCAAAGAACTTTAAAATAATAAAAATGAATTACAGATTAAAATTCATGTTGTGGCTGTACGATTGGTCACAAATCGTTTACACACAACTATTCAAACAAAACAAAGAAGTATGGGGCATTTCTAAATCGGAATTTCTGCTTTATCCCGAAGGAACTTTAGGCAAAGCCATGGGGGAATTTTACCATGAAAAAGGATTTTCAGTTATGCCAAAATTGGAAAACCACGATGCCTTTCATGTCATAACCGAAACCGGAACGGAAATACAAGATGAAATTGCCATGCAATATTTGTTATTGGGAAACGGTAAAATCAGCTTGTATATGTTTGCGATGATCGGCATCGGGACGGCACTTTATCCGGAATTCATTTTTTATTATTTAAAATCCATAAAAAAAGGGAAATCGATGGTAAGGTTTCACGATATGCAATTCAAAGAATTACTTGATGCCAACTTAATTCATCTGCAAGCGGGTATTTTCTCTAACCACTTTTTATTCATCTAAAATTTCAGTTTAATTAAATCAAAAAAATTATGGAAAATCAAATTCAATCCCAACAAAACAGCTTTTTCAACTGGCTAAACAAATCATTGACGGTAAAAATGGCTGTCATCGGATTCCTCATTCTCATACTGCTCATTCCTCTCGTATATGTTCAAAGTCTGATTGCTGAGAGAGCTCAACGGCAGCAGGAAGTAATCTCTGAAATCAATGAAAAATGGGGAAAAGAACACATCATTTCCGGTCCGTTCATCAAAATTCCTTATATAAAAAGAACGACTTCCAATTACACCGACCCCAATTCAAAACAAGTCAAAACCAGTACGCAGTACTCAACAAGTTACGCTTATTTTTCTCCTGACGAAATTAACGGAAAAACCAATCTGGATGTGAAAACGCTTCAACGAAGTATTTATAAATCTGCGGTTTATGAAGGTTCAATTGTCATGAATGGAAAGTTGGCAAGACCTGATTTCAAAACTGAAGACATCAAAGAGGAAGATGTACAATGGGACAAGGCTTCGATTGTAATTCAAACTTCAAACCTGAAAGGAATTAAAAACAATCTTTCCGTAAAAATCGGAAATAAAAACCTTTCGCTTTCCCCGAAATTTGTTCAGCAAAACGAATCATCTAAAGATTTACATTCTCTTCAGAGCGAATATTTTGATTTCAGAGAATTAAATTCTCTTGATTTCCAATTCAAACTTGACCTCAATGGAAGCGAGCGTTTCAGCATCATTCCAATTGCAAAAGAAACCAAACTCAACATGAAATCCAACTGGACTTCTCCGAGTTTTGTGGGTGAATATCTCCCAAAAAATGAAGACGAAAAAGTTTCGAAAGACGGATTTGATGCAAACTGGGACATCCTTTATTACAACCGTCCTTTTTCCCAAAGCTTTTTCGGTGGATTGCCTAATTTGAATGAATATTCATTTGGTGTAAATCTTTTGGTTCCGGTTGATGAGTACCAAAAAAGTGAACGTTCTGCTAAATATGGCTATCTCGTGATTTCATTTACATTCTTATTTTTCTTTCTGATTCAGGCGGTTAACAAAGTAAACATTCATCCTTTTCAGTATTTATTGATCGGATTGGCATTGGTGATGTTTTATACTTTACTGATTTCAATTTCTGAACACAGTAACTTTTTGTATGCTTATTTGATCGCAGCGATTTCAGTCATCGCATTGATTTCATTGTACACATCTTCGGTACTCAAAAAAGCAAAATTTGCAGTTTTCATAGCCGCCTCACTTTCCGCTCTCTATTCATTTATATATGTGATCATCCAATTGGAAAACTACGCTCTGCTGGCTGGAAGCATTGGATTATTCATCATCCTCGGAATTGTTATGTTCATTTCCCGAAAAGTGGAATGGAAGTAATTTCATTCCCGAAAATTCCCTGTCAGGATTCTAAATCCGGCAGGGTTTTATTCAATTTCACAAATTATTTTATGTTAGCAATATCATTAACTTTATCAAGTTGTCTTAGCGTAATATTTTTAATAGTTATATATCATGTTTTAAGTAAAAAATTGAAACTTGGCAGCAATTTTCATCTAACATTTATATTGATTATTTCAGCATTAATTATTTTTCCAATAAGTTATATTTTGACCATTCAAATTGCAATTCGATTATCTATATTCTTGTAATTTACCCTAACTTCGCGAAAAAATTTTCCTAATGGAACTAATTGATTTCATCCTGCACATAGACCAGCATTTAAACGTGTTTATCCAAGATTATGGATTGTGGATTTATGCGATTTTATTTCTGATCATTTTCGTAGAAACCGGCGTAGTTGTGATGCCGTTTTTACCTGGAGATTCTTTGCTTTTTGCAGTGGGAATGCTGGCTGCGAATCCTGATAACGGATTAAACGTTTGGATCGTCATTGGTTTACTCCTGATCGCTGCCATCGCGGGTGACTCACTCAATTATTCAATCGGAAAGAAATTCGGGATGCGTGTCACAAGAATTAAACTTTTTGGAAAACAACCCGTAAAACCGGAACACATCGATAAAACGCATTCTTTCTACGAAAAATACGGCAGCAAAACCATCGTTATCGGACGTTTTGTACCGATTGTACGAACTTTGGCTCCTTTCGTAGCGGGAATCGGAAAAATGAATTACGGAACATTCATCACTTACAATGTCATCGGAGCTATTCTTTGGGTAGTTGGAATCACATTGGCCGGATACTTTTTGGGAAGCTTTGAATGGGTTCAAAATAATTTCTCTAAAATCGTCATGGTAATCATTGTAATTTCTTTATTACCAATTGTTATAGAATTTATAAAAGTTAAATTCTCCAAAAAAGAATCGGTTTAAATTCAATAAAATATAAAACGAAAAAGACTTTAGATTTAACTTAAGTCTTTTTTTATTTCAAAATTTCTATTTAGATCAAAGTATTTTCTCAAAACAAATGCTTGTTTCCACGTCTTTGTATTGTCCATAATTTGGAATGATTTTGTAATTGCTTTTTTGATACAACCCAACTGCATCTTTCATGTCCTCGCCAGTTTCTAAAATACACTTTTCGAATCCTAATTCTTTTGCCCAATTTTCCAATTCTTTCAAAACCAATTGTGCAATTCCTCTTCCACGAAATTCTTGCGGAACAAACATCCGCTTGATTTCCATTACATTGGAATAGTATTCTTTGATTGCACCACAACCCACTGGAATTTCATTTTGATAAATAAGAACAACATGCTTCAGTAAATCTATTTGGTTGAATTGAACAAAAAAATCATTTTCATCTCCGTTTCGAATCGCCAAATAAGCATCTAATTCAGAAACCAATTTTTGGAAATCTTTATTTTCTGAATTTGTTCTTTGGATAATTAAATTATCTGACATTGAATTTAAAGCAGTTTTATTTCCACCAATTTTTCTCTTAAATCTTTAGGATTGGTAAAATGAATGGTTTCAATTCCAAATTCTCGTGAAGCTTCCACATTTTTCAAATTGTCATCGATGAAAAGGCAATTTTCAGGTTTCAAATAAAATTTTTCCATCATTAATTCAAATATTTTTCGGTCCGGTTTGATTAATTTTTCTTCTCCTGAAACCAAAATCCCGTCAAAAGCCTGAAAGAAATCAAATCTTTTCAACGCAATCGGAAAGGTTTCCGCCGACCAATTTGTCAACCCGTAAAGCGGATATTTTCCTTTCAGTTCATACAAAATTTCCACAGATTCAGGAATCATCTCTTTGAGCATGGTTTCCCATTTTCCGTAATACATTTTAATTTCGTTTTGATGTTCGGGATATTGTTCCAGCAAAAGATTCGTTGCTTCTTCCAAACCTCTTCCGCAATCCTGTTGAATATTCCAGTCATCAGTGCATATATTTTCGAGGAACCATTCCATTTTTTCATCATTTTGAAAATGGTCGCGGTATACATATCGCGGATTCCAATCTACCAAAACGCCACCGAAATCAAATATTATAGTATTGATCATTTATTAATTCGATTTGAATTTGTTCAAAGTTTCTTTTGTAAAATCAGAAAGCACCAAACGGCCGCTCATTTCGGCACGTTTCTGCATCAATTCAGGCAAATGCTCTGTTCCTTGCCAGAAAATCGATTTCAAATCACGCATCGCTTCCAGACTATAAACCGAAAGGTTTTCAGCGAATTCCTGAACGGCTTTTTCACATGATGCGGCATCAGGCAAAATGTGCGAATACAAACCTTTTTCTTTGACCCATTCCGGCGATTTCCATTCGGTCGGATTCATCGTCAATTCAGAAAAAGAAGCAATTCCGATTTTGCGGGTAATCGCAGGTTCGATCACAAACGGACCGATGCCGATGGACAATTCACTCAAACGAATGGAAGCATTTACATCTGCCAAGGCATAGTCACAAGCCGCTGCCAGCCCTACTCCACCGCCAACAACTTTTCCTGTGATGCAACCTACGATGAATTTCGGACAGCTTCGCATCGCTAGGATCACATTTGCAAATCCCATGAAAAAATTCTTGCCGGTTTCAAATTCAGAAATGGTCAACAATTCGTCAAACGAAGCGCCTGCACTGAAAACTTTGTCGCCTTCACTTTTTAAGATGATGATTTTGACTTCGTCATTTTGTCCCAATTCATTTATAATTCTAATTAATTCACGCAATTGTGTACTCGGAAAAGAGTTGCTTTTCGGGTGATGAAATTCGACAGTTGCAATATTATTTCTTATGTCAGATTTGATGTAGTATGTTTCCATGACTGTAAAATAAAGGCATAATTGACAAGAAAAAAAATTTATTTCTTATGTATTAAATAATTTAAATTTACAGAAATGTCGAGGCTTTCAATTGAAAAAATATAATTCTAAATGAATTACTTCTCAAAATCCATTTTTGCATTAATTCTCCAAATAAATTTAATTTCCATTGTTTATGCTCAAAATTCAGATTCAATAAAATTTATTTCTTACAAAGAAAAAATAATGCTGAAGGTCAATCTGGATACACAAACAGAAGAATTTGTTCTTAGTAATCAAAATGACATTTACAAATTGGCTTTGAACAACAAAATAAAGTTGGGTCTTTCCATAGATTATGAATTTATAAGTGCAATTATCTCATTTACACCGAATTTCTTACCAGGCAATAATGATGATCAATCAAAAGGTAAAAGTTCTTTTACTGATTTGAAATTCAGATTTTTCCCTGGAAGATTCATTCAAACTTTTCATTACAAAAGATTAAAAGGATTTTATCTGAAAAACACTCGTGAATTCATCGCAAATTGGCAAGAAGAAAATAATACTTATTTAAAATTCCCAGATTTGAAAAGCACAACATTTGGCGGTTCAACTTCATTTGTTTTCAGGCCGGAATTTTCACTCAAAAGCTTGCTTTATCAGCGTGAATGGCAGAAATACAGCGCAGGGAGTTTGGTGCCTTCTGTTAATTATGATTTGACATTTTTGACCGACGATTTTGGGACTTTTACGGGAACAGAAAGAGAATTGGATTTGAGTTTAGACTTGGCTTATTATTACAATTGGGTAATCGCAGAAAAATTTACTGTTGCGCCGTATGCTTACACGGGTGCTGGAGTTCGTTTTACAAAATACCGTCAGCAAGGTGAAATAAACTCCGTAGAAAAAAATAAATATTTCACTTATGAATTCGGCACAGGCATTTATCTTGGGTTTAATTCTGATAAGTTCCTGTTTGGCGGAAGGCTTAATTATGCTTCATTCAATTACAAACCAGATGAAAACAGATTTACAGACAATTCTTTGTATGGATTAATTTTCGTTGGATACAGATTTAATCCACCGAAAAAAGTCGAAAATATTTATGAAAAAGTTGAAGAAAAAAATCCTTTTTAATTCTCTGCTTCATAGTACAATTTGTAAAATTTCTTACCTTCATCATCCGTTCCCTGCTCGATTTTCTGACGGTCACCATGAACGTAAATGTGGAAATTTTTATCGAGTTTAATGATACTTTTGAAAAATCTGGCTTGCTTTTTAACTGCATTTTTAGAGATTTCAAACTGGTCATTTAATTCGACTTCGTATAAATCTTCGTAATGTTTTTTGTAATCTTCAAAACTTTGCTTCAATTCATCCTGAACCAAAACTTTTTCAGCAAAATCAGCTAATTTAAATTCTTCATTTTCTTTGAAAAAATTTACAGATTTATTCAGTAAATCTACTTGGTCAACTTTTTTTACTTCGAAATCCTCTGGTAATTTATCCAATACATAACTTTTGCAAAGGTTCAGTGTATTTTCCGTATCAAAATATTCATCTTCACGCTTCATCAAACCTAAAAAATCATCTGTCCAAATACCAATTTCGTCTCCTTTACTGTTGTCATAATTTGCCACCACAAAACCTTCATCTTCCTCTACATTAAAAATCATGCAGGCTTTGTCAATTTTTGAAAGCAAAATTCCTTCTTCGATATTTACGTCATAAGAACTTTCAGTAGGCGTTGCTTTTAAAATTCTTTCTTTGGTTTCGGATTTAAAAATTCCGACTGCCTTGGCATGTTCCCCTTCCACAATCGCATCGGGAAAATAAACCACAAACAAATCTCCGCCTCTCACCTTCGGATTAAAGCTCACATTGTACAAATGGTTGGCAAGGTGAACTGAATTGTGCAAAAGCTGTGAAGGTTCTTCGAAAATGCTTTTAACTGCCGCGTAAACTGTGTTGGCTTCAAGTCCGTCATTCTCCGCAAATTTGAAATATTCATCCGTTTTGAAAGGTTTTGTAAAAAATCCGTACAAAGTTTCCGACATTTCGGACGGATAAAAAGTAAGGGTTTTAGACAAATGCGTTCCTTCATCGGTGGATTTATTTCCAACGCGGTGAATGACAAGGTCAAAAGTTTCTTCAGGGTTTACGAAATGCATAATTCAAAAATTTCAATGAGCAAAAGTAAGCAATTCACTCATTTTGTGAGGAGGATTCTCAAGTTAAATCCATAAAAAAATCCCGCAATTGCTTGTGGGATTTTCGTGACCTCGACAGGGTCGTAACTTTTCTCTACATTCCGCTCTAATAAACAGTTTCTAAATTCAAATTCATTAAAGGGGGCTGTAGAGGGGGTTAAACTCTTACAATTTCTATAAAATCGTCAAATGAGTTTTTCTTTATTAAACCATTCAATGTATAAACGAATTTTTCTAATTCCCTATTAAGAATATTTTCATATTCATCTCCGAATGTTTTATATTCTTCAGGAAGTAATTCTCGAATAGCATAGTTAATCCCAGTCAAAGTAGAAGGAAAATCTATAATCAATAATTCTCCTGTCTCCAATAATTTACTATTAACCTGAAATGGTCTCGGTCTTCCTAAACACTCAATTTGAACTTGTTCTACTCCAGTTTCTCTTTTTATTTTTTCAAACTGAAGGTTTATATCTTCATCAATTTTTTTAGGAATAATTATTTGAAATTTACACTTATCATATTCCGCATCTTTAATTTTCAGTTTTCCATCTTGAACAATTTTAACGCACAACGCTTTAATGAAATTCTCAAAATACCCATAAGCTAATGTGTTAGACGGAAAAAAATTAAACGTATCGAGTTCGACTGACAAAAAAGCTCGTTTAATTTCGTCAACTTTATCTATTAAGTTTTTATTATTAAATTTAGATACAAAGATTCCGCTTAAATCGCTTAATTCTTTCACATTTTCATGGACTAAAAAGAAACTTCGTTTAACACCTAATCTTCCAATAAACAAACCCAATTCAAACAATATATTATCACGGGCTTGTAAATATTCTTTCCCTCGCACCTCAACTTTATCGTCGGGCGAACCTATTAAAATTCCAAAATCAAATTTCAAAGGTGCTTTTAGCAAATCGTGTAAAAAATTATTATTTAACTTAAAAACTGATTTGTCCCATAAGTTCTCATTCCAAATGGTGACCTCAAAATCATTTTCTAATAACTTTTCTACAATTCTTGCCGTTCCTATTTCTTCAGAGGAACTACCTATAAACAGTCGAGGTTTTTTCATAATGAATAATTAAAATTAGGTATTAATTGAAAATCACCGAATACCTTCCCTAGCTCTTCTTCAAGTTCTCGAAGAGCTTTAACCTTGTCTGGTTTTCCATAAAAAATATATTCAGAACCATCTACGGACTTTACAGAATTACGGTAACTTTCGTTCGATATTAAACGATAAAATTCATCAACAAGAACTGGCACCAATTCATAGTATTTTTTTCCACTATAATTATTGATATCTATTTTATAGCAGATGGCATTTATATCGAAACTATTTAAATTAATTTTTGTTCCTGAATCTACTTTCAAATTCTTTAAAAATCGAATCATTTTTTTCAACCTACCATTTACAGAATTATCCTTAGAGTTTATTCGATCAATACTAACAAAAGGAGATTCCACACGTCCAATCGAATTTTCACTCTTATCATAAATTTGAATGCTTCGAAACTTTTTTTCATTTTCTTTTATAGCTTGCACAGTTCTATACCAACAGGCAATAACAACATCTACTTCTCTATGAAGATTTTTATTTTTTAGACGAATTGCTTTAGGCTTGGAAATATTACATTCGTCATATTCGTTAGTTAACTTATTTTCAGATTCAGTTCTATTTCTTTTTAAATCCGCAAGAAAATTTCCTTGATAGGAAGTACTAGATTCTCTTGCATATCTTAGATTCGTCAATTGATAACTTTCTAACAACAATTTTTCTAAACTATTATTTAGTACAGAATCAACACCACTCCAATCATTGAAATGAAATAAATTTGATATTACTAATAAATCTATATCGCTATTTCCCCTAATATGGGTATTGGTCATTACAGACCCCTGATATTCATAATCTACATTCGACAGACATGCTTTAAGGTGATTTTTTACAGCTTCCCCAGCCTCCTTACTTCTGCGGGTGTAATCTTCTCCAACACCATCCATAGCTCTTTTAATATATTCTAATACTAAAGTTGGAGCTTGAACCTTAAATTCATGTTCATAATTTTCCCCGAATAATCTTCTCTCAGAAATAGATTCAGGATTTGTTCTTGATTTTACTTCACGTACGAGTTCATCGTAATTTCTCATATTAATTAATTTTAATTAAAAAAGAGGGCTAACTTTTAGCCCTCTCACTCTTTTACTTCTTTTTCTTCTCAGTTTGGGATAATGCACTTCCGGCAACAGATTTCGCTGCCGTACCATATCTATTATCTCCCAAAATTTTTGAAGCGGTCGAAGCAACCTTCGAAGAGGTAACTTTTTTTGCCATTTTCAAATATTTATTATTACACCCTATTTACAGAAGGGATTTCTCTGAGAAGACTAACAAAAATCATTTGGAGATAAGAAAAAAGATGATACTTTTACAACAAATAATAAAATGGATAGATTCTTCTAAGTCTATCTTTTTTAAACATATTAGGGGCTCTCCACGTCGAAATTTTGAGCCCTTTTTTAATTTCCAAAATAGTGCCAATCAGTTTTTTCGGTTATTTTGTCATAATCATAACCTAACAAAAAGTAAATTTTCTGTTAAATCATTCAAGTACAGCATTTTAAATCCTGACAAAAATAAATCACTTTCGTGGCAGTCTTTCTAAAAATGTCAGTCTTTTATTTTATGAGCTCTAAAGAATCAGAGAAATTATTGATTCTTTCCAAAGCAGTATCTATAAAGAATTTATTAGAGAACAATTCCGTTTTTCGGTTACTCCAATCGTTCAGTTTAGCAATGATAACATCAGAATCATTCGTATTTTCTTTTTCAGAAATATATCCAATAGTAGAAAGTAATTCCAATCCAAAAGGAGAATAGAAGCCTTCCAAGAAGTTTTTGGTTTTTTCAATTATCTCTAAATATTCCTGATTGGGTAAGTTTTTCAAGTATTCCAAAACCTCGTTTTCGGTATCCATTACCAAACCGATTTCTTCAAAAGGTTTTTTATCTTTAGAACTATATCCCAAGATATAGCTTCCATTGAGGTAATACAAAAGATGCTTTACCTTTCCCGAATATGGTCCATAAAAATTCGGTTTATATTCCAATTTAAAAAGGTCTTTCGCACCGAAACGTTGTAAGAAATAAGCTATTTTTTCAGCAGAAAATTCGGATACAAATTCTCCGTTTTTTACCAAATCATATAAAACCGCCAAAAGCATCGCTCGAGCAGGAGTTAATTTTACTCTTTCTTTTTTGAGAACCTCTTTTATTTTAGCGTTCGGTTGATACACCAAAATAGAGGCATTTAAATCAACTAAATATTTTTCGATAAGTTCTTTTACCTTCTGCCAATCTAAACCACCGTTACCAGCACCGAGAGGTGGAAGAGCGACAGATTTAATATTATTTTCTATTATATATTTTCTTAATTCGACAAGCCCGTCCTCAATATAGCTATACTCTGAGGGTTTTCTCCAATCGGTTTTCGTCGGGAAATTGATGATTATCTTTTTTCCAGAAACAAGATTTTCTTCAGTGGTAATTAGTAGCTTTCCAACACTTAATTCTTCATTATCGCACGCTTTACGGTAAATTTTATAATTATTAGGAAAAGCGTTCTTGAATTGCAGGGCAATTCCTTTACCCATAACCCCAACAGTGTTTACGGTATTTATCAATGCTTCCGCATCGCTTTCCAATAAATTTCCTTCAACGTACTTAATCATCAATCAAAAATAAAAATTTTCACGAATTACAATTAATTCTTCTGGGATACCAAACTCAATTAATCTTCCCTTAGTTTTTTCATTATAAACAACCCATCCTGAGATAACATTCGAAGGAATATCTCCTTCTACCAAAAATTCTGCTTCCTTTCTTCTTTTCAAATCTAAATCACTTTCATCAACCCACTTTAATCTTTTTATAGCTTCAAAGTCTAAAATTTCTTCCATTAAATAAGCACTATCGCTTCCAAAGAATTCGCTAATTTGAATAAGAGCATGTCCGTTCGTAAAAAAAAAAGGAATTTGGGACTGAATAATTCTCTCAACATTAGTTATACAATATACGATATTTTCAGGATTTTGAACAGGAACTCCATCATATCCCGTCTGAATAACTAATAGCATGGGCATTTTATACCAAAAATAAAAAGGAATAAATTCATTTAGGGTTTTGCCATTTGGAGCATTTCTTAAACTACGCTTACCAATAATATTCATATTTCCTATTGGAACATAGTTATCATTCGCTTTTTCAGAATGAGCTAAAGTCAATCCATTCGCCAAGATATGAGGTACATTTTCTACATGCACCATTCTAAACAAACGTATTTTACTTAAATCTGCCATTTGAAACAAAAGTAATCACTTTTAGCTTGACTCTCCATATCTTTTACAAAATCCCTATTATAAAATCAAGCAGTTCTTAAATCTATCAAATCAAACTTGATTTAACCAATTTTACTTAATCAAAATTAAGGATTCGCTTGATTTAAAAATTTCTCCGCTTGATGAATTTGGTCGTATTTATTTATTAGCTTTTCTATTACTTAGTATTTAATTAGGTAATTATTTATTTAATATTACCCTTATTATATAATCTATTAAGTTTTTTCTCAAAACGTTCGAAAAACTCCGATTTCAATTGGTCATCTTTTACCCTAAATGATTCAAAAAGTTTACTTAAATCGCTCATGTACTTCGTTTTGTTATTGTTTAAGATTCCCGTATGGTTTAAACAATCCAAACATTCCGATAATCCATAATTATTTATACCTTCATACGCCAAAAAATCTCTAAAATCTGAATATGAACTTATTTCCCGCAATCTATTTTCATCGGCTAAAACATTTACAAAATTTATATTCCCGAAACGTTTTCTAAATTCTTTTAAAATTTCGTCCCAGTTTTCTTCTATTTTTCTCAAAGTATTTGCCTTACTTTTAAAGAAAGGCGTTCCTGAAACTTTATTTACAACAATTTCCAATCTTGGGAAATGAAGCCGTTCGTTTACTTCTTTATATGGATAGCTCTCCAAATTCTTCCTCTTATTCATCTCAAAGTATTTATCATAAATCTTGAGTTTATAATTTTCAAACCCGAAATAAACGGTCATTATTTCATCGCCCATCTCGTATCTGGAAGCGTTTCTATATCTTACAAAACAATCCTTTATTCCTTTGAATTTCTTATCAACCAAAAGCGTTACGCCAACCTCTACTTTTGTTACTTTAGCATTCCAAAGCTCACTTTCTCTCATACCAATTTCACGAGCAAGAAGACTTATACAATCAATAAATTCGGCATAGTTCAAATCCTTTCTCGAATTCTCTTGATAGTACCATTTCCTAATACTTCCGCTAATGGATAATGAATATTCTTCTTTTTTATCATCAGCGGTATGTAATATTTTCATGGAATGTTTTTTCCTTTTAAACTTACTATTAAATAGTTTAATTTCCTGAAAGGTTTTATGGGGACAATTGGAATTATCTTTATCAGAAGGCTTCCATTCTAATTTATCTTTATTTGAATAATTAGTTACTATTATTTTTATATTATCTATCATAAAATAATGCTTCAAAATCTTTTCTAACAATATGAACAGTTCCCTTTTTATTAGATTCAATGGGAGGGTAAAGTCCTTTTGATTTCCTCATCCTATCAATCGTTTTACGACTAACAGGATATTGATCCATAAGTTCTGCAATAGTCAATTTCTCTTCAGGATTCCTACCAGATAATTCCACTCTCTTTTTTAAATTTCTGATATCTATATTTTTTGAAGAAAGAAGGTCTTTATATTTTTTTACTAAATTTTTATTTAGTCTTTCCAGTCTTTTTATTTCCTTCTCCAGTTCTTTGATTCGTTCTTGGTTTTTCATAGTTTTTAAAGTTTACGTTAAAAATAATTTCTTTTAAAGTTTCTTCATCAGAATTCACGTAACGAGAAGTCATTTTAATATCAGTATGCCCCATCAGTTTCATAATAAAATAGGGTTGAGTACCTTTTTTCGCCAAGATAGAACCAAAGCTATGACGAGCAGTATGAAAAGTTACCTTCTTAGGAATTTTAGCAATTGAGGCAATTATCTTTAAATCACGATTTACCGAAACATTCGTTCTTCGTGGAAATATTAATCCTTTTTTTATCATGTACTTATTTTTCATTAGAATTAATTTCGCATCACGATTAATTGGTATCTCCAATTTTCTATTCATTTTCTGCGATATTATGATAATTTTCGAACCGTTATCAAAAATATTTTCTCTTTTTAAGTTCATTACATCCCCAAAGCGAAGTCCAGTAAAACAACTAAATAAAAATAAGTCTCTGGTAAGTTTCAATCCATAAGTATATGCTCCTATATTCAAATCAGCATCAACGATGTCTTGGACTTCTTTCTCCGTAAGAAATACATCAACTTTATTTTCCTTTGGTCTCTCAATTTCCTGACAATGATTCTCTTTTACCAAACCTAATCTTTTAAATTCATTAAATGTACAAACCAACGTTTTTCTTCGGGTGCCAATACCGCTTTTACCAATTCCTTTTATCGTACGCAGATAATGAAAGAAATCTTTAAAGAATTTATAATCCATTTCTTCAAGTAATAGGTTTGGCTTATACTCTTTCAATTGTTTCTTCAACAAAGCGTAATGGTTACTCGTTCCTTTGGAAATTTCCAGAAACTTCTTATTACAAAATTCGTCGAAATGGTAATAAAAATCTCTTGTATTTTTACCATCGTCTGTTCCAAGATACTTTTCTCTAATCAATTCTCTGGTCATAGGTTTTCCTGAAATATCAATTTCGAGTAAAATGTTTTCTAATTTTCTGACTTCTTGTTCTAATTTTTTTCTTAGGGTAGCATTAGACAATCCTTTAGGTAAGGACTTTTTAAAATCCCAATCTGATAAATGCAAAGAATGACCAGAAGAAAATTTGGTCTTCTTAGAATTTACGATTACTTGATAATACAACGGATAAGTTCCGTTTCCTTTTCGTTTTTCTTCTTCATTTCTAATAACGACTTTTACTGAGTAAGAGTTTTTCATGACTATATTTTTTTTATTTATTTACTTATATAAACTCCCGAAGCCATTTTTTTTCGTTTTTTCAAAAACAAAAACAGAGGGTTTCAGAGCAATAGGGAAAATATTTTAACAAAATATTAACTTTTAAAAAAAGGACATAATTTTACTTTGCTGATATTCAGCAATTTAATTTTAATAGGATTTTATTAGATTTCCCTCTCTAAATGGGGAATATTGTCTAATATTTTAGACTTATTGGACTATATTAGACAGTATTTGACTTTATTCCCCTGTATTATTTTTAGATTCATCTTGCATTTGAGAAATTATATATTTCACATCTTCATTATCAAAGAATAGAAATACATTGCCCATAATTCCGATACTTACGTATTGATTTTTTCCATCGATTTTGGCTTTTGAAGCAGAGAAAAATAAAAAGCTATCGGTTTTTACATGACGACCAATTAAATTCTGCCCAATAGTATTTCCTAAGAAGAACTGAACTATCTCTTGCCAGTCTTCATCAACATTAGAAGCTAAATATTCTTGAAAAGTAAAATTCATTTGAGAAATATGATCTTCTCTTTTAGGATTCGTAATAACCAAAATTAAGGCTGAAAAACAAGAGATAATTACGGTGTTGAGATTTCTATTCATAAATTAAACTAATTATTTTACTGTTAAGGTATTTCAACATATTTTTCGACTACAAACCAACCATAGTCCTTATACATTTTTAATTCTAACTCAATAATAAATTCATCTCCCTTAGAATCGTAGATAGTTATAGTTTTTGAATAGAGTTCTGCATCCTTTTCATTACTTTGTAATATTTCGTATCCATATTCCATTAGACTCTCAGCAATTTTAATTACAACATCTTTACCTAACTCATATACAGTAGAGTATTCGTCGCATAAAATATCAGTTTTAGTAATATTTCCTCTACCATAGCTTATTCTTCTCGCAATTCTTTGACTAACAATACCAGATTTATCAGGGGGAGGTAAAAAATAATACTCCATGTTTCTACTTAAAACTTCTTTTGTTTTAGTATCAATAAGCTGAGTATCTTCACTAATTCCAGTAGTCCAACCTTTACTTTTATAAAATTTAACAGCGTCTTTAGCATTCATACTATCAAATCTCAAAAAGTCATCAAAAGTAGTGATTTGGGCATCCAAGAATAGAGGCAAAAGCCCTAGAATTAAAAGTAGTTTTTTCATGCGTTAATAAGTTTTACAAAGCGAATATAAAATAAATGTATCATATAAGCGGTAAATTTAATGCTGTACAGTTCGGAATTTCGTTCTGAATGGAAATCTCAGACGAACAAATAGATTTTAAAATAGAGCAGATAGCCCAGAAGATTAAACAGCTTCGCAAGGATAGTGGCTACACAAGCTATGAAACTTTTGCTTTCGATAAAAATTTAAATCGAGTACAGTATTGGAGAGTAGAAAAGGGTCAAAACGTAACAATAAAGACGTTACTCAAGATTTTGGACATCCATAAAATAAGTCTGGAAGAATTTTTCAAAGGTCTATAAAATCATCAATTTTACAAGAGGGGGCGATATAGGGGGAATAGATTTGGGTAAATATTGTCTAACTCTCCCTCTTAGAGAAAAAGAAAAAACCCACTAAAATAGCGGGTTTCTTATCTTTTCTTGAATATTTATTCTTAGAAGTTGTGACCTCGACAGGATTCAAACCTGTAACCTTCTGAGCCGTAATCAGATGCGCTATTCAGTTGCGCCACGAGGCCTTTAAATTGGACTGCAAATATATACATTTTTTCTGTTTTGACCAAATTCGTAAATTGCACAGATGAAAATATCTTATTTAATTCCAATTTTATTTTTGTCCGTTATTTCATGTAAAAATGATTTTAAAGAATCTAATGTAAAATCTGACAATGATTTAAGATTCATTACGAAAATTGAGCTGAAAGAAAAAGATGGAAAAATTGAAATCAATTCCGGCGGAAAAACTATTTATTTTCAAGAAAATGAATTGCCACTAAAAACCGTAATGGTTGTTCCAACTTCTGCAATTGCTTATATGGAAGAATTGAATTTAATCGAAAAAATTACGGGAATCAGTCAGCCTGATTTTATTTTCAATCCTAAAATTCATGAATTAATTAACAAAAATAAAATCAGCACAATTGGTTCGTTCGATGAAATTTTTCTTGAGAAAATTCTCACAAACAAACCTGACATTTTCATCTCGACTTCGAGCCCGACTTTGGCTAAATTTCATGAGCAATTGGAAAAAGAAAACATCAAAGTCATTTATATCGATGAGTACGAAGAATTGAATCCGTTGGCTCGTGCTGAATATGTAAAAATATTCGGAATCCTTTTCGGGAAAAAGAAAGAAGCAAATGAATTATTCCGTCAAATTGAAAAAAATTATACCGATATCAAAACTTTGGCTGAGAAAAAAAAAGCAGAAAATCCAACTATTTTTGCCAATCAAATCTATGGTGATATTTGGTACATGCCGGGTGGAAAGAGTTTTCAGGCAAAATTAATAGAAGATGCGGGCGGGAATTATTTATGGAAATCCGATGATGGAACAGGGACTTTGAATTTATCGTTTGAATCCGTTTTTGAAAAGGCAAATGATGCTGATATTTGGATTAATGCTGGTGATTTTCCTGACAAAGCTACTTTGCTGGCTAGTTATAAAAATTATGAATGGTTTTCTACTTTTAAAAACGGAAATATTTACAATTGGAATCAGAGAATTACAGCAAAAGGCGCCAATGATTATTTCGAAACGGGAACAGCCAGACCGGATTTGGTTTTGAAGGATTTGGCAGCAATTTTTCATCCGGAATTGTTTCCAAATTATGAGTTGATGTTTTATAAGATGTTGAAATAAGGTATATCAACCTTTTTATCATTTCGATGACAGGAGAAATCTAAAATCTAAACAAAATATTCAGATTCTTCTTCGGCTATTCTTTATAAATCTTAATCTCAAATGCTCAGAATGACAAAGTGATTTAAAAGAATTCCCCCTTAAACTGCTCCAGAAAACGAATGTCATTTTCAGTATAAAGTCGGATATCTCCAATTTGGTAAAGCAAAAGTGCGATGCGCTCAATACCCATTCCGAAAGCAAATCCCGTATATTCTTCCGGGTCGATGTTTACATTTTTCAAAACGTTCGGATCCACCATTCCGCAACCCATGATTTCCAACCATCCTGTTCCTTTGGTCATGCGGTAATCAGTTTCAGTTTCCAGTCCCCAATACACATCAACCTCTGCACTCGGTTCTGTAAAAGGAAAATAAGACGGACGCAAACGGATTTTTGATTTTCCGAAAAGTGCTTCTGTGAAATAACTCAAAGTTTGCTTCAAATCGGCAAAAGAAACATTTTTATCAATATACAAACCTTCAATTTGGTGGAACATCATGTGTGAACGAGCAGAAATTGCTTCGTTACGGTAAACTCTTCCAGGCGATAAAATACGAATTGGCGGTTGATTTTGTTCCATATATCGAATCTGAACCGACGAAGTATGCGTGCGCAAAACCACGTCAGGATTTTGTTCTATAAAAAAAGTATCCTGCATGTCACGCGCCGGATGGTGTTCAGGCAAATTTAATGCTGTAAAATTATGCCAGTCATCTTCGATTTCCGGTCCGTCGGAAAGTGAAAATCCAATGCGGGAAAATATATCGATGATTCGGTTTTTTGTGATATTGATCGGGTGTCTCGACCCTAATTCCGTAATTTCTCCCGGACGTGTCAAATCCAGTTCAGATTTGGTTTCAGCTTTTCCTGAAAAAGATTCGTTGAGTGAATTTACCTTTTCGGTCGCAGCATTTTTGAGTTCGTTTACAACTTGTCCAAATTCTTTTTTTTGTTCGTTGGGAACGGATTTGAATTCAACAAATAAATCATTCAAAATTCCTTTTTTCCCTAAAAACTTAATTCGAAATGCTTCCACTTCAGCTGCATTTTGTGCTGTGAAACTTTCAACTTCTTCGATGTATTTTTTAATCTGATCTATCATAACCTTTCTAAGGCGACAAATTTAAGGTTTTCTGTGGATTTTATAATGATAAAAAATGTCATTCTGATGAAGGAAGAATCTCAGAGATTCCTCGTTCCTCGGAATGACAATGTATTGAATATTTATTAAATGTTAGAAGTTGTAGCGAATCGCCAAAATCAAATTGCTTCCGGCTGCTACAATTCCTGAAGAATATGGTCTGTAACGCTGATTGGTTATATTTTCCCATCCTGCAGAAACGCTCACATTTGAGTTGATATCATAAATTCCTTTCAAATTCAAAGTGTACCATGACGGCGAATATGGATTTCCTTCACCATCAATTGCATACATATAATCTTTTTCTTGTTCAGACGGCGCCAAATCTTTGTTGGAAACTTCTTCGTTGTAATTTACATAGAATTCCGTTCTGAATTTTTTGGTTTGGTACTGAAGTCCGGCTCTCAACAACAATGGTGCAATGTGACGTAAAGGCGCTGTCTCACCGTTGTCCAACTCTTCTTCTCCTTTTTGGAAATTCACAGAATTTCTCAACATGAATTGATTGGTGAAATAAACTTCTAAATTCGCTTCGATACCATAAGCATATGCTTTTGCGGCATTTTGAATCGCTTGTACTTGACTCATTTCGCCTGCATAAATAATAGAATCCTGACCATTTAAAGTAAAATTTCTGCGAACCAGCGCATTTTTCAAATCTGTATAAAATGCAGAAACATCAATTTTTGCAAATTTTCCGATTCTTTGGGTAATTCCGATTTCACCATTGTACGCATATTCGTGTTCCAAATCAGGATTTGGAATCACAACTGAACCCGGTTCTGATTCGAAAATTTTCCCGATGTCATCAATATTTGGCGCACGGAATCCGGTTGAGAAAACGGCTCGCAAAGTCGTATTATTTGTCGGATGATAATTTACACCGATGTTTCCTGTCAAAGCTCCTGTTTCAATTTTAGCTTCTGTAAATGGAAATTCGTAAAACTGAGAATTAAATTTTGATTTGGAAGAAATGTGATTGTAGCGCAAACCTCCTTGAATAGTCACTTTTTCAATTGGTTTAAATTCATACGAAACATAAGTTGCATAAGAATTCCACGTCGCCCCATCAGGGTAACGAGAAGAAAATTCTTCTTTCGTTCCGTCTTCGATGTTGGTGATTTCTCCGGTAGAATTTACCTTGTTGAATAATGTTTCAACTCCATAGTATAAGGTACTTTTTGAATTAATGGATTTTAAGAAATCTAAATTCGCAGAATAAACATTTACTTTTTCGGTTTGGTCAGTTCTGTCGCTGCTTCCGAAATTTCTGTCGTGACGGCTTTCTTCAAAGAATTGATGCGCAAGATTTAATTTCACATTGTTGTAAAAGCCTTTATCTGATTTATTTTCTACAGATAAATTATTCATCATCCAAGTTTGTGGCCCGTAATACCATTCGGCAGAACGCAAAGTTTCGTTTCTGTAACGGATCAAACGGTCATAACGCGGAACATCTGAAGTCGCAGAATAATGGAAACCATAGTTCAAATCCCAGTTTGCATTGGGCACATAACGAAATTTCTGCATTACGTTATATTGCTCATATCCAGTTTGAACTTGTTTTCTTGGATCGTCATTAGTTACCTGAACATCTTCTCCATTTTCACGAATCACATAATGATTTCTCAAATATTCATCAGGTCCGTGTACTCCCATTTTCAAATCTCCAAAATCGGAAAAAGTAAAACTTGTCAAGGAAGAAAATTTCCTTCCTGCAAGATTGATGTACGCATGGGCAGTTTTTTCATCATTGGCAGTTGAATAACGTGTCATCAACGAACCGTCTACCAACATTTTATCAGAAGTTGAAAATTGAGGTGTCAAAGTGTAAAAACTCATAACACCTCCAATTGCATCACTTCCGTACATAAGTGAGCCTGGTCCCATCAATACTTCAGTTGATTGAATCGCATTGGCGTCCAATCCAATTACATTTTGCAAATTTCCGCTTCTGAAGATTGCATTATTCATACGAACGCCGTCAACAGAAATCAAAACTCTATTGGTTGAAAAACCACGAATCATCGGGCTTCCACCACCCAATTGACTTTTCTGAATGAATACTTCTGTATTTCCGCCCAATAAATCTGCAACGGTTTGTGGATTTTGTAATTGAACATCTTTTGGAGAAATTGAAATTACTTTCTGAACTGTATTCGATTTTGAGCTGCTCCAACGATTGGGTGAAATTACTGCACCGTCTAACTGTATTTGGATAATTGTATCATTTTGAGCACTTGCAAAACTTGCAATCAAAATGAAAAGCAATAAGTAGTTTTTTTTCATAAAAATGATGTGTTAATTTTGAACACAAACTTATTCTATTTAATTAAAATTTAACACTAAATATTAGATTAATTTAATCACTATAAAATAATGAATTATCTTTACGAAATAGCAAAAAAAATAAACTAGCACATGAGAAAATTATTTACAAGTATTTTATCCGTTTCTGCCTTGAGCATTGCTTTTGGTCAGGAGCTTTCCCTGAATGCGCCCACGCATTTGGAAGCAAAAGTGAATTCAAACCAATTTGATGAACAAGTCGCGGCTTATGATGCATTTTGGGAAGGAAAAGACCCCAATAAGAGAGGAAGCGGATTTAAACAAATGCAGCGCTGGCAGCAGCTTTGGAAATATGAAGTGAAAGAAGATGGTACACTTCCTACAGCTCAGGAATTGGCTGCAAGCTGGAATGAATTGCTTTCAATCCAAAACAATAACAGGTTTACCAATACCAACGATAGTAACTGGACTCCGCTAGGACCATTTACACATTCGAACCAAGGTTCTTGGAGCTCAGGTCAAGGACGTGTAAATGTAACTTTGATCGACCCAAACAATCCTGACAAAATATATATAGGGGCACCTGATGGGGGACTTTGGGTTTCTCCGGATCACGGACAAAGTTGGGATGCTTTGACGGAATATTTGCCGTCTTTAGGTGTTTCTGGAATTGCGGTGGATTATAATAATTCAAACATTATTTATATCTCTACGGGAGATGAGGATGCTTCTGACAGCTATGGCATAGGTGTTTACAAATCTACAGATGGAGGTGCAACCTGGAATCCGACTGGAACTACCATCACCGGCGGAAATTCTGTAATGGGAGAAATTTATATACACCCTTCAAATTCTAATATTTTATGGGTTGTAAGTTCAGAAGGTTTATTTAAAACCACTGATGCAGGAGCTTCATGGACAAAAACTCAGGAAGGTCGTGTCAAAGAAATCAGATTGAAACCAAATAACCCAGATATAATTTATTTAGTACAACAAGTTGGAAATGCAATTAACTTATTAAAGTCAACTGATGGAGGAAATAATTTTTCCAACATGCAGGTTTTGGCAAATTCAGGAAGAACTGCAATTGATGTAACTGCTGCAAATCCTGAATATATATATGTTTTGGTTTCCAATTCAAATGATTCATTTAAACAATTGATGCGTTCTGCAGATTCCGGAGCAACATTTGAAGTGAGAAATAGTACAACTGATATATATGACGGAAGCCAACAGGCTTGGTTTGATTTGGCTCTGGTTGCTTCCGATACTGATCCTGAAATGATTTTTACAGGAACTTTGAATGTATGGAAATCTACCAATGGCGGAACATCCTTTACCCGTGGTGCTGTATGGAGCGATCCTAATGCTGTGAATTATACCCATGCAGATATACACGATTTGAAATTTTTCAATGATAAATTGTATGTTGGGAGCGACGGAGGTATTTATGTTTCCGATGACAATGGTGCAACTTTCTCAGATAAAACTAAAAACGGATTGAACATAGGTCAGTTCTACAGAATTGACGTAGCACCTGAAACGTCTTCTAGAATTGTAGGAGGATTACAAGATAATGGAGGTTATGCTTTCGTAGACAATAACTGGATTAATTTCTACGGGGCAGATGGAATGGATGCGGCAATTAATCCCACAAATTCAAATATGTATTATGGTTTCATTCAATTTGGAGGACAAATGCATAGATTCAATGCAGGTAATCCTTCAGGAAACGGATCTCTTGCTGCAAATGGTCCTGAACAGGGAAACTGGGTTACTCCTTTAGAATATGGAAGCACCAATGTTTTGTATGCAGGCTACTCTAGACTTTATCGTTCTACCGGAGGTGCCTTTTCAGTGGCCTCGTCCACAACTTTCAGCCCTATGCTGGATCACATCAGAGTTGACCCAACAAATGACAAACGCATTCTAGTAGCAAATTCTAACACCGTTCGTTTAGCTGAAGGGCAGGATGAATATCCTTTGGAATTTACTACATTACCTAGCCCGGGAGTTTGGGGAGGACCAATTACAAGTGTAGAGTTTAATCAAAATACACCTACTACTTTGTATGTCACTTCTGCTTCCAGAGTATTCAAATCAACAGACAGCGGTGCAACTTGGGAAAATATAACGAGGAATTTACCGGCTGCTCAGACTAAATATGTAATAGCTCATCAGAAAAATTCACCGAACAACACACTCTATATCGCTACGCGAAATGCAGTTTGGTATACAAATGATGATTTGACAGAATGGATTTTGTTTAATACGAATTTACCGCACTCAAGAGTTACAGATTTGGAAATCAACACAGTTGAAGGTCATGTTGTGATTTCAACTTATGGGCGCGGTGTTTGGAGATCTCCTGTAACCGAAACCAGCCTGTCTGTTGAGGAAGTTTCCGGAAATGATAACAGTGCTTTGATTTATCCAAATCCTGTGTCAAGCGGAAAAGCCAAATTGAGTATGTTGATTGAAGAGCCTGCTGAAGTAACTGTACATTCTATCGATGGTAAATTGGTTAAACAACAATCTTTGAAAAGAATCGACAACCAAACAGATTTGGATTTCTCAGGTTTATCTAAAGGAACTTATGTCATTACTATAAAATCAGAAAAACACCTGATCCGTAAAAAAGTATTGGTTAAATAATCTCGTTTAACCTCACAAAAAAACCTCTGTTTTAGCAGAGGTTTTTTTATTCCTATTAATTTGATTTTTAAATTGTAGTCAAACGAACCGTATTGGTCATTCCCTTTTCAGAAACCGGCATAGCATTTAAATTAATGACATAATCTCCGAATTCTACGTATCCGAATTTTTTAGCCAATTTATTTACTTCAATTACAGTTTCGTCAGTGCTTTTATTCCCATCATAGTACATAGCTTTTACACCCCACAATAAATTCAATCTGCGGATGATTTTCTGATTAGGTGTAAATACTAAAATGTGAGCCAATGGGCGGTAAGATGAAATCTGAAAGGCAGTATAACCTGAATAAGTAATCGTCGAAATGGCTTTTGCATCTGTCAGCTTAACCATTTTTGCAGCATTGTAGCAAACGATTTTGGTTACGAAACGCTCATTTCTATTATTTGGTTTCAATGTCGGAACATTAATATACTCCGAATCTTCAACAGTTTGTAAAATTCTTGTAATGGTTTCAATTACCTGAACCGGATATCTTCCCACAGAAGTTTCACCGCTTAACATTACCGCATCTACACCGTCTATAACCGCATTTGCAACGTCATTTACTTCAGCACGCGTCGGCGTCAAACTTGTAATCATACTTTCCATCATCTGTGTCGCTACAATTACAGGAATTCTTGCCAGTTTTGCTTTGCCTACCAGCATTTTCTGGTATTGAGGTACCACTTCCATCGGCATTTCCACACCCAAATCTCCACGTGCAACCATCAAACCGTCAACAACTTTGATGATTTCGTCTATATTTTCAAGTGCTTCCGGTTTTTCAATTTTTGCGATGATTGGAATTTTATAATCGGAGTGTTGATTAATAATTGCTTTCAGATCCAAAACATCTTGTGGTGTTCTTACAAATGACAATGCCAGCCAATCTACATCAAGCCCGATAGCAAAAATCGCATCTTCAATGTCTTTTTCTGTAAGAGCCGGAAGTGAAATTTTTGTATTAGGCAGATTCACTCCTTTTTTTGAAGAAAGCGGACCTCCTTGAATAACTTCAGCTTTTACTTCATCATTTCCATTTGTATGAATGACTTTGAGAATCAATTTACCATCATCGATCAAAATATTTTCACCTTCTTTTACATCTTTTGCAAACAACTTATAAGTCATATAAACTCTTTCCTTGTTGCCTGTAATTTTTTCATTTGTAAAAGTCAAAATATCGCCCGGATTCAAAAATGCTCCTTCTTCTACTACACCGATTCTCAATTTTGGACCTTGCAAGTCCGCTAAAGTAGCAGTATTGTAGCCGTATTTTTCATTCAAATCTCTTATGATTTGAACTTTCCTTTTTACATCGTCATAATCTGCATGGGAAAAGTTGATTCTAAAAACATCAACTCCTCTGTCCATCATCAATTTCAATGTCTCTTCATCATCTGTAGCGGGTCCTAAAGTCGCTACGATTTTCGTCTTTTTTAGGTATTTCGGATTAAAATTCATCATAATTTAAATTTTTTAAAAAATCAGTCTGCTTATTGATTTGATTTTGGCTACTTCAAGTGGTGTAATTTTTTGTATAAACGAATTCTCCTGAAGTGGAATTTCATTATGATCCTCCTGACTGATTCGGAGAAAATAATTGTATTCTTTGAATTGAGGAATCAATGTCGGTGTCACATCAAAAAGCGATGACAAGTTACTCAAACTTTGAACAGCATCGAGAGTGTATGCGCTATTCTTAACTATATGGTAATAAATTTGGGTACTGCTATCTTCCCATTCATAAATGGGATAATAAGCCATTTGATGCTCTATCAGCACGTCCAAATCTTTTATTCTTTCAAATCTAGTGTGAAAACTTAGGTTGACATTGTAAATAAACTGTGGTGAATCAGAAAAAGCGGTCGCAATTCCGTATAACTGAAAATCAATGAATTCAGATTCTTCTATTAATAATGTTTTAATTCCCATTTAAAGCACATTTTCCATCTTATTTTGCAGGAAATAGAATGCTCTTTTAGATGCGTTTTCTTCTGCCCGTTTTTTGGAAGTTCCTCTTCCTTTTGCTATCACTTTGTCATTCATCCTCACTACAGAAACAAAAACGGTAAGGTCTTCGGCATTTTCTTCTTCAAATGTGTTGAAGTTAATTCTGTTTTTGGTCTTCTGACCCCATTCGAGAATCAAACTTTTGTGGCTCGCGATTGTTTTTTCTAATCTGTCCAAATCCACATGATTCTCAACTATTTTTTTAAAGATAAACTGCGCAGTACTGTTGTATCCCTGATCTAAATAAACAGCACCAATCAAAGCTTCAACCAAATCTCCATTGATGTCTTCTCCCAGATTTGGATTTGCTGCAGGCTGCAATCGCTGTTGTAATTTTAATTGTTTTCCAATTTCATTCAATTGATTTCGGGAAACAATTTTTGAACGCATTTTGGTAAGGTAGCCTTCTTGTTTGTCCGGCGCTTCCTGAAAAATAAAAACTGCTATGATCAGACCCAAAACAGCATCTCCCAAAAATTCAAGTCTTTCAAAGTTGATGTCATTTCCATTTTCATCCTTTACTTGCGCAGAACGGTGGATAAATGCTTCTTTGTAAACTTGTAAATTTTCCGGAGAGAAACCTAAAATACGGGTCAGATAATCACGGAATTCAGAATCTTCTGAATCTGTGTTATTTGTACCTTTTTTTCTATTAAATACTTTTAATTTATCCCAAAAGAGCATAAGTTATATTTTCTTGAACACCACACAAGCGTTGTGTCCTCCAAATCCAAATGTGTTGCTCATGGCTATATTGATCTCACGTTTCTTTGCATGGTTAAAAGTAAAATCTAGTCGTGAGTCCAAATTTTCGTCATCCGTAAAATGGTTAATTGTCGGTGGCACCAAATTGTGCATGATAGCTCCCACAACTGAAACCGATTCAACTGCTCCGGCAGCACCTAGCAAATGTCCGGTCATAGATTTGGTAGAATTGATCTGGATTTTATAAGCATGTTCTCCAAATAATTTTTGGATGGCTTTTGATTCAGCAATATCTCCCAATGGCGTAGATGTCCCATGCATATTAATGTGATCCACTTCTTCTAAACCAATTCCGGCATCCTGCAATGCATTTTTCATTACATTATAAGCACCTAAACCTTCCGGATGCGGTGCTGTAAGATGGTAAGCATCTGCTGACATTCCACCGCCTATGAGTTCTGCATAAATTTTTGCACCTCTGGCTTTGGCGTGTTCGTATTCTTCTAAAATAATTGAAGCACCCCCCTCTCCCATTACAAATCCGTCACGGTCTTTATCAAAAGGTCTTGACGCTGTTTTAGGGTCGTCATTTCTGACAGAAAGTGCATGCATGGAATTAAATCCACCAATGCTCGATGCCGTCACAGCGGCTTCTGAGCCACCTGCTACAATTACATCGGCCTTCCCAAGCTGGATTAACATCAAGGAGTCTATCAATGCATTCGTCGAAGATGCACAGGCAGAAACGGTAGTATAATTAGGTCCCATAAATCCAAATTCCATAGAAATATGTCCCGGCGTGATGTCGGCAATCATTTTCGGAATGAAAAAAGGATTGAACCTCGGGATTCCATTTCCGGTTGCATAAGCAGAAACCTCTTCTTCAAAAGTTTTGATACCTCCGATACCTGATCCCCAAATAACGCCTACTCTTTGTTTGTCCACATTGGATTCTAAAATCCCGCTGTGTGCTACGGCTTCTCGAGCCGCGACAATTCCCAACTGCCCGCATCTGTCCATTTTTCTCGCTTCTTTGCGGTCAAAATGGTCTTCAGCGTTGAAGTTTTTCACTTCACATGCAAACTGGGTTTTAAACAAACTCGGGTCAAACAGGGTTATGGGTGCTGCCCCGCTAACTCCATTTGTCAAAGCGTTCCAATACTCTTGGAACGTATTACCTATGGGCGTGATCGCACCTATACCTGTTACTACAACTCTTTTTAATTCCATAGAATTGGAATGAATTTTTTACTTATTTAAGTCCTCGATGTATTGAACCGCTTGACCAACTGTTCCGATTTTCTCAGCTTGATCGTCTGGGATTTGGATGTCGAATTCTTTTTCAAATTCCATAATTAATTCTACCGTATCCAATGAATCGGCTCCTAAATCATTTGTAAAGCTTGCTTCTAATGTTACTTCACTTTCGTCAACCCCTAACTTGTCAACGATAATTGCTTTAACTCTTGATGTAATGTCAGACATAATAATTGTTTTAATTGTTTTTGATTTGGCAAAAATAAAAAACTTTAACCAAAGTTGTGCATTTTTATAATGCAAACATAGTTTCTGTTCAAACCTTACAAATATATTAAAATAATTGAATCATTCTAAAATGATATAAATCAACACATTCAAGCACAAAAAGACATACATTTGTCCCTTTAATTTAAAGTTAAATGTCACACGCAACAACAAACTTAACAATGGATTCAAAATTAATTACCTACGGGATTGAGTCTGCAGATGTCAAATGGCAGCTTTCGGCAGAGGAACTCATCAAAACCGCATTGGAAAAAAATCAAGTTGAAAAAGCTTCTTCGGGAGCCATCAATGTAATGACGGGCAAATTTACAGGACGTTCTCCTCAGGATCGTTTCATCGTGAAAGATGCCGTTACAGAAAACACTGTTTGGTGGGATGGAAAAGTAAATCTTCCGTTTGATTCTGAAAAATTTGACAAACTCTACGACAAAGTAACCAAACATTTAAGCGGAAAAGAACTTTTTGTTCGTGATGCTTTTGCTTGTGCTGATGAACGTCACAAATTGAAAATCAGAGCAATCAACGAAATGCCGTCATCAAACTTATTCATCTACAACATGTTTATCAGACCAACGGAAGAAGAATTGAAAAGCTTTGGAGAGCCGGATTGGTTGATCGTAAGCGCGCCAAGTTTTGAAGCTGACCCGGAAGTAGACGGAACGAGACAGGAAAATTTTGCAATTTTAAATTTCACCAGAAAAATTGCTTTGGTTGGTGGAACAGGTTACACAGGGGAAATGAAAAAAGGAATTTTCTCTGCCTTAAATTTTATCCTTCCGACTTACCAAAACACAATGCCGATGCACTGTTCTGCAAATATGGGAGAAAAAGGTGACACAGCGATGTTCTTCGGTCTTTCAGGAACAGGAAAAACGACTTTATCTGCTGATAAAAACAGAAGATTGATCGGGGATGATGAGCACGGCTGGACTGAAGACAATGTGATTTTCAACTTCGAAGGTGGTTGTTATGCTAAAGTAATTAACCTTTCTGCTGAAGGTGAACCTGAAATTTACGGTGCAATCAAAGAAGGTTCTTTATTGGAAAACTGTGTTTTCAAGCCGGGAACGAATGAAGTCGATTATGAAAATAAATCTATCACAGAAAATACACGTGTAAGTTATCCGATTGACTACATCGAAAATATTGCGGTTCCTTCATTAGGGCAAAATCCTACGAATATTTTCTTCTTGTCATTTGATGCATTTGGGGTGTTTCCTCCGATTGCAAAATTAAATCCAAACCAAGCTGCATATTTATTTATTTCAGGATATACTTCAAAAGTTGCAGGAACTGAAGCTGGAGTTACTGAGCCTCAAACAACATTCTCAACTTGTTTCGGTGCGCCATTTATGCCATTGCACCCAACGAAATATGCATCTTTGCTAAGTGATAAAGTTGCTAAAACAGGAGTAAATGTCTGGTTGCTTAACACAGGCTGGAACGGACATGGAAAACGAATGAGTTTAAAAGACACGAGAGCTGTTATCAATGCTGCTTTGCGTGGTGATTTGGATGATGTGGAGTATAAGCAAGATCCTTATTTCGGATTTGATGTTCCGCAAAGCTGTCCAGGTGTTTCTTCGGCCGATATCTTGAAAGTTGAAAGTTCTTGGGAAGACATGAATGAATACGACGAAAAAGCAAAATCATTGGCAAGCAAATTCAAAGAAAATTTCAAGAAATTTGAATCTTTTGCGAGTGAAGAAATTTTGAGCGGAGGACCTTTGGTTTAAAATTCATAATTAATATAAATGGTTAGGCCGAGTGAACGAAAATGTTCATTCGGCTTTTTTATCCCCGTTGGCTTGGCACATATCGATGCAAAGGCGCAAATCAATATTGCCAGTCTTCAAAATCAAAGCGGAAATTTAAATGATTTTTGAAAAATAAAAAAAGTTTGCTTTGGTTGAAATTCAGGATTTGCTGAATTTAGATTTTAAATCAAATGAAGTTCCAGATGCATGTAAAAATCAGTTCAAAAAATTGAAGAAGTTATACTTCCTCATGTTTTAATTAAATTGTTAAACTTAATGATGTTTTGTAATGAGAAAGTTAAATTTTCACGATTCAAGCGTATATAAAAAAGTAACACCTCATTTTTTCAAATGAGGTGCTAACCTTAACCAACCTAAACCTATGAAAAGCTTATTAGCTTTTATCCTGCAAATATAGATAATTTATATAACACCTACAACATTTAATTATTTTTATTCATTTTTCGCAGCAATGAACTTAGTTTTTAAATCAGACCTTTCTCAAATGCAACTCTTACAAGTCCTGCACTGTTTTTTACACCTAATTTCTGGAACAAATTACTCTTGTGAGACTCTACGGTTTTGGTACTGATGAATAGTTTTTCTGCTATTTCCTCTGTTGTGAATTCCTGGCTTACCAATTCCACTATTTCCTTTTCTCGGCTAGTCAATTTGGGAATGAATTGATTATGGGAATGCTGTCCCAAAGAGTCATTGAGCAAAAATTCTTTGATAAGCTCCGGTAAATAGCGCTGACCGGAATGAACAGTTTGTATTGCCTGAGACAATTCTATTTTATCTGTATTTTTCAGCAAATAACCCATTGCTCCGTTTTTTAACATTTGTTTGATGAATGTTCCTTCCTCGTAACTCGTCAATGCAATAATTTTTAATGTTGGGAATTTTTCCAATAACTTTTTACACGCATCAATGCCGCTTCCATCCGGTAAATTTATGTCAAGCAGCAACACTTCAGTTTCTGAATTGATTTGCTCAAACAAATCTTTTAAATTGTGAAACGACTGCGTAAATTGAATCTGTTTGTCAGATTTCAACAAATTTTTAATTCCCTCCAAAACCATTGGATGGTCATCGACAATCGCTACTTTAATCATGGTTTAATTTGTTTAAATCAATTAAAATATGCACAAATGTTCCCTTCTCTGAACTTTTCACATCCAACTCTCCTTGCAATAATTTTACGCGCGAACGCACATTTTTTAAGCCAATTCCCTCATGTATAGATTCCGATTCAAACCCTTTTCCGTCATCTTCTACGGAAATAGAAATTTCATCTTCATGAAAATTAATTTGCACCAAAGTCTGCTCAGCATACGCATGTTTGATGATGTTGTTCAACAATTCCTGAATGATGCGGTACAATGTTGATTCATGATTTTTAGACAGAGGATTATATACCCCAAAAGTCTGAAAATCAATTTGGGTTATATGTGCTAAATTTAATTTTTTACAATATTGATTGACCGATTCTATCAAACCAAAATCTTCAATGGATGCCGGCATCAAATCATGGGAAATTCTCCGAACCTGTGTGCAAGCCTGGTCAATCATATCGATGATTTTTTGGAGATTTTTCTTTTCCGGGCGCATCGTCCCTTTTTCGTCCAAGATAGCAACATGAAGTTTGATGGCGGACAAATCACCGATAATTCCGTCATGCAGATCTTCTGCTATTCTTTTGCGTTCATTTTCCTCACCTTCGATCACAGACCTCAGCTTGGTTAGTTCTATTGCATGTTCGGCATTGATTGCTTTATTTTGCTGAAAATTCTTTTCATCATTTATCATCTTAAATTTAAAAGCAAGACCCAGGCTGAAACAGATATTTTCGATAATTATTCCAATAAAGAAAAAAACCAGCGGCGCATTTGTTTTTGAAAAATAACTAGAATAAAATGCCAACAACGCAAATATTATATAAAAAAACACTCCTGCCAGAAAAAAATATTTCTGATCTCCGGAAAAACGCATAGCAGGTCGGAAATAATAAATACTTAAAAAGAGAATAAAAGGTATAAATCCAAAGGCAAAAGTGTAAAATACAACCAAATAAAAGTCAAAGAAGATGGAGACAATACATAGGCTGAAAAATATAATATTTACAACTAAAAATACCTTTTTTAATCTTGGAATTATACGGGGTGAAAATTTTTGAAAGTCTAAAAAGTACAAGGCAAATAGAAAATATACACTGTAAAAAAAAACCTGAATCATCCAATTAAAGTGAATACGCAAAGCGCCTACAGTTTCAGCATCAAAAATATTGAACAAGGAATTATCCTTTAATCCATAGTATAATCTTTCACCTTTTGTAAGGAGATACAGAAATACTCCCACATTATAAACAGCGTAGTATTTAAAACTTGTTTGTCTGGAATAAACATAAAGCACCGAGCTTAAAACAAGAAAAAGCAAAAGGTAAGCTACTGTTATATTCCAAAAAAATTCATGCATACGTGAAATTATTGCTAACCTATTACTTTAACGCCATTATTTTCCGAAATTACTTTTTATAGCTGAGAGGATTTATGCAGTAATTAGTTGAATTTAAAAGTACTAATTTTTAATTAATTTGATTTGAATTAATTTTTGATCCGCATCCCTTCCTTTCAAGATATAAATTCCGGCTGGCAATTTAGAAATATTGACCTTGTTCAATTCTGCTTTCAATTCTATTTTTTGACCGCTTAAATTATAAATTGAAACATCTTTTAAAGATTTTGAGAAATAAACTTCACCATTTGTCGGATTGGGGTAAATTTTTACAATATCATTTGAGGCTTCAGAAATTGACATATTTTCCGACTCTAAAATTACATTATCCAAAGAACCCACATCTGGTCCGGAAACATATTCTCCTCTGATTTTGATTTCCAAAACATTTGACAAAACTTCTTGAATTTGTTCATCCGTTGCTACATCGCCCCAAACGTAATGAGTAATTCTCCAGTCTTCGTTTGTGTCTAATTTAACCGAATAATTTGTCCATTCAATTCCCGGATTGTTGAGCAAATTAAGTGCAAGCGTCAGATTTTCTCCGACTATCAGCACATCATTGTCATCAAATTGTGAATCCATACTACTTTGAGCCAAATCAAAGCTCAGATTTTTTCCAAAAGAAGAAGATCTGTCTCCTAAAAATTTTGCCGGCGCAGACCACACCCAAACCCCACCTGCAGCAGTATCATCGGCAGAAATGTAACCGCTGGGGTTGCCACCTTCTGCATTGTATTGAGGCATCGAGCTGGTGGCATCACCTGCTACCAGCCAGCCTTCGTCATCGGAATCAAAAGTACTGACGATGTTTTGAGCGGATAAAAGATTAAAATTAATTACAAATAAAACGATGAATGAGATGGATAAATTTTTCATTTTAGTTAATTTTTGTTGTTATTTTTTAATGATTTTAATGATGAAGTTTTTGTTGTTTTTATCAACGGTATTTTCCATCAACCGTCACACTTACAGGACCGCTGATTGCACCATTTGTAACAACTAAAGTCAAACTTGTTTCTGTAGCTGATAAAACAGAAGCCGAAGTATCTTGGAATTCTACTGAATTTTCTTCAGGAATTGCGCTGAAATTTTCTCCAAGGATTGTAAAAGTAGAACCTGCTGCTGTCGCGGAAGTTGGCGCAAATGAATAGATGATTTGAGCCGATAAATTGAACGACAACAAAGACAATGCAATAAATAATCGAATTGTTTTCATAATGTATTTAGTTATAATTTAGAAATATTTCTAAAAGGGCTTCAAGGACAAGAAGCCCATTAACACACAAACATTCAGTATGACATGAACATTTTTTTAACATTGCTAAATTATCAGTAAGCAAAAACTTATACATCAGGCATTTCTTTGGAAATAAAAATTCAGGGAATTCCCTTAGTTTTTAAATTTGTTGTTTGGATAGAATTTACCGCATAAAAAAACCGCCCTTTCCGGAGCGGTTTTTTATTTCTACAATTAATAGAAAAATATTTATTTCTTACTTTTTATTCCGGCTTGCTGCGCAAAATTTTCTGCAAATTCAACGATGTAGTCAGCCACTTGATCTTCGTTGGTAGCCCGCTGATATGAATTCGCCATCGAAATAAAAATCTGATGGTAAAATCTTTTCATATCGTCCATTGGCATTTCCTTCGTCCAAAGGTCAATGCGAAGCGCTTCTTTGTCTTTTTCATCCCATACAGAAACCATTACAGCTTTCGTTTCCTGATTGCTGATGCCGCCGTCTTCTGCATTCCAATGCATCTTTTCCGGAATGTGATTTTCATCTAATTCTATGTTGATTGTGATTTGTGTTTTTTTCATTTTAATTTATATGTTTATTCGTATTTCTTTACTTCATCATTACTCTCAGGCTTCGTAGGCGTATAGTTTCCATCGCCCTTTTTAGGTTTATACTTGGAACCGTTGAAAATGGTTTGTGTATCTGTATTTAAAAATTGTCCCAAGGTCATTTCTTCATTTTTATCAAGATAAGCTTTACAAATCTGCCATCCGATGAAAACGCCCATTCTTCCTGGAGTTTGTGTTTCGATTTCATTCAAAAATTTAGAAAAAGGCGCGAAATCGATAAACCTTTGACGCAATGACTTGTCTGTTTGAAATACCATATTTTGTTCCACGAAATAATTCCAGACATTTCCTTCATTTTCCTTTGCCCATTTCATTTGATTGGTTGTATAACCTATTTTTAAGTTGTCAGAAGTTTGAGGTAAAAGCGCGTCTGCAAGAATTAATTTTTTTCCTTCATCTACCATCAAATCTCCAAAAGTCTGCTGTCTCGGATCAAAAGGAATGATTTCCTGCCCTATTGCCCTCACCACAGCTGGTGGAAGATTTTGAGGATTCATATTCTGCGCCATATAATCATAAACTCTGAGTGGTGCTTGCTGTTTGTACAATTGATTGTTAGTTCCTAAAAACCCATCCATTGCGATGAACATCAACCCTTCTCTTGCGCCATAAATCACTGGTGTATAAATGTTTTCTTGCAGTGTTGAAGAATAAGTGAAAATTTGAGGGATGTCTTGTTTTGGGAAATAATGTTTGTAGTAGGCAAATAATTCCTCCAATTCATTTTGAGTTTTACCGTATTTCTTAAATACTTTAATTACAGAATCATAAACCGCTTTTTCAAACGGATCTCTTCTCTGTTTTTCCCAGGTTTGATTGGAAACAGTATCTAAAAAGAAAAATGGATACCGTGCCTGAACTTCAGTAAGCGGTATATTTGTGTCGAAGAAATCTTTGCTGATGTCCGTGACTTCAAGATCTACTTTTTCCTGCGGAAGTTCTATATCCCAGCGGTTTTCTTTTCCACAGGAAATTACTAAAAATAACATCAGTATTCCAATCCAGTGCACTGTTTTCATTATCTTTGAATTAATTTGAATCGCAAATTTACTCATATTATGCAGACGGAAAAAATCATAAATCATATCGTTGAATGGCTTCAAGATTATTTAATTAATTCGAAACAAAATGGATTTGTGATTGGCATCTCCGGCGGGATTGATTCTGCGGTGACTTCTACACTTTGTGCAATGACAGGTTATCCTGTTCTGTGTTTAGAAATGCCGATACATCAAGCACCCAATCAGGTAAGCAGAGCATTGAAACACATTGATTGGCTAAAGAAAAATTATGAAAAAATTTCTTCGGCAAGTATAAATCTTACACCTGTTTATGATGAATTTGTTAATGTTGCAGAAAAATCAGACAATGAATACAGCTACAGCCTTTCCCTTGCCAATACACGGGCAAGACTGCGAATGACAACGCTTTATTATTATGCCGGATTAAATGGCTATATCGTTGCAGGAACTGGAAACAAGGTGGAAGATTTCGGGGTTGGATTTTTTACAAAATATGGTGACGGCGGCGTAGATATCTCTCCCATCGCTGATTTGATGAAGTCTGAAGTATATAAAATTGCCGAGTTTTTAGGTATAAATCAAGACATTCAGCAAGCGGCTCCAACCGATGGATTATTTGGTGACAACCGAACCGACGAAGATCAAATGGGCGCTAGTTATGACGAATTGGAATGGGCAATGAAAGCTGCTGCAAAAGGCCAAAAATCTGATGATTTTTCAGGAAGAGAAAAAGTAGTTTTTGAGATATTTGAAAAACGTCACAAAGCAAATTTGCACAAAATGATTCCAATTCCGGTTTGTGGCATTCCGGAAGATTGGAAATAATTAAGATTCAATTCTCCGCAAAAGTTTAAAATCAAAACTATAGTTAAAGCAGAAATAACTAAAACTTTCACGCTTACATTTATCAATCCTCAGTTTCTTCTTCGAAATATTCAAACAAGAAATCATTATAAGGAAAACGAGTTACATGAAGTTTTTTGACTTCTTCATAAATGGTTTTGCGAAGGTCTTCCATGTTTTCTTTTTCTGTAGCGGAAATGAAGAGTGTGGGATGTTCGCTTTTTGCCATCCATGTACGTTTCCATTCTTCCAAAGAGATATTTTCATGTCTGACTTCTGTCAAATCATCTTCATCCTTTTTTACATAAGAAAAATTATCAATCTTATTAAAAACCAAAACCGTAGGTTTGTCTTTGCTTTCAATTTCGTCCAAAATCTGATTCACAGAATCGATGTGATCTTTGAAACTTTCGTGTGAAATATCAACTACATGAACTAGTAAATCGGCTTCGCGGACTTCATCCAATGTAGATTTGAAAGACTCAACCAATTGCGTTGGCAATTTTCTAATAAATCCAACCGTGTCCGTCAATAAAAACGGCAAATTTCCGATAACCACTTTTCGTACAGTTGTATCTAAGGTTGCAAATAATTTATCTTCGGCAAATACATCAGATTTACTCAAAACATTCATCAGCGTTGATTTTCCGACGTTTGTATAACCCACCAAAGCAACACGAATCAAAGCACCGCGGTTTTTGCGTTGCGTCGCCATTTGTTTGTCAATGGATTTCAGTTTTTCTTTGAGTAAAGTAATTCGGTCACGAATGATACGACGGTCGGTTTCGATTTCGGTTTCTCCGGGACCACGCATCCCGATTCCACCACGCTGACGCTCCAAGTGCGTCCACATGCGGGTCAATCGCGGCAAAAGGTATTGGTATTGTGCCAACTCAACCTGCGTTCTCGCATAAGACGTTTGTGCTCGTTGGGCAAAAATATCTAATATCAACTGCGTGCGGTCGATGATTTTTTTCTCCACTACTTTTTCAATGTTTTTCAATTGAGAAGGAGTCAATTCATCATCAAAAATAACAGTATCTATTTCATGTTCGTCTATGAATTCTTTGATTTCTAGGAGTTTTCCGCTTCCTACAAAAAACTTTGAATCGGGCTTTTCCATTCTTTGAGTAAAACGCATGACAACTTCTGCTCCTGCTGTGTAAGCAAGAAATTCAAGTTCATCCATGTACTCTTCTAATTTTTCTTCAGGTTGTTCACGTGTTATTAAACCTACTAAAACCACCTTTTCGTATTGTGCTTCTTTTTTCTCTAACATATCTTACACAAAGATAACCAAATAAAAAAAGGGTTACAAAAATTGCAACCCTTGGAATGGTTTAGATACTTTAAAGGTATATTTTTAGTTTATTTAATTTAGCACAACAAAGTAACTAAATTTTATATCCTTACACAAAAAAATAGATGCCACATAGATACCACATCTCATAAATTTAAATGCTGAAAAGGATTTCAAAAGATATAAAATCTAATCACAAGTTTTTTTCATCCAGACATTTAAATCTTCGTCAGATGAAATGTTTAATTTCTTTCGTAATCGATTTTTTCGATTTTGAACTGCCTTTGGAGTAACAAATGTAAATTCGGCTATGTCTTTTGTTGAAAAATTAAGGTAAAGCATAGCACAAAATTTTATCTCGCTCGTTTGTAGGTCAGGATATAAATGAACTAATTTATAATAACAATGAGGATAAACTTCCTGGAATCTTATTAAAAATTCAGAACTATTTTCCTTTGCAAGTTGAATAACCTCATCAAATGAGGTATTTATTTTTTGTTGAAGTTCTTTATTTTCCTTTTTTGTCATTTGCAAATTTTTATTTTCAAGAAGCATTTGCGCCCTTTGTCTTTTCGTTTTTTTATAATAACGATACATGAAATAAGCTTTCACAACAAATCCTAGAAATAGAAAAAGCAACAAATAATAAATCCTGTTCCTGAATGTTTTAAGCCTTTCTCTTTCTTCATTCATTAATTTATCAACTTCCGCAGTCACAGATTGAGTATCTGAAATCAAAATACTGTCTGATAAGCTAGTTTGAAAATCACTTTTATTTAGAATTAAATTATCTAAAAATGAAAAATCGAATTGATGAGAAATATTTAAAGACGGAAACTGGCAATGAGAAAGTTTTTGAAAACTAAAAATCGCATCAAGGTTATTGTGTGAAAAGTCATAACTATTCAACACCAATCCAAATGAAATAAAAATTGTTTTTATACAAAAAAGATTAGAATAGCTAAAATTAGCTAATATAGAGTAGTTTACAAGAACCTAAAGTGGTATCGGTAACGATTTAGTAATGGTGCTTACTGCACTCGCTTTCATCTGATTACCCTGTAAATCATTAATGCAAATGTAATAAAATTATGGGTAAGGTACACTACTGCTTTACTCTTTTCTGTGATAGCCTATACAAATAAAGTTCCATAAAAACTTCCCCACTAGGGTAATACTGTGAGTTTTATCTCAAAATTATTTCCAAATTTTGGATTACCAACAATAGTTGTATCTCCGAAACAAATAGTGCTAACTTCAAAAAGACTATGCTATGGAAATCGTGTTGAGTAAAATATTATCGAAAATTCATCATCAGGAAGATAAGCTGTCTTCTCAAATGATGCAAATGGTAGATGAGGCTTACCAAATGACCTTGTTCTTAAACGAAATGCTGGGCACAATAAAGGCAAAAGTGATAAAGGATAACTTTGCAAATGAACAGCAAGAGATAGAATTTTTTAAAAATATCAAACCGCAGGTTTTAGGAAAACTCATTTACTATAACAAAGTATTCCGTATTGAAACATCCTGCCCTGTGAGCAACGGAGAAATACACCAAAGCTATTATGAAAACCTCTTAAAAGCCCTTAAATCAGAATATAAAGAAAGTATCTGTAACGAAGACTTTTACAGATACTATCGAGCTGGCAGAACAGACCGTGACCATACTTATTTCAGGCTTGGGCAAATCAATTACCACGATGGATTAAAAAGTGGCGTATTTGAAATTGACCTTAGTTTTTCAACCTATTATGATAACAAGATAGCCTATATAATAGCGAATGAATTACTTTATACTTATATGATTACGAAAATCAACCCCGAAATAAATCCTGATATGATTATGATAAATGGAGATACAAACAAGGATATTTCGTGGACAAATTCACAAAATGCACTGATCGAATTGATATACGCTCTTTATGCCTCGAATTCCATTGCGTACGGAAAAATCGGCATCCGAAAATTGGCTTTAATTTTTCAAGTGCTGTTCCAGACACCACTGAACGACATACATCACTCTTTCCACCGAATGAAAACAAGGGCTGGTTCAAGAACAGCGTTTTTAGATCAGCTCAAAATCTCTCTCGAAGAATATATGGATAAAGACCTTTAATTACTTCAAAACAATAAGTTCAAAGCAGTACACAAAACGTACTGCTTTTTTATTTGCCCATATCTGCCAATTGGCAAATGCTCTTAAAACTACAACACAAAATATCCAAAACCTCTTAAAACCCTTATTAAACAAGGGTTTCTACTAATTCTAAATATTTTCAAAAAACCGCCAAACCAATGGGTAAGCATTGGCAGACAAACATTGCCACCTTTGGGAATTTTGCATTGTAAACATTAAAGAGCAATGCGATGAAAATAATCACAATTGAAGAAGAAGCGTGGAAACAGCTCAACAGCCGTATCAATGCCATTGCGGATTATCTGAAAAGATTGGACGATACAAGCTACGATGACCTGTGGCTCAATAACCACGAGGTATGCCAATACCTGCACATCAGCGAAAAGACGTTGTGGCGTATGCGTACCAAAGGCGAAATAGCTTACTCAAAAATGTACGGACAGTACTTCTACACCATCGGAGCAATCAAGGATATGCTCAATGCCAATGCTGTACAAAGTAACGATGAATTTGTACAGGAACTAATGGCAAAAGGCAAAAGCTATATCGAAAAAGGTAGAAAGCTGAAATCGGGCAAATCCTAAAAACGTGTGGCTATGAATATTGACAGAATGGAATTTTTGGCGTGGATGGAACGCTTAATGGGTCGCCTTGATATGCTGGGCGACAATATAGACGAGTTGCAAAGGAAACGCAACAGCATAGACGGCGAGGAATTGTTGGATAATCAGGATTTATTGCAAATGCTAAAAATCAGCAATCGCTCCCTGCAACGGTATCGCTCCATTGGCAAGCTACCTTATTATACGATAAGCGGAAAACTGTATTACAAACTATCCGATGTACATCAGTTCATAAGAGAGAGCTTTAATCCACCTCCAAAGAAATGAACGCCAATAAGTGCCAAACACTGCCTTTGAGTGCCACATCGGGCAATGCAGTGAACGCTTCCTTTACTTTCGGCGATGAACTTTAAATTCTTCAGATTATGAGTGAAGAAACAACGAACAAACAGGAAATGCCCGAACAGTTATCGGACATATTGTTAGTGCTGGATAAAGAAAAAATGAAAATCCAAGCCGTAAAGAGCATTGACGAAAACGGAAAAATGGAAACCGTTGACCCCACGAAAAAGAACCAAAATCAGTTTATGCGTGTGGACAAACACGGAGATTTCTTTTCTAATTTCTTTTCCAACTTTATAAGCCAACTGAAAAACCCGACCAACTTTTCATTTTTTAAAGTAGGTGAACCCGAAGCTATCGAAAAGGCAAAGGAAATGCAGAAACAGGTTGATAATCCTACACAGGAGGGCGAAAAAGTGATGAAGGAACACGAAGTAAAAACCAACACACAAGAGAATAATAAACAAGAAAATAAAAATGATATGGCAACAGCACAGACAACACCGGAAACAAGCGAATACCGCTATAAGCCGGAGCAGATTGATTGGGACACAATGAAAAATCTCGGATTGAGCAAGGAGTTTCTTGAAAAAAGAAACCTGCTCGACCCTTTATTACGAGGTTATAAAACCAACGAACTTGTCCCGATAGGCATTAATCTCGGAGGCTCTATTCTCCGTACAGATGCCCGCCTGTCTTTACAGCAAGGAGAAGACGGCAATGCCATCGTGGCAATGCACGGCAACAAAAAAGAACCTAACCTGCACTTTGATTTCTTTGGACATAAGTTTACAGATGAAGACAAAAAAAATCTTCTGGAAACAGGTAATATGGGGCGTGTGGTTAATCTTACCAATTCTAAAACGGGCGAACTAATGCCGTCCATTATCAGTATTGACAGGCTTACCAATGATGTAATTGCACTGCGGACAGATTTCATTAAAATTCCCGATGAAATTAAAGGTGTAAAGCTGAATGATGAGCAAAAGCAAACCTTAATGGAGGGCAAGCCGCTCAAATTGGAGGGTATGATTTCGACAAAGGGAACGGAGTTTTCGGCAACGGTACAGTACAACGCTGATAAACGCTATACCGAATTTTTGTTTGACCGTAGTAACTCAAACGGACAAAAGCAAAATAACCAACAAAACAATCAGCAAAGCCAACCGCAGGAAGCTCCAAGAACATTTCGTGGAAAAGAGCTGACCGATGAGCAGCATAAGGATTTCAAAGCGGGTCAAACCGTGTATATGGCAGGTCTGGTTGATAAGAAAGGGCAAACGTACAATGGTTACATCACGTTCAACAAAGACACCGGAAAAACAGGTTTTGAATTTCCAAATCAATACAAGGAAAGAATGCAACCTACCGAAGCCCACAAAACGCAAACAGCCGTCAATTCACAGGGCAAAACCAACGAAGCGACCAAAAATATCCAAGAGCCTTTGAAGTCGGGGCAACAAAGACCCAAAAATGAAAAGCAACAGGAGCAACAAAACAAGCCCGCAAAATCAAAAGGTAGAAAAGTGAGTTAATTATGAAAACAATCATTGCAGAAAAACCAAGCGTAGCGAGGGAAATAGCAAGTCTGTTGGGAGCTTCCGAAAAGAAGGATGGTTACCTGACAGGCAACGGCTATTTTGTTACGTGGGCGTTCGGTCATTTAATCGGATTGGGAATGCCGGAAGATTACGGCATTTCTGGGTTTGACAAGGCATCACTGCCGATATTGCCAAACCCTTTTTTATTGACAGTCCGCAAGGTCAAAAAAGACAAAGGCTATCAAACCGATACAGGAGCATTAAAGCAACTGAAAGTTATTGAGCAACTTTTTAGTAAAAGCGACAGCATTATCGTAGCTACAGATGCAGGTCGTGAAGGCGAATTGATTTTTAGGTATATCTATGAATACCTAAAATGCAACAAGCCCTTTGAACGTCTTTGGATTAGTTCCCTTACAGAAAAAGCCATTAAACAGGGCTTTGAGAACCTCAAAGACGGAAAAGATTTTGACGGATTGTACCAGGCAGCACAAGGCAGAAGCCGGGCCGATTGGCTTGTGGGTATCAATGCCACACAGGCATTGAGCATTATGGCAGGCAACGGCGTTTACTCTCTCGGCAGAGTGCAAACACCTACATTGGCATTGATATGCAAACGTTATCTTGAAAACAAAAACTTCTCAATTAAAAAGTATTGGCAGATACAGCTTTTGCACCACAAAGAAGCTATTGACTTCAAAAGCATTTCCAAAAGCAAATGGGAAGACCAAAAACTCGCCGATGATACGTTGAAATCCGTTCAGCGTATCGGAACTGCGACAGTGACATCGGTAGCAACTAAAAGCGTAACAGAACAACCACCCCTGCTGTTCGACCTTACAGGACTGCAAAAGGAAGCCAACAAAAAGCTCAATCTTTCTGCCGAAGAAACTCTCAATATTGCCCAAAGCCTGTACGAAAAGAAATTTATCACTTATCCACGTACCGGAAGCAAACACATTCCTGAAGATATGTGGACGGAAATCCCTAACCTCGTAAGGGCTTTGCAAAACAGGGAAACCAGCAAAAAAGCCTTGGAGAAAATTAAGTGGGGGCGTTTCAACAAACGTATCGTGAATGATTTGCGTGTTACTGACCATCACGGGTTGTTGATAACGGATAAAATCCCCTCCGCACTGAACGCAAAGGAAAATGAAGTATATGATATGATTGCCTTTCGTTTGCTCGAAGCCGTTTCACAAGCCTATATTAAAGAGATAACCGACGTTTCTTTGGAAGTATCGCACTATGATTTTACGCTGAAGGGCTGTAAGATTATCGAAGCGGGCTGGCGTGGTATCAAAGGTCGTTTCTCCGATGAAGATACCGAACCCGTACAGGATTTGCCCGAACTGAAACAAGGCGATGAGCTCAAAATTAAAGAAGCAACCGTTTTGGAAAAGAAAACCAAACCGCCCGTGCTTTATACCGAAGCCGGACTTTTGTCAGCAATGGAAACCGCAGGTAAGGAAATCGAAAACGAGGAAGAACGGAAAGTCCTGCAAAATATCGGTATCGGTACTCCCGCTACAAGAGCATCAGTCATTGAAACCCTGTTTACCCGAAGTTATATCCAAAGGGAAAAGAAATCCTTAATTCCGACTGAAAAGGGGTTGCAGGTGTATGAGTTGGTTAAAGACCGAAAAATTGCAGACGTTTCTATGACGGCTGAATGGGAATTGGCTTTGCTGAAAATCGAGAACAAGGAAGCGGATGCCGATGCGTTTCAAAAGGAAATGGAAACCTACGCCTCAACGATTACCAATGAACTATTGCAAACCTCTATTGCCCAAAGCAACCTTCCGAAACTTACATGCCCAAAATGCAAAAGCCACCAACTCATTATCCGTGATAAACTTGTCAAATGCCCCAATGAAATTTGCGGTTGGGTACAGTTCCGCAATGTGTGTGGTGTACACATCGGCATTGCCGATATTGCAAACCTTGTCAATAAAGGCAAAACCTCGCTTATCAAAGGAATGAAAAGCAAAGCCGGAAAGAAATTCGATGCCTACATCGTGTTGAATGAGCAAGCCGAAAGTTCCTTTGAATTTGAGAATAACAAAAGCTACAAACGCAATGGAAAATAAACCGACTATTGTACCACAAGAAATCAGAAATCTGATTTATACCATACGTGGCAGACAAGTGATGCTGGACAGCGACCTCGCTACGCTGTATCACGTTGAAACCAAAATACTGAACAAAGCCGTAAAACGGAATATTGAGCGGTTTCCCGAAAAATTCTGTTTTCAACTGACCGATGAGGAAGCGGATTTTTTGAGGTTCCAAATTGGAACCTCAAACGTAGGGCGAGGCGGAAGACGTTATCTGCCCTACGTTTTCGGCGAGCAAGGCATTGCGATGTTGAGTGCCGTGCTTCGCTCCGATGTGGCTGTAAAGGTGAGCATTGAGATAATGGATGCGTTTGTAGAAATGCGAAAAATGCTCATTAGCAATGCTTCCTTATTTCATCGTTTGGACAATATAGAACTGAAACAACTACAAGCCGACCAAAAATTTGAGGAAATCTTTAAGGCTCTGGAAAGCGACAAGCTCCACGCTGAAAAAGGTATTTTCTACAACGGACAGGTTTTTGATGCCTATACCTTTGTTTCGGATATTATCCGAAGTGCCGAAAGTTCCATTATCCTGCTGGATAATTACGTGGACGATACGGTGCTGACCTTGTTAGGCAAACGCAATGCAAACGTAAGAGCTACTATCTACACCAAAAGCATAAGCAGTCAGATACGGTTGGATTTACAACGCTATAACAGTCAATATCCACATATCGAAGTAGAGATTTTCTCCGATGCTCACGACCGATTTTTGATTATTGATAATACAGAGCTTTACCATATCGGGGCATCACTTAAAGACCTGGGCAAAAAATGGTTTGCCTTTTCACGAATGGATATTGAAATTGGCAGGATGCTTCAAATTCTGAACACTTTCTAAAACAAAACCCTCCGAATTTCCAGAGGGTTTTGTTTTAGCCTTTAGAAGCTTCCAAAGATACTTTTCTAAATTCTTTTAAAAGTTTCTCCAATTCAAGAGAAGCCTTACGTGCTCTTGTACCTGCCGCTTTGTTTCCTTTTTCAGCCTGCAATTCTGCATCCCTTTTCAATGCTTCATAGCCTGCGTTGATTTTTTCAATTAATTCGTTCATTATCATAATGGATTAAAATTTCAGTGCTAAAATAAAATAAATAATATAAGATTTTTAGAACCTTGTTGATTTAATGCGGATGTGTGTTAAATCATAAAAGTATTAAATCAACTTACTACCATCTTTGCTCCATCGATATTTTATGAATTGTGAGAACTCATCCTCATCAGCATGTTCCAATACAATCACTTGTGGCTTGTAACCACATTCTTTATCAATATTAGCAATTTCATCAGAAATCACTTTGAATATATTTTTCACTTGAATAATATTATCATCTACTTTCTTTTGTTCATTCTCAACATCTTCATCCAATTGTTTGTAGATTTTAGGAAAATATACTTGACTTGGTTGATCTAAAACTAATATTGATGGTATTTTAGAAGTCGATGTAGTACTGTGTAGATATAAAAAGCCTAAGAATGCAGATAAATGAATAGCTAACCAATTTGAGCCGCTTCCCATTTCTGAAAGAAGAATATTTTCTTTATCCTTCAAATTGTATTTTAAGCTAAACTTCTCCAAATCGAAAAGTATTTTGCCTGGTTTAAACTCTTCCTCAAAATCGAGTAAGTCACAAATACCACTCATCTTTTCACTTAATATTACTTGGGCTTTTTGTAATTCTTCTTTCAGGTTGAAGCCAGCAAGTTTATTTTTGAGTTCTTCAATTTCTGATTCCAACTCTGTATAGCCACTTTTACTATTAGATAAAAGTTTATTCCTTTCGATAAGGTTTTGAGCATTAGCTTCAGTTCTGCCTTTCAATAATAAGTTTCTTTCATACTCATTTTTAGTATTAAACTCTTTTAATACTTGTGTATTTAAGCTATCAGCTTTAATCTTTAGATCTTTCAACTCTTTCTTCAGAATATCTCTTTCTTTTCGAAGCGAAGCATTTTGACTTGAAGTATCATTTACATAAGTACCTATTTTTTCAAACTCATCCTCCAAAATTTCATTAGATTCTTTGATAATCGAAATTTTATCCTTTATTTCTCCCACTTCTTGATCACAAAGGGGGCAATGAACTTCACTAACATTTGCCTCAATAGATGCTAATGATTTTAATCGATTTATGTTTTTGGAAAAATTTATAGAAATATCATTATTAGATTTAATAGTAGATAACAAATCTAGCACTACATCTAATTCTTTCTTTTTTTGGAATATAGAATTGTCTATCTTCCTCAATTCCTCATTAAGGTTTTGATCACCAATTGAATTGGCATTGGCATTGGGTAAATCTTTTATAAGGTTTTTAAGATCAGACAATGTAATCTCCTCTGATAGGTCTTTACCTATAGAAGTATAGTATAGTGATACGATGCCATAAAGATCCTCTCTTAATTGATCGTTACTTATTTTTAACTTCTCATCTAACTTTTTCTTTTGATTCAATTCTTTCTGTTTACTTTCTAGACTTCTCTGTAAATCAAAAAAATCAGCATTTCCCCATCCCATTAATATAGGATAATCATCAATAGTTTTTTTTCTCTTATAGAAATCATCAAATCTATAAAAAAGGCTATGCTTATTAGCAATTAGATTTTGATGCTGAAATAGAAATGGTATAAAGCTCCGCATTGTTACCTTTCCTCCAGACTTTCTTTTATCTTCCTCTTCATCAGTTCTTGTATCTAAAACAGAGATTCCTATATGTTTCTCAAATTCTTTTTTAGCATCATCTAAATCGACTAGCTTTTTGTCGCTGAAATATTCTATTGAAAAATTGGTAAGAACCTCTGAATTAATTTCAATACTGAAATACATTTGATTACTGTTTTTTAATCTTCCAATAATCATATGTTTGTCTCTAACTCTAAAAATCATGCAATAAAGATCTGTCCAGTCTGTTATAATCCCTTTTGGTATAGTAGACCGGCTTGCAAATAAACAGTAGTCAATAATTTCAATGATTGCACTTTTACCTGTTTTAGAATCTCCAGAAATAATATTTAGACCTTCATCGAATTTCAGTGTACGTGTTTCCTTGTTATTCTTAAAAAGAAATATATGTGAAATTGCTGCTTGCATAATTTTATAAATTAAAAAAAATTGTCTTATGGTCTTCTTTAGAAAGAATTGAACCTAAATTAAACGCTGCTTTATAATATTCTCTTAGGATAGGGTCTTTCTCTCCTGTATAACTTTCATTCTGCCCTTGTACCAATATTAAGTAATCTGAAATTTCGATATTGTAGATATTTGATAATGTAATCAAAGCTTCTTTAGTCTTCTTCTTATAATTAGTTAGTAGAGTTTCGATGACGATTAGTTCCATCTTAACTTCAGAATTTAAAAACGTATTAAATGTACTCTTTGCATTACTTTTTACAAGTTTACTTTTAATTGTATCGTTGTATATCAGTGGGAGAATATAATAGATAAGTTCTACTTTTAGTTTATTATTATTTGCACCGACTAAAGCCATCAGTAATAATTTTGATGTAAATAATGGACTAAAAAGGATTTTTTCTGTTTGAGCTATATTCATAAATCAGTTTCTTTATATAACCATTCAAAATCACTGGTTTCATTAATATTTTGAATTCTACCATTTCGAAAAAATCTTTGAGTTCCATTAAAACCCGAAATTTCACTATGAGTATTTGTAATACACTTAAAATAAACTTCTTGCGACTTTTTAATATGAGAGTTATCTTTAAATGACTCGTCTGATAAATGATAAGAGGCAGCACTTTTTTCTGTTTGAATAGCAGAATTGATCTCTGCTTCATAAACTATTATATTGTCTTTTAGAGTAGGATTTATTTTTAGAATTTCTTCGTAAGCCTCTTCCGATCTAACGTAATCTTGAAATGCCTGATGTAAATCGTTTTTCTTTATTGATATAGCATTCAATTTTTCAATAAATTTATAGCCCTTAGTCAAATCTGAATCATGTTGACCTGGTTCTTTAATAGATGGAAAGGGAATATGATCTTTAGTGAACTTTGATAGACTGAATCGCATATCTGAATTGAAGTCAGTTATATTAATTTCCCATTTGTTTGAATCATCAATAGCTTTCTCAATAATCCATTGCTGAAGCACACCTATTGCAGAACTTCTTAATTTATCATCTATTAATTTGAATGTTGTATGTTCTTTTAGTTGAGCCAATATTTCATCAACTTTAGGTTCGCCACTATTAATAAAAAACTTATCTAAAATCCTTAAAAAATCAGTCTTAGATATAGTTTTGGCATCAAAAATTACATCTTTAAAGGGTTTAGAAGTGGCTGAAATAGCATGATCCTTTAGTTTTTTATATTTGACAGTTTTGGTGAGTTGACTCCAGTCGTGAAAAATACTGTCACTTGGCACATTTTGCGTAGTATGGAGAATAAACTTGTCATTCGACTTCAGTTTTTCATATTCTACAACAAGGTTTTTCAAGGTCTTCCAAACATCTACAGAGTTACTGGTAAGGTTTGATTCTCCTTCATGATGCTTAACTTCAATAGATTCAGTTCCATATTGAACATCTCCGAAGCATTCAATATAGACATGTTCACCATTTTTAGCATTTAAGCAATACTCTAATGCAACTAACTTTTGGTATTCAAATCCTAATTGCTTTTTCGTTGAGTCATTATCTAAAGTTTCATTCATTTCACAGTTTATGTTTTTATCAGCCCATTTTGTATTTGTTCAGTTTTTTAAGTTTACAACTACCTACCCTAATACATATCCTGCGTGTTATGATTTAATTGTTAGAGTATACTTGTATTACAAAAATACAAAATAAATCCCTCTCTCTTAATATACTTACGCCAAATCCTACCTCTCAACGCCAAACCCTGCCACATCTGCAAAGGCTCTTATCTGCTTCTATAATTTTAGGTTTTCATCAAAAATCTAAACAAAATTTATAATATGGATACACAACAAAAAGACCTATCGTATTTCAGATTACGATTGCAGGAATTACTAAACAGTAGCTTCCCCGAAAAGGCACACGACCAAAAATTTATCCACCAACGTTCTTCGTGGGCTTCCAATGCCTATGAGGGTGCTTTTAGGGCAGGAAACCCGATTGAGCAATGCAACGAGATTGCCAATCACATTCTTTTCGAGGGTTTGCACTTCTCCAAGTTTGATACGGTTTTTCAAGTGGTCTGCAATGAATTTGATACCGTAATGGCAGACGAGGAACTGCGACCGTTCGCCCTTAAAATGCTCCCTGTCTGTGAACCTGTTTTTGCCCGATATGAACTAACAGATGATTTCGCATACGGTTATGAGTTTGACCTGCTCTACACCGAAACAACCGGAGCCATCGCAATATGGATAGAAGAAAATGGGCTTCAGTAAAAAGCAATATCTCCAACAGAACATTGATGCCCTGCGGATTGCTTTTACATTGGAAAAGGAGAAACGACAAGCCACCGTAGGCGAAAGACTGTCATTGATGCGTTATAGCGGATTTGGTGGTCTTAAATTCGTGCTGAACCCCATAGCGGACGAAACAGACATCAACCATTGGCGGAAAACCGACCACGATTTATTCCCCATTACACAGGAACTCCACCAATTACTCAAAGAAAATTCCGAAGACGATAAGCAATACCGTAGATATGTGGACAGTATGAAAAGCTCGGTATTGACGGCTTTTTACACTCCACCACAGGTCATTGATGCGATTTCCGAAACCTTGCGTGAAAGTGGTGTGAACATTCAAAAATTCCTCGAACCCTCCGCAGGTATCGGCTCGTTTATTCAATCCTTTTCCGAAAACCAACTACCCAAAATTACCGCTTACGAAAAGGATTTGCTGACAGGCAAAATTTTAAAACACCTTTATCCCGAAAGTACTATTCGTATAAGTGGTTTTGAGGAAATCCCCGACAAGGAACAAAATAGCTATGATATAGTCGCAAGTAATATTCCCTTTGGCGACACCTCTGTATTCGACCTTTCATTTTCTCGAAGTAAGAACGATGCAAAAGTTCAAGCTGCGAGAAGTGTTCACAACTACTTCTTTCTGAAAGGAAATTTTATGCTCCGTGAGGGCGGTTTACAGGTGTTCATTACCTCTCAAGGTGTTTTGAACAGCCCGAAGAATGAGCCGATACGCAGGGCGTTGATGGAAAACAATAATTTGGTTTCGGTTGTCCGACTGCCCAATGACCTCTTTACGGAATATGCAGGTACGGAAGTTGGAAGTGATTTGATAATCCTGCAAAAGAATACGGCAAAACAAGGTCTGACCGAAACGGAAGAACTGTTTTGCCAAAGCAAACAGACCAAATACAATACGCCAAGCAATGCTTTTTTTCGCAATGGTACGAGGGTTATCCATACTGACCTTAAAATAGATACCGACCCTTACGGACAGCCTGCCTTAATTTATACACACAAAGACGGCGTTGCCGGAATTGCCAAAGACCTCAAACAAATGCTTTCCGAAGATTTTGGAAAGCACCTGAATTTGGATTTGTACAAAGGCGAACGCAACGATGAGCCTGTTATCATTCAGCAAAAGCCACAACCTGCACCAACTCCGGTAATTCATCGGGAAAGCCCGCAGGAACTAAAACAGTTGAGCATATTTGACCTGTTTGAAAATGAGGATAAGCCTGTAATGGTGGTTGCCCCAGCCAAAAGTACCACGCAAGCCAAAAGGCAAACCGCTAAAAAAAGACAAGGTAGAACAGATCGTCAAACCAATTTGTTCAGCGGAGGAATGCAACAGTCGTATATACAGCCACCCTCAAATCCCATCGGCACAACACAAATAAACGGTAAAAAACAGGTAGCCATTGGCGATTTGTTTTCACAAACCAATGGGAATGGCCAAGCGGACACCCCAGCCATTCCCGTAACCGTTTCCAATACTATTCCCGAACCTGCTCCGTACAGTGGCGAACTGCAATCGTTCCACCGAAACGACTGCCTTGTCGTGGATAACGGTTGGGTCGGTCATCTGCAAGATATAGATACCGCAGACGGTACGGCTGTTTTCCACCCTTTGCAACTACCGTCCTTGCAGAAAGCAAGAGCCGAAGCGTACATAGCTGTACGTGATGTTTACCAACAGCTTTACAACAAAGAAGCGGAACTGCACACCGAACATAAAGAAGAAAGGGAAACTCTTAACAGCCTTTACGATGCCTTTGTAAAAAGATACGGAAATCTCAACGATGCTAAAAATATCGAACTTATCAAAACGGACAGTGCAGGTAAAGAAATGCCCTATTTGGAGCGTGTCATTGGTGGTGTGGTACATAAGGCAGATATATTCAACCGCCCTGTAAGTTTTTCAACCGCAACCATAGCAACGGACAATCCCGAAGAAGCCTTAGCGGCTTCGCTGAACAAATACGGAAGCGTGGATTTGGACTATATGTCCGAAATCAGCGGTATGACGGACGATGCTTTAAAAGAAGCCTTACACGGTCGCATCTACTACAATCCATTGCAAAAGGAATATGAAATATCCGAACGCTGGATTGCAGGTAACGTAGTGGAGAAAGCCAATGAAGTAAGAGCCTACCTCGAAAACAATCCCGATGATGCCCAAGCCAAAGAAAGCCTTACCGTATTAGAGGAAGCAAGACCAAGACGTATCGAATTTGAGGAACTCGATTTTAATCTCGGCGAACGTTGGATACCCACAGGCATTTACGCCCGATTTGCTTCGTACTTGTTCGAGGCAGAAGTGCATATCCATTATGCCGATAGTGCCGATGACTTTTCCGTAACCTGCAAACAGAAGAACGTACATATTTGGGATAAATATGCGGTCAAAGCCCAAAGCCGGACGTATGACGGGATTGCCCTGTTCAAACACGCCCTTGTCAATACCACACCCGATATTTCAAAAACAATAACGGTTGATGGCAAAGATGTCAAGGTGCGGGATATGGAAGCCATACAAATGGCGAATACCAAGATTGACGAAATCCGTACCTCCTTTACCGATTGGCTTCACGCCCAAAACGATGAGTTCAAAACAAGGCTGACCGACCAATACAACGACACCTTTAACTGTTTTGTGCGACCGGACTATGACGGCTCACATCAGGAGTTTCCGGGATTGGATCGCAAAGGATTAGGTATTGAAGATCTGTATTCGAGCCAAAAGGATGCGGTATGGATGATAAAACTGAATAACGGTGCTATCTGCGACCACGAAGTAGGTGCAGGAAAGACGTTGATTATGTGTACGGCAGCACAGGAAATGAAGCGTTTGGGAATGGCTCATAAACCGATGATTATCGGATTGAAAGCCAATATTCCTGAAATAGCTGAAGCCTACCGCACCGCTTATCCTCACGCCAAAATCCTCTATCCGGGCATTGATGATTTTACACCTGAAAAACGCCTGCGGATTTTTGGCGATATAAAAAACAACGAATGGGATTGTGTGATACTCACGCACGACCAATTCGGAATGATTCCCCAATCGCCAGAAATACAAAAGGAAATCCTGCAAAACGAATTGGATACAGTGGAGGAAAACCTTGACGTGATGCGAAGTCAGGGCGATGAAATAACCCAATGGATGCTCAAAGGTGCGGAAAAGCAAAAGGAAAATCTTGAAGTAAAGCTCAAAACCCTACAACACGATATTGAAAACCGCAAAGATGATATTGTGGATTTCAAAATGATGGGTATCGATCATTTATTTATTGATGAAAGTCATCAATTTAAAAACCTGATGTTCAATACAAGACATTCAAGGGTTGCGGGATTGGGCAATCAACAAGGAAGCCAAAAAGCGATGAACCTGCTTTTTGCTATCCGTACCATTCAGGAACGAACTCAAGCAGATATGGGTGCAACTTTCCTTTCGGGTACGACCATTAGTAATTCGCTTACTGAATTATACCTACTTTTTAAATACCTACGACCACGGGCATTGGCAAAACAGGGCATCAATTCTTTTGATGCGTGGGCGGCAATCTATGCCAAGAAAACAACCGATTATGAGTTTTCGGTGGCGAATAACATCGTGGCAAAGGAGCGGTTCCGTTACTTTATCAAAGTGCCGGAACTGGCTCAATTCTATTCCGAAATTACAGATTATCGTACTGCGGAAATGATTGGGATTGACCGCCCCGAAAAGAACGAGATATTTTACAATATACCGCCTACTCCAGACCAAGAGGAGTTTATTCAAAACCTAATGGAGTTTGCCAAAACAGGCAAAGGGCAATTACTCGGCAGAGCACCGCTATCCAAATCAGAGGAAAAAGCAAAGATGCTTATCGCTACGGACTATGCCCGTAAGATGTCTTTGGATATGCGAATGGTAAGCGGTATCTACGAAGACCACCCTGATAACAAAGCCTCTCACTGTGCCAACAATATTGCGAAATATTACAACAAATTCAACGCACAAAAAGGAACGCAATTCGTTTTCTCGGATTTAGGTACTTACAAACCGAATGAATGGAATGTGTACTCCGAAATCAAACGCAAGCTCGTGGAAGACCACAATATACCTGCGAATGAAATCCGTTTTATTCAGGAAGCCAAAACAGACAGGCAACGTAAGGCACTTATCAAGGGAATGAACGACGGTACAATCCGTGTGCTGTTCGGCTCAACGAGTATGCTCGGAACAGGCGTAAATGCACAGAAAAGGGCTGTTGCCGTTCATCATTTAGATACGCCGTGGCGACCGTCCGACCTTGCCCAGCGTGACGGTCGGGCAGTCCGCAAGGGCAATGAAATTGCCAAGCACTTCAACAACAATAAAGTAGATGTCATTATTTACGCCGTTGAAAAATCGCTGGATAGCTATAAATTCAACCTGTTGTTTAACAAACAGCTTTTTATCGACCAATTAAAATCCAATAATCTCGGCAAACGCACCATTGACGAGGGCAGTATGGACGAGAAATCAGGAATGAACTTTTCGGAATATGTGGCAATCCTGTCGGGAAATACTGACCTGCTGGATAAAGCGAGGGTTGAAAAACAGATTGCCGGATTGGAAAGCGAAAAGCAAGCGTTTAACCGTTCCAAGTATAGTGCTAAATCCAAATTGGAAAACTATAAGGAAGAATTTAACGCAGCTCAATCACGCCTGAACCGAATGACAACGGATTGGGATAATTTACAACAACGCATACAAAAACGGCAGGACGGCATAGTTTTAAACCCTGTTCAGTTAGACGGCTTATCGTCCAACGCTAATGCAAAACAAATCGGTACAAAGCTCAATGAAATTGCAGAAAAAGCCCGAACAGGCGGGGATTATCAGGAAATTGGCAGCTTGTACGGCTTTCAGCTTATCGTCAAAACGGAAATGTCGGAAAAAGACGGCGTAGATATTCGGGTAAACCGATTTTTCATACAGGGAGAGGGTAACATTAAATACAACCACAATTTCGGGGTAATTGCAAAAGACCCCGAAACCGCCTCTTTAAATTTTTTAAGGGCATTGGAAAAACTGCCGTCGTTTATTAAAAAAGAACAGGACAATATTGCCGAGTTCCAAAAAGATATTCCGATACTTCAGGAGGTCGTTAATGGTACGTGGTCAAAGGAAAACCGATTGAGTGAACTCAAAACGGAATTAGCGACTGTTGAGCGTAAGATACAACTATCTATCGAACCGGAACAAAAACAAGAACCTGCGGAGCAAACCGAAAAAAAGCAAGAAACACCAAAGATTTCAGAAAGTATTATTCGGACAAAAGGCGTTCATCTGCCACGAGGGGTATTATAAAATATTACCTCTCGTCTTGTTCGTCCATTTTCTTTATCAGAGCTTCACACAGGCTGTCGAGGAATTTGGTACGGTTTATTTTTCGGGCTTTCAATTCCATAAATGTATGATAGAAATCGCCCAAATCAATATTAAAGGCAGTTTCAAATGTTTTGGCAATCAATTTTATATCGGTATTTCCGTTGTTGAATACGCCTTGTGCGTAGAGTGCATAAATCAACTCGGTCAATGCCGTTTTACTTCCTGTCCAATGGAGTGAAGAACTATCAGATACCTTTTTATGATTGCTATTTAGCTGGTCTTCAAGATAAACTTGTATCAGGTCATTGGCAATTATTTTGGCGACCTTATAATCGTGAGAAGTGCAAAAACGGTGGTCTGCCTCAAAATAAAACGTATCCAACCACATCCTTATATCGTGTTTTCCACGAATAAAGAAATTTTCATCAAGAAAAGAATTGCCACTACGGTAATACTTGTAAAAGTCAATATTGTTGTCAAAGAATTTTTTGAGTTTTTTCAATTCTTTGTTAAGAAATTTCTTTATCCGCTTTGCACCATAAGGCTTTTTGCTTTCTATTTTATAGATAGCATTGTAATAAATCAGCTTTGAAACAATGACAGGTTTCTGATGTTTGAAAAAATGGATTTCCTCATCAGTATTTTTAAACCCTCGTTTTAAAACATACTCCTTTAATTTGGACAGGGTTTGGATAATAAGTTGAATTATGGCTTCAACTCGTTGTATCGAGCAATTATCTGCTTCAATCTCCAATTCGTTGATAGCCGTTTCCAGTTTATGTAGTGTTTCATTATAAAATTTATCCAGCATAATACCATTTAAAAATCAATTCTTTGATTAGTAGAAATATAAACATAAACTGCTTTGGGACTTAGCACAGTAAGGGCTTCCACCTGTGTTCTTAGCAAGGTCTGGATTTCATTAGCAGAACTGTTTATCATAGTGAGCACCTGAATATTATATTTCTCAATTATCTTCTTTAGCCCGTTCATTATATTTTTGGATAAGAGTATATCCAAACTTAGGTTGGTCTGATTAATCTTATTCAGCCAAGCATCTTTTTTAGCTACCGCCTCGTTAAACGATTTTTGGGAGTCTGCTATATGTATACAATGCACTAACCTGCCTTTTTTGTTGAAATCAACGGCGAGCTTTTTCAATAATTCACATTCTTCACTATGTAGTCGTACATCGAAAGCGATATTGTTTTCTATACTGAAAGTAGCTTTTTCCGGAACGATGATAATCGGCACATTGACTTTATAATTCTTCTCTGATATTTCCTGCCTAATTTGTGAATTGGATTTTATTCCGTTGGTGTCATATCCGATTATCAGGAAATCTATCGCGTTGTTCTGTAAATAGTTAATGATTGCGTCCGTGAAACTTTCCTTTGTCAGTCCGAAAGAAAGGTTTACTTCCGAAGTATTCTTATAGCTTTTTATCTGTTGATAGAACAGTTCTATTTCACGTTCTTTCAGCCCTTTTCTGAATTGATTGTTTTGTTCCGGTTCAGCCGTATCTTCCAACACGGTTAGTATATGAACATCTGCATTGAACTGTTCTGCAAATGCTATTGCATATAAGAAAGTATTGTCTGATGTTGAATAAAAATCAACAGGCAAAAGAATTTTTGGTTTTATTTCCATAACAAATGTTTTATTTATCTTCTACATTATATATCAGCATTGCCGTTTCAGAAAGACGTAGCAGCCTTTTACTATGGTTTATATTGAACAATCTTTTCATAAAGGGTAATTGTCTATGTATGATGCTTAGGATATTGATATAGTTATCTTCTACATACTTTGTCAAGCCGTCTTCTATATCCGTATCAATAACAATATCCACCTGAACATCAAGACCCTCAAAATTTGTAAGCCAATGTGCTTTCTTTTGTTGTGCAGCCATAGCTTTTTCTTCTGTATCGACTATGTGTACACATTTTAAAGGTGTCTCTGACGGGGAGAGTTTTGTGGCAATCCGCCTGATAATGACACATTCATTTTCAACGAGCATTACCGCAACGGCAAACGCCCCCGTAGAGGTAAAAACGGCTTTTGCAGGCACTGCCAATATCGGTATATCAAAACCACTGTCAATCAGCCTTACTGCGTGCGAGCCGAACAGTTTTTTGTCTATAGTGTTATTCCCCGACGTACCCATTACAATCAGGTCAATTGATTTTTCTACGATATGGCTCTCAATTACATCTTGGAAATAGCCATTTTCAAAATGGAACTCTACGGGAACGTGAAGCTTATTGTTGTTATGAGCCAACTGCTCCAATTTTTTTGCTTCTGTCTTAAATTCGTTCCACTCATCATTTTCCAGCGAATCGTTGAAAATCTGTGCCAAAGGGTGTACCCGATAGCGTTCCTCGTCCGTCTTCGGTTCAATAATAGGTGTAATATGCAGAATGTGCAATTCCGAGTTAAAATTATCTGCAAGCGATAGGGCATATAAAAATGCGTTCTTTGCTACTTCTGAAAAATCTGTCAGAAAAAGTATTTTTTTCATCTGTTTATTTTTATTGTTTTTAATGGTCAGATGGAATTTCGCATAAGAAAATATTCATTGTTTTGGGTATGGAAATGAATATTTTCTTATGCTTCATTTCATAATAATTTGTATTAAGATAAACGATAACCTTTGATTGAATTTCCCCGTATCGCTTTGCGGAACAGCACCACCCGTTTGTAGTGGAAACTTCCGTAAGAATGTGTAGCAATAAATATCAGTATAGGGACAATCAGCCAGGTTAATGTTCCCAATACGATTTTCCCGGAAGCCATTAACGCATTGAGGCTGATGTTTTGGTATATTGCCATTCCGTTCGGAATTTCCCCGGCATCGAGATACATCGAAATGTCGGTCAGACTTTGCCACTGTGACTGATAAGTTGCCCATCCGATAATTGCACTGCCTAATGAGGTAGCCAGAAAAGACCTTACCACAATTAATATAACCATTATTCCCATCATTTCATTCATTTGCAGGTTGAGGGTAGCGTAAAACCATAACCCAATGAACAGGATGCCCATTCCCAATCCTTTCAGTACCGTCGCATATTCGAGGTAGCGGATGTCCATCTGCGGTTGTATAATCAGGTAAAGACTTAATGTATGCAGAGCAAAACACACAAATCCAAAAGCGATATAATACTTGATGTACCATTTATTTTTAAAACCGAAAAATGCCAATATTCCCGCAATGACGATACCGGGTATCATCCAAAGATTGATATGTGCGTTAATCAGGTTATTATACCCTAATACACCAACTGTATATTGTGTATATACCGATGTGCTTGCCAGATATAGCCCGAGAAAGAACAATAATATGGTAGCGTGGATAACATTTTTCTTTTTAAATGCTCCGAAATCAATCATCTTTCGTTTGAGCGATTTCTGCCTGTATATCAATGCTACAAAAAGAACCACTCCGATAATCAATGAACCCGAAATGTAAGGCGAAATAAACCACCCCTGTTGTTTCATAAACACAAAAAAGTAATTAAGCGACATAAAGGAGGTTGCTATCAAAACAAGTGACAGCCAGTCTATCTGATACAGTGGCATTTTGAAACCAAATCGTTGGTTATGTTGAAAAATAAGCGATACTGCCGCAATTACAAGCATCGTAGCGGACATAAACATATAAGGTGTCTGCCAGCTACCATTGAACACCATTGTAGAAAAATAATAAGCCGAAAGCTGCCCAAATCCAATGGACAAGGGGTAGAATACAGCATAGAATTTTCCACGGTCTCCTGTCGGAGCAATGATGAACATAATGGGTAATACCATTTCTATCAGCGGAAACATCTTGAAAAAACCTATGAGAAAACTGCAACTTATCAGAACAACAGGACTATCTGTAGTACCGCACATATATGATAATATAGCAAGGATAATAGCTGACACTGAAATGATTTCTTTGGTACGGAAACGCATCTTGACACGCATCAGTATCATTATGGCGCAGCCCATACCAATTGTACCTGCGTTATTGGCAAGCGAGATATATTCCGTATAGGTAGCCATTGCTCCCGTAATATCCGTAATGACACTTGTATATACTCCGGAAACGGTCATCATCGAGAATAAGATCGTCAAAATCAGCAACAGCATCAAAGGTTTGGGAACCCAGCTTGCAAATGGACCTTTATTGTACATCTTCCTGTTATTTTAAGTTCACTTCTACATTCATTCCTGCACGAAGCAATTTCAAGTCTTCGGGTTTATTCTTATCTGTAAATTCAATACGTACCGGAATACGCTGTTGCACTTTCACAAAATTTCCTGTTGAGTTATCCACCGGAACAGCGGCATATCTCGCACCTGTTGCACCTGATACAGCGGTTATTTTTCCCTCAAATTCTTTACCGCCCAGTGCATCTACCTGTATTTTTGCCAAACCGCCTATCTGTACGTTGCCCATTTGTTTTTCACGGTAATTAGCCGTTACCCAAATGTTATTGATGTCCACGATAGTTCCAACCTGTTGGCTTGGGTTTAACAACTGCCCTACATTGACTGTTCTTCTTCCCATAATGCCATCGTGGGGAGCTGTGATAACGGTATAAGAAAGGTTCAGTTTTGCCATATCCAAAGCACTCTGCGTTCGTTTGATGTCAGCATCGTTCATTCCCAATCGCGATTGTACTTCGTTTACTGATAATTCGCTCGTAGTTTTAGAATTAATCACGGATTGATATTGCGAAATCTGGGCTTCCAACTGGGCTTTTTGTGCCTCGAAATCAGTCTTTATCTGGTCAAATTGCTGACGGGTTACTGCTTCGTCTGCCAAGAGGTTTTTGTAACGATTAAAATTCTGTTCCGCATTCCACAGTCTTGCTTTCGTAGCTTCTATATTCGCTTTTGCTGCCTGCACATTTGCTCCAACGGTATTTACATTGTTGGTCGCTGTTTTTACCGAACTGGATGTTGCGTTTTTAGAAGCCAAAGCCGACATATAAGTAGCTTCTGCCTGTCCTAATTGAGTTTGTATTTCACGGTCGTCCAATATCAATAATGTATCACCTTTTTTCACATATTGATGTTCCACAAAACGGATTTCAGTGATATAAGCCGAAACCCTTGTATTTATCGGGTTGATGAACGATTCTACCTGTGCGGCATTGGTGTATTTGTCGTTCCCGACATTGAAATAGGATTTTACCACAAAATAAAGTCCGCCCAAAACCAAAATGACTATCAAAATATTGATGATTTTGGTCTTTTTTTGTTTGGTTTTCTGCTTGTTTACCTTTTGCTTTTCCGCAGATTGTCCAGTCGGTTGCGGTGTGTTTTCCTGATTGTTGTTTTCTATATTTTCTGACATTGTTTTATCTTTAAGTTTATCAATTTATTATAAATTTCCGCTTTCTTTTAATAATTTGTAGTACGCATAAACGATGCTTATTTCCGAATTAGCAAACTGTAACTCTGCGTCTAATTTCTGATTACTTGCATCAATCAAATCCAATAAAATAGCCAACTGGTTGTTGTATTTACTGTTCATAATGCGATAATTTTCATCGGATAGTTCTTTGTTTGTTTCAAGTGTATTGTTCTGAGTAACGGCTTCATTGTATTTAATGTAAGCGGCATTTACAGCAACGTCAATCATCTGTTCAGCTTCGTTTGCCTGTGCAATGGCTTTGTCTTTTTCAAAACGCACCTGTTTGATTTTTTTAGGGGTTTTGTACAGTGCGTCAATATTAAAATTCAGTGAAAGTCCGGCACTCCATCCGTTAGTGTACATATCCAGAGCAGGCGTTGATGTAGTAATCGGACGTGCCAGCTGATTTCCTGCAAATGCAGATAACGAAGGCATCATTTCTGCACGGGTTATCTTTTCGGAGGTTTCATAAATATCAACTGCCTTTTTTGTCATCAATATGGTTGGATGATTTTGTGCGAATGCTCTGTAATCTTCCATCAATAAAGCTTTAGGAACATTGCTAAGTATGGTTTCGTCGGGCACAATCTGTGTATTTTCGGACAATCCCAAAGCGGTGGTAAGCTGTTTATTGAGAATTTGACGGTTATTTTCTACGACCTGTAAAGCAAGTTTAAGATTAGACAATTGCAGTTCGCCGCGGATAACATCATTTCTCGTAACCATTCCCTGATTATAAAACTTATTGATGTTTTGCAAGCGTTGTTCCGCCAATTGGATATTCTGCTGATATACTGATTTTTGGTTCAGTAGTTGATACAAATCCAGATAGTAGCCCAACACCAAAAGTTTGATGCTTTGTTCGTTCGACTGATAATTCAGCTCTGTTAATTCTTCTTTCAAAGATTGGGCTTTGATACCATTTTTTACCATTCCGCCTTTCCATATCAACTGACTGGCATCTATCGAAAAAGTATTGCCGAAATGTGGCATATCTACTCTTGTGGAATTGGAAAAATCCTTATCAATAATGTGGGCATCCCCAAGATAATATCCTTGCAAAGCCGCATTCAAAGTAGGGAGTTGTGCGTTTTTAGCAACTTCTACATCTTGCTTTGCTATGGCAATATCTGTTTTGGAAACTTTCAGATTCGGATGATTTTCTTTGGTCAGCTCAAATAACTCTTTAATGGTTATCGTTCTTTCTTGACCTTGCTGGGCATAGATTGTTTGCGAAAAAACAAAAAGCCCTAACAATAGCATAGTGATTTTTTTCATTTTGAACTTGTCATTAATTACTTAAATATTACTTGGCAAAGTTCTGAATGAAAGGGTCTTCATAAAAGGTTAGTAATTCACAAAAAGAGGTTCAAACGGTATGTTGCTAATGCTTTCCGAAACATACCAATAAAAAAGGCAACCCACAAAAGACTGCCCTTGCATACCATTTAAGGATAAATGTGCAACTATTTTCTATTTATCCTCGGATTGGATATTTTTATAGTATTCTTCTTTTAGATGTTCAATTTTCTCCTTTAGTTCTTTGTTGATTCTTTCAGGAAATGTTTTCAGTTTTTTCAGTTGAAACGCTAATACAATACTTACAATACCTGCAAATATGAAAGACAAAGCTGTCATTACCACTAAAGAGATTCCGGCAAAGATTGGATTGACAATCAATAAAAATGAAAGGATGATACCGAGTACGCTTACAATTGCCAGATTTCCCCAACGCAACACGCCATAGTTTTTCAGCTCAAAAGCGAAACCAAGCCCCTGAAATGACCGGAACAATAAGCTGAACCCAATAAAAAATGGCAATGTGGTAGCTGCAACGACTGGTTTGGTTATCAATATGACACCTATCAGCAGTGTGAATATTCCGCTTGCCAAATACCAGCCCCAACCGTCTAACTCGTCCTTGTTTTGTACGGAAAAGAAAATTTCCATAATGCCGCTTGCCAAAAACGATATACTGAAAAGCATAACCAATGAAAGATAAGCAGATTCAGGGACTGTAAACAGATAACCGCCCAATACAATAAATAATGCCCCGATGATAGCAGGTACATACCAGTGCTTTATGGTGTTTCGGATTGTTTTAAAAAATATTGCCATAGACTGTCTTTTTAAGATGTAAATTTTAATACTGATGCAAAGTTCGGGTTTGCAGGACTTTCAGTAAAGGTTTATAATGCCTAAAAAGAGGTTCAAACAGTATCTGCACAGATTAAATACTACTATTAAAGGAAAGGGTGTGTTCGATGCTAAATGGCATCGACTAATTTATTCGTTTTCTTGAAATTAGAGGGGCTAAGTCCTGTGTGCTTCTTAAAGAATTTGCCAAATGCGTATTGGTCAGAAAAATCAAGCTCGTTGGATATTTCTTTAATAGAGTTGTCGGAATTGAGCAGCAGGATTTTTGCATTGTTCAGCAATGCTTCGGTAATAAATTTGGACGGTGGCTGATTGGTTATTTCCCTGACGGTATTGGAAAGGTATTTGGAAGAAATCAACAATTTGTCGGCATAGAATTTAAGCTCTTTTTCTTTCATGAAATTTATGCTTACCAATTGCAGGAACTTCATCGTGATGCTTTCTTTTCTTGAATTTTTAAGAATGTTTATGTCCTTTCCTTTTCCCTGTAAAAAGTCTCCCACCAAAATATACACCAGCGATGTGAATAAAGACAGCTTTATCTGCTGGCTAAACGTGATTTCTTTTTCTTCCTGATTATAATAAAAAAGCTGTTCACATAAGTTGAGTATATGAGCAAAAGCATTATCTGAAACTTTCTCAATATTATTGTTACTGCTGCGAAGTGCTTGCTGCATTTCATATTTATTGAAAGCAAAAGAAGTTTGATTGTTTAGCTCATCCCTGTCTATTAAAATAAAATATGCTTTCACATCATCTGTAAAGGCATTTACCTTATATACATTATTGGGTATTATCATACCCAAATTTCCTTTTTTGTAGTGATGTATCAACTCATTGGATTTGATGCTGATGCTTCCCTTTTCAATGATAACAATAGTAGTCTTTTGGGGGCTAAAAGAGTCCCCTAATTTCACTTTCCGTAATAATGCACGTTCTGTAAATACACTTATCATCCAATGGTTGTTGTTAAGTTAATCAGATATTGAGCGTTACCGTAAAAATATAAAAAATAAATTTTAAAGGTTTAAGGTAAAATCGAATAATCGCTGAGTATAAAATACAAAAGTAAAAAAAGTATACAAATTTAGCCCCGAAAGGCTTTAATTTAGTATTCACAAAACTATATTCTATGATGATGGCTTATTCATCAAACAACGTATCCCGAATGGTCTTGTTTGATTAATAAACTATCCCTCCTGCACCAAATGCTGTAAGTTCGGGTCGTTCTTGATACGCTCCATTTCATTTTCAACGATATGCAGAATGTGCGATTTTATCTGACGGTAATTGCTTTCAATTTTCTGTTTCATTTTGTCTTCTCCGTGTTCATCAACAAAGGATAGGATTTCCGGTATCTTCTGATATACTTTAGTTTCTGCGGCAACTTTTTCATTGTCCACTACAATTTCAGCGTGGAAAATCTTTTGGTCGATACGTTCATCAAAGTTGTCCGAAACTGAACCCACAAACATACCCTGTGTAAGTGTTGAAATTTTCGATGCCGGAATAAGGCTGTCTAACTGTGTGGAAATAGAGGTAGATTTATCATTCCTGTTAATCGTCATACTTTGGCGTTTCTGCAATACTTTTCCGAAGCGTTCCGAAAGACTTTTTGCCGTTTCTCCTACAACCTGCCCGCTGAAAATATTACCTACCGTATTTTGGATAACCTTACTTTCCTTGTCGCCGTAATCTCTTGTTAATTGCGAAAAATCCTGAAAACCCAAACAAACCGCTACCTTATTACTTCTCGCAGTTGCGATAAGATTATCCAGTCCTCTAAAATAAATGGTTGGCAACTCATCTATAATAACAGAACTCTTTAATTGCCCCTTTTTGTTGATGAGCTTCACAATCCTTGAATTGTACAAACCCAATGCTGCGGAGTAGATATTTTGACGGTCGGGATTGTTACCTACACATAATATCTTTGGCTCTTTCGGATTGTTGATGTCAAGCGAAAAATCATCGCCTGTCATTACCCAATACAACTGCGGGCTAATCATTCTTGACAATGGAATTTTAGCCGATGCGATTTGCCCCTGTAATTGGTCTTGTGCTCCGGATTGCCACGCATCCATAAAAGGCGACAAATAATTTTCCAAATCGGGATATGAGGTTAAAATAGTAAATACTTCCGAATACTTTTTATTAAGCAATTCAATGGCGTGTGGGAATGTACAATACTTGCCATTCTCGTAAATTTTCAGATACCAAATAATAGCAGCCAAAAGAATGATTGGGCTTTCCACGAAAAAATCCCCTTGTTTCTGTATCCAGCTTCGATTGAGGTTCAGCATTATGGTATAAGCCGCTTCGTAAGCATCGGATATGTCCGTCATAAAATCGGGATTGAGTGGATTGCACCTATGGCTCTTGCGTGGATCATCAAAGTTGATGACGTAGAATTTTGGCTGAACTTTGTACTTATCCCGATGCTTCAATAAATGATTGTAGGCAATGGTGGAAAGGTCATCAAACTTAAAATCATAGATGTACATACTAAAGCCTTTCTCAATTTGCTGCTTGATGTAATTGTTTACGATGGCATACGATTTCCCCGAACCCGGAGTACCCAACACGATTGATGCCCTGAAAGGATTTACAATATTTATCCAACCGTTGTTCCATTTGCCTTTGTAGTAAAATTTGGTAGGCAGGTTAATGGAATATTCGTTTTCCATCAGCTTAGTTTCCTGCTGAAAGCTCTCGTTTTCATTATTGAAAACATCGTCCATCAGATTAGTACGGAGTAATCGGCTCATCCATACACCTGCCATCAACAAAGCAATATAACCTAACGAGATAGTAAGGATATACAGAAATGTTCCTATTACCGGAGTAAGTTTTAATAATGGTGTGTTCAGAAAGAACAGCACAAAACCAACGCCCAAAGCCACGTATATTTTAGACCAGGTTATCTTCTCATTTTTTACGCCTTTCGTTCCCAAACAACTCAAAGCAAGCAAAACCAAAGCGAACGCCTTGGTATAAAGGGTATGTGAAAACAAGCCCGCCGTCCGGTCGAAATTGCCTAATATCTTGTTGATTATTTCCAACGTCCAGCCACGTTCTAAAAAGAAACCATAGCAAAACCAATAAAGGTGCATCAGCACCAAAAGAATACTCACTGCCCGCATAAAAGCCATTATTTTGGCTAAACCTCTTAAATCGTCTTCTCCCTGCATTCTTTTTTAGTTTTAATGTTCGGGCGTGAATTTAAAGGCTCTACACAGCGGCTATAAGAATGTGGCAGTCAATGGCGGTGCGTGGCAGTGTTTGGCGAAGTGATAAGAGTTGTAGCTTCTATGATCCTTTTGTATCGTAACATTTATGAAGCATCCAAATAAAAAATACTTTTAGTTGCTCTTCTGTTTTCTGTCCGTCAGCAACATTTTTTGTCCTGCTGAATTGGTGGACAAGGAACACTTCCGTAACTACAATAAACACAACAGTCTCCTTGTTTTGGTTTAAGAACTTGTTTGCATTTTTCACATTCGTAGAAATATTGGCAAGCGTCTGTCGGCATTGTTTCTTCTTTCTTGTGTCCGCAGTTGGGGCAAGTAATTGTTGATTGCAATATGATTTCCATTTGGTTTTATTTTTTGTCGGTTACAGAATATCCTGTTGAGTTAATTGCTTTTTCGACCTCAGAAATATTCGTTTTTGAGTTGTCAAATTCCACGATTGCGTTTCCTTTTTCGTATGAGGCGTTTGAACTTATTATTCCTGTCAATTTATTTACTTCGTGATTTACGTGTTCGCCACAACTTGCACAAGTCATTCCGCTAATCGTAAATTCTACTTTTTGAATATTGGATTTGTCCACCGCTATAATTTGCTTTTCTGTCTTTGGGTAGAAAATGCTTGAGTAGTATGGAAAGGCAAGCATTACGATTGCAAATGCTGTTACAATTCCTAAAAACATTTTTGACTGAATGAATTTTGGTTTTTCTTCTGTCTCACAATTGCAATCTATCTGCTTTTTGGGTTTCAACTTTTGATACCAAGCAAAACCAAGAACCAAAATTGTCAACCCGATAAAATAGGGTCGAAAAGGTTCAAGCCAAGAAAAAGTGGAAGCAAGACCGCTTGTTCCTGCAATAAGAGCCAATACTGGTGTGATGCAACAAAGAGAAGCTGCAATTGTAGTCAAAAGTCCTGCACCAATTAATTTTTTGTCAGTTTTCATATTGTTTCTAATATTTTGTTTTCGTCAAGTATTTTGAAAAATGGTTTCAGCATTTTTTCATACTCTTTAGTCAGTGAGTGAAAAATAGTTTGAGCTTCTCGTTCGGTTTCAATAAGTTTTCTGTCTTTGAGTTTCCGCAAGTGTTGTGAAACCGCTGAAATTGTCATACCAAGAATATCACTTATATCACAAACACAAAGTCGTTTTTCTTCATAAAGTAGAAAGAGTATTTTCAGTCTTACATTGTTTCCCGCTAATTCAAGTCCGTTCGATAAATAGTCAAAAGAACCGTTGAGTTCTGAAACTCGGTCTTTACAGCGGTTTATTTGTTTAATGTCTGCTTGTTGTCGTATGCAAGAATTATTGTCCATAGCACAAAGATAGTCAATTTGTTTATTTAAGCAATTACTTAAATACAACTCAAATTCTTTCAGAATTATAAAGTGACAGCTCAATAAATCTTTTTAAAAACAGATTTTTAATTCCAAAATCTGACCTCTTACAGTCTTCTTTTTTTTTTCTTCTTCATTTTGTTAGCAAAATCCTGTTCCTCGTAATCATCGCCCTGTGCTTCGGGTAACAAACCGCCAAATGCCTCAATCAAACCGTCTTCGTGTTTTTCAGTAGTATTCAGGAAGTCGAACAAATGATGAGGTTCTTCCGCAGGAAGATCTGCATCATTTGATGTGGATGTTTTTGGTGGTTGTACGGCAGGTTCTTTAATCTCCAGTTTGATATTATTGTTCCAATAATCATTAAAGGTATTGGCAGAAAGTTCCTTGTCTAAGCGTGAACCGTTCCAAACCGTTTTAGAATTGTGGTCTATAAAAGTTATTCCGTAAATACGTCCTGTATCATTTCTACGCACCACTACATTAATGCCCTGTTCGCCTAACTGCTTTTTAAAACCCTGCTCATCATTTGTTGATTGCAGGGCAATGGTAACAGCAGCTTTAATGGTAGGTTTTGTCGGGTGGTCTTTTAAATCCTCTTTGCATTTTGCAAAATGCAGTTCCAAAGCCGGAAGCCCTGCATTTTTACCAAACAACGAAGCCTTGAACGGATGCCCGGCTCTTTCGCCTTTTTCATTTAAAGGAATGTACAATAAACCCTGCCGTAGCTGTCCCTGCAATTCGCCCTCCACTTTTTCGGTGGTAACATTAAACAGGGAAAGCAAGGCATTGTATTCGCCCAAAGTCTGAAATTTATAATAATTCGGCAGGTGACGGACAACCGCAGCAATCTGACTTTTCACATCGCCTGCTTTGTAATCTACCGGACGGAAAACCTTGTCATTCTGATTGTGCTCTTTATCAGTTGCGGGTATCAATCCGTGTTTTCTTTCTAGTTCACGGCAAATATTCATAGACCTCATTTTTTCGAATTTGTCCGAAATCTTTTTGCCCTCTTCGTCCACGCAAACCGATACGATATGAATATGGCTACGGTCAATATCGGTATGTTTAAATACGGCAAAAGGCTGTTCGCCGTAGCCCATTTCCCGCATATATTCTTCTGCCATTTCCCGAAATTTATCATCACTTACCTTGTCATTCGGGTCGGGATTGAGTGAAATATGCAGGGTATGTTTCTCTGTATTGCGGTTGGCAATCAGGTAAGGGGCAAAAGACTGGGCTAATTGTGCAACGGAATAATGACCGCTTGCGGTTTCAATTATCTTGTTGGCGAACAAAATTTGCCCGTTTTCATTCTCTACTTTAAGCTGATTGTATGCCAACGCCCCGTATAAATTTGCGCTTCTCCCGATTTTTGCTATCATTTCTACCGCTATTTTTTCAGGTGTTTGGCTTCAAATTCCTCGCTTATCTGAATGATTTTTTGACAAAGCATCGCCATTTCTGCCGTCTGTTTTTCCAGTTTATACAGGAATGCTGCTGCCTTTTTCTCGGAAAAATTCTTGTACAGCAGCTTTACAATCTGGTTATAGTTTACACCTACGGAACGAAACTGGCTGTGAAACGAAGTCAATCGCATATAAAAATCAACCGTTCCTTTATCAATTTTAACCGATTTCATTTCCTTACTGAACAGCAGGGAAATGATAAACTTTGCTTTATTGGGCATTCCCGATGCTTCATAAAGCGATAAGAGTTTGGCGTTTTCTTCATCTGTAAGACGGAAAACGTGGCGGTGGATGCTTGGGTCGGTCTTAGCTTTCCGTCCACCCTTATTCTGTTTATTGTTACTGTTCTCGTTCATCACAAATCCATTTTAAATCCATACAAAACCCTGACTTCGGAAGGTGTTTTCTGCCCCCTGCAAAGGGCAAGTTGTTTTGAGGCACTAACTCGGTTTCGAGTGCCTCAAAACACAACTTGCCGTGTTCCGTTGAACACAAAAATCCGCCCTGCGGGACGGATTAAATGTAACAGGGAAAAACGGCTCGATGCCGTTCCCGTTACCCTCCGATTTGTCAAAAGACTTTTGCATAAATCCGTTAATAAAAATCATTGTACAAAGTAAAGCCCTGTTTACGAAAGCATTGTACTGCATAGCAGTGCCAAACACTGCCTTTGAACGCCAAACACTTCCACAGCTCAATCAGCGGTTAAATCAATCGCTTTATTTGCCGTATAATTTTAGTGCAGGTAGTAAAAAATGTATCTAAACAAAGAAGAAAATCAGGTTTGCAAACAGGTAGTTTGGAATAAAAGTATAAGGTTTTAAAAGCATAAAACAATAAAAGTGTAAAAGCATAAAAGCGGTAAAGCAATTTACCTGTTGCAAGTTTTTCCACTTGCCAAAGAATGTACCTGACAAGGCAAAAATGAAAGCAAATACCTGTGCAGGAAAGCACCCAAAAGGGAATGCAGGAATATATGAACGAGGTAATAATCAGATAAACCAATATTCAATCCTACAAAACAGATAAAGTGTGTAACAATAAATTTTTAAATAATGGAAACAACAAAGAAAACTTTAAAAATCAGCTTCTCCACCCAAAAGGGCGGTGTGGGAAAATCCACGATGACCACCTTGCTGGCAAGTGTGCTTCATTACCGTTTAGGTTTTAATGTACTGGTGATGGACTGCGACTTTCCACAACACAGCCTGACCAATATGCGTGAAAGGGATAAGAGGACCATAATGCAGAACGACTACCATAAAAAAGCGGCAATGAAGCAGTTTCAAGCAATCAACAAAAAAGCGTACCCGATTATTAAATGTAAAGCTGAAACGGCTCTGGAGAAAGCATCGGAATACAGAAGCCAGTCGGCGGTTGTGCCGGATGTGATCTTCTTCGACCTGCCGGGAACAGCCAATACTAAAGGCGTTTTGACCACTTTAAAAAAAATGGATTTTATCTTTTCGCCCATTACTGCCGACCGTTTGGTAGTGGAAAGTACATTGGGCTTTACCAAAGCCTTTCTCGGGCTTCCTCAAACGGAAGAGGGCAATCCCGAACAAGAGATGTGGCTGTTTTGGAACCAAGTGGACGGCAGGGAAAAAACAGGTTTGTATGATGCTTATCAAAATGTCATCAAAGAACTCAACCTGCCCATAATGGAAACAAGAATAATGGACAGCAAACGTTTCCGAAAGGAAACAGACGACACAGGCAGTTATGTGTTCCGATCAAGTTTGCTGCCTGCTGAACCACAGTTGATGAAAGCAACGAAAATGGATTTGTTTGTCGAGGAATTTTTAAAAATCACTCATCTATAAAAACAGTAAGTATGGCTTCAAATAACAAAAACAACGATTTTGAAAAGCCCAATGTTGATGAGGAATACCTTATGAACATCATAAGCGGCGATGAGCTTGTATCGCCACCGAGCAATAACAAAAAGCAGGATGTACCAAAGGAAACCAAGCCAAGGGAAAAAGCCCGTAACAGTTCATCAAAAAAAGTGGACTATGAGGAAACGTTTTTGGTCAATCGGTTTCCATCGGGGCGTAACGGCAAGGTCGTTTACATACGCCCTGAATACCACGAAAGATTGCTCCGCATCGTTCAACTGACAAGGGAAGAAAGAACTACGCTCTACTCTTACATTGACAACATTCTTGAAAATCATTTCAGGGAGTACGGGGACGATATTACCAATTATTTCAACGAACATTTTAAACCCATTCTATAATGAAGAAAGATAAAAAGAACAGGAATGCTATTGTATCCGGCAACAGCTCCGATACAGTTAGCAATACGACTAAAACAACCTATGAAAACACATTTATGCAAATGAATAAAATGCAGAAAAGAGGCAATAAAAGTATATACCTAAGTCCTGAACATCACGAACGTTTAACCCGCATTGTACAGATTATAGGCGATGATAAAATACCCTTGTTTGCCTATCTCAATAATATTCTTGAACATCATTTTAAAGTGTTTGAAGATATGATTACAAAGGAGTTCAACGAAAAATACAAAGGCTTATTTTAAAAACCCTACGTTATGGAAATAGTAATTGTGATATGCCTGCTGATAGTCATTGTCCTGCTTTTGCAGGATAAGATTGTCATTCATAAAAGGTCAAAGCAAGAACCTTCGCAGAAGACAGTCAATCCGAACCTGCCCGATATTATGGGACAACCTAAACCCTTAGAACGCCTTTCAGTGCCAAACACTGCCAATGAACGCCAAATTGAGGAACCGGAGATAAACCCTGCTAATTTAGACATTGAATACGACGAAAATGAAAACGTCGGCATTCAAATCCGCAAGGAAGAGCTGGACGAAGTTTTCAGAAATATGCCTGATTTGGAGGAAGAGGAAGAAGAATGGAACAGGTACGGAATATTTGGTGGCGATAACAGTCTTGCCCAAGGGGTTACCTTTGAAGAACTAAGCTCCGTAGGTGCATTGCTCCAAAAAGAGAATTTGGAACAATCACAAAAGGAAACAGCGGTAGATATAGTTCAAAGATTACAGGGGACTGAATTATTCAGCCTGCTGGAAAATTCCATCGAGGGTGCCTCCCTAAAAATTGCCGAGCTTTTGGATAGCACACTCTCATCTGAAACGGAAGCCGGTTCTTCCACTTTGCGGAAAAATGATTTGAATGATTTTGACATTGGGGAGTTTGTGTAAAAAAATAGAAGATTTTAAATGAGCCTGAAATTTAGTTTTTCAGGCTCAATTTTTTCTCACTCATTTCGCCAACTTCAATATTCTGTATGCCCCCCTTGCCACAACTAAGAATACAATAGCTCCGATAATCAAATCGGGATAGCTTGAATTGAGCCAATGAACCAAAAGCCCTGCAACGATAACACCCGAATTGATAATAACATCGTTTGATGTAAAAATCATAGTTGCCTGTATGTGGGCTTCTTTGCTTTTGTTCTTTTGCAACAGGTAAAGACAAAATATATTTGCCATTAGTGCCAAAACAGAAACGATAATCATAGTTTGAAAATCGGGCATTTTTTCAAAGCCTAAAAAACGCCTGATAACTTCAACAAAACCAATAACAGCCAATAGGATTTGAAAGTACCCTGCAAATTTGGCGATGTTGTTTTTCCTTGCTATTGTTCCACCCACAGCGAATAAAGCCAAAGCATAAACGATACTGTCCGCAAGCATATCCAAACTATCAGCTACCAAACCCATTGAATTGGAAAAAATGCCAAACACCATTTCCAATCCAAAGAAAACGAAATTAATAATCAGTACAGTCCAAAGTAGTTTCCGTTGGTTATTATTTGTATCTGTTTCAAAAATTGCATTGCTTTCTTCAGTTGAAATCAATGTAGTATTCAGGTTTAGTGTTCCCAAAGCCGTTAAAATCGGGTCGGGATTTCCATTGTGATAAACGTTCAGCTTTCTGTTTGGAATATCAAACTCTAATGATTTTACCGTATCAAAGTTTTGCAGTTTCATACGGATTAACTGCTCCTCACTTGGGCAATCCATTTTTGTAATATTGAATATTGTTTTGTTCATCTTTTAAAGTTTAAATTTTATTCCTCCGTTAATTATAAATCCGTCCAATGGTGCATAAATATCTTTAAAAACAGGGTTGGTTATAGTACCTGTATAAATGTTATCAAAACGTGTCTGTCTTGTATCAAGGAAGTTTTCAAAGTTGATATATAAAGAAAATCTTTCCCAAATCTTTTCAGCCATAAAGCCACATGTCCAATAATCGTTTCCTATTGTTCCGTCATTGAGCTTTTGCGGACTGAAATAATAGGCTTCTAAACCAATCTTCCATTTATCCTCAATTTCATACATCAGTACAGAGTTAATACGGTGTTTTGGGGTTAATGGATTTTCGGTAGTTGTTCCGTTTTCAATCAATCGGGTATCGGTAAAGGTGTAGCCCAGAAACAGTTTCAAATCATCATATCCTATTTTTACGTTGGTTTCTGTTCCTTTAGTATGTATGTAGCCCGATGAATTGATGAACTGATAAAGATTAGCAGATGGATTTTGAAGCAACAAAGGATTATCCAGATAAGTATAAAAAAACAATTGGTTTATGCTGAATGTCCAATCATCGCCTATATTAGTACGGTAGTTGATGTCTGCATTTGCTCCGTAGCTCCTTTCTAATTTATTGGTTTTATCGTTAATAGGCATTACGTTTTGATATTGTATGCGTTCGCTTTCTTCGGTAAAAATGGTTGGTGTTTTGTAGCCAAATCCGCCCCCGACACGTGAAGTCAATCCATTTGCAATCTTAAACAATGCCGATACTCTTGGCAAAAAAACAGCTCCATAATCAATCACATAATCCGTCCTTAAACCTGCTTCCAATTGAAGCCAATCGGTAGCCTTAAAAGAATTTTGAACGAAAGCCCCGAATGTGGTATGAGTATAATCCCTCAACGGAAATGCAGTAATCTGTTTTTCTTTAAAATTATCAGTCCAAATATTAACGCCTGTTACCCATTCCGATTTTTCTTTGCTGTGCGTATAGCTTGCTTCCGTAAAAGTAGCGGTCTGCGTTCCCTCAAATTCGTAATTCGGAATAGCCGTATTGCGGTTAAAATAACTTACGCTGTTTTTGAATTGTACAAAACTGTTTTCGTTTACAGTATGGTCAAAAACAAATTGAGTGGAATAACGCTGTGTTTTGTTTTCTTCAAAATATTGATGGGTGTTATCTCCTTTGCCTTTGATGTAGAGCATATCGCCACCCAAACGGTTTTCAATGGTGGTATTGATACCAAAGTTCATTTTTGTTTTATCATTGAAGTAAACAAATAATTTAGGGTTCAGTACATACCTTTCAAATTGGGGAATGGCAGAAAGCCCGATTTGTGCAGGGTCGTAAGCTCCGTTGCGATTGTGCGAAGCAAATATTGTCGTTCCGATTTTCTTAAACTTCTGTCCGTAAAAACCGTTGATGTCTAAACCTCTGCCCGATGTTCCGTTTAAATGAAAGCGTAAATCCCTTTCTTCCGTTGGTGTTTTGGAAATCAGATTGACCAGACCTGCTATTGCTCCACCACCATACAGCGTGGAAGTTGAACCTTTGATAACTTCCACCTGCTTTAAGTCAAGGGGTGGGATTTGCAACAAACCTAACCCACTTGAAGCACCCGAATAAATCGGGAAACCGTCTTTTAAGATTTGCGTATATCGTCCGTCAAGCCCTTGAATACGAATACTTGCGTTGGCACTTGTGGGCGATGTGGTTTGTACATGAATACCTGTACTCTCACTCAAAAGCATACGAATATCCCCTGCTTTCATATTGCCTTTTTCGTCCAATTCTTCACCTCCGATAAATTCAATTCTTGTAGGGATATTTTGGATAGTTCTTGTACTTCTTGTTGATGAAATAACGATTTCTTCCAAATCTTCCGATTGTTCAGAAAGTAGGATTTCAATCGGGGTTGTATCTTTTAACGGAAAATTAAAGCTGTCGGTACGTTGGGCAAAACCAACATAACTAAATTGAATTTCCTGCAAACCGTTTGGAATACCTGTTAATATGATTTGTCCGTTTTCATCTGAAGTTGTTGCGATTGTAGTTCCCGTAACCTGTGCGGTTACGCCCATTAAAAGCTCTTTTTTTTCACTGTCTTTAATTACAGCTTTGAACGTATTTTGTGCATATACACAAAGGTTTAGTGCCATAAAAAATGACACAATAAGTATTTTTTTCATTGTAAAAATGATGCTTAATATGAATAAATGGATTATAGCGGTGCTAAGCACCGCAGGAAATAAACTGTGCTGAAAGCACTAGATATTAAACAAGCTGTGGGGGATGCCAAACGGAAAAGGGAAAATCAGAAACAGGCGGTGTTGGCATTGTTCCTAATTTTCTTTGCGGTTCTTTTACTGAATGTGTAACCGAAAAATGAAAAGTAATTAAAACAAATCCCGTACAGGTATTACAGCTAAAAAATGGCGAACAACAACCCTTATTGCAATCTTGGTCTTCCTGTCCGTTTTGTCCTTGCTCGGTTGTATGCTCCTGCATACATTTATCCTCAATAAAAGTCGGTACTGCTGATAACAGCAATACATAAACGGCTAATATTAAAGATATAAATTTCATTTTGCGAAGATAGTAAATAAACATTGTCCAATAAATATATATCCTCTTTTTTTCATCTCTATAACGCCACCCACCGCCAAACAATTCCACTGACTGCCACTTTCTTATAACGCTCTAATTTCTGAAACACCTTTGTCCCGAAAGCCCGCAAGGTGCGGGATAACAATAACAAATTAATGTGTTTCAGTTATGGAAAAACAGAGAAAAAAAGTTTTGCTGGCAGCCGTGGCTATGCTGTCAGGAATTGGTGCTTTCGCACAGGGAAACGGTACAGCAGGTATCAACGAGGCTACCCAAATGGTAACGTCTTATTTCGACCCCGCAACCCAATTAATCTACGCCATAGGTGCAGTAGTCGGGTTAATCGGAGGCGTTAAGGTGTACAACAAATTCAGTTCGGGCGACCCCGATACATCCAAAACTGCGGCAAGCTGGTTTGGTGCGTGTATCTTTTTAATCGTGGCAGCTACCATCCTGCGTTCATTCTTTCTTTAATCCTCTAGTTTATGAACAATTACAACATAAACAAAGGCATAGGAAGAACGGTGGAATTTAAGGGTCTGAAAGCACAATACCTGTTCATTTTCGCAGGTGGGCTGCTCGGCACGCTCATCTTCGTGATGATACTGTATATGGCAGGAATAAACTCTTACATCTGCCTGTTTCTCGGTGCTGGTGGTGCTTCGCTGATTGTATGGCAGACCTTTTCACTGAACAGGAAATATGGCGAGCACGGGCTAATGAAAATCGGGGCAGGAAAAAGACATCCCCGATACATCATTTGTCGCAAGCCTGTACACCGCTATTTAAAATTCACTCCTAAATCGAATGCCCTATGAGAAACGTTGCAAAGACAACAACGCTGGAAAACAAATTTCCTTTGTTGGCAGTAGAAAACAACTGCATCCTTTCCAAAGATGCGGACATTACCGCCTGCTTTGAGGTTCGTTTGCCGGAACTGTTTACGGTAGCATCGGCGGAATACGAAGCTATTCACTCCGCCTGGCATAAGGCTATCAAGACCTTGCCGGATTTTACGGTCATCCACAAACAGGATTGGTACATCAAAGAAAGCTATGCTCCCGATTTGGCAAAGGAAGACCAAAGTTTTTTGGCTAAATCCTACCAACGCCATTTTAATGAGCGACCATTTCTGAACCATTATTGTTACCTGTTCCTGACCAAGACCACTAAGGAAAGAATGCGTATGCAAAGCAACTTCAGTTCGCTTTGCAAAGGTACGCTCATACCAAAGGAAATCAGGAACAAGGAAACGATACACCGCTTTATGGAAGCCGTGGCACAGTTTGAGCGTATCGTGAACGATAGCGGTTTCATAACCCTGCAACGCCTTACCGAAGATGAAATCATCGGAACGGACGAAAAGCAGGGATTGTTGGAACAGTACCTAACCCTGTCAAGGGAAAGCGGAACACCGATGCAGGACATCGCACTCGGAACGGAAGAAGTCCGTATCGGAAACAAAAGGTTGAGCCTGCACACCTTGTCCGATACAGACGATTTGCCCGGAACGGTATCGGCTGATACCCGTTTTGAAAAGCTATCCACCGACCGGAGCGACTGCCGTTTGTCGTTCGCTGCTCCTGTGGGATTACTCCTTAGCTGTAACCATATCTACAACCAATATTTGTTTTTGGATAACAGCGAAGACAACCTGCAAAAGTTTGAAAAGTCTGCAAGGAATATGCACTCTTTGGCAAGGTATAGCAGGGCAAACCAAATCAACAAAGAGTGGATAGAAAAATACCTGAACGAAGCACATTCGTTCGGTCTTTCTTCCATAAGGGCACACTTCAACATTATGGCGTGGTCGGAAGACCCTGCGGAGCTGAAACAGTTAAAGAACGATTGCGGTAGTGCATTGGCATTGATGGAGTGTAAGCCTCGCCACAACACTACGGACGTAGCCACTTTGTTTTGGGCTGGAATGCCGGGCAATGCAGGCGATTTTCCGAGCGAGGAAAGTTTTTACACATTCATTGAGCCTGCTTTGTGCTTCTTCACGGAAGAAACCAACTACCACAATTCGCCCTCTCCGTTCGGTATCAAAATGGCTGACCGCCTGACCGGAAAGCCTATCCATTTGGATATATCGGATTTGCCAATGAAGCGTGGGATTATCACGAACCGCAACAAATTCATTTTGGGGCCATCGGGTTCGGGAAAATCGTTCTTCACAAATCATATGGTAAGGCAATACTACGAACAGGGTGCTCACGTCCTGTTGGTGGATACAGGGAATAGTTATCAGGGCTTATGCGAACTCATCAAAGGAAAGACCAAAGGCGAAGACGGCGTGTATTTTACATACACCGAAGACAATCCCATTGCCTTTAACCCTTTCTATACCGATGATGGCGTGTTCGACATTGAGAAGCGTGAAAGTGTCAAGACTTTAATACTGACACTCTGGAAACGTGATGATGAACCGCCAACCCGTTCTGAAGAGGTTGCTCTTTCCAATGCCGTAAGCGGCTATATCGAACGTATCAAAACGGACGATGTTTACCCATCATTTAACGGTTTCTATGAGTATGTACGGGGCGATTACCGCAAGGTACTCGAAGAAAAACAGGTAAGGGAAAAAGACTTTGACATAGCAAATTTTTTAAACGTTCTCGAACCCTACTATAAAGGTGGAGAGTACGATTATCTGTTGAACTCCGATAAGCAGTTAGACCTGCTTTCCAAACGCTTTATCGTGTTTGAAATTGATGCGATTAAAGACCACAAAATCCTCTTTCCCATAGTCACAATTATCATTATGGAAGTTTTTATCAACAAGATGCGGAGGCTGAAAGGTATCCGAAAACTCATCCTGATTGAAGAAGCGTGGAAAGCGATTGCCAAAGAAGGAATGGCGGAGTATATAAAATATTTATTTAAAACCGTCCGCAAATTCTTCGGAGAGGCGATTGTCGTTACGCAAGAGGTAGATGATATTATCCAGTCGCCCATTGTAAAAGAAAGTATCATCAACAATTCCGACTGTAAAATCCTCTTAGACCAGCGTAAGTATATGAATAAATTCGATGACATACAGGCAATGTTGGGGCTTACAGATAAGGAAAAAGGTCAGGTACTTTCTATCAATATGAACAACGATGCAAGCCGACTGTACAAAGAGGTTTGGATTGGCTTAGGTGGTACGAACTCGGCAGTCTATGCCACCGAAGTTAGTTTGGAGGAATACCTCGCATACACGACAGAAGAAACCGAAAAAATGGAGGTAATGCAATTAGCTTCCGAATTGGACGGTAACGTAGAACTCGCCATTAAGCATATCGCAATGCAAAGGCGTGACAAAGCAAATCAATAGTCATTAACATTTTAAAATTCATAAAAATGAAAAAGTTCCTTTTTATGGTGTGTACGGCACTAATGCTCGCCGTAGCACCGTCCGCAAAAGCACAATGGGTAGTAACCGACCCCACAAATCTGGCATCAGGTATTCTCAACAGTGCGAATGAAATCGTACAGACTTCTTCCACGGTATCCAATGTAATTAAAAATTTCAAGGAAGTGGAAAAGGTGTATAAACAGGGTAAGGAGTATTACGACAAGCTACAAGCTGTAAATAATCTTGTAAAAGATGCACGTAAGGTACAGCAGACTGTATTGCTTGTCGGTGACGTATCCGAAATGTATGTTACCAACTTCGGTAAGATGATGAACGACCCGAATTTTTCTGCACAGGAATTGGCAGCTATCAGCAATGGTTATTCGGCATTGCTGAATGAAAGTACCGAACTGCTGAAAGAACTCAAACAGATTGTAACCTCATCAAGCCTTTCGCTGAACGACAAAGAGCGTATGGATATTATTGATAGAGTGTACAAAGAAGTAAAGGAATACCACAGCTTGGTACGCTACTATACCAATAAGAATATCTCTGTAAGTATTCTAAGAGCAAAAAAGCAGAACAATACCAAAAGAGTGCTTGACCTCTATGGAACTCCTAACCAAAAATACTGGTAGTTATGGAATTTCAAAATCTTCACGAAGTCCTACGCTCATTATATGATGAGATGCTCCCACTGTCCGCCGATATGGCGGCAGTGGCTAAAGGGATAGCCGGATTGGGGGCTTTGTTCTATGTTGCCATAAAAGTATGGCAGGCTTTGAGCAGGGCTGAACCCATTGATATGTACCCTTTGCTCCGTCCTTTCGCTTTGGGGCTTTGCATTATGTTTTTCCCAACTATCGTATTGGGAACAATCAATGCCGTGTTAAGTCCGGTGGTACAGGGTACTCACACAATCCTCGAAAATCAGGTGCTTGACCTCAACGATTTGCAGGCGAAAAAAGACCTGCTCGAACGGGAAGCTATGCTACGAAATCCTGAAACAGCCTATCTCGTATCAAATGAGGAATTTGATAAAAAGCTCGAAGAATTGGGCTGGTCGCCCGGCGATTTGATTACGATGTCGGGAATGTATATGGATAGGTTTGCCTACCAAACCGAACAAGCTATTAAGAATTGGTTTCGCAATCTGTTAGAGGTACTGTTTCAGGCGGCAGCTTTGGTTATTGATACCATAAGGACGTTCTTTCTCATTGTCCTGTCCATACTCGGGCCGATAGCCTTTGCGATAAGCGTGTGGGACGGTTTTCAGTCCACGCTCACGCAATGGCTGACCCGATACGTCAGCGTTTACCTGTGGTTGCCTGTGGCAGACCTGTTCAGCTCTATGCTTGCCAAAATACAATCCCTCATTATCGAAAAGGATATAGCAATGCTTGCCGACCCGACTTACATTCCTGATACCTCAAATACCGTGTACATCATCTTTATGATAATCGGTATCGTGGGCTACTTCACTATCCCAACGGTAACAGGCTGGATTATTCAGGCAGGCGGTGCAGGGAACTTTACCCGTAACGTAAACCAAGCCGCAATGAAAACCGGAAATATCGCCGGAGCAGGAACAGGTTCGGCAGTTGGAAATATCGGTGGCAAGTTAATGGGGAAATAAAAACAATCAAATCATTTAAAAATGGAATTTAAAACATTAAGAAATATCGAAAACAGTTTTAGGCAAATACGGCTGTATGCCATTGTATTTGCCGTTCTCTGCCTAAGCGTGGTAGGATTTTCACTTTGGAAATCTTACAGCTTTGTAGACGAACAACGCCAAAAAATCTATGTGCTGGATAATGGAAAATCGTTGATGCTTGCCTTATCGCAAGATGCAAGTATCAACCGACCTGTGGAAGCAAGGGAACACGTCAGGCGTTTTCACGAACTCTTTTTTACGCTTGCTCCCGACAAGAACGCTATCGAAAGCAATATGAGCAGGGCATTCAACCTTGCCGATAAATCAGCTTTTGATTATTACAAAGACCTGTCGGAAAAGGGCTATTACAGCAGGATTATTTCGGGGAATGTACAGCAACGCATTGAGGTGGATAGTGTCGTGTGCAATTTCGACACCTATCCTTATGCGGTGCGTACCTACGCCAAACAATTCATTATCCGTTCGAGCAACGTGACCAGGCGTAACCTGATTACTTCCTGCTATCTCGTGAACTCTGTCCGTTCGGACAACAACCCGCAAGGCTTCAACATCGAAAAGTTTGCAGTGATAGAAAACAGGGATATAGAAGTTATCGAACGCTAAAAAAACAATCTTATGGAAGCATTATCAGATTTAAACACGTTTGCAAAAATCCTTACCGATAAAGGATATAACGGCTATTTCCATACGCAGGGAGCGTATGCTGGAAAGTTGAAGGAAAGTATCGGCGAATACCTCGAAAACTGCCAAAAAGGTACAGATAGTTTGCCTAAACAGGACTTGTTGCTGACGGGCTACCTGCAATGGTCGGGCGAAGACAAGCCAAGTGTAGAATGCAGTATGTGGGTAAAATACCTGAACGGCAAATTCTCGCTTAACAGAATGGAGGTTGCAAGGAAAGACCAATTTGGGCAACTGCTGAAAAAATCGGAACTGACAAACCTGTCAGTCATATCCGCACCCAAAGCGGTTGAGGCAGTCGCTTTGGTCAATGAAGAACCGAAGCAAAAGGCAGGTCAAAGTCCTAAGCGTTTCAAGCTATAACAACAGAAATAGTAAGGTTATGAAAAAACTAAGAGCAAATATGGACAGGTACTTTGACAAGCTGGACGAACGCTGGCGGGCATTGCCCTTGCGGAAACAGCACCAATACACACTTTACTTTTTTGTGGGGTATCTACTGCTTACGGCAGGTGTCATTTGCAAAGTATGGTACGATACCTCAAAGTCGGGTAACGATATGGTCATCGAGCATATCGAAAACCCTGTCCTCAAAAAAAGTGAAAGTCCTGCAAGATTGCAGGACACATTATCAACAATTCTAAAAAACAAGATTTATGAAAGAAAATGAGAACAAAAAGTCGGTTGTTCGGGTAACCGAGGGTAGCCCGGCAGCAACCACTGATGGACTGCAAGACGGTACACAGAACAAAGCCGAAAAGCTCAAAAAGCCACTCATCTTTGGCTTAATGGGAATTGTCTTCGTAGGTTGTATGTACCTCATATTTAAACCATCCGCAGACAAAAAGGAAATTGAGAACATTGGGCTGAACGATGCAGTACCGGAGGCTACCGGAGCAGGAATGCCTGCCGACAAAGGCAAGGCTTACGAGTTGGAAATGCTGGAACGCAAAGAGCAAGAAAAACGCAATGCACTTACCACGCTTTCTGACTATTGGAATACTGAAGACAAAAAAGAGCCTAATGATGAATTTCCCGAAGAAGACGAAAACAGCAGCTATGGCGTTGGCAGAGGTTCGGGAAGAAACGGCAATCCTGCATTGAGCAGTTACCGCAATGCACAAAGCACATTGGGTTCATTTTATCAGGATAACAACTCTGAAACAACAGAACTCCGCAGGCAATTGGACGAACTAAAAGAACAATTAGCCGAGAAAGATGTACCTAAATCTGTAACCGTTGATGACCAGCTTGCCCTAATGGAGAAATCCTACCAGATGGCGGCAAAGTATCTGCCAACAGGTACAAATTCGACAGAAGCCCCACCTGCTAAGGATGCAGGTACGGCTACCGCAGGTTCAACTCAAAAGGAGCATTTTGTGGCATTCACACCTACAAGAAAGAACACCGTTTCCGCTTTGTATCGTGAGCCTACGGACAGTGCCTTTTTAGCCGATTGGAGCGAAACAAGAAACCGGGGCTTTTATACCGCAGGTTCTATTGAGCAAACGGCACAACCGAAAAACAGTATCAAAGCCTGTGTACACGATGCACAAACGGTTATCGGCGAAACAGGGGTACGATTGCGATTGTTAGAGCCAGCCCAAACGCCTCAACGTACCATTCCAAAAGGAACGATTGTAACAGCTAACGCTAAATTTCAGGGAGGTCGATTACAGCTAAAAATTACCTCCGTAGAATTAGAGGGCAACATCATTCCGGTGGATATAACCATTTACGATTTGGACGGACAGCAAGGCTTGTACGTTCCGTATTCGCCCGAAATGAACGCCCTTACCGAAATGGCGGGCAATATGAGCCAGACTTCGGGAACAAGCATAATGCTCACGCAGAATGCAGGACAACAGGTTGCTGCTGATTTAAGCCGTGGCGTGGTACAGGGTGTTTCGGGCTATTTCGCCAAAAAGGTAAGAACCCCAAAGGTTACGCTAAAAGCGGGGCATCAGGTCTTCCTTGTATCTAAAAAATAATATTGAACTCAAATAATTTAAACAATGAAAAATCATTTAAAAACCTTTTGGGCATTTGCCCTGATACTCGGCTTTGCCGTACAGTCTTACGCACAGGATAGTGCAAGAACTAAACTTGCATTGGGCAAGATACAACCGTATAGAATGGAAGTTACCTATGATAAGACTTCACACCTGATTTTTCCGACCGCTATCCGTTACGTGGATTTAGGCAGCGAATATCTGATTGCAGGAAAAGCAGAAGATGCAGAAAACGTGTTGCGTGTAAAAGCAACGGTAAGGGATTTTGAACCAGAAACCAATTTTTCAGTCATTACGAATGACGGACGTTTTTACAGCTTCAATGTGTATTATAGTTCCTATCCGGAGGCAATGAGCTATGACCTGCTCACGATGCAAAAGGCAGTAGATAAAGCCAATGGTAACGATGTGCTTTTTGAAGAATTGGGCAACAATTCTCCGTCATTGGCAGGCTTGCTGTTGGAAACGATTTACAAGAAAGACAAACGTATTGTAAAGCATATCGGGGCTAAGAGCTTCGGTATTCAGTTTATCCTCAAAGGCATTTACATACACAACGGCAAATACTATTTCCATACGGAATTGAGAAACCGTACCAATGTGCCATTTCAGATTGATTTTATGAATTTCAAGGTAGTGGATAAAAAGGTAGCCAAACGTACCGTAGTGCAGGAACGCCCGATGATACCGCTTAGGACTTACAAGCCACTGGACGACATTGCTGGAAAAACAATCGAACAAAACGTCTTCCTGTTAGACCAATTTACCATTGCCGATGACAAGGTACTGCTGATTGAGATTTTCGAGAAAAACGGAGGCAGGCATCAAACGCTCCAGATAGAAAATTCCGACTTAATCAAAGCTCGTTTGATTAACGATATGCACCTGAAATTTTAATAACCTTTTAAAGTAAATAATATGAAAAAGTATATCTATACCGTGATGCTCATCTTTATGGCCATCACGGTCACACAGGCACAAAGAATGTTACCTAAACAGAAAGGATTGGAAGTGAGTACGGGTGTGCTGTCCGATGATAAAATCGGTAACGATTATTATATCAATGTAGCAATGACCGTAAACGGCAAAAATGGTAACTATCAGCTTTGGGCGTTGGAATACACTCATCAATACCACGATTATAAAGACCTCCGCATACCGCAGGAAACTTATACCGCAGAGGGCGGTTACAGCTTCTTCCTCTTGGGCGATGCCCGTAAGAACATCACGCTGAACTTCGGAATAACAGGTGTAGTCGGTTACGAAAGTATCAACCGTGGCGAAGCAATGTTGTATGATGGAGCAAAAATTTTGAGCGAGGATAATTTTATCTACGGAGCTGGTGGACGGCTCACATTTGAAACGTACCTGTCCGACCGTTTTGTGTTAGTCCTGCAAGGGCGTACAAAGGTTTTGTGGGGTACAGACTTGGAACAGTTCCGACCGTCCGCAGGCGTGGGATTAAGGTTTAATTTTTAAAACGTAAAAACAATGATAGCAATATTCAATAAATTCAGGATAGGATTAAGCTCAATATATGTACTCTTGGCAATCCTCACAGCTTCGGTTACGTTGGTATCTTGTAGCAAAGACGATGAACTCGAAATACAGAACGATTTCCCTTTTGAGGTCAAAGTAATGCCTGTACCCAAAGATGTTGCCAGTGGGCAGACCGTAGAGATACGGATTACCATACAGCGAACAGGCAATTACAGCAACACGCAATATTTTCTCCGCTACTTCCAATTTGACGGTCAAGGCACATTGCGGTATTATGACGAACCACCGTATTTGCCAAACGATTTGTATTCGTTGCCAACGGAGCAGTTCCGGTTGTATTACACTTCGTCATCTACCGTATCACAATCCTTTGAGGTTTGGATTTCGGATAACTTCGGTAACGAAAAGCAGTTGAGCTTTCAGTTCAACAGTAGTGATTAATGCTACTTATATAAAAGCAAAACCGACTGTTACAGGTCGGTTTTTTGCTTTTCAGCTTTCGGTGTACGTTGTTTTTTGTTTAAATTTACTTGAATTATAATCTTAACGGGTATGGATACAGTTACGGCTCAATTGGTGTTTGGTATTATTGTTATCGTTATTGCGATAGTGCTTATTTATTGGATAAACCGCAGGAAATTTTACAGGCGTAATGGTATGGGTGCAGAGGGATTTTCGAGTTTTGAAGCATCTGTATTTACCCGTTTTATAGAACGTATCGGCAAATGGATTGCCTATGCTTTAATTGTTGTCGGTATTGTCTGTATATGGACTTACAGCCAAATGAAAAAGGATAAGGAAAAACAGGAAGTAAAGACAGAGCAACCTGCTCAACACTGACTTTTTTCTAACAATATTTTGAATAAATCGGATAGCCCAAAAGGTTATCCGATTTTTCGTTTGTAGCAAACGTAAAACGCCAAACACTACCTTTCAACGCCAATCAATACTACATTTTCCAACCCTGTAACACCCCTTAATATCTTCGACTTCCACAGAAAAAATGAGCAAAAAATGGAAGTTATCGCAATACAAAAATCCGCATTGGACGGAATGAAAAATGAGCTAAGGGAACTTTTGGAAATGACCGAAAATGCTGTAAGGAAATACACCCCGATTTTCAAAGAAGAGCAATGGCTCGATAACCAGGAAGTGTGTTTGATGATGAACATTACCAAACGGACTTTGCAGACCTACAAGGACAAAGGCTTATTGCCTTATTCCAAACTGAACCGCAAGAATTATTACAAACGCTCGGACGTACAGGCTTTACTCGAAGCCGGACTGCCGTATAATACAAATGACAATGAATTTACTGACGAATGAAGCTGATGAAATCGTCGTCCATCAGGAAATGATAATGCAGTTGAGAAACTGTATCGAAGAAATACTGAAAAACTACCGTCCCGTAATGAACGGAGAGATATATCTTTCGGGCGAAGATATTTGCAAGCTGTTACATATCAGCAAACGGACTTTACAGCAATATCGTGATGATAATATCCTGCCATTTATACAAATTGGAGGTAAGATAATTTATAAGGAAACAGATCTGGTAAGGATACTGGAAGAGAACTATACCGGGAAAAATACGGTCAATGATGGTTTCTGAACTTTCTTTTCAGATAATAGTACCGAAACAATAACCGGTCATACCATAAAGCGAAAAATAACAATCCTACCGGAAGCAAAAGAGTTCTTAATTCAAGATATGAATAAGTAAAGCCACCTATTATACAACCCAAAAAGAAACAACAGATGATTGCCAGCTTTAAGAATATACTTTTATTCAACTGTATCCGTTCTGGCCGATCTCTGTAAAAGAACAGCTGTGACAGTTCTATTCCCAGATCCGTGAACAAACCCGTCAGGTGGGTAGTTCTTACCACCGATTGGGATACCCTTGTTACCAATGCATTCTGTAATCCCATAGAAAAAAGTAGAGCTGACGATAATAGAATTGAAAACCTGGCATATTCATTCGGTAGTAAAAATGCTGAAAAACTCACCGCCAATAATATGATTATTTCAAGGAATATGGGTATAATATAAGGTGTTTGTGGTTTGTATTTTGAAACCCACTCCATAATAAGACTTGAAACAAACGCTCCAAACAGAAAAAACAAAATGTAAAATAAATATGCAAAAGCCATTCTGTAATTTCTTAAAACAAGTTCCTCAGAAAAAAAAGCAAAATGACCTGTTACATTAGTAGTTAGCGTATGTAATTCTAAAACACCGGTAATGTTTACGACACCTGCTACACCGGATAATATTGAGGCTAATTTTAGGTTGTGTGTATAAGTACGACCTTTGCCTTTATGTCTAAACATTTGCTTCCTTTTGTTGTAAATTTACAAAATTGCTGTTGCCCTTTGTTCATAATTGTATATAATCTGTAACATTCGTACATTTGCTTTATTAAATATAGAAATACTTAAAGTGTTTTTGCTTTAAGTCCCACATTGAAAACTGGTAATTTTTAGACAACGGGACAATAAGGAAGAACGCTCATGCCATAGGCGTGGGCGCTCGCTTATTCGTTGTCGGGTATACCAGTACCTCAATGTGCGGTAAGTGTAGTTGCCTGCGCTTTCTTTTTGTGCAGGAAACTCCATTAACTCAAAATCTGACAATATTATGGAATCTGGTACAACACAACAAAAAATCACCCTCGCCTTTATCAATGATAAAAGCCCAATTTTAGATTTGATTTGCAATGATTTCATTGCTTCAGGAACTGAAGTCTTATTTCGTTCGGAAAGCATTAAAGATGGACTATCACAATTGTTTTCATTGAATGAACTTCCCTATGTTTGTATTATTGACCTTGATTTTTACGACAAGAATGTGCTGGCACAGGTTCAAGAATTAAGGACAGAATATCCAACCATAAAGCTTATTGCTCATAGTGATATTGATGCTGAAAAAGTCGTAAAACCTCTTTTTGAAATTGGTTTTTCTAGTTATTTGCTCATTGGTAGCGATACAGACGATTTCAAGAAAGCCATTGAAGTTGTTATCAATGGCGGAAGATATTTTAGTGTGGGAGTAGCAAAAATCGCGCAGGAATATTTTAATAATGATTTTCATAGTGAATAAAGTAATTCCTTCTACTAACTTATTAATAAGTTTTATTTCAGCCATATTCTTCATAATGGGAAAAAACTTATTCTGTAATTTAAGCAGTAATTATCCCTTTTGCTAGCTCATTCGCAACATTATTCGTATATTGCGATATTTAATTTTTACAGATAAATATGCCGAAAAAAATCAATCTAAAGATTTTCAAAGACTTTGTTGAATCAAGTAATTTTGGAGGTTTCCTCCTTTTTTTATGCGTAGTGATTTCAATGATAGTGGCAAATACATCAATGGCCGCTCCGCTACAAAATTTATTGGACACAAAGCTGGGGTATGAAAATGAAGCCATACACCTCAATTATTCCGTAAGTATGTGGATCAACGACGGATTGATGGCAATCTTTTTTCTGTTGGTAGGTCTGGAAATTAAAAGAGAAATTGTTGAAGGAGAACTCTCTTCTCCCAAGAAAGCTATTTTGCCTATCCTTGCTGCTATCGGTGGAGCAGTAGTACCCGCATTGATTTATGTAAGTTTTAATTCCGGTAGTGAAACAGCTTCCGGCTGGGGTATTCCTATGGCTACGGATATTGCTTTTGCATTGGCCGTAATTTCGCTGTTAGACAAAAGAGTACCAACCAGTTTAAAAATATTTTTAGCGGCTTTAGCGATTGTGGATGACTTGATTGCCATTTTAGTCATTGCAATTTTCTATTCATCCGGAATTGAGTTAGGCTATCTAGGCTATGCCGGAATTGGAATGCTAGTACTGATTTTGATGAACCGTTTTAATGTTAAAAATCCCTATCTATATCTAATACCAGGAGTTTTTGTATGGTATTTTGTGCATCATTCTGGCATTCATGCCACTATAGCAGGTGTACTGGTAGCTATGACCTTGCCAACCAATGATACAGAAGTTGAATCTCCGTTAGAGAAACTAGAACATGCACTTGTAAAACCGGTAAATTTTCTGATTATTCCCATTTTTGCATTCGCTAATACAAATATTACAATTCATCAGGAAATGATAGAAGGACTGACTTCCCCGTTAGGTTTAGGTATTTCACTGGGATTAATTTTTGGTAAGCCCATTGGCATTGTTGCAACCTCTTTGATATGTTCTAAATTAGGGATAGGTCAACTTCCTGCAAACAGTAACCTTATTCACATTATTGGCTTAGGATTATTAGCTGGAATAGGTTTTACAATGTCCATATTTATATCTATGCTTTCATTTGACAATCAGGTTTTCATTGAAGAGGCCAAGCTATCTGTTTTAATAACATCACTCATTGCGGGTATCTTAGGATATGTGATTTTGAATTTATCCAGTAGAAGAAAGGGTAAGAAGACTGAAATTTAAATTCAGTCTTTTTTACTATAATATTTCTCCTTTAGCCATAAACTTGCCCTTACCAATAATATGAGTACAGGAACTTCTACCAGTGGGCCGATAACACCTACAAATGCCTGTGGCGAATGAATGCCGAAAATCGATATTGCTACGGCTATTGCCAATTCAAAATTGTTTCCTGTGGCTGTAAATGCGATGGATGCGTTTTTGTCGTAAGGAACTTTAAGAGATTTATTGATAAAGAAGCTCACGAAAAACATCAACACAAAATAGATGATTAGCGGTATGGCTACTTTTACTACATCCATTGGTAATTCCAGTATTTTATCGCCTTTCAAGCTGAACATTAATACTATCGTAAACAATAAAGCGTATAAGGTAATTGGCGATATTGCGGGGACGAATTTTCGGTTATACCATTCTATACCTTTTGATTTTATAAGGAAGTAACGGCTTAAAAAACCTGCCAGGAATGGAATACCCAAATATATCAATACGCTTTCGGTAACATCTTTCATGGATACGCTTACATTGAAATTGGCTAATCCTAATTTTGCAGGTAATACGTTGATGAATAACCAAACTAAAAAGCTGTAAGTAAATATCTGGAAGATGCTGTTTAATGCAACTAACATAGCTGTATATTCTCTGTTTGCTTTAGCTAAGTCACTCCAAACGATGACCATGGCAATACATCTTGCCAAACCGATAAGAATTAAGCCTGTCATGTAATCGGGTTCGTTACGTAAAAACAAAACCGCTAATCCAAACATCAATACCGTGCCGATTACCCAATTGAGCAATAAGGATATGCCAATTACTTTTTTATCTCTAAATGCTTTGGGCAATAAGGAATAATCAACCTTTGCCAAGGGTGGATACATCATCAATATCAATCCTATTGCCAATGGAATATTGGTAGTGCCAACAGATAAGCTGTTGGTAACATTAGAGATTTTGGGAAAGAAATGACCCAAACCCACGCCAATTGCCATTGCAAGGAATATCCATAAAGTAAGGTATCTGTCTAAGAATTTTAATTTTGGTTGCATGGCTAATTTGTAAGTTCTTTATATTGGTTTGATGTCAATAAGTCTTCTAATTCTGTAATGTCTTTTATTTCAATTTTTATCATCCAACCGTCTTTATAAGGATTGTCGTTTATGAGTGTGGGTGCTTTCAAAAGTAGTTCGTTCGTTTCAGTGATTTTACCCGATACAGGCATAAATAAATCACTGACCGTTTTAACTGCTTCAACAGAGCCGAATACTTCGTCCTGCTGAAAACTATATCCAACGTTTGGTAAATCCGCATATACGATTTCGCCCAATTCACTTTGCGCAAATTCTGTAATGCCTATTGTACCTGTGTTGTCCTGTATGCTTATCCAGGTATGTTCTTTTGAATACTTTCTATCGGTTGGAAATTCCATTTTTATAAATTTTAGATTAGTAACCTCTTCTTAAATTTTCTGCGTATTCGTTTGGTAAAATGCTTTCTTCAACTGCTTTTGCAGCCCTTTCAATATCATAATCAAAGCGTATAAATTCTACACTGATACTATCTTTATCCAACACAGAACTGTTTTCATTAATCGTAAGCATTACATAACCGCCTCTTACATCGCTGTCCTTCGGTTTACCAACCGAACCGATATTAATGGCGTGTCTGAAATGATTTTGACCGTCAATACCCGAATTTAAAACTCTGTGATAAGGTTTGTGTGTGTGTCCGAAGCACATAATGTCTGCATCGGCTTGCTCCATAATGCGAAGCATACTTTTTTCCTCACGGTCTTCAAAAAGATATTCGTTTATTTTTCTCGGACTTCCGTGTACCAAAAGCAAATTCAATTTATCTTCATTCAGTTGAAATTCTACTTTGATATGGGCTGGAAGTGTACGCAAATACGCTCTTTCTTCATCTTTCATCAAAGAATTTGTGAATGAAATAGAAATATTTCCGTTATCTTTTTCACTGTCTGTTTTGTAGGCACAACCGCATTCGTTGCTCATTCTGCCAATGCCAAAATCGTAATTTCCGGCAATGGTTGGTATTCTCCTTTTACGGATTTCGTTTACCACTTCGTTTGGCCAAATATTATAGCCCACCAAATCGCCCAAACAATAAATACTGTCTGGTTTTCTTTTTTCAACATCTTCAAAAAATGCTTCTAATGCAGGTAAATTGGCGTGAATATCACTGAATAATGCTATTTTCATTTTGTCTGATTTTTATTGTTTAAATATTTTGTTTAAGATAACTTTAGATAAGATTAAATAAATACCCTAATAATGCTCCTCCAATAACCACAAAGGCACTATTTATTTTTTTGAATTTGAAAACTACGATCGCACTTATCATTGCAATTAATATCGTCCGCCAATCAGTAATAGTTTCTTTGCCCATTGTAAGACAAATAGCGACTATGATTGCAACAGATGCCACATTGACCGCATCGAGAAAAATGGACAGTCCTTTAGATTGGCGCATTTTTTTCATCAAGGGATTTAGCAATGCTACTAAAATAAACGACGGCAGAAAAATAGCAATCGTAGAAATAACTGCTCCGGATAGTCCGTTGATTTGATAGCCAATAAACGTAACAGAAGAAAAAACAGGACCTGGGGTAAACTGTCCAACAGCAATAGCATCCATTAATTGCTGCCGGGTGAGTAAGCCCGTTGCAACTAACTCCGTATCTAAAAAGGCGAAAAGAACATAACCACTTCCATAGAGGATAGCACCAATTTTCAGGAATATCCAAAATAATTTGGTATTTGTTTCAGAGAGTAAGGGGCTTTGTGCGATTTGTAAGAATGCGAGCGGGATAAAACTTTGGAGCGTATTTCTTTTGCTCTGAATAGAATACAAACCCATTGCCAGCAATCCCGCTCCAAACATCAAATAGATTTCACTAATGCCGAATAATGACAGTACCAAAACAAGAATACCTACAACCGCCAAGAATGTGGACTTGACAGATTTCTTTGCTAATGGAAAAACAGCTCCTATGATAATAGCGATGATTGCAGGTTTGATACCGTAAATAAAGGGCTGTACTTCGGGCAATTGTCCGTATTGCTGATACAACCATGCAAATATCCCGGTAATGAAAACCGCAGGTAAAATAAAGCATAACCCCGCAACAATTAACCCTTTCCAACTGCCTTTGTCATAGCCGATGTGTATCGCCATTTCTGTACTGTTGGGGCCAGGAATGAGATTAGTAGCTCCCAACAAATCCAAAAAATGCTGTTCGCTCATCCATTTCTTTTTGACAACAACTTCCTGCTGCATCATAGCAATATGAGCCGCGGGACCTCCGAAGCCAATAAAACCAAGCTTGAGAAAGAGCTTGGCAATTTCCTTTATTTGAATATCACGCTCCATTTCTCATTACGATTTTATCAATAGACCAATTACCTGCACCTTTGATTAACAAAAACATACTTCCCAAAAGCATCGCCCAATCCGTACGGCTACCGTGCAGCAATTCCCAAATACCCTCATTAGCCAAAATAGATGTTTTGGTCGTGGCAATGGCAACCAGCATAATGATGATGAGCGGAATACTTGCTAACCTTGTAAGCAACCCGAGCAAAATAAGTGCTCCGCAAAGGATTTCAAATATGCCTACAAAACTTCCAAGAAATTCAGGAGATGGCAAGCCAATTTTTTCAAACCGCCCGGCTCCCCGTAAAGTAGGAAATAGAAATTTCTGAATGCCCTCCGATAAAAAAACACCTCCAACAATCAGTCGGATTATGATTGTTGTCTTTGAATTATCTGTATGAATGATTTTTGAAAACATATAAATTCAATTTTAACAACATCCGCCACCTGGAGTACAAGCATTAGCATTATTTACAGGCAGTTCCGCCAAATTTTTCTTTTGTTTATCTGAAGGAATCCCGCAGGCATCTTGAGCCAAGCAGGCTGTTGTTTTATTTTTCAGTACAAATGTATCTCCGTTGAAATCCAAATCATACTTGCCAATCGTTTCGCTTTGGTATTCCACCTCAATTTCCGCATCTTCAATACCTAATTTTTCTTCGGATAGCTTGATGATGTTTAATAGTTTAACTGGCTTTAATTTGTGCTCGAAATCGTCCGCATTCCATAATTGGAAGTTTACAACTTTTTCTGACCGGATTACGCCACCACAGTCTATAAAGTTTTTAGTAATTTGTCCCACTTCGGTAACGTGGAAATGTTCTGGAACTAAAGTTCCGTTTTCTAATTGAAATCCAACATTTACTAATGTTGGCAGGATTTCTTTAATTTTTGATAACTTCATATTTCTGATATTAATTCAATAAATGTTATATTGCAATGTTACGATGTTTTGGTGTTAAAAAAAAACGCTTAACAGCATTCTTTACTATTTACATTCTCGACAAAAAAGCTATTGAGTTCCTTCTTAACCTCATTCCAGACTGTTTCATTAATACAGTAACATACACTAGTTCCTTCTATATTTCCTTTAATGATACCAATATTTTTCAGCTCTTTCAAGTGTTGTGAAATTGTCGCTTGTGCCAATCCCAATTCTTCTACCAGATCATTACAGATGCAGGCATTTTGTTTAATGATATGTTGCAGTATAGCTATACGGGCAGGATGAGCCAGTGCCTTTAAAATACCAGCTAAATGGTTCTGCTGTTCTGTAAAAATTTCGGTTTTTGTGACACCCATCAGTTTAAAAAAATAAATATATCGCAATATTACGATAATAAATTTAAACAGCAATAATTTTTAAAAAATTATTGCTGTAGTTGTAATATTAAACTTGTATAATCCAATGCTATTTATTAGTCATTACTTTGTAGGTAGGATCTTCAATAATATTCACATCAATAACTGTTTCTGCATTTTTAAGTAATTGCCTGCAATCTTGGCTTAAATGACGTAAATGTAGTTTTTTACCTTCCTTGTGATACTTCTCCGTAATTTTATTCAAGGCTTCAATTGCGGACATATCTACAACTTTGCTTTCCTTGAAATCTATTATCACCTCATCGGGATCGTTTTTAACATCAAATTTTTCGGTAAATGCCATAGCAGAGCCAAAGAAAAGCGGGCCAAAAATTTCGTAATGCTTTACACCATCTTCATCTACATACTTTCTAGCACGTATTCGTTTGGCACTTTCCCAAGCAAATACAAGAGCCGAAATAACTACACCTATCAAAACGGCTAAAGCTAAGTTGTGTAATAATACAGTTATAACTGCTACCAGCATACCAATAAAAATATCGTGACGAGGCATTTTATTAATGATTCGAAAGCTGACCCACTCAAATGTGCCTATAGCTACCATCATCATCACCCCGACTAATGCCGCCATTGGAATTTGCTCGATTACAGGACCTGCAACCAGAATGATTAATAAAATTGCTATAGCTGCAACTATTGCAGAAAGTCTGGCTCTTCCTCCAGCTCCGATATTCACTAAAGTTTGGGCAACCATTGCACATCCACCCATTCCGCCGAAGAAACCGTTGGTGATATTGGCTATACCTTGCGCCGCAGCCTCACGGTTAGATTGTCCCTTTGTGCTGGTTATTTCATCAACCATATTAAGCGTTAACAGACTTTCAATCAATCCAACCCCTGCCATTACCAAGGCATAAGGGAAAATAATTTTCAATGTTTCCAGAGTAAAAGGAATAGAAGGGATGTGAAATGAAGGTAAAGAGCCTCCTACAGAGGCGATATCAATAACTTTTTTAGTATCGATGCCGAAAAAATATACAATACCAAAGACAACTATTATTGCTACTAAAGATGCAGGAACCGCTTTTGTAAATTTTGGCAATATAAATACGATGGCTATAGTTAATAATGTCAATCCAGCCATTAGATAAAGCGCCGGCCCCTGCATCCAACCTTCTATCCCGTTTTCTACAACTTTAAATTGAGCTACCTGTGCCATGAAAATGATTACTGCAAGGCCGTTTAAAAAACCATACATTACTGGTTGTGGGATCAGGCGGACAAATTTACCCAGTTTAAAAATTCCTACTGAAAATTGCAGTACACCTGCTAATATAACCGCAGCAAAAAGATATTCCACACCGTGTGATGCTGCCAATGCGATAAGTACTACTACCGTTGCTCCGGCTCCCCCAGAAACCATTCCGGGTCTGCCTCCCAAAATTGCAGTAACAATACCCATTAAAAAAGCTGCATAAAGCCCTGTCAAAGGCGAAAGCCCTGCCAGAATAGCAAAGGATAAAGACTCAGGTATCATGGTCATAGCCACCGCAAGACCCGCAAGAATTTCGTTTTTGTAATTAATTTTCTGTTTGAAATCAAACAAATTGATAATTTTCTGCATAAAAATTTATGTTTAAAGTGGTAAAAATGTAAATAGAAAAGTATGTACACGAAAGCAAAACCTTCGGGTACGACAGAGAAGCCAATAAATTAAAATTGGGAAATATAACAGTTAGCCTAAGATCAAGGCGGAGTAACTTGGGATGATATTTGTACTGTTCTTTTCATTGAGTGGTGCAAAAGTACAATTTATAGTTATTGTAGACAATTTAACACCAAAAAAAACTAAAAAAAATTGTTTCACAACACAGAATCTTTTCTTTGGTCGCAGTCTGGAAAAAAAAAAGTCAGTGGTAAATACAACAAATGGGATAATGAATATCCCACGCAAAAAACTCGCAACCTGTTTGGTAAAATGTGAAGAAAGGGAATTGTGAAGTGGTGCATTTTGGCAAAGTGGTTGCATCCGCTTTAAACCGCAAAAATGCGTTTCCGACCGAAGCGAGGAATTGCATTTTTGCCCGCCGACTTAGGCTTTTAGGCAACTTTTATCGGGTGGGTGCGGAAATCTTTCAGGTTGTGAAAAAATCCTTTGTATTCGGTCATTCCCCTGCGGAACAAGTTCCATAGCAAAGAACACCCCATTTGTGTTAATGATGAATTGATAAACAAATCCTGGTGTTCCAATGCTTCTGCAAGTGAGCAACTTGGCGTGTTGTCTTCCTGTTCGGATTGCTTCAGTAATTCGCCAAATTCATCGGTAACAAATGGCAGGCTTGCCACCGTTTGGTATTTCTCTGAATTGGGTTGCTTTATCTCTCCGATAGTAGATAGTAGCACTTGTCCAATATCTCGGCTGTTGCCAAAGTCCAGCCAATATTTTGGCTCGTCTTGGTAGTGTCTGCGGTAGCTTATTTCTTTAAGAATTTCAGCAACGCCAAACCTCGACTGTACATTGTCCACACACGTAATGGTAATGATTGCCTTTGCTTTTTCGGGCGGTCTTTCAAAATTGTCCTTTTCAAATTTTACCGTTTCGGCTTTCCAATTTGTACCTGCCCAACGGTTGCAACGATTGATTAAAGCAACGGATTTGTACAATCCTGTTTCACTTTCTGCAAATCGTTGTCTGCCTAAATTGGCACTCGTGATAACATCATCATCCCAAAGGCGGACTTGCAACCCTGCGTGTTCCAATGCTATCAAACTTTTGTTTATTTCCATTAAAGCGGTCAATACTTTTGAGCCTGTGCCACCTGCTCCGATAAGGTTTATCGAAATCGGGTTTGTCGGATTGAGCAGATAATTGTCTGTAAAATGGATTGCTGTTTTTGCTGTGTTCATCACAATAGATTTTTAAGGGTTTTGTTGTTCTTTTTCAATACTTCTTTTGGAAAGGGTTTATCCGTACCGATAAGGTCTTTCCATAGACTTACGATGTTCTTTTTTGTCAAATTTGCACTCAATGAATGACTGAAATAGGAATTGAAAAAATAATGTTCCCACGCTTGCATAAATTCCTCAACCGAAGCAGAATTTTTAATATCAATACTTACCGTACCCATACATACATTGCCCTTTTCGTAGATATTGAAGAAAGGTGCGTAATACAATGGCGTTTTCTCGGTGGGTCTTCTATCATTTGCCAAAGCAAATACGGTAAGACTGTTTTTGTTCGCTAACCAAAGCATTGGCGGTACTTGTGCCATTCCGTTGGGTATGCCCAAACTTTCCACAAAATACAGTTTCCGTTGCTGTGCTTTGGTGCACCAAAGCACAGTACCTTTTTCAGCATTCGGATTGATATGCAGAATATTGGTCGGCAAAATTCCTTTTGGCTTTAAAAAAGCTGCGTTCTTTTCTTCATCGGTCTTTAAAGCTTTTGCCAATACATTGGCTTCTTTTACCGTCAATGGGTGGGCATTGATAGGCGTTCCGTTGCTATCCATATCAAAATGCTCCACATACACATCGGTTTCCGTTCCTTTGGTTTCATAGAAAACCAAAGCGGATTTTGGATAGTACATACTGCCAAAATGGTTTGTTATATCTGTTGTTGTGTTCATTTTTCTATCGTTTTGTATTCGTATAATAATCCACTCAAATCATTCAATAAATCAAACAAACGGTTCTCAAAATCAAGGTCGGTTGTTGGTATTTCGCTTCCGTCAAACCGCTTGGAAATAGTTGGTTCTTCCATTGCTCCGTACTCGTTAAATTCATTGTTGATGGTATCTGAAAGGTTTTCGTATAACCAACCTTTAGTGTCTGCAATAAATGAAATGTATTTTTCCATTCCGATTATTTCATTTTCGTAATCATCATTATAAAGGTCTTTTTCGGGCAATGTGGCGTTTCTGAAAATAGTTGCGTTCGGATATTCTGTACAAAGGGCAAACGCATTACAAGCCACTTGCCAACATTCCTTATCGAACGTATCAACACTTTTAAATCGGTTCAAACGCTGTTCAAATATCTTTAGATTGATGCGGTTGAATAACTTCTGTTCTATCTTATCGCCAATGTATTCGGCTTTTCTCAATTCACGTTTGTTGGTTTCTGTTTCTTCCGTTTCCTCATCCTGTTCCACCCAATCATTCATCGTTTCGTAAAGCCAATACAAATAACTTTCTTCCTGCCTGTAATAGGGAATTAGGACGATGTGGTACAGATAACTGCATACCGACAGTAAAAGTTGTGCGGTCTTTTTACGCTTCGGGTCTTTGAGCATTTTAAACAGTGGCTTAATGGGAATATAGTACAAAGTTGTACCTGTATTGTATCGTTCCTCACTCACAAAATAGGTTTTACCGCTATTCTGTATCAATTTGAAACCATCCCAATTGATATTGGTACGCTTCAATTTAGTTTCCATATCCCACATAGACAATGTTATATTGTAGGGAAACTCAAAATCTTGGGTTTGCATTGGCTCAATGCTGTAATGCTCGGCAAGTCGGGAAAGGGACTTGTAAAAATCCCTCTCCGTTTTCTGACAAGCCTGTACGGATTGTGCTGTTTTCAATTTAGGCAGAAATGTACATTTTAGAATAGCATTGGCAACATTGCTATCGGTACGGATTTCTGTTTGTCTTTCTGCACTTGGTTGGCGTCCTTTGGTCTTTGCATCCAATTGGCGAACTCGCCCAACTGTCGGTGTAACTGCTGTTGTCGTTTCTGTTCGGGTATGTTGATTATTCCCGATATGATATTGCGTTGCATAATTCATCGTTTTAAAATTTTGGTTTAACCTTTCGTACCCATTACGCTCTCAAATTTGTACTCGACTGCATCATCTTTTATCTGTGGTGCAGATGCTTTTGCAGTTGTCAAAATCGGGTACATATTGGCGTAAAAATTCATTACGGCTTCCACGCTCCAACGTGGTTCGGGGTCGGTCAGCCTGATGTCCTGTCCTTTATCTTTGAGTATGAAAACTCGTTCTAACTGTGTTGCTAATAACATAACTTTCTAATTTTTGGGTTAACACTTTTATTCTTCCTCGTCCGCTTCATCAATGGGATAATCGGCAGTAAGTTCTTCCACCTTTGGCGGTTCGGGCGTTGCTTCTTCCATTGCTCCGAAAAGGCTCGGTGTTGCGAACTTGTCGGACAATGATGTTTTGCGTTTGCGTATCTCGTCCGCTTTTTCGGAGAACTCCGTTATATCGGGAACTTTTATCCACGCTTCACGGAATTTGCCCTCTTTTTCCAACTCATCCGCCTTTGCCATTGCATCTTTAAACTTCTTGTCTTTGGCTTCTTTTTCTTTTTTCTCTTTTTCGGTTTTTGCTTTCTCGATTGCCGATTGTGCTTTGGCTTCATCAAGTTGCTTTTGAAATTTTTCCATATCCACCATTAAGCCCGATACCTTTTGTATAGGTGTTGTTATCTGCTCAAAAAATCCCTCGTCAAACTCTTGGGGTGTGGCGTTGAATGTCAATGGGGGAATACCGTTTTTGGCACTATCTCCGCATTGTTCGTTGTTAAGCAATACTGTTACAATTAGGTTGCTTTCTATTCCTTTTGAAATGTTCAGTTGTAAAACTCCTGTAAAGTCCAACTGCTGTATCTGATTGAAAAAATTTGTATTCATCGTTCTTAAATTTTAATTGTTGAAGATTGTTTTTTGATTGCTATCAATTTCTTGTGTATATCCGTCCAATAGGCATTTTGCCTTTTATCGAAGTCTGAAAAACTTTTGTCCTCGTGGCTATATCCTGTATTTCGCTTCGCAATACGGATAGCTTCTTTTAGGTCGGTTACTTCAATTTCGTAACCGTTCAAATCCGTTACTTTCATAGTGTTACAATTTTGCGTTCCAAAAGAGTTTCCAATATCTCATAATCACTTTCGTACTCTTCTCCCTCAAAGTGGTAGAGGTCTGTTTCTTCATCCTGTTCGTAGGCTTCAAAATCATCATCGCCCAAAAATATATCGCTGAGTATGCCATCCCGATAAGTTGCTCTCCCGTAAACAAGGTTTCCCATTTCTTCATAGTCCTGTACAAAATCCACTTGGTAGTATTCTGCTATCTTTTGAATAATTTCAATATTGGGCGACCATTTTGTTTCATATTGAAATTGCCCTTCATCGCCCTCGTTCCAATAGATATTGAAGAAATACCCACCGTTGGTATCTTCCATAAATTCGGGTAGTTGCCCTTCTTCGGTTTTTTCTTCCTTTTCCTTCATTGATTGGAAAAGTTCTTGTATTGCTGTGATTGCTTCGGGAGTTCCCTCGAATACAACCGTGTTACTGCACCAATTTGCCATAATGAATATTTTTAGTAGGCTACCACCGATTAAGGCGGTAGCCTGTTGTTATTTAATTAAGGTTTAGGATTTCCGCACCGTCCAAAGCAAATGCGGTACACAGTTCAAATGCTTTTTGCGATTTCAGTTGGGCAGTACCACCCAATACAATGCTCTGCAATTTGGCTTCGTCATTCTTGTAATTTCTCACGTTCTGATAGTAGCCTGTGACAGCGTTATACGCTCCGAACAAAGTGCCTTTTGTTGTGTCCATTTGTTGTGTATCGCTTATCATTGCGTATGCAAATGCGTCCTCAACGGTATTTTTAAAAAGGGTTGAAATTTCATCTTCCGCACCTTTTTTGATTAAATCAAAGGTTTCCTTATTCGGGCAAAGTGCCAATTGAATTAGCTTTTTTACCTCTCGGTCTGTGACCTTTACTTTTGCCCATTCATTGAAAATTCCCTCTAATTGGTTGCTAAATGTATTGGCAAGTCCCATAATCTTATGGGCATTCTCAACACGTTGTTTTGCTCCCGAAGTGTGTTTGATGCGGACAACATTTGTCATACTGCGTAACGAAGCATTTAAGGTGTTTTGGCAAACAATTCTGATAGGTGTAAATGCGGCTGTGATACTTCCGCTACCATCGTGCGAAGTGGTTAGGAAAATGTATTTTTCCGTAACGTCATCGCCATTCCCAACTCGGATATAGTCGGGTAATTTGGCGGTGATAAAAATACGTTCTCCATTGCCTAACGCTCCTGCGGTTTCATAGAGAATGCCCTCACCACCGCCTACAATAGCATCAAAGAAATTAAAGGCTTCACGGTTTTGTACAATGTGGTAATCCTTGCCAACCACGCCCAATACGGCATTGTTATCGGTGCGGATGTTGGCGAAATAGTTAGGTACTTGTAATTCGCTACTGCCTATCTCTATGCTGTTGGTGGTTTCGATAATGCCCGAACCTTTTGTAAATAGTGGGGATTTTACGACTTCGTAATCTAACCCTGCGTGTTTGATAGCTTCCTCGCTTGTCGGGTACTGTTCTACGATTTGCCCCAAACCGTGCCACGCTTTTTGTTGTACACTAAAAAATGAATAACGTCCTGTTCTCTCGTTGAAATTGATATTATGTGCCATAATGCTTAAAATTTGATGTGAAAAAAATGATTGAATACTCGTTGTTAAAATGGGAGGTCGTCTTCTGTCGTGTTATTGTTTGTGCCTGTGGTAGTTAGTACCGTTTCCTTTTTTTTGCTACCTCCGTGCAATTTGATTTGTGAGGTATGGAAATTCAGACCTGCTCTTGGCTCTCCGTCATTACCTGTCCACGCTCTGGTACTTACTCGTCCCGATAGTTCTACCAAAGTGCCTTTTGTAAGTAGCTTGGCTACATTCGGGGTTATCCAATAGGAGCAGTCGAAATAGGTTGTTTGCTCAATGCGTTCGCCCTGTTTGTTACGGTAGCTGTCGTTGGTCGCTACTGAAAAATTTACTACTTGTTTGTCCTGTGACGTTGTGCGTACTTCCGCATCTCTTGTCAGTCTTCCTGTAATGTTCATGATTTCTACTTTTTTGCGTTATTAATTTTGTTCTGATTTTTCCCTTGATTTATTCGGCAATGAGAGGAGGTGCTGAAGTTTCGTTTCACTCTTTTGCCATTTTCAATGCTGTATTTTTTCATTTCTGACATTTTTTTTATTCGTCTAAAGAGCCGGAGTATGCTTTGTTTCGTTTCACGAGCATAAAAAGGTTAGTGTTTAGCAGGAACAAGGTTTTGTCAAAAAAATACGACCCGAATGGGTGGAGATTTTTTTGCAAATCTGGAAGGCACGACCTTGTTCCTGCGTTAAGAACACGGAAATACCTTTGCTCTTGAAATGGAACAAAACAGCATATCGGTTCTTGAATAAAAATCATGTGGAAGCACGTGAAAAAGGCATTGAGTAAATGGCCTTGTGATTACAAAACCTGCAATTACATTTTGCAGAATTTATAAATTTGGAGTTTAGTATCTTAAAGTATTGTGGCTTTTGGAAGCCACGTAAACGGTACTGAAAAATATTTATTGAGGATATATTAGGAGTTTTTCAGTATGGTTTATTAACTCATCCTGCCAAAGCTCTTTTATTGCATGGGATGGGCGCTGGAGGAATAAATGTGCTTTGAAGATTAGTATAGGCTAAAAAAAGCCGAGGATTATTTACCTCGGCTATCTGTATAATATTATATGCAATTTATTTGGTGACATTGAAAAGTTTAGCCATATAAGCTACGGTAAATTCAAAAACCTGCTGTTTTGAGTATTTAATTAAGTTATTGTCATCACCATTGATAAGACTCTGGATATACCTTTCTTTTTGTAGCACCGGAGCGTCGACACCAAATAGCTTTCTCCAGAACATATCAAACATATCTCGGTAGTATTGTATTGTTTTCTTAACCTTTTCATTGACGATTACCGTATTGAGAAAAACCTTTCTTTCTGCATTGTCAAATATTTTAAAAGCAAAAGATTCTTCGTTGATGTTTATAGCAGAGACAAAAGTTTCTTGTTCATTTAGTCCATGGAAAGGTAGAAATTTTATTGCATCTTCATTCTCGTAAACCTGTATAACAAAATCATTCATGAAGACAATAAAAGGGTTTTTATCATCAGTAAATCCAATGTAGTTTTCTGTATATATCGCGTTTCCTCCAAGAGTTTGGAGATGTGTCACCGAAAGGGGGATGGATGTGTCACCATTTTTTTGGAGGATACTGTGACGTAACTTCTCCTTAAACTCAGGTGAAAACGCCAAAATATCTTCACAGACTGCACTTCTGTACAACTGTATGTGAAAGAAGTTACGAATTGTAACAACATCAGCTTCGCTCACTATTTTGAGACCTGAAAGATCTGCTTGTCGGAAGTGTGGTAGTATGTTTTGAATAAATGGTGTTTCAATATCTGTAAACAGGTTTTCGCAATCACTACAAAATACGTAATCCACTGAAAATGGAATGGATTTCGCATTTTCAATTTCTTCCTCTGTTGGTTTTCTTCCAATTGTAGTCTCGAGGGTCAGCTCATCAAGACGTTGGAAATTAAAGTCTATAAATGGATTGGTATTATCCAGAGCAAAATATAATCCTTTCTCGCGTTCATTACTACCTTCTATGTTAAGACAGGTGCGGATAATTGCATCAGTAAGATAGTGAGTATTCTTTTTGTTTGCTTCGCGTTCAAGACACAGTTTACATAAAGACATAGTTTTTTTGTTTAAAGAATTGTTGTAAGTAAATTTAAAAAAAAGAATTTTATTAAAAGCACCCAGCTTCTCGAAACAAACAAAGCAGGAAATCATCCTGCTTTGTTTAGTAAGCAATAATTCTAAACGAGAACTTCTTTCTCCATTTCTGCAAATGATGCTTCCATTCCAGCAAATTTATGCGATACCAAATCCATATCTTTACTTATTTTCTGGCTTGTAATTTTAGCATAAATCTGTGTGGTAGAAATATTTTTATGCCCCATCATTTTACTAAGGCTTTCAAGTGGTACGCCTTCAGTCAAAAACATTGTTCCAAATGTGTGTCTTGCGGTGTGAAAGGTTACTTTTTGTTCTGTAACAATACCTAATTCTTGAATTAGTTTGTCTATATGGCTGTTACAAATTTTGTTTGTAGGAACAGGAAAAATAGAATCATTTCGGGTGGTACCTTTATATTTTTCAATAATTCGTTTGGGTATTTCCATAAGCCTTACATTAGAAGCAACATCAGATTTCTGTCTTCGGCTTATAATCCAATCGTGACCATCAAAAAAGGATTGTATGTTAGTACTTTTAAGTTGTTTAATATCTATGTAAGATAGTCCTGTAAAACAGCTGAATACAAAAAGATCCTTTACAATTTCATAATTTTGTTTTGAAGGATTGTGTAATAACAGGGATTCAACGTTTTCCTTAAGTAAATAGCTACGGTCATTTTCCTTCATCGATATTTCATAATCTTCAAAAGGATTTTTCCTGATAAGACCGTTTTTGACAGCTATTTCCGCAACACGATAGAGTGGCATAGTATATACCCAAACAGTATTGTGTGTGCACTTTTTGTCTATTCGAAGGAAGAAATCAAACTCTCTGATAAAATCACACGTCAATTCCCTGAACGCCATGTCATCACGATGATACCTGCTTTTGATAAATTCAGCAACGTGGTTATAGACAATTTTGTACTTGTAGTAGGTACTTTCGGAGCGTTCTCCTTGTACTACCATTTTCCCAAAATCATCATTGTTCTTTTTAAATACTTTCAGCAAGGAATCTTCCATAATACCAACACCGAGAAATGCAAGTTTCAGCTTTTGTGCCGTTACAAAACCCTCGTGTTTCAGCATATCTTCATAAAGGGTATCGATACGTGCCCTTATATTATCCAATTTTTGGTTAATACCTAGTGCTTTTGCACTCTTACCTTCAACTCTTCCATACTTTAAATCCCAATTCTTTGGATTGATCTCTAACTTTGTTCCTAAAGTCTTAGGTGTTCCATCAATAGTAATACGTGCCATAATCGGGGCATTACCGTTCTTTTTCGGCTCGTTCTTTTTCAGGTAGAAAAGTAATTTGAACGTAGATTTTTTTGTCTGCTCCATAACTCAAATGTTTAATGTTTAAAATTAAATTGTATTGAGTTACAAGGGAATATGAAAAATAGGGCAAAACACTGAAATATAACCTGTTACATCTTTGATTACCTTTGCTAATCGGTAACGAATTAGTAACCTATCTTTGTATTTTTAAGACCAAAACCTATCAGACACCGAGTTCCAAACTAAGACTACTGTTTTATAAAGCATTGTATATAAACGGTTTTAACCGTTTTGCTTATTTTTGCTTTATACTAATCTTTTTTTCAAAAAAAAGGAATTATTCCCCATCTCAACCTATTAATGACGGTTCTAAGATATGAATTTCATTTAATCGAAAATAAGTTTATGTTATTAATCATTTTTTAAAAGGCTATCCGCTTAAATTCCTTAAATTTAACATCAAAAATTAAAATGAAAAAAATCTTTACAACTCTTGCTATTTGTGCTTTGATGATTTCTGTAAATGCACAAGTGCAAACACCTCAAGCAAGTCCTTCTTCTGAATTTGAACAAACTGTGGGATTGACTAAAATAGAAGTTGAATATGCGCGCCCAAATGTAAGTGGACGTACTGTTTTTGGGGATTTGGTTCCTTATGATAAATTGTGGAGAACAGGTGCTAACAAAAATTCTACCATCGAATTTTCTGATGATGTAGTAATCAGCGGACAAAAAGTAAAAGCCGGAAAATATGCCATTTTCACCAAACCGGGACAAAAATCTTGGGAAGTTTATTTCTATTCTGATACTGAAAACTGGGGATTACCTGAAAAATGGGACGACAAAAAAGTAGCTGCTAAAGCGACTGCAGAAGTGTATCCTATGCCGATGAAAATGGAAACTTTCACAATGTTGATCGACGAAGTACAGGCAGACCATGCGATGCTTGGAATTCTTTGGGAAAACATTTATGTAGGAGTGAAAATCGAAGTTCCTACTGAACAAAAAGTGATGGCTTCCATTGATGCAACGATGAAAAATTCTCCAAAACCGGAAGATTATTTAGCTGCTGCAAACTATTATTTCACAGCAAACAAAGATATCAAACAAGCAAAAACTTGGTTCGATGAAGGAATGAAAGCCAATAAAGAGCCAAAATTCTGGCAATTGCGCCAGCAGTCTTTGATTTATGCAAAAGCAGGTGACAAAAAAGGTGCAATTGATTTGGCTAAAAAATCTTTGGATTTAGCCCAGAAAGCAGGAAATGCTGATTATGTAAAAATGAATGAAACTTCTTTGAAAGAATGGGGAGCGAAATAAGTTTTCCAAAATATTAAAATAATGAATAAGCCGGTTTTTGCCGGCTTATTTTGTTAACGGATGCTTCGAATGAATTCCTCTATCGAACCTGAATTTTCATCAGACAAATGCTTTATAAATGCCGACCCGATGATGGCTCCTTTTGCATATTCGGTTGAAATTTCAAATGTTTCTTTGTTGCTGATTCCAAAACCAATGATTTGAGGAGATTTGAGATTCATGGATTTAATTCTTTCAAAATAATTGATTTGCTCATCGTCAAAAGTATCTTTTGTCCCTGTCACACTCGCCGAACTTACCATATAAATAAAGCTTTTTGAAACTTTATCGATAAGTCGGATACGGTTTTCAATTGTTTGCGGTGTGATTAAAAATACATTCAGCAAATTAAATTCATCAAAAATAGATTCGTAATTTTCCTTGTAAACTTCGATGGGTAGATCAGGAATGATTAAACCATCGATTCCGATTTCTGCACATTTTGAACAAAATTTTTCGACGCCATATTGTAAAATCGGATTGAAATAACCCATAATCAACAAAGGAATTTTGACCTTTTCCCTGATTTTTTCAAGCTGTTTGAAAAGCAAATCTGTAGTCATTCCATTTTGTAAAGCAATAGTGGAAGAATTCTGAATGACAACTCCGTCTGCCAAAGGATCACTGAACGGAAGCCCGATTTCGATCATATCTACACCCGACTCTTCCAGTGACTCAATGATTGAAGCCGTATCATTTAAATTTACATAACCTGCTGTAAAATAAATAGATAATAATTTTTTATCTGTATTTAATTTCTCTAAAATCCTATTCATGTCTAATTTATAAATCAAAATATTTAATATAAGTCTGGAGATCTTTGTCTCCTCTTCCGCTCAAATTCAAAACAACGATATCATCTTTTTTGAATTGAATTTTATGCAAAACTGCCAAAGCATGCGAAGATTCTATTGCCGGAATTATCCCGTCCCATTGCGCCAATTCCATCGCAGCATTCATCGCCTCTTCATCGGTTATAGCATAAAATTCCGCCCTACCTGTTTCAGATAAATGCGCATGCAAAGGACCTACTCCCGGATAATCCAATCCTGCTGAAATAGAGTAGGGCTCTGTAATCTGACCATCTTCCGTTTGCATCAATAAAGTTTTGCTTCCGTGAATAATTCCGGGTTTACCCAACACAGAGGTTGCTGCGCTTTTCCCTGAATCGATTCCTTTTCCTGCCGCTTCGACTGCAATTAATTTCACAGAATTTTCTTCTAAATAATTAAAATAAAGACCCGCAGCATTGCTTCCACCGCCGACACAAGCGATGAGATAATCCGGATTTTCTCGTCCTTCTTTTTCTTTTAATTGAATTTTAATTTCCCCCGAAATTACACTTTGCAAACGTGCAACCATATCAGGGTACGGATGCGGACCAACCACACTTCCGATGATGTAATAAGTATTTTCCGGATGATTAATCCAATCGCGGATTGCTTCGTTGGTCGCGTCTTTGAGCGTTTTGCTTCCCGATGTTGCAGGACAAACTTTTGCACCCAGCATTTTCATACGGCTCACATTTGGCGCTTGCCGTTCAATATCAACTTCACCCATGTAAATTACACATTCCAAACCCATTAATGCGCAGACTGTTGCAGTAGCAACGCCATGCTGGCCGGCACCCGTTTCAGCAATGATTCGTGTTTTCCCCAATTGTTTTGCCAATAAAATCTGACCAATCGTATTGTTAATTTTATGTGCGCCGGTGTGGCATAAATCTTCTCGTTTGAGGTAAATTTTACAATTGTATTTGTCCGAAAGGCGCTCTGACAAATACAAAGGCGTTGGCCGCCCGACATAATCTTTGAGCAATTGTTTGAATTCATTTTGAAATTCATCTGAATTAATGATTTCCAGGTAATTATTCTTTAATTCTTCTACATTTGAATACAACATTTCAGGGATAAATGCGCCACCGAAATTCCCGTAAAATCCTTTTTCATCTACACTAAAATTCATATAATTTCTTTTAATTCTTTTATAAATCTTCGTAATTTTTCAAAATCCTTGAATCCTGATTTGATTTCAAACCCACTATTTAAGTCTATCGCAACCAAATCTGAATTCTTTTCTTTTAAATTTTTGATTAATTGAGCATCTTCGGAATTGATTCCGCCGCTCAAAATAAATAGCTTTCCAAATTTTATATTTTCAAGTGTCTTCCAATTGAATTTATGTCCGTTTCCCCCAGGATTTTCACCTTTTGTATCCAACAAAATTTTATCAATTGATTTGTACACTTTTATTGATTCAAAATCAAATTTTTCATCCACAGAAAATGCTTTCCAGATTTCAATTTCGGGATTTGAACATTTTAATTCCTGACAATAACTTTCGGATTCGTTTCCGTGAAGCTGAATTACATTTAATTTTAATTCTTTTACTTTTTTTGAAATCACAGAAATTTTCTCATCCACAAAAACACCCACTTTTTTAATATTTGAATTAAGAGCAGGCATTTCATTTTCAAAATTTCGAGCAGATTTATCGTAGAAAATAAATCCCAGATAATCAGGCTGCAATGCTGCAACTTCGCGAACGTTGTATTTCATTCCGCAAATCTTAATTTCCATTTTCAACTTGTTTTATAAATTCAATTGCATTTGAGCCGGGATCATTTGTTTTCATAAAATTTTCTCCAATCAAAAATCCTTCAAAATCAAATTCTCTTAACTCATTTACCGTTTTTACCTCTGAAATTCCACTTTCTGAGACTTTCACAAATTCCTTTGGAATTAACCCCGATAAAGTTTTACTAGTTTCAACATATACCTGAAAAGTTTTCAGATTTCGATTATTTACACCAATCATATCGATTGAAGGAAATAAATTTCGCTCCAATTCCGTTTCCTCATGCACTTCTAATAAAACTTCCAAATCGAGACTTTTTGCGAAAATCGAAAATTTCTGAATTTCTGACGGAGAAAGAATCGCCGCAATCAACAAAATACAATCAGCGCCGGAAGATTTGGCTTCGATGATTTGGTATTCATCTATGATAAATTCCTTTCTGAGAATCGGTGTTTCGACTAAATTTCTCGCTAAAATCACATCTTCTAGGTTCCCTCCAAAAAACTGATTGTCGGTCAAAATAGAAATTCCACATGCGCCGGCTTTTTGATAGCCTAATACAACTTCAGAAACCGAAGAATCGATATTGATGATAGATTTGCTAGGCGATTTCCTTTTGAATTCAGCAATAATTCCTGATTTTGAATTCTTTAAATTTTGAGATAATGACAGATTTTCTCTTTCAAAAAATTGTGTTTTGGTCAAATCGGAAACCTTGACTTTTAATTTATTCAATTCAACTTCAATCTTTTTATTTGCTACTATTTGGTCTAATATATTCATTTGCTTGATTGGATTAACTTATTCAAAGACTCTTTTGCAAATCCCATTTTGAGTGATTCTTGTGCTTGTTCAAAAGCATTCATCAAAGGAATCTTTTTAATTGTAGAAATTGCAGCCGCTGCATTTGCGCAAACCACATTATTTTGTGCTTGCGTTCCGTTTCCATTAATTATTTGAAGAAATATTTCTGCCGATTGCTTTTCAGAATTTCCTCCTGAAATTTCAGTTTCTTTTGTGTAATTAATCCCAAAATAAGAAGGTTTTATAATTCCTTCTGCATCGTTCGAAATGTATTTACAATTTGTTGTCAGTGAGATTTCATCATGACCTGAAAGTGAGTGAATGATGGTGAAATTTTTATCAGTTTTTTGATAAGTGTAACCATAAATACGCATCAATTCCAAATCAAAAACACCCACCAATTGATTTTTCGGTTGAGAAGGGTTGATCATCGGACCCAGCATATTAAAAAATGTCTTCAAACCTAAATCTTTGCGAATTGGCGCTACATTTTTCATTGCCGGATGAAACAATGGTGCATGTAAAATACAGATATTTGCTTCTTCCAGACAACGTTTCAGGAAGTCTTGTTCATTGCTGAATTTCACTCCCAATTGCTCCAAAACATTGCTGCTTCCGCTGATAGAAGAAACCCCATAATTACCATGTTTCGTCACCATAATTCCCGAACCTGCAACGACTAACGAAGCCAAAGTGGAAATATTGAAAGTATGTTTCCCGTCACCGCCTGTTCCGCATAAATCAATCGTTTCATATTCAGAAAAATCAACTTTTATGCAGGATTCGAGAAGGGCATCTCGAAACCCTTCCAATTCGTCTATCGTAATCGGACGCATCATAAAAACAGTCAACAATACAGCAATCGAATTGGCATTGAATTCACCTTGTGAAATATCAATTAATAGTTTTTTCGCTTCTTCTTTGCTGAGCTGTTCGAAGTGTGTTAGCCTTTGAATTATGCGTGTCATCGTTTTTTGATTTTGTCTTAAATTATTCTGACGAATTGGATTTGAGTTTCTCTCTATGAGGAGTATTTTTGGTTTAATTATTTACCCAGTTTTCAATTATTTTCTTTCCCTGCGGAGTCAAAATGCTTTCCGGATGAAACTGGACACCGCGCAAATCGTAATGTTTGTGGCGCAAAGACATGATTTGTCCGTTTTCATCGACTGCCGTGATTTCTAATTCTTCCGGAAATTCATCATTGGAAACCACCCAGGAATGATAGCGTCCGACTTCGAAATATTTGGGAACGTCATTGTAAATTTTCTCATCGTCCAAAGTTCGTATGGTAAAGCTCGAAACGCCGTGGTACACATCGTTGAGATTGTCTAATTTCCCACCGAAAACCTCACCTATCGCCTGCTGCCCTAAACATACACCAAAAATGCTTTTCGTAGCGGCATATTTTTGAATGACTTCGTTCATGATTCCGGCTTCAGAGGGAATTCCGGGACCGGGAGAAAGCAGAATTTTTTGAAATTCATTTACCTCTTCTAATTCGATTTGATTATTTCGTTTAACCGTGACTTCGCAATCTAATTCTTCTAAATAATGAACCAGATTGTACACAAATGAATCATAGTTGTCGATTACCAATATTTTGTTTTTACTCACATTCATTTTATTTGTTTTTTTGTGTTCGTGAAATGTTTTTACCGCCTCAAAGGAGGTAATCTGCAATTTCATAGTTTAAATTTTTTCTGCTAATTCAAGTGCTTTGTTCAGCGCACCGAGTTTATTGTAAACTTCCTGCAATTCATTTTCAGGTGTGCTTTCTGAAACTATTCCTGCCCCGGCCTGATAATGCAGTGTATGATTTTTACTCAAAAAAGAGCGGATGATAATTGCGTGGTTAAAATTTCCTTTGAAATCCATAAATCCGATCGCCCCACCATAAAACTGACGATTTATATTTTCGTATTTGTCGATAATTTTCATTGCATTATGTTTCGGAGCACCACTCAATGTCCCTGCAGGAAACGTTTCTGCTACCACTTTGAAAGGAGAAATTTCCGGTTTGATTTTACCTGAAACTTTACTTACCAAATGAATGACATGAGAGAAAAATTGGACTTCGCGGTAGGTTTCAACTTTTACATTTTTGGCATTTCTGCTCAAATCATTGCGCGCCAAATCTACCAACATAACATGTTCGCTGTTTTCTTTTTTGTCTTCACTTAATTTTTTAGCGAGTTCAGCATCTTGTTCATCATTTCCAGTTCGTTTGATTGTTCCTGCGATTGGATGAATTTCAGCTTGTCCGTCTTTCATAATTAATTGTGCTTCAGGTGAACTACCGAAAATTTTAAAATCACCATAATCAAAATAAAATAAATAAGGCGAAGGATTGATGCTTCGGAGCGTCCTGTAAACATTGAATTCATCACCTGAAAATTTCTGGGAAAACCTTTTGGAAACCACAATCTGAAATACGTCGCCACGCTGACAATGTTGTTTACATTTTGAAACCAATTTCTTGAAATCTTCATCTGAAATATTCGTGGTGACTTCATCTTCTTTTTTAAATTGGAATTCTGCGAAAGTTTTTACTTTTAATAATTGCGCGATTTCCTGCGTTTTATCTTCTCCTTCTGAAATCCCATGATGAAAGATATAAGCTTCATTATTGAAATGATTAATTGCTACAACATTTTGATAAACAGCATAATAAATATCAGGAATATCCAACTTATCTTTCTTCATTTTCAATTCGATATTTTCAAAATACCGCACGGCGTCATAAGCGATGTAGCCGAAAAGTCCATTGTGAATGAATTTCAATTGAGAATCTTCGGCTTCAAATGAAGTCGCAAAATCTTGAATAATTTGAACCACATCGGTATCTTTTCTAATTTCAGTGAGTGTATTTCTACCATCCGGAAATTGCTGTGTGATGATTTCATTTTGGATTTTGATAAAGGCAATCGGTGCGCTGCATATGTAGCTAAACGTATTGTCATTGGCTCTGTAATCACTGCTTTCCAACAAAATACTATTTGGGAATTTGTCTCTCAATCTGAGATAGACCGACACCGGCGTGATGGTATCAGCCAGAAAATTTATACTTTTTGTATGTAATTTATATTTCATTTTAATTTAGATTTTATTGAATAAAAAAAGGCCTGTCATGAAGACAGGCCTTTGATTTTATAAACAAGAGGAGTTCTTTCACGACTTATGAAGTTGCGAAATCCACCACCAATTGTTATTTAATATTATTTTTCTCATTTTGATTTTACAAATATAAAAATTGATTTTAAATATCCAATTTTATTTTTCTAAACTTAAGCTTTTGGAAGACATTTGAATTATTATTGCTAAAATAATTACAACTATACATCCAAACAAATTCAGCCACAAATAAGGCATCCAATCATACCACCACCCAAATATTACGATTATTTGCGTAATTAATGCTGAGATAAAAACCGAATTGGACTTAATAAATTTAAAGAAAAATGCCAGCAGGAAAATCCCCAAAACATTTCCATAGAATATAGATCCAATGATATTGACAAGCTGAATTAAATTATCAAATAAATTCGCCACACACGCAAACAAAATCGCCAAAATACCCCACAAAAGTGTGAACCATTTCGAGGCTTTCAGGTAATGATTATCAGGCTTTTCTGACTTTTGGTTTCGTTTGTACAAATCCATTGTGGTCGTGGTCGCCAATGCATTCAATTCCGAAGAAGTGGAAGACATCGCCGCACACAAAGCCATGGCCAGCAAAAGCCCAATCACGCCTTTTGGCAAATGATTCAATATGAAATGAATGAAAACGTAATCTTTATCATTTGCTTCAGCTTGCGGATTCGCTTTTTTTATAACGGTTTGCGCTTCGTTTCGTAACTCTCTGTCTTTTTGATTTAATGAAACAATTTCTTTTTGGATATTTTCTTTTTCATTGGATGGAGCATTTACATAATCAAACATTAAATTCTTTTTCGATTCAAAATTTTCATTTTGCTGTTTTTCCAAATCCAAATATTCTTGCACATAATTTGAATTTGCAATACTTTTCGTCGCTACCGGATTGAAATTAAGCGGAGAGGAATTAAATTGATAAAACAAGAAAACCATCACTCCAACCAAAAGAATAAAAAATTGCATCGGTACTTTCAAAAGTCCGTTCATGATCATTCCCATTTGACTCTCTTTCACCGATTTTCCTGAAAGATAGCGCTGGACCTGACTCTGATCCGTTCCGAAATAAGACAATGCGAGAAAAGTTCCGCCGATAATTCCGCTCCAAAAAGTATATCGATTATCAAAATCAAACGAAAAATCGAGAATTTCCATCTTCCCGCTTGCCGCCGCAATTTGCATCGCATTTCCGAAATTAATTCCGTCCGGAAGCGAATAAACCAAAATCACAAATGCTACCGCCATTCCTCCCATCATAATCGCCATTTGCTGTTTCTGCGTGACGTTTACAGCTTTTGTTCCACCGGAAACGGTGTAAATAATAACCAAAACGCCGAGAATGATGTTGAGCCAAATCAGATTCCAACCTAAAACTGCTGATAAAATAATCGCCGGTGCGAAAATTGTAATTCCACACGACAACCCTCTTTGAATTAAAAATAAAATAGCCGTTAACGCTCTGGTTTTCTGATCGAAACGACTTTCCAAAAATTCGTAAGCCGTATAAACATTTAATTTATGATAAATCGGAATGAAAACGAGACAAATGATGACCATCGCAATCGGCAATCCGAAATAGAATTGCACAAACCCCATTCCGTCATGGAATGCTTGTCCGGGCGTGGAAAGAAACGTAATCGCACTCGCTTGCGTGGCCATCACTGACAATCCGACCGTGAACCAAGTGGAATCATTTCCTTTCAAGAAGTCTTGTACATTTTGACTTCCGCGCGTTTTCCATGTACCGTAAATCACGATGAACAGCATGGAACTTATCAATATCAACCAGTCAATCCACTGCATTTTACAAAAATTTCATTAACAAATAAAACACAATGATATAAGCGGCGTTGACGAGCAAAACCCAAGTATAAGATTTTTTCCAAATCCTTTTTGATTCCAATTTATTTTCCATATTTATTTTCCTAGTGACAATAAATTCGCAAACAAACGATACGCGCCCGGAACACCTTCCGGCAAAAGGCGGAAGAAACTCAAACCAGTGTAAACATAATTTCCTTTCCCGTATTTGGCGACCAGCAAACTGCCTTTCATAGCGGATTCTCCTTTGTCGTGCATCGACAAAAGCGGCACAAATTCTTTCGACCAATCGGATGGAAAATACAGCCCTCGCTCTTGGTTCCAACCTGTAAAATCCTTCGATGTAATTTTATTGGGAAAATTCAAAGCAGGGTGATTTTCGTTCAAAAATTTAACTTCCGAATTTTCATCAGTCACACGGTCACGCGAAAGTATAAGCGGAAAAGGTGCGATTTCTTCTGTAAAAACATCTCGTGAAGTGTTATATTGAACAATCAGATTTCCTCCGTTTTTCACATAATCAAACAAAATTTGGTTTTTGAATTTCAATTCGGGAATTACATTAAATGCTCTGATTCCCAAAACAATGGCATCATAATCTTTCAAATTTTCTGTTGTAATGTTTTGCGGAGAAATGATTTGAACATCATATCCGATTTGTCTTAGATTTTCAGGAACCGAATCTCCTGCCCCAATGATGTATCCGATTTTTTCTCCTTTTTTCTGAATGTCAATATGAACCAATTTACTTCCGCCTGGCAATAAAATTTTTTGTTCGGGAATATGCTCATAATTCAATTCAAACATTTGTTTATCAAAAATTTCATTTCCAATTTTCAATTGTGGAATTAATTCTGTTTCAGATTGATTTTCAGGAGGTGAAACTTCAAACCAAAATATTTTTTCTTCACCTTTTACATTCAATGAAATTTCTTGATTTCCAGGAGAAATTTTCCAGCCGGCAGCTTTTAAGCTTAAATTTCCTTTCAAATTTTCTGTAAAAGATTTTACCTTCACAGCAACTTTTTGAGGTCTTTCATCCGCGAAAATCAACACTTTTTCTTCCACATTTACAATAGCCTTCGGAACAATGACGAATGGTTTATAAGTTTCGCCTTTTGTTGGGTCATTTATTTTATAAACCAAAGGTCTTAAAATTTCAAACTGCTGATTTTCAATACTTAAATTAAATTTTACTGAAAAAGCATCGGGCGTTTCCGGCAATCCAATCAATTCACCATCAGAAACTTTGTACATTCCTAAACTTCCTTTTTCGTTGAGCCAATAAGGAGTTGTAGGAATTTTATTGTCAGGAATCTGAAATGAATTTTCAGATTTTAAGATTTTATTGTTGGTTAAATTTGAATCAACTGAAATAGTTTTGTCATTGACTTTAACTGAATTTAATTTGATGGAAAGTTCGCTTCTATTAATTGCTTCCAAATTGAATTTCAAATTCTCTCCTGCGACCGCAGTCGTCGAGCTCGAAACCACTTCCAGATACAATCCGGCGCATGAAACGATAATGTTTTTTATTTCTTCCGATTTGATTTCCCGCCAATGTTTGTCTTCTAATTTTTGAATCAATTGATACGCTTTTATCAATTCAGGAACGGATTTCGACGGATTTTTAAATTCAAATTCTTTTTCCACTTTCGAAAGAATTTCTCCGATTTCCTTACCGCCTCTTACTCGATTCCAACTCGTATCAATTCCTTCAAAAACATCTTTTTGCGGCTGCGTTCCTTTGACAATTTCGAGGTATTCCAAATCAACACCACGTTCCGGCGTCGCGCCAAATCCTTGTGAGCTGTGCTGGCTGCGGCTTTTGGCGGCAATTTCAGAATTACTCAAACCTAAAGTAGGATAATAAGAACCGATGTCTAACTGAAATAATTTACTTTTGTCGGCTTGGTCAAATTTTTCCTGACTTCCATAAAAAAACCAGGATTGGTTAAAAAATAATCGTTTTGGACTCCAAGTTGAATACTGATTTAAGTGTTCAGGAAATTTAGTTTTATCGTTTGCAATATCAAATGCTTCGACACTCAACATAGCTGATCCCGTGTGGTGTCCGTGAGTAGTTCCTGGTGAACGGTGGTCAAAACGGTTGATGATAATATCGGGTTGAAATTGCCGAATCACATATACCAAATCACTCAAAACTTGTTCTTTATCCCAGATTTCAAATGTTTCGTCTGGGTGTTTGGAAAAACCGAAATCATTGGCTCTCGAAAAATACTGAATTCCACCATCTATTTTCCTTGCTTGCATCAATTCCTGCGTGCGGATGACTCCTAACAATTCACGCAATTCAGGCCCGATTAGATTTTGTCCGCCATCGCCACGCGTCAGAGAAATATATGCTGTACGAGCGTGAACATCGTTTGCAAAATACGAAATCAAATGGGTATTTTCATCGTCAGGATGCGCTGCCACGTACAAAACCGAACCTAAAAAATTAAGTTTTTGGATCGATTCATAAATTTCTGATGAATTGGTTTTTTTAGGCGATTGGGCAAAATTAGAGATGGTAATAAGAAAAAATAAAAAGTAGAAAAACTTCCGCATTGTGTGATTGTTATTTTTGAGGCTTAAATATAAGTGAAATTCAATCTTAAATTTCCGTCTTTACAAATCATTAACAATCTTCCCCATTCTTTGTAAAATCCTTTCTAAAATTTCCTCAAGATAATTGTGTCTTTTCTGCGTTTTTTTTCTTAAATAATTACTATTATATGATGTTGTAATTAAAAACTATCAATAAAACTTCTACTTTCATTGGGTAAAGGTTATTTAAATAATTTTTCCTTGAAATTTCAGATTGATTTTATCGTTTTAACTGAAATTATCTTAAAATGAAAAAAGTTGAGAATCTTGTTTCGATGTTGATTCTTTTTATAATTACAGGAATTACAGCCATCATATTTTATGAAAGACATTATACCTCAAAATTTTCTAACACCGAAATTCCAGTTTCTTTCAAAACATTTAAGGAAAACTGGGGAGAGCCGGATATAGTTATGCAATACAACAAAAGAGGTAAAACCGTATTTTATTATACAATATTAAATGAATTTGTATTTAATGTAAATGAAAAAGGAATTGTTGAATTTAAATACAAGGATAATTTTTAATGATCATTTATAAAAACTCTAATAAATCAATTTACATGCCCCAGCTTCGTCAGTTTCTGGTGCGCAAGGATTTTGATTTTTCGTCCTTCTACCTCAATTAAATTATCGGTTTTAAATTCCGAAATTAAACGGATTGCAGATTCAGTTGCCGTTCCGATGAGGTTTGCCATTTCTTCACGCGTAAGAGAAATTTTGATGAAGCCATCTTTGTCTACACCCAATTTCTTTTCGAGCAAAAGTAAAACTTCAGCCAAACGTTCACGCACCGTTTTCTGCGCCAAGAAAGTGATGGTTTGAGCCGATTCGCCTAAATCTTCAGAGATTCTTCTCAAAATATCAAATGACAATTTCGGATGATGTTCCAAAACTTTTATGAAGAATTTTTCAGGAATGAAACATACTTCCGTATCTTCCATTGCCGTTGCAGAAGCGCCATAAGGTTGTTTAGACAAAATAGAACGATAACCTAAGATGTCGCCCGTTTTTATGAAACGCAAAATCTGTTCTTTACCGTTGAAGCCCAATTTAAACATTTTCGCTGTACCTTTGTCGATGTAGTAAATACCTTTGGGCGTAGCGCCTTCTTCTATGAGTAAATCACCTTTTTTAAAAGAAATTATTTTCTTTTCGTGGCTCAGTTCAGCTAATTCTTCCTTGGAAAAATATTTTAAAATTTCAGGGTTTTCAAATAATGTACAGATGTTATCTACATTTTCTAAAATATCGGACATACGTAATGACTTAAATCACGTCAAATTTAAGTCAAATCACTTGAAATAGAAAGTAATTTTGCAAATAGTATGAAAGAAGATTGTTTTCATTGCGGGCAAAAGATTGAAATCGAAGATATTCTCTTCGATGAAAAACATTTTTGCTGTGCCGGTTGCAAGACTGTTTATGAAATTTTAAACTCGACAGGATTAGAGAATTTTTATGCCATGAACGCTGATGCTGGTGTGCGCCCGGATGCCAAAGAAAACCACCATTTCCAATTTTTAGATACGCCTGAAATCTTTGAAAAAGTAGTTGATTTTTCTGATGACGGCATCACTTTGGTTACATTCCATATTCCCGTTATTCATTGTACGTCTTGCGTTTGGTTGTTGGAAAGTTTACAAGAAGTGAATCCGAATGTGATTTATTCCACTGTGAATTTCACCCAAAAAAATGTTCAGATTTCATTCAGAAGTGAAGAATTAAAATTGAGTGAAGTCGCAAGGTTGCTTACACAATTAGGTTATAAACCGACACTAAATTTACAAACGCTCGACAAAGAGAAATCGAAACAAGACCGATCGATCATTCTCAAAATCGGAGTGGCAGGATTTTGTTTGGGAAATATTATGCTTTTGGCATTTCCGGAATACACATTGCCTTTTTCCAATTCGACGCCCGAGGCATGGTTGGAAGGAAATAAAGAATTTTTCCGATGGGGAATGTTCTTGTTGTCACTTCCTGTGATGTTTTTTTCTGCAACAGATTATTTCAAATCGGCTTGGCAGGGAATTAAAAATAAATACATCAACATCGATTTGCCGATTGCGATTGGGTTTTGGGTTTTGTTTTTGCGAAGCACTTATGACATTGTTTTTGATTTAAGTTCAGGTTTTTTTGACAGCATTGCCGCCTTAGCCTTTTTTATGTTAATTGGAAAATGGTTTCAGCAGCAAACCTATAAATCGATGGCATTTGACCGCGATTATAAATCATTTTATCCTATTGCGGTTTTGAAAATTTCTGATGGAATTGAACAGCCGATTTTACTTTCTGAATTGCAAAAAGGAGATCGGATTTTAATTCGAAATGAAGAAATCATTCCTGCAGATGCCATCCTCATGAAAGGCGAAGCCATGATTGACAATAGTTTCGTGACGGGTGAAGCCAGATTAATTACGAAACAGCCCGGAGATAAAATCTTTGCCGGCGGAAAACAATCAGGTCAGGCAATCGAACTCGAAATCATCAAAGATGTAAAGCAAAGTTATTTGACACAGCTTTGGAACAACGAGGCATTTCAAAAAGAAGAATCAAAACTCAACCGATTGACGACCAACATGAGCCGTTATTTCGTGATCATTATTTTGTTCATCGCACTCGGGTCAGCAGTTTTCTGGTATTTTTATGATTCGAAACAAATTTTACAAGTCGTAACTGCGATTTTAATTATTACTTGTCCGTGTGCTTTGGCGCTTTCTTCCCCGTTTATTTTAGGGAATGTGATGCGGGTTTTTGGCGAAAAGAAATTGTACATAAAAAGTACGGCGACGATAGAATCTTTGGCAAAAATCAACGACATCGTTTTCGACAAAACAGGAACCATCACTGAAAGCCACAGTTCGACGGTGGAATACATCGGAGAAATATTGACCGAAGAAGAAAAAATCGCTGTAAAATCGGTTTTGAAAAATTCAAATCATCCATTGAGTCGAATTTTATACAATAAATTTAATTCAACTCAAATCATACCTGTAAATCATTATGAAGAGATTTCAGGAAAAGGACAAAAGGCACTGGTCGATGGAATTGAAATGAAAATCGGTTCGAAATCTTTTGTAAATGCAAATGATGAATCGGCGCTGAATCAAACAAGAGTTTACATTTCAATCAATGGTAAAATCAAAGGAAAGTTTGAGTTCAAAAATCAGTACAGAAGCGGATTGAAAGAAATGATTTCAGAATTGGATTTGTATAAAATTTCAATTCTTTCCGGAGATAACGACTCGGAAATGCAAAATCTGAGAAATATTTTCCCTGATTCTGCTGGAATTCACTTCAACCAAAGTCCGGAAGATAAATTGGAATTCATTAGAAACAAACAAAATGAAAACCATAAAGTTTTGATGTTCGGCGATGGATTAAATGATGCCGGGGCAATCAAACAGAGCGATGTGGGAATTGTCTTGTCTGAAGATGTGAATAATTTTTCACCTTCTTGTGATGCGATTTTAGATGCGAAAAGTTTTAAATCTTTTCCTGCTTTCCTGAAATTTTCTAAAATTTCTATTAAACTAATTTGGGCAGCTTTTACCATCAGTTTTTTATACAATGTTATCGGACTTGGATTTGCAATCACAGGAAATTTAGAACCCGTTGTGGCAGCAATACTGATGCCTGTAAGTTCAATTTCTGTGGTGATTTTTGCGACATTGAGTACCAGACTCGTTTCCAGATTCATGAAATGGAATTTAGAATGAATATAAATTAACATTTTCACGGAACGCTCTGACCAAAATCATTACAATTTTCCCTTTGCAATTGTACATTTGTAGGCGTTATGGGAATCATCATTTTAATGGTTATTGCGAGTGTTTCACTTGCTGCCGTCTTTTTGGCGTTGTTCCTCATTGGAGCCAAGAGAGGACAGTTTGATGAAGATGAATCGCCTGCTGTTAGGATGTTGTTTGACGATAAAAAATTAAAAGACAAAATTGACACGTAATGCAAATGCAAACCTTCAGTTACGATAATAAGATCGTAAAGTATTTCGTTTATGCGACCGTTTTTTGGGCCATTATGGCTTTCACATTTGGTGTTTTGGTTGCAACCCTAAAGTTCTTCCCCGAGCTTCCTGATTATATTTTCGGGTCCGATGACGGTTCTGTAAAATCTTTATTTGGAGGAGGTATCGAAGGATTGGCTTCTACAAATGGTGCGATGGGATTTGGTCGTCTTAGGATGATCCATACCACATTTGCAGTTTTCGCCTTTGTAGGAAACGGTTTTTTTGCAGGAGCTTATTACTCAATGCAGCGATTGCTTAAAACCAGAATGGGAAGTGACGTGATGAGTTGGACGCATTTCTGGGGATGGCAGTTGTTCATCGGTTTGTCTTTGGTAACTTTCTTAATGGGTTACAATACTTCAAAAGAATATGCTGAGCACGAGTGGCCAATTGATATTTTAATCGCAGTAGTTTGGATCATCTTCGGATTGAACATGTTCAGCACGATTGCAAAAAGAAGAGTAAGACACTTGTATGTTGCAATTTGGTTTTACTTAGGAACTTGGGTTGCAGTAACGATGTTACACGTGTTTAACAACTTAGAGCTACCGGTTCATTGGAATGTATTTGCACCAAAAAGTTATTCGCTTTATTCAGGCGTGCAGGATGCTTTGGTTCAATGGTGGTACGGTCACAATGCGGTTGCATTCGTATTGACAACACCGATTTTGGGATTAATGTATTATTTCGTTCCAAAAGCAGCCAACCGTCCGGTTTTCTCTTATAAATTATCAATTATTCACTTCTGGTCTTTGATATTCATCTATATCTGGGCAGGACCACACCACTTATTATATACTTCACTGCCGGCTTGGGTTCAGGCAGTAGGAACAGGGTTTTCAATCATGTTGATTGCACCGTCTTGGGGAGGAATGTTGAACGGATTGCTTACATTGAGAGGTGCATGGGACAAAGTAAGAGAAGAACCAGTATTGAAATTCATGGTAGTTGCAATTACTTGTTATGGTATGGCAACTTTCGAAGGACCTTTATTGGCAACAAAAACATTAAACAAAATCGGTCACTTTACAGACTGGGTTCCGGCACACGTTCACGTGGGAACTTTAGGGTGGAACGGGTTTATCATATTTGGTATGATTTATTGGTTGGTTCCTAAGTTATTTAATACAAAATTAGCATCATACAGATTGGCAAATGCTCACTTCTGGATTGGAACTTTAGGAATTTTATTCTGGGTAATTCCAATGTATGTTGCAGGTTGGACACAAGGTTTGATGTGGCAGCAATTCAACGAAGACGGAACCTTAAAATATGGAAACTTCCTTCAAACAGTGACAATTCTTAAAGATTGGTTGTACCCGATGCGTGCATTTGGTGGGACACTTTATTTGATTGGGGGAATTCTGATGGTCGTTAATGTTTGGAGAACCGTTCGTCAAGGTCATTTCGTAGCAAATGAAGATGTGGAAGCACCTGCATTGGCAAAAATTAGTTCTGCCCGTAAAAAAGGAGAAGGAGCGCATACTTGGTTAGAGAGAATGCCGACTTTGTTGACTGTATTGTCCTTCTTGGCAGTAGGTATCGGAGGCGCGGTGGAAATCATCCCGACAATTGTAGTAAAAGCAAACGTCCCGACAATTGCTTCGGTAACGCCTTATTCAGCTTTGGAATTAGAGGGTCGTGATTTGTACATTAGAGAAGGTTGTAATGCTTGTCATACACAGATGATTCGTCCGTTCCGTGATGAAGTAAAACGTTATGGCGAATATTCAAAGCCGGGTGAATATGTATATCACCACCCGTTCTTATGGGGTTCTCAGCGTTCAGGTCCGGATTTGCATAGACAAGGTGGTAAAAACCCGGATGCATGGCATTACAAGCATATGTGGGATCCACGATCTACTTCGCCGGGATCGATTATGCCAAGATACCCATGGCTTGCATTCAATAAAAGAAATACAGAATTGACCAAGGATAAAATGAAGGCGATGGTAAGTCTTGGAGTTCCTTATCAGGAAGAAGATTTTGACAGCATTGAAGTTTCAATGAATAAACAAGCTTTGGCAATCGAGCAGAGCATTTTCAAAGATGCACCTGACTTGAAGAGCAAATACGAAAAAGAACAGAAAGAGAAAGGAGAAACATTTGTTCAGTTAAGAGACAGAGAAATCGTAGCATTGATTGCTTACCTTCAAAGACTTGGAACAGATATTTCAACTGAAAAAACTGAAACAACAAGTATAGCGAAATAATCATGTTAAAATACTTTAAAGACGCTTTTACAAATTATGAATATGCAGGAGTTTTGCAGACAGTATCTTTATTATTGTTTGTTATATTCTTCTCCTTATTGATGTATTTTATTTGGAGGCGTCCCAAAGAATATTACCAAGAAGATTCAGAACTACCTTTAGACGATAAAGATTAAAAACAATTCTCAAAAATGAAACAACGTACTCCCGGATATATATTCATTCCAATCGTATTAATTGCCATCGTAGTAATTTTAATGATGGTTACGCCAATAGGATTTGAAAAATCAAGTGGTTTTACAGGCTCTTTTGTAAATGGATGGAAACACTTTGTTGAAACATTTTCAAGTGGTGTCGCGATAGGAATCATTTTGATTGCATTCATCATGCTTTTGATTGTAAATGCAGTCAACAGAGTTGTAGAAAGTAATAAATTTAAAAAATTAAGCCCGGAAGCTCAGAAACATTATTTGGCGCTTTCAAAACAAGGATATTTAAAAAGTCTATTGCGAAGCAGCCGTGAAAGACAAACCGATGAGGAAGAGGAAGCAATGATTCTTGATCATGGCTTTGACGGGATTAAAGAATTAGACAATGCTTTGCCACAATGGTGGTTGGCAATGTTCTATGGAGGTTGTGTTTTTGCAGTAGTGTATGTATTGGCTTATAGCTTTACAGACTTTGCTCATCCTGAAGTGGAATATGAAGAATTCAATACAGTTGAACAAGCAAGAGTTGATAAATGGATTGAAGAAAATGATATCACAATAGAAGGTGCAGAAAATAAATTTGCTGACGCAGCTGCAATTGCAGAAGGAAAGCAGATTTTCGAAAATATCTGTGCTACTTGTCACACAGCAACCGGTGGGGGTGGTATTGGTCCAAATTTGACTGATGATTATTGGGTTAATAAGGTTCAAGATGATTTATTCCTAAATATTTATGACATCGTTTATAACGGTAGCCCAAAAAATCCGCAGATGAGAGCTTTTGGACAAAGAGATGAATTGACCGGATTGGCTATCGAAAAAGTGGCTTCGTATGTGTACTACTTAAATCAGGAACAACCAAATGCTGTAGGCGGAAGCGCACCTCAGGGAGATATCGTCCCTGCATGGGCAAAAGACGGCGGAAATGCTGCAGCAGCAACGAAAGCGGAAGTGCCCGCAAAATCAGACTCGACAGCTACTGCATCTGAATAATCAAACCCTTGTTGGGTTAAATAATTTGAAGTGGAAAATGAGGAATGAAGGAATCTCAAATCAAAGATCAGGATTTAGCCAAACTTTCTGAAGAGGAAGCAGAATTTAGAACATCGATAGCAACGATGGATAGAAAAGGGAAACGCCAATGGGTGTTCCCCAAAAAACCGTCTGGAAAATTCACAAAATACAGAACTTATGTTGCTTGGGTTTTATTAGCCATTTTGGTTTTAAACCCATTCATCAAATTACCCAACGGAAATCCTGTATTTATGTTCAACGTCCCACAAGGACAGTTCATTATATTTGGGTTCCCATTCTTTACATCCGATTTCTTTTTGTTGGCAATCGGCATGATTGCGACCATCGTTTCAGTGCTCTTATTTACCGTGGTTTATGGAAGAATTTTCTGTGGATGGATTTGTCCGCAAACCATTTTCATGGAACATATTTTTCGTAAAATAGAGTACGCCATAGAAGGCGACCGCGCCAAACAAATGCGATTGGCTCAACAACCTTGGGACGAAGAAAAAATCAGAAAACGATTGTTGAAATGGACAGTTTTTGCTTTGATTTCATTTTTTATAGCCAATGTTTTTCTTGCATATATAATCGGTTCAGATGCATTAATTGATTTAGTAAAAGAAGGTCCTGGAGGTGAGAACCTCAGCACATTTATAGGATTGATTGTTTTCACAGGGTTGTTTTATTTCATTTTTGCATGGTTCCGTGAGCAGGTTTGCACACTTGTTTGTCCTTATGGTCGTTTGCAGGGTGTTTTGATTGACAAGCAGACTGTAATTGTAGCTTATGATTTCAAACGCGGAGAATCTTCTGCAGGAAGGGCAAAATTCAAAAAAGGTGAAGACCGCGAAGCAGTTGGAAAGGGAGATTGTATTGACTGTAAACAATGTGTGGTGGTTTGCCCAACAGGAATTGACATCAGAAATGGGACTCAGATGGAATGCATCGGTTGTACTGCTTGTATAGATGCTTGTGATGAAGTAATGGATAAAATTAATCTTCCAAAAGGATTGATTCGTTATGCTTCGGAAGAAAATATAGAGAAAAGCACTAAGTTCAAGATAACGGGAAGAATGGTTGCATACACGATTGCGCTGCTGATTATCCTTTCTTCTATCAATGTATTTTTATTTAATCGAAATGACGTGGAAGTCAAATTCCTTCAAATTCCAGGAAAAAATTTCAAAGTGGATGGTCAAAATATCATTAACCTTTATGAATACACTTTGTACAATAAAACCAATAATGACCTTCGTGTAAAATTTGTACTGAAGTCTCATAAAGATGGTAAAATCATCATGCTGAACGGAGCTTCATCCATCGTTTTGAAAAAGGCAGAAATCAAACAAGGTGTAGTCGAAATCGACATCCCCAAAGCGGACATTACTTCTTATAAAGAAAGAGTGGTTATGGTCGCTGTAGATGAAGAAGGTAAAGAACTCGATGATTACTCCACAAGTTTTGCCGCACCATTTTAATCAATAAAATAAAAACTAATGAAATTTACTTGGGGACACGGAATTATGGTAGCATTGGGTTGCTTTATGATATTCATTTTAAGTTTGATTTTCTTTTCAGGTGACATGGGTGAAATGGTAACGGAAGACTACTATGAAAAAACCATCAACTACCAAGACGATATAGATGCTGTCAACCGTGCCAATGCACTTGCAGTAAAACCTCAAATTACACAACAGGCAAATGGATTTATGATTCATTTCGATGAAGCAGTTCAAAGCGGTGATGTCTTTTTTCTGCGTTCTGAAAATAGTAAAAAAGACATTGTACAACCTTTGAAACTTAATGCCAAAAACGAAATGCTTATTCATTCAGTAGATTTGATCAATGGCGAATACGAAGTCTCTCTTCGCTGGAAGCAAAATAACCAAAATTATTTAGTCAAAGAAAGAGTGAATTGGAAAGCTCATTAGTCATAGCAGCACTCGGATTAGGACTCGCATCCAGCCTCCACTGCGTAGGCATGTGTGGTCCAATTGCATTTTCATTGGGATTAAATCCAGACAATAAACTAGACTTTACATTTCGAAACCTTATTTATCAATTCGGCAGAGTTACAACTTATAGCATTTTAGGCGCATTATTGGGAATTGTGGGTTATGGTTTTTCATTCGTTGGATTACAAAATCCTCTCAGCATCGCAGTGGGTGTAGTAATGATACTAATGGCGTTGTTACCAAAAAATTTAGGAGCTGATAACTTAGGGATTAAACCTTTTTCAAAATTGATGTATAAAATCAAAATGAACTTAGGTAAATTCCTCAGAAAAAAAAACTATTCCTCACTTTATATCACGGGATTACTCAACGGGTTACTTCCTTGCGGAGCAGTTTATGCAGCACTTACAGGTTCTATGGCGATGGGAAGTATTAGGGGTGGTGCGATATTTATGACGTTTTTCGGTCTAGGAACCATTCCGTTGATGTTTGCATCGGTAGTTGCAGGTAATTTGATAAGCATTCAAACACGGCAAAAAATCTTGAAATTTCTTCCGTATCTGATGATATTATTGGGGATTATATTTATTCTTCGTGGACTAGAACTAAATATATTTCTTGTTTCTCCTTCAAGTGGTGAGCTTCAAATCAATGGCGAAGACCATGGTCATTAAATATAAACGCTTTAAGAATTTAAAATCCTAAAAATCTCATTCCTCAAATCATTAATAATGTCCCTCCCACTCTTTGTAAAATCTACCTAAAAATTCTTCCAAATATTGATGGCGTTCTTCTGCAATTTTCCTGGCTGAATTTGTATTCATTAAATCTTTCAATTTCAAAAGTTTATCATAAAAATGTTGAACCGTAGTCATTTCCGGATTTTCGGGATTCCAAATTTCTCTTTCTTTGCTTCCGCCATAAGCGAAAACACGCGCCAGTCCTATTGCGCCAATAGCATCTAACCGGTCTGCGTCCTGTACGATTTGTGCTTCTAAACTTTCGGCTGTTTTTCCTTTGCTAAATGAAACTTGGGAAACGATTGAAATCGTTTTGTAAATGATTTCTTGTGAAACATTTAATTCTGATAAAAATTCGGTGATCAATTCTGACGATTTATCAACTCCTCCATGTAATTTATAATCCCCGACATCGTGCAGCCAAGCCGCCAATTCCACCAAAAACAAATCGGCATCTTCTTCTCTGGCAATGCGTTTGGCTACCTTCACGACACGTTCGATGTGGAAATAATCGTGTCCGGTTCCTTCGCCCGTAAATCCTTTAAAGATAAATTCTTGTGTTTTTTGTAAAATTTCTATTTCATTCATATAAAATGTTTTATATTTGCACCCTTAAAAAATGTAATTAATCTCGGGACGAGTTCCCAAAAATACATATAAAAATGGCAACAAAAATCAGATTGCAAAGACACGGTCGTAAAGGAAAACCAGTTTTTCACATCGTAGTCGCAGATTCAAGAGCACCACGTGATGGTCGTTTCATCGAAAAAATCGGAATCTATAACCCAATTACCAATCCTGCAACCATCGAATTGAATGTTGATGCTGCTGTTTCTTGGTTAATAAAAGGGGCACAACCTACCAACACTGCAAAAAACATCCTTTCTTACAAAGGAGCGATGATGAAAAAACACTTGTTGGGCGGTGTAGCAAAAGGTGCTTTCAGCGAAGAAGAAGCTGAAAAACGTTTCGCTGCTTGGTTAGAAGAAAGATCAAATGCAGTTCAGTCTAAAAAAGATGGTTTGGCAAAATCGAAAGAAGATGCAAAATCTGCTGCTTTGGAAGCTGAAAAGAAAAAATCTGAAGCGCGTGTAGCGGTTGAAGAACCTGCTGCTGAAGAAGTTGAAACTGAAACTGTAACAGAAGAAGTTGAAGCTGCTGCTGAAGAAACTCAACCAGAAACTGCTGCTGAGGAAGCTTCAGAAGAAAAAACAGAAGAATAATTTAAATTCGTCCAGATGCAAAAGGAAGATTGCTTTTACTTAGGTAAAATCACTAAAACCCATGGTTTCAAAGGAAATTTGATATTGCATCTCGAAACAGACGAACCTGAATTATACGAAAACCTGGAATCAGTATTCATCGAAAAAGATGGAATGCTGGTTCCTTTTTTTTTCGAGTTTGCCCAACCTTATTCGAAAGGAAAATTATTGGTAAAATTTGAGGATATTTCTCCTGAAGAAGCCGAAAGATTGATCAATCGTGCGATTTATTTGCCGATGGATACTTTGCCTGAATTGGACGGAACGGATTTTTATTACCACGAAATCACCGGATTCCAAGTAATTGACTCAACGCACGGCGACATCGGAATCATCAAAAGTGTGAATGACAGCGGCGCTCAGGCTTTATTTGAAATAAAATCAGACCGAAAAGAAATCCTCATTCCTGTTGTGGATGAATGGATCATCGAAGTCAACCGCGAAGAAAAATTCATCAAAATCGAAACACCGGAAGGATTGGTGGATTTGTATTTGGAATAATCTTTTTAAATCTCCTACTTACATTTTTCTAAGAGTTTGGTTAAATGTTTCTATTCTTTTTTACAAAAATTCGTTGATGACGACCAATACTTTGTACAATTCTACTTAAATAAAGTAAATTTGCAACTTATTTCAGAAATCAAAATGGAGGAAGAAAAAAAACCGCTCAATTTCCTTGAGCAAATTATAGAAGATGATTTAGCCAACGGATACGACAAAAGTAAATTGCGCTTTCGTTTTCCGCCGGAACCCAATGGTTATTTACACATCGGGCATGCAAAAGCCATTTGCATCAATTTCGGATTAGGGGAGCGCTACGGAGCACCTGTCAATCTGCGTTTCGATGATACCAATCCTGCTAAAGAAGAACAGGAATTTGTAGATTCTATCCGCGAAGATGTGAAATGGTTGGGATTCAATTGGGCAGAGGAAAGATTTGCATCCGATTATTTTGAAACTCTTTACAATTGGGCAATTCAAATGATTAAAGATGGAAAAGCGTATGTAGATGACCAATCTTCTGAAATAATTAATGAACAAAGAAAAACTCCTTTCGAGCCCGGAATCGATTCACCTTGCCGTTTGCGTTCGGTAGAGGAAAATTTGGAATTATTCGAAAAAATGAAAAACGGTGAATTTCCGGAAGGAAGTCACGTTTTACGCGCGAAAGTTGATATGACTTCGCCGAATATGAACATGCGTGACCCTGTTATGTACCGCGTTTTACACAAAGAACACCACCGAAGCGGCAACAAATGGAAAATCTACCCGATGTACGATTGGGCACATGGTGAATCAGATTATATTGAAGGAATTTCGCATTCGCTTTGTTCTCTTGAATTTGAGAACCACAGACCACTTTACGAATGGTATTTGAATCAGGTTGAAATTGATAATCAAAATATTAAGCCTAAACAAAGAGAATTTGCGCGTGGAAATGTAAGTTACATGATTACATCTAAACGTAAATTGAAATTGTTAGTTGACAAAGGAGTTGTGACCGGTTGGGACGACCCAAGAATGCCGACGATTTCCGGACATAGAAGACGTGGTTACACGCCTGAATCCATAAGAATGTTTTGGGAAAAAGCTGGTGTAGCAAAGCGTGACAACGTGATTGACATTTCTCTTTTGGAATTTGCGATCCGTGACCATTTGAATAAAATTGCGCCACGTGTTTTTGCGGTAATTGATCCTGTGAAATTGGTGATTGAAAATTATCCTGAAGGAAAAACAGAATTGCTTTCGGTTGAAAATAATCCGGAAGACGAAACTGCCGGAAACAGAGAAGTTCCATTTACAAGAGAATTGTACATCGAACGTGAAGATTTCATGGAAGATGCACCGAAAAAATTCTTTCGATTGTCGATTGGAAATGAAGTTCGATTGAAAGGTGGATACATTGTGAAAGCAACTCGTATTGAGAAAGATGCTGAAGGAAATATCACTACGATTTTTGCGGAATATGATGCAGATTCAAAATCAGGATCTGGTTCTGAAGCAAGCATGCGTAAAGTGAAAGGAACGCTTCATTGGGTTTCGGCAACGGAAAATTTACCCATTGAAGTTCGTTTGTACGACAGGCTTTTCACGGTTGAATCTCCGGATTCTGAAGGCGATGGTGATTTCCTGCAATTTGTGAATCCTGATTCTATGAAAATCGTTCATGGTTTTGCGGAACCATCATTGAAAAATGCAAAACCGGAAGATAAATTTCAGTTTCAGAGAATTGGTTATTTCACGTTGGACAAGGACTCTACTGTGGAGAAATTTGTTTTTAACCGAACGGTTGGATTGCGCGATACTTGGGCTAAGGAACAGCATAAATAGGAAAAGCCTGCGCCCGGGATATGGAGTGGCGGCGAGGTACGAGCCGGTCTTAGTGAAACGAAAGACCGAAGCAAAGCGGAGCCCGAAGAAGCCCGATAAGGCGCCCAATAAAATAGAAAAATCCAATCACTTACATGATTGGATTTTTTATTTAAATAGCTTTGACAAAGTAATTTTCACAATGAATAAAGCTTTGTCAAAATTTAAGTTTTAATCTAAAGAATTAAGAAGCGTTTCCAGCTGTGCAAAGGTCCCCGGTGCAACTGCAAGTGTAAATTCATCATTCCCGGCAACGGTCACATCTTGGGAAGCGAACTGTAATTCACCATCTATCAGTGAAATCGCAATCACTTTGCCGGTTGCTCCTGTTGCGATGCTGTTGTCATAGGTCTTCAATCCGCCTACAATTGGGGTCGTCAGAGCGGCTACTGTTGAGAATTCATCCAAGGCAAAGAATACTTTTGTATCGGTATAATCTGTAACATTTGAAACCTTCACGCTGAATTGGGTTGGGGTTTGTCCTGTAAATTGGTTGAAAGCATCGCAGTTGCTCCAACCGCCCATGATGCTCCAAATGGTAAATTCGCCATTGGCTCCGGCATCTGCATCAAAAGTAAGTTCAGATTGACCAGGTCCCCATGAAAGAACCGGTCCGCTTGGTGCTGTCTGGTTTTCTCCTGTAAAATATTGCATGGAGTTTTCGTATCCTGTTGCATCTGTCTGGTAAGGTAAAATTGCCTGAGCTCCCGGTAAATTTAATTCAGCTCCATTGGCGTCTTTCACGCGTACCCAAAACATTCCACCCGAAATCAAAGCGGCATCGTCTGCAAAAGTTTGAATATTTTGTGCAATCATATGTCCTCTTCGGAAAATTTCAATCAGTTCTACATCAAATGGTGCCGGTGCTGAACCTGTATAAGCAGGAAAAGAAAGGCGAATTCCCTGCGGTCCTTCTAAAATTGTGTCATTTGCAGGATTTATAATTTGAAATTTAATTGTATCTGCTGAAATGCTGTCATGCAATTGGTCAAAATTTGCAAAAGTATTGTTTCCAAAAATTGGCGTGAATAATCCTTCGTCATTCGTACATTGATAAAAAGTTGAAACAGAAATCAGTACTGTGACAACTAATACTATTGGTTTAAAATTTTTCATATCAGATATTTACATTATTGACGTATTAATTTCCAAATGGTTGCGTATGTTTAAACCTCATCATGTCTAAAGCAATCTATTGTGTGGTCGTTGACCAACCCTGTTGCCTGCAAATGCGCATAGACTACGGTGCTTCCAACGAATTTAAATCCGCGCTTTTTCAAATCTTTACTCAGCTTGTCCGAGACTTCCGTTGTTACAGGAACTTCTTTAAGATTCTTTCTTTTTTCGTTGACAGGTTCATTGTTTACAAAAACCCAGATGTAATCCGTAAATGAACCGAATTCTTCCTGAATTTTCATAAATGCCTGTGCATTGGTAACCGTTGCACGGATTTTTAATTGATTGCGGATGATTCCTTCGTTTTGTAATAACGACTGAATCTTATCTTCATTGTATTTCGAAATTTTTTTATAGTTAAAATTATCAAAAGCCTTTCGAAAATTTTCTCTTTTTCTCAGAATTGTAATCCAGCTCAAGCCTGCCTGAAAGGTTTCTAAAATTAAAAATTCAAATTGTTTGTCATCATCCTTCACGGGAACACCCCATTCCTCATCATGGTATTTGATATAAAAATCTTCCTTGCCTACCCAGCCGCATCTTGTTTTCATTTGTAATTTATTTTAGGATAAACCTACAAAATCCTCAATACATATTTATTAAAATTTAACCCTTACAGTGACAAGTTTCATATAGAATATTATTTTTATTCAGTCTAAATAAGTATAAATTTGCATCATAATTTTAAAATGATTTTATGAAAGTGATTTATTCTTTAGCCTTTTTCCTATTAGCTACTATTGGATTCGGGCAATCCAATGAATTTCCTGCGCCTTATTGCCAGGTTGATCTTGCGTATATTTATGCACATCCGATAACTTTAGTTCAATTTGCAGGAATTCAACAATCCTCTACAAATGATATCTGGACTTCCGAGCATGAAAACTTTACCGATGTAACGGGAGAAGTTGAACAAGGAAAAAATTATTCCATCAAAATAAAAGCAAATACTTCAGGTGATTTTTATACTGCTGTTCGTTTGTTTATTGATTGGAATCAAAACGACGAATTTGAAGAAAATGAATTCTACGATTTAGGATGGTTAAAAAATACAGATGGAACTGAGGATGATTTAATCAATGATGAAACAATCAATTATATTTTAACTGACATTGATGTTCCAGCTGATGCAATTTTGGGCGAAACCAGAATGAGAGTCATCAATATTTTCAGTTATGCAAGAACAATTCCAGATGAACCAATGTATTCCGGTCCTTGTGGCTGGGATGATATTGATAACTATGGTCAGGCTGAAGATTATACGATTTTGGTAAAGACTACAACAAATGTAGTTTGTGAGCCTTCAGAGCCTGGAGAAAATATCGGCGATACAGGTTGTGTGAATTTAACTTATCAAGGACAAACCGTAGGCTACCAAACCGTGCGTGCCGCAGACGGTAATATCTGGTTACAGCAAAATTTAGGAAGCGTACAGACTGCTGAGAGCATTGAAGATGAAGCTGCAAGAGGAGATTATTTCCAATGGGGACGTTGGGATGACGGCCATCAGTTGAAAGATTCTGAAATGAGCGAAGTATATCCAACCCCCAACAATCCTGCAGGTTTGGGAAGCGGAACTGAGATTTTTTACATCGGAGGTGGTTCTCCTTATTCAGAATATACAGGCTGGTTTGCCAATCCAAATCAAAATGACACTTGGACAGCTGCGACTTTGGAAGAAGTGACAGAACACAATGGAATGGATCCTTGTAAAGCAATTGGAAACGATTGGGAAATCCCGACTGAAGCAGATTGGGACAACGTTTTGACACTTGAAAATATATTCCCGGCTCCGACAGGCTCTAGCAATAACGGAATTACAAGAGGTTTTGAAAGTAATCTGAAAATTGCAGGAGCGGGCGCTCGTAAAGATGACAGTTTTGCTTTCGAGGGGCAGCGTGCTTACATCTGGACAAAATCTGCAAGTTCCAATCCTGATTTCTATGGATTTGTTTATTTGGGAACTTATGCAGGAAGTACAACCGGTTTTGGAGGTGACGCAAAAAGCCACGGTTATTCTGTACGATGTGTGAAAAAAGGAGAAGTGATGTCAGTTTCAGATTTGACTAAATCAAATGTTTTAGTTTATCCAAATCCAACCAATGGAATTGTTTATTTCAATGCAAAAGAAAAAGTAAAAAAACTGGAACTTTACAACTTAAATGGTCAGAAAATCAAAGAATCCAATGATGCAAACATTAATTTAAGCAGCTTCGTAAAAGGGGTTTATTTAATCAAAGTTACTTTAGAAAATAACACTCAACAAACATTAAAAATCGTTAAAAACTAATAAATATTGCCCGAGTATTACAACCTGCTTTTCAACTGCAATTGGCGCAAGTAGTTTTCCTCGGGCATTCTAAAATCTTTTACAAAAATGAATAAATTTTATTTCTTCTACAAGCAAGGAATGATAATGCTATTGACATTAATCCCTTTGCTGATGAATGCCCAATTTTCTAAAATCGGAAACAGGCTTCAAAACCCTTACCAAGACCAATACCAAAGATTTACAGCAGGATACAATCACCAATTGGAAATCCGAAACGGTAAATTATTTGCCAGCGGACTCAACACCAATGGACAATTAGGAAATGGAACCAATAATAATTCAAATGTTTCTACACAAGTCGGTACTGACGACAACTGGACTTTGCTCACTGCGGGAGAAGATTTTTCATTGGCAATCAAAGCAGACGGAACGCTTTGGTCATGGGGGAAAAATGAACGCGGTCAATTAGGAAATGGAAATACGGAAAACACAAATGTGCCTGTTCAAGTTGGAACTGATACTGACTGGATTTCAGTTGCCGCAGGGAGCAAACACGTAATCGCATTAAAAAATGATGGAACGCTTTGGGCTTGGGGATACAATTATTTCGGACAATTAGGAAACGGAACGACTTCAGGATGGAGTCAGGCATTTCCAGATCCGGCGCAAGTTGGAACGGATTCTGATTGGGTTACAATTTCAACCGGATACAATCATAATTTAGCTTTGAAAGCCAACGGAACACTCTGGGCTTGGGGTGAAAATACTTTGGGACAAATCGGAAACGGCGACAATTCAAACGTAACAACACCCACTCAGATTGCAACTGATGCAAAATGGAGAACCATTTCTGCTGGTGCGTTTTTCTCAACTGCCATCAAAACCGACGGAACTTTGTGGGCTTGGGGAGATAATTATTACGGACAATTAGCAAATGGAAATACAACCGGAAGTTCCACACCTGTAAAAATCGGAAATGATTTATGGAAAAATATCGATGCAGGAAGAAATCACATTGTTGCACTTAGACCAGACGGAACAGTTTGGGCATGGGGAGATGAATTAGGACAAAATATCAATCAGGCAACAATTCCTACTCATAAGCCTGAATTAAGTGGAATTAGTCAAATCACAGCGGGAGAAGGATATTCACTCGCTTTGAAATCGGATGGTCAAATCTATGCGTGGGGAAAAAACAATTTCGGACAATTTGCCAACGGAAATACATCTGCGACTCCAACACAAATTGCTGCTTACAATGGAAACAAAAGCAATGAAATCATCATGGTTGGTGCAGGACACGGATTTTCGAACATCGTGCTTTATTCCAATGGAACCTTGAAAGGTTGGGGATATAATTCTGATTACAATTTAGGATTGGGAACAGATACGGACGAACTTTCTCCAGTAGCTGTTCCGCTGGCCGAGAATAACAATATTTCTGTTTCAACAGGATTTGGAACTACTTTAGTTTTGAAAGACAACGGAACCGCTTGGGGATGGGGCGACAATAGTTCAGGAGCGATCGGAACCAATTCAGGAGAAGATTATGAAATTAATCCAATTCAAATCGGAGAAAATAATGACTGGATCAGTGTTGTTGCAGGTTCATTTACTTCTGCGGGAATTAAATCCAACGGAACACTTTGGATTTGGGGTTCAAATTTTTACGGAGAAATAGGAGACGGAACTAAAAATCATGCCTACGAACCCAAACAAGTCGGTATAAATGATGACAGATGGGTAAGTATTTCAATCGGCGGATTCCACACAATTGCAGTAAAAGAAGACGGAACGCTTTGGGGATGGGGAAGAAATTACGCAGGCGAAGCCGGTGGCGGAACTGACACAAGCGACATTTTAACACCAAAACAAATCGGAACTGAAAACGATTGGGTTTCTGTAAGTGCACACACCATGGCTTCATATGCTCTGAAAGCAGATGGAACTCTTTGGGGTTGGGGTGCAGGAAGCATGGGACAATTGGGACAACCGCTTCCGGTTCCTACAAAATTGACAGAACCTACACGCATCGGAGAAGATTTATTCACTCAATCGAAATTGGCTTCATGGTCAGGTGCTGCCATCAAATCAAATGGAGAATTAATGGTTTGGAGTAATTTTGCAACTATTTTTCATGAATTGGGAATCGGCGATGGACAAAATCACCCAACTCCTACCCTTCTACCTGAGCACAAAGACATCGTGCAGGTAAATTCAGGACAAAATCACAGAAGTATCTTGAAAGTGCAAAGAACCGATGTTTGCATGGTGGGTAGAAATGCAAACGGAGAAGTTGGTTTGGGAACAGATGAGATCAGCTACAATACTTTCCAGTGTGGAGTAGCGGCAGTTACTCCTGAAGAGGAAGGAGAAATTTTAGTTGTTGTAACTACAGAAAATAATGTTGCGGCAGAAATCACAGAAGAAGCCGGGACTTTACAACTGATTGCAACTGTAACACCTGAAGAATACAATTCAGAGGTTACTTGGTCAGTTCAATTAGGTGAAGAATTTGCTTCAGTAAATGAAAACGGATTAGTAACGGCTTTAGCGAATGGAACGGCTACAATTCGAGCAACTTCAGTTGAAGACACTTCTAAATTCGGAGAAATTACAATCAATATTTCAGGATATTTAGGAAATGTGGAATTGAATAATGCTCAGTTCAGCATTTATCCAAATCCGACAACAAATAAAGTATTTGTAAATGCTAAGGATAAAGTGGAATCAATTGTCGCTATCAGCTTAAACGGACAAAAAGTGGCAGTTGCCTATAAAAATGAAATTGATTTAAGTTCATTACCAAGAGGAACATACATATTGAAAATCAAACTTGAAAATAAACTCACGCAAACGGTTAAAGTTATCAAGAACTAACCGACTTGAGCCGAAACTCATTGTGTTTAATTTTTATGTTTAGAAAAGCCGGTTCTTTGTGGGAACCGGCTTTCTTTATTGAGATATTTCTATTTTTCTTAGTAAACTTCTCTTCCTGAGAAATGGAAGTTTGCTTCGATGATTGCATTTTCATCGCTGTCAGAACCGTGGATTGCATTTGCAGCGATAGATTCAGCATATTTCTGACGGATCGTTCCTTCAGCAGCTTCTTGAGGATTTGTAGCTCCAATCAAGTTTCTGAATTCTTCGATTGCATTGTTTTTTTCCAAAATTGCAGCTACTATTGGTCCAGAAATCATGAAGTCAACCAATTCTCCAAAGAATGGACGCTCTTTGTGAACTGAATAGAACAACTCAGCATCTCTTCTTGACAATTGTGTCAATTTCAAAGCTTTGATTCCGAATCCGGCTGTTGTGATATCTGCTAAAATATTTCCGATGTGACCATTTTTTACGGCATCGGGTTTAATCATTGTAAGGGTAATTTTTCCTGACATTTTTTGTTTTATTTTGAGCGGCAAAAATAGTCAGAATTTACTGAAAGCAAAAGCATAAAGTGAAAAGTATAAAGTAAAGTGTAGAAAATTAACGCTTAGCGCAAATCTCTTAACATTTACATCAATCTCTGCGAAGCAAAGGAGCAAAAGGTGATTCATTGAAATCTGATTCTTTTTCATATTTTGAAACAACCTCAGATTTTTTATCTTCCACTTTCAAAACTTCTACAAAAATCGGTTTCTCTTTTTTGGTATTGAATAAATTGTGAATGTAAATTTCATAAAAATCATTCCCTAAATAACCGTCTGTTACAAAGGTTTTGGTAGCATTTCTTTCGTTCGTGAGCAATGTTTTGTAAGGTTCCGACCTTTCAACTTCCATCAAATTCATGAATTTCCCCAAATAGGTAATCTCTCCATTTTTGATTTCGTAAGTTTTGATGTTTTTATTTTGAAAAAGCCTGATTTCATAACGCAAATCTCCTTCTACCAAAGTAAATAGAACGATTTCATCAACGGGAGAAGATGTTTCTAATTCCTGAGCAAAACTAAAGTTTAGCAAAGAAATAAAGAGCATTGAAGTTAGAAAGTTTTTCATAAGTCTAAATCTGAGTCAAATATAAACAAAAACATGATTTATCTCACATCAATATTCGTTCCATTCTGTTAAATCAAACATTATAGGAAGTTGATATCTGTAAACGGAACAATAATTATTTTCCAGTTTTGCAGGAATTATCCCAGTCGTTTTATCTGAAATTGCATTTAATTTCTCAACTAATTGATTTTCAAATTCAGAATAAACTCTTTCCTTCAGCTTCATTTCTAATTTTCCAGATTGCTTAATATCGATAATTACTTTAGTTCGGAAAATATTTAAACTTGCACTGTCTGTTTTAGAATCAAATAAAATTTCCATTTCGAGTTTTTCAGCAATTTTATTCGCGACTTTAACTCCAAAACATCTATCAAGCAAATCATTATTTTCTTTAAATATTTCACATCCTGGAAATATTGGGGAAATTTTAGGATATGGACCGGTTGAATATTTTGGTCTTTCATATTCAATATAAGGTTTTTCTTGTGCATTTGAAATGAAAGGTGTAAATAAGATTAATACAAAATTCAAGCAGAATTTTTTCATCCTAATTTCTTTTTAGTAACTCTGAATATTTTGGCAGAAAAAAGAAATCTTTGAAATTCAATGTTTCAGATAAATTTTCTTTACCATTTACAACTTGATATATAAAAACCTTTGAAACATCATCTTTCTGACTATAAAATCTGTAAAATGTATTATTTAAATCACCTTCTGTTATCAAATTTTTACCGTCTGCTTTTTCGTAAATTGACCTATAAGGTTCAACCATATAAATTTCATTCAGGAATTTGTATTTACCTAAAAATATTTGACTCTCTTGCGAAATTTCATATACTAACAACTCTTCATTTTTAGAAGCACGTATTTCATACATTATATTATTATCTTTTAATGTTGCCAAAACCAATTCGTTCCATTCAAATTGTGGCTGTTCCTCATCTTGTGTGACCACATATTTGACAGGTAATTGAAAAATCAAATTGACGGGCGTGCCATCCTCCAGAGTTGCAGGAGAAATTTTTCCAATTTCATTTGAAATTTCTATCAAAGCATTTTTAGAAGCTTCTTTAAGATCTGCATTTCCTCCTTCCATTGCTTTTACCTGAATGATTTTTCCATTTTTATCTATAACAAATTGTAGTTTCGCAACAGCTGAAGTGTATCCTTTTTTATCTAATTCTTCGGCGAAATTTTCAAGTTTAGCGCCCAATCGGCTATTAATTTCAGATGCAATACAACTTTGCAAAACTTTTTTATCGTTGACATCATGGTTTTCACATCCCGGAAAAACCGCCATGTGACTTACTTCTTTTGCTGTCAATTCTTTTTTAGATACATCTATAGGGATTTTATTTAATTCAGAATTCTGAGCATTCAAAACAAATAAATAAAGTAAAAATGTAAGTGATAAATAGTGTTTCATAATTTGAGGTTGGATATTTTTTTTGCTCCAAATTTAGGTTAATCCGTAAAAACAAATGTTACAGGAATTCGGTACATATAGTTTACAGCTTCTCCATTATTTGATTTTGCGGGAGTGATGGATGGAACATTAGCTGCGATTTGATTCATTTGTTGTTCGACGATTTTCCCAAATTGAGCATCATTGGTACTTTCAATTTTCACATTGCTCATCAATCCTTCTTTTGTTATCACTACAGTCACAATTGAAGTCAATCGATCAAGCCCAATATCACCAATTTCGCTTACTTTTGAGAGAAGTTGGTTTGTTATTTTAACATTCATAATACTGCGGAAACAGCTTTCCACTTCAACACTATTTGTATCCTGAATATGTTCACAACCCGGAAGAATCGGTTTACTGATAATTTCGTCTAAATTCTCAACTATTTGGGGTGCCACCCCAACTATTCCCGGCGCCTCCTGGGCGTTTAAAATGCCGATCCCGAAAAGGAATAATGTAAAAGTTAGGATTATTTTTTTCATTTGTTAATTCAATTTTGCTCTCGGTTGCGAAGATATTTTACAGGTAACTGAAATACTAAATTTACTTTCTCACCACCAATTTGTGCTGATTCGAATTCAATTGTTTCTTTCATCTCTTCAAAAACTTTTTTTACAAATTCTGAAAAATGAGAGTTTCCTCCGCTAACTGTTTTAATGTCATTTACTTTCTCGTTTTTATCTAGTACAAATTGCAGCTTCATCATGGCATCTTGTATTTGTAGACTATCGGCTTTTCCATCAAACTCCGAATAACTTTCTTCAATTCTACTTTTTAAGATTTCAGCCATACATCTCTGCAAGTCATTTTTATTATTTTCATCTGTCTTTTGACATTCTTTCAAAACAACCATTTTGTCAACTTCTCTGGCAGTGAAATTGTCAGATTTTATTATTTTCGCAGGTGCTGCGGGAGATGTAGGGATTGACCAAATCTGGCTTTCCTGAGAAAATCCACCCAAAGAAATAGCAAAACATAATGCTGTAAATAGTTTTTTCATGATTGATTTTTTGAATTTATTCCAAATCCTTATTAAAAAAAGCACCTCTATTTTCCTTCTGTTCGATGCTTTGTGTGATAATCAGCCAAGCGACGCTCACCAAATTCCTCAATTCGGAAAGTTGTGGCGAAAGTAAATTCATTTTATAAATTTCTTTTACCGATTGGTAAATTTCTTCTTCTTTCTTTTTTGCCAAATCCAAACGGGCATTGCTTCGCACGATTCCGACCAAATCACTCATGATGATTTGCAATTCTTTCTTTAAATAATTGAGCAAAACCATTTCATTGGGAACAGTCAGGCCTTCGTCATTCCATTCCGGAATTTTGTCAATTTTATCAAAATGAAAATCATTCTTTTGCAACAATTCAACTGATTTCAATGCAGCGCGGTGCCCAAAAACCATCGCTTCCAACAAGGAATTCGAAGCCAGGCGATTCGCGCCGTGCAAACCGGTATTGGTACATTCGCCCACGGCAAACATGTTTTGGATGGTCGATTGCCCTTCCAAATCCACATCAATTCCTCCGCATAAATAATGTGCTGCCGGCACCACAGGAATCAAATCTTTGAACATATCCAAACCTTCTTCCTGACATTTTTCGTAAATGTTTGGGAAATGTGCAAGGAATTTTTCTTTGTCCGAATCACGGCAATCCAAACAAACATAATCATCACCGCGCAATTTCATTTCGTTGTCGATGGCACGTGCAACGATGTCACGCGAAGCCAATTCCTCACGTTCATCATATTTATGCATGAACGGATGTCCGTCTTTTGTTTTTAATTTCGCGCCGAATCCGCGAACGGCTTCGGAAATTAGAAATAACTGCCCCGAATGCTTACTGTAAAATGCAGTCGGATGAAACTGAATGAACTGCATGTGCGAAATTTTTGCCTTCGCCCTGTGCGCCAAACCAATTCCGTCGCCGGTTGCAATTACAGGATTGGTCGTGTTCTTATATACATGACCGCAGCCGCCCGTGGCCATGAGCGTAATTTTTGAAGTAATTCTTTTTACTTTTTCAGATTTTAAATCCAACACATAAGCACCGTAACAATTCAGGTTAAATTTATTGAAATCCTCGCCCTGAATGTGATGTTCGGTAATCAAATCAATCACGTAATGGTGCGGCAGTAATTTGATGTTTGACGTGTTTTCCACCACTGCCAAAAGCGCTCTTTCGATCTCATAACCTGTAATGTCTTTGTGGTGAACGACGCGGTTTTCGGTATGTCCGCCCTCGCGTCCCAAATCATAACTTCCGACGTCACTCTTGTCAAATTGTGCGCCCCATTCCACGATTTCACGGAAACGCTGGGGACCTTCTTTAACAACGACCTCCACTGCTTCTCGCTTGCACAAACCGTCTCCGGCGCGCAATGTATCTTCGATGTGTTTTTCGAAACTGTCATTCTCGAAATCGGTCACAACGGCAACGCCGCCCTGCGCATATTTGGTATTGGACTCTTCTCCATCGGCTTTGGTTACGATTGTGATTTTGGCTTCGGGTAATTTTTGAGCAATTTTAATCGCATAAGACAGCCCCGAAATTCCGGAACCGATGACAAGTACGTCTGTTGTAATCATTTCATTCTAAATTGACTTGCAAGATAAGATTTAAGTAGAATTGTACAAAGTATAATGTCTAAAGTAAAATTGGGAATTTGAATACTTGTTTGCGTAACTGTTTTACCTGTGTGCAGACCTTGCAAAACCCTTACTGTGAATGGGTTTTGAAGTAAATTTGAGCATTTTAGTCACTAATTTTGATAATTTGGATTGAGGTTTATTGTGACAGCAAGATGAGTTGAATTTTTATTAAAATAAAAAGCTTTGACTAAGTTCAGAACCTTGTCAAAGCTTACGAGGATTTTTAATTTAGTTATGTTTAATTTTTGATAAATTTTTTCGAAATCAAATTTTGTTGTCCGTTGAATTTAATTCTGATTTTATAAACGCCTTTGGGAAGTACAGTTACATCAACTTCATTTGAAATTAATTTATTTTGAGATTTGATTAATTTCCCATCCATTGAAAAGATCTGAATCTGGTCAATCAATTTCCCATCTTTGTTGCTAATCATCAATTTTTCTTTTGCAGGATTTGGATAAATTTCAACTGAATTCGCAAATTGCATATTTTCAGTGTTCATCACTTCACATTCTTCCATCAGAAGCTGAACAGCATTGTTTACGTTTAATCTTCCACCAGTAACGGTAATTCCTTCTAAAGAAGGATTTGGGTCAACACCGTCAAAGATATAATTCCTGATTTTCTGAGCGGCCCCTGCCGGATCTGATTTTGCCAATGCAGTAAAACTTTCACATGGCGCAGAATACAGCAATGCTATAGTTCCTGCCACATGCGGAGTCGCACCTGAAGTTCCCCCAAATCCACCATAGCCTGAAAACGCCGTCGTAAATGCATTTTCACCATGCGCTCCTAAATCTATGGTTTCCAACCCATAACCTGCTCCATTTACTTTTACATCATTTTGATTCATATTGGTTACGGTAATCAAATAGTCGCTCGGGCAGGCAGTTGGCAAATCCCCTACTACATCTACATTTTGGTTTCCGTTGATGGTTGCACCCGCGCTCAAAATTCCGGCTTCTCCCATTTCATCATAGAAAGCACACCAAAGAGGTGCGTCTTCAGGCTGCCCAAAATCAACTCCCCAAGAAGAATTGGTTGCTACGACCAAAGCTCCTTCTTCACCATTTGTTTCATTGAATCTGATTCTGGCTTGCAATGCATAATCATAAGCTTCAATAACATTTGATTCCAGTGTACTGATCGGAGCTATTGTCATTATTTTCACATTCCAGTTAACCCCTGCTACTCCGATTCCATTATCACCCACTGCTCCTATGATTCCTGAAACAGGTGTCCCGTGCCAGCCGCCAATATTGACATTTCCGTTGTTGCTGATAATATTCCATCCATATACATCATCTATGTAGCCATTGTTATCATTGTCAATACCATCCCCTGGAATCTCACCTTGATTTATCCAAAGATTGTCTTCTATATCAGGATGATTAAGGTTTATTCCATCATCAATGACTGCCACCACAATTTCATCACCATCTGTATTGAGTCCGCCCGTTGTGATTTCCCAAGCCTCATCAGCATCAATGTCTTTGTCATTTGCCTGATAATATTGCCATTGCTGGTCGTACATCGGGTCATTGGGTTCGTTGTTACGAAATGAACCGATATGATTTAGCTGCGCACCCAAAACATTTGAATTTCTATGAAATTCACCGATAATCTGTTTTTCTGTAAAATTTGAGGTATTCACTTCAAGTTTCCAAATGTTCAATACTTTAGAAATTTGTTGAGCATTTTCAAATTGTAAACCTTGTGCACGAAGTGCTTCAGGCTGAACTTGGGGAGCAAAACGCACCAAAATTTCATTTGGATTGTATGCAGCTGATTGCGCCGATAGGTTTATTCCTGCAAATGCAATCAGAAGGAAAGTAAATTTTTTCATGTGTTAATTATTTTGATTGTTTTGTATAAATGTATAAAAAAAATTAATCCCATTAAACATTTAACTAATTCTTACTTAACACAATAAAAAATCGCATCAAATCATTTGAGTGATTTGATGCGATTGCTTTTATTCAAAATTTAAAACTATCCTGCAGCGATTGCTTCTTTGATGTTTGCTTCCAGTTCTTCTGACAATTCGGGGTTATCTTTCAACAAATCTTTTACAGCGTCGCGTCCCTGACCAAGTTTGCTGTCGTTGTAGCTATACCAAGAACCGCTTTTCTGAACGATTCCTTTTTCAACGCCTACATCCAAGATTTCTCCTACTTTAGAAATCCCTTCTCCAAACATGATGTCAAATTCTGCCTGACGGAAAGGTGGTGCTACCTTATTTTTCACCACTTTCACACGCACATGGTTTCCGCTTGGATCATCACCGGTTTTAATCTGAGAAACACGGCGAATGTCTAAACGAACGGATGCATAAAACTTCAAGGCGTTTCCTCCGGTTGTCGTTTCAGGATTTCCGAACATCACACCTATTTTTTCACGTAACTGATTGATAAATATACAAGTACATTTGGTTTTATTGATGGTTGCAGTCAATTTTCTCAAAGCCTGCGACATCAAACGTGCCTGCAATCCCATTTTGGAATCACCCATCTCACCTTCGATTTCCGCTTTTGGCGTCAAAGCCGCAACTGAGTCAATGACAATGATGTCAATCGCTCCCGAACGAATCAAATTATCGGCAATTTCCAACGCCTGCTCGCCATTGTCCGGTTGAGAAATGATGAGATTTTCTACATCAATCCCTAATTTCTCAGCATAATTACGGTCAAAAGCGTGCTCAGCATCGATGAATGCTGCCAATCCGCCTGCTTTTTGTGCTTCTGCAATGGCATGTAAAGTCAATGTCGTTTTACCCGAAGATTCCGGTCCGTAGATTTCAATCACACGTCCGCGGGGATAACCGCCAATCCCCAAAGCAATGTCCAATCCTAATGAACCTGTAGGAATTACCCCAATAGAATCATCAACGGCGCTGTCGCCCATACGCATCACGGTTCCTTTTCCGTAGGTTTTGTCCATTTTGTCCAAAACCAATTGTAATGCTTTCTTTTTATTATCTAAATCACTCATTTTCTAATGTTTTAAGTTTAAGGCTCAAAGTTTGAGGTTTCAACCCTTATAATTATGTTCTTTTATTTGTTTCAAAATTAATTGGAAAAAGTGACAAAACGTGTCGTTGTAAATAAAATTATCCACAAATTAAATTTCCAGAATTTGTTTTGCGTGTTCTTTTGTTTTTACCTTTTCAATGACTTCTTCGATGATTCCTTTTTCATCAATTAGAAAGGTAGTTCGATGGATTCCGTCAAATTCTCTTCCCATAAATTTCTTGGGTCCCCAAACGCCAAAAGCTTCTATAACTTCTCTGTTTTCATCTGCAATCAATGGATAGTTTAAGTCATATTTTGTCGCGAAATTTTTCTGTCTTTTGACCGAATCCGCACTTACGCCGATGATTTCATATCCTTTCGCTTTCAATGCTTCTTCATTGTCGCGCAAATCGCACGCTTCTGCTGTACAACCAGGCGTACTCGCCTTTGGGTAGAAAAACAAAACATATTTCTTACCTTTATAATCCGATGATTTTATTGTATTTCCATCTTGATCTGACCCCTGAAAATCAGGCACTTTCTGTCCTTTTTGTAACATTCGCTGCGATTTATCGTTTTGCACAAATTTACCTAAATTTACCCAACAAAACGGCACGCTGATTGTTTGTTATGAATTAAACCATTAAAAATGAGTTACTTTAAATTTTGTCCCAATTGCGCATCGCAAAACATCCAATTTGAAAACAACAGAAGATTTGAATGTTTTGATTGCGGGATGGTTTATTTTCAAAATGTTGCGACGGCCGTTGCGGTAATTATCATCAGAAGGGATGAGATGCTTTTTACCGTCAGAAACCGCGAGCCGAAATTGGGAATGCTGGATTTGCCGGGTGGATTTACCGATCCGGACGAAACGGCTGAAGAAACTTGCGCGCGTGAATTGAAGGAAGAATTAAATCTGAACATTGATTCGGAGCGTTTTAAATATTTCAAATCCTTTCCCAATAATTATTTATACAAAGGAATTCCTTACAAAACTGAAGATTTAATTTTCATCGTAGAATGCCCTGAAAATGCTGAATTAACATTGGAAGAATCTGAAATCCAGTCTGTAAAATGGATTAAAATGTCGGAAATAAATCTGGAAGAAATTGGATTTGAATCCCTTAGAAAGGCTGTTGAAGAACATTTGAAATTGTACATCTAAAAGCAATGAAAACCATCTTTACCTTACGGGCTTTAGCTGTCTTTTCGTTTGTAATTTTCTTTTTGCCTTTCATGAGGACTTGCTCGGATGAGGAAATTAGATTTTCAGTAAAAGAACAAATAGAAGTTACAAAATCTACACCTTATGAAAATAATGATTTTCTTAAGGATGAAAAAGCACGAAAGTTAACTGAAGATAAAAAGGAAAATTATACTTTTAACTTTTACTCATTGTCACTTGTAAGTTTAGATGACTTCAGACTAGATAACTTTTTTGATAGAACTTTTTGGTCATTTTGTGCTTTTACTGTGATACTCATTCTTTCAATTTTAATTTTAATTTTTTCTTTTAGAGAAAAACTCAAAATCATTTATGTGTTAAGTATTATAAATTTGATTATTCTATTTTCATCAACTTTGAATCTATATTTAATCAAGTCAATAGAAAATATAAATCAAATTAAAATCGGTTATTATTTATTTGTACTCAACTCAATTTTAATTGTTTACTTCTCAAACAAACTTATTAAACAACGAAGATTACAAAAGGAATAATTTTTGTTATTAATTGTTCATGAAAAAATTCATTTTACTTAGTTTTTCGATTTTGTTATTAGCGGCTTGCAGCACCCAAACGGTAACGGTTGATTATGACCGCAGTCAGGATTTCAGTCAGATTAAAAATTATTCGGTCGAATTAACTTCTGGTTCTTTAGGAGAATTGGACGAAGCAAGATTGAAACAAAGTTTAAATCAGGAATTGGCAGCGAAAGGCTTGAATGAGTCAGGCAATCCGGATGTGATTATCAATGTCGTTCCAGAAGAATTCATTTCTGAAAACCAAAGTTCAAGTGTTGGAGTCGGCATGGGCGGAGGAAGCGGAGGATTTGGAACTTCTGTCGGATTTGGGATTCCGATTAATTCAGAAAAATTAAATCAAAACTACAAAGTCACGATGACCACAACCGAAGGAAATCTGGTTTGGGAAGGCCGGCTTGATATACAAATGCCTGTAAATGCTTCGCCTGAAATGCGCGAAGCCAACATCCAAAAAGGTGTTTCGAAATTATTCAAAAAATATCCGCCGAAATAGTTTCTCGGTTTGTTTTCAAATAAGATTTAACTTTGCAGGAAACGATTTTGTCGATGCAAGGTTCTGAGATTTCTTTAAATATTTTGATAATTGTGGGCGTGGTAGTGCTTGCAGTAATCGGATATTTGATTTACCGCCTTGAAAAATCCAACAAACAAAAAAAAGAAATCGAAGTTCGTTTTTATGAATTTGAGCGAAAAATCAACACGCTTCAGCTCGAAAGTCTGGAATCGAAACTCAATCCGCATTTGTTTAAAAATATTTTGAATACGATTCAATCCCACGCTTATCAGACTTATTTTGCACTGGATAAATTGGCGAATGTTTTGGATTATATCCTTTATGAAAGCCGGAAAAAATTCGTTACTCCAAAGGAAGAAATCGAATTTGCAATGAATTTGATTGAGATCAATAAAATAAAAGTAAGTCCGCTTTTTGAGTTGAAAGTTAAATCTAAAATCAATGAAAATGAGCCACTTTACGAGCAAAGATTATTGGCTCCGATGATTTCAATTGATTTCATTGAAAATGCCTTCAAACATGCAGATCTACAAAGTCAAAATGCCTTTATTGCAGTAACTTTTGAATTTCGTGACAATACTTTTTCGTTGACTGTTGCCAATAAAATTTCACCTCGAAGTCCTTTGCAAAAAGAGAAAAGCGGAATCGGAACCGAAACGCTTGACCAACGTTTAAAAATCATTTACAAAGACAATTTCAAACTGGAGCGATTTGCCGAAGGCGACGTTTACATTGCCCATTTAAAAATAAATCTTCTTGAACACAAAGCTAAAATGCTTGCTGCTCGATGATGAGCTGCCTGGACTGACTTATCTGAAAATGATGTGCGAACAAATTCCTGAATTGGAAGTTGTAAAGGCATTCAACAGCCCTGAAGTTTTCTTGTCTGAAATGAATAATTATGATTTCGATTTGTGCATCCTTGATATTGAAATGCCGACGATGAATGGTCTGCAAGTCGCTAATTTACTCGATTCTAAATTGATTATTTTCACGACAGCTTACAAAGAATATGCAGTGGAAGCTTTTGATTTGGATGCGGTGGATTATGTCAGAAAACCCGTGAAAAAAGAAAGATTGCAACAGGCTGTTGCCAAAGCATTGGACAGATTTCGACAGAAAGTTCCGAAGAAAGAATTTGCGCAATTCAATACTGACAAAGGAAAAGCGATTGTATTTTTTGACCAGCCGGCTTATATCAAAACTTCTGAAATCGACAGCCGCGACAAAGTTGTTCAAATGATGGATGGTTCGGTTTTGACTTTGAAAAATATTTCGTTTGATAAATTACAGAAAATCCTTCCGGCGCATTCATTTTGTCAAATTAACAAAAAAGAAATGGTTGCTTTAAAGACCGTCCAGGTGTTTTCTTTTGATGAAATTACCACAAATATCCCAACGACTCCGGGTAGTTTTTTGCGCTTGACTTTGAGCGAAATTTACCGCGAAAATTTCTTAAGAAAAGTTCAGTTTTGATTTCATTACATAATTTTTCTGCCTCATTACATTCTGCCTTTAATTAATCCCAACCTTAACATTGTTCCATAAAAGTCAAATTACCTTTGAGCAAAATTCATATAGAGGTATTCTAATAATTTACACATGAAAAAATTCAAAAATCTCATTTTCTATATAAGTACAATTGCAGGATTTTCGGCTTTGATTTATTGGATAATCGTTTTAGGTTCTAAGTTCAATGAAGGAAGAAATATTGCACTCTTTGAAACGGAGCCGGATTCCTGGAACCAATTTATCGATTCATTAGCACATAATTTACAACATCCGCTGGCTTTGTTATTGGCTCAGATTGTGACTATTATTTTAGTGGCGCGCTTGTTTGGATGGGTTTGTAATAAAATCGGACAGCCCACTGTGATTGGAGAAATGATTGCGGGTATCATGCTGGGGCCTTCATTTTTGGGAATGCATTTTCCAGATGTTTCTGCGGTTTTATTCCCAATGGAATCTTTGGGTAATTTACAATTCCTCAGTCAGATAGGATTAATTTTATTCATGTTCATCGTAGGGATGGAACTCGATTTGAAAATCCTGAGAAACAAAGCGCATGATGCGGTTGTGATCAGTCATGCAAGTATCATTTTCCCATTTGCGTTGGGGATGGGGATGTCTTATTTTCTTTTTGAAAGATTTGCCCCGGACAATATTGAATTCTCATCTTTCGGATTGTTCATCGGAATTGCTATGAGCGTTACCGCATTTCCGGTACTCGCACGGATTGTACAAGAACGTGGCATTCAACGCTCCCGATTGGGAACGATTGTAATTACTTGTGCAGCAGCAGATGACATCACGGCCTGGTGTATTTTAGCAGCTGTGATTGCCATTGTCAAAGCAGGCTCATTCGTTAGTTCATTGTATGTCATTGTATTGGCTGTCATTTATGTGATTTTTATGATCAAAGCCGTTCGTCCATTTTTGAAACGAATCGGTGATTTGCATTCGACCAAAGGAAGTTTAAGCAAACCGATTGTTGCCATTTTCTTTATTGTATTAATTCTTTCCTCTTATGCAACTGAAGTAATCGGAATCCATGCATTGTTTGGAGCATTTATGGCAGGAGCAATTATGCCTGAAAGCGCAAAATTCAGAAATTTATTCATCGAAAAAGTGGAAGATGTCGGGATGGTTTTATTACTTCCGCTATTCTTTGTTTTCACGGGGTTACGGACACAAATCGGTTTGTTAAATGACATTGAACTTTGGAAAATCACAGGTTTAATCATTGTGGTTGCTGTAGTCGGAAAATTCGTAGGAAGCGCATTGGCAGCAAAATTTGTCGGACAAAACTGGAAAGACAGTTTGTCCATCGGTGCCTTGATGAATACGCGCGGATTGATGGAGCTCGTCGTGCTTAATATCGGTTACGATTTGGGTGTACTTTCGCCTGAAATATTTGCGATGATGGTCATCATGGCATTGGTAACGACTTTCATGACGGGACCGGCAATGGATTTTATCAATTGGGCATTTAAATCAAAATCAGAAAATGCTTTGCAGGAAGTTTCGGAAATTAGCAAATACAAAATTCTCATTTCATTTGGCAATCCTGAACGCGGAAGGTCTTTGTTGAAATTGGCTGACGGGATGATTCGTACTTTGAATGGAAACGCCTCCATAACTGCGATGCACCTCTCTCCCACCGATGATTTGCACCATTATAACATGGATGAATATGAGAAAGAAAGTTTTGAGCCAATTATTGAAGAATCCAATAATCTGGATCAGGAGATTACCACTTTGTTCAAAGGTTCAAATGACATTGGCGGAGATATAGTCGAAGTTGCCAACAAGGGAGAATATGATTTATTGCTAATCGGGGTTGGGCATTCTATTTTTGAAGGAAGTTTACTCGGAAGAGTTTTAGGATTTACTACAAAAATCATCAATCCAAAAAATATTCTCGGTCAGGTTACGGGAAGGCAAAACATATTTGAAAATTCGCCTTTTGACGAAGGAACTGAATTGATCCTAAGCAAATCTAAAGTTCCGGTTGGGGTTTTAATCGATAAAGAATTAGAAAAACTAGATAGAATTTTCATTCCTATTTTATCAAAAGAAGATGTATTTCTGATGAATTTCGCACAAAAATTCATCAATAATTCTTCGTCTCAGATTACAATATTAGATGTTGCGAATCAGATAAAAACCAATGCCGAAATCAAAGAATCGATCCGTGCCATCGAGCATACAGCACCGAATCATATCAGTTTGATTCATGATAAAACTATCGATAAAGAACTTTTGAAAAAAAATGATTTGATGTTGGTTAGTCTGGAAACCTGGAAAAAATTGGTAGAATCAAAAAGTCTTTGGCTTTCGGACATTCCTTCTTGTTTGATTTTAACTGGAAAAGATTAAAAAATAAATAAAGCCGGACTATAAAATCCGGCTTTATCTTGAAACAAAAAATTATTGAGAAACTGTACAAAGACATGATGTATTGCGTCTTTGCTATTTATTTTCTTTAGGCTTTTTTAGCTTTTCTTTCCGCTTCTGCAGCTTTTTTCTCAGCCTCTTTACCCATTTCTTCTGCCTTTCTTTCTATTTCTTTGATTTTGTTTTGAAACTCAGGAGAATCGTAGTATTTTTCTATTTCAGCAGCTTTGCGCTCGATATCTTCTATTTTTTTCTTGAATTCCGGCGAGTCATAGTATTTCTCTATTTCTGCGGCTCTGTCTTCGATATCCTTAATTTTTTTGTTAAATTCAGGAGAATCATAATATTTTTCAATTTCGGCTGCTTTCTTTTCAATTTCTTTTATTTTTTTCTGCATTTCAGGTGAATCCGCATATTTCTGAATTTCTTCCGAATCAATATTAATACCGGCAATTAAGTCCAAGAATTCCGGAGAAGAAAACATATCCCCTAAATCAACGCCCAAATTGCCCAATTCTACACCAAGGTCACCTAAGTCAACATTTATGTTACCCAAGTCAACACCCATATCACCGAGCTCTACACCCAAATTACCTAAATGAACACCTAAGTCTCCAAGATTCAAATTAAAGCTTTTGTTCTGTGGAAGCGGTTTTACTTTCAATTTCTGCTCGTCACTCATTTGGTTATAAATATTGGCAAGCAATTCTGTGTCAAGGTTTTCAGTTTGAATTTTTTCCGTTTTGGTTCCGTCTGCATTTTTAACTTTTACCGTTGCTTTACGAACTTGTTTTTTGTATTCGCGGAACATTTCTTTTGAGACACCTTTTCCGGGTTGAACCTGAGCGGAAACTTTCTCGCTGAATACGAGCATAGTTATGACCAATAGCGGAATGCTGAATAATTTTAACGCTATGGTTTTCATTCTAGAAGTCTTTTTTGTCATCATAATAAATCTTTTTTTGGTTACTAAATAATTAAACGGGCTTGCCAAGGCGGTTTGTGATTTTGCAGAAACCTTCTCTAACAAAAGCCGCTGATAATGAACGGTATCGAGATTTTGATTCAACACTTCAGCATCCGCAAGGAATTCGTGATTGGTTTGAATTGATTTTTTATACATATAAAGGAATGGATTGAACCAGAAAAATATTTTCAGGAATTCAATCAAGAGCACATCAAAACTGTGTTTTTGTTTCATGTGTGCCAATTCGTGACGGAAAATTTCAGGTTGGATCCTTTCAGAATGAATTTCATTTTTTGGAACAAATAAATAATTGAAAAAACTAAAAGTCGAAATATCAGTTTTAACTGAAACTATTGTAAATCCTTGTTTCTGAATCCTATCATTCATTCGTGTCATTACAAATAAATTCAACAAATTAGAAATAAATCGAAGCAACATCACCAAAGTCAGAACCAGATAAATCAACGGAACTAAAATCCACCAATTGAATGTTGATTGAGAACTACCTGCAGTTGAAATTGTTTGTTTTTCTACATTTTTCTGAGCAACCAGTTCAGCTATATTTATATCATTTTTGGCGATTTCGACCGGAATTACTTCCGCAACAACAGGAACATTTTCCATTTGGTTCATTCCAAATTCCATAAAAGGAATCGCAAACGAAAGCAGCAAAGTTGCAATCAAATAAAAGCGGTTGAAAGCAAACATTTTTTCACGTTGTAAAATCAACAAATAAAATGCGATAAACAATCCGGAACAGGCTAAGGTTTTAAAAATCAGTTCAATCATCTTGTCTTTTTTTAAGTTCTTTATCCACTATTTTTTTCAAATCTTCTAATTCCTTGTCCGACAGATTTGCCGAAGAAGTGAAAAAAGAAGCAAACTGCAATGCCGAATTGTTGAAGAAATTTTTGATGATTCCATTCATCTGCCCTGAGAAATAATCTTCTTTTCTGACCAGCGCAAAATACCTTCTTGAATTCCCGAAAAGTTCAAAATCCACAAAACCTTTGTCCTGCATCCTTTTGAGCAAAGTCGCTAAAGTCGTAGTCGCAGGCTTGGGTTCAGGATAATTTTCGATGATGTCTTTCATAAAAGGCTTTTCCTCCTTCCAGATAATCTCCATCAATTCTTCTTCCTTTTTTGACAAACTCATTTCTATATTCCTAGAATTAACTCTACAAATGTAGAATAAAAATTTAATTCTCCAAATGTTTCTATTTAAAAGACGACAAAAAAGATAGAATTGTTACACAATATTTTGTTTCAAGTTTCAAGTTTTTGGTTTAATGTTAATTTATTGTAAACTAAAATTAAGGATCTGAAACATTGAACTCTGAACCTCAAACCTTTATTTTCCAATGTTAAGAATTGCATTTCCAATGTTAAGTTTTCATTTCACTATTGTTTCAATGTAAACTTAATGTTAATTTTACATCACGATAAAGTAAATAATTAATCATTTCAAATTTTAATATTATGAAAAACAGCATTTTAACTATATTCATTGTGTGCATTTCAGGGATTTCATTTGCACAAAACAAAATCGAAAAGTGTAATACTGTAGCACAAGAAAAACAAAAATCTTGTAAAGACCATCTGATTGCAGATTTGATTTCTGATTATGCTGAATATCCTGAACATGCATTGAACAATTCTCATGAAGGGACTGTGTATGTGCGTTTTACAACGAATGCAAACAGCGACTTACAGAACGTAAGGATTTTGGGCAAATCTGATGCAGAATTGGCAGATGCAGCAAAATCAGCAATTGAAAAATTTTCACATTCGGACGCGAAATCGCTTCTCGCACAAAATGAAGTTTACCGCATTCCGGTAAGGTTTGAAGCGCAATAAGAAAGTTCAATTTTTTAAATAAAGCCTCAAAGAATTTAAAGACTTTGAGGTTTTTTTATTATTTAGAAATTAAAATTTTCTTAGACAATTGTCCCTTGCCTGTTTTTACAATTAAAATATAATTACCTGAAGGATATTTTGAAACATCTAAAATATTATTATTTGATTTAAATGCTTGAATTAATTTTCCCTCGGTCGAATACAATCCTAATTCTTGAATAATTAAATCTTTAGAATTAATAAATAATTTGTCTTTAGCAGGGTTAGGGTAAACGGTTAATTTCTCACTCAAATCTTCATCAGCAACACTCATATTGCAATTCATCAAAATTTCTTCCGCTGAATTACAGCCTGAGGCGTTGTTTTCAATTAAATATTCTCCTCCATTTATTAAATATTGGCAAATGTTAGGTTTACTGCAGTCTGATAAATTTAAATTATGATTTAACGTCAGAAAGCTAATATCAGATGGTTCTACATTTTCAAATCCATCTAAAGAGCTTATGTTATTATCCATTAATCTTAAACTACCATTTATTGAAGTCAAATTTGTCATTTCTGACGCTTCAACAAAAGATGAATTACTATTGATTAAAACCTCTCCTCTTATAGAATTTAAGTTATTTAGCCAATTCAAATTTTCAATAGTTGTTTGGATAATTCTAAGATTTCCATTAATCTCTGTCAAACGATCAAATGGAGATATAGAAATAGGTTCAAATGAAAATATATTATGAGAAAATTGAAAATCACCACCTAAATATGACAAATTTTGAAATCCTGAAATGTTTTTCAATCTATCATCTGAAATATTTATTCCTCCTCCTATACTTTCTAAATTTTCAAATCCATCTATACTAGACAAATTATAATTCTGGTGAAAACGCATATTATCTCCAACAAACAATAAATTATCAAAGTCATCAATAAATATTAAACTTTCATTGGAATGAAACCTAAATGAACCACCTACAGAATTTAAAACACTAAAAACATTATCTACTGATATAATGCCTGTTTGGCTAATCAAAAAATATCCGTTTACATTTTTTAAGTTATTTAAACCTTCTAGGCTCTGCAAATGATAGCACCACCAGATTGATAAAGAACCATTCACCTTTTCGATATTTTGTAGACCTTGTAAATTTATTATAGGCGATTCTCCACTAGGATTAGGAGTAGATTGTAAATTTAAGTCACCTAATATTTCTGTACACTCAGGGTAATCGATGATAAACTGATCTATATCCTCTTGGCATAATAAAAACACACTTCCTTCAGGACATTGCGCAAACCCAAAAGAAGAAAGAATAAATAAAAAGCATAAAAATAGTTTTTTCATAAGGTCAATTTTTCTCAAAAATAATGTTTATTGTTTATTGACAAAAAAATCTAACTTCTCCAAAGCTTTCTGAACCGTCTTCACTTCTTCAAATCGCAACATTAAAGTTGCATTTTCCTCTTTTGATTTGGCTTCTTTTTCTTTGAAAGTTGCCAATCTTGGATTTTGATGTAATGTTGAAATTAAATTTTGGAAAGTTGCCGATTGGAAATATTCCGATTGTGGTTTACTGATGAAATAGGCAAGCATAACCCCTTTTTTGAGAATGATTCTTTCAAATCCTAAATCTCGTGCCATCCATTTCAGACGAATGCTTTGCAACAAATTGGAAACTTCTTTCGGATATTCTCCAAAACGATCAATTAATTTTGATTCAAATACCGCTAATTCTACCTCATTTTCTATAGAAGACAATTCATTGTAAAGCGCCAAACGTTCTTCTACATTGTTCACATAATCATCGGGAATTAATATTTGCAAATCCGTATCGATCTGAATATCTGAAACATAAATTTTCTTATCTGCATTTTGCTCTTCAAACAAATCTTTGAAGTCTGTTTCTTTTAATTCTTCGATCGCTTCATTCAAAATTTTCTGATAGGTATCAAATCCGATTTCAGATATAAATCCGGACTGTTCACCGCCCAAAAGATTTCCTGCACCGCGAATCTCCAAATCTTTCATCGCAATGTTAAATCCTGAACCCAAATCTGAAAACTGCTCGATTGCCTGCAAACGTTTTCTTGCTTCATTTGTGAGTGCAGCTACTGGTGGCGCAATCAAATAACAGAAAGCTTTGCGGTTGCTTCGACCTACCCGCCCGCGCATTTGATGTAAATCTGCCAATCCGAAATTCTGCGCATCACCGATTAAAATTGTATTTGCATTGGGAACATCTAACCCATTTTCGACAATCGTTGTAGAAACCAAAACATCATATTTTCCTTCCATAAAATCCAAAATGACCTTCTCCAAATCATCTCCTTTCATCTGTCCGTGCCCTGTTGCGATTTTCGCATCAGGAACCAAACGTTGAATCATTCCTGCAATTTCCTTCAGGGTTTCAATTCGGTTATGAATGAAAAATATTTGCCCGCCTCGCTGTAATTCATAAAAAACCGCATCACGAATTTGCTCTTCATTAAATCCAATTAAACTCGTCTCTATCGGCTGTCTGTTTGGTGGTGGTGTTTTGATGATGGACAAATCTCTTGCAGCCATCAACGAAAACTGCAAAGTTCTCGGAATCGGTGTCGCAGTCAATGTCAAAGTATCAATATTGGAACGAAGCGTTTTCAATTTGTCCTTTACACCTACCCCAAATTTATGTTCTTCATCGACAATCAACAATCCCAAGTCTTTGTACTTCACTTCTTTGTTGACCAATTGATGTGTTCCTATGATGATGTCAATTTTTCCCTCGGCTAATTTTTCAAGAATTTCTTTTTTCTGTTTTGCTGATTTAAAACGATTTAAATATGCAATTGTAACCGGCATTTCCTTTAATCTTTCAGAAAAAGTCTTGAAATGCTGAAATGCCAAAATTGTGGTTGGAACCAAAATGGCCACTTGCTTCCCGTCCGTTGCAGCTTTGAATGCGGCTCTGATAGCGACTTCCGTTTTCCCAAATCCTACATCACCGCAAACCAGTCGATCCATCGAGCGGTCACTTTCCATGTCGGCTTTTACGTCATTTGTCGCTTTTAATTGGTCCGGCGTGTCTTCGTACATGAAAGAAGCCTCCAATTCGTTCTGCAAATAACTATCAGGTGTAAACGCAAATCCTTTCTGTGTACGGCGTTTTGCATATAATTTAATCAAATCAAAAGCAATTTCTTTGACTTTCGCTTTGGTTTTATTTTTTAAATTTCTCCAAGCCGGCGAACCCAATTTATTCACTTTTGGTTCCGCGCCGTCTTTGCCTGTAAATTTTGCAATTTTATGTAAAGAATGAATACTGACGTACAGAATATCATTGTTTTGATAAATCAATTTGATCGCTTCTTGTTTCTGACCTTGCACGTCAATTTTCATCAATCCCGCAAATTTCCCTACTCCATGGTCTATGTGCGTTACGTAATCGCCAACTTGAAGCGAAGTCAATTCTTTCAACGTAATTGCTTCTTTTTTGGCGAATGAATTTCTTAAATTAAATTTATGGTAACGTTCAAAAATCTGATGGTCGGTAAAACAAGTGATTTTCAAATCGTCATCGATAAAACCCTGATGAATAGAGCCAATCACCGGAACAAATTTTACATCTTTCCCGATATCTTCAAAAATATCATTAAATCTTTGAACTTGTTTTTCGCCTGAACAAAACAGATAATTCGTGTAACCTTCCGTTGTTTTTTGATTAAATTCATCCAACAACAAATCAAATTGTTTGTTGAATGAAGGCTGAGGATTTTGGTTAATTTGAATTGAATTTGCTTGGAAATAAGGATTTAATGAAAATTCAACAACCGAAAATTTTTCTAAATCTTTGATGAATTCATTTGAATCCAAAAAAAGTTCATTAGGCGTTGCACGTTTCAATTCTCCTTTTAAATCTTCAAAAATATCTTGCGCCAATTTAAAATTTCTGTGCAAAGAAGATTTGATTACAGCGATATTTTTCGCTACCACAATCGTTTTATCAGAAATATATTGGAGAAAACTTTCACGATTTTCGGTAGAAAATTTATTTTCCAGATTTGGAACAATCGTAAATTCCTTTACTTTTTCAACCGATAATTGGGTTTCAATATCAAATGCGCGGATGCTTTCCACCTCGTCACCAAAAAGCGAAATCCTGTACGGACGCTCGTCTGAATAAGAAAAAACGTCCACAATTCCACCACGAACAGAAAATTCTCCCGGTTCTGAAACGAAATCTACACGATGAAATTCATACGAAAAAAGCAATTCATTCAAGAAATCAATATCGAGTTTTTCATCGACAGAAACTTTGAGTGTATTTTTGCTTAAAACTTTTCTGGTAACTACTTTTTCAAACAAACCCTCGGCATAAGCAACTACAATTCTCGGCTTTTTGGCACCATTCAGTGTATTCAAAACTTCTGTTCGCAAAACGACGTTAGCATTATTGGTTTGCTCGACATCATACGGTCTGCGGTATGAATCAGGCAGGAAAAGAATATCTTCTTTAGAAAAAATAGATTCTAACTCATTTAATACATAGACCGCTTCTTCTTTGTCATCTAAAATCAACAAAACAGGATTGCCCGATTGTTTCATCAACTGTGACGTAAAAAAAGAAAGTGAAGAGCCAACCTGACCTTTTCCGTGGATTTTTTGCGAATGATTTTTTTGAATTTTTGCAATGGACTCCTGTACGAAATCAGATGACTCGTATCTTTTCAGGACGTCGTGAATTGTTTTTGCTTCCAAAAGTTTGGCAAAGGTAATTTATAGAAGTTAGAAGTTTAAAATATTTCGTAAATAATTTATCCGATTTTCACAGAAGTCATCGACAAAGAACCTGCCACACAATGGTTATTGAAAATCTCAACCTCTTCTTTGGAATTTTGTAAGCCCAATGAATACAATAGCGGAAAATAGTGGTCTGGAGTTGGAATCGCAAGTTTAGCCGCTTCGCCTAATTCAGAAATATTGAAAAGTTTTGAATGTTCTTTATTTTCAATGATTTGGACAAATTTTTTATTCAATTCTTCTGCCCAATCATAACCGATATTATTGTCAATATTCTGCCAGTCAATCATTTTCAGATTGTGAATCATGTTCCCGCTTCCGATGATCAAAACTCCCTTTTTTCTCAAATTTGCCAGTTGCTGCGCCAAATCATAATGGTACTGAGCCGGCTTGAAATAATCAATACTCAGCTGCAAAACAGGAATGTCCGCATCTGGAAACATGTGCCGCACAACCGTCCATGCACCATGGTCCAATCCCCATTCGTGGTCCAATCCAACTTCAGTTTTATAAATATCTTTTTGAATCAATTCCGCTAATTCAGAACTTCCCGACGCCGGATATTGTACATCAAACAATTCTTGTGGAAATCCACCGAAATCATGAATCGTTTTTGGGAAATCCATTGCCGTAACTTGCGTTCCATTGGTCAGCCAATGCGCTGAAATCACCAAAACTGCACTCGGCAAATCCATCGACTGTGCAGCATTGACCCAGCCTTGCGTAAATTCATTGTCGCGAATTCCGTTCATCGGAGAACCATGTCCGACGAACATTGCCGGCATCCTTGTTTCTCTTTCCTTGAAATTATTGATGTAATTCTGAAATTGCTGATTCATAATAAATTAATTCTATACAAATTTCAGAAGATTAGATTTCAAATCTATTGATGTATGGTATCAATTCCTACATATTGGAATCGTCTTTTTTCAGGATAAAATTTTTCTTTTGAATCTGATTGAATGATATTTACATTTTTTTGTTTCAGATTTTTAATCAATTTCGTTTGTTCCATTCCTGAATTGAGAGCTATAATTTTTAAATTTTAATATATCAGGTAATTATTTATTTTTATAAAAAATTCAACTCACATGAAAAATTTCGTTTGTTTGGTTTTAATTTTCTGTGTATTTCAAACTATAAATGCTCAGAGTAAAACTGTTTTGATTTTTACCAAAACAGCAGGATTTCGTCACAAAAGCATCGAAAAAGGAGTTGAAACTTTATCTCAAATTTTAAAATCAAACCGTATTCAATTTACCCATACTGAAAACAGCGAGTATTTCACGCCTGATTCTCTCCGAAAATTTGACGGCGTAATTTTCCTCAACACAACCGGCGATATTTTAAACAAAGAACAGGAACAAGCTTTTGAAGAATTTTACAATTCAGGAAAAGGATTTATGGGTATACATTCAGCAACTGATACAGAACACGATTGGGAATGGTACGGAGAATTGGTCGGTGGATATTTCAAAAGTCATCCTGACAATCAACAAGCGAAAATCGATGTGATAGATCGAACGCATATTTCTACCAAACATTTGAAAGATCAATGGCTGCACGAAGACGAATGGTACAATTTCAAAAATATCAATCCTGAAATCAGAATCCTAATGCTGCTTGATGAATCAAGCTACAAAGGTGGAGAAATGGGAAAAATCCATCCGATTGCCTGGTACCGTGAAGATGAAAACAGCAGAATGTTTTACACAGGATTGGGGCATACGCCGGAGTCTTATGATGAGCTTGATTTCCAGAAACATTTGTTAGGCGGAGTTTATTATATTTTGAAATTTGATTAATTTCTTTAACCAACCCTTTCCAAATTATCTGCATCTAATTAATTAGTCATCTAAAAAATAATTTTAAATTTATCTTGTTAATTAAAAACATTGACTATTTTAGTCAAAATGATTTTCAACCTAAAACTTAACCTATGACAACACTTCTAAAACTATTTCTTTTATAGAAATAACACCCCTTTTTTATTTCAATAAAGTAAATGCTATAATATATTATAGCGTCATGCTTTGTATGTATAAATTATTAATCATAAAAACCAATTTATCCAAATGGAAAACAAAATTAAAAGCACACTTTTCAGGTTTGTGAACCTGAGAGGTCCGGAATTATCATATCAATAGATGATGAAAAAGGCGAGGCGTTTGCTTATCATTATTATACAGGGCATATCCGTATAAAACTAAATGAACAAGGAAAATATGAGGTAGTAGGCAGATTGTATGATTATAAAGAAAAATAGTATAGAACTGAGTTTTATAAAAAAACCGTTTCGATGTATGAAACGGTTTTTTCTTTTACAATTCTTCGCTTTCCCGCTATGTTATAGCCCACAATGTCGGAGAAGATACCATCATTGCCATAGATATTGTATTATCTGTAATAACTATTGTAAAAGGAGTAGGGAAATTAAGTACAAAACTTCCAAAACTGAATAAATGGATAGACGATGTGTTGGAACGTAGAGTAAAAAGACAAAGTAATTCTAAACTTAGTGATGATATACTTAAAAATTTACCAAATAGAGAAGTTCTACAAAAAACCTCTAATATAGATCAGCTTTATTCTGACGCAGCTACAGCCAACAAAGAATTAAGAACTAAAACTTATGATTTTGCCAAGAAAAATGAAGGTACACCCGCCATGCGTCCTACGGAGAAATAATTATAAATCGAACTGCAAGAATCAATGATGTTGTTAAAAATATATACCTGATTAACAATAAATTATACGAAAATAAAAGCGGGACAAAGAATGAAAAAAATTATCTATCCCGCAAAGTGGAGCTGGCGGGATTCGAACCCGCGTCCAAACAAGCAACCTACGTGCTTTCTACATGCTTATTTTGTTTTTGGTTTTCGACTACAGACCGAGAACAAACACCCTATCTGCAGCTTAGTTTCTTAAATTTCGACAAGACTCCGAAACACCATCTTGTCTATCCCCACATTGCTGTGCCTCTTAATCAAACGCCGTAAGGAAAGGCATTTGAGAGACATTTAGCTTCCATACCTAGTACAGAAACGCCAAGATCTACTATAATTCGATCAATTAGGCAGCTAAAGCGTAATTGTTGTTGCCAGTTATAAAGTTGAAGCGTCTGATTAACGTGGGTACGCGACATTCCACGACATGCTTACTCCGTCTATTGACCTTGCTGTCAAAACCGGTCAGCCCCATAATTTCAAATAACGAATCTTTAAAATTCAGTCTGCAAAAGTACAAAATAAATGCCAATTAAATACAACTGTCAAAATATCAGTATGTCATGCTGAGCTTGTCGAAGCATCTAATCAGGCTGTGCCCCCGTTGCAATTCAATCAGATTATAAATTCACAATTCCCGTGCAACGGGGTCGGGCTACTCCGGGGTTCCGTATGCCGCCACAAAAATCAAAACGTAGTAGGCGGCACACCAAGCCCTGCATATCCCTCACAGAATTCCGTTATCTAATTTTTTTTGTCATAAAAGATAATTACCGAAACCTCACGGTTTCTTCTCTTAATATCAAATCTCACATAAGCCCGATAAAACATTTACATTCGGAATCCAATTCAAAAAATAAAAACTTAATCCTTACTTTTGTTAGATAAATAAACAAAATGGGCATCGTCATTTCATCATTATCCAAAAACTACGGCAACCAAAAGGCATTGGATTCGATTTCATTTTCTATAAAAAGTGGTGAAGTAGTCGGACTTTTAGGTCCAAACGGCGCCGGAAAATCAACATTGATGAAAAGTGTCACAGGAGCCATCATTCCTGACGGCGGGGAAATAAAAGTCAATGAATTTTCAGTTCTCAACCAACCCATTCAAACTAAAAAATTAATCGGATTTTTACCTGAAAACAATCCGCTTTATTACGAAATGTACATCCGCGAATATTTAAAATTTGTAGGAAACATTCGCAATGAAAAGAAAGAACGCATCGAAGAAGTCATCAAAAAGGTGGGGTTAACGCCCGAAAGCCACAAAAAAATCGGACAGCTTTCCAAAGGTTACAAACAGCGCGTTGGTCTTGCACAAGCCATTCTTTCAAACCCTGAAATTCTAATCTTAGATGAACCTACAAACGGGCTTGACCCAAATCAGATTTTGGAAATTCGCGAGGTTATCCGCGAAATCGGAAAAGAAAAAACCGTAATTCTTTCCACACACATCATGCAGGAAGTTGAGGCACTTTGTTCCAGAGTAATTTTACTCAACAAAGGAAAAATCGTCTCTGACAGCCCTATCGAAGAGTTCAAAGGACAATATAAAAATCTGGAAGAAGCCTTCCACACACTCACCAGCTAAAACTTCTACTTATGTTAACTAAACTTTCTATCAGACATGAAAAACATTGTAAAATTATTTTGTGTTATGACACTGTTGGTGTTTACACAATTTGCAAATGCTCAAGAAGATACAATTCTTGATGATCCAACTTTAGTTTATGATTCCATTCAAACTGAATCGCCTTCCCGACACATCATCAAATTAAATGTTCCTTCTCTGTTTGTAGGAACCCTATCATTTCAATATGAGTTTTTCCCTGTCAATTTTATGTCCATTTCTTTAGGATATAAATTCACTCCGAAACGCGGGATGGTTTTTGAAGACAAGGTCATTGACCTCATCGAAGACTCAAGCGGAATTGACAATCTGGAAAGTACAGGTGAAAGATTTTTCCGCGACTTTGAATTCAGTGGAAATGCCATCACTCCTGAAGTTAGATTTTACCTGGGGCAAGGTTATGGTAAGGGTTTTTACCTAGGTCCTTTTTTGAGATTTGATAATTATGATTTTAGCTCAAATTATAATTTCACAACATTTGAAGACCAATATTTAATTGATTTCGAAGGAAAATACAAAGGTTTTGGGTACGGTTTGAACATTGGAACGCAGTTCACAATTGGAAAACATTTCACGATTGACACTTCGCTAGGGCCTTATTTTTCAAACGTGAAAATTGATTTCAATTCTGTTTCCGATTATAATCTTTCAGATGCCGAAATGGAACAATTGAGAGAAGAATTGAGCGATTTTGAATTGCCAAATGGCGATACCGAAATTACTTTGACCAATAATTCAGCAAGGATGAAATTGACTTCAGATAATTTCTTCAATTTAAGATTTAATTTAGGTATTGGATTTAGATTTTAAATTAAAATATTAACTTTACTTCATGCATATTCTTATCGACATACAAAATGAACAGGAAAAAAAGTATTGCTTGCTTTTATGGAAAGTCTGAATTTTAAATTCAAAACGATTGATGAAATCGATGAAAATTCAATTAATTCTGAATTTTTGAAAGAACACAATTTGGAGATTAACGAAGCTGAAAAAGCAATCTATTCCGGTCAGTTTATTTCAAAAATGACATAGAAAGTTTGCTTTCAGAAAGAAGAAAATCTTTGTAATGGAAATCAAATTGAACTTATCATGTATTATTTGTCGATTCTTACAGAATTTCATTTCGTGTAAAAATGGATGAAATCCAAATTTTAAGAATCATACATACCAGCAGAAAACCCATTTACTACAAAAAATAAAATGCTAATCCGTCCCGCTCAAAAATCTGATTATATACAAGTTGCACCATTGATTGTACAAGCAATGGAAGATCTGGCGATGAAATTCACGCAAAGTTCGGATTTGGAAAAATCCATTCCTGTTTTTGAGTATTTCTTTCAGCAAAAAGGAAATCAGTACAGTTATGAAAATACTCTGGTTTTTGAAGAAAACGGAGAAATCATTGGTTCGATTACAGGTTATGACGGAAATAAATTGAATGAATTACGCACACCTTTTTTAGATCATTTGTTGGAAAAATTTAGATTTGAACAAATTCCGGAAGATGAAACTGAAGCAGGAGAATTTTATATCGATACCGTCAGCGTTTCGATGAATCATCAGGGAAAAGGAATCGGCAGGAAACTGATTGAAGCAATGATAATTCATGCTAAAGAAAAAGGATTTTATAAAGTCGGATTATTGGTAGATGTAGAAAATCCCTCTGCTAAAAAATTATACGAACGAATCGGCTTTAAAATCATCAAAACTAAAAATCTGATGGGCGGACAGTACGAGCACTTGGTTTTTACTGTTAAATAAAATTCCAGATCTGACAGGTTTTTAAAATCTATCAGGCTTTCTATGATTGAAGGGACATAGCAACTGCCGCTGCTACTTTTTCACCATCCATCGCAGCAGAAATGATGCCACCAGCATAGCCCGCGCCTTCTCCGCACGGAAATAAACCTTTGATTTGCGTATGTTGTAGATTGTCGTTATTTCTCGGAATTCTGACTGGAGAGGAAGTTCGACTTTCTGTCGCCAAAACGATTGCTTCTTCGGTGTAATAACCTTTCATTTTCTGTCCGAAAGATTGAAATCCTTTACGCATGGAAGCATAAACCTCAATGGGTAAAACTGAATTCAACTGCGCTGAATTGGTTCCGGGAAGATAAGAACAATCGGGCAAAGATTGTGAAACGACTCCCTTTACGAAATCAGTCATTCGCTGTGCTGGTGCTACTAGTTTCCCACCGCCGGCATTCCATGCTTTTTGTTCGATCATTTGCTGAAATTCCATTCCTGCCAAAGGTCCTGTGAATCCATAACTTGAAAAATCTTTTTCATCAACAGTCACAACCATTCCAGAGTTTGCATAAATACCGTCACGTTTTGATGGAGACCATCCGTTTACGACCAATTCTCCTTCGTCAGTGCTTGCCGGCGCGATGATTCCGCCCGGACACATACAAAATGAAAACACACCTCTCCCTGCTTCCTGACTGACCACTGAATAAGCGGCTGCCGGGAGTAATTCGTTGCGGTCTTCATCTGGGGAGCAATGGTATTGTATGCTGTCAATAAGCTTTTGCGGATGCTCAATGCGTACACCGATTGCAAAAGGTTTGCTTTCGATAAGAATGTTTTTATTATTTAATAAATGAAAAATGTCGCGTGCGGAATGTCCCGTTGCGAGAATCAACGCCTCGGAATTCAAATTGAATTCATCGTTGATTCTAACACCTTTCAATTGATTTCCTTCGATGATGAAATCGGTAACTTTTGAGTTGAAATGAACTTCACCGCCACATTTTTGGATGGCTTCACGCATTTTGGCGATAATTCCCGGTAATTTATTAGTTCCGATGTGCGGATGTGCTTCCTGCAAAATCCTTTCTGTCGCTCCAAAATGATGAAACCATTGCAAACTTTTGAGGACGTTTCCTCTTTTCGTGGAACGGGTGTACAATTTCCCATCGGAATAAGTTCCGGCGCCTCCTTCACCATAACAATAATTGGATTCGGAATTGACTGTGCCTTCTTTGTTCATGGCAGCGAGGTCACGACGGCGTTCGCGCACATCTTTTCCGCGCTCGATGATGACAGGTTTGAGTCCGGCTTCGATTAGGCGCAATGCAGCAAAAAGTCCGGCAGGTCCTGCTCCGGCAATCAAAACAGGCTTTGCATTGGAGACATCTTGCAAAGGCGCATCGAATGCAAAAGCATCTTCGAAAGGTTCGTCGACGAAAACATTGATTTGCAGTTGGAGAACGATATTTCGGCTTCTGGCGTCTAATGAATGACGGAGAATCTGGTATGCATTGATCTGTTTGGTTTTGAGGTTGAGGGAATTTGCCAAATGTTTTTTGAGTAAATTTTCATTGGCGAAATCTTGTGGCGAAATCCGAATGGTAACTTGTTTGGGCATGAGTGCAAAAGTAATTATTTCGGTGCAGGTGGCAAAGTGGTTGATGGTTATTGGTTTTTAAAATCCAGAAAACCGTTGTTGTAAAATTTTTGGTTGTTTTGGAGAAGGTTTTGGAGGTTTGCCCGCACCCGCGATATGGAGGGCTTGGTGTGCCGCCTGTGCGGTGTCATTGTTTAGGGCGGCATACGGAACCCCGGAGCAGCGCTAGATGGCGCCCAAAGTCTAATGTTTAGTTTTGAGAATTGCTGATGGTATCTGGAAATAAAAAACCTGTCAGGTTTTGGAAAACTGACAGGTGGTATGTGAATTTAAAGTTCCATTAATATCTGTAATATTCCGGTTTGAATGGCCCTTCTACAGGAACTCCGATATAATCGGCTTGTTCAGTTGAAAGAACTTCTAACTCTACGCTTAATTTTTTAAGATGCAAGGCGGCAACTTTTTCATCTAGATGTTTAGGCAACATATAAACTTCGTTTCCGTAAGCTTCAGAATTAGTCCAAAGTTCGATTTGAGCTAAAGTCTGGTTTGAGAAAGAGTTAGACATCACAAAAGATGGGTGGCCAGTTGCACAACCCAAGTTTACCAAACGACCTTCTGCCAAAATGATAACTTCTTTTCCTCCTTCCAAAGTATAGATATCTACTTGAGGTTTTACTTCAGATTTTGTGTGACCGTAGTTTTCGTTTAACCAAGCCATATCAATTTCGTTGTCGAAGTGACCAATGTTACAAACGATTGCTTTGTCTTTTAATTTTAAGAAATGTTCTTTTCTAACGATGTTGAAGTTACCTGTAGTTGTGATTACAATGTCTGCATTATCAACCACAGTATCTAATCTTTTTACTTCGTAACCGTCCATTGCAGCCTGAAGGGCACAAATCGGGTCGATTTCAGTAACCGTCACGATAGAACCAGCTCCTCTGAAAGATGCAGCAGTACCTTTACCTACGTCTCCGTATCCGCAAACTACAACTCTTTTTCCGGCCAACATTATGTCAGTTGCTCTTCTAACGGCATCTACTGCAGATTCTTTACATCCGTATTTGTTATCGAATTTAGATTTGGTAACCGAATCGTTTACGTTGATTGCAGGCATTACCAAAGTTCCGTTTTTCATTCTTTCGTATAATCTGTGAACTCCGGTTGTGGTTTCTTCAGAAAGACCTTTGATGTCTTTTGTAAACTCAGGGAATTTATCAAAAACCATGTTCGTCAAATCTCCACCGTCGTCCAAAATCATGTTCAATGGTTTTCTGTCTTCACCGAAGAATAATGTTTGTTCGATGCACCAGTCGAAAGACTCTTCATCAAGACCTTTCCATGCATAAACCTGGATACCGGCAGCAGCAATCGCAGCAGCAGCATGGTCTTGCGTTGAAAAAATATTGCAAGAGGACCACGTAACTTCAGCTCCTAAAGCAACTAAAGTTTCAATCAAAACGGCCGTTTGGATGGTCATGTGAAGACACCCTGCAATTCTTGCGCCTTTCAATGGCTGAGATGGTCCAAATTCTTCACGAATTGCCATCAAACCCGGCATTTCAGCTTCTGCTAATGTAATTTCTTTTCTTCCCCATTCTGCTAAAGAAATATCTTTAACTTTGTAAGGAATATATTCAACTTGTGTACTCATAAATAATTTTTATTAAATAAGTTTAGGAATTAATTTCTAATTCGAAGGTGCAAAGTTACAAACTATTTTTTCAAAATAAGGATGCCATTAATTGATTCATTACATAAAGATAATTTTACCCGAATCATCTGTTGGAAAACGGAAGAATCGGATGAAGAATTATTGGATTTTCTTCAATTGAGTCCTTATAGAATCATGAAATATTTGACGTTGACACCGAAACAAGCAAAAGAATATTTAGGACTTCGTGCTTGTCTGAAAGTTTTGAACCTGGATTTGGAAATTTATTACGATTCGAAAGGAAAACCTTATCTGCCGGCAACCAATCAGATCTCGATCACGCATTCGTACAATATGGTTTGTGTGGGTTTGAGTGAATTTAACATCGGAATTGACATTGAGAAAAATCGTCCTTCTAAGATTTTTAACATCAAGGAAAAATTCATCCGTGAACAGGATGAAGCAATTTGGATCCCGAAAGAAAATGAATCGGAATATCTCCATGTCATCTGGGGAATCAAAGAAGGGTTGTATAAATTAAACGGTGGTAACATCTGGAATTTCCTTCATCATTACCGTGTAGAACCATTTGAATTGGTAGAGAAAGCAACCATCAAATGCTGGATTTCTGACGAAACACAAAGCCGTAAATATTTTGCGCATTACACTAAAGTGGAAGATTACTTTCTGGTGTGGGTGCTGGATTATGAATAATTTTTATCTTTAACAAAAAATCAAAAAATGGAATACAATCCAAATTTGGTAGCTAATGCTACAGAAATAGAAAAAGCGGCATTTTACAGGAAAACTTACACGCACGTTGCACTTGCAGTATTGGTTTTCATCATTTTGGAAACATTTTTATTGAGAATTGAACCTTTGGTAAATGCTTTATTGGCGCTGCAGGGCTACTCATGGTTGATTTTATTGGGAGGATTTATGGGCGTAACATGGCTTGCACAAAACATGGCGTATAAAAACACCAGCAAAGCCATGCAGTATGGTGGTTACTTCTTATACATTTTGGCGCAGGCAGTGATATTCGTTCCAATGCTTCACATTGCGATGTATTACAGCGGCGGACCTCAAATGATCATGCAGGCAGCAGTAATTACCGGCGGAATGTTTTTAGGTTTGACTGCTGCGGTAATGCTAACCAGAACCGATTTTTCTTTTTTGCGAACAGGGTTAACGGTTGGATTTTTCATCGCTTTAGGGTTGATGATTGCCGGGATTATGTTTGGATTTAACTTAGGATTGTGGTTTTCTGTAGGCATGGTAATTTTGGCCTCTGGAAGCATTTTATATTCTACACATCAAATCAAAAATGAATTCGGAACTGATCAATATGTGCCTGCAGCACTATCTTTGTTTGCTTCATTGATGTTGCTTTTTTGGTACATCTTACGAATTTTCATGTCAAGAGATTAATTAAAAATGAAATGCATAACAGCTCGGTTCATCACCGGGCTTTTTATTTTATAGCATGAACGAATTCATCAATTATTTAATTGAACCTTATAAAACCTATGAACCCTGGCAAATTGCCTTGGAAAGTTTTGCTGTCATTCTGGGAATTGCGAGCGTTTATTTTTCGATGAAACGAAATATTTGGGTGTATCCGACCGGAATTATTTCTACTGCCATTTTCATTTATTTATTGTTTAATTGGGGATTGTATGGCGATATGCTCATCAACGTTTACTACACCATCATGAGCGTTTACGGCTGGATTCTCTGGCAGAAAGCCGTAGAAGCAGACCATGTTCACGTTCCTGTTTTACGAATGAATAAAAAAGAATACGGAATCGGTTCAATACTATTTGTGTTCAGCATTTTGGTTGTGATGACAATTTATTATTACCGTCCCGTCATTCAAAATGGATTTGATTTATCACATTTGAAGGATGTTGGATTTCATTATACCAATATTGATTACATCGATGCGTTGTTGACTGCAATTTTCCTTGTCGGAATGTGGCTCATGGCACGCCGAAAAATCGAAAACTGGATTTTTTGGATTGTAGGTGATTTCATAGCGATTGGATTGTTTTTGGAGAAAGGATACGGAATCACGGCATTTCAATATTTGATTTTTACCATTTTGGCAATTAACGCTTATTTCCTGTGGAAGAAACAAATTCAAAAAGAAGTTTCGGTATAATGATTTCACCCTTTCAGGCTTGAATTGGTTTTATGAAATTCCATTACAATCCTTCGGATTTTTTAAAGAATTAATTGTATAGTTGTTTTCATTTTTAATTAACTTTAAACCTAATCATTATGAACTATCAACCGAATCCCATCAAAAACTGGGCAGAAGACGACCGGCCTCGTGAAAAATTATTGCTCAAAGGACAACGCGCACTTTCCGATTCTGAATTGCTCGCGATTATCATGGGAAGTGGCTCTCGCGACGAATCTGCCGTTGATTTGGCCAAGAGAATTCTAGCTTCTGTAGAAAATAATTGGAACAATTTGTCGAGATTATCTGTCAAAGATTTACGGAAATTCAAAGGTGTTGGCGAAGTAAAAGCTATCAGCATCATGACCGCTCTTGAAATCGGAAGAAGACGCGCCGCACAAGGATTACTCGAAAAACCTAAAATCGATTCCAGCCAAGATGCATTTGTGCTTTTACAAAGTTTGATTGGCGATGCGAATGTAGAAGAATTCTGGGTTTTGTACCTAAATCAAGGAAATTTTGTGGTGAGAAAAGAACAAATCAGCAAAGGCGGTATCAACCAAACTTCAGTCGATTTGCGCATCATCATGAAAATCGCTTTGGAAGAAATGGCAACCAGCATGATTCTCGCACATAATCACCCTTCCGGAAATTTAAATCCGAGCCAAGCCGACATCAATCTAACCCGAAAAATCAAAGAAGCCGCCTTAAGTTTGGATATCGAAGTTTTTGACCACTTGATTGTGACGCAAAAGTCTTATTTTAGCTTTGCCAATGAAGGAATGCTTTAAAATTGTATAAAGTATTATGTAAAAAGAAGTAAGTACTTAATTGAAATAATGCAGAAAATCCTGATTTATACACCCAAAATTACTTCTCGAATTCAATACATTTTTGATTTTGTATGGAATGAATTTTCAGGAGTTGATTTTGAATTGACCACAAATCTTCAGTTTTTTGAAGCATCCGATTTTCCAAAAATTAATTATTCGAAAGAGAAAATTTCGGATGAAATTCATTTGATTTCAGATGGATTTATGTTTGAAAATGGAATTTCAGGTAATGTTAAATTTAAAGAATTAAACGAAATCGGGAAATTATTTTTTTCGTTGAGTCGATACGAAGAATATTTACCGCAGGAAAAAGACATTCACGGACGCATTTCAGGGAAAGGAAAAGTTTACAAAACGCCTTTTGTAGATGAATGGATTTTGAAATTTCAAGAAAAATTTAAATTTAAATATTCTGAATTGGAATTCAAAAAAAGAGAATTCGAAATGGTTCTCACGTGTGATGTTGACCAGGTTTGGAAATACAAAAACAAAGGATTCAAAAGAACTTACGGTACGTTTCTGAAGGACTTAATCAAATTGGATTGGCGGGAATTCAAGAAAAGAAAAAATGTAATTTCGGGTAAAGAAGTTGATGATTATGATACGTTTGAAGTCTTTAAGATTCTTCGACAAACTCATAATGACAAGAAATTACAATCTAAATTCAGGATGATTTTCTTTTGGCTGATGGCGAATTATGGAAAATTTGACAAAAACAATCCGTTCGATAATTCATTTTTTCAAAATAAAATTAAAGAAATTTCCAAATGGGCTGAAATTGGCATTCATCCGTCTTATGCTTCGAATTCTAATTTGGAAAAATTGAAAACTGAAATCCGGCGTTTAGAGAAAATTTCAGGACAAAAAATAACCAAATCACGTCAGCATTTCATCAAATTAGATTTACCAGAAACTTACCAAAACCTCATCCAAAAAGGAATTGAAGAAGATTATACTATGGCTTATGCAGATGAAACGGGATTTCGTGCCGGCACTTGTACTCCGTTTTATTGGTATGATTTAAGAGATGAAATAAAAACTAACCTCAAAGTTCACTCTTTTTGTGCGATGGATGTCACGCTCAGAAATTATATGAAACTCAATCCTGAACAAGCTTTAGCAGAATTATTTCGATTGAAAAGTGAAATTCAGAAAGTGAATGGGCAGATGATTACACTTTTTCACAATTCCAATTTCAATGGAGAATGGAATGGTTGGAAGGAAGTTTTGGAAAATTTCATAAAATAAAAATCCGTCAATCATTCTTTCAAACGACTAACGGACATTTTAATTCAGTAATATGAATTCTTTATTTCTTGATTACTTTTTGAGTAATGATTTTGTTTGCCGTAATGATTTTCACAACGTAAACACCTTTAACCAAATCCCCAACATTTACTTTAAATGTTTCGTTTCCTGAAAATGATTTCACTTTCTGACCTGAAATGTCATAAACTTCGATTGCCGTTTTCCCTTGCGCATTGAAAATTGCTTCATTGTACCAAACAGTATTTGCTACGATTGGTTGTGTCGAAATTTCTTCTGTTGCTAACAATGTACCGGTAAAAACTCTTACGTTGTCCAAACGGATAGTTCCACCTTCTCCATAATTTCCGGTTGCACCGTACTGATTAGTTCCTGGCGCAAAAGAAGAGACTACTTTGATGTAAAGTTGAGGAGCATTTGTACCATTCGGAACCAAATAAGGACCTCCATAAGCTGCAAAATCGGTAGTCATATTACTTTCTGTCGCAATTAAGTCCCAATTTGTACCATCGAGTGAAGAGAATACTGAGAAATAAGTAGATGCAGTACCCGATCTGCGCAAGTTGAAAATGAAGCTTACCTCATCAACCGCTCCTTCAGTAGATGTATGGAAAAGAAATCCAGCCGTATCAGGATTTGTTCCCTGAGCCGGATAGGCAGTAGAATTATATGCCCAATTTCCTGTTCCCGTACCATCTTCTAACAGCAAAGTAACGGGATTACAACCTGATGAATAACCTGCAGGAATATCATCTCCAGGATTGTCCCAAGGCATAATACCTCCTATGAGTGTAAGTGTTCCCTCTCCTACAGATGGATTGGTTGTCTGGTCATTAAAGTTCCATTCTGTGATGATGGTTGCCTGTGCATTCACAGCTACAGAAGCTGAAACTGCTAATAAAAGAGTATAAATTTTTTTCATTTAGATAATTTTTTAAATTGTTGTTTTAATGAAATTTACCATTCCACCTTTTAATTTTTTGACAAAATTACCCATCATAAAACTTTAGAGAAAATCATTTGGAACAATGTAATGTTTTAATAAAATTGAATTAACACTGAGGTAAATCTATTTATGATTTAACGTAATAAAAAAGACCTCCGAAAATTCGAAGGTCTTATGATAATTCTATTTTTTGAATTTTATTCTTCTCCAGATGCTTCAGCAGCAGGAGCTTCTTCTGAAGCCGCTTCATCTTCGTCATCATCGTCAGCATCTGCAACAGCCGTTCTAGAAGTACGGATGGCTACGATAACTGCATTGTCCGGGTGCAAGATTGTATAATCGTTGTTACGGATGGTTTCTACGTATTTTTTGTGACCGATACGCATTGAAGTAATGTCGATAACGATTTCGTCAGGTAAGTTAGCAGGAATTGCTCTTACTTTCAATTTACGCATGTTGAATCTCATCACACCACCACTTACAACACCACGCGCACGTCCTGTCAAACGAACTGGAACTTCAATCGCAACCGGTTTGTCATCATGTAACTGATAGAAATCAGCATGGATGATTTTGTCTGTTACGGGATGAAACTGGATGTCTTGCAAAATTGCATGAATTTTTGTTCCGTCTGCCAATTCCAAATTTACTGTGTTTGCGTCTGGTGTGTAAACCAAGTCTTTGAAACTTTTCTCATCAGCTGAGAAATGCAAAGGCTCGTTTCCGCCATAAACAACACAAGGTACTTGGTCAGCATTACGTAAGGTACGCGTTGCAGCTTTACCCACGTTTTCTCTTTTTACACCTTGAATTGTAATAGATTTCATAAAAAATGTTTATAATAAATTAAATAATAAATTTCGAACTGATTGATTTTCTGTCATGTACCATGTGCATAACATCAGCGAAAAGTGGCGCGCAAGATAGTACTTTTATTTTAGAATATGAATTATTTTTTAATGGAATACTATCAGTCACAGCAATTTCCACCAATGGAGAGTTTTCAAGTCGCTCATAAGCTTCGCCTGATAAGACTGGATGAGTTGCGATTGCTCTTACGCTTGCGGCTCCTTTTTCCATTATTAACTCTGCAGCTTTTGCTAAAGTTCCTGCCGTATCAATCATATCATCAAGAAGAATTACGTTTTTACCCTCCACATCACCAATCAACATCATGTTTTCTACTTGGTTCGCTTTTTTGCGTTCTTTATGACAAATAACAATATCGGCATTTAGGTATTTTGAATAATTATTTGCTCTTTTCGCACCACCCATATCTGGAGATGCAATTGTCAAATTATCAAGATTTAATCCTTTTATGTAATCCACAAAAATGGTCGATGCATATAAATGATCCACAGGAATATCAAAAAAACCTTGAATCTGGTCTGCATGCAAATCCATTGTCATCACGCGAGTAGCCCCTGCAGCTGCCAACATTTCCGCAACTAATTTTGCTCCGATAGGCACGCGAGGTGCATCTTTACGATCTTGCCTTGCGTAACCATAATAAGGAATAACCGCAGTGATTTTATCTGCTGAAGCTCTTTTTGCTGCATCAATCATCAATAAAAGTTCCATCAAATTATCAGTTGGCTGAAAAGTAGAGCCGATGAGGAATACTCTCGATCCTCTTACTGATTGTTCAAATGCAGGCTGGAATTCACCATCACTGAAATTAATAATTTTTAATTTACCTAATTCCTCTCCGTAATGCTCGGCTATTTTGAGTGCTAATTCCTGACTTCCACGGGTTGAGAACAATAAAGCGACTTGATGCATGAGTTATTTTTTTTGCAAAAATAATAATATTATCACTGATAATAACTTCTTTCATGAATGATTTGGCATCAATTTTGGAAACACAGCGCTGCAAGTATGTTTTAAATTAATTTTAACAATTGAATAAAAAACGTCAGAAATATTGTTAAATCAGCATTTGTTTATACATTTGCACCAGAAAATAAAGGTTTTAGGGTATTAATCTAAATAATTAAATTATGAAAAAATTCTTTTTGCCGGTGGCTTTTTTTGCTTTAGCAATATCAGCTCAAGCACAGGAAGCACAAGAAGAAATTGTAGAGGTAGTTCCCTCTAGCAAGTACAAAGCAGCCAATTATAACAAATGGTCTGTAGAAGTAAATGGAGGTGGAAACAATGCTATTTACAATTGGAACAACAAATCTTCGGATGCAAAATTTTTAGGATTATGGCATGCTGATTTAGGAGTGCGTTACATGTTCAACACAAAATTTGGTTTGAAAGCGGATGCGGGCTATGATCGTATTACAAACCGTGATGACAGTCCTGAATTTGAAACTACACAATGGAGATTTGGACTTCAGGGTGTTATAAATCTTGGAAGAGTGTTGAGTTTTGAAGATTGGACAAAATCTTTTAGTCTTTTATTCCATGGAGGACCTGCTTACAGTATATTTCAGAATGATAATATTCCTGAAGATGATGAGATGTTTAGCGTTATGGCCGGTCTTACTGCGCAATTTAAATTAAGCGAAAAATTTGCTTTAACTTTAGATGCTACTGGAATCAATAACTTTGGAATGAAATACACGTGGAATGGTCTTTCCAGAAATGCTGAGTACCTAACAGTAACTACAGTTATTCCTTCGCAAGTCGTTAATGGGGAAACAATCCCAGGACAAACAGTCACGTCTCAAGTAGCAAACCCTGCTACTAATTATACAAGACATTTAAATCCTTTATTAAATGTTTCATTGGGTCTTACATACTATTTTGGAAACAAACAACAACATGCTGACTGGTATCTAGAAGAAGACTTATCACAACGTATTGACAATATCGAAGAGATGTTAAAAGACGATGATAACGATGGAGTGCCTAACTATTTAGACCAAGAGCCTAATTCTGCTCCTGATGCTGTAGTTGATACAAAAGGTAGAACTATCGATGCTAATGGCAACGGTGTTCCGGATGTTATCGAACAATATATAAAAGATAACTATCCTGCTGCTGGAAATGCAGGTGTATTAAGTGATTCAAATATCTTGAAACAATTAATCGACAGTGGAATTATCAACGTATATTTTGATTATGACAAATCAGTTCCTTTTGATGCATCTATCGGTGGAGTTGACTTCGTAGTTGAGTACTTGAAAATGAACCCTAATGCAAGTGTTGAAATCTTAGGATACGCTGACCCTGCAGGAGGAGCTTCTTACAACCAGGCTCTATCTCAAAGAAGAGCTGATGCTGTAAAACAAATCATCGTAGGAAAAGGAATCAACGCTTCAAGATTGAATGCGAAAGGTCAAGGAATCGATGGTCAGTTTAAAGGAAGCGCAGTTTCTGCTCACCAATTAGCTCGTAGAGTTATCTTTAAAATCAAATAATTAAAGAATTTTAAATTCGATATATGAAAGCGATACAAAATTGTATCGCTTTTTTTATTTTCAAAACATTCGTTTATAAGGATTTAATTCAATAGTAATGTATTTGAAACGTTTTTGTAACGCTTATCTTCATAACTAATAGAAAAAATAGTCATTATTTTGTCTTCCTTTCCAACAACTAATTCTTATCTAATTGTAGTTTACATAACAACTAAAAATGAAGAATTTTTTGAATTTAAAATTGCCCAAAAGAATTAAAAAACTCCCAGAACATCAAATAATGGAATGGTTCGACTTAAATAAAAGTAAAATATTTTGTTCTGGAGATGTTGACATTTTCGAAGATTATATTGAATGGGTTTACGAAAAGGGAAATACTGTAATTAAAATTCACTGGAATGAAATCAAAAATGTATATGTATCTTCAGAAACCGGGTCAAATAATATTTATATAGAATCAAAGGATGGAACTACAATTAATTTTTATATCAACAACCGCGAAAATTGCAGAGATAAATTCTTTAAATATATTCGTGACTTTGCAACCATGAAAGGAGCGCATCTCAATTCTTAATTTTGTATTTTTACGCCATTCATGAACGAGTTATTTACAGATGATTATTTCATGCGCAAAGCTTTAGATGAGGCACATTACGCATTGGAAAAAGATGAAGTTCCAATCGGGGCCATCATCGTTTCAAATAATAAAATTATAGCCAAAGGACATAACCTGACCGAAACACTGACAGATGTAACTGCTCATGCAGAAATGCAGGCAATCACTTCAGCAGCCAATTATTTAGGAGGAAAATACCTAAAAAATTGTACTTTGTATGTAACGCTCGAGCCTTGCACAATGTGCGCCGGAGCACTTTATTGGAGCCAAATAAGTAAAGTTGTAATAGCCGCAAAAGACGAAAAGCGAGGGTTTCTGAGCAATGGAATCAAATTGCATCCAAAAACAGAAATCCAATTTGGAGTTTTAGAAAATGAATGTTCTGAAATTTTGATAGAATTCTTTAAATCAAAACGTTAAAAGAAAATCGCTTTCAATTCATGTGCATCCTTAGGATCCATTCTCCCTGCTAAAATCAAACTCAATTGTTTTCTTCGCAAAGCAGCATCAAAACGTTCAATTTCTTCTTCTGTTTCCGGTTTGATTTGCGGCACAGCAACGGGTTTGTTGTTTTCATCAACTGCCACAAACGTATAAATTCCATTATTGGTTTTGATCAGCTCCTGTTTCATCGGATCATCAATCCAAACATCAACATAAATTTCCATCGAACTGGAAAAAGCACGTGTTACTTTCGCCTCCAGCTTTACGATGCTTCCCAAAGGAACAGGCGTATGAAACGAAACATGATTAACACTAGCAGTTACCACCTGAAAACTTTCTGCATGACGTCTTGCTGCGATGGAAGATATTCTATCCATTCTCGCCAGCAATTCTCCACCGAATAAATTATTCAGCATATTTGTTTCACTTGGTAAAACTAAATTTGTCAATACAGATGCAGAGTCAGAAGGCGTTTTCGTTTTTGTGTTCATGTTTGAATTTTTGCTTTGCAAAGGTCTTTAAAAATATTTTAATTCAATTATAATCACAGATTTTATTTAATGATATCAATCTCCCGGCTAAAATCAATACCTTCCTGCGTCGTCGTAAATTGAATGACCGGAATATTTTGCTGTGCAATTTTCTTTAAAATCAGTGTCGTATCTGCCCCTTTACTTTTGCGACTGTTTCGAATCATCACTGCTTTGATTTGATCAGGATATTTAAAAACAATTTCTTGATAAATTTCCGGATCTTTCTGGGTATTGTCTCCGATTAATAAAAATTTTACTTCAGGAAAAGTATTCATCAAACGACCAATTCTGACCAATTTACCTTCATGTCCCGTTTTTCCGGTTTTCCAAAATGATTTCAAAGTCCGAAGTGAATTCAATAGGAAAATTCCTTCCGGCAATTTATTCTGTTTGAAAACCACATTCAAATATTCATACAAATTCCATTCACTGCTGCTTACATAAAAAAAAGCACGGCTTTCATTGCCCGGATTTTCTTCTTCTGCAAGTTCTTGATACCATTCAATTGTGTTTTCAAAAACTTTTCTACGGTATGGATTTTTTGAAATCAATTCATACAAACGTCTAAAAATTGTAGCACTGTATGATTTCATAATCGTGTCGTCGATGTCTGAAATGACCGCAAATTTTGTGATTTCGGGAACAAATAATTTTCCTTCAGATGAAAAGATTTCGCCTGTCAAAATATTTTTTCCTTTAATTTGAATTGTATGCCAGCCAAATGATAAATCATAATTTGTATCAAATTCAAACCTGAAAAATCCATCTTCGAGCGATTTTGTTTTATGTTTTATTCCAAAGAAATCCAACTCCAATTCAACTTCAGCAATCGTTTTAACTTTGAACAAATAAATCAATGCAATCAAATTGGCAAGGAAAAAATTGGTTTCAGAAAAGATTTCAGGAGGTTTCATGTCAAATACATGACCCGTAACTTGAATCTGTTTATTGCTACCGAATGAATGGTAAATTTTTATAACCATAACCTTTCGTAAATTTACATAACTTTGATTAAACTATTCTAAAATGCCTACACGTAAAATTCTATTTGTACTTAACCCTTCTTCCGGAACCCGTGATGATGATTTTGAAAAAGAAATCCGAATTCACTTTTCTGACAAGTCTGGTTTTGACCTTGATTTTTTTGTTCCGAATTGGGACGGAGATGCGTGTAAGGATCTCAAAGAAAAACTGCAACGAAACGATTACGAAACAGTGGTGGCATCTGGAGGCGATGGTACGGTAACATATGTTTGCGAACAAATTTATGGGTTGAACATCAAACTTGGAATTCTGCCAACGGGTTCAGCAAACGGCCTGGCGAAAAACTTAAATATTCCTGCAGATTTAAATGAGGCACTTAGTCTTATTGAAACAGGAAACTCTCACCCAATGTCTTCACTGACTATAAATGGTAAATTTAGCGTTCATCTGGCTGATGTAGGTGTTAATGCTGCAATCATCAAACAATTTGAATCTCAAAACAAAAGAGGTTTTTGGGGTTATTTTTCAGCATTCAATAATGTGATTTTTAAACAAAAGAAGGTTAAAGCTAATATTATAACAGACATAGAAAACTTTCAGAAAGAAATTTACATGTTGGTCTTTAGCAATGGAACTGCTTATGGAACGGGACTTATCATTAATCCTGAAGGAAGATTAGACGATGATGTATTTGAAATTGTGATGTTAAAAAGCTTGTCTTTTATCAACGGATTGAAGTTATATTTGGGAAAATCAAAACCTGCCGAAAAATATATGGAAATCCATTCCTGCAAAAATGTCACAGCAGAATTTTCTCGTAAAGTTCATTTACAGATTGACGGAGAATATCTAGGCTTAACTCAAAAAGTTGAAGCTGTATTCAATGATAAATTTATAGAAGTAATTAATTAGTTTAAAGAAAGTATCCAGGCTTCCGGATAGTCCATTGGCAAACTTCTTTTGAAAGCTAAAGCTTCATCAGTTGTCTCAAAAGTATCAAATGCTACATAGAAATAGCTTCCTTTTTTCTGAGTAAATTTCGCATTAGCAAAACCTTCTTCTTTCAATTTTGCCTCGAAAATTTCAGCTTCTGACTTTAACCTGAATGAACCTGCAATTACCTGGTGCGCATGAACAATTTTCTCAGAAACTACGTTTTCCACAATTGCAGCAGGCATTTCTTCAATTACTTTCACTTCTTCAGTGATTAACGGAGTTTCTGTGGAGACCACATGTGTATTTACAATTGGAGCCACAAAACCACTCCATTGCTCATTCACAAAATCAGCAACAGGCTGAGGTTGTGCAAAATAAAGATAACCACCAATTAGAATGGGAACCATCGCTGCTACTTTCCACCACACGCCATTTGATCCATTATTTTTAGGGACAGGTTGCATGATGAATTTCGTTCTGATGCTTTCCAATCCAAAAGATTCCAAAGAATAATTTAGCTCATTCGGCTTGAATTCTACATTTCCCGCTGGATATTTAGTAAAAGTTCCCAATTCTCCTAAAATCAAAGAATCGTTTTTATTGAGATGAATTTTCCAAAAACTGATTTGGTTTTCAATTTCACGTTGTGCATCTTCAAAACTCAATTTGCGGGATTGAGCATAAGTTTGAATCAGTAGACCATCACTTTTTTGCAAAGCACCATTAAATCCAACTTTTTTTGAAGGAGGATCAATGGAAGTTTCATTTAAAGAAGAAGAATTTTTATGAGTTAAAAATGCCCCAAATCCCGGAGCAATGACACAATCATAGCTATACAATAAAGTGCTGATATGTTTTTCCAAATTCATACTCCAAAATTATTAAAATTTTCCCTGAGTTTTCAGAAAAGTAAATAAATTGTTAATAAAAAATTCTAATTTTATGCAAATGAAACCTAACCTTCTACACCTACTTGCACTTACGTACATTCCGGGAATGGGCGTTGCCAACGCAAAAAAGATTTTAAAAGTCATCGACGATCCGGAAATTATCTGGCAGATGAATGAAAAAGAATTGAACAGAATTTTTCGGAACAAGAAAGATTTCATACCCCATATTCTCAACCAATCTCCGCTCAGGCTTGCGGAGAAAGAAATAATTTTCGCAGAGAAACACAACATCGAGATGATTTTAAATTCATCTGCAGATTATCCTCAGAAGCTGAGACAATGCTCAGATGCGCCGCTAGTGTTATTTAAAAAAGGAAAGCATGATTTCAATAAAAATCTTCACATTGGCATTGTCGGAACAAGAAAAATGACGCATTACGGAAAAACTTTTATCGATAATTTAATTTCAGATTTATCGACTCAAAACATCACAATCGTTAGTGGATTGGCGTACGGATGTGACATTATTGCACATCAATCTGCAATCAAGCACGATTTACCTACCATTGCAGTTCTCGCACATGGACTCAATAAAATTGCTCCCGCTGCGCATAAAAAAGATGCAGAATCGTTGCAGAAAAATGGTGCTTTGGTGTCCGAATACTCCACTTTTCACAAACCTGAACCTTTGAATTTCATTCTCAGAAACCGAATCATCGCCGGACTTTGTGATGCTGTTATTGTTGTAGAATCCGATGTAAAAGGAGGTTCGCTTGCCACGGCAATGTATGCTAATTCTTACAATCGGGAAGTTTTTGCAGTACCGGGAAGAATTGATGACAAATACAGTTTGGGCTGCAATCATTTGATTCAAAATAATCAGGCTTATTTGATCAGAAATGCAGAAGATTTGTTGAATTATTTCAATTTAAAATTAAACCCAAAACCTGTACAAAAAGAACTTTTCATAGAACTGAATACTGATGAAGAAATCATCTACAATTTCTTAATGAAAAAAGGGAAACAGCAAATCGACCAACTTGCTACAGAACTAGAAATTCCAACATTTAAACTCAATGGCATATTATTAAATTTAGAATTAAAAGGAATCGTGAAGCCACTTTCAGGTAAATTTTTTGAAATAAAATGACTTATCTGTTTGAAAAACTGTACAATATTTCAGTTTTATACTATAAATTTGCCCAAATTCAAACAAAAGTAAACGATGGAAAAAATCATTCATGATTTTATGGCAGATGTGGAAAGAAGAAACCCACACGAGCCGGAATTTTTACAAGCCGTTAAGGAAGTGGCGGAAACCATCATTCCTTATATAGTTGGTAAAGATATTTACTACGGTCAAAATTTGTTATTGAGAATGACCGAACCCGAAAGAACAATCACTTTCAGAGTACCGTGGGTGGATGACAAAGGAGAAATTCAGGTAAATCGCGGTTACAGAATCCAGATGAATTCTGCAATCGGACCGTATAAAGGTGGATTACGTTTTCACCCAAGTGTAAACTTGAGCATCCTTAAATTTTTGGCATTTGAACAAACGTTCAAAAATGCTTTGACAACATTGCCGATGGGTGGTGCAAAAGGAGGTTCAGATTTCGACCCGAGAGGAAAATCAGACGGAGAAATCATGCGTTTTTGTCATGCTTTTATGGCTGAATTATACAGACACGTAGGTCCAAATACAGATGTACCTGCGGGAGACATCGGGGTAGGAGCCCGAGAAATCGGCTACATGTTTGGTATGTACAAAAAATTGAAAAACGAATTTACAGGTGTTATTACCGGAAAAGGTATGTCTTGGGGAGGTTCATTGTTACGTCCACAAGCAACCGGTTATGGTGCCGTATATTTTCTAAAAGCGATGTTGGCTACAAAAGGTGAAGACATTGCAGGCAAAAGAATTGCAGTTTCAGGTTTCGGAAACGTGGCTTGGGGTGCAGTTACAAAAGCAGCTGAATTAGGCGCAAAAGTAGTTACACTTTCAGGTCCTGACGGGCACATCTATGATGAAGCGGGAATTTCAGGAGAGAAAATCGATTATATGCTCGAATTGAGAGCAACCAACAATGATATTGTGAAACCTTATGCAGAAAAATTCGGTGTTCCTTATTTTGAAGGACAAAGCCCTTGGATGCAAAAAGTAGATATCGCAATGCCATGTGCTACCCAAAATGAATTGAAACTTGATGATGCCAAAATGTTGGTAGAAAACGGGGTTCAGTGTGTAGTAGAAGGTGCAAATATGCCTACAACACCGGATGCAATGGAATGGTTCCAGAAAAACAAAATTTTGTTTTCACCTGGAAAAGCTTCTAATGCGGGAGGTGTTGCAACTTCAGGTTTGGAGATGTCACAAAACTCTTTACGTATCGAATGGACGGCAGAGGAGGTTGATAAAATCCTTACCAAAATCATGTCAGATATCCACGATTCATGTGTGAAATTTGGATTGGAAGAAGACGGTTATGTTGACTACGTAAAAGGTGCTAACATTGCAGGTTTCGTAAAAGTTGCCGATGCCATGATCGCTCAGGGAGTCGTTTGAGGTTAAATTAAATACCTATAATATAGGCCTGTCATTTCGATTGAGTTGACAGGTTTTTTAATGCTTTAAATTTTAATCCTCAAATAATTAGATGTCGAAATTATAAGTAACTTGCACATTCAATAATTTCACACAAAATGAAAACAATTTTTACTTTCAGTTTATTAATCATATCTTATTTTGCTGCGGCACAAGAATTTGTATTGATTAGATTTAATGACAAACCTTCTTCAGCAACATATTTCGCCAATCCTACCTCTATGCTTTCCCAAAAAGCTTTGGACAGAAGAGAAAAATACAACATAGAACTTAATATGCAGGACGTTCCTGTAGAACAAACTTACATCAGTCAGGTTATCGCTTTGGGAATAGAACCAGTTGTTATTTCTAAATGGTTCAATGGAATTTTTGCAGAATTAACCCAAACACAAATTACACAAATAGAAAATCTACCTTTCGTTCAGGAAGTAGAAACATTTGTTAAAAGTAATGGTTTCCAAAAAAACGAAAACTACCAAGTCCAGGATAAATTCAACGTAGAAAATGAAGTGACAGACTTTGTATATGGAACCACAGAAGAACAAATCACTCAATTGAGCCTAGACTATCTGCACAATTTAGGATTTACAGGTGAGGGCATTACCATTGCGGTTTTAGATGCAGGTTTTCCCGGAGTTGATGTAGCTAATGGATTTAATTATTTGAGAGATAATGGCAAAATAAAAGGCGGATACAATTTCGTAGATGACAACGATTCTTTTTATACCAGAGGTTCACATGGCACTATTGTTTTATCAAGTATCGGAGGATACATCGAAAATCAATATGTAGGAACAGCCATTGATTCAGATTTTTATTTATTCATTACAGAAAAAACCGAAGAAGAAATCCCACAGGAAGAAGCTTGGTGGATTGCAGGAGCAGAACGTGCGGACAGTATCGGTGTCGATGTCATTAATACTTCGTTGGGGTACAATGAATTCGACGATTCTCGTTACAATTATCAATATGAAGACATGAATGGTCAAACTGCTTTCATCACACGAGGTGCGCAGATTGCTTCCGAAAAAGGAATTATGGTTGTAAACTCAGCTGGGAATGCCGGAGACAGTGAATGGCATTATATTACCGCTCCCGCTGACGGCATAGATATATTTACAATCGGCTCGGTCCGTTCCAATGGAAACCCTTCAGGATTTTCGTCTTATGGACCTACTGCAGACGGGAGAATTAAACCTGATGTTTCAGCAAGAGGTTCTGATGCATTGGTAATTACCCCTGATGGAAATATCGATACTGCAAGCGGTACATCTTTATCCTCCCCTATTATGGCAGGCGCTATGGCTTGTTTTATTCAAGCATTTCCAGAAGTACAGCCAAGTGCTTTGCGTCAGCAGGTAAGAGAATCTGCGAGTCATTTCAACAATCCAACCAATCAATTGGGCTATGGGATACCTGATTTTGAAAAAGCTTACAATAATCTTCTTTCTGTTTCTGAAGTTAGTTCTGAAAATTCAATTTCCATTTATCCAAATCCTACAAAAGGCTTTATAAATGTACAATCAGATAAAGAAATCAAATCTTTACAGTTAATATCTGTAGAAGGAAAAGTAATCAGAAAGAATTTGGATTCAACTCAAATTGATTTAAACGGATTACCAAACGGAATTTATTTTCTAAAAGTAGAATTATCAAACGGAAGAATTCAATTTGAGAAAGTAGTTAAGAAATAAACTTCTTTCTCTCATTCCAACTAAAGAGGAATCTTTAAATTTTCAAAGATTTCTCGTGCCTCGAAATGACTACACAATAGAATATAATGCTGTCCAAGCAGGCAGCATTTTTAATTAGTGCAAAACCTTTACACCTTTTCGATTCAATCGCAAATCATTGTAAAAATCCTCACGGATTTTCAAAGGTTTGGTATTGATGTAACTTGAAGTAGAATTCTCCTGCAGATTGATCAATTGAAAACTCGTTTCGTTTTGGTCACTGTTTTCCAGCAAAACAAACACCGAATCATTCATCCAAAAAGCATCTTCTGCCCAATAAGAAGGTCCGTAAAAGCCGATTCGTTTCACGGTTTTGTCTTTCAGATTTACAAGATTTACTTCCTGATCCGCTTCAAACATCGCGATACCGTTCTCGTCCAGAACCCAATTGTAACTATCTAAATCTATATACATCGTCTTCGATGGATTAAATACCAAAAACGGCATATAAACAGAATCGAAATCAGAATCGAAGGTTCCCGAAACACTTCCCTCCATCATATCCAGCTTAGAAGTTTTCTGTAATTCAAAATTTCCCAATCCCATGTCCGGATTTTCTTTTTTGTAGAAACCCAACCAGCCTTTCATCGTAGGATTCTGCTCAAAACTCATCGATTCGGAATTGTCAACTTCTGCTGAATCTGTTTCAATCAAAGGCTCACTTTCCACCGATTCATCTTTTTTATCTGAACATGAAATGATCAATAATCCAAATAAAACTGCAATTGAAATTTTTCTGAAATCCATAACCGAGGTGTTTAGTTAAAATTCATTTTGCAAAATTTAAACCATAATTCACATTATGGTTGGGAAAGGAGGAACTTAGAGATTTTCCTGCACAAATTTTTCGCAATAATCCCTGATGAGCTGGCGCACTCTTTCAAATTCATGCTTAATCTCCGCTTCGCTTCCCGTTGCTTTGGCTGGGTCAGGAAAGTTTTGGTGAAATTTCTGCGCACCTGTCGGGAAGTACGGACAGCTTTCTTTAGCATGGTCGCAAACCGTGATTACAAAATCGAAATCGATGTCCCTGTACTCATTTATGTGGTTGGAGGTATGGTGTGAAATATCAATCCCGTCTGATTTCATAGTCGCAATGGCACGGGTGTTCACGCCGTGCGTTTCCACACCTGCACTGTAAATCTCGGCTTTCGAGCCGGAGAAATGCCTTAAATATCCTTCCGCGATTTGGCTCCTGCAGCTGTTCCCCGTGCAGAGCACCAGTATTTTTTTTGTCATAACTTTAAACGTATAACCAAATGAGATTGATGATGCAGAATTTCGGATCGAAACCAAAAATAAGCTGCAGTACAACCACAGAGGTGGTAATGATAATCGGTTTTTTATATCGGATAAATTTTGATTTCATTTAGCAACAGCCTGAATCCGGTGAACAAACAGAAGATTTCACTGTCAAATCAGCCAGATTTTTCTTAGGCTTTTCAGTTGGAATTCCGCAGTCATTCTGTGCCAGGCAAGCTGTTGTTTTATTTTTCAGGAGAAATGTCTTTCCGTTGAAATCCAAATCATATTTCCCAATCGTCCCGCTTTGGTATTCCACTTCGATTTCAAAATCGCCAATACCCAATTTTTGTTCCGAAAGTCTGATAATTTTCAGCAATTTAGCAGGTTTGAGCCTGTGTTCAAAATCATCTGCATTCCATAACTGAAAGCTGATTTTGTTTTCGATTCGGATGACACCGCCACAGTCGATAAAATTTTTGGAAACCATTCCAACTTCGGTCACGTGAAAATGTTCAGGTACAAAACTGCCCTCCTCCAATTGGAATTCCACATTTTCCAATTCGGGCAAAATTTGTTTGACTTCAGATAATTTCATTTTAAAATTTTTTTATAGTTTAAATGCAATATTGCGATATAGTTTTATAAAAAATGTCTTAGCAACATTTGTTAGCCGAAACATTTTGGATGATTTTGGAGAAATAATTATTCAATATCTCAATCGTTTTTTCGTCGATGCAGTAGCAGATGGTATTTCCTTCGATGCTTCCTTTGATGATGCCCGCATTTTTCAATTCTTTCAAATGCTGTGAAACGGTGGGTTGTGCAAGTGGAAGTTCGTTGACGATATCGCCACAGATGCATTGATTCACTTTCATAAGATGCTCCACGATGGCAATCCTCGCCGGATGCCCCAAAGCTTTTGCGATGGTAGCAATTTGATTTTGGCTTTCGGTAAAATGTTCTGTTTTAGTTGCACCCATATTTTCATTGATTTAATATCGCAATATTACGATAATGATTTGAAAGCAGAAAATTTAATTTTATAATTGTAAATTTATTTTCGCTACAAAGAAAATTTAGGATTTTCACCCCATTTATTTCCTCCATCATCACTTTCATCAATCATATAAAATAGAATAACTACCAAATAAAACAATCCAAAAATGGGAACGAAGAATAACAAAAGGTTCCACCCGCTTCGACCCGAATCGTGCATCCTTCTGACTAAAATGGCTAATGAAGGAACGATGGTGAGCAGTATGTACAAGCCTATTATGTGTTGATAAATTTCAAATGGTTTTAAATCGAATTCATAACCGAATTTTGTGTGTAAAACATGAGGAATAAATAGAATTGAAGTGATAGAACATTGAACAAAAAAAAACTCCAAAATTCCTTTCTGCCCGCTCTGCCAGAAAACTTAGCATAACAACGCAGAAAGGTATTTTTATAATTTTCAATCTGAAACATGTGAAATTAAACCTGAGGTTTTCCAATTTCATGTATGTTGCCAAATATATCTTTTGGGTCCGACCCCCACTGATTTGTGTGTCCTTCACCTTCGGTAAAAAACCATACCAGCAAAATAATAGGACCTACTAAAGGAATAAATCCTACAAAATAATACCACCCACTTTTTCCAATATCGTGTAAGCGACGAACCGTCACGGCTAATGTTGGGACGAAGGTTGCAAGTCCATAAACCATCAACAATCCGTAACATAACCAAAAAATTATGCCAGGTTCTGAATTATCCGAAAAACCTCCCGTGACTAATAAAGGGATGTAAAAAACCATAGAAATAATACCATTACATAAAGCAAAATACCAATACTCGCTTCTTCTTGCTCTTCCTCTAAAATTTGCATAGTTTTCAAAAACGACTTTTTTGTACCAATCAATCATGTTCATAAAATAAATAAGTTTAATATGTTAAAATAATCCAAATATAATGATTGGGATTAATAAATGAAATTTTTCGCAATCAATTTATCATAATTCATTTGAGAAATCAATTCTTCTAAAGAATTGAATTTCATGTCATCGCGGATGAATCGGATCAATTTCAAATCCAAAGTTTCACCATAGATTTCTTCTTTGAAATCTAAGATGAAAACTTCGATACGTTTCTCGTTAGAATTCGTAACCGTTGGTCGTGTTCCGATACTAAGCAGACCTTTATAAATTTCATTTCTGAAATTCACTTTTACCAAATAAACACCATTTTTCGGGATTAATTTATAATCGGGTAATTCCAGATTGGCAGTTGGAAAACCCAATGTACGACCAAGTTTATCTCCGTGAACTACTTTTCCTTTTAATGAATAAAACCTGCCCAAACCTTTTTGTGCAAATTCCACATTTCCTTCCAAAAGTCCGTTTCTGATTTGGGTGGAACTGATGTGCAGATCGTCGCTTTTCACTTCTTCCAATTTGATCAAATTGAAATTTAATTCTTGAGAAAGCTTTTGCAATTGTTCAAAGTTTCCTTCTCGGTTTCGTCCGAAATGATGGTCATAACCGATGACAATCGTATGAACACCTATTTGATTCACCAACAATTCCCGCACAAATTCTTCAGAGCTCAATTGGGAAAATTCTTTGGTGAACGGATGCAGAATCAGATTTTGCAATCCGTTTTGTTCCAGCAATTCGATTTTTTCTTCCAAAGTATTCAGCAAGTCCAAATCTGCCTTTCCATCACTCAAAACCAGCCTGGGATGCGGTTCAAAAGTTAGCAAAGTACTTTCGCCGTCAATTTCTTCAGCAATTTGAATTAATTTTTGGATGATGCATTGGTGTCCGATGTGAACACCGTCAAACATCCCTAAAGTCAAAACAGGATTTTTTACATTTTTGCAGGCTGAAATATCTTTGAAAATCTTCATGAACCGCAAAGATAAGCGATATGACTAATAGTTTAAAAGCTTATAATTCTATATCCTCTAAAAGTTTGGATAGAGGAATCTCTAAAGCATAAGCCAAAAGTGCAATAGTGGAAATACTTGGGTTCACTTTTCCCTTTTCAATTTTGTAAATGTATTGCCTGTCGTTACCAATCATATCAGCGAGGTTAGTTTGAGTATAATCTTTGATTCGTCTGTAATAACGAATTTTTTCCCCGACTTTGACAGGAACCGTATTTTTAATTTCCTTAATTTTTTGTTCAGGAACCCACTCCATGAGAACAAAATTGAAGCTAATTAAGTAACATTAAGTAATTATTATATAGTACAAAAAGAGTAAAATAATATTACATTTTGCTAATTTTTTCTTGGTTTTTATAAAAAATCATTTTAAGTTTGTAAGGAAATAAAGATTCAACACATAAAATTTGACTTGGATTTTTATCTAATTTGTTTAACCTAAATTTATGTAATTATGAAAATGTTTAAATTTTTCTATGGGATTTTCATCCTTTGTTTTATTCTTTCATGTAGTGAAGATGACTCATCTTTTATTTCACAAGATTCGTCTTCCAACAGTTCTATATTGAGAAATGGGAATGTTTCTAAACTTAATAACCCCGGTGAATTCACCGGTGAATTTAAAGTTTGGAAAAATGAATCCGATGAAATTGTATTTTATACGGAATCTGAAAAATCCATAAATGTTATCACCTGTCAGAATTGTAATAATATAGATGGATTGGACTTGAAAGGAAAAGGAACCTTAACTTTTTTAGACCATTCTTTTGTATTTAATAATGGGGAGAAATCATATTATTTTGCAGTGGATAAATCTGAAGAAAAAGAAATCAAATCCTTGTTTGGTTTGAGTTTTCAAAAAGAAAATGAATATTATGGGACAGGAATTACTTACCATTGGTTAGACAAGGACTCAATGAGAAATATACCTAATTTTCTTTCTGCAATAATAAAGGTGCCGAATGCAGTTGAATTTATAATTTCCATGAATGATCTTGAAGGCAAAATATCAGGTGGGTGTTCTAGTGGTGGAGAAGGCGCATCAAGTTGTAGCATGGGTGGTGGTGGCTGTAGTGTTTCGTGTGGCTCGGGATATTTCGCCTGTTGTAATCCGGGAGGGTGTAACTGTCTTACAGCATCCATATTTATTGAACAGAACTAAAATATTAGAATAATTAAGTTTTTTGTAAAGTTTTAATTCTTTAACCATTTTATTTAATTTTACATAAAACCATCTTCTATGAGCTTACTGAAAGTAATTTTGATTTTCCTATTATACAATTTAGCATTTAGTTTGACTGCCCAGCAATTAGAGATTAATTACACTGCATTTGTCCGGCAAACATATAGTGAAGAAGAGAAGAAAAATTGGTTTGAAGATAGCGATCTAGCCAGAATTCAAATGAAGACAAATGAAGAGCCTCCAGCCGAAACATATATCATGGTCGTTTCAGGTAAAGAATATTCTTTTATTTACCAGGACAGGATAAACAATAGTCAAGATCAAACATTTGATATCCGTTATGCTCCGGCAGGTTTTGGTGTGACTTATCATAATCTTAAAGATTCTGTTCAGATGAAAGATATAGGAGAGATTGATGGTCAGAAATATTATACGCTTGATCCACTTCCTAAATGGGATTGGAACATAACAGATGAAACTAAAAATGTGTTAGGCTTTCAAGTTAGAAAGGCAATTGCAGAAAATGAAAATAGTTACATAACAGCATGGTATGCTCTCGAAGTACCTGTTTCCAGTGGTCCGGCTGAATTTTTCGGTTTACCTGGATTGATTTTAGAGATAGAGAAAAAATCGAAGGAAAGAGAATATAAGGTAATCTATATTGCAGAATCAATTAAGAGAATTAATAATCCAAAAATTATCAAACCGAGTAAAGGAATACAAATTAGAGAAATTGATATTGAAAAGCTCTGGGAAGATGCTCATAAAAAAAGACAGGAGATGAAGAGTCAAGATATTGATAAGGAGTGAAATAGTTTATTAATAGCATCACTTCTTGCAATACTGATAAAAATCTTATTAATCATTAGTTACGAATCAGTTGGAAAACTTATCTTTGCGCAAATTTTAAAAACACTTAATCTTTACAATAATGGCAAACCATAAAGGTAAAATCGCACAAATCATAGGACCCGTAATTGACGTGGTTTTTGAAAACGCAGCAAGTCTTCCTCAAATTTATGATGCATTGGAAATCAAAAGAGAGGGGAAAGAACCTTTGATATTGGAAGTAGAGCAGCACGTTGGTCAGGACACGGTACGTTGTATCGCAATGGATTCAACCGACGGTTTGCAGAGAGGTCAGGAAGTTTTGGAACTCAACGGACCTATCACTATGCCCATCGGAGACGCAGTAAACGGACGTACTTTCAATGTAGTAGGTGACGCTATTGACGGATTAGGAAATTTGGACAGAACGAACGGTCTTCCGATTCACAGATCGGCTCCAAAATTTGAAGATTTATCGACTTCATCAGAAGTTTTATTTACAGGTATCAAAGTCATCGACTTGATCGAACCTTATGCAAAAGGAGGTAAAATCGGTTTGTTTGGTGGTGCCGGAGTAGGTAAAACCGTATTGATCCAGGAGTTGATCAACAATATTGCAAAAGGACACGGAGGTTTGTCAGTATTTGCCGGAGTGGGTGAAAGAACCCGTGAAGGAAATGACTTACTTCGTGAGATGTTGGAAGCAGGTATCATCAAATATGGTGATGAATTTATGCATTCAATGGAAGAAGGCGGATGGGATTTGTCTAAAGTGGACAAAGAATTGATGAAAGAATCTAAAGCGGCATTCGTTTTCGGACAGATGAATGAGCCTCCGGGAGCACGCGCACGCGTTGCTTTATCAGGATTAACTTTGGCTGAATATTACCGTGACGGCGATGGTTCAGGACAAGGACGTGACGTACTTTTCTTCATCGACAACATCTTCCGTTTTACACAAGCAGGTTCTGAAGTATCGGCACTTTTGGGTCGTATGCCTTCAGCAGTAGGTTACCAGCCAACATTGGCAACTGAGATGGGTGCGATGCAAGAGAGAATTACTTCAACAAAAACTGGATCAATTACATCTGTACAGGCAGTTTACGTTCCTGCGGATGACTTAACTGACCCGGCTCCTGCCACGACATTTGCTCACTTAGATGCGACTACGGTATTGGACAGAAAGATTGCTTCATTGGGTATTTATCCTGCGGTAAACCCGTTAGAATCTACTTCAAGAATCTTGACACCTCAAATTTTAGGTGACGAACACTACAACTGTGCACAAAGAGTAAAAGAAATTTTACAGAGATACAAAGCATTGCAAGACATCATCGCCATCCTGGGTATGGAGGAATTGTCTGAAGAAGATAAATTGGTTGTTTACCGTGCTAGAAAAGTGCAACGTTTCTTGTCTCAGCCTTTCCACGTAGCAGAGCAGTTTACAGGAAATCCTGGAGTTTTGGTTGACATTAAAGATACCATCAAAGGATTTACAATGATCATGAACGGTGAAGTTGACCAGTATCCTGAAGCAGCATTTAACTTGAAAGGAACCATCGAAGACGTAATCGAGGCCGGAGAGAAAATGTTGGCGGAAGTTAATGCTTAATCTGTATCGGGTTAAATATCAAGTAGTAAGATTTTCCTGATACTTGAGTCTTGATACCAGATACTAAAAATTTATCGAAATGAGATTACATATTATAACACCACAACACGTTATTTTCGAAGGAGAAGTAGATGCGGTAACGGTTCCGGGCAAAGACGGAGAATTCCAGATGCTCAACAACCACGCTCCCATTGTTTCTTCTCTGGACAAAGGAACTATCAAAATTAAGTTGCATTCTAAATCCAATATCGATTTTGACAATGTTTCCGGAAAATTGACCAAATCGCCTGCAAATGAGTTCGTTTATTTATTTGATGTAAATGGCGGTGTAGTTGAAATGAGCAACAATGTGGTTACGATCTTAGCGAATTAAAAATAAGATTTATAAATAATAAAAATCCCGCTGAAATATTTTTGGCGGGATTTTTATTTGTATAAAATTAATTTGTTACAGATATTTCTTCAATTGAATCAATTGTCCGACAATCGGCACTTCTTCTATCCACATATGGTTTTCATTGAGTGGATTAAAGAATATCGCATTCATCCCAAAAGTCGTCGCACCAATCATATCTGCAATCCAATCGTCACCGATATAAATAGATTCTTCTTTCGTTGCGCCAGCTTTGTCAAGCGAAGTTTGAAAAGCAATCGGATCAGGTTTCGGAGCACCTGCACCTTCAGCAGTCGTGATTGTATCTATGTAGTCTTTGATGATGCTTTTTTCAATTTTCCAATGCGTGACTTCTTCAAATCCATTCGACAGAATGTGAATTGTGTATTTATCTTTCAGGTATTCCAATAATTCTTCCGCACCTTCTACAACATAATTGGAATTGGTCACTTCATTCACAAAACGCTCTTCGAAATCCATTGCAAAGCTTGCATTTTCTATTCCCAAACCTGCAAATGCTTCAGGAAAACGTCGTGCACGCAGTTCATCTTTGGTTACTTTCTTGTCGCGCAAATCTGCCCAAAGTGATTCATTGCTTTCATAATAAAATGGGTAAAATTCCTCAAAAGTATAAGCGTGTTTTTCTTTGATTTGGAATTCTTCAAAAAGTTTGGCGAGTGTTATTTTTGCATTTCGTCTGTAATCCCAAAGCGTATTGTCTAAATCAAAAAAGATGTGTCTGATGTTTTCCATAAGCTGGCAAAGCTAAGCAGAGAAAGTTTAAAGTTCAAAGTTTCATGTTTAAAGTTTTGTTAGAAATGATTCATTCAAAATTCAACATTTAAAATTCTTCCTATTAAATTATGTAGTTTTGTGTAGAATTCATCACAATTGAAAATCAATACCAAACAATTCCGAACCAAAAACTTCAAAGGCGTAGTTTCTCTCTTTGCAGGAAATACGCTTTCAAAGTTTATTTTGACGGTATTTGGATTTGTTTTGGCCAATTATTACAATCCTGAGAACTATGCTGTTTATTCAGTCTTTTTGAGCTATGTAATGATTATGCCGGTTTTGGCTTCTTTCCGATTGGACAACATCATGATTTTACAGAAAGGAAGTAAAGAAATCCGTAATCTTTTCAATGGAATTATCTGGATATCATTGATGGTTACAATTTTACTGACAGGTATTTTATTTTTAATAAAAAAATCAAATCTTCTACAGATAGAAATGTCTTATTTCGTTCTGTTTTTATGTGGATTGGCAACGGTTTTAACGGCTTGGAACAATGCGCAGAATTCACTTTTCTCAAAATTCAAATTATTTAAACAGATGTCCACTGCATTCGTTTTGGCTTCTATTTTTTCGGTTTTGTTTCAGGGAATATTTTATTTCGCAGGATATGTGGAAAATGGATTGATTTATGGTTGGTTAGTGGGATTATTGGTTTCATTTATATACAATGCGAGAGTTGCGAAAGATAGATTGGGGGCATTAAATATTCCTTTATTAAAGAAAAGTGTAAAAGAACATTTCGAAGTTGTTAAGTTTACTTATCCTTCTGATTCCATCAACATCATTGCAAACAATATTTTACTCATTTTGGCATTTTCTTATTTTGAAAAAGTGGAAGTTGGTATTTTCGCATTGGCATTTAAGATGTTGACGACGCCTTTGTCATTGCTCTCAGGCTCGGTATCAAGGGTTTATTTTCAAAAGTCGGTTACTTTATACAATCATGATATCAAACAGCTTGCATCACTGACTTATCGGGTAATTTTGTCAAATGCAGGCATCATCTTTCTATTTTTGGTTTTCATGAATACAGCAGGGATTTATTTACTGGATTTATTCCTAAAAGATGCCTGGCAGGGATTGGGGGAATTTATATTGATACTTTCTTTTTGGATATTGGCCAGAAGTGCCTTGAATCCTATTATCACAATATTATTGGTTATGAAAAAGAATCATTATTCTTTGATTTTCAATATCTATTTATTGTTGGTTAATTTTGCAGCAATTGGCATAGGTGTAATGAAAAATGATTTTAGTTTTGGCATAATGGTATTTTCGGCATTATCGGGAATCGGATATTTGATCTTAACGGGTTCTATTTTATGGAATTTAAAACAATTAAAGTTAAATAATGCAGCGTAAAAACATACTTTTTGTAAGCTCATGGTATCCTTCGCGCGTCTATCCGTTCAATGGAGATTTTGTTCAGAGACATGCCTTAGCGGCTTCTTTGCTGAATGAAATTTCGGTTTTGCATGCAATCAAAGATGAAAATTTAAACCAAAATTATGAGATTGAAATCAAAGAAGGCAAAATCAAAGAAGGCAAAATCAAAGAAGTTATTGTTTATTACAAAAACAGCCGTTTCAGACCCTGGAATTACATAAGAAGATTAATTGCCCTGAAAAAAGGTTTTAAACACATTTCAAATTTTGATTTGGTTCACCTGAACGTGTCTCATCCTGCGGGTATTTTCGTCTTGTATTTAAAAATAATCAAAGGAAAAAAATATGTAATCACTGAGCATTGGACCGGGTTTAGAAAAGATTTGTTTCAGAAAGTAAATTTCTTAGAAAGAATATTAATCAAACTAATTCTGAAAAATGCCTCAAAACTGCTACCTGTATCTACCGATTTAGGAAAAAGTATGCTGAATGCTTCAGGAAATAAACCAGTGGAAGTAATTCCCAATGTGGTATTTACCGAATTTTTTAAACCTTTAGAAAAAAATAATCCTATCAAGAAATTCCTTCATCTTTCTTCATTGAAATATGATCACAAAAATATCCGGGGCATGTTGAATGTCGCCAAGAAACTTGCAGACGAAGGTCTTGAATTTGAATTTCATCTTGGAGGAACTGGAAGTCGTGAAGATATGCATCAATTCATCCAAAAGAATAATTTGGAAAAACATATATTTACTTTTGGAGAGTTGAGTCACGATAAAGTTCCTGATAAAATGAATGATTATGATACTTTCGTATTATTTAGTAATTATGAAAATCAACCGTGTGTACAAGCAGAATCTTTTGCAAGCGGATTGTCATTTATAGGAACCGATGTGGGGGGTATCAAAGAATTTCTTCCTGAAAGTTTTGGGTTTTTGATAGAAAAAGGAAATGAGCAGCAATTGTACGAGGCGATGAAAAAGACGATCCAAGGAAAAAAATTTGCTTCAAAAGAAGAAATGTCTGCCTACGCTGACAGTGTTTTTTCTCCTCAGGTAATAGCAAAAAGATTTGATAAAGTTTATAAGGAAATTTTGAATGGATAAAGGATTTGGAATCATAATAAATCAAAATCAGCTTATAAAAGAAGTAAGGTTTAGCGACAGCTATTTTGATAATATTTCTTTTGAATCAGATTCATTTGAGTTTGCTTTGGAAGGAGTTGTAATTAATTATTCCAAATTATTATCTGCACACGCTGCATCTCAAAGAAATGACTTATTCTCAACTTTATTTCATAAATATGGGATGAATTTTCTGAATGAATTGGAAGGTGAATTTTGTGGTTATTTACATGATAAAGCAAAAGAAAAAATTTATCTGTTTATGAATTTCACCGCAACGCGGAAACTATTTTACTACCAAACAGATAATTTATTCATTGCAGACACCAGTTTATTAAGATTAAAAGAAAAATTGGAGAAATCAGGAATTTCAACCCAATTTAACAAAGAAGCTGCTTATTCAATTTTAGTTTGTTCAAACCTGCTCGAAAACATGACACCACTTGAAGGTGCAAAGAGATTGATGGACAGAGAATATGTTGAATTTGATTTGAAAGAACATAAATTTGAATTAAAAGAATATTTCTCTCTGGAAAATATTTCCCGATTTTCCGGAACCAAAAGTCAGGCAATTGATCTGATACATGAAACATTTGAAGAAGGAGTCCGGTTAGAATATTCAAAGGATGAAAGTTTAAACCTGAATCATTTCGCACTGCTAAGCGGAGGTCTAGATTCGAGAATGGCAGTTTTATATGCGAATCGTTTGGGATATAAATTGGATGAAGTTTTATGTTTTTCTCAAAAAGGATATTTGGACGCAATCATTGCGCGGCAGATAAGTGAAAAATATAATTTGCCCTTTTTATTTGTACCGCTAAATGGGGGTGAATATTTGAAAGATGTGGACAAGGTAACTGCCGTAACAGAGGGAACGGGTAGATTTACAGGAGGAGTTCATACAAATTATGCTTATCAATTTATAAATAAGGAAAATTTAGGATTGATCCACAGCGGACAGTTGGGAGATGGTGTTTTGGGTGGGTTTAACAAAAGTCCGTTTAAGATCTCACCCTCAAAAGAAAAGATTGTTTACTCAGAATTTTTGTTTGATAAGTTTGCAAAACCATTTCAAAAAATTACAAATGAATATGATTCGGAAGAACTTTTCTTGTTGAGAAATGTTGGATATAATAGAGCTGTTCTGGGTTCTTTCATGGCGGAAGATTATTCCTATCAGACTTCTCCGTTTATGACTTCTTTTTTTCTGAAATTAGCTGTGAGTCTTCCGGAATCTTGGAAATTTAAACAAAAACTTTATTTGGAATGGTTAAATAAGCATTGTGCTGAAGCATCTCAATTTCGATGGGAAAGAACTTTACTTAAACCTAATGCTGCATGGAAGACGAAATTTGGAGACATTGTCATGACTCGTGCTTATAGTTTTATTCAAGAAAAAATTCTACAAAATCATGAAGGCTCCAAAATGGGTAATTATGAATATTATTATGATAGAAATAAGGACATCAATGGATTTATAAATGGATATTACAATGAAAATATCTCTAAAATTAAAGATTTAGAATTGTGTGGGGATATGTCCAAAATGTATAATGAAGGAAGTTTTGAGGAAAAAATGTTGGTGATTACAGTCTTGGCATCAAATAAATATTTGTTTGGATGAAAAGTTTGATAGAATTTATAAGACAATTTTTATCAAACCAAGGACTGCTTGTATTTCTTTCAAGCATTATCAGTAAGCTCTCAATGCTTTTTGCAGCGGTCATTGCTTCTAATTTAATCTCACCGGAGGAGTATGGACGCATTGCACTTATCCTTTCAGTATTTACAATTTGTTTTCCATTATTGGGTATGGGCTCCAGCCAAGGGTTGTTACGGTTTGGTGTTTTAGAGAAAAATAAAATAAGCAAGCAGCAACTCAGTGATTATGTTTTCTGGAAAGGATTTGTAAATAATATTTTTATTTCACTGATTTACATTATTGTATGCATTTTTTATGCATGGAAATATGACGGCATATTATTGATTTCTATATTTATAGGAATAAGGCTGACCGGCTATTATTTTTTCAATCACATACAGGCATATTACCGCATGATGGATGATAACAGAACTTATTCTATCATGAACATCTTCACAAATCTGGCAGGTGTAGCTTTAGTTGCCGTTCTCACCTATTTCTTTGAAATGATCGGTTATCTCATTTCAATGGCCGTTATGCCTTGGTTTTGTTTATTTTATTTCAAAAAAAATCCTTTTCCTGTTTCAAAGCCTAAAATTGATTTCAGGAAATTCTGGCATTATTCTATACATGCAAGTCTGACCTATTTTTTTTCAGATTTACTCTTTTCTATGGACTATTTACTTATCGGGTTGATGCTCAATGAAACTTCGCTTGCGCTTTATAAAAATGCAGTAATGCTACCACTAAGCCTATCTTTCCTGCCATTAATTTTTATGCAGACAGATTATCCCAAGATTGCAAAAAATTATGAAAACAAAACTTATTTGAAATTCTATATAATTAATTATTACAAAATATTCATACCAATAGGCATTTTAACTCTGATAGTTGGCTTCTTCATAAAAGACTGGATTGTTCCATTTATTTTTGGAGAAAATTATGCAGGAAACGGCTGGGTATTTTTCACAATATTGGCAGCCTTGGTAGGAAATATGTGGATGAGAAACCTTTATGGCAATATGAGTTCAGCAATTGGCAAAGCACATTGGAATACATATACGTCTGTGGGAGCATTAATTATAATTTTACTTTTGGGAGTTTTACTGATACCGAGTTATGGTATAATGGGCGCGGTAATCGGTATGGGAGCCGCATTTACTTTTACGGGAATCATCGGAATGATATTATTTCATAATTATTTAAGAAATTTGAAGCATGAATAAAATTAAAAAAACTTTCTCTGCACTGGCAGAAATCATAAAAAACCCATGGCTGCTCAACCATATTTTACAAGAAAATTCTGTTTGGGAAAAGAAAGTAGCTCAGAAATATAATTTACCAAATGGGCTTGTTCAAATTCAGTTAAATGAGCTGTTCCCTGATTTTTCGGAAGAATTAAATTCTTTCTCATTTACTGGCGGAGGTTCGCTTCCGACAGATATTGCTTTGCTAAAATCTTTATGCAGAAAATTTGAAAATGCTTCCTACTTTGAAATCGGAACTTGGCGCGGAGAAAGCGTAAAAAATGTAGCTGATGTGGCAAAAGATTGTTACACACTGAATCTTTCCAGACAGCAAATAATAAATTTAGGAATGCCTGCCAATTATGCAGACGCCCATGCTTTTTTCTCTAAAGGATTAAATAATGTCACACATCTTGAAGGAGATTCCAGAACTTTTGATTACGCAGGGTTAAATAAGAAATTTGATGTGATTTTCATTGATGGTAATCATCATCATGATTTTGTTGTGTCAGATACTAAGAAAGTTTTTGAAAATTTAATCCATGAAAATTCAATAATTGTATGGCATGACTATGCTTATAGTCCTGAAAATGTAAGATTCGAAGTTATGGATGCCATTTTAGATGGTGTCCCACAGGAATTTCATTCTAATTTATACCATGTCGCCAATACGATGTGTGCTATTTTTGTGAAAGGCAATTTCGAGGTTAAATATTTGGACAAATATGCAGATCCGAATATTACATTTAAACTGGTGATTGATTCTATTAAGTTACCCGAATAAAATTTTAAATCTTATTTTTTACAGCCAATATATTCTGAAGATTATTTTCTTCTGTAGGATTGATGATTTTAAACCCAAATGGTTCTAAATCTTTTTCTAAATCACCTAAGCCATAAGGATTATGGAGTTCAATGATTATAGTATCAGTTTTTTCCAGCCATTCTGTATTTGTTTTCAATAACTCACTTTCCGCGCCTTCGATGTCAATTTTCATCAAATCAATATTGTCAAATCCATAAGTTTTCATCAGCGTATTTACAGAAACAGACTCTATTGGTTTTCCGACGTTACTTATTTTAGTATTGTAAGAAAAACCGCTTTCGTCAAATAGCACTTCTCCATCTATTGGATAAATGGCTTTGTTAATTGGAATTATGTTTTCAAATTGCCGAACGTTTGACTGCAAGATATTAAAATTTTCACGCGAAGCTTCTACTGAAAATATTTTTGCATTTGGATATTGAAGAGAATAATAAATGGAAGTAAAACCAACATGCCCTCCCAAATCAATTATCGTGAGGGGATTTTGCACAAAATCAGGTGGAATAGCATAAACCTTTTTCCAGAAAATCTCATAAAAAATGTTGATGTCTCCTTTATAAGTTCTCATCAAAATATCAATTTTCTTTTGTGAAATTTTCATTTGATAATTTTCAGAGCTTAAATCTCCGGCATCAATAATATTTTTTTTGAACTGACCGCTGTACTTCTTGGAATTGATGATTAAGTTTAGAAATGTTTTAAAATTTCTTGAAATTTCAATCGCTAAAAATATTTTTGAAATGTAATTTTTAATCATCAGTTAAATTTGATTTCAAATTTATTGATTTTTAAACGAATCTCATTCATGGATTATTTTCGAAGTTTTGTGCTTCTGAAAATTTTCATACTTTTCTCCTTTTGCATTTACGATTTTTCCCTTTTCCAAGAAAACAATCTTTGAATTCTGGTTTAATTTAATAAATGACTGAGGAGGTAAGACTATTGAGTCTGATATAGTAAGAGTTATATTTTTGGCAATCTCTATATCGCTATAAAATCTTCGGGGTTTATCCCAAACAGTATCTTTTTCAATTATCCAGTTTGCTCCGTAGTGAGAGTCTTCCGTCACAAACTGCATCATGTTGGTCCGTGTCAGATTCCAGTGTATTTTTTTGATTTCCGTAGGCTGGAGATAGTTTTTAGGATCTGCAGACTTCTGGGACATTAAAGAATATTGACAAGTATTGGTTTGATGATATTCATTAGCATGACTGAGTCCGAAATTATGTCCGAACTCATGAGCCAGTCCTTTTGCGTCACCTAAATGCCACCATCTTGTTTTTTCCCAGGTTGTTTCATATTCAATGATAAGTTTATACCTATGTAAAAGATATTTGAGATAACGGTTGGGCAGATGTACCTGGGAACTTCGTTGAAGATTACGATTTGAAGGAAACTGAGCAGCAGCTTTATCAACGACATCATAGCTCATGCCTTTATCTTTGTAAATACGGTCAAATTTAGCTCCATTCATTGTCATATAGATATTGATTCCTTTAGGTATGTCTGAAGCATTTGAAATAGAATCATCTAATTGTTTCAGGTACCATTTTTCAGTTGGTGAAAAACCTAAAAGTTTTTTATCATCAGCATCAGTTCCACTGTTGAGGTAATCCCAGGCATAATTGTTTCTTACCTTTATTATATTAAATTTAATTCTGATTTTAGCATCTGGCCAGAAATCCGTACCCGTATAACAACCAGTCAGATCAGGTGGTTTTTGTAGGTCAGAATAAACATATTTGTTTACATATTCTAGATAATCATCCAGCAATGCTTTTTCTTCCTCATCTTCAAGGTCAAAATTGCCTGTTCCATCAGTACGGTAAAGCACAATTACATTGGCTCTTATATTCAACGGATTATAAGTTTGATCTAGTTGATAACTATAATGTTCGGGTATTTTCTTTTGCCCAAAAGAATACAGCCAAAATGCCGAGAAGAAAAATAATACAGCCAGATGTCGCATATAGATGATTTTCTATTGAGAAAGATAGGAAATTTATAAAGGATGAATGACTTTGTCTTTATTCATTAACTTTTTCAAATGATATTGAATCAAGTTTTTTCGGATAAATCTCTGCGGACTTCCAAAACAATTATCCATAGGAATCCGCTGTAAATTTCGCTGAAATTCATCGGTCTTGATTCCGGCCGTTCCAAATGTCAAATCCGCAATTTCCTCCCGATAAACTGTTTCAAAAAATTCTTTTTTGACGCCTAAATCTGTAAAGGGAAATGAAAAAATTTTATAATCTAAACTTAGCTTTGATATAATTGTATCAATACTTGATCTCGTTTGAAACAATTGTTCATCAAAAGAAATCTGGTTATAATAAGGATGATTGACAGAATGTCCCCCAATATAAAATCCTTGTGCAGATAAATCTTTTACTTCATCCCAATTCATATAAGGTTTTTCTTGTTGGAGAAATTGATTGAAGTCTAAATTCGCTTCTTTCGCTATTTCATCAATTTTTGGCAAATCATGAATTGTCAAATTGAGTAAATCTCCTTTCGACATTGCGGTTTTTTCAATTATCAAACTGACTTTGTATCGATAAAATAAGTCTTGATTATCAATAAATCCTGTATTGATAAAAAAAGCAGCGGAAATATTTCTTTTTTTCAGAATGGGAGCTATGATAGAATAACACCCCGCCAAACCATCATCGAAACTCAAAAAAAAGGAAGGTTTATCGGCCTGGGTTCCACTTTCAATATGAATTTTGATTTCCTCAAGACTAATTGATTGATAGTTTTTTTGAAAATAGTCCAATTCTTTTTCAAACTGAGAAATAGTTTTTAACGGATATAAGTTTTTTATATGAGGGCAATTTTCATCTGAAATAGTATGATAAAATGGAAAAATGATATTTTTAGGACTCAGAAACCGATGCATTCTTATATTTTTGTATCTAATTACATTTTTTTGTGAAGATAAATCTAAAAACAATTTACAAGGATATTTTCGACGAATCTTTTAGGATAAAGATTGTAAATTTCAGGAGACAGTTCAAAGGATGGATGCTCAGAGGTAATAGGGTAAAGTGTAATTGTTGCGGCAAAACCTTTAGTAAATTCCTATCTAAAGGTAATGGTCTAGAAATGAGAGAAAATGCAGAGTGTCCGACTTGTGGTTCTTTGGAAAGAACTCGCTTATTGCTTTTTTATCTGCAAAATGAAACGGATTTATTTAGCCGTGAATGTTCATTACTTCACATTGCACCTGAAGATTCATTAAAAAAAATATTTAAAAAGAGTAAAAATATAAATTACATAAATGGTGATTTGAATCCCAATTATGCTGATGAAATAATCGATATCACAGACATTAAATACCCTGAAAACTATTTTGATTTCATTATCTGTGCTCATGTTTTAGGACACGTGCCTGATGAAGCCGAAGCCATACGAGAAATGTTTCGTGTGTTGAAGCCAAATGGATTGGCCTTTGTATTGACCCTGATAAATAAGAATGACATTCCTACGTATGAAGATCCTTCTTTGCAGACCGAAAACGAAAGGCTACAGGCTTATGGCGAAAAAGACTTAGTCAGGCTGCACGGAAATGATTTTGCGGAAAGGCTAAGTCGTGAAGGATTTAAAGTAGAAACAATAAATTATACACAAGAATTAGAGAAAGAAATAATTCAAAAATTTCAACTAAAACAAGGAGTCAGAGAAACTATTTTCAAGTCTTTAAAAAATTAAAAATAGGGCTTTGGTAATAAGTGAAATATTTTTTTTCCGCTCCAAAACTCTCATTAAATAAAGCAACGCCTGGCACAGAAGACCCTTCGAAATCAAATTTATAATCTTTAGAATTAGAAAAGAGATTAATTGTGTAATCGATTATAATTGTAAAAAAACCGATGTCACTTATATTTTTATCTCTGGCAGCTCCCAACTGGAAAATTCTTCTGTGGGTTTTTATATAAAAAAGACCTGCTATTAGCTGATTGTCACCCTCTACCCTACATTGGTAGCCAATATTTTGTTCGAAAGCTTTTTTCATTATTAATTGAAGTTTATCAGCCCATTTGTCACTCATTAAATCTGGATACTCCTCTTTAAAAAGTCTTATAAAATCATCTGACGTGTCTGATAGTTTTAAAACATAAAAATCAGGCATTGGTATGAGTTTTCTTCTCCTGTTACGATTGTAATTTTTGCGCAATTGTTCATAGGGAAGATTTAAATCCAAAACATGGTTTGTTTTTTTCTTTCCTTTAGGATTAAATCTTTCCGTATTTTCTTCATTGAAACAATAGTTCCTAACTCTATATTTATGAAGTTTAGCCTCAAATTTGCTAAATAATTCTTCTGAAATTTCATCTTTATAAAACACTCCCAATTGCTGGCAGAAAATTGGTTGCAAGACGAATCTAATTCCAAATTTAGATTGCAATGGAATGGGCATAATCACCTCATAATCACCACAAACCAAACATTCCCATTTTTTATCAGTCAAAATATCAAGGTACCAAACCTCAGCATAAATCCGGTAATTCAAAGAGTCGTTCAATGCTCTTGTATATTTCTCAAGATCTAGATTTTTTCTTTTTACTTTTCGGATTGAAGACATACGTGAATTATTAACTTGTAAAGTTAATTAGTTAATTTCTGAATACTTGACTTCTCAACCAATCGACTTTCTATTGTCCACAAATGTGATACTTTTTCTAGAATTTTCAGGAAATTTAATTTTCAGTATTTCCTGCTCCGGAACAAAAATAATTTTCGGGCTTACACGAACTTTCGAACGAAAACGGTCTTTAATTTTATCATGCAATTCTTCCGATTCACTTCTAGAATAAATCTTTACCTGAATTTCATCCTCATTGATTTCATTCGAAGAAACTTCAATGACATGGTGCACAATTTCCTCAAAATCATTCAGCAAATCCATCAAAGACGGCGGATACAAACTCGTTCCTTTGTATTTGATCATCTGCTGTTTTCGACCAACCAACGGACTTAAACGCAATGTGGTTCTTCCACATTCACATTTTTCCGTATGAAAATTCAAAATATCACCAGTTTTATATCGCAAAAGAGGCATCGCCTCCACGCCCACAGTCGTGATGGTCAATTCACCCGCTTCGCCATTTTTAACAGGATTGTCATTTTCATCTAAAAACTCGGCGATGATCAATTCAGGATGCAAATGTCCGCCGACTCCAAATTCACATTCTGTAAAAGCTGTCGCCATTTCGGTAGAAGCATAAGTGGAAAAAAGCTGCACATTCCATCTTTCTGTGATGCGTTTTGATAAAGTATTTTCTGTAAAGTCCTGATTGCGCAAGGGTTCACCAATACAGATTACTTTTTTAATACTCGAGTTTTTATAATCAATTCCGTTTTCCTCAGCGTAGTCAATCATTTTCAACAAAAACGAAGGCACACAAATCAAAGCATTGGGTTTAACTTTTCGAATCGTATCCCACTGCAATTCAGGTACGCCCGAACCCACTCTCACAATTCCGATTCCGGCTTTTCGCGCACCTAAAAAATAAGCCAATCCAGCCATAAATCTTCTGTCAATCGTAGTCGTAAGCTGAATTATACTTTCATCTGATAAATTTGCACATTGGTAAGATAGTTCTTCATTATAAGCCAAACGATCTAAATCGTTATCAGAAAGTGCAATCCAAACCGGATCGCCGGAAGTACCAGAGGTTGTTACATAATCTGCAATTTGATTTCTTTTAACACACAAAAAATCGTCGTTAAATTCTTGCAGATCATCTTTCGTCGTAATCGGGATTTTAACCAAACCTTCAATCGATTTAATTTCCTCTATATCAATATTATTTGTTTGAAATAACTTGGAATAAAAAGGTGAATTTTCTTTGAGATAAATCAATTGTTTTTGCAATAATTGTTCTTGAAATAATTTTATTTCTTCAGGATTTTTCTTTTCTATTTCGGGAATGGGAATCATTTCAGTTTTCTCTCGCATTTTTTGATTCGTTTCAAAATCAATTCTTTATCGGGCAATGTAGTAATTTCTTTCATCAACGCAATTTCATAATTTTCCAAAGCATTTTTGTAATTTTTTTGGTGGAAATAATATTCGCCCACCACAAAATAAGTTTTCCAAAATTCAGGATTTAATTTTATAAATTTCTGGATTTCGTCTTCTTGAATATTTTTTTTTGAATTAATTTTATCTGAAAATTCATGCGTTTTCTTTTTAAATTCCAGATAATTCTGGAAACCCTGCGAGTGCAAAAATTCATCTTCAGGGATCGAAAGTGAATCAACAGCAACAGAATTTTGAATTTCTTTTGAATTAAATTTCGCAAAAACTTCATTCAAATCATATGCGACAAATTCGCCCAATTGATAAGGATTCGCCGAAACCCACATCAAACGCTCTTCCGGTTTGAAAATCACCGCGTGGTGCGCAAGCAATTGATTGATTGATTTTTCATTTCCAAATCCAATTTTCAAATCATTCAAACCTTCTTTATTTCGTAAAAATTCTGCTGCAATTTCAGGGGTGATTTTAGGATTTGTTTCAACTAATTCATTCATTCTGTCAAATCTGTATTGGGAATGCGATTCTTCAATCGATTTCAAATTCTTTTTGTCGGACTTATAAATTTCACTTTGAAAATGATTGGAACAAACCAGCAAATCAGTAGAACTTTCAACTTGATAAACCCCAAATTTCTTTGGAGAGACTTCAATCAAAACCGCCGTTTTATCTTCTGCACTTCCAACCATAATCGACTCAGAAACAAAAACTTCTCTTTTCTGAGCAATTTCAATCGCTTCATTTATATTGGATGCATATTGCAAAATTTCTCTCGTCAAAAGTGAAATCGGAGTTTTGGCTTTCATCGGAATCGAAGATTTTCCGGCATTGATAGTCACTGTCAAACCTTTTTCATTCATTCCTGAAACCGCACCTACCATTCCTGCCCAAGTCACGATTGCATGCTTGTAACCTTTATCAGGATTAAAGAATGCGACAATTTTTTCTTTGGCAAATTCTTCTCCGACATAGAAATCAAAATTGCGCCCCATGATCATTTTTCCATCTTTGGTATGATTTCCCCAAGCCGCAAACGACGTGCAGCCAACCATCGCCAAATCCTGCAAAGCATGCCCGATGTCGTGTGCGCCATGAAAATAAAGCGTACGCCAATAAGGTTCAGCCACGAAATTGAATTCATCTGAAGAATAACGTGACAGTCCGAAAATCTCAACTTTATATTCTTCAGGAACATGAGAATCCAATTTTCGGTTAAAATATTTCAAGAAATTGCGGAGAATTTTCTGGTAAAATTCCGACGGAACCAATTCTTTAATTTTAGAAACAAAAGCATTTTCTTGCTTGTAAATCAATTCTTGCGTCAACAAACCATTTGAAATTCCTCTTTCCAAAGGATTTCCTTCAACGTACAATTCCCAGATTCCCTGTGAATTTTTGAAAAGTTGATTATTTCCTGCTTTAAAATGATTGTCTGAAATGATTTCTCTTTCAGGAAATTCTGATTTAAATTTCTCAAATTGAGGTAATTCTCTCGAACCCGCACAAGATTGAAGCAGAAGAAAAAATCCAATTCCGAAAAGAAATAATTTATTTTTTTTCAAAAAAATCATCCGGGTAAACTGTAAGCAACCGCCGGAACTGCCCTGTCGTGTTTAGCGACAAAATTATTGTTCTTATCCCAAACATACCCTGCCAAAATAGAACAAACTTTTCTTTTCACTTCAGGATTTTCAGGTGTATGGAAAAATAATTTCTGCAATTCTCCTGTATACCAAGTGCGGACATACGAACGGAAAACATTGACACCATACATGATGTATTCTTCATATTCTTTTTCCCAATCCACAGCTTCTCCGCTGAGTTGACGCGCTGCCAGGCGAGCCGAAGTCGCTCCAGATTCCGTGGCAAAACAAACTCCGGAAGAAAAAACGGGATCTAAAAATTCTGCGCTGTTTCCCGTCAAAGCAAATCCAGAACCGTATAATTTTTTGACAGCGGCAGAATAAGACACAATCTTTTTTGGCTCAAATAAGAAATCCAATCCGTCAAATCTTTCTTTGTAATAATCAGATTGATTAATTATATTTTTAAATGTTTCCGCATTATTTCCTGTATCAATCGATTCCATATATTCCTTCGGGGCAACGAGTCCAAGCGAAGACTTCCCATCAGAAAAAGGAATTACCCAAAACCAGTTTCGCTGCGTCAAAACATCAAATGTGATTTGTGTTCCCTCTACTCCTTGTGGTCTTCTTTTGTCATCCAAATGCACAAAAATTGCAGCCATCGGCTCCAACGAACTTGGCGCATCCAAATCCAGCAAACGTGGCAAAACCCTTCCGTAACCGCTGCTGTCAATTATGAATTTCGCATGAATTTCTTTTTCACCTTTTACATTTGAAACGGTTGTGAGTGAATCTGTTCCATTAAAAATCACATTTTCAACGGCGGTTTCAAATTCGATGTCAACGCCTCGGCTTGTTAAAATATCGGTCAAAGTTTTGTCAAATTCTGCTCGTGGTAATTGCCACGTCCAGTCCCAGCCTTCAGTAAATTTCTTACTGAAATCAAAATGACACACTTCATTTCCACGCAAAAATCTTGCTCCAAATTTCTTTTCAAAATTCTTTTCCAAAACACCTTCGATAAATCCTGCTTCTTCAAAATTGTCCATACAGCGCGGAATAAGACTTTCCCCAATCACGAATCTTGGGAATTTTTCTTTCTCAACAACTTTTACTTTAAAGCCTTTTTGATGAAGGATAGATGCAGATACCGCACCGGATGGTCCGGCACCGATTACAAGAACGTCAACATTTTCAGATTTCATCTGTTTATTTTAAGTCTTAAAATTTGCACTCAAATTTAATAGTTATTCTTAAATTTGCGACCTCTCTTCTCAAAAAATTCCGGACGAGTATGACTATATTAAATGATTCAATTTCTTTGAATGACTTTCATTCTGTTTTATTTGAACAAAATAAAGTGGGATTATCTGATACTCTTTTAAATAGAGTAAACGAAAGTTTTTCTTTTCTGAGCGAATTTGCGCAGAACAAAATTATATATGGTGTAAACACCGGATTCGGACCGATGGCGCAGTACCGCATCAGCGAGGAAGATATGATTCAGCTTCAGTACAATTTGATAAGAAGCCACTCAACCGGAATGGGTGAAGAATTGGGCGAAGTTTATGTTCGATCTTCAATGTTGGCGCGTATGAACACACTTTCTCTGGGTCATTCGGGAATTCATGTTTCCGCTATTGAATTGATGAAAGAACTGTTGAATCGAAATATTACTCCGGTTATTTACCACCATGGTGGTGTTGGCGCGAGCGGTGATTTGGTGCAGTTGGCACATTTAGCTTTGATTTTAATTGGCGAAGGAGAAGTTTATTACGAAGGAAAGAAACAACCGACAAATGAGGTTTTTGAAAAAGAAGGTTTAGGACCTTTAAAAGTTCATCTGCGTGAAGGCTTGGCATTGATGAACGGAACATCCATCATGTCCGGAATTGGAATCGTGAATGTGATTTATGCTGAAAGATTATTTCAATGGTCGGTTTCATGTTCAGGTTTAATTAATGAAATCATGCGTGCGTATGATGATCATTTATCCGAAAAATTAAACAGCGTTAAAAAGCATAGCGGACAGCAAAAAGTTGCCGGAATGTTACGTGAATTTATTTCCGGAAGTAAATTGATTCGCAAAAGAGAAGAACATTTATACAACGGAAAAAATCAGGAAAGTATTTTCAAAGACAAATTGCAGGAATATTATTCAATCCGCTGTACGCCGCAGATTTTAGGACCGATTTATGAAACTTTGGAAAACGCCAAAAAGATTTTAATCGAAGAAGTGAATTCAGCGAATGACAATCCGATTATTGATGTGGAAACGAAAAATGTTTACCACGGCGGAAATTTCCACGGCGATTATGTCGCTTTTGAAATGGATAAATTGCGAATTGGCATCACAAAACTGAGCATGTTGATGGAACGCCAATTGAATTATCTTTTGAATCCATCTTTGAATGAAATGTTGCCGGCATTTGTCAATTTAGGAAAATTGGGATTGAATTTTGGGATGCAGGGAGCGCAGTTTACAGCGACCTCAACTACTGCTGAAAATCAAACGCTTGCTACGCCTATTTATACACATAGCATTCCTAACAATAAGGATAACCAGGACATTGTGAGCATGGGAACGAATGCCTCCTGGCTGACTAAAAAGGTGATTGACAATTCGTTTGAAGTTTTATCCATTCAATTGTTGACATTAATTCAAGCAATTGAATATTTGGAATGTTACGACAATCTTTCTCCGAAAGGGAAAAACGTTTATGACCAAATCCGTGAAATCGTGCCTGCATTTAAGGAAGATTTGGTTTTGGCTCCTTATTTACACAAAATTAAAAATCATATAAAGGAACAATCTTTGTAATTTTAGATTGAACTAATTCATTTCTTATGAACAATAAATTTGCTTTGGTAACCGGCGGTTCACGCGGAATTGGAAAAGAAATCTGCCTCAAATTGGCACAGGAATTGGGTTATTCAATTTTGATAAATTACCAATCCAATCAAGCTGCGGCAGAAGAAACACAGAAAATCATTGCTGAAAATGGAGGAAGTTCTGAATTGATTCAATTTGATGTAAATAATAAAGAAGAAGTTGAATCTAAATTAAATTCTTGGAAAGAAACCAATCCACAAGCAGTTATTGAAGTAATCGTAAACAATGCCGGAATCACTCGTGACGGACTTTTGATGTGGATGGAAAATGAGGATTGGAACCAAGTTTTGAATACAAGTTTGAATGGGTTTTTCAATGTAACCCGAACTTTAATTCAGGATTTATTAAAGAACCGATACGGAAGAATCATCAATATTGCATCTATTTCAGGAATGAAAGGAACGCCTGGGCAAGTCAACTATTCAGCTGCAAAAGCAGGATTGATTGGTGCTACGAAAGCATTGGCTCAAGAAATTGCTAAAAGAAATATTACCGTAAACGCAGTCGCTCCGGGATTTATAGAAACGGACATGACTTCGGATTTGGATCAAGGTGAATTAAAAAAATTAGTACCTTTAAATCGTTTTGGCAAAGCCGAAGAAGTAGCGGATTTGGTTTGTTTTTTAGCATCTAAAAAAGCATCTTACATCACCGGAGAAACCATCAACATAAACGGAGGAATCTACGCATAAGAAGATAAAAAATGAGACGAGTAGTCATCACAGGCATGGGAATTTATTCTTCGTTAGGTAAAAATTTAAACGAAGTACAAGACTCATTGTACCAAGGAAAATCTGGGATCGTCTTCTCTCAGGAAAGAAAAGATTTCGGATTCCGTTCTGCTTTGACCGGATTTGTTGAAAAACCGGATTTGACTAAAGAATTATCTCGCAGACAGAGAATCAGCATGGCTGAGGAAAGCGAATATGCATTTGTTGCTACGCAAGAAGCACTCAAAAATGCAGGAATTTCAAATGATTTTTTTGAAGAAAATATCGTTGGATTACTTTACGGAAACGACAGCGTTTCGCAATCCGTTTGGGAATCAATCGAAATTATACGAGAAAAAAAAGATACTACATTGGTTGGTTCGGGGGCGATTTTCAAATCGATGAATTCGACCGTAACAATGAACCTTTCAACTATTTATAAAATCAGAGGAATCAACATGACCATCAGTGCAGCTTGTGCAAGTGGCTCGCATTCAATTGGCCTAGGATTTATGATGATCAAACAAGGTTTGCAAGACATTGTGATTTGTGGAGGTGCACAGGAAACCAATAAATATTCAATGGGAAGCTTCGATGGTTTAGGCGTGTTTTCGGTTCGTGAAGATGAGCCTGTAAAAGCTTCTCGTCCGTTTGATATCCAGCGCGATGGGCTCGTTCCAGGTGGCGGTGCGGGAACGATTATTTTAGAAGATTATGAATCTGCTGTGAAAAGAGGCGCTCCTATTTTAGGTGAAATTTTAGGTTATGGATTTTCTTCCAATGGTGATCATATTTCGACTCCCAATGTTGACGGACCAGTTCGCGCGATGCAAATGGCTCTTAATCAATCGGATTTAAAAGCAGAAGATATTGAATACATCAATGCTCACGCAACTTCCACGCCGATTGGCGATGCAAATGAAGCACGTGCAATTGACCAGATTTTCGGCAGCAATCCTTATGTAAGCTCCACCAAATCAATGACCGGACACGAATGTTGGATGGCTGGAACGAGCGAAATAATTTATTCGATGTTAATGGCTGAACACGGTTTTGTTGCACCCAACATTAATTTGGAAGAAGTTGATGATGCTGCGAAAAATTTGAATTTAGTTAAAAATACGTTAAACCAAAATTTTGATGTATTTTTGTCGAATTCTTTTGGATTTGGCGGAACTAATTCTGCTTTAATTATAAGAAAACTAAAACAATAAGCATTAATAGAACTATGAATAAGGAGGGAATTATTCAAACAATTAATAATTTTTTGGTTGAAGAATTTGAAGTAGAAGCAAATGTTATCCAACCCAACGCCAACCTAAAACAATCTTTAGATCTGGACAGTTTGGATTACGTTGATTTGGTAGTAATTATCGAATCTAATTTCGGCGTAAAACTGGAAGGAAAAGATTTCGCCAACATTCATACATTCAATGATTTGTATGATGTGGTTGATCAGAAATTTCACGCATTAGCATAAAAAATCCAATTTTATAAATGGCTGAGTGGGAAGGCAAATCAAAAGGTACCGTAACGGGTTACAAAATATTTATCTTTCTCATTAAAAATGCAGGACTCAACGCAGCATACGCTTTGCTGGCGTTTGTGTCATTTTATTATTTTATTTTTAATCAAAAACAGACCCGAATTATTTACAAGTATTTCCGAGAAAAACACAAGCAAAATGTTTTTCAAAGTTTAATCAATACTTATAGAAATAATTTCGTTTTCGGCCAAACCATCGTTGACAAAGTCGCCATTGCAGCAGGTTTAGAAAATAAATTTACCTACGAATTTGACGGCATTGAAAACATTCACCAATTAGCTAAAGATGATTCTGCGGGAATTTTGATCAGTGCACACGTCGGAAATTTCGAAGTAGCACAGCATTTCATGGGAGAATTTGACAAAAAAATTCATCTTGTGACAACTGATGAAGAACGTGCCGCCATCAAATCACTTCTAGATAATGTAATGGCTAAATCAAAAGTCGAATTCATCATTGTCAGCGAAGATTTGTCACATATTTTTGAAATCAACAAAATCATCGAAGAAAAACAAATGATTTGTTTTACAGGCGACAGATTTTTCCCAAATACAAAAACACTCGAAGCGGAATTTTTAGGTGAAAAGGCTAAATTTCCTGCTGGGACTTTTCTCATAAGTTCGCGATTGAGAACGCCAGTCTTATTCGTTTATGTGATGCGCGAGAGAAACCGTCATTACCATTTGTATGCACGAAAAGCCGAATTTACAAATCGCGATGCCAATTCACTTTTGGAAGCTTACACAAAATCTATTGAGAAAATTCTGGAGAAATATCCGCTTCAATGGTTTAATTATTACGATTTTTGGAATAAATCTTAATTAAACTACAGTTCATAAAACGGCTTGCATCTGTTTTATTTTTAATATTATCTTTGCCGTTCTGTTTTATACTTGAAATTTTTTAAATATCAATCGTTAACCTGAAATACTCAATGCAAGAAGTTTACATCAAAGCCGTTTCCAAATTCCTTCCAAATCAAGCCGTTAGCAATGACGAAATGGAGCAGGTTTTAGGTTTTGTAAATGGAAATGCATCGCGGGCTAAAGCCATTGTTCTCAGAAACAATAAAATCAAATCGCGTTATTATGCAATCGATGAAAACGGAAACCCAACACATAATAATACAGACTTAACGGTTGAAGCCATCAATAAAGTTTTGGAATTGGGAAAAATTTCAAAAAACGATGTTGATGTTTTGTCATGTGGAACTTCCACTCCTGACCAGTTGCTTCCTTCTCATGCGAGCATGGTTCACGGTTTGTGGCAAAATAAACCGATTGAAATCAATTCTGCAATTGGAATTTGTACTTCAGGAATGAATGCTTTGAAATATGCTTTCATGACCGTTGCTGCCGGGAATGCAAAAAATGCGATCAGCACAGGATCAGAAAGAGTTTCATCATGGTTAAGAGCCGATAAATATAACAATGAAGCAGAAAAATTAATCGAATTGGAACAAAATCCAATCATCGCTTTTGACAAAGATTTTTTGAGATGGATGCTTTCAGACGGTGCCGGAGCGATGTTGCTCAGCGATGAACCGAATGCTGAAGGAATTTCTTTAAAAATTAATTGGATTAAAGGAATTTCATACGCAAATGAACTTGAAACCTGTATGTATGCAGGTGCGACCAAAGATGAAAACGGAAATCTGATTTCTTGGAGCGATTCCAAACCTGAAGAATGGCTGACGGATTCCATTTTTTCCATTAAACAAGACATAAAATTATTAGATGCTCATATTATCAAAAAAGGTGCGGAAAGCATTCAGCATATATTGAATGAAAATAGTGTAAAACCTGAAGAAATCGATTATTTTCTTCCACACATTTCATCTTATTATTTTCATGACAGATTGAATGAGGCGTTTATTTCAGAAGGAATTAATATTCCGTTGGAGAAATGGTTTGTCAACTTGGAAACCTTTGGAAATATCGGTTCCGCATCGATTTATCTGCAATTAGAGCAACTTTTTTATTCCGGCAAACTTAAAAAAGGAGAAAAAATCCTCTTATCAGTTCCTGAAAGCGGGAGATTTTCTTATGTTTACGGTTTATTAGAAGTTGCATGAGCGAACCCATTATAGATTCAGCTGAAGAAATACTAAAGTTAATCCCACAAAGACCTCCGTTTGTTTTGGTGGACAAAATCTACACGCATTCTGAAAATGAAATCCTTTCCGGATTTACGATTCCTGAAGATCATGTTTTGTTAAATAATTTGGGACAACTTTCAGAATCAGGAATTATTGAACATTTCGCTCAGACAATTGCACTTTACCAAGGTTATTATTATTACTTGCAAAATCTCCCTGCCCCGGTTGGCTACATTGGTTCCATCAAAAATATCGATATTTTTGAATTGCCAAAAGCCAATCAGGAAATCCGAACAAAAGTTATTGTTTTAAATCAATTATTGGGCGTAACGATGGTAAGCGGTGAAGTTTATTTGGGAGAAAAACTTATTGCATCGGGGGAAATGCGCACGATAATTGCTAAAGACAGCGAATAATAGTTCGACCATAAATTGACCAAACCATCTTTTTGAATTTCGATTAAAAAATTAATTGGCTATTTTTGTATAAATGCTGAATCGACAAATGGCAAAAAATATTCTTGTGACGTATTATTCCCAAACAGGTCAATTGGAAGAAATCGTAAGAAATCTCACAAAACCTTTTCTTGAAAATCAAGAAGAATTTACGGTAACTTACTATGAAATAAAACCCAAAAAAGATTTTCCTTTTCCTTGGCCAAAGGATGTTTTTTTCGATACATTTCCGGAATCTTACCTTCAAATTCCGGTTGAGATTGAAAAACCTTCAGATGAAATTCTAGGCAAAGATTATGATTTAATTGTTTTCGGTTATCAGGTTTGGTTTTTGACGCCGTCGATTCCAATTGTATCTTTTTTGAAAAGTGAATATGCTCCCCAATTAATTGGCGGAAAACCAATTATCACTGTTTCGGGAACTCGAAATATGTGGATGCTATCGCAAGAAAAATTAAAAGTTCATTTCAATAATTTGAATGCAAAATTAGTCGGAAACATCGCATTGGTTGACCGTCACGACAATTACACAAGTGTAATTACAATTTTAAATTGGCTGCAAACCGGAAATAAAGTTTCTCCGAAACCTTGGCCTAAGGCAGGCGTTTCTGATTCAGAAATTGAGAATTCCTTTAAATATGGAAACATCATTTTGCCTTATTCACAAAAAGGAAATTACGAAGGAATGCAGAAAGGATTAGTTGAGAATGGAGCGGTAGAAATCCGTCCGTTTTTAGTAAAAGTGGAACGTGTCGGAAATCGTCTTTTTACAATTTTTTCAAAAATAATTAGCAAAAATCCGCACAAAAGGAAATTTTGGCTCGGTATTTATAAGTTCTATTTGATGGCTGCCATTTGGGTGGTTTCGCCGATTGTTTTAATATTATTTATTCTGACTACACCTATTTTTTGGTGGAAAAGACAAAGAGATATCAAATATTTTCAAGGAATTTAAACTAAGCTATATAAAATGATGAATGAAGTATATATCACCAAATCCTCGACCTACCTTCCAAATGAACCGGTACAAAACGATGAAATGGAGGAATACTTAGGATTGGTAAATGGAAAACCATCAAAAGCCAAAGCATTGATTTTAAGGAATAACGGAATTAAAACCCGTTATTATGCTTTAGACAAGAACAGCAATCCAACACATAAAAATGCTGAAATTACCGCAAAAGCAGTCGAAGGCTTATTTGATGAAAATTTTTCTAAAAATGATTTACAGCTGCTTTCGTGTGGTACAACTTCAGCTGATCAGATTCAACCCTCTCATGCTTCCATGGTGCATGGTGAATTGAAAACAAAGAATTCAATAGAAGTTAATACTTCGATGGGATTGTGCAATGCGGGAATGAATGCTTTGAATTACGCTTTTCTTTCGGTAAAAGCGGGCGCAGTAGAAAATGCAGTTGCAGTGGGTTCAGAAAGATTTTCAAGCTGGATGACGGCTGATAAATTCAACCATGAAGTTGAAAATTTAAAATTATTGGAAGAAAAACCGATTGTTGCGTTCAAAAGAGAATTTCTCCGTTGGATGCTTTCCGACGGCGCAGGCGCATTTTTATTGCAAAATAAACCACGGGAAAACAGTATAAATTTAAGAATTGAATTCATCGATTTTTATTCGTATGCACATGAAATTGAAGCTTGTATGTATTCCGGCGCAGAAAAACAAGAAGACGGAAGTTTGAAATCCTGGGCTGAATATTCAGCTGACGAATGGTTAAATCAATCCATTTTTGCTTTGAAACAAGATACGCGTTTGCTCGATGAACATATTCTGAAAAAAGGCGCGCAGTCGCTCAGAGCTTCGTTTGACAAACATAATTTAGATCCAAATGATATGGATTATGTATTGGCTCATATTTCTTCCAATTATTTTAAAGACGGATTGAGAGAAGAATTTGCCAATGTCGGATTGGATTTTCCAGTGGAAAAATGGTATTATAATTTATCTGAAGTTGGAAACATCGGAGCTGCTTCCATTTTCATAGCAACTGAAGAATTGATGAATTCGGGAAAATTGAAAAAAGATCAGAAAATTTTGTTATGCATTCCTGAAAGTGGACGTTTCGCTTATTCTTGCGCAGTTTTGACAGTTTGTTGATGGAAAAATATCAGTCAATCGAAAAATTAATTCCGCACCGCGCACCGATTTTATGTGTGGATGAAGTGATTTTGGTTGATGCTTTGATTTCGATGACTTCATATATTGTAAAATCTGATTCTATATTTGTTACTGGAAATTCTTTTTCAGAACTGGGTTTATTGGAAAATTCGGCGCAGACAAGTTTTGTGTTTTTGAATTTTTTCTTGAATGAATCAAATGACAAATTATTAGATGAAAAAACAAATTCTGTGGGCTTCATCAGCCATATCTCAAGTATGAAAATTCAATTCCTTCCCCAGTTAAGAGAAAAATTAAATACAACCACAGAAACAGAACTTGTTTTTAATTCAGAAAATTTGAAAATTTGCAATGTCAAAGCGCAAACGACTATCAATGAAAAAATTGCGTTTGAGGCAGAAATGAAAATGATTCTGCAAACAACCAATTTGTAATTCCAAATTCGAAAACGATGAAAAAAGAACAAGTTCCGCAGGACAACAGTGGCCTCGCCAAAAAAAACATACATGAGCTTTGTTATGCCGTTGATGAAAATGGGAATTATACAACTGTTCAAAGTTCGGGTTGGGATGTAAAAGCTTCGGCTTTGGACGAATCCATGCAGTTGATAGAAGAAAGAGTCAATCAAACCAAAAAGGAAATTTCGGAAGGAAAACTCAGCCCGATTGCTTATTTCATGGAACTTCATCGAATGGATTTACAGATTTTGGCAAGCTATGCAGGCATTCATCGTTGGTTTGTGAAAAGACATTTTAGCCCTAAAAGATTTCAGAAATTATCGGATAAAACTTTGAAGAAATATGCCGATGTCTTTGAAATTTCTATTGAAGAATTAAAAAAATTTAAACCCAATTAATGCAAATCGATTTTCAACACCAGCAATCTGCCCATTGTGAAAATGGCGTGATTTCCAATCTCATGAACCACAATGGTGTAAAAGTTTCCGAGCCCCTGGTTTTCGGAATTGGTGCCGGATTGTTTTTTGTTTATTTACCTTTTTTGAAAGTAAATTTCGCTCCGGGGTTCAGTTATCGCCCGATGCCGGGATTTATTTTCAGAAGATTTGCAAAGCAATTGGGAATCAAAGTCATTCATAAAAAATTCTCGTCTACTCAAGAAGCTCAAAAAGTTTTGGATCAAAAATTAAAACAAGGAATTCCCGTTGGATTGCAAGTCGGAGTTTACAATTTGACTTATTTTCCCGACGAATACCGCTTTCATTTCAATGCACATAATTTGGTTGTTTTTGGAAAAGAAAATGGCAATTACCTCATCAGTGACCCGGTTATGGAAGCGACCACAACTTTGACCGATAAGGAATTGGAAAAAGTTCGTTTTGCAAAAGGTGCATTGGCGCCGAAAGGACATCTGTATTATTTAGAAAAGATTCCGACGCAATATGATTTTGAAAATGCAATCAAAAAAGGAATTAAAAAAACCTGTAACGACATGCTTGCGCCCGTTCCAATTGTTGGCGTAAATGCAATGAAATGGGTGGCGAAAAATATAAAAAATTGGCCAAAGAAAATCGGTGTTAAAAAAACCAATCACTACTTGGGCCAACTGATTAGAATGCAAGAGGAAATCGGAACTGGCGGTGGAGGATTTCGATTTATTTATGCTGCATTTTTAGAAGAATCTTCCAGAATTTTAAACAATCCTGAATTAAAAGTTCGTTCAGAAGAGATGACAAAAATTGGTGATGAATGGCGTGATTTTGCATTAAATATTTCACGCGTTTACAAAAATCGCAGCGGTCAGGAAAATGTTTATGAACAATTATCAAATCAGCTTTATTCTTTAGCTGAAAGAGAAAAAGAATTCTTTAAGAAATTGAAAAAAAACATATAAATTATTAATATCGGATAAATACAAAATTAATGAATCCGATATTTTAAATACACATAATTCATTGTTCCAAAAAATTGAAAAGGATTTCGCAGGAAGATTCAGAAATTCAGGTGTAAGAATTTCTGGTGCAAATTTCGTTCCGCCCAATACTTTGAAAGCAGAAACTGGCTGACAACCAAAGAAGCAGTGGAAGATTAAATCCAAAACCGAAAACAAAAAAGGAATTTAGGTGAGTAATTTGTTTTAATAATTTTTAAATTCTTTCTACTTTCGCATCGATGGAAGCCATTCGCACGCAAAATCTGAGCAAATCTTATGATGGTCAAAAAACCTTTGCCGGAAAAGATTTAAACATAACCATTAGTCAAGGTGAAATTTTTGGTTTGCTGGGTCCAAACGGAGCAGGTAAAACCACTTTGATTTCTATGATGTGCGGGCTTTTGAAGCCTACTTCGGGCGAAGTTTTTTTAAATGAATTAAATTTCAAAAACAAACGCACCCAGATTTTGAAAAAAATTGGCGTTGTCCCTCAGGAATATGCACTTTATCCAACTTTGACGGCTGGAGAAAATTTGAATTATTTTGGAAGCTTGTACAATTTACATGGAAATGACTTGAAACAGAGAGTTGAAAATGGTTTGGAGCAGGTTGGGCTTCTGGATTATAAAAATAAAGCCATCAAAGATTTTTCCGGAGGAATGAAACGTAGAATTAATTTATTGACCGGAATCCTGCATAATCCTGAAATTTTATTTTTAGATGAACCAACGGTTGGAGTTGACATTCAATCCAAAGAAGTCATTATGAATATCCTCAAAAAACTCAATGACAACGGAACCACGATTGTTTATACTTCACATCATTTGAGCGAAGCCCAGGATTTCTGCACGCGGATTACCATCATTGATCAAGGACAAATTTTGAAAGAAGGAACGCCTGATGAATTGATCCAATCAGTAAGTGACGCTCAAAATTTGGAAGATGTATTTTTGGAATTAACCGGTAACCAAGTTCGAAACGATGCATAAATTATTAGCTTCTATCAAGAAAGAAATTCTTTTGCTTGTACGCGATTGGGGTGGTTTGGGCATTCTCTTTATCATGCCTTCTATTTTATTGATTACCATTACTTTGATTCAACAAAGCACTTTCAAGGATGCAAATGATATGGTCATGCCGATTGTGGTTGTAAATAATGATGGCGGCGAATTTGGAGAAACCATTGAAAAAAATATCTCTGAAACACCTTCTCTGAAATTAATTCAGAATTGGAACAACCAAAAAATAAATGAATCAACCGCTCAAAAACTGGTAAGCGACGGCAAATACCAGATTGCGTTGGTCATCCCTGAAAATCTTTCTGATGCTTTGGAGTCAAGAATTAATACTAATGTGGAAAAAATTCTGGCTGAATTTTCAATGGAAGAAATCGATTCAAGTGAAATAAATTCTTTAACCGAAAGACCGAAAGAAATCTCAAAAATCAAAATTTTCTTCGATCCCGCCGCAGGCGAAACTTTCAGGAATTCAGTCAAAAATGACATCGAAAAAATGATGTCAAAAGTTGAGTCCAAAAGAATTTACACAGTTTTTGAAGAACAAATGGGCATCGAAACCGAGGGAAACATCATGACCGAAAATGCCATTCAATTCGACGAAATCATTGCGCAGAAAGGTGAAGACGGCATTACGCCCAACACTGTTCAGCACAACGTTCCTGCATGGATTCTCTTTGGAATTTTCTTCATTGTAGTTCCTTTGGGTATTAATATTGTGAAAGAAAAAAATCTGGGCACGCTCATTAGAATTCGTACAAGTCCGGTTTCTTATGCAACTATTATTTCAGGAAAAATCATTACTTATATGATTATTTGCCTGATTCAATTTGCATTAATGCTCTTGATTGCGAGATTTTTATTTCCATGTTTAGGATTGATTCCATTCAAACCTGGCGCACAATTATTTCCTATGACAATTATTGTGATTTTTTCATCATTTGCGGCAATAGGTTTAGGAATTTTAATCGGAACTCTAATGAAAACACAGGAACAAAGTGCGCCTTTTGGCGCAATCTTCACAATTATCATTTCAGCAATCGGCGGAATTTGGGTTCCGGTTTATCTGATGCCGGCAATCATGCAGAAAGTTGCGGTTTTTTCGCCGATGAATTGGGGAATTACTGCATTTTATGATATCATTTTGCGAAATGGAAGTTTAATGGACATTTCAATCGAATTAATCTCACTATTTTTGTTTTTCGTGGCAACTTTCATTTTGTCACTATGGATTAACAAAAGAAATAATTTGATTTAATGCTCACTCACACTTCAAAATTCAGAGTTCGATTCAATGAAACTGACCCTTTGGGAATCGTCTGGCACGGGCATTATGTGACTTATTTGGAAGACGGACGCGAAGCATTTGGTGAGGAATTCGGAATTTCCTACAAAGATATTCAAAATGCAAATCTTTTCGCTCCGATTGTCAAATGTACCGTAGATTACAAATCGCCGTTGCGTCACGGCGATTGGGCTACCATTGAAACGATTTTTGTAAATAATATTGCCGCAAAATTACATTTCACTTACAAAATATTTATTGGAGAAACGCTCATCGCAACCGGTGAAACCGTTCAAGTTTTTACGGATCTCAAGGGAGAATTATTTTTGTCAAATCCGCCATTTTTTGAAGAATGGAAACGTAAATACAACTTTTTATGACCGACGTTTTTATTTCCGGAGATTTTATTATTTCTCCTTTGGGAGTTGGTTCTGAATTGAATTTTGAACAAATTAAAAATGGAATTTCAGGAATTAAACAACATCATAATAATTTCTCTCAAAATCCATTTTTTGCAGGAATTATTTCAGGTGAATTGATTAATTTGGATGACATCAAAAACGCTAAATATTTTACAAGATTAGAACAATTAATCATTCTTTCTATTCAGAATTTAATTCAGCAAAATGAAATTCCGCTCGATGAAAAAACCTTGATTGTTCTTTCCACGACCAAAGGAAATATTTCCCATTTACAAAATCCAGATTCTAAATTTGATAAACAAAGAACTTATTTAACTTCTCTTACAAGTCAGATTGAACATTATTTCAAATTAAAAAATAAAATTTTAATTGTTTCCAACGCTTGCATTTCAGGTTCTTTGGCAATTGAAATCGCAAGAAGACAATTACAAAATGACACCTACGAAAGAGCAATTGTCATCGGTGCAGACGAAGTTTCAAAATTCATTTTATCCGGATTTGAATCATTTCAGGCGATCAGCGATTCCATTTGTAAACCATTTGACAAAGATCGAAACGGCATCAATTTAGGCGAAGCTGTCGCTGCAGTTTACCTAACAAAATCAGCAGAAAATTCTTCAGTAAAAATTTTAGGAAGCGGAACTTATAACGATGCCAACCATATTTCCGGTCCTTCTAGGACCGCCGAAGGTTTATATAAAAGCATCCAGTCAGCAATGAATGAAGCAAAACTTGAAAAAGTAGATTACATTTCTGCGCATGGAACGGCGACTATTTACAACGATGAAATGGAGGCGATTGCTTTCCATCGTACCAATTTATCTGAAATTCCAACCAATAGTTTGAAAGGATATTTCGGACATACTTTGGGCGCAAGCGGTTTGTTGGAAACGATTTTAGGCATTCATTCTTTGAAAAACAACACATTGATTCCTTCATTTGGATTTGACAAACAAGGAACAACGCAGTCGGTCAACATCATAAAAAAGTCTGAACAAAAAGAATTAAAAACTTTCCTGAAAACCGCCTCAGGATTTGGTGGAAGTAATATTGCAACGGTTTTTGAGAAAGTTTAATTTCAAATTAGAATGTATGAAATATTTATTAATGATTTTAATTTGTGGTTTCTTTTTAAACTGTTCGAATAAAGAAAACCAAATTAATAAATTTGAAAAAATTGAAGTCATTTACGAAAACAAAGATTTTAACTTCAATTTAAAAAATTATGTTGTCAAGAGTTATGATTCAAAATTGATAGACACAATTAAAATTAATGAAACTGATAAATTGAAATTAATTAATGCTTTTTTTAATAATCATTTAGATACTATTAAAACTGACATTGAGGTTACAAATAATGACGGTATGGCAATTATCCCTGATTTGTCTGAACGAAATTTAAAAATTTTAAATTCTGATGAAGAAGTTTCAATTTACATTTCTGGATTAGCTAAAATAAATAAGGTTAATTCTATTGGTCAAAATATTTTAAAATTTGATTCTATAATTATAAGTATTTTAAATAAATATGAAAAATTTAATCAATTTAAAATTGAAATTGAAAAAAATGATAATAGAATGTGGCTGTAACTAAATGATTACAAAAACGTACATAAAATCCTACTGCCAGATCACAAATAACAAAATTATTTGCGATGATGAAGTTATTTTGGAAAGAAATAATTCTGAATCCATAGATGAATTTCTGAAAAGGATTTATCAAAAATCAGAAGCCAATTATCCAAAATACCACAAGATGGATTTGCTTTGCAAAGCCACTTTTTTAGCGGCAGAATTCATTTCCAAAAAAGAAAATATTTACGAAACGGAAACGGCTTTGGTGTTTTCCAATCATTCATCCAGTATGATTTCTGACGAGAAGCATGCACTTTCCATTTATGGTGAAGAATCCACAGCGAGCCCTGCGGTTTTCGTTTATACTTTGCCCAATATCGCTTTGGGCGAGATGAGTATCCGACATAAACTTTTGAGTGAAAATGTTTTTTTTATTTTTGATAAATTTACACCTGAATTTCTTGTGCCTTATGCTGAACAAAACTTAAATGATAAAAAATCGGATTTGGTTTTGGCAGGCTGGGCGGAAATTGATGAAAACGATGCAGATGTATTTTTGTATTTGGTTAGTAAAGAAGGTGCTTTGGAACATAACGAAGAAAATTTAAACAATTTATATTTAAAAAAATGAGCGAATTAACTCAAGAATTAAAAGAAAAAATCATCTCTCAATTGAACTTGGAAGATATTTCAGTTGAAGATTTACAAGATAACACACCATTATTTGGAGACGGATTGGGATTGGATTCCATCGACGCTTTGGAATTGATCGTAATGCTTGACAAAACTTACGGAATCAAATTAGCCGACCCGAAAGAAGGTCGCAAAATATTTGAAACTGTACGAACGATGGCAGATTACATCGAAGCAAACCGCACCAAATAATGGAAAAACAACCGATTGCCATTACCGGAATGGGCATTGTGTCTGCCATTGGGTTAGATGTTCAGGAAAACGAACATTCGCTTCTCAACGGCAAACATGGCATTCGGCTTTACACTCAAAAAGATAAATTGATTCACAAAGAAGTTCTCGTTGGAGAAATTAATAAATCCAATCAAGAATTATATGAAGAATTAAATTTAAATCCTGACGAAGCCTTTACGAGAAGTACTTTGTTAGGCTTGATAGCAGCAAAAGAGTCCATAAATTCAGCTGGAATAAATTTAAATGACGGATTCAGAACCGGATTCATTTCTGCTACAACAGTCGGCGGAATGGATGCAACCGAAAAGTTTTATTTCAACTTTTTAGAATCTGATGAAAATTTAAAATTCATTCCTACGCAGAATTGTGGTATTCATGCCGAACAAATCGCTGAAATTCTCGGAATCAAAGATTACATCACGACAATTAGCACCGCTTGTTCTTCCGCTGCCAATGCGATTATGCTTGGTGCAAGGATGATCAAAGCAGGATTGCTTGACCGTGTGATTGCAGGCGGGACAGATAGTTTGTCGGCATTTACCATCAATGGTTTTTCGTCTTTGATGATTTATTCGGACGAACATTGCACCCCTTTTGACGAAAACCGTAAAGGTTTAAATTTAGGCGAAGCGGCTGCTTACATCGTGCTTGAATCGGAAGAATTAGCAAAAAATAAAAAAACAATCGGATTTCTTTCCGGATATGGAAATGCGAACGATGCCTTTCACCAAACGGCTTCTTCTGAAGATGGTGAAGGTGCTTATTTGGCAATTCAAAAAGCATTGAAAATTTCAGGATTAAATCCCTCTGAAATTGACTACATCAACGCACATGGAACGGCGACGCCTAATAATGATTTGTCCGAAGGAAAATCTTTACAAAGGATATTTGGAGAATTACCCGATTTCAGTTCCACAAAAGCATTTACGGGACATACGCTGGCTGCAGCGGGAGCGGTTGAAGCTGTGTTTTCTTTGTTCGCTTTAAAAAATCAAACTGTATTTCCTAATTTAAATTTCCAAAATAAAATTGAAGATTTAGGAATCATTCCTCAAACTGAAACTAAACATAAAGAAATCAAAAACGTTCTTTCCAATTCACTTGGGTTTGGAGGGAATTGCAGCAGTTTGATTTTTTCTAAATATTAAATTTTGAAATATCTATTCCACATTTTTAATTTCACATTCTTAATTTCCTGCTCCACCACGCATATTATTTCAGTAGAAAATCCTGAATTTACAAAATTAAAAAATCAAGCAGATTACAAAGATTGTTCAGGCGCAACAAAACAATTTGAAAATTTCAGTTTAATCAATAACAAGTGGGGCGTGTACAAAATCAAATCAGGAAATTACACCCAATGTATTTACCATAAAGATGGAATTTTCGGTTGGGAATGGGATGCACCTTCGAAATCTTACGGCGTATTGGGTTATCCGGAACTTTGGTTGGGAACTTCAGCTTGGGGATTAAAAAGTGAAATCAAACAGCCAAATTATTTCAAAAAGCTGGATGAATTAAAAACTCTAAAAGCAGAATTCGATACTAAAATCACGGCCACAGACAAAAAGTATAACCTCGCATTTGATATTTGGCTACATTCGGAAAGCACTGTCGCAAAAGAAAATATTGCCGTTGAACTCATGGTTTGGGAAGACTACAATAAATTCAAATCGCATGGAAAAAAGAAAGAAACAATAAGAACATCTTTCGGAACTTATGATATGTTGTACGGCATCATGAAAAAACCGGAAATCAATTCCAAATGGATTTACATAGCGTTCATCCGAACGGACAAACGGACAACAGGGAAAATTAATTTGAAAGAATTACTCGATTTCCTCATTCAAAAAAACTACATTTCATCTGATTTATACATTTCTTCGATAGAGTTCGGAACTGAAGTTTTGAATTCAAAAGGAAATATAATTATAAATAAATACGAAGTTGAAATAGAATAATTCTTTCAAATTGATTTTATTATAATTACTTTGTAATGATGAAAGAAATTTACATTTACGGTTCGGGCACGATTTCCATTCAACCTACATTTCAAGAAAATTTTTTCTATGATGAAATTTCATCTTACCATGAAAACGGAATCAAAGCCATCGACCCGGATTACAAAGAATTCATTCCCGCATTACAATTGCGACGTATGGGAAAAAGCATGCGCATGGCAGTTTATGCTTCGCAAAAAGCCATTCAACAAGCCGGAAATCCTGAAATACATGCGGTGATTACGGGAACCGGAGAAGGTTGTCTTCGCGATTCCGAAAAATTTGTCGAAGCACTTTGGGAAAATGATGGTGGAATGCTCAACCCTACTCCATTTATCCAATCCACGCACAATATGGCCGCCGCAACCATAGCGCTTGCACTGAATTGCAAAGGCTATAACATGACTTACACTAATAATTCCAGTTCTTTTGAATCTGCACTTATCGATGGATTCTTATATTTAAATGAATCTCCAAAAGAAAATGTAGTGATTGGAGGACTAGATGAAGTAAGCGAACAAACTATGAAATTTTGGAGCAAAGTTAATTACACCAAAACGGAAAATGTTCAAATTCCTACAAATTTAAAAGATAAAAATCCGGGAGAAATTATTGCTGAAGGCGCTGGATTTTATGTAGCCTCCGGAGAGAAAAGAGCAAATTGTCTGGGCAAAATCATCAATACAAAAACGGTTTATGAAGTTGAAAATCCCCAAGAATTTATTTCCAAATTTCTAAATGAAAATAATTTAAAATCAGAAGATTTAGACGCAATTATTTTAGGAAATAATACTGACAGCCGATACGATGGAATTTACAATTCTGTTTCAGAAAAATTATTTTCAGAAATTCCACAGATAATTTTTAAAAATGTTTTGGGCGAATTTGATACGGCAACCTCGCTTGCAGTGGATGTTACGCTGAAAATATTTAAACATCAGGAAATTCCACGAATACTCAATCTAAACGGAAAAAATAAAAATGCTTACAACAAAATCCTTATTTACAACCAACGAAGAGAAAAAAACCACTCACTCATTTTACTTGAGAGATGAAATTCAAATTGCTGAATTATATCACATTAACATCAATTCTAATTATTTTAGGATTGATTTTTTGGTATGATTTGAATTGGGGTTTCATTTTTGTTCCGGGAATTATTTGGGTTTTAATCGTTTCAATTGTTTCATCCAATATTCAATGGAATTTTTTTCTAAAATCCATTTCAAAAGGAAATCCTGAAGTAAATAAAATCGCTTTAACTTTTGACGACGGACCACATCCGGAATTCACACCAAAAGTTTTAGAATTACTGGAAAAATATAATGCCCAAGCAACTTTTTTCTGCATCGGAAGAAACGTCGAGAAATACCCTGAAATTTTAGTAAAAATCTACGAAAACCAACATATCATTGGCAATCATTCTTTCACGCATTCCCACAAAATTGATTTCAACAATAAATCAAAATGGCTGGATGAAATTAATTCTACCGATGATAAAATTCAAAATATCATAGGTCAAAAACCACAATTCTTTCGTCCGCCATTTGGTGTGACTACGCCGCATCTGGCAAAAGCAATCGATGAAACGAAACACAAAGTCATTGGCTGGAATATCCGTTCTTTCGACACAATTTCCAATCAAAATCCTGATAAAATTGTCAAGAGAATTCTATCCAAAACCAAACCCGGAAGCATCATCCTTCTTCATGATCATCTGCCCGGCATCTTTACCATATTGGAACAGTTGTTGCCTGAACTTCAAGAGAGAAATTTTACCTTTGTAACTGTTGATGAATTAATAAATTATGAATCCGTTTAAACTCTGCATATTATTTTTATTTCTTGGAGGAATGCTTTTGGCACAAACGAAGTTGAATTCAGCTGAAATCAAAACTTTTAAACAGAATATTACTTCCAATTCCAAAGAAATGAAATCGCTTCAGTGTGATTTCAAACAAACCAAACATTTGGATTTCATGGAAAATGATGTAAAATCTTCAGGAAAGTTATATTACAAATCAAGCAATAAAATCCGCTGGGAATACACTTCTCCTTTTAGTTATTATGTGATTTTCAGCAATGAAAAAATGTTTGTAAATGACAATGGAAAGAAAAAAGAAACAGAACTTTCTTCGAGTAAATTGCTCAAAGACATCAATAAAATTATGCTTTCAACAGTAAATGGAAGCGGAATTTTTGATGAAACAAAATTCTCAATCTCTTATTACAAAAGTGGTTCAGATTTTCTTGCAACCATGATTCCAACTGATAAAAACTATAAAAAATACATCAAACAAATCGATTTGACTTTTGACAGCAAAACATTTTTTCTCAAAAAAATGAAAAGCACGGAACCTTCTTTGGACTACACTTTGGTTGAATTTTCCAATCAGAAAAAAAACGCAACCATCGCCGATGAAAAATTTAGTTTTAAATAGCCTATTACTGGTTTTTCTAAATTCATGTGCTTCTTATTCGGACAATTTTCAGGTTTCTGAAAAGAAATTGGAAAGTTTTACACCTGAATTTTTAGTAAATTCATCCAAGGAAAAATCATTTAGGATGTCCATCGATGCCTATGGAAATAATTTCAGCGGAATTGTGGTTTCCAAAAAAATCAATCCCAATCACTATCGTTTTGCATTTTTGAATGAATTTGGTGGTAAAATGCTTGATTTTGAATTGGAAAACCAACAAATAAAAGTCCATCATGTGATAGAAAAATTAAATCGAAAGATCATTTTGAATATGCTTAGTAAAGATTTCAATTTGTTGTTCAATGAAAACAATAAAATAACAAAAGCCTTTGAATCAGATGATTATTCAATTCTAGAAAGCGAAATTAATGACAAACCAGTGTATTATTTCACTAAAAATGATGTACTTGAAAAAACTGTAATGACCTCAGGAAAAAAGGAAAAGATTAGTTTACAGTACCATTACATACAAACAGAATTTCCTGATGTGGAAATTTCACACGGTAAAGTGAAAATTAAAATTTACTTACATTTGCTGGAATCAAATTAAAAATAACAACTCATTTATGAAAAAATTATTTACTGCTTTCTCTTTACTATTCCTATTCGGAATCTCAAACGCACAGGTTGAACTTTGGTTAGGACCCAAAGCCGGTGTCAACCTTGCAAACGTAAGCAACATCGACGGAAAATCTTTGATTGGTGCTTACGGCGGAGCGGCATTTGCAATTAAATTTAGTGAAAGATATGCTTTACAGCCCGAGATAGGATTTTCGATGCAAGGGACAAATGACATTTACAACACAAATGAAGAATTGACATTAAACTATTTTACACTGGGGGTTATAAATAAATTATATATCGTTGATGGGTTTCATATTTTGGCAGGTCCGGAATTCAATTTCAAAGTAAATGATACTTTCTCTGATTGGAACGGTGATGACTATTATGACGAAGACGGAAATTGGATTGGCGGCTCAGATCCACAGCCTTTTGATTTTACAATTGTAGGCGGTTTAGGATATGATTTACCTTTCGGATTAACTTTCGAAGCAAGGTATAAACAAGGATTACAGGATGTGATGGATTTTATCAATTGGGACAATGATACTAAATCAAGACTAAATCAGGTTTTCCAATTTGGAATCGCTTACAAATTCCACATGAACAAATAAAAATAATAATAAGGATGGAACTTCTCAATAACTTTTATAAAATCATAAATTTATATGAAACTGAAAGCGACAAATTGCTTGCTTTGGTAAAGATTGACAAGTTCCATCCGATATTCAAAGGGCATTTTCCCAATCATCCCGTTACCCCGGGCGTTTGCACAATGCAAATCATCAAAGAACTTTCTGAGAAATGGGCAGGTGAAAGTCTTATATTGAAAACGGCACGAAATGTGAAGTTTATGGCTATCATCAACCCGGAACTGAATGAAGATGTGGAGTTTGAATTGCAATTGGAACCAGTAAATGACAATGAATTTTCTGTAAAAAGTACTGTTTCGATTGAAAACAATCCGGCACTCAAATTCAGCGGGATATTTCAAAAAGTCTAATTATGAAGAATGCCATTTTATTCGTTGTCTTATTGGGAAGTATTTCTTTATTTGCTCAATCTACTGCCATAAGAAAAGCCTACAGGGATGCTACAAAATCAGAGGAAAAAGCGAAAACTTTTTACAATTTGGTAGATGATGTATCACAATCAGATAAAGCCGTGATGGTCGCGTACAAAGGCGCAGGAAAAATGCTTCTCGCTCGTTATGCGCCGCTTACCAAAAGAAAACCAAAAATCAAAGAAGCCATCGAATGGATAGAAAAAGCTGTTAAAGCCGATTCTGATAATGTCGAAATCAGACTTTTGCGATTGAGCGTTCAGGAAAATCTTCCAAAATTTTTGGGATACAATGACAATATTGAGGAAGATAAGAAATTCGTCAAAGATGCTTTGCCTAACATCAAAGACAAAGAATTGGTAGAAATGATCAATGGATATTTTACCGAATTTTCAAAGAAAAAATAAACTCTTTTTATGCGCAACATACTCTCTGCTATCAACGCTTGCGTCATAATTCCTACTTACAACAACGAAAAAACACTCAAAAGAGTTTTACTCAAAATTCTGGAATTTACTTCCGATATAATTGTCGTAAATGACGGCTCAACCGATTCTACACCTTTGATTCTAAATGAATTTACACAAATTCAGCAAATTCATTTCCCTAGAAATAAAGGTAAAGGTTTTGCTTTGAGAAAAGGTTTCAAAGAAGCCTTGAAGCAGAATTTTGATTATGCAATTACAATCGATTCCGACGGACAGCACTTTCCCGAAGATATTGTTGTGTTCGTTGACGAAATTACTGAAAATGGAGAATCTTTGCTCATCGGCGACCGAAATATGGAACAGGAAGGGATTCCAAAAAAAAGCAGTTTTGGCAATCGATTTTCGAATTTCTGGTTTTGTTTTGAAACAGGAATCCGATTGAATGATACGCAATCAGGATTTCGTTTGTATCCGATTAAAAGGATGAAAAAAATAAAATTCTTTACACGCAAATTTGAATTTGAAATAGAAGTAATCGTAAAATCTGCATGGAAAAGAATTCCCGTAAAAAATGTCCCGATTCATGTTTTGTATGACGAGTCGGAACGCGTTTCCCATTTCCGCCCGTTCAAAGACTTTACACGCATCAGCTTACTCAATACCTGGCTTGTAATCATTGCTTTACTTTACATCAAACCGCGCGATTATATATTTAAATTTAAAAAAAAAGGATTTAAACGATTCTTTTTAGAGGATTTATTGCATAGTGAAGACTCCAAATTAAAAAAGACACTTTCGGTCATGTTGGGTGTTTTCATCGGACTTTCGCCTTTGTGGGGATTTCATACCATTACCGTTTTATCTTTGGCTTTTGCGCTGAAGCTCAACAAATTGATTGCATTTGCTTTTTCTAACGTGAGCATTCCGCCATTCATTCCTTTTATTGTTTTTGGTTCGCTTCAGATAGGAAGTGCCATTTTGGGAAAACCTAATCCGGGCTCATTTGAATTGGATAAATTTGATTCTTACACAACATTTTTGGCGCAGCATCTTTCTGAATATTTAGTAGGAAGTTTCATTTTAAGTATTTGTGGTGCATTGGTTTTCGGAGCTATTACTTATTTGCTTTTGAGTATAAAATTCAGCAGTAAAAAAAACATCACAACCATCAGTTGACAATTTCTACATTTGTCTATTTAACGCACGAATTCATCTTCGGTAAAACCAATTTTTGTAAATTTGTTTAAATGACTAAACTTTTACACATTAAAAAATTCTGAATTTAAGTTTTGGTCTTATTACTTAATCGCATAACTAATTGCGGTCAAATGAATTAAGGAATATGACAAATTTTTTCAACCAACTCGCGCACGAATTTGAGCTGCCGTTGCACAATCCTGTACTGATTTTTTCACTGGTACTACTCATCATATTATTGGCTCCCATTTTACTCAAAAGATTAAACATTCCGGGAATTATCGGATTAATTATTTCAGGTGTGATAATCGGACCTTTTGGTTTTAATATTTTAGAAAAAAATTCGGCAGTAGATTTATTTTCAACCATCGGACTTTTATACATCATGTTCATTGCCGGACTGGAATTGGATTTGAATGAATTCAAAGCACACAAAAACAAAAGCTTACTGTTTGGATTTTTCACATTTGCCATTCCCATCACGATGGGATTTCCGGTTTGTTATTATTTATTAGATTACGATTTCAATGCAAGTTTCCTCACTGCGAGCATGTTTGCGACGCACACGCTTGTCGCCTACCCGATTGTCAGCAAACTCGGAATAGCTAAAAACCAAGCCGTTGCAGTGACTGTGGGTGGAACGATTTTGACGGATACCGCAGTTTTAATCATACTGGCGGTTCTTATTGGAAAAAATGAAGGAAGTTTAGACCAGACTTTTTGGATTAAATTAATTGTATCGTTGGCAATTTTTTCAGCAATCATGTTTTTTGTAATTCCAAAGATTGCAAAGTGGTTTTTCAGAAAGCTTGAAAGTGAGAAACATGCGCATTATATTTTTGTATTGGCAGTGGTTTTCTTCGCTGCTTTTTTAGCTGAAGTAGCCGGCGTTGAACCCATCATCGGAGCTTTTGTTGCCGGTTTGGCTTTGAATCCTTTGATTCCTCATTCTTCTGCTTTGATGAACAGAATTGAGTTCATCGGAAATGCACTATTCATTCCTTTCTTCTTGATTTCTGTTGGAATGCTGGTAGATGTAAGTGTAATTCTAAGCGGACCTATGGCAATCATCATTGCGCTGACATTAAGCACAGTAGCCATTTTCAGTAAGTGGGTGGCAGCACTTTTCACACAATTAGTTTTTAAATTTACACAAGCCCAGCGCCAATTGATATTTGGATTGAGCGGAGCACATGCTGCGGCAACACTCGCGGTAATTTTAGTAGGATACAAAGCCAATATTTTAGATGAAAATATATTGAACGGAACGATTATTTTGATTTTGATTACTTGTGTAGTTGCTTCATTTGCCGCAGAAAAAGCTTCGAAAAAAATTGCACTGAGCGAAGAAGAAACGCCTTCCGTAGATGATTTAAAAAATCATTCTTACCAGACCGAACAGATTTTGATTCCTGTTGCAAATTTAAATTTGGTAGAAAATTTACTTGATTTTGCATTGCTTATAAAAGATAAAAATTCCGTCAACCCGATTACATTGCTTTCCGTCGTCCCCAACAATGATGAAGCGGAAGTCAACATCATGAAATACAGAAAAGAGCTTGAGAAATTCATCTTACAAGGTTCTGCATCTGAAACGAAAGTAAATACAATTGCAACTATTGACCACAATCCTGCAAGCGGAATTGTCAGAACGTCAAAAGAAATCATGGCAGATTTTGTGATCATTGGCTGGCCTCAGAAAGCTGGATTTTTTGATAAAATATTTGGTGAAAAAACAGATTCTATAATCAATAATGTGGACAGAAATTTATTGATTTGCCGTTTTATAAAACCTTTAATTGATAAAAAAAGACTCGTTTTTATCTGTCCGCCATTTTCTGAAAAAGAGAGCGGATTTCCGTTGATCCTCCAAAAAGTGTTTAGGATTTCTCAGGAATTCAGCATTCCTGTCATTTTGTATGCGGAGGAAAAAACGCATGATGCCATCCAAATCATTATGAAAAGCCTAAAACTCAATAGTAAAATCACCTTCAAACCATTTACTTATTGGGAAGATTTTTTGGTTATCACAAAAGACATTGATCCAAATGATTTGATTGTTTTCAACTCTTCTCGACGTGGTTCTATTTCATATTCGCCTTCATTAGAAAAAATTCCTGCTAAATTTGAGCGTTATTTAGACCAAAATGATTTGATTGTGATTTATCCGCAAGAGCATATAAGTGGTATTTCCATTGATGATTATGAGAATTTCACTTCGGCACCTTTGAGCAAAGGAATTGAAGCCATCGAACAAATCGGAAAAGGAATCGGAAGCATTTTTAAGAAAGATAAAGATTAATCCAAATAAAAAAACCCGACAAAATGCCGGGTTTGGTGTTTGATAATGTATTTTGTTTAATTTAGGTATCCCACCACTTGGTAAGCTCTCTTTCCCTGGAAGTGAATTTTTTGATAAAGCACTCCGAAATATTCATAATATCGCTCGCCGTTGATGTACACTTTTTCATAGTCCATCGGCAGTGTATAAATGATTGAACCTACCGGCGGCTGAACTACATAATAATTGTCGTTGTTCCAATTGTAGTACGTTCCATTGTAATAGTAATATTGATTTCCCGCAATGTAAATGTTCGTGTAACCTACTGGCAAAACATTGATAAAGAATCCAATCGGCGCAGAAATTCTGCGGTATCTATTGTTGTAGAACTGGTAATAATAACCGTTGTCCATATAATAATGATTGGAATTGTAAGTTACCTTTCTATAATTCGCACGCGGATTGCTGTTGTAAATGATTCGGTCAGATTCATTTCTCTCGTATCGAACTGATTTCTTGTCGAAATTCCTTACTGCAGGCTGATTCTCTACGCGTACCGTTCTTACTTTCTCATCATTATTGCGTGTACTATTATTTCTAATGGTTTGGTTTTCATTTGCATTTTGAGCAGTTCTCACTGGCTTTACATTTGAATTCCCATTGGAACGAACGGTTTCATTTTTCACAACTTGCTGATTTGAAGAACGAACTGGTTGTTCATTGCGGACTGTGGGGTGATTGGATCTAACCGTTTGTTCTTTGGTTCCGGAATTCTGATTAGATCGCACCGTTGCATTTCCTCTGTTGGACTGACGAACCTGGTTGGATTCGTTTGACCGCACAGACTGATTGGTTCTGGTCGCTTTTTCAGACCCGCCACGAGTCGAATTTCCATTCGATCTCACTTGTGCATCTACCATGATTGAACTCGTCAAAATCATGAATGCGCCTAAAAATAATCTAACAGTTTTCATTTTTGTAAATTTAATTTGAATGGTTAAATACCAAATCTGTGCTAAATTTTATTAAAAATTAAATCCATCGACATAAAGTTCAAATTAATCGACAAAAACAAAAAATCCCGTCAAGAAATTATCAACGGGATTTATATTATTTAAAAATTAATTTAATTCTGCGCTTCCTTTGCTTTGATTAAATTCAATGCAGAACCTGCTTTGAACCATTCGATTTGGGCAGCGTTGTAAGTGTGATTTAATTTAATCAAATCTTTTGAGCCATCTGCGTGGACCAATTCCAAAGTCAATTGTCTATCCGGCGCAAATTCCGTCAAATCAACAAAATTGAAAGTATCATCTTCTTGCACTTTGTCATAATCGGCTTCGTTTGCAAAAGTCAAACCTAACATTCCTTGTTTTTTCAAGTTAGTTTCGTGAATCCTAGCAAAAGAACGAACGATAACTGCTACCACACCCAAATGACGAGGCTGCATCGCAGCATGTTCACGTGATGAACCTTCACCGTAATTTTGGTCACCGACAACTACCGAAGGAACACCCGCAGCTTTGTATGCACGCGCCGTATCAGGCACAGTTCCGTATTCGCCAGTGATTTGATTTTTAACTTTATTTGTTTCCTGGTTGAATTCATTTACAGCTCCGATCAAGGTATTGTTGGAAATATTGTCCAAATGGCCACGGAAACGTAACCAAGGTCCTGCCATCGAAATGTGGTCAGTCGTACATTTACCGTAAGCTTTGATGAGCAATTTTGCTCCCATTATATTTTGTCCGTTCCAAGGTTTGAAACCTTCTAACAATTGCAAACGTTCCGAATCGGGCTTTACATCGACAATTACATTTGAACCGTCTTCAACGGGTGCCTGATAACCATTATCTTCATAAGAAAATCCTTTCGAAGGCAATTCAAATCCTGTTGGCGGATCCAATTTTACTTGTTCGCCTTTGTCATTCGTCAAGGTATCAGTCAGAGGATTGAAATCCAATCGACCCGCAATTGCAATCGCAGCAACCATTTCAGGGGAAGTCACAAACGCATATGTATTTGGATTTCCGTCTGCACGTTTTTTGAAGTTACGGTTGAACGAATGAACAATTGTATTTTTTTCTTCTTTTTCAGCGCCTTCTCTGTCCCATTGACCAATGCATGGACCGCAGGCATTTGTGAAGATAACTGCATCTAAATCATTGAACGGTTTCAAAATTCCGTCTCGTTCTGCTGTATATCGAACTTGTTCCGAACCCGGATTGATCCCAAAGCTTGACTTGGTTCCCAATCCTTTGTCAACCGCTTGTCTCGCGATAGAAGCCGCCCTGGACAAATCTTCATAAGAAGAATTGGTACAAGAACCGATTAAACCCCATTCAACCGTAGTTGGCCAATCATTGGCTGAGGCCAGTTCTTTCATTTTAGAAACAGGCGTCATCAAATCAGGCGTGAAAGGACCATTTAATCTTGGTTCCAATTCTGACAAATTAATTTCGATTAATTGATCATAATATTGTTCAGGATTGGCATAAACTTCCTCATCTGAACGCAAATGTTCTCTGTTGTGGTTTGCCAAATCCGCGATATCAGCACGATCAGTCGCTCTCAAATATCTTTCAGAAGCATCGTCATAAGCAAAAATTGAAGTCGTTGCTCCGATTTCCGCTCCCATGTTACAAATCGTTCCTTTACCGGTTGCAGAAAGATTTTCAGCTCCTTCTCCGAAGTATTCTACGATTGCTCCAGTTCCTCCTTTTACGGTTAAAATTCCAGCAACTTCTAAAATCACATCTTTAGCGGAAGCCCAACCGTTTAGTTTTCCGGTTAATTTAACACCGATTAATTTTGGCATTTTTAATTCCCAAGCCATTCCAGCCATCACGTCAACCGCATCTGCTCCACCAACTCCGATTGCAACCATTCCCAATCCTCCAGCATTAGGTGTGTGAGAATCCGTTCCAATCATCATTCCTCCGGGAAAAGCATAATTTTCCAAAACTACTTGGTGGATGATGCCTGCGCCCGGTTCCCAGAAACCGATTCCGTATTTATTAGAAACGGATTCGAGGAAATTAAACACTTCCGAAGATTTATGAATTGCATCCTGTAAATCTGTTTTTGCACCTACTTTTGCCTGAATTAAGTGGTCGCAGTGAACCGTTGAAGGAACTGCTGTTTTTGTTTTTCCGGCTTGCATAAATTGTAAAAGTGCCATCTGCGCAGTTGCATCCTGCATCGCTACCCTATCCGGCGCAAAATCTACATAAGATTCTCCGCGTTTAAAGGCTTCTGTTGCAACACCGTCAAATAGATGTGCATATAAAATTTTCTCTGAATAAGTCAGCGGACGCCCCACGATTTGGCGAGCTTTATTTACTCGTTCATTCATGAGTCCGTACACTCCTTTTATCATTTCAATATCAAATGCCATATCTTTTTTAATTAAATTAATTTTTATATGTTGCAGCTGGAAGTAATAAATTTCAATGGTTTATCCTACCAATTGCTTTTGGGCAGGGGCGAATTTTGTCAAATCGATACCTGCCACAGCTGATTTATATTCTTCAATATTAGGAATTCTTCCCAAAACTGCAGAAAGCACTACAACCGGTGTAGATGCCAATAAAGATTCTCCTTTTTTACCTTCAGAATCTTCAACGACTCTACCTTGGAAAAGACGTGTAGAAGTTGCCAAAACGGTATCTCCTTTCGCTGCTTTTTCCTGATTACCCATACAAAGATTACAACCCGGACGCTCCAAATACATCATGTTTTCATATTCAGTACGTGCTGCTACTTTCGGAGCATTATCATCAAATTCGAAGCCAGAATATTTTTGCAACACATCCCAATCGCCTTCTTCTTTCAATTCTTCAATGATGTTATAAGTCGGAGCGGCAACAATTAACGGCGCATTGAACTCAACTTTACCCTGTTGTTCCTCAATGTTTTTAAGCATTTGAGAAACAATTTTCAAATCTCCTTTGTGAACCATACAAGAGCCGATAAATCCTAAATCCACTTTTTTGTCATTTCCATAAAAAGAAAGCGGACGGATGGTATCGTGTGTGTATCTTTTAGAAACGTCTTTATTGTTTACGTCGGGATCTGCAATCATTGGCTCAACAATTACATCCAAATCTATGACAACTTCTGCGTAATATTTTGCATTTTCGTCAGGAGTCAAAGCTGGTTTTTCTCCGGATTTAATTTCTGCAATACGTTTGTCAGCTTTATTAATCAAACCTTGAAGCACTTGACGGGCATTGTCCATGCCTTTGTCTATCATAATTTGAATTCTGGCTTTGGCAATTTCCAATGATTCGATCAAAGTATCATCTTCGGAAATATTGATGGAAGCTTTCGCTTTCATTTCTGCAGTCCAATCGGTAAATGTAAATGCCTGGTCAGCAGGAAGTGTACCGATGTGAACTTCAATAATTCTACCTTGGAAAACATTTTCACCACCAAATTGTTGCAACATTTGCGCTTGTGTCGCATGAACCACGTCACGGAAATCCATGTGTTCTTTCATTTCGCCTTTGAAGGTAACTTTCACTGATTCAGGAATCGGCATAGAAGCCTCTCCTGTAGCCAATGCTAGTGCAACCGTTCCCGAGTCAGCGCCAAAAGCAACTCCTTTGGACATTCTCGTATGTGAATCACCACCGATGATGATTGCCCATTCGTCGATTGTAATATCGTTCAAAACCTTGTGAATTACATCGGTCATCGAATGGTATTCACCTTTCGGGTCACGCGCTGTAATTAATCCAAAATCGTTCATGAATTTCATCAATTTCGGAATATTGGCTTGTGCTTTTTTATCCCAAACCGAAGCCGTGTGACAACCTGATTGGTAAGCTCCATCAACAATTGGTGAAATAACCGTCGCTGCCATCGCTTCCAATTCCTGTGAGGTCATCAAACCTGTAGTGTCCTGAGAACCGACGATATTAACCTCAACACGAACATCAGAACCAGCATGTAAAACTTTACCCGGAGTTGTGCCAACAGCGTTTCTATTGAATATCTTTTCAACCGCAGTCAAACCTTGTCCTTCGTTAGAAATTTCTTTCGACGGTGCAAATACCAACGTCGGTTCAATATCTAAAATTTTTGCTGCAATCGTCTGGATTTTTTTACCGAAAACAATCGCATAGGAACCACCTGCTCTAATGAATTCTCTTTTCTGCGGCGTAAGTGCTTTGGAAATGTCAATCAATTCCTGTTCGCCGTTGTATAATTTTTTTGTTTTTGTATTAATGGTCAAAACGGTTCCGGTAGCGACAGAATAAACTTCTTCCAAAATTGGATCTCCGCTTTCATTGCGTACCACTTGTCCATTTTCATCAACTTTTTTCACCCAGTTTTTCAGATCCAAACCAATTCCACCTGTCACGTCAACTGTCGTCAAGAAAATTGGAGAAATACCGTTTGTACCACCCACAATCGGAGCTATATTTACAAATGGAACATAAGGACTTGCTTGTTTACCCGTCCAAAGCGCCACATTGTTTACACCTGACATTCTCGATGAACCTACACCCATTGTACCTTTTTCCGCAATCAACATCACACTTTTGTCAGGATGTTGAGCCTGCAAACCTCTGATTTCAGATTGTGCCTTAGGCGTAATCATACACAAACCGTGCAATTCACGGTCTGAACGAGAATGCGCTTGATTTCCCGGAGAAAGTAAATCTGTAGAAATATCTCCTTCGCCTGCAATGAAAGTTACGATTTGAATTTCTTCCGGAACTTCCGGAAGTTTGGTAAAAAATTCTGCTTTTGCATAGCTTTCCAAAATATCTCTCGCGATTGGATTCTCGTTTTTGAAGGCTTCTTTCAAACGGTCTGTGTCCGCATCGTACAAGAAAACTTGTGTTTTCAATACTTCTGCCGCTTGTTTTGCGATAACGATATCTTCGCCCAAAGCCAAATCAAGCAATACTTCGATAGAAGGTCCACCTTTCATGTGAGACAACAATTCAAACGCAAAAACAGGCGTGATTTCTTCCAAAACCGATTCGCCTAAAATGATTTCTTTTAAAAATCTGGCTTTCACTCCGGCAGCACTTGTTGTTCCAGGTAAAGTATTGTAAATGAAAAATTTAAGTGAATCTTCGCGGTGCTTGTTGTTGACATCTTTGATTTGTGTGATGATTGCGCCTAGAAGTTCAGCCCCGTCGATGGGTTTAGGATGCAATCCGTGTTCTTTTCTTTCTTCGATTTCTTTGATGTAATCGTTATAAATGTCCATAAATTTAGGAATCTTTTCAATGTTAAGACAGCTATTTTTCTTTTACTGCCTAGTTAATTTATAATAAATATCATTGAAATGCTGAACCTGCCTTGATAAACTATCTGACGCTATTCAACACCTCAAATGAGTCCTCTTTAAAGGGTTACAAATTTACTTTTTAATTAGTCATTTTGCATGAATTTGCCAATTCAATTTAATTATTGGTTTATAATTTAGAATGATTATAAAAAATAATGCAACAGATGAATGATTTTGGTAAAAAATTCGCAATTCAGTGACCTCAAATTGAGCGTGAAAAATTTAACCACATAGTTATAATAGGTTTAAAACCGATGGGAGTAAACATAAAGAAACATGAGTTTGAAGCTTTGCTTCAATTTATATGAAATGATTTCATCCTATGCTGACAAAGTCAGACTGTGAAAACTTATGCGCAATATTTTCTATGAAACTATGCGGTTTAAATTATTTTTTTCAACCTCAACCAACCATTTTGATTTCAATCGCATCTATAAAAGTAGATTCAAAAATTAAAGTTATGGATTTTAGAAAAATAATTGTGTTGGCAGGTTTGACTTTAAGCCTTTCAGGTGTTTCTGCAAAGGATTCTCTGGTCTATGATCTGGGAGAATTCAAAGTTTATAAAAATGAAAAATCTTTTTCCGTCAAATCAAATTCAGGAAAAACTCTGCATAAAAATTTGAAATATTTCGGCAATGCTCTTCGCTACTGGCAAGTAATTGATGAAAATAACGAAATGTTCTACCTCAATGATAAAATGAAAGAATCCAATATTGAAGATAATTTTCTGGGTTTGTGCGGCACGGTTCCTCATTATACATTGAAAGTTCATTCAACCCAAAAAGAATTTATCGTGATGGAAGATGAAACTTTTTACGATTATGGAAACCAGATTCCGGCCGAAGAAAAATTCATAATTTCTAAAAATGATGCGGAGGAAATTTATTTCATAAATGGAAAAGAGGAATTCAATTACGATGGAAATTATGGTTTCACAGGAGTTGGCGCGCAACCTGATTTGGTAATTTATAAAAAAGGCGGAAAATTTGGCATCTGGCAAGATGAAACCAAAACCTTGTATGATGAAATTGAGTTTGAAGATTCAAATTTGAAACTGAAAAAAGATGGGAAATTAGGATTTTACGGCTATACAAAAATCAAATACGCAGACATTCAGCCATTTATTTTTAACTTAGCAAGCATTAAAACCACTGACGGAAAAACCGGATATGTGGATGTACACGGAAATGAATATTTTGACTAAATCCTTAATTAACTTAACTTCTTAATGTTTTGACTTGCCGTTGAGAATTGAAAAAATTAAGTCTAAAATTTGAACAACTTGAAAGAAGTGGAACTCATACAAGGTTGCAAAAAACAAGACCGGAAAACGCAAAAGCTGTTGTACGAGAAGTACAGTGTGCGCTATTTTGGGGTTTGCAAACGGTACATGAAAGACGTGGAAGCGGCGGAAGATGTCTTGGTCAAAGGTTTTTTGAAGATTTTTGACAATATCAATTCTTTCGAAAACAAAGGAAGTTTTGAAGGATGGATGCAGCGAATAATGGTGAACGAATGTTTGATGGAATTGCGCAAAAAACAAGATTTTACCATTTATCTGGAATCGTCCAACATTCAACCGCAAAAAGATGCAACCGTCTTGGAATCTTTGTATGAGCAAGATGTCTTGAAATTATTAGAGTTTTTGCCCATCGGCTGCCGGACGGTTTTTAACCTCTACGTGATCGAAGGATTTAAACATAATGAAATCGCTGAAAAGCTGAATATAACTGAAGGAACTTCCAAATCTCAATTGAATTTGGCCAAAGAAAAATTGAAAGTATTGTTAGAAAATTATGGAATCACCAAATACAAATCGTCATGAGCGTTAAAGATCCCATAGAAGATTTATTCCGAGACAATCAGCACGGGTTGGACGAACAGCCGCGCGGTTTGATCTGGGATAAAATCGAAGAAAAATTAGAAGAAAAAACCATTGTTCCTAAAAAAAATAATGGCTGGAAATATGCTGCGGCAGCTTGTTTGGTTGTGGGATTGTCGTTTGCTTCATATCTATTTTTGTATGATTCCAATCTGCCTGCACAGCAAAATCATGAGGCTGAAATTGTGCATCAACCGATGGAAATCAACGAAGAAAATGCTTCTGAAATTTTGGATAAAATTGAAGAACAAAAACAATCCATTGTCACCACAGACAAACCTTTTGATGCGCCTGAAATTTATAAAGTTAAAGAGTTAAAGCCAGAAGCCATTCCTACGCCAAAAGCGGATATATATTACGACATGGCTCCCGCAGCATCGATGGATTACGGAACTCCTGTGATGAAAGAAACGGAAGGAGAAATGTATTCAGCCAAGCAAGAAAAAATGGCAGATGAATCCATCGTTTTTCGTGGCGAAACACCAGAGAAGAAAGGGAAAAATGTCATTACCTCTAAAAGTGAAGATAGTCGAAGAATGGGGAATATGGCCGAGTCGACAATTACATACGATACTATTTATAGTAAGAAAATCATTCAACAACTTCCGCTTAAACTTTCCAATAAAACAATTTTATATGATTTAATAGAAAATACAGACGATTCAGTTGTATTTTATAATGCGAACATTTCGTTTCCTCAAAAAATAATCTTCAAGAAAAAAGAAGGAACTGTAATTGTAGAATACTTGGGAAATTCAAAAAGAAAAGGTTCAAAGGAAAGCACTGAAATCCAATCATATATCAACAAAAATAAAAATGCTATTTACAACGCCGGATTTGAGTCCGGAATCCAGATAGAATAATCACTCATCTTTTAAAATTTATTATTATGAAAAAAACGAAGTTTCTTTTCACGGCTATTTTATTGACTTTATTTTCCCAGATTTTCGCACAAATTCAAGAAGTAATTTATTTTGACAAGAATTCATTTTTAATGAATGAATCAGAAAAAATAAATCTTGAAAAATTTGCAAATGCAATTAAATCGGATGAAAATAAAAAACTTGAAATAAAAGGTTTTTCGGATTCTGATGGAGACACAAAAATGAATCTACAGTTATCTAAAAAAAGAGTTCAGGCCGTCCATGATTTTCTTTTGGTTCATGGAATTAAAAAAGATCAAATAAAACTCAGTTATTTTGGAGAAGAAAATCCAGTTGGAGACAATCAAATTGAAGAAGGCAAACAGAAAAACCGGAGAGTTGAAGTTGATATTTTAAATCCAAAATCAGACAAACTCGCAATTTATTCAAGGTTCAAAAAGAAGCCACAAATTTTCACTGCAGTTGCAAAAGAAAACGTTGAAATCAAAGGAAATGAGGGAACCGTAATCAAAATTCCGAAATATTCTTTAATCAATTCCAAAAATAAAACTGTCATCGGCGAAGTTAAGATTTTCCTTGAGGAATATTATACAAATTCAGATATCATAAAAGCAAATCTGCATACTTTATCTGATAGAAATATTTTGGAAACTGGGGGAATGATTCATATTGTCATCAAATATAAAAATGAGGAATTAAAACTAAAAAAAGACAAGGAAATTGAGATTGAATTTGCTACAGATGATATGGAAAGAATGGAGATTTTTGTAGGCGAAACCAAAGGAGAAAAGTTTAACTGGAAACTGGAAAAATCAAAAATTCCAGAACTAAGCAGAAGAAATAATTCTATCGAAATGGAAGGTGATATTATTTCATTTGACACCATAAAGCGCATACAACCCCAACAGAATAATATCGTCAACAAATATTTAACTTCAAATAATCTTTTTTGGATTAACTGTGATCGATTTCTAAATGCTAAAAAGGAAGATTTGACCGATTTGAAGGTTCGTACAAATATTTCGGCTGAAGTTAAATTGGTTTTCAAGAAAATCAATTCTATAATGCCTCCTGTTAATTTTCAAAGCGAATTATATGAGTTTATTAATTTACCCAAACAAAGCAAAACAACCATCATCGCTTTTACAGAAATTGATGGCGAACCTTATTATGCAAGCAAAGAAATTACAATCGGAGAAATGCAGACTGAAAATTTAAATTTGGTCAAAATAACTTGGGAAGGATTAGAGAAAGAATTTAAAATACTGGACAATCCTAATAGAAAAAATTACAATGAACAAAATAATATAATCATTGAATAATTCAAAATAAGACCTCACAGATTTCTAAAACTTGTGAGGTCTTATTGAAATTTAAAATAGGCTTACGCTTTATATCTTTTGATTTTTTCGCGAATTTCATCCAAACCTAAATTGTGGATGCTTCCCATGTGAGAAGTTTTGAATTCTTTGTGCGGAACGTAAGAACCATCTTCAACCGAAATCCCAACGATTTTGTAAGCATCACGGAAAGAAGTTCCGGTTTGTAATAAGTGGTTGATGTTTTCCACAGTGTAAATGGAATCGTATTTTTCCTGATCCATGAATCCGGATTTGATTTCCAATTGTGGCAATGCAAAAATCAAAATATCTAAAATATCATTGAACTGAACCATCGGTTCAAATAAAATTTCTTTCAGGATTTGGAAATCTCTGTGATAACCGCTTGGGAGATTGTTAATCGTTAAAATGATGTCGTTTGGCAAAGCCTGTAAACGGTTGCAATGTGCACGCGTCAATTCGAAAACATCAGGATTTTTCTTGTGCGGCATGATACTGGATCCGGTTGTCATTTCGTTTGGCAATTTCACAAATCCCATGTCCTGGCTGTTGTACATCACCAAATCATAAGACAATTTTGACAAAGTTCCGGCAACCATCGAAATCGCAACAGCTGTGGACTTTTCAGATTTACCACGTAACATTTGTGCACCGACTGAACTTACCGCCATTTCTGCAAAACCTAATTCTGAAGTCGTCATTTTACGGTCGATTGGAAAACTCGTTCCGAATCCTGCGCCTGATCCCAATGGATTTTGGTCTGCAACTTTGTAAGCAGCATCGAAGAAATATAAATCTGAAAGTAAATTCTCTGCATAAGCTGAAAACCACATCCCGAAACTATTGGGCATCGCAGCCTGGAAGTGCGTATAACCTGGTAATAAGTCGTCTTTGTGTGCTTCTGCTTTGTCCACCAAAATATTGATGAGTGAAACAATTTTCTCTTTGGTTTCGCCTAAGTATTCTTTCAAGAATAATTGGATGGCTACTAAAACCTGATCGTTTCTGGAACGGGCAGTATGAATCATCTTTCCGGCATCGCCTGTTTTTTCGATGAGTTCTGCTTCTATTTTGGAGTGAACGTCTTCAAAATTTTCGTCGATGACAAAATTTCCGTCTTCGGTTTGTTTAATGATTTCATCTAATGCAGTTTGGAGTTTTGCATTCTCGTCTTGAGAAATTAAACCGATTTTTGCTAGCATATTGGCTTGTGCTTTTGAAGCAATCGCATCGTATTTGGCGAGGTAGATGTCGAGGATTCTATCTTTTCCTACGGTGAATTTTTCGATTTTGTCGTTGACAGAGAAGCCTTTGTCCCAGATTTTCATATTGTGTGTGTTTTATTGAAATGAAGTTGGACAAAAGTAAAGAATTATTTGCCAATGGGAAATTCTTAAACCATTAAGAAGTGAAGTTTATTAAGATTTGAATAAGTGCTAATCATTTTTTTGATGATTATGAATTTAATTCTAAAAAAATGAAAATTTATTTCATTTAAAATAATGCATTGAAAGTCTTTGTCAGTAATGATTTCTGCAGCTGTTTAGAATGACTATGGGTTAGCTAAAGCTTCCACAGAAAGTGCTAATCGGAGTGTTGGAAGTATTGACTGAACTGTGTCAATTGATACATGATAATAAGATTGACATGGATTATGAAACAAGGATTTGATTTTGATGATTTGGAATTGAACCATAAATGAAATAAGAAAATTATGATGCTTGCGTTCAAGAAAACTATTTAATATGAAAACCAATAATTCATTATCAAAAACAAATTTTTTCAAATTTTTTGTCAAAAATAGATTCTTCATCTCGTTTCACTCATTCAGAATGACAATGGATTCAATTTCAAAACCCAGGGAAAACCCTGATTTTTCATTTACCCAAGAAACACCTTACAACCAATGAGTTAAATAGCATTATTTTAGCAATTAAAATAAATCTGCTATGAAAACAAACCTCTACTTTCTCATTGTTTTTCTTTGTTTAAATATCAAATCCTTTGCACAAACGGAAAAACCTGATGCAGAATTTGTGCGTCAGAAATTAACTCAGGCAATGCAAAAAGACGGCCTTAGTCTGGCTGATCTGGCTGAGTTTTCGGTTACTTCTTTCAGCAAAGAAAAAAAGAAAGGCATTCAACATATCTATCTACGTCAGACGATGGATGATTTGGAAATTTTCGGAACGGAAAGCGGGCTTTTCCTAAAAGCTGACGGGAGTTTGATTTCGGCGAATAATCAATTCATCTCATCTGTTTCGTCTAAAAAGCAAGGCAGTGCGCAACCCTCTTTAGATGCTTTACAGGCTGTAAACAGAGTGGCTGCATATCTGGGGTATGTAATTTCTGAACCTTTGGTCATCATTTCGGAGGAACAAAATGTTGATCGAAAGACGCGCGTGAGCAAGGGTGGAATGGCTTCGCGCGAAATTCCTGCACGTTTGATGTATATGCTGAAGGATGATGGGAATATAGAATTGGTTTGGGAAATTTCGATCGAGGAAAAATCGGGGAAAGAATGGTACACGGTGTTTGTTAGTGCCCATACGGGACAGGTCATCCGTAAATTTAATATGGTGATTTCTTGTAGTTTTGAACATGGTAATGGTGAGCACAATGGAGTTCATTCCCATTCGTTAATTGAACCTGAAAATCATTTTCATGAAGAAAATAATTCGTTGACCATCAATGGTTCGGGTGCAGTTTACAATGTTTTTGACAGACCGCTGGATAATCCTTATCATGGCGGCAGGATTTTGGTTGCGGAAAATGATGTAGCCAATCTAACTGCCTCGCCTTATGGTTGGCACGATACAGAAGGTGTCGCCGGACCGGAATATTTTACGACACGAGGAAATAATGTCAATGCTTATGAAGACAGGGATGCTAATAATACAGGAGGTTATCAGCCGAATGCCAGCTCTTTGCTTTTTGACTATCCTTTTGATCAAAATTACTCTGCCAGCAACAGGTATCAGGATGCCGCAATTACAAATTTATTTTATTGGAGTAATTTAATGCATGATATATTTTATCAATATGGTTTTGACGAGACCAGTGGAAATTTTCAAGCAAATAATTATGGAAAAGGAGGAATAGGAAATGATTTTGTACTTGCGGAAGCACAAGACGGAAGCAGCACTTGTAATGCCAATTTCGGAACACCAGCGGATGGGCTTTCTCCGCGAATGCAAATGTTTACTTGCAATAATAAGGACGGAGACTATGACAACATCGTCATCGCACATGAATACGGGCATGGAATTTCAACCCGACTAACGGGAGGAGCTGCATTTGTTTATGGTTTGAGCAACAGAGAACAAATGGGTGAAGGATGGAGCGATTGGTTTGGGCTGATGATCACTATAAAACCGGGAGATACAGGCATCAGCCGAAGAACAGTCGGCAATTATTTATATGGACAAGGCATCGGCGGAGACGGCATCAGAACTTACCCTTATACAACAGACATGAGCATCAATCCTCAAACTTATGACGCTATCAAAACTGCAGGAACGAGTCCGCACAAAGTGGGAGAAGTCTGGACCGGAATGTTGTGGGAAATGACTTGGGCTTTGATTGATGAATATGGTTATGATGCTGATGTATATGATGGAACGGGCGGAAACAATATCGCCATGCACCTTGTAATGGAAGGACTCAAACTGCAACCTACCAATCCCGGATTTGTGGATGGACGTGATGCTATTTTGCTTGCAGATCATTTGTTGTATGACGGAGCGAACCAATGTATCATCTGGAATGCTTTTGCAAAAAGAGGTTTGGGTGTAAGTGCAGACCAAGGAACGCGTGACAGCGTAACGGATGGAACTCAAGATTTCAGCGTACCCGATCCTGCAACTTGTTCTACATGTCCGATTCCGATTGAATTAAATCAATCGCAGCAAGACTTGACTTCTACCCAGCTTTCCTGGGTAAGCGATGGAACTTCTTTTGATTTGGAGTGGGGATTGAAAGGATTTACACAAGGAGAAGGGAATTTGGTTGAAGACATTGCTGAAAATTCTTATTTATTGGAAGAAATCTTATCCAATACCAACTATGAGTACTATGTAAGAAGCAATTGTGATGAAACAATAACCAGCGGCTGGGCAGGACCTTATGGTTTCATACTTGGCGCAGAAGGGTACTGTACTCCCAGTACAAGTGATGCGTCTTATATGTGGATTAACAACATAAGTTTGAATGAAATTAATAATCCAACCGGCGGAATTGCTGGCTATAATAATTATACGCATCTGGTTGCTAATGTAGAAAGAGGAAACACTTATCTTCTGAGTATAGGAGTGAGAGCAGGCGGCTATCCAGTTTATGCAACTGCATTCATCGACTGGAATCAAAATGGATTGTTGGAAAATGAAGATGAAAGATATAATGTTGCTTTGAATGTTACCAGCAACGGAACTTATACATTTAATCTTCCCGTTCCGATGGATGCCGTTGCCGGAAATACACGCATGCGTATCATGCTGCAATATTTTGATCAAACACCCGATGCCTGTGTTTCATTTTATTATGGAGAAATTGAAGATTACACTGTAAATGTACTTCCCTGTCCAAAACCAATAGAATTAACTGCCGATTACCAATCCACCGACTCGATGTTACTAGGATGGTCATCGATTGCTAATTCATTTGAGATAGAATGGGGTGCTGCCGGTTTTGTACAAGGGAACGGAACTATGATTTCTGATATTTCAGAAAACAGCTATTTACTCACAGGGCTGACTGAAAATAATGAATACAATTATTATGTACGCAGCGATTGTGGCACTGATGGCAACAGCAGTTGGACAGGTCCGTTTACTTTTATAATGGCTGAAAGTTTTGCATGTGATTATAAATTTGTTCTAACTGACCAATACGGTGACACTTGGAATGGTAATACAATGAATGTTATCCAAAACGGCAATGTTATTAATACTTTAGAGCTGACAGAACCCGAAACTGCAACTGAATATGTTTCGCTGACAAATGGCATTCCGTTTGAATTGTTTTGGAATCCCGGCGGAGAATGGCCTGAGGAAGTAGCGATTCAGGTTTATGATGCATCGGACGTTTTGATTTATGAGAAATTTTCTAATTCCGGCAATCAGAACACAACTTTGTATACGGGAAATACCAACTGCCCTCAGCCGATTACATGGACAATTGCAAATGTTTGGTCAAACGAAACGGGTCCTACTTTGAGCGATGACATCATCATCAAAGGAGATTATACGGGAAGTTCATTTGAAGCCAAGAATATAACTGTTTTTTCTACCGGAAGTTTGGATATCACAGATGGAAACACGGTAACGCTGGCAGGGAAGATAACAACCCTAAGTCCGCAATTTACAGATGAGACACTTACTTCAGGTATCGCTGTGAGAAATGGTGGAAATTTAATTCAAACAACAGCTTTTACCGAAACTAATAAGGGGCAAATAATAGTTTTCCGAGACAGTGACCCGATGAAAAGATTGGACTATACGTTCTGGTCTTCGCCAGTATACGGACAGCAATTGCAAGGATTTTCGCCTCAGACTTTACCCAACCGTATTTATACTTATGAAGGAATAAATGAATATGTTGCGGTTTCCAATGCAAATGATTTGTTTGCAGCAGGAAAAGGATATTTGTTCCGCTCGCCTAATAATTGGATAACTACGGCAACCACGCCCTATAAAGGAGAATTTTTGGGAACTCCGTTCAATGGAACTTTTGGTGTAAATGTTCACAGCAATGAATATACTTCAGTTGGAAATCCTTATCCATCCAATATCGACGCGGATGTATTTCTTGCTCAAAATCTGGAAGTAGAAACGCTTTATTTTTGGACCAATACAAGTCCGGCAACTGAAACGGGTTACGAACAAAACAACTATGCTTATTACACGCTGATGGGCGGCACAGATGCCAATGGCGATGGTACTTCAGAAATTCCAAACGGAATCATTTCCATCGGTCAGGGATTCATTGTCAAAACCAATAATGCAAGTACAGTGAATTTCAATAACAGCATGAGAATTTCAGGAGCGGCGCCGTTTTTCAAAGCTGACAAACACCGTTTTTGGTTAAATCTTTCGGGTTCAAACGGAACGGGATTGAATCAAATTCTTGTAGGATATCAGGAAAATGCTACCAATGAATTTGATGCGCAAATTGATGGAAGGATGTTTAATTTCAGTGGAAATGCTTTGTATAGTTTAATCAATTCGGAAAAATTTGTGATACAAGGCCGCGCCATGCCCTTTGAAACTTTCGATGTTGTTCCATTAGGATTTTATGCAGCAGAGACCGGTCGATACAGTATTTCAATCAAGGAAACAGAAGGATTGTTTACAGAAGGACAACTCATTTATATGAAAGATCAATACAATGAAACCCTGCATAATTTGACTGAAGCTCCTTATGATTTTGTTTCGGAAGCGGGTCAGTTTGACGAGCGTTTTCAAATTGTTTACGAAACGAAGGAAATAATGGGTGTGGATGATAGTAATTTGAGCGGTATTCAAATTTACCAACACAATCAAAATATTGTGGTTTTTTCTAAAAACACTCGTATCATTTCAGTAGAAATTTTCGATTTAGTCGGGAGAAATATGTACAATAACACAAAAGTAAATTCAAATCAAATTGAAATTTCAAAACAATCTTTTGGTAAACAAGTTTTGGTTATACGGGTAAAGACTGAAAATGGTGATTTGGTAACTAAGAAAATTGTAATCAAAGATTAATTGAATCTTCATTTTTTTGAACCATTAAGAAGTTTATTAAGTTTTCTCTTAATTTTCTAAACTTCTTAATGGTTAATTAAATTTCAAATTCTGAATCCTAACTGCATTTAGAATCGCCAGAAGCGCAACACCTACATCAGCAAAAACGGCTTCCCACATCGTCGCCAATCCACCTGCTCCGAGAATCAAAACGATGATTTTCACACCAAATGCCAATGCGATATTTTGAATGACAATTTGTTTGGTTTTGCGGCCGATTTTGATAGCGGTTGAAATTTTTGACGGCTGATCAGTTTGAATGACTACATCGGCGGTTTCAATAGCGGCATCGCTTCCCATTCCGCCCATCGCAATTCCGACATCACTCAATGCCAGAACGGGGGCGTCGTTGATTCCATCGCCTACAAATGCGATTACATTTTTAGGATTTTGTTTTAATTCCTGGAATTTTTCAACTTTATTTTCCGGAAGTAAATTCCCGAATGCTTTGTTTATTTTTAATTCCTGCGCAACTTTCTGCACAATGCTATCTTTATCTCCGCTCAACATAACCGTTTGTAAAACACCATTTTGTTTCATTTCGGAAACGGCTTGTTTAGCGTCGGTTTTTATTTCATCTGCGATGGTTACATAACCTGCAAATTTCCAGTCAATTGCTACTAAAACAATACTTTCGACAATTTTATCAATTTCAGCATCGTAAGGAATATTGAATTTTTGAAGTAATTTTCCATTTCCAACTAGAATTTCTCTACCATTTACAATTCCTTTCAACCCATGACCTGAAATTTCTTCAACATTTTCAGCTTTGAATTCTGATGGATGAAATTCCACAATCGCTTTAGCAATCGGATGTGTAGAATTGGATTCAATCGCAGAAAGATAATTTAGAAATTCATTTTGTTCTAATTCGGAATTAATTTCTTGCACTTTGAAAACACCTTCGGTTAAAGTTCCCGTTTTATCCATCACAACGGTATTTACCTTCGCCATTAAATCCAGATAATTTGAACCTTTGAACAAAATTCCGTTTCGCGAAGCCGCACCAATTCCCCCGAAATAGCCCAAGGGAATCGAAATCACCAAGGCACAGGGACATGAAATCACTAAGAAAACCAGAGCGCGGTAAAACCATTGTTCAAACAAATAATTTTCTACAAACAAATAAGGAACAAACGTCAATGCAACTGCTAAGAAGAAAACAATAGGCGTATAAATTTTGGCAAATTTCCGGATGAATAATTCTGTTTTGGCTTTTCTTGAACTAGCTTCCTGAACCATTTGTAAGATTTTCGCGAGAGAACTGTCTTCAAATTTTTTAGTGGTTTTTATTTCAATGACTTTTTCCAGATTGAGCATTCCCGCCAAAACATTTTCATCTTTTTTGATGGAATTCGGCTTGCTTTCTCCTGTCAAAGCGGCAGTGTTGAAACTCGAAAATTCGGACAACATAATCCCATCTAATGGAACTTTTTCTCCCACCTTGATTTGGATGGTTTCTCCGATTTCGACTTCTTCGGGTTTAGCATTTTCCCATTGGTTATTTCTGAAAACATTTGCCGAATCGGGGCGTACATCTAGCAAGGCTTTGATGTTATTTTTGGCACGATTGACTGCGGCACTTTGGAACAATTCGCCAACGGCATAAAAGAGCATCACGGCAACGCCTTCGGGGAATTCTCCCAAAATAAATGCACCAATTGTCGCCACGGACATCAAGGTAAATTCGGTAAATAATTCTCCCTTTTTCATTGTTTCAAAAGCTTCTTTGAAAACGGGAAATCCAACCGGAATGTATGCAATTAAATACCAAACGAGGCGAACGGTTTGGTTTTGGAAAAATTGAGGTTGGTCGAAATAATCAAATGAAATTCCCGCCATCAGCATGGTAAAACTGATGATTGCAGGAATGTATGTTTTAAACGTAGAAGAATCACCATGGTCGTGGTCATCATGATTCACTTCATTGTTTGAAGGTTTATGTTTTGTATCTTCGGTTGAACAACAATTTGCTGACATAGTTTTGTTTAATTTTAGATTTAAGAATGATTATTTCAAAATGAATCATTCATTCTATAAAACAAAGTTCGTCAAGTTTATGTGCAATCGGGTTGCAAATTGATTATTTAATATTTGCACCTTTTACACTTACCAAAGACATTCCGTTTTGATCAATTGTTCTTGTTAAGATAAATGTATTGCTATCCGGAAGATAGTGTGTGAGTTGGTTTATGTATTTCATTTGGCTGGTTTTATTTGGGTCAGTTCCGCCATCTATGTAAAAAACAGGAGTGTGACTACCATCAATTTGAAGATGTATGATTCCTGAATATCCACTGGTTTTTATATAAAATTTCCCTTTGTTTAAATTAACGCCAAAAGAGTGGTATAAATCGGCTTCGTTGTTGTTTGAGATTTCTAATTTCACTTTCTGTTTTATTTCTCCTTCTAATGATAATTTAATCATGTAAGAAGGCGTAAAATGATAATAAGCGGTGGGAATGGTCATGGTAGAACCGTAAGATTTTTGTTCTTTTGTTCCCGCTTTTAACTTTCCTTCTGAGAAAATTACAATCTCGTTATTTTCTATAAAAAGGTTACGTATAGACACATCTACGATATCTTTGTGCGAATAAAGTCCTACCGCTTTGTTGTTGGCAATTACGTTTCCTGATTCTAAATCATATAGCAGGATATTTTCGTAAGGATCTTTAATAATTCCTTTTACTTCTTTATTAAAAGCAATTAAATATTCTTTCTGACCGATATTGAAAATGGTAGGTTTGTGTACTTCCATATAAGTGCTGAACGCTTTCTTTTCAAAACCTAAAGCTGAACCCAAAAGTAGATAATCCTGTAATTTTGTTGCTTTGTCAGCTGCTACAATTACGATATTTCCTGTATTTGAAACTCCATAAGATTTAGCATGAAATCCATCTTGAAATATATATTCTTTATTCCAAACCGTGGAAATATTTTGTAAATCAATCACAGTGATGATATTTACCTGCGGATCTTTTCGTCCGGAATGTTTTTCATGACGAATGGCTGCAAAACGTTTATTTTGTGATAATTCAAAATAAGTCGTTCCAGATTTCATGGCTGATTCTATTGGAATATTCGCGATAACCATGCTGGTAAATTTACCGGTAGATTTATCAAAAACGGTCTGAGAAATTTCTTTTTTCTTTGTCTTTCCTACATAAGCTTCTGAAAAGAAAACTACTTTATCCTTTCCCGCATCTGCTGAACCGATGTAATTATAATATGCTCCTTTATCAAATGTGGGTAATTCGGTTGTATAGGTTTCAATTAATTGATTTTTCTGGTCGAATTTCCTCACGAGGAGTTTATGTTCTGCCACCATTCCGTAAACGTCTATGTAAGAAGTAAGGAAAGTATTGTAATTATCGACCATTGCAAATTTGACGTCTTTCTCATTTTCAGGATCAAATTCAAATTTTGCTCCCCATTCGTACGTTTCCTGTGCTGTCGCAATGTTTCCTAAAATGCAAATAAATGCAAATAATGAGTATAGTTTAGTTTTCATATTTTATTTTTTGTAGATAGTTCTTTCCAGTTGATTTAACTCTTGTTCTTCGGAATAACTTAATTTTAAATTGATTAAATTCTCTTGCATTTCATTTAAGAATTTTTCAGCTTCTTTTTTGTTGTCTAATGCTACATTTAGTTTTATCAAATTGAAATACAACATCTTGGCAATTTTACCATTGTATTTTGCTTTGGAATCTTTATAATCAACTTTTTTAAGTGTTTCAATCCAGATATCGGTTCCTTTTTTCATGTTTTGAAATGCCATTTCATTGACCTCAGAATCATTACCGGCTTGAAGTTTTTTCAGATTTGTAGCAACATAAATATCTGCACGCTCCAAATCATCATATTCATTCTTTTTGTTTTTGATGGTTTCCAGGGTAATGTTTTTAGTTTCTCCTTGGTAAGCAAACATATCGTTCAACTTTTTATTCAGAAAAACCATTACCTTTTCTAAATATATTTTTTCCTGATAAGGTTTGTTGATATTGTTGGTTGGAGAAGTAGAAATAAATTCAAATTCCTGAAAATAACTTTCGTTCAGTTTTTCTTCACCATTGGCTTTCACAATCATTGTAATTGGCATTCTTGCATAAGATTGACCAGCATTGTCCTGAAATTGAACCTGCTGCATTTCAACAGAAATATCGACATTGTTTTTTCCTCTTTGAAATCCTTTAATAGAAATCTGTGAAGCCAATACATCATTGTTCACAATTATGTATTCACTTAAATTAGGTTCTGTGTAAACTGGTTTTAAAGGCTTTATATATTCGGGTTTTGCAGGAATAGCTAGTACTGGTTTCTTTCCTTGATCGATCATAGCCAAACGCTCAATCATGCTCAATTTTTCGAAAGCTTGTGACTCAGTTTTAAATTTTTCGTTTGCTCTTTTAACCTCATCATCATGTTTTGCCAATAAATCGTGATAATCTTTTTCGCTTTGTTTTACCTTGTTATCATAATCTGCCAATTCTTTCTCAAAATTTGCTTTGTGCTGAGCTACAACTTCATCGGCAGTAAGATTATACGGAGAATTTACCTTTACAGAAAATGATCTTTGGTTTTCCGCCAAAACAACTTCCGGTGCTTTGATAAATTCAAAGCTGATGGTTTCTGTACTTGTACCTTGTGCAAATAAATTGGCGAACGCCAATAGAAATAAAATGTAAATGTGTCTCATGTTTAGTTTTGAAAATTGCGGTAAAGATATTCTTTTATTTTTGCCGCAATGTTAAATCAAACAGAACATTTATCACATAATCCTTTGATTACCAAACTATTTTCTTGGGCTTTGAAGTTTTTAGGCAATGAAATTTTGGGCAAATGAAATTCTTTCATGCAAAAAGTTACACTGCATTTGTTGCAATGAAAATGGGCATGGGATTGCTCAGGCATGCACTCACAATCTTCGTCGCAAAGTGCATATTTCACCGAACCGGTTCCGTCTTCGATGCTGTGAACGAGTTTGTGTTTTTGGAAAGTTTTGAGCGTACGGTAAATCGTTGTTTTATCGGCTTGATCAAAATGCGTTTCAAGTTCATTCAAGCTCAAAGCCGAATCGGATTTTTCTAATTCATCCAAAACCAAAATCCGCATCGCAGTGGGATGAATATCTCTTGATTTTAATTTTTTTTCTAATTCAGGTTTCATAAAACCTTTTGAAATTAATACATCAGCTTTCCTGATTTCCTTTATTGGCTCTTGGAGGATTCACTTTTTTCATTTCTTCTCCAATTTGATTCGCAGCCGAAAAAGAAGCAACCATGGTATTGAGCATTTCGCTCGCAGCCGTTGGGGAATTAGGCAAAAGAATCAATTTGGAATTGGTGTGTTCACCTATAGATTGTAAAGTATCATAATGCTGTGTAACGACAATCAATGCCGATGCCTCCTGAGAACTGATTCCCACGCCGTTCAACACATCCACAGACTCCAATAAACCTTTGGCGATTTCACGTCTTTGATCCGCGATTCCTCGTCCTTGTAAACGTTTGCTTTCCGCTTCTGCTTTAGCTTTTTCAACGATAAGGATTCTTTGTGCATCCCCCTCATATTGCGCAGCAACTTTTTCACGTTCCGAAGCGTTGATACGGTTCATCGCATGTTTTACTTGGTCATCGGGGTCAATATCTGTCACCAAAGTTTTTATGATGTCGTATCCATAATCGTTCATCGCTTCCTGTAATTCACCTTTTACTGCAATCGCAATGTCATCTTTTTTCTCAAAAACATCATCTAAGCGCAATTTTGGAACTTCAGCACGCACCACATCAAAAACATAGGAAGTGATCTGCGCATAAGGATTGTCCAGTTTATAAAATGCATCATACACTTTCTCTTTGATTACCACATATTGAACAGAAACTTTCAATTTCACAAAAACATCATCTTGTGTTTTGGTTTCTACGACAACATCTAATTGCTGGATTTTGAGTGAAAGTTTCCCTGCAATTCTGTCAACAACCGGAATTTTCAATTGGAAACCAGCTGTACGTACTCCTTGAAATTTACCAAAACGTTCTACTATTACGGCTGTTTGTTGTTTTACAATGAAGAATAATCCCAACATACTCAAAATGAAAATTCCAAATACGATGTAAATGACAGTTGAGAAAGTCGATAAAAGTTCAAATGGATTCATAGTTTTAAATTTTTGGTAAAATACAATTTTTTTTAGAGCATTCCTAATTCAAATTTCGCTTCTTCGCTCATCATGTCCCTGTCCCAAGGTGGATCAAAGGTAATTTCAACTTCTGCTTTTTCGATTCCCTCGATTTGCTCCACTTTTTCGCGGACTTCATTTGGCAAACTTTCCGCCACGGGGCAGTTCGGAGAAGTAAGTGTCATAATAATTTTTGCTTCACCGTCATTATTGACCAAAGCATCGTAAATCAACCCCAATTCATAGATATCTACCGGGATTTCAGGATCGTATATGGATTTGAATTTTTCGACTAATTTTTCGCCGATTGCATCCAATTGTTGTTCTGTAAGTGACATTTTAAATTTGTTTTGTACAAAGTTACGCGAAAATAGTTTGAAGTTCAAGGTTTGATGTTTACGGTTCAAACCCGGTATCAACAATTACCCATTTTTGCAACAAGGAATCTTTGTTAAAATGAAGATAAACATATCCATTTGGATCAATGTTATAATCAAATTTTTCCTCTATCAAAAATTTCGCAAATCCATTGATTGTATCAATTGATTCCGGCTCACCAATCAATTCAACCACTTCTTTATAGGTTGAGCTTTTATTATGCCGATATTCCGTTTTCAAACGATTTTTAACCAAATCCCAAACCATTTTTTACCTAAAACCCCCTATTGAAACTCCACTCTCGTAAGGTTTCCATTTTTCGGATTCGAATTCCATTCTATCATTTTTACAAGAAAAAATGAATATTGAAATCATAATAACAATTACCGGAAAACTCTTCATTTTGTTTAAATTAATTTTATCAAAAACTTCAAAATCGCCTCTTCATCCAAACCGATTTCTTTTTCCAATTCTTCGATGGAAGCATGACCGATGAATTCATCCGGGTAACCTCTTCTGATAATTTTTCCTTTGAAATCTTTTTCCTGCGCATATTCTAAAATTGAATCTCCAAATCCTCCGTTCAAGATTCCGTCTTCAAAAGTGATGATGGTTTCATATTGATTAAGAATTTCACCCAATAAATTAAAATCCAAAGGTTTGCAGAAAATGAATTTATAATGACCGAATTTTTCTTTGGAATTAATTTCATTCAAAATATTTTGAATTCTTTGACCAATCGTTCCGAAAGTGAGAATTGCAATTTCAGTTCCTTTTTGAATTTCTATTGCTTTACCGATTTCAATTTTTTCAAATTCATTCGATAAAACTTCAGCATTGGAATTTCCTTTTGGAAAACGGATTGAGAAAGGTTGTTCTGTGAATTGAGCAGTGTAAAGTAAATTCTGAAAATCCATTTCATCCATCGGCGCAGCAACAATCATATTTGGAATGCTCCTCAAAAATGAAATATCGAAAAAACCGTGATGCGTAGCGCCGTCCGTGCCGACAATTCCTGCACGGTCGATGCAAAAAACAACCGGCAGATTCTGCAAAGAAACATCATGAATAACTTGGTCATAAGCACGTTGCAAAAATGTCGAATAAATCGCTAAATATGTAACAATCCCTTGCGAAGCCAATCCTGCAGCGAAAGTCACAGCGTGTTGTTCGGCAATTCCAACATCTATTACTCGGTCAGGAAATTCGATTTTTGTTTGGATTAAATTGCTTCCGGAAAGCATTGCGGGCGTTATAGCAACGATATTTTCGTTTTGGCGCATAAATTCTGAAATCGTTTCTCCAAAAATATGTTGATACGATATTTTTGAATTAATTACAGAAGAAATTTCTCCGGTTGCTTTGTTGAATCTTCCCGGCGCATGCCATTTTACCTGATCAGCTTCTGCCTGCGCATAACCCTTTCCTTTGATGGTTTTGATATGAAGTAACTTTGGACCGGAAATTTCATTTAATTCATCAAAAGCATTAAACAATTCATCAAAATTATGACCATCAATAACGCCTTTGTAGTGCATTCCAAAATCTTCAAAAACAGAATGATTTAATCCATTTTCCAACTGAAAAAAATGCTCTTTCAATGCGCCAACCGAAGGATCAATCCCAATAGAATTGTCATTCAAAATAATCAAAACATCCAAATCCGTACTTCCCAAATGATTCAACCCTTCCAATGCCATGCCCGAAACGATAGAAGCATCGCCGATAACCGCAATGTGTTTGTTGGTTTTATGCTGGATTTGGTTCGCAAAAGCCATTCCCGTAATCGCGGAAATCGAAGTCGAAGAATGTCCCGTTCCGAACGTATCAAATTCATTTTCTTCACGCGCCGGAAATCCTGAAATTCCGTCTTTTTGACGCAACGAATCGAAATTATTTTTCCTTCCTGTGAGGATTTTATGCGGATAACATTGGTGTCCAACATCCCAAATCAATAAGTCTTGGGGTGTATTGTAAAAATGGTGCAAAGCAATTGTCAGTTCCACCACGCCCAGGCTAGCACCAAGATGCCCTGCCTTTACCGACAACGTATCGAGAATGAATTCCCTGATTTCGTGAGCGAGTTGAGGAAGTTGGTTTTGATTTAATTTTCTTAAACCTTCAGGAGAATTGATATTGTCGAGAATTTTTTCCATTTTGAATTGGTAAAATTACATAAAACTCATTGAAACTTGCATAAAATAACAATGCCGGGACTTTCGTCGCCGGCATTGCGTTAACATAAACTTGAGGTATTTATTTCTTTAGAATTTTAAAAGTTTCTACTTTTCCTCCGTCAAGCATTACTTTGAAGACATAAACTCCTGCCGAAAGGTTTTGCGTGTCGATTTTTCCACTCAAAACTTTAATCTTAGAAGCGATTGATTGCCCTGCCAGATTGAAAATTTCAACATTTTGAATTTTTAAATTCGTTTGAATTGTCAAATAATCTTTCACAGGATTTGGATAATAAGTGAAATCAAATTTATCCAAATCAGATGTACTTAATTCCGTACATTCTCCTACTATTTTGAAAACTCCGTCCCAATCTCCTTCGCTGTCAAAATCAGACCAATCTATTCCGTTTGCACTCCACTTTCCTGTGTTTTCAGAGTTTAAAATTGAAGTGCTTTCCCAGAATGTCGTTGGTCCATAGATGCTGATTGCCAACCAATAAGTTTTGCCATTTTCTCCTCCTGACAATGACAACTGGCTTGGTAAATTAACTGTAGTTTCTTCAACAAAATAACCTCCCTTAGCGCCAATCAAAACTTTATGAGGTTCCAGGTCAATATATTCCGCCACGACATCTCCAGGTAAACCATTGTTGTCTTCATGGAAAAACAATGAAACACCTAACGTACTATTCTCAGTCATTGCATTAAAAACAATTTCATCAAAAACAAGATTTGAGTTAGCATTTACCTGAAAATCATGTGCAATAAAATCATTCAAGTAACCATGTCCGTTTTCGAAATCATTACTTGGCGTAAATGGAGCACAACCATCATAGGGATCTGGTGTTTCAGAGCAATTCCCAACAAACTCAAATACGCCATCTACATTATTTTCAACAGCTTGCCATGTAGTTCCGTCAGTGCTTGTAAATCCTGAATATTCTGTATTGATGACAGAAGTTGTTTCCCAAGCGTAAACAGCATTTTCATCAGTTGAATTCACAAATGCTGACACCCAATAGGTAGCACCTTCTTCGCCTCCGTCGAAAGATAAAGCCTGAGGAAATTCTACTGTCATTTTTTCTACCGAATGACTATTCCAAGTTCCTATCACTTCTCTTAAAACCGGAGTAATGGATTCGAATTGAGTGATTTGGCCCCCTGGTTTTCCGTTGTCATCTGTATAAAAGGTCAATGTTATTTCTTCTGTTGGAGTACTTGAAATTAAATTTAAAATCAACTGACTTGCTTTATAAGTTGTTCCAGAAGAAACAAAAAAGTCATTTGCTACATATTTAGATTCCACATCTGCTCCATTTTGAAAATTGTTGCTTGGTGTTGATGGGCTGCAATAAGAACCTTCCTGAACCGTAACATCATCCAATCCAAATCCGAGTCCGTTTTGTTTAGTTCCATGAAAGGCAATGTAATATTCGGAGCTTGGTTCAGGTAAATAAACTTTTGCTTCTTTCCAGTCAGGTGTATTGAACATTGTGTAAACTGCTCCCGGAATAGCTTTCCAAACTCCATTTTCAGAGGTTTTGTAATAAATTTCCATTTTTTCGTTTCCGTACATTCCAGATGCATTTACATGCCAAAATGAAAGTTCCGGATAAGTTAAAGACGTCAAATCCATTTTTGGAGAGACCAATTTGGTAATTGAACCTTGAGGTTCTAAGCCACCAAATGCTGCATTTAACTGACCATTGTGAGCTGTAAAAACCCACTCTCCCATTCCTTCATCTCCTGTTCCAGTTCTGAAATTCCAGTCAGAAACATTGTTGACATATTCATTTTTCCAGCAATAACGGCTTGCACTATCATCTTCAAATGTTTCTGTAAATGGAAACGATGTAATGGTATTTTCACAGCCTGCATACAATGAATTATCAAAAATCTGAACTTTGTCAAAATAAGCTCCCAATCCTATTTGTTTAGGTGTTTTATAATTAAATGCAATTTTCACATTGCTTTGCCCTTCATAAGCCGACAAATCAATATTTATTGCATAAATTCTTCCTTCCCAATCATTAGGAATATCGGCCATTCCCCAATTCCATACTTCCGTCCAGTCGGTTCCGTTTGTTGTAATTTTCACATTGAACTCAGAAGGATTTTCCGGCGCTACATAAAAAAGTAAAGTATTGAATGTAAGGTAAGGTGCATCTGCTGTTGATAAATCAATAGAAGGACTGATCAGCCATTCGTCCTGATCTTCCCAGAAAGAGCCATGAACATATACGATATTTTCGTTAAATCCGCCACCATTCATCACTTGTAAATCCCAGTTCAAATCACCGGAATTCTGCAAAGTCCATCCGGACTGAGGGAAGTTTCCCTGATCAAAATCTTCGTAAAAGATCTGACCAAAGCTCATTGCGCTCATTGCGAGCGTGGCAAGGTAAAGTAATTTTTTTCTCATTGTTAATTAATGTTATTAATGTAAGTGTTTTTATGTTTATTTCACGATAAATTTTACGCTTTTCGTTTGCTTTTCATTTTCATATTTCAAAATGTAAACTCCTGTAGATAAATTGAATGGAATTTGAATTGAAGTTTCTTTTTGGTTTGAGTTAATTTCCAAAATCAATGCGCCTGTCATTGAATAAATTTGAATTTTAGATTCTCTGACATTTAATCCTGTCAAATAAATATTTGACCCTTTTGAGACCGGATTTGGATATAGTTTGATATTGGAAAAATCTGTTTCATACATACTCATTTCTTCCTGAAATTCATATGCACCCATGTCGATTGCGCTTCCGGAAAGTCTTGAATTTCCAGCCAGATCAATTGTTTCATTATTTAATCCAATAAAAAATGAATTGTTTCCTGCATTTTTTGCCGGCGAGTTTTCGAGCAATGAAAAGTCTCCGTTTTCGGCATCTGTAAATTTCGGATCTGTATTGAAAAGAACAAGTTCATTACAGTTCATCCCAGTTGGACAATTGGTATCCTGAACCAAAGAATTCTGGATATTTACAGTTCCAGCAACATCCTGATAAACCGAATTTGAATTACCCCAAATGATTGAATTATTGATTTCTACCGGAATATTCCCTGAATCTCTTCTAATAAAAAGTGATGCCCCATTTGCAGATTCATTTCCGTAAAAAGTTGAATTTATAACTTTGAAACTCCCGCCTGATTGGTCATCATATAAGATTGCGCCTCCTCTTTGCTCCGCTTTATTTCCTACAAATAAACAATTATTGAACGCCAAATTTCCATTCAATCCGTCTCCAACCCAAGCAATTCCTCCTCCTGCAGTTAAGGATTCATTTTCGATAAAACTTACGTAATTCAGTTCAATCGGAGATTGAACATAACTGTACAAACCACCTCCCTGACTATCTTTGTCAAGAGCTGTCTGGTTTTTATAAAATACAACATGGTTTAATGTGGTAGAAGAATTTTCCACATTGTACATTCCACCGCCTGCTAAATCACCATAATTTTCTGCAATGTAAACATTGTTAAAAGTCGTGGATGAAAGCCAGTTGTAAACTCCTCCTCCCCAGAATCCCCAACCTTTGGTGATGGACATATTTTCGAAAACAGAATTCGATTTATAATTGTGAATCTGTCCGCCCCAATAACCATAATTACTATCCACTTTTAAATTTTTATAAGTGGGTGATGAATTGTTATTGGTAATTCCCGCTCCGTCATAGTTTTTCACTTCAAATCCATTGATGGTAACAACATCAAAATCATCTCCTCTTCCCGCTGTAATAGTAAATCCATCAAGCAAGGCATTCTCAACGTCACCTGCAGAAACGACAACGTGATAAGCATTGTCCAATGTAGAATGCTGCGTTCCGATTTCTCCTGTCAGAATTGTAACATTATTTTCAAAATTCCGCTGTTCCAGGCTGCTCTCCTGACCGGAAAACCCACCATAAATCTGAACATTTTTGACCATTACAAATGAATTGGAACGATTTCCATTGGTTGTGAATTGCCCATCCGCATGGTTGTACATCGGCTTGTAAGTTCCTCGCGCAACCCAAATCTGAAGTGGATTTTCGGAAGTCCAAATCGTTCCGTTTTGGTTTTGTCTTGCCCATTTCAGTGCATCAGATAAATTGGTAATTGCATTTTGCCAACTATCGCCACTTTGATTTCCTGAGGACGACTGACCATTCACATACAAAACATTATTTGCATCGGGAGTCTGCGCCATCAAATTGGAAACGAAGATTAATAAAATTGGAATCAGTAAAAATTTTCTCATGTGTTTTCAGAATTGTTTTTGAATTCGAAAAACGAACTTAGCTGAATACAATATGAAATGCCAGAAACAAACATCCTCTTAGGTTCCCTCTATATTCCCTCTTACTTTAACATACTGGATTAAAGTGTTTTGTAAAATCGATTTTTGAATGAATTTTGGATAAATAATTAATCCTGAAATTCAATTTTTCAGAAATTTTCCACCCATTTATTCAAATCAGTGTCTGAAGTGAGGTTGATTTTTTTACGGATTTTGTGTCGGCGGTTTTGAACAGTTTTGTGTTGGATAAATTTATATTGTGCGATTTCCTTGTTGGAAAGATTGAGTTTGATCATCGCCAATAATTCGATTTCTGCATTGGATAAATCAGAATTAATTTTTAGAAGCTTCTGAGAAAATTCAGGGAATTCTTCTTCAAAAGCAAGGAGAAATGAAGGGTCATTTTCTTTCAATAAGCCTATCAATTTGTTGTAAGCTTCCTGAGTCAGAGAAACTGAAAATTTGGATTCTTTTTTTCTTGAAGTGAAGAAATAAATCAATCCTCCCAGTATTAAAATACCACCTGTGATCCAAATCCATTGGTTGTTTTTTGTATCTTCCTGTACTTTAGAATTTTTTCCGGTTTCACGGATGATGGTTCGCAATGATTTGTTTTGGTTTTCGGAAACAGTTAAACGCAGGTCTTTTAATTTTTGTTCGTATTGTTCCTTTAATTCAGATTGATTCAGGTTTCCATAAACTTCAATCAGATTATTATACAATTTTTCTATGTTGATAAAATGTTTGTTTTCCTGTATAGATTCGGCTTTTTTGTAATAGGCAAGCGCTTCTTCATATTTCTTTCTTTTGAGAAAAACATCACCTAAAACGATATAGTTCAGAAACATGAGGTTGTGATTGGCTTCATGTTCTGTGCTGAACGAAATGGATTTTTGGGCATAATATTCTGCCGAATCCAGATTTACCATCAGATAAGCACCCCCGAGATTGGCATAATCCATGAATTTCGTGCCATTTTTCCAGTCGGATTCAGTTAATTTATCGTGTTCTTTCACTGAATTTAACAAAGATTGAATTCCGCTGAAATACTCTTTTTTGAGGTTGTAAATATTGGCAAAAGCGGTGTGGAAATTCGCTTTTTCAAGAATGATGAGCGAATCTTTAGCATCTGCACGACTGAGAACTTTCATTCCCAATTCCAATTCTTCCAAAGATTTTTCGAATAATTCATTGAATGAATAAGCCTGAGAAAGGTATTTGTGGGATTTGGCTTCGTACAAAAGATTTTTGTAAGTAATTGCCTTTTTCTGAAGTTCCAGAGCGGAATTGATCATTTGTTCAAAATCAACACGCAGGAAATAATAATATTCGCATCTGTTGGCGAGCAGATTGAGTTCAGAATTTTTTTGTCCCGATTTTTCGGCTTCATTGAGCAATTTACCGATGTCATAAAGCGCTTGTTCGGGTCTTTCCTGAAAGAGTTTTCTGTTGTCTGCTATTTTGTCTTCGAGACTCTTTAAATGTGCATCTTGTTGTGGGTAAGCGACTACCACAAAGCAAAAGAATAACATATAAAGGTACTTTCTGAACATTTAATTTTCTGCAGTATATTTTAATTTGTAAAATTAAACAAAACGCATTGATATTTTTGAGAAATAAAAAACCGGACATCAAAACGTCCGGTCGAAAAATCAAGTGTTATAAAAATTTTAATGGTTTTTAACTGTACTCCAACATTAACTCAATATAAAATTTTGATTACGTACCAATTGAAAACTCAGAACTTTGCAAAAAAACCAAATAATCGACTTATATTTGCGCGTCAATAATAAACAAGTCTATGTTTCAAATTGGCGACACTTTAATTTCTGAAGAAATCCTTTCCGAAGAATTCGTCTGCAACTTAAATAAATGTAAAGGAATCTGCTGCGTAGAAGGAGATTCCGGCGCTCCGCTGAACGAAGATGAACTTCCTATTTTAGATGACATTTACGAAAACGTAAAACCTTACCTCCGTCCGGAAGGTATTGCTGCTATCGAAAAAATCGGAAAATATGATATGGATTCGGATGGCGAATGGGTAACACCTTTAGTCGATGGCAACGAATGTGCCTATGTTATTTTTGATGAGCGAGGCATTACCAAATGCGGCATCGAAAAGGCTTATGAAGAAGGTGCTGTGGATTACAAAAAACCGATTTCCTGCCATTTGTATCCGGTTAGAATCAAAGAATATAAAAAATTTACAGCAGTCAATTATCACGTTTGGGACATTTGTTCCGATGCCTGTGCTTTGGGAAAAGAATTGAAAGTAAATGTCGCTCACTTTTTGAAAGATGCGCTGACCCGGAAATTTGGAAAAGAATGGTATGACGAATTATTATTGATTGACAAAGAATACCAACAAAAAAAACAAAAAAAGAGATTTAGACTATGATTACAAATATCACAAGAGCCAGACAATCAACCGCTTCCATAGAGCGATTATATATAACGATGCGCCACATGTTCCACCGTGGAACTTACCGACCTACAGGACAATCCGGGCAGATCATCCAGGATTTATTGCTGCAATTGAATCCTGAAATTTATGGTTCAATGGCAGATTCTGAAAAGGTTGAACTGGACGGATTGATTTATGTTTTGGACAGATTACCGGAAGGAATTACTGAAACACCTTATGTAAATTTTACTGCTAACGAAGGAATTGACACCACTAAATTCATCCCAATCATTCCTCCAAAAAGAAGAAGATTGTGCTACCGTGTCGATGACGACCAAATGAATATTGAAGTAACGCGTGGTCGTTCAGAGATTTACGACACTTTAACACATTTGACTTTCTTGTACAATGAAGCGGAGAAAATCCGTGCCCGTGCCTTCAACAAACAAACTCAAAAAATCAACAGAGTTTGGCAGAAAATTGAGGAAATCGTTCTGGAAGAGAAAAAATTAAATACAAAAGAAAGAGACGTAGCATTGATGCATCTTTCAACGATTTTAGGAAGAACTTTCCACGAAACCCAGATTGCTTATAAATATTTCAGCGAAGAAAACAATAAAGAAAAATTCTTCAAAATTATTTATTGGATGGGGCAAACTTCGCAGCAGGACCATAATGGCTTCAAAAGAAGAGAAATCACTTTCACTTCAACCCTTCGTGAAAGAATCGGACACCACATCATCGGCGAAAGATGGGCAAATGACATCAAAAAAGTACTGGCCGACAACGGGCTTTTGCACCGTCCGCTGCACATCATCAGTGCCAATATGCACAGTGTTTCCAACATGTTTTATGCGTTTGAAGCGCTGAAAAAGGATGTGACTTTGGTGAGTGAATTTGATACTTACAAAGATTTGAGCTCAAGCAAAAACAAAGCTTTGAGAGATGCTGTTCACGAGTTTTCTCATAAAAACGGAATGATATTTATTCCGGATTCATCAGGAACTAATATTGACGTTCAAATTATTGATTTGAAAAAAGTTAATTTAAAAAATACAACATTTTCAAAAGTAGAAGCTTATCCGGAAGATGTTTTGATTGTGATGGATTATGCTTTTGGTGAACAAGCTTTTGAAGTAATGGACGAATTGCTCAAACCTTACAAAACGAAATCCACCAGCACGATGATGAATGTAAAATCCATTTCTATAATGGGGAAAGCCGGAATTCTGGAAGGAAAAAAAGGTGACATCATGATTCCGAATTCTCATATCATCGAAGGTCTTGCAGACAATTATGTATTTGAAAATGAGTTAAAACCAGCTGATTTCAAAGGAAGCAGATTAGGCGTTTTCGAAGGTCCGATGATTACAGTTTTAGGAACTTCTCTTCAAAATAAAGATTTGTTGGAATATTTCAAAAATTCCTCATGGAAAGCAAGCGGACTCGAAATGGAAGGCGGGCATTACCAGAAGGCAATTCAAATAGCATCCAAAATTAGAAATCACATCGCACCCGATGTGAAAGTAATGTATGCTTATTACGCTTCGGATAACCCGTTGGAGACAGGAGGTACATTGGCTTCCGGTGGATTAGGATTGACCGGCGTTAAGCCTACTTATTTAATTACCAAGATGATTTTGAATAAAATTTTAGGATTATAATTATTGAATAAATTTAGATTTCTCCTATCACAAACATCTGATCCATTGTTGGCGTTGAGCTTCCACCTTCATTTTCTAAAGTGATGGCAAATGCTTGAGCGTTTTCAATGGATTTCATTTTCTGCAGTTTCTCAGGATTATTTTGGTCGTAAACTCCCGCATCCACAGGTTTTCCGTCAACAATTGCCCAAAGTTGGTATTGTTTGCCGGCAGGTGCTTGAGGAAGATTTTTCAAGCTTAAGTAAACATTTTTGGAATTGTCCCAATAAACGCTTGCAAGCATTCCAGGTTTAGACTCTACTCCTTTTAAATCAATAAGTTGAGAATTGACAATGATTTCGTTTTGTTGCTGAACTTTATTCAATTTATCTTCCAGTTCAGAATTATTTTTTGCCAAAGCAATGATTTTATCAACCTTAGAATTATTCTCATAAATGCTCCATCCTAAACCAATCATCAAAACCACTGAAGCCGCAGCCATCGACCAACCATAATTACTTTTAGGCCTTGAAATAGATATTTCTTTTTTAGGTTTAATTTCTCTTTCGACAGTTGAAATAGATTCAGTTGTGGAAGTTTCATTTAAAGGTTTTTCAAAATTCAATTTTGCAAAAATCTGCGATTTCAACTTCACCGGCGGTTCTACTTTTTGTACCAACGACAATTCCTCCAAAACCTTTTGGGCTTCAAAAACAGCCGCAGCCACTTCTGCATTATTTTTCATCACACACTCCAGTATTGATGCTTCCTCTTTAGGTAAATTACCCAAAGCGTATTGCTCAATGACTCCAGATGATATGTACGATTGAATGTCCACTATCTACTTAACTTTTAAATTCTTTCAACAAATTTCTAAGCTCTATAAGAGCCGCTCTGGTTCTGGTTTTCACCGTTCCCAAAGGAATTCCTAGTTCTTCAGAAATTTCTTCCTGAGTAAAACCGCTAAAATATGCTTTGTATATTAATACCTTATATTCTTCTTTTAATGAATTAATTATATTTTCAATTTCGTGGAAACTATGCTTTTGCTCAGAAGACAAAGTTTCACTATCACTTACGAAATCCGGAAGTGTCTGGTTTTTTAAATTATTTTGAAATGCTTTTGATTTCAGCTTATCAATAGCTGAATTTCTGGCGATATTGAGCATCCAGGTGTATAAAGTGCCTTTTGTGCTGTCAAATTGGTTGATTGAGTTCCAGATTTTCACAAACACATCCTGCATCACTTCGTTGGCGTCTTCATTGTAGATTACAATTTTCAGAATCACACCATACAAAGCACCGGAATAGTTGTCATAAAGATAATTAAATCCCATCTCATCCCTATTTAATAGGAGTGAAATAACTTCATCTTCTGAAAGTTTTGGATTACCCAAAGAATTTAGTTTAGAATCCAAATATAAATTAATTTAATTCTAAATCTAAATATATTTTTTAATCGTATATGATTATGAAGGAGTTAAAATTAATTATAGATTCCAAACCTAAAGATTTTAACTTTTACATAATGCTCACTTTTTAATGTTTTCCTGTGTGCCACTCAAGATTTTGAGTGGCATTTTTCATTTCAAAAGTAAATTCACTTCAAAAAAATATGAAAAAAATCATGTTTTATAAATCCAAAGATTAAATCCACTCGTAAATGATTATTGAACAAATAAATAAATTTTTATGGGAAAACTTATTAAAGTCGATAGTCAGGGAGCAACTCTGGATACGAACAGAAGAAATTTTTTGAAACTTGGAGGACTTGGGATTATGGTTGCCGGTCTTACTTTGGCCGGATGTAACGATGACGATGACCGAGGCATGGGTGGAGGAAACGATATTTTTGATTTGGGAGAAGGTGATGTAGGTGTACTCAATTATGCCTATGCTTTGGAGCAATTAGAAGCTGATTTCTATACCAAAGTTGTGAATTCATTCTATTCAGGAATTTCAGAAGCAGAAAGAGAAATTTTAACCGATTTATATCACCATGAAGTGATTCACCGTGATTTCTTCAAAGCTGCCATCAGCGGTGTGACGAATAATGTTCTGCCAACTTTGGAATTCCAATATACAGGCGTTGATTTCAGTAACCGAAATTCAGTTTTGGCTACTGCAAAAGCATTAGAAGATACAGGTGTTGCGGCTTATAATGCAGCAGGAAAATACATCACTAATCTAGATTATTTGGTGATAGCCGGAAAAATTGTTTCTGTCGAAGCAAGACATGCGGCTGCAATTCGGGATTTAATCAATCCGGGATCTGCAGATTTTTCAGGAAATGATGTGGTGGATTCAAACGGTTTGGATGTTGCCAAAGAGCCAGGCGAAATTGTTGCCATTGCTGCCAATTTCATCAAAACGCCATTTACTTGGAATGAGCAAAACATCAATTAATTCATTTAACATCAAAATCTTACATTATGAACATTTTAAAAATATTAGATCAATTATCTGATGATAAATTTTTCACACAAGGCATATTAACTTCCAATAAAAAACAATCCTATAATTTCGGAACCCAGAAACAAACTTCCACTATTTCAAGAGGAAGTTTTGCATCGGGCTCAGCCATGGCTTCAAAATCTTCGATGCTGGAACCTAATGACGCTTTGACAGATGCTTTGCAACTGGCTTTGATATTGGAATATCTGGAAGACGAGTATTATGCGATGGGACTTGGCGCTTCTTCTTTGATCCCGAGCGACGACCGCGTTGTATTTCAACAAATTTCACAACATGAAGCGGCTCACGTTAATTTTTTAAGAAATACGCTTACTTCATTAGGTCAAACGCCCGGCGCGAAACCTACTTTTGATTTTACTGTGGGCGGGAATTTTGATCCTTTTGGAGATTACAATCAATTTTTAATTCTGGCACAAGCATTTGAAGATACCGGCGTAAGAGCCTACAAAGGGCAAGCCGGAAATGTTACATCAAACAGTACAGTTTTACAAGCTGCTTTGCAGATTCACTCAGTTGAAGCAAGACACGCATCGCAGGTAAGACGTATGAGAGCCAATAAGGGGTGGATAGAATTAGGTAACGGAGGAAACATGCCTCCAGCTACTGATCCTGTTTACGATGGAGAAGGAAATACAATGCAAGCCGGATTTGACACCGGAAGTGCCTTTGGAGATGCTGCAGGATCTGCGGCTTATGACGAAATCTTAACCGGAAGTCAGGCCACTGCAATTGCTTCGCTTTTTATAGTATAATTTTTTGGTTAACTTAATTAACACAATCATTGCGAAGGCATTTAGAAATTCTAAATGCCTTTTTTCTTTAATTAGTTCACCAAATAAATTTTAGGAAGCAATAAATTTAGTGCCTGTGCTTTGGTGGTTTTGGTGGTTTGTTGGGTTTTACTTTTTTAACTTGACCAGGCGCATGCGGTCGAGCGGATTTTGAACCAGATATTTTTTTAGCTTGCCCTGGCGGAATTCTGTGATGTCCATGAGCATGAGGTCTTGGAACACATGAAAATAAAATCACTGTACAGACAAATACAAATCCTAATCTTTTAAACAGTTTCATAATTCTAATTTTGTGGACTTATAAAATAACCGTGCCATAATATCAAAGAATTCAATTAATGCTTTTAAAGCGATAACTTTGTATCCATGAAAAATCTTACTCGTTTTTTAGTTTTAACTATATTTTTATTTGCAACCATTCAGGCATATGCTTGGGGAACAACGGGACACCGAGTGGTAGCAGAAATCGCAGAGAATCATTTATCAAATAAGGCAAAAAAACAACTCAAAAAAATCATCGGCGAACAACCTTTGGCGTATTGGGCAAATTGGGGAGATTTTGTGAAATCAAATCCCGATTGGAAAATGGCAGATTCATGGCATTACATTAATTTCCCATCAGGTTTATCTCAACTTGATTTTGAAGAAAATCTAAATAATTCCTCCGATGAAAATCTATACAAAAGAAGTTTAATCATCATTGATGAATTAAAAAATAATAAAAACCTTTCACTACAAAAGAAACAGGAAAATCTTTATTTTCTGATTCATTTGATTGGCGATGCGCACCAACCTTTACACATCGGACGTGAAGAAGATTTGGGAGGAAATAAAATTCAGGTCGAATGGTTTCGCGATCAAACCAATTTACATTCGCTTTGGGACACCAAACTGGTTGATTTCCAAAATTACAGCTATACCGAATATGCAGAAGTTTTGGATTTTCATGATAAAAAATTCAATCAAAATTTAACTCATGGAAATTTAAATAACTGGTTATTTGATTCTTACCAAAAAGCAGAAATCATTTATAATAATGCTAAATCCGGCGATAAGCTGTCGTATAAATACAATTATGACAACGTTTCAATGTTGGAGGAACAGTTGTTGAAAGGAGGATTGAGATTAGCCAAAGTATTGAACCACGTTTTTGATTGACATGTTAAGAGTCATCAATACTACAAACAAAGTAAATAAAAAGTAAAACGGTCTTTATTCTCATTATTTTTCTTTTTTGGTAAATTTGGAAGGGACAGCAGATGCATTATTTGATTTTATATACCTTGAAAGATTCTCCGGTTTCGAGTTTAAGCATGTATGTTCCAGCATAAAGCTGTGAAATATTGATTTTGTCTTTTACTTTTCCTGTCTGGGTCAGTCTTCCTGAAAGATCATACAGAACATAGCTTGTTTCGCTTTGTAAATTAGAAATGTAGATAATATCTTTTCCGGGATTCGGATAAATAAACCTATCATGAGAAAATTCAGTTTCTGTTGTATTCATTCCTTCAAAACCTACTTTGTACAGCAGGTTTTTTGTGTATAAAAAATTGTCATTTTCATCATACATGTCGAAATACGTAAGCACAAACATTGTATTATCCGGCAAAGTCTTCAACACTACAGGATAAGATAGTATTCCTTCATATAAAAAATCTTCATCAATAATAATTTGTGGAACAGGGTTGGTATCCGTTAGATTTAAGGCCGCAATATTAGGGTATTCATCTATGTCTGCAAATAAGTGATGTCCGGCAATTGAAATGTTTTCAGTATCATGTTGTGCATCTTAAAGTTTTCCCTTATTCCATTCACTTAATTATCGACAAAAACATTATCAGGGTTCTAAAAATACTGCACCAAAAACAGTTTTATGCCTAACTTTGCTTTTCCATGTTTTTAGAAAATACAATAAATCATACCAAGCAAAGCGGCTGGATAGAAGTTATCTGCGGTTCTATGTTTTCCGGAAAAACGGAAGAGCTCATCCGTCGAATTCACCGTGCTGAATTTGCGAATCAAAAAGTAGAAATCTTCAAACCCGCTGTTGACACAAGATATGACAATCAGGAAGTCGTTTCTCACAATCAGAATTCAGTAAACGCAACGCCCGTGGAATCGGCTTACAATATTCTGATTCTTGCAGGAGAATGTGATGTGGTCGGAATTGACGAAGCCCAATTTTTTGATGAAGCCATCGTAGAAGTCGCCAATCAACTCGCAAATTCTGGTAAACGCGTCATCATCGCCGGACTCGATATGGATTTCAAAGGACGACCTTTCGGACCGATGCCCTATCTGATGGCAACAGCCGAATACGTGACCAAAGTCCACGCAATATGCATGAAAACCGGAAATCTTGCGCATTATTCACATCGAAAATCGAAAAGTGACAAACTGGTAGAATTGGGTGAAAAAGACGAATACGAACCACTTAGCAGAAGCGCTTTTTGGGATGAAATGAAAAACAATTCAACCACATAGTTACAATAGTTCAAATGCTGCATGGGTAAACATAAAGAAACATCAGTTTGAAGCTTCGCTTCAATTGGACTTGAAACTTAAATGATATGTCAAATGAAATTTAAGTTAACATAATCAAAACTATAACCGCCAAAGGCGTACTATCCTAACTTATACGCACTGAAAACTATGTGGTTAAAAAAAATTATTTTAATGAAATGCAAAATTTTAAAAATGATTTCTTTAACCTATACCGCCAAAGGCGACTATCTCAACTTATACGCACTGAAAACTATGAAACTATGTGGTTAAAAAACATAAACATCCGATGATCACAAAAAAATACTTAGATGAACTTACCTACGAAATAATCGGTTCCGCAATTGAAGTTCAAAAAATTATGGGAAGAGGATTATTAGAAAGCATTTATTTAAATTGCTTGAAAATAGAATTGAGTAATCGCAATATAAATTTTTGCTCAGAAATGAAAATCCCCGTTTCTTACAAAGAAAAAGATTTAGATATTGATTTAAGATGTGATTTGTTTGTAGAAAATTGTTTGTTATCGAATTAAAAGCCGTTAATGATTTTACAAATATATTTGAAGCTCAGTTATTGACTTACATGAAAATACTAAAAGCGCCAAAAGGAATTCTCATTAACTTTAACAGCTCAAATATTTTTTACGAAGGACAAAAAGCGTTTGTAAATGAATATTTTAATAATTTAAGCTAACGTAATCAATCCATATCGCCAAAGGTAGGCTATCCCAACTTATTTGCGATGAAAGACTATGAAACTATGTGGTTAAAAAAATAGAAAGCATTGAAACCTTATAAAATAAAAGAACTCACAGCAATCATTTCTGCAGAAATCATTGGAAATCCCGACGGAAATATCGAGCAAATCTATTTCGATTCGCGTGCGATTTATCAACCGAAAAATGCAGTTTTCTTTGCTTTTTCCGAATTTGGAAATGATGGCCATTCCTACATTGAAGACGCATACAGAAAAGGAATCCGACAGTTTGTGATTTCAAAAGATATTGATTTAAAAGAAGATGCGGCTTATTTAAAAGTAAATTCTCCCATAAAAGCTTTGCAAAAATGGGCTGGATTTCACCGAAATCAATTTCAAATTCCAATCGTTGGAATTACGGGAAGCAACGGAAAAACCATTGTAAAAGAATGGCTGAATCAACTTCTATGGAAAGATTTTTCTATTGTGCGGAGCCCAAAAAGTTACAATTCTCAAATCGGCGCGCCGCTTTCCGTTTTACAAATCACAGCGGAAAATAATCTGGGAATTTTTGAAGCCGGAATTTCATTGCCAAACGAAATGCAAACTTTGGAAGAAATCATCCAGCCTGAAATTGGTGTTTTGACGCACATGAGTTCGGCGCATTTGGAGAATTTTGATTCGAAAGAGAATTTAATTCGTGAGAAAATAAAATTATTTCAAAATTCAAATAAAATTATTTACAACTCTGATAATGAATTGATTAAAAAATTAATTGAAGAAGTTTATGCAGATAAAAATAAAGAATTTTACACTTTCGGGAAAAATGAAAACGATACGATTCAACTGATTTCCATAAATGAAATTCCAACCGGAAAAGAAATCAAAATCCGATTGGATTCCAACGAATTGAGTTTCAAAATTCCATTTCATGACGAAGCTTCGGTGGAAAATATTTTGACTGTTTTGACTACTATTCATGCTTTGGAATTAGAATTAGAAAAATATTTACCCGAAACTGAACATCTTTTACCGATCGAAATGCGTCTGGAAATTAAGGAAGGCATCCGTGAAAGCGTGGTCATCAACGATACTTTCAATTCCGATTTACATTCCGTAAAAGTCGCTTTGGATGTTTTGGCACAACAGCCATTTCCTCGAAAAAGTTTGGTTTTGACAGACGTTTTGCAAAGCAATCTGAACAAAGATGAATTGTACCGAAAAGTTTCAGATTTGGTCAATTCTTATAAAATTGATGATTTGATTTTGATTGGGGAATTCATTCCAAAATACAAAAATTTGTTCAAATCCAAAGCCCGCACTTTTGCTACCACAGATGAATTTTTGAAAACATTGAGCGTCCAAAATGTCCACAACGAAGCGATTTTATTGAAAGGAGCACGTCCGTTTAAACTGGAAAAAATTTCAGCATTTTTAGAAAAAAAATCGCACGACACCGTTCTGGAAATCAATCTACAAGCGTTGACGGACAATGTTAAATTTTTCCGAAATAAATTAAATCCAAAAACAAAACTGATGGCGATGATCAAAGCCAATAGTTACGGCGCAGGAAGTTTTGAAATCGCACAAACACTTGAACATCTAAACATTGATTATCTCGGCGCGGCTTATGCGGACGAAGGAGCTGAACTTAGAAAGGCCGGGATTACGTTGCCGATTATGGTCATGAATCCCGAACAAAGCAGTTATTCGACGATTATTGAATTTCAATTGGAACCGGAAATTTACAGTTTGCGCGTTTTGGAATTGTTCATCCAGACTTTGAAAGAAAAATCGATTACGGAAGCGTATCCGGTTCATTTGAAAATCGATACAGGAATGAACCGTCTCGGCTTCAGACCTGAACAATTAGATGAATTAATTCAATATTTAAAAACTGAAAAATCAGTAAAAGTCCAATCCGTTTTTACACATTTGGCAACGGCTGATGTTCCTGAAGAAAAAGAATTTGCGCTGCAGCAATTGAAAATATTTGATGAAAGTTATTCCAAAATTTCATCTGAATTAAACATACAACCTTTAAAACACGCGTTAAATTCTCCAGGAATTATTCATTTCAATAAAAATCAATACGATATGGTTCGATTGGGAATCGGAATGTATGGGATTTCAGATGATGATTCAGTTCAGAAACAGCTCAAAAATGTAATTACTTTCAAAACTGTCATTTCCAGAATTTCAGAAATTGAAGCTGGCGAAACAGTAAGTTACGGACGAAGGTTCAAAGCTGAAAAGCAAACAAAAATTGCGACACTTCCGGTAGGTTATGCAGATGGGATTCGCCGTTCGCTCGGTTATGGGATAGGAAATGTTTTGATTCAAAATCAAGTTGCGCCGATTGTCGGTACAATTTGCATGGATATGTTGATGGTGGACGTTTCTGAAATCAATTGCAAAGAGGGAGACGAAGTGATTTTGTTTGGTCAAAATCCATCTATAAAATCTGTTGCAGAAAAGGTTGGAACGATTCCTTATGAGATTCTAACTTCGATTTCGGCAAGGGTAAAACGGGTTTATTATAAGGAATAAATTCATTAAATTTGAATCTATGCAACTTACAACCATCCAAAACAAAATCTATGAAGTCCGAGGGCAAAGTGTCATGTTGGATTTCGACTTAGCCGAACTTTATGAAGTTGAGACTAAAGTTCTCAATCAGGCAGTTAAAAGAAATATTGAAAGATTCCCTGAAAGATTTATGTTCAGGCTAACTCAAGACGAATGGGAAATGATGCGGTCACAAATTGTGACCGCATCGGATCAATCAATCCAAAAGAAACGTAACCACAACTCCATTCGCATTCACAGAACACGGAGTTACAATGTTAGCAAGTGTAAAGCGATTCAAACCAACATTGCAATTGTTGATGCTTTCATTTCTTTGAAGGAATTTGTGATGAGTTATAAAGAACTTTCCGACAAATTGAAAGAGATGGAATCTAAATACGATAAGAATTTCAAAGATATTTTTCAGGTAATTAATTATTTACTTGAAAAAGACAATCAAACGGAAGAACAAAAAGAACGCAACAGAATTGGATATAAAAAATAACAACAAAACAGAAAGTTTTACCGTTACAGAAATCAGAGACAAACTCGCAAAATACTGCGCTTACCAAGACCGCTGTCAGTGGGAAGTGGAGAATAAATTACACGAATTTTTTATCATTCCCGAAGCCCGAGATGAAATCATAATTTATTTGATTCAATACAATTTTCTGAACGAAGAACGTTTCGCTAAGAGTTTTGTGCGTGGAAAATTCAACCAAAAAAATTGGGGAAGAATTAAAATTAAATCTGAATTAAAAAAGAAAAGAGTTCCTTCAAAAATGATTGATTCTGCTTTGAAAGAAATCAATGCTGATGATTATTTTTCCCGATTGGAAGAATTATTTCAAAAGAAAAAAGAATCCCTGAAATCTGAACGCGAAAGTTTTAAGAAGAAAGCTAAAATAAGAAATTACCTTCTGCAAAAAGGTTATGAATCTGATTTAATCCAAATGTTAAATTCAGATTAATTTTATAAAAAATATTACATTTACCCAAATAATTGAAACACATGAGAAAACTACTTCAATCAAGTATTTATTTAATAATCAGTATTTCCCTTTTTACTTCTTGTGAAGCTTGGGAGGACGAAAGTTATCATCCCGGAGATACCAATAATGGCGAAGATGTAACCATTCCAGGAGTCTGGAAATTAACAGAGTTAAATCTGGAAGAACCATTTGATTTCAATCAAGATGGAACTGCAAATACAAGTTTGATGGCAGAAACAAACTGTTATCAAAATGAATTAATGTCTTTTCTACCCAACAATACTGGAATCAGCACTTCCAACTCGTATGCACAAATCACGATTGATGGAGAAAATTATACCGTTGAGTGTGTGGAAGAAACAGAAGAAACGAATTTCACTTGGTCACAAACTCAAAATGATATTACCGTTGTGATTGACGGACAAACAGTTACTGCTGTTTTGTCAGGTAATAAATTAACTTATACCATTCCTGAAGGATTCATGACTGGACCAAATGGCGAAGGGGGATTTGAAATTTTGCAGGACATCACATTTGTTTTCACAAAACAATAATATAAATTAGAAATATCGAAAAGCCGCTTCTCATCAAAACAAGCGGCTTTTCTATTTATGCTTTGTACCTTTGCACAAATTCAAACAATGAAACCATTTTTCGCAGAAACTCTCATCCGCTGGTCAGATTTAGATGCCAACATGCACCTTGCAAATGCTTCTTACATGAACTTCACAAGCCATGCCCGGATTTCATTTTTGAGACATTGCGGCATAAAACTTTCAGATTTAGCAAAATACGGAATCGGACCCGCAGTATTGCGCGAAGAATTTTCATTTTTCCGTGAAGCACACGAAGGACAGGAAATCATGATTTCCGTAGCTGTTACAGGAAATTCTGAAAACGGAGAAATTTTTGAATTTGAACACAATTTATACGATAAAAATACCGGGATGCACATCGCTTATTCGCGCGTTTTCGGTGTTTGGTTTTCTATGAAAGAACGCAAAAAAACTCCGCCTCCAGTAGAAATGCTTGAAAAATTAAATGCGAATATCGACACCCATTCAGTCAGGAAATTATCTTTGGCTGATTTGAAATCATTGCCCGTTTCACCTGAAAACATTGACCCAAAAACATTTTAAAATGCTTGACAACAAAGAACAAAATTTAACTCCTTTAGATAAATTAGGCGAATTCGGATTGATCAAACACTTAACCGAATCAATTGAAATTCATAACGAATCAACCGTGAAAGGAATCGGAGACGATGCTGCAGTTTTAAATTTAGAAGGAAATGAAACTGTTGTTTCAACCGATATGTTGGTGGAAGGTGTACATTTCAATTTGGCTTATGTTCCTTTGAAACATTTGGGATACAAATCGGTGATGGTCAACCTCAGCGACATCTATGCGATGAATGCAGTTCCTTCGCAGATTTTGGTTTCTGTTGCGGTTTCCAATCGTTTTCCGGTGGAAGCTTTGGATGAATTGTATGAAGGAATTAAAATTGCCTGCAAAAAATACAATGTCGATTTAATTGGTGGTGACACGACTTCTTCCACATCAGGATTAATCCTAAGCATTACTGCAATCGGCTCAGCAAAAAAAGAAAATTTAACTTACAGAAACGGAGCAGGAGAAAATGATTTATTGGTTGTAAGCGGAGATTTGGGTGGTGCGTTTTTAGGGCTTCAAGTATTGGAACGCGAAAATGAAGTTTTCAAAGTAAATCCAAACACACAACCGGATTTGGCGGAATACGATTACATCGTTGGGCGTCAATTGAAACCGGAAGCAGGAAAACACATCGTTGAACTTTTGGAAAAACTAGAAGTAAAACCCACTTCAATGATTGATATTTCGGATGGACTTTCTTCTGAAATCCTGCATCTTTCTGAACAAAGCGGCTATGGATTTAAAATTTATGAGGAAAAAATTCCTTTAGATCCTATGGTCATTAAAACAGCAGAGGAATTTGGAATCAATCCAATTACTTGTGCACTGAACGGTGGTGAAGATTACGAATTGCTATTCACTATCTCACAAGCTGATTTTCCAAAAATCAAAGGAAATCCAAACTTTACAGTTATTGGTCATACCACTGAACAAAATGCTGAAAACTACTTGATACTACAAGGAAGTGAATCGGCAGTTCCTTTGACCGCGCAGGGCTGGAATTCATTTGATGATGAATAATGACAAAATGAAGAATCTTGATGTATGTTAAGAAATTTAAGGTAAAACCTTAGTTATCAATATTTTTTTTAGTGATTTAAAAAATTTATTGTAGGTTTGCGTCCTATTCCGGCTTATCCTGAAACCGACCTAAAAACACAGGATGAGACAAAACAACCAAGCCCAAGCGTCGTTTTCAATCTTGAACGATGTTATTGTAGAAGAGAACCGAACAAATATCTGTTCAAACTTTGCTGATTATACAGAAACAACACTTTCGTGTTTTTTCTTTTATATACGAATTTTATGTAATCCTTATACACAAAGAGTTTTTATTTACTCCTTGTGAATTTGTTATATAATTAGTTGAAAGAACTCACTTCAAATATCATATTTAATTAGATGAATTAAAAAACTAAACCGCCAAAATGTTCAAATTACCTAAACTACCCGAACTTCCAATCAAAACCTATTTTCAATTTTTTCTTATTTTATTATTGTTTATTACTCCTCTTGTTTCTTTTGCTCAGACGGATTTGGTTAGATGGAATAATGACAACTATGCTCCAACTTATGTTGCAAGCAATACTACAATTACTGCTTCTAACATTACCCAAAATGGTGTTACCTTAACTCATCAAACTTGGAGTGAAAACTTTTTTCATACAGCCGGTTGGCCCACTCCTGCACAAAATGGTGGAAGTATTGATGTTTCAAAATATGTCGAGTTTTCTATTTCTGCCAACACAGGTTATCAGATAAATTTGGCTAATTTCAATTTTTACTATAGAGCACAATCATCCGGTCAAAATTTTCAGGTTCGTTATTCTAAAGATAATTTTGCAACGTATTCCACTATGATTGGAAATACAAGTGTTCCTACTGGTTGGACAAGTGCTTCTAACAGTTTATCTTCCGTAAATCCTGTTCTGCCCGGACAAACTGTTAGAATTAGGATATATGCGTATAATACAAATCAAAATTTTCATATTCTGCGCTCGGGAGGAATTAACTATCCCCCTACAATTACAGGAACTGTTTCCGCCGCTTCACCTCCTGTAGCAGCAAATGACAACATTACCACAGCGAGAAATATAGCTGTCCCTGTAAATATTTTAGCCAATGATACGCACAGTACGCTAACATCTATAAACATTACGCAACAACCTACAAATGGGCAGAATATAACTGTAAACGGAGTTACAAATGTCACCTATACACCCAATACCAACTACACAGGTTCAGACAGCTTCAAATATACTATTACAGACGGAAATGGAACTTCAAATGAAGCTACAGTAAATGTTACAGTAAATGTTCCTGTCGCTCCTACGGCGGTTGCTGATGCAGTATCAGTTGTTGCAAATCAGACCACAAATATCAATGTGCTTGCTAATGACAGTCCGGGAAGTGGAGCATTTAATCAAGTAACAATAATTACCAATGCAGCTCATGGAAATGCAACAGTAAATCCTGATAATACCATTAATTATATTCCTAGTCTTGATTATATAGGTACAGATAGTTTTCAATACAATGTTACCAACATACATAACATGACTTCTAATACAGTTTCAGTAACTATTAGTATATATAGCAATCCGGTGGATTTAGTAAAATGGAATAATGCTAACCTTACTCCAACTTTAGTAGGAACTAATGTCAGTGCTAATTCTATCGGCACTGGTGGAGGAGTTACAATACAAAATTTTGATTGGACAGGTTTTAGAGTTAATAATTTTCATAATGGTGTCAACAATACTATAAATTATAGTAAATATTTGGAATTTAGCATTACCCCAAATGATGCATATAAGATATTATTGTCTCAATTTAAATTTCAATACTTTTCTCCAGTAGCTAATGGACCCAGTAAATTACAAATACGCTATTCAACAGACCCATCTTTTCCTTCAAATGGAACAATTTTAGACTCTGAGCAAAATTTGATTAGAGGATCAGAGCAAAATTTAGTATTAAACTTTCCTGGAGGATATGAAACTGAACAAACATTATATTTAAGGATTTACTTATTTGGCCATACTGACGTTTCTTATACTGACTTCCTTATTAGGAATCCACGAACAGACCTTAACAATCCGAACTTATATCAAGGTCCGATTATTAGTGGAGTGGTTTCGCACGTAATTACAGACGAACCTACCGATGTAGGAATAAATATTTCTATGACTCCAAATGAGCCAGAAACTGGTGATAATGTAACCTTTACTATAGAAGTTGAAAATAATGGACCGAATAACGCATCTGGTGTAACTGTGGCAAGTTTGTTACCCGCAGGTTTTTCACACATAAGCAACAACTCAGGTGGAACTTATAATTCTTCAACAGGAATTTGGACGATTGGGAACTTAGCCAACGGCACTAGTAATTCATTGGAAATTACCGCTCAAAAGCAGGCTACGGGACCTTACACCGTAACAGCTTCTGTTAGCCACAATGGCTCAGATGGAAATTCATCCAACAACTCCGAAAGTATTACACCTTTAAATGCATGTGCTGATTGCACTAATATCATTCCTAATGGCACAGGACACATTACCGTAAACGCTGGTCAAATTTATTGCCTGCATTCAGGTACATACACAGGTACAGTTACTTTAAATACCGGCGGAACTATCTGTATAGGAGAAGGAACCACTTTCAACCCTTCATGGGGACCTAACGTTTATGAAGGTACTATCATCAACAGGGGGACTATGAATTTAATTACTTATAATAATGCAAATCATCATCCTGAAATAATTAATTACGGGACATTTAATTCCGATAATTTACAAAATTTTGCCGGAAGTATTGAAAATATGGTCGATGGTGTTGTAAATATGACATCTGGAGACGCTATATTTTTGAATGGATCGGAGATAGTAAACCATGGCACCATGACTTTAAACAAATTCAATGGTAACAATATGACTATTATCAATCACAGTAGTTTTACTGTCAATAATAACTTTTTCTTCTTAGGTACAAGTGGTTACTTTGATAATAAATTAGGAGGAAATGTGCTTCTAAATCAAACGAATGGCGCTACCAACATTACCAGTCCTTTTGACAATAGTGGAACGGCGCAGATTTACAGAGCCAATTCAGGAACTGGTATTTCCACAGAAGTAAATAATTACGGCACTATGCAGATTTACCAAAACATTATTTTTGGGATGGATACATATCTGACCAACGATGGAATTTTGGAATTCCACAATGCCGCCTCTGTAGAATTTCAAGGACCGCTTCTTCAAAATAATAATTTGCTGACCATATTTGACGGAGGTAATTTGTCTCTTAATTCTCCAATCAGTCAAATGGTCAATAATGAAAGAGTTGTAGTAGGAGGATCTGTATCTCACAATGTAGCAGGTTCAAGTATAGTAAATAATTGTACTATTCTTAGTAATGATTATTTTGTAGGAAACGGAACTTCAGAAAACAATGGTTTGATCTGGGTAACTAATATGTTTGAATTAGAAGGAACATTATCTATTTTAATTAACTCAACAACCGGGTTTGTACGAGGAGCAAACTTCAGAAATTCCGGTGATATAAGTGGTTATGGCGAATTTTATTTCACAGGAGATACAAACTTTGAGAGTGCCGGAACATTTGTAGGTAATTCTGCCGGAAGCCCGATTAAATTTTTTGACGCGAGCCCTACCGGAGATCAAATTTTTGATGAATTTGTAGAAGATAATCCGGCTATCAATACTATACGCCCTGACTCTATGACTCCATATAGTGACGTAACTTATGATTGTTCTGCTCCACCTACAACTGCCGGCTATCCGCCGATAACGCAAAAAGTTGAAATTAGTTTCTGTGAACCTAAAGCTCTTACATTTGACCTGGATGATTATGTTCAACCGCATGCACCTGTAAACGGAAATGCTTTTACAGTACAGAATTCATCAATACGACTATTTGACCCAAACAATGTAAATAACCCAGGAAATAATACCACCAATCTTACTATACCCGGAAAAGGAAATTTATCAGTAAATACATTGACAGGTGTAGTAAGCTTTACACCAAACATCGGATTTACAAGCGGTTCTCTGGAGGCTCAATACAGAATAGCCAATCAATGGTCTGGAAACCCACCTATTATGCCAAGCTCAAGGACTTCTATTACCATTAGCCTGCACGATGAACTTCCTGATATGACAATTGACAACGGACAAAATCCTGTATGCATCGGCGACAACATCACGTATTCTGTTGACACTCCTGATGAAGTCATAAGTGGTGTATGGGCAAGCAGCAATCCTTTGGTGGCTACTGTCGACAACAATGGAGTTGTAACAGGGATTTCTACAGGAAATACTATCATATCGTACACAGCTACACTTCCGTCTTATCCGTCAGGTGAAACATGTGAGATGAAGGTTGAAGAAGCAGTCATATTTAATAATTGTGGTTGCTATAAAGATCCCAACCCAGAGCTGGCGGATGCCAATACAATTACGGGAATCAGCTCTCTTTCGGCTCCATCTAAAAGCTGGCCGGAAAGCATTCCAAATGGCTTTCTAGCATTGGAATCAAAAAATAAAGGATTTGTGATTACACGTGTCCAAAACGAAAATGCAATAACCGAACCCAAAGAAGGAATGTTAATTTATGATATACAAGCTGGTTGTGTCAAACTACACAACGGAGCGGTCTGGAAATGCATCCAGAAAAAATGCGACTAAACCATATTTTATTTTTTAACCAAACCCAAACAATTAAAAAAGATGAAAAGAATTATCTTCTCAAGCATCTTAATCGCTTCAAACCTATGTTTAAATGCTCAATTATTAATCGGTAAAGAAACTCTAAATGGCGCAAGCACATTGCTCGATTTTGGAGATGCTCCGGACAATACCAGAGGAATTATCCTCCCGGCTGTGACTTCTACGGATGATGTTTCTCCAGCAAATGGAAATTTCGTGTTTGATACCCACGACAATGTAGTCAAAGTATATGAAAATGGTCTTTGGAAAAATCTATCTGAAGATGGTGGAACTGGGAATGTCATTTCTAATCCTTCTGCAGACACAGGTGAAGGTGTAATAATTGGTGATGTAGTAAGTTCAGTTGATGGTATTTTAGTATTAGAATCACCAAATATGGCAATGATTTTACCCAAAGTAGCCGAGCCACATTTGCATGTAAAAAGTCCATATCCAGGGATGATGTGTTATGATACGACTAATAAAGCATTGGCTGTTTTTGACGGAAGCAAATGGTACTACTGGAATTAATTATAATTAGACCTCTATATTATTCTTAATTTAAAAGATAATCTTCTAAAGTGTAGAAGGACTTGCAGAAAACTTAATATTTAGTTCTAAACATTTTATAGATAATAGTTTAAATAAAACAAAAACCTCTCTACTGTGTAGAGAGGTTTTGAATTTGTGTTATAAAAATAATATGAAGATTATAATCCTGTCATATTTGTCCAGCCTTGTGCCCAAGTTGGCAAATTAACACCATTACCTGCACCAGTTGCATTGTTATTTACCGTATAAGCAGCAGTTACATCAACTGCAGTACCAGCACTGTTTGAACCTTTAGATTCAGTTCCTACGTTTTCGAACCTAACTCCGTTGATTTTAAGTTCTCCACCTGGAATCCAGCTTAATGTTACATCATGTTGGATATCGATACCCGTAGCCCAGTTAGCCAAAACTACGTTGTTCAAAGTTCCTTTTGTACCTTCTCTCAATTTAATACCTTGAGGTTCTCCACTTTCTGCAATACCTATCAGAGTTAAGTTTGTGATTGTAGGATTAGAGAATGGAGACATTGAGTTGTTTCCACCTAAATTATCAGCTTCTATACCTCTGTTTCCTTTTGCAAAACCTTCTTTTCCATACCAATTAGTGTTTGTTCCGATCCAGCCTTCAGTCCAGTCAAATTGATCATCTTCGTTACCTACAGCAACCAAGTTGCTAGTATTTACAGTTCCTCCAAACCATTCGAAACCATCATCCGTTCCGTGGTAAACCTGAACATAATCGATTACTGTTCCAGAACCTACTCCGAACAAGCTTAAACCGTTGAATTCTTTTTCATTAGAGAAAATTGCTCCTGAATATTCAATTCTCAAATATTTGATTGAACCTGAGTTATCACCTGTAACTGTACCACCGTAAGTCAAACCAGAAACCTCTGCAGATGCAGTAGCAGCTTTGTTGATTGGCGCATTACCACAGATAACTATTCCACCCCATGAACCTGGAGTTTGTGTTGGGTTGGTAATAACTACAGGATTTGTAGCTGTACCGTTTACGAAAATCTGTGCATTTTGTCCGATAGCGATGTAAGAACTTGTTCCTCCTGTTGCTTCGATTTTGGTACCTGCCGGGATAGTCAATTTACTTCCGTTCAACATTACCAAAGGTCCTTTTAATTTGTAAACTACATTGGCATCCAAAACGATGTTTTCACCCGCTGAGAATTCTCCCTGCATGTTTTCCGGGTTGATCAAACTTGGTTGAGGATCTCCTCCTTTGTCATCATCACTGCTACAGCTAGCTAAGAATAATGAAGAGGACATTACAAATACTCCTAATACTTTTAAAACTGATTTTTTCATTTTTATTTATTTATTGTGTTATTTTAAAATTGATAATTTACGTTTAAGCTAAAGTTCATTCCTTTTTTATAGCTAAGATTGGTTACATCTCCAGCCTTGTTTTCCTGAAATCTTTCAAAAGTTGGATTCAGAAGATTTCTCGCATTTAAATTGATTCCTATGTTTTTGGAAACTTTAGTTCTGATGATAAAATCAAGTGTTCCGATTCCTTTTTCAATGATGTTTCCTCTTTCCTCAACCCCTAATGCAAAAATTCTGTCTGAAAAATAGTTGTAAGCAAGAGTTGCCATGAACATTTCACCGCCTTCCCATTCTTTGTTAATGGAAATATCACCGTTCAACAAAAGATCTGAAGCACCTTGGAATGCAGCTTCTTCATCTGTGAAATTGGCTGTAATTCTGTAACCGTTTGCCAATAGAGTTTCATCATATAATTTTTCTGGATTAAGTTCCTGATTAGAGTAAGCATAAGAAACATTTGCACCAGCAGTTAATTGAAGCGGATTATTGGATTCTATTTTGAAAATTGATTTTCTAACCTCCAATTCACCTCCAAAAACATATCCCCAATCTCCGGTGTTACCGTAAGTCAAATCATTTGAAGAAGATGCCATTGTAAATTTGTTGATCGGGTCTAAAATATATTTACCAAATGCTGCTACGGAAATTAATTCACCCGCATTTGGAAAAATTTCCCATTTCAAATCTGCGTTGTAATCGGTAGAAGCATAAGTGGAAGGATTACCTACAGTAGTTCCGTCAAATTCTTCATACATAAACAATGCTCTTTCTTTGAACTGAGGAAGCGTGTAAGTTTTACTTGCCGCAAAACGTATGTTTTGCCTGTCGGTTACTTCATATTTTAAGTTCAAACTTGGTAAAAACATGAATTCTTCCAATTCATTTTCTCTTCCAACTGGATCTAAAGATGTGTTCCAACCTACCAATTGATTTACCATTTCGCCTCTTAATCCTATTACTGCAGTAAATTTTGGAGTCAATTTGTATTCTATGTTTGCATAACCTCCTTGTATGTTTTGTTCACCATTATAATACTGACGGCTCAAATTATCACCTGAGAAGGTTACCATGTCAAACCAGTTGTTGTTGAAGTTCTCCTGATTGTAAAAAGCATCTATGTTTGCAAAATCTACCGGAACATTTGCTCCTTCTGCATTTACTCTGAAGTTATATTGTAAAGCATTCAAATCTCTTTCTTTGTAACGACCGTTGTATCCTAAAGTGATTTTACCTTTGTAGCCATCTTCTGATTTTGCAAATTTGTAATCCACAGCGATGTTTCCTACGTATTCATCTTCTGACAAATCATGGTAATATCTGTGGTTATCAGAAGCCGCATTGTTTGCCATTACATAATTTCCATTTTGAAATTTCAAAGTATTTTGGAAACGATCCGGCAAATCGCTTGTTACTTTGTTGTAACCAAATGCCCAATTCAAGTTAGAACGTTCTCCTAATTTGTGTTCTCCCAATAATTGATTCACCCACAATATGTTTTGAACATAAGTTCCACGTCTTTGCTGACCACCGTCAATAGCCACATCTCTGATCCAACCCTCACCTTCTTCCAATTTTTGGTTAGATGAATTCACAAATAAACTGTTGAAGTTAATGGTGTTTTTACGGTTTAACTGATAAGATAAGTTTAAATATCCTGTTGTATTTGTAGTATAATCATATCTTCTATAGATTGGAAAATCTCTTCCTTGTGAAAGCCCTTCCGTATTAATTCCTGTTCTTAAGAAACCATCTTCTATACTTGAATAGTCATTGTCATGTGTTCCTGTAACAAAAAAACTGAATTTTCCGTTTTCTCCCACATTGAATCTTTCACCTGCTGCTAATGAAAAGCCTGCTCCCAATGCACCTGATTTTTTTGGATTTAAACTATTCTCAAATCCATACTGGGTAAGAGAATTTGGATTGGAAACTTTATCAAATCCCATCCAGTTAATCCCTTGCTGCAATCTGAAAGTATTATCTTTAATCGCATTTGTATTTATTCTTGAAGTCATTCCGAAAGAGAAAAATCCTTTCCCGGTTTGTTTTTTAGAATTTACGTTTACATTTCCTCCGGCAAAATCACCAAAGAAAGTTCCACTGTAAACTTTATCAATCCCTATATAACTTAAAATATCAGTCGATAAGATACTTAAATCTATATTTTTCCATTCAGGATCATTCGAAGGTATTGGCAATCCGTTCATGGTTGTTGAATTGTAACGGTCTCCTAAACCTCTTACATAAACCACACTTGAACCTTCTTGCTTTGAAATCCCCGAAACCTTTGTGACAGCTGATGAAACATCACTAACACCCTTTCTTTCTAGTTCCTTTACTCCAATGCTTTCAGTGATAACCACCGATTTTCTTTGTTCATTCAGCAATGCTGATTCAGTTTCTTTGCTCACCTGACCAACAACTACCGCTTCACCCAACTGAGTTGTAGAAGTAGATGAACTAATCAATTGTGTAGAAACCTCAACTCTTTCTCCTGCGTTTACTGTAACTTCCTGAGAAAATTCGTCGAACCCAATTCCTGTGATAATTAAGACATAAGCACTTGGCTCAACTTCCAATTCATAATTACCGCTTGCATCTGTAAACACAGAATACATCGTACCATCTATAAATACATCGGCATTTTCGACCGGCGCACCCGTATCGTCCTTGACATTTCCGAAGATAATTCCTTCCGATTGAGCACTCAACATAGTGAACGCTGTCAAAAACAAAAACAAACAAATTGATTTATACATTTTTCTTTTCAAATTTCTCTGCAAAGAACAGCATCATCTGTAAATTTCTATTTTCCCTAGTTTTAAGTTTTCATTAATTCAATGTTACCAAGTTTAAATCAATTTTAAATCTATGTTAATCATTCACTTTGGCGTTAATTTTGAGAATTTTACTCTAACTTTACACACTGAATTTTAAACATTCAGATGAAAAAAATCAAATTGTTACTTGTTGATGACGAGCCGGATATTCTGGAATTTCTTTCTTATAATTTAATCAAAGAAGGATACGAAGTTTCCACTGCTTCAAACGGTGCAGAAGCCGTTAAAAAAGCAAAAGTAGAAAAACCGGATTTGATTCTTTTGGACGTGATGATGCCTGAAATGGACGGCATCGAAGCATGTTCGGAAATTCGTAAAATCGATTCCCTCAAAAAAACATTGATCGTATTTTTAACTGCACGCACTGAGGAATTTTCTCAGCTTGCAGGTTATGATGCCGGAGCCGATGATTACATCACGAAACCGGTAAAGCCAAAGGTTTTGATGAGCAAAATTAAAGCTTTACTTCGTTTGAAATCAACTGACGACAAACAACAATTCATCGAATTAGATGAATTTGTAATTGACCGTGAAACGTACAAAGTAACTTTCCTCAATGATGAATTCATGCTTCCACGCAAAGAATTTGAATTGCTGGCATTGTTGGCTTCCAATCCAAAACGCGTTTTCAAAAGAGAAGAAATTCTTGAAAAAGTTTGGGGAAATGAAGTCGTGGTCGGCGGACGCACCATCGATGTTCACATTAGAAAACTGCGCGAAAAATTTGGGAACGATCGTCTTTCTACCATCAAAGGTGTAGGTTACAAACTAAACGCATAAAATTATGGCAACACCCAATCGCTGGTTCAATACGATTTTGTATTCGCTTTTGGGTGGATTCCTCATTTGGGTAATCATTGGGTTCATCGGTTCCATTTTACTCGATTTTCCATTGAATTATTGGTTTTCGACCAAATTTCTAGGGCAGGGAATTTTACTTGCTTTTATCATTCCATCCTTGATTATTTTTGGAATTTTAAGCATCATTTTTCAGAAATTCTTTAAAATCAACATTTCTCAACTTTACAGTTTATTGCCCGATTTAAATACGCAGAAAACTGCTACCAATGTGGAAACGCTTTCTGCACAAATTTCAAATCTGACAGACGATAAATCCAAAGAAATCGATAGTTTGACCGAAAGGGAAAATTACCGCAGAGAATTTTTGGGAAATGTTTCGCATGAATTAAAAACACCCTTGTTTTCCATCCAGGGTTATCTTTTGACTTTGATTGAAGGTGGTGTGGAAGATGAATCCATTCGCGATAAATATTTAAATCGAATCAATAAATCGGTGGAAAGATTGACTTACATCGTCAAAGATTTGGATTTAATTACAGAACTCGAAACCGGAAATTTAAAGCTCGAACAGAAATCTTTCAACATCGTTGCACTGACCAAAGAAGTTTTTGATTTGTTGGAAATCAAAGCATCCAACAACGACGTAAAAGTCGAAATCGAAAACCAGATTGACATTCCCGTTCGCGTCAGGGGTGATATTGAAAGAATTGAACAAGTGCTTACAAATTTAATTGTAAACGCCATCAACCATTCTGCGCGAAAAGCGACGGTCACAGTTTCATTTCAAACTGTAAACAACAAAATCAAAACTACCATCAAAGACACCGGAATCGGTATCAAACCCGAACACATCGAACGCATTTTTGAACGTTTTTACCGCGCCGACAAAAGCCGCAGCCGTACACATGGAGGCTCGGGACTTGGACTTTCCATCGTGAAACACATCCTAGAAGCCCACGGTGAAAAAATCTACGTAAAAAGTGTTTACAACGAAGGAACGGAATTCTCGTTTTTTCTAAACAAGGTTTAAATTTTACGAATAAAAAAATCCTTTCAAGATTGAAAGGATTTTGAGCGGGAAACGAGACTCGAACTCGCAACATTCAGCTTGGAAGGCTGATGCTCTACCAATTGAGCTATTCCCGCTTTTGAAAGCACAAATTAAATACGAATATTTGAAACTGACAATAAAAATTTAGAAAAAATTCTGCTTTAACATAAAATTAGCGTCCTCTTTGAACTTAAAATTTCAGTATTGCCTACATTTGTCAAAATTCACAAATTATGAATCACACTCCGGTTGAAGGTTTTTCCAAATTATCAAAAGAAGGAAAGATAGAATGGTTGGTCAACGAATATTTAAATGGTTCAGAAAAATCCATTCAAACCCTGAAACAATACTGGAACGATGATGCAGATTTGCAGCGATTACACGATGAATTTTCGGAAAATACACTTTCTAATTTTTACATGCCTTTTGGTTTCGCTCCCAATTTTTTAATTGACGGTGAATTGCAATGTTTACCGATGGCGATTGAGGAAAGTTCAGTTGTGGCAGCGGCATCTAAAGCAGCAAAATTTTGGATTAACCGTGGCGGATTCAAAACAAAAATCCTTTCCAAAGTGAAATTGGGACACGTTCATTTCATGTTCGGCGGTGACAAAGAAAAATTGGACAGATTCTTTTTGGAAACGGTTTTGGCGAAATTATTCATCGATACAGAACCGATTACCAAAAATATGCAGGCGCGCGGGGGCGGAATTTTGAATTTGAAATTGGTTGACAAAACTGAAGACATTCCTGATTATTACCAAATCCATGCAGAATTTGACACTGTGGATTCCATGGGTGCAAATTTTATCAATTCATGTTTGGAACAATTTGCACAAACATTGAAAAGAGAAGTTTACGAAAGCGATGTTTTTACGTCTGAAGAAAAGGATTCACTACAAATTGTGATGTGTATTTTAACTAATTATACGCCTGATTGTCTCGTCCGTGCAGAAGTAAGTTGTCCCGTTGAGGATTTGGCGGAAGGAAATGTTTCTTCTGAAATGTTTGTTGAGAAATTTACGCGTGCAGTTCGTATTGCGGAAGTTGAACCATATCGTGCTACAACACATAACAAAGGAATTATGAACGGAATTGATGCCGTGGTTATCGCTACCGGAAATGATTTCCGTGCGGTGGAAGCCTGCGCGCATACCTATGCTTCGAAAGATGGAAAATACAGCAGTTTGACACATTGCGAAGTGAAAGACGGCGTGTTTCGTTTTTGGTTAGATTTGCCAATTTCATTGGGAACTGTGGGCGGTTTGACATCTTTGCATCCTTTGGTTAAATTGGCTTTGGAAGTTCTAGGAAATCCAAATGCTGAAAAACTGATGGGAATCGTTGCTGTCGGTGGATTGGCACAAAATTTTGCGGCGCTTCGCTCACTCGTTACAACCGGAATTCAGCAAGGACATATGAAAATGCACTTGCTCAATATCTTGAATCAACTCGAAGCAACGGAAGAAGAAAAAGAGTATTTCGTAAATTATTTCAAAGACAAAACCGTATCTCATCATGGTGTGATTTCAGAATTCTGTAATCTTCGTGGCGTGAAAAGCGTGGAGGAGCTGAAGAAATAATTTGAAAAATGTGGTAATTCGAATATTTGAAAGATGAATCTAAAAGATTACCACCAAAAAGCTGCACAACGCCAGGCTGAACACAAAAAATTCTTAGGGAAAATTAAAAACAAACCACCCAAGGATTTAGACCAGAAAATGCAATCCATCCACGATGAAGTTTTCGACAGAATTGATTGTTTGTCTTGTGCAAATTGCTGCAAAACGACAGGGCCGCTTTTTACCCAAAAAGATATAGAAAGATTATCTGGTGTATTTCGATTAAAACCTTCACAATTCATCGATAAATATTTGAGGATTGATGAAGACAATGATTATGTTTTACAGTCGGTTCCCTGCCCTTTTTTGGGTGCGGATAATTACTGTTCGGTTTATGAACACCGCCCGAAGGCTTGCCGCGAATTCCCGCACACTGACCGCAAAAAATTCTACCAAATCAATCATTTAACGATTCAAAACACTTTGATCTGTCCGGCAACTTATGAAGTTGTGGAAGAAATGATTAAGAAATTTAAATAATTATTTTTTTGAATCAAAGTATTAATTACATTTGAGTCCTTAATTAATTTAAATGAAAACCTTTACTCAATTTCTTTCAATCATTTTGATTGGACTATCTTCTGTGCAAATTACTGCACAAAACTGGGAACAATTGTCAATTCCAGAATCTCCTTCACGATACGACGATGTGTTTTTCCTAAATGAAAATCTAGGCTGGGCAGCCGATGGATGGGGTTCAGCCGTTTATAAAACCATAGATGGCGGACAAAACTGGACTCAATCTACATACAACAATGGTGAGTATTTAAGAAATATAGAATTTCTAAATGAAGATGTTGGTTTTCTAGGTGCACTTTCTACAAATTTCTATAAATCAACTGACGGTGGCGAGACTTGGAATACAATAAATATCCCAGGCATACAAGCCATTTGCGGATTGGATGCGGTTGGCACATCAACTGTGTATGGTTGTGGTGCTTATTTTCAGCCGGCTTATGTTATAAAATCTACTGACGCGGGCGAAAATTGGGAATTCATGGATATGAGTGCTTATGCAACTGCTTTGGTGGAAGTTCTATTTGTAGATGAACAAACCGGTTTTGTTTCAGGTGGGAATGACCAAGGCGGAAATATTTTAAAAACAACCGATGGCGGGCAAAGTTGGACAGAGATTTACAATTCCGGAATTCCGGGTGAATTGGTTTGGAAAATGCAGCGTTTGTTTTCCAACACAAACGTTATGTTTGGAGCGGTTGAGTCATTTGATCCGCTTCCGGGAAAATTAATTAAATCAACCGATGGAGGACAAAACTGGGTTTCGAGAGATGTTGCAGATCCATTTATCCAAGGTGTTGGATTCATTACCGAAAATCATGGCTGGATGGGCGGGCACAATAGCGGATTCCTGGAGACATTTAATGCGGGAGAAACCTGGATAAATACGGGATTTGGAGGGAATCTGAATCGATTTCAGGTCTTTGATGAAAATCTTGTTTATTGTTCAGGAAACAGCATTTACAAATACACTGAGGGTCTTTCTATAAATGAAATTGCTTCTTCAAAACCAAAAGATTTAGACATTGTAATTGCTCAAAATCCTGTTTCGGATAAATTGAATATAACCATCGATTACACAAGAAATGACCACATGCTCATTACGCTTTTTGATGAAACCGGTAGAAAAATAAAACAACTTTCAAGAGAAACCATTCCTTCCAAAGGAAAGAGAAATTATAGTTTTGATTTCCCTTATTCTACGGGAGTTTATCATTTGCTTTTCCACAATGATGTGGGCTATCAATCAAAAAAAATTATTAAGAAATAATTCAAAATCCTCACAGATATTTGAAAATATGTGAGGATTGATTTGATAATGTTAAAAAAATTTAATCTCTGTTTTTAGAATCCGAAATTGATTCCGAATTGTAGCATTTTACGGTCGTCAAAAGTATTGTCTTTGAAATATGAGCTCAAATCCTGACGAACAAAGAAGTTGATATTGTCAATGCTCAAAGTCGCTTGTGCTCCGTAAACGAAATTATTCAAATTGTAATTCGTTCCTTTTTCACGCATGCTGATGTCTTCGCCTTTTACGATGTTATTTTGGTTGATTCGAAATCCACCGTATACATTTACGCCGATTCCGATTCCTTTGTCCACATTTCTGTAAGAAATTTCATCATTTACTTTTTTCAAAGAAGAAAAACTGTATTTAATCCCGACTGGAACCATGATATACGTCGAACGCAATTTACTTTTCTCTAAATTTTTATCATACTGAACCAAGCTTACATTTCCATCTTCTGCGCGGTTGATCATATAATCATCGTCAAAACGCATCGTTCTCCAAGAGAAATAAGCCCCCGTAATGAATGTGAACGGACTTGTTCTGTTGAATTGTTTGTGGTAAAGAAATCCGAAATCAATTCCGCTTCCAAAACCCAAATGTCTGTTCAATGATTCGTCATCACCATCTTCGAAGTGCATTACTCCGTAAGAAAGGAAACCTACGATTTCATTTTTGGCTTTGTATTTTGTTTCTAAATCTTTGAAATTTTTCTCTTTGGTCAATTTGTCCACATCGGTATTTAAAATTGTGTATTCCACTTGTTTTTTGGTGATTTCATCCAAATCAAATTCAAGCAATTCAATTCTTTCGTTAATTTTTTCTGAATACTTTTGTGAAATTTCCGCTTTCCTCGCATCGCCTTCAGAACCTGAAATTGTTCCGGCTGTGATTTCTCCATTTACAGAAGAAATTTCTTCGTTCATCAATATCTTTTCGTCGATTACAATTTTGCTTATTTCCAAAGCATAAGATTCAACTCTCTCTTTTACAACGGGGCTTACAGGTTCATTTGCATAACTGTCTTTGTTGAAATCAAAGCTGATTCTCTGCCCAAAGGAAGCGATGCTCATCATGCATAACATTCCTACTACGATAAATATTCTCATCATATTATTTAGTTTTTAATTGTTTTAAAATTTATTTGTTGAAGTCGATAATTACGAGTCTTGAATTATCATTATTTGTCTCTGAAATGGCTTGGTTGTTTTCCACAGAATACAACAGCATATCCGGATTGGTATAGTTTGTTTTCTTTTTAGCTTCGGGTTTTGATTTCTTTTCCGGTTCGGAATTCACAGCAATTTCTTCTTGTTTTTTTACTTCAGGAAGTTTCAATTCCTGTTGAATTAAATTTGTCTCGGCAATTTTCTCTTGAACTGTCTGTGTTTGAATTATTTCTGAATTTTGTTTGGATTTAATTTTTACTTCAGGTTTTGAATTTGATTGAACTAATTCTGTTTTGTTTGAAATTGATTTTTCATTTGTTTGAATGTTTTCAGGTTGAATTTCTTCTGAAATAATTTCGTTTTTCTCTGTAGAAATTTCAGATTTAACCTTTTTCGTATCTGTAATCTGAACCGGAATTTCTTCTGTCTGTTCAAATGAGTTCACTACAAAAACCGAAACACAAACAACAATCGAAGCAGCGATGGAAATCGTCCACCATTTTGGGAAACGGATGGTTTTTGTCTGAGGCTTTTCCTCATCCAGCATTTGCGAAAGTTTATCCCATGAAATTTCAGACGGGTTCAGCTTTCTTTCGTCAAGCCGGGATTTTATATGTTGTTCTATATTAGTTTTCATTTTGAATCATTTTTTTCTTGAGAACGATTTCTTTTAATTTATTTTTTGCTCTGAACAACTGCGTTTTGGAAGTTGTTTCGGTAATGTTGAGCATCTGAGCAATCTCTTTGTGTGAGCAATCTTCTAATACATACAGGTTAAAAACTGCTCTGTAACTTTCGGGTAATGCGTCGAGTAATTCCTGGGCGTCGATGCCTGTCATATCTTCTTCATATTCTGCAGGTTCATCTGCAATTTTATCTTCTTCGAGATAAATTAATCCTTTGTTTAATCGAAGAAAAGTAAGACTTTCGTTAACCATAATTCTACGTATCCAACCTTCGAAACTCCCCTCCGACTTATATGAGTCAATACTTTTGAAGACTTTGAAAAATGCTTTGATCATTACATCTTCGGCATAGTGAACATCTGGTATATAATTGCGGCATACGTTGAGCATTTTGGGTGCGTAGTTATCGTACAATTCCTTTTGGGCAATCCTGTCCTGTTTCTTCAATTTGGGTAGAAGTTTTTCCACGTCTGATTTTCTATGTATAAAAATTGTTTTCATCTGGTGGTTTTTATCTTTTAAAATCCAGATGTGTTAACAAAATTACCATTTCTGATCCTAAATAAAATTTATTTGTCGCCATTTCAAAATAGATTGCTTTCTGTTTATAAGACTACAAGATTTAAGAAAAGGTTGCATCGAGTGAAATAAAATTAGAAGAAATTATCCTAATTAGAATTAAATAAAATCATTAATTCCTAATTTTCAATTACTTAACTCAAATTATTTTTATTTAATCAATTCCGAAGATTGAAATGATACTAGAAAAATTTATATTTGAGAATTAATACAATTAGTAAAAATGATCAAAAAACTTACGTTGATTGGTTGTTTTTTATTGTCGCTCTCTTCATTTGCGCAATTTAAAACGACTACGCACACAGACAAAAACGGCTATAGCTATGAAACTGTAGACAATGACCCTTCTAAAACAAGGGTTTACACGTTACCCAACGGACTTAAAATTTATCTTGCGCAAAACAAAGATGAGCCGAGAATCCAGACTTATATCCCGGTAAGGACCGGCTCTAACAATGACCCTGCTGACAATACGGGGTTAGCTCACTACCTGGAGCATATGCTTTTCAAAGGAACTTCGAAAATCGGTTCGCACAACTGGGAAACGGAAAAAGTTTACCTGAAACAAATTTCTGATTTGTATGAAAAACATAAAGCGGAGCCGAATGCTGAAAAGAAAAAGGTGCTTTACAAGCAAATTGATTCAATTTCAAATATTGCATCGCAATACGCAGTTGCGAACGAATATGACAAATTGATTTCATCTTTGGGTGCAACAGGAACGAATGCACACACTTGGTTTGATGAAACAGTTTATAAAAACAATATTCCTTCAAATGAATTGGAAAAATGGATGATGATCGAATCCGAACGTTTTTCTGAATTGGTTTTGAGGTTGTTTCATACGGAACTGGAAGCGGTTTATGAGGAGTTTAACCGGGCGCAGGATAATGATTTCAGATTGATTCATTATGCATTGATGAAAAATTTATTTCCTGAAAGCAATTACGGACAACAAACTACTATCGGGACTTCTGAACACTTGAAAAGTCCGTCATTGGTTGCTATTGAGAAATATTTCCATGAATATTATATTCCTAGCAACATGGCAGTTGTTTTAGTGGGAGATTTAGATTTTGACGCTACTATTAAAATGGTTGACAAATATTTCGGAAATTACAAAAAAGGAACGGAATCGAAGAAATATACAGCGAAAGAAATGCCGCTAAAAGGAATTAAAAAGATAGAAGTTTTCAGCCCATCAGCGGAAAGATTGCAATTTGCTTATCGTGTGGGCGGCTCTAAAACGAAAGATGCACAGTTGGTAAGATTGATGGACATGCTTTTGAGCAACAGCACTGCAGGTTTGATTGACCTCAACATTAACCAAAAACAAACCGTTCAATATGCAGGTGCAAATCCGCAAATCATGAAGGATTATACAGCTCATATCTTTACGGGAATGCCTAAAGAAGGTCAGTCACTTGATCAGGTAAAAGATCTGATCATCGCTCAAATCGATAAAATCAAAAAAGGAGAATTTGACGAGTGGATGATAAAAGCTGTCATCAACGATTTGAAAAAGCAACAGGAACAAGTGGTGGAAAATGCAGATGCTTTGGCTACGATGATGTATGATTCATTTATACAAGAACAAAATTGGTCTGAAATTGTTGCGGATCTGGATGAACTATCAAAATATACAAAAGCGGACATCGTGAAATTTGCCAACGACAATTACAAAGACAATTACGTAATCGTTTACAAACGTCAAGGCGAAAACAAGGATTTGGTGCGTGTTGAAAACCCGGGCATCACTCCTATTAATTTGAATCGTGAAAACGAATCAAAATTCTACAAAGATTTCCAGAAACTATCGGTAAAAGATATTCAGCCTGAATTTGTTGATTTCGAAAAATCTATCAAAAGAGAGACTTTGAAAAACGCTCCGCTTTCATTCATCGAAAACAAAACGAACAATCTTTCTCAGGTCTACTACATCACTGAAATGGGTTCTGACCACAATAAAAAATTGTCTTTGGCAATCAATTATCTGGATTATTTAGGAACTTCAAAATACAGTGCAGAAGACATTAAAAAGGAATTTTACAAATTAGGGATTGAATATGGTGTAGGTACCGGAGGTCACCGTTCGTATGTTTATATCAATGGTTTGCAGGAAAATTTAGCAAAAGGAATTGAATTGTTTGAACATTTGCTGGCCAATGCAAAAGCGGATAAAACGGCTTATGACAATTATGTAGAACAAATATTGAAAGGACGGAGAGATGCCAAAACGAACAAAAACAGCATCCAAAATGCGCTGAATCAATATGTGATGTATGGAAAGGAAAGCCGTTTCAGAGATATTTTGAGTGAACAAGAATTGCGTGCAATAAATCCTGAAGAATTGGTTTCAATCATCAAAGATTTCCTGAACTACAAACACCAGATTTTCTATTATGGAAATGATTTGGCGGGAACCAAAAAGGCTTTGACGAAATCTCATAATTTTGGTAAAAACAAAGCAATTCCTACTAAGAAAGAATATCCACAGCCTGCAACGGACGGAAAAGTTTACTTTGCTCCTTATGATATGGTTCAGGCAGAGATTTCACTTCGTTCGAGAGAAGGAAAATTCGATAAAAATTTATTGCCGTCTTCAGGGATTTTTAATGAATATTTCGGCTCGGGATTGTCTTCGATTGTATTTCAGGAAATCAGAGAATCTAAATCATTGGCTTATTCGGCTTATTGTTTTTATTCAAATGCAAGCCAGACCGATAAATACAATTACGTAAATGCGTACATCGGAACGCAGGCCAACAAATTGCCACAAGCAGTAAATGCGATGAAAGAATTGATGACAAATATGCCAAAGGCTGAAAATCAATTTATGAATTCTAGAAATGCATCATTGAAACAAATTGCAACGCAGCGTTATACGAAAACGAATATTTTCTTTTACTGGTTAAATCTTCAGGACAAAGGAATTGATTATGATTTTAACAAAGACATTTATGCACAAACGCAAAAAATGCAGATGAGTGATTTGGAGAATTTTTTCACACAGCACATCAAAGGAAAACAATCAAATGTTGGTTTGATTGGTAAAAAAGAGAATTTGGATTGGGAAGCTGTACAGAAATTAGGTGAAGTGAAGGAATTGACTCTGGAAGAATTATTCGGATACTAATTGTCACAAATAATTTGATATAAAAAAAAGAGTCCTGTTTTTATGGGACTCTTTTCATTTTCTGATTACCTCTACTTAATTACAAATAATGAGTTTTTAAATAATCGTAATTTCTGTGCTTTTTTCGGATCCATTTGACTTTCCCGAAAACTAAAATACATCCTAACAATACGTCAAATGCTAAAAATAAAATCAGCAGATACGTGTAAGTCTCTTCTTTCAATTTCACCTCGAAATTTCCAGCGATAAGACTGGATGCGACCAAGAGTAATGAAAGAAAGGTAAAGGCGGTTACAATGTGCTTTGCTTTCATAATTAAAATTTTTTTTGAAGAGGTTGTACAAACCACGTCATTTTTTTTGGATAACACCCTAAAAAAAGCGTTACAAAAGCGTTACAAATTATGTGCCGTAAATTAAATTAACATTAAAACGCTATAAAACAGCATTTTAAATTTATATTATTTGCGAAATATATTAAATGCTGTCGAGGAATTTATCTAGTTTATCTTGTGAATCGGCATTAATTTTAGTTCTTATTCTATGTTTATATTGACGTATCGAACCCTGAGAAATACCCAAAACATATGCAATTTCCTTTGGTGTCAGATTTAATTTCCGCAAATACATAAAACGAATTTCCGCCGGAGAAATGTTGGGAATTTCCTGTTGAAGCTTTTCAAAATAACCCGGATTTACTCTGTCAAATGATCGTTTAAAAACCAACCATTTATTTTCCGTCATAATGGGCTTGGACAAAAGTGCTTCAAGTGTTTTTTGAGTTTCGTTGATTTGAATTTCGTCCTTGTCTATATTTTGGTACAGTTGTTCGAGCTCATCTTCATACGCCTGCACTTCTCTGTCTTTTGATTTCAGCTCGCCTAATAAGTCTGCCAATTTTGCCTTGGATTCGCTTAATTCAAATTCTACTTCTAGTCTTTTCTTTTTAAATTTTTCTTTTTGTCTTATAAAAAGTACAATAGATAATGTAATTATCAGCAGCAAGATTACGATTAAAGATACACGTGTGATAAGCGTTACTCTTTGTTGGTGTTCTGTTTTTAGCTGTTCTTTGAGCAGCTCCTGGATTCTTTCTTTCTCCAAAGTTTGTTTCAGACCTTGATCATTTTTTATTTTGAAATAATCAGTGGCTAGAATCAGTGCACTGTCTTTGTAAAAATAAGCTTCTCTGAAATTTTCTTTTTTCTGTTTATCTACAGCAAGTAAACGGTAAATTTCTTTTCTGATCTTGAGAGGGATATTATATTTTTTTAATAATTCTTCCAATTCAGGAGTTACTTCAGAAAGTTGAATCCATTTTTCCTGAGCATTGTAAACTTTTCCTAGAAGCATTAGTTTTCGAGCGATTACAATGCCTATTTCTTCAGAATCATTTGCATTCAGTTGCGGGTTTCCATTTAAAAAAGTTAAAGCCTGGTCATACTTCTTTTGGGTGATAAGCACATTTGCAATATTGTTTTTGGCTACTCGAACCCAAATGTCTTTTTTGTTATCGCTTGAAACTTTCAATAATTGGTTAAAACTCTTAATCGCTTGGTCGAAATGTTCACTTTGTTCGTAAATTAAACCCTGAGTATTGATGATATTGCACTCAAGTGTTGAATAATAATTATTATCCAATCTTTGTGCCTCCTCCAAAAATTTTAATGCTTTAGCATCATAACCAATCATATAATTGATGTAGCCTATATTGTACAAAAGCTCTTGTTTATCAGGCAATTCTTTCGCTGATAGTTGTTGCAAATAAGGATAAGATTCGTTGAGATAAATATACGCTTCACCATAATTATTTTTTTCATACAAATAATGAAAACCTATTGCCTGTCTCACTCTGGCTTGCAGCTGTGTAGCTTGTTCACTATCTACCTTTTTCAACAAAGAATTCATTTCAGGCAAATATTTAGAATAATTTCGAGAGGACAGAAATATATATTTCAGAAATTCTGCTTCCAATTCCAATTCCTTATCATTGGCTTTTCGCGCGACCTCTGAAAGTTTTTTGACTTTTTTAAAATATGCAGCAGAATCGACTTCTATTTTATATTGGGTATGGAAGTTATGGAATAAAAACATATGTCTGTCTCCGTAACTTTTACCGACAATAGATTCATAATCTTCATTTTGTCCAAATGCTTTTAAGCAAATGAAATTTAGAAAAATTAAAAAAAATATAGGTTTAAGCAGTTTTGTTTTGACAAAGACTACTTGCGACAATTTGATATGGTTTGGTTAAAGGGCTGTAAAAAACAGACCGACTGGAGACAAATTTAGCAGGAAAAATTTAAATTTTAATCATTCAAATCCTCTTCTATGTCTCTTTTTGCTTCTTTTGCCTTTTCAGTTACAACATCTTCCTCTTCTTCGACTCTGGAAATCGTATCAGAGATTTTATTTTCCACGTTTTGAACGGCATCTTTTCCTTTCTCAACTAAATCTTCGGCTGCGTTCTTTGTGTCTTCCCATACATCCTGCGCTTTTCCAGAAACATTTTCTGCTGTGTCTTTTGTACTTTCCCAGGTATCTTTAGCGACTTCTTCCGCTTTGTCCGCAGCTTTGGACAAAGCTTCTTTTGTAGAATCCACTGCTTTTTCAATCGAATCTCCCGCTTTGTGGGCGTATTCTTTAGCAGTTTCAACAACTTTTTCGCCAGTTTCTACTGCTTTTTCTTTTGTTTCAGAAGCAGTTTCTTGTGCGCCTCCAAACAGATTTTTAAAAAATGAACCTAATCCCATATGTGTAATTTAAATGTTTATAATTCACTAAGTTAATAAGAAAGTAAATATGATTTCAAACTTTCTAAATTTAAACCTCAGATTTGGCGTTGTATTTGTAAATTTGTTCACGTTTTATTTTTAATTTTCTGTCTTTGGACTTAGCAAAAAATACTTATCTGAACTCTGAACAATATGGGAAGTTCTCCCCGCTTATCACAGACTATCTTCTACAGAAAGACAATGTACGGCAGCTTTATTCTGCATTTCCTTCGGATGATTCTTTTGTAAATCATACCAAAGAGAAACTGAGTCAATACAAACACAGAGAAATTGTTCACAAAGTTTTGAGCGAACAAATGAGCGGTTTGAATTTATCAGAAAAACAAATTCAAAATCTCAATAAATTTAAACTTTCTAATACAGCAACGGTTACTACAGGACACCAGCTCAATCTGCTAACGGGACCGCTTTATTTTTTCTATAAAATTTTGCAGGTCATTCGATGTTGTGAGGAAATGAACGCAAAACATCCGGAATTCAATTATGTTCCTGTTTTTTGGATGGCAACGGAAGATCATGATTTTGCAGAAATCAACCATTTTTACCATAAAAACCAAACCGTTCATTGGGAAAAAGATGCTTCCGGTGCGGTTGGAAGATTAAATCTTGACGGAATTGAAGGGGTGTTCAACGTATTTTCAAATCAACTTCCAAACATTTCAAACGCTCAGACTTTAAAAGAATTAATTCAAAATTCTTATTTGAATTCCAAAACACTTGCTGAAGCAGCGCAAAAACTTGTGCATTCTTTGTTTGGAGAATTTGGATTGTTGATAATTGACGGTGATGACAGAGAATTGAAAAAACTGATGATCCCTGCTTTTCAGGATGAATTAATCAATAATAGTGCGTTTAAAAAAGTTTCGGAGTCGAATCAGTTTTTAATTGAAAATAATTATTCCATTCAGGTTAATCCACGCGAAATCAATTTATTTTATTTAGGAAATGGAAACATTCGCGAACGAATTGTTTTTGAAAATGAACATTTTTATGTGTTGGATTCTGAATTTAAATTCACTCAAGAAGAAATCATTTCAGAATTAAATTCAAATCCCGAAAAATTCAGTCCAAATGCTTTACTGCGTCCGTTTTATCAGGAAACGATTTTACCGAACATCGCTTACATCGGAGGAAGCGGAGAAATTGCTTATTGGCTTCAGTTGAAGAATTATTTTGATACACAAGACATTATTTTCCCATTATTAATCGTCAGAAATTCAGTTTTAATTTTAAATCAAAAACAAAAATCAAAACTGGAAAAACTGGATTTGGATTACAAAGATCTGTTCCGGCCATTGTTTGAATTGGTTTCAGGAAATGTGATGGAACATACTGATACCAAAATTGATTTTGCTTATTACAAATCTCAGATTCAGCACATTTTCAATGAGCTGTCAGAAAAATCAGCACAAACCGACATTACATTTGCAAATATGATCAATGCCCAACGCGTAAAACAGTTGAAGGGCATGACTAAAATGGAGCAAAGGCTCGTGAAAGCAGAAAAGAAAAAGAATTCTGAGCGAGTAGAACGCATCGAAAATATTTATTCTGAACTTTTTCCAAAAGGAAATTTGCAGGAACGCGTGATGAATTTTTCTGATTTCTGGATTGAATACGGGAGCGGATTTGTCAAAGAAATTTATGAGGAAATACATCCTTTCGAATTTCGTTTTATCATAAAAACTTTACCTTAACAGAAAGAATTGTACTTTTGTTTCTCATTTTAAATGAGACAATGGCATTCCATTTGAGTTTAAACAACACGATTAAAAATTTAAAATATACAGATGAAAAATCTCTTTTTAGCTATATTTTTCCTGATGGGTTTCAGCATTTTTGCACAGCAGCAGAAGCACACAGTTCAGCCCAAAGAAACCATTTACGGGATTTCTAAACAATACGGAATCAAACAGGATGACTTGAAAAAAGCTAATCCTTTTCTAAATGACAGAGAGTTGAAAATCGGGGATGTTTTGACAATTCCGGGTGCAAAAGGAGAAAATATTCCTTCATCTGACGGACAAATCAAAACAAATGTTACGCAGCCTGAGGATGTTTTCATCCCGAAAGAAGACGAGAATTTCATCTATTATGAAGTAAAAGCCAAACAAACTTTGTACTCGTTGACCAAAGAATATAATATTACTGAAGAAGCTTTGAAAAGCTTAAATCCGCAGTTAAATCAAGGATTAAAAGCGGGTGACGTCATCAGAATCCCTAAGAAAAAACAAGATGCTCCGACAGAAACGGTGGTTGTTCCTGACGGAATGCATTTAATCCAAAGAGGTGAAACGATTTATTCTTTATCAAAATTATTTGGTGTGACGGAAGATGAATTATATATCGCCAATCCAAGCTTACAAACTGAGGGTGTGAAAGTCGGTTCATTCATCAACATTCCTAAAAAAGGAGCTTCTAAAGCCGTGATTCAGGATGGATTTATCGAACATACTGTAAAAGCTGGTGAAACGATTTATTCGATTACGAAATTGTACAAAATCAAATTTGCTGATTTGCTGAAAGAAAATCCTGCATTATCAGAAGGTTTGAAAACGGGAATGGTTTTGAAGATTCCTTTGCAAGACGGTGCAAATATCATCAAAGCGCCTGGAAAAATCAAGAGAATTGACGACAATGAAATAAATATCGGATTGATTCTTCCATTTCATTTGAAAGGCGGAAGTGCGCAGGAAAAAACGATTTCCACTGACATATTGATTGGCGCAAAAATGGCTTTAGATTCATTAGCGCAACAAGGTAAAAAAATCAACCTGAAAGTGATGGACTCTGAGAACAAATCCGCTACTATAGAAGGTTTGTTGGCGACAACTGATTTCTCAAAATTTGATGCAGTGGTAGGACCTTTATTTGCTACGAATTTCAAATCATTTGCAACCATGATGGAAGGTTCGGGAATTCCGGTCGTTTCCCCGTTGAGTAATTCTGAAGATTTGTTGGGAATCGAAAATGTAATCATCGCCACACCTAGTGACAAAGCGATTTCAGATAAAATTATAGAGGAAATCAAAGCGAATTACAAAGGCGAAAATATACAAATATTAACGGATGACAAACATGCTGATCTTGCAAATTATGTTTCTGATCAATTGAATAAATCATTGTCAAAACCTGGAATTATCATCGTAAAAGATGCTAATCAGCTTCAGCAAAAATCTCAAACTGTTGATGAAAAATTAAGTGACGGAACTACTGTGAAACAAGAATATTTCACGCCCACAATTGCTGTTTTGGTTTCGGACAACAACACTTTGGGGAATGCTTATGTTGAAAGGTTGAAAAAATTCAACGCGGAAAACGTTACCGCTTATGGTATCAAATATGTTTCGGCTTATGACATTTACAACGATAAGAACTCTAAAAATATCGCCGCGCTGAAAAACATTGGATTTACTTTTGGAGCAGTTAGATTGGTTAATATCTATGGTACAGGAGAAAGAAATACGCTAAACAAATTCATGGATATCTATTGCGTTACACCAAATGAGTATCAGCAAATCGGGTTTGACATTATGTATGACCTAGTCGACAGAATGAATAAGAAAGGTGATGTTCTTAATTCATTGAATGGTGATAAAACTCGGCTGGCAACAAAATTTGATTATCAAAAATCCGGAAAAGCTTACCTCAACGAAGCTGTGCGTGTAGTACGCTTATTTGTGAAAGAAGAAGAATCTCCGGATGATGTGGAGGATATTAAAGACTAGTTTTTTAATTCTTTTCGCTGACTGATATTGATTATTAAAAAATAGAAATTAAATTTCTATTTTTTAATAATTTCTTTTGACTCTATACCATTGGCTGTCTCAAGCTTTAAAATATAAATTCCTTTATTCAGACTTCTAATATCCAATTTAGTTAATTTTCTATTTGCAGACTGGGATTTTATTAATCCTCCGGCAGTATCATATAATTTAAATGATTTAATAGATTTGTCACTTTCTACGTATAGAATATCAGCTACGGGGTTGGGATAAATTTTAATATTATTTTGTTTAGTAATATCTGATGCTGTCATTGATTCCAAATTTTTAATATTGATATTATCGACATAAAAACTTGTCCCGAAATCATCTGTCCTAAAATCCAAAATATCGTACCGAGTTATTGATGAATCAATTGCAGCACTATGGATCAATGAATTATCTAAATAATAATTAACTGTATGGCTGGTAAAATCCAATTCAATTTTTACTTTGTACCATTGATCATTTACAAATATGCTTGAAGTTGATACAAAGTCAAAATCTCCTTGATCATAAATTTCTACATTTCCTATTGCATTAAAATCAACGCCTGCAATCATTTCATAATCAGAATTATAAATAACCACCCAATTATCAGACCCACCGATTTCCTCAACATTAATATCAAAAGTAATTTCAGATTTTTCATAAAATGGAATTGTAGATTCAACTCCATAATCATCTTTAACAGATTCATTACTGTTGATTTTCACAGATTGGAGTCCGTCAGAAGCTTTTAAAGCAGTGACAACTGTCTGGTCGCCGGAAGTTTCTCCCCAAGTTTGCCAATTAAATTGTCCTCCTAATGCAGCAAGCGTATAACCTTCCTCACTTTCAAAAGATATCTTAGCTTCTTGTCCGGTAACAAGTCCGGAAAACAAAATGATTGAATAAACACTTAGTTTTTTTCTCATAATTTAAATTGATTAGTTTACAAATATGAGATTTTTTTTAGAATTGAATAAATCTTTTTAAATAATTGGTTATCAATATATAATATCTAACGATGATGTAATTCTGCAAAAAAAATCGCCCCTTATAAAAAAAAATCGTAATGTTGTTTTTAAATAAATTAGTCTATATGACTTATTTTTAATTTAAACCTTTAACCTATGAAAAACAAATTACTTAGCTTCCTTTTGTTGTTGCTCTTATCAATTACGATTTATGCTCAAAAAACGCATATTTACATTGTGCGACACGCAGAAAAGGACATATCTAATCCGCAAGACCCTAATCCCAGTTTAAGTGTAGAGGGTCTCTTAAGGGCTATAAAATTGGCTGATGAATTAAAGAAAATTAAAATATCAGCAGCATACTCGACCCCCTTCACAAGAACTCAACAAACTCTGGAACCTACTGCTGAACGCAATAGATTAGACATAATTAATTACGACCCCAGCAACAATAGTAGTTTGGTAAATGATGTACTGACTAATTATACTAATAAAAGAGTTATAATAGCAGGACATTCCAATACCATCCTAGAAATTCTGGAAGCATTTGGAGGTGAAAGACCTATTTCTGAAGTTTCCGAGGATGATTATGGTAATTTCTTTCATATCGTAATTTCAGAAAGTGGTGTAAGGGTATTTCATAAAATATATTAGAATTAGAATATTTTGAATATAGTTAATGAATAATTAAACAGATGAACGAGGCATTACTGGATTGTCTCGTTTATTGTGTGATTGGATTTAGAAGTTTCTCTCAGCATAGCAAAACCCCACAAAAAAAGCACCTACATTTCTGCAAGTGCTTTGATTAAGTGCTCCCCCTCTTGGGCTCGAACCAAGGACGCTGAGATTAATAATCTCTGCCTCTAACCAGCTGAGCATTATTGTATTATTCCTTACATTGATAATGTATGTATTTATGAGTATGCCTAATTGTTTGCCTTTTTACTAATTATGCTAACATAATAGAGAATTGTTTTGACAGTGTATATTTCTTAATTTAAGAGATAATGGAATATCACTAAACTACATTTATATTTGTCCAACCATATAATAAAATGGACATTGGACATGTTTGTGTCTTATGTTATTTTAAGATTTAATATCAAAAATTGATGATAAATGATAATTTAGATTTTGAAGATAATTTACCAAGAGAAATATATTCTGCTGATGAGATAGAACCTAATAGCATTCTTAGCTTTGAGGATTTATTTTCTGATGATACACAAGAGTTTTCAACTAATTCAATGACTATTAAAGCAGAACCAACAGTAAGTTTTAATTCAGATGATTACTCAGCGCTCAAATTATTCAATTTTGATTACCAGGAACTACCTAAACTTATAGACCCTATTTTCCCACAAATAGGCTTAGCATCATTGGTAGGTTCATCTGATACTGGTAAAAGCACATTTTTAAGACAACTTGCAGTATCTATTGCTATGGGTTTAGATAAATTTGTTGGTTATAAATTAAATCCAATTCATAGAAATGTAATTTTTATAAGCACAGAAGATGATCCTGTATCTACAAGTATATCAATCAAAAAACCAGTATCAAGAATATTAAAGGAAACTAAGAAAGATATTCAGTTACTTAATCATTTGAAATTTATTTTTGAAGTCGATACTAATGCAGACAGTTCTAATAATATAATAAAAGTCTTGGAAAAAGATTTACTGAAAACTCCAGTAGATTTAGTAGTTGTAGATGCATTTACTGATATTTTCAGCGGAGATATAAATTCCAGTACTAAAGTCAGAGAATTCCTTAATCAATTTAGCAAATTAGCCAAAGCTCATAACTGCCTTATTTTATTTCTACATCACACAGGAAAAAAGACACACAAATTCACAGCGTCTAAAGATAATATCTTGGGTTCTCAAGCATTTGAAGCCAAGATGAGGGTAGTATTGGAATTGAAGCAGTATCCAAATGATGAAAACCTAAGGACTTTGACTGTAACCAAAGGCAACTATATATCTTCCAAAGTCAAGAAGTTCTCGAAGGTGCTTTCCTTTGATGAGGAAACTCTACTGTTTCAAGATACTGGTAAGAATCTGCATAGTGATTCTCTGGCATCCTTAGCTTACACTAATCCCAAAAAGGATGATATGCTTCCTATTATCGAGAACCTGCATAAGGAAAAGAAATCAATAAGGCAGATTGAAGCAGAGCTTAAAAAGTCTGGATATAAAATTGGAAAATCTACTGTTGGTAATTATATCAAAGAACTAAAAATGCTAACATAATAGAGAATGATAAATCTGGGAATTGATTTTCTTAATAGATAAATAGAAGTAATATTTTACTTGTATGAATTTAAACTCAATAAGTTTTTCTGTTTTCTCTAAGTCTCTTTTGTTGATTTGAACTATTACAGCAACTAAAATATCCCAGTAAAAGATTAATTCAATACGGACTGGTTTAATTCCGAAGATTTCAATTTTTCCAAAATAATTATAGCTATCACACCCATTAATTCTTTGGTTGATTGGTTCTAATTCAAATTCCCAGTTTTCATATTCCATACCCAATTCAAATGGCAAAAAAGGTTTCTTCATAAATTTTGAATTTAGGGTTAAAAAAAACCACCCTATAAGAGTGGTTGTAAGTTATAAATAGACAGGGAATAAACTCCCTCTAATAAGTTCCTCTCCAAGCATCATTTTTCATCTTAAATTGTTTTTAGGGTTTAATTTTTTGGTTAACAAAATTACTTTAACAGAACCCGAAGCATCATTTTATATCTATTTGACACATTAGGCAAATCTTTCGTATTTATTGCATCTAAAGCCTTTGCCGAAGAATCTAATAAATCCTTGACCACAAATATGTGCCCACTATCCACATCAACATATTCATAATCCTCAACTCCCAAACCTTCAAGTTTCTTTAATATTATTTTGAACTTCCCTTCTGATTTTCTGTAATAAATTTCATAGGAATTATCTGTTTTAATTAACTTCTCGACATCACCATATTTCTCTTCAGAATTTTCCATTTGAGTTGCGTTTTCAGCATCAAAAGTCATAAATAATAATACACCTGCTCCATATTCCTTTGTTTGAGAATAAATATTGATTGAAAGTAAGTTTAAAAGCAGAATTATTACTTTGATAATTAAATTTTTCATTGTACTCTATCTTTTGTCTTTTAACTCAAAATAATAATCTGTATAATAGTATTTTCTTTGAAAGTTTTTTGATTTGCTTAAGCCTGAAGCTTCCACTATCATAACAGGTTTACCTCCTTTTTTATCATAAGCAAATTTAAATAGATGTAGTTTTTCGTCTTTTGGAGTATTGAGTAATTTTTCTTTAGTTGGAGCATATTCTTCAATATATAATCCTTGCTCATAAGTTGTATTAGTTAACTCAACAGGCCCATATTCATAAATCTTTACACCTCCTTGATTAAAGTCAAGAATTCCAATTGAACTAAAATCTAAGTCATAGCCTAAAGAATATTTTTCTTTTACAAGAGTTCCATTATCTATAGAAATATGTGTAATGTGAAATGTTTCTTGAGAATAAGAATTAATTAATCCACATATTAATAAGATTAAAAAGTAAATCATTTTTTTCTTCATAGTATATAAGTTTTTGTTAATGAAAGTTGATAAATATATTATAGTTCTAAAAGTATCAATTACGGGTTTCCGCAATTCTATTATAAATTTTAAACTTGCCATATATGGCATTTGATTCAGCAAATATAAAACATTACTTGACTTGTCAAATATGTCAAGTATGGAAAAGGTTGAATTGTTAAAAAATGTTGGGAAGAAAATTCAGGAAATTAGAATAGGCAAAGGCTTAACACAAGTAGATTTGGTTGGCAAAATTCAAGGGGAAATTGATACAACCAATATTTCCAGAATAGAATCAGGTAGAACTAACCCTACAATTTTCACATTGTATAGAATAGCTAATGCTTTAGAAATTGAACTAAAAGATTTAATAGATTTCAAATAAAAAAACGCTATTTATTATAATCTCTAATATTTGAAATTTTCAGATTTACATTGAAATTCACAGGTTTTAGATGAATTTGTGTTTACAATTATTTATTACCAGGAAGTTCTTATATTATATACAAAACATATTTAGTCACATAGCATTATTTGATTAATTATGAAGAGTACTCACTTTTTCTCAATCCTACTATAAAAGATAGAAAATCTGAGATTTGAAAAAATATCCGAATTCTACTGTTCTATATTATATAAGAAACAATGAAATTCGGATATTGTATGTTACAAGACACTCCTGGTATTACGCAACTGCCAATTCTGCTTTACCATTCTTAGAGAATGCATCTGGATTTCCACTCATCCATGGAGCTTTCTCTTGTTTAGGTTTCTGCTCTTGAACATATTGGTATCTGTAGGTAAGCATAATCACTTCTCCTGTTTCCTGTACCGTGTACTCATAAGGGTCACAATCCACTTTCTCTATTTCTCCTGGCATCTGAGTTCCAATAAGAGCTGTACAAGTAATCCCATCAAATGTAGAGGGAATATAGGCTTTCTTTGCAGTAGCATAGAACTGCCCTGTCTTTTGGCTTTGTACAAGTTCAATACCTCCTTGCACTTCCAATACAAAGAATGAACTTCCATCATCTTTGTTTCTTTCTTTAAAATTGATAATTGTTACCATTGATTTTGAATTTGAGTTGAAAAATTTTACCATCAGGAACAAAGTATTTCTACTGAAATAAACTACAGCTATCATCTTGAATTTATAAGTCAGCCTGAAAATGTTTTTTCCTATTAGAACGGTAGGGGGAGTTTGCCCCCGAGAACAAGTGGGGGTGTTTTATATACGTGAGGTTATGAATTCACAAATCTTTCAAAATTTTTTTGAAAGATTTAAAAAATAGCCAATTCTTTAAAAAGATCATCAAGTAGAATCTTAAAATTTGAATAAACTTCATGCTTGCAATCAAAAGCTTGGATAAGCTTACGGAAATCATCTTTATTTGAAATTTTAACCTTTTTTAAGTAAAGGGGATTTAAGTCTGCATTATTCTTCCTTTCAATATATTGCAAGGTAGTTTCTTCATGTTGTATCCAATCTTTCGGGGCTTCAACAAATGTAGGAACCCTATATTCAAGCCATCCTTTATCATCAGCTAATTTTAATATTTTAGTTGGAAATAAAGACTCAATTTCTATTTCAATTTTACATCCTAATTTATAATATTTCAAAATTTCTTCGCTGTAAGAAGGCTTTAATTGATAAATACTACAACATCTTTTTTCATTATCAGTAAGATTCCTCTCCTCGATTTTTTTTCTCGCTATATTACCAGCTTCATCAGAATCTAATAAACCAATCGCTTTAATGTAAACTCCATCTAACATCTGAAGTTTCATTGCCCAAATAGGAACCTGATTAGCAACCCAATTTGCCCCTGCATTTTTTTGTGAAATAATATGCAAGAAATCCTTTTTCTCAGGATAGAACAAATCAATTGCCTCTTCTATATAAGTTTTATCTGTTAAGCCTTCAGTAAAAATTGATGGTTTAACAGATGTAGCTTCGATTGAATTTGATTCAAAATTGGTATTTACAATATGGTTCAGTAATAAATTAAATTCATTTTTCCAATTTTCACAATCATATCTGAACTGAATAACCTTCCAAATTGATGAAAATGTCAAAGATTCGTTTTCATGTTGAGTAATTCCTACAATATAATTTGGTATTTGAAGTTCTTTTTTTCTATAAATTTCATTTATAAAAAAATTCCCTCCATCTTGTCGGAGTTCTCCATCTTGTCGAAGTGGCAATACTAAATCAACTACTGCTAAATTGTAATTTTTAAGTTTAACTAAATCTATTGCGTTTAGGATATTCTCAGCAGTTTCAATTATTGCATTGGGAATAGCTTTATAAATTAGAAAAGTTAGTTCCGAGATTTTCTCTATGCTGTCATCAACAATTAAAATTTTCATAAACAATCATCAATAATTAATTTTAAATTGTTTTTCCAATTATCTTCTTGAGAAGAATAAAATATATAACCTTTATAAAAAGATGGGAAATTTTTATTTAATTTTTCATCCAAATCTTCAATATTTAAAAAAGATTCACCTATCCCGAACTCAGAAAACATTGTAATTAAAGCCGTCGGAATTTGCTTATTCTTTCTTTTCATTTCACTTAAAATTCTATGACCTCCTAATTGCTCAAAGTTATTTATTGTATTATTTAATGCTCCTTCACGAGTAGGCAAACTCATATCCAATAATAGTAGATCATATTCTTTAGAAAATAACTCTCTTAAGCCCGATGTTAAAGATTCTTTTATGATAATATTAAATGGCGAATATTCTTCAAGAAACTTCTTTATATCGTTTGCTTTAGTTCTGTTATCCTCTATTAATAATATATTTTTCATTGTAAATTGACAGGTTTGTAAATAAGCTTAATTTCCAATATTACTTTAAAGCTATCTTCAAGTATATTAAATTTAATATTACTATCATTCGCCTTAATGTCATATTTTAATATTCTATTAATTTTTTGATACCCACTTCCGCCTTCCCTGTTAACATTAATGAATGATGAATTCCAATTATTTACTACATAATTAACCTTTGGAATTACATCTTCTTTTCTTTCTTGTGTATTATTACTGACTTCAATATTGAAAGCAAGTATAGAATTATTATTCAAAAGAGAAAATTCTGATGTACAAATTACTAAATTGACTAAATCATTACTTAATTTCGAATGCTTTATAGTGTTTTCCAGCAGTATTTTAAAAATTTCAATATATGAGTATCCATTCTCAACTAATAAGTTTTCAGGGATTTCAATTTTTGGTTCTATTTTAATTGAAGAATTGTAATTAATTATTTCTAATGCAGTATGAATAATTGTTTCAATATCTAATGTAGAATCATCAAAATAGGAAGTTAATTTAAACCATTTTGATACTTCAAAAAGTTCATTTCCAACTTGTGTTTTGGAATAATTAATTTTTTGCTTCAATTCAGAGTGAACAGAGCCTCCAATAAATGGTATATCACTTATCATCTTATCCAATTCATCAATAATTTTATTAAATTCATTATTTACTTCTTCTCGGATAAATGATGCGATTTTCTTTAAAATATTTTCTGTGTGGGTTTTTAACATTGAAAACCAATAATTTTGAAACTCACTGTAATCATCAATTGTATTTTTAACCTCGTTAAATGCTACCCATAAGAATTCCTCTGAAAAATTATAATTAAATAAACCCTTAGCCTTTTTAGTATGCTTGTATGATTGAATTTGCAAATACTCGTTTTTAATATTTAAAATTAAATCATCAATTTTTTCTGAAAATATTTTTAGTTCTGCTTGAATTCCATTTGAAATTTCATCTCTATACTCATTTTCCTCACATAATGTTTTCCAATATTGAATATCATTATAAATATCATTATTTTTTATTGAAACCAGCATGTTACTTGAGAAAACGCGTCTTAATTGATTTTCAAGAACTCCATGTCTAATTCTTGTGCTTAAGTCACCATCCAATCCATGTTCTTTACTAAATAAGAATAAATTAGTAGCCTCAAAAACTATTGATTTAAAAGCTAAATATGAAGCATCTTGAAGCTTATTACTCGGTGAGGTCTCCAATTCCGACAAATACATATTAAGTAATACATCGGGTTCAACTAACTCTAAATTATTTTTTTGAGAATAGTTTTTTAATTTAATAAATCTATTAAAACTAATCTCTAAATTATTATTTTTATCTTCTTTAATTCTATTGAAATTTAAACTTATTTTTCCGTCATTATAATTTTGTAATGTACTGTCAATACTTTTTTTTCTTAGTAAAAATGCAATTTCCTCATAATATTTATCAATCGAAGCTTGATTTATAGAAATTAATTTTCTTAATATTTTTATTCTTTCATTAATAACATCATCATCATTTTCAAAAATTGCATAGAAATTATTCAAAACAGCTAAAGAACATACATTTTCAAGTAAGAAAATCTGTTTTTCTTTTAATTCATTATTTTCTGATATTACAATTTCAGAAGGTTTTTCAATTGAAATAGAAGTTAAATATTCATCCAGTGATGCAAATAAGAAATAAGTGGAAGTATCTACAATATGAAAAAATATAGGCAAGTCTAATGTTAGATTTTCAATATTGTAATTTTCATTAATAATTATTTCTACAATTGAATTTAAATCAAGTTTTTTTAATAAATATGTATTTTTAAAATAACTATTTACAAGTAATGTTAATAATTGAGAAAAATTATGTTCTTTTAAGTGAACCTTACAAGTATAAATAAGTACCTCGTCATAAAAAAATATGCTTAAGTTCTCATTAGAAATTAATTTTAATAAAAAAGATATGTCTTGTTTTTCAAACATATCTCCTATTCTGCTTTTGTATAGATCTTTTTTTACTTCTGGAATTTCTATTTTATCGATTATTTCATAATTATCTTTACCTAATGCATAATTTATTTTAAGGGAAATATGTTTTTCTACATCTACATCTCCAAATTTTAAGGTTTGTCTAAATCCATCCCATGTAATTATGTTAGGATTAGAGTAGAATGAGTAAAAGAAGTATCTTTTTTCTATTAAATTATTAGTTAATTCATATCCAGATACACCTACAACTAACGATATTAATTGTTTAAAGAAACCAATTTTAGAAAAGCTTAAATAGTATTTTATTAAATTTTCTCTTGCTTCATAAAAACGTTCTCCTTTAGAGTATAATTCATATAGAGACTTTAAAATAGCATCTATTTCTGAACTTATATTGGGGCTGGAATATCCTTCTTTTAATTCTATAATACATTTAGTATAAGTTTCATATAACTCTATAGCGGTAGGATATTTTTTTATTAATTCAATAGATTTGATTTTGCTTTCTGAATATTGACCTTTAGAATATATGTCAAAAAGAGATAAGATTTCTTCATTGAAGTCTTCAACAATTTTATTAACTATAATTTCTCTTAATCTATTTATTCTGAAGTCAGTTATTTTAGCTTTATCTAAATCAATTAAGACATTTTCTATCAATGAGTGATATTGTATATCATTTGATAAATGATATAACACTTCAATCAGCAAAAGATATTTGTCAATAACAGAGAGTTTACAGCTTAGAAAAAGAATGAGAGAAAAACTTTTGTAAGAATTATTAAAAACATCTCCAAGATTTAATAAAAAATATTCCGAAGTTTCTTGGTCTAAACCACTAATTAGATTTTCTAAATCTTTCATATACTGAAAGGCTGTAACTTCTTTTTCAGCTTTTTTTGAATAAAATTCTAAAAAAATTTGCGAAATAGGATGTTTTAAATTGGAGTTTAGTTCCTTTAATAAAGTCCAGTTTTTCTCATCTCCTTTACTACCAACTAATGAAAATAGAATTTCCATGCTCCAAAATGAATAACATACATTTACATTTATATCATCAATGATTTTTTTTGCTTTATCAAAATCAGACATGAGAATGCTTTTTTCTACCTCATTCTCATAAATAAAAAACTTATTTATTTCTTCTGAAAAGGGTAATATGCTTTTAACAAGCCAAGCTAATTCTCCATCAAGATTACCAGTAAATTTAAGTTTATCTCCTGTAATTATATCTTGATAGCTTTTTGGTAATCCACCTTCCTTAATTAACTTTTTTGCAAGAGGATGTTTCATTGATAAATCAATTTTTTTTGAAACATCTCTATAAGAAGAAACTTTTATACTCATTAAAAAGTTAAGTGTGTCTCTTGCTTTAAATAAATCTCTAATGAAATTATCTGGTTTCATTTTTATGTTATTATTTTCAAATATATCAAAAAGAATTTCACACTTATTAAGTACCTACTAATAAGTGTGAAATAACATTTAAAAATTTATAAATAATAATTCTTTTTGTTAACCCACTAATTTAAATTGTTGATAATTTATAAATACTATGTACATTTGTATATTAAATACTGGCAAAATGAAAAATATTTTTTTGACATTTATTTCTTTATTTTCTTTTTTGTATTTACCTATAATTAATTTTTACAAGGGCTATAGGGATAATTCTACAGGAGAAACATTTGTTAGTACAGATATTATTTCTCAATTAGAATCCGCTTCAAAAACTGAAAAAGAAAGGATTTTAAATAACTTATACGATATTAAATAGTCTTGGATAATATATTTTCAGTTAATACTATTATAGTTATTTTTATAATACTATTTCCTGGAATAATTATTAGGAGGGCATTTTACTCAAATAAATTTTCTAAGCAATTTTATAGGGGGCAATTTTCTGAAAGACTTCTCACAACTCTTTTTTGGGGAATTATAAATTTAATTATTGCCACTATATTATGTTTTTTTATCCTTAAGGTTTATTTCAAGCCTACCTGTATATTTTGCGATGCTCAATTTTGGATATATAAAATATTAACTTTTGATTTCACTAAAGAATCATTGGTTATTTATGAGGTTCCTTACAATAAATTATTTTTATTTTTAAGTCTATTTATTTTTAACTTATTTCTTTTGCCATTTCTTATTGGAAGATTTGCATTTGTTATTATAAGAAAATTTAAAATTGACTTAAAATTTTCACCTCTTTCATTTTCTAATCATTGGCACTATTTTTTTAAGGGTGAAATAATTCGAAAAATTGAAAATGTTGCTATAAATAAAAATCTCATAAATTTTCGCTCTAAGCAGAATAATTTAAGCGTATTAGATATTTTGACAATAGAAGGAGATCAAAAATATTTATATAAAGGAATATTATTAGATTATAACTTAAAGGATGATAATGAAGATTTAGATTCTATTGTTCTTTATGAGCCAAGAAAAAAGAAATATGACAAGGATAGGGATGAAAATGGTAAATTAAATTATTTACAATTTGAAGAAATTCCAGGGAATTTTATTTTAATTCCTTATTCTTCAATTCTTAATATTAATGTATCAATAAAACCATTTGATAGCCAAGAATCTAAAGTAAATGTTTTAAGTGAAGAATCATCAGAAAAATCTTTACATACCTCAAAGGAGGACAAAGTTAGAGGATGTCTTGTTTTTGTTTTTTATTTAGCATTTTTTTTAATGGTGTGTAAGTACGCTGAAGGAATTTCATATATGAGATTTACGCTTGGCTTGTTAGCCTCTGGTCTTGTAATCACACTTGTATATGCTGCCATCGAAAGTGTAATAAGAAAATTCACACTATCTAAATTCTTTGTCATGATGATAGTCTTATTTTTGTCATATGGTTTTTTAACATGGATATTTAATTTTGAAATTTTTAATCCTATCAGGGATATGTCAATTTTCATAAAAGCCACTCTACATGGATATATAGAGTAGAGTGACCTAACTCAACTCAAAAACCAATGATAATCAGAATTACCACTGATAGCTTCACAAATACCCTTATTAAATTCAAAAGCATTTACGTTTCTTTCCAAAAAGGTATCAATATAACTTGATTTGTTGGCTTGAGTAAAGAGATTATAGACATTCCATAAATTGATATTACCAGAATCATCTTTACAGAAACTATCATCTTGGAAATAATCCTTTGCAATGGAGTTAAAATGTCCATCGTTAAAAGTCAATTCAGGAATCTCTGATTTCAGCTTCTTTGGTAAATGATTATACAATCTTGCTTTTCCAATTAACTGAGCAAATTGATGTTCTGTCAGAGAATAATTTGTAAAATCTTTCATCATTTTCAAATGACTTTCTGCTTGATAGTTTTGTATTACTTCCAAAACTTTAGCTTGTAATTCTTCATAAGAACTTACTCTCATTTCAGAAACAAAACCATCTGAACTTACACACATATTACAGCATACCAAATTCTGAAATCCAATGAAAAATTTGAACTTTTCAAAACTCTTTTTATTGTACAAATTTTCCTGATTGTAAGCTCTTACACCTCCAATTGTTAATGAAAGTTGATTTCCATTGATGACTTCCGAAATACCAGGAACTCTAATAATAAATGCCATCCTTTCATAATAAATTGTCTTTTCATGGTCTAAGAGGTCTTTCACGTTTTTATGAATTGCTTCAGGAACTCTGCCTTTGATTTGATGACTGGCTCTGATTTCAGGTAGCTCCACACTTTGATAAGGAAATGCTTTTGAAGCACAATCCTGAACTATTTCTATGAATTCTTGATGAGCTATGGTTTTTTCGTTGTCTTTGCTGAAAACCGGTATAATACAGGCATTCTTCAAATGATACAAATTGATTTCTTCCGTATTAGCTTCAATGAAAGGCTTGGGAGCTGGTTCAGATGTATTACTTATAATTATATTACTTTCTAAATTCACATTACTTACAAAAGTATTCTCTATTATGTTAGCAGTTTTAGCTGGTCTTAGGTCAAATGCTTCATATACAGAAGCTGGCTTAATGATTTTGAGTGTGTCCATTTGTGCTAAAATTTTTAGGATTACTTAATTGAATAAGAAAGGATTTTCTGGCTTCGTAGATAGGTTTTAAACCTTCCTGGTATTGGGGGAATTTTTTATACAAATCCAACAAATCTGAAACTGTATTACAAGATTGAATTTTTTCAAGTATATCATTTTCGGATAGGATATTATCTTCTCCTGGTTTTGACCCAGTATTGCACCAATCTAAAATTCTTTTACCAGTACCAGAATTAATCACAAATTCAGGTTTACCCATGAATAATCCTGTTCTGTCCTTAGAACTTACTGCAAAGTGTTTGATGTCAATATCGAAGACCAGTGTAAATTCATAATCCAATCCATCTCTCTGAACTGCTTTCAAACCTACTTTCTCAGGAATGTATTTGCCATCTTTTTGATTCAATACATAATCCTGCTTTGTCCGCATAGTAGCAATTACGTGAGCATTGCACTGCAAAATTTTGTCAGTAAATGCTTTTTGTCTTGGAGTCACTTTTCCCCAATTGGTAAAGCTATTTCCTGCAAGTTTAGAATGAAAATCCAGTAATTCATCCCAGCTATGGGAAATACTGTCAATGATGATAACTTGCATTCCTGCCTTCTCACAAACATCAATTGCTTCTGCATATTTCTCTGGTGTGAATGGTGGTGTCATTGAAAGCACATTGTAATTGCCCAAATGAGCATATAGGTCAGCACTTCCATTTTCTGAATCAATAATGGCTACTTGAGATAAGTTTCCATTTGTAAGTCCTTGAGCAAGGAGTAAACTGCTGTAAGTCTTTCCGCTTCCAGCAGAACCTTGCAAAGCCATTTTTATCTTGGCTTTTTTTCTTTCTGATTGTCTTAGTTGCATAAATCTGAATATTTAATGGTTAATTTTGAAATGAAATTGTTTAATTTTTAATGCTAAGTGTATCTATATGGAAATTGAAAACAACCCACTACTGTTTTTTGAAGATTTGTTAGAAAGTGATAAATACAAAATCCTACAAAAAGATTACATGGATAGATACATTGAGAAATATGAAAATTTGAAATATAATAACGGTGTATTTGATTATGAAAGAGGTATAATTATAGAGAATGAGGATACTGACTTAAGTTTTCATTTGTATTTCGACAACTTAATAAATACTGAGTATTATAATGCTAAACAAAACTTGGATAAAAATGTTTTGGAGATTGTGAAACAAAATGTTTCTCCAAAGGAGTTTTTAAAACTGCAGACAGCAACTATTGATTTTTTATTGACCCAAACAAAAAAGTATTATTTAACTTATCCAATTATTGAACAGGCTTTACTTAAATTGAAGAATCATTTAGTAATTAGATTTAATTTAAAATCCAGTCATGGCTATACTGAAGTGACTAAATTTCCTTCTTTTGAATGGGATTATTTAGATGGGTGTCAAGAAAGTGCAATTGAAACATTGAGAAGCTTGTCTCAACAACTTAGTAGTAAATCAATCATTGAGTGTTCAGAAGAAGATTTTATCAATGCATTTATGGGTAAAGAGGTTCTAAATGGTGTTAAATGGCTTATCAAAACAAAAGATAGAAAACATTCATCAAAACCTACCCTTTTTGCTTTTATAGATTATCTGATAGAGGAAAACTTCATTATTGAAATTAAAGAAAGAGAATACAATAATGCTATTGAATATGTCTTTCGAGAATATAATGGAGAACTTCTTAAAAATATCAGGCAATCAAAATCTTCTTCAACAGCAATAATACCAGTAGATATTCAAACCATAATAGACAATTTGCATAGCCCTACATTTTTAGTGTAAGGCTTACGTAAAACATTGTAGGGGTTTTCTTCGGATTCCTTTGGGACATAATTATAAAAAATAAATTATGTTAGAAGTTGTTCCAAAGAGATTTCCTCTTTACATTCCAGAAAACCTTAATATTGATGAGTTAGTAAAATCGAATCCTCCACAATTCAAGTTTCATAAGGATGAATTGGCTTACATTGTACATTTAATAAATGATATTCCGAGTAGAAATAAAAGTGAGGATGAAGGAATGTACTATTATGTCCCCTTGTATAGTGTTCTCTTACAAAGAAGGGTACGTGACTACAGAAAATACCTTGACTATTTGGTAGCAAATGGAATATTTGATGAAGATAAACGATATGTACAAGGTAAAAAATCAAGATCTTTCAAATTTACAGATGAGTACCAAACTCCTATAAGACAAATTTACATTACTAAATACACGCTCATAAAAAGTCTTTTAAAATACATCAATGTTGATTTGTCTAATGAAAAATGTCTAATTGAAGATGAAAGAAATTTAGACTATTTACAGAAATGGTTTTCAGGCAATTTAACAATAGATTTTTCTGGTGCTGTCAATGAATTATGGAGACTATATGAAATAGACAAGAGAGATAGACTAAAAATTTTACTTATAAAAGGTAAATTAATAAATCCAATACAGAGATTTAATAGTCGTTATCTTCCTGTTTTTAAACTTCATAGACTGCAGTTTTTAAATGTTAAAGATAGAACAGCAGGTAGATATCACACGGTTTTAACACAAATTATGGGAAGTTTGAGGCAGTTTATAAGATTTAATAATCAAAAACTGGTTGCAGTGGATATAGTAAATTCTCAGCCCTATTTATCCTGTGTTCTATTTGACAAACAGAAGTTCCGGGATAATACAATTTTGCCCAAAATTCGATTATATAATAATTACCTTGATAACAAAATAGAAGTGCGCAAAAAACTTTGTAGTAAAGTGGAGAATAGTCATAGGTTCGAAAATGTTAATCAATTTATTGATATAGTTAAGTCTGGTAGATTGTATGAAGAATTTGGAGAATTGCTTTTGAAAAAAGATATTATTGTAGATGATGGCAATGTAAGGGCACAAGTAAAGAAAATTGTTTTTAGTTCTTTTTTTAGTCCTAATCAATCTATTGCATATAATGAAGCAATTAAGGTTTTCAAAGATTCTTTTCCTGATGTATATGAAATATATAGAGTTATTAAGCAAAGTAAACATAGAACATTGGCTTGTGTTCTTCAGAACTTAGAAGCTGAATTAGTACTTCATAAGGCTTGTAAAATAATATCTGAACAAAGACCAGAGATCCCCCTATTTACTCTCCATGATGCTATTATAACTACTGAAGGTAATGAGAAATTTGTCAAGCAAGTTCTATATGATGTTTTATTAAATGCAATTGGTATTCCACCCACATTAAAATTTGAGAGATGGGAACAAGCTGCTTAAATCTAATAGTAAAAATGAGAGGTATTTTGCCTCTCATTTTTTATCTAATTTATCTGCAAGTTTCAAAATGTGTTCACTGACTTTCTTCTGAACAACCTTACCATAGTGCTCTTGGGTTATTGTAATTTTAGAATGACCTAAAAGTTCAGACACAATCTCCATAGGAACATCATTGTAAAGTAAAACTGTAGTAGCAAAAGTTTTCCTTGCAATATGATGAGTTAGGTTTTTGTTTATTCCTACAATTGTAGCAATCTCCTTCAGATACGAATTAAATTTCTGATTGCTAATTTTCGCAAATATATAAGGACTATCAACATCCTGGTATTTCTCTATTATTTTAGCACTTTTAGGTAGGATTGGAATAGAAATTTCTCTCTGGGTCTTCTCCCTAACCATTTTTATCCAATCATTTCCATCAAATCCTTTCACAATATGTTTAAGTTGTATATGAGCCATTTCATTGTATGCTAAACCAGTATAGCAACAGAATATGAACATATCAGCAACTTGCTGTAGTCTGATTTGAAAAAATTGATGTTGTTCAAGTTTTGCCAATTCCTCCACAGTCAAATAAACTATCTGATTCTTTACTGATTTGGGCTTATGTTCATTAAATGGAAATGTGCTGATAATTTTAGCTTCCACAGAAGTTTTAACCACCTTTTTAAACCTCTGTAGGGCTTTGTTAATAGTAATTTGCTTCTGTTGCTTATTTACTTTCAGATAGTACTCAAATTCAATGATAAACTCCATATCCAAGTCTTTCAGGTAAAAATCCTTCTGCTTGTACTTCCACTGAAGAAAATCATTTAAATCATTTAAAATGTAGTTGAATTTATTCCAAGTTACTTGCTTGATTTCTATCCCAATCAACTTTTTGTACTTTTCAAGAAAATCACTGTAATGGGATATGATTCCAACCCTCCTGGTAATAGGCTTTCCTATATATTGAGCATAAACATCATCAACTGTAAACTCATTCTCTTGAACTTGTAGAAACAAAAAAGCCTGATTAATTTTATTTTTAATCAGGCTGAGTTCATTATTTATAAAATCGTTTTCATCGTTAGGTGGCTTTGCTTTTTGTAGCTTACTGTGCCAATGTTTAGGATTGATGAATAATCCTATGGAGAATTCCTTCCTATCTTGATTGTGTGTAATTCTACACCTAATAGGACAATTGCCTTGTTTGTTTACTCTATTCTTCTGTAGAAGAAATAGTATTATTATTTTATTAAAGTTCATTGTTTTAGTTTTTAGAAAATGGTACACCTGAGTGAGTGGAATGGTACACCTAAAAGGATGCCTTTTGAGTAAGTATATTCAAGTTTAAAAGAGATAAGAAGAAATTTACAGAATTATGGTTAATGATTCACAAACCGACTCCCACAAAGAGTTTACCCCACAAAAAAAGCACCTACATTTCTGCAAGTGCTTTGATTAAGTGCTCCCCCTCTTGGGCTCGAACCAAGGACCCTCTGATTAACAGTCAGATGCTCTAACCAGCTGAGCTAAGGAGGAATCTTCCTTAATTGGACGGCAAATATAGAAACTTTTTTTCTTATTTACCAAATTTTAAAATGCAAATTTATCGATAATTAAATCATAAATATCTTTCCCAAAAATTAAAGCCATGATGCTCAATAAGATAATCATCCCGATGGTTTGAATAATTCCCATAGATTTTTCTCCTAATTTTCTTCCGGTGATCATTTCTCCGATTGTAATCAATGCATGACCGCCATCTAAGCCCGGAATCGGAAGTACATTTAGGAATGCCAGCCACATTGAAAACATCGCTGAAAATGACCAGAAGAAATTCCAATCCCATTCTTTCGGTAATTTTCTTGCGATACCCAAAGGTCCAGACGCTTGCTTGTAAGCTTCTGTTTTGGGCTTGATTAATATTTTAAATTGCTTGATATTGTAACCTAATCCGATGAAAGATTCTTTGATTGCCAACGGAACAGCAGAAAAGAAATCGTGTTTGTTATAGACCGTAAAATCATCCTTTACTTGATTTACAGGTCTAAACCCAAGTGTTGCACTATCAGAAACATGAATCCTCAAATCTGCAATGCTATTGTTCCGGTTAACCTGAAGGCTCACGGTATCTCCTTTTAACAATTGTAATTGCGGAGCTAATTCATCAAAATAATTAATTGCAATTCCATTGACGGAAACAATTTTATCTCCTTTTGTAAGACCTGCTTTTTGGGCTGATGCCGTTGCGACCGAATCAACCGTTACGCCGCTGATTCTTGAGAAAATGAAACTTTCGCGACCCCCAGTTGATATGATTTTTTTGATTTGTTCGTCTTGGATGTGCAATTTAATTTGTTTGCCTTTTCTGTCCACCAAAATTTCATCACTTAACATGATGTCCAAAAGCAAACGATTGAATTGTTCCTGCGGTTTTCCGTCAACGCTGATGATTTTATCACCATCTTGAAATCCGATTTCTTTACCAACTTCGCTGAACATCAATCCATTTTCTTGAATTTTGGTTACAGATTGGTATTTCTGACCATTAATTGTAAACATAAAAGTTAAAATCGTCCAAGCCAAAAGCACGTTTACCGTAACTCCACCTAACATAATGACCAGCCTTTGCCAAGCCGGTTTACTGCGAAATTCCCATGGTTGAGGCGGCAATTTCATTTGTTCCTTATCCATGCTCTCGTCGATCATTCCGGCTATTTTTACATAACCACCCATCGGCAGCCAACCAATTCCGTAAACAGTTTCTCCGAGTTTTACTTTAAATAAGGAAAACCAAGGATCGAAGAAAAGGTAGAATTTTTCAACTTTGGTTTTAAATAATTTTGCAGGTATGAAGTGACCTAATTCATGAAGTGTAACCAAAAGGGAAATCATCAGGATGAATTGGCCTAAGCGAATTAAAATGTCCATTTATATAATGTCTTTCTTAGAATTAATTTGCAAAAATACGTTATTTCGGCAGTTTAGCATTATGCTTTGATTATTTCCACTTCAAAGTTTCGATGAGGTGGATAACGTCTTTTTTGATGTGATTGATGGCAGGCTGCAACGAATCATACTTCGGTGGAGTAGAAAAATAAACCGATCCTGAAATCAGATTTTTCGTGCTGTCCGTAGCATGAAACTGCATATTGATTGCAGATTCTCCGCCCAGTTCAAACAAAGTTCCGTAAACTTTTTTCTCATCAAATATGAATTCTCTTGGAGAAATGTAACTCGCTTTTACAGTTTGCTCATGCACCACTTTTTCGCTGTCTTTGATTTTCATTGCCAAATCTTCTTTGCCGTTGACGGGAAAATAAGTGATATAAATATTGGCTTTCATTCCCGGATAATGCAAAACATACCAACAAGCCTCTTTTCCTTTTTGCATCGGTTTGCTTTGATTTGAAAATTCAAAAGTATAATTACAATCCGAATCAAAATTTTGATAAATCGCTTCCGGATATTCCAGACGAACGTGGCCAACAGGTTTCAGTCCATAATCTTCTTTACAGGCAATTAAAACTATAAGGAGAATTAACCCCGAAAAATATTTCATTTGTTTTGTCAAAAATTAAAAAGGTAAATCATCATTCGGTTCTTCCGTACTGTGCGAAATGTCCTGCGAAGGTTGTGACGGCGGCGAATAAGAAGAATTTTCTCCTCCGGAATTTCCTTTAGTCGTTAAAAATATAACTTCACTTGCGATGACTTCAGTTGTGTAACGGTCTTGGTTATTATTGTCCTGCCATTTTCTGGTTTTCAGCCTTCCTTCTATATATACTTTATCGCCTTTTTTTACATATTTAGAGCAGATTTCAGCCAATTTATTTCTCACGACAATGTTGTGCCATTCGGTTTGTGAAACCTTTTCTCCTGATTCTTTAGAAGTGAAAGATTCGGTTGTGGCAACGGGAAATCTTCCTATGCTATTGGCATCATCAAACTGGTGCATTTTCACTTCATCACCCAGATTCCCTATCAATATGACTTTGTTCATTGTTCCGTTCATAACTCAAATTTTATCAAAAATGATATAATTAACAATTGTAAATATAATAAATTTAAACCTTATATTTTTTAGAAAAATATTTTTCCATCGGTCGCGGAAGCGGATATTTTTCGAGTTCTTTTTGGGAAATTATTTCTGAATCTAATTTTTCAGCTAAATTTTTCAATTCAGCTTCATCCACATTTGCTTTCCAAAAAACAATTTGCAAACGCTGGTGCGTAAGGATGTGTTTTTCTTCGTGCTCTTTAATTAAAGAAAGATTTAAATTTAATTCTTCTAATTGCTGATCAATCGAATCCGTTTCAAACAAAGGGAAATTGTAGAGATTCTTCCAAACATCATTTTCAATTCTTTTTTTAATCAGAAATTTTTCTCCGGCCGTAATATCCAGAAAATGAAAATTGCGTTGTTTGACTTTGACTTTTTTGGATTTTATGGGTAGAAGTTCAACTGTTTTTTGTGCAATTGCTTCACAGGAATTATTTACAGGGCAGATGCCACATTTTGGATTGACGGGAACGCAAATCGTCGCGCCCATTTCCATAACGGCTTGGTTGAAATCTCCTGGACGATTGGGATCAATAACCTGCTTCCCTAATTCAAAAAAATATTTTTTTGCCTGTGGAGAAGAAATATCTACATGTATGTTGAAATACCTCGCATACAAACGAAACGCATTTCCGTCGATCGCTGGTAAGGCTTCATCAAACGCAATAGAAGCAATTGCGGCAGCAGTATATTCGCCCACGCCCTTCAATTTCATCAAATCTTTAAAATTTTCAGGAAAAATTCCATTTAATTCATTGACAATGTGTTTTGCGGTAAAATGTAAATTTCTCGCACGTGAATAATATCCGAGCCCTTGCCAAAGTTTTAAAACTTCTGTTTCGTCTGCTTTTGCTAAGTCTCTGACAGTAGGGAAAGTATCTGCAAAACGCAGGTAATATGCCGTTCCCTGAGCCACACGAGTCTGTTGCAGAATGATTTCCGAGAGCCAGATTTTATAAGGATCTTTGTGTTGTCTCCAGGGCAGATTTCGTTTGTTTTTGTCAAACCAAATCAATATCAGGGAGTTAAAAGTCATAAATATGCGCAGAATTCTTTTTTTGTTTTGGTACAAATGTTATATTTGCACCCGTTTGTTTAACAAGCAAATTTAGCAACAAAATTATATATCATCATGACGAAAGCAGAAATAGTGAGTAACATTTCAAGTAAGTTAGGACTTGAGAAAAATGAAACTCAGAAAGTAGTAGAACATTTCATGGAAGAAGTAAAGAATTCATTGGAAACAGGAGAAAATGTTTATTTGAGAGGATTCGGATCTTTTACAATCAAAACAAGAGCATCAAAAACAGGGAGAAATATCTCTAAAGGAACGTCAATCGTAATCCCGGCTCACAATGTGCCAGCATTTAAACCTGCAAAAACATTTACAGAAAGTGTAAAATCAAAAGTAAAAGTAAAATAATTAAGATATGCCAAGCGGAAAAAAGAGAAAAAGACATAAGGTAGCTACCCACAAACGCAAAAAAAGACGTAGATTAAACAGACACAAAAAGAAAAAATAATCTTTCTTTTTTACCTTTTAAAAAATTGCACTTTCCAACAACCATTTGGGAAGTGCTTTTGTCGTTTAATTTATATACATTCAATCTCATAGCAGATGAATAAAGAATTAGTAGTATCTACTGTCGAAGATAATGTTCAGATAGCCTTGCTGGAAGACGGCAAGTTGATGGAACTCCATCAGCAAAGTGTCGATTTGAATTTCGCAGTAGGAGATATGTATTTGGGCAAAGTGAAAAAACTTGCCCCCAGTTTAAATGCAGCATTTGTAGATATCGGTTATTCCAAAGATGCCTTTTTGCATTACCACGATTTGGGCCCGCATGTGCGGTCACTTATCAGTTACACTAACTTGGTAAGCTCAGAAAAATTCAAATCTGCAAATCTTAAATCTTTCAGAAAAGAAGAAATGATCCAGAAGGACGGAACGATGAGTGAAGTCCTGAAACCCGGAGACCCTATTGTCATCCAAATTACCAAAGAACCTATTCATAGCAAAGGACCACGCATCACTTCAGAAATTTCCATCGCCGGAAGATTTTTGATTTTAGCACCTTTTTCAGACAAAGTTTCTGTTTCTCAAAAGATAAAAAACAAAGCCGAAAGAGACCGTCTGGTCGCTTTGGTCGAAAGCATAAAACCTGAAGGTTTCGGAATCATCATCAGAACCGTTGCGGAAGGTAAAAAAGTGGCTGAACTCCATGCTGACATGAATTATTTGATGAACAAATGGCAGCAGGTGTTTAAAAATATTCAGAAAAGAAAAGCGCCCGCAAAGCTGTTAAGTGAGATGGACAGAGCTTCATCGATTCTAAGAGATAATTTCAATGAAGATTTTGTGAAAATTTCTGTTGATGATGAAGTTTTTGCGCGTGAAATGAAAGAATATCTGGATGTAATCGCACCTGAAAAATCAAATTTGATCAAAGTTGTTCCAGATAGCGATATTCCTTTGTTCGAAAAAGTTGGAATCGAACGCCAAATCAAACAATCATTTGGTAAAAACGTCACGATTCCACAATCCAAAGGTGCCTATTTGGTCATCGAGCATACCGAAGCATTGCACGTCATCGATGTGAATTCCGGAAACATTACCCGAAATTCTAACAATCAAGAAGAAAGTGCACTCAACGTAAATAAAGTCGCTGCAACGGAAATTGCGCGCCAATTGCGCCTGCGCGATATGGGCGGTATCATCGTTGTCGATTTTATAGACATGACCAACAATGATAATAAAAGGAAGCTATACGAACATTTCAAAGAAGAAATGCAGAAAGACCGCGCAAAACATAAAATTTTGCCGCCGAGTAAATTTGGATTGATTCAAATCACACGTCAGAGAGTGCGTCCGGAATTGAATATCAAAACGGTTGAGGAAAATCCGAATGCATTGCAGAAAGAAGTGGAAGCACCGATTTTGATTATTGAAAGGATTGAGCAGGTACTTAAAAATATCATTGAAAACAAAGGGAAAAACGTCAAGGAAATTTCGCTGCATGTCCATCCGTTTGTCGGAGCTTACCTTACAAAAGGCTTTCCGAGCATCCGCCAGAAATGGTATATGAAATACAAAAGGTGGATCAAAATCGTACCGAGAGAATCGTATAAGTATTTGCAGTTTAATTTTTTAAATAAAAATAATACATTGCACAATGAATCGAATTGACAGTAAAATCAATAAGACATCAACGAATTTCAATGCGCTGGTATATAATAATTTAACAGATTAATTCAAAGGTAATTTACCTTATTTTTAGATTTTAATTTTCAGTCAGATTATTTTTTATTTATTTTGTGACAAATTTAGAATGGAGCAAAAGAGAGATTTGTTGAAGTGGCAGTGGCCGTTTTTTTTAATTTTTTTTGTGATTAATTTCGCAGGATTGATGGCGACTGCTTACTATGGAAAAGATGAGCTTCACCTCCACTTCAATGAAATTTACCACAATACCATTGGCGATTATTTCTTTAAATATTACACCGATGTTGCCACGACTTACGTGCTCATCATCACATTACTTTATATTTTGTGGAAAGGAACCTGGAAACATTTCATTTTTTTAGGTTCCACCGCAGTGGTTTCAAGCATTGTGAGTTCATTCGTCAAACGAACTTTTTTCGTACACGGACACAGACCGACCCATTATTTTGAATTGAAAGAAATCAAGTTAAGATTGGTCGAGGGTGTTCAGTCACAGATTCCATATACATTTCCCTCGGGACATACGGTTTTGGCAGTCATCATTTGCTTTTATTTATGCACCCAAACCACAAACAGAATCGTGCAGGTAATCATCTGTCTATTAATGGGATTGGTTGCTATCGGAAGGGTTTATCTTTCCAAACATTTTGTGATTGACACAATTGGCGGCAGCATGTTAGGATTATTTTTTGCTATCTTAGGGTATTATTTGATTTGGAATTGTTCCAATGAAAAATTGAACCGAAAGATAATTCCAGCAAGAAAATGACCGAAAAACTCCATATAAGTCTCGTCGAATTTGACATCGAATGGGAAAATCCACAAGCCAATAAGGAATTTCTGAACAGTTTGCTCAATGGTTTGAAGACGGATTTAATTGTCCTTCCGGAAATGTTTTCGACCGGATTTTCCATGAACGTCAATGAAATTGCCGAACCACCTTTTGGCAAAACTTTCAACTGGATGAAATCAATTTCCACTCAATTAAACGCTGCGGTTTGTGGAAGCATTTCTACAAAAGAAAATGATAAATTCTACAATCGATTTTATTTCGTAACACCTACAGAAACATTCACTTACGACAAAAAACATTTGTTCGGATACGGAAAAGAAACGGAAGCCTATTCACCCGGAAATGAAATTATTTCTTTTGATTATTTAGGCTGGAAAATCCGTCCTATAGTGTGTTATGATCTGCGTTTTCCGGTTTGGTGCAGGAATTCAGATGATTATGACATTTTGATTTGCCCTGCAAATTGGCCTGCAGTTCGCGTGGAACCTTGGAAAGCACTTTTAAAAGCACGCGCAATCGAAAACATGGCTTATACCATCGGTGTAAACAGAATTGGAATCGATGAATATGATTTGAAGTACAACGGAAATTCAAAAGTTTTCGATGCCATCGGCGAAGAAATAAAATTAAATACCAAAAAGAAATTCATTCACCAAACCGAAATTTCTGCAAAATCTTTGAAAAATTCCAGAGAAAATTTTGGGTTTTTGAATGATAGGGATTCATTTAAAATAGAATAAGAAATGAGATATTTACTTTTATTACTAATCTTCAATTCTTTTTCTCTACATGGTCAGGAAGTAGTTGATATTATTTATTCAGAGACCTTTGAGCATCCAGTTTACCCAACCTGTAAAAAACACAAAGGAGATAATGAAAAACTGAAAAATTGTTTTTTTAAGAATCTGAGTTACGATTTGAAAAATTTGGTAGATAATCAGGGATTGAATTATTTCGAAAATAATAATGAGCAAAAGAAGACTCAAATTGTTTTTACCATTGATAAAAATGGTGATTTGTCAAATTTGAGCTATACGGCAGAAAGTGATGAATTTCTCGCAAAGGATTTACTTAAGAGAATTGTAAAAACTTGGAAGTATTATAAGGAAAAGAAAAAAACAATTATTCCTGCGAAAGTTGATGGAAAACCGATTGATTTTACCATTACCATTCCTGTTTCTATTTGGTTTGGAGATATGCATTAAAATCCTTCACACAATTTTATAAAAGTATTGTAGTATAAGAGTATTAGCGTATTTTTGCCTACTTAATAAAATCAATGAAGAACATTCGTAATTTTTGCATCATCGCCCACATTGACCACGGGAAAAGCACCTTGGCTGACAGGCTTTTGCAAATCACAAATACAATTTCGGAACGTGAATTACAAAATCAGGTTTTGGACGATATGGATTTGGAAAGAGAAAAAGGGATTACCATCAAATCTCACGCAATCCAAATGGAATATGAATACAAAGGCGAAAATTATATTTTAAATTTAATTGATACGCCGGGCCACGTTGATTTTTCTTACGAAGTTTCCCGCTCTATCGCTGCATGTGAAGGCGCATTGTTGATTGTGGATGCTGCTCAAAGCATTCAGGCACAGACAATTTCAAATTTATATTTGGCATTGGAAAACGATTTGGAAATCATTCCTGTTTTAAATAAAATTGATTTGCCAAGCGCTAACCCTGAGGAGGTTACGGATGATATCGTTGATTTATTAGGCTGTGATCCCGAAGACGTTTTACGCGTGAGCGGAAAAACGGGAGAAGGCGTTGAGCACTTGCTTCATACAATTATAGAAAAAGTTCCACCGCCAACAGGCGATCCTGAAGCACCGCTTCAGGCATTGATTTTTGATTCTGTTTACAATCCTTTTCGTGGCGTAGAAGCTTTTTACAAAGTGGTAAATGGCGAAATCAAAAAAGGACAAGAAGTGAAATTCATGGCAACAGGAAAAAAATATGGAGCCGATGAAGTTGGAACTTTGAAACTGAAACAAGTTGCAAAAAAAGTAGTTAAAACAGGTGATGTTGGATACATCATTTCAGGAATAAAAGAAGCGGTTGAGGTAAAAGTAGGTGATACAATTACGTCAGTAGAAAATCCGGCAAAAGAAGCCATAGATGGTTTTGAAGAAGTAAAACCGATGGTTTTCGCGGGACTTTATCCGGTTGATACAGAAGAATATGAAGAGTTGCGTTATTCAATTGAAAAATTAATTCTAAATGATGCTTCTTTGACTTTTGAACCTGAATCTTCTGCCGCTTTGGGATTTGGATTCCGCTGCGGATTTTTGGGAATGCTGCACTTGGAAATCATCCAGGAAAGGTTGGAGCGTGAATTTAACATGAACGTGATCACGACTGTTCCCAACGTATCTTACCATGCTTTTACAGAAAAAGATCCGGACAAAGCAATGTTGGTTAACAATCCTTCCGAATTGCCAGATCCATCAGGTCTGAACCGCGTGGAAGAACCTTATATCCGGGCATCTATCATTACAAAAGCTGATTTCGTTGGGCAAGTAATGACGCTTTGTATCGAAAAGAGAGGAATTTTGAAAAATCAGAATTATCTGACACAACACAGAGTGGAATTGATCTTTGAATTGCCTTTGGCCGAAGTTGTTTTTGATTTTTACGATAGGTTAAAATCCATTTCAAAAGGTTATGCCTCGTTTGATTATGCACCTTTAGACATGCGTGCTTCGAAATTGGTAAAGGTTGATATTTTAATCAATGCAGAGCCGGTGGATGCGCTTTCAGCTTTGATTCATGTGGACAATGCCTATGGAATCGGAAAGAAAATGTGCGAGAAATTGAGAGAATTAATCCCAAGACAACAATTTGACATTCCAATTCAGGCGGCAATCGGTGCAAAAATCATCGCGCGTGAAACCATCAAAGCACTTCGTAAAGACGTAACTGCAAAATGTTATGGTGGAGATATTTCGCGTAAGCGTAAACTTTTGGAAAAACAAAAAGCGGGTAAGAAGAAAATGCGACAAATCGGTAGAGTTGAAGTTCCGCAGTCAGCCTTCTTAGCAGTTTTGAAGTTGAATGATTAATTTTTGATCAGATGGCAAAAGCCATGGTCAACACGCTGATTTTGACAGGATTTTTTGATTGGATTAATTTAACGCAGGTTGAAATTGTAGATCCTGTCGTCAACACATCATCGATCAATAAATAATGTCCTGAAATTTGACCTTGTACTTCAAATGCGTTTTGGATTGAATTCGTTCTTTCGATTCTTGATTTATGAACTTGTGAGGAATTGTTTTCTTTTCGGAATAAATAATTGTCAATCAAAGGAATATTTCCCAATTCAGAAATTCTATCTGCAAAAGGCATAACTTGGTTGTAACCGCGTTTTTTTAGTTTATTTTTATGAATTGGAACGGGAATGATTCCATCATAAGATTCAAATTTAACCATTGAGAAAATTTTGTCAGCCAACAAAATCCCAATTTCAGGATGGTTTTCATATTTAAGATGATGCATCAATTTTTGGGTAATATTGTCATGCTCAAAATACAACAAACTACACGCAGATTCAATATTACATTGATTTCTCAGTTTTTGGTAAGATTCGTTTTCCTGGTCAAATTTCAAATGGGTAAAAGGCAGTTTAGAGGTACATTCTGTACATAAAATGGAGCTGCCGGGAATCACAGATTGACAGCCTACACAACGTCTCGGGAAAAATAAATCCACAAATGAACGGGCAATTGATTGTATTTCCATTAAATTTGCATTGGTTTTTAGACCTTTAAATTAATGAATAAAGTTCGCGTTACAAAATCTTTTAATTTCGAAACGGCTCATGCATTGTATGGTTATGACGGGAAATGTAAAAACATTCACGGTCATTCCTACAAGCTTTTCGTGACTGTAAAAGGAATCCCCAATCAAAATCAAGATGATCCAAAGTTTGGGATGGTTATCGATTTTGGAGACATCAAAAGCATTGTAAAATCTGAAGTGATTGATGAATTTGACCATGCAATTTTGCTAAATGAGAATTCGCCGCACAAACAATTGGGAGACAATTTGATGAAAGAAGGGCACAAAGTGATTTTCACTTCGTATCAACCTTCTTGCGAAAACATGCTGTTGGATATGGTGGCGAGAATCAGCCCGAAATTGCCGGAATTTATTCAGCTTCAATCTCTTCGTCTTCACGAAACCGAAACATCTTATGCAGAATGGTTAGCGGAGGACAATCTATAAATATCTCAATTTCAGTAGGTAAAAAAGTCTATTTCGCTTCAGACCAACATTTGGGTGCGCCCAATGATGGAGAAAGCTTAATCCGTGAAAAACGTTTTGTAAAATGGCTCGACGAAATCAAACCCGATTGTCAGGTTTTGTTTTTGTTGGGAGATTTGTTTGATTTTTGGTTTGAATACAAACAAGTCGTTCCGCGCGGATTCGTTAGGGTTTTGGGTAAATTGGCTGAGCTTTCAGACAGCGGAATTCAAATTTATTTCTTTACCGGAAACCATGATTTGTGGATGCGCGATTACCTGGAAAAAGAAATCGGCATAACTGTTTTCCGCGACAGGCAGCACTTTGTAATTAACCAAAAGAAATTTTTCATTGCGCATGGTGACGGATTAGGTCCGGGCGACAAAGGTTACAAAAGAATGAAAAAGCTGTTCACTAATAAAGTGGCGCAGTTTTTCTTTTATCTTTTACATCCTGATTTTGCGGTTTGGCTGGGAATTAATACTTCCCGGAAAAATAAGATGATTTCCGGTGCAGAAGATGTCAAATTTTTGGGCGAAGAAAATGAATGGCTGGTGCAGTATGTAAAAAGGAAATTGGAAAAGGAAAGCCACGATTATTTCATCTTTGGACACAGGCATTTACCGATGGAAATCCCCATTGGAAATTCAGTTTACATAAATCTAGGTGATTGGGTAAGTTATTTTACATATGCGGTTTTTGACGGAAATCAATTGACTTTAAAACGCCACATTTCCGAGTAAATCATTATAAATTTTTATAATTTCTATTCTGAAATAAAATCCTGCCATTACTGCCAGAAATCCCCAAAGAATTACTTCTTTCCAAACTTTTGAATTCATATATTGAACATATCTAGCAAGGAAAACGCTTACGGGAAGCCCTAAAACGGCTAAAAGATTTATATTTTTTCCTCCGAAAATAACCAGTATGATTAACCAATTGATAAAATAAAGAAAGAACAAAAAGTAAATGTGTCTTTTGTTGATGTCCTGTGTTCCGGAATGAGAAACATGGTCGAACCAAGTTATAATCAGCAATAATCCAACCGGAATCAATGAAATGATATCCCAATTACCCCAAAAATCAATGTAAAAATATTCTCTTATTTCAGTTAGCCAATGTTGATTGTCTGTCAGGTAAACAATTTGCAAACCAACTGCTAGCGGCAACACAAAACCTAAAGTGAACAAAAGCATCACTCTGAAATTGAGCGATTGCATGTAGAGGTAATTGAAGAGAATCAACACAATGAGAAAGATGCTCGGCGGATAAAAAAAGCTGGAAATACTCAGACAAATTCCTACGTCAAAGGCGTAGTTTTTACTGTCCGATTTCTCTTCGGCATGGATCATTCTCCAAAAAAGAATAGTGCAAACAAAAAGAGAAATAGAAATTCTACTATCAGTTGATATTCCCGAAAACACAAAAAACCAGATTATAAAGAACCATAATGGTAATCCGGCGCTCTTGAAGAGCTTGGAAGTGAGAAAAAACAGGTATGTCAATACAACAACCAGCAAAAATGCTGTAACTCCCACAAAATCATTGCGAAAGGCCATTTTTCCATTATAAAATTGATCAGCGAAAAGGACGATAAACAGAAGTCCTAGAATAATTTGAATAAAAAAAGATTTTCCGGAAAGTAATTTTGCCAACATTTTTATAACTTTGTCCTCAACTTCAGAAACAAAGATATGGGATTAATTACAGATATGCTTTTCGGAATCGGATATTTCTTCAAATGGATGTTTGAAAATACATTGCAGCCGATTGGTTATGGAATGGGTTGGATTTTATTTGTCGTAGGTATGGCGATGATGGGATGGTGGTTATATAAACTGGCAAAGTTCGGAAACGACAACGAGAAAGATTACGAAGGCTGGTAGAACTAGTTTTTTTAGTCTGTTAAAAATATAGAATTCCTGTAAGAAAGGCATTAGCTTTTTTGTACAGGAATTTTTATTTATGATAAATTCAGAAATGAATTTATTTAAATCGCATTTTCATCTCCAAAAATCATCAGTTTTACCGTTCTGAAAATAATCAGAATGTCTAATAAAAATGACCAGTTTCTTACATAATAGATATCTGTGCGGATGCGCATTTCCATGTCTCTGTCACTATCAACTGCTCCCCTGTATCCTTTTGTTTGTGCCAATCCTGTGATTCCTGGTTTTACGTAATGTCTCAAAGAATATCGCTTGATAATATCGGAGTAGGATTCATTTTCAGAAACCATGTGAGGCCGGGGTCCTACAATAGACATTTCTCCTTTGAGTACATTGATGAACTGAGGCAACTCATCTAAACTTGTCTTTCTAAGAATCCTTCCAAGTTTTGTAACACGAGGGTCATTGCGCTCAGTTGGTTTTAAACTGTTTAGCTTATCTTCTCTCATAGTTCTGAATTTCAGACAATTAAATTCTCTCCCATTGAGTCCGTTTCGTTTTTGGAAAAAATGTACAGGTCGCCCCTGATAAATCAATACAAGAAGAGAAATAATTGGGTAAAGCCAAGAAAGGATGAATACAAAAACAAAGAAAGTAAACACCAAATCAAATATTCTTTTCACTATCTGGTTGAACGAATGATCAAGCGGGTATTTTTTATAAGTCAAAATCGGAAAAGTATCCAGATAAGAGATATCGAGACTTTGTCGGGCATTCATAGAATTATTTGGAATAAATCCTATGTGCACATACTGGCCTTCAGCTATATCAGTAATTTGATTGATCAGATTCTCGTCGAGCCCATTTCCAAAACAGATGTAAATAAATTCAATATTTTCTTCAATTAAAATCTTTTTAAAACTATCTAAATTAAAGGTTTCCTGACCTTCCTCAGGATTTTTAGCAACAAAAACCTTCGATAAATTTAGTCCTAAATCTTTTCTCTGATTGAGCAGATCAATGAGACCTTTTGCATTTTCATTGTAACCGATCAATGCAACATTTCGGAGATCCAGTCCTTGTATCCGGATTCTTTTGGTCACATAAAAAATCAAGCTTCTCGATAAAATTAAATAAGCTGCCAGAATGGATATAAACAAAAATGCCTGCTCATTACTGTACAAGTATTCAAACTTAATTCCTGAAACCGTAAACAAAACGAATGAAAACAAAACAATTTGAAATAAACTTCCTTTTATATAATTGATGTATCTGGAAAATCTGAATCCTCTGTACAATTGCGTATATTCAGAAATAAAATACCAGGAAACCATTATAAGAATGAATGCTTTGTACTGGTCAGAAAACATTTTTCCGAGTGTCGGAAGGTTTATTTCGAAATAAACATAATTGAAACGAATGAAAAGAAACGTAAAAAACAAAACAGCCAATGCCAAACAGTCAAGCAAGAGTAGAAGAATCGAGGCATTGTTTTGTCTTAAGTTTTTCATAAACAGATAATTATATTTCTGTCGCTTGTTCTGTTTTATAGCTGGGCTAAAATAGTAAACTTTATGCTCTTAACTGACTATCTTTGCACATAATTTAAAGCTTAAAAAAAATCAAGATTAGAGAATCATTTTAAATTTAAAATTCAATCCTGCATTACTGTGAAAAAAAGAGTGATTTGCATAGACATAAGCATTGGTTCCTTTGAAGAACAAATGAATAAAATTTTAGAAAATGCAAAGCATCACATTTCATCTTATGTATGTGTTGCAAATGTGCATATGCTTGTGGAGGCGCATAAAAATCCTGACTTTGCAAAAATTGTAAATGAATCTGATTTGGCAGTTCCGGACGGTATGCCGATAGCAAAAAGCATGGATTTGTTACATGGAATCAAACAAGAAAGAGTTGCAGGTTTGGAGATCATTCAACATTTATTGAAAGAATCTTCTCAAAAACAAATCAAAGTAGGTTTTTATGGCGGAACTCAGGAAATCCAAGATGAAACTAAAAAATACATTGAAAGTAATTTTCCCAATGTTTTTGTTACAAATTATAAGCCGCATCCTTTTAGAGAATTAAGTCCGGAAGAAGAACAAAATCTTGCAAATGAATTTAATGCTTCCCATACACAGATCCTTTTTGTGGCCACAGGTTGTCCGCGCCAGGAAAAGTGGATGTCCATGCACAAAGGAAACATCAATGCTTGTATGATTGGCATAGGCGGCGCGTTGACTGTCGTTACCGGAATGAAAAAAAATGCACCTGAATGGATGCGCAACAATAGTTTGGAATGGCTTTTCCGATTGATACTGGAACCTAAAAGATTATTTAAACGATATGCGGTTACCAATACGACTTTTCTTTGGTTGCTAAGTAAAGAAGTGGTTTTCAGGAAGAAATGAATTAATATAAGTTAAAATAAAAATCCTTATAAGATTCTTGAAGAAAAGAAATTTTTCTTAATGCTAAATCAGAAATTACTTCATTAATTTTCACAAATAAATTCTCAGAATTTCTGTTTTCAAAAAGAATTGTTCCTTCCGGTCTTTGAACAACGTCAGAAGCTATCACAGGCTTCTCTAAATACAAGGCTTCACGTATGGTCAAAGCATCACCATCGGTATTTGTAGCACGTACAACCAAATCTGATTTTTCAATTAATTTCACAAATGAAATAGGATTATTAAAGATGGTAATTTGTTCAGATAAATTTTCCTGTTCTATAATTGATTGATTATTTTGCATTAATCCAAATTTATCATCTTGGGATGCTACCACAAATATGATTTTGTACGGCTTGTTCTCGGTCTTTATTTGTTTCGCTACATCAACCATTAAATCCAAACCATACAAATCCTCATCGTTGTGCAAATCTAATCGGAAGGCATTGCTCACAATCAATTTTTTATCAGAATTTTGATTGATAAGTTCATTTAATTCAACAGGAATTGCAGGTTCTGAGTTTAAATCAGGCGGAATGAATGCTTCTTTGACAACTGCTTTTTCTATTTTTAAAATACCATACATTTCACTGTTCACAACAATCACTTTATCCGCCAAAGAAGTATAATTTCTTATCAAATTCAAATGCTTGGAATTTTTGAATTCCAATAATGCATGAAAAGAAACAACAATCTTTTTCCTCAATAAAAATGCTGTTAAGATGTGAAATCCTCTCAACCACCAAATACTGGTATGAATGTGGACAATATCAGATTTCCAAATTAGAGTCAGATATTTTAATAAATTTCCACTTCGTAAATTAAATACAGAAGATGATTTGTACGTGACCGGAGATTCATCTATGAATTCAAAATCGAAATTATCTTTTAATAATCCTGACAATCTCTTGATATGCATACTGACTCCGCCAATTGCCGTATAAGGTCCAATAAAAAGTATTTTTTTACGCATTTTCAGAAATCTTTTTCATCGAAAATAAAGATATAAAAAATGCACAAAGAACGATGCCATCATGCCTTTGCAGGATAGATTCTGTTACCATAAACACAGCAAATACTACGACGATTGCAACAGCAAAATAATCTTTCTGAAGTAAATTTATTTTTAAAGCATAAACCAGCATGGTGAGCAATATGACCAGCCCAATCGCACCGTAATAAAGCGCAATTTCTATGTATTGGTTGTGCGCGTTGTATTTTTCCGCAAAACCAGTGTAGAATCCAAATTTCTTATAAGTTTCAAAAAGCCCCTCGTGTCCGTCCCCCGTTCCTTGTCCAAGCAAAATATTGTTTCTGCTGATGTGATCAAGTGCTGCCTGCCAGTGAATTTTACGGGAATCTACGTCTGAAATTTTCTCTCCTTGTGGTGTATAAGGATTGAATTTCTCCTGGAAACTTGGAGAAAAATAAAACACAACCGGAATGAAAGCACAACCTATAAAAATAAAATAAAAGTATCGGGAAGGAATGGTTTTCCTTTGCGAAATTAAATAAACAACCCCGATTAAAACCAAAGCAACTATACTTATACGAACGCTCAATAAATAAATATACCCTAACAGAAATAAAATGCAACCTAAATAACACCAGGTTTTCTTCTTCAAGTGAAATAGAAAATAAGTGATGGCAAAAACACAAAACATTGCAAAGTAGGTATTGTGTTTGTCCTGTAATTCTTCCAGTTTTAGAAAATGGAAATAGCTGCCCAGATTGTTCAATTTCAGATAAAAAGCTTTTCCCAATGTAAACATAGCCGCAAGAATTACCGAAAAACTAAAATATTTAAGCAGAAATTGGATTCCTTTTTCATCTATTTTTATTGAAGAAAAGATCAACGGAAAAATCAAAAACGGAAGATTTCTCGTCAGTATTTTGGTTCCTTCGTTTGTGTTTTCCGTATAAATCATTCCCAAACAGCTGATCCAAAACAATGCGCTAATGACCAAAAAAGGAACGATGTTTTTTTTGATTAATCTTAATTTCTCTGAGAACGGATTGTAAAGCAGCCAGCAAACTACGCTGAAAATAATCGCTTTAGAATTTATCGAATGCTCCGGAAACACCAGCGTAATCAAAACACCAGCAAGAGAAATGTAAAATAAAGGTTCTTTTAGCTGCGTAAATGTCATTCCAAAGATTTGTCGAGGAGTTTTACCAAAATAGAATATCCTTTCTCATTCATGTGAACACCGTCTTGCATTAAATATTCGGATTCTTCCTGCAGTCTTTCATGTAAAGGTATCAATACAGATTTCTCATTAGAAGCGGTACACTCTTTCAAAATTTCATTGAAAGCGATATTATATTTTTCAAAATCGTCATTATTAGAAGGAGGAAGTGAAATGGTAATTATTTTTTTGGTTTCGTTTCGTGAAGCGAGTATTTCTAAAATCTTACAAACATTTTGCTCCAATAAATTTTTATCGGTTTTTTTGTCTTGCGCCCCAAAAAACAAAACATAATTTTCTGCAGCAGGAATTTGGTCAATATTATTGAGAATTTCCTGTGAAGTTATATAAACAGATGCTTCATGCGCAAAACCATTGACATCTTTTTTAGAGCCTAAAAACAACAAATTCTGGTTTTTGAGGTGAAGTTTTTTTCTCAAATCACGTGCTTCCTGCCAAATCAATTCTGAATCACCGATAGTAACAACGGTTTTTTTGCCTTCTTCTTTAAGCGGTAAATTGATGATTTCTAAAATTCCGGATTTTAAATATTTTTCCGGATGCCCGTTGATCCATCTCACACCTGAAAAATTAATTTGATCAGTAGCAATTTCAAGTTCTGAAGCTCTGAAGTAATAGGTAGTTTTTGGAGTTCCGAGTTTATAGGTGTTGTTGGTAGAAACGGTAGGATTTACTTTGAAATTATTTTTCACAGAGAAATAATCAAAAGAAACGGAGTCAATATCTACATTTCCTACAGAATCTATCAATGAAACATTTTCCCAATCATAGTTCATCTGGAAAAGAATTTCATTGGGTTTTTTGAAAAAATTATAGCCCAGATAAATCATGAGAATTACCCAAATGAAAACTATCGCGCTTTTTGATGGAAGATTAACGGACATGGTTGTCAGGGATTTTTGGGTTGTTCATTGTAATAATAAATCGGATAAATGAAAATCAAAGATAATATCAAATAAGCAATATTATTGATTGAATAAGCAAAAAGCGCATCAAACAACAACGCAAAGTAAATCACAAATACAATTTTGAATTTATCATAATTCCACCTCAGAAAAATTAGCGGTGAAACAATAATGAACATATAAGAAAGACCACCAATGATTCCCATTTCTACAAATAAATGTGGATAATAGGTGTCAGTAGTTGTAAGTTCAGGAGTTGTGTACCAGTTAAATTTTACCTCTTTATAAACCGGAGAATTATAGCGTACAGAAGAAGGACCGCCAAAAGCTCCGATTCCTCTTCCAAACAAGTTGAAACGTCCTATTTCTTCAAACATGACACGATATGAATCGCCTCTTGCAGAATTTCCTTCTACCACATATTCCATAATTCTGTAGCGTGCATTTTTTTCCATGCTGAGTACCAGCTTAGGCATGGTAATGAATGCAATTAATCCAATTCCAAGCACATACAATAAAATCCGCATTTTGTTTTTCATTTCCAGAAAAATCATTAATAGAAAGGTTCCTAATGTTTTGTAAGAAAAACTTAAAAACATACAAACCACAAAAATGATTAGTAAAATCAGCTTTCCCTTTCCTTGATAATATCTTTTGGTAAGGAAAAAAGCAAGCATATTGATAAAACCAAAAAGTCCAAAGAACCCGACGATACCGGTTGCACGTATTATACCAGAGGTTTCATTGGATACCCAAGTGTTCCAATAAGGGTTGTAGGTATAAAACCATTGTCTTCCACCTCGCATCCAATTGATGTAATTTACAATCTGCCAAGCATCATTGATCAATACAAAAATGATAAAAGAGTACAGTAAAAACTTAAAATCTCTTTTTAAAGCATAGCTGTAAAGGAGAATACTGATGGGAAATAAATAACGGATTCCTTCTTCAATTGCAGCATTTATATTGAATGAAATGACAAATGCGTAAATAAAAAATGGTAAAAAGCACATCAGAGAAAAAATCAATCCTCCGTGGTATTTTACTTTCAAAATCGCATAAAACATCATATAAAATACAGCTGCTACTTTCAAAGGGCTTGAAAGCGGACTTTGAAAATACATCAAAATTTCAGATACAATGATTATGATTGCCGGGAACAAAATCATTATGTTTCTGAGATGATTATTGCGAGTATTTTGTATAGTAATTGGCTCTGCCTGCATCAGTTATTTCTGAATTTTTTGACCAACATCTTTTCGAAAAAAATTAAACAACCCAAACTTACAACATTTTGTGCGACATAAGACCATGCAGCGCCCATTCCTCCGTATTTCAAAGTTAAAAAATACATGACAGGACTTGATAAAATTAAAATTGCTGAGGAAGAATAAAGCACATAACGCATTTTCCCAAGGCTCAAAAAGATAATTCCTTTCAGACTGGAAAATCCTTGAATCAGCCATCCTAGGAGCATGATTCTCAGCAACATGATAGCCTCATCGTATTTATCGCCATAAAATATATACACAAATACGGGAATAAAAATCTGAGCAAGCACAAACAGACCTACCGAAATCCAGTTAAATTTTTTTTCTAATAACGCATATTTTTCAAAAAAAACATCTAAGTTTCGTGAGGTTTCCGACATTTTCGGAATTAGAAATTGCTGCACGCTCGATACCAAAACATTCATTCCCTGAACAAGCAATAAAGCAAAAGCATAATGCCCAAACTCCACTTTATCTTTGACTAAAATATAAGCAATCAAAAAAGGTGCATGTAACTTTGCCTGATCTACTATTTGCGAAGTAAATGCGGTATTGGAAAGCGAATTGAATTGTTTCTTCAAGGCAGTAAATTCTTCTTTTGAAGAGGTTTTAAATTCTTTTCTTAAATCAAATAACAAAAGTAAAATAGAAACAGCTGAAGTAATAATTGTAGAAATTATATATCCTCTTATAAAGAAAAAATAAGTTATGCCTAATATGATAACGGCTGATGCAAGTTTTATGTAAAAAATGAAAACGCTTATCCGCTTGAAATTATCAATAGATTGGTAGTATCTAATAAGCATTTGAAGTAAAACACTCGGAAGAATGACTAAAGAATAAAGATAAAACAAGGAATTATATTTCTTTTCATCATTTAAAATCCCCAAATAAGTCAATAAGACGAAAAGAATTGTTGTTCCAATTGAAAATAGTAAAGTTGATTTTAGGGCAGATTTTAATAAAAAATTCCGGATTAATTCATCTTTATTTTCGGGTATAAGTTTCAGAATGGCAAAAGTTGCTCCGCCGGCACCCAAAACAACGGCAATGCTTATCATCGTTTCAATTACCTTGATAAATCCCACGTCTTCCGGAGACATGATTTTAGCTATCAGCAAATGAGAACTGAAGACAATTAGCTGAACCGAATAGTTGGAAACAGCTAAGTGAAAAAAACCTTTTTTCCAGAGTTGATTTATCTGACTAATTATATTTCCAATCACATTTATTGTTTAACGCTCCAAAAGTCTGAAACTTACTTGTGAATTCCTAAAGAAAAGTGTAATTACTCCAAGACACTCCACATTGGTCTTTTGGCAGGAGTTGGGTATGCTGAGGTTGGAATAGGGTTTATATTTGTAGAAAGTCCATTTTCAACGGCAATTTTCTTTGCAAAATCATACCAGGACATGATTTCATTTCCTGAATAATTCCTGATTCCGTAATTTGTATCGTTGGAAGAAATTATTTCTAGTATATATTTCGCCAAATCATTGGCATTGGTAGGCTTACCAATCTGATCCGAAACGATATTTAATTCATCTCGTTCTTTCATCAAACGAAGCATCGTTGTATAAAAATTTTTACCATATTGGGAATAAACCCACGAAGTACGTATGACGATAGTTTGTGGGTTGGTTCCTAATGCCCATTTCTCGCCATCCAATTTAGATTTGCCGTAAACATTTATTGGGTTTGTTTGGTCAGCCGGTGTATAAGGTGCGTTGCTGTTTCCATCAAAAACATAATCTGTAGAAACATGGATCAAAGTCGCATTTTGTTCTTTACATTCTTCGGCAAGAAACTTTACCGCATCTGAATTTACCTTAAAAGCCAATTCCGTTTCTGTTTCTGCCAAGTCTACGGCAGTGTAAGCTGCACAATTTACACAGATGTCAATTTTATTGGAAAAGAAAAAAGTTTCCACAACTTCTTTTTGGGAAATATCAAGTTGAGTTCTGTCACAAAACAAAAATTGAAAACCTTCTATAGGATTAGCTGAGACAGCGTCTTGAAGGCATTTTCCTAATTGTCCATTGGCACCGGTAATCAATACTTTTTTCATTTTTTAATATGGATTAAATTCAGAAAATCTTTTGGCATTTTGATCTTTATCTGATAAAGTCATTTTTTCCACCGGAACTTTCCAATCTATATTTAACTCTTCATCGAGTGGATGACAACTGTCTTCCGAAGCAGGATCATAGTTTGCATCGCACTTATAAAATACTACTGCAGTTTCACTCAAAACTGAAAACCCATGCAAAAAGCCTTTTGGTATGAAAAGCTGGGTTTTATTTTCTGAGGATAATTCCACTGAAATGTGCTTGCCATAAGTGGGAGAATCTTTACGTACGTCCACAGCAACATCTAAGATTTTACCTGACAATACTCTTACAAGTTTGGATTGGGAAAATTCTCCTCTTTGTATATGCAGTCCTCTTACTACACCATATTTAGATGAAGATTCATTGTCTTGTATGAAATTGATTTTATATCCTAAGGCTTCTGAAAGCAAATTCCCTTTGAAGCTTTCAAAAAAATAACCTCTATTGTCTTCAAATATTTTGGGTTGTATAATGAAACATCCTTTTAGGTCAGTCTGAGTAAAATTCATTTAAAAAAAATTAAAGCGAAGTTAAAATAAAAAAGCCGTTTTCAGAAATAAAAACGGCCTCTAACTTATTCAAGAATTAAACTAGTTATTTAATTCCTAATTCTTTTTTCACTTCTGGCAAAAGATCTATACCGTTAGCATATAATACTACGCTTGCATCTAATACATATTTCAAACCTTTTGCAGCAGCAACTTTATCAATTGCTTTTTGTGCTTTGTCATTGATTGGCTTCATCAAAGCTTCTTCTTTTTCAGAAACTTCTTTTTGAGCAGCTTGCTGGTAGGTTTGCAACTTTTGAAGACCTGTTTGATATTCTTGTTGTTTTGCCTGCAATTGAGGAGCCATAGCTTTCACTTGCTCATCAGTTTTGCCTTCCATTTCTTTTTGGGTATCTGCAACTAATTTTTGTAAGGCTTCCTCTTGTTTTTTTATTTCAGCCTCATGTTTGTCATACATTGCTTTCAATTCAGTATCGGCTGCAGCTCTTTCAGGCATTGCTTGAATTAAAGCGTAAGGATTGATATGTCCAACTTCTTGAGCAGTAACTGTCACGCTTCCTACAAGCATCATAGCGAAAACAGCGATTAATTTAAGATTTTTCATTTTTTTGTATAATATTAATTACTAGGTTCTATTTATAAATTATTTTTTAATTGAGCCTCCGGAATTGGAACTTCTTGAATTATTTCCTTTTGATGAAGAATTTCCTTTAGACCCGGAACTATTTTTACCTTTTCCTGATGATGAATTAGTGTTACCCTTTCCTCCGGTATTTCCACTACCGGATTTTGGTTCTTCTTTTACTACAGCATTGGGATTTAACTGAAGCAAAACTTCACGGCTGATGTCAAATTTAGGATCGGTATAAACCATTATCAAATCACTTCCTTTGTCAAAAATGAAACCATAATTTCTTTTTTCAGCTACACTTTTTACCGCATTCCAGACTTGGTCTTGAATAGGTTTTACTAAACTTTGTCTAAGTTTAATCAAATCTCCACCCTGACCATATCTTTTTTCTTGTAATTCTTTGATTGATTTTATTTCAAAATCAATGTCTTCCTGTTCTTTTTGAATTTGCTCTTGCGTAAGTAAAACTTTTTCATTCAAAAAATCAGCATGTCTTTTATCTACAGCAGCTTGTCTGTTTTGAACTTCCTGATTCCACTGCTCGGTCTGGGTTTTCAACCTTTGTTGAGCTTGAGTATATTGTGGAAGATTTTCCAATATAAAATCGGTGTCGACATAACCAAAACGCTGAGCACTTAGGTGAGACGAAAGACCGATGAATAAAACAAAAATGAACAAATTTCTCATGTTGTCAATGTGTTATCGAAAATTATGCCACTAAACTTTTGGCAAAATTAATGTTTTTAAAATTGTTGTCCAATAATAAAATGCGTTTGCCAGCCTGATGGTTCACTGTTGCGAATCGCATTATCAAATCCATAACCAAAATCAAATCCTAACATACCGAAAGCAGACATAAATATACGTACCCCAACACCGGCAGATCTTCTCAATTCAAATGGTTTAAAATCTTTGGTGTCTGACCATGTATTTCCAGCTTCAGCAAAACCAAGTGCAAATATTTTTGCCTGCTGCCCCATTGTGATAGGATATCTCAATTCCAATGTAAACTTGTCGTAAATGCTTCCTCCTCCTGTTGGTGTTATGTCTTCTCTAGTCCCTCCGGATTGTGTTGCATCTTCATAACCTCTTAAAGGAACAATCTCTCTACCGTCAAATCTGTTACCCATCAAACCTGTTCCTCCAAGATAGAATCTTTCAAACGGGATGGTTCCGATTTTATTGTTATAGGTCCCTAAGTAGCCAAATTCCCCTCCCATTTTCAAAACTAATTTACCGGCTAATTCTTTGTACCAATATGCCTTACCCTTAATTTTATAATATTCTAACCATTCAAATTTCTCAACATCTTCCATTGTTGAATAATCTTTGTTATTCAAAATAGAATACGGTGGTGTAACGGTAAGAGCAACACTCATTTCCGAGCCGCTTGTAGGAAATACAGGATCTGGTCCCATAGAATTACGTGTCAAACCTATAGTATAGTTAAAGTTATTTGAAGAACCGTTTTCGTAATTATATTCCCCTATGGTCAAAGCATAATTGTCGAAATTATATTTTTGAAAAGAGAATGAATGTGACAATCGGAACCAGTCATCTGGCCATGTCAAAAGCTGGCTTAAACCTACGGTTGCCCCGATGATTCCTAATCTTGCTTCTTCTCCATTTATATCACGGTAATTGTATCTTGAATAATAAATTGAAGTTGACAATGCGGTCGGTCTTCTTCCTCCTATCCAAGGTTCTGTAAATGAAAAACTATAATTCTGATAACCACGTCCCGCTTGTGCTCTTAAAGAAAGTGATTGTCCGTCTCCCATCGGAACCGGTTTCCAGGATTCGCCTTTGAACATATTTGCAACGGAGAAATTACCAAAGGTCAGACCTAAGGTTCCTAAAAAAGTTCCTGCACCATAACCACCTTGTAATTCTATCTGGCTTGAACTTTTATGTGCCAGTTCCCAGTTAAGATCAACTGTATTATTTTCCGGATTTGGTTGGATGTCTGGATTGATTTGTGTAGGCTCGAAGTACCCTAAACCTGCCAATTCAAATAATGTTCTTTTAATTTCCGTTTTAGAGAATAAATCTCCTGGTTTTGTTCTTAACTCACGTGCAATTACGTGGTCATGGGTAACATCATTTCCGCTGAAAGTAACTTTGTTGTAAGTTGCAGGCTCTCCTTCAGAAATTTGAATTTCTAAATCAATCGTATCATTTTTAACACTTTTTTCTACAGGAAGAAGTCTGGAAAACAAATAACCTCTGTCCATATAAAGTGTATTCAAATCATCGTCTTTTTCTGAACCACTAACTCTTTTTTGGATTCCTACAGCATCATATCTGTCGCCTTTTTGATAAGAGAAGACGCGCTCTAGTTGTTCTGTTGTGAACACAGAGTTTCCTGTAAAAGTAATGTTTCCTAAATAATAAGGACGACCTTCTTCTACTTGGATTTTGATTTCTATGTTTTTATTGTCGGTTCTTATTACGGTATCTGAAACAATTTTTGCATCACGAAAACCGATTGATTTATATTCGTCAATGACTTTTTTCAAATCATCATTGTATTTATGAGGAATGAATTTGGAAGAGCGGAAAAAATTGATGGATTTCTGTTTTGTATCCTTCATGGCTTTTCTTTTTAACTGTCCATCTCTCAATTCTTTATTTCCTTCAAACTCGATGCGTTTTATTTTGACTCTTTCTCCTCTGTTGACATTGATCTTCAAGTTGGACTTGGTTTTATCATCTGGAACTTCAGATTCTATAAAATCTACTTTAGTGTCTGGATAACCTTTTTCAAGAAAATGATTTTTGATAGAATTTCTTACTTGATTTTTTAAGTTATTGGTAATTTTAATTCCCGGATCAAGTTTATGTTCTTTGATGAAATCTTCTCTTTTAGATTTTTTCACACCATTGATATCCAATTCTACTAATTCTGGTAATCCTACCAAATTCAAACGAAGAAAAATTTTATTCCCTTCTATTTTCGCAACATATACATCTACATCAGAAAATAAATTGGTTCTCCAAAGTTTTTTCAATGCATTGTTAATTTTTGTTCCTGGGATCTCAAGTTCTTCTCCTATTCGAAGTCCTGTAAACCTCAAAATCTGAGTTTTTGTAAAACGGTTTTCTCCGCTTATATCCATATCTCCCAATGTATAGGTTTGCGGATTGGTGTATCCGGCATCTTCAATGTTTTGGGTAGGTACAACCTGTATAGAATCTGTAACGATTGTTAAAGAATCATTCTGAGCAAAAAGTAAAGTGCTTGTTGTCAGTAGTAAAATAGTATAAAAACTCTTCATGTTCAATCTTTTTCGCATATATCTTTTACTCTGTTTTCATTTGTTCTCCGGTTTTTCCATAGCGTCTTTCTCTTTGTACGTAATCTCTGACAGCATCGAAAAAATCTTCTTTTGTAAAATCCGGCCACAGCACATCTGTGAAATACAACTCAGCGTATGCAATCTGCCATAGCAGGAAATTGCTGATTCTATACTCACCACTGGTTCTGATCATCAAATCCACATTCGGGAGTCCTTTGGTGTATAAATGATTTTCAAATAGTGATTCGGTGATGTCCGAAGGATTTAAAGTACCGGCTTTGGCTTCATTCGCAATGCTTTTTACGGCATGTAAGATTTCATTTTTGGAACCATAGCTGAGCGCGAGTGTCAAAGTGGCTTTTGTATTGTCTTTGGTTACTTCGATGGCATGCTGAAGTTCTTTCCATACTTTTTTTGGAAGTGCTTCGAAGTCACCGATTAACTTGATTTTTATATTTTTGGAATGAAGTTCTGCCAGTTCAGATTGAATGCTTTGAGACAGTAAGCTCATCAGAAAAGAAACCTCCACAGCAGGTCTTTTCCAATTTTCACTCGAAAATGCAAAAAGTGTAAGATAAGGAATGTTCAAATCGCCACAAGCTTCAATTGCGCTGCGTACAGATTTAGCTGCATGCTTATGCCCGAAAGTTCTTTCTAAACCTTGTTTTTTTGCCCAGCGACCGTTTCCATCCATAATAATGGCAACGTGCTGAGGAATAGAGGATGCGTCTATGTTATCTAAAAGAAATTTATCCATTAATTTTTAATCGCAATAACACGGAGGTCTTCCGAATGTATAGGTTAAGGTAAGACCGGTAAATACGTACCAGTCAAAATTTGAGGTATTTCCAACTTGGCGGGATTCTACAGCGCTGATATTCCTACGTCCAATTTCAGCATCAAAAGGAGGCTGATCTAAACCAGGTTCTGTAATGAAGGTAAAATCATTGAAATTTGCGAAACTATGATCCAAATTATCTGTCCTGGTATAACGGAAACCAACTTCGGCAGAAATAACCCAATTGTGTTTGTATTTTACTTTGTACCCGGCACCGACTGGAAATGTGAAACTTGATTCTTTTTCAGTTTTTGTAGAAACCTGTGTATCAATCGACTCAGGCAAAATTATCACTCCATTAGAATCTCTTGCGAAAGAGTTGGTAATGGTATAAAGGTTTTTATCGTACATGAAAGCACCAATTCCCGCAAATATATACGGTGAATGTTTTGCTGCATTTTCGTTATTGATATCAAAAAAGTTATATTCGAAAAGCAATGAACCTTCCAATATATTATTTTTATAAGCGTAACCTCTTTCTTTTTTATAAGTTTCAGGTGCTACTGCATCATTTCCGATTACTTTACCATAAATCGCATTGAATCTTACACCCATGTGGGGGTTGAAGTTGAATCTATAAATCAGTCCTAATGCAATAGGCAGCTTGTCTGTAATTTTGTCTGAGTTATAAGAAACAGGCATCGGGTTGATGTAATTACTTCTCCCAATGTCTCCTATGACATTCGCCCCTCCTCCAAAAACACCGATCTCATGACGCTGAGCGATTGTCATTGAAAAAGAAAGTCCCAAAATAACAATAAGTAGATTCTTCATATTTTTTAAGAAATGTATGTGCAAAAAATTGAACGCGAAAAATACGAAAATGTTGCACATTTTTCTAATAAGCGACAAATATAATCAAATATAGTAGCTACGTACCTCCTTTAACAAAAATTATGAAAATTTAAAGACTTTAGTTAATTCCTTTTGTCTGAGCCCCAAAACATCTTTTCGCGCAAAGTATTCAGATAAGATTTGTCTGTAGGCTCGACAATTAAAATTTCAAAATCTGCTTTTCTTATTCTTAATTTAACATGCGTTGAAAGCGGAAGATTTCTGGAATCAAGTGAAAGAAAATACTCATCTACACGGCTTTCGATAGTCAAATCCAAAAAAGAATCATCTGAAATGATGAAGGGTCTTACGTTGAGATTGTGGGGAGCAATGGGCGTAATGATGAAAGTATTATTTTGCGGATGTACAATGGGTCCTCCGCAGCTTAGTGAATATCCGGTTGAACCTGTCGGAGTAGAAATAATCAACCCATCTGCCCAAAATGAATTCAGAAATTCTCCATTCATCCAAGTCCTCACCGTAATCATACTTGTGGTTTCGCGGCGCGTCACCGTTATTTCATTCAAGGCAAAATTATCTTCAATTTTCTGCTGATCACTTTCCACAGCAATCAATGAACGACGGCTTATGTTGTAATGTCCATTGAGGATGTCATCTAATTTTTCAAAAAGAAATTCGATGTTAATCGTTGCCAAAAAACCCAATCTTCCCGTATTTACACCTACTACAGGAATCATTTTGTCTTTGATTATCGTTGCAGCCTCCAAAATCGTTCCGTCACCGCCAAACGTAAACATCAAATCCGTTTCCGTCGGCAAGTCATCATAATTCGAAAAAGTGTTAATATTTTCAAAATTAAATGAAATAATAGATTTCAAAATCGACACAAAATTTTCATCGATGATAAATTCTATCTTTCTTTTTTGCAGTTCGGCGAAGAAGACATCAAACGATTCCTTCTGCTCTTCACTTGCTTTCAATCCAAAAACTGCAATTTTTTTCATGTAATTAATTTCTTAAATATCAAGATATTTCATCAGCTGGTCAAATCGGTCACGTAGCATATCCTCCTTTTCATCATTGAAGAATTTATGCACCACGCTGTATCCGAACCGTTCAAAAGTTTCACTCACAGAAGCAAGATTGTCCGAAATCAATTTCACAGTAATCTGCACCCGGTCTTCTTCATAAGCCGTCACAAACAATCCTACAATCCGCGCATTATTACTTTCTACGATTTTGGAAACTTCACTGATGGAAAATTGTTTCTGAGCAATCTCAACCATCATGATCGCGCCCGGCTCCGCGATGAAAGGCATCGTGGACAAAGCCGAAATCACATCGTCCATCATCAGAAAACCCAGATAATGTTTCTCTTCATTGATGACGGGCAAGATATTGGTCGCATGGTTGTGAAATTTCTGCATCGCATCAAACAAAGAAGCATTTTCCGTGATGTAAAAATATTCCGCGTAGTCCTTGATTTCCGCCAGTTTTTCGTCCGCCGCATTTTCCTCCAAAGTTTCCTTCGAAATATTCCCAATGAAATTCAATCCCTCAAAAACAGGAATATGCGTCAGATTAAAATCATCCAAAAGTCCCAATGCCAAACTTGTAGTATGGTTCACATTGGGCGGTACAAAATCTTTGCTGATGTAATTGTTTACTAACATTCTTTACAAATATAAAATTTAGAAGTTAGAAACGGCAACTATAAAATATTAATTTTTTTACTTAAGCGCCTTAGCGGGCTGCTTCGGGGTTCCGTCTCGTCTTTAAGACGAGACCAAGCCCTACGTATCCCGGGCGCGGTTTAGTTATCTATATCTAAGGTAAGATAATATTATATTTCTCAGTTTCATCAATCCGGTAAATGAACATCTTTTCCTTTATGACAGAAGTATCCTTTATTACTTCTAATGGATTGTAGTTTTTAGGATAACAGTTACAATCAATATCTTCAGAATTCTTAAGCGCCTTTGAAATTGGAGAATTCATCGAAACTATAAATTGGTTTTGCTCTTTGTTTTTTACAGTATCAGTATTTTTGATTTCTACCCCTTGAATTTCTAAATCACCAATTGTATAGCCCAATCCGCCTTTCAGATGTGTTTGATTAAGAAGACTGTCATTGATGATTTCATAATCGAACTCTCCTATAAAAGTATATTGAATTTCTTTTTCTTTAGAACAACTGAAAAATAAGATAGTCAAAAACAATAAAGCAAAGAATGTTCTTTTCATTTTATCAGATTTAATCTAAACCAAAAAAAATTCAGGAACTTCATAGCTTGCTGCGTACAACAAATCTTTATTCAATCTTTTAAATTTCTTGAAAGCAGATTTATACCACTTAGGATCCGATGGTTTTTTGGAATAATCTTCAGCAGTATATACATCAAAAAGCCATTCATTAACCCACGGTTCAATTCCGTAAATTCCCAAACCCAATTTTTCAACTCTACTTAAAACAATTTCAAAATCGCTTTCAGAAAAATACTTCACACCCCTTGCATCAAAACCAGTATTCAAGTTTTCCAAACCTTGAAAAATATTTTCATCAAGAAATTCATATTTTGTCATTCATTCTGCTTGAATTTAATACGTTAGAAACTGAATTACTTTTTTTCAATTCCACCGTAAAATGCCTCAAAATCGGAGATTCCCAAACGATTTCCAATCCCGATTTGATTTCATTCCTTCGGTCATAAATATTTTTCAGCGCAACCGCGATGTAATCCATGTGGTTGTACGAATAAGTCTTTCTCGGTATCGCCAAACGCAAAAGTTCTAACTTAGGGAAGCGGTCGAGCCTTGTTTCAGGATCGCGGTCAGCCAGCAAAGTTCCGATTTCCACCCCACGAATTCCTGCTTCTTTGTACAATTCGATTGCCAAAGTCTGAGCCGCATATTCTTCTCTCGGAACATTTGGCAAGAAACTCAAGGCATCCACAAAAACCGCATGACCACCAATCGGCTTCTGAACAGGAATTCCAAATTCGATTAATTTATTCCCTAAATATTCCACCTGATTGATTCTCGCTTTGAGGTATGTATGTTCGGTCGATTCCATCAATCCTTGCGCCAACGCACCCAAATCTCTACCCGCCAATCCGCCATAAGTCAGATAACCTTCATAGATAATCCCGAAATTCCCACAAGTTCTGTAAAGATTTTCATCACGCAGAGCCAGCAAGCCGCCGATGTTTACCAATCCGTCTTTTTTCGCAGACATCGTAAATCCTTCTCCGTAAGAAAACATTTCTTTCACGATTTCTTTGATGGACTTATCTTTATAAGCATCCTCACGTTCCTTGATGAAATAAGCATTTTCCGCAAATCGCGCCGCATCGAAATAAACCGGGATTCCATATTTATCAGACAAAGCTTTCACTGCTTTGATATTTTCCATAGAAACCGGCTGCCCGCCAGAAGTGTTGCAGGTAACGGTTATCAGACAAAAGGGAATATTTTCTTTCGGATGCGATTTATAAACCTCTTCCAATTTATTCACATCAATATTTCCCTTGAACGGATGCAGATCATGGATGTCAAAAGCCTCATCGATTGTACAATCCACTGCATGCGCTTTTCTAAATTCGATGTGTCCTTTGGTTGTATCGAAATGCGAATTCCCCGGAACCACAAAACCCTCTTTCACCAAAACGCTGAATAAAACATTTTCCGCCGCACGTCCCTGATGCGTCGGCAAAGCATAAGGCAATCCCAATACTTCATTTACCACTTTTTTCAACTTCAGGAAAGATTGCGAACCCGCGTAACTCTCATCACCTATCATGATTTCAGCCCACTGTTTATCGGACATCGCGCCTGTTCCACTGTCGGTAAGAAGATCTACAAAAACTTTTTCACTCGTCAGGTTAAACAAATTAAATCCTGCTTCTTCGATCCATTTCTCACGTTCCTCACGCGTTGAAATGTAAATATCTTCTGTCATTTTGATTTTGTAGGGTTCAACCCAGGGTAATTCCATAATGTTTGTTTTTTAGCGAGGCTAAATTTAATGAATAAAACTAAATAACATATGTCATTTTGAATGAAACGGAGGGAAAATGAAAAATCTAAAAAATAAAAGATTTTTCGTAGTTCTAAATCACAAAAAAATTAAGATTTTTTAATTCCAGCAATAAATTCTTTCAGATAAAACGGCTCAAAGTAAGCCACATCTTCAAATTCTTTCTGGATAAATTTCTTCTCAGCCAAAGCAATCATTTGCTTCGCCGAAGGATGAATGCCTTCAATAAATTCCGCATGGGGAAGGTTCAAAACGGGCTTACTTTTTTCAACTGCATCACCAACGAAAGCAGTTTTTTTATCCGCCAATTCCTGGAAAGAAGTTTCATCAAGGACTTTAGCTTCGATATCCGAAATCATTTTCCCATTATCATCAAAACTAGCAGTATAAACTTCCATTCGCCGTGCATCGATCATCGGGATGATCAAATCAAAACCTTTATCAATCTGCGTTTGCCCCAAAATCTCTAACGAGTTCAAAGAAATCAAAGGAATATCCAACCCAAAACAAAAACCTTTCGCCGCCGAAACTCCAATTCGCAATCCGGTATAACTTCCAGGACCTTTGGAAACACAAACCGCATCCAGTTCTTTCAATGAAATTTCAGCACCTTCCAATGCCCAATTCACAAATTGATGCAGCTTTTCTGAATGACCATAATTCTGGTCATATTCTTCACAAAGGCAAAGCATTTTACCATTTCGTGAAATCGAAACGGAGCAGTTTTTAGTGGAAGTTTCTATGTGTAGAATTGTCATTTTTATAATTTAATCGTAAATATCTTTTCGGTGACCGAGCGCAATGACTTCAACAATCATTTCCTTATCGATTATCTCATAAATCACTCTATAATCACCGACTCTGATTCTACATCCTTTTCTTCCTTTTAGTTTTTTATAACCAACTGGGCGAGGATTTATTGCTAATTCTGAAATGGAATTTAATATGGGTAAAACGATTGTGTCGTTCAATTTGTCTAATTGTTTCTCAGCTTTTTTGGATAAAATAATTGTGTACTCAGCCATTTTTAGCTGTTCGTTTTTTCACATAATCTGAAAACAAAACACGCTCTCCTGTGTCTTCTTTTTTCGCCTCATCATACAGACGAACATCCTCCATTTCTTCCAGTTTTTCTAAAATATCTTCATATTCTTTAATTGGAAGAATCACAGAAATCTTTTTTCCTTTTTTATCAGTAATATATTTTGGGCTTTCTGTCAACATTCTGAAATGATTTAAATACAAATTTAAACATAAACCATTGATTGACGAAAATAATTACAATCCTTCGGTCAAAGGTCTTCCTGCATAGAAGTCCAGGACTTTTAACCTAAAGATGAAATTGTATTTGGCCTGTGCCATTTGAGATTGCGCCACAACCAAGTTGTTTCTTGCGATGTTCAAATCATAAATATTCAAAACACCTGCATCGAAACTTCTTTGGGCAAAATCGGCGGAAACCTCGTTAGTACGGACACTTTCTTTGGCAAATTCAAATGCCTGATAAGAAGTATTTACATTGAAATATGCTTCCTGGACATTTTCGCGGATGGTTTGTTTTTGCAAATCGAGTGTATTTTGACTCAAAGATTGGTTGATGGTTGCACGTTCGATGTTTACTTTGTTGTTGAATTTTTCAAAAATCGGAATCTGAACACTTACCCCAAAGACATTGGTGATATTGTCATACCACTGACTCAGCCACGCATCAGTCATCAAACCTTTGTTAAAATAATCTGCATAACTCGTCCCTAAATTATAAGTTCCTGTTACAGTCGGAAGCAATCCTGTTTTGGCGATGTCTATGTCTTTTCCTGCAGATTCCACATCCACTTCTGCTTTTTTCACCGAAGGCTGTTCGCGGTAAGCAGTTTCAAGGATTTCATTCATATCATAAAGTCCTAATTCCAAATTGTCAGGAACTGGAATCGTTACCACATCGAATTGTCTGTAATCAGGAAGTTGCAATAAAACTGCAAGATTGAACAAAGCTCTTTCGACTTCAATCTTCGCATCGGCAACATTTTTTCGTTCTTGAGCAACGTTGGCTTCTGCCTGCACCAAATCGGCACGTGCAACTACTCCTTCATTGAATTGTTTCTGAACGCGGTCGAGCTGATTTTCATTTAAGACAAGATTTCCTTCTGCAATTTGAAGAAGCTCACGGTTGAGCATGACATTTAAATAATAATTTACAACCATCAGGGAAATATCATTGGTAACGCTTTCCGTTTGGAGTTTACTTGACTCTACACCCAAAGCTGATTTTTCTTTATTTAAATGAACTAATCCACCATTGAAAATGGTAATGTTGGAATTAACACCTAAACTATTGTTGTATTGCTGGTAACCCTTATTAATCACAGGGTTGTTAGTGCCAACCGTCAAAGAGTTGTCGAAATATCCCGTGGCAGTGGGCAACCATTGGTTGTTTGCATTTTTGAGGGTATTTTCGAAAAGCTGCTCGTTGATACGGCTTTGCTGTATAGTCAGGTTGTTGTCTGCTGCATGGTTTACACATTCGAGCAAGGTCCATTTTTGCTGTGAAAAAGCGAAAGCGGATACAAGAATGATGGTAAATGAAAAAAGATTCTTCATGATAATAATTGACTTTAGGGTAAGTCGGAAAAATTTGGAGTTTGTTACAAATGTAAGAGAGTTTTGATTTTGGTCGATGGGTTTAGGTTGATAGTATATGGGAGATGTTGGGCAGAACTTTGAAAAACTTTGAAAAAGTTTGAAACTTTTTCAAAGTTGAATAGACGTTTTTCCCGCGGCCGTGATGTGCAGGGCAGCGAGGAACGAGCTGGTGTGCGAGTGAGAGCGAGTACGAAACCCCGGAGCAGCGCGAAATGCCGCCCAAATCAATAATTAATTTTTAGTGTTTAATATTTAATGATGATGACGTTATTGATTTTAGATTTTTTGGGATGGACTTAATTTGAATTAAATATTAAATAAATGAAGTTGTTTTTGAATTCATTTTGAATAATTGGGCAGCTTTGAAAAGTTTATTTACTTTCGTACTAACAAAAACCAATTTCCATGAATACAAAAATGGTTGCGGGAAGTGAGGAGTGGGTCTCTCTCCCCGGTTTAGGATTACCTAAGATAAAAGTGCGTGTGGACAGCGGTGCCAAAACTTCTGCGCTGCATGCTGTAAATATAATGCCTTTTCAAAGGAATAGTGAGCCTTGGGTTTCGTTTGATGTATTTCCGATACAGTTTGACGGAAAACGCGTGATGCATTGTGAAGCTCAAGTAGTGGATATGCGCCACATTAAAAGTTCGACGGGTACACGTGAGATGCGTTATGTAGTCAAAACACACCTGAAGGTAAATGAAGAAGCATGGGAAATTGAAATTTCATTGACCAATCGTGATTCTATGGGTTACCGAATGCTGCTTGGGCGTGAGGCAATGCGGGGGAAGATGCTGGTGGATCCGGAGAGCAGTTTTATGTTTGGGGAACTGGACAGACAAACGGTTGAGGCTTTATACAATAAGAATACTGAAAATATAGAAGGTCTGCGCATCGGGATATTAGCCAGTAATCCGGAATTGTACAGCAACCAAAGAATCGTAGAAGCGGGTGAACAATTGGGGCACCATATAGAATTTTTCAACATCAAGCAATGTTACATCAAACTCGACGCGAAAACACCAGAAGTGCATTACCGTGGTGGGCGTGTCCTGAATGATTTGGATGCTGTAATACCGAGAATCCGTCCGAGCATGACTTATTATGGTTGTGCATTGACACGTCAGTTTGAGTCTTTGGGAGTTTATGCATTAAACGGTTCTGCGGCGATTACCCATTCAAGAGATAAATTGTATTCGCTTCAATTATTATTGAACAATGGATTGGATATTCCAATTACGGGATTTGCAAATTCACCTTTGGATACAAATGATTTGATCAAAATGGTTGGTGGTTCGCCTTTGATTGTGAAACTTTTAGAAGGAACACAGGGAAAAGGAGTTGTTTTGGCTGAAACTAAAAAAGCAGCAGAATCTGTAATTAATGCTTTTAAAAGTTTGAATGCGAACATACTGGTTCAGGAATTTATCAAAGAAGCGAATGGTAAAGATTTACGTTGTTTCGTTATCGATGGAAAAGTGGTAGCAGCGATGCAAAGAGAGGCGCCTCCGGGTGAATTCCGTGCGAACATCCACTTGGGTGGAACAGGTTCTGTAGTACGAATTACCAAAGAAGAAAGACGTCTTGCTATCAAGGCTGCAAAAGCGATGGGATTGGAAGTAGCGGGAGTGGATTTGATCCGTTCTGCAAAAGGACCTTTGTTGCTGGAAGTAAATTCTTCTCCGGGATTGGAAGGAATTGAAGGGGCAACAGGAAAGGATATCGCGGTCGATATGATCAAAGCAATCGAAAGAAATGTTGCGAAAAAATATACGCAGAAATTAATAAAGACGAAGTAATTCTATAATTTACTTATAATAAAAAAGAAGTCTTTAGACCACAGATAGTCGGAATTTCTTCCGACTATTTTTATGTTTTAAGATTATAATCTTCTACATATCAGAGAATCTTTACTACAATTTGGAAACAAAAAAGCCGGAAGAAATAATTCTTCCGACCATAAATACATTAAGACAGCTATATTATTTATGCTTTTATTTCACAATCAGTTTTTTACTGATTCCTTCTTGTGTTTTGATGATGTAGATTCCAGAAGCGTAGCTTGAAGTATTTAATTCTTTCAATTTATCACCTTTGAAAATCAATTTTCCATTTAAATCATACACCTGAACAGATGCTTCACGGTTGAAATAAACAACTCCATCTTTAGCAGGATTTGGGAAAATCGCAAATGTTTTTATATCATTTACAGCATCTTTAACAGAAAGCAGATCACTATTCACTTCATAAATGGTCAAAGTTCCACTTACTTCATTGGCAATCACCAAATATGCTTTTTCAGTCGGAGAATCTGCAGGAGAAATGTAAATCAATGTTTCCGCTCCGTTGTCACCACCATAAGATGAAGTACTTCTTGCATTTTTATAATCTGCAAAAACCGGCTGTGCAGGGTTGGTCACGTTGTAAACCATCACACCTCCTACTCTTTCCAGCGCGATGAAAGCAAAAGTTTCTTCACTCAGTTGAGCAATCGTCACACCTTCCGGCTCAGGACCTTTTGAACGGCTTCTTCCTTTTGGTGCATTTTCTTCGTGGTCTGAATTGAAGATTTCAGGATAATGTGCTGAAGTGTACATTTCAAAATCGTCTCCGCTGTCAAATACAATTTCTTTTGTATCAGCATTAAAAATTGAGAATGATCTTGATCCCACGCTTCTGATTTTTTCAAATTTACCATCGTTGTTCAAATCTCCGTGAAGATTCGTTACTCTGAAACGACCTAAGTTGTGGTTTTGTTTCAAGATTGAACCATGAGGAAATGCTGCTGCATCTAATTCATAATTGTTTGAACCTAAAGCTACTCTTTCTTCAAATCCTGTATATTCTTTTTCGTCACCTTCGTTTGCCGTCACAATGTAATTTACGCCATTGACAGCATAAGTTCCCACAGCATCAGGAATGTAATAAGCCTCAACGGGCCAGTTCGCAATCAATACTTCACCGTTGTTGTCAGAAGCATCGAATCCATTTCCAGGCAAACTCATATCCTTAATTCCCATTGCCCAAACCGAAGTAATTGTTTTTGCAGTTAAATCAATTTCAGCTATCGCATTGTTTTCCTGCAAAGTCACCCAAGCTTTTGTTGATTCTGCATTTACAGCGATATATTCAGGTTCGAAATCCTGAGAAAGTGTACTTGTCAATTTCAATTTTCTAACTCCCGAAGCAATCAAAGTTGATTCTTGAGAATTAAATTCAGTAAATAATAAAGTTGAAACTTTGTCTTGTGTGATTCCAACTACTCCGTTTGAAACATCAATTACTGAAACTGAACCTTCCGGATCGATTGAATAATCTTGATTTGGCTGACCTTCGTTTGCAGTCAAAACTTTAGTTCCGTCCGGGGAGAAAACTACGTTATCTGGTAAAACTCCCACTGTAACTTCGCTGATGTAAGTTCCGTCAGTATCGAAGAAAATCACTTTTCCATTTTCAGTAACATTCGTATTTGGCGAAGCCACTGCAAGAATTCCGTTTTTCACAGCAACACTTGTCAAAGAACCATATTCAGTCATATCGATTGATTCGATTACGCTTGGTTCAGTTGGATCTGTGAAATCAATGATGTCTAAATTATTTTGAATTCCACTTGTTGCGAATAATCTTTTTGATTCCGCATCATACACCACAACTTCAGTTGAAGCATCTCCTTCTCCTGATGGATCAAAACTTCTGACATAATCCAAAGTTAGCTGCTCTGAAGGAACGGGTGCTAATCTATCATTATCTTTGATGAAAATGGTTGCCAATGATTCTCCGTTCAAAGTCAATCCTACAGGATTTTCAAAGCTCAATACGAAATACTCAGCTTGTTGTTCTTCAATATTATCATCAATAATTGGAATTGAAATAATTTGGTTCAATGAACTTGCTGCCGTGAAATTAATCGTATGAGATTCTAAAGTAAAATCATCTCCGTCAGCAGTACTGAAAGGTGCTCCTTTCACAACAACATCAATCGATGCTACTGCCGGATTAATTAAATTTAAAGCAAATTCCAAAGTTCCTGCATCTTCATTTACCACGACAAAAGTTGAAGCCAATGACAGAGAAGTATTGTAAGAAAACTCATGAGTAAACGGACAATTCATTGCATTTCCAACTGCATCTTCCACATTTGACACTACCAAAGTATAAGTTTCCGTACCGCTGAATGGTGTTGAATAGATCAGTGAAACCGTGTTTCCTTCCAAAGTTGCAGACTCCAAACCTTCAATTCCTGTATAGTTTGCAATGTTTTCAGCAGATGCTTCGTTTACTGTTTGGTTAAATTCAATTTCAATTGTAGTTGGATTAACAACCACGGCTGAGTTAACTTTCAATGAAGATGGGAAATTCCATTCAGGCCAAAGCTGAGAAGGAGTTGAACCACCGATTGCAATCCAGTTTGCAGGATTGAATACATTGGCTTTAATCGTTGCCAAATCACCTGTTACAGGTCCATTGTAATAAGCATTTACTGCATTTCCATCTACACTTCCCGGAGCAGTAGAAGTATTCAATGCAGAAGTTCCGTCAACCAACCCTGCAGGTTGTTGAGAATTGCTTCCCGAACAAGAAGTGTTGTTTGCAACCCATCCGTTTGAAGACAATGCAGTCACATAAGTTGGCGTGCCAGCTGTTCCTGCATAAATAATTACCTGGTCACCGCCTGAACTCAATCCAAATCCACTTCCGGTCAATGTTCCATGTGAAGTCGTTGCTGCGTCTGTAAAAATTCTCACAATCGTTCCCGCTGAGATACAGTCATTTTCACCAACTGTCCAAACCAATCCGCCTGAACATTGTTCTACAGAATTGGAAGTATATTTAGCATCTGTAATTGTCAAGAAAGTTCCTGCGTCGATGTCTTTTAAAATCAACAAAGCAATTTCGTCCTCGGAATCTGAATTGTTCATTCTATAACCCAAGAAAGCGATGTCTCCTGCGTTGAATGCCGTCTGCAATGCAATTGTTGTGAAGGAAGTTGAAACTACTGATTCCAATGCATTATTGCTATGGTCTTCGATAGAATTTGCTTTAACAGCTACATAATAATTCTGGCTGTTATTTAAAGCAACATTTGGTGTCAAATAAATTGTATTTCCAGTGATGGATGCCGTAAAAGCAATTGCAGTTCCGTTTTCTCCTCCTGATTTGAATTCAATAATATTCTGAATATTCGCCGGGGTCAATGCGTCATTGTTCAATAAACGAACAGCTTCATTGAAAGAAATAGTTACTTGGTCATCTACTGCAACATTCGTTGAATTATTCAAAGGATAAAATGTCGCTGACGGCGGAGTAGTATCTACGCCTCCTGCCTGAGAAGCGTCCATAGTGAAATTGTCGAAACGATTATTTCCCACATTTCCACCATTTCCAACAGCAAATTCAACTTTTAATTTAAAATTCTGATTGTCGTCCGCTCCAGCAATTGAAGAAAAATCAAAGGTTACTAGATTAGGATTTCCGTTGTTAGGAAAAACATTTGGGGTAGCATGAACTTCCGCCGGAAGCGCTGCATAATCTGTTCCATTTAAACTGTAACTCCAAATCTGAGTTCCAGCTCCTGAACCTGACCTTCTTGTTGTAAATTTTACAATTGGATTCTCATAACCTGTTGTAGGAAGGGAAAAAGTAAGTGTTCCGTCAATCGGATTGTTAAATCTCAAATGCTTTTCTGAGAGATCTCCGTTTCTTGCATTTTCATTGGCGGCTTCAAATCCTGAACCTTCATCGCTGGCAACTTCTGTTGTCGCAGCCAAAGTGTAAGTAATTGAACTACCTGAAACTACGCTCTGAGAAGTCAATAGTGACTGCTCTGATGTGGCATCATTAAAATTCCAATAATGGATTAAATCCTGCGCCTGGACTTTCAGAAAAAATAGACTGAAAAAGCACAAGATTACTAAAGAGTAAACTTTTTTCATTTTTTTATTGTGTTTCCCGCAAAACTCCTGATTATACTTGGCTTAGACTTTAATTTATCAATATCTGTAAATTAAATTTCCTTAAAGTGAAGACACAACAAAATCGACATTCAATTCGTTGAAAATCATATTTTTAAATTCTAAACTGATTTTCTGAACTAAATTGAAAGAATTTACGATTTGGTAAAGTTGGATTATTTTTTCTGCTTAAATGTTTCGGCGTATTCAATGAATGATTTTACATCTTCCAAATTGTCAGGGTAATTGACTTTCAGATTTCCCCAAAATTGATTTTTATTGTCAATCAAAGGCACATAAGCCGAGGAAAAATCAAATCCATTTTGAATTAAAATCTCCACCAGTTTCCATTCTTTTTTGGCTTTCTTTTTCGGTGGTTTAAATTTATGATGGAGAATATGAGCCGGTTTGCCGCAGGTTCTGCATTTTGCAGTATTTTTTATGTCTTGTCCATCATTTCCAACCGAAAATGAAGTGCAGCAATTTGTACAAACCAATTTAAATCCCATGCTGAAGTTTTTGTAAATTTTGTAAAGCTTTCTCCATTGTTTCTTCTTTTTTGGCGAAACAAAAACGTACCAATTTTTGTTCAGTATAATTTTTATAAAATGCTGAAACGGGAATTGTCGCTACTTTGAACTTTTCGGTTAAATGAAATGCAAAATCAGTATCTTTCAAATCTGAAATCTCTGAATAATCAGCCAACAAAAAATAACTCCCTTCGGGTTTAATGATTTTAAATGGTGTTGAATTCAAACCATTCATCAAAAAGCCTCTTTTATGCTGGAAAAATTCGGGCAGATTTAAATATTCATCTTTGTTTTTCAGGAATTCTGCCAAGCCATATTGAACAGGCGTATTCACACAAAAAACATTGAATTGGTGCACTTTACGGAGTTCATTCGTCAGCCATTCCGGCGCAATGCAATATCCGGTTTTCCAACCCGTAATGTGAAACAATTTCCCAAAAGAAGCCACGATAAAAGTTCGTTCTTTTAACTCAGGAAATCTCGCAGCACTTAGAAATTTCTCTCCATCAAAAACGATATGTTCATAAACTTCATCGCTCAGCAAAAGAATATTTGAATCTTTTAAAATTTCATTCAAATGTTCAAAATCAGATTCCTTCAAAGTAACCGTTGAAGGGTTTCCTGGATTATTGGTGATGATTAATTTTGTTTTGTCTGAAATTAAATTTCTGACTTCATTCCAGTCAATTTTAAAATCAGGTGCTTTCAAGATGACTTCTTTCACAATTCCACCAAACAATTCAATAATTGGTCTGTATAAATCGAAAGCTGGCTCAAAAATAATGACTTCATCTCCCCGATTCACAACCGCAGAAATAGCAGAAAAAATCGCTTCGGAACCACCGGAAGTTATAGTAATTTCAGATTCGGAATCGTATTTTTCGCCGTATAAATCTTCATATTTTTTTGCAATTTCTTCACGCAATTCTTTCACACCTGACATGGGCGAATATTGATTGTATCCCTTTTTCATCGCTTCATTCACGTGATGAATCAACTCGGGAGAACAATCATAATCAGGAAATCCCTGGGAAAGATTTACTGCATCGTGTCGTTGCGCGAAACGAGACATTACCGTGAATATATTGGTGCCGACGTTTGGAAGTTTTGACTGAAAGTTCATTTTGTAAATTTAATCATCATTTGCGAACTCCAAAATATCTCCCGGTTGGCAATCGAGCGCTTTACAAATCGCTTCCAACGTACTGAATCTGACAGCCTTTGCTTTTCCTGTTTTCAAAATGGATAAATTGGAAAGTGTGATGTCCACTTTTTCAGAAAGTTCATTGAGCGACATTTTTCGTTTCGCCATCATCACATCCAGATTTACAATGATTGCCATAATTTATACCGTTAATTCACTTTCTTCCTGCAATTCAACTCCGCGTTTGAAAATTTGTGAAATAATATAAATAATTCCCGCCACGAAAAGAAATTCACCTTCATTGTCCAAATATAGAAAATCTATTTCCTGAAATTTTTGAACGTTTTTCAAATAACCGCTTCCAATCGCTCCCGCAATCCAAACTACTAACAATTGCCAGGCGATGCCCTCTAATTTTTTAGCAACTTCAATTGTAAATGGATTGTCAAGATTTAATGAATCGAAAAGTTTGATAACCGTGTACCAGACATTGGCTTTGAAAGCAGAAATCGCAATGATTATTGACATAATACAAATAAAAATTAAGTCAGATTCTTCTTTCAGTTTGAACCAGTTTTCATCGACTTTGTATAAATTCGGAGCAAATTCAGGTTTTACAAAACCAACGACAAGCGCAGTGATTTGTGCAGTACATTGGATAGAAAATCCCACGAATGCAAGCCAAGCAATGATTTTCATTACGGTCAAGATGTGTTGAGTATTTGTTTTCATAAATAAATTATTTTTGCAAATATTAATAATTATTTATTGAAAAACAATAAATTTTTAATCTTAATAGGAAAATAATTCAAATACTTGTTTAAAATTAATCTTGAAGAATTTTTTAAAAATTTTCAAGTCTAAAGATTTAGTAATCAACTCAGAATTTTCTATTTTTGTGAAATGTCAGAATTAGAACCGGATTTAACCCTCAACCCAACTTCAAATTACACCGAAGACAACATCAAAACCCTCGATTGGCGCGAACATATTCGTATGCGTCCGGGGATGTACATCGGAAAATTGGGTGATGGTTCTTCGCAGGATGATGGAATTTATATCCTATTGAAAGAAATCATCGATAACTCAATTGATGAATTTGTAATGGGTGCCGGAAAAACTGTGGAAATCAATCTCACAGATACCGAAGTAACAATCCGCGATTATGGTCGTGGAATTCCTTTGGGAAAAATGGTTGATGCAGTTTCTAAAATGAATACCGGCGGGAAATACGATTCCCGTGCGTTCAAAAAATCGGTTGGTTTAAATGGAGTCGGAACGAAAGCTGTAAATGCGCTTTCGTCTTATTTTAGAGTTCAATCCATTCGTGACAACAAAACCAAAATTGCCGAATTCGCTTATGGAAACATGACGAACGAAGAGCCTGAAAAGGAAACAACCATCCGCAAGGGAACAAAAATGACATTTATTCCGGATGCGGAAATTTTCAAAAATTATAAATTCAGAAAGGAATACGTTGAGCGAATGCTCAAAAATTATGTTTACTTAAATCCCGGATTAAAAATCATTTTCAATGGTGAAGAGTTTTATTCAGAAAATGGTTTAAAGGATTTATTGCAAGACAATATCGATGAGGAAATCGTTTACGACATCATCCATCTGAAAGGTGAAGACATCGAAGTCGCGCTGACGCATAGCGGACGTTCTTATTCGGAAACTTATTATTCCTTCGTCAACGGACAAAATACAACGCAGGGAGGAACACATTTGACGGCTTTCAAAGAGGCGATTGTGAAAACTGTAAGAGAATTTTACGGAAAAAATTACGATCCGAGTGATATTCGAAAATCTATCATCGCAGCAGTTGCGATTAAAGTGATGGAACCTGTTTTCGAATCGCAAACCAAAACCAAATTGGGTTCGACCGAAATGGGACCTGGTTTATTAACAGTCAGAACTTTCGTAAATGATTTCATCAAAACGCAGTTAGATAATTTTTTACATAAAAATCCTGAAGCTGCGCAAAATCTGGAAAGAAAAATCCGTCAGGCAGAAATCGAGCGAAAAGAACTTTCCGGAATTCAGAAATTAGCACGTGAACGTGCTAAAAAAGTTAGTTTACACAATAAAAAACTGCGCGATTGCCGCCAGCACTATAACGATCAAAAATCACAACTGAAACTCGATACTACTATTTTCATTACGGAGGGTGATTCTGCAAGTGGTTCGATTACCAAAAGCCGAAGTGTGGAAACGCAAGCGGTTTTCAGTTTACGCGGTAAGCCTTTGAATTCTTATGGTTTGACCAAAAAAATCGTTTATGAAAATGAAGAATTCAATTTGCTTCAGGCGGCTTTAAATATAGAAGATGGATTGGAAGAATTGCGTTACAACAATGTGGTGATTGCGACTGATGCCGACGTCGATGGTATGCATATTCGTTTGCTTTTGATTACTTTCTTTTTGCAATTTTTTCCGGATTTGATTCGTGAAGGACATTTGTACATTTTGCAAACGCCTTTGTTTAGGGTTCGAAATAAAAAAGAAACGCGCTATTGTTACACGGAAGAAGAAAGAATCAATGCATTGAATGAATTAGGGAAAAATCCTGAAATCACACGATTCAAAGGGTTGGGAGAAATCTCTCCTGATGAATTTAAAAATTTCATCGGAAAAGACATTAAACTCGAACCGGTAATGATTGGAAAAGATACTACTATAGAGAATTTATTGGAATTTTACATGGGGAAAAACACACCGACAAGACAAGAATTCATTGTAAATAATTTAAAAACAGATTTATGATTTGATTAAAAGCTAAATTCACTAAACTAAAAAACTTCTAACAAACCAAAAACCTAAATTATGAAACCTACAAACGATGTTATGAGAATTAACAACAAAAGACTGATTCCATTTATTGAAAAATTTTACGCATTACTATTCTTAGCTTTATTGGCTACAATGACTCTTATTGTCATTCCTATTGGAATTATCGTAAGCATCATCTCACCCTATTTTCTAATAGCAATTATACTTATGTTATTTTTGATATTGTATTTTCTAGGGCACCAACATGTAGAATATGATAGTGATGGAGAAGTAATTAATATCAGAACCAAAGACATTTTTTGGTCAAAATATTTTCCAAAACAGAAAATAGTCATGGACTTTCCAAAGAAAAAACTGGTATCTTTCAAAATCCAGCATTCTTTTTTCAAGAAAACATTGGAAATGTATGTTACCAGCAAAAGAACTGCACACGGGGTGACAAAATTAAAGTTTAACATTACATTTTTAAGCAAATCAGAAACCAACGATCTGAAAAGATCTCTCAATAAAATTATCAAGAATAACAAAGAATTAGCAACACATACAGAAGAGTCGGAACACGATGAATGATCACCAAAACGAAGAAACTATAAAGAAAATTTCGGGAATGTATGAGGACTGGTTTCTCGACTATGCCTCGTATGTAATTCTAGAAAGAGCAATTCCATCTATTTTTGATGGATTGAAACCCGTGCAGAGAAGAATTCTCCATTCCATGCGGGAACTCGAAGACGGACGTTACAACAAAGTTGCGAACGTGGTTGGAAATACGATGAAATACCATCCGCACGGTGACATGGCAATTACAGATGCGATGGTCCAAATCGGGCAGAAAGAATTGCTCATCGATACACAGGGAAATTGGGGAAATATCCTAACCGGTGACGGAGCCGCAGCTTCGCGTTACATAGAAGCAAGATTAACTCCTTTTGCGCTGGAAGTGGTTTACAACCCAAAAACAACAGAATGGCTTCCTTCTTATGACGGAAGAAATAAAGAGCCCAATGACTTACCTGTAAAATTCCCGTTGCTGCTTGCGCAAGGAGTTGAAGGAATTGCAGTTGGGCTTTCTACCAAAGTTTTGCCGCATAATTTTAATGAATTAATTGATGCTTCTATCCTTCATCTGAAAGGAAAAAGATTTACGATTTACCCTGATTTTATGACAGGTGGATTCATTGATATAAGTGATTACAATGACGGGCAACGTGGTGGAAAAGTCAGAGTCAGAGCCAGAATTCAACAAGAAGATAAAGCAACTTTAAAGATAACCGAAATCCCATTTGGAACGACTACCGGCAGTTTAATTGATTCAATCCTCAAAGCAAATGACAAAGGAAAAATTAAACTTAAAAAAGTAGAAGATAATACAGCTCAAGACGTGGAAATCCTCGTTCATCTAGCACCCGGCGTTTCGCCTGATAAGATGATCGATGCATTGTATGCGTTTACGGATTGTGAAATTTCAATTTCGCCAAATGCTTGTGTCATCAATGTCAACACCCCGCAGTTTCTCAATGTTTCTGAAATCCTCAGACATAACACCGACAGTACGGTCAGCCTTCTGAAACGGGAATTGGAAATCGAATTGAATGAATTACAAGAACAGTGGCATTTTGCTTCTTTGGAAAGAATTTTCATCGAAAAAAGAATTTACCGCGACATTGAAGAACAAGAAACTTGGGAAGGTGTAATCAACGCGATTGATCTGGGATTGAAACCGCACATCGGACATTTGGTGCGTGAGGTAACCGAAGATGACATTGTGAGATTGACTGAAATACGAATCAAAAGAATTTCAAAATTTGATTTGGACAAAGCGCAGCAAAATATAGAAGCACTCGAAGGCAAAATCGAACAGGTGAAATTCCATCTTGAAAATTTGATTGATTATGCAATTGATTATTTCAAAAATTTAAAAACCAAATACGGAAAAGACCGCCAAAGAAAAACTGAAATCCGCATATTTGATACGATTGACGCGACCAAAGTTGCGGTTGCCAACGTAAGGATGTATGTGGACAGAGTCGAAGGTTTCATCGGAACTTCACTCAAAAAAGATGAATTTTTGTTTGAATGTTCGGACATTGATGACATCATCGTTTTCAAAGATGACGGCGTAATGCTCGTGACAAAAGTCGATGCAAAAACCTTTATAGGAAAAGGAATTCTCCACATTGCCGTTTGGAACAAAAATGACAAACGAACCATTTACAATATGATTTACCGCGATGGTAAAAATGGTCCTTCGTACATGAAAAGATTTCCCGTTACTGGAATCACGCGTGACAAGGAATACGATATGACCAATGGAAATAAATTTTCTGAAGTATTGTATTTTTCTCCGAATCCTAATGGTGAAGCCGAAACAATTCAGATTTTACTCAAACCCCATCAGCGTTTGAAGAAATTGAAATTTGATATTGATTTTTCTGAATTGGCAGTAAAAGGCAGAAACAGCAAAGGAAATCTCGTGACGAAATATCCAATCAAAAAAGTCGAACTGAAGGAAGAAGGTGTCTCTACATTGGCACCGCGAAAAATTTGGTTTGATGATACGGTAAAAAGATTGAATGCGGATAGCCGCGGTGAATTGCTCGGTGCATTCAAAGGAGGAGATAAAATCCTTACCATCACGGACAAAGGCGAAGTAAAGTTGACTACGTTTGAGTTGAGTAATCGTTATGATGAAGAATTGCTTGCAATCGAAAAATGGAATCCGCAAAAACCGATTTCTGCTATTTATTACGACGCTGAAAAACAGCGTTATTTTGTGAAAAGATTTTTGCTGGAAGACACTTTGAATCCGCAACCGTTTTTCTTTTTGGAAGATTCCAATTCATTTGTAGAATTGGTTACGACACAGAAAAAACCTGTGGTGGATTTAATTTTTCCAAAAATAAAAGGCGTAGAACGCGAAGCTGAAGTGGTGGATTTGGAAGAATTTATTTCAGTAAAAGGAATCAAAGCGCAAGGCAACCAACTGACTTCGCATAAAATCAAACAAATCAATCTGCATCCGGCAATCGAAGAAGAGGAAGAAGAAATCATTCCTTTCCAAGACAATGAAATCATTGACCCGGATGATACACAGCAAGCAACGCTTTTTTAATTTAAAGATTCGCTTATTTGAGAATTTGAAAATTATTCTAATACCAAAGATTTAATTTTTCAGCTAAAAAATTTATCATTTATCATTTAAAGTAAAACATGAACATCGCAATCATCACTATAATTATCATCGCAATCAATGTCATTGTGAGCATGAAAGGATTCAACGATCCCGGATTTTTTAACCGTTATAAATTCCAGACGGGAGCGGTTTTGAATGGGAAACAATATGACAGAATTCTGACTTCTGGATTTTTGCATGTTGATTTTACACATTTGATTTTCAACATGTTGACGTTGTATTTCTTTGCTAATGTGGTGATACAATACTTTTCGGCACCGTCCTATTTTGTTTATGGAACTGCGGGTGTAGTGAATATGACGATGGGATATATCATGTTTGCAGTGGTATTTTTGTTGTCAATTTTAGGTGGAAACTTTTTAGCGTTATTCTTTCAGCGTGACAATCCTTATTATTCGGCGGTGGGCGCTTCGGGTGGGGTTTCAGGCGTTTTGTTTGCGGCGATAGCGGCTTATCCGGATATGACTTTAGGATTGATGTTCATCATTCCAATGCCTGGATGGGTTTTCGGAATATTGTATTTAGGGTATTCGGTTTATGGGATGCAGAAACAGTTGGGAAATATCGGTCATGAAGCGCATTTGGGCGGTGCGATAGTGGGGTTGATCGCTCCGATAATTTTCTATCCTGAAATTTTTACGGTGAATAAATTGTATATACTTGGAATGTTGATTCCAATTGCGGTTTTGCTGGTGTTGGCGATCAAGTCGAGCAGGAAATAGGAATTTGGAAATTGGTTATTGTTGTTCCCAAAAGAAGATAAATAATTGTCTTTCTGAATTTTGCGTTTTTTTCTGCGCGAGGGATGAAGGCATCTGTCTGAGCTCTCCCGATCCGCCTTTGCGGAATCGGGAAGCGAGTGCTGCCAGCCCGGCCGAAGGCGCGTCCAAAAAAAATAATTGTGGTTCGCTTTGGGTTTGAAGAATGTAAGCTAAATTTATATCTAAATTAAATTTGATGAGATTTCATACCAGAAAATGGGTAAAGCCCCAGGATTTGAATCCAAATAAGACTTTGTTTGGTGGTACTTTGTTGGCTTGGATTGATGAGGAAGCGGCACTTTATTCGATTGTGCAATTGGAGAATCCACATGTTGTGACGAAGTTTATGTCGGAAATTAATTTCATGAGTTCTGCGCGTGAAGGTGACATTGTAGAAATCGGGATGGATGTGGTGAAATTTGGTACGAGTTCAATAGTTCTGAAGTGCGTTGTGAGAAATATGATGACGCATGAGAATATAATTGCAGTGGAGAATATCACGATGGTTAATCTCGATGAAAATGGCTTGCCAAAAGCGCATGGTAAAACTGAAATCGAGTTTGTGAAGCACAGATTGAGTAAGTAATTTATGTAATAATCCCGATGTAAATTGCTTTTTTGATGAGTTCGGCTGTGGTTTTTACATTGAGTTTGAGGTAGATGTTTTTTTTGTGTGTTTCTACCGTATAGTAGCTTAAGAATAGTTTTTCGGCTATTTGTTCTGAAGAGAGTCCATGTCCGATTTCGATGACGATTTCTTTTTCACGTTTCGACAAGCTGCTATGGCTTTTATCTAATGCAGGCGCATGGGTTTTGGCCTCGTTGGTAAGAATGTCATTTACTTTTTTTAGAATGGTTTCACTTGAGGATTCTTTGAGTAAATATCCGTTTATATCGTTTTCGTCTATCAAATCTGTTTTGTACATCGACAAAACAAGAATTTTGACTTTTGGATGGTGCTGCTTCAGCTTTTTAATGAATTCCGCTCCGTTCATGTCAGGCATTGCTACATCTGAAATTACCAAATCCACTGGGTTATTTTCCATGTATTGTAACGCGACAGAAGCTTTGTTTTCGATGAAAACGACTTCGTAATTTTCTACACTTTTAAGTAATTTTTCGAGTCCATCAAGAATTAACTGATGGTCATCTACGATTCCGATTTTGATTTTATTCTGTTCCATTTTCCGGAATTTCCATGATAAACGTTGCTCCTCTTCCGATTTGTGAGTCTACATGTAACTTTCCTTGTAATGTTTCTACTCTCTTTCGAATGTTATCCATCCCCATTCCTTTTTTCACATTTGCTACATCAAACCCTTTGCCGTCATCGTCTATGATGATTCTATACACTTCGTCAAACGTACAATCCACATAGATATTTTCGGCTTCGGCATATTTCAGGCAGTTGGATAGGATTTCCTGGATGACACGATATAAATAATGTTTATTTACTCCCGTTATTTTTTCATACTTATCTTCGGGAAAGATATTGAAATGAATTTCTCCATTGAAATAAAATTTATAATCATCTATTAAATGAGTTACTAAATGTACGAAATTTAATTCATTTATTTTGTTTTCGTTTAATTCATGTGAAATTACTCTGATTTCTCTGGCTGTATCTTGTAGTTGTTTGATGCAATAATCAAGTTCTGAATCTTGGATAGTTGTAGTATTTAACTGATCCATTTTGATTTTAATGGCTGACAATCTGCCTCCTACACCATCGTGTAACTCTTTGGCGATACGGCTTCGCTCCATGTTTTGGCCTTCGATAAGGTTTTTGGCTTTTATGGTTTCTTTTTCTTTTTCGAATAACAATTTATCTTGCTCACTGATGGTTTGTTGATATCTCATGCGTGTCCTGTAGAAAACTGCGAGCAGCAAAAGAGGAATGATTAATAAAATTGATCCTATTAGAATAAGTCTTTTATGGCCTTTTTCGATTTGTGTTTCTTTATTTAATAGTTGGATTTGAGTGTTTTTGCGTTCAACATCAAATTTTGTTTGGGTTTCGTGAAATTGTTTATTTTTCTGAACGCTGAATATACTGTCCTGCAATTCATGCTGTATTTTCTGAAATTCGTAAGCATTTTTGTAATCTCCTAATTTTAAATAAACGCGAGACAGGCTTTTGTACAGTTCAATTGTGTAATCGTTTTTATATCCTCGCTTAAGCATATCAAATGCTTTTTCGTAATAATTTTTTGCGTTAACATTATCGCGCTCTGCTTCTTCAAAATAATTTCCCAAATAATAGTATGTAAAAAACTCAGCATCTATATTTTTGGTTGCCTGACTCAGTCTTAATGATTCATTTAAATATCTCAATGATTGTGGATAATCTTCAACAGATGTGAAATTCATATAAGTTGTAGCCAAATTATTCTGAGTCATAATTTGCCCATATGAGTTATTAGTTTCTTTATAGATCTGAAGTGCTTTTTTTAGATAAAATTCTGTACTGTCTTTGTTATTGTCCATGTAAGACACAGCAATGTTATTGAGCACCCCAGCCAAAATAGCTTTTTTATCTTCTCTTTCTCCGATTTTCACGGCTTGGTGGTAATATCTTAAAGCACTTATTGTATCTTGCTGTAAGATATACAGATCCGCTATATTGGAAAGCACAGACATTGTATTATCACTTAACTCTTCTCTATTTTCCGAAATATTTAATGAGCTGTGAAAATAATTTAAAGCTTTTTTGTAATCATTTTGAAAAGAATAAATTAATCCTATTTGATTATAAGATTTGCTGAGTATGTTAGAATTAGAAGATTGTTTGGCAAATCCAACTGCTTGATTGAAATTTTCTAATGCTACAATATATTTTTGTTTGACAAAATAAGAATAACCTATTCCATAATAAATCCTCGCGCTCCAATCCAAATCATTGTTTTTTTCGTTGAGCTTTTTAGATTCTGAAAGGTAAATCAAAGCCGAATCAGGATTAGCATCAACTAATCTTCTGTATTCCTGATAATTTTTCTCTATTTGGCTTTCGACGTCCTGAGAATAAGAAAATATTGCTGTAAATAATACCAAAAAAAATAAATATACCCTCATAGATTTTACAACGCTCAAAAATAATTTATAAGAACGCGTCAAAAATACTCAAATCAGGTATAGAAATTGATGTAATTTCTCAAAATGAATGAATTAACCCAAAAATACCAAGATTTAGGTATATCTCATATATATAAAACAATTTAACTTTGTAACCATGAAAAACATACTATTTATCGCGTTCGTAATATTGGCTTCGGGCTTCGCATTTGCACAGCATACAACAGTTGGTGTACGTATAGGAAGCGGAAGCAGTGGATTTGAGTCTAATGTTACAAATATAACTTCTAATAGGGTTGATGTGGCATCAGAAGGAGAGAAAATGGTAGGTTATGTTGTATTTGACGAAAATGAAAATGTAGTTAAGTCAAAAGATATAAACACAAGTTATAATACTTCTGTGGATGTTAACAATCTTCAATCAGGTTTCTATTACATTGCTGTAGTTTCAGAAAACGATCAAGTATCAGTTAATACGTACGTAAAACCATAATAACATTATCAAAATTCGTTCGTAACTGAACTTTAAAATATTCTCGATTTAGAGAGAAAAATAGGTTTAGGTTGGTTAGGTTAGCTAAAAAATAAGTTCGAGCTTATTTTTTAGCTTTCTTTTTTAGATTTATTTTAATTTTTCCGCATAAAAAATTCCTAAGCAAAACTTAGGAATTAATTATTTATTTTTAGATATACTTATTTGTTCTTGTACAAAACAGGATTCAAATCCTCGTCATTATACATTTTCATCTGCTTGTAAACTTTCATATACTTTCTTCCGGCAGATATATCTTCCAACAATTCTTCAATTGCAGTTGATAGATCTTTATGCTGTTCTAAAAGTATATTTAATTTGTTCTGACATTGAGTTTTATGTTCCTCAGAAGCATCTGCACGAGTTGCTTCTTCTTGCATATGATAAACTTTCAATGATAAAATCGAATAACGGTCAATTGCCCATGCAGGACTTTCCGTATTGATTTTTGCTCCAGTTTTCACCTCAACTCCTGCATTTTGCTGCAGAAACCAACTGTCCACATATTCCACCATATCGGTCCTTTCCTGATTGGACTTATCTATCCAACGTTTTAATTTCAATGCTTCAACCGGATCGATGTTCGGATCACGAATGATGTCTTCCAAATGCCACTGAACTGTATCAATCCAATTTTTCTTGTAAAGCAAATGCTCAATCAATTGTGATTCGTCGTAAGGATTTTCAATCGTTTTGTTTACATCATTGAACTGATGGTAATGGCCAATACTTTCGTTGAAAATATTCCAAGCTTTCTGAGTGAAATTCATTCTCAAATAAATTATTTAGAGATAATTAAACAGGTCAAATTAAGATGGATTGTCCGTCTTATTATTGTCCGTCGCCTTTTTCTCATCTTCCTTCGTTGCGTCTTTGAATTCTTTGATTCCAGAACCCAATCCTTTCATCAATTCCGGGATTTTTTTGGCTCCAAATAATAAGATTACGACCAAAACAATCAGGATAATTTCTCTTGTCCCGATGTTACTAAATATATATGCTAAATTCATTTTCAATATTTTATACAAAGTTACGGCAAAATTAGTTTCCACCTAGCCAACTTTCCGGGTTTTGTTTCGTTGAGCCACTTCTTACTTCAAATTTCAGAATCGTATCTCCGTTTTCATCGGTATAAATTCTACCCAGATCTTGTCCTCTTTTTACTTTGTCACCCTTTTTAACTGAAACAAATGACAAGTTGTTGTAAACAGTATAATAAGTTCCATGTCTGATCAAAAGCGTACGGTTGCCGCCAGGAATGGAGATGATAGCAGTTACTTCTCCTTCAAAAACTGCTCTGGCATTAGATCCTTTATTGGTAGCAATGTCAACACCGTCATTATTAATTACTATATTCGCCAAAATCGGGTGTGGATTTTCTCCAAATCTACCAACAATCTGACCTTTTGCAACCGGCCATGGGAGTCTTCCACGATTGTTAGAAAAATCACTTGATAGCTCTGCCGAGTTACTCCTGTCTGCAAAATCCTGTTTAGGAGCCGGATCGGGCTTCGGATTTTCGACAGGTTTTGGTGTTTCTACAGGTTTCACCACAACATTCTCAACAGGTTTATTTGCCAATTCTGCTTCGCGTTCTGCTTTTTCTTTTGCCAGGCGTTGTTCTTCTTCTGCCTTTTCAAATTTTCCAATTTCTACTCTCGCAGTAGATGCAAACTGACCTTGAGGGAAGTTTTTCAAATAAGATTGATAAGCTGCTTTGGTATGTGAACCTCTCGCAGTTTGCCAACCTTTGTTATCTGCTTCCAATTGCTGAATATTTCTCTGTGCAGCATTCGAATAATCTCCACCCGGCCAAGTGTTCAAATAAGTTTGATAGGAAGCAATCGTATTGGTTTTAGCTGCAGCATCCCAATCTTTTTTGTCTTTTTCTGCGCGGATTTTAGCAAGCTTTATTTCTTCGTCAATAATGCGTTTGATTTCGGAATCAACTCCTTTTTGCTGGCGTTGTTTTTCGGCAATTCTCTGAGAAATTTCGCCTGCATTTTTCTTGTATTCCTCTATAACTTTCTGCTTAGCTCCTTTCTCTACTTCCAATTCATCTTTCATAATGGATTGCTGTGCCAAAACAGATTCTTTTTCCATTTTAGATTTTTCTCTTGCCGATTTTTCCTTCTCGATTTGCTTTGTTTTGGCAAGAATCTCATCTGCTTTTCCTAATTGGTATTCAGAATATTTTTCGATGTATTTAATTCTTCTGAATGCTTGCGATAAACTTTCAGATGACAATACAAAAAGCAATTTATTTTCTACAGATTTGTTCTTATAAGCTTTTACAAGTATTTCCTTGTACTCTTTTCTTAATTCAACTAATTCACGACTCAATTTATTGATTTCCAACTGAGTCAAGTAAATTTCATCTTCGATAAATCTTTTTTCTTTGGTCAAACCATTGACCAATTGAGATTGTGCTATGATTTTTTTATCTAAATTCTGAACATACAACAAAGAAGTTTTAGACTCGGTTTGATTTTTTTGCAAATCTTTATTTAATCCTGAAATTTCTTTTTTGAGGGATGAATTCTGCTGTTGTAATTTATCCTTTTGCGCTTTGAGTTCAGCTTCAGTTATCTGACCATTTGCCCATCCGGAAAGGATTGCAAAAAGGATGGTAAAAATCAAATGTTGCTTCATTTCAAAATGTCATTTGGTTTATATCCTGAAGGGATTTCAAAAGGTGTATCAATTTGTTCGAATGTAAAATTATTGTATTCCAACTCTACTTTTTGCGTTTTCTTGTCTTTTACAATAATTTTAACATTTTTCGGAAACATCTGAACACCAACCTTTATCCAGTTTGAATAATTGACATAAAGTTCCATCTGGCTTTTTGGGTCTTTCAAAAAGGCTTCCTTTAAATAAAAATCTGAACCAATTTTATAGGTTTGAATGTACTTTCCGTCTTTTGGGTTTTGAAGTAACTCATTATTTTCCTTATAATTCAAAACATATTGATTTTCAATTATTTCAGAATCAAAATCAGAAGATTTCATATCTACAAAAATTCTTCCTAAAAGCAAATTTTGTAATTTATCATAATCAATGAAATCTACCTTCAACAATCGGTTGAAATAAGAAAAATCTCCGTCGATGAATGTTTTTTCGAGTTTTTCGTAAGCCTTAAAACCATCCGGAGTAATGATTGCGCGTGCCCCATTAATTCCAAATTTGGAAACATTTACCCAAATCTTTTTGCCGTTATTGACATAAATTTTTCCATTTAAACTAGTGGAAACGTCATCAATATCCGCATTTATTTTGGAATTAATTGTGAGATGAGTGAAAGAAGGCTTCTGCGCCAACACTTTATTAATCACAGAAGCCGTTTTCATATTTTCTGCATCACCGCCCGAAACTACGCTTGCTGTTTTACAAGAAAACACAAGCAAACTGGCTGCAATGGCTACAATTAATTTTGTATGGAATTTAAATTTAATCAAATTAATCTTTGTTTTTAAAGTCTAAAACGGAGTAATCTCCTAAGCTGATATTTCTGGAAACACCAAAATACTGTGCATGATTTCCAATCATAGAACCTGTAAGATTGCCGTGGTCGATGACACATTTTTCCTGAATCAAACAGTTATCGATGTTGCTATTCACAACTTTTGTGCCGTTACCCAATGAAACATATGGACCGATTTTAGAATTCTCAATCACAACATTTTCACCGATGAAACAAGGTGGAATAATCAACGAATTGGAGATTTGAGCCGATTTTGGAACGTTGGCAAATTCCTCTTTTTCAAATCCTAATATTTTTCCGTTTGTATCTACAGTTGCGGCTTTGTTTCCACAATCCATCCATTCATCAACAGGACCCAATGTAAATTTCTTTCCTTTGGCACGCATATTTTCCAAAGCATCGGTCAGCTGGTATTCACCCCCATTTCCTTGGATTTCATTGTCCATAATGTATTTGATTTCTTCTCTCAGGTTTTGGCCATCTTTGAAGAAATAAATTCCAATTATCGCCAAATCTGAAACAAATTCCTTAGGTTTCTCTACGAAATCTTCAATCACACCATAAGCATCTAATTTCACTACACCAAAAGCGCTTGGATCTTCAACTTTCTTTACCCAAACAACTCCGTCAGAATTCATATCCAAATGGAAATTCGCTCTAAAAAGCGTATCAGCAAAGGCAACCACAACCGGCCCTGACAAAGATTGTTCTGCCATCCAAATTGCGTGTGCAGTTCCCAAAGGTTCTTCCTGATGATATATAGTTCCTTTTGCGCCTAATTTTTCTGCAATTCCTAACAATTGAGCTTCTACTTCAGCCCCAAAATCCCCGATGATGAAAGCGATTTCTTCCACTTTTTCGTCAGATAATTTCGTGATGTCCTCTGCCAGTCTTTGCACGATTGGCTTTCCTCCAATAGGAATCAAAGGTTTTGGAACAGTTAAAGTGTGTGGTCTCAACCGGGAGCCGCGACCGGCCATTGGGATAATTATTTTCATTTTTAAGTTTTTGTTTCTTTAATGTAGGTAATGATTTTTTAAGTTTTTGCTTTTTGTTTCTCTAAATCTAAACTCGATTTTTCAATAAAAATTGCGATTGCAATATAAATCAATAGCAGAAGATTACCAATGATAATGCTCGATTTAAACAAATAATAATTCAGCAAAGCAAATCCCACACTTACAATGATATACAATCCTATTTTTTTGGTTTTATATGGAATCTTGTAATGTTTTTGTCCCCAAAAATAGGAAATTACCATCATCGTTCCATATGCCAAAAGCGTTGCCCAGGCAGAAGCCATAAATCCAATGATAGGAATGAATACAATATTAAAACCAATCGTTAATCCTGCACCCACCCAGGAAATAATCGTTCCGACATAAGTTTTGTCAGTGACTTTGTACCAGGTTGAAAGGTTGTAATAAATCCCGAAAAAGAAATTGGCAATCGCCACAATTGGTACAATTTGCAAAGCAATCCAATAATCTGGATTTGGAATTAAAATTCTTTTAATCCAATCTAAATTTGCCATCAATCCTAAAACAGCCAATCCACAAAAAATTACAAAATAAAGCATCACATTTGCATAAGTTTTCTTTGCATTTGCTTCTTGAGCTTGTTTAAAAAAGAATGGTTCAACTCCCATTCTGTAAGCTGTTACCATGAGAATCATAACTGTCGCTATTTTGTAACAACCAGCATAAGCTCCAGCTTCAGCTTCATTAATCATATCTCTCAAAAGCAAATTATCCAAATTTTCATTTGTCACAAATGCCAATCCTGCTAACATAACAGGATAACCGTAGTTGACCATCTTTTTAAATAACTCCCAATTGAAATAAAATCTGACCTTCATTAGAATAGGAGATAGCAATAATACTCCCGAGAAAGCGGCTATTAGATTCGCGAAAAACGGATAGGAAACCTTTTCATTTAAACCAATATTTTGCAAGAAATTTTCAGGGATCCAAAAGAAAAATATCAAAACCAAAACAGTTTGAAATACACCTTGAAATACTTTAATCGCTGAATATTTGATAGGTTTCCCCATAAATCTCAGAAAAGCAAAAGGAACCATACAAATGGCATCAAAAAATGCAATCCATGCAAACCAAATTAAATATTCCGGATGTTCTTGGTAATCAAAAACATTAGCTAAGGGAATCTTAAGAATGTACATTCCCAGCAAGAAAGTCAGCGCATTTGCAAACACAAACCAAAAGGACAAATGGAATACTTTTCCTGAAAGGTCTTTATCCGATGAAAAACGGAAATAGGCCGTTTCAAACCCAAAAGTCAAAACAATATTTACAAACGCAACCAAAGAATATAATTGAGCAAATTTGGAAAACTCTGCTGTATCAATTTGAGTTGCATACAAAGGCATCAACCCAAAATTAATCAACCTCGGCAAAATAGAGCCGATTCCATAAATTACCGTTTCACTTAAAAGCTTTTTGTACAAGGTTTCACTTTTATAACTCACAAATTTGAACTTTCTTTTTGAATTAATAAAATGATTCTTTTCATTTAAGATAACTTTGACAAAGTTCGGAACTTTGTCAAAGTTGGAGAGAATTCACTAATTTTGGAGTTGCAAAAAACGTAAACAAACACAAAATGTCAAGACCAAAAGTCGGTTTAGTAGGAGGTGGAAGCTGGGCAACGGCAATAGCCAAGATGTTGTGCAAAAACCATGAACAAATCAATTGGTGGGTACGCGACGAAAACCTCAAGGGCGCATTGCTCAAAAACCGCCACAATCCTAACTACCTCAGCGCTGTGGAATTTAATCCGCAACAATTGAACCTCACGACCGACATCAACGATCTGGTTGCCAATTCGGACTGGATCATCGTGGCGGTGCCGTCGATTCACTTGGAATCTTGTTTGAAAGATTTGACCGTTTCGTTGGAAAATAAATTCGTGGTTTCCGCTATAAAAGGGATTGTTCCCGTACATTTTAAGATTGTTGGAAATTATTTGAACGATGAATTTAACGTAGATTTTGAGAATTTTGGAGTCATCAGCGGACCTTGTCACGCGGAAGAAGTCGCTTTGGAACGCCTTTCTTACCTGACTATTGCCGCTCAAAATCCAGAAAAGGCTAAAATGGTTGCGGATGGATTGGCTTGTAGTTTCATCAAAACCAATATTTCAGAAGATATTTTCGGGACAGAATATGCCGCAGTTTTGAAAAACATTTATGCCATCGCTGCCGGAATCGCTCATGGATTGGGTTATGGAGATAACTTCCAAGCTGTTTTGATGAGCAATGCAACGCGCGAAATGAACCGCATTACACAGCACATTTCTCCGATTGAACGCGACGTGAAAGAGTCTGCTTATCTGGGAGATTTACTGGTAACTGGTTATTCAAATTTCTCACGAAACAGAATGTTTGGAAACATGATGGGAAAAGGCTATACCGTAAAAGCTGCCATTTTAGAAATGAACATGGTCGCGGAAGGTTATTACGCCACGAAAAGCGTTTACCAGCTCAAAAAAGTTTTAGAAGTAAAAGCACCTATTTTGTCTGCGGTTTATAAAATTTTGTACGATAACAAACCGCCTCACAAAGTCATGAAACGTTTGGCAAATAAATTAGATTAAAATGAAATTTTCACCTCAAATTATTGTCGGACTGACATTTATCGTTTTAGGACTGGCATTTGTCATCGCAGGATTTTTACTCAAAGTAAATCACTATTCAGAAGGTTGGCTGACCGGAAACAACCTCATCATTTTAGGAATGATGATTGAACTTTTGGGGTTGTTCGCTGCTGTTTCCGCTTATACCAAAAGTTTAAAAAAATAAGATGCTTCGCCGAGATTTCATTTCCAAAATCATAGAGCAGATGGTCAATGCTGTGGCACGTTTGCTCGAATTAAACGGGAAAGAAGAACCGCAAAAGTTTCTCAATCAGTTTGATGAATTGATGAATACTTATTTCAAATTAAATTCTGATAAATTAAATCTTCTTTTGGAAAACGAAGAAGAGCGCGATGCTTTGCTTTTGGATGAAAAATTGAAGAATTACCAAATCAGAATGTTCATCGACGCCGGATTTGCATTCATTGAAACCGAACAATCTGAAAAAGCAAAAATCTGCGTTCAAATCATCGAAAGAATTCAACAGCAACATTCCAATGTTTTTGAATTTCCCACTATAGAAAGTTCAAAAATCACTCAGGATTTAATTGAATTGAAAGAATTAATTTCTGTTTGAAACCTTTTTATACATATCAATGCTTTGTTGTTTGATGAAATTTTCAGGGCAATTATCCAAATGAGAAAGCGGTGTAGTGTCTTCAAATTTGATTTGTTTCGGGTTGGAATAAATCATCACCGAATCCTTGTCCATTTTCATTTCTCCTGCACCATGGAATAATTTCCCATCTTTTTTGAGGAAATAAACCTGCTGTTCCGAAATCATTCCTTCAGACATGAATTCATATTCGAGCTTCAAAGTATCTCCGAAAAACTTACCGTCAATCTCACCGATAGAACCATCTTTTTCGAAGAAATCATAATTCATCCAGCCGTCAATCTCATCGTTTTCCTGTGTGTAACTCAAACGGATGGAATCTTTCCCGTTGGTGAACAAATAACAATGTGAAGTCAACTCAACAATTTCCGGGTTTCCATTGGGAAGTTCGGTCGTGGTTGCTGGCGTTTGTTCTTTTTTGTTTTCACAGCTTATCATTAAAACTGCGATGAATATTGATGCAATTATTGTTTTCATCTTATTGATTTTAAACAAATTTAGCGATTAAAACTTTTAAATGGTTTAAATTTTGAATGAATTCGTTTGAATTAAAAAATGAAAATCATGGCAAAGTATTCTAAAAAAGCACAGGAAAAAATCGGGGAAGTGATGCATGAATTCAAAGAAGGAAAGTTAAAATCCTCGTCCGGAAAAAAAGTAAAAGACCGCAAACAAGCCGTTGCCATCGGAATTTCGGAAGCCAAGGAAGCAGGTTTGAAAGTTCCGGCACAGCCGAAGAAGAACGTGGTTAAAAAGTAAAAAGGTCCTTCCGATTTATCAAAAGAACCTTTCATAATTAACATTTAACACAACTACTTCTTAATCACTTTCCGGGCAATTACTTTTACTTTATTTTCGATTGAAATGAGGTATACTCCTTTTGGAAGTGGGGAGCCATTCCACACGAATGATTTTTCGTTTTGGCTTTTAGAATAAATGGTTTTTCCGGTCAAATCAGAAATTTTAAAAGTATAATTTCCTTTGATGTTTTCAGGAAGTTGAATATTCAATTCACTGGAAAAAGGATTGGGATAAACCATTAAACCGGATTTTTCGGCTTCCTCTATTTCCATATTTATCTCACCTATTTTAAAAGCAGGAGAAACGATCTGCTCCTGTTTGTTTCCGGCGGCATCGGTGCAGATGATTTTCACATCGAACCAGGAATTTTCTTCGGGTACTATTACGCTTGACAATGACGCTTCATAATAATCTCCGAATGCAGGCATAAAGAAATGTTCAGGGTATTCGGTTAATTCCAGTTCCGTCCAGTTGTCCTGATTATATAAGCTGTAGTAAAGTTCTACGGAATTTCCTTCCTTGTACCCAAAATATTCCCCAACGTTAATGTTTTCAAAATCTCCGGCCGCAATCCGTACCGTACCATCCGAAACTGAAGAAAAGCGATCAGTTACCCTACCAGTAGCATTCCTAAACTGAAGTATCTGCAGAGTCGGAGCGCTCATATCATCTTGATTTTGATCAATTCTTATCTGAGTAATGTTTTTGCCTGCCAAACCATCAACTTCAATGTTATTATTGGTAAGTGTAAGGTCTAGAACTCCTTCATGTGGCATAGAAAAATTGCTTCTATAATTTCCCGAATAAACAATCGTTCCGTCTTGTTTGACCTCAATATCAGTATCATAGAAATCGCCTTCTCTTATTTCTCCGTATCTCCCTTTATATTGAGGAATCAGATAGTTTCCGCTTCCTAGTATTACAGAAATAGGAGCATTATTTCCTTGTATTATTTCGGGATTTTCAGATGCAGAAAATGAAAATCGGGGATGAAAAGGAGCTACTTTTAAGCCATTTTCAGTATAATAATAATTATATCCCAAAAAGTACCAACTAAAAGCAGTTGCGCCGGAACCATAAAATACTTCATTATTTTCTCCAGAAACAATTGCATTTCCCATAATATGAAAGACTTCCTCGGTATCATCCATGTAATCCACTATCAGCGGAAATACCAACAGACCACCTGCATTCTCTTCAAGGGAATTATTGAGATAAAATTTTGTACTTTCTTCTACATTAAGTGGATCTCCGGTATTATAAAATGTCCAGGATACCATAAAATTACCATTATAGGTGCTTATCGTGGAAAATCCCGGATGAAGGTTTCCGGAAGAAACTCCTAATGGACTTGGTTGAATTTTTTCCTCATGAAATGCATAATCTTCAGGATTGTTATGTATTGTTAGTGATTGGTCTATACTTGTGATAGTAGGAAATTTCGAGAAGTAGTTATTACCACTTTCGTACCCGGTTCCTATAGCAGATTGGACTATAGAATAACGTTCACTTACATCATTTATGTAAAAATTCCATACCGGATCTCCTGTAAACTGAGACCCCCAGGCATAACTATAATAAGCAATTTTGGTATTGGAAGGATTAAAATACAATGTTCTGTCGAAAAACATCATAGAATAACTGTCTGTATTTTCATTATAAACCCCAGGTTCTAACGGCTCTCCGTTTTCTATATAACTATTGATAGAAATATAATTAGTTGCATCGGCCACATTTAATTCTACTGTAGAACTCTCCGAAACATCTATCAATTCTTTTACAATTGTATATCTTGTTTGTCCGGATGAAAAATCTGCCACAATATCATAAACACCCGCAGGAAGATTTATGGTAATCGGATTGATTTCCTCCCAGTAGGCCATATAAAGAGAGCCTGATTCGTTAAAAATCCGAACCACACCCGGTGGATTGGATTGCTCCGCATCAAATTCCAGATTTATACTTAACAAAACATTTACTTCTTCTTCTCCTGTCGTTTGATCATTTTGGTTGAGCAATTCATTATGTATATAAACTCTTTCTGTACTTTCTTCTGAAAAAAGCGTGTAATTGTCTCCATCAAAATGACGTTGATATTTAATCTTATTTTCCGGAGTAATATTCTCTTGTTCTACAATAAGCTGTTGCGCAGATAGCAAGCCTCCCGAAAATAATAACAAATAAATTGTAATTGTCTTAAAAAAATTAAAATTTCTCATGGTGTTATATTTAAAATTGATGCAAGTTTAATCTGATATCAGACTAAGACCAAAAAAACACCTTCCCGAAATCTTCCCGAGTGGTTAAATTTATTTAAAGAAAATTTGAGGTAAATAATTTTATTTTACAAAATGCTGATTATAAGAATATTACAAAATTATAAATCTTCAAACCATTGGTATATATCAATATCTTTCGGAATATTTAGTTTTTTTCTGATCAGATGCTTTTTGTTTTGTACTGTTTTAGGAGCAATATATTTATATCTTGCTATTTCTTTGGTTGGTAACTTCATCTTGAGTAAGGCAGAAAATTCTATTTCAGAATGTGATATTTGGGAGTTGAGCTTTATTAATTTAGAGGAAAACTCAGGAAAAGCTTCCTCAAAATGTACCATAAATGCAACATCATTTCTTTTCAGCATTTCCACTAACTTAGAATAAGTTATTCCAGCTTGACTTTCAGTTACTCTTTTCAAATAATCTTCACTGACTTTTTCCTGTTTAGCCAAAATTATGTTTTTCCTGATAACAAAAAAACTCAATACAAATGCAAAAAAACAAAAAGCACCAAAAATATAAATCAGATCGCTTTTATCATTTTTTTCCTGTTCTTTCAATAAATTGTGAAGAGATCTATTTTGATTTTCAACGATACCTAAACTGAAAGAATCACGTTTGGCTTCGTATAGCTTCGCTCTTTGATCATCCTTTAAAATCTTGTAGGTTTCTATAAGGTTTCTATAAAGGTTTTTAACATTAACCGGATTCTTATAATCAACTACCTTTTCGGCCTTTTTGAAATAATAAATGGCATTTTCATATTTTTTATTTTTTAACTCAATCTCTCCTAATATGGAGAAATTCAGGAATCGTATTCCATCAGACCTCCTCCATCCATTGTCTTTTGAAAGGGATAATTCGGCATAATGTTTTGCTGAATCAGTGTTCAGATCCATATAAACCGCCGCAAGATTTGAGTAATCTAAAAACTGTAATTGCTGTCTGTATATTTCATCAGAAAATTTTTCATGTTCCGCTAAGGACAGTTTAATGTATTTAATCCTGTTCCCAAAATCATTTCTCACAGCAAAATAATTGGCAAATGATATATAGATATTAGCTTTGGCTACTATAGAAAGCGAATCTTCAGTCTTTTTTCTATTTATTATTTGCAAGCCTTGCTCCAGTTCTTTTACAGCTTTATCATAAAGTTTATTAAAATTGTAGACTTCAAAAAAATAATTTTTAGCGATGGTTTGGTAAGTATGGTTATCATACTTTTCAGCTTTTTGAAGTAATGATCTTGCTGCAATTATCATATTTTCAAAATCATTTTTTATCCTATAATAAAAGCATCTTGTTACCAATGCTCGAAGTTCAGCCTCTTGGTTATTTGAACGGGTTGCTTCTCTAATAATGTTATATGTTTCCTTAAAAGCTGCTTCTGGTTCGGTTTCAACAAGTCTATAGTTTTCTTCGGCCTTTTTCAACAGATCCTCTTGGGTAAAGATTGGCTGGGAGAAAAGTAAGCTTCCCCAAGACAAAATAAATAATATAACAACCCTTTTCATAGTTCGCTGAAATTTAAGAAAATTTATGCGCATAAAAAATCCCGCTCTTTCGGGCGGGATTTACAAACGTTTATGTGATTAAATCTATTTTACTTTTTCAACAATTGCTTTGAAAGCTTCCGGGTGATTCATCGCCAAATCTGCAAGAACTTTACGGTTCAATTCGACTCCGGCTTTTTTAGCAGCACCCATAAATTGTGAATAAGACATTCCGTGAAGTCTCGCACCTGCATTGATTCTTTGAATCCACAAAGCACGGAAATTTCTCTTTTTCTGACGACGGTCACGATAAGCATAAACCAATCCTTTTTCGACTGCGTTTTTAGCTACAGTCCATACATTTTTTCTGCGTCCGAAGTAACCTTTGGCTAACTTCATCAACTTTTTTCTACGCGCTCTCGACGCTACTGAATTTACTGATCTTGGCATAATTTTTAATTTTTTTGTGGTGGGCGGGCATTAAATGCCACTTGATATTTGCTCCAACACAGGGTTAATAATTTAATAAACCTGAGATTGATTTATTTCAATCTCAACATGTGTTTAACGTTTGGCTCATCCGCAACATGAACTAGTCCTGTCTTGGTTAAGTTGCGTTTTTGTTTGGTTTCCTTTTTTGTAAGGATGTGGCTCTTGTAAGCGTGTTTTCTTTTAATCTTACCTGTTCCGGTAAGTTTAAAACGCTTCTTTGCGCCTGATTTTGTTTTTAATTTTGGCATAACTGTATGTTTTTATAAACGTTTGTTTCTCTTTTACGATATTCGAATTTTGAGGGTCGAATTTCGCTTATTTTTTAGGAGCCATCATCATAATCATTCGCTTTCCTTCTAACTTTGGAAGCTGTTCGACTTTTCCGATGTCTTCTAATTCCTGCGCTAATTTCAACAAAAGGATTTCTCCCTGATCCTTGAAAATAATCGAACGTCCTTTGAAGAAAACATAAGCTTTCAACTTAGAACCTTCTTCCAAGAAACTGCGCGCATGGCGTTTTTTGAATTCATAATCGTGGTCATCTGTCTGAGGCCCAAAACGGATTTCTTTGATGACTACTTTTTGTTGTTTCGATTTTAATTCCTTTTCTTTTTTCTTTTGTTCGTAAAGGAATTTTTTATAATCCACAACTCTACAAACCGGGGGAACGGCTTTTTCGGTAATCATTACCAAATCCAAACCTGCTTCCTCAGCAATTTGTAAAGCTTTTGGAGTCGGATAAACTCCGGGCTCTATACCCTCACCGACTACCCTTACTTCAGGTACGGTGATTTTCCCATTAATCTTGTGTTGATCTTCTTTGATCACACGCGCCGGACCACGTCCGCCTTTTCTTCTGATTGCGATAGTTTATATAATTTTAATTAACTTCTATTTCTTTGGTAATCATGTTGCGGAATTCCTCCATTGTCATTTCTCCTAAATCTCCGCCGCCATGCTTTCTAACAGAAACCGTACCATTTTCGGCTTCTTTTTCGCCGACAATCAACATATAAGGGATTTTTTTCATTTCCGCATCACGGATTTTTTTACCCGTTTTTTCGTTGCGATTGTCAATCAGCCCGCGAATATCGGAATTTTCTAAGAATCTAGAAAGTTTTTCTCCATATTCTTGATATTTCTCGCTGATTGGCAGTATTATAAATAAATCAGGAGCGAGCCACAACGGGAAATTTCCTGCCGTGTGTTCAAGCAAAATCGCGATGAATCTTTCCATAGAACCAAACGGCGCACGGTGAATCATCACCGGCGTATGTGCCTGGTTGTCTGCTCCGATATAACTTAATTCAAATCTTTCAGGTAAATTGTAATCTACCTGAATGGTTCCTAATTGCCATTTTCTGCCCAAAGCATCTTTTACCATAAAATCCAATTTTGGACCATAGAATGCTGCTTCGCCGTATTCAATCACAGTTTTCAAACCTTTTTCGTTGGCTGCCTGGATGATTGCATTTTCTGCTTTTTCCCAGTTTTCATCGGAACCGATATATTTTTCTCTGTTGTCCGGATCACGTAAGGAAACCTGCGTTACAAAATCTTCAAAACCAAGTGAATTGAAGACATAAAGTACCAAATCAATTACATTTTTAAATTCTTCCAATAACTGATCGGGCATACAGAAAAGATGTGCATCATCTTGTGTAAATCCGCGAACACGTGTCAACCCATGTAATTCTCCACTTTGTTCATAACGGTAAACCGTTCCGAATTCCGCATAACGTTTTGGTAAATCGCGGTACGACCATTGAGCCGATTTATAAATTTCGCAGTGGTGTGGACAATTCATGGGTTTCAACATAAATTCTTCCCCTTCGTGTGGTGTTTTGATAGGTTGAAAACTGTCTTTCCCATATTTGTCCCAGTGACCAGAAGTTACGTACAACTCTTTTGCACCAATGTGGGGCGTAACGACCATTTCGTAACCGGCTTTTTGTTGGGCTTTCATCAGAAATGCTTCAAGTTTTCTGCGCAAAGCAGCTCCTTTTGGCAACCAAAGTGGTAAACCTTGTCCTACTTTTTCAGAAAAAGTAAAGAAACCTAATTCTTTCCCTAATTTTCTATGGTCACGCTTTTTGGCTTCTTCCAAAAGATTTAAATAATCGGTTAAATCTTTTTGTTTTGGAAATGTAATTCCATAAACGCGAACCAATTGTTTGTTCTTTTCGTCACCGCGCCAATAAGCTCCGGCAGCGTTCAAAATTTTAGCTGCTTTTACAAATCCGGTATTTGGAAGGTGACCCCCACGGCATAAATCCGTGAAATTATCGTGTGAACAGAAAGTAATTTCTCCGTCGTTTAGATTTTGAATTAATTCTGTTTTGTATTCGTTATTTGCGTATTCCTTCAAAGCATCCGATTTGGAAACAGGATGCAATTTGAATTCAGATTTTTTCTGAGCATTTTCGAGCATTTTTTTCTCTACTTTTTCAAAGTCTTTTTCAGAAAAAGTTTCATCGCCAAAATCAACGTCATAATAGAATCCGTTTTCGATTGCAGGACCGATTGTCAGTTTTGCATTTGGATAAAATTCCATAATTGCCTGCGCCAACAAGTGAGCCGAAGAATGCCAAAATGCTTTTTTACCCATATCATCATTCCACGTCAATAACTGAACGGTAGCGTCTTGGGTGATCGTTGTTGAAGCTTCAACTTGTTCGCCGTTTACCAATGCGGACAGCACGTTGCGCGCCAGTCCTTCGCTAATGCTCAGCGCAATGTCCATCGGAGTTACTCCGCTCTCATATTGCCTGATGCTCCCGTCCGGAAGTGAAATGTTGATCATTTTATTAATTTTTAAAGGTGCAAATTTACGAGTTTTAGTGAGATACATCATTTAATAAAACGATAAGTATGAGTAATTTTGAATAATTCTGAAAATTAATCATGAAAGATTTTAAATATATATCTGCTGAAGAAGCTGTAAATACGGTCAACAGTGGAGAAAGAGTGTTTATTCATGGGAGCGCGGCGACACCTCTTTACCTTCTAAATGCATTGCTGAGAAGAGCAGGGGAAATCCAAAATGTGGAACTGGTTTCTATCAGCATGTTTGGAGATCTAGACTGGAAACAACCGGGTGTGACGAATAGTTTTAAGTTAAATTCTTTGTTTGTTTCTGCGAATATACGTGAATGGGCAAATAGTTCTTATGGTGGATATGTACCGATATTTTTGAGTGAAATTCCTTTGTTGTTTACCAATGGATATTTTCCGTTGGATGTGGCAATCGTTCAAGTTTCTCCACCGGATAATCACGGTTACTGCAGTTTGGGAACTTCTGTAGATGCGGCTTGGACGGCGGTAAGAACTGCTAAAAAAGTAATTGCGCAGGTGAATCCAAAAATGCCGAGGACGTTGGGAGATTCTCCGATTCATGCGTCTAAATTTTCTGCGATGGTTTGGCACGATGCGGAACTTCCTTCGGTGGATTATGGCAGTAAAATAAATGATGTCATCACTAAAATTGGAGAAAATGTTGCAGGATTAATTGAAGATGGTTCGACTTTGCAGGCGGGAATCGGTGCGATTCCGGATGCGGTTTTGAACTGTTTGGGGAATCACAGGGATTTGGGAATCCATACGGAAATGTTTTCGGATGGGGTGGTTCCGTTGGTTGAAACCGGGGTCATTAATAATGAAAAGAAAAAAATACTTCGTGGGAAAACGGTAACGTCTTTTGTTGCGGGAACGAGAAAGGTTTATGATTTTGTGCATGACAATCCGAGTTTGTCTTTTATGAATGTTTCGTTTGCGAATGATGCAACGGTCATCCGTCAAAATCCAAAAGTGGTTGCTATAAACAGTGCTTTGGAAGTAGATTTAACGGGACAGATTTGTGCAGATTCGATTGGAACTTATCAATATTCGGGCATCGGTGGTCAAATGGATTTTATGCGCGGTGCGGCACTTTCGGAGGGAGGAAAACCAATTATTGCACTTCCTTCTGTTACGAATAAAGGTGTTTCGAGAATTACTCCATTACTGAAACAAGGTGCAGGGGTCGTAACTACAAGAGGCCCCGCACACTACATCGTTACTGAGTATGGCATCGTGAACTTATATGGTAAAAATCTGGAGCAACGCAGTAAAATGCTGATCAGCATCGCGCATCCTGAACACAGGGAGGAATTGGAGAAAGCGCATTTTGATAGGTTTGGGTAAGTCCTTTCTCTAATCATTCTAAGAATTCAAAGTGAAAGGACTTTTGAAAAGTTTAGAGAGTAATCTCCTTTTTAATCAAAGAGATTGTTATTTACAAGTTTTGCACCTTTGAGTTCTGCCATGTGTTTGAGGGCTTTGTAGTATTTGGGTGTCAGGTCGCTGCTGATGTATAATTTTATGTATGAATTTTCTCCATTGTACATGGAATTTGAAACAATTGTTATCGTATAATTGCCATCTGCTTTGATGTCTTTTATGGTATCCCAATTTATTTTGGTAAAAGCTCCGTTGTTTCCATAAGCATGCAGCATTTCTGAATCAATGCTCAATTTACCTTCATAATAAGAAACGGTTATGGTTTCTATGTTTCTAATTTCGGCTTTTTTGGTATTGAGCCATTCCAGAGTTTCTGATTCGGATTGTGCGAATGTAGTTGCGAATCCTAAAAAGATGATGATGAGAGTGATTGGTAATTTCATAATTATTAAATTTAAATTTATCTGCTTGTTAATGGGGCAAGTATAGTTGAGAGTTGATCTAATTTAAATGCCTTGGATAATGTAACTCCAAAAAATGGCCTTGGATTAATTGCTGTATTCATGATCTCTGTTTGCAGAGTTATACCTGTTTTATTTTCTGTTATCCAAGCTCTTCCAGAGAAAAAAACATCACTTTTTCTTTCCGTCATTTGTTGATTTGAAATTAAAAAATTGCTTGGGTAGAAGTATGATGAATAGCCAACTGATGAATTTATCCGAAAACTAAAGTCTTTGGTTTCATATACTAAAAATAATCCAACACCTCCAAAATTGAATACATATTCATTTTGAACCCTTTTGGATATATTATCCATTATTATTATACCGGGAATATGAGTATTAACAACTAAAGAATCTAATTCACTTGGATTTTTAAACTCTGTTGTAATACTAGATTTTCTCCATATAAATTCCAACGATGGTGCGTAATACAAATTTAAATTGTGATTAGAGGATTTGATTATTCTAAAAAGTGGGCTAAGGTGAACACCTATATTATCTGATACTCTTGAAATTATCATTTTATTTTGAGAAGTATATTTTATATGGCTTGAATCACTAATAGGTTTGAGCTTGTACGTCCTTCGTGTATTTCCTGTAGAATCTATATCACTCATAGTTCTATTTCCATATAAGCTAAAATAAAACCCTACCTTATTCTTATTTTTTATCGGAGGGAGAAATATGTTAGTAGCAAAAAATAGATTCTTTGCTTTAGTTTTCCCTTCTACCATGTCAAAATTAGTTCCTACATATGACAGTATTTTGTAATCATTTGTCCCTTCATATTTTGTTTGGTGAGACTTGACAATAATTACTATGTCTTTATTGTCACCTAGATTTTTGTCTCCTACATCTGTTATACCCTTTTTTGTTTTTAGTTTCAGAACTATCACTCTATCTCTATCGTTAATTGTATCTTTTTTCAGCAATATATTAATTACCTTATCTTTAGATAATTCTTTAAAATCATATTTTGTGTCATAAATTATATAATCACTTGCGGGTAAATTGGTGTTTAATGGGTCTATTTCGATTTCCAATGTATGCTCATTCCAATCTTGAGCATCTATAATTTTTATTTTTAGTGGTATATTTATATAAATATCTTTTGAATCCTTTTCTACTTTAATTGTATCCTTTTGGAAGCTTACACTGAATATACTTTTTTCAGATACCGTCTGCCCCAAAACTCCTACAAAGGAAAGCAGAAGGAGTAATAGTAGTTTTGTTTTCATGTTAATTAAGTTTTAGCGTTTTTCATTGGTGTAGCTAAATGAATTTATGTGGTGTATAGCAAAGCCTTCCTGTTTGTATTTACCTATAATTCTTGTTCGCTCTCCGTCAACTGTTTCATAATCATCGCTAAAAGGCGGAAATCCAGTGACGTTTCTATTGTAATTAAAATATTTTTCAACTACCGTTTTAAATTTCGCGTTCCATTGTAAGTCTAAACTTGTATTGCTGGCATCAAAATAAGTGTCGCTGCCTACAATGCCATTTACAATATCGGATACATACAATATTTTAGTATCGTAATTGTATGCATAGCAAAATGCATAAACGGTTTTAGTTTGCTTATTTTGTGCATTTACAGTTAATGAAAAAAATAGAAGCAATGTGATAATGGATAATGTTTTCATGATTTTGAGATATTAATATTATACCCCAAAATTAGAATCAGTGAAGATGCCAATCAATTCCACTTTTGTGGAATAAATCAGTGTGGAATTGGAAACGAAAACTGAAGATGAAGTCCATTTACACGGGGGATGAATTCAAATTTACCTGAGATATTTCTCATTCGGATTTTCATATTGCTGAATCCGTTTCCGTATTGCAAATCCGCGGGAAGTCCTTTTCCATTGTCTTTTATATCAATTGAAAATGATGTTTCGAGCTGATGAAATTCAATAGTGATTTGATTTGCTTGTGCATGTTTGTAGATATTGTTCAGTGCTTCTTTTACACAGAGCAAAAGGTTTCTTCGGATTTCAGATGAAATATTTTTTTCAGGATTAATTTCAGAATAAATGCAATTGAGTTGAATGTTGGTTTTTCGGAAAAAATTTTCGGCATAGTTACAAAGATACTGCACGAAATTACCCAAATTGTCATTTTCGACATTCAGGCTCCAAAGCATTTCCCGCATGGAAAGGTTCATGCTTTCTGCTGTTTGAAGAAGTTCGTGCATGTCTTGCTGGGTTTCTTCTTCTGAGACTTTTTGTTTGAGGAATTCTACCTGAAGTTTAAGCGCAGAGATGCCGGCGCCGAGCTCATCGTGCATATCGTGAGAGATGCGCTCTCGCTCTTTTTGTATGGCTTGCTGGCGTTTCAGTTCCTCGTGTAATAAGGAGTTTTGATATTCCGCTTCCCGAAGTTGTTTTTCTTTGAGGAAAAGGAGTTGTTTTCGGTTGTAAGTCATCACCACGAAAATGATGAAACCTACAAATAGCAGCATGATTGCAATGACAATGATATATGTAAGTTTTATTTCGTAGGGCAACTCATTCATGTTGTTGGAGTGAGTATTATTTTTTCATATTTCAGCAAAGCGATGTAAAACATACCATACATAATAATGTTTACAATATACATAACCATTCTCAAAAATTCGTGAAACTCTTCATCAATATTGCTTAACAAAAACATTGGAACTATCCTAAAAATAGAAAAAACACTCCACAATAATAATCCAGTTGAAATCCAAAATGATGGATCTTCGGTTATCTTTTGCGTATCATTAGAATTAATTTTTTGATAAAACCATAATAATGTATTTAATATAGAGAAAAGAGTTGCTGCAATAACAATTCTATAATCAAATATAAATCCTGATACTTTTGTGAAAATCACTAAATATGAAACCGTGAAAACGAATGTGTATGTTGATATTATTTTCAATATTTTTGTCAATATCCTTTGATAAAAGATAAAAAAGAATAAAATACATGTACACACATAAATGTTATATAACATTCCTACATTTATATCAGGATTTATGTAATAAATTATAAGAGAAGTAAACTCTACAACTGCAGAAATTAATAAATAGAAAAAAAGATAATTCTGTTTCTTAACAGGATATTTATGGTTTAAAATCCATGATTTTAAAAATACCAATAGCAATACTAAACTGTAGAGTACGCTCAGAATCATGTTATGGTCGAATATGTCCTAAATCATAATAGCCAATATTCGATAAAGTAGGATGAACTCTATCGGTATCATTTATTAATACTTGTAAACCTAATCTATTTTGTCCATTCTGTATCGTGCACATTAATTCAAAAATTAAATCATGTTCAAATCCTGCAAATTTTTTCAAATCTTCCACCTCATAAGTGATGTATTCTGTAAGAGAAGTATTGGGCTTAGATGCCTGTAAACCAATGCCTGAGAGAAATTGAGATCGCAAGGTGGTAAACTGAGGTGAAGTATTATCAAATTGATTGACATTTCCGTTTTGGAGAAAATATGCATTTTCATTTGAACCTAAATTTATTGAAGTATTGAATTCAGGTAGGTTGGAAAACCTAAATACGACACCTAATTTATTAGCCCCTATGCTTACTTCATTTATAAAAAAGATATGCATGTAAAGTGTATCATTATCACTTATCATCTTATTCATCTGAGCTTTTTTCACATAGAAATTATATGAAAAATCATTGCCAAAATATTGTTGAAGAGCAATTTTATTATTTAAAGCTTGCTGAAATGTGATTGGTTTTACCAGGATTTTTTTTGAGAAAGAATCTGAGGATTTGATTTTCTCACAAGGAATTTCATCTATCAGTTTCTTTATGTAAATTTTAACTTGCTCACAATGCAGATCGTTTAATTCTTGATTTTCCATAAATTCAAAATTTTAATTGTTATTTAATTTATTAATAGCTTCCGTTTTGTTGCATACATGAAGTTTTCGGTAAATGCTTCCAGCCTGTTTTTTGATGGTGTCGATGCTTACATTTTTCTGATCTGCGATTTCTTTGTAGAGCATTCCGCGGGAAAGCATTTCGAGTACTTCATTTTCGGTTTTGGTCAGTTCTTCCAGATAAGGTTTTTTTCTATCTTCCTGCCTGAAAAACTGCAAAACACGGTTAGCAATCCCAAAACTCATCGGTGCTCCGCCTGAATGGCATTCTTTGATTGATGCGATGATTTTTTGCAAACTTTCTCCCTTAGCCAGATAACCAGAAGCGCCTGCTTTGAGAGCATCAAAAATGTGCTTGTCATCTTCAAAACTGGTACACATGATGAATTGTGTTTTTTCCATTATCGGTTTTAGTTCCGAAACGAGCTCGATTCCCGTTTTATCCGGAAGTTTAATGTCTATCAAAACGATATCGGGAGAAATTCCGACCAGATTGCGCAATGTTTCATACCCATTATAAAACTGTCCCACACAAGACAGTGCAGAGTCATAATCGATGATTTTTTTCAGTGCATTATTATAATGCCTGTCATCTTCTACAATAGCGATGGATATAGTAGTAAACATTTTTCAAATTTCAGTAGAGTTTATGTAGAAATCCATTCCACATTTGTGGTAAAGATGCCTGAGCTAAATTTAACAAATTAAATCATTTAAATGTTAAATTTTATTTGAATAAATTTTTAAGTATTTGCTCTTCTGATGTAAAGATAAGCAGTCAAAATCCCAAAAGTAATGTTGGGCATCCAAGCCGCAATGAACGGAGAAACATATCCTTGCGTGGAATAAGTCAATGAAATCTGGTTGAAGAAAATATAAACAAATGCCAGAAAAATTCCGACTGCGAGGTTGACTCCGATTCCCCCTCTCCGTTTTTTGGAGGAAAGAGAAAGTGCCAAAACCGTCAAAATGAAAGTGGAAAATGGCAAGCTGTTTCGCTGTTGTAATTCATTCATGTATGCATTTACACTTGCAGAACCTTTAAATTTTTGTCTTTGGATGAATTGGTTCAATTCAATAGAATTCATGGTCTCGGCGACGTAACCTTCGGGTAAAATTTCATCAGGTGTTGCTTTGAACTTCCGTTTGAGAGTGGTTTCATATGAGAGGCTGTCTTTGAAATTTGAAAGTACTTTTCGTGTGTAAACATTTCGCAAAACATAAACCGAATCTTTTTCATCCCAGTTGAAAGAGGAAGCCATGATTTGTTCTTTTAACTGTTCTTTTTCAAACTGTTGAAAGATAAAACTTGCACCTCTTTTTTCTACCCTGTCATAATTTTGAGCAAAAATATATTCGTCCGAAGAAATCTGTGAGGAAATGGATTGCCGCTCATAATATTCACCTTTTTTTGTATTGCTCAAAAGGTATTCGTACTGGTATTTATTCTTTTTGATATTTGCCCAAGGCAAAGCAAAATTATTGACAAACAAAGCCACCAAAGCAATTCCTCCGGCAACGATGAGATAAGGTTTTGTGATTCTGTGGAAACTGATTCCGCCCGCTTGTGCAGCGACAATTTCCGTTTGCATCGTCAATCGCGATGTGAAATAAATCACTGAAATAAATACCGCAACCGGCAAAAATGTATTCACCAGCCAAACTGCCCAAAACGGATAGAACATGGTCAGTGCTTCCATCGGTGTTGAACCGTTGTCTTCTATCCTTCCCAATTTCTGACTCAAATCAATTACCACAGCGATTGCCGATAATATAATCACCATGAAAAAGAAGGTGCTTACGAAGTTTTTGACGATATATTTATCGAATATTTTCAATTATAATCTCTGTCTAAGTTTTGGAACAACTTGGTTTTTCCATTGTGTAAAATCACCGTCTAAGATATGCTTTCTGGCAGTTCGTACCAAATCCAAATAAAATGCTAAGTTATGAACTGAAGCGATTTGTTTTCCTAAATATTCATCAGAAATAAACAAATGGCGCACATAAGCTTTGGAATATTCGCTGTCCACATAGCTTGTCCCCAATTCATCCAAAGGTGTGAAATCATCTTTCCATTTGGCATTTTTCATGTTCATCACACCATTCCAAGTAAACAACATTCCGTTTCTTGCATTTCTGGTTGGCATCACACAATCAAACTGATCGATGCCCAGTGCGATACATTCCAAAATGTTCCACGGTGTACCCACACCCATCAAATATCTTGGTTTTTCTTTGGGTAAAATTTCTGTGACTAAATCGGTGATTTCATACATCACATCTTCCGGTTCACCCACGCTGAGCCCGCCGATGGCATTTCCTTCTGCACCAAAATTGGCGATATATTCTGCCGATTCTTTTCTTAAATCATGAAATGAATTTCCCTGCACAATCGGATAAAGGGTTTGTTCATATCCGTACAAAGACGGATTTTCATTGAGCCAGGTTTTACAACGCTCTAACCAGCGGTGTGTTACATTCATGGCTCGTTTCGCATCTTTGTATTGGGCAGGAATTCCAGTCAATTCGTCAAATGCCATGATGATGTCAGCACCTATATTTCTTTGAATTTCCATCGAGTATTCAGGAGAAAACATGTGGTAGGAACCATCGATGTGAGATTTAAATCTGACACCTTCTTCCGAAACTTTTCTTCGGTCAGAAAGCGAATACACCTGAAATCCTCCACTATCTGTCAAAATCGGCAAATCCCAATTCATAAATTTGTGCAATCCACCTGCCTTATTCAAAATTTCAATTCCGGGACGGAGATACAAATGATAAGTATTTCCAAGAATGATTTGCGCTTTTATATCATCTCTCAATTCTCGCTGGTGTACTGATTTCACACTTGCTACTGTCCCAACAGGCATAAAAATAGGCGTTTGTATCTTGCCATGCGCAGTTGTGATTTCTCCTGCCCTTGCTTTCGAATGGGTATCCGATTGTTCTATCTGAAAATTCATCGGCGCAAAGATAACTTACTTCTGTAAATCTCAATATCCTAAAATAAGGTTAAAATATTCACAGAAACTCCGAATTAATCGTAGTTAAAATTATTTTTGTTGAAATTCACTCAAAAATGGATCTAAAAAGGTTTGAATGGCTCATCGATGAAGCTGTAAAATTCACCATCAGTATAGGCGTCGCGTTGCTTATTTTGGCAGTCGGCTTCTGGCTTTCTTCCAAAATCAAAAACATCATCCGAAACAGGATGATTAAAAGAAACCTCGATGCATCTATTCGAGAATTCATACTTCCAATCATTAGCATTTTGCTGAAATTGATGGTTGTTCTTTCTGCCATCAATGCGGTAGGGATTCAAATTACATCTTTTGCGGCAATCCTTGCAGGTTTGGCTGCAGGTATAGGTTTGTCGCTTCAGGGAAGTTTGTCAAATTTTGCAGGAGGGCTTTTAATAATTATTTTTAAACCTTTCAAAGTCGGTGATGTAATTGAAGTTTTGGGTAATGCCGGAACGGTAGAATCCATCAGCATTCTTTATACAACCATCGTTACCGACAAACAACAAGTCGTTACACTCCCAAATTCCAGCGCACTTAACAATCCGGTGATTAATTATTCCATAAAAGATACAAGACGAATTGACATCAATCTTGCTTTTTCCCACAGTGAAGACATAGAAAAAGCACAATCTGTTTTAAAGCAATTATTAGAAAATGAACCTTTGGTTCTGAAATCAAATCCTATTTCTGTTGAAATTACTGATTTTACCAATGACCGTGTAAACCTCGCTGCGCGCGCATTTGTGAAACGCCAAGACTATGGTACTGCTTTGTTTAAATTAAATAAAGAAACCAAACAAATTTTGGACACAAATGAAATTGCCATCGCGCCGTCACACGCCGATATAAGAATTATTAATGAAAATAAGGAAAAATGATGATGCGCAGTTTGGTTATTATTTGTTTTATTTTCTCCGGAATTTTAAATGCGCAATCTGATTGGGTCAGAAACCATTTGGAATCCAATTTTTACAAAACTCAATTTGTAGGATTTTACCTTCAAGACGCCGAAACTGGAAAAGAATTGGAAAATTACAATGGTGAAAAATTATTTACGCCCGCATCCAATATCAAAATTCTTTCTCTTTACAGCGCGATGAAAACTTTGAAAGATTCTATTCCTGCATTGCGATACGAACGGAAAGATGGAAATTTATTCATCCAAGGATTGGGCGATCCAACCTTCTTACATCCAGAATTTAAATCAGTAACAAGAGTGATGGATTTTCTCAAAAAAGAACCTGGAAAAATTTTCCTGAGATGGGGAAAATATGAAGGCACGCGTATGGGATTGGGTTGGTCTTGGGAAGATTACGAAAAATATTATTCTGCCGAGCGCAGCGAACTTCCGCTGTACGGAAACATGGCGACTATCAAAAAGGGCAAAGGAAAACCATCCGCTTTTCCGGCAACTTTAGCAGATTCGGTGGAATACGAAGAGAGCCTTTTCAGCCGAGATTTTTATGACAATAAATTCAAAGTCGGTTCCCGAAATGGTGCATCGACCAAAGTTCCTTTTGTTGTAAAAGACGAATTGATCCGTCAAATGTTGGCAGATGCAGTTGGAAAAGAGGTGGAATTGACAGACAAAGATTTGTCTAAAAACGCCAAGACTTTATTCAGCTTGCCATCAGACTTGGTTTATAAACGCATGATGGAAGTGAGCGATAATTTCTTGGCTGAACAGATTTTACTGATGGTTTCGGCGCAAGTCACGAGTTCACTAAGTTCAGAAAAAGCAATTCAGCACATCACCTCCAAATACTTGAAGGGAATGCCGCAAGAAGCTGTTTGGGTCGATGGTTCAGGACTTTCCAGATACAATTTATTTTCGCCAAAGGATATGGTTTTTGTTTTGGATAAATTGTACAAAGAATTTCCAACGCAAAGACTTTACAACATATTTGCAATCGGCGGCAGAACCGGAACTTTAAAAGGAAATTATGGTGGAAGCACTCCTTACATTTATGCAAAATCGGGTACGCTTTCCAATAATTACTGCTTGAGCGGTTACCTCATCACAAAATCCGGAAAAACTTTGATTTTCAGCGTCATGAACAACCATTTCCAAAAAGAAAACTGGCAGGTAAGACAGGAAACCCAGAAGTTGTTGGAGCACGTGAGAGATAATTATTAGGCCTTATTGTAGAACGTCTCGGTTTGTCGTTATTGAGATTTATTTTTGAATATAATTTTTAAAAATAAAAACAATGACTAGTAAATTTGAACAAATTCCCGCAGACCCTGACACCCAGATTTTATTATCTTCTAAAATGAAATTTGGGGAAATTGACTGCCTTTTCCAAGCTTGGGTTTGGGATTCTATACAAGGAAATTCGTTGATTTTTCATGCAAAAGACATAGGAAATCAAACCGATGATGAATTGAAAAACTGGATTACTTCCGAATCTGAAATTGTCCAGAGCAAATCAACTATGAATGTTTCCAGAAATCCCTACAAACATGATTTTGTGTTTGTAAATTTTGATTTTAAAGCGATGGATTAATTTAATCAAAAATCATAATTCTACCGCCTCTTCCCGGACGTTTGTCAGATTTTCCTCCAAATTTATCCAGTTTGAATCCAAGCGAAAACATTACATAACGCTGCAAAACATCGTTCTGAACATCGGAAATATAAGTATCTGAAACGGTTCTTCTGTCACCAGTATTTTGATTTAAAACATCATAAACTTTTACTTTGAAAGTCAATTGATCTTTCCAGAAATTGTACGCCAAACTCGTATTCCACAAAAAGAAATCTTTTTTGAATCCGTCTGCAATGTTGGAATTGTAAGTGTATCCGAAATCGTTTCCGAAAACAAAATTTTTGGGCCAATAATTCGTAGTTGTCAGTTTGATATTGTGCACGATATTAGTCGATTCTTCGATGCGGTAATTTTCATATTGATTGAACTGATAACGCAAATTATAACTCGGATTGATGGTCAGAATATTACCTAAATCCCAATTGAAATTAATACGAGGCGTGATGCTGTAATTTTTTGAAATGAATTCTTCTCCATCCACAAAACCTTTGTTATTGGAATGATTAATATTAATTCCACCTCCGACTCTGAATTTATTTTGGTCTTTTGTAAATGATTTATTGAAATTAATTCCACCCCAGAGATTGTAATTTCCTTTCACGTTTCTATAAGTGGAAGTGGTGGCAAAATTCTCATCAATGATACGGTAGTTCGTAATGCCGACTTCCTGGAAATTTCCTCCAAAATGAATGTTGTAACCCGTTTTAGACTGAAAGTTGAAATTGTTCCAACCTGCATAAATAGAGTGCGTTTTGGTTGGCTCCAAATCAGGATTCCCGATGTAAGTATTGAGTGGATTTGCTAAATTTTCTATTGGTAAAAGCTGCTGCGCCGATGGGAGATTTACTTCATAATTATAATTCGCATAAATGGACGATCCTTTTCCCATTCTATAATTCCCGTTGACAGAGAACGTAGGCAAAGCATAATTTTGTTTGAGGTAATAATTCTCAGACATATAATTTCCGCTATTTTTCTGCGTCAAAAATTCCACTCCTCCACTGAAGGACGCATTGAATTTTTTCTTTCTAATTTTATAGGTCGCAAATGGATTTACACTGTTGAAATCCGAGGACAATTCAAAACTTAAAAGTTCATTTTCGTTTACATAATCTCCAAAAACTTCGTCATAATCAAAAGTGTAGGTGTTGTCTCTCAGATTTCTTATGGTATAATCCACACCTATCGCCAAATTTGCTGAATCCAGAATTGGCAACTCATATTCGAAATTAAACTCAAATTCATCTTGTCGGTTGCGGTCTTGCGTATATTGATTTCGTATGTCGTCTGCGTCTCCAGACTGATAAAAATAAGTGTTTGAAACGTTAATCCCATCTCCTTTGTCGCGGCTGTTGTTATTTGAAAATCCGAGGCTTATCTGAGTTTTGTTTTTAAAGGATTTGAAGAAATTGATATTGTTTGAAAAAGTTTGTTTCGTTTGTTCATTGTTGGATGTCCCAGTGGATTCGTTCAATAATTCGCCCAATTCATTGACAGAAAAATTTCTGAAATCATTGAAAGATTTTGTTTTGTTGTACGCATAACCCGGCTCAAACCAAATGCTGCTTGTAGAGTCAATTTTCACTTCAAAATTCGTAGTGAAATTGTGATTGGAAGATTGATCTCTGCTCGTAGAAACGGATTCCGTGGTATAGGTATTGTTCGGCAATAAATTCTGTTGAATTGTTCTGTTGTTATTTTTGGTATCAGAATCGGTATAGAAATAACTTCCGTTGACATCAATATCTTTAGCCCAGGTATCTGAATAATTAATTCCGCCAATGTTGGACTGTGTGATTCCGTTTCCGCTTCCACCAAAATTAATTCCATTAATCCCAAAAGAACCATTGTCACTCATCATAATGCTTCGGTTTCTTCCACCCGACATATTGTCGAAAATATCATTCATCGAAAATCCCACCGAATTGATATTGTTCGAAGAGCCCAAAACGCTCAGCTTTGTATTTCCTTTGAAATAATTCATCATCAAGCTCGATTCGTAACGCTCATCTGTCCCGTATCCGGCAAGTGCTTTGAGCATGAAGCCTTTGTTTTTGTCTTCGTCTATCGTGAGATTAATACTCGAATTATTTCCGCTGGCTTTGTCACCTGCAAGTTCTTCTTTTTTGGTTTTGGTATCGGTTACCTGCACTTTGTTGATGATATTGGCAGGAAGGTTTTGTAAAGCGATTTTCCCATCTTTGTCAAAAAACGGTTTTCCGTTTACTAAAATTTGGTTTACTTCTTTTCCGTTGACGGTAATTTTTCCGTCTTCATCAATATCAACACCGGGTAATTGTTTCAAAAGTGTTTCCACATTGGCATCCGGACGAACTTTGAAAGAAGAAGCATTAAATTCCAAAGTATCGGTTTTGATTCGAATCGGGGGCGCACCGGTTATAATTGCCTCGTTTAAATTGATTGCAGTGGACAAACTGACTTCTCCTAATTCTTTATTTTCTGTAAGCGATGAAAATTCTGTAAAATAATCTCCGTTCAAATCATCTGAAATACGAAAAAAAACCGGTTCGTTGATTTTCTTTATTTCCAGTTTAAATTTTCCTTCTTTGTCTGTAATCGTGTAATCAATTACGGTAGAATCTTTTTTCTGAGAAAGATAAACTGTGGCTGCTTCTACTGGAAATTTCAGTTCGTCGAGTGCTGTACCGGAAATGGTTACTGTGTTTTGTGCCTGAGCTTTGAATAATAAAATTAAAAATAAAATGAAGAATAAATTGAATCTGGTAATTATTTTCATGTTTCAAGTTTGTATTGCAATTTAATAATCTGTCTTCCCGTAAATAATTTATACAAAAATAGAGTAATAAAACAGCATCAAAAATGTTTTTGATATTGTTTCTGGATTTATATCTATTTCTTTCTAATTTATTTTATGCAGTAAATAACAAAACTTATAACAGGAAATTTTATTGCATTATTAGTTCCGAACGAAACTCTCATCCATAAAAAAACCGCCGACTTGTACAGCCGGCGGTTTTTGATGTTATTTGATTTATAATTAATCAATCTTGATATTATCGATGTGTAGGTTATAAGCCGTACCAGATCCTGCTTTTAAAGCAAGTAAATCTCCGGTAGTATTTAAAGTTAAACCAGTGATGTTTAGTGTAACTAATCTCCATTGGTCATTTGTATTAACGGTGCCTATGTATTGGTTATTTTCTTGAGGTGATAGGGTCAAGTTTTCAGCGCCAAGATCGCCTATGTTATAGAAAACACGTCCGCTAGTTGTATCTAAATTAAATGACAATGATTTAGCAGAAGAACCTTTTATCCACATTGTAATTTTTGTAGCATTGGCTGGAATAGTAGATGCATCAGCTCGAACTGTGAATACATATGGATTTGTTGATCCGGTAGTACCATTCAAATAGAATGAGTTTGACCCATCGCGACCGGTTCCAGGACTTTGAACAGCTAAACCTGTGGTTAATCCAAAAGAATTAAGTGATCCTAAGAAGTTAGTCCAGTTTTCAAAATCTGCTCCATTGAATAAGAAATTTGCAGCCTCTTGGTCGTTACCTTCTCCACCGCCACCGTTTCCATCACCGAAACGAGGATTGTTAAATTGAACATCGTTTTCATCACGGATGTATAGTTGAACTGTACTATTGTATTTGCTCATAACAACAGTAATACTTCCACTTCCTTCAGGTACGATTTGGTCGGCAAAATCAGAGTAACCGCTGTTTCTTAAAATAACTGTAGAACCACTTTCATCTTCAAGTAATTTATCTTCAGTTACATTTGGAGCTGCAAATGGTAAATTTAACATTTCATCTGTAAACTGAACATTATTTATTTTAATTAAAGTATTCAATTTACCTGAAGTTTTTGCCTCAGTTATTGTTTCAAAAACAACTGGTTCTATTGTAACTAAATCGCCACAAGATCTTTTTACATGATTTTTAAAGATGCTAGATCTCATACGACCTACTCTGGTTTGGTCTCCCTGAACATAAGTTTCACCTACTTTGTAAACACCTCTGTCGAATCCTGCATAAATGTTTTTAAGGTTGATTTTAATTTTCGAACCAATAGGGAAGTAATTTGCCAAGTTGTATTCGTCAATTTCTACTTGAACACCAATAGTTGGATTGGTTGGACTGTCTTGAATTGAAATCGTTTTGAAGAAGTTTCCAGGATTGTCATCGGAAATAACATAGCCTTCGATGATTGTTTCTTCCGAAAAACTTACAATTCCATCACTGTCTGCATCTACCATAGCTACCAATTCATGAAGTGTCAAGCTGGTTTCCCAAATATCACTACAAGCAATATCAGTAGGTGGTATCGCGTATTCGTCATCTTGTACACAAGATTGTACCAATCCTAATCCTAAAAGGATAAAGAAAAGATTTCTAAATTTTTTGATTGTATTCATTTTATTGTCGTGTTATAAAATTAAAATTAAGGTTTAAAAGCGGAAATAAACGTTTAAGAAGTAAGAGATTCCCTGATCGTACCACATTCTTGGAGCAAATCGTCTTTGCGATTGTTCCTGCTGAGCTTCTACATAATTACCCACTCTCATTTGTTCAAAACCAGAGGTTACGTAATTTTTGTTGTTCAATACATTGTTTACAGTTAAACTGATTCCCATATTGTATTGTCCGAAACGGAAAGATTTACCTGCGTTTACGTTTAGCATGAACTCGTCTGTAAATTTATTTTGTTTCAACAACGTTCTCAAAGTTTCTTCATTTACGTTTGGAAATAGAAATCCTGGATTTGTAGGGTCAGAAATAAAACCTTGGGTTCTTTTGTACATAGCAATATCCATGTAGTTTTGAGCCAAATAGTTTCCTGTAACACCTAACCACCAATATTGTGGAGCACGGTATTCTAATCCTAATGAATATCCTTGCTGTGGACCAACTGCTATTTTATAGTCTTCCAGGTAAGCTTTTCCATAATTTTTACGTCCTCCGAAATCCAATAATGCATCACTGTCAGAAAATTGGTAATAGTCTGGGCTGTTTTCGTAAGTAAATTGTCCGATAGAAGCCACTGCTGATAAAGTTAAAGTCGTTGTTAACTGAGCCTCTAAAGCAACTTCTGCACCAATATGAAGTTTATCAACACCAGCTAATACTTCTGAAGTAAATACATTTGCATCTCCTGCCGTACCACTTGTTACGTCAATATACCCAAAGCTTCTTTCGTACTCGTCCATGAATTTGGTGTAGAAAGCGGTAGCTCTACCTTTGATTCTTGGCGCACGTAAGATATAGCTTAAGTCTCCGGAAAGTACTTTCGTGTTTTCTAATTTATCAACTGTGAAGTCGTTGGTTCTCGCATTTGGAAAAACTTCGTCAGCTGTTGGTGCAAATGTTGCATATTCTCCGTTTAATTGAATGAAATTTCTTCCGTCTAATTTATATAAGAATTGTGTTTTTGCACCGAAATTGTAAAAATCGTACGTCTCACTCTTTCCTTTTGAATTATTCAAATACAATTCATTTCTGTATTTACCATCACGATACATACTTGTATAAGATGCCCTTGCTCCAAATGTAATGTCTAGTTTATCTAATTTAACTACACTTTGAAAGAATATGTCAGCAATTTGGTGGTTTAATTCGTAATTGTATTGGTATTTATCACCTTCCCCGACTTTTCTATCTCTGCTTTCGTCAACATTATAATAATTTCCCTGAAAAGCATTGTGGTTAACATAATGGTTTGCACCCAATAGGTCTAAAACTTCTTTGTAATACTCAGACTGCGTGTTTTGATAGCTTGCAACGGCAATAAAATCTATGTTGCTTGCTATTTTCCCTTTGAGGTTTGTATAAAAACTCATTGTTTTATCTTCAATCACATCAGCTGCCAAAACGTAAGCGGCGCCTTCTCCAACTTCATTACGAGTATAGTTTTGTAAATAAATATTATCCCAGTCAATCTGATATCTTTTTGGATCATTCGCCCAAGCGTTATATGTATTTTGAATTTCTTCAGGATTCAAAGTCTCTTCAGTTTCCCAATAACTTGGCATATTTTTATAATAAGTTGGCGTTGGGTTTTTCGCATCATACCAATCCAAACGACTTCTGCTATCTTTACCAAACATATAAGAAGCGGTTGTAGTCAATTTGGTGTTTTTGTTGATGTTCCAGTGATGTGTCATCATAAGAACCGGCTCGTGGAACTCACGGATTCTTTCACTTCTTTTTTCACCATCTTGCCATCCCCAGTAAGAGTTATAATCATTTCCTCTTAAATCATAGGCTTCTTGTGTATTTGGGCTGTTGGTAGAGCGTCTTGTCGGCGCTCCGAAACCAGTAAAGTTGATGGTATGTTTGTCGTTAATTTTCTTTTCAACTCCCAAGAAATAACCCCAAGAATCATAGAAAGTTCCCTCCACACGACCTTCTTCAGCCCAGCGGCGGGAGAAAGACCCCATGAATCCCCATCCGTTTTCCATCAAACCTGTATTGTAGGTTGCCAAAACTCTTTGGTTGTAAGATCTGTTGGTAAATGAATAAGCCAAGCTGGTTCCTTTTCTCATTTGAGATGGTCTTGTGTCGAAATAAGTTACACCTCCGATGTCTCCAAAAGCATAATCAGAAGGTTCGATACCTAAAGTCTGCTCAGCCGGACGGCGTGTCACATCATTCAACCCACCCCAGTTTCCGAAGTTTACACGGTCATTGGTTGTTTTGTTCATTCGGACACCATTGAAAAATACTTCGTTGTATTTGTTATCGTATCCTCTTACTTTGAACCAATAAGCACCCAATTCAAACGCCGCTGTACTTGCAAAAACGTCTTGAGAAGATTGGAGCAGACCTACTGCAGATTGGGAAGAAGATTCGTCTCCGTCCAAATCATCCACGGTCAAAGTAACCAAACCTACATTTACACTGGTTGGGTTAAATTTGACAGCAACATTTCCTAAATCAACGTTTTTCTGATCGCTTACGGTTAGGTTTTTTTCCAAAGTTTCGTACCCTACTCCGGAAATACGGATAGTGTAGGCTCCTTCAGCAACGTCCACAAATTGAAAATAACCGATTCTGTCAGTTTTGACTTCCTCGCCGGTTTCAACTAGTAAGACCTTCAGGTCATAAATCTCTTTTTCGGTTGTAGCATCTTTGACAATCCCCGAAATTCGCGTTTGGCCCATAAGTGTAATTCCCATCAAAATGAGAAAGGCCATACTTAACAATAATTTATTCATTAAAAAGTATTTTTATCTTTAATTTTGCGAACTCAAAAACAGATAAGTCCTCAAAATTTATGAGGGCACAAATGTAACAAAATATATGATGTATAAAATTATTAAATCTTTAACAAAGTTAACAGTTTTGGTAACATTGTTTTCAACGCCGCTGACAGCTCAGCAAAAATACCAATCAGCTACTATTGGTTTTTATAATCTTGAAAATCTGTTTGATACGGAAGCTTCGGTAGGATATATTGATGGTACATTAGAATATACAAACCCAAATTACCATGTTTCCATTGCGGCCGATCAAGTATCAAAATATGATACGGTTTCGTTCAAAGAGAGATACACTTATGAAAATATTCAGGGGAAAAAAATCATCCGCCCTTTGATTTTACAGGACGAATATTCTGCTACCGGAAAAAAGGTTTGGACAGAGGCTCGTTATAATCAAAAACTTAAGAATTTGGCTCATGTAATTTCTCAATTAGGAAAAGATCAAACACAGTCTGCTCCAGTGATTGTAGGTCTGTGCGAGATAGAAAACAGAAAAGTTGTTGAAGATTTAATAAATCAACCAACGTTAAAACCATATAATTATGGTATAGCGCATTTCAATTCTTTCGATGCGAGAGGTGTTGATGTTGCATTGATTTACCAAAAAGACAGATTTAGAGTTACAGAGACAAAACCTCATGTAATTGAAATCTTCAATGATGATGGCAATCGTACTTATACACGTGACATTTTACAAGTAACTGGATTATTGGACGGAGAAGAAATTACGTTTTTAGTGAACCACTGGCCTTCAAGAAGCGGTGGAGAAAAGGCAAGTATGCCTAAACGTGCAAAAGCTGCTGAAGTAATGAAAGGAATCTTTGATGACATCAGAGCAAAAAATCCCAATGCGAAAATCATGGCAATGGGAGATTTCAATGACGATCCGGTAAGTCCAAGCATCAAAAAAATTATGGGCGCAAAAGGTGACAAAGACAAAGTCAAAGACAGCGACATTTATAACATTATGGAACCGATGTATAAAAAAGGAATGGGAACTTTGGCGTACAGAGATTCTTGGAATTTATTTGACCAAATCCTTACAACCGGAAACATGGTTGAAACCAAAAAAGAATATAAATCCTACAAAATTTATAAATCCGATATATTCTCTCCCGCTTATACGGTAACTCCGGAAGGTCAGTACAAAGGATACCCTTTCAGAATGTACGGTGGAGATACCTACTACGCAAACGGTTACAGTGACCACTTTGCAGTTTACACTGTTTTGCTAAGAGAGGCTAAATAATAATTTAGATAATGAAACAAAAAAACGCTCAGATTATAATATCTGGGCGTTTTTTTATTGTATTTAATTTCAATTATTTCTTCTTCAAAAGCGGAACTGTGCTGCAAGCTTCCCCAAACATCAAAGTCTGAATGTGTGGTTGGATTTTTTCTATTAACTGAATGTAAGCCGCATCTGGAACGGGTTTTTTGCTACAACCTTTTACGATTATTTTTTTGTTTTCGTAAGGGGTTAAATCCAGATTGGAAATGATATCCTGATAAAGCGAAGTTTCCAAATCGACCAGATTTCCTTTTACAATTTTCTTCGCAACCGGCTGTAAATATGTCGCCACCAGCAAAAATGCCCAGGAAGGAATTATCGCATCCGTCGAGCAATCCATCGCCACATAAGCATCTTTATATTGTTCCCAATCGTGGTGTTTTAATTGTTCACGGAAATCTTTTTCTCGCAAAATTAATTCTTCATATAAAAAATCCTTCAGGTCAAACACCATTCGTTTCCCTTCCGGATAAAAATCTTCTAGATCAATCGTTACCAAAGGACTCTTGGCAACCTTATTTATAATTTCTTCCATCACAAATCTCTATCTTTGTTTTCTTTTGTAAAATTACAAAATTAAACCTGAATAAATTTCACTCAAAATTCAAGACCGTTTTAAATTTAATGAACCAAAACCCTACATATCATTTCAAATTCACTAAAAAGATTTGCTTCCTTATTATCTTATTGTTAATTCCATTTTTCGGATTAACACAAACACAACAGGAATGTGAAAAAATTATTCAAAATGGAATTGAAAAAATGTTCAACAAAGAACATGCACAATCTTTGGAACTTTTGGTTAAAGCCAAAACAATGGCTGAAGCCAATGGCTGGAACAAAGAATCTTTCCGTGCAACTAACAATATCGGCGCCAATTATTACCTCATGCTCGATTACGGTGAAGCACTGAAATACTACCTCGAAGCTTACGAAATCGCAACCGAAATGTCCGATAACAGTCAGGTAATGACGGTTTTAAACAACATCGCGATTCTCTATTTTCAAGAAGGAAATAACCAAAAAGCATATGATTATTTCCTCAAAGCCTACAACATCGCCAAAGAAAATAAATTGGAGGAAAAGAAAGGTTTGTATGCTACTAATTTAGGTTTGGTATTGAATAAATTGAAGAAAACGGATGAAGCTTCGGTTTATATAAATGAAGCAATTTCTTTGGTGAAAAATGATTCCAATAATTCATTAATGGTTAAAATGGCATTGGCAGAAAACCGTATGCTCAAAGGTTTCAATGATGAAGCAGAGAAAACTGCACTTTCCATCTTACCTGAATTAAAAGGAGAAGAACAAATTGAAAATAAAATTTTCACGCTTTTGGTCTTGGCACAAATTCATGAAAAGAAAAATGATTATCCCAAAGCAGAAAATTATGCATTTCAGGCAAGAAATCTGGCGCATACTTTTCAGGATAAGGTAGATACGTATGAATATTTGTCACAAATTTTGGCAAAATCGCAGAAGTATGAACCTTCCCTTTTGTACAAAGATTCAGTCATCATGATGAAAGATTCTTTGAATTCAGCAAAAAACACAAAACTTTTTGAAAATGGTAAAATTAAATTCGAAATTCAGAATTACCAATATGAATTAGAACAAACACAACGCAGACTGGAATACGAGCGGAAATTCTTCTACACGATTATCGCTGCAGGTTTGCTGGTTATGATTTTGGTAATTTGGATTTTTAGAAACAATGCTGTTAAACATAAACAACAGGAAAAAATTGCTGAACTTGAATTAAATAAAGAAAGAACTGACAATTTAATCCGGGAAAAACAATTGCGTGAAAAAGAAGCTTTGGCATTGTTGGAACAGGAAAGATTGAGAAATGAACTGGAATTAAAAAACCGGAAACTAACAGCCAAAGAAGTGCATCAATCAAGCAGAAATGAATTGATTGAAGACGTAATCAAATTACTTTCGCAGCAACCGGAAGTTTCACGCAACGAAAATTTATCCAAATACACCCGTGAACTCAAAAATCATTTGAAACAAGATACACAATGGGAAAGTTTTTTCAAACATTTTGAGGAAAGTAACCAAGGTTACATCGACCGATTGAAAACCAAACATCCGGATTTGATTGCATCGGAAGTTCGATTCATTATTTATGTTTACATGAATTTGAGTAACAAGGAAATTTCTTCATTGCTCAATATCACACCGCAATCTTGCCGCAAAAGAAAAGAACGCATCTCCAAAAAACTACAGATTCAGGAAGGAATGACTTTATATTCTTATCTGTCAACAATTTAAGTTAATTCGTCACTTCTTGTCTTTTGTGTATGTCACAAAATGTCGCATGTATTTTAAAGGTTGAAACAGATAGAATCACCAATTTTACTTCACATTTAAATTTTCACACATGAGAAATAGTTTTATTATTTGGACGATTGTTTTGGCAATGTTTTCTGCCACACTTTCAAATGCACAGATGCAGTTTGAAGCATCGGAAGAATACGGTCAGGTCTTTGACGTGACCTTTGACCCGAACCACCAGAATGTTATTTATGCAAGAACGGTTACGAATCATATTGTAAAATCAACAAACAAAGGCGCAGACTGGGAAGTGATTTATTCGCATCCTCAGGACAATATGTATGTCACCATCAAAGATATGCGCCTTCTCAACGACGGCACAGCTTTGTCATTTATCTGTACGGCTCAAGGAACAGAATTGAACAAGATTGTTATTTTGGATATAGAAACGGAATCGGTAAGTAAAGAATTTTCTTCACCAATAGGAAATCAACCAGATAACCTGATTCAGTCATACAGTATTTTCAAAAACAATGATGATACGGTTTTGATGCATACAACCAAGATATTTGATTTTGGGTTGCAAACAGAAGTTTATTATACAACTGATGGAGGTAATAATTGGGATTTGGTATATAAAAGCTTGGACAATGGAAATATCCATGTAAATAATGTTGCAATTTCTCCTTCTGACGCTGATAAATTATTCATCATGCGTGGAGGTTCACCGGATGTTATGGAAGGAGGTTTATTAATTTCGAACGATGCGGGACAGACCTGGACAGAAAAAATTGCCGGAACGGTTTATTCAGCGATTACATTTAATCCGGCAAATGTGGACGATATATTTTTAGGAACCTTTTATTTGGGAGAAGGTCAGGAGCAAAATCTTTATCGTTCTCAAGATGGTGGTGAAACCTGGAATGTAGTTGATATCGACTGGTCTTCTATGTCAACCAACAGCATTCATTCCATAACTTACAATCCTTTGGATTTAAATCAAATCTTGATTTTGGAAGAAAATGAAATCGTGATTTCTTATGACAGAGGAAATACCTGGACGAATTATGTTTATCCGCTTAATCCTGAAGATTATTATTATGGTTTGACGGCTTCCTTTAATCCATTTGTAAATAATGAAGTGATTATCTGTGCGAATTATTATCCGTTCATTTCACAAGATGGCGGAGAAAATTTATCCAGATTAAATTCCCCTTTTGTAAATCCAACTGGACGATTGGCGGTTTTTGGAAAAGAGGAACAACACGTTTATTATGGTTTGAGAAATGGTTTGATGCACCAGAATTTACAGGAGGGAACTGAGGAAGGATTTAATTTATTGCCAATTGATTTTACTCCAAATGTATCAAACAGCGGTACTCATGCAGACAGAAATGTGGCTGGAAGAGTTTATTTTTCTGTGATGAGTGGAATGATGGGAAATGCTGCCCTTTCTATGAGCAGCGACCACGGCGAAACATCTTCCATAATTTTAGGCGGAAGCTACATCATGTTGATTGCAGTTGACAGCTTTGAACCAAACCCAAATAAAATTGTGGTTTCAATGGGAGAAATCATTTATAAATCAGATATCACAGATTTAGAAAATATAATTACACAGGAAATCATGCCGCCATCTTTTGGGACGGTCACAAGTGTAATGTTTGATGCTGCAGATGACAATATTTTTTATGTGGCTCAAGGAAATAAAATTTACAAAACACAAGATAATGGTCAAACCTGGACAGAACTTTATGCAGTTGAAGAAGGTCATCTTGTGTATGATTTGAAAAAAAATCCGTTAAACTCGCAGGAATTAGCTGCTGCAACTTCAGTTGGTATTTTCATTTCAAATGATTCAGGACAAACCTGGACACAGGTTTACGATGAATCGCCGATGAACAAAGTTGAATTTTCTTCTTTCACCGAAGGAAAGATCGTTGCTTCTTCTCATTTCGAAGATGGCGGTCTTTTTGGCTACCCTGCTTCTGATGCAAAAACGATTTATACCAAAAATAATGGCGAAACTTGGGAGGAAATCGGAACAGACGAATTAGGTTTCATGCGTGCAACTTCAACGGATATTATGTTTACGGGAGAAAATTCTGCAGATGTATATTTCTTGGTTCAGGATTTGGGATTGGTGAAATATACTTTGGATTTAACAACGCTGGGAAATGAAGAAATCAATTCTAATATTTCTGACGTGACCATTTATCCAAACCCTACAACGGGAATATTAAATTTCCAATCCAAATCTGAAGTCCAAAATGTAAATTTATTTGATTTGTCAGGAAGAAAAATTTCTGAATTTAATTCCAATCAAATCAACATTTCATCTTTGCCAAAAGGAATTTATCTTGTAAAAATTTCAACCAAAGATGGGAAAACAACAACGAAAAAAGTGGTTAAAAAGTAACATAAAGTGTTAATTTGTTTAATGTGAAAATCAGGTGGCTTGAAAAGGCTGCCTGATTTTATTTTTATACAAATCTCATTACCTTTGTTTCAATCTTTTTGAGAACGAATGAAGTACTATATCATAGCAGGCGAGGCGTCGGGAGATTTGCACGGTTCCAATTTAATGAAAGAATTAAAAATCAAAGACCCGAATGCAGAATTCCGTCTCTGGGGCGGAGATCTTATGCAGCAACAAGGCGGAACGCTTGTAAAACACTATAAAGACTTGGCTTTCATGGGCTTTTCGGAAGTGATTATGAACCTGCGTACTATTCTCAACAACATTAAAATTTGCAAAAAAGACATTCAGGAATACAAACCCGATGCCGTAATTTTAGTTGATTATCCGGGATTTAATTTGCGCATTGCGGAATTTGTAAAGAATTTGGGAATCAAAGTTTATTATTACATTTCTCCGCAAATCTGGGCTTGGAAAACCGGTCGCGTTCACAAAATCAAAAAGTTCGTGGACAGGATGTTTGTGATTCTTCCTTTTGAAAAAGAATTTTATGCGAAATATGATTATGAAGTAGATTTTGTCGGTCATCCGCTTTTGGATGCGATGAAAGATTTACCTGAAATTAATCTACAGAAATTCAAGTCTGAACATGGATTAGACGAACGAAAAGTAATCGCACTTTTGCCCGGCAGCCGCAAACAGGAAATCAAAAAGAAATTGCCAATAATGCTTTCGGTTGAAAAAGATTTTCCCGAATATCAATTTGTAGTTGCGGGTGCACCTTCACTGGATTTGGAATTTTACAAAGAAATCGGCGGCAGCCAAATCAGAATCGTTTCTAACAAAACTTATGATTTACTCCGAATTTCAGAAGCGGCTTTAGTTACTTCCGGAACGGCGACTTTGGAAACGGCCTTGCTCAACATTCCTGAAGTGGTTTGCTATAAAGGAAGCCGAATCTCCTACGAAATCGGAAAACGCGTCGTGAAATATATCAAATTCATTTCTTTGGTAAATTTAATTATGGACAAAGAAGTTGTCAAAGAATTGATACAACAAGAATTAAACACCAAAAATTTAAAATCCGAACTAACCAAAATCCTGACCGAACCCAAACGTTCTCAGGTTATAAATGACTACAAAGAATTGCGCCAAAAACTGGGCGGACAAGGCGCGTCCGAAAGGACTGCGGAGTTGATTGTGGAGGATTTACAAGAATCATAGATATTATTTTTCAGCACTTTACTCAATATAACTAAACATTTAGTTGTAAAACTAAAAAAATAGTTTATCTTTGTTTTAAAGCTGAAAGAAATGACCAAATTGACGAACAGAGAAGAAGAAATTTTACAAATACTTTGGGATTTGAACGAAGCATTTGTGAAAGACATCATCGAGCATTTGCCTGACGACCCGAAACCGCATTACAACACCATTTCTACGATGGTTCGTTTGATGGCTGAAAAAGGCTGGATAGGACACAAAGCCTATGGCGGTTCGCACAAGTATTTTCCGATTTTACAGAAAGAGGAATATCGTAAAACCATGGTTCCAAAAGTGATTCAGGATTATTTCGATAACTCCTACAAAAACATGGTTTCATTTTTTGCGAAGCAGGACAATCTTTCTGCAGATGATTTACGTGAAATTTTGGAAATGATCGAAAAAGGAGAAAAAAAATGATGACACATTTGATTCAATCTACTTTGATTCTGACGTTGTTTTATGCAGCGTATAGAATTATTTTCGAAAGGTTTACGTTTTTTCAGCACAACCGTATTTTTCTTTTGAGCGGTTTGGGATTATCGTTGGCTTTGCCATTTCTGCCTTTGAATTTTTCCAAGGAAAGAATGGAATATATCTATCTGCCCAAAAGTTATTTTGAAAACATGCCGGCAGAAGTTTCAATTGAAACAAATTCCGCATTTTTCTGGAAGGAATGGACATTTAGCGAATGGATGCTTTCAGTTTATTTATTCGGAGTTGTTTTATTTACTTTTATAATGCTTTTGCAAATTTTTCAGGTTTCATTGCTCATCAATAAAGGAAATTTAATCCGAAAAGATGGCATGAAACTCGTTCTGACAGAGAAAACAACTTCGCCTTTCAGTTTTTTCAATACAATTGTAATGAACCCGAAAATGCTTTCGGAAGAACAATTAGGTCATATCCTTACGCACGAAAATATCCACATCAGCCAATGGCATCAGTTCGATGTTGTGATGGCTGAAATGCTGAAAATCGTGCTTTGGTTTTTCCCGGTCAGCTGGTGGTACGGGAAGTCGATCCGTACAAATTTAGAATTTATTGCAGACACAAATTCACTCGAAAACGGATTAGACAAAAAAGCTTACCAGCTCAATTTGGTTTCTATCAGTCAACAACCTTCCGGTTCTGTTTTGGTCAATAATTTCAGCAAAAAACTTATCAAACACAGAATTAAAATGTTGAACAAAATGAAAACAAAAAAACAAATATTATCGTTTTATGCCGTGTTGATTCCGGCATTGGTGCTGGTTTCCATCGGGATTTCAGTTCAGGCGCAATCTCAAAATGAGAAAGTAAAACAGGTCATCGTTTTATCGGACGAAAAAATCGAACCTGAAAATGTAAGAGTTCAAATCAAGAATGAAAACGGTGAATTTCAGGATTTGGATTCGGTTAATTTAAAACTGATTGAAACAACAAAATTTCCGGATGGTTCGGCGGTTGTAATGAATTTTGACGGAACTATTTCCGAGTTTGAAAATCAAGATATCGCGTTTGGGAGAGCAGCAACTTGGGAAGACCTGAAAGAAATCACTCCAAGTGAAATTTCTACTGTTGATATCATGAAAGATGGTAAAGTTGACAAAATAATCATCACCTACAAAGATGTTAGAAAATCAGATACTATTGTCCGTCCTTCAGTTGGCGTTCAGGGTTATGCGTATTCGTTTAAAGATTCTGATAAGATTCTTTCCCCGAAGGAATTAAAATTAAAAATCCAAAAAGGAGAAATCGATTTGGATAACCCGAAGAATGAATGGCTGAAAGTTTGGAAAGAAAAAGGTTTTAACGAGCCGATTGAGTATTCCCACTATTACAAGACTCCTGAGAATATAATTTTTAAGAAAAACAATCCGATCAATTACAAAATTTTCAAAACAGAAGATTTACAAAAAATACCGGAAGGAATGACTTTTGAAATAGATTCACTTTTAGGTCCTGAACAAAAAATGTTTTTCAAGAATAGAAAAGTCACAAAGACAGGGGACAATACTTTTTCTTCAGATGGAATTAAGATTATTAATTTCAATACAAAAGGATCTAAACTTGTGGCAAATTATATTGGAAATGCTCCTTCAGGATATTATATTGATGGTAAAAAAGTATCAAAAAAGCAATTTGAGAAAACCACTAAGAACAAAAATTATAGAATTTCACACATAATCTCTGACGATCCTAAAATGATAAAAAAGTACGGAAAAGGAATTTCTAAAGATGGAGTCGCATTGGCTACTAAAATCAATTGATTAATCAGTTTCCGTTAATTTATTTTTTCAATTTAAGTAACATTATCCTCATAAAATTTGATATAATTAATTGAATTAAATCTATTTTATATCTTTTAAAAAAAGTCGGAAGAATTATTTTTTCCGACTTTTTTTAAAATTCAATATCCTTCTGAATTTATATATTTAACTCAATGGTTTCACATTTATTTTAATTTTCATAGGCATTCCTTCAGCAGTGATATTCATATTAATGGTTCCGTCTTTAGTAAAACCATTGCTGCGAGCAAGTTTGTAGTTTCCTGTAAAATCTCCTGCAGCTTCACCAACATTTCCTTCAATGGTACCTTTGACACCAATAATGATATCATCAACAGTTATCTTTTCAACAGTCATAGTCATTTTCATGTTACCGGAACCTTGAATGGAACGTTCGTCTGACCAGGAATCTCCCACTCCAACTGGTTCTTCAGGCATTGGAAGAGATATAGAGCCCATATCCATCTGTTGATTGTTGCCCATTCCAGGCATATTAAATTCTGTAATTTTTCCGCGCTCGTTCATTTTCATACTCAAAGTTTTGTCGAGCAAAACCTTCATTTGTTCGTGCATCATTTGCCCCATTCCGGTTTGTTCTTTTGCACTCGAATCATAATTCATCTGCATCCCACCAGCATCCATATCCATTTTTATTTTGTCATACTTAACTTCATAAGTATAAACGGCTGCGGTAAGATCTGTTACTTTCAAATCCATTGCCATGCTCATGTTCATAGAAATTTTTTGCTCACCGTCAGCAGACATATCCATTGTCATCAAGGTTTTTTGCGTATCACCTACTTTGGGTTTTAGTCTGATGAGGACTTTGTCACCTTCGGCACTTTCTATTGATTGCTCGCCAACGGAGCCTTCAGGAGTTTTACTACAGCTGGCAAAAATAAGCGCACAAGCAGAGAAGATTAAAAGAGATTTTTTCATTTTTTTCAAGTTTAAATTATTGTGATAATTATTTTGATTTAATTAAAGCCAAGATACAATAAATTAATTGACAAAGACCATCGGGAAGATGGTCTTTGCACTTATATAACTGATATGGTTTAAAGTTTATTTTACAATAATTTTTTTTACTTGTGTTTCTTTTTCATTTTTAAAATGAAGGAAATATGTTCCGGGAGAAAGTGTTTTGTTGATATGTGTAGTTCCTGAAATCATTTTTGAATCGATTAACCTTCCTGAAGCATCATAAATCTGAAGTTTATGACTACCAGAGGTTTCGATGGTAAAATTTCCTTTAGAGGGATTTGGAAAAACGGCAATGGCTGAAGAGAAAAATTCATTTGTGCCCATATTTACGTTTTCGCCCATTTCGTAAAAAACTTCTCTTTCGTCAAATCCTTGCCCGTCGTCAAAACGGTAATCTGTCCAGACAACATGCAGGTTTCCATTAGGGTCAAATCTTGCAGAAGGCGCATCAAATCCCGGATTTTCCTCATTGATAACGAAAGGCGTTCCAAATCCGCCAGCAGTTGAATATTCCAGAAATGAATTGGTTTGTGCTAGGAAATCATTAAAAATAACAGCGCAATCACTTCCAGAATTACAATCCATATCGATTCGTTTCAGCAATCCTCCAGCATTTGCCACCACTTCGAAAGTATTATCGGAAAGCGTAAATGCATCACCGGCAATGTCATAATCGTAAATGTTCAAAACATCACGATCCGGTCCGGTTTTTTTATTAATCGTCAAAATCATGACTTCACCGGTTCCTGTAGTTGCCAGTACATAGTTATTGTAAAATATATTTTCTGTGGTTATGGTTTTGGATGGGCTGAGTTGGTGCGTTACCTCATCATAAATTTTGTATCTGAGTTCCATTGCACCGCTTCCGGTATTTTCAGAATATAAAATCAGAGCCTTATTGCTGCCAATACTTTTAATATTCGGAAAACCTGCATCGAATCCGTCTGTGACATCAGAAACCGCAATGTCGGCTGACCAATCATTTCCATCAAAATATTTCATATATATTTCTTCATTGACTTGATTTTCTCTGAAATCAAACCCCCAAATCACGACGGGAAGATTATCTGCAGTGCTGTAAATATCATGACGGCTGTTGAAATGGTTTACGGTTCCACCTAAATCAGAAATTTTGAGTCCATCACTCCATATATCATTTGCTGCATCGTAATGAGAATATCCAATATAATTGCGAACATTTTCCATCGCCCATACATTATAAATAACATGAAGGTCACCATTAGGAGAAGCAGCAATCGCAGGGAAATGATTATTTCTTCCTCCAATTTCGCCTCCTTTATCGACGAAAATCGCATCAGTCCATTCTTGCCCAACCACTTTTTTACGGAACATAATTTTCTGAAGACCATTGGAATGGTTGTCATTGTACACTACATAAGCATTTCCTGTATTGCCAACAGCCAAGCGCACATCCCAGGAATCTTCTGTTGGGTTATTAGAAATGTTAAAATCAGGATTGCTCCAATCGAGCGATAAATCCATGGGTCCTAAAGGATTACCAGATTGATGAGGCGGAGCTTCATTAAAGCTTTGAAAGAAAAGTTTACCGTTAGTGTCAGTTTCGTAGGTTCCGGTGGTTTGGGAGAAACTTAGACTGCCAGAAATAAGTGCAGTCAAAAGAAGTAATTCTTTTTTCATAACCTTTATTTTTAAATTAATTATCATAAAGATAACTGATTTAAAATGAATCAGGTAAGCAGGCTCAAACAATTAACAATAAAAAAGTCCCGAATTAACTTCGGGACTTCCTGTTGTTGTGCATGAATTATTGCTTGAGTAACCTGTGCAGGGTTGATTTCCCTTTACAGTTTATTTTTATGAAATAAATTCCTTTTTGTAATCCTGAAACATTGATTTTATCATTGTTCTGGGATTGGGTTTGCAAAACGATTTGTCCGGCTGCATTGAAAATTTCTATCTGAACTTTTTCATTTGTGCTAATATAAAAGAAATTATCTGCCGGATTTGGATATATTTTCAAATTCTGCACAAATAAATCTTCCGTATTCATGGATGCCTCATTGATAACACCTACCGCATCCAAATCAAATCCACTTGACCAAAACGGCGTTGGAAAAGGATCATTGATTGCATTTCCAAATGAATCATAACTTGCGAATTCAGGGTCTATGCTTCCCACAACGTCAATTAGTTTCACATGTGTGATGCTGTTTTTATCGAGCAAAGGATTATCCTCTACTTCTTGCAAATCGAAAGGCGTTCCGAAAGATGCACGGTATTTCCCGGCTAAATTATTGATATACGTCGGGTCAACAGAACCAAATCCACCCACTTGAGTTTCTGTTTGGGTTTCGCTGTGTGCAGGAAATCGGAAAAAATTAATACCATCTGAACTTACTTCTACAAAAGCCAATTCCAAAAAAGTATCGCTGAAACTATTTTCAAAAACTGCAAAGTCAAATCCGGGACCGTTAGTAATTGGTTTGGTAAAATTGAGGATGGCTGTACCGCGGTCTCCTAAACTTACAACAGTTCCATCTGCAATTCCTAAAGCATCATTTTCCGTTCCAAATGAGGCATAATTACTTCCCTGGTCTTGCGCTTCCGGATCAGAAATGTTGATGTAACCTCGGCTGATGGCAACACCCGCTGCCCAGGCAACGAAAAGTTCGCTGTCCTGGGAAATCGCTGTGGAACCTTCCTGTCCGGCAGCCGGCGGATAAGACTGCGCCAGCGTGCTTGCAGAAATTAATCCAATTAATATGAATTGAAATGGTTTCATTATTTGATGATTAATTTTTTGGAAGTTGATTTTTTTCCAGATTGAATTTTCACGATGTAAACACCTTTGTTCAATTCATTTACAGAAACTCCATTTGAAATGTTTGAAGTTGATTTTACAATTCTTCCGGCCAAATCATAAATTTCAACTTTAGAAATATTTTTTCCATCTACAAAGAAAACGCCAGAAGCCGGATTTGGATAAATTTTCACTTCAGCCAAAGTTTGGTCGATGACATTCATTCCTCCTTCTTCATTTTTGTAGAATCCGTTTGGAAGCAATCCCACTGTATATGAAGCTAATGCTAAACCATCTAACGAATAAATTATGACTTCGCCCGGACTTACATAATCAATTGCATCAGCGATATAAATTTTATCATCAATGATATTAAAACCATAAGTTACAGCAACATCCGTTTGAACTAATAAATCGTGTTCAGGAGTTTCTTCTGTCAAATTGATTGTATAAATTCCTCCATCCAAAACGAAATACAATTGATCTTCAAATGATCCTAAATAATTTGGATGATCACCTGATTCAAAGTCATATTGTTTGGTAACTGTATTTGTATTTAAATCAATCTGAAATAAACCACCATCGGTTTCATCTTGTGTCCAAGCTTGTTTTCCACCGCAGATTACATAAAGAAATCCGTCTTTTTCCAACATAGCCAAAGGAACGTCAGCAACCGTAATTTCGGTAACAACATTCGTAGCGACGTCAATTACAGAAACTGTATTTCCGTATCCATAACCACCCTGCTGTGTCACATACAATTTTCCTTCAACTTCGATGATTCTTTCAGGTCCTTCCGAAACGGGAATTGTATTTTCTACTGAATTGGTTTCCAAATTAATTACCGCAACGTAATCATCTTCGGCATCTCCCGCATCTCCCCAGTTCGTCACATATCCTTTTCCGTTGCTGAATGCAATATGGCGCGGATTTTCCAATCCTTCATCAATTGTTGTAATTAATTCAAAAGAATGTCGGTTAACCACTCTTATTGTTTGTGAACCATTTAAAACGATGTAAGCATTTTCACCATTGAAACCCATTCCCTGAGCGGTATTTCCTAATTCTGTACCCTCATTTGCTGCGCCAAAAATATCATTGGTCAGAGCTCCTTCATCCGACAGGAATGAAAGTGAAGCTGTGTTGGTTCCAAACAGTCCTTCGTTGGCAATGATAATTCCTGAAGAATAATCCTGAGCAAATGTAATAGCTGAGAATAAAACGCCAAGAATCAGAAAATTGAATTTTTTGTAAAGGTTTTTCATTATATAAATTTTATTTGTTTTACTAATTAATCATTGAAATAAACACCGTTCGGAATGATACCGCTGATGGGATATTTGCTTTCTAAATTTCCGTTTAAAGCATACACGAAAAGCTCGCCGTTACTTTGGTAATCTTTTGCATCGCAGGCATAAATCCATCCATTGTCCACATTAAATCCATACAAAATTTCCATACCGTTTCCGGAAGTAGAAATGAACGGCGAAGCCGAAGGTTCAATGTTGGAAGTTTCTGTTCTGAAAATGTCTTTTCCGATGGTGTAATAAACTTTTCCGGCTTCAATCTGAAGGAAATTCGGATGAATACCGTTTTCAAAAGTAAACTGGTCAACTATCTCGTTGTTTTGCAAATTGATTTTGTACATTGCTGCCGTGGTTTCGCTTCCTGTCCATGCTGCTTTTCCTGAACATAAAACAAATAAAAATCCGTTGTCAGCAACCATTCCATTCGGCACGTCGGAAAGAGTAATGCTTCCGGTAATGCTTCCTGAATTCAAATCCAAAATACTGATGGAATTTCCATAACCATGTCCGCCTTTGTGTTCGATAAATAATTTTCCGTTTTCTTCTACAAGTCTTTCAGGACCTTCGATTACAGGGATTTTAGCTGTGATCGAATTGGAATTCAAATCCACCACTGAAATGAAATCATCCGTCGTGCTGCTGCCATTTCCCCAATTGGAAATGTATCCTTTTCCGTTGTGAAATTCGATATAGCGCGGATTTTGTAATTCGCCTGCGATGGTTCCTACACTTTTAAAAGTGTACCGATTGACAACTTCCACCGTATTGGAATTATTTACCACGATGTAAGCCAAATCTTCATGGAAACTGATACTTTGCGCAACATCCCCCAGCTTTCTGCTGTTGACCGCTTCGAAAATATTATTTTGAATTTGTCCTGTGCTTGAAATGAAAGTTATCGAAGCATTTGCATACGTAAATCCGCCTTCGTTCAGGACAAAAACACCATTTGCAAAATCCCCTTCTATCGTCTGAGTACCATTGTCGTCACTGTTACAGGAGAAAATAAAAATTGAAATGGCAAAAATTAAATACAGATTAAATTTGTTCATTTTGTTTAAATTTTAATGTTGATGAAAAAATGGAAATTCCTTCCCGGCATCGGGCGCGATTTCACGGCTTCAAATTCATAATCCATCAGGTTCAGGATTTCAAATCCTACTTTATATGTTTTTGATTTTCCGAAATCGTAGTCCAAACCTAAATTGCATACAAAATAATGGTCTAGCTGATGTTCAGCCTCATTTCGGGTTGTATGGTAAATTTTTCCGTTGAAAAGAAACTGGTAATAAAGCGAAAATCCATTCCAGCCATAACCCAAAGAAGCAGTGGCTTTGTGGAATGGAACATAAATCAATTGTTTGTCGAGGTTTTGGTCATTTGAAATCGTGTAACCATAAGTCCCGTTTAAGGTAAAATGGTGTTTTCCAAATGATTTCCGAGCCGAAAGCACGCTTTCGATTCCGTACATATTCACATCCTCCACATTTTCAGGTTTCCAGAAAAGACCGGTTAAACCGTTTGAATTAGGAACCCAGCGAATAAGATTTTCAATCCAGTTGTAATAAGCCGTGACTGAAAATGTAAAATTTTTATTGTGAAATTCATTTGTGATTTCTGCCTGATAAGAAGATTCCGGTAATAAATCCGGGTTTCCAACGACAGGCGTGTACAAATCGTTATAAGTCGGAATTCTGAAGTTTTTGGACGCATTAAATTTAATTCTGTAAAAATCTGCCGCATCAAATTTTCCGCCCAATGAATACAAAAACGGATTTCCGTAAGCTTCTGTCAATTCCTGACGAATGCTCAATTCATAATAAAATTTAGGATGAATTTTATGCTTCGCCGACAAACTCAAAGAACCCAAATACCTTTGCTGCATACCCATTTCTTCGCCACTGAAACCTTCATTTCTGATGTAATCGAGAATTGCATTGAATTGAATTTTGTTGGATACGTTATAATTGAGGTTATATTTCGCATTGATGGTATTTACTTCTCCCAAATCAAAATTTTCGTTTGCTATATCTTCAAAAAACCGATATCTCTCTGTGAGATAAGCCAATTTCAAATCAGAATCAAATTTACCAAAATGGCTTTCCCAATTAACCAAACTTCTTGTGTTGTAATCTTCGTAACGTGTTTTGGTAGCGTAAGGTGTTACAACAGCAAGATTTCGTTTTGCCTGGAAAATGTTTCCGAAAAATTTCAATGTATTTTTGGGATTGATTTTATAACCCAAAGCCAAACTTGCATTGTTGTTGTAAAATTGTCCGTTGACGTTTTTATCTATTCCATATTTTTGATCAGGAAAATCAAAATCATTGTCGGACGAATACCTCGCCAATCCTACATTGAAACTGAAATCATCTGTGGAAAATTTACTGTCGAAATTGGCTCCAAAAGTGTTGAAACTTCCGTATTTGGCAAATAATTCATTGGTGAAATTATTTTTAAAATTAATTTCATTGACCAATTCAATACTTCCGCCCACAGAATTATTTAAGTCCGCGACATTTCCGCCGCCGCCTTTTACATTGATTTTGTCAAATCCACGGATGTTTACTGTGTTGAAATCCGTTTGCCCGGTGGTTTGAGAATTGATATTGATTCCGTTCCATAAAACGACAGTTTGTGAAGCCGTTGTTCCTCTGAATGAAGGCGAAGCAACCATTCCGGCGCCATTTTCTTTGAAATAAATTGGGGTGTTGAAATTGAGCAAATTGGTCAAAGAAGGCTGACTTCTTTTCAAAACGGAATCAGAAAGTGCGATGACATTTTGGGTTTGAGAATTGCGAATGAGTTTTCTTTCCGAAAGATTTGATTCTTCCAGCTGAATGGTATCATTTTGTGCAGAAACCAGTTGAAATCCCAACAGGAAACACAGTGAAACAAAAATGTTTTTCATAACATAATCTGCCTTTCCACCGAAAGCAAAAATTGTTTTTTATTTAATTATGGAACTGGCAGGTCTCCTGGCTTGTTCTGCTTTTTTCCTTCCCATACGCCGCAACGCACAGTGGATTGTAGAAAGCAACTAAATGAACTTACAGTTGCGGGGACAGCTCCGGATTTTGACCGGATTCCCTTTTAACCCCGATTTTAATCGGGACACCAATTCGGGGCAAATGTAAGGAATAAAAATCGTTGTCAATAACTTAACTTTTCTAAAAGTTGTATATAAATTAAAAAAATCTAAATTTGTTATAAACCAAAAGTATTTAAACAATGGATGAAAAAACTAAAGGAATCGTGAGTTACCTTACATGGATAGGGCTCATAATTGTGATTTTAACTGATAAACCGCGTTCGGAGTATGTTAGTTTCCACATTCGACAGTCTCTTGGTCTTATGTTGTTATGGTCATTTGGAGGTATTTTTTATTACCTTCCAGGAATTGGAAAATTTATTGTGGGTTTATTGTACTTAGTTCTATTTGTATTTTGGATAATAGCATTGATGGGGGCGTTGAACCATGAAAGAAAAATAATACCTGTTTTGGGAGAAAAGTTCCAAGAGTGGTTCAAATCAATTTAAAAATATCAAATTATATATGGAAACAAACTCACCTTACAAATCAGAAAAAAAACTAGTTGCAGGTATTTTAGGTATCTTGTTGGGAGGTTTTGGTATTCATAAATTTTATTTAGGATACACAAAAGCCGGAATCATACAAATCATCGTAACGTTGGTTACTTGTGGTGTAGGTTCAATTTTAGGATTAATAGAAGGGATTATCTATTTAACAAAAACAGATGAGGAATTCGATCAAACCTATGTACACAACCAGAAAGAATGGTTTTAATCTGAGATTTTGATTGAAAAGTAAAATCCCGCCTTTTAGCGGGATTTTTTATAGGACTTGATTTAGATTATTTAACCAAAAACTTCTTTGTAAAAGTCTTTCCGTTTATATCTTTGAAAACCGCGATGTAAAATCCTTTTGGTAATTGCTGAAGTGAAACTGTACCGGAAGCGTCAAGATTGGTTTTGCTAACCACTTTTCTTGCACCCACATCTAAAATATTTAAGGATTGAATTTTAGAATTCAAGTTTTTGATGTTATAAATTAAATTTTTGTCTTTTACCACAATGCTCAAATTAGCATTTGAAAATTCCTGAGTAGCCATCGTTCCGGATTTTGCTATCTCAATCACGAATTCTAATGCAAGCTTTACAAATTTTACAGAGTGCGTAGCATTGCTGCCCATATTAGCAAAAGTATCTTGAGTAGTATGAATAAATGGATTTATATCATCAAAATCTGCTTCAAAAGGAAATGAAGCGAGGTAACCTTGCTCAGACCAGCTTGCATGATCCGAACAACCATAACCACACTCAGAACTACCATATGTGATAACATGATTTCCAGTTGCATTATAGTGTTCCATCAATTCAATTAAATATAAATTCAAATCGTCAGAAGTGTAACCTAAATTACTATCATCAATTAGAGCTATGTCAAAGCTTGACCCGTTGTAATTGGTCATGTCGAATTGGGCGACCGCCAAGACATTTTTATTAGCTGTTTTATATGTATCAGCAATATCGGCAGATCCATACAAGCCGATTTCTTCTGCTGCATATCCCATAATTTGTACTGTTTTTGAAGGGCGGAAATTATTAGCTAACAGAATACGAAGAGTTTCCGTTAAAACTGCAATTCCTGATGCGTTGTCGTCTGCTCCTGGAGCAACAATAATCAATGATTGATCTCCGCTGTCTAAATGACCTCCAATAATTACGATATCTTCAGGGTTTTCTGTGCCGGGTATGGTCAGAATTACAGATTTTTGGTTTGTGAAATCATGGTTGAACAATTCTACGGTGATGTCACTTCTTTCAGCTTGCGTTACGAGATTTTGCCACATTTCCTTGATGTCAATTGAGGCTTGAACACCTGTGGAGGTAGTGTGAAAGCGGGTGCCATATTCTTCTAACTGCATAATTGTATTAGCAATATTTTGCTCGTTTACTTCACCAATGCATTGGGTCACAAATTCATCCTCGGTAATTGTGAAATCAAGGACATTAAGATTGATCTTTGGTAAACTGTTTATCGAAGATATAGCAGACGCTCTATCTTTTTTAAATATATAGCCGGAACCGTGACGATTTCCACAGTTATGCAGATGACTTGCAACTTCTTTATTTACATAAACAGCTGCCAGATCTCTGGATTCAGAAATCACTTCGATCATTTCCGGATGTTCCGATTTTAAGTTCTGCGCAATATGCGCTTCCATCGTAGCATAAAACCAATCATTGTCCTGTGCGAAGACTACACCTGACAATAAAAGGAATAATAATAAATGTTTTAATTTTTTCATGTGCTAGTTAATACTTTAAAGTAAAGCGAATGTACGTAATATTTTTACGCTCATCTAAGAATTTTTGTTCGTAATAAGTTTGTGTAGAAACAACTTCCGTAGGAATTTCATGATTATCCGGATGGTAGATGTTGTGATTGGAAAACAATACTTTGTGTCCTTCTGACTGAATGATTCCATGCGTATATCCATGCAAAAATTCACTGTCTGTTTTGAGATGTACTATTCCATTTTCATTCAGAATTTTATGGTATCTCCTTAGGAAATCAGGATGTGTCAAACGGTGTTTAGTTCTCTTTAATTTAATTTGCGGATCGGGAAAAGTAATCCAGATTTCGCTTACTTCATTTTCTGCAAATGCATGGTCAACCAGTTCAATTTGAGTACGTAAAAATCCGGCATTGGTTTTTTCATTTTCCAAAGCAGTTTTTGCACCACGCCAGAAACGCGCACCTTTTATATCGATTCCGATAAAATTTTTCTCAGGGAATTTTTCAGCCAAAGCAATTGTATATTCACCTTTTCCACATCCTAATTCCAAAACAATGGGATTGTCATTTTTAAAAAATTCCTTGTTCCATTTGCCTTTTAGCGGGAAATTATTGATCATTTCCTCACGGGTCGGCTGCACTACATTTTCAAACGTCTTATTTTCAGAAAATCTTTTTAATTTATTTTTTGCCATAACTTATTTTGAATCAGGACGCGAAAGTACGGGATTAAAAAATTTCCTCAAAATAGATAAAAAATTATTTGGTGAAATAAAAAATGCTCTTATCTTTGCAATCCGATTTGGGGCTCTTAGCTCAGCTGGTTCAGAGCACCTGCCTTACAAGCAGGGGGTCACTGGTTCGAACCCAGTAGGGCCCACATCATTTAAAAAGACTTTCAGGAAACTGAGAGTCTTTTTTGTTCCCTGGCAAAATTCAATTTATTTTAGCTAAAATAATTGAACCCTTTTCTAATGAAAATTTATTCACTTTCCATTATACTATTTTCTGTCGCATCATTTTTTCATCTCAATGCACAGATAGCCGATCCTGTTGTTGATTCCGCTTATGTTGATGCGAATGATCTAATCGAAGCAGCCGAAGCGGTGGCAGTTGATGCTGCCGATTATACAATCGACGGTTCATATGGAATGCCCCAGGATGAACTTGAAAAATTTAATTTCAAAAAAGGAGAGCCCGTTTTTGTAATTGTAAATGTGCAACACAGCATACCCAACGACAGCTTGCTAGCAGTAAGAGAGCTCCATGAATTGAAGAAAAATTTTGCGCATCTGAAAGCCAATTTTTTCATTGTTCATAAAAACGCCGTTCTTGATTTTCAAAATGATTCGCAGCAAGAATACAGACTGGATGACTACAATACACAATACCAATCAGTCATTTTCTGGGATGGAAAAGCAAATTCAGATGTTTATCAGTTTGAGTCAATCATCCAATCTTCTGAAGCCTATTCGCCGCAATTAGGCATCGACAAAACGTCTTCTTATGTTGCTGAATTTAATCAAAAAAAGAAAGAGTTATCCAAATATAAAAACGAAACCGTCAACCAAAATTCTGCAGCAACTTCCAAGAAGTATATTTCCAATCTGTTTTTGGCTGAGGTTTACTATTTAAAAAATGAAGAACATTTCTTTACGGCAGATTTCAAAGGTGTGAAAAAATTAACTGTCAAATCCAATTATAAAAAATTTAAAAATCCAGTCAACGAAGCAGAATTTGACCTAAATGGAAATCCTACAAAATTAATTTTACAATCCGACGATATAGATGGGAAAAAGATTCATCTGGAATTTTCTTACCTCAGCGGTGCTTTGAAAAAGTTAGTTTCTACTTATGCAGGCGAAGACGGAAAGAGCCGAAATCAAGGAGAATTTTATTATCAGGATGGAAATATGTATGATGTGCACAGTGAAGAATCGTTAACAAAATATCATTTAAACGAAAACGGATTTCTGCTCAATCATGGTTATTACTTTGATGAATCTCGATATTTTATTCTGGAAGACCATTTGACTTTCAAAGGAAAAATCCTTTCGTATAGAGATTATGGGAATTTGAACAATAGAGATTACACAATCAATAGTTTACAAAATTTCTTTCCGGTGAAAATTGCTGTTAGAAATGAACATTTTTATGAAATTCAAAAAAAATCAGCAAACGAATTCTTAATTAACAGTGACGAATCGACCACAAAAGTTTTATTAAACGAAAAAGGACTGATTTCCAAAGTCATCATGGAAAACCTAGAAATGGACAGAGAATCTAAGCCAATGGATTTGATTTTTGAGTATTTTTATGAATATTATTAAATCAAAACTCCTTACTTTTGCTATCCTTACAGATTCATCAAAAATGGCAATAAAAACTTTTAGAGAAGTCATTGCAGAAGCAATGAGCGAAGAAATGAGAAGAGATTCATCCGTTTATTTAATGGGTGAAGAAGTAGCTGAATACAATGGTGCGTACAAAGCATCGAAAGGTATGTTGGACGAATTTGGTCCTGAGCGTGTAATCGATACACCCATCGCAGAAGGCGGTTTTTCAGGGATTGCAGTAGGTTCAGCGATGACGGGATGTCGTCCGATTGTAGAGTATATGACCTTCAATTTCTCTTTGGTTGCCATCGACCAAATCATCAATAACGCAGCAAAAATGTACCAAATGTCAGGCGGACAGTGGAATGTTCCGATTGTTTTCCGTGGACCAACTGGTTCTGCAGGGCAATTGGGAGCAACTCACTCGCAGTCATTTGACAACTGGTATGCAAACTGTCCGGGATTGAAAGTGATTGTTCCTTCAAATCCTTATGATGCAAAAGGTCTTTTGAAATCAGCGATTCGTGACAACGATCCTGTGATTTTCATGGAATCTGAGCAGATGTACGGTGACAAAATGGAAATGCCGGATGATGAATATTTAATCCCAATCGGTGTTGCAGACATCAAAAAAGACGGAACGGATTTGACAATCGTTTCTTATGGTAAATTGATGAAAAATGCTTTGGCGGCTGCAGAACAATTAGAAAAAGAAGGAATCAGCGCAGAAGTGATTGACTTGAGAACAATCCGTCCATTGGACTACGATACGATTTTGAATTCTGTAAAGAAAACAAACCGTTTGGTTGTTTTGGAAGAATCTTGGCCTTACGGTTCTATCGGAACTGAAATCGCTTACATGGTTCAGCAAAAAGCATTTGACTATTTGGATGCGCCGGTAAAAAGAGTAACGGCTCCGGATATTTCCGCTCCTTATTCGCCGGATTTGTTCAAAGAATGGTTCCCAAGCATAGAAGACGTAGTAGAAGCAGGAAAATCTGTTGCCTACAAAAAATAAATTGATAAAAAATACGTTAAACAATATGAGCCTTCCGTCTTTGGAAGGTTTTTTTGTGGATATTTGCATCAATATATGTTGAAATTTAACTTCCTAATCACACTGATTTCATTGTTGATACTGTCATCAGCATCAGCTCAAATCAAAGTTTCCGGTAAAGTCATCGATGGTAAAACCAAACGTCCCGTTGCTTATGCAGACGTTACTTTGCCCAATGCCGGCACATTTACTACAACCAATACAGACGGAAGTTTTTACCTCGAATCCGTAGAAAATGATTCCATCATTGAAGTTTCTTTGGATGGATATGAATTTTTTGAACAAGAATTAACTTCCAAAGTCAACTATAATTTTACGATAACTTTGATACCTGACGGATCCGTTCGGGAAAACTCTACCGTTGAATTAGATGAAGCAACGGTTACAAACCGTAAGAAAAAATACAAAAACAAAAAGGAAAATCCTGCTTATGCCATTTTGAATGAATTGTGGAAACGCAAACGCAGGAATGGTCTGCGCATCGTTCCGCAATATGAATATGAAGAATATGAAAAACTTCAATTCGATTTAAATAATGTTGATAGTGCACTGACCAAAAGCAAATTATTCAAAGACATGGAATTCATTTTTGAAAGAATTGACACTTCCGAAATCACCGGAAAGGCTTATTTACCTGCTTTCTTAAACGAATCCGTTTACAAAGTCTACGGAAAAAATGAACCTTCCAGAAGAGAAAGAAAAGATTTATTGGCCAACAAAAGTTCCGGATTTGACGACAACGAAATCGTTACCCAGACGTTAAAAAATTTATACAAAGAATTTGACATCTACGAAAACAGATTAAATTTCTTCAATAAAAATTTCGTCAGTCCCGTTGCCAGAGATGGATTTTCAGTATATGAATATGAATTGACTGACACTATTAATCTTGATGGGATTGATTGTTACCGAATTAAATATTACCCTAAACGCGACGGTGAACTCACTTTCGTCGGTGACGTTTACATCAGCATGAATACTTATGCCGTGAAAGAAGTTTCGATGCAAAGTACACGGAACATTGATGTAAATTTCGTCAGAGATATTTTTGTGAATTTACAATATGAAGTAAAAAACGATTCCATTTTTTATCCGAAACGTGATTACATTTTACTCGACATGGCTTTGATGAATAAAAAAGCAAAAGCCAAAGGTCTTTTCGCACACAGAACCGTTTCTTACAAAAATTTTGATTTTGAAACCCCGCATCCTGATGATTTTTACAATGAAAGAAATTATGATCCATATACATCCGGCGCATTTGAAAAAGATGATTTGTATTGGGCAGGGGCGCGCCATGAAAAATTGTCTAAAAATGAAGATGGAATTTATGAAACGCTCGATAGTTTACAGCAAGTTCCAAGATTTAAACGCATCGTAAAATCGGTTGAAATTCTGGGTTCCGGTTATTGGAACGTTTGGAAAGCGATTGATATTGGGAATTTGTATTCATCAGTCGGATATAACGAAATTGAAGGATTCAGACTTCGAGCGGGAGCGAGAACCTATTTCACACAAAATGATATGTGGCGCATCGCAGGCTATCTGGCGTATGGATTTGGCGACAAACAATTCAAATACGGCGCAGAAGCGCGTTTCATGTTCAACAAATTCAACCGTTTCCAAATCGGTGGTGGAACGAAACGCGACATCGAACAATTGGGCGTTCAGCTTACAACTTCCGATGGAATTATGACGCGAAGTTTTGCTTCTTCTTCTATTTTCAACCAAGGAGCAAATGACAAATTGAGCCACATTAACAAGACTAATATTTACACTTCCATCGATCCTTTGAAGAATTTTACCATTCGTTTCGATGGGAATTACCAAACCACCCGCGCAGCAGATCCAAATTTGTTCAACATTGGGTACAATCAGCATGGATGGGATGAAAATCATTTGATTGACACCAATGTGAGTTTGTCTTTGATTGCACGTCCCGGAGCTAAATTCTCAAGATACGGCATCGACCGTTATGAACATACAACACTTGCGCCGACAATCATGTTGCGCTACACCAAAGGATTCAGCGGATTGTTCAACAGTGAATTCAATTATGATAAAATTCAATTCCTCTTTACAAAACCGTTTCTTGTGGGTTCATTTGGCAGAAGCAATGTCGTTTTTGAAGCTGGAAAAACTTTTCAGGGATTGCCACTTTCTTTGTTAAGCGTAATTCCGGGAAATGAAAGCTACGGTCAGGTTCCGGGAACTTTTACGCAGTTAGATTATTATGAATTTGTGACTGATACTTACACTACATTTACATTAGACCACCATTTTAATGGTTGGATTCTCAATAAAATTCCACTCATAAAAAAACTGAAAGTAAGAGAAGTAGGATTTATACGTGCCGCTTGGGGCGATATTTCTGCTGAAAGTTTAAATATGAACCGTTCTGACATTCCTTATCTCGCTCCGCATGATAAAATTTATTTCGAATATGGATTTGGAATCGAAAACATCGGTTGGGGGAATTTCCGACCATTGAGAGTCGATTTTAACTGGCGCGGAAATTACCTCGAAATTCCCGATGCGCGCAAATTTGGAGTAACTGTCGGTATGGATATGTCGTTTTAAATGATAATTAATTCAATTCTAAAATCCTTTAAAATCAGCCTAATTACAATGGCGTTTGCGGTTTGATTTTTGATTAACTTGCAGCAGTTTTTAGTTATGCGGTTTTTAGTATTCATTTTTATTTCAATTCTGGTTTTATCATGTGCACGTCAGGGTAGCCCCACAGGCGGCCCAAAAGATGAAACGCCTCCAAAATTTATAGGAAGTTCGCCCGATACTCTGTCGTTGAATGTTCCTACAAATCTGAAAGAAATTCGAATTAATTTTGATGAATACATTGTGCTGAAAGACCATACACAGCAAATCGTTGTTTCACCACCATTGGAAAGCGGAGCGGTTTACATGCCGGTCGGTACCGCCAGAAAATACGTAAGCATCAAATTAGAAAAACCTTTAGAGGAAAACACTACATATAATATCAACTTCGGAACTTCCATTCAGGACAATAATGAAGGCAATAAACTTCCTTATTTTCAGTATGTTTTTTCAACCGGAGATTATGTGGATTCGCTGGAATTAACCGGAAAAGCAAGTGTGCTTTCTGAGAAAAAATTATCTGACAAATTGCTTGTAGCTTTGTTCAAAGTCGATTCGACTTACAATGACAGCGCCATTCTGAAACAAAAACCGTTTTATGTATCAAGATTGGATGCAGAAGGAAATTTCAAATTGAATTACTTACGTCCGGGAAAATACCAAATGGTTGCTTTTGATGATGTTGTCCAGAATATGCAATTTGACATCGGAGAGGAAAAATTTGGGTTCATGGATGAATTAATTGATTTAAATGAAAACCAGACTGCTGAAATTCAATTGTTTGATCAAATTCCACCGTACAAAGCCGGCAAAGCTGAACAAAGAGGTTATGGGCACATGGTTTTCAAATTTGCCGGACAGCCTGAAAATATAGAAATTACTCCTGTTGATTTTGATTTCACCACTTCAAAAATTTCTTACAAACCCAAAAGTGATTCTTTGAATTTCTGGTTTAAACCTTCGGTTGATTCTATTTATGAAAAATCAAAAAGATTGAAATTTCTTGTAAAACATAAAGATAAATCGGATACAATTTCTGCAGTTTACAGTAATTCACAAAAGCATTCTTTATCCATAAAAGAATTAAATAAAGGGAATTATACTCCTTCAAAAAAGGTAAAAATTACAGTAAATTACCCAATTACAAAATTGGATTCAAGTTACATTTCGGTAAGGAAAGACACAGTTGATTTGCCGTTTAAAATCATTCCTGATACGAAAAATGAAAATGCTTTTATGCTTGATTTCAAGATAGAGTTAGCATCGGCTTATGAAGTGAATCTTTTGCCCAATGCGATTACGGATTTCTTTGAGGAGACGAATGATTCTATCAAAATTTCATTCAAAACTAAAACAAGGAATGATTTTGGAAATTTGAGATTGAGTCTTCAGAACAAACCTGACAAACCTTTTTGGATTCAGCTTTTGAACAATAAGGATGAGGTTTTGGAAGAGATTTATACCACCAAAGATGTATTTGATTTTAATCATTTGAATCCGGGCGAATATTATTTCAAAATCCTGATTGATGAAAATGAAAATGAACATTGGGATACAGGTGATTTTTTCGCAAAAAAACAACCTGAAAAAGCAATGATTTATCCAGCCGTTTTAAATGTAAGAGCAATGTGGGATCTGGATGAAGTCTGGGTTTTACCGGAACCGAATTCTCTTATAAAAGAAGAATCCTCAACTGAAGTCAGCGAGGATTCTAAATAATTATTTATCTGAAAATATTTTATTCTACTGTTACAGATTTTGCTAAGTTACGTGGCTGGTCAACATTTTTACCTAATTTAACCGCGATGTAATAAGACAATAACTGCAATGGAATCGCTGCCAAAATTGGAGAGAATTCCTCTGAACTGTTTGGAATTTCAATTACATAATCTGCAATTTTACGAACTTCCTGATCACCTTGATTTACAATTGCAATGATCTGCCCGCTTCTAGCTTTGATTTCCTGTGCATTGCTTACAACTTTTTCGTAATGTCCAGTTTTCGTAGCGATGATTACAACCGGCATGTTTTCGTCAATCAATGCAATCGGTCCGTGTTTCATTTCTGCTGCAGGATAGCCTTCTGCGTGGATATAAGAAATTTCTTTCAGTTTCAAAGCACCTTCCAAAGCCGATGGATAGTTGTAACCTCTACCCAAATACAAAGCGTTTGGAGAATCCTTATATCTTTCTGCAATTTCAATTACTTTTTCTGCAGTTGTTTCCAACGTATGCTGTACCAATTCAGGAATTGCATCTAATTCTCTGGTCAAAGCATTGAATTTTTCTGCACTCAGGTTTCCGTTGTGTTTTCCTAATTTGATAGCCATCAAAGATAGAATCGTCAACTGAGCTGTAAAAGCTTTCGTCGAAGCAACTCCAATTTCAGGACCGGCGTGTGTATAAGCACCTGCATCGGTAATACGAGCGATGGAAGAACCCACTACATTATTTACTCCAAAAATAAAAGCTCCTTTTTCTTTTGCCAATTTCAATGCAGCCAAAGTATCGGCAGTTTCACCTGATTGCGAAATTGCAATTACGATATCTCTTTTTCCAATGATTGGGTTTCTGTAACGGAATTCAGAAGCATATTCTACTTCTACCGGAATTCTTGCCAAATCTTCAATTAAATATTCAGCAACCAATCCTGCATGGTAAGAAGTTCCACAGGCAACAATGATGATTCGTTTTGCTTTCAGGAATTTTTCCTGATGATCCCATACACCCGCCATGCGGATGACACCTTCATCTACCAACAATCTTCCTCTCATCGTGTCACGAATTGATTTGGGCTGTTCGTAAATTTCTTTTAACATGAAATGTTCGAATCCTCCTTTTTCAATTTCTTCTAAATTGAATTGAAGTTCCTGAATAGCAGGTATTACCTGTAAATTATCTTGAATCTTTCTGATGTCAACGTCTTTTCCTAATGTAATCGTTGCCATTTCACCATCATCCAAATAAACTGCGTCTTTTGTAAACTGTAAAAATGGAGAAGCGTCAGATGCGATAAAGAATTCATTTTCGCCAATTCCGATTGCAAGAGGGCTTCCCAATCTTCCTACAACGATTTCATTTGCATTTGATTTGTCCAAAACGGCAATTGCATACGCACCGTGAACTTCATTCAAAGCATAACGAACTGCATCTGTCAATGACAAAGCATCTTTGTCTTTGAAGTATTGAATTAAATTGATCAAAACTTCGGTATCTGTATCACTATGGAAAACAAATCCTTTCTGACCCAATTCGGTTTTGATGGCTTCGTAGTTTTCGATAATTCCGTTGTGCACAATTACCAGCTGTTCGTTGTTGGATAAATGTGGATGTGAATTTACATCATTCGGCACGCCATGTGTTGCCCAACGTGTGTGACCAACACCTATACTGGCTGCGTTATTGATTGACTCAGATTTTTCTTCCAAATCAGAAACTTTTCCTTTGGTTTTTACCAAGCCAAATTCGTTGTTTTCGATGATTACTACTCCCGCACTGTCATAGCCACGGTATTCTAATCTTCTCAACCCATTGATAATGATGGGATAAGCGGCTCTATGCCCAAGGTATCCTACAATTCCACACATGGTATTTTATTTTTTAGTATAGTAAATTTTAAGTTGTAATTTTTTATCTTGTTGTTCGGTTGCATTTCCATGCAATACAATTCTATGTGGATTAAATGCTCTGTTATTGGCAAAAGGATCACTTCCACTTATAATAGACGTATAGCTGTTTGTTGGATTTAACAAAAAGTTACCCATGCTTAGAATCATACTTCCTTCTTCGTATATTGTATCTTTTTCTACAATGCTTTTTATGTAATCTGTAATCCTAATGATGTAAGTTTTAGGATTGTCCTTGTAATTGTACATCGGATTAAATTGTACTGAAAGCGGATAGCTGTTATAGAATTCCGTAAGGTCTGTGAAATTTAGATTTTTCACTTTATCTTCTTCCTTATATTGATTCCATGAGAATAGATAAGGCGGTTTTTTAAGGTTATAGCTATCATCTACATGCAGAATCAGTTCTGCTCCTACTACTGCCCAATCGTTTTCAAGTACATTTTGACGAATCTGATTTAATTGATCTTGATTAAATTTGATAACTGATTTCGTTCCGTCTAAACCATTCAGATACAATCGGCTATCGCCTGAAACTGTATTGGGGTTTGTATAAGAATTTACAAACTGGTTGCTTCTATTGGTATGTTCAAATTGGCTGAGTTGTACATTAAATCCAGGTGTCGATGCCCATAAGCTTGTGAATGAGAGTCCTAAAGTTTTCTGCAGTCTTGCCTCATAGTTTTCATTGCCTGTATCATCAGTCGGATTGTCATATGTATAATACATTGTCAAAGACATTGCGTTAGGATTAAAATTAAATAAAAAACCTTGTTCTTCTGCAACACTTAATTCAATCCCTCTGAAAAGATTTCTGATGAATGATGCCTGATCATTTAGATTGGAACCTCCATTATCGATGAATTTTTGTTTGAAATAATTTTTATCTAATTTAACTGATATAGCAACTGTAGGCGCCTGTATAGTTGTTTCATTTTTCTTTTTGACCTGATAAGTTCTAACCTGATTGGTAACAATTGCAGGCTCAGGATTAATTACATAGGGAATTACTTCTATGTCATTAATGTTTCCCCAGCAGTTATTACAACCGGGTTTTGTTTTATTGGAATAATAAACTGAATCTTGAGAATACAAATATTCCCCCACTTCTCTTACTTGTAAAGTCATTGGCAAATCTGTGCGACCGTAAATAGAATCTAATTTATACGTTCTTTTTACTCGCATAGTTGCTGTATCAGTAGGGACCTCACCTTCTGCCAAATATAAATATGTAGTATCTATCGAAATATCAGCTTCAGCAGTTTTGTAATAAACGGGAATGCTCAATATAACAGAATCCATTTCAGGATTTCCCCCAAAATCAGGATTAACAGTCCCTAAACGTGCTTGAGAAATAAATCTGGCTTTTGTTCTTCCAAAAACTGGTTCTTCATAAACACCTAAGATGGCATTTTGCAAAACCTTTTCATCAGATCTGATGGAATCTGAATTTGTATTATACGCAACTAAATCTACATACATCACATTGGCAGTAGAACCACTGTCAAGCAATCCGCTTCCTACATTGGAAATATCATCTTCACAGGAAACTATCGAAAGTGTAAATAAAACTACAATCGCTCCTGCAACTACGTTAAAAAATCTCTTCATTGATTGTATTATTAATTTTGATTCATTAATTCCTCCGCATAGAAAAGCTCGTATGCTTCGCTCATACCTTCTGCCGGACAGTATTCCATTAAAGGAATATTTTCAGTTTGGATATAGCTGGTAATCGCTTCCGGAATGATTTCTTCTCCTTTCACAGCGGCATCAGCATATTTCAAGGCAGATTTGGTAACCGCTTCGAAATCCGGCTTGGAGAGCAATTCAGAAACTTCTCCATTGATTCCATCAAAAGCCAACTTTTCCGCGATTTTAGAATTTAGTTCTCCTTCGAAAGAATTATCAAACAAAGAAACCACAACTTTTGCTTCATTAAAGAATGAATCATCTGCATAATATTCCTTTATGTAAGCAGGCACCATGCTGGTCATCCAACCCATCACATGCACCACATCCGGCTTCCAGTTCAGTTTTTTAACTGTTTCCAAAACACCTTTTGCAAAGAAAATTGCTCGCTCATCATTATCCTCCAGAAGCGCACCTTCCTTGTCAAAGTAAACGTTTTTACTTTTGAAATATTCTTCGTTGTCTATAAAATAAACTTGAAGTTTTTCGCCAGGAACAGAAGCTACTTTTATAATCAAAGGCTGATCCATATCGTTGATGATTAGGTTCATCCCAGACAGTCTTATAACTTCATGTAGTTGGTGTCTTCTTTCGTTAATTATCCCAAATCTCGGCATAAAAATTCTTACATCTGCTCCCCTATCACTCATAGCTTTAGGGATTTTTAATGATTGAATCGACATCGGATTTTCGGAAAAGTATGGAATCATTTCAGTAGTTACATACAGTATTCGCTTTCCATCCATAGATATAATTAATTGCTTGAAATAGTGCACAAAGATACAAAATTTCTCCGTAATTTGTCGGAGGTGTGTTATTTTTGCCTTCTTTTATATTTATATTAACAATAAATGATTCTTATAAAAAGCCTTGGCGAACTTCAATCTTTGATTCAAAACCAAAAGAATCTGCACAACAAAATTGGATTTGTGCCGACCATGGGCGCGCTTCACGACGGTCATATTTCTTTGGTTAAAGATTCTGTAGAACAAAATGATTTTACAATCGTATCCATATTTGTAAATCCAACTCAATTCAATAATAAAGAAGATTTAAAAAAATATCCGCGAACTGAAGAAGCCGACATCGAAATTCTAAAAAATTCAGGTTGTGATGCAATTTTTTTTCCGAAAGTCGAAGATATTTATCCCGAAGGTGAAAAATCTGAAATTTTTTCCTTTGATGGAATTGAACACCAAATGGAAGGCAAATTTCGTCCGGGTCATTTTGACGGTGTAGCCACAGTTGTCAATCGTTTTTTTGAAATCATTGAACCAGACAAAGCTTATTTTGGAGAAAAGGATTTTCAGCAGTTGAGGATCATTCAGGAATTGGTTAAAAAATTAAATTTAAACGTTCAAATCGTTCCTGTTTCGATTATGAGAGAAAATGACGGATTGGCAATGAGTTCCCGAAATATGCGTCTTACAAAGGAAATGCGCAAGGAATCTCCAAAAATTTATCAGATTTTATCCGAGGCTAAAGAATTTCTGAAATTAAATTCGATTGCAGAAACGAAAAATTTCGTCCAAGAAAAATTTAACCAAACAAAATTGGAATTGGAATATTTCGAAATTGCAGAGGAAAAAACACTTGCTCCTGCTTCAGAAAAGGAAAATCATAAAAATCTACGTGGTTTCATCGCTGTTTTTGCCGGAGAAATCCGCTTAATCGACAATATATCATTAAATTAATTCCATTTCCCTAAATCTGCTTAACTTTGCAGCCGTTATGATGATAGAAATTGTCCGTTCCAAATTGCACCGTATCAAGGTTACAGGTGCTGAGCTGAATTACATCGGGAGCATTACCATTGATGAAGATTTGATCGATGCCGCAAAAATGATTGTGGGCGAAAAAGTACAGATTGTAAATATCCAAAACGGAGAACGTTTTGAAACATATATCATAGAAGGGAAAAGAGGTTCAGGCGAAATCACACTCAACGGCCCTGCTGCTAGAAGAGTTCAGGTCGGAGACCAAATTATCGTCATTGCGTACGGATTGGTTAATATAGAACAAGCTAAAAATTACCCGCCGACGATTGTGTTTCCAAATGAAGAGACCAATCTTCTGAACTGATGAAAGTTCAAACCGGTCAGCTCATTTTTACAATTATAGCCATCGCGCTTGCCGGATTATTCATAGGACTTACCATAAAAGCAACCGATTTTGGCGTGCTCAAAGAAGCTGCCAAAGAAGCCAGTTATTTTTGGATAATTGCTTCTATGATTTTGAGTATCGTTTCGTATTGGCTCAGAGCCGCAAGATGGAAATTGCTTTTGGAACCCATTGGTCATCCCATCAAAACACAAAGCGGATTTTGGGCAATTTCATTTGCCTATTTTATGAATTTAACGATTCCGCGAAGCGGAGAAATTGCACGCGCCACTTCCCTTTACAAAATGGAAAAAGTTCCTGCAGATAAATCACTCGGAACAATTGTTTTGGAAAGAGTCATTGACCTTTTGTTTTTAGGATTGTTTTCTCTTTTGACATTCATTTTTAATTCAAAAACACTATTTTCTTTCTTTTCGATGGGAGAAAAATTTCCTGTTGGAAGACTTTTGATTTTGATTGGAATTTTTGTTTTAGCTGGCTTCATTTTTTTTCTCATTCGTAACAGAATCAGGAATTTAAAAATTTATCAAAGGGGAATTGAATTTTTAAAAGGAATCTGGATCGGATTCAAATCCATCCTTCAATTAAAGCAAAGAACATTATTTGTCGCTTATTCCGTTGGAATTTGGATTTGTTATTTTCTGATGACTTATTTGGTTTTATTTGCATTTCCGGCGACCGAACATTTTGGTTTGGGAGAAGGATTTTTTCTAATCGTTTCCGGTGCATTGGGCATGATTTTGCCTGCTGTCGGCGGGCTGGGTTATCCGTACGTAATGAGTATGGCTTTTGCCGCGATTTATTTGTCGCACGGACAAACCGCAGAAGAAGGAAAAGCGGTCGGAAATTACTTCGGACTCATTCTTTATTTCGCTCAAATCATTTCAATTTTGATTTTTGGGTTGATTTCAATTTTATACATCTCTAAAACTTCCCCAAAAAAGGCTTAATTTTGGATTGAACTTAATTCAAAAAATGACATTCCCCAAAGAATTCAAGGAAGCAATCAGTGAACTTCCATCGATAGAAAAAGACCGGTTGATATTACGCTTACTCAAAAAAGACATACCATTGGCAAACCGTCTCTTATTCGAATTGGTGAGTGATTCTACTGTGGAAGAAGAGAGAGAAAAAACCAAAGAAAGATTGAGTAAATTAATCGAACGAGTTTCCAAAAATTTTTATACGCCAGATTATTTGAATGTTGAAATCCGTTCTATGAGCGGTGAAATCAATGAACATGTTTTTACAACAAAGGATAAATTAGGCGAAATTTCACTCAATCTTTATATCATCAAAGAAATTTTGGAAAGAAACAAACAAAAGCTCAGCTCATTCAATTATCAAAAATCCCGAAAATTCTATATAGGAATAATGGCGAGAATGTTTAAAATTTTAATTTTAATTAAAAAACTTCACGAAGATTATTTTCTTGAATTCAAAGATGATCTGGAAGAAATTGGAAATTTAATATTAGAAAATTCAAACCTTCAAAAAACAGCCATCGATAACGGATTTAATATTCACTGGTTGATTGACGGAACCATTCCGGATGAAATCGAAAAAATAGTTAAACAAATTAGAGCCAACGGTTTGCTAAAATAATAATCAAAATGTCCAAAACAAAAACCTCTTTTTTCTGTCAAAACTGCGGCACCCAAACCAGCCAATGGATGGGTCAATGCAAAGCCTGTGGCGAATGGAACACCATTGTGGAAGAAGTAATCGACAAAGCAGAAGAAAAAAAACCGTGGAAAACTGACAAAGAAAAAACCATCACCATTCAAAACATAAAAGACGTTTCGGAAATCGGTGAAACGAGAATTAATGCTTTGAATGATGAACTCAACCGCGTCTTAGGCGGTGGAATTGTAAACGGTTCGGTCGTTTTGGTCGGTGGAGAACCTGGGGTTGGAAAATCTACTTTGATGCTACAAGTGGCTTTGCATTTGACGCAGACCAAAGTTTTATATGTTTCGGGCGAAGAAAGCGCTTCGCAAATCAAATTGCGTGCTGAGAGAATCGGAATTCAATCCGATCAATGTTTCATTTTGACCGAAACCAATACCCAGAAAATATTTAAACATGCACAGGAAATCGAACCTCAACTCATTATCGTCGATTCTGTTCAAACCTTGCACACAAAATATGTGGAAGCCTCGCCTGGAAGCATTTCACAGATTCGCGAATGTACTTCTGAACTAATTCGTTATGCCAAAGAAACGAATGTTCCTGTGGTTTTGATCGGACATATTACCAAAGAAGGAGTCATCGCCGGACCTAAAATTTTGGAACACATGGTCGATGTGGTTTTACAATTTGAAGGCGATAGAAATCACATTTACAGAATTTTACGTGCGAATAAAAACCGATTCGGATCTACTGCAGAAATCGGAATTTATGAAATGCAGGGAAGCGGATTGCGGGAAGTGAAAAATCCATCGGAAATTTTGATTTCGAAAAAGGATGAATCGCTTAGTGGAAATGCAATTGCTGCGACTTTGGAAGGAATTCGTCCGATGCTGATTGAAATTCAGGCTTTGGTAAGTTCGGCAGTATATGGGACACCTCAACGCTCTGCGACGGGTTTTGATGCCAAAAGACTCAATATGCTTTTGGCGGTTTTGGAAAAACGTGCCGGATTTCAATTGGGTTCCAAAGATGTTTTTTTAAATATAACTGGCGGAATTCGAGTTGATGATCCGGCAATTGATTTAGCTGTGATTTGTGCAATTCTTTCCTCAAATATGGATGTTTCATTGCCTGATAATTGTTGTTTTGCAGGTGAAGTTGGTTTGAGCGGTGAAATCCGTGCGGTCAACCGTGTGGAGCAAAGAATTTTAGAAGCAGAGAAATTGGGATATGACGTGATTTTTGTTTCGAAATACAATAAAATTAAAACTTCTGATTATCAAATCCGAGTGGAAACCGTCGCGAAAGTCGGTGATTTGATTAAGATTTTGTTTTAATTTTTCGTAATGTTTAATTTAAACCCCTAATTAAAAAAACGAATCCCGAGTGAAGGATAGAGGCTTTTATTTGAACTTTTTCCGTTAAAACGGAAATGTGAGTGCCGATAACCTGTTGCCGTTGCACGGAATGCTAAATTTATAATTTAATTGGAGTCGCAACGTTACGCGCCCATCTTCTACAAATTCAGATTGACAATAAATTAATTTTCAAATCTTTTCGCTTTGACTAACTTTAAAAACTTTGCGAACTAAACCTTATCTTTGCACGAAATTTTTTAGAATCACAGAATTATGAAATGTGGAATTGTCGGGTTGCCGAATGTTGGGAAATCAACGCTTTTTAACTGTTTGTCTAATGCTAAGGCTCAATCGGCTAATTATCCGTTTTGTACCATCGAACCAAATGTGGGAACGGTTTCTGTTCCTGATCCTCGTTTGTACAAATTGGAGGAACTGGTGAATCCGGAACGTGTGGTGCCTGCGGTTGTAGAAATTGTGGACATTGCGGGGCTGGTAAAAGGTGCAAGCAAGGGTGAAGGTCTGGGAAATCAGTTTCTTGGGAACATCCGTGAGTGTAATGCCATCATCCACGTTTTGCGTTGTTTCGAAAATGAAAACATCACACACGTTGATGGTTCTATCAACCCAATCCGTGACAAGGAAACGATTGATATCGAATTGCAATTGAAAGATTTGGAAACGGTTGAAAAACGCATGGAAAAATCTAAGAAAGCAGCGAGAGTTGGTGATAAAAAAGAAATCGAAATTCTTGATATTTTGACTCAAATCCAAAAACATTTGGAGCAAGGAAAAAATGTGCGTGAAATGGATTTTTCTGATGATGAAAAAGAGATAGTTTCTGATTTACAATTAATCACTTTCAAGCCTGTTTTATACTTGTGTAATGTAGATGAAAGTTCTGTGAAGAATGGAAATGCGCATGTGGACGCAGTGAAGGAAGCGGTAAAAAATGAGGATGCTGAGGTTTTGGTTTTGGCAGCGCAAATTGAAGCTGACATCACGGAACTGGAAACGTTCGAAGAGCGTCAATTGTTTTTGGAAGAAATGGGATTGGATGAACCGGGCGTGAACCGATTGATCCGCTCTGCTTATAATTTGCTGAACCTTCAGACTTATTTCACGGCAGGTGTGAAAGAAGTTCGTGCGTGGACTATCAAGCAAGGATTTACAGGTCCTCAGGCTGCAGGGGTAATTCATACTGATTTTGAGAAAGGATTCATCCGTGCGGAGGTAATTAAATTTGATGATTTCGTGACCTATGGTTCGGAATCGAAATGCCGCGAAGCAGGGAAATTGGGCGTTGAAGGAAAAAGCTACATCGTACAAGATGGTGATGTGATGCATTTCTTATTTAACGTTTAATTATGGAAAGACAGCATAAGTTACTCTTAATCGGTTCTACCGTTTTTTTAATTGTACTTTATCTTGTCACAATGAAAGTTCCTTTTTTTTGGGATGCTGTTTCAAAATCTGTAAGGGCAACATGGTTGTATAATAATAATTTTTCTCAATTTGTAGTCCCTACGGAATTTAATTCCGGACATCCGCCTTTATGGGAATCTCTTCTTGCGTTGAGTTGGAAAATAGGGGGACGAACCATAGCAATCAGCCGGTTTTTATTATTGGTTTTTAATATCGCTGCATTTTGGCAGCTGATTCGTTTTATTGTATCTAATAAGAATGAAAGCGTTCCTTATTGGGCGTTAATTCTGGTTTTGATCGAACCTGCCTTACTTACTCAAACCACAATTATAAACAATGATATTATGTTACTGTTTTTTACATTGTTGGGATTGAATTCAATTTATAAGAACCAAAGAATAATTTATACAATTGCATTAACAGGAGTATTGTTTTCCAATCTTAGAGGAAGCAGCATTTTTGTTTCATTGTTGCTCATCGATTTTTTGTATTATTACTTTAAATTAAAAGAAGATAGGCAGAAATTTTTATGGACTTCTTACCTTCCGCCTTTGATTATATTTACATTATTCCTCACCTATCAGCAATCTGTCCTAGGATGGTTTTTAAAAGCACCGGGACATCAACACAGACAAATATCCGGTATTTTTCAAATGGTCAAAAATACTGCTGCAATCGGAAAAGGATTTCTGGAAACGGGTCGCATCTTTTTATTTTTACCCTTGGGGTTTTTAATTTTAAAACTATTCAAAAGCGAAAAATGGGTTAGAATTTCAAATGAAAATAAAAGACTAATAATCACTTTTTCTGTATTTTTTTGTGTTTTCAGCGGACTGTTTATAGTTATGACAAATCCTGTGGGACCTCGTTATTATATGATTTGCTTTTTGATAGCTACTTTGTTTTTTTTGAATTTGGTATTTGGTTTTGTCAAAAAGCATTTATGGAAAAAAGCATTGTTGACCATTGCAGCAATCGGATTTCTTACAGGTCATTTGTGGATCTGGCCTGCGACAATTTCACAAGCTTGGGATACAACCTTTGCCTACCTCCATTATTTTCCATTGAAAAACAAGATGCAGGACTATGTTTTGGAAAGAGAATTGGACAAAACTGAGGTGGGTACTAATTTAAATCTTAACGAGCCTCAATATATCGATTTAAAAACTGCTCCTTTAACTAAATATTCTAAATTGGATCTTTCTAAAAATAAATATGTGATCCTTTCCAACATAGAGAATGAAACGTCTGATGAAGACATCAATACCTTGAGAAATACATGGAAACTCGAAAAGTCTTTTTCACAACTAGGTGTTTTTGTCAATTTGTATTCTCGTCCAGACGGTTTAGAGTAAGCATTAACATTCTACTTCTGAACCAATTTCCTGAAATAAGAAAGCGGACATTTCTGCCCGCTTCTAAATTTGTATAGATCTAATTCTAATTAAAGAATTACATCATTCCCGGCATTCCGCCTCCCATTGGTGGCATCGCTGGTTCATCTTTTTTGATTTCTGTGATAACTGCTTCAGTCGTGATTAACATACCTGAAACTGAAGCCGCGTTTTCCAAAGCTACACGCGCAACTTTAGTCGGATCAATGATTCCTGCTTCCAACATGTTTTCGTAGGTGTCATTTTTCGCATTGTATCCGAAATCTCCTGTACCTTCTTTCACTTTCGCAACCACTACAGAACCTTCTCCACCTGCATTGATGACAATTTGACGAAGTGGCTCTTCAATCGCACGACGTACGATACTGATACCTGTATTCTCATCCGCATTGTCTCCTTTCAAGTTTTCCAAAGATGACAAAGCTCTTACATAAGCAACTCCACCACCTGGGATAATTCCTTCTTCTACAGCCGCTCTTGTCGCGTGCAATGCATCATCAATACGGTCTTTTTTCTCTTTCATTTCTACTTCAGAAGCTGCTCCTACATACAATACCGCAACACCTCCGGCCAATTTAGCCAAACGCTCCTGCAATTTTTCTTTATCGTAATCGGATGTTGAAGATTCAACCTGAGCTTTGATTTCGTTTACACGTGCTTTGATTTGACCTTCATCACCTGCTCCATTGACAATCGTTGTATTATCTTTGTCTATCTGAACTTTTTCAGCTGTTCCCAACATATCCAAAGTTGCATTTTCCAAAGAATATCCTCTTTCTTCAGAAATAACTGTACCGCCTGTCAAAATTGCAATGTCTTCCAACATTGCTTTTCTTCTATCTCCGAACCCCGGTGCTTTTACTGCAGCGATTTTCAAAGAACCTCTCAATCGGTTTACTACCAAAGTTGCCAAAGCTTGTCCCTCTACTTCTTCAGAAATAATTAATAACGGACGACCTGATTGTGCAACCGGCTCCAATACTGGAAGGATGTCTTGTAAGTTTGAGATTTTTTTGTCAAATAATAAGATGTATGGATTGTCTAATTCAGCAACCATTTTGTCAGGATTCGTCACGAAATAAGGGGACTGGTATCCTCTGTCGAACTGCATTCCTTCAACCACATCTACTGTAGTATCGGTTCCTTTTGCTTCTTCAACGGTGATTACTCCTTCTTTACCTACTTTCGCAAAAGCTTCAGCAATCAATGAACCGATTGTATCGTCATTGTTCGCAGAAATAGAAGCTACTTGTTTGATTTTATCTGAGCTGTCACCAACTTCCTGAGACTGAGATTTTAAATTCTCAACTACAGCGATTACAGCTTTATCGATTCCGCGTTTCAAATCCATTGGATTTGCACCTGCTGCTACGTTTTTCAATCCTTCACGAACGATTGCCTGCGCTAAAACGGTTGCAGTTGTCGTTCCGTCACCCGCTACATCATTGGTTTTAGAAGCGACTTCTTTTACCATTTGCGCACCTAAGTTCTCGATTGGGTCTGCCAATTCGATTTCTTTTGCTACAGAAACTCCATCTTTGGTCACATGTGGTGCACCAAATGATTTTTCCAAAACTACGTTTCTACCTTTTGGTCCTAATGTAACTTTAACTGCATTTGCCAATGCATCGACACCTCTTTTCAAAGCGTCTCTTGATTCTACATCAAATTTGATATCTTTTGCCATTTTTTATGAATGTTTATTATTTGAAGCTCAAAGTTTAACGTTAAATCAGGGCAGGAAACTTTGAACATGAAACCTGGAACCTGAAACGAAATATTTTAAACTATTGCAAGGATGTCAGATTCTCTCATGATAAGATAATCTTTTCCTTCCCATTTCAATTCAGTTCCTGAGTATTTACCATAAAGAACTTTATCTCCTACTTTTACAGTCATAGGCTCATCCGGTTTACCGGCACCTGCAGCGACAACAACTCCTTGCTGTGGTTTTTCTTTTGCAGTATCCGGAATGATAATTCCTGATGCAGTTTGTGTTTCAGCCGGTGAAGGCGCAACCACTACTCTGTCTGCCAATGGTTTAATTGTAATTTCTGACATATTCGCTTGTTTTATATTTAACTAATTAATTTTAATTCGACTTCTCATATTTGACAAAAAACCTGCCAATGCCATATTCATGACATTTTGGAATTATTAAATTATAACAAATGACAAGTTGGCAGAAATTTATATTTAATCAAAATTTTTAACGCAACCCTTTATCAATTTTTCATCTAATAATTAATCTAAAACTGTTTGTTATGAAATATTGTATTTTGTTCAACTACTCACTTTTTATTTTTTTAAGTGTCAATTAATTATAGAAAAACAATACAAGATTAAATTTGATAGTCGGGATTCGAATTAAAGGCAATTATTATAATGTCAGTTCCAATGAAAACATATTATGCTTTCCATTGAAAGTGACAGAAAAATATTCGTTCAAGAAAACGAAGTAAACTTTTTGATTTTATAGAATTATTTTGGGATTATTTGATTATCTATTTTTTTCTATTTGCTTTATTTACATTATATTAGGAATTTTAAACTCAAATTAATAAAACTCTTTATGGAAATTTAACTTGTTTATTTTATGCTTATTAAATTTTAATCTTTTATCTAAATCTCTTCATTATGAAAAACTTTTATTCTAAACTAATTGCGGTAATTGTTCTAATTTTAACATCAAGCGTTTACGCGCAACATGTCTTTTTTGAGAACCGCTACGGAACTTCATCAGAAAATGTTCAGGCAAAGTTAGAGTTTGACAAACAAAATTATGATGTCTTTTTTGATTCACCTGACGAAAAAATTTATGTATCTAAGACAAATGAATCAACCCAAAGAAATGATTTAAATGTAAATTTTACAGTCAATTTAGTATCTGGAGGTCATACAGGTGTCAACGTTCTGATTTATAATGAAACAGGATTGTGGTCCAGACACGTCTATAATGGACAAAATTCAGCAGATTTTAATTTGGAACCTGGTGTTTATGATATTTTTACAACTTTTAATTACTATGCTACGACTCGAAGGTATGTAATAAAAGAACAAGTAAATATTAGCGAAAATTCTTCAATAACTATAAACAAGGCTGATGCTACGAATAAGATTGTAAATGAAATTTATAATGAATACGGAGAAGTTTTATCTCCTGCAACAAATGCTGATTATGCAATGGCAAATAATGAAATCTTAATTAACAACTACCCAAACATTCTCATTTCTCAGAGCTCTCTTTGGTTTTCGGGAACATCTGAAGATCCTGTTTGGGCTTATTATATATCAGATGTGAGTGACCGCTATACCATGAACTTCAATTTGTTTTCACAGGCGTCTACAGGGATTCATTATTTCCCTAAATATAAATTACTAAATGGAATTTCGGAATCCATGACAACTCCTAATCAAATTGATAATATGGTTTATCATGAAGAAAAACCCTTTCAATCAAGCATAATTGCCGAAGAATCTCAAGAAGAGATTACTTCAGGTTTTACAGTTATAAATACTTTTCAAAACTTTGGAACTTTTATAGCTTTTACTATAATTGGGAATGAGTATGAACCGGGATCTCGTTTTAAGTCAATGATCAATCCCGATTTAAATGGAGAGATAACTAAAACCTTAATTGCTCCTGGTATCATTGAAAAATCCTATGGTAGTATACAGTTCTTCAATAAAGGAACTGCATTTACACTGGACTCTCAAAACAATATCATTTATGGAGACCAGTCAATTGGCTTAAATGATTATTTGCTAAATAATTATTTGAATAGGACTGACGAAGGAACCAAATACATACCTTTTCATCCTAAATTTTCATTTACCAAACACGAGTCACAAGGAATGGTATATGGTAATAATATACCAATCATAAACACTGCATTTTTTTCCAATATTTTTATTGCAGGAGCGATAGGTAGATATGGTGAATTTAGAGAAAGTGATTTTATTTCCGCTGAGATTGAAGTCTATCGTGACAACGTTTCAATATTCGCAGGCGATTATATAACCTTGACTCTTGATCCGATGTTCAATACTCCAAATCAATTTGAAATTAAAATCATCAATCCCAATACAATGGTCGATGGAGTTCAAGGAAAAAATATTACCCAAGTTTTTTTTGATAATAACAATGAAGATTCTTTTCCACCAAGTCTTCAAATGCTGCAATTCCGAAATTCGGATAATATGATAACCCACAATTTTATGTCAGGACAAGAAGGGTTTGTCAGGCTTGCTGCAAGTGATTTCAATTTCAGTGGATTTCTTGTTTATAATTATAACGAAGGGAATTCTGTTCAACTATTTTACAGTCTATACAACCAAGAGGAATGGAGTCAGCTTACTTTGACCAATTACCCTGAACATTTTTTTGTACCTAAATTTGGAGATTATTATGAGGCTTCACTTGCCGAAATCCCTCAACCGCAAGGAAATGACGTTTGGTATGATGTAAAAGTAATCTGCACAGATGCCGCAGGAAATAAACAAACACAAACAATCTCACCTGCATTTAAACTAAACAGCACTTTGCAAGCAGAGGAAATTCATGAAAATAATGATTTCATAGTTTATCCAAATCCTTTTAATGACAATTTAAACATTCAATTACCAAAAAATATAAAGGGTGATTATATTGTTAAATTAACCGATCTGACAGGAAGAATCATAAGTGCACAAAATAAAAAATCAACTGATTCTAAATCTTTATTTTATTCTTTTTTACCAAAAGGAACCTATGTACTTTCAATTGAAAGTAATGGAAAAACATTGGCCAAAAAAGTAATTAAGAAATAGATTTCTGATTACATAAATTTCTCAAATCCCGTTTCATAAGCGGGATTTTTCATTTAAATTAACCAAACAATCCTCCTTGCGGATTCGCTTTGATTTTCCCTAAATGTTTGTACGCTTTTTCAGTGGCTTCACGTCCTCTAGGCGTACGCATCAGATAACCTTCCTGAATCAAATAAGGTTCATAAACCTCTTCCAAAGTCCCTATGTTTTCTGCAACTGCAGTGGCAATTGTAGAAATTCCAACCGGACCGCCTTTGAATTTATCGATGATGGTGGAAAGGATTTTATTGTCCATTTCATCCAGTCCGTTTTGATCGACCTTCAAAGCCGACAAACTAAATTCTGCTATTTTATGGTCAATTTTCCCAGAACCCTTGATTTGTGCAAAATCTCTCGTTCGACGCAGCAAAGCATTCGCTATCCTCGGTGTTCCACGGCTTCTTCCTGCGATTTCAATGGCGGCATCTTCCTCAATTTGAGTTCCCAAAATGCGTGAGCTTCGCTGGATAATTGTACTTAACAATTCCTGATGGTAATATTCAAATCTGAAATTAATTCCAAATCTCGCACGAAGCGGAGCCGTCAATAAACCGGAACGAGTTGTTGCGCCAATCAGCGTAAATGGATTCAAACCAATCTGAACGGAACGCGCATTGGGTCCGGATTCAATCATGATGTCAATTTTATAATCTTCCATGGCAGAATACAAGTATTCCTCAATCACGGGCGACATTCGGTGAATTTCATCGATGAACAAAACATCATTTTCTTCCAAATTCGTAAGCAATCCTGCTAAATCTCCGGGTTTGTCCAAAACGGGTCCTGAAGTGATTTTAATTCCTACGCCTAATTCATTGGCAATGATATTTGCCAAAGTCGTTTTTCCCAATCCAGGAGGACCATGCAAAAGAACATGATCCAATGCTTCACCACGCAATTTGGCTGCTTTGACAAAAATTTCGAGATTATCGAGTATGTGCATTTGCCCCGTAAAGTCATTGAAACTCTGCGGACGAAATTGTTCTTCGATTCTTAATTCTTCTTCCGAAAAATTGTCTTTTTCAGGATTGAGTAGGTCTGACATTTCATAATTTATTACCAAACAGAAATCATCTCGATTTTTAGAGATTTATCCCTTATTTTTACAGCAAATTACGTAATTTATTTCTGAATGGATTCTAAAAGATTTCATTTTGATTTAATAAAATAAAATCCTCAGATGAAATCGAAATGTTTAAAATAATCCTAGAGACAAAACATAATTATTATTTTAAGCATTGCAGATTCCATGTGACCATTAAAAAACAATAAAATAGACACATGAAAAAAGGAGTATTGTTAATCAATTTGGGTTCCCCCGATTCTACCGACGTCAAAGATGTAAAAAAATACCTGCGCGAATTCCTCATGGATCCGCTGGTAATTGATTCGCCATATCTCATTCGGAAATTGGTGGTAGAGCTGGCGATACTTCCGACGCGACCTGCGGCATCAGCGGAGGCTTACAAAAAAATCTGGTGGGAAGAAGGTTCGCCTTTGATCACTTTGTCGAAACGTGTTCAGAAAAAAATTGCTGCAAAGTCAGAATTACCGATTGCTTTGGGGATGCGTTACCAAAATCCTTCCATCCAAAGTGCGATGCAGGAATTGCATGACAAAGGCGTTCGCGAAGTTTTGGTGATTCCATTGTACCCGCAATATACAATGAGTTCTACGGAAACAGTAGTATTGAAAACGAATGAACTCCAGAAAAAATTCTTCAAAGACATGAATTTGACTTTCCTGAATTCATTTTACAACCGTCCCGATTACATCAAAGTTTTGGCGGACAGAATCAAAGAACAACTGCCGGAACATTATGATAAATTGTTGTTTTCATTTCACGGAATTCCGGAAAGACATGACAACAAAGCCATTGCAAAAGGCAAGAAATATCCTGATTTGAACATCAAAACTTACCGTGACCAATGTTATGAAACCACTGAATTGGTTCGTCAGGAATTGGGATTGCCGGAGGATAAAATCTTTGTTTCTTTTCAGTCAAGACTAGGGAAGGATCCTTGGATAAAGCCTTATACCGATTTTATTTTGAGAGACTTTCCTGCTGAAGGCGTGAAAAATCTTGCGATTGTAGCGCCTGCATTTGTGTCGGATTGTTTGGAAACTTTGGAAGAGATCGCAATGGGCGGTATGGAAATTTTTGAGGAAAACGGAGGTGAACATTACACGTATCTAGCATGCTTAAATGATACCGGTCCGTGGATTGATGTTTTGTTGAAATGGATAAATGGTTGGAAATCTTCAAAATCTTAATAATGAAATTACTTAAAATTATTATTGTTTTAATTGGGTTAATCACAATCATTTCGTGTAAAAATGAACCTAAAAGCCTTTCTGATTTTAAATCTAATTTTTACGAAATCCAACACAACGGACTTCGTTTGGGCGACAGTTTGAATGTTTATTTTTTTGAAAATGAAGATTTGGTAAAATCGGTTGAAATTATTTGGAACGGCAAACTTTTGAAAAATCATACAATTATGGATTCTACGAATACTTCTTTGGGAATCAATAATTTAAAGATTAAAGTTAATCTTGAAAATAATTCTATTTCAGGCGAAACAAACGTTCCGATTTTAAATTCATTCAAAGAAACATTGGTAGAATTTGAAGTGGTGAAAGAATATCCGCATCCTCAGGAACTTTTCACGCAAGGATTTTTCTTTCATAACAACAAGATTTTCGAAAGTGCAGGGCAATATAAAAAATCTAAATTGGTTACATATAATTTAGGTTCAACGAATTATTTACAAGAGAAAAAACTTGATGATCGTTCTTTTGCAGAAGGCGCCGCTTTGCTCAATGGCAAAATTTACCAATTGACTTACCGTGAACGTGATATTTTTGTTTACGATGAAAAGACATTTGAACTGATTGAAACTTTGAAATTGCCCTCTATTTTAAAAGAAGTCTGGGGAATCACAACCAACGGTAAAGAATTGATTGTCGCCGATGGAACACAGAATATTTATTTCTTTGATGAAAAATTTAACCTGCAAAGAAAAATTCAAATTGCAGGTTATGCTTCAATTTATAACCAATTGAATGAAATGGAATTCATCCAAAATAAAATTTATGCCAATGTTTGGCAGACAAATTACGTACTGATAATCAATCCTGTATCCGGAGCAGTTGAGCAATATTACGATCTTGCTTCACTTTCACAAACCAAAGGCTCAGATGATGTACTTAACGGGATTGCTGCTTACGGAAACAACATTTTGGTAACCGGAAAAAATTGGAATAAGATTTACGAATTGTCTGTTAAATAGAGTTTAATCGCTGCGATTATTTTTGTCCTTTTTCTTGGCGGCTTTATCAGCTTTCTTTTCTTTTTGAGACTTTGCGGGAGCTGTTTTGTCCGACTTCTTTTTACCTTCTTTTTCTCTTGACATTTTTATGATTTTGCTAAAGGTAATTGATAATTAATGTTTTAACTCCATCATTCATCACAAATGAAAGCCAAAATTTTACATATCCTCACGGATTTTCTCTTCTCCTTCAATCCATTTATCAAGCATAACGCGCTCAGATGGAGATGGATGTACTCCTCCGGCAAGGATTTCCATGATGGTGTCAAATAGATTATCTTTCGCTTCAAATTCTTTTTGAAATTGTTTCAAATATTTCAAAAATGCAGCTTCATAATCTTTTTCTTCTTTTAAGCTTGAACCTTCTGGTGTCGTTTCAGATATAATATGTGAAATTTTATCCAATTCTTGTGGCGAATACCTGACCATGAACTGAAGGATTAGCTTAACCGCTTTCGCATTTCGCTCGATTTCGGGTTCTGTATCTGATTCAAATATTTCAAACTCATTTCCCCATTTCTCTTTTTTATCTGCCGGAAGCGCCTTCGCTCCTGTATTTTCAAATTTTTGAGCAGATACTTTTAATGATTTAAGTCTTTCTTCGAATTCTTGCCAAAGAATTTTAAAGGGAAAATCACTGTTTTGTTCTGACTTTTCCTTGGCAACCTCCAAATATTGGTTCAAATGATTGGAATGAACCCGTACTTCGTTGAGTGAATCATTCCATTCATTCTGAAAATCTTTATTTCCTTCTGTTTCTAAAATCACAATTCCGTTTTCGTAAGTTTTAATCAACTTTTGAGTGGAATCATGTACTTTGGTTTTGAAAGATTCCAATCCTGTACCAAAATCTTTTATGGACATAAGTGTTCTTAACTGCGGATTGTAAACCGACGTCGTGATATTGTAAGTGTTTTCATTTGTGCTCATAATTCATGAATTTAAGATTCAATTGTAAATTTTAATACTTGTTAAAATTTATATACAAAAAATAATGCCAGAGTGTTAATTTTTACAAAATAACAACACTGGCATTTCTCTTGACTCACGCTAAATTATCTCAAATCCAATGACTTCTGTCCGATTTTAAATCCGTTTTGGTACAAATCGATTTTGTAAGTTCCTTTTGGGAATTCAAAATCTTCCCAGTCAAACGAAATATTTTGATTAGAACCTTTTGTATAATTAAATTTAACTTTGTCAGAATAAGACACTTGACCCAGCGACCAAGTATCTAAAATACCTGGCGACGCATCTGAGAATTTACCTAAAGTTCCATCAGGTTTATAAATCGCAATGAAAATCTCTTTTACACCCGTTTCTGCATAAGTATTAGGATCTAAATCAAAACTTACACGAAGCTTATCGATGCGTTTTGCTTTATCAGTTTCAACTTCTTTCCCACTCTTTTTCACCTGTAAACCAGTTAGTTTATAATTAGAAATAGAGAATGTGCTACGAACATTGGCTTCCGTTTCCTGTGCTTTTTCTTTTTCGGAATTTAATTCTTCTGAAATCGTATTTTTCTCATCGTTTAGCGTCGTATTTGCAACCGTAAGCGAATCATTTTGTTGTTTAAGCACAATGATTTCCTGTTTAAATCTTCCAATATCTGCATTTAAAGCCGCAATCATTCGTCTCGCTTGTTTGAGGTCAGATTGGGTAACATCGTTTTTGTTGAGTATGTTTTGAATTTCTCTTTGTTTGTCAAAAATTTCCGCGTCTCTTTTAGACAAAAGCGAATCACGTACATCAATTCCTTCTTTTGTTTTTTCAAATTCACCGGTAAGCGAATCCAATTCTTTCTGAAGCAAAATCTTTGCATTTTCTTCGTCTTTCAAATCAATTGCAAACAAGCGCGTATTTTCTTCTGTTTTCTGGCTTTGAAAAATATTGTAACCCACACTTCCCAAAAGCAAAACGCTCAAAATACCGATGATTACATATTCTTTAGTTTTCTTAGGTGGGGTTGTATGGTTGGTTAGATTTGTATTGGATGATTCTAATTCCATAAATTTTTATTTAATAATAATTAATTGTCCTGATGATTTTGAACTTCGGCATTTCGTCCTCTAAAATTACACAATTTATCCAATTGTTTTGAGCGTCAAATTCATATTCAAATTTATATTTTGATAACAAATTTTTGCGGTAATTCATTTTTTCAATTAAAACCGGAAGTTGGCTCGAATCAAATGTTTCTCTCAATTGAATTTCTTCTTTTTTATTTTTAACCACACGTTCTTTCAACACATGCCTATCATAATTAAACGTTTCAATCGTCTTTTCATTGCCTGCTTCGGTCGTTTTATGCGTCAGATTTTGGTTTTCATCGTATTCAAAGTTAATGGTTTGACCCTTCTTTCCATTGTTGTGAATCGTTGTTTCAGAAATAATTTTTTGCAACCGGTATTCAAATTCTGAAGTAGAAAAAATTTCATCATCCATCCAAAATTCTTTCTTTTTCAGCCTGCTGCCATTGTAAATATGGTTAATCACCCAAAATTGATTTGTAGTCCTTCCTGAATTGAATTCATCTCTGCGAATCAGTTGATTGGTCAAATAATAAAATTTAATTCTTTGCGAAATTTTCTTAGGTTCTTCACCATTTTGAATGAGCGTAGTTTCCTGTTTTTCAATTTGATTGGAAAAATTAAACTGATAAATCGTTTTGTCAAACAAACCCAATTTCCCTTGGTAATCCAAATAATTTTCACACAAAATCAGATTTCCTTTTTGGTCAAAACTTAATTTAATTGCATCAAAATTTTCACTGTCCAAAAAACCGGAAGGATTTGTTTTTGATTTGTCTGAAAATAAATAAGTTGTACTTTCCAAATTCCTGACCTTCCCTTTTAAATTAAAATCATTCAAATGACTTTGAGCCGATAAAAAAGTGTATAAAAAAATGAACAGAAACGTTAACCTCATTATTTTCTCATTTGTTTGTAAGCGTTGATCAAACCATTTGTAGATGAATCATGCGAAGTAATTTCTGCATCGGAATTCAATTCCGGAAGGATTTTATTTGCCAATTGTTTCCCTAATTCCACGCCCCATTGGTCAAAACTGAAAATATTCCAAATCACACCCTGAACGAAGATTTTCTGCTCATACATCGCAATCAAACTTCCCAGAGTTTTTGGACTTAGTTCATTATACAAAAAAGAATTGGTCGGTTTATTTCCTTCAAAAACTTTATATGGTTTCAAAAATTCAATTTCAGGAGTCGATTTTCCTTGGCTTTTCAATTCAGAAATTACCTCTTCTTCCGTTTTTCCAAAAGCCAAAGCTTCTGTTTGCGCAAAGAAATTTGACATCAATTTAGCATGATGATCGCCAATCGGGTTCAATGAATTTGCCGCAGCCATAAAATCACAAGGAATCAATTTCGTTCCTTGGTGAATCAATTGATAGAAAGCATGTTGCCCGTTTGTTCCGGGTTCACCCCAAATAATCGCACCGGTTTGATAGTCAACAGATTTTCCGTTACGGTCAATGTATTTTCCATTGCTTTCCATATCACCTTGCTGAAAATAAGCCGCAAATCTTGATAAATATTGTTCGTAAGGCAAAATCGCAACGCTCTCAGCATTGAAAAAGTTATTATACCAAATGCCTAAAAGTGCTAAAATTACCGGAATATTTTCATTGAAATCTTCATTTCTGAAATGGTTGTCCATTGCAAATGCGCCTTCCAATAATTCCACAAAATTTTCAAATCCAACTCCCAAGCAAATGCTCAATCCGATTGCGCTCCAAAGTGAATATCGTCCTCCAACCCAATCCCAAAATTGGAACATATTGGCTGAATCAATTCCGAATTTTTCAACTTCTGTTTTATTGGTAGAAAGCGCCACAAAATGTTTGGCAACATCATTTTCATTTGCTTCAGAATTCAAAAACCAATCTCTTGCAGTCAACGCATTGGTCATAGTTTCCTGTGTAGTAAAGGTTTTAGAAGCTATGATGAAAAGTGTGGTTTCAGGATTTAATTCTTTCAAAGTCTCTGCAATGTGTGTTCCATCCACATTCGACACAAAGTGGAGGCTAAGCCTTGTTTTGTATTTTTTTAATGCTTCTATAACCATTACAGGTCCCAAATCTGAACCGCCGATTCCGATGTTGACGATATCTGTAATTTCTTTTCCTGAAAATCCTTTCCATTCGCCTGAAATGACTTTGTCCGAAAAAGATTTCATCTGTTCCAAAACGACATTTACTTCAGTCATCACATCTTTTCCATCTACATAAACCGGACGGTTGTCGCGGTTTCTCAGTGCTGTATGCAAAACTGCGCGGCCTTCGGTTTCATTGATTATCCCGCCTGAAAATTGTTTTTCAATTGCGTCTTTCAGCTCACATTCATTGGCCAATTCCACCAATAAATTTATGGTTTCAGAATCGATCCTGTTCTTAGAATAATCAAATAAAAATTCTTGAAATTTCAGGTGAAAATTATCGAAACGGTTTTTGTCATTTTGGAATAAATCTCTCAATTTTTGATTTTTAATTTCTTCAAAATGAGAATTTAGTTTTTTCCAGGCAGCCGTTTCGGTAGGATTTATTTTGTGTAAAGACATGTTCTTTCTAAGATTAATTAACAAAAATAATGCATTTAAGCTTTTGCGAATCCTTACAGATGTGAAATATTACTTAAATTTCTAAAGAATAAATTTTCTCAATAAATCTTTTACTTTTTCCTGATTTTCGATGTAATATTTGGCTGCAGTTTCTTCGGTTCCGACTTTTACCGTAATGGCGCTTTCGGGCAGTTCACGGAAAATATATTCATCCGTCCAGTCATCTCCCATCCCAAAAATGAAATCGTAAGGTTTGCTAAGAAAGCTGTTTGCTGCGCTGCCTTTATTTACAATTGCATTTTTAACTTCCAAAACTTTGTTTCCAGGCATCACGCCGATATTGCTATTTGCCAACAGCCCGGTCAAAACATTATTGAGCTCATTTGCTCTTTTTTCACTCAGTCCCGGTGCGACTTTTCTGTAATGCCAGACAAGTGAAAATTCTTTTTCTTCCAGAAATGAACCAGGCGTTCTGTCCACAAAATTTTCAATGATGGGACGGATGGATTCCATCCAATGTGTATCCAGATTTTGGCTCATTCTCCATTCCGGATTTTTTCTTCGGATCCAAACACCATGTTCCGCCACCAAATCGACCGGAAGATGTCCAAATTGTTCTTCCAAAAAAAATCTTCCACGCCCGCTTATGATGACAACTTTCACATTTTTTTGAATCAATTCATTTAAAATATGATAAATTCCCTCGTCTGGCAATGCTTTTTCGGGATTTGCATGAAAACCTGTGAGCGTTCCGTCATAATCGAGAAAAAATATTTTGGTTTCAGATTGATTGAATTTTTCAATGATTTTTTCAAGGTTATTTGCACCTAAAAATCGGGTTAAATTTTCTTCTTTCAACTGACTCGCCGCATCCAATGCTTCCATAAAATCTTCCGCCCATTTGTCCACATTGTACCTTTTGATTCTTTTTTGGATGATTTTATTTCGGGAGATTTGTTCTTCCAAAGGCATTTCCAAAGCTTGCTTCAGTGCTTCTGACATTTGTTTGTCGTCATTTGGATTAATGAGCAAGGCATCGTTCATCTCATGTGCAACGCCCGCCATTTCACTTAAAATCAAAACTCCGGTTTGGTCAGTCCGGGAAGCGATGTATTCTTTCGCCACTAAATTCATTCCGTCACGAATGGGCGTTAAAAAAGCAACGTCAGAAGAAGTATATAATTCAATCAATTCTTCAAATGGAAGCGAGCGGTAAAAGTACCAAACGGGTGTCCAGGTGGGCGTAGAAAATTTACCATTAATTCTTCCGACCAATTCATCTATTTCTTTTTTTAAATGTTGATATTGAGGCACTTCTTCACGAGAAGGAACCGCCAGCATAATGAGCCTTACTTTTTCTGTGAACTGAGGATATTTGTCTAAAAAATATTCAAGCGCTTTTAGTCTTTGGGCAATTCCTTTTGTGTAATCCAAACGGTCAATTGAAAGAATTAATTTCGAATCCGGAACCAGTTCTTTGTATTGGTCTATTCTAATTTGAAGCGAAGTTTTTTCATTTTTCAATTGATGTTCAATCGCCGCATTATGGAATTTTTCATAATCGATGCTCATTGGAAACGAATCTACTTTTACGGTGCGGCTTCCCACGTGGATGGAATTAATATTGGTTTCGTATCTCAAAATCCGGCTAACCGAACTGATGAAATGACGCTCGTAATCATACGTATGAAATCCAAGTAAATCTGCTCCCAGCATTCCTTTCAAGATTTCTTCGCGCCATGGAACCGTTCGGAAAATTTCATATGAAGGAAAAGGAATATGCTGAAAAAATCCGACTGAAATGTCCGGTCTTTTGTCTTTAATCATTTGTGGAAGCAAAAGCAATTGGTAATCGTGAACCCAGATTTTATCACCTTCGTTTAAATTTTCAAGAATAATTTCCGCAAATTTTTCATTTACTTTTTTGTAGGCTTCCCAATGGGTTTCGTCATAATCCGCATATTCCATAAAATAATGAAAAAGCGGCCACAAAACACGGTTGCTGAATCCGAAGTAATATTCCTCCAATTCCTGGTGCGTCAACGGAACGGGAACGCACTTTTCTTTGATGGATAATTTTTTAATTTTTTCAGCGGTGATTTCATCGATTTCATCCGAAGCGACACCTGCCCATCCAATCCACAAACTTTCCGAGTTTTGGTGAATTGACTTCATTCCCGTCGCAAGCCCGCCTACACTTGGAAAAACTTTAACATCTCCCTGTTCCACTGATACATTCAAAGGTAGCCGGTTAGAGACGATAATGGTTTTGTTTTTCATTGTTTAAATCTTTTACGCAGTGAATTAAATTTTTTAAATTACGGTTCAATAATTGGTTAAAAGCTTTAAAAAATTAAAATGGATAATTTGAATTATGGTATCATCGGTAATTGTTTAACTGCTGCTTTAATCTCCAAAAATGGTTCCATAGATTGGTGCTGTTTGCCTAAGTTTGATTCTCCTTCGATTTTTGCAAAATTGCTTGATGAAGAAAAAGGCGGAAGTTTCGGTTTTGAAGTTGATGATTCTTATAAAATTTCGCAGAAATATTTACCCAAAACAAATATCCTTGTCACGCATTTTGAAAGTTTCGATGCGGCTTTTGAAGTGCGTGATTTTATGCCTCGATATTATGATGATAATGGAAAATTGAATACGCCGCTGGTTATCATACGTTATTTAGTCCCGTTGAAAGGAATTCCGAAATTCAAAGTTAAATACAATCCTAAAATTGGTTATGCGAAGGAAGAAACCATCAGCCGAATCAAAGATGGTTATATAAAAAGCCACACTTTGGAAGGAATGTACGACTCGGTTTATATGTATTCCAATTTTGATTATGATTCGATTTTAAATGAGGAAGAAATTACACTTACGGAAGATTCATATTTATTGATGAGTTATTATGAAAAAATCCTTGACCAAAGCATAGAAAGGGCATTTCTGCAATACCAAAGAACTTATGCTTATTGGCTCAACTGGTCAGAAAAAACAACCAATTATAAACTTTATAACAAAGAAATCCGCAGAAGTGCATTGGTTTTAAAATTGCTCACTTATGAAAAATCGGGAGCGGTTCTGGCTGCAGCAACAACTTCACTTCCGGAAACAATCGGCGAAGTAAGAAATTGGGATTACCGGTTCTGTTGGATTCGTGATGCTTCAATGGCATTGAAGGTTTTGTTTGAATTGGGACACGTCGATTCGGCGCAGAGATTTATGAATTTCATAACAAGCACAGTTGCCAACAAAGGCGATAAAATGCAAATTATGTACGGAATCAACAGCGAAACCATTTTGACTGAAAATACACTGGAACATCTTTCAGGTTATGAAAATTCAACACCTGTACGAGTTGGAAATGCGGCTTACATTCAAAAACAGAATGACATTTTCGGAATTTTAATAGAAATCATTTACAAACAATTTCTTTATTTTAAAAATTCACTGGAACACAGCGAAGAACTTTGGATGATTGTAAGTCAGAGCGTACATGTGGTCGAAGAAAACTGGATGAAACCCGACAAAGGAATCTGGGAGCACCGTGCGGAAGACAGACACTTTACGTTTTCGAAATTGCTTTGCTGGGTTGCGGTTGACCGCGCCATCAAAATTGCGGAGCTCATTCATAAAACTTCAATGATGGAACAATGGACTGAATTGCGCGATAATATTTACAATGATATTTATGAAAATGCCTGGAATCCGGATGTGGAAGCCTATACACAATCTTACGGCTCACCTGATTTGGATGCTTCTATTTTATTGATGGAAGAATATGATTTCATCAAAGCCAGTGACCCGAGATATATTTCCACGGTACAGGCAATAGAAAAAGAGCTTTTGCGAGATGGTTTGATGTATAGGTACAAGAACCGCGATGATTTCGGATTGCCGAGCTCGTCTTTTACCATTTGCAGTTTTTGGTTCATCAATAGCTTGTACAAAATCGGAGAAAAGAAAAAAGCGATTCAGTATTTCGACCAAATCCTATCTTACAGCAATCATTTAGGACTTTTTAGTGAAGATATTGACTTTGAAACGAAGCGTTTGCTGGGAAATTTCCCACAAGCATATTCACATTTAGCACTAATTCAGACAGCGATCAATATTTCTGGTGGAATCAGTGAACAGGAGGAGTTGAAGAATTTGTAAAGTCAAATTTCTGTCAAAATGGCATAAATTCTGATTGGTTTTAATTTTGATATTGAATAAGAAATTAAACTTAAAAAATGGATTTTAATCAATATACTATCAAATCAAGAGATGCCATTCAAAAAGCACAGCAAATTGCTTTGGGCAACGGAAATCAGGCCATCGAACCTGCACATATTTTGAAAGGAATGATGGAAACCGAACAAGACGTTTTGGACTTTATCATTGAGAAGCAAAGTGGAAATGTAGAGCATATTAAAAATGAATTAACTGACATAATTTCACGTTTTCCAAGAGTTCAGGGCGGATCCGGAAATCATCTTTCCAACGATGCCAACAAAATTCTCATTTCCGCTATGGAGGAAGCGAAAAAGATGAAAGACGAATACATCAGTCTGGAACATTTGCTTTTAGGAATTTTGAAAAATAATTCCAATGTTGCTCAATTATTAAAAGACCAAGGAACAACTTACGATGGAAGTTTTCAAGCAATAAATGAATTGAGAAAAGGACAAAAAGTAACTTCCGAAAATGCGGAAGAAACATATAATTCATTAAATAAATACGCCAAAAACCTAACCGAACTGGCCCGCGAAGGAAAACTTGATCCAGTGATTGGACGTGATGAAGAAATCCGCCGTGTTTTGCAAATTCTTTCAAGAAGAACCAAGAACAATCCAATATTGATTGGTGAACCAGGCGTGGGTAAAACTGCGATTGCTGAAGGAATTGCACATAGAATTATCAGCGGAGATATTCCTGAAAATCTGGCTAACAAATATGTTTTTTCGCTCGATATGGGCGCATTGATTGCCGGTGCAAAATACAAAGGTGAATTTGAAGAACGTCTGAAAGCCGTTGTCAAAGAGGTAACTTCCTCTGACGGAAACATCATTTTATTCATCGATGAAATTCACACATTGGTCGGAGCTGGCGGCGGCGGCGAAGGCGCCATGGATGCTGCAAATATCCTGAAACCTGCATTGGCAAGGGGGGAATTGCGGGCAATCGGTGCCACAACTTTGAACGAATACCAGAAATATTTCGAAAAAGACAAAGCTTTGGAACGTCGTTTCCAACAGGTTTTGGTGGAGGAACCGGATGAAGAATCTGCGATTTCTATCTTGCGTGGAATCAAAGAAAAATATGAAGTTCACCACAAAATCAGAATAAAAGACGAAGCAATTATTGCTGCCGTTCAGCTTTCAACACGTTATATTTCAGATCGATTTTTACCGGACAAAGCGATTGATTTGATGGACGAAGCTGCGTCAAAATTGCGAATGGAAATGAATTCCAAACCGGAAGAAATTGACAATTTAGACCGTAAAATCATTCAATTGGAAATTGAAATTCAGGCGATAAAGAGGGAGAATGACGAAAAGAAATTAAATCTTTTAAAAGAAGAATTAGCCAATTTACAAGAACAACGTACTGAGCTAAATGCCAAATGGTTAGAAGAAAAATCAAAAGCAGATGACGTTCAGGAAATCAAGAAATTAATTGATGATTTGAAAATTCAGGCGGAACAAGCCGAAAGAAGCGGCGATTATGAAACCGTAGCGCGCATCCGTTATGAATCTTTGAAAAATGAAGAAGAAAAATTGCACCAATTAGAAGAAAGGTTGGCGGACAATCAAACCAATAAAATGGTAAAAGAAGCGGTTGATTCTGAAGATATTGCGGAAGTTGTTTCTAAATGGACGGGAATTCCGGTCAATAAAATGATGCAAACCGAACGCGAAAAATTGCTTCATTTAGAAGATGAACTGCATAAAAGAGTCATCGGACAAAATGAACCGATTCAGGCAGTTGCAGATGCGATCCGCAGAAGCCGTGCCGGATTGAGCGATGAAGGAAAACCGATTGGATCATTTATGTTCCTCGGTCCGACGGGAGTTGGAAAAACAGAATTGGCGAAAGCTTTGGCGGAATTTCTTTTTGACGATGAAAATGCGATGACCCGGATCGACATGAGCGAGTACCAAGAACGTCATTCGGTAAGCCGTTTGGTTGGTGCACCTCCGGGATACGTGGGTTATGATGAAGGCGGGCAATTGACGGAAGCCGTGCGCAGAAGACCTTATTCGGTCGTGCTTTTGGACGAAGTAGAGAAGGCGCATCCGGATGTTTTCAATATTTTGCTGCAGGTTTTGGATGACGGAAGATTGACCGATAACAAAGGGCGCGTCGTGAATTTCAAAAATACCATCATCATCATGACTTCGAATTTTGGTTCACATATCATTTTGGAAAATTTTGAAAATGTGGATTCTGAAAATGTTTGGAACGTTTATGACAAAACGAAATCTGAAGTTTTTGAAGAATTGAAACGAAATTTCCGTCCGGAATTTTTGAATCGAATTGATGAAATTATTTTGTTCAAACCATTAAGCAATAGTCAGATTTCAGGAATTGTAAAAATCCAGATTGACGAATTGGCAAAAAAATTGGCAAAACGTGATATTACTTTGGACATCACTCAGGAAGCGTTGGATTATATTTCGCAAAGAGGTTATGATCCGCAATTTGGAGCACGACCGTTGAAAAGGGTCGTTCAGCATGATGTTTTGAATGAATTATCAAAAGAAATTCTGAAAGGAAATATTCATGACAACAGTGTCGTTTTAATCGATTATTTCCCGGAAAAAGAAGGAGAAAGTAAGTTAATATTCAATGTTAAATAATTAAGTTAAGTTTTTTCATTGTGAAATCCTGTTGGAGCAATCCAACGGGATTTTTTTGTTTTCAGAAATTCTTAATTCCGTCAAAACTCAAAATTTCCCTATCTTTTCATCGAAATTATGAGGGTACTTATTTTATTTATATTCTTTCTGACATCTACATTTTCAATCGCTCAAGAAAATGACCCGCAAAAAAAGCTACTAAAAGAAACTCAGGCAAATCATAATAATTTTAATGAAAATCCTAAAAAAGCTTTTGAAAAAGCAGTTTTATTTATAAAAAATGCAAAGAAAATCAATGCGCATAAGGCGGAATTAACCGCTATCATGACTCAGTGCAAATATTACAGAAATGCTTCTGATTATGAAAAATTTATGGAAATGACAAAAAAACTGGAACAAAAAGCCAAGTTGTACAACGAACCTATTTATGAGGCTTCTGCCAAAGTTTATCAATCTGAGATTTATTACCATAATTCGCAACCAAAAAAATGGCGGGCTGCATTGGAATATGCGTTAAAAGTTTTGGAAAAATCTCCTCCCGATGATTCTTTGACAATGCTCACTCGTTCCAACATCTATATATGTCTATCAAATTATCATACGGATTTCGAAACGAGAATTAAATACATAAAAAAATCAAATGAAAACCAATATGCAAAGGAATTGTATATGGGTTATTCCAACTTGGCTGTAGTTTTTTATAAGCACAATCTTGATTCTGCAAAACATTATGCGTTATTATCTTTAAAGGCAAAAAATGCAAAAAGTGATTACATCTTCAACAATTACATGGTTCTAAGCAAGGTTGCTTTAAAAGAAGAAAAGTATCAGGATGTAATTAATTACGCTAAAAAAGCGGAAGAAATAAAAGGATATAAAGATTGGTATAACATTCAATTACTTTATGCCAACGTAATTGATGCCTATGAAAAACTAAATGATCAGGAAAATCTTACGAAATATAAATCCAAAAATGATTCTCTCACCATATTAATTTCCCAAAATCAAAAGAAATATCTGCTTCGCGCACTCAACGAAAATGAAAAACCCATGTTTGGGAAAAATGCTATCATTGCATTTTCGGTTTTTGTTATCTTATTATTGATAATTTTTTATTTTTTACTGAGAAAATCTCTCAAAAGAAAAAACACTATTTCGAAAGAATCAGAAACAAATATTTGGAATTATGACTATTCTAAACTGGTCGAAATTCTAAAGAATAAAGACAAATCTTTCATGGTTCATTTTGATGAGGCTTTTCCTGAATTCTCTAAAAAATTATTAGAATTAAATCCAAAAATAGTTCAGTCCGAGATAGAATTTTGTGCCCTTTTAAAGTTGAAAATCCCTACAAAAGATATTGCTGCTTACACAAATATCGAAGCAAAAACCGTCAGAAATAAAAAATACCGCATCCGAAGAAAATTAAATATACCCGATGGAACCGATATTTATCAATGGTTTCATGATTTCTAAAATTTTGATTTTTAATACTTTGTAAAATAGATTTCAAAGTAAGGACACTTTGAGGTTGCTCCAAATCTTAGGTAGGGACACTTTTGAGGATGCTGTTTTTTGGCAGTTAGCTATGATTAAGATAGAATTGTACTGAATTTTATTCACTCCCTCCCCTCCTTCAATTTTCCTATTTCATAGCGTAAAACATTAACAAAATGATACACATGAAAAATTATTTATTAATTCTGACATTAATTAATTGTCTGTTATTTTCCTATGGTAACGCCCAAGACGGATGTTTAATTAATAACCCGGATTATCAAAATGTTCCAAGTCCTTTACAAACTTTTATTCCAACCTGTTCAGGCCACTATGAAAATGTTTCTTTTGCAAACATAAGTGGCAGATATGCCTTGATACAACTTACAGCAGGAAATACCTACATTTTTTCAAGTTCAAAATCAACTGACTTGATTACCATTGGTGATGAAAACGGAACTGTTGTTTTAGCCGCAGGATTTTCATCCGTTAGTTATGAATCAACTTCCGACCAAATTGTAAGATTTTACACGCATCTTGATGAGGATTGTAGTGTAGATGGCGTAGCCGACAGTAACAGAGAAAAAAGAGTTCAATGCGGAGACATACAACCTCCTGTAGAAAATGACGAATGCGAAAATGCCATACCATTGGCTTGTGGTGATAGTTCTTCAGGCACTACCACAATCGCTACAGACTCAGGAGGCTACCCTTATGCAGATGTTTTTTATTCTTACACAGGTTCGGGTGAAGAAGAAATCGTTACAGTATCATTGTGCGGCTCAGACTACGATACTTATTTAAGAATATACACCGACTGTACTTTGTCCAGTCTTGTAGCCTACAATGATAACAAATGTGGTGAACAGTCCGAAATTACTTTTGTTTCAGATGGCGTTTCAACTTATTACATAATGGTCGAGGGTTATGGAATATTTGGGGAAACGGATTATGTTGGAGACTATGTGATTAATGTAACCTGCGAAGCGATGCCGGAAGCACCGGAAAACTGCTCAGACCATTTGGTGTTGGATAACAACATGGAAGATGGATATTTTTTCGAGTTCCGTACATTTGCTGACATCCCAGTTGGCGACAATGGATTTATCATAGAAGGCTTAGAGCTTTCAGCATTTTTTGCAGGAACATTTTTTGAAGTTACACTACTATCAAACGAAAATTCTTTACCAGGAACTGAAATTGCAACCACAACAACACAAATCTTAAGCGAGGAGGTTTATGGAACCTTGCATGGATTTGACTTCTTAAATTATACACTAGAATTCGACCAGCCCCTAACCTTAGAACCCAATACAGTATATTGGATGGAGGTTAAATCAGATGCAGGCGGATGGGTAATTACCTATGATCCAGATTCTACAATCGGAAGGTTTGCAGTAGTAGATGATGGAACTGGATTTATAGCGCCCGGAGGAGAATTCGTTTATAAATTAGTTTGCGAAGAAGTTTTAAATGCAGAGGATTTGGAAAAATTCAATTTCTCATATTACCCAAATCCTACAAGCGATATATTGAATTTCAAATCAGAAAAAGAAATCAAAACGCTTTCTGTTCACAATTTGGAAGGACAAAAAGTTTTGACACACCCAAAGATTTCAAACAATCAAGTGAATTTGTCTTCACTTCCACCGGGAGTTTATGTTTTCCGAATGGAATTAGAAAATGGACAAATTGAAACTTTTAAAATTGTGAAGAAATAAATTTTTCTCAAATGTTTAAATGAGAATCCCGCTGGAGAAATTCGGCGGGATTTTTTATAAATTTTGTTTTTTAAGCATCTGATTAATACCCAAACCTCCTCAAGTCACCGTCTTTCTTGCGCCAGTCTTTTTTGACTTTTACAAAAAGTTTCAGGAAGATTTTTTTTCCGAAGAATTTCTCTAAATCTTCACGCGCTTCTTTCCCAACTTTGGAAAGAGATTCGCCTTTATGACCGATGATGATTCCTTTCTGGGTATCGCGTTCCACATAAATTTCACTTTCGATTTGAATCAATTCCAAACCTTCCTTGAAAATCTGTGTCACAATTTCTACCGAATAAGGAATTTCTTTTTTGTAGTTCAAAAGAATTTTTTCGCGAATGGTTTCATTCACAATAAACCTTTCAGATTTGTCGGTCAATTGATCTCCCGGAAAATACTGAGGACCTTCCGGCAAAATGCTGATAATCTTATTTTTAAGCAATTCAATGTTTACTTTTTCCGTTGCAGAAATCGGTAGAATTTCTGCTTTCGGAAGTTGTTCGTGCCAATATTCAACCGCCGATTCCAATCGTTTCTGGTCAGTCGTATCGATTTTATTGATCAAAAGTAAAATCGGAATGTTCACTTTTTTTAATTTATCAAAGAAATCTTCATTTTTCAAACCTTTTTCACCGATTTCTACGACATATAAAATCAAATCAGCATCGACCAAAGCTTCCTTTACATAATCCATCATCTTGGACTGCAGCTCATAAGCAGGCTCCAAAACGCCCGGTGTATCAGAAAAAACAACTTGATAATTTTCGCCGGAAAGAATTCCCTTGATGCGGTGACGTGTTGTTTGTGCTTTGTGCGTAGCGATAGCAAGTTTTTCGTCCATCAACAAATTGAGGAGCGTTGATTTTCCGACATTGGGATTCCCGATGATATTGACAAAACCCGATTTGAATTTTATTTCTTCTGACATAATTTTACAAAAGTACTAATTCTCTCGCATAGATATTTTGCCTTTCTCTTACAGAAAAAATGTATTTTAGCCCTATGAATTTACGAAAGGATTTTTCTCAACTTCAATATAAAAATAAATCGTATCAAACCACTGAATATGAGTCGTTTGAATTAGACAGTTTGACGGTAAAAAATCTTTATGATTACAACGATGTAAAGGATTTGAAACAACTGGAATATCTTCCGGGAATCTCTCCTTTTCTCCGCGGGCCTTATACGACCATGTATGTCCGTAAACCTTGGACCATCCGCCAATATGCTGGGTTTTCCACTGCTGAAGAATCCAATGCTTTTTACAAAAGAAATCTAGCGGCCGGACAAAAAGGTCTTTCCGTTGCATTCGATTTGGCAACGCATCGCGGGTATGATTCTGACCACGAACGCGTTGTTGGAGATGTGGGAAAAGCAGGAGTTGCTATCGATTCTGTGGAAGATATGAAAGTTTTATTCGATGAAATTCCATTGGATCAAATTTCGGTTTCGATGACCATGAATGGTGCAGTTTTACCGATTCTGGCTTTTTACATTGTAGCTGCAGAAGAACAAGGCGTGAACCAAAATCAACTCAGCGGAACAATTCAGAATGATATTTTAAAGGAATTTATGGTGCGAAATACCTACATCTATCCACCGACACCTTCTATGAAAATCATCGCCGATATTTTTGAATATACTTCTCAAAAAATTCCAAGATTTAATTCAATTTCAATTTCCGGTTATCACATGCAGGAAGCCGGTGCCACGCCCGTTTTGGAAATGGCTTATACATTGGCGGACGGATACGAATATGTAAAAACTGGATTAAATGCAGGATTAAATATCGACGATTTTGCGCCGAGATTATCTTTCTTTTGGGCAATTGGAATGAATTTCTTTCAAGAGATTGCAAAAATGCGTGCCGCGAGAATTATTTGGGCGCAAATGATGAAAGAATTTAATCCGAAAAGTGATAAATCTTTGATGCTCAGAACGCATTGCCAGACTTCGGGCTGGAGCTTAACTGAACAGGAACCTTACAACAATATTACCCGCACGGCTATCGAAGCCATGGCTGCCGCTCTTGGCGGAACCCAGTCTTTACATACAAATGCTTTGGATGAAGCGATAGCTTTGCCGACAGATTTTTCTGCAAGAATTGCCCGAAATACACAATTAATCATCCAAGAAGAAACCCAAATTTCCCGTACCGCAGACCCAATGGGCGGAAGTTTTATGATTGAAGCTTTAACCAACGAAATGGTAAAAAAAGCTTGGGAATATATCGAAGAAGTAAAAGAATTAGGCGGGATGACACAAGCCATCGAAGCCGGAATTCCAAAAATGAGAATCGAAGAAGCAGCTGCGAAAAAACAAGCGAAAATCGACATCGGCGAAGACGCAATTATTGGCGTAAATTCTTATAAATCAAAATTAAAGCAAGAAGATTTAGACATTTTAGACATTGACAATACCGCAGTTCGTTTGAGTCAAATCGAAAGATTGAACAAAATTAAACAAGAAAGAAATTCCCAAAAAGTAGATGAAATTTTGACTCAATTGACCGAATGCGCCAAAACCGGAAAAGGAAATTTATTAGAACTTTCCATCGAAGCAGCTAGAAGAAGAGTAACTTTGGGAGAAATTTCTGACGCTTTGGAAAGCATTTTTGGTCGTCACAAAGCACAGACAAGAAGCATACAAGGAGTTTACGCTATGGAAGCCAATCAAAATAATTCATTTTCAGAAGCCAGAAAATTAGCAGATGAATTCGCATTGAAATTCGGACGCAGACCCCGAATTATGGTCGCCAAAATGGGACAAGACGGACATGATCGCGGTGCAAAAGTTGTAGCCACCAGCTATGCCGATATGGGGTTTGACGTGGACATCGCGCCACTTTTCCAAACGCCTGCCGAAGTTGCGAAACAAGCTGTAGAAAATGACGTACACATTTTAGGGATTTCTTCTTTGGCAGCCGGACACAAAACTTTGGTGCCAGAAGTGGTGAAAGAGTTGGAAAACTTAGGTCGTGATGATATGTTCATTGTGGTTGGAGGGGTGATTCCGAGACAGGATTATGATTTCTTGTATGCAAATGGTGCACACGCGATTTTCGGACCTGGAACAAACTTGTCTGAATCGGCAATTGAAGTTTTGAATCATTTTTTAAATGCTTAATTAGTGAAAAGATTTTACTCCGTTTTACAGAAAATTACAGCCGCTTTATGCGGAATCATCATCTCGTGGTTTGCCGTGTATTTTTTGCGTGGAGAAGAATTTTCGCTAACATTTTCGGACCGGGTTTTTGCTTCCTATTTTCCGCAGATTTTAGTTTTTGCTACAGGCGTTTCGATTTATTTGTTGTTCATTTTTCAAATTAAATCTAATTTGAAATGGTGGAAAAAATTATTGATTCTGTTAATTGGATTTTTATTTGCAACAATTCCGTTTTTGCTTTATCACGGTCATTTTCAATATCAGGAGCATAGCTTTTGGAATCGTGAAATTTCGAAGTCTAAAAATTTATATTTCAATAAATCACACTCATCTGAAACAATCAAAATCATTGAATCTAAAAGTCAAATTGATACCTTAAAAATTGAAATTGATACGATTCATTCCAAACAAATTACACCTTATTTTGAATTGCAAAATCCTGTAAAGATTGTGAAGTCAGAAAAGGCGAATTGGGAATTGGGAAAATAAGTTAAATTTTAAACCTTAACTTAGTGCTTAGAAATTCGCACAATGTTATCAAACAAAGAACTTCAACTCCGTAAACACAAAAGAATCGCCACCGGGCTTTTCTTTCTGATGGCGGTTGTGTATAGTTTGATGGTGTATTTTCAGCATCAGAATCCGCAAAGTTGGATGGGGTATGTAGAAGCTTTTGCCGAAGCTGGAATGGTCGGGGCATTGGCTGATTGGTTTGCGGTTACGGCTTTGTTTCGGCATCCGCTGGGAATTCCGATTCCGCATACAAATCTGATTGAACGAAAGAAAAATGACTTGGGTGAAAATTTAGGGAAATTCGTCAAAGATAATTTTCTAACTCCCAGAAACATACGTCCTTATATTGAGAAATTAGATGTTGTAAAATTTGTTTCCATTTGGTTAAATAAACCCAGCAGCAAAGAAGTTTTAGAAGTTGAAATCATTAATCTACTTAAAAAAATCATTCAGGATTTAGATGACGATGAAGTAGAAAATTTTATGGCGAATAAAAGTTCTGAAATTCTAAAATCAATTGATTATCAAAAAATTACTTCTTCAGGAATTCATTACATGATCGAAAAAGATGAGCACATAAAATTGCTCGAAACGCTCTTACCACAAATCAAAGAATACATCGACGAAAGTCAGCAAATGATTCGTGATCGAATCAGTGAAAACCGTCCTTTCATTTCATTTTTGGCTGGAAAAAGAATTTCTCGTGAGCTGACCGATGGTTTGAGTGCTTTCATTGAAGAAATTGAAATAAATAAAGAACATTTTGTCCGAAAAAAATTAACTCAAAATCTTGAAGAATTTGCAGAAGAATTGTTGATTTCAGAAAAGTGGAATGAAAAATTTGAACAGTTAAAAAATGAATTGATTTCTGCCGAAAACCTTAGGAATTATACCGACGATGCTTGGGATTCCATTAAAAAAATGCTTTGGTTAAATATCGAAGAACCCAATTCTTCTTTGAAAAAACACCTTCATAAAAACATCGAAAAACTTTCGGAAAATCTTACCAATGATGAGGGTCTAGGGCTTCGAATCAACAAATGGATTCGTCATTTTCTTTACCGAATGATTCTGAAAAACAGCACAGAAGTTGAGCAACTCATCAGTTCAACTGTTTCAGGCTGGGAAGGAAAAGAGTTGAGCGAGAAACTGGAACTCGAAGTCGGCAAGGATTTACAATTCATTCGTATAAACGGAACACTTGTAGGTGGCTTGGTTGGATTAATTATTTACTTCGTCACGCAACTTTTCACCACTTAGACAGTCTTGTGATTATTGTATCTTTGAATCCGATAAATTTGGTGTGAACAATTTGAAGTATCTTTTATTTTTTACTTTTTTAATGATTTGTGGTTTTTCTCAATCGCAAACCGTAGAAGAATGCGATAAAATCCTCGTCGAAGCGGTAAAAGAAATGAACCAGAAAAACCATGCACGTTCTCTTGAGTTGCTCACGGAGGTCAAGTCTATGGCGCAAACTAATAATTGGAGCAAACAACTTTTTCTTGCTATCAACAATATCGGAGCTAATTATTATCTCATGCTCGATTATGGCGAAGCACTCGATAATTATCTCGAAGCTTACAAAATTGCGCTCAAAGATTTGGATGCAAAACATGAGATGATTGTGCTCAACAACATTGCAATTCTCTATTCCAAAGATGCCAAAAATGACAAAGCCGAAGAATATTTTTTAAAAGCCTATGAAATTGCAAAAGAGAACAATGACAGTGTGAAAATCGGTTTATATGCTACGAATTTAGCGACTGTTGCCAATGCTGAAAATGAGATTCAAAAAGCAGAATCTTACATCAAAATTGCGCTTCCTTTATTGAAAAATATGCCCCCGGTTCTGGCTCAGGCAAAAATCACAAATGCACAAAACTTAGTGTTAAAAGGCAAATTTGAAGAAGCAAAAGAAATCGCACTTGAACTATTGCCCACTTTGAAAACTTCAGAATTCAGCGAACATCGGATTTCTATTTACATGATACTTTCCAAGGTTTATGAAAACGAAAACAATCTTCCGCTCGCGATTGATTATGTAAAACGCGCGGGAAAAGATGCCAATGTCAGCTTGGAAAATAAGATTGATATTTATAATCGGTTGACTGAATTATACAGAAAATTAAATGACAATTCTGTCGCATTTGCTTATAAAGACTCGGTACTTTTTGCAAAAGATTCTTTGAGTCAAATCAAAAACGGAAAACTTTTCGAAAACAGCAGGATTAAGTTTGAATTACAAAATTACCAAAAGGAATTATCTGAAAGTCAGAGTAAATTAAAATCGGAACGAAAGTTATTTTACATGATTTTAGGCGGAATTTTATTTTTAATTTTAATTACACTTTGGGCGATTTGGAATTATTTTTCAAGATTAAGACAAACAAAAATAATTGCTGAAAGCAATCAGAAAATTGCTGAACTTGAATTAGAAAAACAGAAGAACGATAAAATTTTACTGGAACAGCAACTGAATGAAAAAGAGGCTTTGACATTGCTTGAACAGGAAAAATTCAAAAATGAAATCGAAGCTAAAAATCGCCAACTCGCCGCAAAAGCACTTTCACTCTCAACACGTAATGAACTCATTGAAGATGTCATTGACTCTCTATCGGTTCACAGTGAAATTTCCCAAAATCCAAAACTTCGAAAATCAATTTCAGAATTAAAAAATCAATTGAAAAGAGATTCGGATTGGGATGATTTTTTCTCACATTTTGAGGAAGTTAATCATGGTTTTCTGAAAACTTTAAAAGAAAAACATCCGGACTTGACTTCAAATGACGTTCGATATATCAGTTATGTGTACATGAATTTGTCAACTAAGGAAATTTCATTGCTTCTCAATATCACTGTGGAAGCCTGTCGTAAACGAAAAGAACGAATTATCAAAAAAATGAACCTCGCTGAAGACGCTGACTTATATAACTATCTTTCAGTTGTTTAAACAAATGTCACGCTTTTTCTGAATGGTGGTCGTGTTATTTCCGACGAAAATTTTTGTGTTGAAAATCTTTGTTACGAATTTGCGGTTATAAAAATTTACACCCACATTCACATGAGAAAAATTACACTTTTATTGTTACTCAATTGTTGCTGTCTTTCATTTTTATTTGGACAATTCGAAGTGATCGGATCCAAAGAATACGGAAGAATTTTTGGCGTTACTTACGACAAAACAACGGAGAACAAGTTATATGCAATCACATTGGGAAATCATATTTTGAGCTCAAATGACAACGGTCAAAACTGGGATATTTTTTATTCCATTGAAAATGGTTATTTCAACAAATTAGATAATAATTTAAAAAATTACGGAAACGATAAATTGACTTTTGCAATGCGTTCAGTTGGAAACATTGGTCGTACAGTCTATGCTTTAAATACTGTTACTCGTCAAATTGATCTTCAGTACACTGCTCCAAATCCAAATCCGGGTGGAGACAGTTGGGTTTCCTCTTACTCTATTTCGCCATCAGATTCTGATTATGCTATGTTGTCAATTGGTTATCCTCTGGGTTTTGGTGCTGCTGAAACTACCTATTACACCACCGACGGCGGACAAACCTGGGAAGTAGTTTATGATTCTACCCAAAATATTGACATCATTCCGGGACAAGTTGCAATTCACCCAACAAATCCTCAAAAGCTTTATATCGCTCGAGGAAATGGAAATACAGATGTTGACGGAGGTCTTTTGGTTTCGGAAGATGGTGGACAAATCTGGGAAGAAAAAATTGAAGGAATTGTATTACAGCCAATCGCATTTAACCCTAGTAACCCAAATGAAATCTGGGTTGGAACAGGAATCAGTTTTGGGGAATACCCGGAGGGTCTATACAAATCTACAGATGGAGGCGATACATGGAATGAAGTTGAAATTCCTTGGACAGATTATTTATTAGACTGTATCAATGTGATTCAGTTTAACCCGTCTAATCCATTAAACATGATTATTTTGGAAGATAATGAAGTTGCCATTTCAAATGACGGAGGAGCTACTTGGAATCTACACGTTTATGAAGATGCTTTGGATCACCCGGAAGAATATTCTTATGGTTTAGATGCTTCATTCAATCCATTTAATCAAAATGAAGTATTCATTTCTGCAAATTATTATCCTATGTTTTCAACTAACAAAGGTGAAACAATGACGCGAGTTAAAACAAAATATTTTGCAGCAGAAGGAGGAGTTAATTATTTCAACAACGGGACAGAAAAACATTTGTATTATGGAGTTCAATATGGGTTTTCTCATAGAAATTTACAAACTTCAGAAGAAAATGGTTATGACATCATGCCGTTAAATTTTGTGACCAATAATTCCGGAACCGGAGCTATGATTGATCCAAATATGGCTGGAAGAGTTTATACTTTTTCAGGGGGATTTATGGGTTCAAGCCTAAAAATGAGCAACAATCATGGAGAAACATCAACTGAGATTTATTCGATTTTCTCAAATAGTCTGCACGATGTGAAATCTCTGCCGGGAAATCCAAATAAAGTTTGGGCTTCGTTTTCTTCTTTTGGGGACAATCCGGAAGTCTATGAAATTGATTTTGCCGATTTAGGAAACATTCAGGCAAACTCCATTACATTACCAAATTCTTCGGGTGTTGTTATTGGATTTCTATTCGGAACTGATGCCAATACTGCCATTGCGGCAAAAGGAAGCCGTGTTCATAAAACTACAAACGGAGGAACTTCCTGGACAGAAATCAGCAACGGTCTTTCAACGTTACATGCTGACAATGACATGATTTTCAAATTAGTAGAGAATCCATTAAATGCAAATCAGATCTCAATCACTTCAAATAAAGGAATATTTACAACTGTCGACGGGGGTGCAAACTGGACAAGAATAAACAATTCTTTTGTTCACAATTTAAAACATTCAACCGTTACAGAAGGGCATATTATCGCTGCTACACATGATTCAAATGATTCAGAATTCGGTTTGAGATGTTCTACAGATGGTGGATTAACGTGGACGGAAATAGCAGATGAAGAAATGATGTTTTTAAGCTCTTCTTCAGTTTTTGGTTCAACGGACTTTGATTTTCATGATCAATATGTAGATGTATATGTTGCAACTTCCGGTTTAGGTTTAATTAAATTCACAATTGATTTAACTACTTTAAAGGTTATCGAATCTGATTTATTGGTTAAAAACTCAACCGTTGTTTATCCAAATCCAGCAACTGATGTTGTAAATATTGAAAGCAAAGAAAATATTTCTTCAGTTGAAATTATCGGATTGGCAGGTCAGAAATTATTTAATTCAAATGATAAAAAAATCAATGTTTCACATCTCAATAAAGGAATATATATTTTAAAAATTCTTTTAGAAAATGGAAAAATCGAAACACATAAATTGATTAAAAAATAATAATTTATTAAATCTCCTCATAGATAAACCCTTCAGAAATCTGGAGGGTTTTCTTTTTTATTAGGTGTAACATTTTCAAATTTTACATTACTAATCAACCAATTAAACCCAATGTCACAAAATGTCCTCATCAACTTTGCTTAAATTATCAATTAATTTATCAAATTCACAACTCAAAAAAATTAACACAGATGAAAACATTTTTACAATCTTACAAACCTGCCCTAAGCGCATTATTTCTTGGACTAACTATAGCCGGAAATGCACAATTTCAACAAGCGCAAAAAATCGTTGGCGAAAGAGAAAGCCGCGCCGAATTTGGAACTTCCGTAGCAATCGATGACGAATTTGCTATCGTGGGAACCTCTCGTGAGTCTATTGCTGCAGGTGCCGCCTATGTTTATAGAAAAGAAGGAGAAAACTGGAATTTATCCCAAAAAATTGTTGCAAGTGATGCCTTCGAAATGGCTGAATTTGGCGGAGCTGTAAAACTTGGAAACAGTTTGATGGTAATCGCTGCGGGACGATCCAACTACGAAGGTGTTGACAGAACAGGAGCTTTGTATGTTCATGAGCGCGTAGGAAATACTTGGGTTAACACCATAAAATTGAACGCTTCTGACTATACTGAAAATGCATTATTGGGTGTAAACCCAACAACTTTAGACTTACAGGACAATACAATCGTGGCTGGTGCGCCTGGCGAAAACAATTGGCTGGGGTCCGTTTACGTATTTGAAAAAGAAGGAAATGATTGGAATGAAACCAAAATCTTACATCCTGAATTGACAGAAAACGCAACTTTCGGAATTGGAGTAAGTATCTCCGGAAACACGCTCATTGCTGGCGCAAGCGGCGAGGATAATGGTGCAGGAAGTGCATACATTTTTCAAAAAATCGATGGAAATTGGGAATTTGCGCAAAGAATCACAGCTTCCGACCCACAGACAAATACTTATTTCGGAAATTCAGTAAGCATCGATGGAAACCAATTGGTGGTAGGCGCTTATGCAGAAGGAAGTGTGGGCGGAAACATTGCTGCAGCTTACATTTTTGAAAAAAATGATGCAGATGAATGGGTAGAAATACAGAAAATCCCAAGCCCTGTTTCGGCTGAAAATACTTATTTCGGCTGGATGTGTAAAATGGAAGGAAATCAAATGTTGATTTCAGCACCACACATTTATGGAGAAGAAGCAGGCGAAGTTTATTTATACAATAAAACTGAAAGTGGACAATGGGAAGAAGCTCAATTGGTAGAAACGTCAGAAGATGTTGAACAAAAATTTTACGGTTGGAGCATTGACTTGAACGGGGGAAACTTAATCATAGGTGCGCCACGAGATGATTTCGATGAAAATGGAGAAAATGAAATGAATGATGCGGGTTCTGCTTATATTTTCAAAGGTTCTGATATGGGTGTGGTTGAAAACAATTCAAATTTCAATTCAATAAAAATTTATCCAAATCCAGCTGAAAGTCAATTAAATATTGAAAGCAAAGAAATTATAAAATCTGTTGAAATATTTAATTTATCGGGGCAGAAAATTGGTTCGACGAAACAAAATATGGTAAATGTTTCTTCTTTACCAAAAGGGACTTACATTATCAAAGTTTCAACCGTAAACGGAAATGTAAATACACAGAAATTTATCAAGAAATAATCGAAATTTGATCAAATAAAAATCTTGCCCGGCTACTTCGTCGGGCTTTTTTATAATTTAATCTTAACATAAAAACCTTCGTGACCGCGAACATTCCAGACGGTTCCGTCTTCAAAAATTAAGTATTGACCTTTGATTCCGGTAAGTTTTCCTTCAAATTCTTTTTGTTTTGAAAGGGAAAGTGATTTTATTTTTTCAGGAAAATTCAAAACCGGATATTCCATTTTGTAAATAGTTTCATCAGCGACGTAAAATTTTGCTTGCTCTTCGGGCAGGTATTGTTTGAGGAATTCTTTTTGGTGAATCAAATCAATTTCGGGCACTTCATTTTTGAGCATTTTCTGGTAACTCGTTTTGTCGGCCACATAATTTTTCAAAGCAACTTCAATCATTCCGGCTTCGTAACGATTACTTGTTTTCGCAAGAATGGTGGCATAAGAAGCACCCTGATCAATCCATCGGGTAGGAATTTGTTTCTCGCGCGTCACTCCTACTTTCACATCAGATGCGACTGCCAGGTAAACGATGTGCGGTTGCAATTGAAAAGCAATTTCCCATTCCAAATCGCGTTCGGCAATTCCTAAATGCGCCTGAGAAAGTTCAGGACGGATGATGGTATCACTGGCTTCAGGCACGAGAAAAAAACAGGATTTGCAATAACCCATGCGGTAAATTTCTTTATCCAAACCACAGCTTAGGCATTCGTTATGATGGTGAAAAATCTTAATTTTTTTACCGATCTGTTGGTTTACATCCAGGTAATCGTCCTTTAAATTCAAATAATAACGAATCGGATTACCATTTTCTGTGATCATCTTGCGAATCTGTCCCTCAAAAATCATTGTCTTTGCTTAAATTTGTGACTAAAGTACAAAAATATGCCGGCACTTGGATTGGTCAATAAGGTTATGGAAATGGTGATGAGCAAGCGCATTCGCCAGATCGAGAATTTCATCAAACACCCAATTGAAACACAAGAAAACATCTTATTCAGCAATTTATCTACCGCGAGAAATACGGAATACGGGAATTTATACGGATTTAATGATGTGAATTCTTATGAATCATTTAAATCCAATGTTCCTTTGGTAACTTATGAACAGTTCGAGCCTTTTATAGATAAGGCGCGAAAAGGAATCCCCGATGTGACCTGGCAAGGTAAAATCAAATGGTTTGCAAAATCTTCGGGAACAACAAATGCCAAGAGTAAATTCATTCCCATCAGTGAACAATCATTGGAAGAATCTCATTATGCTGCAGGAAAAATGATGTTTGCGCTTTACCTCAACAACCATCCGGAAACGGAAATATTTAAAAATAAAAATCTTAGACTCGGCGGAAGCAGTGAAATTTACCAGAAATACGATACCCTTTTTGGTGATTTGTCGGCAATTTTGATTGACAACCTTCCCTTTTATGCAGAACTGAGAAATACACCCAACAAGCAAATTTCCCTGATGAGCGAATGGGAAACGAAGATGAAAGCCATTGCCGATGCAGTCATCAAAGAAGATATTGGTTGTCTGACGGGCGTGCCTTCGTGGATGCTGGTTTTGTTGAATTACGTATTAAATCAAACCGGGAAAACGCATTTGGATGAAATCTGGCCGGACTTGGAAGTGTTTTTTCATGGCGGAATCAGTTTCAAACCGTATGAAGACAATTATAGAAATTTAACCCAGAAAAAACTGAATTTTTACGAAATATACAATGCTTCGGAGGGGTTTTTCGGCATTCAGGATCAAAGTCATAGCAAAGATTTATTATTGCTTTTGGACAACGGGATTTTTTATGAATTCATACCAATGGAGGAATTTGGGTCGGACAACCCAAAAACAATTACGCTTGAAAATGTAGAGATTGGTAAAAATTATGCGGTTGTCATCACGACAAATGGTGGTTTGTGGCGTTACATCATCGGTGATACGGTGAAATTTACTTCGTTGAATCCATTTCGAATTGTGGTTTCCGGACGAACGAAACATTACATAAATGCATTTGGTGAAGAGTTGATCATCGAAAATGCAGAAGAAGGACTGAAACGCGCTTGTGATGCGACAGGTGCTTTGATTAAGGAATATTCTGCCGCGCCGATTTTCATGTCAGGAACTGAAAAAGGAGCACATGAATGGATCATCGAATTTGAAAAAATGCCTACTGATGTCAATCAATTTGCTGAGATTTTAGATAATTCTTTGCAGGAATTGAATTCGGATTACGAAGCCAAACGTTATAAAAACATTACGCTTAACCAATTGAAACTGAATATCGCCAGAAAAGATTTATTTTTCGACTGGATGAAACTCCGCGGAAAACTCGGCGGACAAAATAAAGTCCCAAGACTTGCCAACACAAGAGAATTTATAGAGCCACTTTTAGAAATGAACCATTCATAATGAATACTGAACAATCCATCAATAAATACCGACAGGTCGTAGAAAACAAGTACCAGATTTACAACAGTCTTTTCATGAATCTGCCGTATGACAAGATGACCAACATCGGTTCGCTGATTCCGTTCTTGTACAACCAAAGCGCGGAAGGCTTCCCAAAAGGAAAAACGCCGACGGAAATTGTGGAAACTTTTTTTCAGAAACATACGGAAATCAAGGACGAAAATGAACAGATTGATTTGTTGTTCAGGTTTATACAGTACATTGAACGTCAAGTAGTTTTATTTGACAGCATCGAAGATGCGGCGTTCAGTAGTTTGTTCAGTTACACTGATGAAGGAACCATCGAAAGTCTTTATCAGCTTGCAAAACAGCAGAATAAATTAGAAGAAGTCAAACAAAAGCTGGCTGATTTTGCCATCAGAATTGTCTTTACAGCTCACCCGACGCAGTTTTACCCGAACAATGTTTTGCGCATCATTCAGGATTTGCGTTCTGCAGTTCAACATGATTCGGTAAGTAATGTCGATTTGCTTTTGCAGCAATTGGGGAAAACGCCTTTTCTGAACGAGGAAAAACCGACACCTTATGATGAAGCGATGAGTGTGATTTATTACCTCAGAAACGTTTATTATGATGCCGTTGGCGAATTGGCTTCGCAAATCAATTCTACGTTTTTTGATCATGGAGAAAATGTGGAAAACCCTTTTATACAATTAGGATTCTGGCCGGGTGGAGACCGCGATGGAAATCCATTTGTGACGGCAGAAATTACCCGAAAAGTTGCAGATGAACTTAGAAGTGCTATCCTCAAAAGTTATTATGGACATTTGAAAGAAGTACGCAGAAGATTGACTTTCAAAGAAATATCTGAGCCTTTGAAAATTCTTCACAAGAAAATTTATGATGAAATGTTTACCAACGAAGGAAATGTTTCGGATGAAGATATTTTAAATACTTTGAATGAAGTTCGTAAAACTTTGATTCAAAGACACAATGGAATTTTCCTGGATATTTTAGACAATTTAATCCAGCGCGTTAAAATCTTTGGGTTACACTTTGCTTCGCTCGACATTCGTCAAAATGCAAACATTCACGACAGAATTATCAGAGATATTGTTCAAAAAGAATTTAAACTAAATTTTGATGAATTATCTGAAGAAGAGCAAATTAAAATCCTCACTGAAAAAGAATTAAACATCGATGAAAATGATTACGAAGATGAATTGACCAAAGATACTATTCTCAACGTAAAACAACTCAGAACCATCCAAAAACTAAACGGAAAACGCGGCGTTCACCGGTATATAATTTCGGACAGCGAGACGATTTTTGATGTGTTAAATGTATATGCTTTGTTTAAATTCTGCGGATATAAAGACGATGAAATCGACTACGACATCGTTCCACTTTTTGAAACGATTCAAGGTTTGGATATGGCTGAAAACACGATGGACATTTTGTATAATCTTCCGGTTTACAAAAAACATTTGAGCCGAAGAAAAAACAATCAAACCATCATGCTCGGCTTTTCTGACGGAACAAAAGATGGGGGCTATTTAAAAGCAAATTGGGAAATTTACCATACAAAAGAAACGTTGACAAAAGTTTCAGAACGAAACGGAATGAAAGTGATTTTCTTTGACGGGCGCGGCGGTCCCCCGGCAAGGGGAGGCGGAAAAACGCGTCAGTTTTATGCTTCACAAGGAAATACGATTGCCAACAACAGAATTGAATTAACCATTCAAGGTCAAACGATTACAAGTATGTATGGCGCAAAAATGCAGGCAAAATATAATTTTGAGCAACTGCTCACGGCTGGAATTCAATCCACGGTTTCAGAAGACCCGAAAGCTAGTTTGAATCCTGAAGAAAGAGAAATTTTGGATGAATTGGCGAATGTCAGCTTGCAGAAATATGCCAATTTGAAAGCACATGAGAAATTTATTCCTTATCTGGAAAACCGAAGTACGCTGAATTATTACGGAAAAACCAATATTGGAAGCCGCCCAAGCAAAAGAAACAGTGATTCAGGATTGAAATTCAGTGATTTGCGAGCGATTCCGTTTGTAGGTTCTTGGAGTCAATTGAAACAAAATGTTCCTGGATATTTTGGGGTTGGAAGTGCTTTGAAAAAATACAAAGACGAAGGGAAAATTGATAATCTAAAAATTCTATTTGAAGAATCATCTTTCTTTAAAACTTTGATATTGAACAGTATGATGTCGATGCAAAAAACTTATTTTCCATTGACTTTTTACATTGAAAATGACAAAGAATACGGAGAGTTTTGGAAAATCTTGTATGATGAATTTTTGCTGACTGAAGAATTGCTTTTGGAGATTTCAGGCTACAATAGTTTGATGGAGAAAGAACCCATCAATAAATCTTCCATTCTACAAAGAGAAAAAATCGTACTACCGCTTTTGGCAATTCAGCAATATGCGCTGGAGAAAATTCAGAATGATTCGCCTAAAAAAGAAGCATATGAACGAATGGTTACGCGTTCGTTGTTTGGGAACATTAATGCGAGCAGGAATTCGGCTTAATATTAAATTATGCAAATAAAAAATGCCACGTAATAGTGGCATTTTTTATATCATTTTTATCAGATTAATTCTTGATAATCTTCTTCGTAACTGTTTGTCCTTTCATTTCAACCGTTAAAATGTAAACGCCTTTTGGAAGGTGTTTGATGTTTAATTTCTCTTTCACAGCATTTGATTTTTTAATCAAAACTGATTTTCCTGAAACATCATTTAATTTAACTGAGATGATTTCTTTCTTGGCATCGATATTCAATACAGAAGAAGTTGGATTTGGATAAATTTCAACTCCTGAAATGTTGTCATTGTCTTCTACAGAAAGTTGTGTACATTCTATTGCTGCTACCCAACCTTGCGAAGTTACACCTCCGTCAGAAATAAAACGAACAGTAATTGAACCATCCTCTGCTGTTGATGTAAATGGTCCCGGAATGTTGTTTCCTGATAAGTTATTTCCGTTTGCAAACAAAGGAGCATTGACACTGTTTCCATTGTAAATATACATGAAATCGTAATCAGACTCTAGGTCAAATTGAGAGAAAGTCAATTTGACTTTTTCGCTGGCAACTGCCGGGTAGAATGTTTTGATAATTGTCTGATAATCTTGGTAATTACCTGAATCCCCACCCGTATCTACGAAATTTTGACCGCAGAAGTTTCCTATAAGAAGTGTGGCACTCGTTGTTCCGCCCATTAATCCATTTGAGCATTTATTACCCAATTCAAATTGATAGTAACGATTTGGATTTAATCCACTTATCATAATTGTTTGAGAATTTGTATCTACCCAATCAGTAGGAGTTGTTCCAAATTCATAAACGCGGTATGCCCATGCGCTAGATGTTTCATCTGAAATCGTAATCTGATAATTGTCAGGTGTTATTTCCTGAACAGAAATTCCTTGAACTGTTGGAGGGCAAGAACTCGTACAATCTGTTCCGATGCAGGGTTTGCCTTCAATTGTATTTCGGATTAGCGCTGCTGGCTGAGGTCCAAAACCTTGGGTGAAGTTGATACCAACCCAGGTCCCATGACAGTAGCTCATGATGGTTCCTCCTTCGTCAGGAATCGGGCCGTCACAGCCTTCAGAGTACCCCCATGCTGGACCACAACCGTCTATCGCTGTGTTATCACCATTCCATGCACAGGCATGTGTATGCGGAGAACCCATTGAGTGACCCATTTCATGTGTCATTGCCATAATAGTCCATGAATATGTCGGAAATTCTTCAAAATACATATCAATTCCTGAATAAGCATATCTGTAGTCACCACAAAGAGAATTCAGGAATGCAACACTGGTAGTTGAAGGATAATTTACCAAATGTGCCAAATCTCCGTTGAAACTCGTTCTTGTTTCTGCAAATTCGTATAAATTTTGACTATAATCTCCATCATAAGGGTCATCATTTGTCCAAATCATCACTTCGCTAAGTGAAATCTGTATATCGTCATTTGCATATAAAGTATTGATGTTATTATGTATCGCAGTAATCCAGTTCATAGTTTCAGTTTCGCTTGAACCGTTTTCTAGAAATGGGGCATTTGCTATTTCGTAATAAATCCTTACACATTTCTCTGTCATTTCAGCTTTGCTGAGCATTTCCAACTGGAAACTTGGCGTTTGTCGGTTTTCTGGAATTTCATCTACTCCACAAACGAATGGATTTGAACCTAAAATATTTTTGTCAGAATAAGCCAGGAAATCTCGTTTGTCCTTTGATTTTCCAACAGTTAAATTTCCTAAATTAATGGAAGAAACAATGCCTATAACATCGTTTTCAAAAAAGCTAAATCCTGCAAGTGATGTATTGTTTCCTTTTACAATTCCCTGATAATAAACACCTGGCTGATAACTGATTATATTTCCTTTTTCATTTTTAGCTACAAAATCTTCAGTAAAAATTTCTTGTTTGATTAATTCTACTGTGACCTCGGTTCCATTGTAAGGAATTGTAAGTTCAAGGTTTCTTGGTTTTTTTGAAATTAATTCATTCAGTTGTTGATGATTTAAATTTAAAACCGAAACATCTTTTGCCGATTTGGTGTAATCCTGCGACTGGGTTTTGGAAATATTTAATCCAAATAATTCAAATTTCTCGAATTTTTGATTGTTTTTGTGTGACTGCTGAATCTTTTCAGCGACTGCTTTGTTCTGCGCTATTAGGGTACAAAAAAGCAGTAAAGTCATTAGTTGAAATAATTTTCTCATGTGCTAATCAATTTTATTTTAAACAAAAAAACGCTGTATAAATACAGCGCTTTTCTTATTATTTAAGATTTTTAATTTTTGATAATCTTTTTGGTAACAGTTTCACCTTTCATCTCAACCGTTAAGATATAAATTCCTTTTGGTAAATGTTCGATGTTTAGTTTCTCTTTCAAAGAACTGGCTTTTTTATTTATAACTGTTTTCCCTGAAATGTCATTTAATTTAACAGAATTGATTTCTTTTTTCGCATCGATATATAACACAGAAGTTGCCGGATTTGGATAAACAGCAATCTGATTTGAATTTGAGATGTCTTCAATGCTCATAGTTGCATTACAATCAACGCTTGCTTCCCAGCCATATAATGCACCTGAAGAGTCAGAAACAAATTTTATTGTAATTGCTCCAGTGGCATGAGTTGATGTAAAAGACGGTCCAGGGTTATTGTTTCCTGTAATTGTTCCTCCTTCAAATAACGAAGCTGAGCTTGTTGCTGTATCTGAATTGTAAACATACATGAAGTCCTGATTATTCTGAAGACCTATTCTATTGAAAGATAAGGATACTTTACCGGTAGGAAAAGACGGATAAAATGTTTTTACAAAATTTTGATTGTTTCCGTAAGTTCCAGCTGTTCCTCCTGTATCAGTAAACAATGTTCCGTCACAGAAATCACCTGTAAGCACAATGTTGGTTTTCATTCCTCCTTCTGTTCCATCTTGACAAACATTCACAACATAAACTTCGTAATACTGATTATCTGCCAATCCTGAAAATGTAAAAGTCTGTTCTGTAGTTGTCTGCCACTGATCATCAGCTAAATCACTTCCAAAAGGAATTACTTGATATTTCCATTGTGTAGAAGAATTGTCTATGATTTGTGCCTGATAAGAACCATTATTTAAATTTGTCAAACGAACTTCACTTATTGCATATGTACATGTTGTAAAGTCTGTGTTACAGTTTGCTCCAAGACAAGGTTTGGAATCTACTGTTGCACGAATCAATGCTCCTGGCTGATCACCAAATCCATTTAAGAAATTGATTCCAACAGAAGGCATCAAATGACAGTAGCTCATGATGGTTCCTCCGTTTGATGGAAGCGGACCTGATGCACAGTTTCCATTGTTAGGGTCTGGATTTCCTGATAGTGGACCACAACCGTCTATCTGAGTACTGTTTCCATTCCATGCACATGCATGTGTATGCTGAGACCCTAGGGAATGCCCCATTTCATGAGTCATAGCCATGATTGTCCAAGAATAGGTGGGAACTTGCGCATAACTCATGCTGATTCCTGAATACGCATATCTCGCATCTGTGCATAGTGAATTTAAATAAGCTACACTTGTGGTAGATGGGAAATTAACCAAATGCGCCAAATCTCCGTTAAACTCGGTCACGTTATTTCTAAATGATGCTAAGTTTTCTGAAAAGCTTCCTGTATAAGGATCTGCTATTGTCCAGATTTTGATTTCGTGTAAGGCAACGTTGATGTTGTCATTTGAATAAAGTGTTCCTATGTTATTTTGAATGCCTGTGATCCAGTTAACTGTATTTTGAACATTTGATCCATTTTGAGCATAAGGTCTGCGCGCGATTTCATAATAAATTCTCACACAGTTTTCCGTTATTGTAGTTGACATCATCGCAGGGTCAAAATCTACGGTTTCTCTGTTATGGTTTTCTTCTAATTCATCTACACCACATGTAAATGGATTTTCTCCCAAGATGTTTTTATCTGAATATGTGATGAAATCCTGTTTGTCTGTAGATTTTCCCAGAATAACATTTCCAAATTCATGAGTTGAAATAACTCCCATAACATCTCCTTCAAAAAAGCTGATGGCTACCAATGATTCATAGTCTCCTTTAACAACTCCTCTGTAATACTCTCCTAAAGTAAACTCCAAAACATTTCCTTGTTCATCCTTCGCGATAAAATCCTCGGTAACTACATTTTGCTTGTACAATTCCACTTCAACGATTTCATTTTGATATGGAACTGAAATCGCCAAATAATTTGGAGCGTCTTCCATCAACCTGTCAAGCTGATTTTCATTTAAATTGAGAACTGTTACGTCTGTTGCAGACGTAAAGTACTTTGCCATTTTGTGAGCGTCATTATTAATCGAAAAGAGGTCATAAGATTTAAACTGTTGGCTTTTTGCATTTAATTCTTGAACTTTTTTAGAAACCGCTCTGATTTGTCCAAAAGACAGAACAGAACAGCATAAAAAGATAAGTAAATAGATTTTTTTCATTGTGAAGTATTATTGTGTATTAATTATAAAACCATCAAATATATAGATTATTTTTGTTCACTTTAATTTTGAGTTAATTTTTTTTATAAACAAAATCAAATGTTGAATCCTGATTATCTGATTGTTGGCCAAGGTGTCGCCGGAAGCTGTTTTGCTCTGAAACTGCTTAGGGAAGGCTTTTCTTTTGTTATAATTGACGAAAATAAAGACAAAGCTTCTTCCGTTGCCGTTGGCATTTACAATCCTGTGGTTTTAAAAAGATTTTCACTCATTTGGAATGCTCAAATACAGTTGGATTGGATGCATGAATACTTTTCTGAATTTGGTAAATTGTTGGGGCAAAATTACATCGATGAATTTCCCACAAGACGCATCATCAAAGACGAGAATGAAATCCATGCCTGGAACAAAAAAGCAAATCATCCTGATTTAACCGATTTTCTTGATCAGGAAATTCAACCGCTTCATCATCCCGATTTTGATACGCCTTTAGGTTATGGAGAAGTCAAACAAACCGGAAGAATTGATTTAGGGAAATGCCTGAATGATTTTCGCAATCACCTGATAGAAATGCGTTTATATGAAAATGAAAATTTTGACCATTCTGAATTAATTATTTCCGATTCTGAAATTCAATACAAAGAATTTAAAGCTAAAAAAGTAGTTTTCTGCGAAGGTTTCGGTGTGACCGAAAATCCATTTTTCAATTATATTCCAGTCATCGGTGTAAAAGGTGAAGTTCTGAAAATAAAAACCGAAAATCAAATCCCGAAAGCCATCTGGAAAGCTCATAATTTTTTGATGCCCATCGACAAAAAAATTTGTGTTACTGCTTCAACTTATGACCGTGATGATTTGGCACCGGATCCGACTGAAAAGGGCAAAGAAGAAATGATTCAGCATTTGAGATCGTTTTACAAAGGAAATTTTGAAATTCTGGAACAAACTGCCGGAATCCGCCCCACAATCATAGACCGACGTCCCGTTGTAGGTACACACCCGATTCATGAAAATGTTTTGATTTTAAATGGAATGGGAACGCGCGGAACTTTGCTCGGACCTGCGATGGCAGAGGAATTATTCAACTTCACAGAAAAAAAACAACCTATCGACAAAGAAGCCGACGTTTTGAGATTTACCAAAAAATATTTCCAAAATGTCTGATGAATTCCTAAGTGTTTTACAACCTATTATTCACTACAGTTTACATTTTCTGTTTCCTGGATTGATTGCTTATATTTTCTTTCGGGAGAATTGGAAAAAAGCATGGCTGATAATGATCGGAACGATGTTGGTGGATATTGACCACCTCTTCTCCTCTCCTATTTTTGATCCGGGAAGATGTAGCATCAACCATCATTTTCTGCATACTTATTACGCGATTGCTGTTTATTTTATTCTATTATTTTTTCCAAAAACAAGAATTATTGCTGTTGGATTGCTTTTCCACATGATAACTGATTATCAAGATTGTTTATGGTCGGAACATTTAATTTCACCCTAAAATAAATTCATATTTTTTGATTATCATTGCCCAAAATTTACCTTATGAATAATTTTCTTGACCCAGTGGAATTGTCATTGGCGTCCAAAGGACTTCGCTTTACGAATTTTTTAATTGATTATATTTTGTTTATAGTTATATATTTTGTTTTTCGTAACTACTTTTCTAATTTACTAGGTCTAATTTATTGGGGAAATGGCTTAATTCAACTACTTATTGATTGGTTTTTTTACTTTGCCTTTATGACTATGCAGGAGTTTTTATTTAAGGGAAGAACCATTGGCAAGTTTATAACTGGGACAAAAGCCGTTACAATTAATGGTACTGAACCCCATTTTGGCATGTATGCAATTAGATCTCTTTGCCGTATGGTTCCATTTGAACTAATTTCTTTCCTTGGTGAAACCGGATGGCACGACACATGGTCTAAGACACGCGTTGTGAACATAAAAGAATTTGAACAAAATCAGACTAAATTTAATTCTATCGACCAAATCGGAACACATTCTTAACATTTTCTTTCTAAGTGTGGTACAAAGATTGATGTTTGGCTCAGCTTAGTTATGTAGAATGATGATTCTTTTGTGGGAAATTAAAAATTCTCATAAAAGATAATGTTTTGATTTTATGAATAATAAAGCTTTTTTAACCATCCTTAGTTTAGTCCTGTTCCTCGGTTTATATAATCCTCTGAATGCAGGCTTTGATTTTTTTCGACTTGAAAAATCCGCAAACCCTGAAATTGATTCTTTGCTTCAAGTTGCAAATCATTTTTATGAAATCGATAATTACGATTTAGCGCTTCAGCATTACAATAACATCGTAGAAAAGTCTGAAAAAGAAAATTATTCCAAAGGTTTGACTCAGGCTTATATCGGTTACGCTTCTATTTATTTCATTCAAAACAAATTAGATGTATCGACTTCTTATCTGCTCAAAGCAAAAGAACAGCCCTATGCCAATGAGAATCCTGAAGAAATGTATAACATTTCTTTCCGTGAAGGATTGAATTTGCATTCGTTAGGACTTTATGATGAGGCAGTAAAAAAATACAAAGAATCAATCGCTGCTTCCAATAAAATTACTGATAGAGAAGACAAGCTTAATAAATTGGTGGGAGTTTATATCAATATTGGAGATATTTTTCAGCTTAAAAATGAACGAGATTCAGCGTTTTATTACTACAAAAATGCTTACAATTCTCAAACAACAAATTTGAATAATAAATTTACAAGCTCTATAAGTATTTCTGAATTGTATGTTGAAAACGGAGAATTGGATTCTGCCAGAAAATATCTTGGATTTGCAAAATACTATGCAGAAAAGTTAAACTCAGATTTCACAGATGCGGTATTGAGCCAGATAAATGGAAAATACCTAAGCGCTAATGGAAATTTTTCTGAAGCGATTATTTCCTACAAAAAATCATTAATTCTAAATGAAAAATTGGATCGGTCGAGCCCCGCTTTGTTTAAATTATTATCTGAGGCTTACCATGAAAAAGGGGAAGATAAACTTTCCAATGCCTACCTGAAGCGCTATGTGGAGGTAAAAGACAGCCTTGAAGAGGCCAAGAAACGCAATCTGAAAGTTCCGATTTTGATAGCCAATAAGGACAATGCTAATAAAATACAAAAAGCGGAGTCGAATACACAATTGGTCATTGTAAGTTTTGGCGGAATTATTTTGTTAATTTTTCTGATTGTCTATTTATATGTAAAAAAACAGAAGAAAAAAACGGTAACGAGAAGAAATGAAAACATTCAGCTCAAGAAAAAACTGAACAATGCTTTTGATGAAGTGGCTGATTTGGCAGCAACAAATTCTCCTAATTTTTTGTCCCGATTTATAGAAGTTTATCCTGAATTTTACAATCAATTGATTTCTGAATATCCTAATTTAACGACTGCCGATTTGAAATTGTGTGCATTGATGAAATTAGATTTTTCGACCAAGGAAATCGCTGAAATTTCTTTCAGTTCGCTTCGTACCGTTCAAAACAGGAAATACAAGCTTCGTAAAAAATTTGGTCTGGAAACAGAAGAAAACATCAACCAATGGATTCAAAATATTCAGATTCAATCTTTGGTTCCGGCATAAAGATAATCTTAAATAAAAATAGAAAAGCCGTTCAAAATTGAACGGCTTTTCTGTTGTAATAAATCTAATTTTAACTTAATTATTGTTATTGATAAGAGGGATTCTGTACCATTGCTGAGTTGGTATTCATCTCATTCAATGGAATTGGAAAAACTCTTCTGTAATCTGAGAATGGCATATCGCAATTCAAAGTACAGTTAGCGTTTTTCTGGATATCAAGACCGTAACGATTCATATCAAAATATCTATGACCTTCGAACGCCAATTCTATTCTTCTTTGTTTTAAGATTTCATCAAGCAATGCTTGCCCTGTTCCAGAAAAAGAATAAGAAGAATCTCTGTATGTTTGAACCCAATTAACCAATTCAGTCGATGCCAATGAAGGATTTGTGTAATAGAGAGCTTCGATCTTATTCAAAAGAACTTCAGTCGCTCTTATTACAACAACATCATTGTCAACACCACCAAATTTTCCTACACCATAAGGTTTAGGACTATCTGATGTATCCCACTGAGTATACAAGCCTTTTCTTGCATCTGTTGCTGGAATCAAATTATAAAAATCTTCTGTAGCAGCAGTATCTTCGTAACGACCACCAGTAGTCCATGTTGCAAACAATGCATCATTTTCTCCAGGATTATCTAATTCCGTAAATGGAATTGCAAAAAGAGTTTCTCCTTGCCCGGTAATACTAAGGGGATCCATATAATAATTTTGTAAATCCGTTTGATTTTCATTAGTAAAATCAACAGCTAACAAATTAGCACCTGTCAATGCTAAATCTGCATATTCAGCAGCCTGTGTATAATCTTTTTTGTAAAGAAGAACTCTTGACAAAATTCCATAAACGGCCTGTTGTGTTATTCTACCTTTATCAGTATTTGTAAGATTATCGGCAGCCAATTCTAATTCAGATATTATTTCATCATACACTTCTGCCACAGTACTACGAGGAATTTGTAAATCTCTTTCGAATTCGTAAGGGATTGGAATACCTAATTCCTGATCTGTTGTACCATAGGGTCTAGCATAATAATTTACCAGATTAAACAATTGCAATGCTCTTATAGCTCTTGCTTCTGCAAAACTTGACTTAGCGGCTACGCTAGTAAATAATAAGTCTCCTGTGGTAGTGGTTTTGTCTTCATAAGACAGAACAAAATTAGATCTTGCGATAACTCTGTAACCTATTGTCCACATGTTGCCAATAGAACCTCCTGTAGCTAAAGCATGTTGGTAACGATAGAAATCTGTTAACCTGTTTGAGTTTTGCAATACAACAAAACCGTTATCAGTTAACAATTCCTGTGAAGAAATATAATAGTTCCCGTATGCATTCAAATTTTGAAGCCCATCATAAATACCTAATACGGCAGTTTCTAACTGACCTTCATCAGAAATTGTTTCATCACCTATTTCTACTGAATCTGTCGGATCATAATTTAAAAAATCATCTTCTTGACATGATGTCATTGCAAATAAGCCGATGATGCTTAAACTAAATAATATTTTTTTCATTTTAATTTTCTTTAATAATATTAGAAATCAAGTCTTACCCCAAACACAAATTGTCTAAGATTCGGCTGTGTCATGTCATATAAACCCATTCTTTCTATACCGTACACCAAGTCTGCATCATTTGAACCTACTTCAGGGTCAAACCATAAATCTTTATCAAATGTCCAAACAACAAGATTATAACCTCTCACGTAAACATATACGTTATCTAGGAAAAGTTTTTCACCTAAGATTTTTTTACCAAATCGGTATCCTATTTCTGCTGATCTCCAACGGATATGGTCTGCATCATACAAATAACGGCTAGAAGCTGTACTACTTGCATTGTTTCCACCATACACAACCTGTGGAAGCGTAGCGCTACCTGCATTTTCTGGTGTCCAGGCTCCTTCTGCCCAATCTTCTCTTGTGTTTAACTGACCATAAAGTCCATCACTATTGTAAACAAATCCCCAACGATCATAAACTGAGTGTCCGCCCGCATAAGTGAATTGAGAATTCAATACAAATCCTTTATAATTGAAAGAGGTTGATAAACCTGCAGTATGTACTGGCAATGCTTGTTTACCTGTAAATGCTTGTGCAGCTTGAGAAACATCACCCGTTGTTTCAGTTCTAGTTGCATCGGTGTACCAAAGTGGCGTACCGTCTTCCTGATTTACCCCTGCCCATAATCTTGTATAAAACTCTGTTGGATTGTGTCCATTTTCCCAAGCTTTGAAACCATTTCTAATTGCGATGTTGCCACCATTGATATTTGTAATTTCGGAATCATTGTAAGCATAGTTACCTGTAATTGACCATTCGAAATCTTCGGTTCTAACCGGAACTACTGTTAAAGTTGCTTCAATACCTCTACTTCTCATTTCTCCGTCATTTGTCCAGTAAGATGTGAATCCTGAAGATGAAGCATTAGTTGGTACTGTGTATAATAAATCTTCAACATCTTTGATGTAATAATCAACAGTTGCTCTTAATCTATTTTGGAAAATTCCAAAATCAATTCCCACATTTAATTGGCTTGTAGTTTCCCACTTTAATTCTGGATTACCCAATTGCGTAATTGCTCCTGCAGGCGCCCCCATGTAAGCACCGTTAGCCGCTCTATAAAGATTCATAGAAGCATAGTTCCCAATCTCTCCATTACCTACTGTACCATAAGAACCTCTAAGTTTCAACTCATTAACTGTTGATCCGCTCAAGAAAGCTTCTCTATTGATGTTCCAAGCTGCTCCAACACCCCAGAACGTACCCCATTTGTTATTAGCTCCAAATCTTGAAGAACCATCTCTACGAATGTTACCTGTAACAGAGTATCTTCCATCAAAGTTATAAGCCATACGTCCGAAATAGCTCACGAATGAGTAATCTGCTCCACCCGAAGATGCATCTGAAGGATTGGCTGCATTGTCAAGAGTTGGTTTTGTATTACCTGCAGGGTATCCTCTTCTTTCAGCCATAACATAACTATATGTATATTTGATAGCCTCCGTTCCGGCCGTCAATGTCAAATTGTGTACGTCTGCAAATGTTTTGTCGTACTTCAATGCATTACTCCAATTCCATGTATTGAAATTTCTTTGAGAAGCATATCCATATCCATTCCCTAGAGGATGTCCTGTATTACCATCTCCAAAATCAGGATTCCAGTACAATAGCTCATCGTAGAAGTTATAATCTACACCAAATTTAGTTTCAAAGTTTAAATCTTTCGTGATATCATAATTACCCCCAATGTTGATTAAAGCTTTGTAAAAATCTGAAAGTGTTTTATTTTTATCCTGAAGTGCTAATGGATTAAATTCAGGATTTAAAAAGTATAAATCTAAATTGTATGAACCGTCAGTGTTATAAATAGCCTGGGTAGGTGACATTAAATTACCTGCAAAAATTGGGTTAGAAAATGAAGAACCATCAGTTGGCCCTGTTTGTTGCGCTTTACTTAAACTCACATCAAAATTAATCCCCAATTTGTCGTTAACTGTCCAATCTGCTCCTAAGTAACCAGAAACACGGTCAAATCTTGAATCTCTTGCAATACCATCTTGAGAGTTGTAACTTAAAGAAGTAAATAATCGCATATTTTCAGATCCACCAGAGTAATTGAAGACATATTTTTGTGAACCAACTGCATTTTGTCTTACAGCATCTCTCCAATTATTGTTAGTAACACCATCCCATCCTAATTCAGCGACAGTATCATCGTATGTCATCCCATAAGCATTACCCAAAGCAGTTGCAAAATAATTAACATGTCCCTGAGCATCTAACCAATCATTCTTTTCAAAAGCAACGTCACCAATACCAAATTCTGTATTGAACATGAATTTCCCTGAATTTCTAGCTCCTTTTTTCAAAGTAACCAAAATAACTCCATTTGCTCCACGAGACCCGTATAAAGAAGTTCCTACAGCATCTTTCAACACAGTAACAGATTCAATAGTTGATGGGTCAATATTTGCCAATGGATTTGAAGCTGCTGCAATTCCTGACATATCATCAGTGGTTATAGGAACTCCATTTACAACAACTAATGGCATCGTGTTTCCTGTTAAAGATGTAATACCACGTACAAAAATCGGAGCATTTGCCCCTGGTTGTCCACTCGAAGCTCCAATGCTTACACCTGCTACTTGACCCTGTAAAGCTTGATCAAATGAAACGGATCCAACTTTTTCAATATCTTCTGCCTTTACAGTTGTATAAGCACCTGTTTTTTGTTCGTCTGATTCCGAAATACCATATCCTAAGATTACTGCTTCGGTTAGAACTTCAACTCCAAAACTAAGTGTTCCCATATTGGCACTTGCAACACTAAAATCTTTGGTAGCCCCCAGCATATCCGTCACTACCAAAACATCACCTACTTTAGCATCGATTTCAAATGCTCCATTCTCATCTGTGACTGCCGTTGCGTCAGTACCTCTTACGGTCACTTCAGCATCTGCCACCGCAAATCCGTCCTGGTCATTCACCGTTCCTCTTACCTGCGCATCCACAAACTGGAAAACCGCAAACAAAAAGAGGAAGCTTAATAACACATTTCTCCTCATTTCTTTATTTGTTTTAAAAATTAGAACCACAAATCAATAAAACATTACCCATAATTCTTTGTACAATTATTAAGAGAATGTAAAATGAGTAACAGGTAAGTCATATTTAAAAAGATACTCACTTTGTACTTACTTAAGGTTTATTTGTCTGATTTTTAAATTATTAAAAATAATTTTCAGCAAAAATTGATTTTTCAAAATGTTAAAGGATAGTTTAATTGAAGATGGCATTAACAATTCATTTTTTAGAATAAATTTTATTAAAACATCTTTTAGAGTACTAGATAAGTAATTAGAAAGTTTGGAGAGTAAAGTTTTTGAAAGTTCTTTGCACTGTAATAAAAAACGGTACAAAAATTAAATTGTTAAAATGTTAAATAGTTAAAAAAAGTTTCTTCATAAATCGTACTGAATTTTATTATAACATTATCATAGAAAAGGAAGAGTAAATGCTCTTCCTTTTTTCGTTTAAACTTTTTCAATCCTAAATATCAACTTACTTTTGCAAAATGTTATTAGTTCAGAATTTAGGCGTTCATTTCGCCGGAAGTTATTTATTTGACAATGTTTCGTTTCGTATCAACAAAGGAAACCGCGTAGGCCTCGCCGGTAAAAACGGTGCCGGAAAATCAACCCTTTTAAAAATCCTTGCCAAACAACAAGATTCAGACGAAGGTGATGTTGTCCATGAAGGTGAAGTAAGTGTTGGTTATTTGACACAAGACATTGATTTCCAAAAAGGAAGAACTGTTTGGGAAGAAGCGGGACAAGCATTTAAACAACTGAATGAAATTCAGAAAAAAATTGATTATACCAATCAGCAATTGACAGAAAGAACTGATTATGAAAGTGATGCGTATGCACAATTCATCGAAGACATCACCGTTTTGACCGATCGATTTTCACTTTTGGGCGGATATACAAAAGACGCCGAAATGGAAAAAATCCTATTCGGATTAGGATTTACAGCTGAAGATTTTCATCGTCAAACCGAAGAATTTTCCGGTGGCTGGCGAATGCGGATTGAATTGGCAAAACTCTTACTTCAAAAACATGATGTTTTGTTGCTCGATGAGCCTACCAACCATTTGGACATCGATTCTATTCTATGGTTAGAAGACTTTTTACAGGATTATCCGGGAGCGGTGGTTTTGGTTTCGCACGACAAACAATTTTTGGACAATGTAACGAACAGAACACTTGAAATCGCCAACAAACAAGTTCATGATTATAAAGCGAATTACTCCAGATATATCGAATTGCGCCAAGAAAGACGTGAAAAAATGGAACAGGCTCAGAAAAATCAGGAACAATACATCAAACATACCGAACAGTTAATCAACAAGTTTCGCGCAAAAGCTTCTAAAGCAGCCACCGCGCAATCTTTGATTAAAAAACTAGATAAAATTGACCGAATTGAAGTTGAAAATGAAGATGTTCACAAAATGAATATCCGTTTCGCTTCCGCTGTAACTCCCGGAAAAATTATTTTCGAATTAGAAGACGTTGGAAAAGCTTACGGCGAAAAACAGATTTTTGACAAAGTAAATTTCTTCGTAAATCGCGGCGAAAAACTCGCTTTTGTCGGACAAAACGGTCAGGGCAAAACCACACTTGCAAGAGCCATGGTGGATGGATTGGATCACACCGGCGACATCAAACTCGGACACAATGTGGAGGTTGGCTATTTTGCACAAAATCAAGCCGAAGTTTTAAATGAAAAATGGACGGTTTTAGAAGAGGCTGAATACGCTTCGACAGAAGAAACACGCAAACAGGTTCGTGACGTTTTAGGTGCGTTTTTATTTGGCGGAGAAGCCGTTGAAAAGAAAGTTTCCGTACTTTCCGGAGGTGAAAGAAACCGTTTGGCACTGGCGAAATTATTATTGAAACCTTTCAACGTTTTGGTAATGGATGAACCTACGAACCACTTGGACATCCAATCTAAAGAAATCCTTAAACGTGCTTTGCAAAACTTCGATGGAACTTTGATTTTGGTTTCGCATGACCGTGAATTTTTGGATGGATTGGCTAAAAAAGTTTTTGAATTCCGTGATGGAAGAGTGAATGAATTCTTAGGAGGAATCAATGAATATTTAGCAGAAAGAAAAGCCGCCGGTTTCCGCGAAATTGAAAAGGTTGAAATTGAAAGGGTTACTACTCCAAAAGAAGAAAAACCACAACTTTCTCAGGAAGAAATTAAAGAACAGAAACGCATCAAAAATAAAATCTCTAAGGTTGAAGAAGAAATTGCTTCATTTGAATCGAAAATTGCTGAATTGGAGAAGAAATTTGAATCGACTCATTCGGACGAAGATTTGAAAAATTATGATGTGATGAAACTTCAGTTAGAGGACAAAATGCAGGAATGGGAAGAATTGATGGAGCAGGTATAGACTTCTCGACTTCTTTCGAAATGACAATTATTCTTGGAAATAAACCATTTCATCTGGATATTTAACCATCAATTTTTCATCCGTTAATCCAACCGCAGATTTCGTTTTCTGAACCAAAAACTGAATCATTTTCTTTTTGGATTTGAGGTTTTGATTCATTAGTTCAAGAAAAACTTCTCGTCCTATTTTGTTGTTGTGTAAATCCATTTGGTGGTCAAAAGGTTCGTTTGGGAAACATTCTTCATGCAAATCTGTAACATATTTTGCCCAAATGATTGCTTTTCTTTTCGATGTAAATAACGAAGCATTTTTCGCAATCAGCAAATTCCATGCTGCATGACGAAAAGCGTTTGCTGCACCTCTTCCGCCGTGTGATTCACGAAAATTTAATTCAGAAAAAAGAATGGATTCTATGGTCGCCCAAACCGTCGGCAACAGCAACAAAGGCTTTGACAACAAAGCTTTTATCATTTTCCAAGTAAGGTTCGCAGAAAGGTTTTTAAGAATTCCGAAGATTTTTTTCATGTCTAAAGCTTATTGCCTATCGCATTAAGTCTTTTCACAACCTCATCCTTGCCCAATAATTCCATTATCAACGGAACGTCAGGACCTTGTAAATCACCTACCAAAGACAAACGAACCGGCATCATCAATTTTCCGAATCCTATTTCTTTTTGGGCTACAAATGCCTGAACTTTATCGTGAATGGTTGTGTGGTCAAATGATTTCAGTGAGTTTAATTCTTGCGCAAATTCATTCAATAATTCGGCGGAATCTTCTTTCCACGCTTTCTTTACTGCGTTTTCGGCATAGGTTTCTGGAGCAATGAAAAAGAATTTTCCTTGTGTGAAAATATCTTTGATAAAATTGACTCTTTCTTTCAGTAAATCAATGACTTGTAAATTAAATTCCTCAGAAGAATCAATTCCGTTTTCATTTAAAACTTTATTGAATTCAGGTAAAATCTCTTCGTTTGATTTTTGTTGAATGTATTGGTGGTTGAACCAAATCGTTTTTTCAGGATTGAATCTCGCACCAGATTTACTAACCTTCTCTAAATTAAAGGATTGAATTAATTCATCTAAAGTAAATATTTCCTGTTCCGTTCCAGGATTCCAACCCAAAAGAGCCAGCATATTGACCATTGCGTCAGATAAATAACCTTCTTCTCTGTATCCTTTTGCGATTCCTTCTTCTGTGTTCCATTGCAACGGAAACACCGGAAATCCGTGTTTGTCACCGTCGCGTTTGCTTAATTTTCCTTTTCCTTCAGGCTTTAAAATCAAGGGTAAATGAGAAAATTTGGGAGCAGTCCAGCCGAAGGCTTTGTATAATAATTCATGCAAAGGCATCGATGGCAACCATTCTTCACCACGAATGACATGTGTGATTTCCATCAAGTGGTCATCGACAATGTTCGCCAAATGATAAGTCGGCATTCCGTCTGATTTGTACAAAACTTTATCGTCCAGAGTATTGGAATCAATGGAAATTTTCCCGCGAATCAAATCATCTAACAAAATCGTTTCGTTTGCAGGAATTTTGAAGCGAATCACATAAGGAATTCCTGTATCGATTTTAGATTGAATTTCATCCGCAGATAATTTCAAAGAATTATTTAATTGATTTCTATTTTGAGAATTGTAAATGAAGGTTTGTCCTTTTGCTTCGGCTTCAGCACGAAATTGATCTAATTCTTCCGGTGTATCGAACGCATAGTATCCATTGCCGGAATCAATTAATTCCTGCGCATATTTTGCATAGATTTCTTTGCGTTCTGACTGTCTGTAAGGCGCGTGCTGACCTCCATAACCCACACCTTCGTCAGGTTCGAGTCCTAACCATTTGAGCGATTCGATAATGTAATCTTCTGCTCCGGGAACGTAACGATTCTGGTCGGTATCTTCGATTCTCAAAAGGAATTTGCCGCCATGGTTTTTGGCAAAAAGATAATTGTACAAAGCAGTGCGGACACCGCCGATGTGCAACGGACCGGTCGGACTGGGAGCAAAACGAACTCTAACTTCAGACATTCTAAAAAAATTTCTGCGAAGATACTAACTTGAAACCTTAAACCTTAAACTTTAAACATCCAATTTGGCTGAATTTTTGTAATTTGGTTGGGCATTATTTTAATTAATCTGGAAAAATGAAAAATTCGATATGGATTCTAGGATTGTTTTTGTTGAGTTTAAATCTTTCTGCTCAGGAAGTTCCGACAGAAATGAAAACTGAGTTTGATGCTACTTCGCTAGGTCAGGCTTTGCAAGATCTGGAAGGAAACAAAACTACAGTTGGCGAAGTTTTGGGGAAATACAAAGGAAAAACGGTGTTTTTGGACTTGTGGGCGTCTTGGTGCCCTGATTGTATAAAAGGTTTGCCGAAATTGAAGGAAGTTCAGGCGCAATATCCGGATGTTGTGTATTTGTTTTTGTCGCTGGACAGGGTTGGGAAGGAAGATGCTTGGAAAACAGCAATTGATAAATATGAAATTAAGGGTGAGCATTATTGGTTCAATGCCGAGTGGAAAAATGCTTTTACGATATATATCGGAATCAACTGGATTCCGAGATATATGTTAATAGATAAGGAAGGGAAAATAGCACATTACTACGCGATCCATGCAGATGACCCTCAAATGATGGAGACCTTGGTGGAATTAAAACTGAATCCCGAAACAGAATAAAAAAGCGCCTCTAAGAGGCGCTCTTCGTTTAATAATAAATCACATTAAACATTCACTACAAGGATTTATTTCTTAATGATTTTGAATGTTTCAACCTGCCCATCCTCAAATGTTACACGGAATACATAAGTTCCCGGAGTCAATGCCGATACATTGACCTGACCGTTAGAAACTTTTGCATTATTAATCATTTGCTGACCTGCCAAGTTAAATATAGATATACTTTCTACTGATTTCTCAGATGATATATTCAATACATCCTTCGCAGGGTTCGGATAGTAAGTGAACTCAAACGAATTCATGCCTGATACACCAAGCTCTCCTACATTGACAGTATAATCTTCTGTTTCTCCAAATGTCTGGTCTTCATCACATGCCATATCCCATGTCGCAGACCCTTCTCCTACTGCCGCTACTCTTACTCTCATTCTGTATTCTCCATCAGATATGCCTGCTGGAATTACAACATTCCCTACAACATCACTTCCGGAACCTGTTCCTATATAAGTAAACTCATCTTCTTCAAAAATGAAATTGTTGTTGTAATCAATCCAAACAGATACTGATTCAAAGCCCCATCCGCTACCTACAGTTACAGAAATAGGATATGTGTTTCCTGCTTCGACATTTGCAATTTGGTCTGTATAGCCACCGTAACCGTTAGGGCTGCAATCAGTATCATTGTCAATTCCGACAAAAGTGACATTGGTAATCAAGTCTCCATCCGTACAATACAGCACAGGTTCACAGTAGTCTGTTGGTTCAGAAATTTCTTCACACGATAAGCCAATTATATAGTTTCCTACATTCGAAGCAAATCCTTCAACCATGATCACATAAGTAGACGTTCCGTCTGAAACAAAAGATACTTCTGACTGTAGTCCACATGAATCATCATTGAATGCAATTTCATTAGTCAGTGTACAATCTGAGAATACTCTCACAAATGTATCATACCCTGATCCACATAATGAAACTGTTACCAATTGCTCTTCTCCTTCTCCCGTAAAGGTATAGAATACATCACCTGCAGAGTTACCACCTGAATCGGTTGCAAATGTTGTACTTCCTGTTTCGCTGTCTCCACAAGATAGAGCAATTGCATCTGCACAATCATCATTGGCAGGTGGTGGTAATATCTCCCCACATTGAATTGATCTTGTCAGAATTATTTCATCATCCCATTCACAATCAGAGTTAAAGTGGGTGTAGAATCTTACCAACTGATCTGCAGGCGCTGTCCAGGTTACAGAACCTGTTCCACTTGCTAAGACGGTTGTTCCTGTTTCATCTCCAATTGTTATAAAATAGCTTGTGTCAGATACTGAGAAAATATATTCTGTTCCACCTGTTGCTTGTACCATTGAATATTCTCCCGTCCAGCCCAAACCTGTAACTGTTTCAACAGCTCCGGTACACGATGGAGTATATGTATTGAATGGCCATTGTCCATTCTCTGCTTCTAAACAACCATCTGGTTCAGTAGATTCACAGGTAACACTTATTTCGAAGTTTCCTGACTCAATATCTCCGAAAATCCCTTCGTATCCTTCAACTAAAATGACGTAAGTTGAAGTTCCGTCTGACATAAAGCTTACTTCTGACTGAAAGTTACAGAAATCATCATTAAATGCTATTTCTTCAGTCAAGGTACAATCCGAGAAAACTCTGATAAACGTATCATATTCTGAACCACATAAGGAAACCGTTACCATTTCTTCTGTTCCAGATCCGGTGTAAGTGTAAAATACATCAGGTGCTGCATTCCCTCCGGAATCCGTTGCAAATAAAGTACTTCCCGAATCACTATCTCCACATGAAAGTGCTATGGCATTTTCACAGTCATCGTTTGCCGGTGGTGGTAATATCTCCCCACATTGAACGGATTTTATCAGGAATGTTTCATCATCCCATTCACAATCTGAATTAAAGTGGGTATAGAACCTTACCTGCTGATCTGCCGGTGCCGCCCAGGTTACTAAACCTGTACCGCTTGCCAATACCGTTGTTCCTGTTTCATCTCCAATTGTTATAAAATAGCTTGTGTCAGATACTGAGAAAGTATATTCCGTTCCTGCTGTTACTTGTACCATTGAATATTCTCCCGTCCAAGCAGCATCTGTAACTGTTTCAATAACCCCGATACATGATGGAGTATATGTATTGAATGGCCATTGTCCATTCTCTGCGTCTAAACAACCTTCTATTGTTTCTACTGCTTCGCAAATACCAGATATGATGAATGCTCCATCTTGTGTCGTGCTTCCCAACCATGTAGTTCCTCCGTCAACAGACGTATGAGCCATGGCATTTGTATTGGCATCGGCTTTTTCCCATCCAATCGGAGTTCCTTCTCCTCCAGCGGTAACTTTAAGCCCTATCCAGTATATAGATCCGCTGGCTCCTCCTTCCAAGGGCTCCGCAGGAAAATCTATAACAACTTCATATACGTTTTGTCCAAAAGCGGTTCCAACATTTGTTTTGGAAGTGGGTGTAATACCCATATGCGAAGCTACAAGCGTACCGGGAGAACCTCCATTATTTTCAAACAAGTAAATATCGGCTGTTCCGATATTTCTAATCACATTTAATGTAAGCCGGTCAACATTCATTATTGTATTTGCATCAACTGTAAAATCATTAGCCATTATTGAAACACTCAATGGCCCCAATGCATTTGCTAATGATCCGTCATATGTTACGTTACACTCTTCGCTTCCTCCTGTTATCTCATCAGCGTTCACTACCACATTATCCACATACCAGCTGTCACCGTCATCATTTACCATGACAAATGCTATATAGATGGTTTGGCCATCGTAAGCACTTAAGTCAACCGTCTTTTGTTCGTAAACGTTGTATGTAGCATTTAGAGTTAATTCTGTCCAGCTAGCAACATCTGCAAAACCTGCATGGTTTACCTGAGATGTAGTTGATACTTTTACATAGTACTGACCTGCCCAGTTTGCACTAAAATCTTGTCTGGTATAAAAAGTGAGCTCTGCATTTTCATAATCAGACAAATCAATAGCAGGGGTAACCATCCAGTCTTCTGCTGTGCCACCGGTAACATTTTCGTATCTTACGAATGCATAACCGCTTCCTTCATAAGGAGTGGCCGTAGCACGCCCCCAGTTAAATCCCGTACCGATACCATTGGTTCCGATAAAGGTTGTCCATCCGGCCGGAGGGAATGTGCTTCCCTCAAAGCCTTCGTTTAAAAGTTGTCCAAATCCTGTAAACGGAAAAATGGACAAGAGTAAATAAAATAAATGCTTCCTCATAAAATTTAATTGTTAAGGGTTAATAAAATTAAGAGAGGCTTACCCTCCCTTTCGGGCAATTTTAAACGAAATTTTTGACATAAAAAGTCAGATGCATCCCTAATTTCCTGAAAACAGAGAGAGTAATTATTTTTATAACTATTTAATTTTTAGTTTATTAATTATTCTAAAAGTTAAAAAATTCTATCCTTGTTATTCTATTTTTTTGTTCTTTTCTTATTCACGAATTTGTAAAGCAAATAATGCTTTTTTATCTCTTTATAATGAAAAAGGCACCCTAAAAAGGATGCCTTTAACTATTAAATATTTTTATTTAACTCTCGCTAGATTTATTTCTTAATGATTTTAAAGGTTTCGAGCTGACCTCCTTCAAGCGTCACCCTAAATACATATACGCCCGGTGAAAGGGATGTGACATCTAGTTGTGCATTCGATAAGTTCACTTTGCTCATTACCTGCTGACCTGCTAAATTATAAACTGAAACCTTTTGAATTTGTGATTTTGAATTTAAATTCAAAATATCTTTTACCGGATTTGGATAGAAAGTTAAATCTGAAGTATTCAAATCTGAAACGCTCATTACAGCATCATCCAGATAAACTGCCCATCCCGTTGCCATGAATGCAGGTCCGCTGATCCAGCCTGCGATGTATTTTCCATCTGAAGAGATTTTGTAACCAATGCCGTCAAATGTAGAAGTATCTATGTCATGATCATTTAAAAAGTCTGCCAAGAAGATTGGCTGAGCTCCTAAGTTTGGATGAAAGATGATTGGATTTCTAAGCCCTCCTTGTCCTTCTATGAAAGTTTCAGCATAACCAACTGCGATACCATTATCAGAGATGTCAGCGAAGGCCGCTGAAAGATAATCAGACGGTATTTCGTAAGTTGTAAGCTCTTCACCAGCAATTTTATAAAGGAATGGAACGCCTTCTAAGCTTCCCACGATTTCGTTGTTGTCATTGATGTTACTTGCTTCACCGTAAGCTTCACTGATTAAGGTTATATTTCCTTCTTCATCAAAATAAGCCGGCATTCTCACTGTTCCCGAAGGAAGATCATCTACCCAGCCTACTGCAATACCTTCGTTGTTTACGCCGTAAGCAGCCCCATACTCATACAAAGGGCTGTCTAAAACTTTTAAAGTTTCTGTTTGTGTATTGTAAATAAATCCCCAAGCTCCTGTTTCAACAGTCCAATCCGTTTGTCCCACTACGTACATTCCATTTTCAGAAATTGCATAAAGCGTATATGTAAAACCATCGCCCATATTGGCAAGTGGTGCCCATGCTCCGTTATTTTTTAATGCCGGAATAAAAATCTCCCCGCTTTCATCTGCCATCAATCCTAAAACCTGACCTGAATTGGTAATCTCAACGGTCTGTACTACTCCCGTTTCTGTAGATGAGGATGAGTTTGTAGTAAAATCATAATACCCATTTCCATGTACACCTTTTCCGTCATTGTTGATGTCATAAATACTCGTACCGAAATCTGTCAATTCATTTAACTTAACTTGTGCCGACACAAAAGCACCTAAGGAAATTGTACCAAGCAAAAGTGCATTTTTTAAAGAAGAAATTTTTTTCATTGTTGTTATTTTATATGAAGTAAAATTAGAATGAAATTCCTTTAGAAAAAAGAAAATGGTTTTTGAATTTCATGAAATTCTGAAAGGAAAATAAAATACAAAACATTGACTTATAGACATTTATTAAGTCAAATAAGTTTAATCTCTTTGGGAGAATTTCAACTGTGATTTGAGGGCATTAAACTGTTTCTGAAACCTTATTTGCCCAAAAATTATCAAAACTATCATTGCTAAAATGACAACAATAAGGACAAAAAATCCGATCCCAAATTTGATTTCCAAATCTTTAATTTCTGACTTAATTTCTTCTGAATGTTTCGCTAAAGAAACACTGATAGTTTTCCTTTCTTCTGTTTTATTTTGGGCTTCAGTCTCCAGGTATTTATCGTAATATTTTTGGTATTCTTCCCAATTATTGATAGCGAGATAATTATCAGCAAAACCTTTATAAATTCCCTGATTGAGAACCAAATCGCCCACATTTTTTGAAATTTCCAATGCCTTATTCAATTCAGAAATTGCATCATTGTAATTTCCCTGCAAAGTATAAACCTCTGCAAGTCCTTTTCTGGAAAAGGCTTCAAGGCTTTTTGCTTCGGCTCTGATAGCAAGATTTAGAGATTGTTGAAGGGTAATTTTCGCCGAATCCATTTGTCCCAATGTCACGAAGCAGTTTCCTTTGTTATAAGTAACAACACTCATATTTGCCAGCGTTTTATTGTTACCCATATCTTTTTTGTATTGATTAATCGAACGGTTGAAATAATCAATAGCAATATCACAACTGAGCTGGTCGCGGTATATAAAACCGCGGACTCCATGATTATTTCCGATGACCATTTGAACTGAGTCCTGGTACGGATAAGTGGCAATTATTTGGTCGGATTCGTCTAAATATTGAAGTGCTTTATCATTTATTCCGAGCTGATGATACTGCGCGGCTATCTTGTTGAGAACGGCAATTTCAGAGCGTGCATCATTACTTTTCTTGCTTAATTCTCTGGCTTTGATAGCATAATCGAGGGATTTTTCATATTCGCGTTTCGACGAATAAGCATTTGAAAGCAACAAAAGTGCATTGATTTGTCTTTTTGGTTTGTCTCTGCTGGTTTCAAACATACGGATTCCCACTTCAATAGTTTTATCAGGATCATCATAAACATTGAGCGTCGCCGCATTGTATTCTTCGTCCGAAACTTTTTGTGCAAAGGAAATCTGGGAAAAAATTAATCCAAGAAATAAAATGAAATTATATGTTTTAAACTTAAATTTCATCACACAAGAATTTCTTTTTCGGTTGAAATTTCCTTCCTTACAAATTCCACAAATGTTATCGGTGAAACACCAACAACTGATTTGAAAACTGTCGTAAATGTACTGTGAGATGCAAATCCGCACTCTTCAGCGAGATAACTCACTTTGTAATTGAGATAATTAGGTTCGGTTTTTATTTTTTCTGTTATGTAATTAATTCTTAACTCGTTGATATATGAGTTAAAATTTTTTTCTTTGTGGCGGTTGATGATTTCTGAAAGATATTTAGTGTTGGTATTGAGTTGCACCGCAAGCATTCCTAACGACATTTCTTTGCTGGTAAACCTTTTGGAAGATTCAAATTTTAACAACCCTTGTAAAATCTGGTTTTCACTTTCTTTCAGGATTGTCGTGGTCCGAGGCATTTCATTTGTAATTTCTTCGACAGCGGGAACTTCTTTTTCCTTTGGTTTTTCTTTGTTTAAATAATTGAGAAGTGTTGAATAGGTTTTCAGTTTGTTGTGGTTTCTGATGACTAGAATGATTTTAATCAAAATCAACAAAACCGTTACTGACAAAACAATCCAGAGTGAAGTTGAAAATTGATTTTTGGTTTTTAATAACTCATTGTCTTTTTCTTGATTGATGAGCTGGTGCGCAGTATTAGATGCATTATTTTCCATCCTTGTCGTTACATTTCGCAATGCAACAGCTTCTTGGTTGTGTGCATGGTATTCTTTTTTGTTGTCTAATGAAAGAAAATTGGCTGAAAGCTTCTGATGGATTTCCTGTTGCAGAAATGGATTATTTAGTTTTTTAGCAATCAAAAGCGCATTTTGAAAAACTAGGATGGAAGAATCATTTTTCTTTTCCTGAAAAAAATTATCACCTGTTGAAATGAGTGAATTAATTTCAGATGAATTTTTATGGGATTTAATTTCTCCTGAAATTTCAGCTAATAGTTTATCCGCTTCGCTATTCAACTGAAGAAAATGAAGTATCTCGGAAATTATAAATGTGCTTTGCTCAAAAGTCTTTTCCCCCTTTTTTCCAACAGAAAGATTTCTTGCTTCAAATGCGTCTGACAAAGACTGGTCATAATTTCCTTTTGCGTAGTGAGCCTGCGAGCTCAATAGAAATGCTTCTGCTTTTTGGTGGTTATTTTCGGGAGATTTTATAATGTGCTGTGCAACTTTCAATGCTTCTTCAGGATTGGAATAAACGGTTTCAAATGCTTGTTGCAACAACCTGCCGGACTCTGTGGTTTGAGAGAAAACCAGAGAACCGAAAGCAAATAAAATCAAAATCAAACAAAATTTGTTCACGATTTATACATCATTCCAACAAATATACGAGTTTTGATTCTCTAAAATAAGCGCAGGCAGTTAGAGTTTATATTATTAATTTTCATAGTTTTAATCGAATTACATTTTTATGGACATATTTGAAAACAGACTTTCGGAAGTTTCACAACATTACCAAAATGGTGATGTTTCGCTGGGATTTCGGAGAATGATAGACTCCGCTTTGGATACGGGAAAAACAAGTATTTTGAAAGACATGATTGAATTCACGGAATGGAAATACAAAGCTCAACCCGATACGGCTGCAGAAAACCAAAAGGCGCAAGGACTCATCCTCAAAATCAGAAATGCAGGAACTCCGGCGAAAGATTTGTCTGCGCAGCCACTCATTTTGGCGAAAGGCATTTCGAAATCTTATTCAAAAGGCGGATTCAAATTGGGCCCGTTAGATGTTTCGGTTCAGAAAAGCGAAATCGTCGGCTTAGTGGGTGAAAACGGAAATGGTAAAACGACTTTGCTCCGCGCTTTGGGCGGTGAATTGCAACCTGATTCGGGGAAGATTGATTATCACTTTTCGACGCCATATAAAAATTCATACGATTTACAAACGCGATTGGTTTACATTCCACAAAGGATTGAAGTTCTTCGCGGCGGATTGATGGACAACCTTCAGTTTACGCTTACCACGCACGGAATTACGGGTGAAGATAATTTTTACCTGGCGCAAACGATGCTGGCGCGAATGGGACTTTGGCCGTACAAAGATTTGAACTGGAACCGTCTTTCTTCCGGATATAAAATGCGTTTTGAACTTGCTCGGACTTTGCTTCGAAAACCGGAGGTTTTGCTGCTGGATGAGCCTTTGGCAAACCTTGACATTTTGGCCCAGCAAATCATTTTGGAAGATTTGAGGTATTTGTCCAGTTCTCTCCTTCATCCGTTTGGTGTGGTTTTGAGCTCGCAGCAATTGTATGAAGTGGAAAAAGTTTCGGACAAAATTATCTTTTTGGACAAAGGAAAATTGGTCAATGACAGTTCCATACAGCCTGAAATTGAAAACGAAAAATATTTGATTTTGGAAGTGGATTCTTCTGCGGAAAGAGAAAAATTACAACTTCAATTGCAATCTGCCGGATTGGTAAAAGTGCATTTCAACGGTGGAAATTATGTGCTTTATTTCGCAGAGGATAAATCGATTCAGGATGTGATGGCAGTGATGAGCAGTGAGAAAATTCCTGTGACCTACATCAGAGATATTTCAAATTCAAGCCGTCGTTTTTTTATAAATTAATTCAAGATGATTAAAAAATTAAATAAATATTTACTCGAAAACCATCCTTTGGTTTGGAACACGCGACTTGTTTGGATGCTTCTGATTATGGGGTTGATGCATATTGGATTTTTTGTGATTGGATTTTTTGCTTATTTTTCTGCTGTTGATTTACATGATTCTGATTTGTTTGACAGCTATTTGGAATCGGGTTTTGTATGGATTGGGATTTTGCTTTCGATTTTGATTTTGATTCTTTGGATGAATCAATATTTCAAACAAAACGCATTTAAGTTCCATTATCCTAAAAGTAAATTATCTCTCTTCAAAGAATTTTTGATAATATTTCTGATTTCACTTTTGTGTATTACGCAGTACTTTTCTTATACCAAAGGATTACAGATCCGCGTTTCCGGACTGAAAACAACTGAGCAATTGGAAAAAGAAATTGATCTCACCAATTTAGCTGCCGCATTTGCACTGCAATCTTCTTATTATGGAAATGATTATCGAACTTCTTATTTTTATTCACAATCAAATCGTTGTGTAGATGTTCCAGCTTTTGATTCGCTTGTTTCCAAGGATGAAGTTCTGAAATTGCATGTTTCGAAAGAATTTAAAAGAAATGTTGTAGATTATGCTGCAGAGGACACTATCAACTATCATAAATTTCCGGATAGCATTTTCTATCCTCTGTACAAAAATGATGAATTTGAAGATGTTTTGATAAGAAGCTTTCCGAAACGGAAAGCTTGGAGATCAACTCAGGATTACAAAACAAATGAACCATTTGTCAAAAGAGATAATTATAATGGATATTATGAAGAACATATTGTTGTAGAAGATGTTTCTGAGACGGCTTCAGATGTTGTATACTCTGCTGGATCAAGTACTTATCAATACTATAATTTAAACAGTATTTATAATTATTGTGGAGTGGTCGTTAATCCTTTTGATTCTACCAAAACAGATAATACATATGCAAAACAAGTATTCAAATTATTAAATGAAGATCAAAAAACAGAAATTCAAGCTTTATTAAATAACTATCAAAAACTGGCAGATGAATATGAGGTTGGCTATAGGTTCAAAGACAAGAAGTGGATAGATTATGTTTACAATCCTCCTTATTATTTTGTTGATTATGAATTAACTTCACCTTCGAGGTATGATGACAATGACCACAAACGTTACAAAAAAGATTATTTTGCTCAGGCAGATATGGAAAGATCCCTAAAAACTATAATAGAAGCCAAATCAGGGGTTATAGACTCATACAGTTATTTAATAGTTCTCTATATCGCATTAGGAATCTCATTACTCGTTTATACATTTAGAATTACAACAATGCGTACATGGGTTATTTCAGTTGTAGGATCTATTGTCGTCTTTTTTGTTTACTTCTGCCTTTATTTTGCATTTGGAATGCTTTTTTCAACAATCAATGAAACCTATGCGCTCATCTTGGTTTTGTCATTTATCTTTCTGTTTTTTATTTTAGCATCTTCAGGTATTTTGTGTGGCAAGAGAAAACTGATTACAGGTGTTAATTTTATTTGGAGCATTTGGACGTTTGGATTTATATTTCCAATTTTACTGGGACTATATAGAATTTACCTGGAATGGAAATATCCTGTTTATTTGTCTCAATCAGAAAATGTTACACTTTTTAATAGACATCCGCATATAGAATGGATGAATGATCACTCTGAATTAATTCTTTCCATCAATTTGGTTTTAGTGTTTTTATTCTTAATTTTAATCATTCCTGCAATCAAAAAATGGAAAGCAATGCCCGAAGAATAACGGTTTATAAGCTGTCAATAAGATTTTTTGATTAACAAACTTTAACAAATTTCTATCAATAAATTAGCGCATTAATTTGTTTAATTTGTTCAACTTAGCGTGCTTAATTGAAACCAGACAATGCAAACTGAAACAACTTCGTTAGATATAAAACAAATCAGTCAAGAAATCGAAAGAGAAAGCCATGCCATCCATCGGCTTTCCACTGAAATCAACAAAAAAGTAATCGGACAGGAAAAAATGGTAGAAAGCCTTTTGATAGGGCTTTTGGCTAATGGTCATATTTTGCTGGAAGGCGTTCCCGGACTGGCAAAAACTTTGGTAATCAAAACCCTTTCCGATGCCGTTGATGGTGCATTTTCACGCATTCAGTTCACACCAGATCTGTTGCCTGCAGATGTCGTGGGAACTTTGATTTACAACATCAAAGAAAATGATTTCAAAATCAAAAAAGGACCAATTTTCGCCAATTTCGTATTGGCCGATGAGATCAACCGTTCTCCTGCAAAAGTGCAGTCCGCATTATTGGAAGCGATGCAGGAAAAACAAGTGACCATCGGTGATGAAACCTACAAGCTCGAAAATCCATTTTTGGTTTTGGCTACGCAAAATCCGGTGGAACAGGAAGGAACTTATCCTTTGCCGGAAGCCCAAGTTGACCGTTTCATGTTGAAAACTGTGATTACTTACCCGTCACGTGAAGCCGAACAAATGGTACTTCGCAACAGCATCGACGATACTTTTCATAAAGTTGAAAAAGTGATTTCATTGCAAGAAATTCTAAGTTCCAGAGACATGGTGAAGAAAGTTTACATGGATCAAAAAATTGAAAAATACATTCTCGATATCATATCTGCCACCAGAAATCCGGAAGAATTTGGTTTGTCAAAACTGAAACCTTTGATTTCGTTTGGCGCTTCACCACGCGGAAGCATCAATTTAGCTTTGGCAGCAAGAGTTTATGCGTTTTTGAGACGACGTGCTTATGTAATTCCGGAAGATGTACGTGCCATGAGCAAAGATGTTTTGCGCCACAGAATCGGATTGAGTTATGAAGCGGAAGCGGAAAGCATCAATGCAGATCAGATCATCGACGAAATTTTAAACGCAGTTCCAATTCCTTAAAATTCTGTATAATGTATGAATGTACAAAGTATTAAGTATCACAACTTGAAACTTTGAACTTGAAACTCAAAACCTGCTTTGGACACAAAAGAAATCATTAAAAAAGTAAAACGAATCGAGCTTAAAAGCCGTCGTAAAGCCAACAATCTTTTTATGGGCGAATACCATAGTTCATTCAAAGGTCGTGGGATGATTTTTTCTGAAATCCGTCCGTACCAATATGGCGATGACGTCCGAAATATCGACTGGAACAAAACCGCGCATTTCAACGAGCCTTATGTTAAAATCTTTGAAGAAGAACGCGAATTAACGATGATTTTGATGGTCGATATCAGTGCTTCGGAAAATTTCGGAACGCGCAAACAATTGAAATCAGAAACGGTTGCGGAAATCTGTGCGACTCTGGCTTTCTCGGCAATTACTTACAATGATAAAGTCGGATTAATTCTTTTTTCGGAAGAAGTGGAATTGTTCATTCCGCCCAAAAAAGGAAAAAAACACGTGCTCAGAATCATACGTGAACTGGTGAATTTTGAACCGAAAAATAAAGCTACAAATTTTGAAAAAGCATTGGAATTTTTGATGAATTCTTTCAAACGAAAAGCCAATGTTTTTGTGCTTTCTGATTTTGTAGATGCAGGAAATTATGAACGCAATCTGAAAATTGCCGCTAAAAAACATGACATCACCGGAATCAGAATTTATGACGAAAAAGAAACCTTTTTCCCAAATATTGGATTGGTTACAATTCAGGACAATGAAACCGGAGAAAAACGATTGATCAATACTTCTTCACCTGCTGTGAGAAAGAATTATGAAGAATTTTATGCTTTGGCAAAATTAAATTTCGAAAAGAATTTTAATCTTTCCGGCGCAGGAAATCTGAACATTCGAACCGATGAAGATTATATCAAACCTTTGTTGAATTATTTCAAAAAACATTCTGTGAAATGATGGTTATTGGTCGTTGGTTGCTGGTTATTGGTTGTTGGAGGTTTTATTGCCTTTTGCCTTTTGCCTTTTGCCTTGTTTCTATTTTCTCTTTCGGTCAAGTCAAAACAGAAATCGATACTACACGTATCAAAATTGGTGAACCGATTCAATATACATTAAGCGTTCCCCTTAATTCAAAAGATAAAATTCAACTTCCTCAATTCCAAGATACATTGAGTTTTCACATCGAAATTCTCGACCAAAAAATCGATACCGTTTTAGATGGGGAAAAGAAAAGATTGGTCCAACATTTATCGATTACGAGTTTCGACCCGGGAGATTTTCTGATTCGTTCGTTTCCGGTGATTATAAACGATGATACTTTGCTTTCCGCTTCCTTTCAAATCAAGGTCGATGAGGTAAAAATTGATTCTGCGAATCTGGGTGGATTTCCCATCAAACCCATCATGGATGAAGAATATACGTGGAAAGATTATTGGGCCAAATATTGGGTTTATTTTGTGGTGGGAGCGATTGTTCTCATTGCGTTATTGATTGTTTTGATTTTATTTCTTCGTGATAAAAAACGAAAAGACGAGAAATCTTATAACATCAAAACGCCTTACGAAGAAGCGATGGAATCTTTGAAAAACATTGACAAGAAAAAATACCTGGAAAAAGAACAAATTTATCCGTTTTATTCAGATTTGTCTTATACTTTGCGCAGGTATATCGGTTGCGTTTACACCTTTTCTTCGCTTGAGTTATTATCGGACGATTTGATTGAATATTTCAGGAAAACTACTCATTTAGACAAAAACGATTTAGAGAAATTAAAAGAATTTTTATACGATTCGGATTTGGTAAAATTTGCAAAATCGGAACCTGACGAGTATAAGCACTCTTTTTACAGAAAGTGGGCGGAAGATTTGATTGAAAAAATCAAACCTTTGGAATTGGAAGACAATACCGTTCCCGAAATAAAACCCAATGAAAAATTTAGAAAATTAAAGTAATGGGAAATTTCGAGTTTCAAAATCCGTGGCTGTTGCTATTTCTGCTGATCATTCCTTTGATTATTTTCATCCGGATTAAAAACAGAAGACCACAGCCTGCAATGAAAATTTCTTCCTTGAAAGCCTTTTCCGGTGGAGAAAGTTTTTTATCAAAATTAAAACCATTGCTATTTCTTTTGAGGTTGATTGCGATTGGATTGTTCATCGTTGCACTGGCGCGTCCGCAAATCGTTGAAATCAGTTCCACTGTTAAATCTGACAAAGGTGTCGATATTTTGATGGTCGTTGATACTTCGCTCAGTATGCTTGCGCGCGATTTGAAGCCAGATCGACTGGAGGCTTTGAAAGAAGTCGCGGAAAATTTTTCAGTGCATCGTCCTACGGACAGAATTGGTTTGGTTGCTTATTCGGGAGAAGCCATCGCAAAAGTTCCGTTGACCACAGACCATCGTGTTTTGGTAAATGAAATCCGTCAGTTGCAAACAGGAGAATTAGAAGATGGAACCGCCATCGGAGTGGGACTTGCAACGGCGATTAATCATTTGAAAGACAGCAAAGCAACCAGTAAAATTGTAATATTAATTACAGATGGGGTTGAATCGATTGATTATGCCAACGATTTGATGTATGTTTCGCCGGAAGCAGCTGCGCAAATCGCTGTAGAAAAAGACATAAAAGTTTATACAATCGGGGTTGGAACCAATGGAATGGCACCGTTTCCGACGAGAAGAGATTTTTTTACGGGTGAATTAATTTTCGACATGCAGCCTGTGGAAATTGACGAACCTTTGTTGGAACACATTGCTTCAGAAACCGGAGGAGAATATTTCAGAGCGACTGACAACCAATCCTTGGAAGAAATTTATAAACAAATTGACCGCTTGGAAAAAACTGAAATCAATGAAATTAAATATTACAATTACACAGAATTGTTCGGGAAATTCCTCACTTTTGGATTAATCTTTTTGTTTTTAGAGTTGATTTTACGTAAAACTATATTCAAAGAATTAACCTGATGGATTGGGGCAGTTTTGAAAATATCGCTTGGTTAACTTTCCTGATTTTATTTATCGGATTGGCAATTCATGTTTATAAATGGAGAATCAAAACAAGAGAAAATTTTGCCGACTCCAATTTAATTAATTCCATTTTTCCTCAAACTTCTAACAACCGTTTCCGATTCAAAATAATCTTGACTTCAGTTGGAATTTTATTTTTGGTCATTGCCTTGATGGATCCGCTTTTTGGAGAGGAAGAAGTAAAAGTTAAACGCGAAGGAATTGACATCGTGTATGCTCTGGATTTGTCAAACAGTATGGACGCGCAGGACGTTGCTCCAAGCCGTTTGGATAAAGCCAAAAAAATCATTTCCGAATCGGTGCAGCAATTGGGCGGTGACCGTGTAGGATTGATTGTTTTTGCGGCGGATGCTTATGTGATTTCGCCTTTGACAAACGATTACAGCGCAATTCAATCCTACATAAACAGTGCTGAAACCAATTTGATTTCACAGCAGGGAACCAATTTTGGGGATGTTTTGCTGAAATCTTCAGAATTGTTTCAGGGTGCACCAAGCACCGGAAAATTATTGGTCATTCTTTCGGACGGAGAAGACAACGAATCGAGTTTGTCAAAAGCAATTGATTTGGCAAAAAGTAATAAGATCCACATCGCAACGCTCGGAATCGGAACCAAATCCGGCGGTCCAATTCCCGTTCAGATGGGTGGTTTTGAAGAATACAAAATGGACCGATACGGTGAAACGGTAATTTCGAAATTGGATGAATCTTCCATGAAGTCGCTAGGGGAATCCTCTTCAGGAGTTTACATCAGAATCAATAAAACACAAGCCGGATTGGAAGATTTACACAGATACTTGAACAGTTTAGACAAAAATGTCCAGGATACTGCTATGCGTAAAGACAAAAAACATATCTTTCAGCTGTTTTTGGCGTTGGGATTGTTACTTATATTTATAGATACTTTAACAACTGACCATAAACTTTTTAACAACAAAAAGCAATAGTTTTGCTACGGTGATGCCTATGATAAAAAATATACTGTTTTTCTTCTTTTTGGTAACTGTTTTTGTTTCCGTCTGTGCTCAGTCGGACGCGAAAGACTATATCATTGGCGGAAATCAGTTATATGCTCAAAAGGATTACGCCAAAGCTGAATTGCAATACAAACAGGCTTTGTCCAAAGACGCTAATTCCATCAAGGCTAATTACAATTTGGGGAATTCTCTTTATCATCAAAAAAAATATGATGAATCTCGTGCACATTACTACAAAATCATTAAAAACATAAAATCTTCAAAAGCAGATAAACACAAAGCTTTTCACAATATTGGTAAAACTTATCTGGATGAAAATGAACCTGAAAAAGCTGTTCAGAATTTGAAAGAAGCCTTGAGATTCAATCCTTATGATGAACAAACGCGTTACAATTATGCGTTAGCCAGAAAAATGCTGGAAGAACAAAAAAAACAAGATCAAAATAAAGACCAACAAAAGGATCAAAACAAAGGCGATAAAAACCAAGAAAATCCTGAGTCTGGTGATAAAAACGAATCTGAACAGGAAAAAAATAAAGGCAATCAACAAAACCAGGGACAAGGCGGAAATGAAGAAGGAGAAGGAAATCAACCCAAAGACCAGCAAATCACAAAAGGCTCTGACGGGAAAGGACAAGATTCTCGAAATGCGATGAACAAAGAATACCAGGAAGGTGTACTCAGAGCGCTGGAACAACAGGAACAGGAAACGCTCAAAAAAATAATCAGTCAAAAAGCTAAAAAAGTCAGAACAAATACAGAAAAAGATTGGTGATGATGAGAGGTAATTTGTGTGTGTTTTTTGTAATTTTTTGCTCTGCAGTTTTGTGGGGACAGGAAATCTCATTTACTGCCCGCGCCAATAAAACTGAAGTTTCCGTCAATGAAAGATTTTCTATCCAATTTGTTTTAAGTTCTGACGAAAGAAACCTTCGCGTTGACCAACCCATCAAACTTCCGGATTTTAATGGCTTAAATCAATTGGCTGAGTCCCAGCAAAGTAATTTCCAAATCGTAAACGGACAAATTCTCAACCAATCCGGATTGGAAGTAATTCTCGTTGCCGACAGAGAAGGCGAGTATACCATCGGTGCCGCAAGTTTGGTCATCGACGGAAAACGTTACAAAACCAAACCTATAACAATCACTGTAAAACAAGGCTTAAAACCCAAAGTGAAACCCAATCAGCGATTACAAGGTGTTTTTCTTACTACTGAAGTTACGGAAGAAAATCCTTTTGTAAACCAGGAAGTGGTTTTAATTGTGAAAATTTATGCAAGGGATTATTCGATTTTAAATCGTCTTCGAAAATATGAAGAACCTGATTTTGCCAATCTGGTAGCGAAATTCGTAAGTGAAAAAACAGATGACAACATCAGACAAGAAGTCGTAAACGGACAAACTTATGTCTCTCAGGAATTGGCGCGTTATATTTTATTTCCACAAAAAACAGGAAAAATTGAAATCGATCCTTTTGCAATAGAAGTCATTATATCAGGTTATTATGGTTCGGAAGCAGTTCAGTTGACGTCACAGCCTATTTCATTGAAAGTAAAAGATTTACCAGGAAATAAGCCGAAAAATTACAGCGGTGCAGTTGGAACTTACAAATTAAATGCTTCGATGTCGAAGGACGAAGTCAAAGCCAATGAAGCGGTAAAATTGGAAGTGGAAATCATCGGCTCCGGAAATTTGAACACCATCAAAACGCCGAATATCGAACTTTCAGAAACCATCGAAACTTACGCCCCAAAACGCAGAGACGCTTTTGAAGCGAGACCTACGGGAATGCGCGGAAAAGTGGTTGAAAATACGGTTTTGGTCCCTCAGTATGGCGGCCAATATGCCATTGGACCGATACGATTCAGTTATTTCGATCCGAAAGAAGAAAAATATGTAACGCTCGCCACCGAACCGATGGTGTTGAAAGTGGATGGTCCTGAACCGCCGAAAAATGTCATTTCAAAAGAAGATAGTTTAACGCAGGATGAGCTGATTACAGACCACCAAAGAAAAGATTCTACGGCAAGCATTACTTCATTTGTTCCGCAAAAAATTACGGAAGTAAAAGACAGGGTGGTTACTACTGTTTCAGGAAATAACAATTGGATTTGGATTGTTGTGGCTGCAATTTTGGCGTTGTCGGCGTTTTTATTTTTCAGAAAGAAAAAAAGCAAAACAGTACCGAAAGTCATTTCTGAAAAGAGATTAAATGATGGTTTCAAATCTGAAATTAAATCCAAACTGGTTCAGTTGAAATTATTTGCGCAAACGGATAATGCCTCCGAATTTTATTCATTGCAAGAAGAAATTTTAACCCAGTTGGGAATGAAGTTTACCCAAACGAATTTATCTGATTTTACAGAAAATTTTGTCGCTTCAAAAATAGCTGACATTCATTCCGAAGAATTGGCACAAAAATGGGAAAACCTTTTGCTGGAAAGCAAACAAGCGAAATATGCCTTTGCTTCATCCGCCGTAGATTTAGAATCTAAACACAAGGAAACCGAAACATTGGTGCAACAATTTTTTTCTGTTAAATAGTTCGTTGTACCTTTGTCCAACAAATACAATTGTATGGCTGAGTTTTTTGCAAAAATTTCTCTCAAAGAAATAGGAACTTGTTTTGCTGTTTTGTTTGCAGTCATTGATATTTTGGGAAGTCTTCCCATTTTGGTCAACATCAGAAGCCGTGTCGGCGTCATAGAATCCGAGAAAGCAACGCTGGTTGCGGGTTTGATTATGATTTCCTTTTTGTTTTTCGGAACTAAGATCCTTACGTTTATCGGAATAGATGTAGAGTCATTTGCAGTTGCGGGTGCATTCGTAATTTTCATCATCGCCTTAGAATTAATCCTAGGAATAGAAATCCACCGAGATACTGCGCCACAGGCAGCTTCCATTGTTCCGATTGCATTTCCATTGATTGCGGGAGCCGGTTCTTTGACTACAGTTCTTGCGCTGAGAGCGGAATTTGGAGATATCAATATCATCATTGCCATCATCCTCAACATGGTCATCGTTTATCTGGTTTTGAGAAATGCCGGTAGATTGGAAAAACTATTAGGTCCAGGAATCATGTCCGTTTTCAAAAAAGTATTTGGAATTATTTTATTATCGATCGCCGTGAAATTATTTGTTTCAAACATCGGTGCATTATTTGTTCAAAATTTTTAAAAAATGAAAATCTTCGTCTATATAGTCCTCGCAATTATCTTATTTTCTTTCGGTTACAATCTGTATTACCTTGATTTTTCTGATGGATTTTTCAGTACAGAAAACAGACCTTATGTAATCGGAACAGCTGCAGGAATCTGTGGTTTGATCCTTTGTGTTATTTATTTTCGATATGCGCGTCTGAAATCGAATTTAGAAAACCGAACAAAGCAACCATAGATTTTTCAATTTCTGAGTAAGGAAGGATTTCTTTTCCGGAATAAATGAACATAATATTCAATTTTCCATTAAGTTTTAAATTTTCCTGATTTAATCTGAAAGCTTCTCTCATTCTGCGTTTGAGTAAATTTCGGTCAACCGCTTTTTTGAATTTTTTCTTGGGAACCGAAACGCCAATTTTGAATTCTTGCTCTAAATCAGCATCATAAAAATAAACCGCGCGAACAGGAAACCGGTGAAAATTTTTCCCGTCATAGAAAATTTTTTCAATCGCTTTTTGGCTTTTTAATTTTTTATCTTTCCCAAAGCTCAGCTTCATCAATTCCTGTTATGGTTCAATAATAAAATCAAAGGTAATTCTTTCCAACTAATCAGAAAGAATCCCGTAATTTTGTGTACTAATTTAAAATTAAATAAAATGTACCCAGCAGATATAGTAATTCCGATGAAGGAGCAGTTGACTTTCAACGGGTTTGAAGATTTGACAACTTCTGAATTGGTTGATGAAGCCATCAAAAAAAGCGGAACGACATTGGTAATGGTAAACAGCGTTTGTGGTTGTGCTGCAGGAGCGGCCCGCCCAGGCGTATTGATGTCGCTTTCAGGAGAAAAAGTACCAACAAATCTTACAACGGTTTTCGCAGGATTTGACCTCGACGCAGTGAAAAGAGTTAGAGAACATTTGTTGCCATTTCCTCCAAGTTCACCTGCTGTTGCGTTGTTCAAAGACGGTGAATTGGTTCACATGTTAGAAAGGCACCACATCGAGGGCCATTCGGCGCAAGCAATTGCTGAAAATTTAATGGACGCTTACGAAGAGTTCGTTTAATCTATCCATTTTAAAAACTTTTGCCCTTTGATTTACAAAAAAATTAAGGGGCATTTTTTATAATTACTTATTTAATTTGTAATTTTAAATTTATTTTAATGAAATTAAACCTAATCCAAATCTCCATTACTCATATTTGTTTTAATAAAATTTAATCGGGCTGAATTTTCATATATCAGACCTGATAGGAATCCTTATAATATACTCAAACAAAATGTTCACAGGAATTATTGAAAATACAGGAATCGTAAAACGCATAGAATCTGACCAAAATAACAAACATTTTTGGTTGAAATGTGATTTTACAAACGAATTAAAAATTGACCAAAGCCTTGCTCACAACGGAGTTTGCTTAACTGTTGTAGAAATCTCAGGAAACAAATACAAAGTTACCGCCATCGATGAAACGCTTAACAAAACCAGTCTTAATGATTTAAAGATTGGGGATTTGGTAAATTTGGAACGATGTATGAAGTTGAACGATAGGCTCGATGGCCACATCGTGCAAGGACACGTTGACCAGACAGGAGTCTTGAAATCGATAGAGGATTTTGACGGAAGTTATTTATTAACAATAAATTACGACGAAAATAATTCCGGAAATGTGACAGTTCCAAAAGGTTCAATTTGTATGAATGGTATCAGCCTTACGGTTGTAGACTCTTCGGTCGGTGAGTTTTCGGTTGCTATAATTCCTTACACTTGGGAGCATACCAATTTGAAAAACCTGAAATCCGGAAATATTGTGAATTTAGAGTTTGACATACTCGGAAAATATATTAAAAGACTTATGAATAAATAACTAATGTTCAGGAGATTAAAACTATCACAAAGGATTTTTGCCGCGATGTTTTTAGTAATTCTATTGACGTCCGTTTCCATTTTGATAATTACAATTTATAATTTCCGACAACAAAATCATAAATATGCAGAAGATCTTCTCAAAAGTAAAGAAAAAGAAGTTATCGCTGCAATTGACTATGAATTAGATCGTTATCCTGATTTAGCAACAGATCAAAATGTTTATGATGTTTTTGAAAATGTAATTTTAGGAATTTCTGACATTCACAAAATAGACATCAATGTTTTTGACACACGAGGAAATTTGATGTTAACAACAGAGCCTGGAACAATTCCTTCACGCGTTTTGCCTCAAAAAGTTTTAGACAGTCTTTCTAGAAATTTAGAATATCTTGAAATCCCTATTGAATTAGCAAAAGGGAAAACTTACTTAACTACCTATCAATACATTAATAATTTCAAAAACGAACCTGTCGCCATTATTAACCTTCCTTACAAAGCTGACAATCATCTGTTTGAAGAAGATATGAATGTTTTATTACAACGCTTTGGGTGGATTATGCTTTTTATTTTAATTGCAGGCGGATTCTTATCATGGCTGATGGCAAATCAAATTACCAGAAAAATAAAAGTAATTTCCTCCAAAATTAAACAAACGGACGTTGTAATTCACAACAAACCAATTATTTACAAACACAATGATGAATTAAAAGGTTTAGTGGATGCTTACAATGAAATGTTGGAAAAACTTAATCAGCAATCCAACATGATGGCAATTACTGAACGTGAAGAAGCATGGCGCGAAATGGCAAAACAAGTTGCGCATGAAATCAAAAACCCGCTCACGCCGATGCGTATGATGATTCAGAATTATGTAAGAAAATATGACCCAAACGACTCGAATTCAGTTGAAAAATTAAATGATTTATCAGATACTTTGGTCACCCAAATTGACACCATGTCTGCGATCGCTGAGGCTTTTTCTGACTTTGCGCGAATGCCTTTGCGAAAAGATGAAAAGATTGAAGTTGTCGATACCATCCGGACTTCTCTTGAAATTTTCCCTGAAAATATCATCACTTTCAAACCTTTGGTTGATGAACTTCCGCTTTATTTTGATAAAATTTACCTCATCCGAATTGTTACCAATTTAACCAAAAATGCAATTCAGGCGATTCCAAACGATAGAAAACCCGAAGTAACGGTCATGCTCCAAAAAGTAAAAGATTGGGTCATCATCCGCATTTCTGATAATGGGATTGGAATTCCGCCACAATTGGGTGAAAAAATTTACGAGCCTAAATTCACAACAACGACAGGCGGAACAGGTCTGGGTCTCGCAATGGTTAAAAAAATCATTGAAGATTACAATGGCGAAATCCGCTACCACAGCGAAGAAAACCGCGGAACTGAATTTACAATCAAACTTCCTTATTTGAATGAGTCGTCATTTGTTCAGGTTTAAACAATTTTCGGTTCTTCAGGAAAAATCTGCCATGAAAATCGGAACAGATGGCGTTTTGCTTGGCGCTTGGGCAAATGCTAAAAATCCAAAAAAAATCCTAGACATCGGAACCGGAACTGGACTGATATTATTGATGTTGGCGCAACGATTTCCACAAACTAAATTGACAGGAATAGAAATTAATGAAAACGCTTTCACAGAAGCTTGGTTCAACATTTCTGAAAGTGTTTTCAAAGAAAGATGCTCAGTAATCCATTCTTCTTTGCAAGAATTTAATTCTGAAGAAAAATTTGATTTGATTGTCAGTAATCCGCCATTTTTTGAATTCACACACAAAGAAAATTCTGCCAGAAATACCGCTAGACAACAATCAGATTTAAGTTTTGAAGATTTGATTTCTCATGCTGAAAAATTATTAAGTTCAAATGGAAAATTTGCGGTGGTAATTCCTTTTGAATCAGAAAATCATTTCGTCAAACTATCAATAAAATTAAATTTATTTCCGGAAAAAATTACGCGGGTTAAAGGAAATGAAAATGCAGATTTCAAACGCAGTTTGATGCTATTTTCCAGAAAACAATTAGAAATAGAAATGGATGAATTAATCATCGAAATTTCAAGAAATATTTACACAGCAGATTACATTTCACTGACGAAAGATTTTTATTTGAAAATGTAATTCATATCAATCTGAAATTTTTAATTTTTAATTTAACAAATTGATTTTCAGTAATTAATATTGAATAAAATTTAAGTTTTGAATTTTTATGAATCGTTTCAATTAAATAATCTCTGCCACGAAATCTCACATCTGAAATTTCAAATTCTTGTCCTGATTCGTCTTCTGAAATTTCTTCCGGATAAATAATTGCTTTTTGGGTTTCTGAAATTTTAATTTGAAATAAATTCCACATTTCGTCAGCATTCAAAATAGAATATTCACCTAACAAACTCGCAACATATTCATTTTCAGGATTATTTCTCAAATTTTCCGGAGAATCATTTTGAATGATTTTTCCATTTTTCAGAATTATTATTTTATCTGAAAATCCCAAAGCATCATTGACATCATGCGTCGTCAAAATCACCGTACAATTCGTTTCTTTTGCCCAATTCCAAATATTTTTGCGGATTTCAAATTTCAAAGGCTGATCCAAATGGCTGTAAGGTTCATCGAGCAAAAGCATTTTAGGATTCGTGGCAATCGCCCTCGCAATTGAAACCCTTTGTCGTTGTCCACCACTTAATTGCGAAGGAAAATGATTTGCAAAACTATCCATTTTGACAACTTTCAACGCTTTCTTTGTATTTTCCGATTTTAAAGGTAGATCAAAGTTACTCAGGTATTTGCCTACATTTTCAGAGACATTTATGGAATCTAACAAATCAAATTCTTGCGGAACAAATTTCATTTTAGAATTTCCTGGAACCAAATTAAATTTTGGTCCGGTAACTTTATCACTTTCGTAGAAAATTTCTCCCGAAACAGTATCTTCCAAACCGTAAATCAATTTAAGCAAGGTAGATTTTCCGCTTCCGCTTTCACCCAAAATTGATAAAATTTCACCAGTTTTAACCTCAAAATTGATGTCCTCTAAAATCGATTGATTTTCATGAAAACTAAAACCTAATTGCCGGATTTCTAACATTGTTTCGCTTATGTTGCAAAAATACTAAACATTTTTCGCCTAGATTGCCAATTCCTTACCATACATCAACAATTTAGGCAGGGTTTTTGAGCTAAGTTTGCCTAAAATTTACAAAAAATGAAAAAAGTACTTTTAACTTTATCTGTTATCGGGATGACATTTCTTGCTTCATGTGGCGGAGGAAAAGACGCTGTAGAAGCTACAGACGCTCAGGAAACTTCAACTGCATCTGAAACTGCAACAGAATATGTTGTAAATACAGCGGTAAGTTCAACTAGCTGGAAAGGTGGAAAAATCTATGAAGATACTTCTAAGCCTGAAGAAGGACACTATGGTTCTGTAAAATTGAAATCAGGAACTGTAACTGTAAAAGACGGTGTGTTGGAATCAGGAAGCTTTGTTGCTGACCAGACTACGTTTGAAAGCGCTGACAAAAATGATTTACCTGATGAAAAAGCAAAATTGGACGGACACTTGAAATCTGGTGATTTCTTGGATGTTGAAAAATTCCCGGAAGCTAAATTTGAAATCACGAAAGTAACTAAATTAGATACAGGTGATTACAACACTGAAATTTCAGGAAACTTGGATTTCAGAGGAGTTCCTAAAAACGTGACTTTCAAAGCGAACGTAAAAGAAGAAGCTGGAAAAGTAACGATCAAATCTGAAGAATTCAAAATCAACCGTCAAGATTTCGGAATCACTTTCAAAGGTGGTGGCGGATCAATCATCAAGGACGATGTTTTGTTGCAATTAGATGTTACAGCTGACAAAAAATAATAATTGTTTTACAATTTGAGCCCAGGTCCCGAAATGTTTCGGGACTTTTTGTTTTTATGAAAAGTCTTAACTTTAAACCTTGAACGCAAAACTTTAAACATTTTTAAATGAAATTAATCGGTCCATTTTCACAAATCATCACACTTGCAGGAATTCCTTTGAAAGGCGCTGTCAAAGACGAACAATTGCAAATAATCGAAAACGGAGGAGTTCTCATTGAAAATAAAATAATCAAAAAAGCAGGCGATTTTAATTCATTAAAAAATGAATTTCAAAATGCTGATATTGAATTAATTGAAGGAAATAATGTTCTGCTTCCTGGGTTTGTCGACAGTCATACACACATTTGTTTTGGAGGAAATCGTTCGAAAGATTTTGCGATGCGATTAAATGGAAAAACCTATCTGGAAATTGCTGAAAGCGGTGGCGGAATCTGGAGTACAGTGACCAATACAAGAAAAGAATCCAAGGAAAATTTAGTAAAATCTACTTTAGAAAAAGCGAATATTTCACTCCAAAAGGGAATTACAACGACCGAAATCAAAAGTGGTTACGGACTCAGCATCGAAGATGAAATCAAAATGTTGGAGGCCATCAATGAAGTCAAATCTATATCGAAAGCCGACATCATTTCAACATTTTTGGGTGCACACATGAAACCACGGGATTTTGAAGGAACAAATTCCGAATATTTAGAATTATTGGTCAATGAAATTTTCCCGGTTTTAAAAGAAAAAAATCTCGCTAAGCGAGTCGATATTTTTACGGAAAAATCTGCTTTCTCGGTGGAAGAAAGCCGAATTTATTTACAAAAGGCCAAAGAACAAGGTTTTGAAATTACGATTCATGCTGATCAATTCACGCCGGGCGGAAGTTTATTATCAGTTGAATTTGGCGCATTGAGCGCTGACCATTTGGAATTTTCAGGAGAAGAAGAAATCAAATTTTTAGCGAAATCTGATGTCGTTGCAACAGCTTTGCCAGGTGCATCCATAGGATTAGGAATGCAATACACACCTGCGAGAAAACTTTTGGATGCCGGAGTTTGTTTGTCAATTGCTTCGGATTGGAATCCAGGTTCAGCACCGATGGGTGATTTGGTTACACAAGCTTCTATTTTAGCCACTTTTGAAAAATTATCAATGGCAGAAATCCTTTCTGGAATTACGTTTCGCGCGGCAAAAGCATTGAACTTGTCTGACAGAGGAATTTTGGAGACGGGTAAAAAAGCCGATTTTGTTTCGTTTCCGACCAATGATTTTAGAGATATTATTTATTATCAGGGACAAATGAAACCAAATAGTGTTTGGAAAAATGGGAAAAATATTGGTTAAAAAACATAACAATATGATATTATAATCATATAAAATTATACTTTTTTGATATTTTCAATAATATAAAAGAATTGAATACCAAAACATCCAAGAAGTTTTATTCAGAGGGAAAGCTATTATTTTGTTTGGAGCCAGACAGGTTGGAAAATTTTCATTGATAAAAGAAATCGTAAGTGGACAGGAATTTCTTTGGTTAAACGGAGATGAACCAGACATTTCACTTCTATTGGAGAAGAGAAAATCCTAAAGGATTTGGCAGAAGGATTTTTATACAAAGACAGTTTTAATCTTGAAGGAATTAAAAAATCATCCACATTACAACGGCTGGTTCAAATGCTCGCATTCCTTATAGGAAGTGAAATAAATTATTCTTCTTTAGGTAATGATTTAGGAATCAACCGTCTTACGGTAGAAAAATATGTTGATATTCTCGAAAAAAACTTTATTGTTTTCCGATTAAATACTTTCAGTAAAAATCAGGATAATGAGCTTAAAAAGGTACGAAAAGTTTATCTTTGGGATTTAGGACTCCGAAATCAAATACAGTGCTAACCAAAAAGTGCGGTTTACCAAAAGCTTTGTCAATATTTATGACCCTGTTGTAACTCAAGTAATTCACAATCAGAATTATTGGTAATTTATTTTATGAAATTTTATTTAAAAATCATATAAATATTCTTAACGACAATACAAACCCACTCAGGCTTTGGAAGGATGAAACGTTGGTATAAAGATTTTATGTACTTTTGACATTTAAATCTAATCGACAATGGTTCAATCGATGACAGGCTACGGAAAAGCCGTAGCAGAATTTTCTGACAAAAAAATTACGGTAGAAATTCGTTCGCTCAACAGCAAAAGTTTAGACCTCAATACGCGTCTTCCTTTTTTGTACAAAGAGAAAGAATTGGAAATCAGGAAATTACTGTCTGAGAAATTACAACGAGGAAAAGTTGATTTTTCTATCAATACGGAATCCAATGCTGTCAACAAAGCACAGCAAATCAACCCTGAAATCATCAAAGCTTACATCAGCGAATTTAAACAAATCGTTCCTGATGCTTCTGATGCTGAGCTTCTTACAATTGTTATGCGTCTGCCCGATGTAATGACTTTTACTTGTAAAGAAATCGAAGAAGATGAGTGGAACCAAGCGGTTGAAATGATTTTGAAAGCGATTGAAAATTTGACACAATTCCGTTTGGACGAAGGAAAAGTTTTGGAACAGGAATTCATTCAACGCAACAATTCGATTCTCAATTTATTGGAACAAGTTGAACCTTTTGAAAAAGAAAGAATTGAGACTTTGAAAGAGAGATTTATCAAAAATTTGGGTGAATTAACCACTGAATACGATCAAAATCGTTTTGAACAGGAATTGATTTATTACCTTGAAAAACTGGACATTACAGAAGAAAAAGTTCGTTTGAAAAACCATTGTGAATACTTTCTTCAAACTTTGAGTGGCGAAGAATTCAGCGGTAAAAAATTGGGATTCATCACGCAGGAAATCGGTCGTGAAATAAATACTTTGGGTTCTAAATCGAATCATTCCGGAATGCAGAAATTGGTCGTTCAGATGAAAGATGAATTGGAAAAAATGAAAGAACAGGTTTTGAATATTCTTTAATGAGCTCTGGAAAATTAATCATCGTTTCCGCTCCGTCAGGCGCCGGAAAAACTACATTGGTAAAGCATTTGTTGGAAAATTTAGATTCTATTGAATTTTCTGTTTCTTGTGCGACCAGAGGTCCAAGAGAAAATGAAATTCATGGAAAAGATTATTATTTCATTTCTGCAGAAGAATTCAAACAAAAAGTTGAAAATCAAGAATTTGCAGAATGGGAAGAAGTTTATGCCGGTTCTTATTACGGAACTTTGAAATCTGAAATTCAAAGAATTTGGGCTAAAGGTAAATCTGTGATTTTTGATATTGATGTCGATGGTGGAATTAACCTGAAAAATATCTATCCTACAAATTCACTTTCCGTTTTCATCATGCCGCCTTCGGTTGAGGAGCTTGAAAGACGTTTGCGCGCACGCAATACCGAAAGTGAAGACAAGTTACAGATGCGTGTAGAAAAGGCTGAAAAGGAGCTTCTTTTGGCGTCGAAATTTGATACGATTCTTGTGAATGAAGATTTGGAGAAAAGCAAAAAGGAAATTGTGGATTTGATTTCAGGATTTTTGAATTAATTATTTTAACCTTTCCAAAACACCTTTTCGTTTCACAATGTTTTTATAATCCCATTGGATTTCAATTGATTTTCCGAGCCAGCATTTCAAATCTTCTGAATTAATTTCATTCACAAAATTATAAAATATTGATGCATCTTTGAATTTTTCTCCTTTTTTGGACAAATTTTCCTCATCAAAATCCGCTCCGCTCCAAAACATCAGCCGAATTCCAGGTTTTTGTTTGCTGTAACCGACAATCGGATTTCCTTCCAAAAACCAAACCGGATGTGCATGCCAGATTTTGTATTCAGATTCTGGTAAATTTTCCTCAATTAATTCATACAATAAATTGCAGATTTCCTTTTCTGAATCGGTTAAATCATCATGGTAATTTTGAATTTCAGAAATCATATTTAGTTTTTTATGATTTTCTTGGTTTCAACTTTTCCGTTTTTCATTTGGATTTTGAGAATGTAAATGCCCTTGGATTCTTTAGATAAATTCAAAGTTTTCGAGTTTAAATTAAATTCTTTCAATTTTTGACCAATAATATTGAAAAGTTCAATTTTTTCAATCTGCGCACTTGTTTCTAAATGCAGATTTTCTTTTACAGGGTTTGGGTAAATTTTAATTTCTCCCTGATTTTCAAATTCAACATTTGATAATAAATCATGAACACTAACAATTCCTGTAATATTTAACAAACCTGTTTCTTTATACAAGTCCAAATTTCCTCCATTTAGATTTAAGGTAAATATTTTTCCGGAGTTCGTGTCGGCAATCAAAATTTTATTAAGGCCAGTCGAAAAAGTCATCGCTAAAATATACAGGTTTTGGTTATTTCCCGTATTGATAGGATATGTGTTAATTTCTCCCGAGAAAGTATTGATAGAGTAAAGGAAGTTTTGGTTTTGGGTATTTTTACCTATAAAATAGTGCAATCCGTTTTGAACATTATAAGCCATCGCTTCTTCAAAATAATTAGAACCCAAATTATCGATCTCAAATGATTCTGAGTTTCCGGGAGTTCCATCAGTAATGATTATTTTTCTATTTGTATTTCCCCATGCACTGTACAAACCTATATAAACATATTTCCCATCATTATTTATATTTAAACCAAAGCTTCCTGAACTATCGTCATCAAAATAACTATCTCCTCCGGCAGCAAAAACAAAGGTACAATCTCCTGTTTCCTTATTGACAAGTTGTACATCTTGGTTGGTACCACTCATAGGTCTGAAAATATAATTTGTTGTTATAAGGAACATTGATCTTGTTTCAGGACTGTAAGTCAGTGAATGGACCATTCCACCATCAAATGGATTGCTTGTACCATCATCTGATTCTATAAAATTCAATGCTGAATCTGAATAAATTTGGTTGGTAGATATGTTCACGTATTTCAGAGAAACCTCATTTCCATCTCCTCTTGATTGAAGAATGTAATAATCATCTTCAAACTGAGCAAATAATGAAATCGGAACGAAAAGCAATAGTAGAATTTTTTTCATAAGTTTTAATTTGAATTAAATATATTAAATAAATGCTGAAAATAAATCCAGCATTTTAATCAAAGTTTAAATATTAAATTTTTAGTAAAAAATCCCTGCAATATATTTCTAAATACCACAGGGACAAACCGCTAAAGTTTAGAATTATCATCTATCAACTTCGCATCTCTTGTGTTCTTTTGGACAGCAATCGATGCAAAGACGCCCAGCGCAAAAGACATTCCGTAAAATCCTTTTTCGCTCAAAAGCATATCGGCATTCCACAGTCCTATAATGAGCAAAACCAAGGAAGCAATGGTGGCAAACCAACTCAGACCATAGTAAATTTCCGTTACAGGCAATCCTTCGGCTTTGTCCCGAACACTTTTCTGCACGGAAATCACAGCAAAAAGTCCGAAAAGCAAAATCGTAAAATAATATCCTTTTTCGTTCAGTTCAATATCGGCATTCCAAAGTCCGATGCAAAAACTGATGGTTCCCAAGAAAAATGCAAACCAGGATGCACCGATAAAAGCAGGCGTAGGTTTCATGGGGTTTCTTTCGTTGTTAAAATTTCTTTTTTTTGAAGAAGTTTTTTCTGATTGATTCATTTCATTTAGCGGTTCCATAATTTTTTGTTTTAAAGATTAATTTGAAACAAATTTCAGTTGGAACTGATTTATAAAAAATTAAAAATTCTTAAAAAACTGACGATATATTTTTAATTTTATAGAAAAATAATCTTTGTATGAATTCACTTTATGAAATCGTATCAATTATGAATTCTGAAGATAAAAAGGAATTTATTAGATATTTAAACAAAAGAAATAAACGTTTAGACATCAAAAACATTTCTTATTTTAAAAATTTAGAAAATGACGATATAATTAAAGAAAAATATTTTAATAAACAAGCATACCATGCACTTCGAAAAAGATTGTACGATAATTTAATTGAATTTTTGAGCAACCGAACTTTTGAAAAAAATACAGATGAAATCCATGCTTCACTTCGATTTTTGGTTTTGAGCAATTTTTTTCTGGAGCATAATTTAGAAAAAGATGCTTTGAAATATTTAAAAAAAGCGGAAGAGAGAGCTATTCATTTAGAACAATTTAGCTTATTAAATGAAATTTATCAAACACAGATAAATTACCTGCATCTTTTTCCTAATCAGGATTTGAATTATTTGACTGATAAAATTAATTTCAACCTCAATCAAATTCAGAAAGAAATCCAGCTGAACATTGGATATGCTTTTATCAGAAAGGAATTGCAGAAAATTCATCAGGAGAAAAAAGTGATTAATTTTAAAAACTTAATCAATGATATTCTGATAAAACTGGATTTAAACTTTAACGAAATCATCACTTATAAATCGCTTTATCAGATTTTATTTATTGGAAATGAGTTTGGGAATATTCATCAGAATTTCTCTTTGATTGAGCCTTTTGTGAAATCAGGTTATGAATTTTTAGAATCGAAAAAAGACAATTCAGAAAATCATCTTTTTTACCACATTCAAATTGTTTATTTTTTGGCAAATTTTCATTTCAGAACCAATCAATTTGCGGAATGTCAACAATATTTAGATGAAATGAAAACTTTGATGCAAAAGAAAAATAAAGCTTATCTCAAAACATTTTATCTGAAATACAATTTGCTTTTCTCATTAAACATTCACTACAGCGGAAATTCGAAAATGGCAATGGACAAAGTAGAATCCGTATTGAAAAATTCTGCTAAAAAAGATAAAATTGAAGATTTGTATGATTTGAAATTAACGCTTGCTACTTTTTATGCACAACACAATGACAGAAAGGTTTTGAAGCTAATTTCGCAAATGAATCACACAGATTTTTGGTTTGAGAAAAAAATGGGAATGCTTTGGACAATTCGAAAAAATTTGTTGGAAATCCTCATTCAAGTCCAGTTTGAAAATACGGAACTCGCAGTTTCGCGATTGCAAAGTTTCAAACGACGTTACAAAAAATACCTTTGGGAAGTGAATGAAACGCGCGTTATGGATTTTGTTTCAATGGTAGAATCGATGGTTAAAAAACCTGAAATCATCAAGGATTTGAAATTCAAAGAAGAAATTTATAAAGTGTTTAAAACTGATGAAAACCTTGATCCGTTTATCTTGAGCTTTTGGGGATGGATAATCTGTCAAATAGAAAATAAAACGCCTTACGAAGCTACTTTGGAGTTGATTAAAAAGTAATAAAGCACGAAATATTTCGTGCTTTATCCATTTTCTATTTAAATTTTATCAATTCATCACTGCAGCTACGCCAGGCAATTCTTTACCTTCAAGGCTTTCCAGCATTGCGCCTCCTCCGGTAGAAACATAACTTACTTTTTCGTCGTAATTGTATTGTTTCACAAATGCAACGGAATCACCACCGCCAACTAATGAGAATGCTCCTTTTTTGGTTGCATCTGCAATCGCATCGCCCAAAGCAATCGTTCCTTTTGCAAAATTTTCCATTTCAAAAACGCCTAAAGGACCATTCCACAAAATGGTTTTAGATTCTTTGATGACATCAGCAAACAATTTATTGGTTTCCGGACCGCAATCCATTCCCATCCATCCGTCTGGAATTTCATAAACGTTAACCACTTTTTTGTTGGCATCGTTGCTGAAATTATCTGCGGCAACATTATCTTCAGGCAAATACACATTTACATCATTTTCGTCACAAGCTTTCAAAATTTCCAAAGCCAATTCTAATTTATCATCTTCAACCAATGATTTTCCGATGTTTCCGCCTTGAGCTTTGATAAACGTATAAGTCATTCCACCTCCGATGATTAAGTTATCAATAGCCGGTAAAATATTATCGATAATCGTAATTTTTGAAGAAACTTTTGCACCGCCCAAAATTGCTGTTACCGGTCCATCTCCGGTTTTCAACACTTTGTCAATTGCTTGTAATTCCTGTTTCATCAAATAACCGAAACATTTGGCTTTTGGAAAAAATTCAGCAATTACAGCAGTCGAAGCATGCGCTCTGTGTGCTGTTCCAAATGCATCATTCACATAAATATCACCTAAATCTGCCAGTTTTTTAGCAAAATCTTTGTCTCCATTTTCTTCTTCTGCATGAAAACGAACATTTTCCAACAATAAAACTTCTCCCGGCTTCAGGTTTTTAGCTTTTTCCTTAGCATCGTTACCTACAACATCATTTGCTACGATGACATTTACACCTAAAATTTCAGAAACTTTCGAAGCGATGTGTTTCAAAGAAAATTTATCTTCCGGTCCACCTTTTGGTCTTCCCAAATGCGTCATCAAAATTGCTGAACCGCCGTCTTTTAAAATTTTATCAATGGTTGGTTTAGCCGCTACAATTCTCGTATCGTCTGTCACTTTCAAATTATCATCTTGCGGAACATTGAAGTCAACTCTGATCAATGCTTTTTTGTCCTGGAAATTAAAATCGTCAATTGTTTTCATTCGAATATTTAGAATTAATTTTACTGAGAGCAAAAATAGCAGAATAATTCTTCACGTGCTGTTTTTAGTTGTTCACATTTCATATAATCATATTTATATTTTTTTAAAATTTAAAAAGAAAGAAAAGCATATGTGTATATAGCGATGTTCATTTGTGAATAACTAAACTTTAAATAATTTTATGGAAAGGAATTAAACAATTAATAATGCTTAATTTTGTTTTTAAATCAGGAATTTATAGGGTTATCAACAAATTTTGTTCATTGTTAAAAGTCCTATTTGATCATAAATTGATTGTTGATCTTATTCATAAGTACGTTGAAAATTTCCGTGCCAGAATGAAAAATAAGTCTTGCTTTATATTGTTAATTTTCTAATCAAAACTGAAATTATATTGTGCAAGTAATTAGACAAAAAATCAATCAAAAGTAATTGCACATTTATTAACATTAAATTTACAATTACTAAATCTTGATTTATAATTAGTTAAAGAAATTAAGAAAAATTAGGTGTTAATAAAACCAAAAACATGAAAATAGCAATAGGATCGGATCATGCAGGATTTGTTTATAAGTCAAAAATTGCTGAGTATTTAACAAGTAAAGGATTTCAAGTTCAGGACTTTGGAACGTTATCAACAGAATCTGTTGATTTCCCGGATTTCGCCCATCCTACTGCGTCAGCTGTTGAAAACGGTGAAGCAGAATTCGGAATTTTGATTTGCGGAAGTGGTCAAGGAGTGAACATGACTGCCAACAAGCACCAAGGCGTCCGCTCTGCACTTTGCTGGAATACCGACATTGCCAGGCTGACAAGACAACACAATAATGCCAATATCATTGCACTTCCTGCTCGTTTTGTAGCTTTGGAATACGCCATCGAAATGGTAGATACATTTCTTAGCACGGATTTTGAAGGTGGAAGACACGAAAACAGAGTAGCTAAAATTGCTTGCTCTTAAAAAAGTACATTATACATTGTGCTTATTACAGTAATACAGAAAAATAAATGCCAAATAGAAAATTTAACTCAAAAAATAAAAGGTCAACTTCAGGTAAGTTTACCAAACAAATCATAGAAGTATTGTTTAAAAATCCTGAGAAACCTCAGAATTACAAACAAATTGCAGCTTCTTTGAACTTAACCAATAGAATTGATAAAGAAATATTAATCAAAGACTTACAGTCACTTTTGGCTGATAAAAAAATAAAAGAATCTGACCGGGGAAAATTTAAAATCAATGCGGAAAGAGATTATTTGATTGGAACGATTGATGTCACGCAAAGCGGTTCTGCTTATGTAATTGTAGATGGAATGGATGATGACATCTTCATTGCCAAAAACAAAAAGAAAAATGCGCTGCAAGGCGATATGGTTCGTGTTTATCTATATCCGAAACTCAAAGGAAAATCGGACAAACCAGAGGGTGAAATCGTTGATATTGTAAAAAGATTCAAATCTATTTTTACAGGAATTTTTGAACCACAGCCGAGTGGAAAATATGGTTTTGTGGTGATGAACAGCCGAGCAATTCACGTTGATTTTTACATTCCAAAAGATAAATTCAACGGAGCCGAAATGGGAGACAAAGTAGTGGTTGAAATGTTGGATTGGCCCGATGATGCAGACAGTCCATTTGGACAAATCATAGAAGTTTTGGGCAAACCAGACGAAACCAAAACCGAAATGCACGCCATTTTGCTGGAATACAATTTACCGTATCAATTTCCTGAAGAAGTAGAAAGAGAAGCACAGGAATTGGATGTAAAAATCCATGAATCTGAAATTTTGAAACGACGTGATATGCGCTCTGTTCCGACTTTTACCATCGATCCGAAAGACGCAAAAGACTTTGATGATGCACTTTCCATTCAAAAATTAGAAAATGGAAATTGGGAAATTGGCGTTCACATTGCCGACGTTACTCATTATGTGCGTCCTGGAACTTTGCTAGAACAAGAAGCTTACAACCGTGCAACTTCCGTATATTTAGTGGACAGAGTGGTGCCGATGCTGCCTGAAAATTTGAGTAATGTCGCTTGTTCGCTTCGCCCGCATGAAGACAAATATACTTTTTCAGCCGTCTTTGAAATGGATGACAATGCCAAAGTTTTAAATGAATGGTACGGTAGAACTGCGATTCATTCTGACCGAAGATTCACTTACGAAGAAGCTCAAGAAATCATCGAAGGTGCTGAAGGAGACATGAAAGATGAAATTTTGACTTTGGATAAATTGGCTAAAACTCTTCGCAATAAAAGAATGAAAGACGGCGCGATTACATTTGATAAAATCGAAGTTAAATTTGAATTGGATCAAAATGACAATCCGGTTGGAACTTATTTCAAAATCAGCAAAGATGCCAATCATTTGATTGAAGAATTCATGTTGCTTTGTAACCGAAAAGTTTCAGAATTTGTTTCAACCAATAAAGACGGGAAGCCAAATAACAATACTTTTGTTTACAGGATTCATGACGATCCGGATATGGATAAATTGCAGGATTTGCGTTTGTTCATCAAACAATTCGGATACAGTTTAGATTTGAGTACAACAAAATCTATCACTAAATCCATGAATCAACTTTTGAGCGATGTAAAAGGTAAACCTGAAGAAAACCTGATTGAAACTTTAGCGGTCAGAACGATGAGCAAAGCGAAATATTCTACCGATAATAATGTGGGGCATTACGGTTTGGCATTCAGGTATTATTCTCACTTTACATCACCGATTCGCCGTTATCCGGATATGATGGCGCATCGCTTGCTTCAGCATTATTTAGATGGTGGAAAATCGCCTGCAGCTGCACCTTACGAAGAAAAATGTATCCATAGTTCGGCAAGAGAAAAATTAGCGACAGAAGCAGAAAGAGAATCCATCAAATTCATGCAGGTAAAATTCATGGAACAATTCATCGGCGAAGAATTCTATGGTTTCATCACCGGTGTTCAGGAATACGGAATTTTTGTTGAGATCCCTGAAACCCGCTGCGAAGGAATGGTTAGATTAAGAAATATGGAAGAAGATTCTTTCTATTTTGACCAGAAAAATTATTCGATTGTCGGGAGAAAATCTGGAATCACTTATCAGCTGGGAGACAAAGTTTTAATCAAAGTTGCCAAAGCAGATTTACGAAATAAGCAATTGGATTTTGAATTGTTAGGGTAAAACTCATTACCTTGCACACTGTATGGAAATGGTTAGTTCTGCCATATTGATTGGATTTATCCTAAGCCTCGTGCTCATCGGACCTGTTTTCTTTATGTTATTGGAAACCAGTGTTTCACGTGGGTGGAAAGCAGCGATTACTTTGAATTTGGGAGTGATTACAGCTGATGTACTTTGTATTTTCATTGCTTATTTCGGGAGTAAAGATTTGGCATTGGCTATTCAAAACAATCCTTCAATCTACATTTTTGGGGGATTTTTTATTTTGATTTATGGATTGATTATGTACATCACCAAACCCAATTTCAAAATGCGAAATGTAAATGTCGTTACCCGAAATTACTTCAGAACCTTCATGAATGGCTTCTTACTCAATATTTTAAATATTGGTGTTATTGTATTTTGGTTTTTCATTGTGAGTACTGTTGTTATTCAATATCCAAAAACCGAAGATACCTTTCTCTATATGGGAATTGTCCTTGCAACATTTTTCTCGATTGATTTAGGAAAGATTTTTTTGGCGCAAAAAGTAAAAGACAGTTTTACGATGCGCAGGATTTTTTATCTCAAGAAAACGATAGGATTTATTTTAATTATTTTTGGAATAATTGTCGTTTTGAAAGGATTTGGAGTTTTTGAACAAATCGACCGTCAGATTGAAAACAAACTTCCGATTTAATCCAGATAACTTTCAATTTTCTCAATAATTAATTTGGAAGAAACATTTTCGAAATAATTGACTTTCTTTGTATTAGAAGCTTCTTTTCCAAAAATCGAAGTCGGTCGCATTGTCAAAGTTTCATCTTGAATCACATCATCCATCGATTGTCCATAACCCAAAAATCCGGCAAATGGATGTGTATTTCCCCAAATCGAAATTACTCTCACTCCCACCAAAGAAGCCAAATGCATATTTGCAGAATCCATAGAAACCATCAATTTCAGTTTTTTTATCAATTCCAATTCACCTTTCAAATCGTATTGACAAACGGTTGAAATAATGTTTGGATTTAATTTTTCCCAAGATTTCAATTCTTCCAATTCAGCTTTTCCGCCAAATAAGTAAACTTTGAGGCCCTTCTCAGCTATTTTCAGTGCAACTGAGCGCATTTGTTCAATAGGATACATTTTGCCCTCATACATCGCAAATGGCGCAATTCCGATGGCGTTTTCTTTCTCAGAATTATTTTGGATTAATGTATGCGGCAATTCCAATTCAAAACCAAGTTCCCGAAATACATCAGCGTATCGTTCAGTCATCGGTTTCAACTGTTTTCTGATTTTATTTTCCTTGCGTGTCAATGCTTTTCTTTCGTCTCTTCCTTTATCTAAAACAGCAAATTTAATGGCGTGTGAAGAAAAATATTTCCTGAGAATTTTAGTGCGCAAAACATTGTGCAAATCAGCAATGGCATAAATGTCCAATTCTCTCAATTCTTTGTACAAACGGTACAAACCCCAAACACCTTTGTGTTTTCCATCCAAATCCGCCACATAAAAATCAACATTGGGAGAATCAATGAAAAGCGGTTTGAATTTTTCACGTGAAACAAAAGTAATTTTCACATAAGGATTTTGTTTAATGAATTCATTCACGACAGGAATCGTCATCGCAACATCGCCAAGCGAGCTGAAACGCATAATCAAAATACGGTATGGGCTATCTTTTTTCACTATCCTCCTCTTCTATTTCATCTTCAACCAATTCAAGGTTCATTCCCTCATTGAGCAAAGCTCTAATTCTTTCTGTTTCTTCACGAGAAACCGTAATGTATTCCTCTAGATTGTGTGAATGTTTAGATAATTTTTTCAATGAAGCTTTCTCTGCCACTTTGAAAATTTCTCCTTGTCTCACGGCATCCTCGTGTGAAACGCCAAGCAGTTCCAAGCAATCGACACCCGCTTGTAAAGCTGTATAAAAAGTTTCTCTGTACACTTTGTCAAAACCGTCATTGATGAATTCATAAGCTTCAAAACGATTTCTGGCACGCACGAGAATTTTCAAATTAGGGAAATGTTCTTTTGCTGTTTCTATCAATCTTTTGTTGATTTCCGGCGGATCAATTGCCGCAACCAGAATGTGCGCTTCATCTGCTTTTGCAGCACGTAATACGTTTAAATTAGTTGCATCACCATAATAAACTTTAAAGCCCATTTTTCGAAGCAAATTCACTCGGTCGCTGTCATTATCTAAAACCGTAGCCTGAAAACCTGAAAATTTCACAATTCGTCCAATCGTATTTCCGAAATCTCCATAACCGGCGATGATAATTTTTTTGTGGGATTCCGGTAAATCATATTCGATTTCTTCCGCGAATTTTCTTTTGCGCATCCCAATTAATGGTGCAATCCATTTCTCATTTATCATCAATAAAATAGGTGTAATTGTCATGGTTACAGCCGTTGTAGCCAACAGCAAATCATGCCATTCTTTTGGAATTAATTGTAATTGATTGGTTAAATTTAAAATCACAAATGCAAATTCTCCGATTTGTGATAACAACATGACAAACAAAATGTTTTGGGTTAATTTTAATTTGAAAATCCATCCGGCAACCAACAAAACAATCGCTTTTATGGTCATAATTCCCAATGTCATGAATAGAATGGTTAATGGATCATCAATGATTAAATTAAAATTAATTGTCGAACCTACTGCAATAAAAAACAATCCCAACAACAATGCTTTGAAAGGTTCTATGTCACTTTCCAGTTGATGTTTGTATTGACTATTTGCCAAGGCAACTCCAGCCATAAACGCACCCAATGCAGGGCTCAGTCCTACATAAGTCATCAAAACTGAAACACCTATTACAAGCATTAAAGCAAATGATGTAAACAATTCACGCACCTGAAGCCTTGCAATGTATTTAAAGAATGGATTGACAATATAATTTCCTACAAAAAATATAATCCCGATGGCAGACAAAATCGCCAAAGTTTTCATCCAGCCCGGCGCACCGTCCAAAAGTGTATCATGGGCATGTTCAGTAACAATTGTCGCATTTACAGCCAATAAAGGTAAAATCGCCAAAATAGGGATCACCATGATGTCCTGAAACAAAAGAACCGCAAAACTGGATTGTCCACTGGGTGTTTTGGTTAAACCTTTTTCAGAAAGAGTTTGCAAGATGATTGCGGTCGATGACATTGCTACTGCAGAACCAATAGCTAAAGAGGTTCCAAATCCTAAATTTAAATAATGAAAACAAATAGGCATGATGAGCAAAATGGTTCCGAAAAGCTGGATGCTTCCAATGCCGACGATTTTTTTTCTCATTTTCCAGAATTCATTTGGATCCAGTTCTAATCCAACCAAAAAAAGCATCATCACCACACCAAATTCCGCCGCGTGCATTATGTCTTCGCCGCTTTCGCCGGAGCTCAATCCCAAAAATGGACCCAAAACATAAGGACCAATCAAAACCCCGGCAATCAAATATCCCAAAACCGAACCGAGCCCGGAACGTTTTGCAATCGGCACACAAACAATTGCTGCCAAGAGATAAATGAATGCCTGAAACATTGAAAATCCGCCCATCTGCTATGATTTGTTTTTTGCCTTGAATGCGATTGCGTAAAATTTGAATTGCTTGATCATCGCCAAAAGTCCGTTCGCTCTTGTTGGAGAGAGAAACTCCTGCAATCCGATTTCTTCGATAAACTTAGTTTCAGAATTTAAAATGTCTTCAGGCGTTTGGTTGTTGTACATTTTAACCAATATAGCAGCCAAACCTTTGGGAAGAATTGCATCGCTATCTGCTTCAAAAATGATTTTGTCATTTTCCATTCTAGCATCAAGCCAAACTGTTGATTGACATCCTTTTATTATTTTATCTTCGGTTTTGTTTTCGTCAGGAATTTCCTTCAGGCTTTTGCCCAATTCTATCAGATGTTCATAACGTTCTTCCCAGTTTTCAAAAAATGAAAACTCATCTATAATTTCATTTTGAATTTCTTGTATGGTCATTTCACAAAGGTAATTAATTTGAATTTTAAAATTTGTATCAAGTATCAGGACAAAAGAAACAATTTCGATGAATTGAATCATTAAATTTGTAGAATGAAAATTTTAGCGCTGGACAACAACCATGATTTTTTGAATTCAGGTTTGAGAAATGCAGGATTTGTAGTCGATGAAGATTATAAATCTTCAAAGGAAGAAATTATGAAATTTATTTCTGAATACGATGGAATTATCATCAGAAGCCGTTTTCCGATAGATAAATCTTTTTTGGAAAAGGCAACAAATCTAAAATTCATTGGTCGTGTCGGTGCCGGATTGGAAAATATCGATGAAAAATTTGCCAAAGAAAGAAATATAAGATTGTTCAATGCGCCGGAAGGAAATAAGGACTCGGTCGGAGAACATTCTATAGCTATGCTTTTGATGTTGATGAACCGTTTGAAAATTGCGGACAATGAAGTTCGAAATGGAATCTGGCTTCGGGAAGAAAACCGCGGCGATGAACTGATGGGAAAAACTGTTGGAATCGTCGGTTACGGAAACATGGGAAAAGCTTTTGCGCAAAGATTGAAAGGTTTTGGTGTTGAAGTAATTTGTTATGATATTTTAGAAAATTTGGGTGATGAAAATGCGAAACAAGTTGAGTTATATGAACTTTTCCAAAAATCTGATGTAGTGAGTTTGCATACGCCACAAACAAATGAAACCAACCGAATGGTAAATTCGAATTTCATCAATTCATTTCATAAACCGTTTTATTTGATCAATACAGCAAGAGGCAAATCCGTTGTTACAAAGGATTTGGTAACAGCTTTAGAATCCGCAAAAATAAAAGGTGCTTGTCTGGATGTACATGAATATGAAAAATCTTCATTTGAGAATTTAGATTTAAATGAATTGCCGGAAGATTTCAGATATTTAATTAATTCAGATAAAGTCATTCTTGCGCCACACATTGCAGGCTGGACAATTCAGAGTAAGGAAAAATTGGCGAAAGCGATTTTAGATAAAATTTTGAACTGGAAAGCATCATTTCAAAAATAATCATTAACATTGCATGGGTTAACGGGGATGTAGCTCAGTTGGCTAGAGCGTTAGACTGGCAGTCTAAAGGTCGTGGGTTCGAGCCCCATCTTCTCCACATATACAGAGTATTTTGTATATATATTCTTATTTCATAAGAAAAAGTTTTATCGAATTAGCACTTCTTTTTGAAGTGCTTTTTTCTTTTTATATTTAGTTCATGAAAAAGATTTTAGCATTTACGGGAAGCAATCATTCCAAATCCATCAACAGACAATTACTCCAATTTGCTTTGGAATTAATTGACAAAAGAAGTTTTGAAATCACTGAAATTGATTTGAGAGATTATTCGCCTGTTATGCTTTCTTTGGATGAAGAAAAACAAAATGGTTTGCCCGCTGAAACTCAAAAACTGCATGAATTGATGCATAATTTTGACGGATACATCATCGCGAGTCCAGAACATAATAGTTCTGTTCCCGCATTTTTGAAGAATATTACGGATTGGCTTTCGCGTAAAGAATTGAAATTTTTCAACGAAAAACCGGTTTTGCTTTTGAGTACTTCTCAAGGCGGAAGGGGTGGAAAAACGAATTTAGCTGTACTGGAATCGGTTTACAGCAGAATGTTTTCAGCAAAAATTACGGGAACATTTAGTTTGCCTTCATTTTCGCAGAATTTTCAGGATGGAAAGATCGTAAACGATGAAGAATTGAATTTATTAAAAGAAGAGATTTCAAATTTCTCTGATTCATTTTAATAAAAAAAGTGGCTAGAATCCCAACCACTTTCCATATCATTTAAGTAAATGAAAATTATTGACCAGCTTGTTTCTGAGCGTCTTCTACCATTTTTTCGTTGGCAGTAATGGCGAACTCTACACGACGATTTTGAGCACGTCCTGCTTCCGTTTCATTGTCTCCACGTGGATTGGTCTTGCCTTGTCCAATTGATGACAAACGAGAAGATTTAAGCCCTTTTGATTTTAAATAACTAACCACAGACGCAGATCTTCTTTCTGACAAACCTTGGTTATAGGCGTCTGAACCTTTGCTGTCTGTAAATCCAACAACTAAAATATCGGTATCAGGATATTCGTTGAAAACAGTTACCAATTTATCTAAATTTGTTTTTGCCTGAGCGGTCAAATCTGATTTGTCGTATTCAAAACGAACATCAGATTGTTCATCTAAAATAACTTGAATTCCTTCAGCCGTCCTTACAACTTCAGCCCCAGGTAAAGTATTTTCGATTTTTTCTGCCTGTTTGTCCATTCTGTTACCTATTACCCCACCGGCAACTCCCCCAACGACTGCACCAATAAGCGCTCCCAAAGCAGCGTTATCTCCTTTTCCAACATTATTTCCAAGAACTCCACCGATTACAGCACCGGAAGCTGTTCCTACAGCGGCACCGCGTTGTGTATGATTTGTATTTTGAATGGCTTCACAGCTGGAAAGCAAAAGGCCTGCTGAAAGGGTTACTGCAATTAAATTAGTTTTTAATGATTTCATAATTTGTTGATTTAAAGCTGTTTATTAATTTTTTTGAAATGTATAATTGACACTGATTGGTTTTCCTTCAAACATCAAATCTTGTGTCAAAACCATAGAAGAACCTGTGTTTGAAATAATTCTCATTTTGTAGCCGTCAACTACATTTTTAGGCCTTTCTCCTTCGTAAATGCGTTTGAAATTGAAGAACATCTGTCCGTTTTCGTCAGTCACAAACCATTTGATTTTACTTGTACTTGAAGGGCAACCGTTGCCTCCGTTGAGTGTATAATTCCCGCTTGCATTATTTTGAACCAAATGCCAAGAACTTCTTTCGTAACATTCTGTTTTGGCTTCATCCAAAACTGTAATGTTCACGTAACTTTCATTGATTCCGCTTACGGAAACATCTGAAATTGTCCAGTCGCCACGCATCTGAACTTCATTGTCAACTACAGCCTTGCTTCCTGCGCAGGATGCAAGAAGAGTAAAAGCACTAAAACTTGACAAAATTAAAATTTTAAAAGAATTCACCTTAGATGAATTTTTTAGTTTGTTGATCGTTGATTTCATAGTCATATATTGTTTTTATTCACATTTTCATCAAAAAACGCCTTTTTTAAATCAATTCTAACGAATTTTTAGTAAAAAATCAACTCCGAAATTCGTGCTTAGAAATAAAGTCTCTTAAATCGCTTTAAATTGGATTTTTGGTGATTTTATAGACAACAGAAGAGAAATTTCCTGTAAAAATTCCAATCAAATTTGAAATGAGCGCAATAGCAACAGCTCTAAAAAAACCAAATTCTGTTTTTTTATATTTTTCGGAAAGCAAGCTTACGTAGAAGCTGTCAAACCACAATGCATATCTTTTTTCAATTTTCATACCAAAATTGTTAAAAAGCATATCCATGCTTTTTGGTGAAAAATGCCAAAGATGTCTTGGAACGTCATAAGCCGCCCAATGTTTTTTGTAGAATTTTGCGTCGAAAGAAAGATGGTTTGGAACGGCAATTAAAATTTCTCCATTCGGATTTAAATGCTTTTTTAATTCTTCAATGAATTCATACAAATTTGGAATGTGCTCCAAAACATGCCACAAAGTAATGATATCAAAAGTTTCAGAAATGTCTTTCAAATCAGAATTCAAAACGGAATTTTTGCCTACTTTTTTTTGTGTAATTTCTCTTGCGCTTTCATTAGGCTCTACTCCTAAAACATCTAAATCTTTACTTTTTGCAAACGCTAAAAAATCTCCGGTGCCACATCCGTAATCTAAAATTTTTGCTCCCTTTTTTATATTTCCCAACATCGAAAATTTATGTCGAATGTTGATGACTTTAATCAATTGATAAGTTTTATCTGAAATGCTTTTGTTAGAATCAGAATGAGAAATGTAATCTTTACTTTCGTAGTATTTATTTAAATTTTCTAAAGGCTGAGGATACGTTTCCAGAAAACCAAATTCAGGATTTTTTCTCAAAACAAAACCTTCTTGTGTCAAAAAATAATCTTTTAACTCAAGTATAAATTCAGATAATTCTCTTTCCTGTAAAGGGTTTTCGTTCATAGTTTCACGTGGAACATTTATATTATCGTCCCATATAAATTAATAAAATGCTGATATCTGATGGGGAAACACCACTCACTCGGGATGCGTGAGCAATTGTTGCCGGACGGATTTTATCGAGCTTTTGACGTGCCTCTGTTGACATAGAAACCAATTTGAAATAATCAAAATCAGCAGGAATTTTCAAATTTTCCAAACGTTTCAATTTATCTGCATTTTCCTCTTCTTTTCTGATGTAGCCTTTGTATTTGATTTGAATTTCTGCTTGTTCAATTTCTTCTTCATTCAATTCATTTTCTTCGAGGAAGTCGTTCAATCTTTGAAGTGATAAAAAGTCTCTTAATTTAATTTCAGGACGCGATAAAACCGTTACCATTTTCATGCTTTGGTTAATCGGAGAGCCATTGTTTTCTACAATAGCTGAATTGATTTCTTCCGGTAAAATGGAATTTACTTCAAAATAATGCACTAGTTTGCCTGCTTTTTTGAATTTATTTTCAACTCTTTTCAGTCGGTCATCAGACGCCAAACCAATCGAATTTGAAATAGCAGTTAACCTTTCATCAGCATTATCTTGTCTCAAAAGGATTCTGTATTCAGCTCTTGAAGTAAACATTCTGTAAGGTTCTTCAGTTCCTTTTGTGATTAAATCATCGATTAAAACGCCTATATAAGCCTCGTTTCTTTTTAGAATGAATGGGTCTTTTTCATTGATTTTTAAATGAGCATTGATTCCTGCCATCAAACCCTGACTTGCTGCTTCTTCATAACCTGTGGTTCCATTGATTTGACCTGCGAAGTAAAGATTTTCAATTAAATTAGTTTCCAACGTATGTTTTAACTGTGTGGGTGGAAAATAATCGTATTCAATGGCGTATCCGGGACGGAATATTTTAGCCTTTTCAAAACCTGGAATTGAACGCAAAGCTTTCGCTTGAACGTCATCTGGTAATGATGTAGAAAATCCATTTACGTAAACCTCTACGGTGTTCCAGCCTTCTGGTTCAGCAAAAATTTGATGTCTTTCGCGCTCTGCAAAACGATTGATTTTATCTTCAATCGATGGGCAATAACGAGGTCCTGTGCTTTGAATTGCGCCGTTAAACATAGGAGAACGATCAAAACCTTCTCTCAATAAATCATGCGTTTCTGAATTGGTGTAAGTAATATAACAGCTGCGTTGTTTGGTCAACTTTGGTGTATTTGTATAGGAGAATTTCTGTGGATTCTCATCCCCCTTTTGCTCTTCCATTTTGGAATAATTCAAAGACCTTCCGTCCACACGAGGCGGTGTTCCGGTTTTCATTCTACCGGATTCAAAACCAATTTTTGTGAGTTGTTCAGTGATTCCTGTAGCGGCTTTCTCTCCCATTCTACCTCCGCCAAATTGTTTGTCTCCTATGTGAATTAATCCATTTAAAAAAGTTCCATTCGTCAAAACAACAGCTTTTGAACGAATCTCTAGACCCATTCCCGTCTTTACTCCTACTACTTTATCTCCCTCGATTAAAAGCCCGCTTACCATGTCTTGAAAGAAATCGACATTGTGGATATTTTCCAAAGTTATTCTCCATTCTTCTGCAAACCTCATGCGGTCAGACTGCGCTCTCGGGCTCCACATTGCTGGCCCTTTTGAAAGGTTCAGCATTTTAAATTGAATCATGGTTTTGTCGGTTACAAGTCCGGACTGCCCGCCCAAAGCATCTATTTCGCGCACGATTTGTCCTTTGGCAATTCCTCCCATTGCGGGATTGCAAGACATCTGCCCGATGGCTTGTAAATTCATAGTGACCAAAAGAGTTTTCGAGCCCATATTGGCTGCGGCTGCGGTCGCTTCTGCTCCGGCATGTCCACCCCCTACTACAATTACGTCGTATTCTGTTAAAAACATTTCTTATGAAAATTGTGAATGTTCCACGTGGAACATATTAAATTAAATCTATAATTTTTGAGATGTATTGGCTTTCCATTTCTCTCATTTTTTTTGCTTCCTTATCGGTTTTGTCTTTGTAATTCATGAAGTGCAAAATGCCATGAATGACTACTCTTGCCAATTCGTTTTTGAATTCTATTTCATTTTGTTTTGCATTGTCTTCAATTCTTTCTACGCTGATGTAAATGTCACCCGAAATTACATTTCCTTCTGAGTATTGAAATCCTATTACGTCGGTATAATAATCATGTTGCAAGTATTCTTTATTGATTTGTAACAGGTATTCATCATCGCAAAAAATGTAATTGATGTCACCGATTTTATATCCTTCGTTAGCCGCTGATTCCTTCAACCAATTTTTCCAGGCTCGCGGCTTACTGATTTTAAAATCAGTTTCGTAAAAAAATGAAATCATGCTGCAAAGTTAAAACCAAAAACCGAGAGAAACATTGAATAGCCCTTTTTTTGTTTGTGGCGAATAAGTCCAAAATCCGCTTATCGGTCCCAGTGGGCTGTCATAACCGTAACTGATACCGTAACCAACATATTTGAATTTGATTAGATTTAATTTATCAAAATCATCTTCTATATTTGCTACATTATAAAAAGCGGATAAATAGTGATTTTTAAGGAATTTTGCCTGAATCGCTGAGCCTGTAACCATTTTATTATCACCAGTTGCTGATAAAAATGGCAAACCATAAAATCTTGTATAATTCATAAAGCGCTGCTCGACATATCCGCCCAAAGCAAATTTTTGAGAAATCGGCGGGAAATTACTTAAATAAGTTCCAAATGAACCAAAAAATCTTCCCGTAATCCAATGATTGATAGGTTGATTAATTTCCAAATTTGCAGTTAATAAAGAAGTTTCATTGAAATTTAAAGAATTTGAACTGAAAATATATTTGAAAATTCCATCAAATTTAAATCCTTGTGTGGGAAAATTAGGATTGTTTCTGTTATCTGCACGAAGAAATCCATAAACACTTGCAAAATAACTGCTTTCGGGTCTTCTGAGAGAATTTGAAGCAGGTAAATTATTGGTCTTTATTTCTAAATATTGATGTTCAATGCCTCCTCCTATAGCGTATTTTTCATAAAGTGTAGATTGAATGTAGGCTTGGTTTACGAATTCGTTGAACTGATAGTCTAATAAAACTGATTCATCACTCAAATTAAAATTAGAAATATCTGTTTCAGCATCAAATTGTTTGAATGAGGAATTGATTCCGAAACTTGGATAATAACCATTATCCACGTAATAATTGAGTTCATAACGTGGAAAATCTCCTAAAATTAAATCTGCAGAAAAAATAGAATTGTCAACCAAAAGATGTTTTGCAGTAAAATTTAATAACAATCCCGTTTTGAACAAATCATCATAATGCAATCCGAATTTTACAGATTGTTTCGATGGTTTTTCCCGAACGCTTATGACTAATTTTTTATATCCATTTTCACCTGTTACAATTCTATAAAAAACTTTGTTGAAATTTCCGGTTGAATACAAAGCCTGAACACCTTGGCTGATCTCATTATAAGTAGCCAGTTGAGGCGGTTTTATGCTCATTTTTCCTTTGATGTAAGAGCGGTTATAGGCATCTAAACCCTTAATTTCCAATTCTGTAATCAAAACATATTCATTAGACTCAATCGGCTTTCTTTTAATTTCTTTGTTTCCTTGCAAATCTGCAATTTTTTGAAGTTCAGAAAACATTTCCTGAGCCGCTTTGTAACCTGCATTTATAATGCTGTCTTTGTCATCAAAACTCGTTACACTAAATCCTTTTAAATTTGGTTTAATTGCCAAATCCACTAATTTACTTTGTTCTTCAGATTTTTGGGTAATATTGTAACTGATGATTTGTTCGATTACTTTTGTTGCGGAATTGATGTCTTCCTGTTTCAATAAACCTTCTTGTAAATCGACCCCTATAATTATATCTGCCCCTAAATCCATGACTTCCTGAACGGGATAATTATTTTTCACCCCGCCATCGATGTACATTTCCCCATTGATATGAACCGGTTCTAAAAGCGTCGGATAGGCTCCGCTTGCTAAAACAACCTGTGGTAAATAACCTTGATTAAATACAACAGATTCTCCATTGCTCAATTTCGTGGCAACACAAACAAAAGGAATTGGTAATTTGTTGAAATCGTTTATGTCATGAACGTGTCGGAAAAGATAAGTGAGCGCCTCTGAAGTTCCTTGTCCGGACGAAAGTGCATTGGGAAATCCCAATTTAAAATTATCAAAAGGTAGCTCAAGAATGTATTTTTCACGATAAGACTTATCAAAAAAAGGTAAATCGGTTCTTGTCTTTTCATTGAGAATCAAACTATTCAAATCTAATGAATACATGATTTTTTCTAATTCATCTGCTGAATAACCCGAAGCATACAGCCCGCCTATTATTGCTCCGATGCTGGTTCCGCCTATGTAATCGATTTTGATTCCTGCATCTTCAATGACTTTTAAAGCACCGATATGTGCATAGCCTTTCGCTCCGCCACCGCTCAACACGACACCGACTTTCGGGCGTTGTTTGTTTTGGGCAGAAATGAATCCGAAACTGAAAATTAAAATTAATAAAAAGGAAAACCGCATAAATCCTTATAATTCATCAAATGTACAATAAAAGCAATTCTCCTAAATTAACAAAAATCACCTCTGAAGTTGTTCATTTTGTGTTAATTTTGCTATAAATATTTTAAAAAATGAAAGTAGCAGTTGTTGGCGCAACCGGAATGGTTGGCAGAGTGATGTTGAAAGTATTGGAAGAAAGAAATTTCCCAATTTCTGAATTGATTCCAGTAGCTTCCGAAAATTCAATTGGTAAACAGATTGAATATAAGGGTAAACAGTACTCGATTGTCAGTATGCAAGATGCTATCAATCAACAACCTGACATTGCTTTATTTTCAGCGGGCGGAGATACTTCAAAAGAATTTGCGCCGAAATTTGCAGAAGTTGGAACGACGGTTATTGACAATTCATCTGCCTGGAGGATGGAACCCAATGTTCCTTTGGTTGTTCCGGAAATCAATGCAGATATGCTTACTGCAGATGATAAAATCATTGCCAATCCAAATTGTTCAACGATTCAATTGGTTATGGTTTTGAATCCATTAAACAAAAAATACGATATCAAACGTGTTGTGGTTTCCACTTATCAATCTGTTACTGGAACGGGAAAAGATGCAGTAGAACAGTTAGATGGAGAAATAGCAGGTACCAATCCGAAGAAAAAATATCCTTATCAAATCTTCAAAAATGCATTGCCACATTGTGATGTTTTTGAGGAAGCCGGTTACACCAAAGAGGAATTGAAACTTTCACGTGAAACACAGAAAATTTTGAATGACAAAACGATTGCTTTGACAGCCACTGCGGTTCGTGTGCCGGTTCAGGGTGGGCATTCCGAGTCAGTTAATATAGAATTCAATAACCATTATGAAGAAGCTGATGTAAGAAAAATCCTTCACGAAACTCCTGGTGTTGTCGTTCAGGACAGTCCGGAAACCAATACTTATCCGATGCCGTTGTACGCAGAAGGAAAAGATGATGTTTTTGTGGGAAGAATAAGAAGAGATTTATCTCAGCCTAATTCATTGAATATGTGGATTGTTGCGGATAATCTGAGAAAAGGGGCGGCTACAAATGCAGTTCAGATTGCGGAATATTTAGTGGTAAAGAATTTGGTTGGAAATAAAGTTATTGCTTAATTTTTCTGATGCAAATAGAAAGCCTTCAAAATCCGAAAATCAAAAATTTACTGAAACTTCAGGAAAAATCGCGCGAACGAAAAAAGCATGGGTTGTTTGTAGTAGAAGGTCTTCAGGAAGTAGGTTTGGCATTTGAGTCAGGATTTGAATTGAATGAAATTTTTATTTGTGAATCCATTTTTCAGAATCAGATTTCATTGCCTAAAATTCATACAAATTTCGTTTCCGAAGCATTGTTTGAAAAAATTGTTTACCGTGGAACAACGGGTGGAATTGTCGGCGTTTTCAAAATGAAGAAAAATGAGTTATCTGAAATTAAACTTTCTGATAATGCGTTAGTTGTCGTTTTAGAGTCCATTGAAAAACCGGGAAATTTAGGTGCAATTTTACGGACTTGTGATGGCGCTGGCGTTGAGGCTTTGCTGGTTTGCGATCCTTTGGTTGATTTTTATAACCCGAATGTGATCAGAAGCAGTGTAGGCACAATTTTTACAAATCAATTTAACTCAGACTCCAAAGAAAACATCATCAATTGGTTGAGATCAAATAAGATACAAATCATTTCTACTTATTTGAGAGATGACACCAAAACCCTTTATGAGATTGATTTCAAAGGGAAATCTGCGATTGTTTTAGGAACTGAAAATTCAGGATTGACGAAAGAATGGTTGGAGCATTCAGATTTTTTGGTTAAAATTCCGATGAATGGAATGGTGGATTCTCTGAATGTGAGCAATGCGGCAGCAATTTGCATTTATGAAGCACTGAGACAGAAGAATTATTCAAAAACTGAATAGAGTACTTCTAATGATTTTGGTCGTCGGAAATCGGAAATATGAAGCTCGTAATATCGAATGATAATTTCCAATAGTTTTTTTCTTTGAATTTGATTAAATTTTGAAGTTTCTTCTGCATTAAAATCCAAATCAATTAAATTTTTAAATAGAATTAATTCTTCTTTTTCGATGACAAATCCTGAAGAAAAATCATGGGTTGAAACACCGTTGGTCAAATCAAAAAATTGATAATTCTCAGAATAATTAGGAAAAAAGCCCAAAAATCTCGTCAAATTTATCAAAAACCATAAATGAAAATCAGCATAATTGGTTCTATTTGAATCAAATTCATTTAAACCACTACTTAAAAATTGATACAAAGAAAGATTCGTTTCTTCTTCCTGCAAAACAGAGTTCAGTATTTCTCCCAAGAATAATGTGATGGTTGTTTTTATTGGGTTAGAGTAAATGGATTGGTAATAAATTTCTGCGTCTGCTTCTTTCAGATAATTCAAATTGGAATTCTTTTTTTGATCATAAATGATTTTGATTTGATTCAAAATCAAGAAAACAGAAGATTTTTTATTTCTACCCGAAAAAGCATTTTTTAAAATAAAAGATTCTATTCCTGAATTTTGTGTATAGCACCTTATAATCAATCCATTGTCTCCATATTTTAATGAAGAAATTACAATGGCCGATGTTTGAACTTGCATTACCTTACGATAGCGATTTTGGTTTGTTTGGTTTCAGAAGCATCGCGATTGGTCATCAACACCAGATAGATTCCTGAAGCGACGGGTTTACCTTTCAAGTTTTTCGTGTCCCATTGTGCAATGCCGCCAGCTGCTTTGGTGTTGTAAATAAGATTTCCGACGACATCTACGATTCTCACGTCGGCATCATTGGGAAGACCTTTAATTACTACATTTCCGTTGAAACCTGGACGAACCGGATTTGGATAGGAATATACATCACCGAAAGATTCACCGACATCAACAGCATCGCTTCTATAAGAAACAATGCCTTTGTCTGTTGCGAAATAAACAACTCCGGTTGTGGGATCTACGTTGATGTCATTCACTTTATTAGATGGTAAAGGAGAATTTCCAGAAGTAAAATTAAATATGGTTTCCTCCCCATTTTCAGAAACATAGAAAACGCCGGAGGTTTCTGTTGCTATCCATTTTCGGTTGGCGCCATCTACTTCAATATCATTTATTTGAGTATCCATTAGCAGTGCTTCAGGAATTCCGTTTTGCTCAATAATAATAGGCTGAGTTTCAAAGCTTCCGGATTGTACAGTTTCTATTGGATTGTACAAAATTCTTAATCCCAATTCTGTTCCAATCCATAAAGTTCCATTTTGTTCAATAGCTACACAAACTACATAATCAGTAGGTAGTTTTCCATTGCTTGCAGAAGATGTTATACTATAAACACTGCTCATGTCAGAAATAAAAACACCTCCTCCCGCAGCACGCGGTGATGGAACGAAGGCAAACCCATTATAAACAATCGGTCTCATAGCACCGGTTTTACCCCCTAAGCCTATATAACTCCAAGCCCCGTTTGCATCTTTTTTTGCAAGCCCCATCGTCTGGTCGTTTACAAAACCTTGTGCCACCCATAAATTTCCTTGTTCGTCAAGTTTTGAACCAGCAATACGTTCTTTAAATTTTAAACCTGAATTTTCAGAATTATAATGATTTACCATCACATCATCAACCATTTTGAACATACCAATGTGTGTGTTTGCAGATAGAGGATTCCAATCTGGGAATTCCATCCAAGAGGAAACATAAACTTCAGATGGATTTTTTGTATTTACTTCTATATGTACTATGTCTTTGGCATTTAACATAGATTGACTTTTAATTTGTTTCCACGAAATCCCATCGAAATGATAATAGCCGTCAAAGTTAAATTGAGGCTGGCTAAAATCATTCACTCCCCCGGGCGCCACCCAAATTTGTTTATCAAATGCTGTTACAGACCAAGATTTGTTATTGTACGGACCATCTGGAATAATATTATTTAAGCCAGCAATCAATCCTTCTTGTTTTGAACCTCCATAGGTTACATTACCTATTTTTGCAGCAGTATTTAAATCTTGGGTAAAAGAAACAGTTTCAGTTAGGTTGAGATTATTATCAAAATTATAAGCAGAATTTAATTCGGATATAGTGAGTACATTTCCATTAATATTAATATCCCGCAGTGAAGGATAATTACCCATAAACATCCAGGAATTACCATCAAACCTATAAGTGTTTCCCCAAGTATTGGCTATGATATTTCCATTAAATGCTACAATGTCCTGATAAGGAGAGTTTGGGATGCCTTGAGGCTGCTGCCAAGAAGTGAAATTTGCAGTAAATCCATCTAAGGCATGAGTATGAATGCCTCCGTTTCCTGCAGAATAAATGATTCCATCCATAACCACTGATTCCTTGACTCCAAAATAATTTCCCCCAATGATGAAATATGTGGTTTCCATAAATTCAAAATCTTCCAAACTGAAAGTAACAATTCCCCATTCCCCTGAAATAATGGCGGTATTTTGATGGGTGGTAATGTGATTTATGATTTTACTTCCAGTATATCCTTGATGGAGGGGAACTTGTAGTAAGTTTCGATTTCCATCAGGAGTGAGAATATCTAATTCTCCACTTTCATAGCCAATGAAAATAATTTCGTTGTCGGGATTATAATTAAAAGCCGTAATTCCTACATCGTTTAGCTGCGTGGTTTTAGAAATTTTCTGAATTTCTCCGGAAACAGGGTCATATGAAAAAATACCATTTTCTGCACTACAAAAAATCAAGCCGTTTATTTCCCAAATGTGTTTGATGTTGTTGTAAGAAAAATGATCCTGCCAGCGTGTGCTTGTGCTCTGGGAAAAGACAAAGATGGTAGGCATTAATAAAAATAACCATTTCATGTAGGCAAAATTATATTTTTTCAGATGGTAATTCATAAAACAGTTTTCTATCTCAATCGAACGATTTGGATACGCTTTTAGTATAAATTTATATTTTTTAAAAATTTTGCTTCACCATGTATTTGTCATAAAAAGCTTTGATATGTCCAACGGCTTCTTCCGGAGTGTCTACCAAACGGTACAAATCAAAGTCATGTTCGCTGATGTTTCCTTCTTGCAAAACGGTTTCTTTGAGCCAATCAATCAATCCGGACCAGAAAGAGACACCTACCAATACAATTGGAAATCTTCCTGTTTTCTGAGTTTGAATTAAAGTTAAGGCTTCAAACAATTCATCTAAAGTTCCCATCCCTCCTGGAAGCACGATAAATCCTTGTGCATATTTGACGAACATCACTTTTCGGGCAAAGAAATAATCAAAATTGATGCTGTAATCATAATCTACAAATTGATTCAATCCTGTTTCAAAAGGAAGTCTGATTCCGATTCCGGCAGATTTTCCTTTACCGTGGCGGGCACCTTTGTTGGCGGCTTCCATGATTCCGGGTCCGCCACCTGTAATTACACCAAAACCCAATTCTGTCAGTTTATTTCCGATTTCTTCTGCCATTTTATAATAAGGAGAGTCAGGTTTAGTGCGCGCAGAGCCAAATATAGACACACAGGGGCCGATTTTAGCCATTTTCTCATAACCTTCCACAAATTCTGCCATGATTTTAAACAAAGCCCAGGAATCGTTTGTTTTTACTTCATTCCAATTTTTTGGAGCTAACTTTGCCCTTATTCTGTCATTTTCTTCTTTTTCTGTCATGATTGGGAATGTATTTTATGTGTTTAAGTTTATAATTTCTAAATATTTTTCTGAGAATAAAAATCCTCTCGCCATGGAATCCATATCATCATTTTCTTCGATAGGAATCATTCTTTTCTGAACCAATTTTTCTGTTTTTATCTGGTGATTTAAATCAAAATAACCATAACCTTTGCATACATTGTTTTTTATCCAAACAAAAGATTTTTCAGCCAACGTCCTGCCCTTTCCTATTATCAAAATGCTTTTTCCTTCCAAGCAAACTTTGCTTTGAAATGCTTCTACCCGTTTATTGTAATCATCTGGCGATTCTTTACCAATACAAGCTCCGTGACATTCTCCTACTGAATACCCAAGGCAGGGGCCGTCTCCCTGATAAATGTCGTTTATTTTGGAACAAAGCTCGTATTCTTCTGAAATGAGCGAAAGAAAACTCAACGCATTGTTATATGAATTCATCCTGAGAATATGGCTTTGTTTGCTATTATAATCAGTATGATCAATTCGCAACTGTTTGAATCCGTTTTTGAATCCGTTGTAAATTGTAAAGGGGAAATTTATTTTTTTCTGGTTTTCGTTGAGTGAAGGCTTTAAGGTTTTGATTTCATGATTTTCTTTTAACCAGGCAACCAATTCATTCCCTGTGGTTTCATACGTTATTTCTGTAGCAGAAATTTTTATTTTGTTGCTCAGATTTGATTTTCCTGTCAACAATATTCTTGCAGATTGTGAAATATTTTTACTTCTGGAAAGGTAAATAATTTGTTTATTTTTATTGAAAACATAAAAAATACCAGTTTCATTGGGTAAATCTTTCAGGAGAGAATCGTATTTAATAGACTTTTTTTTATCAGTAAATGTTTCTTTTAAAACAATGTCTTTTTCTGAGTCTTTGTCCTGCAAAAGTTTAAAAAGTTCAAGCGTAGCACGGGCATCACCTGAAGCTCTATGCCTGTCAGAAACGGGAATTCCAAGAGATTTACTCAATTTTCCGAGCGAATAAGACTCGGCATCTGGAAAATGTTTTTCACTCAACGGAAGCGTGTCGATGGTTTCTCGGTAATAAGTATAGCCCAATTTGCTGAACTCCTGCTTGAGCATCCTATAATCAAAATCTACATTATGACCTACAATGATGGCTCCGTCCGTAATTTCAATGATTCGTTTGGCAAGCTCATGGAATTTAGGTGCAGTGCTGACCATTTTCGGAGTGATTTGCGTAAGTTTTTGTACATACAAATCTATTTCTCTATCCGGTTGCACTAAAGAAATCAACTGATCGATTACTTTTTCCCCATCATAAAGAAATATAGCTACTTCGATAATAGATTCTTCTCCTTTTTTCCCGCCTGTGGCTTCAACATCTATTACTGCGTACACGTTATTTTTTCATTAATTTCCCGAAAATCCCTCTTATCAGAAGATTTCCGGCAGTTCTTAAAAAGCTTTTGGTCGTACTGTCAGTTAGTATAGTTTCAAGGGTTGATTTTTCTTTTTTAGGTCTTCCGGCAACGCGTTTTGGCTGTGATGAAACGGATTCTTGTGCACGTTCCATTTTTTTGCTCAAAATCTCGTAAGCAGATTCCTTGTCGATGTCATTTTTATATTTTGAAACCAATTCTGATTGATTGATCAAAGAATTAATTTCAGAATCGGACAAAACATCCATCCTCGAATTTGGGGAACGCATATATGTATGTGCCAACGCAGTCGGAATTCCTTTCTCGTTTAAAGCCGTGACAAATGCTTCTCCAATTCCCAGTTGTGTAATTACTTCATCTGCTTTGTAATAAGTTGAAATCGGATAGTTTTCCACCGCTTTTTCAATCTGTTTTCTATCTTTTGCTGTAAATCCGCGCAGTGCATGCTGGATTTTTAATCCCAATTGACTCAAAACCGCATCGGGCACATCGCCTGGAACCTGCGTACAGAAATACAATCCGACTCCTTTGGAACGGATTAATTTTACCATGGTTTCGATTTGATCCAAAAGGGACTTGCTCGCTTCTTTGAAAATCAAATGCGCTTCGTCGATGAATATCACCAATTTCGGTTTATCGCCATCGCCTGCTTCGGGAAGCGTTTCGTAAACTTCTGCCAGCAAACTCAACATAAAAGTTGAAAACAAGCTTGGTTTGTTTTGGATATCGGTCAGACGAATCACATTTACAACACCTTTTCCGTCCTTGGTTCGCATCAAATCACTTACTTCAAAAGAAGGTTCACCAAAAAACTGCGTTGCGCCCTGTTGTTCCAAAGCCACAATTTTTCTGAGAATTGTCCCCAATGAAGCCGGAGCTATTGCGCCGTAAGTTGAATTCAATTCTTGTTTTCCTTCTGCATTTTCACTTACATATTGAAGCACTTTTCGCATGTCTTCCAAATCAACTAATGGAAGATTTTTATCGTCACAATATTTAAAAATAATAGAAATTATGCTTGATTGCGTATCATTTAATTCCAGAATTTTACTGAATAAAATCGGTCCGAATTCTGAAACTGTAGCTCTTAACCTAACGCCATTTTCTCCGCTTAGAGAAAGCAATTCAACAGGCGAACCTGACGGTGTATAAGTTTCACCGATGAGTTTTTGCCTTTCCTGAATTCCTTTGTCATCTCCATTTCCGGACGCTGCAATTCCGCTCAAATCTCCTTTGATGTCCATCAATAAACTCGGAACTCCTTTCAGCGACAATTGTTCGGCAAGGATTTGCAAAGTTTTGGTTTTCCCGGTTCCGGTCGCGCCGGCAATCAATCCATGACGATTCATGGTTTTTAAAGCCACTGAAATTTCAGCATCGGTCAAAACCTCGCCATCTAGTTTAGCCTTTCCTAAAATAATTTTATCGCCTTTGTATTGGTAATTGGATTGGATTTCCTGGATGAATTTTTCCTTCAATGACATTTTTAGTTGGGGATTTGAGTCAAATATACAATTTTATGGCAATTTGAAATGCCCCACAACCGGATAATGGTCAGAAAGTTTTACATCATGAAGTACATCGTATTTTACAGGAAGAATTTCATCTGAGTGGAATATATAATCTAATCTAATCGGATATTTGAATTCATGAAAAGATGTTCCCACAGATTTTCCTACAACAGGATAAGCATCATTTAACCAATAAATAATTTGCTGGTATTCATAAGAATTTGGAGCAGAATTTAAGTCTCCTGCAAGTATAACAGGATGTTTGGAATTGGTAATGTAAGGAATCAGGATCTTAATTTGTTTTTCATGTTCAAGAAATCCACGCGTAAGCTTTCCTCCTATTTTCTTTGAATTTTCTTCAGCCATATCCTGATCCAAAGTTTCTTTTACCAACCCTTTATCAATCAACATAGATTCCAGATAAACATTGATGATACGAATGGTGTCTTTTCCGGTATCGATATCGGCATACGCCGCGTAAGCAGTTGTTCCGTTTTCGCCAGAAAGAATTTTCTTGGTTTCGATGATTGGATATTTACTAAAAAATTGGATGATTGAGTGCTTCTCGTGATAATAATCTCCAAACGTAGAATCTTTCAGTTGATTAAAAGCATCATTTCGCCAGTAAACTTCCTGCAAAACAACTAAATCGGCATTTTCTTTTTTGAAGAATTTATCAAATCCATCTTGTTTCAGATAATGTGCATTGAATGTAATCATTTTGAAATCCGGTTCCACAGTAACCTCTTTTCCAAAATATTGATAAGATTTTGTAAGCGGCTGGTATAATCCTGTCGAAAGAATCAGAAATAAAATTGCGTAAGCAATTCTCCTCCAAAACAATAGAAAAATTAAAAAAATGTTTCCCAATACCAAAAGTGAATAAAAAATAGGAATCAGCCCAAAATAGGGAAATGTAGAAGGCGCAATGTGAGGCGCAAGATAGATGGTGTAAGTAATTCCCAAAAAAAGCAAATGGAAAATAAAGAAAACAGGGTCAAACCCCGTCAATCTAAATGTGCTTTTTCTAGCCATTTTTCCCGGATTTGAATAGAAAATCTTTTTCTTCTTTGGTCAAAGTATCATAACCCGAACGCGAAATTTTATCGAGGATGGCATCTACTTTTTTCTGTTTAGCAACCTTTTGCGCATTAAATTCATAATCATCTTTGGGTGGTTTTGCTCTTTCGGTTCTTCTTGTTTTTTGTGAATTTTTTGAAGGAATTAATTTCATTAAAAAATTGCCCAAAAAATCATTTCCTTTTTCAAATTGTTTCATGTACAAAAATCCGAATGCAGCGCCTCCCAAATGCGAAATGTGTCCGCCGACATTATTCCCCACCAAAATCATGATCAAATCAAATCCCAGCAATCCATACGCCAGATAATCCAAAGGCAAATTAATGTTGACAATTGCCAATTGAAGCCTCATTTTGGGAACATAAGAAACCAATGCAAAAAACACCGAATAAACGGCTGCCGAAGCACCCACAAGAACCGCAGGAGCATCAATCAACGGTGAGAGAAACACAAAGAAAATTCCACCGAAAATGGCTCCGAAAATGTAAAATGTAAGTAAATCATGATTTCTGAAATAACGCAGGAAAAATTTTCCCATCACATACAACATTAACATATTCAGAATTAAATGAATCCAATTTCCATGAAAAAATGAATAAGTAAAAATCCCCCAAGGCTGACGGATAAATGATTCCCATCCGCTTCCCAAGCTGAAATAAGAATTAATGTGTACGTCAAACAACCCAAAAATCGCATCTACAATAAAAATCGTGACGCAGATAAAAATCAGCCGAATGCTTACATCGCCATTTTTGAAATTGTATTTTAATTGTTCTATTACGTCCATTTTAATATCCGGTATGTAAATTTTTCTTCCATGCACGAACCAACAAAAATCCTATAATCGCTCCGCCAATGTGGGCAAAATGTGCCACAGGATTCCAAGCATAATTCTGAATTGCCAAATAAAATTCAATCGCAATCATTACCGGAATGAAATATTTCGCTGCGATGGGAACCGGAAAAAATAACAATGCAAGCTTAGCATTCGGATAAAGCACCGCAAAGCCAACCAATAATCCATAAATCGCTCCTGAAGCGCCGACCATTGGCGTGACATAATAACCCATCAATTCTTTGGTTTTTTCTACATCACCAGAAGTTGGAACATTGTACATTCCATCTGTGCTAACTTTCAAAGATTTGATAAGTTCTGGAACATTTACGCCTGATGCGGTAACTACTTCTTTTAGAGATTCGACTTGTAAATAATTGGTGAAATTAAATAACACAAATGAACCTAATCCTGCAACAAAATAAAGAATCAAAAATTTCTTTTGTCCTATTGTATTTTCCACAGTTGAACCAAACATCCACAACGCAAACATATTGAACAAAATATGTGAAATATTTGGAAAAGGCGCATGCATAAACATATGCGTGACAATTTGCCATCCTTTGAAATTCACAGATTCTGGATAAAATGCCCCTAAAATATTTCCTAAATCAATTCCCCGAGAGCCAAAAACAATTGTTGCGAGGAAAAATAATCCATTGATAATTAAAAGGTTTTTGGTTATGGTTGGAATTGGCTGATTGAACATATTTTAATTTAATTTCTTGATGATTTCACTTTCGGATATTTGTACAAAAACGGGCTTTCCATAAGGTGAAAAATTGGGTTCGCCTAAAGTCAACAATTGTTGTGCCAAGTGCTTCGCCTGTTCGGGTAATAATCCTTCTCCTTTCTTTATGGCTACGTTTTTCGCGAGGATTTTTGCAATTTCAACTTCAAAACTGATTTTATCATGCAGTTCCAAATCTGTCAAAAAGTCCGAAAAAATTCCTGGAACATTTTCAGGTTCAACTTCTGTCGGCAACGCATTGACTAAAATTTGATCTATTGTAAATTCTACATCAAATCCAAACCGGAACAAATCAGTTTCTATATTTTTTAATTGCGAAATTTCAGTAGCATTGGAAATGATTTCCACCGGAAACAAAAGCCTTTGGCTCAATGCATTTTCGGTACTTGATTTTTTCAATTTTTCAAACAAAATCAATTGGTGCGCACGGTGCTGGTCGATGATGAGCAATTCACCTTTGTGGTGGGTGACGATGTATTTATTCTGCCATTGAAATGCATTAATTTCAAGCGAATCAAAATCTGCTTTGTCCAAAATCGTTTCAGGATGGTTGTTTTCCAATTCAAATTCAGAAAAAGATTTGTACAAATCATTCGTAGCCTGAATTTCTTTGTAGGAATTTGCCGAAGTTTCAAACGGATTGTAATTTCTATCTACATGGATTTCAGGTGCTTTTATCGTACCTCCTTTCGGTGCAGAAGGGATGAATGCCCAGTCAGGATTTTGATCAAAATCGAGCGAAGGCGTGATGTTGTACTGTCCCAAAGCATGTTTCACCGCCGCGCGCAAAACCGCATAGATGGCGTATTCATCTTCAAATTTAATTTCCGTTTTGGTCGGATGGATGTTGATGTCGATTTTAGAAGGATCAATTTCCAAAAACAAAAAATAGGAAGGCACATATTGGTTCGGAAGCAAATGCTCAAAAGCATCCACAATCGCCTTGTGCAGGTAATTGTTTTTGATAAATCGATTGTTCACGAAAAAATACTGCTCTCCCCTCGCCTTCTTGGCACTTTCCGGTTTTCCTACAAAACCTTTTACCGAAACGATTTCTGTTTCTTCCGCCACAGGAACAAGCTGAGGTTCTATTTTTCGACCAAAAACCTGAATGATTCTTTGTTTTAGATTTCCTTTTTTCAGCACATACAATTCCGAATCGTTGTGGTAAAAATTGAATTCGATGGCTTCATGCGCAAGTGCAACCCTTAAAAATTCATCTTGGATATGTTTTAATTCTATTTGGTTGGATTTAAGAAAATTACGCCTTGCAGGAACATTGTAAAACAAATTCTTGACGGAAATAGAAGTTCCGGTTCTTGCAGCCCTCGGTACTTGGTCTCTGACTTCTCCGCCTTCAATAATCAAACGCGTTGCTACTTCATCCTGATCTCTTTTTGAAACTGCATCGACCTGCGCTACTGCCGCAATCGAAGCCAAAGCTTCGCCACGAAAACCTTTGGTCTGAATGGAAAAGATATCTTCGGTTGTTCTGATTTTCGATGTCGCATGACGTTCAAAAGCCATCCGCAAATCGGTAACGCTCATTCCTGCGCCGTCGTCACTTACCTGAATCAGAGTACGCCCTGCATCTTTTATGATTAAAGAAATGGAATTTGCTTTGGCATCTACCGCATTTTCAATCAATTCTTTCACAACCGAAGCCGGACGCTGCACCACTTCTCCAGCCGCGATTTGATTCGCAACGTGGTCAGGCAATAGCTGTATTACATCTCCCATAGAAATCATAGGTTGCAAAAGTAGAAAGTTAATGGTAGAATTTAAAATCAATTTGAATTAATAAAAAAATTGATTGAAAACCAAAACAAAAAACCTCTGAACAATTCGGAGGTTTTTTGTTTTCTAGAATTAATTTTAGTTAAAATTTCGTCATGATTACCGCAGCAACAGCTGCTTCTACTCCTTTGTTTCCGTGCTTTCCGCCAGAACGGTCAAGAGATTGCTGCTCGTTGTCGTCCGTCAAAACACAAAAGATAACCGGAATGTTGTATTTGATATTGAGGTCTTTGATGCCTTGCGTCACGCCCTCACACACATAATCAAAATGTGAAGTTTCACCGCGAATCACACTTCCAATTACAATTACAGCATCCACTTCTCCCCTTTTGCAAAGTTGATTTGCACCATAAATTAATTCAAAGCTTCCCGGAACTTCATGCGAAGAAATGTTTTCTTCTTTCGCTCCTAAATCAATTAAAGTTTCGATTGCGCCTTTCTGCAGATTGTGCGTAATGTGGCTGTTCCATTGGGAAACAACAATGCCGAAACGGGAAGCCTCGGCATTTGGAAGTTGTGTTTTATCGTAATTGGATAAATTTTTATTTTCAGTTGCCACCTGTAGCGTATTTTAATCTTTCGATGTATTTTTCTACTTCTCCATTGTTTGCATTTGGATATTTATCTGCCAATGTCTGGAAATATTTCAAAGCATCAGCATTTTTCCCTAACTGCATTGCGATTTGTCCTGCTTTGGTGTAGTAAACCGTTTGCAAAACTTCCAATTCAGTCCCTTCGGCCGCTTTTACGTAATAGGGCAAACCTTCTGCAATTTTATTGGAATTAACCAAAGCGTTTCCGATCATACCGTTTTTCTGCGCAAGCAAAATGTTGTCATCTGTACTGAATTTTTCCAAATTAGAAACTGCTGAAGCAAAATCTCCTAATTTGTAATAAGCAACTCCGGCTTTATAACGAGCGATGTTTGCACCGTCAGTTCCGCTATAGTTTTCGATAATTTGCTCATAACCCATGAAACTTCCCGGGCTTCCTTTCAATGCAAGCAATACAGAGTCTTGTTTGAAATATTCATCTGCCTGAACCATTTCGGTAAAAGCTTGTTCAGATTTTGGCTCCAACACATATTTCAGGTAAACAAAATATCCGATGGCAGCGATTGCAATCGCACCGAAAACCCCGATGATGATTTTAGAATTTTTTTCGAAGAAATTTTCTGCTTTGTACGCAGTTTCGTTGAGGCTGTCAAGAACTTTCTCAGTTGTATATTCCTGTTTTTTATTTGCTTTCGCCATTTTATTTTAATTTCAAGTCTGCAAAAATAGAGTTTTTTAAGAAATCAAACTAAAATAAAAGCGTAAAAATAAAAATCCTCAGAGAAATTATAATTCTCTGAGGATTAGTATGATTAAATTTCTAATTAATTTAGAAGAAATATCCAACCGAAAGGTTCAACAAATTTGAACGGTTTTCCGTTTGAAATTCGCCTGCTCCTGCGATGTTGTATTTCGTAATATTTTTATTTAAACCAAACTCATAACGCAAGTCAATGTTCAATCCTTTCAAATTTACACCCGTTCCGATTTGCCATCCCAAGCCGATTTCGTCACGTTCCGTTGCATCAGGAAAATTGATTCCGTCAGAATCGATTGTATCTTCGAAGTTCAATGAAAAAACCGGTCCAGTTTGGATTTGAACCAGTCCCATTGCAAACGTCTTACCGATGTTTACAGGGATGTCCAAACGGCTTTTTTTCACATCAATAGTTTCTCCAGCTTCTTCAAATTCATTTTTAAAAGCAGTATAGAGTAATTCCGGCTGTACATAAATTCCGCCAGCTTTTATTCTTACCATCGCTCCACCCTGAAAACCTACAGACCCCTTGCCTTTTTCATCTATAGCGCCATTTAATGCTTTGAAAGCACCTTTGTCGGCATTATAAACCATACCCACTTTCAGACCGAAATCTACAGTTTGTGCAAAAGTGTTGATTGCAAAAAGGGAAAATCCCAATAACATTAATTTTTTTCTCACATTCATGTTTATTTGTTTTTTGTGTTCGCAAATCTTCAATTTCATAATTTTTAGAATTTATTTGTTGAATTAGATTTTTCTTTCAATAAAACTTCTCGAAGCTTCGTAAATAACTTTGATGAATAAACGAAATCGATGACCGCTTCATTGTCCGCAGTCAAAATTTCATTTTTATCACCTTCCCATTCTTTGAATCCACCTTTTAGGAAAAGAATGTTCTCACCGATTTCCATCACAGAGTTCATGTCGTGGGTATTGATGATGGTGGTAGTGTTGTATTCCACTGTTAGTTCGTGCAACAATTGATCAATGACCATCGAAGTTTTTGGATCTAATCCTGAATTGGGTTCGTCGGCAAACAGATATTTCGGTTTGTTTACAACCGCACGTGCAATTGCGACCCGTTTTTGCATTCCTCCCGAAATTTCAGCTGGGAACTTGGTAAATGATTCTTTGGTTAAATTTACTCTTTCCAAAACTTCTTCTGCCCTTTTGTTCATTTCACGCATGGAAAGTTTTGAAAACATCTCCAGCGGAAATCTTACATTTTCCAAAACCGTCATAGAATCAAACAAGGCACTTCCCTGGAAAACCGTTCCGATTTCACCTCTCAATTCCTGTCTTTGCTGAAAATTGTATTTCGTCGTATCGTTTCCGTCAAATAAAACTTCTCCGGATGAAGGCGTTATCAATCCCGTCAAACATTTCAAAAGAACTGTTTTTCCCGAACCACTTTGTCCGATGATCAAATTTGTTTTTCCCGTTTCGAAAGTGGTTGAAATTCCTTTGAGAACCTCTATATCGTCAAACGATTTTTTTAGATTTTTTATTTCTATCATCAGCTAAGGATCGTTTGTGTTAGAATTAAATTCATAATGATTATAATCACCGAAGTCCAAACAACAGCAGAAGTACTGGAGCGACCAACTTCCAACGAACCACCTTTTACATAATAACCGTAATAAGCCGGAAGCGTCGCGATGATAAATGCGAAAACAATTGTTTTTACAAAAGTATAGATAAACATCTTTCCAGCCATAGGCATTTGTAAACCAATGACATAATCTGAAGTTGACCACATTTGTGTCGCTTCTCCAATTAAATATCCGCCGACCAATCCCATTCCGATACTAATCATAATCAAAATCGGATTGAAAAATACAGCTGCGATGATTTTAGGCTGCACCAAAAACGAGGGCGCATTGATTCCCATTACATCCAAAGCGTCGATTTGTTCAGTAACTCTCATCGTTCCGATACTCGATGCAATATATGAGCCAACTTTTCCTGCAAGAATTAAGGAAATAATTGTCGGGGAGAATTCCAGAATCAATACCATTTTCGTGGCATAAGAAATATAATAATCCGGAACCGGAATGTCCGCTCCCTGAAAATTTTGTGCCATCTGGATCGCCGTTACGGCACCCATAAATAGTGAAATGAAAGCAACAAGCCCCACGGAACTCATTCCCAAATCATAAATTTCACGCATCACGAGCTTCCAAAATACTTTAAATCCCTGTGGCTTTTTAAAAACTTTTCCGAGAAAAATGAAGTATGCACCTATGAACCCTAATAGTTTCAACATGGTTGCAAAATTAGGATTTTTTTTCTGAGTAAGTTTTTTATCTTGCGTTAATGAAATCCAAACATTTTGAATCATTTCTTCCCCATGATGCTTTGACTTTTGTGAATAAATGGGTAGACAATGAAAATTTAACAATCAAAATCAGAAATACACGCAAAACCAAATTGGGCGACTACAGGTTTTTAAGAGAATTCAATGCCCATGAGATTACCGTCAACAAAGACATTTCGTCCGAAGCTTTCTTTTTTGTGCTCACACACGAAATCGCTCATCTGCTCGTCAGGGTTAAATTTTCATCAAGTGTGAAATCTCATGGAATGGAATGGAAACTCACTTTTGGAAAATTATTATTGGAATCTATTGAAGTTTATCCTGAAGAGTTAAGACCAGTAATTTACAGACATGCAGTCCGACCGAAAGCGAGTTTGAATGCAGATAAAATTTTGATGAATAATTTATTTCAAATCGAACAAGATGAGTCCAAACGCATAGAAAATCTGATGGAAAACCAAAAATTCAGATTGGGGAAAAGAATTTTTGAACGAGGAAAAAAACGAAAAATACGGTATCTTTGTAAGGAAATTCAAACCGGAAAATTGTACACGGTAAGCGGAAGTGCAATTGCAGATGAAATTTTTGATTGATGAAAAACAATAACTTCGCAGTGATTATGGCAGGTGGTGTAGGTTCAAGATTTTGGCCTCTGAGCACGACTTCTTACCCTAAACAGTTTCACGATATATTAGGTACAGGCAGGACTTTTTTGCAACAGACATTTGACCGTTTGGTGAAAATCATTCCGCAAGATCAAATTTATGTAGTAACATTGGATGAATACGTAGATTTGACGCTGGAACAGTTGCCGAAACTTTCTTCAGAACAGGTAATTGCCGAACCAATGGGTATGAATACCGCGCCATGTAATCTTTATGCGGCGATGCTCATCAATGAAAAAAATCCTGAAGCAAGAATCGTAGTTGCTCCTTCAGATCATGTGATTTTGGATGAAAAGGTTTTCATTGAAAAATTAAATTTTGCATTGGAAGAATCTGCAAAAGAAGAAAAATTAATCACGCTTGGAATCCAGCCGACGAGACCAGATACGGGTTATGGCTATATCCAATTTATCGAAGACGAAGAAAATGACAGCGAACTTAAAAAAGTAAAAACGTTTACCGAAAAACCCGGAATCGAATTAGCTGAAGTTTTTTATAAATCCGGCGAATTTTTATGGAATGCGGGAATTTTCATATGGCACGTACAAACAATTTTGAAATCTTTCAAAGAGAATTTGCCAGACATGTATGATTCATTCAAAACCATCAAAAAAATGCTTTCTTCATCTGAAGGAATTGAAGAAATGAGAAGAGTTTACGGAACCGTTCAGTTTATTTCTATCGACAATGGAATCATGGAAAAGGCTGAAAATGTTTACGTTATACCTTCTTCTTTTGGTTGGTCAGATTTGGGAACATGGAAATCTTTGTATGAAAATTCAGAAAAAGACAAGCAAAAAAATATCAAAAGAGGCAAACCGATTTTGACTTATAACACCAAAAATTCATTGATTTACACGAGTCAAAATAAAGCTGTAATTGTTGATGGTCTAGAAAATTACATCGTAGTCGATACTGAAAATGCACTTTTAATCTGTCCGATGGACAAAGACCAAACGATTAAAACTTTTGTGAGCGATTTGAAGTTGAACAAAGGAGAACAGTTTACTTGATTTTAATTTCTACAAACTTTCTAAGTTCTTTTTGGTTAATTCATTTTCAACATTTCCTGTATTTAAGGTAGTTGCAGGCTCGAAGAGCATTACAGAAACTTCTTTCTCTGCAACAGGTTTATGTTCAGTGCCTTTTGTTACGATTAAAAATTCGCCTGCAGATAATTCTACAGTTTTATCACGAAACTCTATTTTTAAATTTCCGTTTATTACATAAAACATTTCGTCTTCATGATCATGTTTATGCCATGTAAATTCTCCAAGAAATTTAGCAATTTTGACATGTTGACCATTCAATTCACCTAGAATTTTTGGAGACCAATGCTCCGAAAACAAGGATAATTTTTCTTCTATATTAACTTTTTCCATGAAAATATTTTTAAGTATTAAAGGTTGAATTTTTGATGATAAGCCAGATTAATGTTATCCAATAACTCTTTTCTCCCCACAAATTCCGAACAAGTCAAAACTGCGCTAATAGTTACACCCAAAATTCCGTGCATATTAATGCTTTGTCCTGTCAGAAACAAATTTTTGATTTTCGTTTTAGGGGAAAGATAAGTTTTCAAAGGCGAATTTGCATCTTTCACAAACCCATACATACAGCCTGTTTCACTACCGATGTAGTCGCGGTAAGTTAATGGTGTCGCAACATAAGTGGAAAGAATACATTCTCTCAGATTCGGAAATTTTTTCTCCAATTCATTCAATAAAATCTCCGTTTTTTCTGCTTTGAACTTTTCATATTCATCTCCTCTGTAATCTTTTTCTGCAACGGTATTAAACGAATTTTCCCATTGTTTCACTTCTTCGTAACGCATGTACGTCAAAACACTTATACCATCCGTCCAGATATCATTTTCATTTTTCGTATTAAACGAAACCATGTAACTTTCTGGCCAATTTTCAGGCTTGTAATTGATACTGTCCCAGACTTTTGATTCGTTTTTGTAATGGTAATAATTTTTGTTCAGATAAGGAAAAGACTCCGGTTTCAAAGTGATGTACAAACTGAATGATGAGATTGTATCTTCTGATTCCTTGATTCTTCTCAAATAAGATTTTCTGATGGGAAAACCTTTAATCAAAGACATGGTTTTTTTCGGATCAATGTTGGAAATGAACTGTTTACCTTTATAAGTAAATCCATCTTTTGTGGTAACTGCTTCCACTTCACCATCTTTGATTTCAAATGAATCTACTTCCTTGTGTTTCAATACTGATCCGCCTAAATTCCGAATTTGCTTGATCAGTTGTTTCGAAATCTGACTTCCGCCATTCAAGCACCTCCAAGAACTTTCAATGTAAGAATTGATCGAAAGCGCATGCACGTAAAAAGGAGTTTTGTCTTTGATTCCCGCATACAAAAAATTAGTTCCGGCAAGTATCGCACGCAATTTTTCGTTTTCGGTAATGCTGTTGATTATTTCGCTCGCTTTCAGTGGAATGATTTCTTCCTTTGAGAGATAATCAACATCTGCATCCAATCTGTAAAGCGGAAAACTATCACAAACTTCTTTCATTTTAGAAACATATCGACGGATACTTTCTTTTTCTTCCGGGAAAAATAGAGACAATTGATGGACAAAATTTTCAGTACCCTGTGCGTATGGATATTCATTTTCGTCTTCATCAAAAGTTACCAAATCAAATCCATCTAAATCCATTTGCTGGATTTTGAGTTGGTCTGCAATTCCTAGATAATGGAAATATTTATGCAGATTTTGTCCGGGAAGCAGTGCACCGATGTAGTGAACACCGGTATCGAAAACCACTTTGTCACGGGAAAAAGTCTGAAGATTTCCACCGAATTGCTGGTTTTTTTCCAACACAAGAACTTTGTAACCTTCACGGCACAGAATATTGGCGCAGACCAAACCGCCCAATCCACTTCCGATGATAATGATGTCAAATTCTTCCTGCATTTTTTTTCCTGAAAATCCTTAATTCATTTTCCTCAAAAATATTTTGCCAATCCTCTAAATTAACCAAATTTTCAAATCTTGTCAATTCATCTGAATTTTGAAGAATTACAAATTCAAAATTATTCAATTCTTCGGGTAAATTTTCCGTGAACACAACCGGAAATCTATTGACTGTAAAGGTATTTTGAGCGATTGTTATTTTTTCAGCATCGGCATCCCAAGCGACAACACTTCTACGCGCAGAATCATAAACCAAAAGGAAATCCAAAACACCATAACCACAACCCAAGTGCAGAATTTTTCCTTTTACAGGAATTAAATTCAATAGTTTATGATAGGTTTTTTTGTTTAAATTAAATTCAGCATTGAATTCTTTCTGAATGTATCTTGGTTTATATAAATAATTGAATCTCAGTTTGTTTTTGAAATAATTTTCATCTTCATCAACTCTTTTCAATTCAATGAATTTTTCTTTGAAATATGTGCTGATTTTTTTAGTTCGTTCCGAATGCGTTTTCCCAAAATTCTCATCATCAGGTTTGATCAAAGGAAGGTATTCGATTGTTAATTTACCCGATTTCAAAACATTGTCATTTTTCGGAAGCAAATCTGCATTTCCACATACCAAAACGGGTAAAATTTCTAAGTTTAGTTCATTCGCCAGGAAAAATGCACCCTTGTGAAAACGCTGAATGGCAGAGGTTCTGGAGCGCGTTCCTTCTGGAAAAATGATGATCGAATAACCCTGCCGAATTTTTTCGCGCAAACCATCTAAGCCTTCTTCATAATTATCAGAAACCGAATAAAATCCAGCCATTTGAATAGCTTTTCCGAAGAATTTTGAATTCAGAACACGGTTATTGACCATAAAAATCGATTTCGGATGAATCATTCCCAAAGTAGGTGTGTCGAGCTGTGAAGTATGATTGGCGATGATAATTCGCGGTCTGTCAAAGTTTAAATTTTCTTTTCCAATGATTTTAATTTTCACAAATGGCGTTCCATGAATCAAAGTTTTGAAATACAAATGAACCGTTTTATGGAAAAATTTAAATTTTTTCTTTTTGCTGACTGGGGCGATTGGCAGAAGAATTTGGGCGAGAATATTTAATAAAAATCCTGCCACAAAGAAATATCCAAAAGTTCCGAAAGTCATGATGATATTAAAAATAGTTCGCGGCGTATTTCCTTTTTCCTGAGGTTTTTGAATGAAAAAATTGAACAGCCATGGTTGGATGGTAAATGACATCAAAACTACAACACAAAGTCCGATAATCGGAATCCAGGAAATCGAATAAATCGCAGGATGTTTCGCAAAAACCAATACACCAAAACACAAAATCGTCGCCAAAGCCGACATCAAAATTCCGGATCGGAATGCCGCCATTTCATCGGTTCCATACGTGTATTTTTCAATCAGTCCGCGCGTGACGAAAATCGAATAATCAACACCCAGTCCAAAAATCAAAGTCGTGATGATGATATTAAACGCATTGAAATTTAACCCGAAAAGTCCCATCATTCCGAGCGTGACGAGCCAGCCGACAAAAATCGGGATGTTTGTGATGAGGGTTAATTCCAACGAACGGAAAAATAACATCAAAATAACAAAAATAACAATCGAAGAAATGAAAAATAATTTGTTGAAATCCGCTTCCAGATTGGAAAGAAATGTTTCAGACAAATGTTTTCGATCAATGACCAAAACGTTTTCATTTTTTGCTGAAAGCTCATTGATAAGTTTTTCTGTGTTTGGGTTTTCCGTTTTGATAATCGAAGTAATCGTTGTGAAATCTTTTTCGTTTGAAACAAATTCATCCAAAAATAGATTTTTCAAAAGTTCATTTTGGCTTAAATTTTCAGAAGAATAAGTTTCATTCAATTTCGCAAAAAATGGTTGAAATGTATTTTCCTTAAATCCAAACTTTTTTCCTTCAGAAATCATTTGATTTTGAAGGGATTCAATTTTTTCAGGCGTCCAGAATTCATCCCATTGTTTGATTTTTTCTATTTGTTTTTCTTCCGAAAGTGCAATTCCACCAATCGAATTAAAAGTCAGAATTTCTTTGTTTGATTCTAAATTTTTTAAGTTTTCAAATAATTCAGAATTGGCTTTGGAAGCGGCTTCGTAATCTTTTCCATAAGCCGCTATATAAATAGATTTGGATGAATAATTATTTAATTTATCCAAATTATTTTCGGCAGTTTTTAAATCTTTCGGAAAGAAATTCAATTTGTTCAAATCATTTTCAAATCCCACATTTTTATAGGTAAATAAGCTGATGAGAATCAACAAAACAGAAATTCCCAAGAACCATTTGTTTTTACTGAAATCATATCGGGAAAGTTTGTCGATGATGGTGTTTTGTTTGAATTCAATTGAATTCTTCGGTGAATAAACCTGCGGAACAAAAATCAATGCAAAAAACGCCGCTCCCAAAACGCTCACCGCTGCGAAAACGCCCAAATCTTTCAACACATCGGAATGCAGAAAAAGCAGACACAAAAAATCAGCAGCCGTAAAAACTGCGCAGACAATCAGAGGTTTGGTGGTGCTTTGAAAAAGTTTTTTGATGTCGCCTGTGCTTCGGTAATGGCTCAAAATGTGGAGCGAATAATCTAACGTCAATCCCAATAAAACCGATCCTATTCCGATTGAAATTGCCGAAATTGTTCCTTTGATGAGGTACAAAATGACAATTCCCAATAAACTTCCAAAAATCGCCGGAATCAAAATGATAAACGGAATGCTGAATTTTCGGTAAAAATAAATGAACAGCGCAAAAAGCAAAACCAAGGAAATACTTAGCGTGAGGATTATATCGTTTTTGATTTGTTTCGCATTGGCAACAGAAACGGGCGTCGCACCAAAATATTCGGCTTTGACATTTTTGTATTTTGAATTCAGGAAATTTATATTTGAATTTAAAGATTCAACCAAAAAAGCATTTTGCGACGTTTCATTGGCTTTGGCTTTGGGAGAAACGAAAACGAAAAGATTTTTCCCGTTTTCATGGATTAAATAACCATCTTTCAAACTGAAATTATCACCAGACTGCAATCTTCGGAATTTATTCAAAGCCAAAAAAGAAATGCCAAATGGATCTGAACGGATCATTTCTGTCGTAATCATTCCCGACGGAGAAACGATGGAATGATAAGAATCTCCAACTTTCTGTTTGATCAAATCAGGCTGTAAAAGAGAATCAATTTTTGTGTAATCCGAATCTTCGAGATAGAGGGGGAGATGAGCTGAAACGAAATCCAGCAAGTCGAACATTTGATCGTCCTCAAACTTGGATTGGAGTTTTCCAATGTATGCCGAATCTTTTTGCAGCAGACTATCGAGTTCATCAGCGTAATTTTGTAATTCCCCTGGATGAATCGAATCTGAAGTTGAAACATTGACGATAATTTTGTCTGCGAAATTGGTGTTTTGGAGTACTTTATTGATTTGTTGTGAATCCTCAGCAGAGGGAATTAATTTCGAAATATCTTCCTCGAAACTGATACGCGAAGCCCAATAGCCAAGCAGTCCAAAAACCACAATAACTCCCACAAAAAAAGGAAGTTTTCGTGTTTTAAAAAATATATAAATCGAAAGAAAAAAAAGTATCAAACCTAAATCAGCTATAAATCAAAGCAAATATATAAATTTGTACCGCTTAAAATCTGACTGTTTACAGTTGCTAATGATTTTACCCAATAAATTATATAAGTTATATTTACCCAAATTTTACTAAAAAATGAGTCAGGAATTTAATAAAAACAATAATCAGGAGGAAGTAGATTTGATCAGGTTATTGAATTATTTCAAAAACGGAGTAAAATCTTTTTTCTTAGGATTATGGAGAATTGTCGAAGTATTTATCGATTTTATATTACTTCTCAAAAAATACTGGATTATAGTTGTAGGACTTGTTGTCTTAGGTATTGTTTATGGAAAATTCATTGAACCGGCAATGGCTTCAAACGACCATAAAAAATATGAGATGGTTGTCAGAACCAATCCTATAGGAAATTATGAACTTTATTCTTATGCAGTAGAGGTAAATAATGGTGCTACCAACAATCAAGCAGTGAAAGAAATTGGATTGACAAATACCAAAATAGGATCTCTGACGATATCTCCTATACCAAAATTAGAAGACGAGATTCAAAACTATTTCCAACAAATTGAGACTGCAACTATTAGAGGCTATGAAACAGATACGTTATACTATCAAAATTATGATATAAAAGGGTTTAAAAATAATATTGACAAAGTCGATTATCCTTTGCAGAAAATTGTAATTTCCACAAGTGGAGATGTAAATGCCCGTGAAATTCAAGAAAAGTTCATCAATTATTTTAATAATCTTTCTTCTATAAAAAATGAACAGCAAGCAAAATATAAAGCTTTAACTGTTTTGGAAAAAGAAGTTCAAACTGATTTAAATGCGATTGACAGTTTAATGTTCAATAGAGCAACTGCAGCTAAAAACACAAATCCTGCAACATCCGAACAAGTATTGGTAAATACAGCTTCCAGAGGAAACGTAGAAGGTGAATTATTATACCATTCAGAGAAACTCACAAAAAGACTTTTTGGTATCCAGCGCATGAAATCCGAAGCAGAAAGAGGAATCACCGTGATTTCTAATTTAAGAATTTCCAAAGATGAGTCCGTTATTCACAATCCGGTATTGAAATATGCACTTATCGGATTCGTTTTAGCATCAATCGTTATTTTAGCTATTCAATTCAACAAATACCTAGATATTTATTCTCAAAGAAGAAGAAATCCAAATGCTTAAATTTTCCCTATTAGGCTACGGACACATCGGCAAAGTTCACAGACAGGCAATAGAAGAAACAATAGGAGCGGAACTCATATCCATCATCGATATGAATCTTCAGGACGAAGATTTAGACGTGAAAACCTATACCACTTTAGAAAGCTTTCTTACAGAAGACACCGAAACCGACGTAGTCATCATCGCAACACCCAACGGACTTCATCGCGAACACGCCGTTCGCTGCTTAAATGCAGGAAAACATGTGCTGATAGAAAAGCCCATGGCGCTTACCACGGATCGAGCACAGGAAATCCTGACCGTTGCAGAAAGCAAAGGACTTCGCGTTTTTTCTTCTATGCAGCTGCGATTCTCCCCGCCCGTTTCTTATGTGAAACAACTTTTGGAAAACAATTGTTTGGGAGAAATCTATATGGTCAACATCCAATGTTACTGGAACCGTAACAAGAACTATTATAAAACCCGCGAGTGGCACGGCACCAACGAAATGGACGGCGGAGTTCTATTCACGCAGTTTTCCCATTTTATAGATATTGTAAATTATTGGTTCGATGAGGTAACTTGTACCAATTCATCTTTTTACAATTTCAACCACCAAGGGATTACCGAGTTTGCCGACAGCGGAAAACTCGATTTTAAAGCCAATGAAGCAGCAGGAAATATGATTTTCACGACCTCCACATACGAAACCAATTACGAAAGCAGCATCGTCATCATTGCCGAAAAAGGAACCCTCAAAATCGGAGACCAATACCTCAATGAACTCAAATACAGCAACCTCAAAAACGTAGTTTGTTCTGAGAAAAACCTTTCCACCACCGTCAAAAACTTCCACCCCAAAGCCATCGCCGAAATCGTGGAAGCCATTGCTGAGAACCGCAGCTCCGTGCTAGACGGTCACCACGCAATAAGATTGGTTCAGTTCATCGAAGAATCTTACAATTTAGCAGAGATTAAACAAGATTAAAATTTGGGCGCCTTATCGGGCTGGCGGCACTCGTTTTCCCGAGAAAAACGGGAAGAGCTCAGACACACGAGTGAAGCGAACTGCCGAAGGAAATGCCTTCATCCCGGGCGCAAAGCGTTATAATAATTTCAATTTGTTATAAAAAACTAGAGACGGATAATTATCCGTCTCCCTGATTATTTCTATTTTAAATTTATTTAAAGAAGACCCAAAGCATTTTCCAAATCTGCAAGCAAATCCTCGATGTCCTCGATGCCGACACTCAATCGCACCAAATCATCTGTGATTCCTTTTTCAGCGCGTTTTTCAGCAGGGATAGAAGCATGTGTCATCGTCGTCGGATGGTTGGCCAAAGATTCCACACCACCTAAACTTTCCGCTAGTGTAAACACTTTCAGGCTTTTCAAAAACTTCGCTGCATCTTCCTGTTTACCCGATTTAAAGGTAAAACTTACCATTCCCCCGAAATCTTTCATCTGCTTTTTAGCCACTTCATGGTTCGGATGAGAAGTCAGTCCCGGATGGAAAACCTTGTCAATTTTAGGATGATTTGCTAAAAATTCTACAACCGCTTTTCCGTTTTCACAATGCCTTTGCATTCTCACATGCAAAGTTTTGATTCCTCTCAAAACCAGATAAGAATCCTGTGGTCCTAAAATTCCGCCGCCGGCAAACAACTGGAAATGAATTTTTTCAGCCAATTCCGGATCTTTCACAATCAATGCTCCGGCAACCACATCTGAATGTCCGCCCAGATATTTCGTAGCGGAATGCATCACAATATCAGCACCCAAATCCAACGGACGCTGCAGATAAGGAGAGGCAAAAGTATTGTCCACCGCAACCAGTATATTTTTTCCTTTCACCAAATTGCAAATCGCTTCGATGTCAGCGATTTTCATCAAAGGATTGGTCGGTGTTTCAACCCAGATCAATTTGGTGTTGGAATTAATTTTATCTAAAATATTTTCAGGATTTGTCATGTCCACAAAGTGGAATTTCAATCCATATTTTTCATAAATACGCGTAAACATACGGTACGAACCACCATACAAATCATCGATGGCGATGATTTCATCACCGGGATTGAGCATTTTCAAAACACTGTCCGTCGCAGCCAATCCTGAACCGAAAGCAAATCCATGCGTTCCGTTTTCGATGCTTGCGAGTGCATTTTCCAATGCCGTTCTAGTCGGGTTCGCAGCGCGCGAATATTCGTATCCTTTGTGTACGCCCGGACTGCTTTGTGCGAAAGTTGAAGTTTGGTAAATCGGTGTCATCACAGCGCCTGTTGAAGGATCATGCTGTTGATTTCCGTGTATGGTTTTGGTATTGAATTTCATTTTGAATTAATTTGTCTGCGTTGCAAACTTACAGAGAATTGATAAATGAGCAGACGTTTTAACTTTTGTTTATATTTGGGAACTTAAATCTATGAAAAATAGGATTCTAATATTACTGATTTCCATTTCTTATGTTTGTTTAGCACAACAGAAGCAATATACAGCAGATGTGAATTATTTCTATGGAAGCATTTTGCCGCACAGCCAAAAGATTCAGCATTTGATTACAGACCATCCGGAAGGTGTTTTTGTGGCGGTAAATCAGAAAACATTTGGCGAAAAAGAGTGGGAGTCAAGGTTCAGTTATCCCGATTTCGGTGTTTCATTTCATTTTCAAAACAATAAAAATAAGTCGCTGGGTGATATGTACGGTTTGTTTTTGCATTACAATTTTTATTTCCTCAAAAGAAATTTAATGTTGAGAATAGGGCAGGGCGTAGCTTACAATACCAATCCGTATGACAAAGAAGAAAATTACCGAAATGTCGCTTACAGTACACATTTGATGCCCTCTTCTTATTTCATGTTGAATTACAAAAAAGAAAACATCATCGATGGATTTGGAATACAAGCAGGAGCGTTTCTCATTCATCATTCCAATGGCACAATGAAATCACCCAATACGAGTACCAATACTGTCGGGGCAAATGTCGGAATTAATTACGTGCTCGATTCAAAAAATGAAAGAGAACTCATTCTACGAATGAAAGATTCTACTTATACAGAACCGATTAAATTTAATTTGGCATTGCGAAGCGGCGTGCAGGAAAGCCGTGTCATCGGCACGGGCCAATATCCATTTTATTTTATTTCGGCTTATGCGGATAAAAGGTTTACAAAATCAAGCGCAGTACAGGCTGGTGTAGATGTTTTTATTTCTCCTATGTACAAAAATGAAATAAAGTATATGTCGATTGCTTTTCCTGAATTAAATATAAATCCCGATTTGAATTCTACCAGAATTGGACTATTTGCCGGGTATGAATTGTTCATCAACCGATTGTCTTTCGAAGGACAGTTAGGTTTTTATGTTTTGGATGAATACGAAGCCAATACAGCCCTGTATCAAAGATTAGGTTTGAAATATTATTTCTGGAAAGAATTCTTTGCAGGAACAAGTTTGAAAACACATTTCTCTAAAGCAGAAGCGATGGAGTTTTCGGTAGGAGTGAGGTTATAAGGCAAAAGTAAAATTTATGAAAGGTATTGGATTTCTGTTTTTGATAATATTTTGTTTTTCTGGGTGCAATTCAGAAGAAGGCTCAGACTGTTTCAAAAAGCAGGGAGAACAAATAACTGAAGTGATTTCGGTAGAAAATTTCTCCAAAATCCACATTTCAAAAGGAGTTGAATTAATTATAAAAGAATCTGACCAACAAAAAGTAACGGTTACGGCAGGCAAAAACTTAATTAGCAACGTAACGTTTGAAGTTATAAACGGCGAATTATTTGTAAAAGACAACAGCGGTTGTCATATGTTCCGGAATGTGAGTATTGCAAAAGTTTATGTTTCGACGCCTGTTTTGGAAAAGATTTATTCGGCCTCGCAGTTTTCGATTCATTCAGAAGGCATGTTGCATTTCCCGGACTTGACTTTGGAGTCGGGAACTTTAAGCGAAGATGTGCCTTCCAGTGTATTTGATTTAGAAATAAACAATCAAAATTTGACCATCCATGAAAATGTTTCTTCCGTTTTTAAAATCAAAGGAAATACAGAAAACCTAAACGTAAATTTCTGGGGAAGTAATGGCAGGCTCGAAGCACAAAATTTAATTGCAAAAAAAATAAATGTCTTCCACAGAAGTACCAATGATATGATTGTTTACCCAACAGAAAAGATTTCAGGAACACTTTACAGCACAGGAAATTTAGTTTTGAAGAATTTCCCTCCAATAGTAAATGTTGAGCAGCTTTATACAGGGCAAGTGGTTTATCCTTAATGAATTCATATAATTTTTAATATTCCAAAATATCCTCAGGAGCCGAATTTCCTGTATTTAGGTATTTTTATCAATTAATTTTTTATACAATAATCTGCTATTTTTTTTGTTTTCCTTAACATAATTAATTAAGTTTGGAATTCGTTAAAACTAAGATTATGAGAACCAACCTATCGCTTAGCGGCATCCTGCCGTG
>NZ_FWXS01000014.1 GCF_900176425.1 Moheibacter sediminis | reverse complement strand
GCACACTACATCAATTCCAACATCCGCAAAACACGTCCCAGACACTAACCCGACATATCCTGTCCCGACTACTGTTATTTTCATAGATAAAATTTTGGCTTAGCAAAAGTAATACTTTCACACGAAATAACTTTATCTTAGCTGAAATTTAAACGAATGTCCATCAATAAAGAAATAAAACGAATTACTACTGAAACCATAAGAAGCATGAAATCTAAAGAAAAGATTACCATGTTGACTGCTTATGATTTCACAATTGCGCAAATGGTTGATGCCGGTGGAGTTGATGCTATTTTGGTTGGTGACTCTGCCTCCAATGTCATGGCAGGTCATGAAACCACGCTTCCAATAACGCTTGACCAAATGATTTACCATGCACAATCTGTTGTTCGAGCTGCTAAAAAAGCTTTGGTTGTGGTTGATTTACCGTTCGGAAGTTATCAGTCAGACCCGCAGCGAGCATTAGATTCTTCGGTTAGAATTATGAAAGAATCGGGCGCACATGCTGTAAAATTGGAAGGTGGAATTGAAATTGAAAAATCAATCAAAAGAATTATAAATGCAGGGATTCCTGTCATGGGACATTTAGGTTTAACGCCGCAATCCATTTATCAATTCGGAACTTATAAAGTGCGTGCTAAAGAAGAAGCCGAAGCAGAAAAATTGATGAGCGATGCAAAATTATTGGAAGAACTAGGTGCGTTTTCTGTTGTGATGGAAAAAATTCCGGCTCAATTGGCAAAAAAAGTAACAGAAAATATTTCCATCCCTACAATTGGAATTGGTGCGGGACCGCATTGTGACGGGCAGGTTTTGGTTGTACACGACATGTTGGGGATGACACATGAATTCAAACCAAAATTCCTCAGACAATATTTGAATTTATACGATGAAATCACAAAAGCCGTTAATAACTACGTAGCGGATGTGAAAAGTGTAAATTTTCCAAATGAAAATGAACAATATTAATTCTAATAAAAATTTAATTTGAAACCCGAAATACTTTTCGAAGACAACCATCTTTTGGTCATCAACAAAAAAGCCGGCGAACTCGCTCAAGGCGATGAAACCGGAGATGCTTCTCTCATCGATACACTCAAAGAATTTATCAAAAAAAGAGACAAAAAACCAGGAAATGTTTATTTGGGTTTAATTCACCGATTGGACCGCCCGACAAGCGGAATTTTGATGTTTGCCAAAACAAGCAAGGCTTTGACAAGGATGAATGAGATTTTCAAAGGTCGTGACGTGCAAAAAACTTATTGGGCAATTGTCGAAAAAAAACCTGAAAAGGAATTTGAAAGATTGGAACATTACCTCAAAAAAAATCCGAAAAATAATAAAACAACCGTTTATACCAGTCCAACAAAAGATGCAAAAATTGCAATTCTTGAGTATAAATTAAAAGGTCATTTGGATAATTATTCGCTCGTCGAAGTAGATTTGTTTACAGGGCGTTCTCATCAAATTCGTGCCCAGTTGAGCTTCATGGGGCATGCCATCAAAGGCGATTTGAAGTATGGTGCAAAACGTTCCAATCCTGACGGAAGCATTTCTCTTCATGCAAGAAAAATTTCGTTTGGGCACCCTGTAACAAAAGAAATTGTAGAAATTACTGCGCCGCCGCCCAATGAGCCAATTTGGAAAGAATGCCTTAAATTTGAAGATTAATTCTGAATTAAATTCATGAACCGCATTTTTTACGCTATATTATATGCAATTTCCCTTTTGCCATTTCAGATTCTTTATGGATTTTCATGGTTCATCTACATTCTTTTAAATTATGTAATTGGCTACCGCAGAAAAGTGATTTACAACAATTTAAAAAATTCTTTTCCGGAAAAATCAGAAGCTGAAATTAAACTAATTCAAAAAAAATTCTACAAAAATTTTGCAGAATATATGGTTGAAACCCTCAAGAGTTTTTCCATTTCTCAAGAAGAGTTAAATAAGAGACATACCTACAGCAATTTAGATATTTTCAAACAATGTGAAAACGTACAAAAAGACGTCATTTTGATGGCGGGTCATGTTTTCAATTGGGAATGGTTTGTGGGACTAGCACCCAATCTACGAACTGAAAAAACTGTTGCGGTTTACCACAAGGTTCGCAGCAAGTTTTGGGAGGAACGAATTAACCAAATTCGTGGCAAATTTGGAACCATTCCCCTTGATATGAAAAATACGCCGCGTTACATGATGAGCACACCCAATAATGGCGAACATGCTTACCTTTTCGTAGCAGACCAAAGTCCCAAAAAATCAGCAATTCATTACAGTTTAAAATTTTTGAATCAAGAAACTCCTGTATTTGTTGGATTTGACAAATTGGCTATCAAAAAGGAAATGGCGGTTATTTTTTGTAAAATGGTAAAAGTAAAACAAGGTTATTACCATACGACTTTTGAACGAATTTTACCTGAAGGAGAAAATTACGAACCGATGGAAATCGTGCATAAATTTTTTCATAACTTGGAAGAAACCATTAAAGAAAATCCCGACAATTGGCTGTGGAGCCACAAACGCTGGAAATTTAAAAAAGGCATCGACTATTGAAAACAGCCATCGCTATATTGAACTGGAACGGCAGAAAATTGCTCGAAGAATTCCTGCCTTCTGTCGTAGAAAACTCTGCTGAAGCAGAAGTTTATGTCATCGACAATGCTTCGACCGATGATTCTGTTTCTTATTTAAATTCAAATTTCCCTTCTGTGAAAATCATTCAAAATGAAGGAAATTTCGGTTATGCGAAAGGATATAATGAAGGTATAAAAAAAATAATCTCATCCAGCATCCAGCATCCGGCACCCGATATTTTTTGTTTATTAAATTCAGACGTGAAAGTTTCGCCGAACTGGATTCAGCCTGTTTTGAATTTATTTCAGCAAGATGAAAATATCGCAGCCATCCAACCCAAAATTTTAGATTATAAAAATCCCACTCATTTCGAATATGCCGGAGCCGGAGGTGGTTTCATTGACAATTGGGGTTATGCTTACTGTCGTGGTCGTGTTTTCTGGACGTTGGAAGAAGACAAAGGTCAATACAACGATACGATTCAAACTTTTTGGGCAAGCGGTGCTTGTATGTTTGTCCGAAAAAAAAATTTTGATGAAGTCGGTAGCTTTGATGAAGGATTTTTTGCACACATGGAAGAAATAGATCTTTGCTGGCGTATAAATAATTCCGGAAAAAAAGTCTATTATTGCGGACAATCAACGGTTTATCATTTGGGAGGAGGGACTTTGAAAAATAGTCATCCTAGAAAAACTTATCTGAATTTCAGAAACAGCCTTTGGATGCTGGTCAAAAATTTACCTGAGTGGAAAGCATTTCCGTTCGTTTTTGCGAGACTGTCATTTGATGGTTTGACGGGAATTGTTTTTCTCATTTATGAAGGATTTCCGCATTTGTGGGCAGTTTTGGACTCTCATTTCGGATTTTACAAAAATTTATTTCATTACATCAAAATCAGAAAGCCGGGTATTAAAAATTATTACAAAATAAAATCTGTTCCTTATCAATATTTCATCCAAAAAAGAAAGTATTACTCTGATTTAAAATAATTTAAAATACTAAAAATGAAAACTAAACTACTGTTGATTCTGATTTTTTGTACTATAATTTTATCGGCTCAGGAAAAACAAATCACAAAACTTCTCAACGAACAACTCAGAAAAGAAATTAAACATTACCCCGGAGTTGGTGATTCATTAAAGTTAATAAACCCATTTTCTATTGATGAAAATAAGGTGCTTAGATTTCAAGTTTCTAAATATAATTTTGAAACTGAGGAAACCGAATTCATTACCCAAGAAGTTTCTTTGGATAAAGTTACTGGGTTTGTGAAAGACATCAACATCATTTTTGAAACTGAAAAAGATGCTGTAAAAGTCACGACGATTAAAACTGACGTAAAAGGACAAGAAATTTCAAATCAAATTTATAATTACCATCTTTTTTTCACTGAAATTAATAAAGAAAAAGATAACGAAAATTTGCGTGATGAAATTTTGAATGCCTTTTCAAAAGCAGGTTACATAATCCACAGCCAATTTTGGGCAGACTAAATCTGGCCTAATTTTGTAGAAATTGTATTGATGAAATTGGTCAACGGTCCTTTCGCCATCATTTCAATCATCATATTAAATTTCCCCTCAAAATCCAATTGAATTTCAGATGAATTTTCATCCAATGGCTCGATATTTATTTTTAAATAATACTCAAAATTTGGGCTGGGAGATTCAAAAATCAATTGAGAAGGTTTTGTAGATTCTTTCAATTTCATCCCTACTTTTGGCAAACTTCCAATCTGAACGGCAAATCCATTTCCAGACTCATGGATTTCAAAAGATTTGGTATCGTCCGGCATTAATTGACGATAATTATTCATGTCCGAAAGAAATTCAAATGCATCTTCCTGATTTTTCGAAAACCTTACTTTCTCTGTACTTACGTTCATTGTTTTGAATTTTATTATATTTGTGACAAACCGTTTTTCAAATGTACAAAGTTTTTTATTATGAGAAACCCCTTACCTTATCAGAAAAACCTGTGCAAGATGCTAAAAACCTGAATTTCATAGGAGAAGGACAGTTTGACGAAGCATTGGCTTTATTAAAAAATGGTGATGCTTCGCACGTTCACATTTATTACCACAATTTGGAAATGCTTTGGAATAAATTTTTGAATCATTTTCATTATTTAGAAGCTGCGGGCGGTTTGGTAAAAAATACTCAGAACGAAATTCTTTTCATTTACAGACTGGAAAAATGGGATTTGCCAAAAGGCAAAGTAGAAGTAGGAGAAACGACAGAACTTGCTGCAATAAGGGAAGTTGAAGAAGAATGCGGCGTTACGAACCTTAAAATTTTAAAATTCATTACCAATACTTACCATATTTATTTCGATACAAAACTTCATTTAAAGTCAACTTTTTGGTACGAAATGTCTTATGATGGAAATGAAAAATTGATTCCGCAAATCGAAGAAGGAATCGGAATTGCAAAGTGGAAATCTTTAGAAGAAATTCCATTTTTGATGAACCAAACTTACGAAAACATCAAACTTGTTTTGGAATCTGAAATTGATTTAAAATCTATTTAATCAACAATCCCTGGATTCTGGGAATCGGTCCATCGCAGCCTACAGGAGATTTGTGGCAAACCAAACAAGCATTTACTACATTATTGTATAAGTCAACCTTTTTTACATTTGACTTACTATCATACAACTGCTTCTGAGTTTCAATCAATAAATTAGCAAATCTTTCAAACTCAAAAGTACGCTCAAAAGTATTGGTCATTTTGGCTGTATGGATTTTAATCAAATTAGGAGGTAAAGCCCCAATGTTCTTGTTTTCAATAACATTGGGACGTATTTTTTCCATATCGGAATACATATCTTCCATGAGCAAAGCCATTTCAGAAAACTCATAAATTTCCTTGAAACTGCTTTGTTTTTTTTCAGGTTTCTTTCCCTCATCTTTGTTACAAGAAGCCGGAAAAAACAGATAACCTAAAATAAATATCCCGATAATTTTCTTCATTTACCCTTTTTTCTTGAGTAAAACTCCGTCTGCCATAAAAGTATATTCAGTTTTTGGAGCCGTAATTGCAGCGATTTCTTCGTCAGATTTCCCTGCATCTTTTGCATAATGTTTCAATTCATCTACCGAAGTTTCGCTTTTGTAAGCCCAACCTTTGATTACAGCATCGGCTTGAGCGGCATCCATAGGCACAAAGAATTTATAATCTTTGAATTTCACGAAAGATTCTTTTTCAGGCTGTCCCAAGTCCAATTTCATCCAACATCCTTTTGCCTGACAAACTGAATTTACTTTTCCTTTGAAAGCAATTTGAACCGAATCACCTACTGCCATTTCATCATATTTTTTCAACATTTCTTCTGATGAAATTGCACCTTCAGGAGAAATCTCCGCACCAAAAGATTCGTATTGACTCGCATCTGTAACTTCAGCTTCGGTTTTCACTTCTTTCGCCTCTTGCTTACATGAAATCACAGCCAATGAAACTGCAATCGCTATAAATATTTTTTTCATTTTGTATTAATTAAGAATTTTAAATCGGACAAATATAAAACTATAATCCCATAAAAAATAACACATTACAATAACCCGATAAGGTTATAAACCATTAAATAATAATAATTTAGGAATCTGCTTTGGGAAAGAAGATTTGATATAATTATAAATACCAGAACCTCAGGGTCGGGCTTTACATTGCAACTCCTCTTC
>NZ_FWXS01000010.1 GCF_900176425.1 Moheibacter sediminis | reverse complement strand
ACAGCACCACACCCAATGCGAAAATTTATAACTGTTAACCTAATCTCCCGACAAAAACAACACTCTAAAGATAAAATCGAAACAACTTTATTAAAAAATTAGAATTCTCCTAAGTCGATTTTTACAGAGAAGATGTTGGAATAGAGTGCGATGCTTTGATCGCCGACATCGGTAAGTGCATAGTCTACGGAAATGCCTTTGTATTTGAAGCCGATACCGATGTTGGGCTGGAATGTAAGTTCTTTGTCGTCTTCGAATGTACGTTCGTACTGGAAATTGTTGACACCACCGCGCAGGAAAACCATGTTGTCATAGCCAATCTCGAATCCGACCGCTGGCGAAATGCTGACTGCACTAGTAGAAATAAGGTCATTGGTCTGCGCAAACTGGAAATTTAAATCGACTTCGCCTAACACATTAAATTTATCGTTGATTTGGAAATTCTTCCCTATTCCTAGCTGGAGTTTGGGTAGTGTCAGCTCTATAGTTTCTTCAGGAAGCTCGTTTACTGTTTCCTGATTTCCGGTTCCGGGTTCGGTAACTGTGATGGTGTTTAATTCAGCTTCATTGATGCTCCAGGCATTGAATGTGGTAGTGATGTCACGCGCCATTAATCCAAAATAAAATTGGTCTTCGGTACGGTATTGCAATCCTAAATCGATTCCGAATCCGAATGAACTTGCAAATTTCCCTATGTGGCGGTAAACAACTTTGGCGTTGGCACCGACTGAAATATCTGAATTCCCTAAGAAATATCCTGCATAACTTAAACTCAATGCATAGTCTGCCGTTGAAAATTTGCTGATGCGATCATAATCTATATTTCCCTGACTGTCAATCAACTGAGTGGTATTCAAAATATCATCAACCCCAAATCTGTAAAGTGAAAGACCTACTACTGCATTGTTTTCCAACGGAATAGCTCCAGCTAAGTAATCGTATTTGGCAATACCTTGAAAATATTCGGCGTGCATGGCTGCAATTTGTGGTCCGTGGTAAACTTCGGTCAATCCGGCAGGGTTCCAATAGGTGGAATTCACATCGCCAGTATTGGCAACAACTGCATTTCCCATTGCAAACGTGCGTGCATCGACACCGATGCTTAGGAATTCGTTGGAATATTTACGTGTGACTTGCGCGAAACTCAAGGTTCCGGCCAAAACGAGAATAGATGTAATTTTCAGTCTCAAAATACGGTTTCATGTTTAAGGTTTAAGGTTTAAGGTTTCAGATACCATTCATTAAACTTTGAACTTGAAACTTTGAACGTTAAACTAATTTTGCTTGGCAAAAATCGATTGTTTTGTTTAAAACACAAAATCTGATTTTTTATTGCGTTGCAAATGTTGTTATCTTCGTAGTTCGTTTTGCGAAGTTTGTTTTGCGAAGTTCGCTTTTAATTTATTTAAATGAAACTTTTTACGATACCGAATTTATTGACGCTGGGAAATTTGTTTTGTGGGTGTTTGGCTTGTATCATTATAATCAATGGAACATTTGAAGATAAAATTATTCCAATTCTTACAATTCTTATAATTATGGCTCTTTTATTTGATTTATTAGATGGAATGGTGGCTCGTAAATTAAAATTATCAGGCCCGATCGGAAAGGAATTAGATAGTTTAGCCGATGTTGTATCATTTGGACTGTTGCCTTCATTATTAATGTTTAAACTATTTGGTGGAACTATAAGTTTAAATAAAATACTCTACTATTATTTTGATTATAAAATTATTCCATATTTCGAAATTCCAAAATCAACTCCTTTATTTTCTGATTTTCTATTTTTATTTTCTATTCTTATTGTTTTATTTTCAGCATTAAGATTGGCTAAATTTAATATAGACGAAGATCAAAGCTATTATTTTAAAGGGATGCCGACTCCTGCAAACACAATTTTGATTTTTTCAATTTACGTTTATTGTATAAATAATGTTATAGGTTTTATTGCTCCATATACTTATTATTTAGTAATATTAACATTACTAAGTTCATTTTTGCTTATCTCAAATGTTCCTCTCTTTTCATTTAAATTCAAAGGATTTGCGTGGAAAGACAATCATTATAAATATGTATTCCTTATTATAAGTATCATCCTTTTGGTATTGTTTCAAATTACAGCTTTGCCATTCATCATTTTATTGTACATCCTTATATCTATTATATTCAGAAAAAAAATTGTTCATGCTTAAATTACACAAACCCATTTGTTTTTTCGATTTGGAAACGACCGGAATCAATGTTGGATCTGACCGCATTGTAGAAATATCCATTTTAAAAGCTTTCCCCAACGGAAACAAAGAAAGCAAAACTTTGCGCGTCAATCCCGGAATTCCGATTTCGAGAGAAGCAACTGCTGTTCACGGAATTTCCAATGAAGATGTTGCAAATGAACCTACTTTTGCACAATTGGCTCCTCAAATTTGGGAAATGTTGAAGGATTCGGATTTGGCTGGATATAATTCCAACCGTTTTGATATTCCACTTTTGGCAGAAGAATTTCTGAGAAATGGATTTGATTTTGATTTGGAAAAACACCGTTTGGTAGATGTTCAAGTAATTTTCTTCAAAAAAGAACCGCGTGATTTGACTTCAGCATATAAATTTTATTGCGACAAAACTTTGGAAAATGCGCATTCAGCCGCTGCCGATGTAGAAGCTACGTATGAGATTTTCAAAGCCCAGGTGGAACGATATGATGATTTGGAAAATGACATCAAATTTTTGAGTGAATATTCATCGCAACGCAAAACCGCAGATTTGGCGGGAATGATTGGGATTGATGACAATGGCAATGAAGTTTTCAATTTCGGAAAATACAAAGGTCAAACTGTCAAATCAGTTTTTGACAAAGACCTGGGCTATTACAGCTGGATTCAAAATGCGGATTTTCCGCTTTATACCAAAAAGGTTTTGACGAAAATAAAATTAAAATCTTCGGGATTGTTTAATTCTTAAGTTCTTGGTTTGCTATAATTAACTTTAAACATGAAACTTTAAACTAAAAATTATGACTTCAACAATTATATACAAAGGCGAATACAGAACCGAAGCGGTTCATTTGCAATCGGGCACACAGATCGAAACGGATGCGCCGACAGACAACAACGGAAAAGGCGAACGCTTCTCTCCTACCGATTTAGTGGCAACGGCTTTGGGCAGCTGTATGATTTCGATAATGGCGATGTCTGCCGAACCTCGCAGGATTTCTCTTTTGGGAACGACTTGCGAAATCACTAAAATCATGGTTGCCAATCCTCGTAAGATTGGAGAAATAGTTGTGAAAATTAATATAAAGGGTCAGGATGCTTACGATGAAAAAGAAAGGACAATTCTTGAACGTGCAGCGATGACTTGTCCGGTAATCGAAAGTTTGCATCCGGATTTGAAGAAGTCGGTGGAATTTGTTTGGCCGTGATTTATTATTATAAATGTTGAAACGAAGATTCAACGAAGTCAATTTTAAATTATTTAAAGCTAAACCAAATAAATCAAATCTATTTATCCATCAAACTTTAAACTTAAAACCTTAAACTTTAAACTGTAATTTAATGTAATTTTGCACGATGCAAACAGTGGTAGTAGGATTATCGGGCGGTGTGGACAGCAGCGTTGCGGCGCATTTACTCAAAGAACAAGGTTACAATGTGATTGGGCTTTTCATGCGCAATTGGAACGATGCCTCAGTGACTTTGGAAGACGAATGTCCGTGGATTGAAGACAGTGCCGATGCACTTTTGACGGCAGAAAAATTAGGAATTCCTTTTCAGGTAATCGATTTGAGCGATGTTTACAAAGAACGAATCGTGGATTATATGTTCGCCGAATACGAAAAAGGGCGCACACCAAATCCAGATGTTTTGTGTAACCGCGAAATTAAATTTGATATATTCCTGAAAACTGCTTTGGAATTAGGAGCGGATTTTGTCGCGACCGGACACTATGCACGTCGTGAAGAAATCGAAGTTGACGGTAAAAAAGTCTATAAATTACTCGCTGGAAAAGACAATAACAAAGACCAATCATATTTTTTGTGTCAATTGAGCCAGGAACAATTGAGCAAAGCTTTGTTCCCGATTGGTGATTTGGAAAAACCTGAAGTGCGAAGAATTGCGAAAGAATTGGATTTGGTAACGGCTGATAAAAAGGATTCACAAGGTTTGTGTTTCATTGGAAAAGTAAGTTTGCCTGATTTTTTGCAACAGCAATTGAAACCAAAATCGGGAGAAATCATCGAAGTGAATTCCAATCATTCAATTTTCACTGAAGAAAGGCCTCAATTTTTCACAAAATGGGAAGAATTGGCGCATGAAGCGCAAGGGATTTCTTACCAAAAAGATTTCGGAAAAGTAGTTGGACAGCATGATGGCGCACATTATTTCACCAAAGGACAGCGAAAAGGGTTGGGTGTTGGTGGAATGGTTGAACCCCTTTTTGTGTTGGATACGGACGTTGAAGAAAATATCATCTATACCGGACAAGGCAGCTCGCATCCGGGATTGTTCAAAAAAGCATTGTACATCCAGGAAGAAGAAATTCATTGGATTCGTGAGGATTTAAAATTAAATGCTGATGAAACTTTGGAAGCAATGGTAAGAATCCGCTACCGTCAGCCTTTGCAAAAAGCGACTTTGCACAAAGCTGCAAAAGGTTTGTATATCGAATTTGAAAATCCACAATCTGCGATTACCGAAGGACAATTTGCTGCCTGGTATTTGGATGATGAGTTGATTGGGTCGGGAGTTATTAATTAAACAATTTTGAATTTTGAATTAATTGAAAACATTTAAAATTCAAAATAATTTAATCCGGTTCGTAATCCAAAGGAAGCAGATTTGCATTTTTTTCCCAGGTAAAATACCCTTCTGTGAGGAAATCTGCGGGTGGATGAAAATTTCCGTTGGCTACGATTTCCACTAATTTATCTCCGATCAATTGAATGACTGAGACTTGGTTGCCAATTAAATTTTGACCTTTCATCATACTAACGTAATCCGAATCTTCTTTTTCATTGATGAATTCGACATCGTACAATCCGTCAAAATTCATGAAAACTGATGAACCATTTTTCACAACCAAACTATCATAGGGGACTTCTGCTTTGATGAGTGTCTGAATAATTTTAGCAGGAGGATTACCAATATTTATAGTTTCGCCATTTTGCTGCATTTTTTTCAAGGTTTCCTGATACTTTTTATAGGATGGATTTTCCTGACGCATCAAACGATTGATGACAAATCCATTTTCTTTTAATTCTTTTTTATATAATGAACGCATAAAATGCATGATGGAACCATAATAAGATTCCTGACGATTTTTGTTCCAGCGTTTTTGTTTGCTACTGTTACCTTTCATTTCGTTAAACAAAACCGTTCCCGCCATGTAACTATAATTCGATTTATAGTCAATAAAGAATTCAATCAAGTCGTATTCAAGTGTATATCCTAAATAAGAGTTGGTAATAATGATTGGTGCTTTGGCTGTAGCCGTAATTATTCGATTTTCTTTATCATACCGAAATCGAATTACTTTTGGATTTAAAATTTCACATTTCTGGGCTGCTTGGTTTCTTCCTAAAAAATTTTGTTTAAAAATCCCGAAATAACGTTTCCATTCTTCTTCAGTCATTGAAACAATTACTGCTTCGTCTAAAGCTACCGCATTTTCATTTAATTTAATCTGAAGATTGGATTGTGAAGAATTTACAGATAGGAAATGATTTTGATAATTTTCTTTTCGAAATACCAAATTGTAATTTCCACTGGGAATCGATAATGAAAAATTCCCGTCTGAATTTGTATAAGTTGAAATCGAAGAGCCATCCACATATACCAAAACGTCGGAAATAAAAAACCCAAATTCATCAGAAACTTGACCGTTAATCTGAATTTGGGTTTTCCCTACAAAGGGGATTATAAGTAAAAGAAATAATAAATATTTCATTATTTTTTTGCAGGCGGTGGAAATTTAGCCATGATTTCTGAAATTGCATCGGGAATATCTTCGGCTTTTCTTTCCAAATCGGAAACATTCAATCCGCTTCCCGCTCCCTGCCAAATCAATTTGTTATTTTTATCATCAACTATATCTACGATGATTGTACCGGAAGTATATTGGTAAACACGCGAAGGACTTCCCCAATATGGTCCGTAACCCCAGCCGTAACCATTGTCGATATTAATTTTCTCTTTTGAGCTTGCCAAAACATTTAAAAGTAGATCGGGTGAAGTTTCAACTTTGGTAAAACCTTTTGCTTTCATTTCATTGTCGATTGACTGAACGATTCTTCTTTTGTCTAAATCATTCAATTCCAATTTATCAATTCCTTTTTGGTGGAAATTGTAAGTTTTGTATGCATTGAAATCAGTTGCTCTGTCAAAATCATGCGTTACACGAACTGTACTACATGATGTTATAAAGAAAGAGGATATAATAAATAATAAACTGTAGATTTTCATAATTCGTAATTTTATAGGCTAAATTTAAATCAAAAATCGTTCCGATATGAATTTTTAACACAATGAAAAAAGCCTGAAAAAATCAGGCTTTGAATTATTTATATAAAAAATTTATCTGAGAATATAAGCTAAAGCAAAGCTCAACTGAGATGTGTTATTATTATTATTTTCTAAATCACCTTCCACTGAATCCAGCAGACCATAATTATATCTTAAATTAAATTCAAAATCGCGGGTAATACTATAACCGAGCCCTAAGCCGAAAGACAAATCAAAACTTTTAAATTTTTGATTTGGCATCTCCAATCTTTCGATATTATCTCCTATTTTAAATGCAAATTGCGGTCCTCCTTCCACAAAAAATTCACTTTCCTCATTTGAAAAATAAAATTTAGCCATGATTGGAACATTGATATAATTGAGAAATACTGGTGTTTTAATTTCGCCAGTTTTCCAATATTCACCTTGCATAGAGTATACTACCTCAGGCTGAACAAAAAACATATCATTGTTATCGATTGGAATTAAAGCCAAAGCACCTATTTGACCTGCTATACGAGGCACAGATTCTCTGTGGACAAGCCTCAGATTGGTGTAGTTCCCTCCGAGTTTTGCTCCATATCTTACTTGGGCTTTCGCTAGAATTGAAAGGGAAAAGAAAAATAGAAAGGCTAATAGAATTTGTTTTTTCATAATTTATTTTTTGGTTGGTATAAATTTGATAAAGCAAATATAAAAAACTTTATCGTTTTGGTTATAAATAAAAAGAACCTGAAAATTCAGGTTCTTAGATTCAATATTTTACTTGAGGAATTATCCTAAAACTTTAGCTACAGTAACACCGATTTCGGCTGGAGAATCAACCACATTGATTCCACATTCTCTCATGATTTCCATTTTTGCCTGAGCGGTATCGTCTTTTCCTCCAACGATTGCACCTGCGTGACCCATTGTTCTACCTTTTGGAGCAGTTTGTCCAGCGATGAAACCAACAACTGGTTTTTTAGAACCACTTTCTTTGTACCATTTTGCAGCTTCAGCTTCCAATTGACCTCCGATTTCTCCAATCATTACAACCGCTTCTGTGTCAGGGTCATTGATGAAAAGTTCTAAAGCTTCTTTAGTCGTTGTTCCGATGATTGGATCACCACCGATTCCGATTGCTGTAGAAATTCCGTATCCGGCTTTTACAACTTGGTCAGCCGCTTCATATGTCAAAGTTCCTGATTTAGAAACAATACCTACTTTACCTTTTTTGAAAACGAAACCTGGCATGATACCTACTTTCGCTTCATCTGCAGTAATAACCCCCGGACAGTTTGGTCCGATAAGCGTTACATCTCTGGTGTCGATATAAGCCTGAACTTTTACCATATCACCTACCGGAATTCCTTCCGTGATGCAAATGATAACCTTGATTCCTGCTTCTGCAGCTTCCATGATCGCATCTGCAGCAAATGCCGGCGGAACGAAAATGATACTCACATTGGCACCTGCCTTTACTACCGCATCTTTCACTGTGTCAAAAACGGGCTTATCCAAATGAAGCGTCCCTCCTTTTCCCGGAGTTACACCACCAACCACGTTGGTTCCGTATTCTATCATTTGTTCTGCGTGGAAAGTACCTTCTTTACCTGTAAATCCTTGTACGATTACTTTTGAATCTTTGTTAACTAAAACTGCCATTGAGTATATTTTTGGTAGCGCAAATGTATTGATTTTTCCCTTGTTAAAAAAACTGATTTTTATCTCTCTGACAATGCATACAATGCAAAACTCGCGAGCCAATGTTCGCCTTCATAACTTCCATCGGTAATTGATGGTAAAGAATAATCCAAATGTTTGTCGCCTTCATTTTTCAAATGACCATATTTTTCAGGATAATCCTTTGCCAGACGATAGAACACCCAAGCTCTGGAAAAATTTAACCCGTCCAAATGGACCAAATGCCCGTCTGTTCGGTCAGATACTTTCGCTACTTCAAATGAAAAATTTTTATCCTTTAATTGGGGTAAAAACTTATCTAACCATGCCAGAAATTCATCTTTATTTAATATTCGCTGCATCAAACCGACTTCTTCCAGACAAGGAGAAAGGAAATCCATACCGTCAGGTTCCCAAGAAATAGGACAGTTCTCATCTTTCAGATAAAGTCTTTTTGAATTTTCTTCTAAGCTCAATTTTAATTTTTCATTTTTAGAATGGATAGCATAATCGTAAGCAAAACTCATCCCGAATGCAGAATTGGTATGTGTACCGACGCGAAGCGGGTAATTTAATTTTGGAAGAAATTCTATGTATCTCTGAATAATCAAATCAGAAAGCGGTTGCAAGTTTTGGGATAATTCTTTTCCAGTTGCATCGTTCCATGTATCTAATTCTTGTTGCAATTTTAAAAGCCAGGTCCAGCCGTACATTCTTTCGTAAGCGTATTCCTGTTTTCTTTTAAAATAATTAATTTCTCCCTGTATGTTTCCTTTTGAAATGTTTTGTTTTAATTTTTCAATGATGGAATCTCGTTTATCCAATTCTGGGAAATCTTTGAGTAATTTGACCAAAGACCAATGTCCATGAACGGAAGAATGCCAGTCAAAACATCCGTAAAATGCAGGATGTAATTCTACCGGAGTACCTAAATCGGAGGCAGAAGAAAGCATTTGTCCCGTTTTGTTTGGAAATTCAACCTGCATACATTTCAAAGGGAGAGCAGCAAGTCGGTTCGCTTGTTTTAAATCTAATTTAACCGAAGATTCATCAACTTTGATTTGGGTTTCTTTATTCTCCTCATTTTTCTTTTCGCATGAATGAATTAAAATTGATAAAAGAAAAAGAAGTATGAATGTATTTCTCATGAATTAAGTTTTTATAAAAATAGGAATTTAATCCAATAAAAAAGGGAACTCATTTCTGAATTCCCTTTGGATTTTATATATCAAGATTCTGATTAGAACGGATATTCATAAATTTTTGATTCGTGGAAGTAAGGGTGACCGGTAGGTTCCAATTTCAATTTGCTGATTCCAAATTCAAATACTACATAAGTAAATAAACCTGCAATGAATGCCAAGGCTCCGATTTCAAGGAATCCAAAGTTATGGAAAGCTCCTACTGCAGCCGGCATGATTTGATTGTAAAAATCCCAGTAGTGACCTAAGATGATTACAAATCCCATTGCAAAAACCAATTCTGATTTTCTTTTTATGCTTGAACTTATCATGATCAACAATACTGCAACGAAGTTTACTGCCAACATCCAGAAATAACCAGTGTATTGTGCAATACGCTGTTGGAAATATTGAACTTCTTCAGGGATGTTTGCATACCACTGAAGCATGAACTGCGCAAACCATAAGTAAGTCCAAAGCAGGCTGAATCCGAACATGAATTTAGCCAAATCATGCTGGTGGTTATCGTTGAATTTAGGCAATGAACCTTTTCTTTTCAAATAGATTGAAATGATTGCCATCGTTGCCAATGAAGATACCAAGTAGCTAACCATTCCGTACCACATGAACAATGTTGAATACCAGTGTGGGTCTAACGACATAATCCAGTCCCAAGCCATTGCCGGAGTTGTCAAAGCAAACACAATCACAAACAAAACTGAACGTGTATATAACTGACTGTAAACTTTTCTGTCTCCGTGAGTATCATCCAATTTTTTCGTTGTTCTTTTGATCCACACTAAAAATACAGACCAAAGAATTACATACAAGAAACTTCTGAATAACCAAGAAGGAATGTTTAGCCATAATTTTGCTTTCGTAGCAATGTATTTGTCATAATTATCACCAGTAGGGTCAATCAATGATGTATCCATCCAGTGATACAAATGGTTTCCATGTAATGCTGCTCCAACGATTACAATTAATATCAAAGCTCCACCTACAGGAATATAAGTAGCGATTCCTTCCATCACTCTTGTAACAACCATAGACCAACCTGCGTTTGCTACAAATTGAATGCTTAAGAAAAACAATGCTGCACCTGCGATTCCCAATGCCAAATAAGATGGTACTAAAAATGCTGCCCAGGGACGATTGGCCAATTGATTTTCCAAATGGTGCGTATGTTTTGCGTGCTCCTCTGGAGTATGATTTATATGTTGGAATTCGGCAGATTGGTATTCACCGTAAATCATTGCCGGATTTTCTTTTACGAAATTTTCAATAAAATGCGGATCATTTTTGTCCTGAATGTTTAAAAATAACCCTATCGCATATAGCAGGATTCCTGCACCAATAAGTGCAAAAGATGCCATTTTCAATCTTGGGGAAAATTTATATTGCATGATAATTCTTTCCTTTATTGTTGATTTGTATTCTCTGTTGATAACTCAGCCGGAGCTTCTGCTGCAGGGGCTGAAGCTGTCGCGGCTCCTGCGGCTTGTAAATTTTTCGCTCTCAAATTCATTACATATTCTGCAACTCTCCATCTGTCCACTGCTGTTAACTGAGAAGCATAAGAACCCATTGCATTTCTACCGTACATGATAACATGGTAAACAGAACCTACAGTTAATTCTCTTTCTGCATAAGTCGGAACTCCTGAATAAGCTTTTGACTGAACGATACTTCCTTGTCCGTCACCCGCTGCTCCGTGACAAACGGAACAAGTCTGACCATATAATTTCTCTCCTCTTTCCAAATCCTTTTTTCTATTTGCGGGATCCAGTGGAGAAGCTGTAATTGCTTTTGATTTGTTGTAATCGTCAAGGGTATTTTTCAATTCCCATGGAAGAATTGCCGTTTCGTCTGTTCTGGAAACAGTTCCATCAACCGGCCAAAGCGCAGTCATGTTTCTGTGTGCTGCAAACAATGGAATGTCTGACTTTTCTTCTCTTTCCGGATACTCAAAATCGGCTTCCATGTAAGGATCATAAGCTACAGGATAGTACATGTCCGGCATGAATACTATACTTGGGCTTCTTTTCTTATCTGAACAAGAAGTCAATGCTATAGCTGCTGCACCGATTAATAATAAATATGTTATTCCTCTTTTCATTTTAATCTTGTTCTATGCTATATTTAAATCTCTTACGGTTACTTCTTCTGCTCCCGTATTTATAAATGCTTCTTTTACCTTATCTATATCAGAAGATTCAATTTCCATTAAGAACTTGTCATCCGTTGTTCTTGGATCCGGATTCTGCGCTTTTGCTCCCGGATACAATTTATTTCTGACAAGAAATGTAAGCGACATCAAGTGAGCAGCACAAAATACTGTCAACTCAAACATGATCGGAACAAATGCCGGCATATTTTCCAACCAGCTGAACGAAGGCTTTCCTCCGATATCCTGCGGCCAGTCATGGTTCATCATGAACCAAGTCATAGTCGTTGCCAATGTAGTTCCGTATAGTCCGTAGAAAAATGCCATATCTGAAATACGGGTTTTCTTTAGTCCCATTGCTTTGTCTAGTCCGTGAACCGGAAACGGTGTATAAATTTCTTTGATGGCAATTCCTTCTTTGTTAAAAGACCTCACTGCTTTCAATAAATCTTCATCGTCACCGTAAATGCCATATATAGTTTTAGTGCTCATGATGATGGTCGTCTTCTGTATGATGTTTTTTATAGCTTTCGCCCGATGATTTCAAAATTGTCTTTAATTCAGCCTGTGCAATTGCCGGGAATGTACGTGCATACAATAGGAATAACACAAAGAAGAATCCGTTTGTTCCGATGAAAATCCCCACGTCAACAAATGTAGGCATAAACATTGTCCAACCTGATGGTATGTAGTCACGTGATAAGTTGATTACGATAATGTCGAAACGCTCAAACCACATCCCTGTATTTACTACGATAGAAATAACGAATGTCCAGAAGAAACTTCTTCTTACTTTTCTGATCCAAAGTAAACCAGGAACCAAAACGTTACAGATAATCAATGCCCAGAATGCCCACCAGTAAGGACCTACAGCTGCTCCAGGAGAGAAGTATGTAAAGTCTTCATAACGGCTACCAGAATACCATCCAACCCAGAATTCAGTCAAGTAAGCTACTGCAACCATACCTCCGGTTACAACGATTACGATGTTCATCAATTCGATATGCTGTCTGGTGATATAATCTTCTAAATGCATTACTTTACGCATCACACTCAATAAGGTTTGCACCATCGCAAATCCTGAGAAAATCGCACCCGCAACGAAATAAGGTGGATAAACCGTTGAGTGCCATCCTTTAATTACAGATGTCGCGAAGTCAAATGATACAATCGTGTGAACGGAGAATACAAGCGGTGTACAAAGTCCGGCCAAAACCAAAGATAATTCTTCGTGTCTCTGCCAGTGTTTTGCTTTACCACCCCATCCCATACTTAGGATTCCGTATATTTTCTTTGAGAAAGGTTTTTTAGCTCTGTCTCGGATCATTGCAAAGTCAGGAATCAATCCCATGTACCAGAAAACTACCGATACTGAGAAATAAGTCGAGATTGCAAATACGTCCCAAAGTAATGGTGAATTAAAGTTAACCCAGAAAGATCCAAAGTTATTTGGAACCGGGAATACCCAATACCCAACCCATGGACGTCCCATGTGGATAACCGGGAACAATGCTGCCTGAACAACCGCAAAGATAGTCATCGCCTCTGCTGAACGGTTGATTGACATTCTCCATTTCTGACGGAAAAGTAATAATACGGCAGAAATCAAAGTTCCTGCGTGACCAATACCTACCCACCATACAAAGTTGGTAATATCCCAAGCCCATCCAATGGTTCTGTTAATCCCCCAAACTCCGATACCTGTACCAATTGTATAAGCGATACATCCTAATCCATAAAGAAAAGTAACCAATGCGATGCTGAATGCAAACCACCAAAGTTTACCTGATTTATTTTCAATCGGACGTGCAATGTCTTCGGTAATATCATGGTAGGTCTTGTGTCCTATAATTAAGGGTTCCCTAACCTGTGATTCGTAATGTGACATATTCCTTTCTAACTAATTTCTAAATTAAACTTAAGCTTGTTTTCCGTTTACCTCTGTTCTGTTCTTCACTTTTACGTGATAGAATACATTTGGTTTTGTACCCAATTCTTCTATCACACGGTAAACTCTCTTATCTTCACTCAACTTGGTAATGTCGCTTTCCGCATCATTTACATCTCCGAATACCATTGCTCCGGTTCCACAAGCTGCTGCACATGAACAAGCATCTTTAAATTCTTCGTCGGAAACTCTTCTTCCTTCTTTTTTTGCTTTCAAAATAGCTGCCTGCGTATCCTGGATACAGAAAGAACATTTTTCCATAACCCCTCTTGAGCGCACAACTACATCAGGATTCAAGACCATACGACCTAAATCATCATTCATATTGAAATCAAATTTATCGTTGTGTGCATAGTTGAACCAGTTGAAACGTCTTACTTTATAAGGACAGTTGTTTGCACAGTAACGAGTTCCCACGCAACGGTTATAAGCCATCATGTTTTGTCCCTGACGACCGTGTGAAGTTGCCGCAACCGGACAAACTGTTTCACAAGGTGCATGGTTACAGTGCTGACACATCATCGGCTGGAAGATTACATCCGGATTTTCTGCTGCAGGTTTGATCAACCTTTTGTACATCGCGGCTTCCGTTTTATCTTCTTTTGCGTCTTCTGTTAATCCTTCTAATTGAACTTTTTGAGTTCTTGTATTGTCTGTTGTATCTGAATAGTAACGGTCAATTCTCAACCAGTACATATCACGAGACATTCTCATTTCTGCTTTACCAACAACTGCAGTATTGTTCTCTGCCTGACAAGCAATCACACAAGCACCACAACCGGTACAAGCATTTAAGTCAACAGATAAATTGAAATGAGGACCGAATGAACGGTCATGTGAACGCCAAATGTCAACTTCTCCTGTTGGTGAAGTTCCTCTCCACGTTGGCATCACTGAAGGCTCATTCCACTCTTCAGTCGGTTTGTTGATAAAATCTGCCAAAGTCGCTTGACGTGCAATTTCATAACGTCCCATCAAAGTGTTCTGCATCTGCATACAAGCAAATTCATGTTTGTCACCCACTTTGGTACGTTTAATTTCAACATTTGTAACTGCGGAATTTCCATTCACATAAAGAGGGAATGCATTTACTCCTATTCCATTTGCAACTTTCCCACCTTTGGTACGTCCGTAACCAAGTGACAATCCAACTGTTCCGATGGCTTGTCCCGGCTGAATAAATACAGGAACATTCTCAATGGTAACTCCGTTAGCAGTGATATTCACAAAATCTCCGTCAAACTGCATACGTCCGTTTGTAACGTTTGCATTTTCTGAAGTTTTAATTTCAAAGTGATGAGCGTCATTAGGATTCAATGTTACATAATTGTCCCAAGAAGCTCTTGTGATTGGATCAGGTAATTCCTGCAACCAAGGATTATTTGCCTGAGAACCGTCTCCCATTCCACATTTTGTGTACAATTGAAGTTCCCATGCGCTTGCTTTTGCTCCTGCTAATTTGGAAACTGCAGCACTTACATCACCGGAAGCAGTTAATGAAGCTGTTTCAGTAGACTCATTGTATCCGTTGTAAAGTGCCTGATTGAAACTGTATCCTAATTGAGAAAGAATTGTACTTTCCCAGTTTGATTTCAAATAAGTGAAATATTCAGTTGCTGCTTGTCTGTAAGAATCTTTTGGTGCAATCAATTCCATAGAATTTGGATTTGCATTCAAAGTATCTGTTGGAATTGCATTTACGTTTACAGCATCTTTCATCCAAGTCAATAATGAATCCTGGAATTGTCTTGTATCAAATATTCTTTGAATCGTTGGTTGCTGCAATGAATAAACCCCAGTAATCGGGTTTACGTCATTCCAAGATTCCAATCCGTGAGGAACCGGTGCAACTATATCTGTTAACTCAGCAGTTTCATCCAGCTTTTCGGACATTGCCACCTTCAATCCAATTTTAGAAAAAGCAGCAGCGATTTCTTTTGATTTTGGATGGTTGTAAATAGGATTTGCCTGGAACATCAACAATGTACCTACATTTCCTGATTTAGCATCAGCTAAGAATTGATTGAATAATTTATCGTTTGATTCTTTTAAAAGAACTACTTTATTTTTTGAAACCGCAGCAGAATTAATCAATTGGTTGATTGCATAACAAATTGCAAACGCTTCTTTGCTACCATCTCCCAATACAACTGCATTGGAACCTTTGATTTTAATTTCCTGAGAAATTGCTAAAGCTACTTTGTCAGAAGTTCCGCTGGTCAATCCTTTGTAAACTTCAGCCAGTGTTCTTAAAACATCGGTTTGCTTCATTGGATAACGCGTATCTGCGTTAGCTCCAGTCATTGTCAAGTTACTCTCAACTTGTACATGACGAAGCATGGTCGGTCCGGGTTTGCGAGATTTCGCATAACCATCCTCAAATCCACCTCCATTATAATCTCCTAGGAAATCAGCGTTGAAAGAAACAACCAAGTGCGCAGCTGTCAAATCATAGAACGGCAAACTTCTCTGACCGTAAACTTCTTCCGCTGCATCTAAAGCTGGAGAATAATTTACTGCGTCATAAACAACATGCTCTACGGTTGGATATTTGCCTTTGAATTCCTGAATTAATTTTTTAGTCGTCGGACTTGGAATGGATGAAGTCAAAACAACCACTTTCTTTCCTGAGTTCGATTTCAAATTTGAAAGAACTTTTTCATCTAATTTAGCCCAGGAAGTTGGTTTGAATTTTCCGCCTTCTTTTACCAAAGGTCCTCTTACTTTGTCAGAATCATACAATGACAAAACGGCTGCCTGAACTCTTGCATTTGTACTTGCAAAATATTTAGCAGATTTGTTTGTATTAATTCTAATCGGACGCCCTTCTCTGGTTTTGATCAATACGTTGGCGTAATCGTATCCGTCGAAAATCGTGGATGCGTACCAAGTAGGAACTCCAGGTGTAACGTTGTCCGGCTTTACCACATAAGGTATGGACTTGATTACAGGGGCCTCACACGCAGCCAACGTTACCGCAGCTGTGCTGAATCCTAATAATTTCAAAAAGTCACGTCTCGAAGTTTGAGATTCTTCCATTGCTTTACTGTTTCCGATAAAATCCTCTACAGGAATTTCATCTGCAAACTCTTTGGAAGCCAACTGCTCAGTTAATGACTGATCGTTTAGTTCTTCAAAACTTCTCCAATATTTGTTTTTAGAAGCCATTTATACCTCTTGCTTTAATTTTTAATAATGACATTTACCACACTCCAAACCACCGATTGCATCAACTGTAATCTTAGTTCCTTCACCGTATTGTTTCTTCAACTTTTCGTGAAGTTCGGCATAGTACTGACTGTTATATTCGTTTGACATATCCACTTCGGTAGTACGGTGACATTCGATACACCATCCCATCGTAAATTGATTAGCCATTTTTAATTCGTCCATTTTAGTTACATCACCGTGGCAAGCGAAACATACTTGGCTGTTGTCCGGTAAGTTCAATTCTTTTGAATTAGGAATTGTTCCATCAGCGATTGCTTTCAAGATTGCTTTTTCACCTGCAACTACGTGCTGTTGGTGGCTGAAGTAAACAAAATCCGGCATGTTGTGGATTCTCACCCATTCGATTGGTTTTTGTTCTCCCGTGAAATTATTTGCAGCAGGATCCCAGCCGATTGCCTGGTACATTTTCTGGATTTCTCCTGTATAGAATTTTTTCACTTCGTCTGCACTTGCGTACATTCCGTTATCTACCAAATGTTCTTCGTAGTAATCTCCTTTGTATTCTTTTACAGTTTTGTGACAGTTCATACAAACATTTGTAGAAGGAATCCCTGAAACTTTACCATATTTTGCACTTGAGTGACAGTATTGACAGTCAATTCCCTGAACTCCGGCGTGAACCTGGTGAGAGAAATAGATTGGCTGCGCAGGCTCGTAACCTTTGTCAACCCCGATCCCTAACATGAAGTTCCATGCTCCTGCCAATGCCAGTATAACCAACAATGCCATTCCGGCTTTGAACAATTTGTCATATTTGGTCATCAACTCGGAGAAAGAAACTGCAGCAGCTTCATCTTCTGAAGTTAACTCTTCAGCTTGGGTCAATTTAACCAAAGCATTTAATCTGAATAAAATCCAAACTAAAATAACTGCCAAAACAAAGAAACCAACTATTACCACCCCTGTAGAAGCTCCTCCTCCACCTGAATTTTTGGCAGCTTTCGCAGCAGCAGCCTCAGCTTCTTTTGCTTTTTTAGCTTCTTCAAATGCAGTTTGTCCTGCTTCCGGATTTGTAGTATAAGTTAAGATATCATCGATATCCTGATCACTCAAATTTGGGAACGCCAACATTTCCTGACGTCCGTTTTCTTCGAAAATTTTGTTTGCGTATGCATCTCCGGTTGCGCGAAGTGCTTTGTTGTCTTTGATCCAAGAGTGAAGCCATTCTTTGCCAACGCCTCCATCTTCCTTAACGCGTGTTACGACACCACGCAATTCCGGGCCAATTAACTTGCCATCAATCTGGTGACAAGCGGTACAATTTGTTTGGAACAAATCATATCCTTTCGCGCCATCGCCCGTAATTTCATCTTGTGAATAAGAAAATATGAATAGGGCTAAAAAGAATGCCGTACTCAGTAATCGTAATTTGTAAAGTGGTCTTGCCTTCATTAACTAAACATTGAGTTCTGTTACAAATGTTAAAATAACTGTTTTTAACCGGACAAAAATACTCTCAAACCTTAATAAAATCATAAGGATTGCATGATGAAGTTTGTCATTTTAATTAATTTAAAACGAATCTAAATAAATTGGGCGATAAACTCCCACTATATCAATGTTTAACTACGATTGCTAAAAACCGCCTCAATTTTGAATTCTTTTTTGATATTCAGTTTGCGGAAATAAATTCTGAATTATCTTTGCCTTAAATAAATTTCTATGCACAGAATTTTACCCATTGTTTTAATTTTAGGATTTTCAATCCTTTACGGACAGAATCCCAAAAAGGATTCCTTGTATGTATTTACCAAAAATACAGAAAACGGCGGAGAATTTTCCATGGAAATAGATGAAAGCCTCGCCAAACTTATGATGAGCAAAGAACAGGCTGTTTGCAACAAACCGGTTTATGTCCCACCCAAAAAGCTTACTCCGGCAGATAAATGTGCAACGCAGCAGAAAATTATGGGTTATAAAATTCAGATATTTTACACCAAAGACCGCGAAGCTGCCAACAAAGTTAAAAACGATTTTTCACGCCAGTTTCCTTCTTTGACAGCGGAATTGATTTATGCAAGCCCAGATTACAGGATTTTGGTAGGAGACTATTTTACACGTTCTACGGCAAGTCCGGATTTGCGCAGGATTCAAAGATCTTACCCTTCTGCATTCTCTGTTCAATGGCGTGTTTGGTGCAGAAAAGCACTTTAATTTAGAACTTAAATTTTTCTTAACTTCATACTTAGGCACGATTTTTCACGTTAATTCAGAGTTGAATTAATTCAAGAAAAAATGAGATTTAAGATTCTAAGTATATTTGTTTTTATCAGTTCAATTGCGGTGGCGCAAACCAATTATGTTTCCGAAACTTACGGAAACCTGACGATTGAGTATGAAGAAAGTTTGCAGAAATTAATGATGGAAAAAGCCAATGCGGTTTGTGAAACTCCTGCACTGCCTCCACCACCTATAAAGGAATTCTGCGACGGTGCCCGTGTTCAAATTTTTTACAGCAAAAACCGTTCGGAAGCGGATCAGAAATTGAAAGAAGCCAAACAATTGTTTCCTAATTTATATTCAAACATCGTGTATCATTCACCTGATTATAAAGTTTATGTCGGATATTTTGAATCGAGAAATGATGCTTCCTCAACACTTAATAAAGCCAAAAGAAATTTTCCTGCATCATTCATTTACAATGAAAAATTTCGTTGCAATTTGATTAAGAATTAATTTTTCATTTCGACAAAAAAAAGAATCTATATAGTTTTCAGTAGATTCTTCGCTTAATTACATTTAGTCCTGAGTGACAGAAAACAATTTTTATTAAAATTAGATTACTCGATTGAGTGCAACGAAAATTTTGGAACGCATTTGCGTCAGGATCATAATCTTTTCGATTTGTTCGATTCTCAATTCTCCCGTGATATTTTCATCTTTTAAAATAAATGAAAATTCTTTTATTTTTTCATCAAGATAAAAACTTTTGTAACGCAAAATCGTGTCGGTAATGTCTTTGACAATGTGGTCTTCTTTGGGTTTGATGTAAATCCCCATTTTGTCCGCCCAGTTTTTGCTAATTGAATATTTTTCAATCATCGCTTCCGAAGCTACGCTGGTTTTGCTTTCATCAAATAATTTTATGAAAAAATCTCCCGCACGCAATTCTTCTTGTTCGTAGCCTAATTTCACATCTTCGAGAATAGATTGGTACAATTCATTTTTCAATTGTAGATCATTCACTTCGAACTGCCTGATAATTTCTTCGATGACCGTGGTTTCATATTTTTCATCGTCATCAGCAGTCAGTTCAATGACCAAATTACCAAATTGCATGATGAGTTTGATGATTTCCTCCTCTACAATATTGATGGGGTCGATAACAACTTTTTCAACTTCTTTGACAACTTCCAACGGTTTGGATTCCCGCTGTGCAGGTACGTCTTCTTTTCCTTTTCTTTGAAGAATTTGCGCCAATTCCTTGAACAAAACTTCCTCGCGGACATCCATCAATTTTGAAGTTTCCTGAATGTACAATTCGCGTTGAATCATATTGGGAACCAACGAAATGCTTTGAATGATGTCCCGAATTAAATCCGCTTTTTTGACCGGATCGTTTTTTGCATCTTCTAGTAAAATTTTTGCTTTGAACTGGATGAAATCCGTAGCATTTTCTGCAATGTAATTTTGAATTTCTTCGGAAGAATGTTTCTGTGCAAAAGAATCCGGATCGTTTCCCTCAGGAAACAAAAGCACTTTCACGTTTAATTCCTGTTCCAAAATCAAATCAATCCCACGAAATGAAGCTTTGATTCCTGCAGAATCGCCATCATACAAAATTGTAACATTGGGAGTCAATCTTTTGATTAAACGAATTTGATCCGGCGTCAAAGCAGTTCCTGAACTCGATACCACATTTTCAATTCCTGATTGATGAAGCGAAATCACATCGGTATAACCTTCAACCAGCAAACATTCATTTTGTTTCAGAATTGCTTGTTTGGACTGGAAAATTCCATAGAGAATTTTACTCTTGTGGTAGATTTCAGTTTCAGGCGAATTTAAATATTTTGCTGCTTTGGCATCGCTTCGCAAAATCCTTCCGCCAAAACCTAAAACCCGTCCTGAAAAACTATGAATCGGAAACATCACACGTTCGCGAAAACGGTCAATTCCATTTCCTTGTTCATTAAAAACAGACAAACCTGAAGCTTCGAGCAAAGCTTTGCTGTAGCCTTTTTTCTCGGCATATTCGGTAAAAGCATTGCGTTGTGCGGGCGAATAACCCAATTCAAATTTCAGAATGGTTTCTTTGGTAAATCCTCTTTCCTTGAAATAACTTAAACCGATATTTTTGCCTTCCTCAGTTTCATTCAATTGTTCGACAAAATATTTTTTGGCAAATTCTGAAACGATGTATAAGCTTTCGCGGAGCTTAACTTCCTCTTTTTGTTCATCCGACTGTTCGCGGTCTTCTTCGATTTCGATGTTGTACCTTTTTGCCAGCCAGCGAAGTGCCTCAGGATAAGTAAATTGTTCGTGTTCCATCAGAAATGTAACTACGTTCCCACCCTTTCCCGAAGAGAAATCTTTCCAAATCTGTTTCGCCGGAGAAACCATAAACGATGGCGACTTTTCGTCCACAAACGGTGAAAGTCCTTTCAAATTTCCGCCGGCGCGTTTGAGATGGACGAAGTCTCCAATTACTTCCTCTACCCTCGCCGCCGAAAAAATTGTATCTATGGTCTGACGTGTAATCATTCGGTAAAAATATGAAAGTTCATTTTGATTAGCTACGAATCAAAGTTTTTTAATTTAAAAATACAGAAATGTATAATGTCAACACTTTTGTCAACGCCTAATTTTTGCATTTATAAAGGATTAACTATTCCTTTGGCAAACACAATGAAACATCTAAATCATAAAAAACACAACACATGAAACAATTTTATTTAACATGTCTGTTCATTTTTTTCTTCGGAATTTTTGGAAAGGCACAACTTCTTTCACAAGCAGGCGTGAATAAGTTCAAAGAGAACACTACAGCTGAAAGTTATTTTTTATCTAGATTTCAAACAGATGCTGCTGATAATAATTTAAGTCAAATTAATAACATTCATTCAAATTCTTACAATGCTCCTTTTTCAAGAAGTTTTTATATCGAATTTCCTTATCAAGGTGTTAGCAAACCGATGCAAAGTATAACCGATAACGAAGGAAATACATATATTACAGGAACAAGTTCTCATGAAGAAGCACCTGCTGGAAATATGCTTACTATGAAAGTGAATCCTGAAGGAGAAATCCTATGGATGACAAGAGAAAATGTAGTTGATTTTGCATCGGAATTTGGATTTGCAATTTCTTTGGATGCTGAAAATAATCCTGTAGTCGCAGGCGTAGAATGGAACGGAAGTGATATGGACATCCGCACAGTGAAATATGATAAAAGTTCCGGAGCTAGTATCTGGAAATCTATTTTTGATGGCGGATTCAGCGGATTGGATTATCCATCACAAATTACAGTTGACAATCAAGGCAATGTATTGGTTTTAGGAATTAGTTATGTAAACAACAATGAAGTAGAATCTGTAAACTATACTATTTTAAAATATAATTCTGAAGGAAATTTACTTTGGAGCAAAATAGAAGAAAATGATGTCGAAGGAATATGGATAGAACCAAGCGCAATTAGTTCTGATAATAATGGAAACATAGCAGTGGTTGGATATGGTTCGAATGAAAATTTTTATCAAACTTATTACACGATTAAATATTCTGCAGATGGAGAAATTCTTTGGAAACAAAATTATCTTTTTACTATTGATGGAAATCAGACAAATTCTGTAGCCAATGATGTTGCATTTGACAATGATGGAAATTGTTACGTAACAGGCACATTTGCAACAGGGAGTCCGTTCAGTAAAATGGGTACCATCAAATATTCACCTGAAGGAGAAGAAATCTGGGTAGATGCCCATGAAATTCCTAACCGAATGAATTACGGTTATGAATTGAAAACCGATAACGACAAAATTTATGTAGCAGGGATGCATCGTACAAGCAGCCCTGAGGGAGGGTCTATATTAATCTCTTATGACCCAGACGGAAATCAAAACTGGGTAAAGGAAACCTCTAATTTACAAATCCTGGGAAGTGGTTTGGGAACTTATGTACATTTAGAATTCGATTCTCAGAAAAATCCCGTCGTAGCTGTCCGTGGTCAGAATGAAGAATCTAAACATGCTATCAATATCATGAAGTATGACGAACAAGGAGAACTGATAGATGAGAAAAATTACGTAAAAGAACTGACGGGAATTTTTGTTGTTAACGGATTGATTGGATTAGGAATTAGCGAAAATGACGACTATACAATCGTAATGGATAATCGTTACACCGAAGAAGGAAATGTATATGAATTTACCCAATTTAATACTGAGAACGACATTCCTGAATGGAACAATTTCTACGGGAATATGGGAGGAAGCAATACCAGTCTGACAGATGCTCTTCCCGATGAATTTGGAAATACTATAATCATTGGGAATTATGGCTCTATCACCGAATCTATTTCCTATATGCAGAATTTCTTTTTAGCAAAATATAGTCCTTCAGGAGATATTCTATGGCAACATTCCTTTAATCCTGACAATGGAAATCCTGCAACAAGAATCATGATGGACATAAATTCTGCAGGTGAAACGATTGTAGCATTGACATCTTCTCCTTTTGATTCTAATCCGATATTTGTAAAAAAATATTCTGTTGATGGCGAATTGATATGGGAATTTGAAAAAACATTTATTCAGCCTGAAATCAACACCATCACAATAGATGACAACGATAATATTTTCATTGCGGGAAATACACACGAATTCGAAGATCAGTACTCACCCCGATTTACTGTAATTAAAATTTCGGATGATGGAAATGAACAGTGGACAAAATGGATTTCATCTGGAAATGAAGAAGATAATTTATATTACATCTCAAAAGCAGCAACTGATTCAATGTCAAACATTACATTCTCCGGACACTCAGGAGCAGGCTCTTTCTTTTCTCAGACTACCAATCTTACAACTTTCCAATTATCACAAAACGGTGAATTGAACTGGATAAATGCTTCTGACATCACAGGATGGAATTCAGGCGCCAACAATCTATACGTAGATGAACAAGGACAGGCCTATGCTGTGGGTTGGAAAGAAAACAAAACCAACATCAATCTGGGAGAATTACTAATTTACAAATACAGTCCCGAAGGAGATTTAGTTTGGGGAAAAAGTTATGGGCAAACAGGAAGAAGAGTTCGCTCTTATGCGGTAAAGCCTTTATCTACAGGAGAATTAATCGTAACAGGATTTAGCGTGCTTGATGGAACAAATAATCGTGTCGTTACTTTAAAGTTTGATGAAGAAGGAGATTTAGAATGGGAAGTCAACTCTGATTTTAACGAATTTTACCGTGATGTTTATGTAGATGATTTGGACAATATTTATGTTTTAAACCAAGTGTATTCAACCACTCATCCAAGGAGGATTTACTTCACTCCAAGTCCTTTTACTATAAACGGATTGATGAAGATTTCGCCAGATGGAAATGTTGAAGAAGAATTTTTTATCGCACCGCAATATTCTGATTCCAATCCTGACCGATTGGTTCCGCTCCACGATGGAAGACTACTTTTGGGAAATACAATAAGCAGTGAAATCTCACATTTTTCAGGAATTTATTTCTTCACTTCATCGCATGAAGTTTTAGGTTCAAATGATTCAGATATGGATTCAAACCGAAATAAATTAGGTCAAAATTATCCTAATCCCGCAACTGAACAAACGCAAATTCCATTTCATATAACTGAAAGCGGGAAGGTGAGCATCAGACTTTATGATTCAACCGGTCGATATATAAAAGAATTGACCAATCGATATTTTACTCAAGGAGAAAATTCAATTTCAGTAAATCTTAATGGATTATCAAGTGGAATTTACTTCTACCAAATGAATGCGAGCGGCTTTAAACAAGCCAGAAAAATCATAATTAAGTAAAGTGTTAATTCTATTTTAGTTGTGAAAATTCCCTTGTCATACAATATGACAGGGGAATTTCATTTTCGTAAAAAATCAATTTATTACCTTTATAATTGTAAATGAGTCATATAATTCAAATATTAGTTTTAATCATAATTCTTTTACTTACCTCAGTTAGTTGCAGTAATCCCAACCCTGAAGTTGAGCAGAAAACTAATACATCAGAAGAAGATACGATTTCTCCACCTGATAAGAATGCGGATAGCGAAGAACTAAATAATTATGCTATCAATCAGTGGGAAAAAGGAAATTATCAGGAAGCACTTACTTATTTGTCAATCGTTTACAATCAGGTAAAAGAAAAGGGAGATGAGGTGCAAATGGCAAATACGCTCAACAATTTAGGGCTTGTACATTGGCGTTTGGAAGATAACAAATCCGCAATGGAATGTTATGTGGAAGCAGCACAGCTTGCAAAAAAACAAAACCTTCAGCGCCTTTTGGGATTGACACATACGAACCGTGCACTTATTTTGAAAGAAAAAAATATTTACATCAGTGCACTTGAACACAGCAAACAGGCCATAGATATTTTCAAGAAAATAAAAGCTTCCCGCGAATTAGCTATTGCTTATAACAATCACGGACAGATTTATAAAAATCAATCGATGATGGATTCCGCAAGATTATATTACGAAAAAGCATTGGACATCTATGATACGATTCATTATAAGGATGGTATGGCCGCAACTTATTACAATCTTTCAGATGTTTATACTTTCAAAAAAATGGAACATGAAGCCATAAAAGCTGCCGAGAAAAGTTTGGAACTCGGAATTGAAAGTCAGAGCAAAGTGAGAATCAGCGAAGGCTACCTGAAATTATCGGAAACCTACGAACAGTTTTCAAATTCTGATTCGGCTTTGAAATACCATAAAAAATACAGCCAGCATCAGATTCAAATGCTGATGTCCAATCAATCTGATAAATTGGCCGAATATCAAGCGAATTTAGGACATGAAGTAAAATTATTAAGAATTCAAAATCTGGAAAATGAAAAAATCATTGTCAGAAACAGAATGCTGATGATCATCGGTGGAATTTTAATCATTGTTTTAATTGCTTCATTATTAATTTACAGAAGGATCTCAAGCATTAGAATCAATAAAAAAAGGTTGGAATTCGAATTGGAAAATTCAAATAGAATTCTTCAAATTAAAAAGAAAGAATTGAAAAACTACATTGTAGATCTGACTCAAAAAAATCAGTTGATTTCACAACTGCAAAATGATTTGAACAATGAAAATTCAAATCAGGAAAGTCAGGTCGCTCAATTGCTCAATCAAAAAATCCTGACGGATGAAGACTGGGAGAAATTCAAATCAAAATTCCAAACCATTTATCCGAATTTCCTACCCAAAATTAAATTACTTAAATCTGTAATAACTGAAGCTGAAATCAGATTTCTTGTATTGTTAAGATTGAAATTAAGCGCCAAGGAAATGGCAAACACATTGGGAATTTCTCCCCAAAGTGTACGCGTCACCAAAATGCGTTTGAAGAAAAAACTTCAGGGAGAAGATTATAATTCTGTAGAAGATTTTCTGTCGGAATTGTAATTAATTCAACAAAATATAAAGCAAAAATACAGTAGGAATGAAATAAACTACAATTCCCTGTGCGCCGGGATAATCTTTGGCTAATCTTTGTCCCAAAAACAACATCAAAAATGTAACTGCTGAAAGACTTCCACTAAGAATTGCAATACAATTATCACCTTGAACATATAAAAGAACAGCGCCAATGATTGCTGTTACACCTGAACCAATTTCCAGAAGTGTGATGATCCCTAATGACAAGGGAACTGAATTTTTCAATGGAGAATTTGCAAAGTGAGATTGCAACCAACCTAAATTTCCTTTCCAATCCGTTACTTTATCAATACCTGATTGTAAAAAAACGATTGCCAAAAGTGCAAGTATGCAGATTGAAGTAATGTGTTCCATGATTTTTAAGATTATGCGTAAAAATATGATATTCTAAAAGTATTTGACAAATGAAATTTAAATAAAAAAGTCGGAAATTAATTTCCGACTTTCAATTTATATCCTAAAAAGAATTACTTCTTCTTTCCTTTTTTAGTTTCCTGTTGTTTTTGTTGTTCCTGTGCTTGTTCCATCAATTGCTGCATGCGCTGGCTGAACTTACTTTGTTTCTTCGGTTTGGTTTTGTTTTCCTGAATGGTTGCATGGATTTTCTTGTCATCGATCATTACATTTTTGATGAACATCACAATCCCGATGTTAATTACGTTGGAAACCAAATAATACCAAGAAAGACCTGATGCATAACTATTTAAGAAAACAAAGAAAAATACAGGCATCACGTACATCATATATTTCATGATACGCATATCCGGCATTCCCTCCTGTGGTGGCTGGTTGAAACTATCCAAAGAACCCGATACTCTGAAATAAATAACCATCGCTACGATGTATGAAAGTGCTAATATACTGATGTGCCCATCCATGAACGGAACCCAGCTTGGCAATAAAATCGGTGAGTCAAATGCCGTCAAATCTTCTGCCCAAAGGAAAGATTCGCCACGTAAATCGATGATATTCGGGAAAAACCGGAACAAAGCATAGAAAATCGGAATCTGAATCAATGCCGGCAAACATCCCGATAATGGATTGACACCCGCCTTTCGGTACAGTTCCATCGTAGCCTGTTGCTTTTTCATTGCGTTTTCCTGTCCTTTGAATTTTTCAGTTAATTCATTCAATTCAGGTCGGAGAATTCGCATCATCGCACTTTGGCGGTATTGTTTGTACATGATTGGCGATAAAACCAATTTCACAACGATGGTCATCAATAAAATTACCCATCCGTAAGAAATTCCGAATTTGGCAATCCACTGGAAAACGTTGAGGAAGAAATGTTTGTTTAACCATCCTAAAAATCCCCATCCAAATGGAATGATGTTGTCAAAATCTTTGCCTTCGTATCGCGCGTCTGTCAATAATCTATAATCCAACGGAACGAAATCCCATTGTAATTTGTAACTCAATTCACTTCCGGAAACAGGCATCAATGCCTGAAAATTGTAATTTCTGCTGAAATGCGGATCTTTTTCTGCAATCGGTTTAGAAACACCTTTCGGAGTCAAAAATCCTTCGTCAAATGAAAGCACTGATGAAAAGAATTGTTGTTTGAATGCAATCCAGTCTACAGCTTCTTTTTCTTCCCATTCGTCTGCTCCAAACAATTCATATTCTACATCATTTGTTCCTTTGAAACGGAAATAAGTTTGTGCCCAATAATTTTCCTGCTGTTTTCCTTTTTCTGCTGAAATGGCATTCAAATCCCATTCAACCGCCAAATTTTTATCTGAAGTAATTTGGTGGATTCCCTGAGATTTGATTTCAAAGCCGATAGTATAATCATCACCCAAAGTATAAACATACTGCAAATTACCTTGCGCCAAAGCAGCGTTCATCGTCACAATCGTTTTTGCGCCTGTGTTTTGAACGCTCGGCGAAAATGCCAATTGACTTGTATTGATTTCGTTTCCGGTTTTGTCTTTGAATTTCAGGTTGAATTTATTATTTCCATCCTTGATAAGGAAAAGCGGCTGTTTATGGTCTTTTGCTGCGGAATCAAAAGCAGAAAATTCTTTCAGTTGTAATTCAGAAATGTAACCACCTTGTCCAGAAAAAGTAGCTTTCAATTTAGAATTTTCAACCGAATGATTCTTTGCAGAAACGGGCTGTCCCGTTGAATCGCTCTGAACCTGCAACGGGGAATTTACCTGCGCAGTTTCCGATTGTTTGGCTTCATTTTGTTTTTGTTCAGCCAATTGTTCCTCGCGCTGACGCTCTTTTAATTCTTCTTCTGAGGGTTGATTTAAGTAAAAAAATGCGGCCATGAGAACCGCTATAAGTGCAAAACCTATAATTGTATTTTTATCAAATTTTCTTTCCTGTTGCATGGATCAAATCGTTTTGTTTTTGCAATAATGCTGCTTCTATAAATTTTATAAATAAAGGATGCGGGCTCGCAACCGTACTTCTGTATTCCGGGTGGAACTGCACACCTAAATAAAATGGATGTTTTTCATATTCCATGATTTCTACCAAACCTGTATCCGGATTGATTCCGGTTGGTAAAAATTCTGCATTTTCATATTCTTCTAAATATTCGTTGTTGAATTCGTAACGGTGTCTGTGGCGTTCCTGAATCAATTCTTCACCATACACTTCAAACACTTTTGAATCTGGTTTGATTTTACAGTTCCAATTACCCAAACGCATCGTTCCGCCTTTGTTGGTCACATTTTTCTGACCTTCCATCAAATTAATTACCGGATGCGTGGTTTGTGAATTGATCTCAACTGTATCGGCATCTTCATAACCTAAAACATTCCTTGCGAATTCAATCACCATGATCTGCAACCCCAAACAAATTCCTAAAGTCGGGATTTTGTTTCTTCTTGCATAATTCGCAGCAAGAACTTTTCCGTCGATCCCTCTGTCACCAAATCCGGGGGCGATGAGAATTCCATCTACACCATTTAATTTGGCTCCGATATTTTCTTCGGTTAAATCTCCTGAATAAACCCAACGGATTTTCACACCTGTATCGAAAGCACCGCCGGCATGGGTAAATGCTTCTGAAATGGATTTGTATGAATCCTGAAGCGAAGTATATTTTCCAACCAAAGCAATTTCTACTTTGTTGGATGGATTTTTATGTTTTGACAAGAAATTGATCCAACCATCTAATTGAGGTTGCGTTTCGGTGGACATGTCCAATATTTCCAAAACAACTTTGTCAAAATCTTGTTTATGCAATAACAATGGAACGTCATAAATCGATTCGGCATCTATGCTTTCGATTACGTGTCCTTTTTTTACATTACAAAATAATGCCAGTTTCTCACGAACATCTTTTGGTAAATGATGCTCAGTTCGTGTCACCAAAACGTCTGCACGGATTCCGCTTTCCATCAATTGACGAACGGAATGCTGTGTGGGTTTTGTTTTCAATTCACCGCTGGCAGCCAAGAATGGGACCAATGTCAAGTGAATCACCATCGAATTTTTCTCACCCAATTCCCAAATCAACTGACGAACACTTTCGATGTATGGAAGCGATTCGATGTCGCCCACCGTTCCTCCGATTTCTGTAATGATGATGTCGTATTTACCACTTGAACCCAAAAGCTTTATTCTTCTTTTGATTTCGTTAGTGATGTGCGGAACGATTTGAACGGTTTTCCCCAAATAATCTCCACGGCGTTCTTTTTCGATAACGGTTTGGTAAATTCTACCAGTCGTTACATTATTGGCTTGTGAAGTCGCGCGGTTGAGAAATCTTTCGTAATGCCCAAGATCTAAATCGGTCTCGGCTCCGTCCTCGGTCACATAACATTCGCCATGTTCATAAGGGTTTAAAGTTCCGGGATCGACATTTAAATAAGGATCGAGTTTTTGGATAGTTACAGAGTATCCTCTCGCCTGCAAAAGCATTCCGAGTGATGAAGCTACTATTCCTTTTCCGAGTGATGATGTTACGCCTCCGGTAACAAAAATATATTTGGGTGAATTTTCCATTGAATTCCTAAATCAATGGGTGCAAAATTACGGTAAATAATTGAGTTAATTTTTTATTCTTCCAACTTTAAATCAAATTGCACTTAATTATTTTGAAATCAATTCTTTTGGTTAAATTTGAAACACAATTTTAACTCTAATTACTATGAAAAAAAATCTATTTTCTGCTCTTATTCTTTCTTGTTTTTCTTTTTCGCTTGCTCAAATCACTTACAATTCTTCAGATTTTGCTACCGTCGGAGAAACTTTTGAAGTAGTCAATATCATTGAAACCAACGGACTTGATTTCACACAAGCAGGCATAAATTATACTTGGGATTATTCTTCGATTCCGATAAGTGATGTTGCAAATTATGGTTATGAAGACCCGAATAATTCTCCATTTAAAAATACATGGTGCTTGTATCATTTTCATCTTTTCAATTGTGACTCGATGTTTGACCAGAATTTCAACATGGGAATGACTTTACCGCAAAGTTTCTCAATCGGTGAATATGCTTTTGAAAATCCTTACCAGCATTTGATGAAAACTTCCTCAGAATTACAATCCAAAATGTTTGGTGCCAATGTAAATCTGGGTGGAACGACTCTACCGGCAATTTTGGAATACAATGACCCTGATGTTTTGTTTCAGTTTCCGATGATGTACAACGCAGGATATACCGACACAAGTGGAATTGATATGGATTTCAACTCATTAGGAATTGATTTAGTGGTGACGATGGATGGAACGAGAACCAATAATGTTGTCGGCTGGGGTGAATTGAAAGTACGAAATCATACTTATGCAAATACAATAAAAGTCCGTTCTATTTCAAATCAGAATTTCAATATTTATTACGAAGAGCAACACAGCGAGGTTCCCGTTTCGGCAACTACTTATTATTGGTTTGACAAAAATTACGGCATTCCGGTTTTGATGGTCACAGGAACTGAAGTAGCCGGAGAATTTGTTCCCGGAATGGTTACCTATGTTTATCAAGATGGAATGGCTGTAAATGATTTAAATTCGAATCAGTCTGTAGTTTATCCGAACCCTACAACCGGAAAATTGAATTTGAAATTAAATCAAAATGAAACTATAAAATCGATTCAGATTTATGATCAATCAGGTAAATTAATCGGTAATCAATTGGATTTAAGTCAAAATCCAAAAGGAATTTATACTGTAAAAATTGAAACTTCAAAAGGGATTTATTCGGAGAAAATTATAAGGAAATAAAAAAGGCAAGCTGACTACATCACACCGCTACAACCGGATACCCTTGCTGTGTTCCCACCCTGGGGGATTGACCAGGAGCTGGTTGTGTAGGACTTGCCTCGGTGCAAATGTATAACAATTTTAAACTTTGCAAAAATTTAATCATTTCCTAACTCATGAGTTATATCATTTCCGGATTCAATTCTCACTTTTACTTGTGTGAATTCTTTTACCTTTGCCGTTATGTATAAGTATGTAATTTACGCCATCATATCAGGGCTGTTGCTGGCTTTCGGATGGCCTACACAAGGTTTTCCTATTTTATTGTTCTTTGGATTTGTACCGTTGTTATTTGCTGAAAATAAAATCAGCCAGATCAAAGATTTAAAAAGAAAAGGACTGAAAATATTTGGACTGTCTTATTTGGCTTTTATTATTTGGAATGCGATTGGGATTTGGTGGCTGCATTACGCGCAGGAATATAACGCTGACGGGGAGCTTCAAAATTCATGGATTTCCTATTTGTTTCCGGTGATTGCCAATTCTTTACTGATGAGCATCGTATTTCAATTGTTCCATTGGGTAAAATTCAAAGCAGGAAATTTTTATGGTTTGCTTTTCCTTCCTGCGATTTGGATGAGTTTTGAAAAATTTCATTTGAATTGGGAAATGACCTGGCCTTGGTTCAATTTAGGAAATGGATTTTCGAATTACCATCAATGGATTCAATGGTATGAATTTACGGGAACTTTTGGTGGGACGCTTTGGATTCTAGTTGGAAACATCATCGTTTTTTATTTTCTGTATGCTTTCATCAATACCAAAAAAACAGAATTCAGAAATAAATTAATAATTTATACAACATTGTGGATTGCGATTCCGATTGGGATTTCTTATTGGATTTACAATTCTTATGAAGAAAAAGGAAATGAGATCACGGCGATGGTTTTGCAGCCTGAATTGAATCCTTATACGGAGAAATACGCCAAAGATCCTTTCCAGATTGTGGATGGATTGATTCAACTGACACACCAAAACATCACACCTGAAGTTCAGTTTGTAGTGGCGCCAGAAACAGCATTTCCGGGACCAGGACCAGGACTGAACATGGATAAATTGGAATCGGATTTTTTGTTGGAACAATTTAAAAATAATTTCAGGAACTATCCGCAAATGACGTTTGTATCTGGTGTTGAGCTAATGAGGTTTTACCCGTATGAGAAATTGGCAACACCTACGGCAACTAAATATGGGAATTCCGATACTTGGGTAGATGTGACCAATTCTGCCATTCAATTTAACCAAAAAGATACGATTCAAACTTACCACAAATCGAAATTGGTAGTGGGTGTAGAACATTTTCCTTATATGAAAGTTTTGAAACCTCTTCTTGGTGATTTGATGCTGAACTTTGGCGGGACTGTGAGGACGCACGTGACACAGGAAGAACGCTCTGTTTTCAGAAATTCATTTAATGATGCGGTGATTGCGCCGATTATCTGTTATGAATCGATTTATGGAGAATATACTACAGGTTATGTGAAAAACGGAGCGAATGTTTTGTTCATCATGACGAATGACTCATGGTGGGGGAATACGGACGGACACAGAGAATTGCTGCAATTTGGAAACATAAGAGCAATTGAAACACGTCGTGACATTGTACGTTCTGCTAATTCCGGGGTTTCCGCATTTATCAATCAGAAAGGAGATATCATTTCTTCGTTAGGTTATGAAAAAGAAGGTGCTTTGACAGGAAAAGCTAAACTGAATGATAAAATCACTTTCTATACAAAACACGGAGATTACTTAGCTCGAATTGGTTTATTACTTTCTGGAATTCTTTTAGGCTATACAATTGTACTTCAGATTATGAATTTCCGAAAAAAAAGAAATTAGTTTACCATCAAACGCCCAAAGTATTTTTTATTTCCCACAGAAAAGTTAACTACATAATTTCCCTGCTTGAATAAGCTTAGATTTAATTTATAATCGTTTTCAAATAATTGAGATTCACTATAAACAATCTGACCCGCCAAGTTAAAAATAGATAAAGTTCCGAATCCGGCCTCGGGTAAATGAACATTGGCAAATTGTTTTGCCGGATTGGGATAAATCAATAATTTATCATTTGAAGCCGTAAAATCTTTAATGCTCATGATTCCACCCAAATCAATCATTGCAGTGAAATATTTTACTTCCTCCCAAAAAATAAAGGGATCATTATTAGGAATTACACCTGAAATCAAAAATTTAGAGCCATCTACTGGAAGAATATTTGCTATAGACTCACTTCCATTTGGAGGATCAAAATTGATTTCCAGCGTACTTTCTACTGATAAATCAGAATTTAATTTTACTATAAACAAATTTCCGTGTTCAGTTTCATCGATATATTTTTTATAAATGAATGCAGGTTTTCCATTGTCTAATATTGACAAATGAGCTTGCTGACCGATATTAAGCGGATCATTTATATATTCAAATGTAGACGAATGCAGAGGAGCCACTTCTAAAGGATTAAATTCCAGCAGGCTGATAAAAGCATTATTGCAGCTATTAAAATATGCCAAGTACATATTCCCATTAGTCTCATTATATACCATATCAAAAATAGCATAAACACATGTCATATCCGGAAATAATTCTAAACTGCTTATTTCCTGTCCGGTATTGCTATCCAATTTTATAACTTTAAACGTGCCAATCGCGTCCGAGTCCTGCCACACTATATCGTGAGTAAATTTCAATAAATGATTATCCGCGTTAAAAACCTTGTATTTTCTCAGCTGCCAGTGTTGAAGCTCTGTGAGATGCTCCCAGACAACCGAACCGTCACTAGAAGAAACACAACGAACCATATGCTGATTGCTATTTTGATATGAGAAGATTAAATTTCCATTTTCCATCACCAACACATCTTCTCCAAATGCTATTTCAACATTTGCCGAATATAAAAGTTCCGGGGTATCTGTATTGTTTAACTTGTATAATTGATGTTCCAGACCATCAAAAAGTGTCAAAAAAAGTTGCTCCTGCGAGATTATAAGATTTTGAGGATCGGCTATAAAATCAAATTCAGCAAAGTTTAGCTGGCTAAACCTTGTTACATTAAGAGAAGAATCAAATTGAAGAAAATATATTATGTCATCAACAAAGTTTGCACGAAAAACAACAGCAAACTCTCCATTCGGCAAATTGATCATCGGAGTAGATTTATCAAAATGAAGGTTTGTATCTAAGATTCCACTCAAAATTCCATCCTCAAAATACTTATAGATTTTCAAGGTATCATTTTCAGCAACTGAAATATAAACCGAGTTATGAACATCTTTAACTGCAGCAGGCGAAATAGGTGCAAAACCTCCAAAAGAATGCCTGTCAAAAACCTTATGCCATTCCAATAATTGTGCACTGGCAAACATTAAATTCAGAATCAAAAAAATAAGTATAAATATTTGTTTCATAAGATTTTATTTAAATTAAAAATAATGATTTTAGTTGAAAATAATTATATTATGACAAAGAATTTCATACATACTTGACCACACGGCGGAGGATGATTTGTAAGCCCTCAGTGTTATCAAAAAAACATTCTCAAAAAATTAATATTAAAAGTATTGTTTTTCTGAAATTTAAATTCCTATATTTGCAGTCCGAAAAAAAACACAGAACAAATGTCTAAAATTTGTCAAATCACAGGTAAGAAGAGAATGGTGGGAAACAATGTTTCTCATGCTAACAATAAATCAAAGCGCACTTTTGAAGTGAATTTGTTTAAAAAGAAATTTTTCATGCCGGAAACCGGAGAGTGGATTACACTTAAAGTTTCTGCTAATGGATTAAAAACCATTAACAAAATCGGTGTAGAAGAAGCAGTAAAACGTGGACGTAAAAACGGATTAATCGCTTAATAATAATTAATCATGGCAAAGAAAGGAAACAGAGTTCAGGTAATTTTGGAATGTACTGAACACAAAGAAAGCGGTATGCCGGGAATGTCTCGTTATATCACTACGAAAAATAAAAAGAACACTCCTGACAGAATTGAATTGAAAAAATTCAATCCGGTTTTGAAGAAATATACAGTTCATAAAGAAATCAAATAAATTAGCGAACCATGGCAAAAAAGACCGTAGCAACCTTACAAACAGGTGCATCTAAGAAAATGACGAAGGTTATCAAAATGGTAAAATCGCCGAAAACTGGTGCTTACATTTTTGAAGAAAAAGTAATGAATGCTGACGAAGTCGATAGCTTCTTCAAATAAAATTACGATTACAATATTTTAAAGGTTTTAAAGGTCACAAATTTGTGACCTTTTTTTGTTTCAACTCCTTATCTTTGCAACTTAAAGAAATTAAAATACGTGAGCTGGTTCAAAAAAATTCTCGGTAAAGAAAGCAAAGAAAAATTAGACGAAGGATTAGAAAAATCTAAACAATCATTTTTCGACAAACTCAGCCGTTCCGTTGCCGGAAAATCAAAAGTTGACGACGAAGTCCTTGACAACTTAGAAGAAGTGCTCATCACTTCTGATGTCGGCGTGGAAACAACATTAAAAATCATCAAAAGAATAGAAGAACGCGTTGCACGTGATAAATATGTAGGTACTGACGAACTCAACCGCATTTTGCGTGAGGAAATTGCTGGTTTACTTTCGGAGAACAATTCCGATCGGACCCGAGGATTTGAAATCCCTGTAAAAAATGAACCTTATGTCATCATGGTGGTCGGCGTCAACGGCGTTGGGAAAACTACTACCATTGGCAAACTGGCACATCAGTTCAAACAAAACGGTAAAAAAGTTGTATTGGGTGCAGGCGATACTTTCCGTGCGGCTGCAGTTGACCAATTGGTCATTTGGGCAGAACGAGTAGGTGTGACGATTGTGAAACAAGCAATGGGATCGGATCCTGCCTCGGTGGCGTTTGATACGTTGCAGTCTGCCAAAGCACAAGGTGCTGATGTGGTTTTGATCGATACTGCGGGACGTTTGCACAATAAAGTGAATCTGATGAATGAACTTTCGAAAATCAAACGTGTGATGCAGAAGGTTTATCCGGATGCACCACATGAAGTTTTATTGGTTTTGGATGGTTCCACAGGACAAAATGCATTTGAGCAGGCGAAACAATTTACGCAAGCGACTGAAGTTTCTGCTCTTGCCGTTACCAAACTTGATGGTACTGCAAAAGGCGGCGTGGTAATCGGTATCTCTGATCAGTTTCAGATTCCGGTAAAATACATCGGTGTCGGTGAAGGAATGAATGATCTGCAGGCTTTTGACAAATTTGAATTTGTGGACAGCTTCTTTGGGAAATAATCTTTAAAAATGCGACCGGGATACGAAGGGCTTGGTGCGAGCGTGAGCGAGTACGGAACCCCGAAGCAGCCCGATAAGTCGCCCAAAAATCAAGTTCAAATTCATAAATGTCATTTCTATCATCGAAGGTTTGAAATAAAAAACGCATCAGTTTTCACGGATGCGTTTGTATTTATATTTAATGGATTTAAATCTTATTCGGATTTGTCCCAATTTAATTTGAATTCACAATTGTTGTATTCATCATCAACTTTTATGAATGTATCAGGGATTTGTTCCCCTACCCATTTCATCAAAATTTCTTGCCTTTTGGTATTGATTGTCATATTTTTCAATCTTGAATAATCGGTTTCATAGTTCACTTTATGTGCCGGAACTACTCTTCTCAATTGTACAATTTTCAAAACCATACGTCTGTCAAACTCATCTTCGAAAGTAGATGAAATATCCCCTTCGTTTAAGGTAGCAATTGCTGCCAAAGTTTTTGCTGGTAATTTAGAACGCTCCAGACGGTCTTCTCCTGTTTGGTTATCGCTCAATCTTCCTGCATTGAATTTGGTATATTTGTCAACTGAAAAACGGGAAGCAACTTCTTTGAAAGTCAATTCTCCTTTTGATACCAATAAGCTCAAAGAATCTAATCTGGATTTGGTAATTGCAATTTCTTCCGGTGTTGGTTTCAACTGAATCAAAATGTGGCGCACATCTACCTCCTGTCCTTTTCTTTTGTCCATCATCGCAATGTGGTAACCGAAATCAGTTTTGAATGGATCTGAAATCTCGCCTTCCTGCAAATTGAAAATCACGGCATCAAATTCAGGCACCATCATTCCGCGGGTTACTTTGGTCATCAAACCTCCGTTGCTCGACGAACCAGGGTCGTTGGAATACAAAATCGCTTTGGTCGCGAAACTCGCTCCTTCTTCAACTTCTTTTTTGATTGTAGCCAATTGATCGATGACTTTTTGTTCATTTTCCGGAAAAATATCCGGATAAACGACGATGTGACTGATTTCAACTTCTTCCGGGACTTCCGGTAATTCATCTTTGTATTGCTCGTAAAACAAACGAACTTCTTCCGGTGTAGCATCAATTCCTTTGGTAATTAAACTTTGCTTTTCTTGTGAATAGGCCTGATCTTTCATAATTCCACGCAATTCCTGTTTAAATTCTGCCATGGTATTGTAACCAAAGAACTTAAGGATTTCCGCCTCAGGACCTTGTGTTAAAAATCTTTGAATCGTCCCATCTACCTGACGTGTTACCTGGTCATCTGTGATGTTGATCAAAGTATCTTCCTTTGCTTTGGATAATAAAATTTTGTCAACCAAAATGTTTTCAAGGAATTCACATTCATTTTCTATCTGATAACCTTGTGCTTTCGCCTGAACGAAATCACGTTCAATGTCAGAATCCAAAATGATTTCATTCCCAACCACAGCTGCAACTCCATCTAACTTAAATTGCTTGTCCTCAGGTTTTGGCTGTGCAAAAGCGATGACAGCTGCCATCACACAAAGGAATGATAAAATGTATTTGTTTGATTTCATTTGTAAATGTTATGTTTTAAAGTCAAATGAACGGCTCAGGGCTTTTCATTTATTTTGATTTCATTATTGTTAATGGCTTCTTTGTACAATTGTTTTTGTAAATCGCCGAGCAAATTTAACTTTCTTTTGTTAAGTAAAAGATTTTTTATCGTAGGTTTAACAAAATTAAACGGTGCTTCACTTCCTTTTGGCTTTAATTTAAGAATTTTAACCATCGTCACGAGGGAATCATTTGTGATTTTCAAGCGTCTTCTATTCAATAATTCTCTCAAATTATCCGCACCATTCAGCATCGGAATTTGTGCCGGCAGTATGTCTGCGCCATACCATACGCTGTCTTTGTCATGGTAATGATTTCCTGAAGTCAGCACGATTTTCATCAATTCATCAAAATCTTCATCATTTCCTGAATTAAATAATTTTTCAGCACGTAATTCATCCGATTTATTGACAGAAACATAACGGTACTGAACGATGTCTTTGCTCAATGGAAAACTTTCTTTGTGTTTTTCAAAATATGATAAAATCTCACTTTCAGGTAAAGAATCTTTCAGATTTTTTTCAATGAGATAATTATTATAAGCGTTGATTAATAGATCCTGACGGTATTCGACCATTTTATTGTCTATTTCCTTGAGTGTCAGCTCATCTATATTTTCTTCTGCTTTGTCAACGATTGCTTTCTTTTTTACCCATTCCTCGATGTAGGTTTTAACCAACTTTGCGCTGTCTTCTTTGCTCACGTCTTTTGGCAAAATCAATCGAATATCTTTATCAGTAAGGAAATGTTCGCCGTATTGAACAATTATTTTTTCGTCTTCTGCTTTCTTTTTTGAGAATTCTAATTTGTCTTTGCACGAAACAAATCCAACTACAATCAAAATCCAAATCAACTTCACTTTCATTAATCTTATTTTTCTTAGAACGAATTTATTTGTCTTTCATTATCCCATCACTTTCAAAGCAGAATTATAAGCGGCTTCAAAGGCAAATAAATTCAATCCGTGTTCTGCTTTTACACTTTCTGCGTAAGTAATTAATTTTTCTGTCGGAATGTTCCCTACCAAATCGCTTTTTGCCATCGGACATCCGCCAAAACCTTTGATGGCTCCGTCAAAACTACGGCAACCATTTTGATAAGCGGCGTCCACTTTCGTAAACCATTCGTTGTATTCGGAATGGAAATGCGCTCCGAATTCGATTTCAGGATATTTAGGAATTAAATTTTGAAATAATTCGCTCACATCTTCAGGATTTGCAACAGAAGTTGTATCGGATAAATTAATTTTAGTGATTCCAATATCCGCAAATTTATTTGCCCAATCTTTTACCAACTCCACGCTCCATTCATCTTTATACGGATTTCCAAATGCCATCGAAAAATAAATCAAAAGTTCTTTGTCAGAACCTTCTAATTTTTTCTGGATATTTTTTACAGCTTCAAATGCTTCCTCACGGCTTTTGTTGGTATTGTCTTGTTGAAATTGTTCCGAAATAGAAAATGGAAATCCTAAAACATCCACTTTATCATGTGCCAATGCGCGGTCTGCACCGCCTTCACTTGCTATAATTACCGATAATTTCGTTTCTGAATTTGATCTATCAATCCCGTTTAAAACTTCTTTTGTATCAGCCATTTGCGGAATGATTTTCGGAGAAACAAAACTTCCGCAGTCAATCATTTCAAAACCTACTTTCAGCAATTTCTGAAGATGGTCGATTTTATCCTGAGTCGGAATAAATTCATGCCGTCCCTGCATCGCATCTCTCGGACAATCCACAATCTTTATCTTTTGGCTCATTTTTGTTTGTTATTTGCGAATGGAAAGATATAGAATTTCCTACTTTTACCAAAAATTTTAAAGAAGATGGACAAAATTTGGAGTGATAAACTAAAAAACAGATTTTTAAAATATGTAAGTTTTTATTCGGAAAGCATTCCGTTTCAAGAGCAATTCCCCAGCTCAGAAAGACAATGGGACATTGCCAAATATTTATTTGAAGAATTAAAATCAATCGGACTGGAAGATGTTTCCATCGATGAAAACGCATATGTGATGGGATTTATACCTTCCAATATTGACAAAAAAGTGCCGACCATCGGATTCATTTCTCACTTTGATACTTCGCCAGATTATTCGGGAGAAAATGTAAAACCGCAAATCATTGAAAATTATGACGGCGGAAATATTTTGTTGAATGCAGAATTAAAAATGAATTTAAATCCCGATGAATTTCCTGAGTTGAAACAATACAAAGGGCAAACTATCATCACAACTGATGGAACAACTTTGTTGGGTGCAGATGACAAAGCGGGTGTTGCAGAAATCGTTACAGCAGCAGAATATTTGATGGCTCATCCTGAAATCAAACATGGAAGAATTGCCATCGGATTTACACCTGACGAAGAAGTAGGTCGTGGCGCAGATTTTTATCCGGTTGAAAAATTCGGAGCGGAATGGGCTTATACGATGGACGGAAGCGAAATCGGCGAGTTGGAATACGAGAATTTCAATGCGGCTTATGCGCACATCACTTTCAAAGGAAAAAGCGTGCACCCCGGTTATGCAAAAGACCAAATGGTCAATGCGAACAAAATCGCGAGAGAATTTGCGGATGAATTACCGGAAGACGAAGTTCCTGAACAAACAACCGGACGTGAAGGATTTTTCCATTTGCATACGATGAAAGGAAATGTTTCGGAAGCGGAATTGCAATACATCATCCGTGACCACGACATGGAACAATTCAATGCCAGAAAAGATTTGATCCAGCAAATTGTAAATGAATTCAAAGAGCAATACGGCGAGGACAATGTAACGCTGGAAATGAAAGACCAATATTACAACATGATCGAAAAGGTTAAGGAAAAATTTATTTCGGTTGAAATTGCTGAACAAGCATTGAAAGATGTAGGAATCGAACCAAACATCAAACCGATTCGCGGCGGAACTGATGGTTCTCGTTTGAGTTTTATGGGATTGCCTTGTCCGAACATTTTCGCAGGCGGACACAATTTCCACGGACCTTACGAATATGTTCCTTTGCAGTCTATGGAAAAAGCAACGGAAGTGATTGTAAGAATCGGAGAATTGGTTGCAGAGAAAGATTAAACATAGACACAAGTATTTAGACATAAGAGTCCTCACAAGTTTTAAAAATTTGTGAGGATTTTTCTTATCTTTAAAAACCAAACTCTTTTGCTATGAAAAAAATATTTCTACTTATTTTGATTTTACCTTTTGTTAGTTGGGCGCAGGTAGATTCTTTGGGTTTTAAAAATCAAAGTATAGGAGAAATGCTAACAAATTCACCAAGTTGTTTAGTCATTCAGTCTCATAAAAATAAAGATTTAGAAATTACAAAGATTAATTCAATCAGTGAAGGGGAAAATATTTTATATATTCTAAATGGTGTTCCGGTTTCTTTTGATACAATTAAAAACTTAAAACCAGACGAAATTAAATCCGTTAAAAGAATGGAAACAAAGGAATTAAATTTTAGTATTAATAAAGAATATGTAATTGTTGTTACAACAAAGGATTTAAACTCTAAATCAAATGAATACGACCTCACCGTTTTGGATTTGGGGTATGATAATTTCTTAAAAATGCAGCCTTCAGCGGGAACTTTTACTTTGAATTATTTACAAAACAAAAATCAACGATATGTTTCAGTATGGAATCAAAGAGTTTTGATAGGCAATCCTGAAATTTATGAAATGCCTATTGACTATGATTCCAAAATTTTTTACGGATTAGAATTTGAACATAAATTGTATATGTTTTTTAAATTCATTGAAGAGAAACATTCGGTTTCTCTTTTGTGATTTAGATATGAAAGAAAAACAAATAGATAAACTAATATTTGTTTTTACACTTCTCAAAATCTCCATTTTATAAAATAAATATTATTGATTTATAGTGCATTGATAAATATCATAACGCATTATAGCAGTTCATTCAATAAGTACGTTAATTTTGTTATTTTAATTTAGTCTAAATAAACTAATAATAATCATGAGAAAATATTTATTTTATATAGGATTTTTATCTTTAGTCCTATTAACTGGTCAATCTTTTTTAGGCTCATTATGGGCTCAGGCGAGAAGTTCACTATTATCCAACACAGAATCTTCTGAACTCAATAAAGACGATACAAATTCTTATGGAACTTTAAAGGAGAATGGAATTCTATCTCCACCAGCTAATGACAACTGTGAAGATGTTACGCCAATACAATTAACCAATGGCATTCCTGTTACTTTCATAGGTACCACCGTCGGAGGAACTGCTAGTGATGATGAGATGAATAATTTGGGAGAAGCGGTGGTATGGGAAGCCGTAACGCTGACAGAATGTAGTACATTGACTGTGGACTTTTGCGGAACTGCTGCCGGCAATATGAACGAAATATATACCATCGCCGCAAAAGATTGCTTTTTCAGTGATTTTTCTTATCCCAATGAATATAATGATTGCGATGATGGTAATAAAAGTTATACGTTTAAAAATTTGCCCGCAGGAACTTATTATCTTCCGATTATGGCAAACCCTGATTACAGTACATTGGGAGAATACACGATGAACGTGATTGCAGTGGCTTGTCCTTCTGCTCCTGCGAATGATAACTGCGAAGACATTACTCCTACTGTGTTGACCAACGGGACTTCCGTTAGTTTTACAGGTCAAACCGAGATGCAAACTGCGAGTCCGGAAGAGTTAAGTGTTTTTGGAAGACCTGTTGTTTGGGAGGCAGTAACCCTGACAGGTGAATGCAATAATCTTACAGTGGACTTTTGTGGAACTACGTCTCAATTCGCATCAACCATATACTACACAAAGAGTTGTCCTGCATCTGAATATTTTTCAGCACACCGTTCTGATACCTCAACCTGTAGTGATGGAAATACAACAGCTCATTTCTATAATTTACCCTCGGGGATTTATTATCTTCCAGTCATACTTGACCCATATAGCGGCAATCCGACAGGAAGTTACACGATGAATGTTATTTCCGAAAATTGTCCTCCTGCCCCTGCAAATGATAACTGCGTGGACGTAGCGCCAACACAGCTTACTAACGGAATTTCTGCCAGTTTTTCTGGTACTACTGTGGGAGCGACTGCAAATCCAGCAGAGACGGTTATTGCAGGCAATAGACCTGTAGTATGGGAAGCAGTAACCATTACCGGAGAATGCAATACACTTTCCGTAAGCTACTGCGGAACCCCGGCAAGCACTAATGTTGGTATGAACAGTTTCATTACACAAAGCTGCTCTCCAACGGCAGGAGAAAGAATGTATTCCAATACCACTGACTTTTCAAGCTGTGAAGACGGTAAGTTAACTTTATATTGGTACAACCTTCCTGCCGGAACCTACTATATTCCGGTCATAACTGACTTATCAAGTAGCACTCTGGGCGAATATACAATGACCGTGCTTTCGGAAGACTGTCCAACTGCGCCGGCAAACGATAATTGCGAGGATGTTATACCAACGGAACTGATCAACGGAATTCCCGTGACCTTTAACGGTACAACTTTAGGCGGAACCTCAAATCCCCACGAAATAAGTGTATTTGGAAAGCCTGTGGTTTGGGAAGCTGTGACCCTTACGGGAAGTTGTAATAATCTGACCATAGATTTTTGCGGAACGGATTCGGAAATTGTGAATTACTGGAGTATGTTGAAAGTCTATTTAGATTCCTGTTCAGCTACAACTTATACAACGGGAATTGCCAACAACACAAGTTGTGAAGGAACTTATGAGTTGGGAACCGTTCATTTCTATGACCTGCCTGCGGGAACTTATTATATTCCAATTGCGATAAACTATAATAAATTAGGAGAATATACAATGAATGTGATTTCAGAAGATTGTCCTGTGATACCTGAAAACGACAACTGTGAAGACGCGATAGCACTTACTTGTGGTAACACCTATACAGGCTCTACTATGGGAGCATCAGATTCAGGAGGAAATCCTGCCAAAGATGTATTCTATACTTATACAGGAAACGGTACGGAGGAATTTGTAACGCTATCCTTGTGCGGATCGAACTATGACACATATATAAGAGTATATTCGGATTGTACTTTGACAAATGAAATTGCATTTAATGATAATTTCTGTGGCACGCAGTCGCAGGTCAGTTTTACTTCCGACGGAACTTCGAATTACGTTATTATGATTGAAGGAGCTGGTTCAAGCTTTGGTAATTATGAGTTGAAAGTTAATTGTACAGGAACAGATATACCTGCAAATGACAACTGTGAAGATGCAATAGCGCTATCTTGTGGAGAAACAGAAATGGGTAACACTATTTTTGCAACTGACTCAGGTGGTAATTCCACGTCTGACGTATTTTATTCTTACACCGGAGAAGGTGAGCCTGAACTTGTGACAGTTTCACTTTGCGGATCTACATACAATACATATTTACGTGTGTTCAAAGACTGTGCATTAACAGAAGAGATTGTTGCTAACAGTAATTCTTTATCCTGTCATGGAAATCAGTCAGAATTATCTTTTGTTTCAGACGGGATTTCAACTTATATCATTATGGTAGAAGGTAAAATTTATCCTGAATCGCTGTCAAAAGGTGCTTATGAAATCAGTTTGACCTGTGGTGAAGCACCAGCTGAGCTTAATTGTGAAACCACTTTAGTTCCTTCAGACAATATGCAAGATGCTATGACTTTGGGACACGTAGGAAGCTTTGGAACTCAATATGCTGTAGACATTCCGGTGGGTGACAATGGTTATACAATAGAGGGGTTTGTGCCTACCGTTCTTAGTCCGTCCACGTATTTTAATTTTATATTTTTTGAAGATAACGATGGAATTCCGGGAGAAGAATTGTTTACCAGAGCCGGAGCCATAGAAAGCAGTGAAAACTTGGGAACTTTATTTTCTGTACCGGTTCTAAAATACACAGTTAAATTTGATCCGGTTGTATTTCAACCAAATACAACCTACTGGATACAAATAGATTGCAATTCAATGGGCTGGGGATATACTGAATTTGAACCGATGAGGCTTGGTCATCCGGATGCGGCTTATAATTGGACAGACGATGTGTGGGAAAGTATGGATTCGAAAGACCAGCTTGCTTTTGAGTTGATTTGCTCAGAATTAGGAGTTTCAGATTTAAATTCTTTTGAATTTTCATATTATCCAAACCCAGTAAAAGACATACTGAACATATCATCCAAATCTAAGGTGAAATCAGTATCGGTATTTAATTTAACCGGTCAGAAAGTAATCAATGATTTAAAAGTTACGAATGGACAAATTAATGTTGATTCATTGACTCCGGGAGCTTATGTATTTAGAGTAATACTTGAGGGAGATCAAGTTGAAACATTTAAAATCATCAAAAAATAATCATCATTTCTACTCAGATTAAATCCCGATGACTTTCATATCTCACCAATAAGTCATCGGGTTTAATTCATTTTCAAAAATTTAAATGAAATATCTCTGTAATATATTTTTCCTTTTCGTTGTTTCCGTAAGCTTAAACGCCCAATTACAGAAAGCATATTGGTATTTTGGTTACAATGTTGGTTTGGATTTTACCAGTGGAAATCCGGCAATTGACACCAATGGTATGGTTGAAACGATGGAAGGATGCACAAGTATTTCCGATGAATATGGAAATTTACTGTTTTATTCAGATGGTCAAAAAGTTTATGATCGAACCCATAACATCATGCAAAATGGTCAGGGTTTAAATGGTCATTCTTCAAGTACTTCATCTGCCGTTATTTTACCCAAACCAAATGATTGCAATCTCTATTATTTATTTACGATAGATGCACGAGAACGACGCCAAAAAGGAATTCAATACAATATAATTGACATGAGCCTCAATGGCGGGATGGGCGCTGTCCTAGAAAAGAATATCGAAATTCCTATAAACGGAATTCAGCAAGGTTATGAAAAGTTGGCGGCAATAAGTAATTCTGATAAAACAGGTTATTGGATCGTAACCCATTTCGAAGGTAATTTTTATGCTTTTTCAATTGATGAACACGGAATAGATTTAAACCCGATAATTTCTCCTTCAACCATAGGTAGTGAGAAATTTATAGGTTATTTAAAGGCATCACCTGATGGTTCAAAATTGGGCATGGGTATGTTTTCTTCAGCCAACAATGAAAATGCAGGCTATTTATCTGTTTATGACTTTGATACTGAAACAGGAATTGTTTCGAATGAAACTATTTTATACGAGCCTACAACCACACCCGGAAATTATTATGGTATTGAATTTTCTCCAAATGGAAATCTATTATATGCCACAAATATAATCTTAGGGAATACACTGAAAGTATATATAGAACAATATAATTTAACTGCTCCTTCGATCATAAATTCGAAATATATAGTTTCCTTAAATGCACATTATGGAGCATTACAATTAGCTTTGGACGGGAAAATTTATAATTCAGGACATCAGGATTCGAGTAGTAAATACATTGGTGCTATCAAAAATCCGGATGTAGCCTATAATCCTGGAACAGGAGAGGTTCCCTCTTATGACCGCAAGTATATAGATTTAAGTCCCTATATAACCCAAATGACTCCTTCATTTGGATTGCCTACTTTTCTAAATAATTATTTTCGGGTATCCATAAATGTCAATGGATTATCGATAGATGAAGAACAGCTTTATTGTTCGGGAAATACTTTGGATTTTAACTATTGTTATCAAGGTGGTGAAATCGAGAGCGTTCATTGGAACTTTGGAGATGGACAAGAATCTACGGAAATGTATCCACAACACAATTATTCTGAACCTGGCACATATACAGTTACCCTAACTTTGATAGTAGATGGAGAAGAACACATCCGCACTTTTGAAATTACAATAACCGGTCCGCCGAATGTTGAGCAAATGTCTGATTTAGAAGTTTGTTTAGATGAAGGAGAATCTTATACCTTTAATTTAGATGAAATTAATGTAGGAAACGCTTCTGACATCGTTACATTTCATTTATCCCAAGAAGAAGCTGAAAATAATGAAAATCCACAGACTGCTTACACTACAGATGAAACCACTACAATCTGGGTAAGAATAGAAGACGAAAATGGATGTTTTGTTTTGCGCACTTTTGATTTAATAATTAATAATACTCCAGAATTTTCCATTGATGAAATGGTAGAGATTTGCTTAGGAAATTCTATCACCATAGAAGTTCAGACTGCTGTAGAAAATACAGTAAAATGGTACAATGGAGAATTTGATGAAATTCCTTTTTTTGTTGGTATGAGTTACACTACTCCTGAATTAAATCAAACCACAACTTATTGGATAGAAGCTCAGGCAGGTGAATGTATATCCGAAAGACAGAGACTCATTATAATGGTAAACCAATTACCGACAATCGAATCTTTAGCAGCAGATCCGGTTTGTATTGGAAGTTCTTCTGAACTGAGTGTAGCAACCAACGGAATTACAGTAAATTGGTACGAAAACGAATTTGACACAAATCCTGTTTTCACAGGAAATCCTTTCATCACTCCTCCTCTCAACAGCTCTGTTACCTTTTATGCAGAAGCTGTAAGCACTGAAAACTGTAATAGCGAAAGAATTCCTGTAGAAGCATTTGTTATCGATGAAATAATTCCACAGTTTGAGCAGATAGAACCCGTTTGTTATGGTCAAGAATTTACCTTACCAAATCAATCCATCAACGGAATTACTGGAAATTGGACACCGGTAGCCAACAATACTGTAACGACAACTTATACTTTTCATCCCGATGAAGAACTATGTTCAACACAAGAAATAACTATGACGATAGAAGTTGTTGAAACTCCAGAACTCTATTTACCGGAAGAAGAAATTATCAGTTGTGTTGCCCAGCCCGTTACGATTACAGTCAGTTCAACCGGAGAGATAATAAATTGGTACACATCTGAATTCTCTGGATCACCCATCCATACAGGGAATACCTATTCAATAGAACTTACGGTTACCACCACATTTTGGTTGGAGTCTCAAACAGGAAGCTGCACATCAGAGAGAAAACCCATAACAGTAACCGTGTATCCGACTCCCGAGATGCAGGAATTGGAAGATATATTAATCTGTGAGGGAACATCCTACGAATTTACTGCTCCTGAAGGATTTGATTATTACGAATGGACTGACCAGTATGGCAACATCATAAGTACAGGGCCAAATATTGTTTTCACAGAAGAAGGATTGTATAAGCTCATCGCAGGAATCAATGCTATACCTTGTCCCATTTTCAGAGACCTTGAAGTAAGTTTCTCAACTGCACCAGCCATCACAGAAATCAAAACAACAGAAAATACGCTTACAATCTCTGTTTCCGGAAACGGACCCTTTGAGTACAGTCTAAACAACATCTTTTGGCAAAGCAGTCCGGTTTTTACAAATCTGCAATCAGGAATTTACTACGTTTATGTACGTGACATAAAGGGTTGTGGTTCCTCATCCAAACAAGCAGGCATAATTGGTGTACCCAATTTCATCAGCCCAAACGGAGATGGCAGAAACGACACATGGCAAATAAGAGGTATCGAAGCTTACCCCAACTCCAGATTACAAATATTCGACAGATATGGAAAACAGTTTGTTGATAAAGTATTGCAAACAAATTATGAATGGGACGGAAAATACAACGGTCAATCTCTTCCTAGTGGAAGCTATTGGTACATTTTAACTTTGGAAAACGGAGACAGAATTTCAGGACACATCAATTTAAGGAATTGATAATTTAAATTCGATTTTTAATTTTAAATTAAATTTAAATATTTAGAACTCGTAGGTTGAAAATCAAAATTCTTTTTGGCTTAATCTTTGAAATTAAATTCGCAAAAAATTCAAAGATGAAAACCATATTTTCAATCCTAATAATCGCCTTATTTTCTATATCATTCGCTCAAAAAACACAAAATTTAGGCGAATTTAATTTTGTGGAAGTTTTCGATAAAATTCCGGTTACATTGGTCAAATCAGACAAAGATTACATTGAAATTTCCGGCTCCCGAGCAAACGAAGTAGAATTAATTACTAAAAACCAACAGCTTAAAATCCGAATGAATACAAAAAATCTGCTCAAAGGTGATGAAGTAAAAGTAATACTTTACTATCAAGGATTAAATGAAATTCATGCCAATGAAGGTGCATACATTTCATCTGAAAATCCTATTAGTGCTTCCACAATTTTATTGAACGCAAAAGAAGGTGCGGAAATCCGTTTGCCCATCGAAACTAATTCATTGGAAATTAAAACCAATACCGGCGGTAAAATTTATGTGAATGGAACTGCAGATTTTCAATCTGTAATTTCCAACTCCGGCGGGATTTATGATGGAGAAAAATTGGAAACTGCAAAAACTGAAGTTACCGTAAATGCAGGCGGAGAAGCCAAAGTTTATGCCACAGAATCTGTCAATGCCAAAACACGTGCCGGGGGAAATATTCATATATTTGGCGGTGCTCAGGTAACACAGGAAAAAATTGCCGGAGGAAAAGTTCACATACATTAGAAAATGCAAAGACGCGACTTTATCAAAAAATCTTCTTTTGCGGGAGGATTATTATTTCTGAATCCGGTTTTGGATTTGAATTTATTTCAGGAATTTTCACAAGATGAATTAATCGGAAAAGGAAATCCTGCCTTGTATGGAGAAGATTTCAAATTGCGCGAAACTGCACGTCTGGATTTTAATTTAATGAAAAAAGCCGCCAAAGAAAGCGGATTCAATATCCATGTGGTTTCTAGCTACAGAAATTATACGCACCAAAACGGAATCTGGGAGCGCAAATACAAAAGCTATCGGAATCAAGGGCTTTCACATCAGAAAACCATCGAAAAAATTATCGAATACAGTACGATTCCCGGAACTTCGCGCCACCATTGGGGTACAGATTTGGATATCATCGACAGCACCAAAGGAATTCCCTCAAATCCATTAAGCGAGACGCATTTCAACGAAGGCGGACGCATGCACAAATTCAAATTATGGCTGGATGAAAATTCAGAAAAATTCGGATTTTATTTGGTTTATACCAATGTCAAAGGAAGAAAAGGTTTTGCGTACGAACCTTGGCATTTTTCTTACAAACCACTTTCATTCAAAATGCTGAAAGAATATAAAATGCTGGACATCAAAAAATTACTTCAAAATAATAAATTAATGGGAAGTGAAAATTTCACGGATGAATTCATCGAAAAATACACACGTGAAAACATTTTGGACATCAATCCTGACTTATTGCCGTAAAAATCCCGGCTCTGAACGGATTGAATGAAAACAATTAAATCAAAATTTCACCAAAACGCGAAAAGCCGGGACAAGAATATATAATTATTTTCCGCCTAAAAATGCTTTGAGCATCCATGCGGTTTTTTCCTGAAATGAAATGAAATCACTCATCATAGAATTCGTTCCTTCATCATTTAATTCTGAAGATTTATCTAAAATTTCTCGTTCGATTTTGAGTAATTCCTGAATCGAATCCAAAACCAATTGAACTGATTTCGCCGCATCTGAAACATTTTTACCAACTTTTACCGATGCATTTTCTATGTAATCTTCAAAAGTATGAAGCGGCGTAACGCCCAAAGTTAAAATCCTTTCCGCCACCAAATCAACCTTTTCCTGCGCGTCCAAATACAATTCTTCAAATTTCGGATGAAGCTGAAAAAATTGCTCACCTTTGATATTCCAATGCACACCACGTAAATTTTGATAATACACCTGAAGATTTGCCAATAATACATTCAAATCTTCGGAAATTTCTTTACTGTTTGATTTTTCCAAACCTATCGTTGTTAGTTTCATAAAATTAAAATTTAATTAAATATTGAGATTTCAAATTCCAGTCTCTATAATATTTTGCTAAAACCATTCCAAACTGACTCTGTTTTCATCTCATTTTGATTAATATTTTTAGGAAATAAATTTTCACGCCTTTTAATTAAATACCTTCGCAAATTATAATTCTTGCCTTGAAAGATTACAATCTAATTTTTGCGATTTTGGCTGTTGCCATCATTTGGGGAACTACATTTTTAGGAATCAGGATTTCTGTGGAAACAATACCGGCTTGGTTTGTAGCAGGAATTCGACAACTTCTGGCGGGAATTATTTTATTTTTTGTTTTAATTTATAAGAAAGAATTAAAATGGATTGGCTGGAAAAATCTCAGAATCCAGATTATATTTTCAATCCTGATGCTCATCATCGCCAATGGAATGACGACCGTTGCCGAAGAAAATATTTCAAGTAGCCTGGCTTCGCTAATTAGCGCTATCACACCTATTTTTGTTTTTATCGGAAGTATCGTTTTTGGGCTGCAAAAATTTAGCTATCGCTCGCTGGCTGGGATTTTGATGGGATTTGCAGGAATTGTCTTTATATTTTGGGATGGGATTAATGATTTGCTCAACCGCGATTTCCGTATGGGAATTATTTTTCTGTTCATTGCAATTTCAGGTTGGGCACTCGGAAGTATTTTCACTAAAAAAATGAATTATAAAAATGAAAATATCTTTTTGAATTTATTTTATCAATTTTCATTCGCAGGAATCGCTCAGTTAGTTATTGCATTTACATTTACTAAAAATTATAATTTTGAACACTGGAATTTGAGAAGTGGTTTGTCGGTAATTTATCTGGCGATTTTCGGTTCTGTCATTGCTTATTTTGCTTTCCATTATGCCTTGAAAAAAATAACCCCTACTCAGATTTCGATTTTATCTTATGTAAATACGATCATTGCAATCTTTCTGGGTTGGTTGATTCTTGACGAAGAAATTTCATTCAAATTTATCATTGCAGCGGTTTTAATAATTTTCGGTGTTTTTATCACAAATTACAAACCGAAACCGCTTTCTAAATGAAGCATAATTTTTATCAGGTTCGATAAATTCATTTCAAATTAATGATAATTAAAATTTATACTTTTTGTACATTTATCAAAAATTTCTATAAATGACACTTGTTCAATTACAATATGTTTTGGCTGTCGCTGAATACAAAAATTTCACGCTTGCCGCCGATAAGTCTTTCGTAACGCAACCGACTTTGAGTATGCAGATTCAAAAGTTAGAAAAAGAATTAAACATAGAAATATTTGACCGATCGGGGCAGCCAATTAAATTGACTCAAATCGGAGAAAAAGTAGTGGAACAAGCCAAAATCATTTTGCGCGAAGCCAACAAAATGTCACATTTGGTTTTTGAGGAAAAAGGACAAGTGGAAGGCGATTTTTATATCGGCGTCATTCCGACAGTTTTGCCGACTTTGGTTCCGATGTTTTACAGAACTTTTGAAAAAGCTTTTCCAAAATCAAACCTCATCATCAAAGAAATGCAGACCGATGAAATCATCAATGCACTTCAGGAAGGAACATTGGATTTCGGGATTGTCGTGACGCCTTTGCACGAAGAACACATTGTGGAAAAAGTGCTGTATTACGAGCCTTTGGTAGGTTACGTTCCGGCCTCACATCCATTACATGCAAAAAAATCGATTGATGTTTCTGACTTGGAATCGGATAGTTTGTTGTTACTCAAAGAAGGACATTGTTTCCGAAATAATGTGTTGAATTTATGCGAACCTGCAAAATTGAAAGCGCAGCCTGTTCGTCTAGACAGTGGAAGTTTGGACACTTTGGTTAAATTAGCAAATGAAGGTTATGGAATGACTTTGCTACCTTCTTTGCACGCGGAAGATTTACCTTCTGAATTTAAAAAGAATGTTCGTTATTTTACTGACCCTGCGCCGACACGTCAGGTAAGTTTGGTTTATCACCATTCTAATTTAAGAACTTCTTTTGTAGAAAATTTAGGCAAAACGATTCAAAGTGTTTTACGCGGAAAAATCTTTTTGGATAAAAATGAAAATGTGACTTCACCGTTAATTAGTCTGCCGAAGTAAAAAGATTCTTCGTTCGTCAGAATGACAAACCTGAATCATTCTGTGAATTATCAAGCAAAACAAAATCAAGCAAAACCATCGCCGCCAATGCTTCTACAATTGGTACTGCCCGTGGCACTACACAAGGATCATGTCTTCCTTTGCCTTGCATTTTTACGATTTCACCTTTTGAATTAATTGTTTCCTGTTCCTGCATAATGGTGGCTACAGGTTTAAATGCCAGACGAAAATAAATATCCATCCCATTGGAAATTCCTCCTTGAATTCCTCCGGAAAGATTTGATTTTGTAGTTCCATCTTCGTTGAATAAATCGTTGTGCTCTGAACCTTTCATTTTTGCACCGCAAAAACCGCTTCCGTATTCGAAACCTTTTACCGCATTGATTCCTAACATTGCCTGACCTAATCTCGCATGCAATTTATCAAAAATCGGCTCACCCAAACCAATCTGCACATTTTTTAAAACACAAGTTACCGTGCCGCCAATGGTATCGCCTGCTTTGCGTACTTCGTGAATCTTGGTAATCATTTGTTCAGCTACTTCCTCATCGGGACAACGAACTATGTTGGATTCTACTTTTGAAAAATCCAATGCCTGATAAGGCTTTTCCAGAAATAAATCTCCGACAGAGGAAGTGTAAGCATTAATTTCTATCCCTTTCAGAATTTGTTTTGCGATGGCTCCACCGACAATCCAATTGGCAGTTTCACGCGCAGAACTCCTTCCTCCTCCTCTATGGTCGCGGATCCCATATTTTTGCTGGTACGTAAAATCGGCATGTGACGGACGAAATACATCTTCGATATGACCATAGTCTTTTGATTTCTGGTTTTCGTTTGGTATGATGAAGCCAATGGAGGTTCCTGTGGTTTTTCCTTCAAAAATTCCAGAAAGAAATTTTACGGTGTCACTTTCTTTTCGCTGTGTAACGATGTTGGACTGTCCGGGTTTTCTACGGTCAAGCTCATATTGAATTTGTTCAAAATCAAGTTCAATTCCTGCAGGACAACCGTCAATAATTCCTCCAAGTGCTTCGCCATGGCTTTCTCCAAATGTTGTAAGTCTGTAATTTTTTCCGATGGTGTTCATATCGTAAGCAAATATAAAGAATTATACTCGGGTATGGTTCTTGAGATTTAATTCGAAAAAATAAGCTCTGTTCACTTTTAAAAGAATGTTTCACTTAAAAATTGAATATTATGAATTACGGAAAGGTAAATAAGCGTTTGTGGACAGTACTCCTTGCTATTTTAGCGTTGCTGTTTCTAGCAGCTATCGTTGTATTAGATTCGGGTAAAGTTCATATTTAATAAATTAAAAAACGCCCCGCAGCTAAACAACAAGCAACGGGACGGTACACTTTACAAATAAAGTATCAATAATAAAATGAGGTTTCCTGTACATCGCGGGAATTGGTTCCGATGAAAAGTTTGAAATCTCCAGACTCTGCTTCCCATTTCTGGTTTGCTGTGAAGAATGTAATCATCTTTTCATCAATCGTGAATTGTATGGTTTTGGTTTCTCCCGGATTTAATTCGATTTTTTCAAATCCTTTCAATTCTTTCAAAGGACGGCTGAGGCTTCCCACCAAATCGCGCAGATACAACTGCACAACTTCCTCTCCTTTTACCTTTCCGGAATTTGTAACTTCAACAGACGCGGTAATCGCTCCGCCTTTTGGTAAAGTTGTTTTGTCCAGTTTAATTTTCCCGTATTCGAAAGTCGTATAGCTCAATCCAAATCCAAACGGATAAAGTGCGTCGCGCTTCACATCTCTGTATGCTGAATAAGTTACATCTTGGATTTCATCTCCGCGTCCTGTAGGTTTCTGGTTGTAGTAAAGTGGTAATTGCCCAACGTTTCTCGGGAATGACATGGTCAATTTCCCTGCTGGATTGTATTTCCCAAACAATACTTCAGCCACGGCATTTCCGTGTTGAGAACCTAATAACCAAGTTTCTAAAATCGCAGGAATATTTTCATCGCTCCACGTCAAATCCATCGGACGGCCGCTCATCACGACCATCACAACATTTGAATTTGCATTTTTCACAGCTGCGATTAATTCATCCTGAACACCTGCAAAACCAATGTCAGTCTGGCTTCTGCCCTCACCTGACTGGAAAGCATCTTCGCCAACAACGAGAATTACCAATTCAGCTTCTTTTGCAAGTTTAACTGCATCTGCAAAACCTGATTTGTCTGTTTGATTGATAGTCATCGGACGCAAGAAACTTCTTTCGCCTGTAGACAAATCCGCGCCTTTGGCGTAAGTTATTTTTACACCTTTGGGAGCATAAGTTTTAATTCCTTCCAAAACTGAAACGGCTGAATTCGGGTCTGCTTTTCCTCTCCAGTTTCCAAGCGGAGAATCTTTGTCATCCGCCAATGGTCCAATTACGGCAATTGATTTCACAGAAGATTTAATCGGTAATAAATTGTTTTCATTTTTTAATAATACAATTGATTTTTTGCCGGCTTCCAATGAAACATCCAAATTTTCTTTTGTATAAATATTGTTCTTTTCAGCTTTTTCATCGCTGTATTTGTAAGGATTGTCAAATAATCCTAACTGGAATTTCACTCTTAAAATTCTTTTTACTGCATCATCGATAAGTTTTATATCTACTTTTCCGGATTCAACTAATTTTTTTAATTCAAACTCATAAACATTTCCTTCCATGTCCATATCACTACCGGCATGAACAGCAATGTCTCCTGCCTGATTTTTGTCTTTGGCATAACCATGATTAATCATTTCTGCTATCGAACCCCAGTCAGAAACCATGAATCCCTGAAATCCCCATTCGCCTTTGAGTAAATCTCTTTGGATGTATTTATTTCCCGTTGCCGGAATTCCATCCAAGTCATTAAATGAGTTCATAAAAGTTAAAGCTCCTGCATCTACAGCTGCTTTAAATGGCGGAAGAATAATATTGTTTAGTTCATGAATACCAATATTTACGGCATTATAATCCCTGCCTGACTCTGCAAAACCATATCCGGCAAAATGTTTCGCACAAGCCGCAATCGAAGTCTGAGCAGTCAAATCATCACCTTGGTAACCTTTGATTTTCGCAACACCAATTAATGAAGTAAGATAAGTATCTTCTCCAGAACCTTCCATAACACGTCCCCAACGGGCATCACGCGAAACGTCAATCATTGGCGAGAAAGTCCATCCAATGCCGGAAGCGGCTGCTTCTTTGGCTGCAATTGCTGCCGTTTTTTCCATTAATTTCAAATCCCAGCTTGCACTTTCTCCAAGAGGAATTGGAAACATAGTTTTGTAACCGTGTATGACATCTAATCCGAATAATAAAGGAATTTTTAGCCTTGAGTTTTTCATGTTCCAGTCTTGTGCTTCTCGTGTTAATTTTGCGGTAGCAACATTCAACATAGAACCTACTTTCCCTTCTTTTATATTTTGAAGCCTTTGTTCATTGCTAACATCGGTGGGCGGTCCTGTCAAATCCCAACTGGAACTATATTGGGTCATCTGTCCGATTTTCTCGTCCAATGTCATTAATCTCAGAACCGAATCTACTTTGTTTTCGATTTTGAGATCAGGATGTGAAGACTTGTTCTGGGCAGAGAGATTTGCTCCTGCCAAAAAACTTAGCAACATAACCGCTGTAATTCTCTTTTTCATTTTTTGCTTTTTATTTGTTTAAATCAGTGGTCAAATTTAAATTAAGATGTAATGTGAATTAAAAATTCTACATAAAAAGACTGTCCAAAATGTTTTTACCATTCTTTACATCAGGACAGCCTTCTCTAACCAATCTTTAATTCTACACTTTTTTTATCTGTAAACTCTTACATAATCGATTTCCATCGCACTCTGCTGGAAAGCCGGGTCTATGTCACCACCTAACGCACCTCCCATAGCAACGTTCAGAATGATGAAATATGGTGCACTGAATGGAATTCCCGGGTTATTTTGAAATTCATGATAGATTACATTGTCAATCGCAAAAATGATATGTTCCGGACTCCACTCTACAGTATAGTTATGAAATTCGGATTGCGCAGTTGGTAATTCAGTCGAACCTACAACTGCACTTCCACCGGAATTACCAGGAAAATGAAGTGCACTTTGTACTCTTCCGGGTTCGTTACCCACATGTTCCATGACATCGATTTCCCCACAATAAGGCCAGCCTACATTATCAAAATTTGCACCCAACATCCAAATCGCAGGCCACGTACCTCCGCCTGTTGGCAGTTTAGCACGAACTTCCATTCTACCATGTGTGAAATTAAATTTACCTTTAGTATTAAGTCTTGCAGAAGTAAATTCAAAACCTTCCATGTTTTCTCTTTTTGCAATAATTTTGAGGATTCCGTTTTCGATTACGGTATTTTGATCAGTATAATATTGTTTTTCCTGATTTCCCCAACCGTTGTTGTTACCGATTTCGAAATTCCATTTGCTCATATCGAGTGTTGCCTGGTCAAATTCATCTGACCAGAAAAGTTCAGTATATTCGGTTTCAAGTTCGTCATCTCCTCCGCCTGATCCACCTCCGCCATTGGGATCTGTAGTAAATTTCATGTACCAAGCAATATTTGTATCTCCGGGTGGTGTCATCTGAAATCTCACATACATATAATCATCTGATATTTCTAAAACTTCATAATTACTTTGCCCTACATAATATCCCATAAATCCACCATCAGAAAACATCATTTGAGTACCGGTAGAAACTTCTTCAGGAAGCCCTGAAGTAGCTGAAGCCAAAGTCACAAATTTATTACCAGAAGTATTATAAGGCAAACAAGCATCTTCTGATCCTGACCCTCCTCCTACACTTAGAAATGCAGTATTAAAGAAAGTTTCACCTTGATTATTTAAATTATAAACAATATTGTCGCCCTCTAGTGTAAATACCAATTGATCATTATAGAAACATTCGTCTTTTTCAAATGGAGATGCGCTATACCAATCAGGAGTTGCAGAATCCATTGGTCCTAAACCTAAATGCCCAGGCATTCCTTTGGCAATATACCAAGTCTTAGTCGAGCCACCTGTGAGTAATTGTTTTGTTTCAGGATCATCGAAGCTGCTGAATACAGTTACTGTTTCAGAAATACTGCTTGAAGCACCACCTGTTCCTGTTGCTACTACTGTTACCGTATAAGTGTTTACGCCAGTCAATGCAAAAGGATGTGCAACAATTCCAGAATTAGTTGAAGCATTGGTATTATCACCAAAATAAAACTTATAATTCATGGCATTGTCAGCCTTTGCTATAAAATTCACTATTCCCGAGCCATCTCCGTAAGGATTTTCCGTATCTGCATTTGCAATGGTGAAATCAATAGTCAGATTGGAAGGAGCAATCACGTCTCCAAAAGTGCTTTCATCTTCATAGCAGCCATTGAGCGTAATCATTCCTCCGATTACTGCTGCAAAAAGCATTATATATTTTTTAAAATTATTCATAAAGTTTAATTTGTTTGTTCAACATCATCAAAATAATAATCGGTTCCGGTACCTGTTTCATTAAAATCAAAAAAGAATACCATTCTGCTCCAGTTTCCTTCGGGTTGTCCTGTAAAGTCCACTTCGATTGTTTCCCAGGCATTTGCTGTATTGAGTGTCGTAACTGCTTCCACAAACTGAGAATTATCTGTCGGGTTTTCAAATTTCACCAAAATATCAATACCTGCCTGCGGAGACCAAACTTTGAGGCGAATTTTATTTCCGTTAGAGAATTGAACGCGCTCGTCCAAATCTATAAAGGTTCCCCCCCAAGTTTCAGCATTCATAGCTTTGTTTGACCTTACTACATGTGCACTTGGATTCTGTTCGTTATTATGCGGATTTGCCTCTACAAATGAAGTTGCTCCTCCAAATCCTGTAAAAACATAAGCACTTGGATCGAAAGTATCAAAATCAAGCGGCAAAGACAACGGCAATTTTTGAATGTTATCGAAATAGTAAGTTTCGCCTGCACCCGGTGTACCAAAATTAAAAAACAGTACTACTTTGCTGTAAGTTTGCGATGCATCGGCCGGAAGCTCAAACACTAATCTTTCCCACTGATTTGCAACGGTAGTGTTTACGGTTGCTTCAGCAGCAATTCCACCATCATTTCCATTTTCAACCTTTAATATCACAGGTATGCCTGCAGCAGGAGAATAAACATCTATGCTGATGAGTTTTGGTCCGCTGAAATCAATGTTTTCATTTAATGTAATTACAGAGCCCGCCCAAACTTCTGAACCTGAAGGTTTGGTGTAAGAACCTACTTTTGAGCTGCTATTTACACCACCCGGATTTGGATTATTGACAACCTGCACTACCTGACCATCACCACCCCCGAAATAATAAAATAAATATTGTAAATCAGGATTTTCGAAATCAATCGGTAATAAAACCGGATTAAATATTTCAATTTCTTCTGTATAAGTTGTGGTTTCAACACCACCACTGAATGCAATTACTGTAACAGTATAAGTTCCGGTTTCTGCATACTGATACGAGGCTGTTTCTCCTTCTAAGAATGAAATAGGCTCTGCATTTGGATTTTCTCCGAAATGAACCTCAAAGAAAGTTTCATAGTCGGCAGCAGCAGTGACATTAACCAAGAAAGGATTTGTAGCGTCTTTTGTAATGGTTACTTCCAAATTTTCAGGTGCACGGAATGAAACTTCTAACTCCTGTGTCACTTCTGATCTTTCTCCTGCTAAATTTTTTGCCATTAATTTTACAGAATAAATTCCTTCCGTATAAACATGCTGAACAGCTGTTCCAGGTCTTAATTCGTCTGAAACTTCTGTTCCATCCCCAAAATCAACTTGAAACAATGTCGCATTGCTACCGGATGGTGTAATCGTAACCAATCCTGTATTGTCCTGAGTAATTTTAAAGTCCATGGAAAGATCTCCCGGATTTCCCATGTTGGCTACTTCCTTCAATCCATCATCATTATCGGAGCAACCGAAAATTAAAGGAATTAGAAGAAAACTTAATATTTTTATTGTTTTATACATAGTATTCAAATTTTAATAGTTAGGATTTTGCTGCCAGTTTCCGTTTGAGAATTGAATTTCTTCGAAGGGAATTGGGAACAATTCATGTTTTCCTGCTACAAATCCTGCAATCGTTCCCACCGCTTTTCCTGTTCTGACCAAATCAAAGAAACGATGTCCTTCACCGATTAATTCCAATCTTCTTTCTCTCCATATTGCCTCTGTAAGTGCAGAACCTGAAGTTGTAACATTGTTATTTGTATTTCCAAATGCTCTTGATCTGACTCTGTTCAGATAATCTCTTGCCGTAGCATCGCTGATGTTTCCCCGGTTGTAGGCTTCTGCCGCCATCAATAAAACATCCGCAAAACGTATAGAACGATAATTATTTGGATTGGTCAGATTTAAATCACCTGCTGCATCTTCACTACGCGTTCTCGGAAGGTATTTACGGTTAAAATAACCGGTATGTTTGTAACCCATTCCGTAAGTTGCTCCCGTTTCAGATGCCCAAGCTTCAATGTCTAAAATAGCAATATCTCTTCTTAAATCCTGCTCATCAAAAGCATCATAAGCTTCAGCAGTTGGAAGATTAAAACTGTATCCTGAAGAAAATAAAGGTCCGTTATAATTTCTGATACCGCTAAATCCTACCGCAACGTTTCCTTCACTACACTGAAGACAACCAAATCCTGCACCCTCTATATCTGTGTACTGAACTTCAAAAACAGATTCAGCACCATTTTCCTGATCAAATTCAAATAAGGTGCTATAATTTTGAACTAGAGAATAATTACCTGATGTAATTACCTGATCCAATGCAGTTGCAGCTTGTTGAAATTTATTCTGATACAAATAAGCTTTTCCTAAAAGGGCGTAAGCTGCACCTTGAGTTACTCTCCCAACTTCTGGAGCAACCGGACTTAGATTTTCTGTAGCAAAAATTAAATCAGCTTCAATGGATGCGTAAACTTCCTCTACAGAAGAACGAGGAATTGTCAATTCATCTCCAATGACAAATTGTTCATCACCTTTCATAGGGATTCCTCCAAACCACTTTACCAATTCAAAATGGTAGTAAGCACGCAAGAAACGAACTTCGGCTATGATTTGGTCTTTCCCATCGAACTCAATTTTATCTTTATTGGTTAAAACTAAATTACAACGCTGAACTCCTGCAAACATCCTGTCCCAAAGTGCTTTCAACTGATCATTTACAGAAGAATGCATCATTTCATCGACTTGCTGCCATGCAATCACATCATTTGCACTTTCTCCCCCACTCACTGTATTGTCAGAAGCAATTTCTCCCAAAATAGCATTTAGATAAGTTGATTGCAACAAATCGTAAGCTCCAATAAGTCCTCTGTAATAATCATCGGGATTATTGAAATAATTTTCAGAATCCTGCGTGTAAATAGGATCTGTTTCCAGATCTGTTTCACAACCATAAGGAAGGGTAAGAAAAGCTCCTATGGTCAATGTGTATATAATTTTTTTGATTTTCATTTTCTTAGAATTTAACATTTAAACCTAACATATAAGTACGTGGAATCGGATAGAATCCGTAATCAATACCTGCTCCGATTGCATCTCCGGACGTAGCCGCCGGATCAAAACCTCTATACTTAGTAAATGTATAAACATTGTTTACCGCTGCATAGATTCTGAGGTTTTTGATTAATGTGCTATTCGTAAATCTTTCTCCGAATGTGTACCCTAATTGTATATTTTGGATTCTCAGGAAAGAAGCATCTTCTACAAAGTAATCTGAGAAAAGATTATTGTTATGAGGTCCTGTCGTCACTCTTGGTGTTGAATTGCTTGTGCCTTCACCATGCCATCTGTCTAACGCATAATTCAATCGGTTTACATCCGGGTTGGTTCTTTCGTAATTTCTAACCATATCATTACCAATAGAAGCATAAGCAAATGCTGTCAAATCAAGATTTTTGAAACTTACCTGTAAATTCAATCCCATAGTTATATCTGCAATCGGGTCTCCTATATTTACTCGATCTTCAGCGGTGATTTTCCCGTCTCCATTTTGGTCAACAAATCGTAAATCACCCGGAGCAGCTTCAGCACCCAAAGTTGACTGATCTGCATGGTTGTCAATTTCCTGCTGATTTTGGAAAACGCCTGCAGTTTGATATCCATAGAAATAACCCATTGGCATACCTACTTGCATCCTGGAAGGCGCCAATTGTCCAACCCCGAAAGCACCACCTTCGACATATCCTGTTCCATTGTTAACTTCTAATACTGTATTATCAATAAAAGTTACATTATATCCTAAGGAAACACCCCAGTTTTCTCCGAATTTATCTTTGAAGTTAAGCGCAAATTCAAAACCTTTATTTTCAACTGTTCCTGCATTTAAAGTTGGCATTTGTCCTCCAGGAGCACCTGCTCCAATGATTCCGGAAACTGGAATATTTTCAATTAATAAATCATTTCTTCTGTCAACAAAGTAATCAGCAACTATGTTTAATTTATTATTGAAGAAATTAATATCTAAACCAATATCAAGTTTTTCACTCTCTTCCCAACCTACTTCAAGATTAGGTATTGCTCCGGTTGCAACTCCTTGTACCAATGATCCATTGAGAACATAAGTAGCCTCACCGTTTAGTAATGCTCTATATCTAAAATTTCCAATTAAATCACTTCCTAATTTACCCCAGCTTCCGCGAAGTTTCATGAAATTAACAATTCCTGTATCATCAAAGAATGATTCTTCTGAAATAATCCAACCAGCAGTTACAGAAGGGAACCATGCTGCACTTTTATCCGGACCAAAACGAATTGATTCGTCTCTTCTCAACATACCTGATAATAAATAACGTCCTTTGAAATTGTATTGAAATCTACCAAAATAAGAAAGTCTTTTTCCGATGTAATTATAAGAGCTTACGGGAATTCCATCAAAAGTTCCTGTAGTAAGACTTATATCTGCATTTTCCCAAGCATTTCCCGGCACATCATAACCTGTTCCTGTCAGGTTATCGCCCCATTCTCTGAAATATGTAGTCCCCAAAGTAAGGGTCATGTTATGATCAGCAATGTTTTTACTATATTCTCCAAAGAAATCTAATGAATAATCATAGAAATTTGATTTGAATTGCGTTACGCGGCTGCGCGGATTATCAAATACTTTCCCGCCGTAATTTACAATCGGGCTGAAAACACGGCTGTCATCATTGGCCGAATTGAATCCAATGCGACCCGTTAATTTCAATCCTTCAATCACTTCGTAATTCAAATCGAAAGTTCCACTGATTTTTCTGTAAGCGTATTCATTATAAGTATCTGCAATCTGTGCCAGTGGATTTATGATTTCATTTCCTAATCCTCCTACCGGAAACAAAGTAAACGCTCCCTCGTCATCTCTGACAGAAAGTGTTGGTGGTGCATTCAATGCATTGAACAATACAGAACCTAAAGCGTTTTCATTTAAGGTTTTTCTTCTTAAATCTATATAATTTAAGTTTGTATTGAATTTCCATTTGTCACTTAAATCTCCGCTCAATGAAACGCGTGCAGTGTTTCTTTTAAAGCCTGACTTGTCTTTTCCTACAATTCCATTCTGATCGAGATTTGAGGCACTTAATGTATAAGCGATTTTTTCTCCTCCACCTGCTACGCTTAATTCGTGGCTCATAATAGTTGCCAAATCAAAAACTTCATCCTGCCAATCAGTTCCTACCCCTAATGTATTTCCTATTTCCGGAAACGGGATATTCTGACCTGCATTTGCGTAAGCTTCATTTAACAACAAAGCATATTCAGTTGAATTTAATAACGGCAACTTTCTGGAAGTTTCCTGAAAACCATAATAGGTATTGTAATTAATTGAAGTTTTCTGATTTTTACGCCCTTTTTTTGTAGTAACTAAAATAACTCCATTTGCTCCGATAGTTCCATAAATTGCAGCTTGTGCATCTTTCAGAACCGTTAAGCTTTCAATATCATTAGGATTGATTGTACTTAAATCACCTACAAATCCATCAATAATTACAGAAGGTGCGTTATTTCCATTTGTGCCTACACCCCGGATTCTAATATCCAGATTGGCTCCGGGAGAACCTGAACCGCTGGAGACATACACTCCGGCAACTGTTCCTTGTAATGCTTGTTCGGTTTTTATAGGCCTTAAGTCCTCTATTGTTTCAGAGCCTATCACTGAAACTGCTCCGGTAACTTCTTTTCTCGTTTGTGTACCGTAACCAATCACCACAGCGTCTTCGAGTAAAGTAGCTGTATCTGGATTCAATGTAACCTGAATGAAAGTCTGTGAACCGACTTTATATTCAAGCGTTTCATAACCTATGGCGCTAATCAATAAGACATCGCCTTCATTTAGATTGGTGATTGTAAAATTCCCCTCATCATCAGTAAGAACTTCTTGTAAAAGATCGGAGGTAGAAACGGAAACATCCATAAGTGGAAATTTGGTTTCTTTATCTTTTACTGTTCCTCTTAATTCTGTAATCTGAGCATGTGTAAAACCCGAAATGACAAGAATTAGAATTAGTAAAAAATTGTACTTCATAAATTAGTGTTTTAGATACACTAACTTATAAAATGACATTGAGAATGCACAATTCTTTTATGCTATAAAAAACATACAAGTCAATTTAAAGATGTTATTGATGTATAAAAGATGCGTTAACATTAAGTTAAAACAATATTAAAGCAGTTAATTTAAATTTAAAAATTCCTTTCTACAACGTTTTCGAAGCCACTATGTTGTGGTAATGTTGTGGTAATTTAAAATATTGTTGTAGTCTATAATTGTAAAATATACTCTACTAAACCATCTTCATGATCCAATTGCATTTTTTTACGCAATCGATATCGTTTAACTTCCACACTTCTAATTGTTATATTTAAAAGAGATGCTATTTCCTTTGAAGACAAATTTAACCTCAAATATGCGCATAACTTCAAATCATTTGGTGTCAAAGAGGGATGAAGTTCTTTGATCTTTTTTAGAAAATCTTTGTCTGTATTATTAAATGTTTCGACAAATAAATTCCAGGTATCTTCATCATTCAAGTTTTCTTCAATGATTTTCAAAACCTTTTTAATATGTGGGTCTTTATTGTCAGTCTGTTCTAGGTTTTCACGGATATTATTTAGAATTTCATTTTTATTGATGATATTCATTGTGGAAGTTGCAAGTTCTTTACTTTTATTTTCGAAATCAGTTTCTAATTGTTCATTTTTCAGCTTCATAATTTGCTGCTGACTCTCTAACTCACTCATTTCTAATCTTCGGTGATTTTCCTGAATTAATTTTTCATTTTGTCGCTCATAATATTTTTTATATGTCTTATTAATAAACCAGGCCAGCAAAATCAATAATCCAAAATAAATAACGAGTGCTACATTTGAAATAAACCAAGGCTTTCTGATCTGAAATGAAAATTGTTTAATCGAATCAAGTTCATTATACCCCACGCGTGCCTGCACATAAAATGTATAGTCTCCCCATGAGAGATTTGCAAATTCAGCAAACGATAATTCTGACCAATCTGACCATTTGTTATCATCACTACCCTCTAAGCGGTAACGATATTCTACATTGGTCATCTTCGAATATTGTGGCACACTGAAATGAAAAATCAGATTATTTTCCTTATTCTTGAGGGTTGTTTTTTCAGTTAGATTTAAACTTTTTGAATCAAATCCGGTTTTAAAATAAATTACCTCATTCAGATACAATTGATTATCATAATTTTCAATTTTATCCAAATCGAGTGTTATATAACCATTTGAATTACCGATGAGGTAAAGGTTTTGATTTAGCTGAGAAATATTTTCAAAACTTGTGAGCGAATTGGAATATATATAATTGACCGGAATGGAAGTGAGCCGAAAATCACTCGTAAGAGACTGACTTTCAAATCTATTTACATTATCCTTTCCAAAAATCCATAATACTTTTTCCTCTTGTGATATTAATTTTCCAGAAATGTAGTTCCCATCATCAAAAACCTTACTCAGTTTTTCATCGCGTTCAAATTTCTTTGATTTTGTAATCAATTCAAAAATACCATCTTCTGAAGCATAATAAATAGTGTTATTGAATTTAGCAATGCTGGAATTATTACCTTTTTCAGGAGACTTGTAATTATATATAGAATTCACTTTCGTCAATTCATCATCTAATTTTAAACGAAAAATTCCTTTGTATTCATGATTGACATATATCTCTTCATTTAAAATTTCGAAAAATCGACTCGAGATATTGTAATTCTCAATTCTGTTTCTAAATTTCCATTGACCATCCTTTTTTTCTAAAACAGACAATCCTTCGTAGTTCCCTGCGAGTAATAGACTTAGATTCTTAGTTTGAGAAAATTTCCATGTACCATTGCCTTTTTGTAAGGTATGCGCTGTCTTATTTTCAACAATAAAAGTCCCCAGATCATGTCCACAAAACAAGGTGTCTTCATATAAAAACAGAGCCCAGACTTGTCCTTTTGTATTTGAAACCATTTCAAATGGATTATTTGAGCCATGTTTTTTAACAAACAAACCTTGATTTGTTCCGAGATACAAATTTCCTTTATACAAAACTGATGCATATACTGTCCCCAATACACCATTTATATCATCATAATTCATTACAAAAGAATTGAGATTGATACAATCCAATCCATTGTCTAAACCAAGCCAGAGATTGTTCATCACATCTTCATGAAGCGACAGAATTGTATTATTTGACAACCCGTTTGACTGTTCTATGTGATAGAGAAAATTATAATTCTCATCGGTAATATAAACACCGTTTGAAACTGTTCCTATCGCATAATTCCCGTTTTGAAGTTTAATGCTCGAATATAGATTGACAGATGGCAAAGGTGTTTCCAGTTTCATTAATTCATTTCCGGACATCGTATAAATACCTTCGTATTGAAAATGAATTTCAAATTTATTATTGAATTCAAATATGGAAACGACTTTAGAGTCTTTGAACAAAATATGATTGCTTCTCAATATTTTATCTCCTTTTACAATTTCATAAAGTCCTTCGCCATATACTTGGTAAAATATTTTTTTCCCGGTTTGAAACACTTTAGAAATAGAACTTTGTGTGGAGATTATATTGATTTTCTCAGAGTTGACATGAAAAATGTAAAGGTGATTCAATGACTGAAACAAGATAAATTCCCCATTATCAATTATATTCCAGAACTGCTCATCTTCGCTGATTGTATTCTTAAGTTTTGAACTGATTGAGAAATATTTCAAAGAACCATCCAACTGTTTTTTCCAATATCCAAACTCTCGATAACAACCTGTATATATTTTATCTTTTACAACTTTCACAGAACGTATGATGCTCTTATTGGGAGATTCATATAAACGCCACCTTTCGCCGTCATACTCAAGTAGACCTTTGTTATTTGCGACATAAATGAAATGATTTTCTGCCTCGGAAATCATCCAATTCTGGTTTCCTCCGTTGTAAATTTCTTTTGAAAATTTAATGATAGGTGGTAATTCCTGACCAAAACCGGAGGATATCAAAAGAATAAAAATTAAGGCAGAAATTTTTCTCATCTTAAATTCAAAAATAGCAACAATATTTCATTTAATCCTTTATTCAGACAAATGATAAATGAGTTATTAAATTCTAATTCTCATACCTGAATTTTGACTTGTAAATTCTAACTTTGCAATCCAATGAAGAATTACTTAGACGAATTGAATGAACCGCAGCGACTTGCTGCCGAAACCACTGAAGGACCGCTGATGGTAATTGCCGGCGCAGGTTCCGGGAAAACCAGAGTGCTTACTTATCGAATTGCCCATTTGATTGAAAAAGGAGTTGACCCGTTCAACATACTTTCGCTGACTTTTACCAATAAGGCGGCACGGGAAATGAAAGAAAGAATTTCTGCTGTCATCGGTGCTTCGGAAGCAAAGAGTTTATGGATGGGAACTTTTCACTCGATTTTCGCAAGGATTTTACGTGTGGAGGCAACGAAATTGGGTTATCCTTCTGACTTTACAATTTATGATTCTCAGGATGCGCAAAGTGTGATGCGTAAAGTCATTGATGAATTGCAGCTCGACAAAGACATTTACAAAGCAAAACAGGTTTTACATAGAATTTCACAATTCAAAAATAATTTAATTACCGTACGGGCTTACCAAAACACGCCTGAATTAATGGAAGCTGATGCAGCGGCAATGAAACCGAGAATGGGTGACATTTACCGAGCTTATGTGGACAGATGTTTCAAATCGGGCGCGATGGATTTTGATGATTTGCTTTTGAGAACGAATGAAGTTTTGACACGTTTTCCGGAAGTTCTGGCTAAATACCAGGAACGTTTCAAGTACATTTTGGTTGATGAGTATCAGGATACAAACCATTCGCAGTATTTAATCGTAAAAGCTTTGGCTTCTCGGTATGAAAATCTTTGCGTTGTGGGTGATGATGCACAGAGTATTTATGCCTTTCGTGGCGCGAACATCCGAAACATTCTTTCGTTTCAAAAGGATTATGCGGATGCAAAAGTGATTCCATTGGAACAAAATTACCGTTCGACCAAAACAATTGTAGGTGCGGCGAATCAAGTCATCGCACAAAATCGTGACCAGTTGGAAAAAAATGTCTGGACAGCAAATGAAGACGGAGAAACGATTCCCGTTTACCGTGCGCTTTCCGATGCTGATGAAGCACGTTATGTTGCTTCACAAATTTTTGAATTGCAGATGACCCAGCATTTGAAAAATGATCAAATTGCTATTTTATATAGAACCAATGCACAGTCCAGAGCGATAGAAGAAGCTTTGAGAAAAAGAAGCTTGCCTTACCGAGTTTTTGGAGGAACTTCATTTTACCAAAGAAAAGAAATCAAAGATTTGGTGGCCTATCTCAGATTATTAATTAATCAAAATGACGAGGAAGCTTTGTTGAGAGTAATCAATTATCCGGTGCGTGGAATTGGTCAGACAACTATAAACAAACTCATGATTGCTGCTGATGAATTGCAGATTACCGTTTTTCAAGTTTTGGAAAACATCAGACAATATGCTGCAAAATTGGGAATCAATGCCGGGACCGTAAACAAACTCGATGAGTTTATGACGATGATGAAAAGTTTCCAAGTGATGTTGAAATCGCATGATGTTTATGAAGTGAGTATGCACGTTGCGAAAACGACGAAATTAATTGGTATGCTGAAAGAAGACGATACGCCAGAGGGAATTTCCCGTTTGGAAAATATACAAGAATTATTGAACAGCATACAAGGATATGTCGAGGAACAAAAACAATTGGATGAAGGCGACCCTTCGTTGAGCGGGTTTTTGGAGAATGTTGCTTTGTCCACCGATGCGGACAATGAGGATGATGACAAAAACAAAATCTCGCTGATGACAGTCCATTTGGCGAAAGGACTGGAATTTCCGGCGGTTTTCATCGTTGGTCTGGAGGAAAATTTATTTCCTTCGATGATGAATTTGAATACCCGTCAGGAACTGGAAGAAGAACGTCGCTTGTTTTATGTAGCTTTGACAAGAGCCGAAAAATTTGCACATTTGACATATTCGGTTTCGAGATTCAGATGGGGAAAAATTACTGACAGTGAACCAAGTCGTTTCCTGGAAGAAATTGATGACAAATACCTTGACTGGAAAAATCTGAATGTTGGTTTACCGATTAATAACAGTGGATTAAATACCAATCTGTTTGATGATTACAATGATATTCCAAAATTTGAACGAAAAGAAAAACCTGCAAAAAATACAGAAACCTCATCTTTTATACCAAAAGCTAAAATGAAACCCGTTGCTGAAGCTAAAATTACCAACCAGGCGAATGGTGAGGCTGTAAATTTGGCAGCTGATAAAATTGTAGTTCATGATCGATTTGGACGTGGTAAAGTAATTTCGTTGGAAGGTGAACCAGGAAATGTGAAAGCTACGATTTTGTTTGACAATGCAGGTGAAAAAAAGTTGTTGCTGAATTTTGCAAAACTGAAAGTTATCGTGTAAATTAAAATTCTATAATCTATTTAATTAAGGCATTTGTCTATTATATTTTGAAATTCGTAGATTTCATTTCTGACAAGGTGGTTTAATCATTATAATTACAGTCATAATTTAATTTAAACAAAATGAAATGAGCCACAATGCAAGTTGATGTCAAACTAAATTTTGCTGGTGAATTCCATCTAACCATAAAAAACAAATAAACACAAACAGATGAAAAAGATAATTTTAACCGCAGGTTTACTTTTTTTAGGATTAAACCTTCAAGCGCAATCCATCGGAGAAATTTTAGGAGGAATCAAAAAAGTAACCGAAAAGAATACGGAGAAAAATTCAACAACCAATTCCAAAATAGATTTATCAGGACTCAGCTCCGGAGATGTTTCCACTGCTTTGAAGCAAGCGTTGAATATAGGCGTAGAAGAAGGAATTACCAAGCTTTCGGCTGAAGATGGTTTTTATAAAAATGAAATGGTAAAAATCCTGATGCCTGAAGAATTGAGAAAAGTTGAAAATACTTTGCGTACTTTCGGATTGAGCAGCCTGGCTGATGAAGGTGTGAAATTATTTAACCGGGCAGCTGAAGATGCAGTTTCGCAAGCGGCTCCTATTTTTGCGAATGCCATTACTTCTATCAGTTTTGATGATGCTAAAAATATTTTGTTGAGTAATGACAATGCAGCTACTAATTATTTGGAATCGGAAACTTCGGTTCAGCTTTTCAATGCATTTGAACCAAAGGTTGCATCATCATTAGATAAAGTAGGCGCTAATAAAGTTTGGGAAAAGCTCATCAACACTTATAATTCATTTACAGGAAAAAGCATTAATACTAATTTGAATGAGTATGTGACAGACCAAGCAATCGAAGGGGTTTTTAAAATGGTTGCTGAAAAAGAAGCAGGAATCAGAAACAATGCTGCATTTAGAACAACATCGGCATTGAAAGATGTTTTTGGTGCTTTGGATAGGAAATAAAATAGAAAATAATTTGTGTTAAAAAATTGTTTATATTTGATTAACAAATAATTAAAACACAAATTTATGAGACAATTTTTATTTTTACTGCTTATCGTAAGCGGTTTGAGCAACGCGCAAGTAAGCAATTATGATGTTGGAGATGTAGTTGATAATTTTACAATTACCGATACCCATGGAGTTCAGCATACTTTGTATGACATCACAGCTACTGGGAAATACGTTTTCTTAGATTTCTTTTTCAGAAATTGTGGACCTTGCCAGCAAACAAGCCGTTATTTTTATGAATTGTATGAAACTTATGGAGAAAATCAGGAACATGTTTATATGCTTTCCCTTTCACCTATTGACAACAATGCTACTATACAAGAATTTGAAGAATTATATAGTGGCGGATTTACACCTTGTCCTGCTGCAGGAACTGAAGGAGGTGCTCCCGCAGTAATTACAGATTTAGGGATTCCAGCATTTCCTACTTATTGTATCATCGGACCGGATAACAAGCTTTTAGTAGCAGATATTTGGCCAATCACAGATATGACTACATTTGAAGATGATTTCCCTGATGGTCTATTGGAAATATTAGGTGTTAATGATTTTACTAATAATAGCAACTATAGTGTATATCCTACCATATCTGACGGGAACTTTAATGTGTCTTTGACAGAGGCAAATAAATCAGATATTGCGGTTTATGACATGACTGGAAAAATCGTTCACAGCGGCTCCTATAATACTCAAAACATTTCAATGGGATTAAAAGTTGCTTCGGGCATTTACATCATGACTATTACTGTCGATGGCAAAACCAGTTCTAAGAAAATCATTGTAAAGAATTAATTAAAAATTTTAGAATTTATAAAGTCCGGTTCTCATTAAAGAGTCGGACTTTTTTGTTCTGTGATTTATGGATTTTAAGATTTCTATATAATTTAGTTGAGTTGGGAACAAAATGAATGGCAGTCATAATTAATGATATTACATATTGTCAGGATTATACTTTAATTTTTTATTCAATAAAAAAGCCGTTCCCAAAGAAAACGGCTTTTAAAATATCGTTGTTGTATTATAAATTACTTAACAATTAACTTTTTGGTTGTAGTCATTCCAGACTCTCCTTTGAAGGCTATCCAGTAAACACCGCTTGATAAACCAGAAAGATCTAACTGAGAGTTTCCGCTTTTCATGCTAACTGATCTAACAGACTTACCTTCAACATTCAAAATCTGAACTGCTGCGTTTTCTTTCAAAGTTACATTGGTAAATCCTTTTGCTACAGTTGGGTAAACTTCTGCGATTGCAATAGAATTTAAGTCAGAAACTGCCATAGTAGAATCATATCTGTACGTAAGAAAGAATGAAGTATCTGGCATTTCAGCTCCACTTCCGTCTAACTGTACAAATCTCAATTTGTATTCTGCAAGCTCTGTAGGATCTAAATTGATCAAATAATCAAAATTACCCCAATTTCCGCCTGCCTGTATAATTCCACCGTTTTCTCCTGGGTAAAATGATCCTTCAAATAATGGAAAGAAACAGTTTCCAGATGGTCCGCCGATACAGAATTGTGCCAAATTACCATCTGTATTGGTCATTTCAACTACTTGACCAGTTACAGTTATAGGTGCTTCAGTGATATTGTTAATCACTAAGTGTAATTTTGCTGCGTCAATAGGGTCTTCAAAAGTTCCGTGTACATTAAAAATATGCACTGAATTATTTTCGTAAGGAACTCCATCTAAGTCTGTAATGGAAAAACTCTGAGAATAAGAAGTTCCAGATACAGCTACTACGGTTAACATTGATAAGATTAATTTTTTCATTTTGCTTTTTTTTTTAGAAAAAGCAGCTGAAAGAGTCCAGCTGCTTTGTTTATATTAAATTATTTTATAACTACTTTTTTAGTGGTTACATTTTTACCTTCTGAAATTTTAACTACAAAAATTCCTTTTCCGTATGCGCTCAAATTGATTGCAGTAGTCTGAGAAACGTTTGAAGTAGAGTAAACTCTCTTTCCTGTTACATCATATACATCAATTGAAGAGGCATTTTTAGCTTCAACATTGATGATTCCTGTTGAAGGGTTTGGATAAATCTGCACATTAGAAGCAGTCAAGTCAGAAACGCCCATAACTCCTTCTGTTGAGAAATTAACTGAGGCTCCTGCACCATAAGCTCCGGTAGTTGAATAAACTACAACGTTATTACTGTCTTTAAGAGAAACAGCTCCTCCACCGTCTCCAAATGCATCATACAATTTAAATGTATAACATTCTCCAGGAAGTGCTAAATCAAAAGTAAATGTTTGGTTGTTTTGTCCATTGTAAGGACCACCTTCATAAACTACTGTACCAGCAGAATCAAGAATTTCCCAAGAGCATTCATCTCCCCAGTTATCTGTTCTTACAGATAAAATCAAATTATTCGAAGTTTGAACTGCTTCATTAAAATTGATTGTCCCAACATTATTGGAATCATCTTCATCTGAAGGAATTGAAATTTGAAGTACATTTTCGTCTTGGGTGTAAAGAATTCCAGGAAGTGTTACAGTTTCATATTGAAGACCTCCCAAACTACCTGTCCAAGTATATACTTGTGGAGCACCTGAATTGATTGAATAAGTGATGTCTAAGGTTGTCAAAACATTGTTACCGTTATTTTTAATTTCAATAACCGGATAAGCCATACCGCTACATTGCGGTGTTATTTCTCTAATTGACTTGATGCTCATATCATTGTTCAAAGGCAAATTAGTATAAGCAGGAGATGTACCATTTCCGCTGATGATTTCTTGCTGACCTTCCGCTATAAACGCAACCAATTCTAAATCTCCAAAAACGATTGGAATATTGTTATGGGATTCAGGAATTGTATAAGTATATGTTTTTTGAACAAAATTACCTTGAGAAGTTGTAGTAATTTCCTCACCCCACTGACCTGTTACCATGTGAATCAAACGGTGCATGTGGTTGTAGTTATTTCCTTGACCACCTCCCGTTTGCGGACCAAATGTATTGTTTTGTAACAATGCAATGTTCAATTTATTAGTACTTACCGGACTATTTCCTGTATAATAAATTTCAGCAGTTATAGTCATTATACGTGATTGAGAATCGATGCTAGATTCCAAAGCAACATTTACATAAGAATTTTCAGTAAGCAATTCATTAGCAGCTGCAGTCCACTGACCTCTATCCAAAGCTGTAGTACCATCTGCTGTCATTTCTCTCCCTGGAAAAACATGACGGTTAACTGTTCCGGAAGGATATCCGAATCCACCTCCGGAATAAGATTGATTTACAATACCATTTCCAAATGAAGTTCTAAAATCTGGTTGACTTCCTTGTGGGGTTGCAAAACCTCCCTGGTGAATATTAATTAAAAATACATTTCCCGGGTTATTGTCTTGGATTGCTTTGGCAATCGCATGTCCCTGAGGGCAATAAACGCAGTTTATTCCTGTAAATTCTTCAAGAATAATTTTTTTATTCTCTGCAGTAGTGCTTACAATTGTTTGCCCATATGCAGCCAACGGCAACAAAGCGGCAAAAATAAATCTGGTAAAATTTTGTTTCATAAAATTGTAATTTGTGTGTTAATTATGTTAAAGTATGTATAAAATCTACATAAACACAAATATATTAATTTTTTTTTATTATAACTTAAAGTTATGTTGTTTTAACTAAACAGCGCATTATGAGTAATTTTAACAAATTCAATTATTCATGAGTGTATAAAAAAAGCAGTCAATCGAATTGATTGACTGCTTTTGAAATTTTCTGTTTAAAAATTTATTTCACTATTACTTTTTTAGTAATGATATTTTTACCCTCAGCAACTTTAACTAAATAGATTCCTTTACCATAAGATGATAAATCTATTGTCGTTAATTGTTTAGTTGAGTTCACAGAATACATTTTTCTTCCTGAAGCATCAAATACTTCAATTTGAGCATTTGGTACTTTTGAATTGATATTTACAATTCCTGTAGTTGGGTTTGGATATACACTGATCTCTAATGAACTAAGATCATCAACTCCTAACGCACCTTTTGCAAAATCCTCAGAGTATCCTGATCCATAATTTCCGTCAGATTCGCTTAATATCACTCCGTTTTCATCTTTCAAAGATATGGCTGCTCCACCATTATTTGATACATCTATTACATTAAGTGTGTAACAGTCATTTGCAGGTAAGTCTATTGTTTCAGTGTAGGTTTGGTTATTTCCATATCCATAACCTGACTTTATTGTTTGGTTATTTGAGTTACGAATATTCCAACGTGTCTGATTTCCAAAACCATCAGTATGGATTTCAAGAGTAAGAGTTGTAGACTCTGTAGAAATCGCATTTAAGAAATCTAGAGAAAGCTGATTATTTTCTGAATTCTCATCATCCTGAATAGATACACTCAACGTATTTGTTTCTTGGGCACTATATACAATTTCAGGAAGTTGAATTTCTTTAGTTACCAAAGGAGCAATTGTTCCTGTCCAAGTATAGCTTAATGGTTCTCCCGAATTGATTGAATAATTAAAAGTCAAAGAAGTAATAAGATTTCCTCCTAAATTTTCAATTTCTACAATTGGTGAAGCATTTCCAGTACAAGATTTTGGAATCTCACGTATTTGTTTTATCGAAGCATCATTTTCATGCTCAAGACCTATAAGCGCAGGAAATGTTCCATTACCACTAATTATCTCCTGTTGTGATTCAGACATAAAAACTACAATTTCCAAATTGGATAAAATTGCAGGTATGTTATTGTAACTTTCAGGAATCGTATAAGTATAATTTTTGTTTACAAAACTACCTGTAGTTGTTGTAGTAACTTCTTCTCCCCATTGACCGGTAATCAAATGAACTAATCTACGCATGTGGTTATAGTTGTTACCTTGATTACCTCCTGTTTGAGGCCCTGTAGTGTTGTTTTGCAACAAAGCAACATTTAAGCGATTAGTTGATTGCGGACTGTCTCCTGTATAATAAGATTCTACATGGACAGTTAACACACGCGTATCAATGTCAACGCTTGCTTCTACAGCCATGTTGACATAAGAAGGTAAGTTGAGCAACTGATTTGCTGAACTCGCCCACTGACCTCTGTCTAAAATAGTTTTGTTGTTAAAAAATACATGTCTGTTAACTGTCCCGGAAGGGTATCCTGTAAGACCTGTTTGATTTGCAATTGCATTTCCAAAAGGTGTACGGAAATCAGGCTGCCCCCCTTGCGGTGTTGCAAAACCTCCTTGGTGTATATTGATAGCGAAGGCTTTTCCGGGATTGTTTTCTAAAATCTGTTCAGCTATCACATGTCCTTGAGGACAATATACACAGTTTATACCTGTAAATTCCTCTAGAATAACTTTTCTATTCTCAGGTGTAGTGCTTACTATGGTTTGCCCGTAAGCTGCTAATGGAGCTAATCCCACCAGCAAAAACTTGGTAAAAATGTTTTTCATAATAATAATTATTTCTTGTGTGTTTATTTAAAAATATTGACCCTACTAATATACTAAAATGTTTTAACTAATGTAAGTGTAAATCCTGTATTTTCAGGAACATACCTACACACACCTCCTACACAAATCAACCCACCTCTTTGGCGACCGTAATTCATGGAAACACGTGTAGATTCTTTGGCATAACTTCCACCTACCATATAATAATGGAACCTTTCTTCTTCATCATCATTTCCATAATTGTAGTTATCTCCTACATAGAAATTCCATCTTTGGTTCAAGTTATATTCCACTAAAGCAGCTGCCCAATTCTTACGATCTCTTTTTGTCTGAAGGTGCTGTAATTCAAATCGGACTGAATTCTTTGGATTAAATTTATATAAGAAATCCCCAACTACTACATTGGCAATAATATGACTGTAATTTCCGCCTTCTACGATTGCTTTGTCATAGTATTGATGCATATAAGTAATGATGGATGAGAATTTATCTGTCCATTTTTTATTTACTTCAAAATTTACATCGTGGAAAAATTTTCGTCCAAAATCAAAAAAGTTTGTAGTGTATTCGGTTCCGGCTTCATTGAATTCTGCATTCAGACCATTCCAGTAAGAAGCGTTTGCTGCCAATTTAGTTCCGTATTTACCACCCAACAATGTTCCTTTTGGCATGTTATAGTAAATATCCAACTGCCCACCAATTTCTCCTGCTTCCTTTTCTATAAAATTAATGTTAGGCTGCGACTGATATACATATATGTTTGTCAATAAATAATCATGTTGACGGGTCAGTGCAGGTAAATAATTTACAATTCCTTCATTAAATAAATTTTCGGCTGGTTCACTCAAACTCCTTTGTGCAAAAATTCCCATGTTTTCCAATCTGCGGAAAGTAGTATTGATTCCGAAACCTTTTGTGGAATAGCCTAGATTAACCAATAAACCATTTCCATCATAATATTGTTCGGTGGGCACTTGACTGAAAAAAGAAGGTCGTTCGCTTTTGTAAACATATTCTGCATTGATGTAAACTCCTGAATTACCTGAGTATCCTAATCTTGCAGAATAATTATTTGTACTTTGCGGGAAATCTTCTATTGCTCCTGTATAGTTTTCCTGTTGCCCTACATAGCTGAAACCAGCAGTTACAGAATTAGAATAATTCTCTTTGTCAAATAAACGGACTATGTTGGTTTCAATGTCTAACCCACCAACGGTTCCTTCCGTAGTTTCAAAACCAAGCCTTGGCTTCCCAATCAATCCTTTAATTGTGGTAAAATCATTTGGCGTATAAGCTACACGCACACCACGGATTGAATTATTAATCCCGATTTGGCGATCTTCCCAGCTTCTAAGAACCATACCACTACCAAACTGCTCATAAAAATTACCTGCAGTTATATCTAAGTGTTCTCCTTTGTAATTTACATAATAAGTTGCTATTTTATTATCATTAAATCTGTCAGAATATCCTAGTAATGCACTTGGTAAGTACGCTTCGTACTGTAAACCTGCTGAAAATTTTCCGTAATTGTAGTCTAATCTTATGTAATTATTAGAACGAAAAGGGTCGTTTGGCTGTTCAAATCCTAAATCTTCATCTGTTTGGTACCATTGAGAAGTTGATTCAATTCCTCCAGAAAAAGTTCCCGCTCCTAAATCAATTTGTGCGTAAGAAACAGATGATGCTATAAAGGCAAGCATCAAACCATAAATTTGTTTCATGTGTTTATAATTATAATTTTATTCTCAGAATTTTGATTAATTTATAATCCAATTTAATCAATAAATTTTCTGAAAACTAGTTAGAGTATTCTTTGATTTTTTCGTAAAGCTCATCTTCCGCACCAGGCTGGTAACCAATGTGTTTATAAACGATTTTCCCATCTTTTATCACTACAACGTAAGGAGGTGTAGAGAAATTCAATAGTCTTTTCAATTCATTATTGGTATCCAATAAAATATCAAAAGGCCAACCCTTTCCATTGACCATCGGCTGAACTCTCCCTACTGTTTTTGAATCATCTACAGACACTGCATAGAATTTAAATTCAGTTTCAGCATTCCAATCATCAAACTTATCATTGATGGCATTCAATTCCAAAATACATGGTCCGCACCAAGTAGCCCAAAATGCTAAAACAACAGGTTTTCCTTCATTTTTTGAAATAGACTTAATATCTATTTTGCTTCCTTTCAAATCCGGAATCGAATAATCCGGAAATTCAGTCTCTTGTGCCGACAATACCCCAATCGCCAGAATTAGACTGAAAAGTGTAATTAATTTTTTCATTATAATTTTTTATTTGTGTGTTAATTGGGCTAAATTAGCAAAAATTTAATATTAATTTATGAAAAAATTAAATAATCTAACACACACATTTATTTTTCTCGCTTTATTTTCAGGCTTACTGTTAAGTTGTGGAACTGAGGAAGATTTAGCAGACGAATCGATTCAAATGACAATGAGTGCAATGTCGGTTCCGGTAGGGTCTCAAATTACATTTACGGCTTCATCAAGTATTGCAGGAGACATTACCTCTGATGCGGTTTATTTTGTAAACGGTCAGCAGATCGAAGGGAGCTCATTTATACCGACTGAAGTAAATGAAACCAATGAAGTTTATGCATCTTACAATGGCAAGAACAGCAGCACAAGTACGTTTGCTTCTACTGATGTCATACCGTCACAGTACACTCAAAAAGTATTATTGGAAGACTATACCGGAACTTGGTGTGGATGGTGTCCAAGAATGAATTCTATTATGCATTATTTAACTGATTACAGTGACAAAATAATTCCAATTGCAATACATACGCAGGGCACTCCACAAGACCCATGGGTTTATGAGTACGCTTTAGATATGGCGAGTACTGCTAATTACGGGGCTGGAGCTGCTCCTGCCGGTAAAATCAATAGAATTCACACTTTAGATCAATTTCAGCAACAACACCCTTGCCCTAATACGCGGGAAGTTTATTATCCTCAAGTCGATACTTATTTAAATCAATCTGCTCCGTTGGGATTAGCAATTAATTCTTCTCTAAGCGGTAGCAGCTTAAGCATCAATGTAAAAGTTGGATTTTCCACGGATGTTGTTCCGGAAGCACGCTTGGTGGTAGTTTTGGTGGAAGATGGTTTGATACATAATCAATATAATTATTTCAGCGGATCTGGATCTAATTGTGATCCTGAATATAATTACTCAAGCATGCCTCATCCAATACAAGGGTTTACACACAACCATGTCCTGTTAAAATCATTCACTGACATTTATGGTGATATCATCCCGACAAACCAGATTTCAAATGGAGCTGTTTATACAAAACCGTTTAATGTAACGCTTCCAGCTAATGTAACTAATGCCTCTAATTTGAGCGTTGTTGCATTTGTTTTAGGGAATGGAAACCAGATTAAAACTAGAGGTGTAATCAATGTTCAAAGTGCGAAGGTTGGTACGAACCAAGATTTTGATTAATTCAAGTCTCACAATATTGAAAACAAAAAGTCCCGAATTGATTCGGGACTTTTTTATGCTTTATAAATTCTAAATTTATTATAAAATTTCTCTTACGATGGTGATTGTTTTTTCTAAATCTTCGCGTGTAACATTCAAGTGCGGACGAAAACGAATCGTTCTTTCGCCACAAGTCAAAAGGATTAATTTCTTTTCCATTGCTTTTTTCACAACTTCATTTCTTTCTGCATCTGAAGGCAAATCAAAAGCCAAGAAAAGTCCCATTCCGCGAACGTTGGTAACGTTTGCAAAATCAGATTCAATTTTATCCAATTCTCCTTTCAAGAATTCACCCTGAACGTTCACATTTTCCAATAAATTTTCTTGTTCGATTACTTCCAAAATCAATTTGAAGCGAAGCATATCGATGTAGTTTCCACCGAAAGTAGAATTGATTCGGCTTGATTCTTTGAATACATTATCAGGTACGATATCTAATTTTTCTTTGTTTGCCAAAATTCCACAAACCTGAGTTTTCTTTCCGAATGAAATCACATCTGGAATCACATCATAGTTCTGGTACCCCCACATTTTACCTGTCAAAGCTATTCCGGTCTGAACTTCATCTAAAATGAAAAGGATTTCATGTTCATCACAGATTCTTCTCAATTCTTTGAAAAATTCATTTCTGAAATAATTGTCTCCACCTTCTGCCTGAATGGTTTCTATAATGATACAAGCGATTTCATTTGGATTTTCAGTCAAAGCATTTATGATTTGTTCAACCGCCAATTTTTCTTGTTCAATAGTTTTTTCTAAACCTTCTTGCGTTTCCGGAAAGTACATTTTCGGATTAATTATTCTTGGCCAATTGAACTTCGGGAAAAACATGTGTTTTCTCGGGTCTTTTGTATTGGTCAATGTCAAAGTATAACCTGAACGTCCGTGAAATGCCTGCTGAAAATGAATTACGCCACCGGCTTCTTTGTCTATTCCTTTTGATTTGTTCAATCTTGTTTTCCAGTCAAAAGCAGCTTTCAAAGCATTTTCAACAGCTAAGGCTCCGCCTTCTACAAAGAATGCATATTGCAATTCAGCAGGGATCGCCACACGGCTGAATGTATCTACAAATTCTGCATATTCTTCTGTATAAACATCAGAAACGGTTGGTTTGTTGATTGCCATTTTTCCTAAAAACTCAATATTTCTAACCAAATGCGGATGGTTGTAACCAATTGAAGCGGAAGCAAACATGCTGAACATGTCCAGGTATTCGTCTCCGTTTTGATCTACGATATAAGAACCGTGTGATTTTTCTATGTCCATTACCATCGGATAACCATCTGCCAAGATGTGTTTACCCAATCGGTCATGTACGGTTTGTGTTGCTACTTCCATATATTATTGTATTGCTTGATTTTTGCGCGTTGCAAACTTAATGATTCTTCATTAAATTATTAACACAATATTTATAAAGAAGTTACGTTAAGAATTAATTAACCAATTAAAATAAACTCTATGAATTACAAAAAATCTATCCGATTTGTAATGGTATTACTTTTCACTTTTGCTGTTTATTCGTGTAGCGACGATGAAGGAAGTGGTTCAAATAATACTATTGAACTTACATCAAATCTCTCTGAAACATCAATACCTTTTGGTGAGGGAAAATTTGAATTTACTGTGGAAAATAGTCAAAACGAGGATATAACTTCTTCCAGCACTATTTATGTAAATGACACACCTATTATAGGAAATGAATTTTCACCAACAGAACCGGGAACTTATGAAGTGTACGCTCAAAAGGACAATTCCACGAGTAATACTATTTCTTTGGCAGTTTCTGAAAAAAACAAATTTACTCATAAAGTTATGGTAGAAGACTTTACCGGAACATGGTGCGGATACTGTCCTCGTGTAATGGATGCTTTTGTAAAATTAAGCGAGATTACTAATAAAGTAGTTCCTATTGGTGTTCATAGTGGTGACTCATTCCAGATACCAGAATATGCACAATTAGAGAACCTGGTTCCTAATTTTGGAGGTTATCCGACAGCGTTTATCAACAGGTCAGCAGTATGGTCAATAAATGAAAATGAAAATCTCGAAGAGGTAACCAGTAAAATCAATGCCAATTCAACCATCGGTATTTCTATTTCTTCTCAATTAGATGAAAATAATGGTACTGTAAGTGTTCGTTTTGCTTTTGGAGCTAACTACAATCAATCTTTAAAATATGGTATTTATATCTTAGAAAACGGATTAGTTGAAAATCAGGTAAATTATTACACTGGTAGTAATGGATTATTCGGAGGTACAAATCCCCTCGTAAATTTTGTTCATAATCACACGCTTCGCGGGTATGCTACCCCTAATATTGCTGGTAAAGCTTTACCATCGGGACAATCTATGTATGGAAACATTATAGAACTGCCTAATTTAGCTACAAGTAATTATACCTCTTTAGACGTAAACAAATTAGAGATTGTAGTGTTTATAATGGATGCAAATGGAAAAGTTTTAAATGTACAGGTTGCTCCGGCAAATACTGTTAAAGGTTTTGAATTTTTATAAACTTACCATTTAACAATATTTAAATAAAAGGCTTTCGGAATGAAAGCCTTTTATTTTTTTCTATTCAGATATTCTTTGACTAAAATCTGATTAGCAGCCATTTTCTTATACATAGATCTTGCCTCTTCCGCGGGCGAACCGAAATAAGATTTCCCTTCTTCCAAATCATTTCCAACACCGGATTTTGCCATCACAACGACTTTATTCCCGATGTGAATTCCGCTTTTGACGCCGACTTGTCCCCAAAGCGTTACCTCGTCACCAATAATCACACAACCGGCAACACCAACTTGTGAAGCGAACAAACATTTCTTACCGATGATGGTGTCATGTCCTATTTGGATAAGGTTGTCCATTTTGGTTCCGGCACCGATGATAGTCGAAGCTGTCACACCGCGATCAATCGTGCAGTTAGCGCCGATTTCTACATCGTCTTCGATGACCACATTTCCGACTGATTTTAATTTATCAAATCCTGTTTCGCGCTTTTTGTAATAAAATCCGTCACCACCTAATACTGTTCCTGAGTGGATGATGACATTGTCACCAATGATAGAATTGTCCCCAATGGAAACGTTGGCATGAATCAAACAATTCTTTCCAATAACTACATTATTTCCTACAAAAACATTCGGTTGCAAATGTGTTCCCTTACCAACTAAAGCGGTATCTGAAATTGCATGGTTCGCTCCCTGAAATGAATTGAAATATTGTCCGAGTTTCACAAAATCTCGGAAAGGATCGTCGGAAATTAACAATGCTTTTCCTTCAGGACATTCGACTTCTTTGTTGATCAAAACAATTGTAGCAGCACTTTGCAGGGCTTTATCGTAATATTTTGGATGATCTACGAAAACGATATCTCCACTTTCCACACGGTGGATTTCATTGAGCCCTTCGACAGGGAAATTTCCATCTCCAACGTATTTTGAGCCGATGATTTGGGCGATTTCTTTGAGGTTATATATTCTGGGGAATTTCATTTGATAAGAATTTAGAGCAAATATATTATTTTTTGAAATGAATTAAATCGAATAAAGATTCTCTCAGATTTGAATTTGATTAAATCATATATTAAAAAATCTTTAAATTTGATTCGAAATAAAAACAAACAATTATGAGCTTAAACTTTAAAATCCTTTCCATTGCATTTGCTTCTTCGCTTTTCATCGTGTCTTGTAAATGTGACAAAGGAACTACTTACAACAATCCGATTCCGGTAGAATCTGACAATGATTCCATGGATGTGGAAACTGAAACTGAAATCTCTAAGATCGATGTGGATGGAAATTATATCTATGAAATCGGAAATTTATTTGATTTGAGCCTTCCGAACGGAACGAAATTAAATGTCGGCGAAAACAGTTCTGAAAATAAATTTTTCAAACAACTGGGGGATTCTACCTTTTCGGTGAGTTCGGATAAAACGCAAGGTTGGATCACGCTTGACCGTGTTTATTTTGCTTCAGGAAAATCAGATTTGACCGGAAGTTCTGATGAACAAATTAAAAATATCGTAAAAATTTTAAAAGCTTTCCCGACTGCAACTATCAAAGTTGGCGGCTACACTGATAATACGGGAGGTAGTGACGTGAATATGAAAGTTTCGGGCGAAAGAGCGAAAACGGTTGCTGATCAAATCATCGCTGAAGGAATTGAGGCTTCTCGTTTGGAAAGTGAAGGTTATGGCGCACAACATTTCGTTTGTCCGGCAAATGACACGAAAGAATGTCAGGCACAGAATCGAAGAGTTGATATAAGAATTACGAAGAAATAATCTGAATTAATTCAAAAAACAAAGGCGAATCATGAGATTCGCCTTTTATATTTTATCAAAATGAATTTCTGATTAAGCTTTTTGATACAAAACCGTTACACCTTCCTGCTCAGGCAAAGTCGGACGAACTTCTAAATGTAAAGGACCTTTTCTTTCTTTTGCTTTCATGCTGAACCATCCTGTCAACCAGTAAGGAATCATAGATGCGAAGAAAATAATCCCCCAAAATCCACAACAAGCCATAAATAAGAAAAACACAAATCCTACAAACTGTATCATAATCGTAACTTTATTATCTGCACAAAAGTAAAAAATTTAATCCAATTCCAAAACCAAACTGAAAATTATCAGTTATTAATGATTATCAATTCAGGTTTATTAAATTTGAACCTTTTAAAATCAAATAGATACATTATAATTTAAATTCATAATAAAAAACAACACGATGGATTATAGAATTGAAAAAGACACGATGGGCGAAGTAAAAGTCCCTGCTGATAAATACTGGGGAGCGCAAACGGAGCGTTCTCGCAATAATTTCAAAATCGGACCCGCGGGTTCGATGCCCAAAGAAGTGGTTTACGGATTTGCTTATCTGAAAAAAGCTGCGGCTTATGCAAATTGTGAATTAGGTGTTTTACCTGAAGAAAAAAGAAATGCCATCGCACAGGTTTGTGATGAAATTTTGGAAGGAAAGCTGGATGCTGAATTTCCATTGGTAATCTGGCAAACCGGTTCAGGAACGCAATCTAACATGAATGTAAATGAAGTAATCGCTAACCGCGCACAAGTTTTGGCGGGTGGAAAAATCGGTGAAGGCGAACCGGTTTTAAAAGCGAATGATGATGTGAACAAATCACAATCTTCGAACGATACTTATCCGACCGGAATGCACATCGCCTGCTACAAATCTGTTATGGAAAAGACAATTCCGGGTGTTGAGAAATTGCGTGATACTTTGCAGACAAAATCTGAAGCATTCAAAGATGTTGTTAAAATCGGGCGTACACACTTGATGGATGCGACGCCATTGACTTTGGGACAAGAATTTTCTGGATATGTTTCTCAGTTAAATCATGGATTAAAAGCTTTGAGAAATACGTTGGAACATCTTTCTGAATTGGCATTAGGAGGAACTGCAGTTGGCACAGGATTGAATGCTCCGAAAGGTTATGACGTTTTGGTTGCGAAATACATCGCGGAATTTACGGGATTACCTTTCATAACTGCAGAAAATAAGTTTGAAGCTTTGGCTGCACACGATGCAATTGTAGAAAGCCACGGAGCTTTGAAGCAATTGTCGGTTTCATTAAATAAAATTGCAAATGACATCAGAATGATGGCTTCGGGGCCTCGTTCGGGAATCGGTGAAATTTTAATTCCTGAAAACGAACCGGGTTCTTCTATCATGCCGGGAAAAGTAAATCCGACTCAATGCGAAGCTTTGACGATGGTGGCTGCTCAAGTAATGGGGAACGATGTTGCGATCACAATTGGTGGTACGCAAGGTCATTATGAATTGAACGTGTTTAAACCTTTGTTGGCTTATAATTTCCTGCAAAGTGCGGAATTGATCGGTGATGCTTGTGTTTCTTTTGATGAACATTGCGCGAAAGGAATCGAACCAAATTATAGAAGAATCAAAGAATTGGTGGACAGTTCCCTAATGTTGGTTACGGCTTTGAACACAAAAATCGGATACTACAAAGCGGCTGAAATTGCACAAACGGCTCATAGAAATGGAACGACTTTGAAGGACGAAGCTGTTCGTTTGGGGTATGTTTCTCCGGAAGATTTTGATGCTTGGGTAAGACCTGAGGATATGGTTTAATCTAATTTGAAGATTATATAAAAATGAAAATCCCGGGTCAAAGCTCGGGATTTCTTATTCGCAGGAGTTGATGTAATCAATTACTTCTTCGTTGAAAATTCCATTGTAAAACATATCATTTTGCTCATTATTTTGCTGGGATTTCTTATCAATTTCATATTTCTTAAAATCTTCTTTTGACATAGACTTCTTAGCTTTTTTCAAATCTTGCTTATACTCTTCTTGTTTTACTTTGAAGCTATTGGTAAATTCTTTGTTAGCAATACTTACAAAACTTTCATCATATTTTGATTTCCTTTCTGCTAAATGACTTAGGTAAAGCGGACAGTTTTTACCCATGTATTCTAAAGCAGTATAAATTTTGGGTCCAATCTTTTTTAAAGAAAAAATTGATCCTAAAGTAATCTCAAATGGTTTTACTGCATATTCGGTTCCTTTTGGTAAAAAATAATAGTTATACCCTTTGACATTACAAGAGCTAGCAGATTTTCCGCTACATACTAACTCAGTAAAATTGTAAATGGACAATTTTGAATTGCTGAAATAAACGGGTAATAAAACGGGATTTTCTTTAAAATCCATTTTTAAATCGTTATTGGGTTTTGTGATTTTTACTTTTTCATAAGTTACAGATTTTACTTCATTTGAATAAAATTCCGGTTCATCTACTGTGATTCTTTTTATTTGAGCAATGGATATTTTTTCATCTTTACTGTCTTTATCTTTCTTAAAAGTATAATATTCTCTGGCTAAATTCATATTATTTTCAGGTGATCCAAAAAGTAATTTAATCTCAGAAGTATCATAATAAAAGGCAGATTTGTCATCAAAACTCAATACAAAACCTTCTCTGACCGTGCCGTCTTCGAGTTCAATTAATGTTTTGTAATAAGCGTTTTTTCCAACATTCAGCGTTAATTGCGCATTGAGAAAGTTAAACCCTAATAGTAATAAGAAAAATGATTTTATTTTCACGATTGGTTTTTATTTTATGAGTGCGAAAATAAAAAATCCCCGAAGCAAAACTTCGAGGATTTTATTATTTACTTGAAATTTAATTATTTTTTACCATAACGCTCGTAAGCCAAACGAACCGCTTTGTTTACGTCAATTACGCCACCTGTAACCGAAAGGTCGCTGAATTTACGTTCGTCGCCTTCGCTTCCTGTTTTCACAATTGCATCTGATTTGTTTACAGTTTCAAACAAAACTTCTTTTACTTGTTGCGAAGTCATGTGCGGAAAATAAGCCCAAATCAACGCCGCTGCTCCAGCCGCAACCGGCGAAGCCATGGAAGTTCCCTGCGCATATCTGTATTTTTGATCAGGAATGGTCGAATAAATTTCAGTTCCCGGTGCGAAAATATCAACTTTTACCGTTCCGAAATTTGAAAAAGATGCCTTCAAAGTTTCGTTGTAACGTGTACTTGCCCCAACTGTAATCCAGTTTTTAGCAATTGAAGTCATTTCGTTGTCTTTGAAATTACTTGGATAATTGGTGTTGTAATCCAAATCTTTGTTATCATTTCCTGCTGCATGGAACATCAAAACACCTTTGCTGTCCGCATATCTGATGGCTTCATAAACCAATTCTTTTTCAGGAGAAAATGCTTTTCCAAAGCTCATATTCAAAACTTTCGCTCCATTATCAACTGCATATCTGATTCCGTTTGCAACGTCCATATCGCGCTCATCTCCGTCCGGCACCATGCGTACCGACATCAATTTCACCACATCTCCGGCAACACCGTTCATTCCTTTTCCGTTGTTTCTCACAGCACCGATGATCCCGCCAACGTGAGAACCGTGAAATGCATCAGGTCCTTCTACTTCATTGTTTCCGTAACCGATTTTTGCAGAACTTGTTCTTCCGTTCGTCGGATCATAAGAAATGTTGTAAGCATATTTTGCATCACCGTCAAATTTTTTGATGCTTTCATCAAATTCTTCATTTGCTTTTGTGATGATCTCTGTCAGGCTCAATCCTACAAATTCAGGATTGTTGGCGATGATGAAATTGATTTTTTCATTGGCTTCTTTATCAGCATCTGTTGCAGTGGATAATTTAGCAACATTTTCAGCAGTCAGTTTTGTTTCTTTTGCGTAAGCTTGTAATTCATTCAAAAATGCTAAAACCTGGGTACGCTCCTGCTCTACTTGTCCCACACTATTTTTTGCAGCATAGTATTTTTCAGACCAAACTTTTCTTGCTTTCAAATAGGTCTGGTATTCATTCGGCATTTTTACCATGTTGGCAGAATCCGCTTTTTTATTTCCTGAATTAAATAACGGTGTGTATTTCACCACAACACGCGTTGCTTCATAAGAATCCTCATTGTAATCCACTCCTTTGTCATCAGCACAAAAATCCCAACCGTTTATATCGTCGATGAATCCGTTTTTGTCGTCATCTTTTCCATTTCCGGCTTTTTCTTTAGAGTTTACCCAAATATTGGCTTTCAAATCTTCATGATCTATTTCGATTCCACTATCCAAAACACCTACCACAACAGTCGTTGGTTTTAGGTTTTTAGATTTCAGAAATTCAATGGCAGCATCAGTACCAATACCGTAAACACCTGTTTGTTGAAAATCTTGATGAAACCAATTTTGTTTTTCTAATTCAGCTTTGTCTTGTGCAAATGCTGTCGCGAAAGTAAAAGCCAGCGAAAGGCTAAGGATTATTTTTTTCATTTTTTATATCAATTTAAATCTGAAGAATATTATTTATTTAATGATTGGTGACAAATATAATGGTTTCGTTACAAACAGTGTTTTTGTGTTGGGTATTTGTTGGGTTTAAGTTATGAGTTTGGGCTATATTTGTGAAAGACAATTCAAAACTGAATACCCCACAAAAAACAAAATGAAACAAATTGTTTTTGATATAAACTCGCACGAGGAAATTTGGTCATTGATTGATAAAAAATTCGATCATATATTCATTCATAAATTTATGCCCAATGAAGCCATTGCGTGGTGGAAAACGGACGTTAAAATGAAGAATGGGGAATTTTATGAAAATCTAAATGTCAGAAATATGGAATTTGATATTTTGACGGATTTAAATGGTTTGGAGAAAATTCTGGTGTTCAATTCTTATCATTTAAGAATTTATCAGTTTGACAAAGTTGTTCCTGACAAGCTTTCTCTTGAATATTTACCTCCAAATAAACTTGAACAAATTTTACTTCGAAATGGTTTAAAGCATACTTATTTCTGCGATTTTGAGTTTTTGACAATATCGAGTTCAGATGAAAAATTTATCGAAGCCATCGAAAACAATACAGTTTTCAAAGAAAGAATTGAGGAGCGTAGAAAAATGTAATTCTCAATCATCCAATAATTCATCATCTGGAATATAGGAAAATGCTTTGAAAAAACTTTCATCATTAATCATTTCCACTATAACTTTACGTATTAACTCAGGTGTGATTTCTTCAACTAAAATCATATCGCTTGCCCAAAAATATCTTCCATTTAAAAGCTCTCCCCACTCTTTATTTTTAGCAATTAAGGATTCAATATTCTTATAAGTAAAAAAAGAACCGACATATTTTTTATTTTGATAAGTAACAAAAACATCTAAGTTTTCATCATATCTATCTTCCTCTCCTTTATAATTAAAAATTTCAATTTCTACATTCATCATTTATTTCTTATAATTATTAATTTACTCCTTCCCTTCCACAATCGTAAACCCTTTCTCGATCCTGTTTCCTAGTTCATCACTGACGACTATTTTGTGTTTTCCGGGTTCGGGCAGCAACGGCATTTTATGGATGGATTGTGTGGTGCCGATGAATTTCCCATCCAAATGCCAAAATAGCTTGCTCTCGGGTTTGGAATGGGCGATTTCAAAAACAACGGCTTGCTGTTCACCCGAAAAATCTACCGGTAAAAATATTCGGATAAAGTTTTTCGGATAGATGAAATCAAAAGGTTTTTCATTCAAAGCCGCATTGCAATTAGAGAGATAAGGTGGTAAGGATTGATAATAAGGATGTCCTTTGGCGTAATAATATTCCTGAATCGCTGGCAGCACAAACCAACTTTTACTCAGCATTTCATCAACAGGATAACATTCGTTATCGACCCTGAAATTTCCGGTTTTGTCTAAATTAATTTTTTTATGATACGGACAAACTTCAGCATTGTTCCCCGATTTTGGAACGATTTGTTTGATATAATGCGAACAATTCGGACTGAGCAAATAGCCACTTTCCTTGCAAGTTTTTACTTCTGTCCAGCCATCTTTCGGCTGACGAAAACGTTTTTTCAAATCCAATCTATGGAACACATCAAACATAACAGGCGCGGCCGCTTTTACGCCGATGATTCCGGGACGCCCTTCTCCATCTGCATTCCCAACCCAAATCGCAACTGCATATTCAGGCGTTACGCCGACCGACCAAGCATCTTTGAATCCATGACTGGTTCCTGTTTTCCAAGCGATTCTTTTGGACGAATAAACCTGCCAGCCTGCTTCGGAATCAGGTCGAACCACATTTTGCAATGCGTCTAAAGTAAGAAAGGCTGCTTGCGGACTTATTGGATATTTTTGTTTTTTTGGATTTTCATTTTGCATGAACTGAATTTCTTGTGAAAATGATTTCCCATCATCATGCACCAATGCATAAGCCATGTTTCGATAGGCTTCCGCAAGTTCCCAAACTTTCACTTCGCCGCCCCCGACAATCAAAGACAAACCATAATGCTTGGGTGTTTTATTAAATGTTGTAAATCCAAATTGCTTGAGACGATGATGGAATTTAGCTACTGAATATTTTTCAAGCATATGCACCGCAGGAATGTTGAGCGATTTTGCCAAAGCTTCATCTGCGGGAACCGCGCCTGAATAGTTTTTATCATAATTTTCGGTGATGTCAATCGGCGTATCGTTCAACAACATTTTGGGCAAAAGCTGTCCGTCCTGCAACATCGAAGCATATAAAAACGGTTTCAAAATACTGCCTGAACTTCGTTTGGATTGAATGATATCGACCTGATTGGAATAACTGTAATTTTCATCTTTGGTGTTTCCGACATAGGCTTTCACATTTCCGGTTTCCACTTCTACAACCAAAACTGCAATGTTGTGAATTTCGCTGGCAGACAAATTTCGTTTGTGATTTTCTACGATTAGATTCACTTGCTCCTGCAAATTGGAATCAATGGTGGAATGCAATCTTTTTCCTTTGTGAATTTTCGAAGAAGTATGCAAAAGATGAGGAGCGATTTCAGGTAGTGAATTAGGCTTTAACGGTAAAGGCTCGGAAAGCGCAAGCATATAATCGTCCTCTGAAAGTATTTTTTCTTCCAATAATTTCTTTAGCAATCTGTTTCTTTTGCTCAATAACAATTCATGGTTTTTTCCCGGAAAAATCAACGAAGGTGCATTGGGTAAAACTGCCAAGGTTGCACATTCACCCCAAGAAAGCTGGTGTGCAGGTTTCGCATAATAACGCCAAGCCGCCGCATCAAGACCGACAACATTTCCGCCAAATGGCGCATAAGAAGCGTAATAATTTAGGATTTCATTTTTGGAATAAGTCAGTTCCAATCTTGTTGCCTGAATGATTTCCACAAATTTCTGCCAATAAGTTCGTTTGGGGTTTTGTTTAGCAAGGCGAATGGTCTGCATCGTAATCGTACTCCCGCCACTTTTTACCGAGCCTGAAGAAGAATTCTGCCTAAAAGCACGAAAAAGAGAAACAGGATTTACGCCAGGGTGTTTACGGAAATAAGCATCTTCAAACTGTGTAATGCAAACTTCAAATCGTTTCGGAACCGAATCGCTGACCGGAAAACGCCATTGCTCATCCTTGGAAATCGTTGCACCCAAAAGCCGGTTGTCTTCACTGTATAAAATCGTGGAAGTATCTTGCTTAAAAAGTGGTCGAGGCAATGAAAAAAATAAATACCAAATGAGAAATATCACGAAGATAATTCCAATTGGTATTTTGTATTTTTTGATAAAACTTTTCAGTCTGCGAAACACGAAGCAATAATTTTCTTCGAATTTAATTCAAATTTGAAGAAAGAAGTGTTATTCTGACAAAAGAAGAAGCTGCATGCACATTAAATTCATCATACCTCGGAATGACAATGGAAAATTATTTAGAATTTGCTATCAGATAAGCGCGAACCAATCGGCTTTCTTCCTGCGTCAATTCTGTTTTTGGTAACATTCTTTTGAGGACATTGTTCCATTTTTCAGCATCACGGGATGACGGCTCAAACAATTTATGACATCTTGTACAACTTTCTTCAAAATAAGCTTGACCTTGCGCCAACTGCTCGGATGAAAAAGCATCAAGCACTTCTGATTTACTCGGAACAGGGTCTGTGTGTGCGATGGTATTGGCTACTTTGGTGGCACAACTTACTATAAATAATACTACCAAAATGAAACCGAATGTTTTAAGAATTTCTGACATATTTTTTGGATTTTGATGAAAGTTAAGGATAGATTTAAAAACTGACAATCATCAGGTTTAATTTAGATTGAGACTAAAACTGATTAATTTTAATAACTTCTTTGAATTGTTGACTTCTTTATTTGTCACAACGGGTTCATTCTATTAAATTTGCCTGAACTTCAAAAAAACACAATTCAATGTCAACGTACGTGGTAGTAGGTCTTCAATTTGGAGACGAAGGAAAAGGAAAAATCACCGATGTTTTATCAGCTAAATCCGATTACGTAGTCCGCTACCAAGGCGGTCATAATGCCGGTCACACCGTTTATGTGGGCGAAGATAAATTTGTACTGCATTTATTGCCTTCCGGGGTTTTACAATCACAAGGGAAATGTATCATCGGCAGTGGCGTAGTAGTTTATCCACAAAGTTTTTTAGATGAAGTAGCTTCGCTGGAAAGCCGCGGCATCACGACTGAGCATATTTTCATCGACCGCCGTGCACACATCATCATGCCTTACCATGTTTTGCTGGATACCTATCGCGAAGAAGCTGCCGGAAAGGATTCTATCGGCACTACCAAGAGAGGAATCGGTCCTTGTTACGAAGACAAAGTGGCACGCGTTGGGATTCGTGCGATTGATTTGTTAAATCCTGAAGTTTTAAAAGAAAAATTAGAAATCAATCTCAAGATCAAAAATACTTTGTTTGAAAAATTATTTGACAAACCGGCATTGGATTTTGAAGAAATTTATACGCAATATTTAGCCTACGGCGAACAGATCAAACACAGAATAATCGACGCAGTTGTGGAAGTAAACGATGCCATCGATGCCAACAAAACAGTTTTATTTGAAGGAGCTCAGGCTTTGATGCTTGATATCGACTACGGAACTTATCCTTATGTGACCTCTTCATCTCCATCAACCGGAGGCGTTTGTGTGGGTGCGGGTGTTGCGCCAACTAAATTGCAGAATTTGATTGGGGTTTCAAAGGCTTATTGTACACGTGTCGGAAACGGACCCTTCCCAACGGAACTGGACAATGAAATCGGTGAACACATCCGTAAAATCGGTCATGAATTTGGTGCTTCCACAGGTCGTCCGAGAAGATGCGGATGGATTGATTTAGTTGCGCTTCGTCATGCTTGCCGCATCAACGGGATTACGCATTTGGTTATTACCAAATTGGATGTTTTGAGTGGATTTGAAAAAATTAAAGTTTGTACTGCTTATCAAACCGAAGACGGCGAAATCAAAAAGAATTTCACTGCTTCTACTACGAAATTGGAACAATACAAACCTGTTTACGAAGAATTGGACGGATGGAATGAAGACATCTGTGGAATCAATTTATTCAATGAATTGCCGCAAAAAGCGCAGGATTACATCCATTTCATCGAAGAATATTTAGGCATCGAAGTTTATTTGGTTTCAGTTGGTCCGGACAGGTCGCAGAATATTATCAGAAAGGAATTGTTTTAAAAAAATAATCAAACATAAAATGAAAGTCTCGGAATTAATGTAATTCCGAGACTTTTTTATTCTTTATATTTAGTAGAATCCTAATCCTCTAATTCCTCCTTCCTACCTTTAATTTCTAAATCCAAAAGAACGCGCGCAGCATCATCTTCGTCAAAACTCAAATTCCCTGCTACGAAAACGCCTTTCTCACCGCTGATATGCTCAATTCCGTAAACCGTTGATTCATCATCAGGATTGCTCATTCCTTCATATCGGTAAATGTGTGTAATCTGAAATGCATCCGGCTCATTTACAATCATTTCCCTATCTGCATTAAAATCTTTTTCAAAACCTTTTTCTTTGAGCTCTTCCAAAGCTCTTTCTGTGGTTGCGTAATGATATTGTTTTCTCTGTTTCATGATTTTAGTATTTAATTTGTTCGGTTTTATAACTTCATAATTAGTGCCAAAATTTCAGATAACTTGTTTAAATGTTTCAATTTTAAAGCATTCTAAATCATTTATAAATTGAATTTAAGTGCTATTTTTGCCTCTCAATTCAACACACAATAAGATGAACAACAAATACCAGAATCCGCTCGAATCAAGATACAGCAGCGACGAAATGTTATACAATTTTTCTCCTGACATGAAATTTTCAACCTGGAGAAAACTTTGGCTTTCTCTCGCTGAAATCGAAAAGGATTTGGGGCTGGACATCTCTGAAGAACAATTGCAGGAAATCCGTGACAATATTTACAACATTGATTATGAAGTAGCGGCGAAATATGAAAAACAATTTCGTCATGATGTGATGGCACATGTACATACATTAGGCGATGTGGCTCCGAAAGCAAAAGCAATCATTCATTTGGGTGCAACTTCAGCTTTTGTCGGTGACAATACAGACTTGATACAAATCCGTGAAGGATTGTTAATTGTCAAGAAAAAATTAGTCAATGTAATCAAAGGTTTGAATGATTTCGCGTTGGAATACAAAGACTTACCAACTTTAGGTTTTACACATTTCCAGCCAGCACAATTGACAACCGTTGGGAAAAGAGCAACTTTGTGGTTGCAATCGGTTTTGTTGGATCTGGAAGAATTAGAATTCAGAATTGAAACTTTGCGTTTTCGTGGTGTGAAAGGAACGACGGGAACTGCAGCGAGTTTCAAAGAATTGTTTGACGGCGATTATGAAAAAGTGAAAGCCTTAGACAAAAGATTGTCAGAAGAATTCGGATTCAAAAAAGTATTTGGTGTTACAGGTCAAACTTACGATAGAAAAGTAGATGCAGAAGTTTTGGCAACTTTGTCCAACATCGCTCAATCAGCACATAAATTTACGAACGATATCCGTTTGCTTCAGAATTTAAAAGAAATCGAAGAACCTTTTGAAAAATCTCAAATCGGCTCTTCTGCCATGGCTTACAAAAGAAATCCGATGCGAAGTGAACGTATTGCTGCTTTGGCGAAATTCGTTATTTCTTTGGCGAGCAGTCCGGCGATGGTAGCTTCTACACAATGGTTCGAACGAACTTTGGACGATTCTGCCAACAAAAGATTGAGTGTTCCTCAGGCATTTTTGGCGATTGATGCGATTTTGATTATTTGGAATAATGTTTTAGACGGGTTGGTGGTTTATCCCAAAATCATCGAAAAAAGAATCAATGAAGAATTGCCGTTCATGGCAACGGAATATATCATCATGGAAGGTGTGAAAAATGGGGGTGACCGTCAGGAATTGCATGAATTGATTCGTGAACACAGCATGGAAGCGGCGCGACAAGTAAAAATGGAAGGTTTGTCAAATGATTTGGTAGAAAGAATTTTGGCGGATGAAAGATTTAACATAGACAAAGAAAAACTGCAACAGGTTTTAGACCCGAAAAATTTCATCGGATTTGCACCGATTCAGACTGAAGAATTTTTAGCAGAACATGTGCAGCCGATTTTAGATGAAAACAAAGATTTAATTGGTTTGGAAACGGATTTGAAAGTTTAATATAAAACTTTTGAGGATTCATTTCTCTTTCTGTATTCGGAAGGAGAAAATCCTGTTTTTTGCTTGAATATTCTGTTGAAGCTTGCTTTGGATTGAAATCCGCTGTCGAATGCAATTGACAGGAGCGTATATTTTTCGGCTTCTTCTGATTTGATTCTTTCCTTTACTTCTTCAATGCGGTAATCATTGATCAAATTATAAAAACTAATATTCAAATATTGATTTAAAAGTTCGGAAAGCCTTTTATTGGATATGCCCATTTTGTCTGCTAATTCTGTCAAGTTCAATGATTCGTCCCGATAAAGTTTTTGGTCTTCCAGCAATTCTTTGAGTTTCATTTTTAATTCATCTACTTCTTCAGGAGAGAAACTATCAGTTGGTTTATTAGATTTAAAATCTGACGAATCTATCTGCTGTTCCACAATTTCGCTTGAATGAGGAGAAACAGAGGAATCTGATAATTTTTCCAATAAAAATTCTGGCATTAATATTTTTGACTGAAACATTCCCTTGTATCCCAAATAAACAAACATTCCTATCAAACCAAAAGCAACCAAAGTCCCTATGTTCCAGGGAATCATCGGGTAAAACAGTTCGTAAACGGTACAAAGTACATCTATGATAATTATAAAAATAAATCCATAAATCAGGTATTTGTACCAATTGAGATTATTTTGACCGATGGTTGAATAAGATTCTTCAAATAATTTGTTGAATTTCTTTAGAAAATTCAAACTCATCACTAAGTAAATGATGAAATAGAGATTTTCTGTTTGATTGATATAGATGTCTGCTTCAACATAGTAATTGTGAAATGTCTCGAAAGTATTCCATGCAACGGCTATAGACAATGGAAACGAAATAAATAATTTCAATAAAAAAAATGGAATGAGACTCAGCAAAAGTGGTTTTACTATTTGAGATTTTGGTAGAACCAAAGATTTGAGTTGGTAATATAAAACAGGTCCTAACAAAAAACCCATCCCGTGGCCAAACAAAATCGCTACACCCGCTAAAAAACTTATTTTATGAAGAAATGCGTAATAATAAAGAAGAAAAAAGAATGCATTGGCAAAAAATATAATGAGTAATTTCTGAGAAAAATTGATTTTTGATTTGATCAAAAAAACGACAAATAGCCCTAACAAAGACATTCCGGCAATCAAAACGAAGTCGATAAATATTTTCCAATTTTCCACATCGAAAATTAGGAAGGAAAATGATTTCTCACAAGTTTTAATCACCGGAATGTAGGAAACAGTTATTTTTTTATGATTTTAAAGGATTGCCCGTTATTTAATTTTAAAATATACATACCTGAATTTAAATTAGTTAAATCTATTTTTTCAGAAGATTCTACTGTACCATTTTTCAATTTCTGTCCGGCCAAATTGTATATTGTATATCCTTTATTTATAATATTGTTATTTCCTTTCAAATAAATAACATCAGCAGCAGGATTAGGATAGATAATTAATTTATCTCCAGTTTCTAATTCATTTACACTTAAGTTTTCAGGATTTAATTTTATGATATAAATATCGCGGTAACCATCTTCTCCTAAAACTGTAACATTGAATTCACCTTCAAGTGGATCGATGTCAACTGTCTGGTGAAATGAAGAAGCTAAGTAAATATTTCCTAGAGCATCAACTTCAACGTCATGCCCATCAGGACCACCCGAGCCTCCGAAAGGATATGCTGAAATAAACTGACCATCTGAATCAATTTCAGCCACAAATGCATCCATGAAATTGTCACTCTGCTGATTGATGGAGATTCCGTCAAAAATTGCATCTGCATTGAAATACCCTGTAAAATAGGTCTTGTCTTCGAAAACTGCTACATCGTATATAAAGACCATGCTGCTTCCACCTACTTTTTTTACCCATTGTGGAATTCCCTCACTGCTTAATTTGAGAACAAAACCATTGTAGAAAAAGCTCTCTGGAGAAATCGTAAACAGCTCCTGATTATTTTCCGGATCAAAATTAACTTTTCCGAAAATACTTCCTATGACATAGATATTCCCATCAGAATCAATATCGAGTCTTGTAGTTTCAGCATTGCCGGGTTCTTCAGGCAATGAAGAAGATGAGTGATAAGCGTCAAGAAAATTTCCGGATTCGTCTAATTGAACAAGATAAATATCTTTTCCAGCTGAGTTTATAATTAATTCTTCAGCATTTGGATTCAAGTCACAGTTTCCTGAAAATTCACCCAACGCCAAAATATTTCCATTTTCAAGTGTTTTTACAGATTTTCCATAAGCAGAACCTTCTCCTCCGATTTTTTTCGCCCATTGAAATTCACCGTTTGGATTTAATTTCAAAATAAAAGCGTCTCCATTCCCGGACGAATTCATTATAAATTCACCGTCCGAAGGATCAAAATCAATTGCTGAAAAATAATATCCAGTCAAGTAAACATTTCCTGAAATATCTGCTGAGATTGAAATTGATTCTTCATAATCAGGGCTTCCTATAGATTTCACCCAAATAAAATTCCCTTCAGGATCCAATTTCAGAATAAACATATCATGAAATCCATTGGAAACAAGTAAGCCTCCATTTCCGCCAGGATTGAAATTAACCGTTTGTTGAAATGCTCCTGTAAGATAAATGTTGCCATCATTATCTAAAGAAATACCATTTGCATAATCATTATCAAGCCCGCCAAAACTTTTTACCCATACAACTTCTCCCTGAGGATTTATTTTTGATAAAAATATATCAGAAAGTCCATTGGAAGATACAGAAACCTGATTTGAGCCTTCTCCAAAATGTGCTGTGTGAGAGAAATATCCTGTGGTGAAACTATTACCAGCATCATCTGCAATCATATTTCTGACAACATCATCGCTTTCGCCTCCAAATGTTTTACCCCATTCAAAAGTTTGGGCAGAAGCGTAATACGAAAAAATCCAAAAGATTGGAAAAATAAAATATTTTTTCATGTTTGAATTAAAATTTGATTGAAATTATTTTTTGATGATTTTGAAACTGAATTTGTTATCTATTTTCAAGATATAAATTCCCTGATTCAAATTACTTAAATTTAATTCTTGCTTTTGATTAATTAAACCTGAAGAAATTAATTTCCCTGTCAGGTCATAAATTTTAAATTGTTTTCCATTTAGAGCATTTTTACTGTTGATGAAAAATGTTCCGTTGGAAGGATTTGGGTAAATCTGGATTTCGTTTTGAGCAATCATTTCATTCAAACCCAATTCACTATCAGCATATTTCAAAATATAAGTATCGCGGAAGCCTCTTGATACAAATTCATGCGTTTGATTTGGGTTTGGGTCTACATCTACTGTATTTTCAAAAGTTCCAACGATATAAATATTTCCTGAATTGTCTAATCTCACACCATGTTCTTCTACAAAATTAGCTCCTCCTATCGCTCGTGCGTAAACAAAATTTCCTGCAGAATCCAATTTTGCTATGAATGCATCCATTGCTTCATTACTTTGTTGTGACAATGCTGTATCTCCAAAACTAACTGTATTAGAAAAATAGCCTGAAAGGAAACTTTCTCCTGATGAATTAACTGCAACTCCATATCCATTCGAAGTACCTTCTGCATCTATGGCTGTGATGTGTTTTACCCATCCAAATTCTCCATTTTGTGTGGTTTTAAATACGTAGCAATTTAGAAATTCGTTGGTAGAATATGTGTGTTCTCCTCCGTGTTCCATGTTGGGAGCAAAGTCTATGATTCCGCCAAAATAGCCAGTTACATATGCATTTCCCTCATTGTCAACTGCCACATCAACGGTTGTCGAGATTCCGTTATCTCCTTTTGTTGTGGCTACATTGATAAAATCCCCCATATTATCGAGGCGCAAAACAAATATATCCATGCTTCCCTGACCTGCAGTTACGATATGTTCCGATTCGGGATTAGGATCAAAATCACAGCTCTGCTGGAAATTTCCTACGGCATAAATTTGTCCGTCATCCAAAACTTCCATTGCTAAAAGAAGTGAAAACCCTCCGGCTATTTGTTTTGCCCACTGAAAATTTCCTTCATTATTTAATTTTAAAATAAATCCATCTCCGATACTAACTGGCTCCATTTCAAATTCGGCTTCTGAGGGATCAAAATCCATAATACCATAAAAATATCCTCCAACATAAACATTACCATCGGCATCAACATCTATAGCAGTAGATTCCTCATATCCTGTGTTACCGATACTTTTTACCCATTGAAAATTCCCATCAACGTCTAATTTTAACATGAAGATATCCAAATACCCTGTAGATGTAAGCGCTGAAGATTCTCCTTCAGGGTTAAAATCAACCGTATTCTGATAAACTCCTGTTACATAAACACCCTCTGCATCAGCATTAATTCCTGTTCCATAATCCTCTAGATCTGAACCAAAAGTTTTGACCCAAAGTAATTCTCCATCAGGCGATGTTTTGGAGACAAAAACATCGAACGAACCATTAGAAATAACTTCAGCTTCATGAGATCCCGAACCAAAATAAGAAGTATCAGTAAAATATCCGGTGACGTAAGTATTGCCTTCACCATCAACCGACATCGATCTCGTGACGTCTTCACCTTCTCCGCCAATCCTTTCCGCCCAGACAAAATTCTGAGCATTTAAAAAACCTGAAAACATTAAAAGAACATAGAATATTTTTTTCATTTAAATAATTTTAATTTGAAGCAAATGAAGCAATAATCTAACTTACAAAAGACTTAACGGAAGATTTGAGACCTATTTATGAGTCATTTTTATATTTATTTTCCTGATTTGACATATGATTTTCACATGACAAAAAGATTATCAAATAATTAAGATAAAACCATTGAAAAAAATAATTAATAATCGTAAATTTGCCACTTATTGTGTTAAACCAATTATTTCATTTGTATAAACCCGGAATATGGCCGGGCGTTTCTACGGAAAACCGTTAATTTTCCTCTACAAGTGAAGTATTCGGAATTTATTTCGTTTGCTTCATTCGTAGTTAACTTTGAACTATAAATTATATATGAATAAACGAATTTTTATTCAAAAAAAATCTCAATTTGACATTCACTCCCAGAAAGTCACGAAAGAATTACAAAACCTTGTCAGCGGAATTTCGTGCAAGGTTTTTGTCATTTACGACCTTTTTGAAATCACTGAAAATCAATTAGAAGAAACTCTTTTTCAGGTTTTTGCAGACCCTGTAACGGATATTGTTCACCAAAATTTCGAAGAAATTTTAGCGAACTTCGAAACTCGAACTTCGAACTTCGCAACTGAGCCTCTTCCCGGTCAATACGACCAACGTGCAGATTCTGCTGACCAATGTTTGCAATTAGTTGGCGTGCGTGAAGCAAAGGTAAAATCAGGATATTTGTATGTTTTCGAAGGAATTTCAGAATCGGATTTAGATAAAGTAAAAAAATATCTCATCAACCCGATTGAAGCGCGTGAGAAAAATTTGAATGAATTAATTTTAAGCGAATCAACTGAAATTAAACCTGTTAAAACGATTGATGGATTTTTAAATTTTGATTCAAACCAATTAGAAAATTTACATAAAGAATTCGGATTCTCGATGGGAATGGACGATTTAGAATTCATTCAAAATCATTTTCAATCCATCCAACGAAACCCAACCGAAACTGAATTGAAAGTTTTAGACACTTATTGGTCTGACCATTGTCGCCACACCACTTTCGAAACGGAAATCACCCACATCAAATTCGAAAATCAATTCAAAGAAACTTTACAAAATACTTTTAATTATTATTTAAAATTAAGAGAAGAATTAAACATCACAAAACCAATCCGAATGATGGATCTCGCGACCATCATGGGAAAATATTTAAGCAAAACCGGGAAAGTAAACAACATTGACATTTCTGAAGAAATCAATGCGTGTTCCATAGTTGTCCCGATTGATGTGGATGGGGTTGAAGAAGAATGGCTTCTACAATTCAAAAACGAAACACACAACCACCCAACCGAAGTGGAACCATTTGGAGGTGCTTCGACTTGTGTGGGTGGTGCGATTCGTGATCCTTTGTCCGGTCGTGCTTATGTTTTCCAAGCGATGCGCGTGACAGGTTCGGCAAATCCTTTGGAAAAAATCGAAGATACACTTCCGGGAAAATTACCCCAGCGAAAAATTACCAAAGAAGCTGCAAACGGATACAGTTCTTACGGAAACCAAATCGGTTTGGCTACAACTTACGTCAAAGAAATTTACGACGAGGGCTACAAAGCCAAACGCATGGAAGTCGGTTTCGTTGCAGGAGCTGTGAAAAAAGATTGGGTACGCCGTGAAGAACCCACCGGCGGCGACAAAGTAATCGTTTTAGGCGGTCGCACAGGACGCGACGGAGTCGGTGGTGCAACGGGTTCGTCTAAAACACATGATGGACAAAAACTGGAAGAATTAAGTTCAGAAGTACAAAAAGGAAATGCAATCGTGGAACGAAAAATTCAGCGATTGTTTAGAAATAAAGAAGTTTTGGCACTCATCAAAAAGTGCAATGATTTCGGTGCAGGGGGAGTTTCGGTAGCCATTGGGGAAATTGCAAGAGGCGTAAATATTAACTTGGACACACTACCACTCAAATATACCGGTCTCAACGGTACGGAACTCGCTCTCTCTGAATCTCAGGAAAGAATGGCAGTCGTGGTAGAATCAAAAGATGCGGAAAAATTCATTGAGTTTGCAGCAATTGAAAACTTAGAAGCAACTATTGTTGCTAATGTAACCGATGACGAAACCATGATCATGTGGTGGAAAGGAAATAAAATTGTCGAGTTGGACAGAAAATTTCTTGATACAAATGGCGTTCGCAAACAAGCGCAAGCCACAATTCAAAATGGAGAAAAATTAAATCCGTTTGAGTCCAAAGAATTTTCAAAAGAAAATTTCATTCAATTATTGAAAGAATTAAATCACACTTCCCAAAAAGGAATGGTGGAAATGTTCGACAACAATGTAGGAAGAAGCACGGTTTTGAATGCTTTTGGCGGAAAAACACAAAGTACACCTGAAGACATCAGCGTTCAGAAATTCCCAACGGACGGATTTACAAATGCTGTTTCGATGGCGAGCTTTGGATTCAATCCACAATTAAGTTATTGGTCGCCTTATCATGGCGCTTATTTCGCGGTGATGGATAGCGTTGCGAAAATTGTTGCAGGAGGCGGAGATTTCAAAGAAATCCGATTGACTTTGCAAGAATATTTTGAAAAACTACGCGACGAAGCAGAGCGCTGGGGAAAACCTTTTGCTGCTTTGCTCGGTTCGATTGAAGCTCAAAAACAATTGAGCATCCCTGCAATTGGAGGAAAAGACAGCATGAGTGGAAGCTATCAAGAAATTGACGTTCCACCGACTTTGATTTCTTTCGCGGTCGCTCCGAATAAATCTGATAGAATTAATTCATCAACTTTCCAGAAAACAAATTCAAAAATTTCGGTTTTCATTCCTGAATTAAAGGATGATTATTTGTTTGATGAATTAAATCTGAAACAAATTTTTGAAACCATTCATTCAAATAATTCCATCATCAATTCTGCCATGACGGTGAAATCAGGAGGAATTGCAGAAACTTTAGCGTTAATGGCTTTTGGAAATGAAATCGGATTTGAAGTCAATTCTAATTTGGATTTGATGAAATATTATCCGGCTGCAATTGTTGTTGAACATTCAGAAGAATTAAATATTCCAACTGAAATTCAGTCCAATTACTATTTATTAGGAAATACAAATTCATCGAAAGAATTTAATTTCAATGGAATTCAAATTTCAATGGAAGAAACAAAATCCGCCTGGAAAAGTACCTTTGCTGAATTATTCCCATACGAAGCTCAAAGCTCGAAGCTCGAAGCTGGCAAAGAATTAATAAATAATTCAAAATCTGAAAAACGAATTTCGAACCTCGAATTTCGAAATTCGAAACCAAAGGTATTCATCCCATCATTTCCGGGAACGAATTCTGAATACGACAGTGCGAAAGCATTCCGAAAAGAAGGCGCCGAAACAGAAATAATTGTTTTCAAAAACCTTTCAGAAAAAGATATTGAAGAAACGGTGGTTGCTTATTCAAAAGCGATTGACAATTCTCAAATTTTGTTTCTTCCGGGTGGATTTTCCGCTGCAGACGAGCCGGACGGTTCAGGAAAATTTATTGCGACCGTTTTGCGAAACGAGAGAATCAAAGAAAGCGTCCATAAATTATTGGAACGCGACGGATTGGTTTTGGGAATTTGTAATGGCTTTCAGGGATTGATCAAATCAGGATTGTTGCCTTACGGCGAAATCAGAGAATTGGATGAAGACACACCAACTTTGACTTTCAACCAAATCGGAAGACACATTACGCAATTGGCAAAAGTAAGAGTAAATGATTCCCATTCGCCTTGGTTGAAAGGGATGGCTGGACAGGAATATTGGATTCCGTTTTCGCACGGTGAAGGAAGATTCATGGCAGACGAAAAGAATCTAGAAATTTTATTTGAGCAAAATCAAATTGCAACGCAATTCATAGATTTAGAAGGGAAAATCGCTTCTGAAATGCCTCACAATCCAAATGGTTCGGTTTTAGGAATAGAAGGAATTGTAAGTCCTTGCGGAAAGATTTTCGGACGAATGGGGCATCCGGAAAGATTTGAAGAAGGACTGTTCCAGAACATTCCGGGCATCGAAGTGATGAATATATTTAAGAATGGAGTAGAATATTTTTTATAATTAAATATGAAAGAATTGATAATAATATCCATTTGTGTTCTACTACTATATTCATGTAAAACTAAGGAAAACAAAGGCACGGAAATAAAATTGCCTATTAGTGAAAAAGCCTTAACATATCCTGTAAGTACGAAAAGTAAAAAAGAGTATCAGGTAGAAGAAGATACACTATATGCAACATTGAACAATTATGAGTTTATTGTTTATCCAACGGGAGAAATTGATCAAAAAGAGAAATCGAAATTAATTGCCAAATATAAACTACAATCTGAACTTACTATTGAAAAAGCATATTTACAGTTTTATAAAGATAATTTGATTGTTTATTACACAGAAAATGCTGCTGGAGATGCTGCAAGTTTTGTTGAATCAATTAACCGTAAAACTCAAATAAATAATTGGAAATTATATGCCTATGCTTTTAACTTAGGGCAACCTGTGATTGAGAATAATGCAGTGTATATTTCAACTTTGGGTTTTGTCGGAAAGGTTGATTTAGATAATGGCAAATATTTATGGAAGAATGAAGAATTGTATAGTGATGAAATAAAATTCAACCAATGTGATTCCATCATTTTTAATGATAATGACGTTATTTTTATTGCAGATAATACTATTTATGGTAATCATAATGAATTTGTAGATAGCATTATAGTTAATGATAAAACTGGAAAAATTAAACGAATAGCAAAATAAACACAATGAGCTACACAAAAAAAGATTTCATATACGAAGGCAAAGCCAAACAGGTTTACACTACGGAAGACCCTAATTTGGTCATCGTATATTACAAAGATGATGCAACAGCATTCAATGCGCAAAAACGCGGAACGGTTGCCGACAAAGGAGAAATGAACAACAAAATTTCAACTTTGATTTTCAATTATCTGATTGAAAAAGGAATTCAGACACATTACATCGAAACTTTGAATGAACGCGAACAATTGGTTAAAAAAGTGGACATCATCCCGATTGAAATGGTTGTCAGAAACTACGTTGCAGGAAGCATGGCACAGCGTTTAGGATTGGAAGAAGGAGCAAAATCTCCGGTAACCATTTTTGATATTTGTTACAAAAAAGATGAATTGGGAGATCCATTGATCAATGACCACCACGCAGTTTTACTGGGCGCAGCAACTTATGACGAATTGAAATTGATGTATGCAATGACCGATAAAATCAATGCAGCTTTGATTGATTTGTTCATGAAAGCGAATTTGATTTTAATCGATTTCAAAATTGAATTTGGCAAGGATTCTGAAGGAAACATCATATTGGCAGACGAAATCAGTCCGGATACTTGCCGCCTTTGGGACAAAGATACTTTGAAGAAACTGGACAAAGACCGTTTCAGAAGAGATTTGGGAGAAGTTTCCGAAGCTTACCATGAAGTTTACAATAGACTTCAGCAAGCATTAAAAAAATAAATCAAGAAAAGAAGTCAGCAAGACAAACAATGAACACTTGTAAAAACAAATCGAAAAGTTCTCAGTTTTACCAAAGAAACTTTCTTAAAACCGCTTTCAAAGATACTTTGGACAGCATGGAAGAAGAATGCGGTGTTTTCGGAATTTACTCCCCGCGAAACATCGACACATTTTCTCTTACGCAGTTTGGTATGTTTGCATTGCAGCACCGTGGGCAGGAAGCTGCCGGCGTTTCAGTCCTCAAAGATGGAAATATCAAAACCTATAAATCCGCAGGTTTGGTGTTGGATGTTTTTAAAAATATCGAAGAAATTGAAGAATTTCAGGGCAATGCTGCCATCGGACATACACGTTACACGACTGCGGGTGGTGGAAGCTCAAAAAATATTCAGCCATTATATGCTGTGAATTATTATGGTAAACCACACTTTTCGATTGCACACAACGGAAATGTAATCGATATCGAAGGACTCAAGCAAGAATTGGCAAAAGAGGGACTTCCTTTTCTTGCGACTTCTGATACAGAAGTTATTTTGCGCTCGATTCAAAGGCATTCGCATTTGACGGTGCAGGAAGCAATTCAATTGGGATTGAAAGAAATTCGAGGTGCTTATTCGGTTTTATTATTGACTAAAAATTCATTGGCTGCATTTCGTGATCCGAACGGAATTCGTCCTTTATGTATCGGTAAAATGGATGACGATACGTATGTTTTCAGTTCGGAAAGCTGTGCTTTGGATGCAGTTGGCGCAGAATTTCTGCGTGATGTAGAACCCGGAGAAATTGTAGTTGCGGATAAAGATGGGTTGCATTCTTATTCGCTTGAACAACCGTCGAGACAAAGGATTTGTGCTTTCGAATATATTTATTTTGCGCGTCCTGATTCCAATATCCAGGGTCGGGAAATTTATGACTTGCGTGTCGAAAGTGGCCGCAAATTGTTTGAACAATCGCCTGTGGATGCTGATGTTGTAATTGGTGTTCCGGATTCAGGAGTTCCTTCTGCGATTGGATTTTCGAATGCTTCGGGTATTCCGTTTGAGCCGATTTTGGTAAAGAACCGATACATGAGCCGTTCGTTCATCGTTCCTTCGCAGGAAATGCGCGAACGTGTGGTGAATCTTAAGTTGAATCCTATCGTAAGCAAAATCAAAGGTAAACGATTGGTGATTTTGGATGATTCTATTGTGCGTGGAACGACTAGTAAATTATTGATTAAAATATTGAAAGAAGCAGGAGCGAAAGAAATTCATTTCAGAAGTGCTTCGCCGCCTATCATTGCGCCTTGTTTTTTGGGGATTGACATGCCGACGAAAAAAGATTTGATCTCTGCAAATATGAATAATAAGGAATTGGCGGTTTATCTTGGGGTTGATTCGCTTGATTTTTTATCGGTTCCGAATTTGATTGAAATATTGGGTTCTAAAAATCATTGTTTCGGATGCTTTACGGAAGATTATCCGGTCGAGAAAGAATTGCCAAGAGAAGAATTTTATCAGTCGAAGATTGAGTATTGATTTTTAATGATTAGGGTTTAATGATCAATCTTAAAATTATAGAAAGGCGGAAGTGATTCCGTCTTTTTTTGTTAACTTTAATTACGAAGTAGATTGGGAGCGGATTTTGTGAGTTGTTTAGGATGATTAAGCGTAAGCTAAAGCTTCTGTAGAGACTGCTAAAAAGAAATTCACTGAGAGGTCAACAAAATATACATGGTTTAATTTGAGGATGGTATTTTAATTTTGGGGAGAGTATAGTTTTTTATATTTGAATTTTACTGAAATTTTTTAATTATGAAATAATTTTCAATATTTCTTTTACCTTTAAAGTCCATTAAATCAATAAATTATGAAAAACACCATTGCCATTTTATTTATCCTTGTTGGATTTGCTTCACAAGCTCAATATACCATCGAGCCGATAGAAGGCTAAACGCCACAAATTGGTGTTTTGGTCTCTATGTTAGGTGATTTGAAGAAACGAGTTACGAACAATGTGCAGAAACTGAATCAGGAAGAAACGGATTTTTTGATGGATGCAGAATCGAACCGAATGGGTGCTATCATTCTCCATTTGGCGGCAACTGAAAAGTATTATCAGGTTTATACATTTGAAAATCGGGAGTTTAATGCAGATGAAGCAAAAAAATGGATGCCTGCTTTGGAATTAGGTGAGCCAGCAAGAAATGAGTTCAAAGGAAACCCTATCGATTATTATTTGAAAATCTGGGATGATGTCAGAAATGAAACTTTAGCATTGCTCAAAACCAAAGATGACAAATGGCTCAATTCAAAGATTGAGAATGATAGTCTGATGAATAACCACTGGGCATGGTACCATGTCATGGAACATCAGGCCAATCATATGGGGCAGATTGCGCTCATAAGGAAAAGACTTCCGAAAAAATAAAATGCAAGAGACGGAATCATTTGTTTCTCTTTTTTGTAAAAATTAATTCAAATCAAATTATGGAGCATTATTTAAAACAACTGGAAGATTTGGTCATTTATGGAAAAAAGAAAAGTGATGCAGGTGAGGTAGAATATGATGAGTCTCTCACTTTTGAATCACTGGATGAAGGCAGTGCTGGATTCTTGAAAAGTTTGGAATAGAGAAGCGCGATATCCAATATGTGCATCAATTGGATATTTGATTACTGAAATTGTTAAAATTTTATCATAAATAAACCCGGAATCTTTCGTTTCCGGGCTAAAAATTACAAATGAGAAAATTTACTTTTTGATTATTTTGTAAGAATTCGTTTTTCCTTCTGATACCAATTTGATGATGTAAATTCCTTTGGGTAAAGAAGATATATTCAGCTTTGCTTCTTGTGAATTGAATGACTGATTACTCAAAATTTTACCCGCCAAATCATAAATCTGAACTGAAGAAATGCTAGATTTCCCCGAAATATTTATGATATCAGTTACAGGATTTGGATAAATGCTGAATTGGTTTTGAGTAAAATCAGAAACTGCCATATCTTCAAAAGTCAATTTCCATAATTCATATCCATTTTCATCGTACTTGGCTGTGAAATACAAAGAGTTCCCCAGAGAAGTGAAAAAAGGACTATATGCTAAAGCTCCATTAAAAGGATTTTCTGGATTGGGCATCAGTTTTTGAGTTCCTTCAATCGTTCCGTCTGACTGCCATAACTGGAAATATTCTTCAAAATCGTCGAATGCTCTGAAATAAAGCATTCCGTCAAATTCATAGAAAACAATTGGAGCCTGAGTGGCTCCCATAGATCCTTCTGCGCCAGGGAAAATATCCAGATATAATTGTGTGCCTTCTGATGTACCGTCTGTTGACCAAATCTCAGGACCATGAACTCCGTCATTCAAAGTAAGTAATAATTTTTCGCCATAAATGAAATGTCTAAATTGTGGAATGACACCGTCAGAAGTTCCCGGATTTGCATCTTTCAAAAACTGTGTTCCTTGCTCGGTACCATCTGTTACCCACATTTCTCTTCCTGTTTGTTCTGTATAGGCTGAGAAGAATAATTTATCATTAAACACGATGAAATGTCCAGGCAATGAATTGCCATTTCCTTCAGTCCTGATATCTTTTACCATATAAGTTCCGGCTTGGGTTCCATCTGATGCCCAAAGTTCGATACCATTAATCCCATTATCCGCACTGAAATAAATTTTATCACCAAACGTCACCATTCCAGAAGGATTTGAACTTTCTGCTGTATTGATATCCGCTACAATTTCGGTTCCCGCTGCAGTCCCATCAGAAACCCAAAGTTCGAAACCATGTTGACCGTTTTCATAATCGAAACCATCATTGGCGTTGAAATATATTTTATTATTTAAAATTGCAAAGTTTGAAGGATTTGAACCAAATTCTCCGATGCGCAGATCTGCAACCATCACAGTTCCCCCTTCGGTTCCGTCTGTTTTCCAGAGTTCCGTTCCGTGTACACCGTCTTCTGCTCTGAAATAAAGTCCGTTATTGAATTCAAAAAACTCAAAAGCATATGATCCACTTGTTCCCGGGAAAATATCTTTTAATATCTGTGTTCCTTCAACCGTACCGTCTGAAATCCAAATTTCATTTCCGTTGGCATCATCTGTGGCTGTAAAAAATAGCTTACCGTCAAAAATTCTGAAATTAGAAATATCCGAACCATTTGCTCCCGGATTTATATCTTTAAAAAGATAAGTATCATTACTATCTGTCACCCATAACTCTCTTCCGCTTTCTCCATCTTCAGCGACGAAGAATAATTTTTCATCGAATGAAATCAAATCGGTCGGCATAGAATCGCCCGAAGGATTGATATCCTTTAGCATTTCAAAAACCGGTGTCTGGGCATTTAACTCAAGAAATGAAAATAGTAAAGAGGCTAAAATAAATGTTTTTTTCATGTGTATAATTTGTAGGGCTAAAAGTAGAACGTTAATTCCGGAATGTAGAATTGTAGGCTTTGAGATTCACGAAAATTTCAAGAAAACGAAAACTTTAAAAACATAATTAACTGAATGTGTATCAATTAAAAATTAACTCGATTTTATTTCATAAATCGGTAACAGGTTTCATTTTTCTGATTTTCTGAGATTTTTTCCAAAGAAAATATCCAAGAAATAATATTGAACTTATGAAAATGAAGATAAGAGTTGACAAAACAAGAATGAATTTATTTTCGTTGGAATCATAAATTTCTCTTTTTTCTTCGTTTCTTTTTTTGATGAGCTCATTGACAGATTTGGTGTTATCTGCAAGAACTTTTGACTGCGTAGATTCAAACAAATTTTTATAAAGTAAATGATTCTCAAAATCATCTGTCGCAAGGTAATTATCTGCCAAAAGTTTGTAAATACGATTTTCCATTTCAATTTGTTGAACTTCTTTTGAAAGCATCAGCGCTTCAGACAACATTTCAGTCGAGCCTTTAAAATCTTTTCTAAAATTCTGAATTTCCGCCAAACCAATCAATGCATTGCATTCCAAAGATTTTGCGCCATTTTTGCGTGCATCAGCCAATCCTTTCCAGAAACTGAGTTCCGCAGAATCTTTGTCAATCGACATATAACAAAATCCTTTCTGGTTGTATGCCTGACCTAGATTTGCAACCGCAAATCCATTGCCTTCATCTTTCCGGAATTCGATAATTGCCTTATTGAAATGTTTGATGGCATACTCACAATCGAGGCTTCTTTTGTAAAGAAATCCTTTCAAAAGATTAATGTTCCCTATCAGGTATTTCATCGAATCAGGCAAAGATGCAGTCTGAGAAAGTTTGTCTGCTTTGTCAAGATAATACCATGCTTCGTCGCGCATTTCGATGCGTATGTATTGGTTACCAATAAAACCCAAAGTTCTGATCTGATTTGCATGGTCTTTTGTTTCGGCTGATAAATTGTTGGCTTTGATGGCGAAATCAATTGATTTTTCATATTCGTTCAAAGCAGCATAGCCATTGGCAATTAAAATATAAGATGAGATTTTATAGGAATTTGAAATGTTTTTTCTTTCCAAGATTTCTTCGCCTATCTGAATGGTTTTTTGTGGATTTTTAAAAATAAATGAATTAGCCTCCGCAATCAAACTGTCAATTTCTTTGTTGTTTTGAGCCAATGACAATTGACACAAAACACTAAAAATCAATATAATTACAAATTTTAAATTCCTCATTTTGATTCGTCTTTTGTAATTAACTTGGTGTAAGCCGCAGGCGACAACCCTGTAACTTGCTTAAAAACAGTAGAAAACAAACTGTGTGATGAAAACCCTGCTTCTTCTGCCAAATGGCTGACTTTGTATTTCAGGTAAACAGGATTGTTTCTGAGTTTACCAATTATATAATTGACCCTCAATTCATTGATATAACTGTGGAAATTTTTGTTTTTGTGTGTATTGATGATTTCCGATAGATATTTTGTATTGGTATTTAGATTTTCTGACAAAACGTTGAGCGACATAGATGGGTCGAGGTAATCTTCATTTTGTTCAAATTCTTCTAATTTACTCAATAAAGCATGAATGGTTTTATCCGGAATTACAATCTTCCCAGCTCCTTCCTGAACTTTATTTTCGGCTTCAAGTTTTATTTTTTCCTCTTTTTCTTTGATTAATCTTTCAAAATTATTTTTTCGAAAATTGAGTTTTCGATTCCATAAATAACCGATTGTGAATACTATAAAAATTATACCCACAACAACATACATGATTCTGGTTTGGTTTTCAGATTTCATTTCTAAAATTGCATCTTGTTTCTGATTGATTTTGGTGATAAAAAGAATTCTTGCATTTTCTTTCAAAATACTAACGGAATCATGTAATGCATTTTGAAGATTGTAATGAATCTGATATTGTTTCCAATCTTTGATTTCTTTGTAATTCCGGGCATTTAAAATGTAAATTTCTTCTCTCAGCTGAACATCCTGAATTTTATTAAATGGTTTTAGATTATTTAAAGCTTCAATGGATTGATTGAAATTTCCTTCCGAGAAAAGATTTTTAGATTTTAGAAAAGAAGAATAAGGTTCAATATCTTTAACCTTTTGGGTATAAGATTCTGCCGAATCATTTTTTCCAAGATTATCAGAAATTAAATAAAGTTGCCGCTGGTCAATTCCTAATTTGCTGCAAATTCTGTTGATTAATGAATTGATTTTAGTCTTATTTTTCGAATTTTTAGAGTAACTGGACAGTTCCCATGCTTGAAATAGTTTTTCAATCGCAGTACTGTAATCACCTCTTATCAAATTACTTTCAGTCAAGATGAGCAATGATTTTATTTTATCATTTTCCTGAGTACTGTTTTCAAAAAGAAATTGTGCTATTTTGGCTGATTCAGAAGGTTTTTGGTAAAGCAAATCTTCAGATTTACTGAAAAGCGAATCTGTATCACTGCTATTTTGTGCCTGAATGAATATGCTTAATAAAAATAAAAACGTGAAAGAAATTGATTTCAATCTAAATCTGCTTACTGTCTGTAAAGTTAGTTAAAATAAAAAACCCGAAAGCTTTCACCTTCAGGTTTTAATTATTTCAAATTGTAATTTTATTTCAAGCTATAAAAAATTCTATGAAAATATTTTATATTGATAAATCAACCAAATAATATTTATTGAAGTCAATATAGCTCCAATAATTCTTAAATATTTTCCTTTCAGATGTGGATTTTCTTTGAGTCTAAAATATGAAACTAATGCTGCAATATATCCAATAGGTATAAAGAACATTGGGAGAATCACAAAACCTCCAAGTCCACAAGCAAAAGCAATAACTGCAAATGTATCTGTTTTCCTTTCTTTATAAACCTCAGAATTTATTTCTATGTTCGAATATTTCTTTTTTCTCCAGAAAATAAATCCTACACCGATGATCCAAATTCCTAAGAATGGAACCAATAAATTCGTCATTCTCCAAGATGATTTATCCAGTTGAACTTTGGTTTCATTCAAAGTTGGAATCTCCAATTTTCTGTTCTTTAAATTTAAAAAATCTGTTTCACCCAAAAGGTAATCCACACAATTTAACAAGAAATTCTGGTTATCATAAGAAACCGGGCGCTGGTTTCGGTTATCAGGGCGCATGGAATATTTATCTTCTCCCAAACGCATAGGACGACCGAGCAGCACATGGTTTTTCGCCACATCACCGTCAGAAATGACAATCATTTTCCCATTGGTTGAATTCGCTTTGAAATTAGCAAATTCATTTCTTTCGTAACGCGCGGCATAAGCCGACTGAAAATTTCCTTCCTGCAAAACTGCCAATGGAATTCTGCCCATTTGGTATTCTTCCGAATTAACTTCTGCTACTTCGCCCAATTCAATCAAACTCATCGAAGGTTGTAAAGTGCTGTAAGGCGAAGTTGCCAAAAGAACCGTAGATTTGATATTTGGATTGTCCAAAACTTCAATCGGATTGGCAAATTCAAACCGAACTGAATTTATAGAAGAAGTGATCGCAGTAGAATCTGCCTTAAACCCACGAATAAAATAAGGCCAGGTATAAGTGTTGTAACTCACATTTCCGCTGGTAGTTTCACCATCTGCGAGCACGATTTTTGTTGCTTCCAAATCTTTTATAATTGCAGGAATGATGCGCACTCCGTAATTGAAAAGGAATTCATTTATTTTTAAATCACGCGGAAACGCAACGATTTTCCCGCTTCGGAAAATACTGTCCATTTCAGCGTCCACACCTTCTGTAAGCCACATGGTTTTACCGCCGTTCATAATGTATTGATCGATGACTAATTTGTCCATATCAGAAAAAGGCAATGTTGGTTTTGCAATAATTAATGCATCAAAATGTTTCAATGCTTCCACATCAGATGGCTTCAATGTATAAGATGAATCCTGAATTGGCTGCAAATACACATCTACATTGTAATTGTCTGCCAAAGCACGCCCGAGTCCATCCATATAAATTTGGGATAATTCGTCATGGTGCACCAAAAAGCCAACATTTTTACGATCCACTTGCGTAATTCTTCTGATATCGTCCATGAAAAGATATTCCAACTTTTCGGTGGAAGCGGAAGCCAATTCTTCAAATTTCAAAGCAGGATCATTGACCAAAGTCTCCATCCATAACTGTTTACCGTCATAGTCAACCCGAGCATAAGGATAGATATTTAAAATTCCTTCATCCGTTTTTACGGGAGCAGGAGCAAGTCCGTTGTCTGATAATTCACCTGAGGTAAAATCTTTGGTCGGATTGAGGAATTGATAGGTTATTTTTGGATTGATGTTTCTGAATTCATCCAAAAGGAAAGAAATTTCATTTTTCAAAGTTCTGTAATCACCGGAAAGTTGTCCGCCAAGCAAAACGTTTATCTTGATAGGTTTATCAATTTTCTCCAGAATATTTTTAGTCGTTGGAGTGAGGGTATAGCGTTTGTCTTTGGTCATATCAAAACGCTGAAATACCCATTCAGAAAGAAAGAAAATTCCAACTAAAAGAATAATTAAACCAATTATATTTCTTGTATTTTTTTTCATTATTACTTATAAATTTTAACCACAAAGGGCTCAAAGTTTTCACACAAAGTTCACTAAGATTTAATAAAATTAATATTCTAAATTGCCGTTAATCAATCTTTTCACTCCATTCTTAAATAAAACTGTATTGAAATTAATCAACAATCCTAATTTACACTTTGATAATTTTAAATAAGTCAGAATTTGTGCGACATGAACTTCATTGATTGCTTCTACAGATTTAATTTCAACTATTAATTTATTCTCTACCAACAAATCTACTCTATATCCTATATCTAAATTTCACTTCTTCATAAATTAAAGGAAGTGCTTTTTGCTTTTCTATTTTTAAACCGCAATTTGTCAATTCATAAAATAAACATTCTTCATAAGAGCTTTCCAACAATCCTGCTCCCAATACTTTGTGAACCTTTAATCCACATTCAAAGACAATTTTTGCCAGTTCATTTTCATTCATAGGTTTAAGTTTATAAAAATTCAATCGTGGTCTTAGTGAATTTTCTTTGTGTTCCTTGTGGTTAGGGAAATTATTTTTTCTTTTCTAAATTGTAATTTGTCAGACTCAAAAACAATGCTATGATAATTCCGAAATAAATCAAATCACGTGTGTCGATAATTCCTTTCAGAAATTGATTATAATGCACGTACATTCCTAATTTTTGAATGTAATAATCTGCTCCACCCAATAAATTATAAGACGCCATACTTTCAAACGCATAGAAAAAAAGGAAACATACAAAAACTGCTGAAACATAAGCTACAACTTGGTTTTTGGTAATGGAAGAAGTGAAAATCCCTATCGCAGCATAACTGCTTCCCAATAAAAATAATCCTAAATATCCACTAAAAAATGTTCCATAATCTAAAATCTGAGTTTCTGCGATGAATTGTTCCAAAGTATAAATAAACAAAAGCGTTGGCAGCAAACAAAAAAGTAAAACAAAAATAACCGAAAGGTATTTACCCCAAACGATACCGCAGATTTTGACAGGTTGTGTGAAAAGCCACTGCAAAGTTCCGGTGCTTTCTTCTTCCGCAATCGAACGCATCGTCAATGCCGGAATCAGGAAAAGTAAAATCCAGGGTGCTACGAAAAAGAAACTGCTGAGCGTTGCCGTTCCGATGTTGAATATGTTGAATTCGTTGTCAAAAAACCACAAAAACAAAGTACAAATCAGCGCAAATGCAGACGCACAAACATAAGCCATATAGCCTGTGAAATAATTTGCGAGTTCTTTTTTTAAAATTTTTATCATTTCTTTCTGTTCACTAAACGTACCGTGAGCATGATTAGTACGCCAACCCCTACAAAACTAATCAAAATCCAATACCAATAAGTCATAAATGCACCTTTTAGTATCACGGCAAAGACAATTATAAATAGCAAAAGCGTCGCAACTTCGTTCATCATTCGCAATCGGACAGATTTCATTTTGTAAATGTCTTTTTGGATTTCCTTCAAAGTTTTCCAACTCCATATGTGGTAACCAATCAATAGGAAAACCGCTGTGAGCTTAACGTGCATCCAAGGTTGGGACATCAAAGTGGAATTCATCACCAACATGGTAATTCCGGTAATCAACACGAAAATTCCGGCAGGAACGGTGATGATGTTCCACAAACGTTCTTCCATGAATTTGAATTGTTTGCGAAGCGTCACTTTTTCCCATTCGGGTTTTTCTTCTGTTTCCGTATGGTAGATAAATAGACGGATGATGTAAAAAATTCCGGCAAAATAACTGACCACAAAAATTACGTGAATCGCTTTGATGATGGGGTAAAATTCCATAGCGCGAAGTTAATGATTGCCAAAGATTAAATAAAAAAACATGAAAATAATAAAACAAATAGTTATCAAAAATAATAAAACAATTAGACCATTAAAAATTTTCTGTTTTTTTCCATATTCATTTGAAAGCTCTTCCTTAATATAATTTTTTCCGAATAATTTAAAGAATATAAATCTTATATTTCTTCCTAATGAACCTTCTAAAATAAATCCCGTAAATAATTCGGTTAAAACTTCCCCCATTTGAAATCTCGAAATTTATTCAACACAAAAATACAATCCTTCCTTAATTATTTTTGAAAATATAAAACCTGTCAAACTTTTTATCGCCTGACAGGTTTCATTGCAAAATCAAAATCAACTAAATATCAATTTAATCTTCTTTTTCCTCTGATGTTTCTTCTGTTTCTTCAACTTCCGTTTCCAATTCTTCAGAAACATTTCCTTCTTCGTCCGTGATGGCAACAATTTCGTCGTCGCTCAAGAAACGGATGCTTTTAGCAGCAACTTCGATGATGTCGCCTTTTTCCAAATCTTCAACCAAAGCAAAGAAAACCTCTTTTCCTTTTTTGTCTTCTTCTCTGCCCCAAAGGTGAAACAATCCTAATTTCTTGAACTTTTTGGTTTCTTTCTTTTTAGATTTCTTTTTTTCTACCTTTTTGGTAATGGTGTACTGCACCACTCTCAACTCTTCTCTGTACATAATTTATATAATTTTGGTAAGTACAAATTAATCTTGTTACATTTTAAATTGAGTTAATTAAACTTAAATTTTACCTTCGCCAATATTATCATTAAAACACAAGAAAATTCATCAAAAAAAATGGAAAATAAAAAAGCACTTTCATTTGTTTTCATCATCATTGCTATCATTTTAGGAGCAGCATTGTGGAAGCAATTTGACTTTGAAAACTTAAGATTTGAAAAACCTGCATTGGCAGCCATTTACTTTATCACATTTGCAGTTTCGATTTCATTACTAGTAAGAGATTATAAAAACCGCTCTAAAAATTAACAAAAAATCTATATGAATTTTTCTGTTCAAACCATTCTGGAAAACGAAAACGTAAAACTCATTCCGCTTTGGGAAAATGATTTTGAACGTTTGTATGAAACTGCGTCTGACCCGAAAATCTGGGAACAGCATCCCAACAAAGACCGCTACCAAAGAGAAGTTTTTAAAAATTTCTTCCAAGGTGCGCTGGAAAGCAAGGGTGCTTTTTTGATTTTGGATAAATCTTCCAATGAAATTGCAGGAAGTACGCGTTTTTATGATTTCAATGCTCAGGACAACAGCATTTTTATAGGTTATACTTTTTATGGAACTAAATTTTGGGGAAGCAAAATCAATCCTCAAGTAAAAAAATTGATGTTAGATTACATTTTTCAATTCGTGGATAAGGTAAATTTCCACGTAGGTGCAGAAAACATCCGCTCGCAGAAAGCGATGGAAAGATTAGGAGCAATTAAAAAAGGAGAAATCGACGTTGCCTATTACGGCGAAGGCATCCGCAGGAATTTCTGGTATGTAATTGACAAGCCGTTTAGGTAATTTAATCGAACTCAACATTGACCAAGTCGCCCTTTTTCAAACCATAAAGCGTGCTGGCAGCTCCCACAGTTTGCGGATTGCTTTTGTAGATAGCGATTTCCAAAAATCCCGATGAACCAAACAGTGCCAAACCTTTGCCATAATTTTCTTCTTCACGCTCAAAATCCTTTACGATTTGGTTGTAATTCGTGTAAATTTCAGTGAATTCCTGGTTGCGGAACCACACGCGCGCATTTCTTTTTTTGCCGATTTGGTCAAAAATCTTCTCGGAAATATTGGTAATGACATTTCCATAATTGTCGATGTAAATGACCGTTCCGTTGATTGTTTTGTTTTCTTTGATGACCGGTTTCAACAATGATAATTCTTTGAATTGTTTCAAACGCTGTCCTACGACTGACAATTTGCCACCCCGCGCCAAATGACATGCCACCGGAACGAAAATGTCACGCGTCGGGAATACCGTCTCTGCCTGCGCTTGCGGAATTGTAATTTCCACCAATTCCCTGGGAGCGACATCTGCACAAATGAGTGACAAAATGCCATTGTCAGACCCAATGAAATAATGCTCATCGATGTAAGCTGCAATCGGTTTTTTGAGCGGATTGATGAGCGTATCAACACCTACGATGTGAATGGTTTCTTTAGGGAAATCTTTGTAAGCACTTTTGAGGATGAATGCGGCTTCTGCGATGTCAAAAGGGCTGACTTCATGTGATAAATCTACTACTACAGCATCGGACAACTCACTGTAAATTCTTCCTTTTACAGCAGCTACCAACGGATCTTTAATTCCAAAATCTGTAGTTAAAGTTATGATAGGCATTATTTTTGGATTCCAGCAAACAAATATATTGCGTATTTTTGTAGGAATCGAATTTAAACACAAGACATTTGACAGAATTAAATTTAGAACTCGCCGACGTAAACGTTCAGGAATTTTACGGAGCCAACAATGAAAACTTCAAACTACTCAAAACCCATTTTCCCAAACTAAAAATCGTGGGACGCGGAAAACAGGTTTCAGCTGTGGGAAATGAAGATTTACTGAAAGAATTTTCGACCAAAATTTCTCAAATTATCAACCATATTCAACATTACAATAAATTGAATGAAAAAGAAATGGAAACCATTTTGGAATCTGAAAATTCAAATCAACAAGCAAGGATACATTCCAACGAAGTTTTGGTGCATGGCGTTAATGGAAAGCTGGTAAAAGCAATGACTGCCGGACAACAAAAACTGGTAGATACTGTCCGCAAAAATGATATGGTTTTCGCTGTAGGACCAGCCGGAACGGGAAAAACTTACACTGGAGTCGCATTGGCAGTTCAGGCTTTGAAAAATAAAGAAGTCCGCAGAATTATCCTGACACGACCTGCAGTTGAAGCCGGAGAAAGTTTAGGTTTTTTACCGGGCGATTTGAAGGAAAAGTTAGATCCATACTTACAACCGCTTTATGATGCGCTAAAGGATATGATTCATTTTGAAAAATTGGAATCTTATCTAGAAAAGGGAATCATAGAAGTTGCACCATTGGCATTCATGCGCGGACGAACGCTGGATGAAGCTTTTGTTATTTTGGATGAAGCGCAGAATACGACACATTCGCAAATGAAAATGTTCCTGACAAGGATGGGAAAACATGCCAAATTCATCATCACAGGTGACCCCGACCAAATCGATTTACCACCAAAACAAAAATCCGGATTGAAAGAAGCAATGTCCATTTTAGATGATGTGGAAGGAATCGGAATGGTGATTTTAACGGAAAAAGATGTGGTTAGACATAAATTGGTAGGAAGAATTTTACATGCCTATAAGAAGTTGGATAGTCTGTGATGAATATCCAAAAACTACAGGAAGGAGATTTTTACAAAACCCCGGAAGGCTATATTGTTTTCACGGAACAATATCATCTACGTCGTGGTTACTGCTGCAAAAGTGGTTGCCGCCATTGCCCTTATGGTTATGATAAAAAGACGGATACTTTTAAAAAAGCTAAATAAGAATCTGCTGCTTTTCATTCCCTATAAAATCGTACAATTTATTCCCCCGCTAAACCAACGCCCGGGCATAGGAATCAGGTTGGTTTCCGTATAATTGGTATTCAAAAGATTATTTGACTGTAAAAATACATCCCAGCGATTGTTGCTCCATTTCAGCTTCGCATCCAGTAAATGATAGTCATCCAATGACACACGATAATTATACCTGTAAGCCCATTCCAATGAGATGTTTTTGATAAGATTATGATTAAGCTTAGCGGTAAACTGATGTTTCAAATTATCTAAAACATAGCGGGAGATAAGTCCTTCAGTATCCTTAAACTCATTGTCAAGGTAAGTATAACCGAATGACAAATGATTTAAAAAACTATTAAAAAAGCGATAGTCTGCAAATACTTCTAAGCCGTTAGTTTTAACCTCAGCAACATTAACCGGCTTCCATTTATCTTCTTCATTTTGTTTTATCCAATCAATTAAATTTTTATTTTCTCTTCTGAAAAAATTCAAATCAAATGAAATATTTTTACGCGTAAACTTATATCCTATTTCATAAGAAAGGGCTTCTTCCGGTTTCAGATAAGGATTTCCTTTATTTGCTGGATCTTCATAATAAAGATCTGTGTAGGTCGGTGTTCTGTATGTTTTTCCTGAATTTGCATAAATCCGGTTAAATGAATTAATTGAATATCCTATATCAATTCCTGGATAAAAAAATGAACCGAAATCATTATAATCAGCCAACATGGCTCCCGGAGTGATGCTTAATCTTTGACCGAACAACTCGAAACGGTGTTCCAAAAATACCGATAAAGAATTTCTGCTCCAATCACCCAAGTTATTGCTGCTCAAATATTCCTCTCTTAATTCCATCCCTATACCGGTGACACCTACCCTACTCTTATAAGTAGCATTCAAAGCACCTCCTAAAGTATTTCCAATATGCATATTTCGGTAAATAGATGGATCTCTCCGTACAAAAACATACATATCCTCATGCCTTCTCCAATAAATGCCTGGTTTAATTTCCAATTGGTCAAAACTTAAATTCGCCTGTAAGTTGACGAGTGAACTTTGTATTTCCTCATATTGTTCCGTTGCGGCCGGTGTAGCGTAAAAACCATTTGCTCCAAATTTTTTCTCCAGAAAACCGGCTTGTAAACTCAGAGAATGTTTGCCGATTCTAAGTTCATTCTGATACCAAAAATCTGTCTTCTTACTATCCGTATTGTGCCGATAGCCATCAGTTTGGAAATAATTACTTTGAATAGATTGTTTAAAATTCGAGCCTCCACTTTGAATATTTGTATTAACACCAAAAGAACCATATTCTCCGCTGGTCATTCCTAAATTCAAAGATGAATCACTATTCAGCCGGGTTATAATATTAATTACTCCGGTAAAAGCATTTTGTCCGAATCTTCTTGCAGATGGCCCCTTTATAATTTCAATTCTTTCTACCGAATTTAAATTGACCGGAATATTCATTGAATGATGACCTGTTTGTACATCACTCATGCGGGTTCCATTTACCAGAATTAAAACTTGTTCAAAAGAACCTCCCCGCAATGAAACATCTGCCTGTACTCCATTTATACCTCTATGGCGGACATCTATTCCTGCTTGATGTGCCAAAAGTTCTTCTATAGAATTGACAGGTGATTTTTGGATATCTTTCTGTGTTATTATAACAACACTTCTGTCAGTTTGTGACAAAGGAACGGAAATTCTGTTATCGCTAATAATTATTTCCGGAAGTGGATATTGCTCTGATTGAGCATTTCCAATGTTCCATAATATGTATAAAAAATAGATTATATTTCTCATTTCGGTTAATAGTTTGGCTGACAAATATAAAACTAAGGAAGGAATGAGAAATATCTTTTTTCTTATTAAATAAAAAAATCCCGTCATTGCTGACGGGATCCTCTCTACTAAAACTTAAGTACCATGAAAACTCAACTACCTTATGAAAAGAATAGTACTTACTTTATTATTTACAAAGTCTGTGCCAAAAAAATAGGGCGTCATACTTTTCGTTCTTAACGTTATGTTAAAGTACATATTTATTTTCCTTAATGAGGAATTCTGCCACTTCAGTCTTTAATTTTACCACATTTGGGTATTCATTGTAGCGTGTAAATCTTCTTAAACCTGACAACATCATTCGCTGTTCATCACCTTCTGTAAATGACACGATACCTGACAAACCTTTGTTTTTGATTTTTTCTACCGAATCAAATAATTGTAATTGTGCGAGTTTAATTGCCAACTCAGAGGAAGCTCCGGGATTCTCTTTGCTCAACTTTTCCGCTCTCAATACGGTGCTTTCTGTCATGTAAACTTCAATCAATATTTCAGCGGCACTGATAATTAATTGCTGATGTTTTTCCAAGTCCGCTCCGAATTTCTGCAACGCTGAACCTGCCACCATGAAAAATGCTTTTTTCAGGTTTGTCAGTATTTCTTTTTCCTGCGCCAATGTTTCAGAATAATCCGGCACATCACACGAAGGAATGCTCATCAACTCCTCACCCACTTTCATAGCAGGTGACATCAAATCGATTTTTCCTTGAAACGCCCTTTTCACCAACATACTTACTGACAAAAGACGGTTGATTTCGTTCGTCCCTTCATAAATCCTCGAAATGCGTGCATCTCTCCAAGCCGCTTCCATAGGCATTTCTTTCGAATAGCCCATTCCGCCGTAGATTTGAATTCCTTCGTCTGAAGTAAATTGTGCAGCTTCGGATGCAAACACTTTGACAATCGAAGCTTCGATTGCATATTCTTCAATTCCTTTCAATTCTGCTTCATTATGTGACATACCTTTGGCAATGTTGTCAGCAATTGCATCTTCGATGTTTTTGGCAGGACGATAAGAACCTGATTCTGAAGCAAAAGTTTTGGTCGCCATTTCAGCTATTTTTTGCTGAACTGCACCAAAACTCGAAATCGAAACACCAAATTGTTTTCTTTCGTTGGCATAATTAATGGCATTAGAAGTAATTCTTCTTTGCGCATCCAGACAGGCTGCACCTAATTTAATCCTACCAACATTCAAAGCATTCATCGCAATTTTAAAACCTTTGTTTCTTTCACCCAAAAGATTTTCAACCGGTACTTTCACATCATTAAAAAACACTTGACGCGTCGATGAAGAAACAATTCCTAATTTATCTTCTTCTTCACCCAAAGAGAAACCTTCACCAGCCTGAGATTTCTCAACAAGGAAAGCTGTGATGTTTTCATCTTCGTCAATTCTTGCAAAAACTATGAACAATTCTGCAAAACCGGCATTCGTAATCCACATTTTCTGACCTGTCAGGTGATAGAACTTCCCATCATCTGACAATTTGGCTTTTGCCTTTCCGGAATTCGCATCAGAACCGGCATCCGGCTCTGTCAGTGCATAAGATGCAAACCATTCGCCCGTCGCTAATTTTGGCAGGTATTTCTTTTTTTGTTCTTCCGTTCCATAAAGTGTAATCGGCATAGTTCCTATTCCGGTATGTGCACCGTAAGCCGTCGCTAGAGAGCCTGTCGCTCCTGAAATATAATCACAAACCAACATCGTGGTAACGAATCCCATTCCCAATCCGCCATATTCTTCAGGAACCGAAATTCCTAAAAATCCAAGTTCGCCTAACTTTTTCATCAAATCTTCAATCAAAGCATAATCCTTCTTTTCAATCTGGTGTTTTTTCGGCCAAACTTCTCTGTCTATAAATTCTTTTGCAGATTCGAGCATCATTTTTTGCTCTTCACTAAAATCTTCTGGCGTGAAGATGTTATCCCAAGTCAAATCTTTGACTAAAAATTCTCCACCGATTAATCTATTATTGCTCATTGTATATTGTTATTTTAAATTAATTTCTTTGCAAAACTCGAATTTCGAACTTCGAGTCTAGGTTATAGTAATTCAAACACAGAAGCCGCTCCCTGCCCAGTTCCGACACACATAGAAACGATTCCGTATTTGCTTTTCCTTTGTTTCATTTCATCTAAAAGTTGAACTGTGAGTTTTGTTCCGGTACAACCGAGCGGATGCCCCAGCGCAATCGCCCCACCATTCACATTGACGATTTCAGGATTTAATTCTAAACCTCTGAGAATTGCTAAAGATTGCGAAGCAAACGCTTCATTCAATTCAATCAAATCAATATCAGATTGTTTCAAGCCAGCTTGTTCCAAAGCTTTTGGAATCGCGTACAAAGGTCCGATTCCCATGATTCTTGGCGGAACGCCGACCGTAGCATAGGAAACTAATCTTGCAACTGGTTCCAGATTTAATTCTTTCACCATTTCTTCTGACATTACCAAAACAAATGCGGCTCCGTCTGACATCTGTGAAGAATTTCCTGCCGTAACGCTTCCACCATTTGCGAAAACAGGTTTTAATTTCGCCAAAACTTCCAATGAAGTATCTGCACGCGGACCTTCATCTTGTTGGAAAGTTATTTTTTTAGTTTGAATTTTTTCTTTTTCATCGAGCGTATTCATTTCCACATCAATCGGAACAATTTGATTCTGAAATCTTCCGGTCTGAAGGGCGTTGACTGCCTTCTGATGGGAATTATATGCAAATAAATCCTGGTCTTCCCGGGAAACGTTAAATTCATTGGCAACCGCTTCCGCAGTAAGTCCCATTCCCCAATAATAATCTGCATTATTTTTTGCGACATCGGTGTCGGGAATCGGTTTATATCCTCCCATGGGGATGTATGACATGCTTTCCGCGCCACCCGCAATGATACAATCTGCCATTCCCGTTCGGATTTTCGCCGAAGCAATCGCAATCGCCTCCGAACCCGAAGCACAATAACGATTCACGGTCACGCCTGGCACTTTGTCCGTATTCAATCCCATCAGAGAAATCAATCTCGCCATGTTCAAACCTTGTTCGGCTTCAGGCATGGCGCAGCCCACGATGACGTCGTCGATGCGGTTTTGATCTAAATTCGGAACGTCCTGCATCAATCTTTCGATTACTTTCGCCGCCAATTCGTCGGGGCGGGTGAATCGTAAAGTTCCGCGAGGCGCTTTCCCCACTGCACTTCTGTATCCTGTTACTATATATGCGTCTTTCATTATTTTAAATTTTTAATTATAAATTTTAAATGGATTATGTTTTCATTTAAAATTCAATATTCTTAATTTTTAATTTCTCAAAGGTTTTCCGGTTTTGAGCATGTGCTGAATTCTCTCCAACGTTTTTCTTTCGCCGCAAAGTGACAAGAACGCTTCTCTTTCCAAATCCAATAAGTATTGTTGTGAAACTTCGGTCGGTTCTGAAAGATTTCCTCCTGTCATGACATAACCCAATTTATTGGCAATCAATCTGTCATGGTCTGAAATATATTTCCCTGCAACCATCTGGTCTGAACCGACATAAAACATACCCATCGCTTCTTTACCCAAAACTTTTACTTTTTGTTGGATTGGTCTTGTGTAGCCTGCTTCCGCCATGATGATCGCGTGTTTTTTAGCTTCTGCAATCTGACGGTCTTTATTGACAACAATAATGTCCTGCTCTCTCAAATAACCGAGATTCTTTGCTTCATACGCGGAAGTCGCTACTTTTGCCATCGCAATATTCATATACGCTTCACGCAAATGATTGGTTTTGATGTCGTCATGGATTTGATTTTGAGCTGCACGCAACGTCATTTCTTTGGTTCCACCACCGCCCGGAATTACTCCTACTCCTACTTCGACCAATCCCATATACGTTTCAGCAGCTGCAACAATTTTATCAGCATGAAGCGAAATTTCACAACCTCCACCCAAACTCATTCCGTGCGGTGCAACCACAACCGGAGTAGCACTGTAGCGGACTTTCATCATCGTGTCCTGGAAAGTTTTGATGGCCATGTTCAATTCCCACCAATCTTGTTCTGCAGCCATCATCATAATCATCGCCAGATTGGCTCCAACAGAGAAATTATCTGCTTGATTTCCGATTACTAGACCACGGTGTTCTTTTTCTGCTAATTCTATAGCTTTATTGATTCCGGTAATAACACCGCCGCCGATTGAATTCATTTTAGAACGGAATTCTAAATTGATGATTCCGTCGCCCAAATCCTGAATGCTCGCTTCCGGATTGCTCCAGATTTCATTGGATTTCCGGATGTTATCTAAAATAATAAAAGCATCTTGTCCGGGAACGATTTCATATTCTTTCGAATTAATGCTGTAGAAATATTTCTTTCCGTCTTTGATTTGGTAGAAACTTTCTTTTCCTGAATTAATTAATTCTTTTGCCCAATCAGAAACTTCATAACCTTCTGATTCAATTAATTCTAAACCAGATTTCAACCCCACTAAATCCCAAGTTTCAAACGGACCATATTTCCAGGCATAACCTGTTTTCATCGCATCGTCGATGCTATATAAAGTGTCAGAAATTTCAGGCACGCGCTGAGAAACATAAGCAAATAAACTCGCGAAATGTTTGCGGATCAATTCTCCTGATTTTGATTTGTCTTTAATTAATGAACCTAATTTATTTTTGGTGCTTCCGGCTTGTTTCGCAGCTTCGATGGCAGGATCCTTGTCTCTTTCGAGCGGGCGGTATTCCAATTTTTCCAAATCCAAAGCAAAACGTTTAGTTTCGCCCGTTGATTTGTCTAATTCTTTATAATAAAATCCTTTTCCGGTTTTATCGCCTAAAAATTTATTTTCCAATAAGAAATTTAAAGTTTTAGATTCCTTCAAATCTTGGATGAATGAATCGTTGGGGGAATTTTCTTTTAAACCTTTGGTTACGTTAGCAGCTGTATCCAAACCAACCAAATCCGCCAATTTGAAAGTTCCGGTTTTAGGACGACCCAAAATTGAACCGGTCAGATTATCAGCTTGTTCAACAGTCAAACCAATTTCCTGTGCTAATTCCATCACTTTCGCCATCGAATAAACACCGATGCGGTTTCCGATAAATCCAGGAGTATCTTTTGCATGAACGGGTGTTTTTCCTAAAAATTTCTCTCCATAAATAGTAAAGAAATCAATTACGGATTGATCTGTTTTTGGTCCGGGAATGATTTCAAATAATTTTAAATAACGTGGCGGATTGAAAAAGTGCGTTCCGCAGAAATGTTTTTGAAAATCTTCTGAACGACCTTCCGACATCAATTGAATCGGAATTCCGGAAGTATTGGAAGTTATCAAAGTTCCTTCCTTTCGGAATTGATCTACTTTTTCGAACATGGACCTTTTGATGTCCAATCTTTCGATAATTACTTCAATTACCCAATCTGAATTTTTAATTTTCTCCAAATCATCTTCAAAATTCCCAACTTTAATTCGCGAAGCAAATGCTTTGTCATAAATCGGCGAGGGATTGGATTTGATGGCATTTGCCAAATGGTCTCTTGCTGTTTTACTTCTGTCGGCACCTTCTGCAGGCATATCGAGCAGCAATACTTCGACACCGATTCCGGCAAAGTGACAGGCAATCCCCGAGCCCATGACTCCGGAACCTAATACTGTTACATGTTTTACGTGTCTGTTCATTGTTTTAGAATTGTGGTTCTTTATTTTTATTAAATAATTTTTTATCTGAGGTAATGGAATTCACTTTTTGAATTACTTTGAGAAATATGCTCATTTCTTCCGCAGTAATTTTTTCATTGATGGCTTCGTTGAATTTCAAAACGACTTGCTTAGAAACGTCACGCATCTTCAAACCTTCATCGGTCAGTATGATCAAAACGCTTCGTCCGTCTTCAGGGTTTGGTTTTCGGGCAATGAGTCCGCGTTCTTCCAAATTTTTCAAAGTGCGCGACAAACTGGTGGGCTCTATTCCCATTTTGGGACCTAGCGAAGTACTAGGTGTTCCGCTTTTCGGATCGATGGAAAGCAATGTAAAACCCATGACCATTGTAGAATTGAACTGGGCCGCTTGTTCGTTGAACATCTTTTGTACAGCTAACCAAGTGGAGCGCAAATGGTAATCAATTGTAAATTCGTTTGACTTCATTTTTTATTGTGATTCAAACAAATATACAAAATTTTATTATGCACGCATAATAAATGATAAAAAAAATTAATCCGAAGTAATAATTACTTAATTCAAATTTTAGTCTCCGAAATATTCTCTCAAATTTTCAGAATTCTGCTCCTTTCTTCCCCTCTCGGCATTATTGTATTTTATTTTGCACTGCTCCATACAATCTTTATAGATTTGCTCAGGCAATTCTTTACATTCTTCACCATAGAGAGAATTTTGACACGGTTTTACAGCCAGTTGGTATTGTTGGTAACATTTATCTTTACATTTTTCATAATTTTTTGAATTCCACAGAGAAGCGCAAGAACTCATAAAAATTAACAAAGCTAACACGGCAACATATTTCATTTAGCAAAGAATTTTACATAAAACTAAGAATTATCAGGCAATTCCTGCAAAAAATTATAGCGTTGATTTTTGAAATCCATCTGACAGTAATAATGATTCAATCCATTTGTTACCATTAGAAAATCAGCATTTAATTCTAAATTATAACGTGCAATCTGATCAAAGGTTTCTTGTGTAATTTGAATGGAAGGCGCTTTACATTCTACAATGATGAAAGGTTTTTCTTTTTTAAAGACAATTACATCTGCACGTTTTTTCATTCCGTTGATTTGGACAATAACTTCGGTGTTGATGGCAGATTTGGAATAATGTTTCTCTTCTACTAAATATTGAACAATGTGCTGTCTTACCCATTCTTCAGGCGTTAACAAAAGCCATTTTTTTCGGATGCTGCAAAATATAAACGGAATTTCGTCGGTTTGTTTCAAACGAAATTGGTAATTTTCGGGAAAATTTAACGAAGCGAGTTTCACAGCAATGGCAGAAAATATCATCAAAGATATTAAAAACAAAAAAATCGCCCCGATTTACTTTCTGATGGGCGATGAATCTTATTTCATAGACCAGATTTCCAAAACGATTGAAAGTGAAGTATTGACCGAAGACGAAAAAGGTTTTAACCAAACTGTCATTTACGGAAACGAAACGGATATGGCGGGAATCATAGGTTTGGCAAAACAATATCCGATGGGTGCTGAACGTTCGGTTTTGATTGTGAAAGAAGCGCAGCATTTGTCCAGAACAATGGATCAATTAGAATCATACGCTGCTCAGCCACAACCAACAACTGTTTTGGTTTTTAATTACAAAGGAAAAACTTTAGACAAAAGGAAAAAGCTTTACAAAGAAATTCAGAAAAGCGGAATTCTTTTTGAATCCAAAAAATTATACGAAAATCAAATTCCGGATTGGATCGAAAACAAAGCAAAATCTTTTGGATTTTCAATCGAACCCAAAGCTAAATTTCTCTTGGCTGAATTCATTGGAAACGATTTGTCTAGAATTGAAAATGAATTAGAAAAGCTGAAATTGATTGTCGAAGACGGAAAAATCACGCCTGAAATTATCGAAAGAAATATCGGAATCAGCAAAGATTACAACAATTTCGAGCTGAGAAATGCAATCGAAACGCGCAATGCTGAAAAGGCTTTTCGCATCGTTCATTATTTCGGACAAAATCCAAAAGACAATCCGCTGGTAATGACCTTGAGCATTTTCTTTCAGTTATTTTCCGGTATCATTGTTTACCATACTTTGACCGATAAATCTCAATCTAATGTCGCCAAAGAACTGAGAATTCATCCGTTTTTTGTGAAAGATACCGCAGGCGCAGCGCATAATTATCCGCTAAAAAAAGCAACCAGAATCATTTCACTTCTTCGTGAAGCCGATGTAAAAAGCAAAGGTGTCGGCGCATCAGGAAATGTTACTGACAATGATTTGCTCAAAGAACTGATTTTTAAGATTTTCAATACTTAGAGCAAATAATCTGTAATTTATATTTAACTTTATGAATATAAATTACTTATCATGAAAAAACTCTACTTATTTATCGTTTTATTAAATATCAATTTATTCGCTTCTGCACAGAGTCCCGAACTTTATCGCATCTGGCATTTAAAAAGTATTGAATATGATTTTGGGGGTGAAATAATAATTTCTGAAATTGAACCAGATATTAATCCTTATATTCTGTTTTACGAAGACCACAGCTTTGAAGGATTTGCTGCCTGTACTGAATTTAATGGAAATGCAGAGATTATCACAACAAATGGAGATAACTATGGGAATATAACATTTCAAAACCTCAATTTACCCGAAATATATTGTGAAAATGAAATTTTTAATATAATTCAAAATGATTTTGAAATTATATTATCTGAAACTAGAGAATGGCTTATTGCTACCAATCCTCAAACTCAGGAATTAGAACTTTTAATTGGCGAAATGTTTCATACCTACAGATTTACTGCAGGGGAAATGAATACAGTTGAAAACTCTCTTTCTCAAATTGAAATCTATCCCAATCCTGCTTTTGATTACATCCATTTAAAAAATGTAAAACCTAATTCGATGTATAAAATTTACAATTTATCAGGTAAAATTGTTTCCGAAGGAAATTTAAATGTTTCAAATAAAATTACAATCAACCGAGTGCCTTCAGGTGTTTACATTCTAAAATTAGATGATGCTGTATTAAAATTTATCAAGAAGTAATTTAGATTATAATTAATAATGAGAATATTGAAAAATAGCAAATTTTCATTATCGAATTCCTAATTTTACAAAATGGAAACTTTGTATTGGGCTTTATTTCTATTGGCTTTATCTGCCGGATTTTTCTTTTTGGGAAATTATATTTCTTCTCTCAAAAGTAAAGCTGCCTTAAATTCTGTTTTGGAAAGAGAAAAATCTTCGCAAAATTCTTTGGTTGAATTAAAATCGGAATCTGAAAAAACCTTAGAAAAATTAGAATTCAAATTAAATTCTGTTGAAGTCGAAAAGGAAAAATATGTGGTAGAATTGGCTCAGCAAAAAACTGAAAATGCTTCTTTAATATATAGGCTAGATGAACACAAAGCTGAAATTGAACAATTGAACCAGAAATTTCAGAAAGAATTTGAAAATCTTGCTCAGAAAATTTTAGAAGAAAAATCAGAAAAATTTACCCAGCAAAATAAATTGAATCTCGAAATAGTTCTGAATCCGCTTAAAGAAAAAATCAAAGATTTTGAAACCAAAGTAGAAGCCAGTCACAAAGATTCTTTGGAAAAAAATGCTTCGCTCAAACAGCAAATCGAAGATTTATCTAAACTCAACGAACGCATCAACCAGGAAGCTCATAATCTAACAAGAGCATTGAAAGGCGACCAAAAAATGCAGGGAAATTGGGGCGAAGTGATTTTGGAAAGAATTCTTGAACGAAGCGGGCTCGAACGCGACAGAGAATATTTCATCCAAAAAAGTTATTCGACGGAAGATAAACGAAGAATTCAGCCGGACGTTGTGGTTAATTTACCCGAAAACAAATCCATCATCATTGATTCCAAGGTTTCTTTGGTCGCATTTGAAAGGTATTTCAATGAAGAAGATGAGACCCAAAAACCACGCCACCTGAAAGAGCACATAAACTCCGTTCGCGCCCATATAAAATCTCTTTCTGACAAACAATATCAGAACATTTATGACATCAAGACATTAGATTTTGTATTGTTGTTTATTCCGATTGAAAGTGCATTCAGCGCAACCACGCAGTCCGATTCTGAAATTTTCAATGATGCTTTTGAACGAAATATCGTCATCGTTTCACCCTCAACACTTTTGGCAACTTTGCGTACGATTTCAAGCATTTGGAAATTTGAACATCAGAACAGAAATGCTTTAGAAATTGCGCGAAAAAGTGGAGATTTGTATGATCAATTTGTAAATTTGACTGATGATTTAATTAAATTAGGCAATCAAATAAAAACCGTAAACAACAGTTATGATTCTTCGATGAAGAAATTAACGGGCAAAGGAAATTTGATAAAAAAAGTAGAAGACCTTAAAAAAATGGGAGCAAAAACTTCAAAATCATTATCAGAAAGATTAATAGAAAGAGCAGATGAAAACCTTGATTAGACGTTTCTGGAAATTGTGCTTGGCAATAATGATTTTGATTACTGCAACAGTTTTGCTGTCGAGTCATCATGTCAAAAAAGCGGCAGAAGGTCTGACTTACAGTAATGTTGACAGCATCAGATACAATGCTACAGGTTTGGTTTTAGGAACGAGCAAAAGACAGCGTGGCGGCGGAATTAATCAATTTTTCAAAAACCGCATGGACGCGACTTATGATTTGTATAAAAACGGAAAAATCAATTTCATACTTGTGAGTGGCGACAATTCAGATTTTTATTACAACGAAACCCGTGACATGAAAAAATACTTGGTAGAACTTGGCATTCCCGAGGATTGTATTGTCGAGGATTTCGCAGGATTCAGCACGCTTGATTCTGTCATCAGAGCCAAAGAAGTTTTCGGGCAGGATTCCATCACAATCATCTCGCAAGATTTTCATAACGAACGCGCTATTTTTATTGCCAAAAATCACGATATTTACGCCCTAGGATTTAATGCAAAAAATGTATCTAAAAGTTACGGCACTTTCACTATTTCACGCGAGTATTTTGCCCGTGTCAAAGCAATTTTAGACATCTACGTTTTTCATTCGATGCCAAAATATTATAAACAAAAAGAATTTTTTCCAAAAGAATAACTATGCTCATTATCGGAATCGCGGGGGGAACAGGATCAGGTAAAACAACGGTTGTAACGAACATTTTGAGGAGTCTCAATGCAGAAGATGTATTGGTGATTTCACAAGATAATTATTACAAAGACCACAACGAACTTTCATTTGAAGAAAGAGAAAAAATAAATTTTGACCATCCGCGTTCCATCGATTTTGATTTATTGACCGAGCATGTAAAACAATTGAAAGAAGGTGAAATGATAGAACAACCGGTTTACTCTTTCATTACACACAGCCGAAAAGACGAAACCATCATCACGCATCCAAAAAATGTAATCATCGTAGAAGGAATTTTAGTTTTGACCAATCCTGAATTGAGAGACTTATTTGATGTGAAAATATTTGTTCATGCTGATTCTGATGAAAGATTGATTCGAAGAATTCGACGTGACATCCAGGAAAGAGGAAGAGATTTGGACGAAGTTTTGACGCGTTACCAGAAAACTTTGAAACCGATGCATGAACAATTCATCGAGCCTTCAAAAAGCCATGCAGATATCATCGTTCCGAATATGAAAAAGAAAAATGAAGTCGCCATCAAATTGCTTTCCACTTTAATCAAAGACAAACTAATTTCAACTGCCGTTACAAAATGAATCCTTTAGAAGATCCCATACAAGAACCCGGAAAATCGTCTCGATGGTACAAGATATTTCTCAATAAATACTTGATTGTGGGTGCATTTTTTGTGGTTTGGATGGTTTTTTTTGACCAAAATTCTTATTTCATCCACAAAGAATTGGACAAGGACATTCAGAAATTAAGCCATGATAAAAATTATTATCAGGAAAAATTGAAAAAGGAAACGATTCAAATCAATCGAATGAAACGCGATTCCAATGAAATAGAAAGAATTGCGAGAGAGAAACATTACCTCAAAAAGGAAAACGAAGATGTTTTCATCGTGGAAGAACAAAAAATAAAAAATCAAGCAACCAATGAGCAGCCAAAATAATGATTTCTCTACCATAACGCCACAAGAGTGGAAACTGAAAGTTCAGGCTGAATTAGCTGGACTGGACTATAATGAAGTTTTGGTGTGGGATACTTTTGAAGGCATTCAGGTAAAGCCGGTTTACACGAAAGAAGATACTGAACATCAATATTTAAATCCTGAAATCACAAATAAAGATTGGAAAATCATCGGAAATTATTTAGATGATCCTAAACAAGATTTTTCTTATTTATATGGATTTAATTTAAAGGATGAATTCATCGAAAAAACTTCAACAATTCCGGAATATCTCGATTTGTTTTTGTCTTGTGAAAATCCATTTAAATTAATTAAGAAAAATAATTTTTCAAAAATTCCCAACTTAAAATATTTAGGTTTGGATGTTTTGGGGAATTTTGCCCGAACCGGAAATTGGTATCAATCTGAAAAAGAAGATTTTGAATTGGCTGAACAAATTTTAAATGAAAATTCGTTTGAAAAATCAATTTTAGTCGATGCTTCACTTTATCAAAATGCAGGCGCAAATCATGTCCAGCAAATTGCTTTGGCAATCGCACATGGAAATGAATACTTACAAAAATTAGGTACAGAATTCGCAAATAAAATCTATTTTAAAACTGCAGTTGGAAGCAATTATTTCTTTGAAATTGCTAAGTTGAAGGCCATCAGAAAATTGTGGAATTTGATTTTGGAGGAATACAATTCTGACGCGGAAACATTCATTTATGCCGAAACTTCTTTGCGAAACAAATCCATCCTTGACATCCATAACAACATCATTCGAAGCGGATTGGAAGCTTCTTCTGCCGTTTTAGGAAAAGCAGATGTCGTTTCGATTTCGTCTTATGATAGTTTGAAAAACTCAACTTCTTTCAGTGAAGAATTGGCTTCAAAACAACAATTATTATTGCAAAGAGAATCTTATTACGATAAATTCCACGATCCGGTTTCGGGTTCATTTTTCGTAGAAAATCTGACAGAATTATTCTGTAAAAACGCTTTGGAATTATTTAAGAAAATAGAAGCTGAAGGTGGCTTTTTTAAAGGGTTATTTGAAGGCTCTATCCAAAAAATGATTTCCAAATCTGCAGAAAAAGAACAGATTGCATTTGACGAAGGAAAATTAATTTTAATCGGCGTCAATAAATTCAGAAACAAAACAGAAAATGTAGAATTCTTGCCGGAAGAAGTTCCCAATAACGTGCGAACTTTCATTCAACCGATATTCCCAAAAAGACTTTCAACCAAAATAGAAAAAACGCCTGTATGACCTACAAACAGCTTTCATATGGGATTTTAAGAGCTTTGGGAATCGCCGCGCTGATTTGTTTGGCACTGTATTTCTTGTGGTTGATCCGTTCGGTATTTGCTTACCTTGCGATTGCGTTTGTATTGGCGATGATCGGTCGTCCTTTGATGAATTTGATGCACAACAAACTCCGTATCCCGAACAGCGTGGCGGCTATTTTTACCATCAGTTTATTTTTATTTTTATTGATAGGATTTATCAGTTTGTTCATTTCGCTCGTACTCAACGAGCCTTTCCGATTCATTGGAAATTTCATGTACCTCGACCGATTTGAAGAAGCCGTTGCGCAGCAATTGCAGCTTCTCTCCGACTCACTTGGATTCCTGGACATTCCTTTTCTGAAAAATTACCTGAACGATGCAATGCAAAACGTAGATGCAAAAAGTATTTCAGGCATTTTTGGGAATTCGCTTACAACTGTAGGAATGCTGATGATTGATGCTTTCTCAGTAGTTTTCATCACCTTTTTCTTCCTGAAAGACAGAGATTTAATCAATAAAATGATCGTTGCAGTTGCACCTAAAGGTGAAGAATTTCGTTTTGAAGCCGTTTTGGATTCTACTAAAGATTTGCTTTCCAGGTATTTCATCGGATTGACGTTGCAGGTTTTGATTATGTTTACGTTTTATTTCATCATATTACTCTCATTTGGAATTAATTATGCTGCGGTAATTGCATTAATATGTGCATTATTGAATCCACTCCCGTACATCGGGCCGCTTTTGGGCGGTGTAATTATGGCAAGTTTATCGATGAGTGATTTGCATGGATTGGGACTGGATTTCAAGAGCGAAATCATCCCGACAGTTTTGTGGATTATGTTCTGGTACATTTTGACGCACGTTTGGGACAATTTTGTGAACCAGCCTTTGATTTATTCGCGAAGTGTAAAATCCAATCCACTTGAAATTTTCTTGGTGATTTTAATTGGCGGACTTTTGTTTGGTGTGATTGGCGTTGCCGTTGCAGTTCCGGCTTATACGGTGCTTCGAGTTGTCTTGAAAGAATTCTTTTCTGAATATAAAATCGTGCAAAGCATTACGAGGAATTTGTAATTTAATCGTATTGAAATCTACATTTTGCAATCAAAATCGCATCATCTTCGTATTTATAGACTAATCGGTGTTCGTGGTCAATTCTCCTTGACCAAAAACCAGAATATTTATGTTTGAGAGGCTCGGGCTTTCCTAATCCGTCAAACGGATTCCTAGTAATATCTTTGAGTAAATCGTTGATTTTTTTGACTTTTTTGTTGTCCGTTTTTTGCCAATACAGATAATCTTCCCAAGATTCGTCCACGAAAATGTATTTCATCTCAATCTTCACTTAAATCTTTAGAAAATGAATTTCCGCTTTTTAATTTTTCGATGGCGAAATCCAATCGCATTTCATTTTTTCGGGAAGATAATTCGTAATTCGTAGCCATCAGAGAATTGTATTCATCCAAAGACATTACTACAATTCCAGGTTCTTTTCCACGATTGATGATCAGGGTTTCAAAATTTTTAGAAACTTTGTCCAAATACATTTTAATATCTTTTCTGAAATCTGAAACGCTTGTAATCAACATAATTTTGTATTTTATTTCGTACAAATTTTACTTCACTAAATTTGCTTAGAAATGAATCAAAATTTATTACAACCCGAAATTCAAGAATATCTCCGAGAAAACCAAAACCAGAATTTTCGGAAAATTTCTTTACAAAAATCTCCTTTTTCGGGAGTTTCTTCGTCAGAATTAGCACATCAAATCAAAGGTTTACAAATTTCTAAATTCAAATTCCCCTTTTTAAATGAACCTGAAGGAATTTATTTTCCGCCATCCATTAATTTGGAACAAGCTTCATCTTGGGCAACTTCCCAATACAAATCTGAAATCGTCAAAGGGAAATCTCTAATCGATTTGACTGCCGGAATGGGAATTGACTCATTTGGGTTTGCGCAAAAAATTAATGATGTTACTGCTTTGGAAAGAAATCCGGAATTGGTTGAAATTTCAAAACACAATTATAAAATATTAAATCAAAACAATTTAAATTACATCAATTCAGAATTTGAAAAATATTTCAGCGAAAATCCAAAATTGAAATGGGATGTAATTTATTTGGATCCTTCGCGTAGAATTGAATCGCAGCGAAAAGTGATTTTGGAAGATTTGGAACCGAATATTTTGGATTGGATAGATGAATTTCTTCTGCGTTCAGAAACGGTTTTGATCAAACTTTCGCCTTTGTTAGATTTGAAATCGACCATTGAAAAAATCCCACAGATTCAGGAAATATACATCATTGCTGTAAAAAATGAAGTCAAGGAATTATTAATAATTTGTAAGAAAGATTTGAATTCTAATCCAAAAATCAAAGCGGTAAATCTGGAATCCAACCAACCTGATTTTGAATTCAATTGGAATGAAGAATCTGCAACAAATTCAACATTTTCTGAACCACAGAAATTCATTTATGAACCAAGCGCTTCGATTTTAAAATCGGGTGCTTTTAAATTGATCGGAGAAAAATTCAACCTGAAAAAAATACACGTCAATTCACATCTTTATACATCAAATGAATTAATAAAATCTTTTCCAGGAAAGATTTTTGAAGTTATAGAAGAATTAAAAAATCCTAAAAAAGAAATCGAAAAACAAGCTTTTCATTTGTTGGTCAAAAATTATCCTCTTAACACCGAAGCCGTCCGAAAAAAATACAAAATTAAAGAAGGAATTGAACAAACTTTGATTTTTACACAAAGCAATTCCGGAAAACACATTTTATTGGCAAAACGCGTGCGCAATCTCATGCCTTAAATCTGCTGTGTAAATGCTATTTTTTAATACCTTTGGACAACAAAAGCAATTTTGGTCAATGATGAGATTTTTCTTTTTTACTTTATTTATGATTTTGGGGCAAATTATTTCGGCTCAAAACAGAATTGACACTTTAAGCATCGAAAATTACCAAATCAAAACTGTAAAGCTTCAGGAAAAACTAAAAGAAATTTCTGCCTTGGAATACGACGATGGATTCTTTTGGGGATTAAATGACAGTGGCGGCGAAGCGGAAATTTATAAATTCAATTCAGAAACGGGAAAAATTGCTCAAACAGTTTCCATTTCAAATGCAATCAACCGCGATTGGGAAGAAATGACGATAAATGATGACTATATTTTCATAGGAGATTTTGGAAATAACAATGGGAACCGCACTGATTTGACGATTTATTACATCAAAAGAAATGAAATCGGAAATGAAAGCAAATTAAGTGTAACTTCTCAGAAAATTGAATTTACTTATCCTGAACAAACCAATTTCAATCCCGGAAATCAAGCCACCAATTTTGATTGTGAGGCCATGTTTTATTACAATGGGAAATTGCATTTATTTACCAAAGAATGGACTAATTACGCAACGACACATTATACTTTGGAAATAAAACCAGGCAAGCAGCAAGCCAAAAAGATTGAAACTTTCAAAACCAATTATATGGTTACGGGAGCACACATAGACGCCAGTCCGATTTCAAATACCAACGGATTTTATTTCATCGGTTACACCAAAGACGGATTTGCATTTATCTCAGGATTTGACGCGCCGAAAAAAGGTTCGGAAAAATTCTTTGAAGAAAAAAACAATAAATTCAGCCTGCCATTAGGTTTTACGCCACAAGTAGGTCAGGTTGAGGGAATTTCTACCAAACCGGAAAAACCAAGCGTGATTTGTTACAGCAATGAAGATTTTAAATTTAAAACTTTTCATGTGGAACAATCTGTACAATGCATATATTCGCTGGCTCAATAAAAGATGAGTAAAACTGTAGAAAAAATAAAAGCGCCGATTGCCGAGGAAATGAAACTTTTCGAAACGAAGTTTTATCAATCCATGAAGAGCAACGTGCCTTTGTTGGACAGGATTACCCATTATATCGTCCGCAGAAAAGGGAAACAAATGCGTCCGATGTTTGTTTTTTTAACTGCGAAATTGACCGGAGATTTCAATGAAAGAACGTACAGAGCAGCGGCTTTGATAGAACTTATACATACTGCAACTTTAGTTCATGATGATGTGGTGGATGACAGCGATATGCGACGTGGATTTTTCTCATTGAATGCTCTTTGGAAGAATAAAATTGCGGTTTTGGTTGGAGATTATCTGCTTTCTAAAACTTTGATTCTCTCTACAGAAAATGAAGATTTTGATTTATTGAAAGTTGTTTCTGTAGCGATTAAAGAAATGTCCGAAGGAGAATTACTCCAAATTGAAAAAGCCAGAAAACTGGACATTACCGAAGAAGTTTATTTTGAAATTATCAGACAGAAAACCGCTACTTTGATTGCGGCTTGTTGTGAAGCCGGTGCTCGTTCAGTTGGTGCCTCGGAAGAAATTTGCAAAAAAATGCACCGTTTTGGAAATTTGGTTGGAATTGCATTTCAGATCAAAGATGATTTGTTTGATTATACCAGTTCAAATATCATTGGAAAACCGGTTGGAATCGATATCAAAGAACAAAAAATGACTTTGCCTTTGATCCATGTTTTGAATAAAGTTTCTAAAAAAGACCGTGATTGGTTAATCAACTCAGTAAAACGCCACAACAAAAACCAAAAACGCGTACAGCAAGTCATTCAATTTGTAAAAGACAATGGTGGGATTGAATACACGCAAACCATCATGAAACAATACAGTGATGATGCGCTTGCTATTTTAAATGAATTCCCGGATAGTGAATACAAAGAATCTCTTCTTACGATGGTTGGTTACGTGATGGAACGTGAGAAATAATTTTTTCTTTTAACATTCTTAAATCCTGAAAATCATTACCTTTCGGTTTAATTTCAACAACTTACATCTATGGATATTTTCGACTCCAACACGATTATGTCATTTTTCTTAGGAATTGGACTGGCTGCTTCAGCCGGATTCCGTGTTTTCCTTCCCTTATTTGTGCTGAGCATCGGTGCACATTTCGGACAAGATTTATTGGAATTAAATGAAGCCTGGCAATGGGTGGGGAGCTGGCCTGCAATGATAGCACTTGGCGTAGCCACTATTGTCGAAATCATTGCATATTACATACCTATAATTGATAACTTTCTGGATACTATAGCCATTCCGCTAGCTGCCGTTGCCGGAACGGTTTTGATGGGCTCTACCCTTTTAGATATGAGCGAAGTGACTACTTGGGCATTGGCAATCATAGCCGGTGGAGGAACAGCCGCAGCCGTAAGCGGAACAACTGCCGCCGCAAGAGCCGTATCGACAAGCACAACAGGTGGTACCGGAAATTTCGTAGTTAATACAGGAGAAACTGCAGCTGCGTCAGTCTTGAGTTTGACTTCCCTCATTTGGGCACCGATTGCTTTTATATTTGTATTAATTGTGTTATTCGGAATTTATAGGCTATGGAAGTGGACAAAAAAGCAAAGAATTTTCAGCGGACAACAATAATTATTAACTTAAAAAATAATTTAATTTTACAATTAATTTACGTTTAAATTTGTTGTTAAAAAAATGGTAACTTTTTAATTATCTTATCATTAAATCAATTACATTTGCGCTCTTAATTTTTAACACTAAATTTTTAAAACAACTAAAATATGAGAAAAACCAACTATTTTAAATCATCCCTGATGGTTTTACTATTTTGTTTTGGTCTCACAAGTTTGTGGGGACAAATAAGTATAAGTAACAACAATCCGGTAATGGAAAATTTCAATTCTATGGGAACTAGTGGTACTGCCTCATTACCCTCCAATTGGAAAATGTCTGCTGCAGGTCAAGGTACTTCAGCAAACTGGTCTACAGCTACGAATGTAACAGCTGTAACTCAAGGAGCAAGCAGTGGATCACCGGCTACTGGTGCTAGATACAATTTTGGGAATGGTGCAGATACATCTGACCGCGCCATTGGATTTATGACTTCTTCAGGGTATGCAACTCCTAATGCAATTTTTGCTTATTACAAGAATACTTCAGGTATAAACATTTCAGATTTATCTATTTCATTTGATTTTGAAAGATATAGAATAAATTCAAATACTGTTGCTGTTACCTTTTACACTTCAACAAATGGAACAGATTGGACTGAAAGATCTTCTGGAAACATAGATACAACGGTTTTTCCTGCTGGAAGTAATTCTTATACTTGGACAGGAGGAACAGTTACATCTAGATCAGTTACATTGACAAATGTGAATATTGCCAATGATGGTGAATTCTATTTAAAATGGTTGGTTACACATTCCTCTAACACAAACTCACCTGCAATTGCATTAGATAATGTTTCTCTAACAGCAACATTACAAAATCCTACCAGTCCTAATCTTACAATTTCAGGAACACTTTCAGAAAATACGACTTTGAATAATGGAGTTGTTTCTTTGGCTTTAGCAAATGAAACTTTTGCAGACAATGTATTTGATTTATCCAACTTTTCTTTGAATAATGCGCCCGTTGGTGTTAGCATTGGAACAGTTGATTATATCAATGAAACTTCAGCCACAGTTACTTTAGTTTATGACGGGACTGATTTTGATGCAAACGTCACTAATTTTAGCATAACAGTTGCATCTGGTGAATTAACCACATCAACAAATGCTTTGAATTCAAATAACATCACAATAACTGCTGTAAATGAAGCATTAGTTCTTGGAAATATGTCTGCTGGATTTGGAAATCAATGTTTGAATCAACTTTCCGCTTATCAGACATTTACAATCTCAAGTTCAACTGTTTTAAAATCTGGAAATATTAGTTTAGCAGCATTGAATGGTTTCACTTATAGTGAAACAGCTGATAATGAAAACTATACATCTACTTTAACTTTTGCTCATGCAGGAGGTATTTTGACTAATAAAACGATTTATGTAAAATTCCTACCGACAACTGCAGTTTCTTACAATGGAAACATTGCAGTCTCTGGAGCAGGAGCACCTAGCGTAAATCGCTCTGTAACAGGGTCTGGGACTAATGGAACTATAGCTGTAACAACTGTTACCGCTTCTTCGATAGGCTCTGAAAGCGCAGTATCAGGTGGTTCAGCATTGAGCAATTCTTGTGGTACAATCAGTGCTAAAGGTGTTGTATGGGCAGCTACAGTAAATCCAACAATTGAATCTCATTTGGGAATTACAAATGATGGCACAGGAACAGATACTTACACAAGTTCTATTACAGATCTCTCTCCAAATACAACCTATAATTATCGTGCATATGTAACTAGTAGTAGTGGAACTACTGTATATGGGACTAATTATACTTTTACTACATCTCAAGTTGCTGCGAACTTTCCTTTCAATGAAGATTTTGAAGGAACCAACAATTGGGTTGTTGCAAATGGGACTCAAACAAACAAATGGTTTGTAGGTTCTGCAGTATCTAATAATAGCACCAAATCATTATATATCTCAAATAATGCTTCGGGAACTACTCATAATTATGCTACAGGAAATGCCTCAACAGTACATGCTTATAGAGATATTTTAATTCCTACTGGTACTGCAAATATTACATTAAGCTTTGATTGGATTTCAAATGGTGAAATGTTATCAGGTAATAATTATGACTATTTTAGAGTATGGTTAGTGCCAACTTCATACATCCCTTCTGCATCTTCAACAATTACAAATGGAAGCGGAAGAATACAAGTTGGTGGATATTTTAATCAAAACAGTACATTTACAACATATACAAATTCATCTGTCAATGTTAGTTCTTTTGCTGGCCAGACTATGCGTTTAGTATTTGAATGGGTTAATGATAGTTCAGATGGAAATCAACCACCTGCTGCAATAGACAATATTCATTTAAAACTTCCTGATCCATGTATTGCGCCGGCTAACCAAGCTACTAATTTGACATTTGGAACTATATCTTCTACAAGTATAGCAGGAAGCTTCACAAGTACTACTGCAGATGGATATTTAGTAGTTATAAGTCCAAGTTCAAACTTAGGAGCGAATCCAACTAATGAAACTACATATACAGCTGGTCAAGTTATTGGTAATGGTACAGTTATTCAATCTTCAAACTTAACTACATTCACAGCACTAAGTTTGACACCAACGACTACATATTACATTCATGTTTTTGCATATAATAGCGAATGTTTAGGTGGGCCTCTCTACAATATTACCACACCTCTTACTGGAAGTGCATCTACAATTGATGGTCCTTGTATAAGTGAATCATTTACCAACATTCCAGGTAGTGGATCTGGGTACGAAACCCGAACTTGGACAGGTGATAATGGAGGAACCTGGACTGCTACTGATGCAAGAGTTGACCAGACCATTACAGGTAAAGCAATAACTATTAGAAATGGTATTCTAACTTCACCTACATCTAACAACGGTATTGGCTCTCTTACAGTGACTACTAGATATAGTGCTGCTACAGGTGATGGTACGGGAACAATTAATGTTTATGTAAATAATGTACTAAAAGGAACTTTAAATGTTTCTACAAGCCTACAGACTCAAACAATTAACGACATAAACATATCTGGAGATGTTGTAATAGAACTTAGAAATACTTCGACAACCAAAAGACCTTCAATTGACGATTTGAGCTGGACTTGTTACGAAGAACCCCCTATCACATGGACAGGTACTGCTTGGTCAAACGGAACAGGACCATCAACAACTGACCCCATCTTTGTAGATGGTGATTTAATAATTGGAAATTCAGCTGAAGCCGATATGGCAACTTTAGAAACAGGTGAATTAACAATCACTCAGAATGGTTCAATTTTAATTGAATCTGGTCATTTTGTTACTGTTAATGGTAAAATCACGAATGAAGCAGGTGCTGAAAACTTTATAGTAGCGAGCGGAGCAAACTTAATTCAGGACGAAACTTATACAGCTAATGATAATGTGGGCGACATCACAGTTCAACGTGAGAGTCAAGACATTGTTCGTTTAGATTATACTTTGTGGTCATCACCTGTTACAGGACAGCAATTACAGGATTTCTCTCCACAGACATTGCCAAACCGCATCTACACTTACGAAACAACAGGTGCAACTGAAGCAACAAACGGAGGATATGTAGTGGTACCAAGTGTCACTGATGACTTTGAAAACGGTAAAGGATATTTATTCCGCGCACCAAATACTTGGGGGACAACACCGGCACCTTATGCAGGAGAATTCGTAGGAGTTCCATTCAATGGAAATGTAACTTTACCTGTTTATCCTACTAAATACACCTCTGTAGGTAACCCTTATCCATCTAACATTGATTCTGAGTTATTTATGTCTGCAAACGGCAGTGTTTCCACTTTGTATTTCTGGAACA
>NZ_FWXS01000005.1 GCF_900176425.1 Moheibacter sediminis | reverse complement strand
GCTGAGAGGACTGGAAGTTTATCCCAATACGAGGCTTCAGATCTTTGACCGGTACGGAAAGATCTTCGTGGACAGGATGATCGAATCGAGCTTCACTTGGGACGGGAAGTACAATAACCAGCCGCTTCCAAGTGGTAGTTATTGGTATATCATCACATTGGAATCAGGTGAGAAAATTAATGGGCATATTACAATTAAAACATAACATATTAGAAAATTAAAAACACATTATGACAAACAGATTTATTTTATTAATTACTTTATTTTTTTGCTGCTGTATTGGCACAAATGCGCAAAATCTACTTCAATTAGACAGGTTTACAGCAAATGATGCAGTTAAATACGACAGATTTGGAGATGCTGTGGCAGTTGAAGGTGATTGGGCTGTAATTGCAGCACCGAGTAATGGAACAGATGTAAATGGAAATGGAAACATCCCTAGAGCAGGTTCTTTGTATGTTTATAAAAAAGAAGGAAATGATTGGGTTTTCAAACAAAAACTGATTACGAATGACAGATCCGAAAATGATAATTTTGGGTTGGAGGCAGTAGCTATAAATGGTGATTATATCGTGGCGGGTGCAAAGGTAGAAGATGAGGATGCCAATGGAGCCAATACAATGGAAGACGCAGGTTCTGTATATATTTTCAGACGTGTGGGAGAAACATGGGTACAACAACAGAAAATAGTGGCTGCAGATCGTACTCCTACAAAATATTTTGGTGGAAGAATAGCTATTGATGGAGATTATATCGTGATTGGTGCAACTGGAGAAGACATAGATCAGGATCAGGGAAGAGACATAGGAGCAGCCTATGTTTTCAAAAGAAATGGAAGTTCATGGATACAACAACAAAAACTGTTAGCATCGACACCCTTTCGAAATGCTTTCTTTGGAAGTGCGGTAGATATATCAGGAAATACCATCATTGTTGGTGCAGATAAGGAAGATGTTGGAGGACAGATTTATGTATTTGAACTGGAAGGTGAAGTTTGGCAGGAAAAACAGATATTGACAGGACTGGAGGCTGGAGATTATACCGGTAGAGCAATTACATTAAATGGTGAATATTTGATTAGCGGGGCGTTTTTAAATAGCACGGATGTAAATGGAGAGAATGAAATAACTCAGGCAGGAGCTGCTTATATTTATAAAAAAGAAAACGGTAGCTGGAGCTATCAACAAAAAATAGTAGCATCAGATAGAGTATTAAGCAATCGATTTGGTTCTGTAGTAAGTGCTTCCGGAGATTTTCTAATTGTTGGAAGCATAAATGCAAAAACAGATCAAAATGGAGAAAATTCTTTTAACAATGCAGGAGCTGCTTATTTATTCAAAAATGTAAATGGGATTTGGGAAGAACAACAAAAAATAGTAGCATCCGCCAGACATGCCAATGCTCGATTTAGTGGCAGCATTCATTTAAATGGTGAATATGCGATAATTGGTGCTTACTCCGAAAGCGCAAATGTAACCGATACTTTTAGTTCACCTACCTATCAAATAGGAGCGGCCTATACATACCTTTTATGTAATACAGATACTTCTGTTACTTCGGAAGAAACGGAAATTTCAGCGAATTTCACGGAAGAAGGAGCTACTTATCAGTGGCTGGATTGTAACAATGGAAATGCAATTATAGAAGGAGCCACTTCCCAAACTTTCACACCCACGCAAAGCGGAACTTATGCCGTTCAAATTACAAGAACAAACGGATGTGTAAGTATTTCAGAATGTGTAGATTTTTGTTTGGTGGTAGAAGTTAATATCACTAATAACGAATCCGTTTTAACGGCTGATTATACCTCAGAAGGAATTACTTATCAATGGCTGGATTGTTCCAATGAAAATGGACCGATTGCAGGAGCTACTTCGCAGACTTTCAATCCAACTCAAAGCGGAAGCTATTCTGTTCAGATTACAGACACATTTGGATGTGTAAGTATATCTGATTGTTTTGATTTCTGTATCGCTGCAGAAGTTTCTGTCGCACAACAAGGAACTACTCTTACAGCTTCTTACAGCGGAAATGACGGTTCTTATCAATGGATAAATTGTACCAATAATGAAGAAATACAAGGCGCTAATTTACCGCAATTCATTGCTGTGGAAAGTGGAAATTATAAAGTTAGAGTATCTGATGCCTTCGGATGTGAAACTTTTTCAGAATGCGTTCAGGTTTGTTTGGGTGTAAACACAAATGTTCAGGTTCAGGGCAACACGCTTACAGCTTTATATGCTGGAGGAACTGCTTATCAGTGGATAAATTGTGATGATGAAAATGCTCCTATTGATGGTGCAACTAACCAAGCGTTTATTGCTTCTCAAAGTGGAACCTATGCCGTACAAATCACAGATGAATTCGGTTGTGTAAGTACTTCTGCATGTATCACAGTTTGTATTCCGATTGATTTAAACATCACTGTGTCAGGAGAAGCGATGACAGCAGATTATAATGGAGCGGGTGCAACCTATCAGTGGATTGATTGTAACAACAACAATGAACCAATCGCAGGAGCAACCGGGCAGTCGTTTACACCACAGACGGAAGGTTATTATGCAGTTATCATTACAGATGCTTACGGATGTGTAAGTATTTCAGAATGTACTTCTTCTGCTTTTCTTGCTTCTGATGATTTAAATGTTTCTGAATTTAGCATTTATCCAAATCCCGTAAAAGATTATTTGAATATCAATACAGGAAACAGTTCAAAACAGCCATCATCTTACCAAATCTACAATACAATGGGTCAGTTGATAGAAACTAAGTCAGTCAAAAACGTATCGGATCTGAAAGTAAATGTCACCTCTTATCCAAGCGGCGCTTATATATTAAATGTACAACTCGGCAAAGAAACTAAATCATTCAAGTTCCTGGTAAAGTAAATTTACCGATAAATCACTAATTAAGAGCCACTTCCCAAAGAAGTGGTTTTTCTTTATGAATTACCCTAAATACTCTGCTAAATAAAGAAATCCTATCTTGGTTGTTAAACAAACAATTTCTCTTCCCAAGCATTCAAACTCTCGAAGATGAGTTTCTTTTCCATTTTCATCCAATCGATTTCCTTTATGAAGCAGTTGATAGGGCCTTAAAAGCTTTTTTTACATTCTTACTTCCCGATACAAAATATGCAATAGTATGATTTAATCAGCATTACGAGCGTATTTGTGTCAAATCTGTAACAAAACTTAGCTAAATAAGCGAAAATATGTGCAAAAATCGGAAAAATTATTCTCCGTAAAAATATAATATAAATCAAGTGCTTGATAGTATCATTTGATATTATCAAATTTTAAAATCTATGGAATTTATATATTTCTACCTTAGTTTTTTACAAATTTCATCTATTGTATGAGATAACTCTTTAAAAAGTAAATCTTGAACCTGAAAACTTTTCTTGTTGTTTAATTTTCTCACTATCAAAGAGTTTAATTCTTCAAGAAATGCTAAGTCCGAACTTAAAAAGTCTTTAATATTAACCGACTTATACCTATCACTTAATAATAGATTAAATTCAGAGAGTGTTTCATTTTTTATAGATTGTAAAGCATTAAATAGTTCATCGGGCTTTAACAATTCAAACAACTCTTTCCTAACTTGATACTCGCTAAATATATCAGTAACCAATTCGCTATTATCTTCTGAAAGAGCAATTATAAGTTTATTAACTTTAATTTTCTCTTTTTTTGCAATAATTGATTTATGGGCTTCTTTTATCAATTCAACAATAACTTGGTCATAATCTTTCGTTCCGAAATGAAAAATAGAATCATAAAGTCTTTTATCACTTTCTTCCCTTAATTTAGCTATATTGATTCCATTAGATAATACTTCTTGAATTTCTTGAAGTGATAGGTTAATTAACTTATTATTGGAAAAATAATTGAAAAAGTTAGAAATCTGTAAATAATCATAGATACTATATTTACCATTCTTTGAGTGTTCTAAAACCTCACTAAAAAGTTCGGTAAACTCATCATTTGGTAAATGTCTAAAATTGTAGTTGAGTAATTTTCTGAATGCAGTTGTTTCTTTTGGTATTTCTATTGGGTATCTTGATGTTAATTCATTTGACAATTTATCAGTGTCAAGATAACCTGTTAAAATATACTGGTATATTGACGGATAAAAACAATAAATAGAAATATTATTTTGTAGATATTTTTCGTGGAATAATTCTAATTCTGATTTAGGTTCTTCTTTTTTGGCTTCGTTGTTAGAATGGTTGTCATTTAGAAGTTGCGAAAAATTAAACAGCGAAAAAGCAGAATTAATATCGTCATACCCTTTAAAATCTTCAAAGTCATTTGATGTTAAATTCCCTGTTTTAAATTCAAGAGTAATAATAAGCGTGAACAATAATACTTCATCAGAATAATTGGCGTGATTTTTTATGAAAGGATATATTTTATTCAGACTTTCAAGATAGAATGCTATGTTTCTTAAATTTTCTTGCTTGTATTCTGTTAATAGACTATATATGAATTCTTTTTTTTCTTTCAGGAAAGCATAAAATTCAGGATTAGTGTCAATATATTTTTCAAAAAGCAATGGAAAAGAATCGGACAAATTATTTTTAAAATTTAAAATCCGCCCCACTACTTTTTCTTTTATTGAATTATAGTTTTCATCTTTATCAAGTATTTTGCTTTCATCTGACAAAAAAATGACTTTGGAATTTTTATGCTCAACAAAGTTATTTACATATCCCAAAACTTCTGATAGCGGAATTTTACACCTTTCCAAATCATCAAAACAAAGAACATTTTTTGAGAATAAAGTTAAATCAATATCTACATCTTTTATTAGTTCTTCTGCATCAATACCCCATTTTCCCTTTACCCATTGAAAAAGAGCATTTTTTGACAATTTACCAATCGAAGCACTATTTTTTATATCTAATTTGTTAAGAAACGGTATTAGCTTAATTTTTAATTGATAATCTAATGTTTCTATCTTGCTTATACCGTTAAGCGATAAATAAATAGGCGTTAATTTGGCTTCTTCTGCAAGTTTTGCAAGTATATTTTTCCAATAATACGTTTTACCACTTCCCCAAGTACCATTAATAAGCAAAGCATAATTTGTTTTTTCTGTTTTCAAATAATCACTGAAAACATCTTCGATATAATTGTTTTTCATAGAAAAGGGAAGATTCTTTTAATTATTTTTCACTTAACTTCAACATAGCTTTTGCTACGCTTAAAGCAGATTTATCGTATTCTTCGTGTCCGTATCCGTGCTTTTCATTTAGCTCATAAAATGCTCGATATATGTCAAACGGATTTTGAGATTCTCCCACCCATTGCACGATAATATCCAAGATTTCATTCATAACAGGTTGATAAGTCATTCTACCGTCAGACTTTCTTACACCATTATTGTCAGATTTACGTTTTCCCAAGTTTAGAAAGATGTTTTTTTCATCATAGATTATATCTCTGACTTCCTTAAAATCTTTTCCTTTTGGAAGAAAATCCATTAAAAGTTTTCTAATCCCATTGTAGTATATTCTATATTTTTCTTCGGGATTGTCAAATTCTTTTCCTATTAATTCTCTTAACTCATTAATTTCTTCAATATTACCAGTTTCCGAATTAATAGATAATTGTTTTCCAACTTTCTCATTGGCTTTTTGCAAAAGTTCTAATCTTTCTATATCAGCTTGTGATACCCCTTGCTCTTTCTTAATTTTTTTATTTTTATCTTCCATTCTGTATATTTTTATTTAATTTCTAAAACAGACTTTATTTTTTCGCTCGCCACCGCAATACTCTCATTATCCCAAGTAATAGGATTCAGCTTTTTAATTGCGTGGTTATAATCAGGATAAAATTCTTTATATGCTGCGTGATAATTTTTTCCGTATAATTTATCTTGATACCACGCAAAAAATGAATAAACAATAGATTCGTGAATTTCATTTTCTTTCGCAAACTTTGAAACCATATAAGGGTTATTAACATATCTTCTTATGAAGTGAAACTTATCTTCTGAAAAGAAAAATTCTCTTGCAAAAGAATCTGCTTTTTCTTCAATTAGAAATAAATCATTGTCCCCTGTTAGATGAAAACTATTAGTTTCTATCAAATCATAATCAAATAAAATGTGGTGTAACTCGTGTAATAAAGTAAACCAAAGTGTTGGATATTTTTTATTAAAATCCGTAATTACCACACAGGGCTTATTATTTATAACAAAGGTTGCTCCCCTAATCTGTGTTGTAGATAAATAATTTTGAAAAATTACAGTAACCCCAATATTGTAAAGTGCCTTGCAGACAGTAAATAAACCATCTCTAACATCTTGTGAATATGGTTTGATTTTTACAATAAGCTCTTTTAATCGTTCTCTATTGTATTCATTAGGATTATTTATAACTCTGAATGTTTGATAAGCCGATTTTATCCAAAAATCTTTCATTTTGTCTGAAAAATTCTTTTTTGTGCGACTATACAATGGCTCGTCAAGCTGTTCTTCAAACTCTTTTATAGATTTATATCCAAAAAACGAAAGAACTTTATTGACTAATTCGTCTGTATCATCTTTACTATCAAAAAAACCTAATTTAGTTAGCCTTTTTACATCAAAATTCTTAACGATAAAAGTTGCTTTTCGGGCATTTTCAATAGAAGCAATATTATCTATGCTCTGATTTTTCAGAACTATCTTTATAAATTCATTGACATCATAATTTATAAACTCCGCTATTTTAACAACGTGAATTAAATTAGGTTGCTTTGCAGTTCCGTTTATAATTTCTTCAAATACGTCTTTATCAATATTGAGAAGTTTTAATGCTTTTGTTTTACTTATATTGTATTCTAAAAGTTTTTGCTCAAAAACATCTTTAATATTGATATTTGACTCTTCTGAAAAAATAGATTTCAGTAATTTATTTATATCTACATTTTCCATAAAAAGAGAATTTACCCTGCAAATATATGGAATTAAATTGCTTTTTCAAATAAAAAAGGGAAAATACCCTTTATTTTGTTTCTTAAATAATATTTGAAAAGATTTCGTACTATTACAATAAGGTAAATCATTCATTTCCCGAAAATAAAACGGGAAAAATTTTTCTCATTTTTACATTTTTTCCTTCTGATTTTGCAGGTGTCCAATTCGGCATATTTTTAAATAACTTTTCAATCTCATTTTTCAATTCAATAGGAATAGTCTGTTTAATTTCTATATTACTCACAGAACCGTCTTCATTAACGACAAAATTTACAATCACTTTACCTGAAAAATTGTGTGCTGACTCGGGAATATTGAGATGTTGAGAAATGTATTGATTTAATTTGCTGTCTCCACCTTTAAAAACCGCTTCTTTTTCAATCGCTGTATAAATTATTGGTTTTTCATTTTGAGTATCAGAATTGCTTTGTATCTGCCTGATTGTATAAATAATCATCGATGCAGGAAAGTATGCTTTTTTCACTCATAAAACAAGCGTTCAGCATTCCTTTTGTTTCGTGTCTTTGCGTCATTTTATCCACTTAATTATATGATAATTTTATACTCAAATTTACCCGTTTGTCTGATTGGAATTGAATTTTATCAGTTCTGCCGCTTTTCTCAAATCTGAATCCATAACGTGAGCGTATCTCATTGTTGTTTTCAAATCTTCGTGACCCAATAATTCTTTCACTTCGGTTATATCAGCACCTTTGTGCAGTAAAAGTGTTGCATACGAGTGTCTTGCACAATGGAACGTAATCGGTTTTTTAATATCTGCCTGAAACATCCATTCTTTCAAAATTATATTCATCCAACTATTGTAACGCAAATCTTTGAATATTTTTTCATCGGGTTTTCCTGATTCGCCCAACAAATCTTTTGCTTCTTTTGTAATCGGGTGGTATTGCAGACCTTTGGTTTTCTTTCTGTGGAATGCTATAAAATAATTTCCGTCGTGGTCTTTTTTGAAGTGTTGCCATTCTAAATTTTTCACATCAGTAAAAGACATTCCTGTTCTGCACGAAAACAAAAACGTTTTTTTCAACAACAGATTTTTGCAATGTGCATTTTCGAGTTTTAGTATCTCATCTTCTGTCAGATAAACTCTTACAGCTTGCTCTATTTTTGGTGCTTTTACATATTCTGCATAGTCAATATCAATCATTCTATCTCTGAAAGCATCGTGAACACCGTGCAAAACAACATTGAAATAATTATTGGCAGAAGACGTTTTTAACTTTTTCACATCGGTTAAATAATGTGAAAATTGTTCTAACGAATTAATATCTAAATCGCTAAATTTCAATCCGTCAGAATAAAATTCTTTCAAATGTTTTAACGCTGATTTCCAAGTGCTGTAATTCTTTTCTGTGTTTTCTCTTTGTTGGGTCAAATGTTCAAAATAAACTACAAAGTCTTTGATTTTATGCTTAGGCGTTTTTATACCCAATTCGTTATTCTGAATTTTTAGCGTTAATTGAGAAACATAAGTCTGCTTGTTGTGCTCTCTTTCGGGAATATTTTTTGGACGGTCATACAAAAACATTCCTGTTTTCTTTCTTTGTCTTTTGCCATTGACAGAATAATCAACATAGATAAGACTTTTACCGTCTTTTGCCGTTCTTAAATACGTTTTTACTTTCATATATCCGATTGAATTAAATATTTACGACTACTTATTTTCTTTGCTATTACCATATCTTCTTTAATATAACGATGTAACGTTTTTCTGCTGATACCATTCAATTTACAATATTCAGCAGGCGTTATAAATTTTCGAGAACCGATTTTTTGGTATGATAATAATTCACTTAAAGTTGTCTGTATTTGATTGAGTAAATCGGTGTGTAATTGAAGTTCTCTCTTTACATAATCTTCAAAATTCACTTCTAAATCCAATTTATGTCTGGTTTTCACTTTGTACGCCCTTGAAGCACATTGATGACTACAAAATTTAGTCGTTCTCTTTTGTGCTTCAAATTCCTTTCTGCAAAACAGACAAATTTTGTGATATGTTTTGTTGGCTGAAATCATAATAAACAGACATAGGCATACTTTAAATGGACATAAGCGGACAAATCCACTTTCTTTCAATTTACAAACCTTATTATTTGGCACAAACTGGCACAAAAAAGGAATTTGTGCCTAAATCTATTCAAAAATTTTGACACAAAATACAAAAATGGGAAAACATCAGCAAAATAAATGTTTGCAACTATCTGATTTTCATTGTATTTTGTTTCCGATTCTTTCTGTTGTTTTCATCGATTATTTTCCGATACAGAACTTCCCAAAAATAGTCCCTAAAATATCCTTGTCTACATCAATTTGTCCTGTAATAGAGCCTATGTGTTTTAAAGTTTCACGAAGATGAAATGCCAACAAATCTCCAGTCAATCCGATTCGCATTCCGGATGCTATATTTTCTAAAGATTCAAAAGCATTTTGCAAAGCTTCTTTATGGCGCATATTGGTGATTATGACGGCGTTTTCATCAATCCCGGATTTAATGGATTGCACTAATTTTTGTTTCAATAAATCTAAATTAAACCCTGATTTCACTGAAATTCCAAAATGATGATAATTAGGATAATTTTTCAACAAACTCATTTCATAACGGTCATTTGCCCAATCATTTTTATCAATTTTACTCAAAAGATTGAATACTATTTTGTCTTCTAAAATCGGTTTCAATTCTTTCAAAATATCTAAATCTTCTTCGTACAAATGAATTACAATTTTCGCAGAATTCACTTTTTCCTTTGCTTTTCCCACGCCAATTGCTTCAATCGTATCCACCGTTTCACGAATTCCTGCCGTGTCGATGAATCTAAAAGTAATACCGTCGATGACCAACGTTTCTTCAATCGTATCACGCGTGGTTCCGGGAATATCCGAAACAATTGCGCGTTCTTCATTCAAAAGCGAATTCAATAAAGTCGATTTCCCTGCATTGGGTTTTCCGATAATAGCAACGGGAACACCATTTTTGATGGCATTTCCGTATTCAAACGTCGTTAGTAATCCTGTTACTTTTGTCTTGATACTTGACACTAATTCTTTCAATTCCTGACGATTGGCAAATTCTACATCTTCTTCCGAAAAGTCGAGCTCCAATTCAATTAATGCTGTAAAATTAATGAGTTGCTCACGTAAAACTTGCAGTTCTGAAGAAATTCCACCACGCATTTGATTCAAAGCAATTTCATGTGAAGCTTTATTTTCTGCAGCAATCAAATCAGCAACCGCTTCGGCTTGAGATAGATCAATCCTTCCATTCAAAAATGCACGTTGCGTAAATTCTCCTGGCAAAGCCAACCTTGCACCATTTTTGATTAATAATTCTACAATTTGTTGTTGGATATAAGGCGAGCCATGACAACTAATCTCTACTAAATCCTCTGCTGTAAAAGTTTTTGGTGCTTTAAAAACGGAAATCATGACCTCATCTATTACAGTTTCTGAGTTTTGAGTTTTGAGTTTTGAGTCCACAATGAATCCATAATTGACAGTATGCGAGGCAACTTCTGTTAAATCTTTTCCTTTGAAAATTTCATTGGAAATAGAAATCGCCTCTTGCCCCGAAACACGTATAATCCCTAAAGCTCCGACTCCCTGAGCGGTTGCAGTTGCACAAATCGTATCGTTTTGAATCATTTTGCAAAATTAGTTCAATTTATAAGAACAAATCTCTTTCTCACCATTATATCAATTTGCTAACTTTACAAAATGACAGACCATGCGTATCCGACTTTTGACATTGTCAATTTGATTGCCGATAAAATCCCGAATGAAATGTTGAATATTGACCGTTTCGAAGGATACTTAGTCAGCAATCCGCACCTGAATTCTGTACATGGACATCATTATTACCACGTTGCTTTTTTCACCAAAGGAAAAGGCAATCACCTCATTGATTTTGAATATTTTCCAATTGAAAATGGAACCATTTATTTCATGAATCCTTCTCAGGTACACCAATGGTTTTTTGATTCTGAAATCGAGGGTTATGTGATCAATTTTTCCGATACTTTTTTTGATTGGCTTTCCATCCATTCCAATATTTTACAGCAATTTCCATTTTTTAATTCGCCGAAATTAAAAAATCAAACTTTTCAATTGGACAAAATTTCAGTGGAGAAAATCACTTCTATTTTTGAAGAAATGTTAGATGAAATGAAAGAAGAAAAAACTTATTCCAATCTGATTCTTGCATTAAAATTGCTTGAAATTTTTGCTTTGACAGGAAGATATTTCCCGACAAAAATTGAAATTCCAGAGAAACAAAAACAAAATTCTATTACCCTAAAAAAATTCCAAAACCTGATTGAAGAAAATTTCAAAAACATCAGATTACCAAAATATTACGCAGAATTATTACACATAACACCTAATCATCTGAATGTTATTTGTAAAGAATTAACGGGCATTTCCGCCGGAGAATTTATCCGAAACAGAATCATTTTGGAAGCCAAAAGATTGTTGATTAATTTTGATTTATCAGTGAGTGAAATTGCTTATAATCTCAATTTCCAAGACACTTCATACTTTGTGAAATTCTTCAAAAAATCAACCCAAATAACGCCGGAAGTTTTCAGAAAAAAATTTTACAAATAAAAGTCAAATCCATAAAAAGTACCATAGATTCAATTTTCCTTACCGCAGTCAATTACCATTATGTCTTTAATTTTGTTCCTGTAAACAAATCTTGATGATTTGAAAGGAATGAAAAGAATGGAAAACAATACAATTGAAGCCAAAAAAAATTCACAAGAAAATGAAGAATTCAGAAATAACTTCGGGACTATGGATAGAAAAGGAACCCGAAAATGGGTTTATCCGAAAAAAACTTCCGGAAAATTTACCAAATGGAGAACTTTAGTGAGTTGGGGCTTACTGGCATTTCTGACAATTATTCCTTTTATCAAATTGCCCAATGGCAATCCGATTTTTAAATTTGATTTTCTCAATACTGAATTTTACCTGTTTGGATTTCCATTTTTCATTTCAGATTTTTTCCTGTTGGCAATCGGAATGATCACGACGGTCGTTTTCATATTGGTATTCACTTCCGTTTTTGGACGTATATTTTGTGGATGGATATGTCCTCAAACTATATTTATGGAAATGGTTTTCAGAAAGATTGAATATGCCATCGAAGGAGACCGCGCAAAGCAAATGAGACTGGATAATCAGCCTTGGAATCAGGAAAAAATCATCAAAAAAACTGCTAAATGGTTCGCTTTTGCTTTGGTTTCATTTTTCATTACCAACATTCTATTTTCTTATGTGATGGGTTCTGATAAATTGATCCAACAAATCACCGAAGGTCCGTTCAGACATAGCGAAACATTCATCACATTTCTGATTTTCAGTGCTTTGTTTTATTTTGTTTTTGCTTGGTTTCGTGAACAGGCTTGCACTTTGGTTTGTCCTTATGGAAGGCTTCAGGGCGTTTTGATTGATAAAAAAAGTATCGTCGTGGCTTATGATTTCAAACGTGGCGAATCGTCTGCAGGAAGGGCTACTTTTAGGAAAAATGAAGATCGAAAAGCAGTTAACAAAGGTGATTGTATTGACTGTAAGCAATGCGTGGTTGTTTGTCCAACAGGAATTGACATCAGAAATGGTTTGCAAATGGAATGTGTTGGCTGCACGGCTTGTATTGATGCTTGTGATGAAGTCATGGAAAAAATTCATTTACCCAAAGGACTCATTCGTTATACTTCCGAAGAAAATATAGAGGAAGAAAAACACTTCACTTTTACGCCCAAAATGGTTTTATTTTCCTTAGGTCTAATTGCTTTGTCGGGAATTATATTTTCGTTTCTTTTTGTGAGAAATGATGTTGAGGCTAAATTTCTACAGGTTCCGGGAAGAAATTTTAAAGTGATTGAAAACAACGTTGAAAATTATTATCAATACAATTTGTTCAATAAAACCAATGATTTGAAACTAATTAAGATTGGTTTATCATCTCACAAAGGAGAAAAAATCAATGTGATTGGAAACAGTCAATTGATTGAACTTCCAAAAGGAGAATTGAAACAAGGAACAATTTCAGTAAGTATTCCACAAACAGAATTGAATTCCTACAAGGAAAAAGTAGTTTTTGAAATCACAGACCAAAATGGAAAAAGTATCGATACTTATACGACAAGTTTTATGGCTCCTTATTAGAGAATTATTGTTTTTCTACCAACAATTTTTCAGTGACTTTTTCGCTCAAAGTAATTTCTTGATTGTAAAATTTAACCGTCATCGTTTGGTCAAATTCTTCTTTATGCAAAACTTCGATAATCGTATCTAATTGTAAATTTTTAGAATTCAAAAATTTTAGAAATTCTTCATTGGAATGTGTGACAGCAACTAATTTCACTAAATCATTTTTACCAAAAAAGCTCAAAGGATTGTAATTTTTTAGCTGAATGTTTCCAGAATTGTCGGGAATCGGCGAACCATGCGGATCGACCGTCGGAAAATCAAGCATTTCATCCATTTTCGCAAAGAATTTTGGTGAATGAATGTGTTCAATTTGTTCGGCAACCTCATGCACTTCCTCCCATCCAAAACCCATTTTTTCGACCAAAAACATTTCTGTCAATCGGTGCTTCCTGATTATGAGCAAAGCAGTCATACGTCCTTCTTCGGTCAAAGTAATCGGTTTGTAAGACTGATAATTTATGTAACCTTTTGCTGATAAACGCTTTACCATACTGTTAACTGTCGGCATTTTGATATTCAAAGATTTGCTTAAATCATTGACAGTAATTTCTCCGGATTTTTCGGACAAATTGAACATTGCTTTCAGGTAGTTTTCTTCAGTAAATGAATTCATTTTTCAAAATTACGAATTAACTTTCTTTTTCAATTCAATCAAAGTAATTTCCGGCCAAATTCCTACCCTCCCCGGATAAGCATGGTATCCAAATCCGCGGTTTACATAAATATATCGGCTCGCATTTTCGTATAATCCCGCCCAATATCTGTAAACATACTGCACCGGGCTCCACTTGAAAACGCCCGGAATTTCAATTCCAAACTGCATTCCATGCGTATGTCCACTCAAAGTCAAATGATAATTCAACGGATGCTCTTTCACTTCCAAATCCCAATGTGACGGATCGTGCGAAAGCAATATTTTGAAATCTTCTTTATTTAAACCTTCTGAAGCTTTCTTCAAATCTCCTGCCTGCTTAAATCCCTTTCCCCAGTTTTCAACACCGATTAAACTAATTTTTGAATTTCCTTTTTTAATTTTTACATTTTGATTTAATAATAAATTGAATCCGATTTTTGGATGAATTCCTTTTATATATTCAAAATTCAGCGTTTTATCATTGTCACTCGGCCAAATGACATATTCGCCGTAATCATGGTTTCCTAAAACCGAATATTTACCAAATTCAGGTTTTTTGATAAGTGAAAATAATTCCACCCAATTGTCCATTTCAGAGCCATGTGTATTGACCAAATCGCCTGTAAATACAAATAAATCAAAATCTTGTTCATTGATCAAATCAATCCCATATTTGATTTTTTCAGGATTGTCAAAGCTTCCGCTATGAATGTCAGACAATTGCATCAAAGTAAATCCATCAAATTCGTCCGGCAAATCATCAAAAAATACTTGTTGTTTGATAACTTTATAATTGTATCGACCTTGAAAAATTCCATAAATAATTGATGCAAAAGGAATTGCCGCAATGCCCAAAGCCAGTGTACTTAAGAATCTTCTTCTTTCGGGTAAAAATGCTTCTGCAGGTTTTGATTGCGTGAAATGCTGATAAGTTCCTACGAAAAGTCTTAAAATGTCTTCGCCCAAAAGGAAAAGTGAAATCACCAATTTGGGAATGTAAATCAAAAGAAATAATCCCAAAGTAAACAATGTGTTGGCATTTTGACCGGTGTTTCTGTCAAATTTTGTAAATGAATAAATGATATAAGCCAATGCGACAAAGGAAAATAGCAAATAAATTCTCTGAATCCATTTATTATCAAAAGCCGTCCGGACTGCCTGAAAAGAATACCACTCAACTATAACCGCAAACAAAAAAAACAACAACCAGCGCATCATCCTATAAAAATTGAATTGCAAATTTAACGACTATTCAGTCACAGAAAATGTTAATTATTAATCAAAATTTAACGCTTATCTTTTTCCAAAATATTTACCTTTCGCCAAACAAAAATTGAGATGGACAGAAGGAAATTCTTCAAATACGGAAGCCTTGCAACAGTCGGGGCAACAATGCTTTCCCCGATTGAAATCTTTGGGAAGGAAGTTGATTTTATAAACAAAGGCGGCACAGCCAAAAACATAATCATGCTGATTAGTGACGGAATGAGCACCGGAACCCTTAACATGGCAGACTTATATCTGAACAGGAAAACAGGAAAAGGCTCCAATTGGATGCAGCTTTACAAGGACAACAGAGTTTCTCGTGCATTGATGGATACGGCTTCTGCAAGTTCAATCGTAACGGATTCTGCTGCTGCAAGTTCAGCATTTGGAGGTGGATTTAGAGTGAAAAACGGTTCGTTGAATATAAGTCCGGAAGGAAAACCAAATATGCCCATCTGGCAAAAATTTAAAAAAGCAGGAAAAAAAGCAGGTTGTGTGACGACAGTTACCATTACTCATGCGACACCTGCAGGTTTTTGTGTTTGTAACGACAGCAGAAATTCTCAGCCTGAAATCGCAGAAGAATATTTGAAACAAGGTTTCGATGTACTTTTGGGTGGTGGAGACCAATATTTCAATTCAGAAAAAAGAGAAGACAAAAAAAACGTTTATAAAGACTACGAAAACAAAGGTTACAAAGTAGTCAAGTCAAGAAATCAACTCCAAAATGCACCGGACAACAAACCTTTGTTAGGTGTTTTTGACCATGATGCTTTGCCTTATACAGTCGACAGAAATTCATCCAAAGAATTACAGGAACAAATGCCTACTTTGGCAGAAATGGCACAAAAAGCGATAGACTGCATGAAATCTAATCCAAAAGGATTTGTGCTACAGATTGAAGGTGGTAAAGTAGATTGGGCAGCACATGCCAACGATATTTCAGGATTGATTTATGATCAGGTTGCATTTGATGAAGCCGTAAAAGTGGCGATTGATTTTGCAGAAAAAGACAAAAACACTTTGGTAATCATCACAACTGACCACGGGAATGCCAATCCGGGTGTGATTTATGGGAAAAATGCTAATGATGGTTTTGACAGTATCCAGAATTATACACATACCAATGAATATTTATTAAACCAAATTCACGCAGAAGACAGCACTAGTAAAATCAAAGATTTAATCCAACAGGTAAATGGAATTTCTTTAACAGACGAAGATGCGACACACATTCAATCTTATTATTCAGGTTTGGAAAAAGGCGAAGAAGGTTTATATAATTACAAGAAATTACCTTTCAAAACCTATTCTGAAATCCAGAGAAAATATAATTCGGTCGGCTGGATCAGTATGGATCACTCGGCAGATTATGTCGAATTGGCAATGTTTGGACCTGGAAGTGAAAATTTAAAACCATTCATCAAAAATACTGATATTCACTATTTAATGCTTGAGTCTGCGGGAGTTGAAAATAAATTTTAATACAATTAGTTAACGAAACATTACAAAAATGTTAACGAAATTAAAATATTTTCTTAACTTGCACTACTGAAAGCGAAAAAAATCAATGTATGCTAGAGTGGTTCAACACTTTAACTTGGTCTGAACAATTATTTTGGATAATAGCTGTGGTCTCCACTGTTGTTTTCTTAATTGTATTAATCGGGAATCGCCTAAGAATAAAAACAATCCCGGATTTAAATTCAGGTTTTCAGTTTTTTAAATTAAAAAATTGTCTTGCTTTTTTTACCATTTTCGGATGGGTTGGAATTGCAAGTTTATACCAGGGATTCGATTTGATTTTTACCCTAATTATTTCATTCATAAGCGGAATTGTAATGATGTTTGTGATGACAAGTTTATTTTATTATGTCAAAAAAATGACAGAAGGCGGTACGCTCGAATATAAAAATGATCTAAATTCTAAAGGAGAAGTTTTTATAGAAGTCGGTAAACTAAGAACCAGAGTAGGAAAAGTGAAAATCAAGGTACAAGGAACAGTAAAAGAAGTCGAAGCACTCACTGATTTTGAACACGATATAAAAACCGGAACTCTCATACAAGTTGTATCTGTTAATGAAAATGGAATTTTAATTATAAAACCATTGCAATAATCAAAAATAAATGCTAATTTTAACAAAAAATTATAAAACACTAAACTTTCAATATAATAAAAACTAAAATTATCTGATCTAAAAAAACAATCTGGACCCAAAATTGTAAAAAAAGACAACAGCAACTCCCCTAACGTTACTTAAGTCTGTTTAAATAAGTGTTTGAACACAATTTAAAGATTGAAAAAATATTTTATGACTAGATTAAATTTCAGTTTGTTACTGATTGCTTTAGGTTTTTTTCTAAATGCACAGCAAATTAAAGTCTTAAGCCAAGAAAAATCAGATGTTTCATTCCGTGGAATATCAGTTTTGGATAATTCCGTATTTTGGGTATGCGGCACGAAAGGTACTGTAGGTATGTCTTACAATGGCGGAAAAGCATTCAAATGGGTGCATCCAAAAGGCTATGAAAACCGTGATTTCAGAGATATTCATGCTTGGGATTATAAAACGGCAATTGTTATGGCAGTGGGTTCTCCTGGTGTCATCCTTAAAACAAAGGATAGCGGCAATACTTGGTACGAAGTCTTCAAAGATGAAAATGCAAACGTATTTTTTGATGCCATGGACTTTTATGAAAGAAATGAAAATATTGGTATACTGGTAGGTGATCCGGTGGAACACAGCCTTCCTTATATTTTGGTTACTCATAACAAAGGTGAGCTTTGGGAAAAAATTTCTTCTACAGATAAATATCCGCCCATGGGCGCCGGAGAGGCATTTTTCGCAGCAAGTGGAAGCAATGTTAAAATGATTAATGACTCCACATCTATTATGGTATCCGGAGGTAATACTTCTAGTTTTATTGTAAACTCAAAGCCTGCTTTTAAACAATCTTTGAAAAAAGGTACAACTGAAACTTCCGGTGCCAACGGTATTGATTATTCCTCTTTTGAAAATTACGGTATTATTGTAGGTGGAGATTATATGAATCCGGAATCTTCTGAAAATAATTTAATTTTATTTGATTACAACCGTGTTAAGAACCCAACTTTTAGTTATCCTGAAGCTGCTCCGAAAGGCTACAAAAGTAGTGTAACAATCATCGATAAAACAAAAGCAGTTGCCTGCGGAATTTCAGGTGTTGATATTTCAATGGACAAAGGAAAAAATTGGAAACACATTTCGCCCGAAGGTTTCAACGTTTGCCAAAGGGCAAAAAACGGCAATAAAGTTTACATGGCGGGACCCGATGGAAAGATTGGAATGCTAATTGAATAGGTTTAGTTTTATCATAACTTGAGCCTATGAAATTTGAAATCAAACGTTATAAAAAAGTAATATACTGGTTAGGAGGAATTTTAATTTTAATAATTGCATTAAATATTGGAATAAATCAATGGATAAAATCAGAATTACCTGCCATCATCAAAGAGAAAAATGATACTGCTTATGATTTTGAATTTGAAGATTTAAGATTTTCAATTTTTAACAGCAGTATTTCAATAGAGAAAGTTTCCATTAAGCCCAAAGCTGACCATGACCAACCTATACCTTTGGTTATCAGCGCTAATATTGGGGAAATAAGTGTAGTTGGGGTAAATTTCATAAAACTTCTTACCAAAAAAGATTTGAGTGCTTACAGCATTGAAATCAACAAACCGGACATTACTTACACCCAACCTGAAAAAAAAGATACGACTCCAAACAATTCAAAATTAGGTAATTCCATCAATGTCAGTAATTTTGAAATTAATGAAGGAAAATTCAAATTATTAAGTTATAAAAATCAGGAAAAACTTGCGGAAATTAATAATATTGATATCCAAATCGGCGGTGTAAATCTTTCAGAAAGAACACTGGAAAAAGACATTCCCTTTACTTATACTTCATTTCAACTCACTTGTGACAGCATTTATTATAAAATTAACCCTTCGCAGGAATTGAAATCCAATTCACTAAAAGTCAATGACAATTTATTTTTACTGAAGAATTTCAAAATAAGTTCCATAGAAAATATTGCGAAACTCAATCCAAAAAAATTAAATTACAGATTGATGCCTGACATTTCCGCCCCCAATGTTACTTTTACAGGATTGGATTGGGGATATGACAAAACGGATGAATTTTACTTCAGAGCAAGTATTTTGAAATTTGATTCGGTTGACATCAATGTCAAAAATGACAAAGAAACAAATGAGCGAAAAAAAGATTCTTTGGGTTATCTGATTCCATTCAAATTAGACATTCAAAAAGTTTTGGTAGGAAATTCTAAATTGAAAATCGGCAATTCATTAAATGCACAAAACATTAACATTCAGATTGATAAAATATTAAACCAAAAAAATAAAAAACTTTCTATCGAAAATGTTCTGTTAAAAAATCCTTCCATTACAACTTATGTAGTTCAAAAAGAAACAGTAAAGAAAGTTGCTCAAAAAGTGGATTTCAAAGATTTCATCGAAGTCAAAAATGTGAAAATTGAAAATGGAACTTACAAATTAAATAAACATAACAAAAATCAAAATTTACTGAAAGTCAATCATATCAATTTCGAAATGGCTGGAATTCAAATGACTCCTGAAACTTTTTATGAACAAATCCCAATTACTTATCAAAATGTAAGGCTTTCGGCAGCTTCGATTGATTATAATCCCAATCACATCTATTCCATCAAAGCAAAAAAAATCACATTAAATAATGGAGATTTTAGTTTGAGTAATTTTGAAATGAAATCTAAAATTTCACGCACACAATTTGTAAGACAACTCAAAAAAGAAACAGATTTATATACACTTTCTGCCAATAAAATTGATGTGCAAAATATGAATTGGGGGTTTGAAGGAAAAGATATGTTTTTCAAAGTCCCAAAAATTGACATCAATACTGCAAATGCCAATATTTACCGAAGTAAAATTCCGGCGGACGATACCAAAAAGAAATTATTGTACAGCAAATTATTAAGAGATTTACCCATCATTTTAGAAGTTAAAAAACTGAATTTAAAAAATTCAAAAGTCGAATATGAAGAAGAAACAGAAAATAGTACAGGTGCAGGGAAATTGACCTTTGCCAACTTCAATGCTTCAATTGACAATATCTACAGTGGTTATAAAAAATCAACAGTTCCGGATGTGAAAGCCGACATCAAAACCAATTTCATGAACGATTCAAGATTGACCGCAATTTGGACCTTTAATCCTATGAATCGTTCAGAAAAATTTAACATCAAAGGAAGTATTTTCAATTTCGACGCGAATAAAATGACGCCATTTATCAAGCCTTATCTCCATGCTACTGCAGAAGGAAATATGAAGGAAATTCGTTTCAACTTTACGGGAAACGATGTCAATGCAACGGGAGATTTCGGGATAAAATATGACAATCTCAAGGTTACACTTTACAACAAGAAAACCGGCGAAAAACAAAAAACGCTCTCGGCTGTCGGCAATCTTTTGGTGAAATCCAATACTGGTGAAAAATATCATGAGGAAAAGATAAAACCTGTTAATAGAAACCAAGATCGCTCGTTTTTCAATTTCTTTTGGATTTGTGTACAACAAGGACTGAAACAGACTTTGTTGATTATCTGATAATTGAAACCGAATGAGGGATTTTATTTAGTCACGAATTAATTTACGAATAAATATTATAAAAAATATAGCTAATAGCTTGCTTAATTGTTATAAATGCCTAAATTTGCACTCCCATTCCACAAATAGTGGTGGTATAAAAAGGGTCCAATAGCTCAGCTGGATAGAGCAACTGCCTTCTAAGCAGTAGGTCTCAGGTTCGAATCCTGATTGGATCACAATGGCTTGATTAATTACTCTTAAGAGTAGCTTAAAAATGTATAAAACCTGCAATTCTAATAGGATTACAGGTTTTCGTTTTTATTGCTTATCGCTAAAATACTCAAAATTATTGTGGCAAATCTGTGACACTTAAAAAAATACCACACAATTTAATATAAAAAAACTGTATATCAACAGGTTAAAATTATTAACGACTTGACCTGCAAGCGCTTTAGTTCGACATTTAATAACTTTTAAAATCGTTAAATCTCGGTCAACTTAAAGTATAGATATTGACCTAATTACAAACTCTTTATTGTGGTGGAAAATTTGTTACTGATAACTAGATTAGCTTTCTGCAACTTCCCTCAAGAAGCATCACTCTTCAAATTCTCTATAAAATTAAGAAGGCGTAAATCCGGTTTCTTTACTTACTCAGGAAAACGGTTAGGGCAGTACCCAATATTCAGGAGTAGTAAATCATTTTCTGAATGAAGACCAATCGAGAGAGAACTTTAATTTAAGCTAATCGAACTCTCTTTTTGCCTTAACTCTCTTCTTTTTCTTATAAAATCTGCAGGACGAATTCCGTTAACCTCGTTGAAAAGATCGGAAAAGTTTTGCCGGGAAGATATCCCACAATCCTCAGCAAGAGCTTCTATTGTATATTCAAGGTATTTAGGATTGTGATATAATTCATGGGTGATGTAATTCATGCGCAGATTATTTAGATAAGTGTTGAAGTTTTTCATTTTGTACTCGTTGATCACCTGCGAAAGATAAGTAGTATTGGTTTCAAATTTTTTGGCCAATTGTGATTGGGTCAATCCTTTTTTTCTGAATCCTTTATTTTGTTCAAACTTTTCCAGCTTTTGTAAAATTTCTTCAATCAAGTAAGCAGGCTTTTCTGTTTTGCCTTTTTGGATTGGGTTAATAATCATGGATACATTTGTATTCATACGCTGATTATTTTGTTTTATGATTCGTTTTTCTAACTCAATATATTTTTGTTGGATTTCTTTTTCTTTCTTACTTCTATATATGAGATTGATTAACAAAACGAAAGTCAAGACTGAAGCAGCAATTAAAAGATTGAATCCAATAGAATTGCGGTTTTCTAACTGTTCTTGCTTCTTCAATAACGCTTTTGTACTATATTCTTTATGCATTTTAGAAGATAGATATTTGAAATCTTTGTTCAGGACACTATCTACTTTCAGCAGTTGCCTGGTGTAATGTAACTCTTGCTCATGATTTTCTACGGAATGGAAGTGATGTATCAGAATTTCATAATTTTCCCGAATTTGCGGAAGGATAAATTTATTTTTCTGAAAAATAGAATCTACTTTCATAAAGTAGGGAATAGCAAGATTTTTTCTATGAGTTTTCAGATAACATTTCCCCAAATAAAAATAACTAACTGAAAACCAGGTAAAATCATTTATTTTTTTCAATTCTGGTAAGGCATTATTGAAATAGATGATAGCTAAATTAAAATCATTTTTATAATAGTTCGAAACAGCTTTGGATTTTAGAAAATAACTTTTTTCCAAAGCAAACTCTTGAGAGTGTGGTAGAGTGGATAGTCCAATTTGAATAAGGGAATCACTTTTGACGTGGTTACCCAACTGCTGATAACAGATTATCTTTTGGTGTAAGCTATTAAAATAACCTTTTTGATTGTTAAAGACAAGATTAGGATGGATATCGGCAATAGTTAACGGTTCAAAATAAGTGATACATTCATTAAATAGCATCAAAGCTTCATCATAATACCCAAGGTAACTTTTTACAACGCCTATATGATATATTATACTATTTTTTAAATATTTGTCTTCGATGTTTTCTGAATATTGATATGCTTTTAAATAATTATCCAAAGCAGGTTGGTACTTTTTATAAAAAAAATAATATAAAATTCCTTTTCCTAAATAGGCTTTACTAATCAATTCATTATTTTTAGAATTTAATGCATAGCTAATACAACTATCTGCATATACAAGCTTATCCTCTCTTTTAGGGGAAAAAAAAATGAAATCCCGGTATCCCTGAATAATTTTGTCATAATTATTCTCTTTTTTCGCTTTTTCCAGATAAGCATTTACAAAAGGTAGAGCCCTTTGGTTGTTTTCCTCCATATTTTCGTAATGGCTTCTTAACTCCTTAAATGTATTTTTTACCGGAATTTTCGGGTTTTGGGCAAACAGAATGTTCCCCACAAGTAAAAAAAGATAAAACAGTATGTTTTCTAGGATTTTCATTGCTAAAAAGGACGTGACTATTTCTCAAATTTAATTAAAATCCAAGGTTCAAACCAAATAATCTTATTGCATTTATAGTTGGCTGTTTGCTAGGTTTTTATTGTTGTCTTTATTTATAAATCAAGACGTCTTGATTTATAAATAGCTCCAAATTGTATTTTAAAATTCATCTCTTAACGTTTAATTTCGACGAATCTTAAGAACATACAACCCGGTACCGGGATAAACAACAAATAATTAAAAACTAAAAAAACTAAATTAATTATGAGAAAGTTTGTCCCATTCTTAGTAACAATTCTAGTGTCATTGATTTCTTGTCAGGAAGATGACAATTTAACACTTGTTGACGGTTTTAAAACCAAGGCTGAATTATTTGAGAAAACAGCATCTGATGATGAAGAAATTAGAAATGCTAACTTAATAATTAATGAAGGAGATATAAATATGCCTTCATCTAAAGAAGGTGATCCCCCTGTGAAAAATGGAGATCATTGGAAATATTAATAAAAAAATAAAGAAACTCATGTCGCTACTTTAATCAACCATCAAATTACAGAAAGCGGGATAGATTAAAAGCTAACCAAATGATTGGAAACTCTATCCCGCATCTGTAACTTTTTGCACTGTAGAAAAAACATACTGGAAGAATTCTTTACCAACGGTAGAAAATAGCTGCCTGAGATAAGTATAAAATAAATCTTAATTGACTAATTCGATCTAAACTAAACTAATTAAAATACGACATATGAAAAAAGCTTATTATTTACTCAAGATTTTCATTATTTCTTCTTTTTCATTTGGCCAGGTCGGAATCAACACCGAGGACCCACAGGCCATGCTGGATATAAACGGAAATATAAAAATCAGAAATGTTCAAACAGTATCGGAATTGAATACAACCGATTATTCAATTCTGGTCAGAGAAGAAAATCTATCAGGAGATCATGAAATTAAAGGGATAAAAGTAAACGACCTGCTTCAAAACAGTTCTGCATATGCGGCGGCTAAAAATGGAAGCTGGAACCTCCTGAACCTTGGGATTTCCGGAACCAATTGGAGCAAAATAAATCTGAATGGGGACGAAGATACCAAATTAGGAGATCCGGACCTTTTTAATACGGGAGTGTATACGGTTCCGGAAACAGGAATTTATTCTATAAGCTATGAATTTCAGCTTGCGGGAGGAATCGACTTAGGACTATTGGGCGGCAAGAAATTAGGTATCCTAAAGAACAATGCTGTTATAGAAGAAAAACTTTTTGATGCGGTACGGGTACAAGTACTAACCGTTACCTTGGCTGCTGTTCCTGTTACATCATCTACCATTAATACACTTGTCCAGCTTAATGAGGGGGATACGATAACTTTTGCCGTAGAAACAGGGGGAGTGAATCTTAGCTTATTGACAAGTAGTAAAGTATCTCTTAACATTTATAAAATATAATCTTGAGCTTTAAAGAATTTTAACGCGGACTAACCTTAATCAACCCAATCCCAAGGTTACAGAAGCGGGGCAGAAATGTCCCGCGTCTGCAACTTTAAATCATTAATTGATAATTTTAAAATTATTCAGCGGTTTGTACAATTCCTGATACTCATATTAGGATGTGTTTTTATAGTTTCTTGGTTTATTTTTTTGTGAAGAATGACACGGGCTTCGAGTCAATAGTTTCCCTGATCTTAATGTAGAGAGAAATAAATTATCTCCACTATTCCCATGACAAGCAACACGAATACGATACACACCGGCAGATCAGGGAAGACGTGAGTATGACCCAACGAAAGCCCTATCCGCAGGCACATGAGATCGGGCTGCCGAGGAACAGGATGGGAAAAATGGATGAAATCATCCGATAGTTCTTTATATTTTTGTATTTTTAAGCTAGGAAATTCTTCAACCTAAGTCGTCTAAAAAATACCTATAGAATAATGATGGAGCATAATTATCACTCAAAAATCGAATGGACAGGAAACAAAGGTTCAGGAACAGATAATTTTAAAAACTATGAAAGGAGTCATAATATTATTGTTGAGAACAAACCTTTGATTGAAGGTTCTTCCGACCCTGCTTTTCGGGGGGATAAAACAAAACATAATCCAGAAGAATTATTGGTTTCTGCGCTTTCGTCCTGTCATATGCTGTGGTATCTGCATTTTTGTTCGGTAAATAATGTGATAGTAGAAAGCTATACTGATAATGCCCATGCTGTGATGGTCGAAGAACAGAACGGTAACGGTTATTTTAAAGAAGTAACATTGAATCCGGTCGTAACGGTAAGTAATGAGGCAATGATTGAGAAAGCCATTGAACTGCATAAAAAAGCACGTGAATATTGTTTTATAGCAAATTCAGTGAATTTTCCGGTAAACCACAACCCGCAAGTAAAAATAAGATAACATCAGAAAATGAATTATAGTAGCATTGCTGAAAAAATAATTGACCTGAAAAATACAGACTTAGCGCTGCTGGACAAACTTATACAGAGCAGACAACTTAGCAATGGATATAATGAAGAAATGCAGGAGTTGCACAACAGAAATGCAGGGATATTAAATGAAATAATAGATGCAATCGGTTATGAAAACTATGAAAGCAAATGCAGGTTACCTTATGATCAGTTTTTTATTGAATCCACCTTGCTGTCCTGAGAAATTGACAAAGTAGATCCCCGATTGATAGGAACTGACATCTATATCGAACGTCTTTTGTGTAACTTTCTCTTTGTGAGTTATTTTGCCTAAACTATCAAAAATTGTGAGCTCATATACACCATCGGGAACGACAAAATTCACTTTATTATTTGCAGGATTTGGATAGATCACTACTCCCTGAGAAGTTCCTGCCGGATCTTCTGTAGAAAGAAGCTCACCCAGATCGATCATCGCCATAAAATACCCGACCCGTTCTATCGAAATACTTGGATCTTTGTTCGGTATAACTCCCGTAATCAATATCCTTGAGGCATCATAACTTAAAACATCTGTGGGATGCTCCGTACTTTCCAGTTCCTCTACATGAAATTCAAAAGTACCAAGGCTCTCTAATTCGGAATTTAACCGGGTAATGTATAAATTCATTTGCTCCGTGGCATTTTTATACGATCTATACATAAAAACCAAACTGCCATCAGGTTTTACATGAGTAACCGAACGCTTATCAAGCTGAAAAGGTTCTATTTCCCTTTCAAAAGGAAAATTTTTTGCACTTATTATTTGTGCTGATTGATCATCAAGCTCAATTAAGAACATAGCAGCTTGAGGAACTTCGCTCTCATAGCTTAGATACAAACGGTTATTTGCAGTGTTATATAAAAAATCATTAAGTTCAGCGCCACAGTTATTGCAAGGTGGAAGATCCAATGGTTCCTGAAACAAAATTGCTCCTGAAAAGACGTCAATAAATGAAATTATTACCTTATCATTGCCCTCTCCATTAACCCAGGCTCTTTCTCTACCTACAGTATATAATATATTCTCATTTCTGACAATCTTGTAATCTAATAAAAATCCGTGATCTGTTTTTATGGTTTGTTCCCAGACCAGCACTCCGCTATCAACTGATACACATCTGATGATATGGCCATTACCAATTTTATACGAAAAGACAATATTCCCGTTATCAAGGATTATATGATCCACTCCAAAAGCTATTTCATAATTTCCGCTATAAATAACTGACAGCGTATTATCATCATTTATTTTGCACAGATAATGAAGCGGTTGTGAAAAAAAGGAAAGATACAACTCCCCATTATATTCAATAAGATCTTGAACATCTATAAATGGCATTCCTGAAGGAAATTCAAGTATATCCTCTCTTATCACATTCAGATCAGCATCCGTTTGAAGCAGCCAAAAAGAAGCGGGGAGCTGATTATCTTTAAACACTAATGCCTGTTGATCACCTGCTACTCTTACGAGTGGAGTGTAATTATCCTCGGTCTTTTTGTTTGTGATATAGCTATTTGTGACTGTTCCGCTTGCCGAGGTTTGGTATAGTTTGAGTGTATCATTTTCAATCACTACGGTAGAGATCTTCCCAATATTATCACTTAGGCTATTTGGGGTAAGTCCCGCGAGTCCCCCAGCTGAATGCACATCAAAAACATTCGACCACTGTAAAACCTGTGCATTTGACCGATTAAAAAGCGTAAGAAAAGTAAGGGTGAATATAAAAAGAAAGCGTAGCGTTGTTTTCATAACCTAAGTATTTTAATACTACAAAGTTAACCAATTATTAATTTAACTCATTCTGTTTATCTGTCTAAACTTGCTTAACTTTAAAACTTATCAAACAAGCTATTTTTAAAAATAGCGGGTTAAAGTCTATGGTGACATTGCCTTATACTAGTCATGGACAAAATACCGTAACCTGAAAAGGACAAAGAATAGAAGTTGACAAATGGATTACAGATGTTTATGAGAAAGAAAATGACAAATGGCTATGTGTTTTGATATTATGTTTAGATAATTCCTTCAAATTTACACATTAATCGAAATTGGTTGACATACGGAACAGTTAACAAAAGAATTGAAACTTCTTAGGAAACGGATTGTTCTGCCGACTTAATTATTTAGTTCTCATAAGGTGAATACCCCCTTATAGGATTAAAAAGTCTACTGCGCTGCCACCCTTTTGGGACTTATAGCACGCCCATCGCCTCGTAACCCCACTATTCCTCTGCTTTCTTTTTTTCCTTTTTTTCTTTTGAAAAATGTCTTGCGAGGGGAAGCGTAACAAACCACAGCAGAGAAAGGAGAAAGGAAAGCGTAACAGGATTGTATAACATTTTAAACACAAAAGATTATGATCTTGCTACCTTTATTCGGACAGAATAATTCATGATAAAGCTGTAAAAAATTAACTTAGGAAAATGAAGAAAATTTTTTACAGTAAGGAGTTTAAAGATCGTGCCGTTCAACAGAGCTATCATCTTAACAGAATCTGTTTGCCGCAACCGTGTTTATGGGGAGTTACTATTAATTAAATTCCCTTATTCCGTAAAATTCCTGCACAGGATCGGATTTCCAAAATCCCTTTGTATGAACATCCACTATGGTAAGTCTCCCATCATATCTTGCTCCGGTATCCATGTTTGTTATTTGAAATGCAGTCATGGGACGAATTGCTTTTTTTGATCGCAAATCTTATTGCCAAGTTCCGATAGGATTTCCTAAATTTAAAAAACCGGAAATTAGAAATTCCAAGTCTGAACGAAACCAAAGTTAAACTCGAAAAATCTTCTTTGCGAATGACTAATTTATTGGTGCCGTTCATCGGATTCTGGATTCTCGGAATCGCATTGATTTTTTGGAGAAAAAAGAAATACAGCAAAACTTAATTTCAAATAAAATCTGATTTCTAAGCTGTTTCATTAAATCATTACAATTCATTCATTCAAAACTGGGCAATCATTATTTGACTCAAAATGAATTGGATTCTTCAAAATTTTATTTTTAACACAATTTAAAACTGGCAAAAGAATTCAGATCTGACGCTGATTTGGAATTGAGAGCCAAAAACGCACAGTAATTATTTATTGGTTTGTGATGATGACTTAAAAATATTCTCAATTGAAAATCCGGAAGAACCCGTTTTGGTACATTCTATCAATAAGAATTATAAAGATTTAATCATTTACCAAAATAAACTTTTTGCTTTCGATGAAAATGAAATCACTCAATACGGCTGGACAAATTCTGACTCTACAGATTTGTATGAAATTAGTTCAGTTCTATATTGAATCAGGATTCACAACAAATAAGAAGCCGCAGTTAAGCGGCTTTTTTATTTCTTTTTCACATTAAAAATTAACGAAATGTTTTTTTGATCAATGCTATGAAAAAATCATAAGACTTTCCCTTGATAATTTCAAATTTCTCGTTTCCGCCATTTTGATAAATTTCAAGTGTTGTTAATTCTTCTTCTGTTTGAAGCCGTCTGTACTGAACACTATTATTCACAATTTTTTCTTGAAAATTGTTTTCATCTACTATAAAAAAATGATTATCAGAGAATTTTTCAGATTGAATGACAAATAAATTCATAGCGCATAAATTTTGAGTGAATTAAACAATTCTTCCTAAATCTAAAAATGTACCAATTTGTATTTGTAAATTCATTTTAATTGTTAAAATTCTATATTTTAATCTTGAATTAATTCACGCAAAACATTTAATTTCCTAATCAAAAAAATACGCCATTTGTCGTATTTTATTTCATTCAAAAATTACGGACTTTTGACCAAAATAGTATTATGTACAGTAAAACCATCTTTTCATAGAATTTTTAACAAAGCATTTTTAAATTTCACTAATTTTAACCCACATCTATGAAAACGAACTACTTTACAATCTCAGAAGACGGAAAAAGACCTTACAATGAAGACTCTTTTTACACAGATCAAGAATCGGGGTTATTCCTCGTTTGTGATGGCGTAGGCGGAAGTAACAAAGGCGAAGTAGCAAGCAGTAAAGCATGTGAATATTTTTCCGAATATTTATCTGCAACATCCGATTTTTCTTTGACAGGAATTGAAAAAACTTTAATTCAATGTGAATCAAAATTTGATGAATACACTATGCAAAATCCTGACGCAAAAGGTATGGCTACTACCCTAACCTTATTAAAACTATTTTCGGGAAAAGCAGTTATAGGGCACATCGGTGACAGCCGCGTCTACCATGTCAGAAACGGAGAAATTTTATTTCAAACCAATGACCATAGCTTTGTAAATGAATTGGTTGCGAGTGGATTTTTAACACCTGAAGAAGCCCTGACGCATCCTAAAAGAAATCAGATTACAAGAGCGATTCAAGGTTCTGAAAACAATACATATATAGATGTAAATGAAATCGATTCTGTAGAAACAAACGATTATTTCATGCTTTGTTCAGATGGAATTTTGGAAGGAATCGATGATGGGTTCATCCAAAATAATTTCTTAGAAAATAATTCAATCGAAAATTTACAGGAATTAATTCTAAATAATTGCCGGGAAAAATCAAGCGATAATTTCACAGCAATCGTAATTAAAATTTCACAATAAAATTCTGCCAAAACTAAAAAACAACAAAAATGAGCATTTTAAAAGACGGAACAATTCTCAACCGAAACCAGTATAAAATAACAAAATTCATTGCACAAGGTGGATTTGGAATTACCTATCTGGCAGAAGAAATTGGTTATTTTAAACAATCAGGATTTGGGGAAGAATTTGTAGAAGCAAGAAATCCCGAAACGGTTGTCATAAAAGAATTATATTACAACGATTATTGCAATCGTGACGAGCAAACGGGATTGATCAGCATTTCCAATGTAGATAAAAAAACTGAATTTCAGAAACTTGTAAAAAATCAAATCGACGAAGGGAAAACTATCCGTGGTCTAAAGCATCGAAATATAGTCCGTACACGCGACATTTTTCATGAAAACGAAACAGCTTACATGGTGATGGACTACATCGATAGCACCGATTTGGAAGAAATGCTCAAAGAAAAAGGATTTCTAGACAAAGAAACTGCGCTGAAATATATCTTTCAGATTTTAGATGCGGTAGATTACATCCATACCAAAATTGACAAAAAAATTCTCCATTTGGATATTAGCCCAAGCAACGTTTTGATTGACAAAAGCAATGACAATGCGATTTTAATCGATTTCGGTTCGGCGCTTTCTTACGACAATGTTCAAAATAATATCACATCCACAACGAGTCAAATCGTAACCGGAAGAAAAAAGCATTATTCACCTAACGAACAAGGCGACATTGATAATCTTAAGTCCTTCGATGCGACTTTTGATACTTACGCTGTGGGCGCGACTTTGTTCCATTTATTGACGGGTGAAAAACCGCCTTTGAGCAGTATGGTCAGCACAGGCCGCGAAAAAATCATTCCTCCCTCGGAATTCAAAAAAGATGCTTCGGTTACCGATTATCTGGATGCGGTTGTCATCAAATCCATTGCGCCTTTTTACAATGAAAGGTATTCATCAGCGGAGGAATTTGAAAAAGATTTAAAGAAGGAAAATGATTATCAAATCCAAATTTCAAAAATCAATCAATTAATTGCTGATAAAAATGTTCACGAAGCGTTTAATAAGATAAAATCTGCACAGCAGGAATTTTTGAAAACTTCAACTTTACTAAAATTGGAAGACGATTTGAAAAAAGAAGTTGAATTAGAAAGAAAAAATAAGGAATACAATATCCTCTTCAAAAAAGGCTCAGATATGGCTTCGGCAGAGGAATTTGAAATGGCGATTGATTATTTTTCAAGTGCCAAAGAATTATTTCCTGAGAAAACTGAAGTTGATGAAAAAATTAAATTTTGTCAGGAAAAAATTAATTTAAAATTAGAAGAAAAAAGACAAGCGGAAGCTGCTGCCACGCAAAGTTTAATCGATGAAAAAGGCGAAACAGAATTACTTTCAACGCCAATCCCTCCGGCACCCAAACCGGAAGTCATCGGTATGCCGGAAGCGACGCAACTTTTAGAAACACCAAAAAATCCGGAAGTAAAAAGGGAAGAACCCGTAAAAGTAGGAACTCCGAAAGTGGAAACCCAAAAACAAGAGGAGATTTCTGCAATGATTCCGAAGAAAAAGTCAAAAAATGGAGTCATTGTCGCTGCCGTTGTTGGTTTGGTCGCGATTGGAGGAATTTTGTACGCGATGGGTATTTTCTCCGGAAATCAGAACGAAGTTTTAAATAACAATCATATTGCAAATGATACAATTGCTGACAATTCGGAAATAATCGCTGAAATGCCGATTGAAGTAACTGCTGATTCTACTGTAGCTTTGAATTCAACAAATCCAAGCGTGGATTGGAAATCTGAATTCAATGATAAATTTGATGATATTTTAAACAATGAAGATGCACAATCGGCTGCGCAGTCAATTACTCAATACAAATCTTTATTGAGCACAATTCCTGCTGATGCTGCTTCAGAAAGAACTAAAATCAAAAAACGCATCGACGGACTTAACAAAACGATTTCTTCCGAAAAAGAAACAACTGATTGGAATACTGCAAAGAAAACCAATACAGAAAAGTCTTACCAAAACTATATCAACAAATATCCAGGCGGTAAATACGTTTCAGATGCGAGAAACAAAATCGCTGATTTTAAAAAGGATACGAAAAAAGAAGACAACAAAAATAAAATCAGCGATGCCGACATGGCTCAGTACAACAAGGATCTGAATTGGGCAAAAAATATGGTAAGCGTTGACGGCTGCGAAGGCTGTAAAGCGAATTCAACTTGTCAGTCTCAGGTTTCAGCGAAATTGAAAAATGCGTTGAAATACAATCCAAATGGAACGGAAGCTAAAAATCTTCTAAACTGTGTGCAATAATTAATATTCTTCTAAAAACAATTTAAAAATGAAAACGTTTCAATTCAAAAAATTATTAATCTTCATTTGCTTGATCAGCTTACCACTCTCGATTTCAGCACAGGAAGATGATTACATCGATTTCCTAAATAATGCATTAAATGCCGCAAATACAGGAGACCAGAAAGGGTTTACTTCAAACTTGACCTACTTTTCAGTGGCGATCCAGAAAGATAAAATCACCCCGCAAACTTTGTCCAAAAAGAGTTTAGACCTTTATACACAAGCACTTTTTAGTGCACTCTTAAACAAATTCACATTGTCAAATGAATTGAGTAAACAAGCTATTGAATTTCTGAAATACGACACCAACAGCCGTCCGGAAAATATGTTTTCGCTGGGTTATCTTTACCAATACGGCTTAGGTGTTACGCAAGATTACAAAGAAGCATTCAATTGGTACAGCAAAGCCTCTCAAAAAGGAGTTTCATCAGCCTTCACAAACTTAGGTTATATGTATCAGAATGGATTAGGGGTTCGTCAAAATTATGAACAATCCCTTTACATGTATGAAACGGCGGCCAATATGGGTGACGACATCGCGATGAGCAATTTAGGGTATGCATACAGCAATGGTTTGGGAGTTACCCAAGATTATATAACAGCATTGGAATGGCATATTAAAGCCATTGAAGCCAATGAAAATAACGCCAATGCAATGGCAAGCATCGCATATATGTATCAATATGGTCAGGGAATCAGTCAGGATTATGAAAAAGCAAAGTACTGGTACGAAGAAGCTGCAAAGCTCAATAATGCAGTTGCATTAACTAATTTAGGCTATTTGTATCAACATGGTTACGGCACAAAACAAAATTTTGCGGAAGCGCTTTATTGGTATAGAAAAGGGGCTGACGTTGGAAACGGAGACGCAATGACAAACTTGGGTTATATGTACGACGTGGGCGAAGGTGTCGAAAGAGATGTGTCCAAAGCAAAATCTTGGTACAAAAAGGGCTGCGATGCCGGAAGTCAAACAGGGTGTGACAATTTAGCTTTGTTAAATCGCTAAACTATGGAAAATAGTTTTTATAATTTCGCCAACCAACAACTTACCCAAATCATTAAAAATGAATTAATTAATTTAGAAAAATATGTAGCTAACGAATTGGCATTTATTTATCTCGAAAACGATACAGCACAGAACCGTCTGTTGCTAAGAAAAATCACACAATTACATTTACCGCTCAACGTTGTTTTGGTTTCTGAAAATATAGAAATTTCTAAATTGGCTTGGCAGGCTAATTTACTTCATTTTCTGCATTTACCCAAAATGGAATTGTACCCGAATTTCACTTTGTTTCAGGACAGATTGATGTACAAACACGAATATAAGGAATTACCTAAAAAATTGAAAATCAACTTCAAAGGAGGCGTTGACATCATCGAAATCAAAGACATTTGTTATTGCATCGGCGAAGGAAATTACACCACAATTTTTCTTTCCACCGGACTCAAAAAAACAATCACATTTCAGCTCAATGCTTTGGAAAAAAAATTATGTTTGGCTCCCAATTTTCAACGCATTGGAAAATCATTTATCATCAACATCGATAAAGTTTCCAAAATTAAAGGCAGTTCAGTTAACCTAAATTCCAAAAATGAATTGGAATTAATCATCAGTCCATTGTATATCAAAAGGCTGAAAAAAGCAGTTATGTGGTATTAAATTGAAATAATTATGGTATTCAAAATAGGAAGAAACGAGAACAATAATTACGTGATTGACGACCCGACAGTCAGTAATTTTCATGCACAGATTGAAATTGACGAACAGGGAATTTGGACGATTCAGGATATGGATTCCGCAAATGGAATAACTGTAAACGACACCGAAATTGTTAGTAAAAAAATCAATTTATCGGACAAAATTTTATTGGGAAAATTCCTGATTGACACAAATGAATTGAACCAAAAAATCAAAGAATTCAAAAGAAATAACCAACTTGATTTCACACAGGAATTTAATGTAATTAAAGAATATTACGACGAATTCAATGCCAAATCTTCCAAACTCAAAAACACCTACAAATTAAAACCAATTCTCATTCGTGCCGGAATTACATTGGGAATGATTGCGGTAATTTTTTTCCTTCCTGACGGAATTATTGACGGTACTTTGCGTTCGACTTTGATGGTTGTGACGGGAATTTTAGGTGGTATATTGGCGACATTTACAACCAATGATACGAAACTGAAAAACCAATTGGAAATTCTCCATGCACAATATTCAAAAATAATTCTCTGCCCGAAATGTGAACACGAACTCATCAACAAAAGCTGGGGATTTTGGAAAGAACGCGGCGGATGTCCGAAATGCAATTGCAGTTGGAATAAATAATTTCATCAAATTATTAAAATAAGAAAATGAAAAATTTCAATTATAAATGTAAAAAATGTGAAACCATCAACAGCATTTCTCCCGATTGGTTCAGGGGAAATGAAGAGAAAAAAATTCATGTTTGTACAAAATGCGGCAACAAAATTCAACTCAATGTACTGAAAATAAGAGAAGACATTTATAATAATTTCAAGACGGCAACCGAATTGGTTTCTAGCAAAGCACCTTCTATCAATGAATTATATTTAAAAGTAAATGTCAAAGAAGAGCTTAAACGCCTCATCAAATTGGATGAAGAGATCATCATCATCGGGCGCGGAAATGAATTGATAAGCGAAGTTTTCTTGGACGAAGATCAAAAGAAATTTCAAAGGATCAACATTCCCGACAAATTCGTTTCATCAAAACATTGCAAATTAAAATTAAATCCAAAAACACAAAAAGTCACGATTCAGGATTTGGGAAGTTTAAACAAAACTTACATCGAAGACAAAGAAATCAATCCCGATGATGAATTAATTTTAAAAATCGGAAAATCAATTAAGATCGGACAAACTATTTTAGAAATATGTTAAAACACATTACATACAACAAATTAAAAGTTTGATACACAATATTATAAAACCAATTCAAATCATCATAAATTCGTTTCACAATACTAAAACAAGATGGACAATACAGTATTAATGCCCGTAGAAGGCAAGAAAAAATTCAAGCTCACAGGCCTCACTGTCCCACAGCTTAAAGTCCTGAATGAATACCGCAACAACATTTTCAAAGCTTTGGCGGCTTTTGGCGGCGCTTATGTCGCATACGAAACCTACCAAAATGTTATTGATATTTCCGAAGAAGAATGGAAAAATCTCCTTCCGGATGAATTGGAAAAATTGCTCGGTGGTTTTTTACAGGAAAATATCGATGTCGAGGAATGTCTTCCTGTTCCGGAAATTATCATCAACGAATCCGAAGCTCCTGAAATCATCAATGAAAATTCTGCTGTTTCTGAAGAAAAAGAGGAATTGGAAATCATTGACAACACAGGAAAAGCGGAAGAAATTTTAGAGGAAAAAGGAATTGATGAAAATTTAATTGAAGAAATTACTTCGGAAGAAACCAATATGGTAATCGATGAAGAAATGCAGGAATATCTCAATTCCGACGAATTTCTTTCTGATTTAAATGACGACTCTGCTGAAGAAATTATCATCAATGATGAATTTGTAGAAGATTCGGAAAATTTAATTTTTGAGGAAGAAATTTCTGAAACTGCAGAAACCCTTAACGAACAGGGAATCGATGATAATTTGATTGAAGAAGTTACAATTTCAGAAGAAGAATTGGAAATCGACGAAGAAATGATGGCTTACCTCAATTCGGGCGATATTTTAATTGATTTGAATGAAGATTCTGCCGAAGAAATTATCATCAATAATGAATACATCGATTCAGACGAAGAAATTTTTATCGATGACGATTCAGGTTATGAACTCGAAAACGACGGAGAATTATTGGAAGAAACCGAAGATTGGGAAGATGATGAAGACTTTGATGACATCGACCTCAACGATATACCCGACAACATATGAGAAATTTTTTAACAATTTTATTAGTCTCAATTCTAAGTTCGGGATGCAGTTCAGCGTATGAAACTTATAAATTAAATCAAGAATTTAAAGTTTCATTGGACAAAGACGGAATGGGGGGTTATGTCTGGAAAATGAAGCCTGATTCGCTTGTAACCATCATCAACGAATACGAAGAAACTTATTTCAACGATACAACCCAACTCAACGAACGAAACAAAATTTTTGAATTAAAAGCAATCAAAGAGGGTTCAACTGAATTGCAATTCATCAAAAAAAGAAGCTTCGAACCAGACTCATTGGTACCATCAGAAAATTATTATTTAAAAAAAATCAGAATCAAATAAAACTTATTTAGCATGAAATGAAGCATTAATGCGGAATTCCATGTGGCAAAAAATTAACAATTAAAAAATAAGCACATGAAAAATATAATCACTTTAGTTCTTGCTTTGAGTTTCTCTATCGCTTTCAGCCAGGATTTCAAACTCAAAGGAACAGGATTTGACAAGCCGACCGAAAAGGAAGTTGCAACCACCAAAAAGCTCAAATCTGAATTCATAGGAGCCGGAGAAAAACTATACGAAACTACACTCAAAAACTATGCAGACGTAAGCCAATCTAAATTAGATTTAAGAGAGATTGGAGGCGTTACTCCTGTCCGCGACCAGGGAACTTGTGGTTCATGCTGGGCTTTCAGTGCAGTTGCTGCGATGGAATCGAATTACGCATTGAAGCACGGCGAATACATTGACCTTTCTGAGCAATCGATTTTAGGTTGTTCAGGCGGTGGAAATTGTGCCAACGGAGGTTGGTATTCAACCGTTTTTGCATGGTTGCTCGACGACAGTTCAGCGTTTTTGACAGATGAAACAAATTCTCCTTACATTAATCAGGACGCTTGTGCGCCCGATGCCAAACCTTTAGAATTGAAAGTTATCAACTACGGCGTTTTGGAAACGGAAGATTGGTTGAGTTCAAAAAACAAAATCGAAGACATAAAAGCTGCCATAATCAAATACGGTGCGGTTTCCGCTGCAGTTTTCTCAGGAAACAATGACTTTTTGGATTACAAAACAGGTGTCATTCGTGGCAATAATGAATATGGAGTGGACCATGCCATCACGATTGTTGGGTGGGACGATAGCGTTCAGGCTTGGTTGATCAAAAATTCTTGGGGGGAGCTTTGGGGTGAAAAAGGCTACGGCTGGGTGGGTTATGATGCCTGCAACATCGGATTGGCTTCTTGGGTGGACATTTCTTCGAAAGATAGCAAAATCATTCCGGTACCTATCTCCCCGGATAAAGTGGTGGTTAATTTCATCGACCAATTGGGAAAAACGCAAAACTATCAGGAAATTTATGTAAAAGTAGATGATGGTGAACCTTATCGTTTTTACATGAATGAAAAGAATAAAGAATACCATAACTACGTTCCGATGTCAAAAGGAAAACACAATATCCAGATCATCACTAAAAGTGTCGTGGAGAAAAACGGTAAAAATGCGATGATTTTCGGAGTTTTAAAAGGTGATATCGAAGTAGATAAAAATAAAAGTTTTACTATCGAATACGACAAAGTTTTCAAAGACAATGTATTCAATTTGAAACTGAAATAATTGTTTCCATAATTTATTTCAAAGGTCGTCCGTGTGACGGCCTTTTTCATTTTATATACTTAATTTTGGTACGATGAAATTGCTCGAACTCAAAAATTTATTCCAGAAAGAATTAAATTCAATTTACAGCGAATCAGAAATCGATATGATTTTCTTTTGGCTCGCAGAAAAAATTGTGGACAAACCCGCTTCCATTCTGAAACTTGCTTTGAATGAGGAATGGACGGAATTCGAACAAAACAAAAACCGTTTCATTTTTCAATTGATGGAACTCAAAACGCACAAACCTTTTCAATATGTTTTGGGTGAAACTGAATTTTATGGTTTGAAATTTTTCGTCAATGAAAATGTCCTCATTCCTCGCCCAGAAACCGAAGAATTGGTCGAATGGATCATCAACGATTACCGTCACCCTGAACTTTTCGAAGGGCAGAAGATTATCGACATCGGCACCGGAAGCGGCTGCATTCCAATTACTTTGAAAAAAAATCTTCCTGGTGCTGAAATATCAGCTTTAGATTTTTCTGAAAGAGCATTGGAAGTAGCAAAAAATAACGCAGGATTTCATCAAACAAAAATCGAATTCATCCATTCAGATTTTCTCAAAATGGATTCTTCAGCTTTGCCAAAATTTGATATTATCGTCAGTAATCCACCTTATATCGCAGATTCTGAAAGAAATTCGATGGCTAAAAATGTGCTTGAATTCGAACCTGCTTCTGCCCTGTTTGTTCCCGATGAAAATGATTTGATTTTTTATGAAAAAATTATCGAATTTGCTCAGGGAAAATTAAATCCAAACGGAAAAATTTATGTCGAAATAAATCAGAATTTAGCCCAAAAAACCGAAGAATTATTTCAAAATCATTTTAATTTCGTCGAATTAAAAAAGGACATTTCAGGAAATTACCGAATGTTGAAAGCTTTTAACCAATAATTTATGAAACCATTTTTTTATTTAATTTTTCTATTTTCATTCAGTTTAAATGCGCAATCTTTGGATGAATTATCTTATAAAATTCTGCAATTAGATGAATCACTCCTAGAAAAACATACAGCTAAACTCTATTTAATTTTACACGAAAATGTTTCTGTCACACATTCCAACGGATTCACGGAAGACAAATCCAAAATAATAGAAAATACGGCTTCATCATTTATCAAATACGCTAAAATCGAACAAAAAAATGATTCTGAATTTGTGAAAATTGATGATAATTCTTACATCGTTTATCGTTTCATCAAGGTTTCAGGAATTTATGATATTTATGATTTCAGTATAGATTTGAGGCTGATGGAAGTTTGGATTTGGGAAGAAAATCGCTGGCAATTATTAGGCAGACAGAGTCTGCAAATCAACAAGAATTAATGCTCATAAATCCTAACTTAAACTTAGCAAAAGGGATTTGCAATTTTCCTTACCTTTAAACAAAATTATCAAAAAATGAACAGCATCATACCAGTAAAAGCATTTGGAACTTCTGCTCCTGATGCAGATTTAGAACAAATTCAAATTGACCGAAGAACCATTACACCCAACGATGTAGAGATTGAAATCCTTTATTGTGGCGTTTGTCATTCTGACCTTCACACCGCAAGAAACGACTGGGGCGGGACCAAATACCCATCCGTTCCCGGACACGAAATCGTGGGACGCGTAACATCAGTAGGAAGTCAGGTAAATAAATTCAAATCAGGCGACCTGGTCGGTGTGGGTTGTATCGTTGATTCTTGCAAAACTTGTAGCAGCTGCGCACAGGATTTGGAACAATATTGCCTCAACGGTTTCACCGGAACTTACAATGGTGCTGACACACATTTGGGTGGACACACATTTGGCGGCTATTCGGAAAAAGTTGTGGTAAGAGATGAGTTTGTGCTTAGAATTCCTGAAAATTTAGATGCAGCAGCAGCTGCGCCATTGCTTTGTGCAGGAATTACAACATGGTCTCCGCTTCGTTACTGGAACGTAAAAGAAGGAAGTAAAGTTGCAGTTGTGGGATTAGGAGGATTAGGACACATGGCGATTAAATTAGCAAAAGGTTTGGGCGCTTCCGTTACACTTTTCTCACGTACTCCCGGCAAAATGGAAGATGCAAAAGCTTTGGGTACAGATGAAATTATAATATCCACCGATTCAGCACAGATGAAATCAGTACAAGGGAAATTTGACTTGATTATTGATACCGTTCCGTATGTGCATGATGTAAATCCTTATGTTTCAACTTTGAATATCAATGGAACTTTGGTTTTGGTGGGATATTTAGGACCGTTGGAGCCGATGCTGCATACCGTTCCTATGATTTTGGGACGTAAATCTGTGGCGGGTTCTGTAATAGGCGGTATTGCTGAAACTCAGGAGATGCTTGATTTCTGTGGAAAAAATAACATCGTTTCGGATATCGAAATGATAAATATGCAAGACATCAATGCAGCTTACGAACGTATGCTCAAAAGCGATGTAAAATATCGTTTTGTGATTGATATGCAGAGTTTGAAAAATTAAATCCAAATTAATATTCTAAAGCCTTGTTATGAATTTCAATTCAGACAAGGTTTTTGTTTAAATTTAAATTCATCTAACTCAAAAACAAAATTCCATACCTTTGATTTATGACAAAAAAGATTATTTCATTCATTCTATTTATATTTATTTCTATTGTTGCATCAGCGCAAACTGTTGAAGAATTTCTCACCGCCGACACTTGGAACATTGCCTACAAAATAAGCGAAGCAGGTGAACGCACTGAGGAAGCAGAAGAAACAATACAAAGCAATTGGGTGAAATTTAATGCCGACGGCAGTTTTGAAACACCTGATAAAATGACGGGGCGAAATAAAGGAAAATGGAGATATAATCCTGAAACGAATGCTATCACTTTTACCGAAAGAGGTTCCACTTACAAAGCTATCGTTGAGGAAATCAGTGACATTGGACTTTTGTTGAATTATGCGGACAACGGCGGATTTAAAATCGGACTTATCCATTATGTCTTTATCCCGAAAATAAAATCGAACGAACAAACGGAAGCCATTTTGACTTCAGGAAAATGGATGGTCAATTTGAAAAGATACGATGGTGACATCACAGAAAAAACACCGGACGAACAAAAAGAAGAAACTTGGTACGTGTTCAATGCGGATAATACTTATCAAAAATCTGAATACACAGGCGGAGAAAGTGCAACGATAAGCGAAGGTTCTTGGTTTTTAGATGATAAATTTCAGTTGAATATTGATGCTTCTGAAAATACAATTTATACAGTGGTTGGCGACAATTCTAAATTGATTTTCACTACTACAACCGGAGGCTACAACACAATTGAAATGACAAAAGCAAAGTAAATCTGCTTGTTGGTTAATGGTTCTTAGTTGGAATTAATTAAATTTAGAATTCTTGTTTCTTATGTCTAATATCTAAAATCTCAATTATGGAAATTCCAAAAAATCACCAAACAATTATGCCTTACCTCATCTTGAAAGATGTGAGAGGTTTCATCAAATTTGCATTGAATGTTTTTGATGCGCAGATTTTAGAAGAACATTTGGACGAAGACCACCGCGTCATGCATGCAGAAATTAAAATTGGAAATTCAACCATAATGATGGGCGGTGCCAATGAAATCTGGAATGTCAACAACGCCGGAATGTTTATCTATGTTGAAAACACGGACAAAGTTTATCAATATGCTTTAGACAATGGTGCAGAATCCATTATGGAAATAGAAGACAAAGAGTATGGCCGTTCAGCCGGAATCAAAGATCCGTTTGGAAATATTTGGTGGATTACTTCGGTTTAATCTCCTAGTCAATTCAAGCGAACTCGAGAATTATTTATGATTTCATTCATGATTAAACAGATTCCTCGTTTGTCGGCATGACAACATATAATTATTTAGATTTAGACATGTAAAAAACCAATTTCCCACCATTTACAATATCTGAATGTTTCAATTTATAATCTTTGATTTCCTTTCCGTTTAATTCCACTTTTTTGACGTAAACATTTTCTTTGCTTTGGTTGATTGATTCTACCGTAAAAGTTTTTCCATTTTCTAAATTGATGGATGCTTTATCTACCAAAGGACTTCCCAGCGAATACCAATCACTTCCCGGTGCAACCGGATAAAAACCCATCGCCGAAAACATATACCAAGCGCTCATCTGTCCGCAATCGTCGTTTCCGCCGAGTCCGTCAGGCGTAGGTTTGTATTGCATTTCCAAAATGTGTCTTACTGTTTCCTGTGTTTTCCATGGTTCGGAAGACCAATTGTACAAATAAGCCACATGGTGCGCCGGTTCGTTTCCGTGTACATAACCGCCGATGATGCCTTCACGTGTGATGTCTTCGGTATCTGCAAAAAATTCATCCGGCAAATGCATCGTAAAAAGTGTATTTAATTTTTGAGTAAATTTCTTTTTACCACCCATTGCTTTTGCTAAATTTTCAGGATCATGAGGTACGAAAAAGCTGTAATTCCAGCTGTTTCCTTCGATGAAGCCCTGTCCGTGCGTGTCATTGATGTCAAATTCTTTTCTGAAAGTTCCATCGAGTTTTTTGGGAAGCATCATGGTGATGGATTCATCAAAATTATTTCTCCAATTTTGTGAACGTTTGATGAATTCATTATAAACATCCATCCGTCCTAATTTCATTGCAGCCTGTGCAATCGCCCAGTCGTCATAAGCATATTCCAAAGTATTGGAAACCGAAGTTCCGTTTCGTTCATCAGGTATAAATCCTAAATCGATATAATCGCCGATTCCTTCATAGTTTCTTTTGTTAGCGGTCACAATACAAGCATCTAAAGCTATATTTGCATCTCCGTCAAAAGTTCCTTTGATGATTGCGTCTGCAACGACTGTTACACTATGGTAACCGCTCATACACCAATTATCGTTCGCATAATGCGACCAAATCGGTAACATTTTGAGTGAATTTTGTTCGTAATGTTTCATCATCGATTTGACCATGTCGTTGTTGCGCGAAGGCTGAACGATGTTGAAAAACGGATGCAAAGCACGATAAGTATCCCAAAGTGAGAATGTGGTGTAATGAGTAAATCCATCTGCTTTGTGGATTTCTTGGTCAAGCCCTTTGTATTCACCATTTACATCCATATAAGTAGTTGGATTGATGAACGAATGGTAAAGTGAAGTATAGAAATTTGTTTTGTCATTTTCAGAAGCTTCGATTTGAATTTTGTTTAATTCTTTGTTCCAATCGGCTTGTGTTTGATTTTTCACGGCTTCAAAATCCCAACCCTGAATTTCACTCTGCATATTTTCTAAAGCATTGTTTTGGCTTACAGGCGATAGAGCGAATTTGATTTGAATTTTTTCGCCTTCTTCGGTATCGAAATCGAAGTGCATTCTGATTTTTTTACCTGCAATTTCAGGGAAATTTTCATTTTGGTTAAATTTTCTCCAGAATCCACGGTAAACTTGTGTCGCATCAAAATCTTTTCGACCATAATTTTTAAAAGGCTTGGAAAAACTCATCGCAAAATAAACCGTTCTGGTTCTAGCCCATCCGTTTGTTTGTCTGTAACCTGTAATCAAAGAATCATTTACAACCCTCACATACGTCCAAACTGTTTTGTCGTCATAATTGTAAATTCCAGACATCAAATCTAAAATAATATGCGCGTTATTTGATTTTGGAAAAGTATATTGATGAAATCCGGTTCGGGTGGTGGCGGTTAATTCTGCTTTAATTTTATAATCTTTTAAATTCACGCTGTAATATCCGGCTTGCGCAATTTCTTCATCATGAGAAAATCTGGAACGAAATCCACTATCTGGGTTTTGAGCTGTCCCGGGATTCATTTTCAACTCCCCGACGGTCGGCATCACGAGAAAGTCTCCCAAATCGGAATGTCCCGTTCCGCTGAAATGCGTATGGCTGAAACCGACAATGGTTTTGTCTTCGTAACGGTATCCAGCACAATATTTATAAACGTCTTTGTTATACTTTCCATTTAATTCGTAGGAAATCGTATCAGTATCGGGGCTGAGTTGGACCGATCCGAAAGGTGCGGTCGCGCCGGGATAAGTATGTCCCATTTTTTCGGTTCCGATGAGTGTATTTACGTATGGTAATAAATCTTTTTGCTGTGCAGACAAATTCATAAAAGTGAAAGGAATTAGTATCAAAAATAATTTTCTCATAGAAGTGTACTATGGTACGAATTTAGCTAAAAAATTATATCTTCAAATTAAGGACTTCAAATGATTTTCATCTGTCCGAAACTTGTTAAATTTACTTCGAATTAGAGAAATGCCACAGAAAGAAAAAATCTGGAATAAAAATTTTGTAATTGCCTGTATTGGGAACTTTCTGGTTGCCTGTTCGTTCAATTTGCTGATGCCTACTATCCCGATTTACCTTGCCGATGAATTGGGAATTGAGCCTTCACAAATCGGGATTGTACTTTCTTCTTATGCGGTTGCATTACTGATTATCAGACCATTTTGTGGTTTTGTAGTGGACGTATATGCAAGAAAGCCTTTGTTTTTATTAGGAATTTCACTTTTCATTTCTGCTTTTTTCGGCTACTATTTTGCGACGACAGTAATGTTTTTTGTTGTACTTCGATTTGTACACGGTTTGTTTTGGGGTTTGGCAACAGTTTCTGCCAATACGGTTGCGATTGACATTATTCCGGCATCCAGACGCGCAGAAGGAATCGGATATTTCGGAGTAAACACCAATATTGCGATGGCAATTGCGCCTTTTGTCGCGGTCAATATTTATGATTCTTATGGATTTCAGGTTTTAATCAATTGTGCATTGGTCATGGGATTTTTGGCAATTATTGCGGTTTGTTTTATTAAAGTTCCTGTGAGGCAAAAACTGGATAAAATCCCGACGATGTCGCTTGACCGATTTTTATTATTGAAAGGATTGCCGATATTTTTCAATCAATTGTTCATCTCATTTGGATGGGGAACTTTGGTTGCATTCGCAGTGTTGTATGGAAAACAAACAGGAATCCACAATGCGGGAATTTTCTTTTTGTTTTTAGCGGGAGGAATTGTTTTGTCGCGAGTGACTTCGGGAAAATTTGTGGACAGAGGTCATATCCATAAAGTAATGGCGACTGCTTTGCTTGTTATTTCGATTGGGTTTCTTGGGTTTGCAATTCTGCACAGCATTTATGCATTTTGCGTTTCAGCATTTTTAATCGGGATTGGTTACGGAACCCTTTTTCCTGCCTTGCAAACGATTTACATCAATATGGCACCGAGTTCAAAACGCGGAACTGCGAATTCAACTTACTTGACGGGATTTGATTTGGGAATCGGAATCGGGATGCTGTTGGGTGCTTATTTGGCTGACCATTATGGGTTTTCGATGATGTATTTAATAACTGCAGGAGCATGTCTGGTTGCACTTTTTATTTATTGGTTCAATTCGAAAGGGGTTTATGAGAGAAATCGGTTGAAGTAAAAATTTTACTGGATATAATATTACATCGCAATTGTTATTCTATTTTTGGTATTGAAAACTTAACTTTTCTCTGTAGTGCTCAGGGAAATCATTTATGGCTGTTAGCAATCTTTGGTAATTATTTTCCTTAATGATTTCATCTTCGAGATAATAATTGTAATTCTTAAATAAAAAGAAAAATAACAAGCGGTTATAATCATCTAATTTATTATCTGAAATTATTGATAGAATCGTTTGTTCTATTTCCTCATTATTTCTAGTTTCTGACAATGCCCTGCCAAGCCTGCCAATGCTTCCGTAATAATGATTTTTTACCGGATTTTCAATTCTGAATGAAATTCCTAAAATTAAATCCTGTACATTGATATCTAACTCCTCTAATTCTTTTATATAAGTATTTCGTTTTCCCCAAGCGTAGCTTCCATCAGAAACTCTGTCAAAACGATCATTCATGATATCCAGGTGTGCTTTCAAAAATATTCCCCAATTGTAAGTCTCCGCAGAAAGCAATGCTATATTTATAGCATGATCTCTCGGACTTGTGTCTTGGCTGCATCCACCGATAACTTGTGTTGTCCTAAATTCATCAAGAAGTTTAGTTTTCTTTTTATCAGATAATTTTGTCCAGTTTTTAGGTAAATCGACCCAGCCTTGTTTAGCATTTTCTTTAAATTTAGTTGTAGTGGTATCAATTAAACAATCGCTGTACCCAACCATCATACCATAGGTTTGAGGCAATTCTATGGAAACAAATTTATTTGGGAAATAAAAAGCTTCCAGTGACTCGTCCATATAATCTCTTTGTTCATAATATTGATAAAGCCACCAATTCATCCTATCATTTTTATAAGCAGATAAGTCACTTATCTCTATGCTAAATCCATAATTATTTTTCAAATCAAAATGCTCAAATTCAACAGCTTTTTTACCTTCATAATTTTCGATATTGCGCTTGATGATTAAATTGTTTTTTTCAACAGAGGCCTGGGGATACTTATCTATGAATTCCTCAATTGAAATCTTATTATCAATGTCTTTTTTTGCCTGTTTTATATTGCCACTATCCAACTTTATTATATATCCTATAGTTTGTTGTTGCGAATAGAACTTCTTATCGAGGTCGCAGCTCTTAAATTTTAAATTCAAGGAATCTACAATGCTTCCAAGCTTATTCATAGCCTGTTGGCTATATATTAAACCATTGTCATAAACTTTAAATTCAGAATATTGACTATAAGCGAAGATATTGAATACTAATAGTAAACAAATAGTTGTCAAGGTTTTCATAAATTATTTTTAGAGACGCTCTAATTTAAACAAAAAAAACGTAATAATATTATGATTTTGAATCAGCTAGTATTGATTATTAATTACCCATTTGCTAAAATCATCTTTATTCAAAAGAATTAGATAAATTTAAAATAAAGATTTTCATTCATATCCGAAACTGAAAGTTCAAATGCTTCTTTGTAAGAAGAAATCTTTTATCTAAAAAATCTCTTTTGCAATAGCTTTAACAGCTTCGCTTTTACCCATGGAATAATAATGCAAAACGGGAATTCCTGCTTGTTGTAATTCTTTAGATTGCTGAATAGCCCACTCAACTCCTACTTCTTGAACCGCTTTGTTGTCTTTGCATTTGATAACTTCTATGAGTAATTCATCGGGCAAATCGATGTGAAAACGATGTGGAATCATATTGATTTGTGATTTGGTTGTAATGGGTTTAAGCCCCGGAATGATAGGTACTTCGATGCCTTCTTTGCGGCATTTTTCAACAAAATCAAAGAATTTCTGATTATCAAAAAACATTTGTGTAACGATGTAAGTTGCTCCGTTTTGGATTTTCTTTTTGAGGAAATGTAAATCATTGTCAAGATTGGGTGCTTCCATATGTTTTTCGGGATAACCTGCCACACCGATGCAAAAATTGGTTGGACATGGATTTTGCATTTCGTCATCGAGGTAAATTCCTTGATTCATACTTTGAATTTGTGCCACCAAATCACCTGCGTAAGCATTTCCTTCTTTTTCGGGACGGAAATAAGTTTCATTTTTGACGGCATCTCCACGGAGTGCCATAACGTTTTCAATCCCTAAAAAGTCTAAATCAATCAGAAAATTCTCAGTATCTTCTTTTGTAAATCCGCCACAAAGTATGTGCGGAATGGCATCTACCTTGTATTTATTTTGAATTGCAGCACAAATCCCAACTGTACCCGGGCGTTTTTTAACGATGTGTTTTTTAAGTAATCCATTTTCCTGTTCTTTGTAAATGTATTCTTCACGGTGATAAGTAACGTCAATGAACGGCGGATTGAATTCCATCAAAGGATCAATATGATCGAAAATTGACTGGATGTTTTGTCCTTTCAATGGAGGTAAAATTTCAAATGAAAATTGAGTTTTACCGTTTGCGTTTTTTATATGTTCTGTTACTTTCATTTGCGTTGAGCGTTATACACTTTGTGTTATAAGTTATCTGCTAAGTTGGGTGCTAGCCATTTTTCGGCTTCCTGTTCGCTTATATTTCTTCGTTTTGCGTAATCTTTTAATTGGTCAAAAGTAATTTTTCCGAGTCCGAAATATTTGGCTTCTTCATTTCCGAAATAATATCCGCTGACGCTGGATGCAGGCCACATGGCAAGACTTTCTGTAAGCTGAACCCCTATGTTTTCTTCAACTTTTAATAATTTCCAAATGGTTTTCTTTTCCAAATGATCAGGACAAGCCGGATAACCGGGCGCAGGACGAATTCCTTTGTAGCTTTCGGAAATCAAATCTTCGTTCGATAAATTTTCATCTGAATCGTAACCCCAATCTTCTTTACGGATTTTTTTATGTAAATATTCTGCAAATGCTTCCGCCAAACGATCTGAAAGTGCTTTGATCATAATAGAATTGTAATCGTCGTGTGCGGCTTCGTAAGCTTTGGCAAGTTCTTCAGTTCCGAATCCTGTACAAACACAGAAACAGCCTATATAATCAGAGATTCCGGTGGCTTTGGGTGCAATGAAATCTGCAAGCGCAATGTTGGGAATTCCTTCTTTTGCTTTTTTAGATTGCTGGCGCAATGTCAGAAATTTGGTTAAAATTTTTCCGGATTCGTCATAAATTTCAATGTCATCATCATTGATTGAATTCGCAGGAAATAAACCGTAAATGGCTTTGGCTTGCAATAATTTTTCATCGAAAATTTTCTTTAATAAGGTCTGTGCATCTTTGAATAATTCTCTTGCATTCTCACCTACCAATTCATCATTTAAAATATCAGGATACCTTCCATGCAAGTCCCAGCTTCTGAAAAATGGCGACCAGTCGATGTATTCTTCCAATTGAGTAATGTCAAAATCTTCAATGATTTGAATTCCTAAATGATTGGGTTTGGTAATTTTTGAATTGTTCCAATCAATTTGAGTTTTGTTAGTCCTGGCATCTTCGATGGATACATAATCTTTTTGTTTACCACGTTTGAGGAACTGTTCGCGAAGTTTTTCATATTCCTCACGGATTTGTGCTTTGAAGGTTTGGTTATTTCCATTCAATAAATCTCCTACAACGGTTACCGCTTTGGAGGCATCATTAATATGAACAACAGAATGGTAATTCGGAGCAATTTTCACTGCAGTATGTGCTTTGGAAGTAGTCGCACCACCAATCAACAAAGGAACATGGATGTTGTTTTTTTCTAATTCTTTGGAAAGCGTTACCATTTCATCTAATGAAGGTGTAATCAATCCGCTCAAACCGATGATATCGACATTGTGCTCTTTTGCTGCTGCGATGATCTTTTCCGGTGGAACCATCACACCTAAATCCACAATCTCATAATTATTACAACCCAAAACTACGCTGACAATGTTTTTACCGATGTCATGTACGTCACCTTTTACGGTTGCCATCAAGACTTTCCCAGCAAATTCTTTCTTTCCACTCTTTTCCGCTTCAATGAAAGGCTGCAGATAAGCAACGGCTTTTTTCATAACACGTGCAGATTTTACGACTTGCGGAAGAAACATTTTTCCGCTTCCGAATAAATCTCCGACTACTCCCATTCCTGTCATTAAATTTCCTTCGATGACTTCTATCGGTTTCGTTGCTTCTAAACGTGCTTCTTCTGTATCTTCTATGATAAAACTGTCAACTCCTTTTACCAAAGCATGTGTAATTCTTTCCTGAAGCGGCAATTGGCGCCAAGCCAACAGTTCATTTTCTGAAGCACCTTCTTTTTTCTGGTCTTTGATGCTTTCGGCATGTTCCAATAATTTTTCAGTAGCATCGTCATTTCTGTCGAATAAAACATCTTCGATGTAACCCAAAAGGTCTTTGGGAATGTCATCATAAACTTCCAGCATTTCAGGATTTACAATCCCCATTGTCATTCCATGCTGAATCGCATGATAAAGAAATGCAGAATTAATGGATTCGCGCACTACATCATTTCCCCGAAAAGAAAAAGATACGTTGCTCACACCTCCCGAAATATTTGCATAAGGTAAATTTTCCCTAATCCATTTGGTTGCTTCGAAAAAATCAAGCGCATTTCGGCGGTGCTCCTCCATTCCGGTCGCAACGGGAAATATATTCGGATCGAAAATAATGTCTTCAGGTGGAAATTTTACCACATCGACCAAGATGTCATAGGAACGTTTACAAATTTCAATTCTTCTTTGGTAAGTATCGGCCTGTCCGTCTTCATCAAATGCCATGACAATCACTGCTGCACCATATCGTCTGACCAATTTTGCCTGGTGAATAAATTCTTTTTCGCCACCTTTTAAACTGATGGAATTCACAACGCATTTCCCCTGAACAACTTGTAATCCTGCCTCGATAATTTCCCATTTGGAACTGTCAATCATGATCGGAACGCGGGAAATGTCGGGTTCTGAAACAATTAAATTCAGAAAAGTAACCATGGAGTGAACACCGTCGAGCATCCCTTCATCCATATTGATGTCGATGATTTGCGCACCACCCTCTACTTGTCCACGCGCAATCTCTAGCGCTTCTTCGTATTGTTCTTCACGAATTAATCTCAAAAACTTGCGTGAACCGGTAACGTTGGTTCGTTCACCGACATTGATGAAATTTTTATCGGGCGTAAAAACCAAAGGTTCTAAACCGGAAAGTTTTAAATATCTATTGGGTTTATTTTGCATTTTAAATGGTGAGATTTTTAATTCGTGGTTGAAATTGTTCAGCGACTTCAGCCATGAATTTTATGTGTTCCGGAGTTGTCCCACAACAACCTCCGATAATGTTGATTAATCCTTCTTCCAAATATTCTTTTACCAATTCCTGCATTTCTTTTGCAGTCTGGTCATATTCTCCAAAAGCGTTGGGCAAACCTGCATTTGGATAAGCGGAAACAAAAAACTCTGTATTTTCAGATAATCTTTTCAAATAAGGTTTTAACTGATCCGCACCTAAAGCGCAGTTGAAACCGACGCTCAATAATGGAATGTGCGAAATTGAAATCAAAAATGCTTCTACCGTTTGTCCGGAAAGTGTACGTCCGGAGGCATCTGTAATTGTTCCTGAAACCATGATTGGAAGTTGGATATTTCTTTCTTCAAAAACTTCATCAATCGCAAACAAAGCTGCTTTGGCATTGAGTGTATCGAAAATCGTTTCCACCAAAATGATGTCTATTCCACCGTCAATCAAAGCTTCCGTTTGTTGTTTGTAAGCAATTCTCAATTCATCAAAAGTAACCCCTCGGAATTCTGGACGATTTACATCGGGCGATAAACTTGCAGTTTTATTGGTCGGTCCAATGCTTCCAGCTATGAATCTGGGTTTGGATGGATTTAACTGAGTAAATTCGTCTGCTACTTTTTTAGCAATTTTTGCCGATTCAAAATTCAATTCATATACCAAATCCTGCATATCATAATCCGCCATAGCGATTGTCGTTCCGGAAAAAGTATTGGTTTCGAGAATGTCTGCTCCGGCTTCGAGGTAAGCTCGATGAACTTCCGCTATCGCTTGTGGCTGCGTCAGGGACAGCAAATCGTTATTTCCTTTTAGGAATAAATGATAATCTGCAAAGCGTTCTCCACGGAAATCTTCTTCGGAAAAATTATAACGTTGTAACATGGTTCCCATCGCACCGTCGAGAATCAAAATCCTTTTTTCTAATTCGGATTCAATATTTGGTTTCTTCATTTTCAATTAATTAAATCAATAAAACTTCACCACAATGGACACGAAGTTTTATACAAAGTGCACAGAGGTTTAATCAAAATATTAAAAAGAAAATTGGAAATTCTCCGCATGGAAAATTATTTTTCGCTATCTATCTCAACTTAAAAATTAAGAGTAGAATTTAGCACCTTCTCTGACTGGCAAAGGGTTGCTAAGGTTTCACAGGGTCTATTCCCTCCACCTTTCTTGATAACATATCAGTAAGTCATTGAACTTTTCAGTTGCAAATATCGGTTAAGAATAATAGAAAATGCAAGTTTTTTTTGAATTACTGCAACATTTCCCAAATTTTGATAGCTTCTTTTGCTTCTTTCACATCATGAACACGCAGGATTTTTGCACCTTTTTGAAGGGCGTAAAAATTCAACAAACTCGTTCCGTTGAGTGCTTCTGAGGGTTTTAAATCCAGTAATCTGGTGACCATAGATTTTCTTGAAACACCAACCAGTAAAGGAAATTCATCGAATCCAATTAAATCTAAATTTTTCATCAATTCATAATTGTGTTCCACCGTTTTTCCAAATCCAAATCCGGGATCTAGAATGATGTCGTTGATTCCCAATTGTTTCAATTCATTGATTTTCTCAGAAAAAAATTGATTGACTTCAATCGCAACATTTTCATATATCGGATTCTGCTGCATCGTTTTCGGCTTTCCCTGCATGTGCATCAAAACGTATGGAACTTTCAATTCTACAACGGTTTGTAATAAATGTTCATCCAGATTTCCGGCTGAAATATCATTAATAATTGCAGCTCCGGCTTGAATGGATTCTTTGGCAACTTTGGAGCGATATGTATCAACGGAAATCAAAATTTCCGGAAATTCTTTTAAAATTGATTCAACGATGGGAATGACTCTGTTCAATTCTTCATTTTCAGAAACTTCAGTTGAACCGGGACGTGTAGAAATTCCTCCAATATCTACAAAATCTGCACTTTGATTTAACATAGTTTCAACTTGGTTCAAAGCATTTTGGATTTCAATATTTTTTCCGCCATCATAGAAAGAATCAGGAGTTATATTGAGAATTCCCATCACTTTGGGTTGTGATAAATCTACGAGTTTTCCTTTGCAGTTAATTTGCATAATCTTATGGTAATTTAAAACGTAAGCCCTATTTTTGGTTCGGAAACGAAGTTATGGAAAAAACATTAGAGCAATATCAATCTGTTATTTCTGAATGCAGAACATTGTTTGAGAAGAAATTACAGGATTATGGTGCTGCATGGCGGATTTTGAGGATGAGTTCTCTGACCGACCAAATTTACATAAAAGCCAACAGAATAAGAAGTTTACAAGAAAATTCTGAACGAAAAATAGATGAAGGCGAAGAAAGTGAATTCATCGGCATCATCAATTATTCCTTGATTGCATTGATTCAATTAGAATGTGGCATTGCCAATCAGATTGATTTCAATGTAGAAAAATCATTGCAAGAATTTGATAAACAAGTAAATATAGCGATTCAATTAATGCAAAACAAGAACCACGATTACGGCGAAGCCTGGCGCGAAATGCGTGTGAGTTCCATTACGGATTTGATTTTGCAGAAAGTTTTGCGCATCAAACAAATTGAAGATAACAAAGGTAAAACAATCGTTTCTGAAGGACTGGATGCCAATTATTTAGACATGGTTAATTATGGGGTTTTTGCGTTGATATTACTTAAAAAAATAAGAAAATGAAAATCATCAGCACATTATTAATTCTTGTTTTCTTGATTCAAAGCTGTGCATCATCTAATCAACCTATTATTGTACAACCTAATCCCATGACATTCTCTGAAAATAATCAATCTGGATTGATTGTGGGAACAATTACATTTCTCAATGAAAGAGCAAGATTTGGAAATTATAAAGTAGAAATTACGAATATGAGTACTAATGCTGATATTGTTGAACGTAATAGTACTACAATCACATTAGTTCCCAATTTACTTTGGAAACCAAAACACAAAGGTGAACTGGATAACGGTTTAACATATTTGGTAGTTTTTAAAAGACCAAAAGGATCTTATGAGATTTACCATATTAATTTATTTGGTCAAGGTGCTTACACTTCCTTCTCCTCTGTTTACAGTGGTTTTTCTATTCCTTTTGAAGCTGAAGAAGGAAAAATCACCTATATTGGAAATTTAATAATTGATGAATATTCAGGTAAAGATGAATATGGGGTTGCTTATAGAAACAATTTTGAAAGAGATATTGAAGAATTAAAAAAAATCTATCCTAACGTAAAAGTTAATCCAGAAACAATTAGAAAGGATACACTTCACATTAAATAATAAAAATGAAATACATCGTACAGATTTGCAGAGTAATTGTCGGAATTATATTCATCCTTTCCGGATTTGTAAAGGCAATTGATCCGATTGGATTTAGTTATAAACTGGAAGAATATTTCGCGCCAGACGTTTTCAACATTCAGTTTTTACATGATCTAGCTTTGCCTCAGGCTACGTTTTTCAGCATTTTTGAAATCATTTTGGGGGTATTTTTATTGTTGGGAATTTTCAAGAAATTCACGAATTGGAGTTTGTTGATTTTAATTGTATTCTTCACCTTCCTAACGTTTTACTCGGCTTATTTCAACAAAGTTACCGATTGCGGATGTTTCGGAGATGCAATGAAATTGACACCTTGGCAATCCTTCTGGAAAGACATTTTCTTGTTAATTTTAATTATCATTATTTTCATCGGACAGAAACACATCAAACCTCTGATTGAAAAATCTAAAGTCAGTTTTGCCATCAGTGCGGTGGTTTTGTTTTTGTGTGGATGGCTTGCATTTACGGGAATTAAATATTTGCCTATCATCGATTTCAGAGCTTATGCAGAAGGAAAAAATATCACGGAAGGGATGAAATCTGCGGAGGAATTGGGATTGGATCCACCCAAATACCAAGTGCTTTATACGATGAAAAATAAAAAAACAGGAGAAGTAGTTCAAATTACGGATACTGAATATACCGACAACGTGAAATGGTACGAGGAAGGAACGCCTTGGGAAATGGACTCAGAAAAAACCGAAAGTAAACAAATTTCTGCCGGTTATGAGCCGCCAATTCACGATTTTATTTTGGATTGTGACGGCGAAGACAAAACGGAATTTTACTTAAATGAGCAGAAAGTTGTGTTTTTCCTGATTCCATTTGCAGAAAAATTGACTGCTGAAGAAATCAATATTTTGAATAAATTATATAAGGAATTGGAAGGAAAAGCAAATGTTGCGGTTTTAACCAATTCAGACATTGAAAATGCAGGATTTGCTTATTGTTATGTAGATCAAACGCAGTTGAAAACAATTATCAGAAACAATCCGGGAATTATGACTGTGAAAAAAGGAACGGTTGTAAAAAAATTCCATGACAATCCGATTCCAAGCTCGGAAGAGATTTTGAGTTCGTTTTAATTTATCATTCTTAATTCAAAATAAATAAGTGTTACGTTACCTCACCAATAAAATTTTTTATGGATTGATTACACTTTTTGGTGTGATAACGATTATCTTTTTCCTGTTCACAGTGCTTCCCGGCGATCCTGCACGTATGATGCTCGACCAGAAAGAAGACCCTGAACAATTGGCACAAATCCGAAAAAGTCTGGGACTCGACCAACCTCTTTGGAAACAATATTTATTTTATCTAAATGACCTCTCGCCTGTTTCGATTCATTCCAAATCGGAAAATTCTTATACATCGATTGAATCGGAAAAATATGAAGGTGCAAATTTATTCAGTGTTGGAAAAGCAACCGTTTTGTTGAAATATCCATACATGCGGACTTCATTTCAGAAACAAGGAAAAACGGTTACAGATATAATCAAAGAAACTTTGCCCAATACGATTCTTTTGGCAGTTTCGGCGATTACGTTTGCGATTATCATCGGAATCCTTTTAGGGATTTGGTCTGCGTTGGTGAAGGACAGTTGGATTGACAGAAGTCTTTTGGTAATCACGAGTTTTGGGATGAGTATTCCTTCGTTTTTTTCGGCAATCATAGTGGCTTATATCTTTGCGTATTTGCTGCATGATATAACCGGGTTTTCGATGACGGGAAGTCTATATGAAATCGATGATTTAGGCGCAGGAAAACATTTGACTTTGAAAAATCTGGTGCTGCCCGCTTTTACTTTAGGGATTCGTCCACTGGCGGTAATTACGCAGTTGACGCGAAATTCTTTATTGGAAGTCTTGAATCAGGATTACATCAGAACGGCTTATGCAAAAGGTTTGAGTTCGAGGAAAGTAATTTGGAAACATGCTTTGAAAAATTCCTTGAATCCTGTGATTACTGCGACTTCAGGATGGTTTGCGTCAATGCTTGCCGGAGCGGTTTTCATTGAGTTTATTTTTGGTTGGAACGGATTGGGCAAAGAAATCGTCAACGCATTGAATACTTTGGATCTACCTGTTGTGATGGGTGCGGTTTTGGTGATTGCTACTGTTTTTATATTCATTAATATATTGGTGGATATATTGTATGGGATTCTGGATCCGAAAGTAAGGTTGAACTGATTTTATACTACGAACACAAACTTTGTACTGTCAATTTTGCATTTTGCGGTTATCTTTGCACTAACAGTAAGCATAGAAAAACAACCTAAAAATTAAACCAGAACAAAATGAGTAAAACAATCCTTTTCTTTTTGGTTTTAATAAGTACAGCAACTTTTAGTCAAAATAATAAACACCTAGATAAGGATATATATTCGATCATTGATGGAAATGCAGAAACATTGCTTCTAGAATCAAAAGCATATTCGGTTTCTATTGGTATCGTAAAAAATGGGAAAATTTACACCAAACATTATGGCGAAATTGACAAAGGAAAAGCCAACAAAGCCAATAATGATACTTACTTTGAAATAGCCTCAGTCACAAAAGTTATGACAGGGTATTTACTGGCAAAAGCTGTTCTGGAAAAGAAGGTCAATCTGAATGATGATATTAGGAAATATTTGAAAGGAGATTATAGGAATTTAGAATTTAACGAAAAATCAATACACATCAATGATTTAATTTCTTATGAATCTGCAATTCCAAGCGTTTTACCGGATGACAGAGAAATTATGAAAACTTTTGATGATAGCACAACATTCAAACTTGTGGAATTAACTAAAAACTATACTAAGCCTGACTTTTTGAGAGACCTTAAAAAAATAAAATTAGACTCACTTCCCGGAACAAAGTATCTTTATAGTAATCCTAGTCTTGAGTTGACGGGATTGATATTGGAAAATATTTACGAAAAACCTTTTGAAGAATTACTAAGGGAAAATCTTTGGTCAAAACTAAAAATGAACCATACAAAATTTGCTTTAAATGCCAATGAGCAGTTAGCTAATGGTTATAACAGCAATCACATTTTAATGCCTCATTTTGTTAGTAATTTGTGGGGTTCATCAGGTTTACAAACAAAATCAACTTTGGGTGATTTGATGCAATTTCTGCAATTTGAATTGGAAAGTCAAAATAAAACGGTACAAGAAACACAACGAAACGTTAAAAACAGCAAACAAAATTGGTTTGGTTATTTTTGGGACAATATTTATATTTCCGAGTTAGGTAAATATGCTTACAAACACGGAGGAGCTTATGGCAATCAGGTTATGTTTTCTGTATTTCCGGAGCAAAATCTGGGAGTTTGTATAGTGGTGAACATCAGCGGACCGGAAACACACAGAATTCTTAGCAATTCAACTTTTCATATCGCTAATGATTTACTAACTAATAATAATAGTAGAAAAAATGTTTATGGTTATAGATTAACAAATGACAAAGTAATTTTCACATATCAACATAACCAAAAAGCAAATGCAGATTTGATAAATCATATTTCAGTTGCAGGTTCATTCAATGATTGGAATCCTGAAAACAGTAAATTTCAAATGGTAGTGAAAGGCAATAATTTATTTGAACTTGAATTGCCAAAATCACAATTTGAAAAAAATAAAGAATACCAGTTCAAATTTGTAATCAACAATTCTAGATGGATAACATCACCAAAACACGCATTGAACAACGACCAAACACCGGATAATAATTTGACATTAAAAATAGAATAATGATGCCCGTAACTAACAAAGAGATTTTTATCATTTCTTTTGAAAAATTTACAATTTAGATTTTTTTAACATATAAAATTCATCTAAATTTAGACTGTTCAAATTAGATAGTTAAACCTAAAAATTATACAATTTTATGAGAAGAAAAATCGTTGCCGGAAACTGGAAAATGAACCTTACATTTCCACAAGCAAAAGAGTTGGCACTTCGTTTAAATACGTGGGTTCACGCCAATAAACCATCTGTCGAAATCATCATTGCACCTACGCATTTGTACTTGGATCAAATCGGAAAAGATTTGAAAAACAGTAAAATCCGTGTAGCTTCACAAAATGTTTCTGCGATGGAAAACGGAGCTTATACCGGAGATGTTTCAACTGAACAGCTTCAATCAATAGGTATTAATTGCAGCATTGTGGGTCATTCTGAACGCAGACAATACCACAACGAACAGGACAAATACATCGGTAAAAAAATCACGCATCTTTACGAGCATGGGATGACTCCGATTCTTTGTATCGGGGAAAAATTGGAAGACAGAGAGGCTGGAAAACATTTTGACGTAGTAAAAGAGCAAGTTACAGTGGCTTTGGAACGCCAGGATCCTGATAAACTGAAAGATTTGATTGTTGCTTACGAACCTGTTTGGGCAATCGGAACGGGAAAAACTGCCACGCCTGACCAAGCGCAGGAAATGCATGATTTCATCCGTAAAACCATCGGTGCAGAACATGGAATTTCTATTGCTAACACCACGAGCATCCTTTATGGAGGGAGTGTGAATGCAGGAAATGCTCGCGATCTTTTTGAACAATACGACATCGACGGTGCGCTAGTGGGTGGAGCTTCATTAAATTTAGATGATTTCACTACGATTATCAAAGCCCGTTATTAATTATGGAGTAAATTTGCACCATAATCAAAATCAGAAATGAATTATATCGAATATAAATTTACTATCACGCCAGTTGAACCCTGGCGTGATATTTTTTTAGCGCTTTTGTCGGAATGTGAATTTGAAAGCTTTGAAGACACTACCAATGGTATGAATGCGTATGTGAGAAAGAATCTGGATGATGAAAATGAAGTTTTGGAAAGGATTGAAGTCCTGCATGAATCGAAAATTGAATACATCAAAACAGAAATCGAACAAGTCAATTGGAATCAGGTTTGGGAATCAGGTTTCCAGCCAATTATAGTCAATGATGAATGTTATATCCGTGCTGAATTTCATCCGATAAAACCTGAAATTCCTTACGAAATTATCATCCAGCCGAAAATGTCTTTTGGAACCGGACACCATGAAACCACGCATTTAATGGTGGAATACATTTTGGAATTGGATTTTGAAGGAAAGGCTATTTTGGATATGGGCTGCGGTACTTCCATCTTAGCAATTCTTGCCAAAAAACGCGGTGCAAAATATGCAGAAGCGATTGACATCGATGAATGGTCAACTGAAAATTCGCATGAAAATGCAGAAAGAAATGGTGTTGAATTGAACATCCGATTGGGCGATGTAAGCCTGTTGGGAGATAGGATGTTTGATACAATTATAGCCAACATCAACAGAAATATCTTGATTGCAGACATTCCCCAATACATAAAAGTACTTAACTTTGCAGGAGGAGAATTGATTTTGAGTGGTTTACTGGATACTGATTTTGATGATATCGTTGAAGTTTGTACTCAAAACGGTTTAGAATTTGTTTCAAAAAAACAACGTAATGAATGGATTGCGCTCCGATTTATAAAAAATTAATACCAATGAATTTTTCAGTAAAACCTCTTTGGAAAGAGGAAAATGAAGTAAATGTGATGGTTGCGGAAGAGGAAAAAAGAGTTCTTATTTTGCACAATGACGATGTAAATACTTTTGATTTTGTGATCGAATCTTTGATTGAAATCTGTGACCATACAGTGGAACAAGCGGAACAGTGTACCTGGCTCATTCATTACAAAGGAAAATGCGACGTGAAATCCGGAAGTTTTGATTTCCTTGAACCGATGTGTGTGGAATTGCTACACCGCGGTTTGAGCGCAGAAATCGTATAAAGAGATTCATCCTTCTTCGAATGACAAGAGTAATCCAAAATTGAATTTTCTAAATAAGAAAGCCACTTGATGAGTGGCTTTCTTATTGCATTCTAGTTACTTTACAACTATTTTAGCTGAGGTTTGTTTTTTAGAATTTACGTCCGTTAATTTCAAAATATAAATTCCTTTTGATAAACCTGATAATGAAACCATACTTTTCTTAGCTTCAATTTTCCCTTGTTTGATCAGTCTTCCGGCAATATCTATTAATTGATAATTGGCTTTGTCACTTTCCAATAATTCTACATTTACAAAATCAGTTGCCGGATTTGGATAAATTTTAAAATAAGAAGATTGAGCGTTCAAATCAGAAACAGACATTTCATCAATGTTAGACAAATAATCCAATTCCATCACGTCGGTATTTTGTGGATCTAACCAATTACTCACACGATTATTGTTAGTTCCGCCACCTGTCCATGAAAGGTCAAAACGTCCGTAAGCATCCCATTCATCATTAGTTGTACTTCCATTACAAGCAGCCCAACCCCCATAAAGGTTTCCAATGAATTTCCCTTCCGCATTGAACAATACGGAGCCTGAAGAACCACCTTCAGTTACACCCAATTCCCACTCTGATACCTCCCAGAAATTCTCATCCATACTTGTACTTGGAAAAACAGGGTCTTCATTCAAAGCAATTTTCATCAAATCTCCACTTGGATGACTGATGCCCACCGTAACACCTTCCGGCGCGCTATCTGCTCTACTCCAACCTGCGAAAACAACATCCCAGTCTTCCGGAATCGGATTGACCAATTCAACCAAGAAAAAGTCAGTATCAGAATTCTTTGCTTTCACGACAGCCCCGTAAGAAGTTTGTAAGAAATCAGGTGCTACACTCGTAGTATTTCCAGGACATTCCGGCTCGTCAGATTTCCAGTTAAACCTAAATGCAAGATTGGCTGTTGAACCCACAGAGTTTGAAAAACAATGATCTGCCGTCATCAGGTAAGGGGTTTTGTCTTCGGAAGTATTGTTCAACAAAGTTCCGGTACACCATTCAGTCCCTCCTGAAACTAATATTTCTGCTACAGCTTTCTTTTGGAATTCAAAATTATCACCAATAGCACAATCTACATCGAAATTACAGTTACCTGAATCGCCCGGAGATCTTTGAATAGCTTTTGAACGGTATCCGTGGACTACCTTTGCGACGGATAGTGTTGACAATCCTTTTACTGATTTAGGTTCGTACAATTCGAGGGTTACTTCTTCACCTTCAACCGGCCAGGTATTCAATGTTTTGATGTCATTGTTAACTACAGAAGTGAATGGTCCTAATTTAGAATTTCTTGTTTTATTGAAGACATATAATTCCGCTCCCTCAGCCAAATTGAAATTTTCCAAAACAAAATTTAATGTCAAAGCATTTTCTGATTTGACCGTCAATTGCCAAATTCTATCTCCATTTGGCAAATCTGTCCATGAACCTGAATTTTGCAAATCATAATTTGTTTCGAAACCATATCCGAAACGATAAGGTTTTGTGATTTCGTTTTGTCTTTGTAAGTCTTCATTGTGAATTTGTTCTAAATCAAATGAAGGCATGATTTTTACTTCTGCCTGAGGAATGTTGTTTTTTGACCAGCTTTTTGGATTGGTTTTGTTGGTTACCTGCCCGTTGGCTATTCCTATAAAAAGAAACAACAGCAACACTTTAATTTTTTTCATATTATTGAGGTTAGTTATTGAGTTCAAATATAAATATAATTTAAATAAAAAAGCCACTCAATGAGCGGCTTTAAATTTATATTGAAAACTTAAAATTAAGCTTCTTCAGTAGTTGGAGCATCAGCAGCCGGAGCAGCTTCTTCTTCAACTTTTACTTCTTTTGGTTTTGCATACAAAGGATTGTCATAATTAAATGAAGATTCCTCAGACTTGTTAGCGTTAGCTTGTCTTTCAGCATCCATTCTTGCAACTTCAGCTTTTGCTTTTGCAGCAGCTTCCGCACGCTCAATAGATTCTTTGTCAGCAACAACCTCAAAATCAAAATCAACTTCAACTTCTCTGTGGAAACGGATTTTAGCAGAGTTTTTTCCGATTCTTTTGATAGTATTTCCAGGGATTTTGATGTTTTTCTTTTCGATTTCAACACCTGCTTTGTTCAAAGCGTCTGCCAAATCTCCGTTGTTTACAGAACCAAATAATTTATCTCCCGCACCTACTTTAGCTTCGATTTTAACTTCCAAACCAGTCAATTTTGCTGATTTTTCAGTAGCTGTTGCGATTAGAGCTGCTTCATCTGCTTTACGTGTTTCTAAAGTTTTGTTCAATTCTTCTCTCTGTTTTGCAGTTGCAATAACAGCTTTTCCTTGAGGAATCAAGAAGTTACGAGCGAATCCAGGTTTTACAGAAACGATTTCAAATTCAAAACCTAAATTTTCTACATCTTGTTTTAATATAATGTCCATTTTATTTCTCTTTTAGGTTTTTTATTATTTTAACTGGTCACCTATAAACGGCATCAAAGCTAAGTGACGAGCACGTTTGATAGCTGTTGAAACTTTACGCTGGTATTTCAAAGAAGTTCCTGTGTATCTTCTTGGAAGAATTTTCCCTTGTTCGTTTACGAATTGCAATAAGAAATCTGGATCTTTATAATCAACGTATTTGATTCCGTATTTTTTAAAACGACAGAATTTTTTAGTCGTTTGTGTCTGTATATCTAATTGTGATAAATAACGAATTTCGCTTTCACCACCTTCTGCTGCTTTTTTTGCTAAGTCATCTATAGCCATATCTCTAAATTTTTAAGCGTTAGATTTTTGTGATTTTAATTTTGTTCTGCGTTTTTCAGCCCAGTCAACACCGTGCTTATCTAACTTTACAGTAAGGTAACGAAGCATGCGCTCGTCGCGTTTGTACATCAATTCCAAACCTGCAACCAAATCATGGTTTTCAGTTTTGAATTCTGTTAAATGGTAAAAACCATTTCTTTTGTTCTGAATTGAGTAAGCTAATTTTTTCAAGCCCCAATTCTCTTTGGTTACGATTTCCGCGTTGTTTTCTTTTAGGAAATCTTCTACTTTTTTAACTGCTTCCTCCACCTGAGCATCAGATAGAACGGGAGTCAAAATGAAAACAGTTTCGTAATGAGTCATTTATATAATTTTTAATTTGGGTTGCAAATGTAGTGTTTATACATCTTTTTACCTAATTAAATTTGAAAAAATTATTTATGACCTGCCTGAATGAGCATTAATTTATCAAATATGGTTCTGGTTGTGGCTTTCCCGGCATCTCCTGTATGGAAGATAAACATTCCGGTTTCTACATTGAGGAATAATTTTTCAGTTCCGTCATTGATACTGAACCATTTCAACAAACCATTTACAAGATTTTCACCTTCCCATAAAATTTTTGAATTCAAAATATCAAATTCATGATAATATCCTTTTGTGCTTTTGAAAATAGCTTTCGTTCCAACAATATAAAATACGCCGCTGCCTTCAAATGCTTTTAATTTCAGAAATTGCCCTTGGACACTCGCTCTGTTGTATCGTACGAAAGAATGAAATTCAGCTGCGGAAGGAAGTTCTTTAAGTAATTTATTTTGTTTGGATTTACGGCTGCGTGCAGCGACAAATGCAATGAGTAGAATTCCTCCAATCAGAATGATAAACATTCCGAAAAAGAACACGAGACCTATGATTTCACTTGACATAATATAGAAGTTTTTTGAAAATCAAATTTACAAATTTCATACCTAAATTTTTGTACATTTGATAGAGTTAATCCTAACCTTATTATGAGAAATAAAAGTACCGGTTTTTACCTTAGACTGTTGATTGCAGCAGGAATCGTAATTTTTTCCCTGGTTAAATTTTATTCATCTTCTGAAATGAATGAAATTACGGGCGAAAAACAATACATCAGTTTAAACAAACAAGAAGAAATTGCACTCGGCATGAACAGTGCGCCACAAATGGCGGCTGAGTTTGGAGGCTTGAGCAAAAATGCACAAATCAGAAATTTAGTGGATTCTATTGGAAATGATATCGTCAAAAAAAGCGCTGCCGGAAAATCCGGTTATCCGTTTGATTTTCATGTCTTGGCGGATCAGAGAACCGTAAATGCTTTCGCACTGCCGGGCGGGCAAATATTTATCACAGAAGCTCTTTTGGCAAGACTTGAAAATATCGACCAGCTTGCCGGCGTTTTGGGACATGAAGTGGGACACGTAATTGCAAGACACAGCGCGCAACAAATGGCAAAACAAGAATTGTCACAAGGAATTGCCGGCGCAGCAGGTGTTGCAGGTGGTGATGCCAATTCTGCTTATTATGCGCAAGTCGTTGCCAATATGGTCAATATGAAATATGGCCGTGAAGATGAACTGGAAAGTGACGATTTGGGTGTGCGTTTTATGATCGAAGCGGGCTACAATCCGGAAGCATTGATTGGTGTGATGGACATTTTGGAAGCAGCTTCTGGCGGAAGCAATGTTCCTGAATTTCAAAGGACGCATCCGGCGCCGGAAAACAGAAGACAACAAATCAAGGAAGCAATTGAGAAGTACAAAAAATGATTCTAAAGTTTTAATTTCTAAATAAATGACATCTAAATTTCGGGAACCTTTTGAATATAATTTTCACTTCAATCAGGAATTAGTTCTTTTGTTTGAAAAAGACTTAGCCTTAGTTCCTGAGAAAAGTCTGAAATTGATGAATCATATTTTAAATGCACATCAGGTTTGGAATTCCAGAATCCTGAATCAAATTCCTTTTCTCCCATGGCAGATGAATGAATTTTCGAATTTAAATCCAATTAACGAAACCAATTTCACAAATACCAAAATCATCTTACAAGGATTTGACCTGAACCAAACTATTTTATACCAAAACACAAAAGGTGAAAAATTTGAAAATAAAATAGAAGATATTCTATTTCATATAATTAATCATTCGACTTATCATCGGGGACAAATCGCTTTGCTGTTCCGGGAAAGTGGAATAGAGCCTCTGATTTCAGATTATATTATTTATAAAAGAAATTAAATTTTTCTTTTTCGATTTCACTACTGACATACTGCTGTCACTTTCTCATTTTAATTTTGTATCAGAAATAATATTTAACTCAAAAACAAAAAATTATGAGCAACACAAGACCGATCATTTCACAAGAAGAATTATTGGAAAGCTGGCAGGGCCACAGAAGACTGACAAGAAGAGTCATCGAAACTTTTCCTGAAAAAGAATTGTTTGAATTTTCCGTTGGCGGAATGCGCCCGTTTTCTGAAATGGTCAAAGAATTTTTGGCAATAGCCGTTCCGGGATTAACTCAAATCGTAAATGACAATAATGTTGAATTTGACGAAACACGAAGTGAATGGAAAAACAAGCAGGATTTACTCAATGCCTGGGACAAACAAACGGAAGAAATCAACACTCTATGGAGTCAAATTTCTCCGGAAAGATTTCACGAAGAAGTGAATTTGTTCGGACAATATAAATTTCCGGCAATTCAAAACATTCAGTATTTCATTGACAACGAAATCCACCATCGCGGACAAGGTTTCGTTTATCTGAGAGCTTTAGGGATAGAACCGCCTTTCTTTTGGGAGAGATAAAATTATTTTAAATTTTGAATGAAAAATTAACTTTGACAAAGTTTTGAACTTTGTCAAAGTTTTTTCATTTAATTTATCTAATCCATAAAAAATGAAATAACTATTTAGAAATTAAACTGTATTTTTATAGACTCTATAATAATTCTTATGAAAAGGGATATAGTTGATTATATGAAAGGGGAAACTAAAAAAATTGCCTTTGTATTTAGTTGTCCGGGTCAAGAAGAGCAAAAATCTAAAAAATTGGTTAATGGAAAAACGGGAGAAAATCTTGATTTATTAATCGAAAAAAATGAGGACAAGGTATTGTCAAAAATATTTGATAAAGAAGAAATTAATAATTGGAAAAAATACAAACATAAAAATCCTAAAGGGTTGAGATATTTCTTTAGAATAACAAATGCAAGTAATTTTGTTCATTACAAAATTTGGAATGGCAGAACTGAAGCAAAGACTTCTGAAATAAAAAATGTTGATAACATTGATAGATTAATTGGAGAATTATATGATATTGAAGATGCTATAATTTGTTTTGGAAAAAAAGCAAAAGAAGCATTGAATCATATTCAAAAGTTTAAGAGTGATAAATTGAATCATAATGTAAGAATTGTATACCTGAGACATTTAGGGCTACAATCTTTAAATCAGATTAAAGAAGTTAGTACAACAGAAGAAAGACTTAAAGTTGTAGCAGACGATTTTATTAGACAAATGGAAAATTAATTTCAAAAAACTATATATAATCTATTTTTAATCAATATTTTCTGTTAAAGTTTTATCTTCTCTTATTCCGCATAGCTTTCAGATGCGTTAAACTGATATCACCTTTTAATTTCTGATATTCGGGAGAATCCAGATTGTAGAGTGCCATTCTCCCATTTTCGTCAAAGTGAATTCCCCAACCGTAGCGTTTTCCTAAAGGCGAAGCTCTGAGACAGGCTTGTCCTTTTGAGAAAAATTTTTCCTTTTCTTTCTGATTGGGTGATAAGTTATTTCGTAACACATAAATATTAAACAAAACTTCATCTGAAGTATATTTATACGGATTATGGGAAATCATTTCGAATTGGAGTAAAGCAACGGATTTGTTATCTCCTTTTTGCTGGGGAATTTCCGATTCAAAAACGGGGCAGTCTTCTGAAACTTCTATAAATGTATTGTAGTAATTGGTGGTATGCATTTTCAGGAATTTAACTTGTTTTCCAAATTTATCAAAAGCTCTTTGACCTGAAATTTTAAATCTTCGGGTTCGATGATTTCTGCATAATCACCAAACATCATGTACCATCTAGGAAATCCGTTTTGGAGAGAATGTGTTTCGAAAGTCATTTCTACTTTGTCGCCGAGAATCTTTTCTGAAACAAATCCATAATATTTACGGTCTGAACTGAGGTATTTTGATATTTTACGGTCAATCAAAATTCTGATTTTTACTTTTTCGGATTGATTTTCTTTGGTTAAATAAAAATCCAAATCCTTGTGTTGAAGCTCAAAAGCATTATTTGTTCGTTGAATATTTTGAATTCTATCTGTACGAAACTGTCTGTAATCTTTTCGCAAATGACAATATCCCAAAATATACCAATGATTGTTTTCATGGAAAATACCAACCGGTTCGAGAATTCTTTTCACTGGATTTTCCGCTTCTAAAGATTGGTAAAGAACAATAATTTGCTGCTTTTCGGCAATACTCTCAAAAAGGATTTCGAGGACATCAGGTATTTTATGATTGAATAAATCCTGTGCGGGCGAAATTTGAATTTTAGATTCGATGGCTTCGATCCAGTCTTTTTGCGAGCCTCGCAAAACAGATTTAATTTTGAACATTGCAGACTGGAAATGATTTCCGAGATTTTTATCTGTAAATTTCTGCATGAGTTTTTCTGCCGCGACGAAACTTCCTGCTTCTTCCTGCGTAAACATAACGGGGGGCAAACGATAGCCATCGACGAGCGAATACCCCACTCCTGCTTCACTATAGATAGGAACACCAGATGCTTCTAACGTGCGAATGTCCCGGTAAATGGTGCGCAGACTGACATCGAAACGGTCAGCCATTTCCTGCGCTTTAACAATTTTTTTGGATTGCAGCTGAATCAAAATGGAAACAATCCTGTCGAAACGTTTGGGTGATTCGTCTTGGTACATTCTGGAAATTACATTTTCCCAAAGATAATCTTTCAAAACGGAAATCAAATCTCTGATTTTGGTTTTGCCATCAATAAATAAAAATTGAAATCGGTGTTGGCAGCGTTTGTAATATCCAGATTTCGCCCCATTGTTACAATTTGTCCGCGGTGATAAGCGGTGTGCGTCACAATCTGTTGAATCAATTCGTAACGAGGCTGATGTGAAGTAAACCAAGGCGTGATGATTTCCATTTTTTCCTGCAGTTCAAATTCGTCCAATTGGCAAACGAAATCATTTAATTCGTTCGAATTCTGAATTAATTTTTCAAATAATTCATCGGTTGAATATTCCTTTTCGGTAAAATCATACGATTTTCCCTGAATCATTTTGAACCAAAAATCCTGAACCTGATAAATGTGTTTTACAGTATCATAAATGGTTTCGTAACTGGAAGGAATCTTTGCTGTTAATTTTTGAGCGGGATGAGCTTTAAGAGAATCAATCATTGACTGATTTGCCCAAAGCTGATAATGAATCTGGTCTTCGATTAAAGTTTGAAATGCAGACTTTTGAATTGGTTTTGTACTTTTCATAATCATTAGTTTTAACATTTATATAATTTTATGATGTAAAACTAAAATCTGAAAATGACAACAGTATGTCAGGAGGATTTATTGCTCAGAAAAATATTCTAAATTAAGCGGATCATTCTCTGCATTTTCTACAGAAAAATCTCCGATTTTGGTTCTTCTTAATTCGGTCAGATAGGCTCCTGAATTTAATGCTTTACCAAAATCATGCGCAAGTGAACGAATATAAGTTCCTTTGCCGCAATGCACTTCAAACTCTAAAAAAGGCATTTCAATTTTAGTAATTTTGAAATCGTAAATAGAAATTTGTCTTGGTTTTAATTCAACTTCTTTGCCGGCGCGAGCCAATTCGTACAATCTTTTTCCATCTATTTTTATAGCTGAATGTGCGGGAGGAAATTGATCGATGTCGCCGATGAACTGTTTCGTGGCTTCGTGAATTAATTCTTCAGAAATATGCTCAATGGCAAAAGTTTCATTTTCATCAGATTCAGTATCGTAAGTCGGTGTAGTCACTCCTAGTTTAAAAGTTCCGGTATAAACTTTTGATTCAGCCTGAATTTCATCAATTCTTTTGGTAAATTTTCCGGTACACAAAATCAGCAAACCTGTAGCTTTCGGATCGAGCGTCCCCGCATGACCGACCTTTATTTTCTTTAGATTATATGATTTTTTAATGTTCCAACGTACTTTGTTGACAACATCAAATGAAGTCCAATCTAACGGTTTATCAATCAGGAAAACTTTTCCTTCCTGAATTTCTTCAACATTAATCATTTGCTGAAACCTGAATGGAAGTGATTTCTGTTGAATCTGTCGATTCTACTTTTGGATTGTTCCAGAAATAAATTAACAAAAGTATTCCAATGATGATTCTGTACCAGCCCCAAACTTTGAATCCGAATTTCGTCAAAATTGATATGAAAAATTTAACCGCAATCATCGCTACGATGAATGCAACCACGTTTCCAATCAGAAAAAGCATGATGTGCTGATTGTCCTGCAAAATCATTTCGTAACCTTTCATTTCATTTACAGTTCCTTTGCCCCAAGTTTTTACAAAAACGGAGTAAACGGTAACTGCAAGCATCGTCGGAACGGCTAGGAAAAATGAAAATTCCGCTGCAGCTTTTCTGCTCAAACCTTGTGTCATTCCACCAATGATCGATGCTGCAGAACGGCTTGTACCCGGCATCATTGCCAGACATTGGAAAAATCCAATAGTAATAGCAGTTTTGAAAGTGATTTCTTTTTCGTCTTCTATTTTTGGATTTTTGAACCATTTGTCTACGAAAATCAAAATAATTCCGCCCAAAACCAAAACCGAAGAAATTGCAATTTGGTTTCCTAGAACGGCTTCGATTTTGTCATCTAACAAATATCCTAAAGCCAATGCCGGAATTACTGCGAATCCTAATTTGAGGTAAAAATTAAAATTAGAAAAATCAAAAAATTTCTTCCAATACAAAGCTACAATCGAAAGAATTGCTCCAAACTGAATAGAAACCTGAAACATCTTTAAAAATTCAGAGTTTTCCATTCCCATTAAATTCGCTACAAATCCCATATGAGCAGTTGAGGAAATGGGTAAATATTCGGTAAGTCCTTCAATGATTGCAATGATAATCGCTTCGAGTGTATTCATTTAAGATTTTTAAAATTTTAAGTTCAAAGTTTTATTGATGAACTTGAAAACAATTTATTTTGTTGATTTTTCCGGATTGAGCATAATAGCGTAAACTTCAATCGCAAATCCAACTAAAATTAAAAAAGGGGCTAAACGGATTCTTCTCCAAGAAAAAATTCCATCGTTCCAATAATTGGTATCGAAAGTTCCGTCAGGGCGTGTGTTGGCATCCTGCCCCATCATCAACAGAAATCCTACCAAGATGAAAGCCAGTCCGATTCCCATGAACATATAATTTTTCTTTCCAAAAAGAAGTGAAAAACGGGAATTGTCTATTTTAATTTTTGACATTGATTTATTATTTAAAATTGAGACTTCAAAAATTAGAAATCAAATTGAATTTTATGGTTAATGCAGAGTTAATATAACTGATCGGTTCTCAATCGTAAATACCTCCAAGTTGAAATGCCGGTACTGATGAGCGCAATTACGATTCCTACAATGAATATAGCCCCGATTAGTAAGTAATAATCGTCGTTCCAAAATGGCAATAAAACCATGGAAGAAAAATAATACCACAATCCACCCAAAGCCAAAACTGCTATCAATGCGCCAAAAAATCCAAGTACTGCACTTTGCACCAAAAATGGCTGAATGATGAATCTTCTCCTCGCTCCTACCAACTGCATAGTCTTGATGCTAAAACGTTTGGCATAAATTCGGAGTCGAATAGAATTGTTGATTAAAACCATTACGATAACTAAGAAAATTGCTGCCAAAACCATTAACCAGAAAGTAATTCGATCGATATTATTGTAAACTGTCGTCATCAATTCATCATCGTTAACTACTTCATTTACAATTGGATTTGCTGAAATGATTTGCTTGATACTATCTACTTGTTTTGGATTTACATAGTCTGGATTCAAAGTAATCTGAACGGATGCCGGGAAAATATTAGCTTCAAAAATTGCATTGTCATCGATGCCTAATTCTTGTTTGGCAATTTCAGAGGCTTTGTCTTTTGAAATGTATTCTGTACTTTTTACAAAAACGTGTTTGATTTTCAAAGAATCGATAAATGTCTGCTGTCGAGCAAGTTCTGTATCTTGTTCTCTCGGATCGTATTCATCATTAAAAAATGCTTCGAGTTTCAACTGCTCTTTGATGTAAGCTGCATAACTCTGTGCATTGATGACAATCAATCCGAAAAGTCCCAATAAAAAAAGTACCAGCGCAATGCTGATAACAACTGTGATGTTGGAAGATCGAAGTCGTCCCTGGTTAAATTTATCGCTCGATTTTGACATTCAAACTTAATTTTGGGCTAAGGTATAAAAAAACTTTTTTTGATAGGATTATGTTAAAAGATTTAGGGAAAGTTTATGAAATAATTTTAATTAAAAAAACAAAAGCGGTCAAATAAATTTTCCGCTTTTCTAATATACTTTAAAATCAATTCTTAGGCTGCGTCACGCAACGCTTTGATTTTATCATGAGAAGTTCTCATCGATGATTTTTGCTGGTAAATCAAATCTTTTGTTTTGGTCATAATATTTTCATCATCTAATGCTGTCTTATATGCTTTTTGAGCAGCATCTTCACCAGCTTCACAATTGCTTAGAATGGTTTTTCTATCACCACCCGTGAACAGTGCTTTTACATCCATCCACGCTCTGTAAAGGGCTCCTGAAGCCGTTGTTCCGTCAGCAGTTTCTCCTCCATACTCAGTAACCAATTGCTGTAATTCTCTTTTATAACCATTACTTTCACTGACCATACCGGTAAATAACGCTTTCAAATCCGTGTCCTGACCATCCGGTAGTTCATTGATTGCACGTTGATATCCTTCAATTCTGTCGTTGTTGATTTTAATGAGGTCATTCAGTGCCTCAATACAAGCTTTGTGTTCCATCTTTTTCGTTTTTAAGTTATTAAAAAATATTTAGGCTTAGCTTCATATAATAAAATTTCAAATAGCATACCAAAGGAGGTTATTAATGATTTAATCAGGAAGTGGAATGTTTTTACAACAATTAAAAAATAGTCACAAATTCACCTGGAAAAATTTTTATTTTAGAAATCATTACCTTCGCAGCATGAGCGTAAAAGCCAAAAAACATTTAGGTCAGCACTTTCTCCTTGACGAATCCGTGGCGAAAGACATCGTTGATGCACTCACTTGGAAAGGCTACAATCAGGTTTTAGAAATCGGTCCGGGAATGGGTGTTTTGACTAAATATTTGATTCACGAAAAGAAAAATATTTCCGTTGTGGAAATTGATAGTGAATCAGTTGAATATTTACAAGCAAATTATTTAAACCTAAAAATTTACGGTGAAGATTTCCTGCGAATGAATTTAAAGGAGAAATTCAACAACGAACAGATTACTGTACTAGGCAATTTTCCTTATAACATTTCCACCCAAATTGTTTTTAAAATTATTGAAGACAGAACGCAGGTTCCCGAAATGGTTGGAATGTTCCAAAAAGAAGTTGCGGAACGCATCTGCGCAAAACACGGCTCTAAAGTTTACGGAATCACATCTGTACTCGCTCAGGCTTACTATGAAACAGAATATCTGTTTACCGTTGATGAACACGTTTTTTCGCCGCCCCCTAAAGTAAAATCAGGCGTGATGCGCATGAAAAGAATCAAAACTGAATTGGAAGTAGATGAAAGACTATTTTTCAATATCGTAAAAACTGCATTTAACCAAAGAAGAAAAACACTCAGAAACGCACTCAAAAGTTTAAACATTTCTCAACACTCTATTGATGAGAATTTGCTTAACTTGCGTCCCGAACAGCTGTCTGTACAGCAATTCATAGAATTAACAGGTAAAATAAGTGGATGAGCATCGAAATCAACAAAGATTTTCTTTCGGCACTAGCCGACTGCATCCGTGAGCAAAATTCTAAATCTGCTCATGAGATGCTGGTTGACTTGCACCCTGCTGACATAGCGGAGTTTTTCCCACAATTAGAGCTGGAAGAACAATCTTATCTGATTTCACTACTGGATAATGAAGTTTCGGCTGCGGTCATGCTGGAACTTGAAGAAGACGACCGTAAAAAGTTACTCCGACTCCTTTCTCCAAAAGAAATTGCTGAAGATTTAATCACCGAAATGGACACGGACGATGCTGTGGATGTAATCAGTGAATTATCTGAGGCAAAAAAAGATGAAGTTATTGCACAGCTCGAGGATAAAGAACATGCGCAAGACATTGTTGATTTGCTTCGTTATGATGAAGACACCGCGGGTGGTTTGATGCGCAAGGAATTTGTCAAAGTTAATAAGAACTGGAACGTAATCACAGCCGTGCGTGAAATGCGTAGGCAGGCTGAGGACTTAGAAGAAGTTTATTCCATTTATGTTGTGAATGATGACAATGAGCTTTTAGGAACTTTAAGTTTAAAGAAATTATTGACTACCTCTTCCAGCACTAAATTGGAAGAACTTTATAATAAAAATGTTCACTACGTAAAAGCAGGTGCCAACGACGAAGATGTGGCCAAAATTATTCAGAAATATGACTTGATGGAAATTCCTGTAGTAGATGAACTGATGCGCCTTCAAGGAATTATAACTGTTGATGACATCATAGATGTGATGCGTGAAGAAGCTGAGGAAGATTATCAGTTGGCAGCGGGTATCACCCGAAATGTTGATGCAGATGACAGTATCTGGACTTTGACCAAAGCACGTTTGCCTTGGTTGTTGATCGGAATGTTTGGCGGACTCTGCGCTGCTAGCATTATCAATGGTTTTACGGTTGTTTTGGAAAAATACAAAGTGCTTTTACTTTTCGTTCCACTCATACAGTCTACGGCTGGAAATGTCGGCATCCAATCTTCCGCAATCATCGTACAGGGACTTGCCAACGGAACAATCAAAGGCGAAGTTTGGAAACTGCTTTGGAAAGAATTTTTACTAGGCTTATTAAACGGATTGGGTATCGCAATCATTGTGCTTTTTTTTAGTCATTTTTGGTTTGGGACGCCTTATCTTGTTTCGGCTACCATTTGTGTGGCTTTGGTTACTGTGATTATCATCGCTGCAACTATCGGAACATTTATACCACTCTTTTTGAGCAAACGCGGGTTAGATCCTGCGGTTTCTACAGGACCATTCATCACTACAAGCAATGACATTTTTGGAGTATTTATTTACTTTATGATTGCCAAAATGTTGTTGGGGTTTTAATAAAAATCCTTAAATCTATTTTTGTAAATAGTAACTACTGTATATTTTTCTCTTTTAAAATTTCCTCAAAATTCTCTTCATCATAACCTTTATTTAATTTTCTAATGCCAGTAATAACGAGTTCTTATAATATTTAATTTCTATTATTCAAAATTGCGTTCACTATCTCTTTTCATTCTATAACAACGTATCCAATTTAGAATCAATACGCCTTATCTCCCATATAATTTCCTGGAGGACTATAATTTGCTACGACTATGGTTTCTCCTTTTGAACATTTCGCAGAAGCCATTCCAACATGAGTGGTGCTTTTCCATACCATTTGTGAATAATGTCCGGTTTCATACCAAGCATTTCCTTTGAGCGGTACATTTTTAAAATCTTTTTTCTCACTGTACCATGCACGTACAGCATCTGATGGTGTTGATTCGCTGCCACGGGAAGTCCAATATAAGTTTTCTCCAGTCTCGGAACTTTCGCTGTGCTTCATGTTGCAACCGTTTTGCGCAAGATAATCAGCCCATTGCTGAGCAATTTGAGAAAGTTCAACCGACCAGGTAAGCAAAGGAACACCTACTTCTGCACGTGCTTCATTATGAACATCAAGTGCTTCCTGGGCTTGTTTTGGGGTCAATTCAGAGCCTATATCGGACAATTTGGTATTGGGTTGGTTCGTGTGATTCGATTCTTGTTTAGCTTTTGTGAAATTGGAAACCATAAAAAGCTGATTGCTGCCACCTTTTGTACAAACGTTATTTATTTCCTGAAAGAAACCTTCGATGCTGATGCTTCCGTTTTCAGGAGTTTTATTGAGGAAAACAACCAGTAAATTTTCGCCTTCATTTGTAATGAAATAATGAGTGGGATAATTGAGACATTCTTCAGAGTCCATATAATTCTGCTCACGGCTGTTGTCAATTTTTCCTGTAAATTTTTCTTTTTGGATAAAATGAAAATCTGCCGCTTTTGAAATTTCAATTTGAATTAAAAAAATAACAATGAATAGTAAGAGATGGTCTGTTTTCATAGATTTATATTGTTTTAATTAAATTCTACCTTGTTCTTTGAGTTTCCAATAACGAAGCAACCCAGCGACTGACATCCAGCTTGGGTTTGCGTATTCATATTTCTGGACATTCTCTTGTGAAACGCCAGCGTTTAGTAATTGTTGTTTTGTATATTCCATAAATTTAGGTGTAATTTCATCTGGAGAAGCCTGTACATCGAAATGCGGTTTCATCCAATTTGCCCAATCATCGAGGATTAATTCTAATTCTTTAAAATGTTTTTGAGGATTATCAATTCTTCCAAAATGGGTTAAATAAATAAATTCAGGGTTTATTTCTTTCATTTTTTGAATAGAAGATTTCCACAAATCGATATTGATGTCCGGCGGTGGACATGGCGGAACAACTGGCCCGTTTTCTATCTTCACTCCTGCTGCATCCCCAGTAAACATCACATTTCCCAATTGATAAGCATTGTGGTGAATGGCATGCCCAGGAGTATACCAAGCTTTGAAACTTGAATTTCCAATTTGAATTTCGTCTCCGTCATCTACGCCCACCAAAAGATTTTCATCAATCGGCTCCATCTTTCCCCACAATCTGCCCATATCGTCCCCGTAAATCATGGCTGCTGAATTCCAAAGTTTTTCAGGATTTTGCAAATGCGGCAAGCCGATGGGATGAACATACACTCTGGTTCCGTTTTGTGCTAATTTCCAAGCAGCTCCCGCATGGTCAAAATGAATGTGTGAAAGAAAAAGATGTTTAATTTCTTTCCAGTCAAATCCTATTTTTTCAATTTCTTGAACTAAATAATTAAAAGTCGTTTCAGGTCCTGACTCTATCAAAACTAGCCCATCTGAAGTTTCAATTAAAAAAGAAGCGATTGCTGAATTTTCCTGAAGAAAATGTAAATCGAGTGTGTGAATTTTATATTGCATTTTTTGATCAAATGAATGTACAAGATATAAATTTTTGATGGAATTAAATGTTTGGATTTTTCTAAACCTAAATTTTTAATAGCTTTGGAAACCTATTGATAGAATATGTTTGGTAATTTTCTGTTTCACAGAATTGATAATTCACAAATCATAGCATTCAGAATATTTTTTGGATTGCTGATGGTTGCAGAATGTTGGGGCGCAATTGCAACAGGCTGGGTCAAAGAAACCTTTGTCGAACCCACCATTACATTTACATTCATTGGTTTTGAATGGACTAATTTTCTATTGGGCACACCGATGTATTATATCTTTGGATTCCTGGGATTGATAGGATTACTCATTTGTCTGGGTGCATTTTACAGAATTTCTACTGTGATATTTGCATTAGGCTGGTCATTGGTTTATTTTATGCAAAAGGAACATTACAACAACCATTATTACCTTGTGATGCTGATTGCCTGGTTCATGGTATTCATTCCCGCAAACCGCTACAGAGCTGTAGATGTTTGGATTTGGCCACAAATTCGTTCGACTTATACATTTTACTGGACGAGATTATTGTTCATTTTACAATTATTGATTGTTTATACATACGCCGCTGTTGCAAAACTTTATCCGGGCTGGATGAATGGAGATTTCCTAATGGCTCGTTACATGGGATTTGGAAGATGGGCAGATAAACATATACAATGGGATCCGCTGACGCAATTTGTGCAAACAAGAGAATTTGCACAAATATTCTCTTGGTTAGGATTTGGATTTGACTTAATTATCATTCCAGCGTTGTTATGGAAAAAAACAAGAGTGATTGCTTTTTTCTCAGCGTTGTTTTTCCATTTGTTTAATTCGGTGACGCTGCACATCGGGATTTTCCCATATTTCGCGCTGGCATTGGCAGTATTTTGTTTCCCGCCGGAAACCATCAGAAAAATATTTTTTCCAAAAAAATCTACTTTTTTACCGGGTTCAAACGAATTTGGTCCAAGACATAAAAACCAAACCGTTTTCACCGTTATTTTCTTTATTTATATTTCATGGCAGATTTATCTTCCTCTGAGACATTGGCAAATTCCGGGTGATGTACTCTGGACGGAAGAAGGGCATAGACTTTCATGGCGAATGATGCTCAGAACAAAATCTGCAACGACTTATTTTTATGTGGTTGACAAATCAAATGGAAAAAGAGAAACTGTCAATCTGAATGATTACTTAACGCATTTACAGCGAAGTCGAATTACAGGAAAACCCGATATGATGTGGCAGTTTGCACAATATTTGAGAAAGGAATATGCAAAAAAAGGGAAAGAAATTGAAGTCTATACCAAAGCCCGAATTTCCATCAATGGCGGACCTTACTTCGAATATACAGACGAAAAGGCCGATTTGGCAAATACCAAATGGAATTATTTTGGACATCAGGAATGGTTGCGTCAGGCACCAGCTGATTATACGAAAGTTGCTGAAAAAGAAAAACTTCCAAATCGAAATTGATCTGGAAGTTTCTGTATTATTTAAACTTAAAATCTTAAGCTTCTTTGTGACGTGTTTCTTTGATACGTGCTTTTTTACCTCTAAGGTCTCTGAAGTAATAGATTCTCGCGCGTCTAACTTTACCTTTTTTGTTCATTTCTATTTTTTGAATCGCAGGTAAATTAACCGGGAAAATTCTTTCTACACCTACCTCACCGCTCATTTTACGGATGGTAAATGTTTCAGTAGTTCCTTGTCCTTTGCGTTGGATTACAACACCTTTGAAAAACTGAGTACGTGTCTTTGCACCCTCGGTAATTTCATAATAAACTGTGATTGTGTCACCTGCAGAAAAGGCAGGGAAATCTTTTTTTGCTACAAATTTGTCTTGTACGTATTTTACGATACTTTCCATCTTTTGGAATTTAATGAATTAACAATGAAAAACATACACGGATCTCGTCAGAGGTTTTACAATGGTGCGCAAAATTAAAAATAATTCCTAATCCTGCAAAGTATTTTTATAAATATTTAATGCTTTTAAAAACTGATCCTGTTCTACTTGCAATCGAAATCCCTCCAAAACTGTCGGGCCAAATGAATAATTGACATAAGGATTCGCGATATGAGCACGAATTCCCTCTTCCATCAAACGGTTTTTTACCACTTCCGCTGTCCAAAGATTGGAGAAAGTTTCAAGTGTTACGAATTTGAGATTTTCATGTTCTTTTTTCACTTGAACAATTTACTCAAATTAAACTTCCTCAGCAACTTTTTTCTTTGGTGCAAATCTGGAAAACATTTTCTTTTCAAATGCCCAGAAAAATTTAAACTGTCCAAAAATAGTTCCCACTACAAGCAAAATCACATTGTAAATCGGGAAAATCAGAATCAATCTCAAAATCGTGAACAACCACGTCGGCATGATTTCATCATTGAGTCCGAACCATTCAACAAAAGGTTTTGAAACCCAAGCTGACGCGGAACCTGTAATAGAAAAGACAATCAAGATCAAAATCAATTGAAAATTGCTTTCAATCTGCCAATGTTTTTTTAGTTTTTCAAACACTTCTTTTATTATTTTGAATGTTGTATGCTAAATTTTAAATGAAATTAATTCATATAAAATTCAACATTAAAAATTTATAATATTCTTAAACGTTGCTCCCAATCAAGCCTTTCACCAATTTAACAACGGTTGGCATAGCTGTATTGGCAGCATTTAAAACTTCTTCGTGTGAAACCGGAATTGCAATTTCGGGTCCACCCAAATCGGTAATCACAGAAATACAGAAAACGCGAACGCCCATGTGTCGAGCCACAATCACTTCTGGAACAGTACTCATTCCCACACAATCTGCGCCTAATTTTCTTACCATTCCATATTCTGAAGGTGTTTCAAAAGTTGGTCCTTGCAATCCCATGTAAATTCCTTCTTTCACTTCAATTCCGTTTTCATTTCCGAAATTGATCACGAATTCACGCATTTTTTTATCATATGGTTCAGACATGTCAACAAAACGAGGTCCTAATTCGTCAATGTTCTTTCCGCGCAACGGATGCTCAGGCATCATATTAATATGGTCTTTGATGACAACCGCATCCCCTACTTCATAATCAGCATTTACACCGCCACTCGCATTTGAAAGCAATAATTTTTCGATTCCCAATCCTTTGAAAACGCGCATCGGGAAAGTCACTTCCTGCATATTGTAACCTTCGTAATAGTGAAATCTTCCGGCCATCATCAATACAGGTTTGCCTTCAATTTTTCCGAAAATCAATTTCCCTTTGTGACCTACAACGGTAGATTTCGGGAAATGCGGAATGTCAGTATAATCGATGACAACTTTGTCCTGAACTTCATCCTGAAGTTTTCCCAATCCTGAACCTAATACAATGGCATATTCAGGTGTTTCTGTCAAAAATGGTTTTATGTATTCAACGGCTTGTGTGATTTTTTCTAACATAATTTAAAATGGTTTCTCTGAATGAAGCTTCGTCATTCAATTCTACTTGAATCGGTAAATAAAATAAATTTTCTATCAATGAGCGTTCATCTTTCAGACGCATATAGTCTTTTTCTGTTGTAACTATCATCTTGTGAGTGGATTTGATTTTCTCAAATTCAGCATCAATTTTCTGTACATCTGAACTTGAAAAATTGTGGTGATCGGGGAATTCTATGTGTTGAACGGATTTGAATTTTGATTTGGTATAATCAGCCAAAATTTTAGATTTTGCGATTCCCGTTACCAAAACCACATCATAATCTTTCCACTCATCCGAATCAATATTGTATCGATGGTGCAAAACCGCATTTGAATAAATAATCTTAGAAAAGAAAATTTTCTGATAAGACTTTGGTTTTATTTTCGACAGCAATTCATCTCTTTGTTTCACCGTAAATGCATCGGGACATTTTGTAATCACAATCACATCTGCGCGTCTGGCAGCAGATCTAGGCTCACGTAAATTTCCGCCCGGTAATAAAAAATCTGATGTATAAGGCTCGTTAAAATCAGTCAATAAAATCGAAAATCCGGGTTTTACTTGTCGGTGCTGAAATCCATCGTCCATCAAAATCACTTCAGATTTAAAATTGTTGATCAAATGATTGATACCGATAATTCTGTTTTCTGAAACCGCAACTACAATTTTATTTTTGAAACGGTTGAAAAACTGCAAAGGTTCGTCGCCGATGTCATATACTTTGGAACTGTAATTTGCGATTTTGAGTCCGGATGTTTTTCTGCCATAACCACGGCTGAGCATCGCAGTTTGAAATTCATCTTTCAGAATATCAGCCACGTGCATCACGTGTGGAGATTTTCCGGTGCCACCCACCGATAAATTTCCAATACAAATCACTGGAGTTTTAAACTTTTTAGACCTGAAAAGCCCAGTTTTATAGGACAAATTTCTAAAAGTAACTCCAATCCAAAAAATTCCCGAAAAAGGAAGTAAAATTCTACGCCAATTCATATTTTTAAACGAAGTGCAAATTTAATTACTTTCATTTATGTATGTAGGGTCGAGAGATAATTTTATCAACGATTTTTGTAAATTAAAATTGATTCATAAAATTCAGCTTAAATTAGCGCTATGTTCAAAGCGCAATATCCACAACGAATCATTTGTCTGACCGAAGAAGGAACTGAAATTCTTTACGCAATCAACCAGCAGCACCGTTTGGTCGGCATAAGCGGATTTACGCGAAGACCCAAACAAGCACGAAAAGAAAAACCGAAAGTTTCTAATTTCATTGATGCAAATTTTGATGCGATTCTGGAACTGAAGCCGGATCTGGTAATCGGATATTCGGATTTGCAGCGCGATATTGCTTCAGAATTAATCAAAAACGGAATTAATGTTTTCATTTTTAACCACAGAAGTATAGATGAGACGTTGAGCATGATTCTTCAGTTTTGTTCATTAATTGGAAATGAATTGGAAGGAAAAGAATTAGTTCAAAATTATATTTTAAATTTAAATAATGCTTTGGAAATGAGTAAATCATTCCCATTTCGACCAAAAGTATTTTTTGAAGAATGGAATGATCCTTTAATTTCATCTATCCAATGGGTAAGTGAATTGGTTGAAATCTGTGGAGGCGATTTGATTTTTCCCGAATTAGCAAAAGAATCGATGGCAAAAGACAGAATCGTCCATCCAGATTTGGTGATTGATAAAAATCCCGACATCATCATCGGCTCATGGTGCGGAAAGAAATTTAAGCCAGAAAAAGTGAAAGCCAGAAAAGGTTGGGAAGAAATCAGCGCAGTGAAAAATAACCACCTTTACGAAATCAAATCTGAAATAATATTACAGCCGGGGCCTGCTGCTTTGACCGACGGAATCCTGCAAATACAATCCATCATTTCGGGATTTTTTCATACATAGAATCACATTTAATTGCGCATTATTTTCAATTGTTTATTTTTGCTCCCATACACATCACAAATGAAGACAAGATTCTATTATATCATCCCTTTTGTAATCATCACAATTACAGCTATTTTAATTGGATTAGATTTCATTTTCAAAATTGTTCCGGATGGTATTTTGATGGTAGCGAGATGGCTTTCAATTTTGAGTTTGGTGCTTTATTGTATCAAGAAAAAATCATTGACTTCATGGATTTTATTTGGAATTGTGGCAGGCGCTGTTATCGGATATGATTTCCCATCTGTTGCAAAATCTTTACAACCGTTGAGCAGTGGATTTATCCGATTGGTAAAAACAATTGTCGGTCCTATCATCTTCGCGACTTTAGTGTATGGAATTGCGGGACATTCTGACCTGAAACAAGTCGGAAGGATGGCCTGGAAATCTTTGCTTTATTTTTATTGTGCCACCACACTGGCTTTGTTCATAGGATTGGGAGCCATAAACATTACCCAAGCGGGAAAAGGAATTGACGCGAGTAAATTTCCGCAGGAAGAATTACCTCCGAGTTCTGCAGGCTTGAAAGCCAATGACATTTCAGCATTGGAAGATCTGCCTGAAAATGTGCATTGGTTGTATAAAACTACTGCGTTTTTCAGAGATGTCTTTCCGGAAAATATTGTGAAATCTATGTTTGAAAATTCAGTACTCCAAATCGTTGTGTTTGCAGTTATTTTCGGAATTGGATTGGCAATGGTCGAAGAAAAGAAGAGAAAACCTTTGGTCAACTTTGTAGAAAGCCTGGCCGAAACGATGTTCAAATACACCAACATCATCATGTATTTTGCACCTATCGGTGTAGGTGCTGCGATGGCTTATACGGTTGGACATATGGGTGTTGAAATCCTGAAAAATTTATTGATGCTTTTGCTGACTTTGTATGGTGCATTGATGGTATTTTTACTAGGTGTTTTGCTTCCGATTGCTTTGTACATGAAAGTTCCCATCAAACAATTCGTCAATGCATTGAAAGAACCGGTTTCGATTGCGTTTGCAACGACGAGTTCAGACGCTGCTTTGCCGAAAGTGATGAGTAACATGGAAGCTTTTGGAGTGCCGAGAAAAATTGTCTCTTTTGTGGTGCCGACGGGTTATAGTTTTAATCTGGACGGAACGACATTGTACCTTTCACTGGCTTCGATATTTGTCGCGCAGGCGGCAGGAATGGATCTTAGCATCGGGCAGCAATTGTTAATCTGTTTGACGTTGATGGTAACGAGCAAAGGTGTTGCAGCGGTTCCGCGTGCTTCATTAATTATCTTGATTGCAACGGCTGACCAATTTGGATTACCGCTGTTCATAATCGCTGCCATTCTGGGGATTGATGAATTGATGGACATGGCAAGGACTTCTGTCAATGTAATCGGAAACTGTCTGGCTTCGGTTGTTGTAGCCAAATGGGAAAAAGAATTTGATCAGGAAAAAGCCCTTAATTATGGAAAAGAAAAACTTGTAGAAGATTCATTGAATTAAGAGCTTTTTTATTTAAGTATTTGTAATTAAAATTCCAATCCCCCGGTTCTCCATTGAGAATTCTTCCTGTAATAATCTGCTCGAAATTCTTTTGCATTTTGCATTTTCACATTTTCGACAATTTCCACACGCCATCCAGCCATCAATTCCTTTTTTATGTCTCCTTTCTCCTGCTCTTTTTCTTGATTACCAAATTCTTCATTTATGATTAAATTGGTTAGATTGTTATTAATAATGAAAGATAATAAAAAAACCTAATTCCTAAGTTAGAGAAAAAATAGTTTACAGTTAAATCGCGGATTAAATCAAGCAAGTATTTAACGTATTTGATATTTATAAAGAAACATGTAATTATTCCAAACAATAATATTTCTTGACCAAATTTCAATTAAATAAGAATGTTTTAATTTTCTAAAGAATTTAAATCATACATTTATTTTAAATTTGTTATTCACGCATAGTAAAAATAAAAATGACAATACAAGAACTTAAATCACAAATCACACTTCCCATAATAGCTTCGCCGATGTTTATCGTTTCCGGAACGAAACTCGTCATCGAATGCTGCAAAAACGGAATTGTCGGCACCTTCCCTGCCCTCAACGGGAGAACTTCCGAGGCATTCGAAGAAATGCTCAAAGAAATCACTTCCGAACTCGAAAAATTCGAATTCGAAACAGGAATCAAGCCAGCACCTTACGGCGTAAATATCATCGTCAATCATACCAATCCTCGAGTTTTACCAGATTTGCAGATTTGTGCCAAATACAAAGTTCCGATTATCATCACTTCACTCGGTGCCGTAAAAGAAATTGTCGATGCCATTCACGAATACGGCGGATTAATTTTCCACGATGTCATTAAAAAGCGACACGCCGAAAAAGCTGCCGAAGCCGGAGTGGATGGAATTATCTGTGTCGCCGCCGGAGCGGGAGGACATGCCGGAACGGCCAGCCCATTTGCTTTAGCAGCCGAAATCAAAAATTTTTACAACGGTGCAATTGTCCTGGCAGGAAGCATCAATTCCGGAAAAGAAATCCTCGCTGCACAAACTATCGGTGCTGACTTCGCGTACATGGGAACGCGTTTCATCGCCACGCAAGAATGTTTGGCTTCAGATGAATACAAAAATATGATTGTGAATTCGGGAATCGATGATGTGATGTACACCGATGGCGTTTCGGGTGTTAATGCCAATTTTCTCAAAAAAAGCATCGAACAAGCCGGCATCGACACAATCGAAAAGAAACAAGAAGATTTTTCCAAACTCACGGGTGAACACGCCAAAGCTTGGAAAGATATTTGGTCAGCTGGACACGGTGTTGCAGAAATCAAAGACGTTCCAACTGTTCATGAATTGATCGAAAGACTAAAATCTGAATACAAATCGGCTTTGGATAAAAATTTAGAAATTAAAAACAATTTGAAGTTTTAATGAATTATCATTACGAGGAACGAGAAATCTATATAAATTTTAAGATTTCTCACTCCCCTTCGCTTCAATCGAAATGGCAAAGGAATTAGTTAATTTTATAGAATGAAAAACACAAAACAACTCATAGATTTAATCCACCTAAGAGAAATTGACACACAATTATTTATCGGAAAAAGTGAATCTGTCGGCAGTCTCAATGTTTTTGGCGGACAAGTTTTGGCGCAAGCTTTAAATGCTGCTTACAGAACGGTTGCCGAAGATCGATTTTGTCATTCGCTGCACGGTTATTTCATCTTGCCGGGAAATCTGGAAAAAGACATCGTTTACAAAGTTCAGCTCGTGCGTGACGGCGGAAGTTTTACGACACGTTATGTAACCGCAGAGCAAGACGGAAATTCAATTTTTGTGTTGGCTGCTTCCTTTCAGAAAGAGGAATCAGGATTTGATTTTCAAGGCAATATGCCTGAAGTTCCTTTGCCGGAAACGCTTTTTAGTTGGGAAGAAATTTATGAACAGACCAAAGAATTTTTACCAAAAAGTTTCGGAGAATTTCTTTCTTTGGAAAGACCTGTTATTTTCAAACCTACTGTGATCAATAACCCTTTAGAAAAAATAGATCTACCACCTATGCAAAATGTTTGGTTTAAATTTAAGGAAATGAATGAGGGAGTCACTATTCAGCATTTTCACGAAATTTTGGCTTACACATCCGATTACAACATTTTGGTTACTGCTTTGCAACCGCATGCTTCCAAAGCCCATTTTGGAAATACGCAGATGGCGAGTCTCGACCATGCGATGTGGTTTCACCGAAAACCGGATGATTTTTCAGGTTGGTTTTTGTACAGCATCGAAGTTCCAAGCACTTCCAATTCACGTGGATTGACCAATGGAAAAATATTTTCCCAAGATGGAAAACTCATTGCTTCGGTTGCACAAGAAGGTTTGATGCGCCAAAAAGTTAAGTAAGATGAAAATTGTTTACACCATTTCATTATTGGTTTTGTCCAATGTTTTCATGACCATTGCGTGGTACGGACATTTGAAATTTAAAGAATATACTTGGTTTGCCAACATGGGTTTGGTCAAAATCATCTTGTTCAGCTGGATGATTGCATTATTTGAATATTGTGCTATGATTCCCGCTAATAAAATCGGATTTGAAGGAAATGGAGGCCCTTTTACCATCTGGCAATTAAAAGTAATTCAAGAAGTTATCACTTTAGTTGTTTTTACAGCATTTACGTTGATTGCATTTAAAAATGAATCGTTGAAAATGAATCATTTGATCGGATTTATATTTTTGGTTTTGGCAGTTTACTTCATATTTAAAAAATAATTTGAATTCTTAATTGGCAAAAACAACTTTGGTCTGCTTTTAGCTTAAAGAATCTTTTGAAATTTTAACATTTCATTTTTAAAACTATATTTGAAAAAACTAAATTAATAATATGTCAAAAATACTCATCATAGAAGACGAAGCCGCGATCAGAAACGTAATCAAAAATATTTTATTGGATGAAGATAAATCCTATGAAGTTGATCTTGCAGAAGATGGTGAAGTTGGTGTGAAAATGATTTCAGAGAATGATTATGATTTAATTATCAGCGATATAAAAATGCCCAAAAAAGATGGCGTTCAGGTTTTGGTTGAATCTTTGGAAGCCAATCCTGATTTGTCTTTCCTGATGATTTCTGGTCATGGCGACATTGATACCGCAGTAGATTGTATCAAAAAAGGCGCTTTTGATTACATCGCAAAACCACCGGATTTGAACAGATTTTTGATGACTGTAAGAAATGCCCTGGACAAAAAAGTATTGATTACCAAAAACAAAGAATTAACCACAGAAAACAAAGCGCTCAAAAGAAAAGTAGCTAAACAATATGAAATGGTGGGTTCTTCTCCCGCTCTTTCCCACATTCAGGACATCATCGACAAAGTGGCTGATACCGATGCCCGCGTTTTGATTACGGGTCCAAATGGTACAGGAAAAGAATTAGTAGCGCATCATGTTCATGAAAAAAGTTCAAGAAACCGCAAGGCTTTGATCGAAGTGAACTGTGCCGCAATTCCTTCTGAATTAATTGAAAGTGAATTATTCGGGCACGTAAAGGGATCATTTACAGGTGCACACAAAGACAAGGAAGGGAAATTTGAACTGGCACATGGAGGAACTATTTTCTTAGATGAAATTGGAGACATGAGTCTTCCGGCTCAGGCAAAAGTTTTACGTGCACTTCAAGAAGGAAAAATCATCCGCGTGGGTGGTGACAAAGAGATTAAAGTGGATGTACGGGTGCTTGCCGCGACCAATAAAGATTTGCGCAAAGAAATCGATGAAGGCAGGTTCAGAGAGGATTTGTACCACCGTTTGGCGGTCATCGTAATCGAAGTTCCTTCGTTAAATAACCGTAGAGAGGACATTAAACATTTGGTCAATCATTTCGCTGTGCAGGTTGCAGAATCTTCAGGAATGATAGTGAAAGATTTTTCTGATGAAGCAATTAAGTTGCTAGAAAATATAGACTGGACAGGAAACATTCGAGAATTGAGAAATGTTGTTGAACGTCTTCTTATTTTAGGGGGAAATCCGGTTTCGAAAGAAGATGTCGAAATGTTCGTTAAGAAATAATTCAATCCCTATACTAAACTGAAGATTGAATACGTTAAAATTCAATCAAAAATTAATTATACATGAAAAAATTATTGATTCTTTTAAGCATAGGAATGATGATTGTTTCCTGCGGAAAAAAAGAAAATACTGCTCCCGGAGAACTATCTGAAACCGATATAGAAAACATGGAAGAAACTTCACAAATTAATTCTGAAAATATAGAATACGAAGGAACTTTCAAAGGAAAAATCAAAGGAAAAGACGTTGAATTAAAGATAGATGGAGATGCTTTTGAATTGACCGAAAACGGAAAAAGAGCACATGGCAGCTGGGCAAAACTAGGTGATGGCACTAGCATCGAACTAGAGCCCAAAGGTGGTACAGTTTCCGTAAAAGTTTACGGATATTCGGACAACGACACTTGGGTTGCAATGAATGATGACGCTACATTACCGGAAATTGAAGAATATTTAAAACGCATTCCTGACTAATGAAAAAATTTATACTTCTCTTAACCGCAACAGTTTTAATTTCCTGCGGAAAGCAAAACAAAACCCAAGAAATCGGAGAGCGTTTTTTTGAAAATTATTCCAAAAGAAAAGAAATTGATAAGATGGTTTCTTTTTATGCCAAAGATTTCCATTATGAAAACATCGGATTTGAATCGGAAGCTGATGATCCAAATTTTTTGTACAAAGATTTTTATGGATGGACTGACCAAGGCTTTATTTTTTCAAATCCTGAAACCATCAAATTAGATGAAATCGTAACAAGCGATTCTACCATTGTTGCCAAAGGAAAATTTATGCCGCACAGCTATAATAACCGAGCAGTGGAAGAAATGCGTTTCGTTATTTGGCTGGAATTGGACAAAGATTTAAAAATCAAAAAGCAAACCGATTGGTTTGATTATCCAATGACTGAAATCATCGAAGCTTTTTACTTGAAACAGAATATGAAAGTGGAGTAAAAATTCACTCTAAATTACCTTGACAAAGTTTAATAAGTTATAAAACCAAAAACCCCGACATTTCTGCCGGGGTTTTCTTTTATATGAAAATTTAATTATTTCACTTCTTCGAAATCTACATCTTCCACTTCGCCATCGGCTTTTGCAGTTGTTTCTGCAGAATCTGCCGGATTTGCTGCAGCTTGTTGCTCGTTCATCGCAGCGTACAATTCCTGGGATGCCGCTGCCCAAGCTTCATTTAACTTCTCAACAGCTGGGTCGATTTGTGAAACTTCCTGAGTTGAATGTGCCGTTTTCAGTTCTGCCAAAGCAGTTTCAATCGGTTCTTTTTTGTCAGCCGGAATTTTCTCTCCGTATTCTTTCAATTGTTTCTCCGTTTGGAAAATTAAAGCGTCAGCGCCATTAATTTTTTCGATTTTTTCTTTGGCTTCAGCATCTTTTGATGCATTTTCCTCCGCTTCTCGTTTCATTCTCTGGATGTCTTCATCGCTCAAACCTGAAGAAGCTTCAATTTTGATAGACTGCTCTTTTCCTGTTCCTTTGTCCTTCGCAGAAACGTGTAAGATACCGTTTGCATCGATATCAAAAGTTACTTCGATTTGTGGAACACCACGTGGTGCAGGCGGAATGTCAATCAAGTCAAATCTTCCGATTTCTTTGTTGTCATTGAACATAGAACGCTCACCCTGACCGATTCTCAAAGTTACTGCAGGTTGGTTGTCAGCTGCTGTTGAGAAAGTTTCAGATTTTTTCGTGGGAATGGTTGTGTTGGATTCAATCAATTTAGTGAAAACACCACCTAAAGTTTCAATACCCAATGAAAGCGGTGTAACGTCTAACAACAATACATCTTTCACATCACCGGTCAAAACTCCACCTTGGATTGCTGCTCCAATCGCTACAACTTCGTCAGGATTTACTCCTTTTGAAGGAACTTTACCAAAGAATTTTTCTACTTCTTCCTGAATTTTCGGGATACGTGTAGAACCCCCTACCAAAATCACTTCATCAATTTGCGAAGCAGACAAACCTGCATCACTTAATGCTTTTTTACATGGATCCATCGAACGACGAACCAAATCGTCTGTCAATTGTTCAAATTTTGCGCGAGTCAAAGTTTTTACCAAGTGCTTAGGACCTGTTTCATTTGCTGTGATATATGGCAAATTTATTTCAGTTTGTGCAGAAGAAGATAATTCGATTTTTGCTTTTTCAGCTGCTTCTCTCAAACGTTGAAGTGCCATCGCATCTTTTCTCAAATCTACATTTTCTTCTGACTGGAATTCGTCAGCCAGCCATTTGATGATTGCATTGTCAAAATCATCTCCACCCAAATGTGTGTCACCATTTGTAGAAAGTACTTCAAAAACTCCGTCTCCTAATTCAAGGATTGAAATATCAAAAGTTCCCCCACCCAAGTCATAAACTGCTATTTTTTTGTCGCTGTTTGCTTTATCCAAACCATAAGCCAATGCTGCTGCAGTCGGCTCATTGATAATTCTTTCTACTTTCAAACCTGCAATTTCTCCGGCTTCTTTTGTAGCCTGACGCTGTGCATCGTTAAAATATGCAGGAACCGTAATAACGGCTTGCGTTACTTCATGTCCTAAATAATCTTCTGCTGTTTTCTTCATTTTTTGAAGTACCATTGCAGAGATTTCTTGCGGTGTATAATTGCGTCCGTCAATTTCTACGCGCGGGGTGTCATTGTCACCTTTGACAATTTTGTACGGAACATGTTCTGTTTCTTTGTTTGCTTCTGAGAATGTGCTTCCCATGAATCTTTTAATCGAATAAATAGTTTTGTGCGGGTTGGTCACGGCTTGTCTTTTTGCCGAATCTCCCACTTTTCTTTCACCACCTTCTACGAAAGCTACGATCGAAGGAGTAGTTCTTTTACCTTCTGCATTTGGGATTACAACAGGTTCGCTACCCTCCATCACTGCAACGCAGGAGTTTGTAGTACCTAAGTCAATTCCTATTATTTTACTCATTTTATATAATTTTATTGTAGATTAATTTTTCAATTCAATAGTCAATGATTGTGCCAACAGAATTTTTGGAATTAATTGTCAGAATTTAATGACAGAATGACAGATTTTGAATTAAAGTGTAATAATTATCCATTTACCGCTTAAGAAAAAAATACAAATTGTATTACTAAATCAAAAACCCGAAAACTTTCGTCCTCGGGTCTAAAATCAATCTATTATGAAAAAAAATCTCTTTATTTTTATTAGCTAAATTCAGGTTCTTCACTTCGTTCTGAATGACCTTTTTATCTATCAATCGAGCCTAAAACTCTTTTCATGAAATGGTTGGCTGCATCGCGTTCGCTCATTCCGTCATCAACCATTGCTTTCATTTCCATCGCTCCGCAGATGTTTGAGATGATTTCGCCGATGGCTTCCCTTTCCTCTTCCTTTACAGCAGGCGAATCGGCATAGATTTCCAATACTTCCAAAGCATTTTCCATGGCTTCGTTGGAAACTGATTTTGCTAAATTTTTATAAACCGGCAATTTCATTTGTAATCTCTTTTAAATGTTCTTCTTTCGATGTCACTACCTGATTGACAAAAGTTCCCTGATTATAAATTGCGAACGTAGGAAGGTTGGTAACTTCGGCTAGCTTACGGCTTTCTGGGAATTTTTCGGCATCAACGTAAATGAACTGAATATCAGGATTTGCTTCTGCCAAACGTTTTACTTTTGGTTTGAGCAAGCGGCAGTTTCCGCACCAGGTCGCTCCGAACTGAACCAAAACTTTTGGATTTTGGTTCAATATTTCGGGTAAATTATCTTCTGAAATTTCTACGAACATGATTTAGTTCAAATTAACGTTAGTTGATAAATATTCAGCAACACCGTCTTTGGTTGCGTTCATCGCAGCTTTTCCTTCTTCCCAGTTTGCAGGACAAACTTCTCCGAATTTCTCTACATGAAGAATAGCATCCAACAAACGTACATACTCTTCGATATTTCTTCCCAATGGCAAATCGTTGATAGTTTCGTGGCGAACTACACCGTTTTTGTCGATGATGAAAGTTCCACGGTAAGCTACCGGAAGACCTTGGAAAACGATTCTGTCCGTTTCATAATCATTTACATATTCTCCTGCCAAAACACCGTAATCCATAGAAATTGTTTTTGCTAAGTCAGCAACTACCGGATAAGTTACACCTTGTATGCCTCCGTTGTCTTTTTCAGTATTTAACCAAGCTAAGTGTGTTTCTTCCGAATCAGTAGAAACTGCTACCACAACGGCATCTCTTTTTTCAAATTCAGCTAACTTAGCTTGAAATGCGTGCAATTCTGTTGGACAAACAAATGTGAAATCTTTTGGATAAAAGAATAAAACTATATTTTTCTCGCCGATTGGCAATGCGAAGTCTGAAACGATTTCTTCTCCGTCCAAAACTGCCGGAGCGATAAATTGTGGGGCTTTTTTTCCTACTAATGACATAATCTTTTGGTTTTAAATTCAAGGCAAAATTATGTCTGACAAATTCAGGATAGAAAAGAACTCAATAGCTAAATGTAATCGTGGAATTTAGGGGATTTATGATAAATTTATCTAATTGATTTTTAGTGTTTTAATAATTTAAATTTATTGAATTATGATATCAATCATGAGGGTGTTTATAAAATAAACAATTTAATTATTGCCAAATTTTGAGGAAAGAAATGATTCTCTCATAATTTCTCCAAGTTTTTCATCGGTATACATTATGTTTACAGTTAATTCTTCCTTCCCAATGAGAGTACTATGCATTTCATTATAGAACTTAGTATTGTTAGGATATGTCAATTTGATTTTATTAACCTGAAACTTTAATCCATCAATCATTTCTACAGATCTTTCTTCATCTATAATAATATCTGGAATCTGATTATTGAATGTTTCAGTTAAAATTTCATTAACCATATCAAAAGAATCAGAATGATTTCCATCAATGCTTTCATCAAATGGTTGAAAACTTGCTTCAAATATATTTAAATTAGATTTCTTAAAAATGAAAATTATTTTAGAATTGTTTTCTATTGTTTCTCCAAGAGTATTTTCTATTGCTTGAGTTCCTCTATTTTGATGTTTTTCCCAATCCTGTTTACTAACAGCCTCAAAACTTTTAGGAATATTAAGAGTCCAATTAAATCTTTTGAATTTAATTTCTCTATAATCGGAATTTTGTTTTTTGCAAGCTGCAAATAAAAAAAAGATAGTTAAAAATATAGAAATTCTGAATCTCACGATATATCAATTAAAAACCTCAAAATTCTCCCCATCAAAAGAAGCATAAACCATAGAAGGATGCGAATCTTGGTGGTAAATATTTCCTGATTTATCAATCGCGATCGCACCCGCAAAACCGTCAAAAGGTTTCAATTCATCAAAAGTTCTGGAAAATGCTTTTTCAATTTTTAATCCATCTGTTACTCGCGTAACGATTTTAGCTGCGACTGCTCCGCTCACGATATCCTCTCCTACTCCTGTGCAGCTCACCGCACAGTTTTGATTGGCATAATTTCCGGCAACCGTTGCAGAGTCTGAAATTCTTCCCGGAATTTCAAAACCTTTTCCACCTGTGGAAGTTGCAACAGCTAATTTCCCATTGGTATCTAAAGCTACACAACCAACAGTTCCCGAACCGTTTGATTTTGCTTTGGCCAAATACTCTTCTTTTCGTTGCGGGATTTCAGTTGAGAAAAATTCAAATCCGTTTTTTCTCGCAAATTTAGTTGCCCCTTCTCCACCCAAGACTTTATCATCATAACTCAACAATTTTTCTGCAACCTGAATTGGGTTTTTTACATTTTGAATGTTTATGACACCACTCATTTTTTCTGTAGTTCCATCCATCAAAGAAGCACTCATACGGATTTCGCCGTCACTTTGGATTTGGGAACCGATTCCGGCATTGAACAATTCGTCATCTTCCAAAAGAGAAACAGCATAAACTACTGTTTCCAAAGCGGAATGATTTTTCAAAAATTCAAAAGATTTGGAAGCAATTCTTTTCAGCGCTTCCTGCTTTGCGATTTTGGTTTCCTGATTGGTATGGGATTCACTGAAAAATCCACCATGAATGATGATCTTCATTTATTCAACTTCTTGTACAGATTCGCCGTGGATGATTAATTCAGAAGTATTCAAATCATATGTATCGGTCTGACTCATTACATGGACAATCAAATTGCTGATAGAAACAGGTTTACCCAACGAAACATCGGTAAGATTTGTATTTTTGATTTGTCTTCCGTCCACCAAAATTACCAATCCGGAACCGATGGCTTCCATTTTCGTTCCGTCCTTTATCAATAATCCGGTATCTTCTCCCAAACCGATCCCCAAAACTTTTGGATTTCCTACAACCGCCTGAAACAAACGCCCGATGCGTCCTCTCTGCACAAAATGCGTATCAACAATCACATCTTCAATAAAACCTAATCCGCTTGTGATTTTCACTTCACCTTTCAACAAGGCTTCTTTGCTAGAACCTTGGTAAATCATACTGCTCGAAGCTGCGGCTGCTCCTGCGGAAGTTCCTGCATAAATGAAATCTTCGTTATGATATTTATCCAAAAGGATATCCTGAAATTCTGTTCCTCCCAAAATAGAAGTCAAACGAAGTTGGTCTCCACCCGTGAACATTACAACATCAGCTTTTCTTACTCTTTCGAGAACTTCAGGCTGCATAGCTTGCTCACGTTTTTGAATATGTAATACATCTACCTCTGTCGCACCCAAATAATTGAACGCCTTTATATATTCCGCTCCCACTTCCAATGGTATCGTCGAAGCAGTTGTAATTACTTCAATTCGGGATTCATTTTTATGTTTTGACTCGTTGATTAAACGCTTAAGAATTCCCTTTTCGAAAAAGTTTAGGTTGTTGGCAACATTTTCGTCAAAACTTACTTCAGTAAAACTGCCTTTGTCTACAGCTCCACCGATAATAATTAGTTTTCCTTTAATACTCATGCGACAAAACTAAGAATATTTTTATAACTCCCTAATTTCATTTTGTAATTTAAAATGGATTATAAACTGACTATTTTTTATTTTTTTTCATGATAAAATACAGTTAATTCAAAATAATTGTTAATTTTATCAAAATATGAGTTTAATTATTTGTTAAACTTAATTACACTAAAAATTACTTAACCATTATGGAAATATTGAAAATTCAGGCGCTGAGAGGTCCAAATATTTGGAGTGTAAGAAGAAAAAAATTAATCCAGATGCGTTTGGATTTACAAGAATTAGAAGAATTACCAACCAATAAAATAGAAGGTTTCCGTGAAAGAATCGAAGCCATGATGCCTACCCTTATTGAACACAGATGTTCGGAAGGTGTGCGTGGCGGTTTTTTTATGCGAATTGAAAACGGAACCTGGATGGGTCACGTAATAGAACACATCGCACTTGAAATTCAAACACTTGCAGGAATGGATACGGGATTTGGCCGCACACGTGTTACCAAAACACCAGGTGTTTATAATGTGGTTTTCAGTTATGTGGAAGAAAGTGTTGGGATGTTTGCAGCTGAAGCTTCAGTAAGAATTGCGCAGGCTTTGGTTGACGGAACAGAATATGATTTAGAGGCCGACATTCAGCGCATGCGCGAAATCCGCGAACGAGTTCGTTTAGGACCGAGTACGGGAAGCATTGTGGAAGAGGCAGTTGCGCGTGATATTCCATGGATTCGTTTGGGAACAAATTCTTTAGTTCAATTGGGTTATGGAATCAATCAAATGCGTTTTCAGGCAACAATTACTTGTAACACGAGCAATATAGCCGTTGATATTGCATGCGACAAAGAAGAAACCAAAAAAATGCTGGAGAATTCTTCAGTGCCAGTCGCTTCAGGTTCTATTTGTGTTGACGAAGAAGATTTGGTTGCTACAATTAATAAAATCGGGTATCCGATTGTAATCAAACCTTTGGGTGGAAATCACGGGAAAGGTGCTTCCATTAATGTAACCAATTTTGAGGATGCCAAAGCAGGATTGGAACATGCACAAAAATATGGCAGAAGAGTTATTGTAGAAAAATTCATTACAGGACACGACTTCCGTATTTTAGTAATTAATCACAAAATGGTTGCAGCAGCACAAAGAGTTCCTGCACACGTCATCGGAAACGGAGAAAATACAGTTAGAGAATTAATTGACACCGAAAATCAAGACCCACGCCGTGGATATGGTCATGAAAATGTTTTGACCGAAATCAATATCGACCGTGATTCTTTGGATTTATTAGATAAATTGGGATATACAGAAGAATCAGTTCCCAAAAGAGGAGAAATTGTTTATTTGAAGTCTACTGCAAATCTGAGTACAGGTGGAACTTCCATCGATGTCACAGATATGATTCATCCGGAAAATATTTTCCTTGCTGAAAGAATTTCAAGAATCATAGGATTAGACGTTTGTGGGATCGATATCATGGCAGAAAATCTTACGCAGCCTTTACAGGAAAACGGTGGCGTTATTTTAGAAGTAAATGCCGCTCCGGGATTCAGAATGCACTTGGCTCCTTCCGAGGGATTGCCAAGAAACGTAGCCGCTCCGGTAATCGATATGCTTTATCCTCCGGGAAAACCAAGCCGTATTCCGATTATTGCTGTTACAGGAACCAATGGGAAAACTACCACTACGAGGCTTTTGGCTCACATGGTTAAAAACAAAGGTTACCGTGTTGGTTTTACGACCTCAGATGGAATTTACATTCAAAATCATCTGTTGGAAAAAGGCGACACAACCGGACCATTTAGTGCGGAATATATATTGAAAGATCCGACAGTTGAATTTGCTGTTTTAGAAACGGCTCGTGGTGGAATTTTGAGAGCAGGATTGGGTTTTAGCCGATGTGACATTGGAATTATCACCAATATCCAAGAAGATCATTTGGGATTAAATGACATCCATGATCTGGAAGATTTGGCTAAAGTAAAAAGAGTTGTCGTACACAGCATCAAAAATGACGGGTGGGCAATTCTGAATGCGGATGATGAACATTGTATGAAAATCTCTAAAGACCTGGAATGTAACATTGCTTATTTCAGTATGGATGAAAATCAGCCGCATGTACAGGCACTTTCAAAAGCTGGCAAAACTTTGGCGGTTTTTGAAAACGGATACATTACCATCAAAAAAGGAGACTGGAAAATCAGAATTGAACGTGTAACCCAAGTTCCAATTACTGTAGGCGGTAAAGCGAAATTCATGATTGCAAATGCTTTGGCAGCAACTTTAGCGGGCTATTTATCAGGATTTAATTCGGAAGATTTGAGTTTATCTTTGCAGACATTTATTCCAAGTGCTGCACAAACTCCGGGAAGATTGAACATATTTAATTTCAAAAATTTCCAGGTAATGATTGATTTTGCTCATAACCCAAAAGGATACATGGCTATTGAAGATTTCTTAGGAAATATAGATTCTCCACACAAAATCGGAATCATTGCCGGTGTAGGTGACAGACGAGATGAAGACATCAAAGAATGCGGGCGGATTGCAGGAAGGATGTTTGACCATATCATCATCCGACAAGAAAAACATTTGCGTGGAAGAACTGAACAAGAAATCATTGATTTGATTTTGGAAGGAATTCATTCGTCGAACAAAGAAATCACTTATGAAATCATCCCGAAAGAAGTCGAAGCCATCAAACATGCTATCAATAATGCAAAAGACGGAACTTTCATTACAGCATTGAGTGACGTGGTTACAAATGCTATAGAAATCGTACAAAGCTATTTGGACAAAGAAAATGAAAGCGTAATTTCAGGATAAAAATACACAATTATACACATGAGGAAAATCTGTGGCTCGGAATATTGAGTCGCAGATTTTTTTTACAATTTTTGCCATCCAATACTTGATTTGATTATTTTTGAAAAGTAAGTGGCACATCATTTGCAAAAACTTCAATTAAATTAATCGATTATGAAAAATTTAATTGCAATTTTAGTCATTTCAGCATTTGGAATTTTCCAGTCCTGCTCTACACAAACTATGAACGATCCACAAACTCTCAACCTCGAACTTTCCGGAAGTTATACCCTCGAGTTCATCAACGAAGTCAATATAGATGAAGGCTTTCCTAACAAAAGACCATCTCTCACTCTGGAATCTGTTTCTAAAAAATTAACCGGAAATACCGGCTGTAACCAAATGTTTGGAAACTTCAGCACTGATCAAAACAAAATCAGTTTCAGCGGATTGGGAATGACCAAAATGTTTTGTGAAGGCGTAAACGAAAGTGCCTACACCAAAAATTTGGAGAAAGTTGCTTCTTACCGATTTGATAATGACAAATTGAGTTTCTTTGATGACAAAGGTTTGGAGCTTTTGCGCTACACAAGGAATTCAATCGTGAAGTAAATGAGATTTGTTTTAAAGATTCCTCGCACCTCTAAATAATATGTGCAAGTCCTTCTGAATCTCGTGAAACGGGAGGAAGAATCTCTACCGATTATAATGAGATTCCTCCTTCTTCAAATGACAAACGCTAAATTAATTCAAAACATTTCCTGCCAATTCGCGCAAGCGGATTTCGGAGATTTTCGCTTGGAATTTCGCATCACTCACACGGGTCATCGCATCGATGTAATTCTGCTGTGCAGTTCTTACTTCCAAAGTGGTAATGGTTCCGATGCGGAATTTTTCGAGCGTGATGTCTAAGTTTTCTTTGGCAATCTCTTCGTTACTCAATTCCAAAGTAATCAGTTCCAAATTGGTCTGATAAGTTTGGTAATTGGAGATAATTTGCGACTGGATATTTTGTCTTTGCTGGTCAATCAAAACCTGTGAATTTTCAATCTGAATTTTGGCTATACTTTCATTTCTTTTCTGAATCAATCCATTGAAAATATTGAGTGAAACTGAAACACCATAATTGAAACCTCTGCCATCATTTACCCGTGCAAAACCCAATGTATTTTCACTGTGTGTGAAATTATATCCCGTATTGAGCGCAATCTGTGGATAGCGGTTCCCTTTAATTCTTTTCAACTCTTGTTCTGCAATGGTTTGGTTGATCAAAGCCGTTTGGATTATTGGATTTTGTTGTTCAGCAAGTGAAATCAATTCATCTAAAACCAATTCCTGGTTGATTTCCCATTCGGACTGAACGACAATGGGCGTTTTCAAATCTTCTGCCATCAAAAGATTGAGGTATGTTTTTGTATTTTCAATTAATTCCAATTGACGCAGTAAATTTGTTTGGTCTGTATTCAAATCTACTTTCGCATTTAAAACTTCCAGTTTAGCTGCTTTCCCAATTTCAAATCTTGTTTCTGCCAAAGTCAAACGAAACTGTGACAAATCAATCGCTTCGCGGTAAGCTTCCAAAATCTGGTGCTGCTGGATTAAATCAAAATATGTTGCCAAAACCTGACTTGCTAGAGTAACAACACTTGTTTTCAGTTCGGCTTCACCTTGTTTTTGAAATTCTTTAAGTTGGTCATATCGGGCAAACATGGAAAAACCGTCAAAAATTGTCCAATTGAGGTTGACGCCGTAATTCAACGCATTGTTTCGGGCACCGTTGAGTTCCTGAATGGTACCGTCCGCTCTTTCTTGTTTGGAATTGAGAATGCTGTTGTTCATGTTAAATTCTCCGGTCAATGAAGGCAACATCCCAGCATTTCCACGGTTGACATTGATTTGATCAATTTCTAAATTGTTTTTGGCAATTTTGATGTCGAAATTATTTTCTATTGCTGTCGAAACGGCATCTTCGGGCGTTAGATAATTTTGTGCTTGCGCAAAAACCGAAATTAATACTAGGGATAAAATGAAACTATATTTCATTGTCATTTTTATTTAATTCAACCAATTCTTTGTGCACTTTTTTGGGTCTTGACCACATGAGGTAAATTGCAGGAATTACAAAAAGTGTCAGAATCAAGGAAAAAATCGTTCCACCTACGATTACAATTCCCATCCCCATACGGCTTACAGAAGCAGCGCCCAATGACATTGCAATCGGCAATGCCCCCAAAGCAATTGCCAAACTTGTCATCAAAATCGGACGCAAGCGAGATTCAGAAGCTTTGATAGTGGCTTCGTATTTTGACATTCCCTTTTCACGCAATTGATTGGCAAATTCCACAATGAGAATTCCGTTTTTCGTAACTAGCCCGATGAGCATGATGGTTCCGATCTGGCTGAAAATGTTCCAAGTCTGTCCAAAAATCCATAAGGAAATGAACGCTCCTGCAACTGCCATCGGCACGGTCAAAATGATGATAAACGGATCGATGAAACTTTCGAATTGTGCTGCCAGAATTAAATAAATCAAAACCAAAGCCAATGCAAATGCAAATAAAGTATTAGAACTACTTTCCACAAAATCACGGGATTCACCACTTAAATCGGTCGTAAATGTTTCATCAAGAATTTTTTCTTTGGCTCTGTCCATCGCTTCAATTCCATCGCTGATACTTTTTCCTGGAGACAATCCTGCAGAAACCGTAGCTGCCATAAAACGATTGTTGTGATACAACTGCGGTGGACTGCTTTCTTCGTGTGTTTGAACTATATTATCCAATTGAATTAATTGTCCCACATTATTTTTTACAAAAAGCGATGTCAAATCAATGGGTGCATCGCGGTCTTTGTCCTCAAACTGCCCGATGACCTGGTACTGTTTTCCGTCGCGCATGAAATATCCGAAACGCTGTCCGCTCAATGAAAGCTGCAAAGTCTGCGCGATATCGAGCATCGACACACCCATAGATTGCGCTTTGGAGCGGTCAATGGTGACATTGATTTCGGGTTTGTTGAATTTTAAATTAATATCGGTATTGGAAAAAGTCGGATCATTATTGATTTCTTCCATGAACAATGGAATTTTTTCTCTTAACTTTTCAAAATTCGGTGCCTGAATGATGTATTGAATCGGCATGCCTCCACGCCTGTTCACTGCAATTGTAGGCTGCTGTGAAACATTTACTCTGACTCCATTATAAGCTTTTGTCCATTTGGTCAGCTCATCTGCAACATCTGCTTGTGAACGTTCTCTTTCATCTGTTTCTACCAAAGTTATCCGAACCCTTCCGCTGTTTACCGAAGCAGAACCAAATCCGGGCGAAGTGATGACCAAAGCCACTTTGGTTTCAGGAACGGAATCGTGAACGAGTTTGTCTAATTCCTTCATGTAGCGGTCCATATATTCAAATGACGCACCTTCAGGACCTGCAATACTCATCGATACGTTACTTCTGTCGTCATATGGTGCCGTTTCTTTTTTGATGGTTGTAAAGAAATATGCGATTAACATGAAACAAGCAATCAAAATCGGAAAGCTGAGCCATTTATTATGAACAAATCTTGTCAATGATTTGGCGTAACCACTGTTCATTTTTTCAAAATAAGGTTCTGTCAAACGGTACATTTTAGATTGTTTCTGCTTACCTCCTTTCATTAAATAAGCATTCAACATCGGTGTCAAAGTCAAAGATACAAAGGCAGATACGAGAACAGCCGAAGCGATGACGACTCCGAATTCCCTGAACAATCTTCCAACAAATCCTTCCAAGAAAATAACAGGTAAAAATACAGCAGCCAAAGTGATCGAAATGGAAATCACAGCAAACATAATTTCGTTCGAACCTTTGATCGCGGCTTCCATTGGCGACATGCCTTCTTCTACTTTTTTATAAATATTTTCAGTCACTACAATTCCGTCGTCAACTACTAATCCGGTTGCTAAAACGATTGCGAGAAGCGTGAGTACGTTGATCGAAAAACCAAACAAGTACATGATAAAAAAAGTCGCAATCAATGAAACCGGAATGTCCAGCAACGGACGCAATGAAATCGACCAATCCCGAAAAAAAACATAAATAATCAATACCACTAAAATGATTGCAATGGCTAAAGTTTCGACTACTTCTATCACTGATTTTTTGATGAAAAGCGTATTGTCAGCTGAAACATCTAAAATGATATCTTCCGGAACTTCTTCTTTTAATTGATCAAAAACTTCATAAAATGAGTTGGCAATGTCGATGTAATTGGTTCCCGGTTGCGGAATCACCGCTACACCGACCAATTGTTTTCCGTCACTCACCATTTTGGTTTCGAGGTTTTCAGATTGTAAGCTGGCATAACCTACATCGCTGAAACGGACAATTTTATCGCCATTGGTTTTGATGATAATGTTGTTGAATTCCGTTTCATTGGATAAATTACCTAAAGTTTTAACTGTGAGTTCTGTATTTGCACCAACTAATTTCCCTGTTGGTAATTCAACGTTCTGGGTATTCAAAGCATCTCTGACATCGCTCACTGTAATTCCATAAGCAGCCATTTTGATCGGATCAAACCACAAACGCATCGCATACCGTTGCTGCCCCCAAATCTGAACGCCGCTCACGCCGGGAATTGTCTGTAGTCTTTCACTGATTACATTTTCAGCATAATCGCTCAGCTCTAATTTATTTCGGGATGAACTCTGAACCGACATCACAATGATTGGGTCTGAATCCGCATCTGCTTTGGAAACTACAGGCGGCGCATCGATGTCTTGCGGAAGATTTCTTACGGCTTGGGAAACTTTATCACGAACATCATTTGCAGCTTCTTCCAAATCTTTTTCCAGTTCAAATTCAACCGTAATTCTACTCGAACCTTGGTTACTTGAAGAAGAAATATTTTTAATTCCATCAATTGAATTAATGGATTTTTCCAAAGGTTCAGTGATTTGAGATTCGATGATATCGGCATTGGCACCCGCATAATTCGTCTGAACGGAAACAATTGCGGGATCAATGGAAGGATATTCACGAATCCCCAAAAAATTAAATCCAATGTAACCAAATAGAATGATGGTCACATTCATCACGATGGTCAAAACCGGTCTTTTTATCGAAAGTGACGGTAAACTCATGACTTCGCAGGTTTATTTTTGAGCGTAATTTTAACATCAGCACCGTCTTTCAAACTCAAGACTCCGGTTGTGATTACAGTATCGGAAGGATTTAACCCGGACAAAACAATTACGTCTGATTGACTTCTGCTTCCCGTTTGCACCATGACTTCTTTCGCTTTTCCATTTTTATAAATAAAAACTTTTTTGCCATCCTGCACCGGAACTATCGCTTCTGTCGGAACCATAATCGCGTCATCAACTTCGTTTAAATCAAAAGCAATGTTGGCAAAAGTTCCGGGAATCAAATTTCCTTTGGAGTTATCTGCTTTTGCTCTCACAGAAAGGGTTCTTGTATTGATTTCAATTTCAGGTTGAATGGCATAAATGGTTGCAGGAAATTTTTCTGAACTATTGGCCACCGTGAAATATATTTTTGAATTGAGTTTTACAGTACTTGCATATTTTTCAGGAATCGAAAACGTAATTTTCACCTGACTGCTTTTCACCAAACTCGTAATCAAAATGTCGGGAGAAATGTATGCGCCCGGCGAAATATTCCGCAAACCGATAACCCCTGAAAATGGAGCTCTCACCGAAGTTTTGGAAATCTGTGCTTTAATTAACTGAATCTGTGCTTGAGCCGTTTTGAAATCGGCACTTGCAATGTCATATTCTTCTTGACTGATGGCTCCTTTTTCCAGAAGCAATCGTGCTCTTCTTTCATTTTCTGAAGTTAATTGTCGGCGGGTTTCGGCGGATCTTAGTTGTGCCTGCAGTTCAATGTCGTTGATTTTCAACAATGTTTGTCCCTGTCCTACTCTTGTGCCTTCGCTGAAGTAAATTTTCTCTACTATTCCTGAAACTTCACTTCTGATTTCGACTTTTTCATCCGCATCAATACTTCCTGTCAAAGTCAAAGTGTCTGCCGCAAACTGAGGTTTAACGATAATTGCTTCAACCTTAGCGGGACCTCCGCCGCCATTTTTTTTCTCTTCTTTCGGTTTGTCCGAATCATGAAAAAATAAAAAATAAGCCATGGCAGCGAGTCCCAAGGTTACTACTAAATAAAGGATAAATTTGAATTTCATATTGTGTGGGCGGAATTTATATTACCAGTTTTTTAAAAATTCGTTGAAATCATCTGCATAAGGTTTGCTCACATCAATCAGTGTGTCACCGATTTTGACTGTACTTTTTCCTACAGCGGAAATTTTATCGAGAGAAATGATGAAAGATTTATGCACGCGCATAAATTTCCCTTCGGGCAACTGTTCTTCCAAAGATTTCAAAGTAATGATAGACATCAACGGTTTGTCTGCATTTTTCACAAAAACCTTTGCATAGTCTTTGAAACCTTCGATGTGCAAAATGTCTTTGGTATTGACTTTTACTTTTTGGTGTTGGATGTTTAAATAAATGAAACTTTCTTCTTCGGCTTTTGCAGAAGAATTATTCAATCCATCATTCAAAATTTTAATTTGTTTCAAAGCTTTATTCGCAGCACGATGAAAATCTTCATAAACAAAAGGTTTCAGCAAATAATCCAAAACATCAAGCTTGTAACCTTCCAATGCATATTGTTCAAAAGCAGTTGTAAAAATGACCTGAATTGTTTTTTTATCGGGGCGGTTGGCAATCATTCGAGCCAATTCAATTCCTGTAATATCTGCCATTTGAATGTCCAAAAATACCAAATCAACAGGATTTTCGTGGATGAATTTCAGCGCGTCCATCGCATTGGTGAAACTCCATTTCAGTTTGAGAAAAGGTGTTTGGTTGATGTAATTTTCAAGTAACATCAGCGCCGGTGGCTCATCGTCTATCGTAATACAGTTTAAGATCATTGGGTATCGATTTTGAGTTTGACTTCAAAAGTTCCGTTTTCGGTTGGCTCAGCGATTAATTCATATTTTCCGGCGTAAAGCAAATCCAGTCTGCGTTTGGTATTCACCAATCCGATTCCATTACTTTCATCCAAAGATTGTCGTTTTGACAATAAAGAATTAATTACTTCTAAAGTTAAATTGTTTCCATTTTGAATTAATTTAATTTCGATAAAGCAATCTTCTATCGTGCTGATTCCGTGTTTAAAAGCATTTTCCACAAAAGGCAAAAAAAGCATCGGCGCGATGGGAATATCTTTATTAGTAAAATTAAATGAAGTTTCAATTTTGACTTTGTCGGTGACGCGTAATTTCATCAAATCGATATAATCTTTGATGAATTCAATTTCTTTGATAAGCGTCGTGGTATGCGTTTGGCTGTCATACAAAACATAACGCATCATTTTGGATAAATTTGAAATTGCTTTTCGTGCGATGTCCCCATCTACCAATGTATAGGAATAAATATTATTTAAAGTATTGAAAAAGAAATGCGGATTGATTTGTGCTTTGAGGTAAGTCAATTCAGAACTCAATCTTTCCTGTTCCAATTCCTGACGGCGTTTTTGTTCGTTTTGCCACTTTTTGCTGATGGTTAAAATGATTCCAATTGCAATTAAAAGTAAATCTAAAATCGGAATGATTTTGTCATAATATCCTTTTCCTACAAAAGGATTGATTTGCATCATTACCGCTTCAAAAGTTGTGAAATCTATGTCTTGAAAAACACCTTTTGCAGGTCTGAGAATCAATCTGTCGGCCATTCTGCTGAAAAGAATATGTACAACAACCGTCGTTACAGTCAGGAAAACGTAAAGCGGATATTTTTTCTCGATAATCCATTTCGGAATAAAAACCTGTGCATGAACGTAATACAATGTAATTAAACTCGACATCAAAATGCATTGTTTGATCCAAAAAAGCATCGTCGGATTGCAATCACAAATCAATAAATATTGAAAAAAAAGTGTGTAAGCAAGGATAATCCACGCAAAAAACTGGATGTAAATGTGAATATTATTCTTGAAAGAATTGAACCAAAAATTCATGTTGAAATGCTACCTTTCTACAAGTTTACGGCGGTTTTAACAAATGGCAATCCATTCCCGACAAATCATTGTGATTTATAGATGAAATTTGAATTTTAAAAGATGAAATGTTTAGACTATAGTATCATTTCGACCGAAACGAAGTGAAGTGGAAAAATTTTCATTGTCCAAATTTGAGATTCCTCGTACCTCGGAATGACATATATTATTCCAGAATCAAATCAATATTCGGATGATCTGTAAAGATTTCAATCAAAATTTCAAAAAGTGTCTGTCCTTTTTCTGATTGTAATTCTTCCAATTTTTCCTTTGCCCATGTTATATTGAAAGGTTTTCCGTGTTTGACTTTATTTTTGTAAAAATCAATTGTGGCTTCACTACCTAAATCCAATTTACTTTTTTCTGAATTTTTCCAAATTAAAATTGCTTCTTCCCCGAAACCTGAATAAAGCATGTCGTTCAACGCATCAAGATTGTGCGCCGGTTTCCAATCTTCATATAAAGTCATTAACTTATAGATTTCGATATAAAATCCTTCTAAATCATCAAAATTATTTCCATCCAATCTAAATTCCTTTTTCATCTTCATTATATCATAAAAATAGTTAATTATTAATCATTTAAAATAATATTCAAATTATTTAAACGTTAAAATCATTGAATTTTATAATACTTTTGTGCACGTATGAAATTACAGCAAATCAAATTTTTTATAATAATAGGAATCGTTTTAGGAGTTATGAACGCGTGTTCAAAACAAACCAATTATTATCCTACTTATTCCAAAAGACAACAAACCACACAAAAGCCTGCTTCAGAAAAGAAAAATGAAGAAAAACCAGCCATAATTTCAAAGACGGAAACGAAAACTGAAATCAAAGTCGATATAGTTGATAAAAAAGACAAGCCAAAAGAAGAAATTCCAATGGTGCTCAACCTTCCAAAATTTGACCGCGAATTCCGTGCAGCGTGGATTGCAAGTGTAGCCAACATTAACTGGCCATCGAAAAAAAATCTAACTACAGAACAGCAAAAAGCAGAAGCGATTTATCTTTTGGATATGCTGAAAGAGCATAATTTCAACGCAGTAATATTTCAGGCGAGACCTTCGGGAGATGCACTTTATGCTAGCAAATTTGAGCCTTGGTCCTATTTCTTGACGGGCGAAACGGGAAGAGCGCCTTATCCTTATTATGATCCTTTGGAATTTTGGGTGGAAGAAGCTCACAAACGTGGATTGGAGCTGCATGTTTGGTTAAATCCTTACCGTGCGCACCATTCCAACGGCGGAAAAGTTTCAAGCCAGTCCATCGTCAACAAAATGCCATCACAAATCGTCAAGCTCAAAAACGGAATGTATTGGTTTGATCCGGCTGACAAAACAACGCAAGACCATGCGAGCGATGTCGTAATGGACATTGTTAAAAGATATAATATAGATGGCATTCATTTCGATGATTATTTTTATCCTTATGCTTCTTACAATGGAGGCGCGGATTTTCCTGATTATATAACTTGGAGTGCTTATCAAGGATCAGGTGGAAAGTTGTCACGTGGAGATTGGAGAAGAGAAAATGTGAATCAATTCATCAAAAGAATTTACAAAGAAATCAAAGAGGAAAAAGATTATGTAAAATTCGGAATCAGTCCTTTTGGGATTTGGAAACCCGGATTTCCAAATGGCGTTTCGGGAATGTCTCAATATGACGAATTGTATGCGGATGCAAAATTATGGTTGAATGAAGGTTGGATTGATTATTTCACGCCGCAGCTTTATTGGCCTGTGGATGCCCCGAAACAGAATTTTGCTTCTTTGTTGAATTGGTGGGAATCTGAAAATACGCACCAAAGACATTTGTGGCCGGGATTGAATACAGTTGAAATCCGCGCTTCTGACAAACCCGCGGAAATCATCAAACAAATTGAAATCACACGTCAGTTGGTTCCGAAAAGTGCCGGTGTTGCGCATTGGAGTACTGCAGGATTGACCTCTTCGATGCTTTATTCGCTCAAAGCAGGTCCATACAAAGAAAAAGCATTGATTCCTAAATCGCCCTGGTTGAAGCCTTTAAATCTTGATAAACCTAATTTATTTATTCTATCTGAAACCAACTCAGTAAAAGCAAACTGGTCTTTGGCTCAAAATAATGAAATCATCAACTGGCTGCTTTTCACAAAATACGGTGAGGTTTGGGAAAAAGAAATACTTGACTCGAGTACATTTACCAAAGAAATCGACAAACAACGAAACGGAAAAAATTTAGATTTAATCGTAATTCAGGGCATTGACCGTTTAGGAAATGAAACAGAATACGTTTATAAGAAAGTGAGTTAATTTTTCTCAAATTCATGTAATAATTAAATTGTTAAGATTTTCCTAAGAAATTTTAATTCGAATTGTTTTGGCTTAAAAATGGTATTAGTGTTATCATAATTTAAAACTCAAAATTATGAACACTTCGCCATCACATTCTACCGCCTATTCCAATTTTAAATCTTCTCATGAAAATGAAAAACCTCTTTTACTAGGAAATGTATGGGATGTACATTCTGCAAAACTTGCTGAAAAAGCCGGATTTAAAGCACTTGGAACATCAAGTCATGCAATTGCAAATTCTTTGGGTTATGAGGACGGAGAGGAAATAAGTTTTGATGAATTGTTTTTCGTTGTAGAAAAAATTATCAAATCCGTAAATATTCCTGTTTCCGTGGATTTCGAAGCTGGTTATTCTGATAATCCTCAAGAAGTCGCTGATTTTGTAAAAAAACTTGCAGATGCAGGGGCTGCAGGAGTCAATCTCGAAGATGGTATTGTAAAAGATGGAAAACGAATTTTAGAAGATGCTGAAAAACTTGCTGAAAAAATCAGAGCCATCAAATCAAAGTCTCAAATTTTCATAAACGCACGTGCAGACACTTATACGACAGAGCATCCTGATGCTTTGGAAGAAGCAATTCGCAGAGCTTTGATTTATAAAGAAGCTGGCGCAGACGGAATCTTCGTTCCGTTAATGAAATCTGAATCTGAAATATCTGTTTTCGTACGAAAAGTAGATTTACCTCTGAATGTTTTTGCACATGCGAAATTACCTGATTATGAAAAGTTAGCCCAGTTAGGTGTGAAACGGATCAGCCACGGCGCAAAACAATATGAATTACTTATGAAAAAATCTGAAGAAATATTTGATGAATTCATTAAGTCAAAAAATTATAAAATCGTTTTGGGTGAATAATTAGTTTTAATCCAACCTCAACCTACTTACCAATTTCAGCCTCATTTAATTTAAAAAAAGTTTAATCAAAAATTTAAAATTATGAGCACTGAAAATTTGAATAGTCAAGAAGCAATCGATAAACTAAAAAACCTCATCAATAAAATTGATGTTGGGATGTTGTGTACGCAAACCCGGGATAGCAAACACGTCCATGCCGTTCCCATGAGCCGACAAGAAGTAGATGACGAGGGAAATATCTGGTATTTATTTTCGTCAGAAAGTGAAACTTTCAAACATTTAAAGGAAGATTCATCGGTTTGTCTTTTGTATTCTGACCCACGAGACTATAATTTCCTGAGCATACATGCAGAAACCGAAGTTTCGCAAGACAAAGCCCGAATTGAAAAATACTGGAATAAAATGGTGGAAGGATGGTTTGAAAAAGGAAAAGAAGACCCGCGCGTCCGCGTTTTAAAAGTAATTCCTTCTGAAGCGCATTATTGGGATACGAAATCTAACAAATTTGTAACGTTCTTCAAAGTTGCTTTGAGCGGCGTCACTGGTGCTAAGCTGGATATAGGACGTGAAGGAGATTTGAATATTTAATCAAAAGTCTAATTATAAAAAATAAAATTATGTCAAAGACAATCGCAATATTGGCAACACACGGATTTGAAGAAAGTGAGTTGAAATCACCTAAAGATCATTTAGAAAAACAAGGCTGGAAAGTCGATATAGTAAGCCCGGAATCGGGTAGCATCAAAGCTTGGGCTGAGACTGACTGGGGAAAAGAATATAAGGTTGACAAAATACTTTCCGAAGCAAATGCTTCTGATTATAATGCTTTGGTATTGCCGGGCGGTGTAATCAATCCGGATCAATTGAGAGTTGATAAAAATGCTTTAGGTTTTGTGAAAAATTTCTTTGAACAGAAAAAGCCTGTCGGAGCAATTTGTCACGGACCACAAATTTTAATTGATGCGGAAGTAGTTGAAGGCAGAAATCTAACTTCAGTTGAAAATATAAGTAAAGATTTGAAAAATGCAGGCGCAAAATGGGAAGACAAGGAAGTCATCGTAGATGCAGGACTTGTAACCAGTAGAACGCCGGATGATTTACCAGCATTTAATGCTAAGCTGGTAGAAGAAATCAACGAGGGCAAGCATAGAGAACAGCATGCCTGAATTTGATTTTTTAACTTTTTTCGAAGGCACCTCGTGAGGTGCTTTTTTTATTTATAAAAAACATTTCTTTAAATAAATCTTTGGTTATTGGAGTCCGTCAATGTCATTACAATATCTATAAAAAAATACTTTTAATTAGCTATTAACTAAATTAGAAAACCCATTTTTCATCCAAGACTTTTTTCCGGTATTTAAAAATTTTATCGAGTTTTTTTCGAACGATTAAATGATTAACCCAATTGCCAAACATTCCAAAGGGTAATTCATAATCAACAGTATCAGTCATCAAAACACCATTTTCATTTTCCTCAAATTCATGCAAATGATGCCAAATCTTGTAAGGACCTTTTTTCTGAAAATCTACAAATAATTTTTGATGTTCAACTTTTATAATTTCTGTTTGCCAATTCATAGAAATTCCAAGCAAAGGTGAAACTTTGTAATCAATGGTCATGCCTTCATAAATAGGAATTTCCCCTACATCTGACATCACTCTGAAATTCATATCTTTGGGAGTTATTTTGGAAAGATTATGTGCAAGAGAAAAAAAATCCCAGGCTGACTTTAAATCAGTGTATAATTGTTGAGTTCTTTTTAATTGATATTTCATTAATAGTTAATCAAATCAGCAATTTTTTGTTCTAAATCATCAATGTCAAACGGCTTTGACAGATAAGTCTCCGCGCCAGCCATATTGGCTACCGATTCCAAATCATTTGTTGCGGAACAAAAGATAACCGGAATATGTCGATGTTGTGGATGCTTTTTCAATAATTGCGTTGCCTCAATGCCTCCTATGTCAGGAATCCAATTGTCCATAATAATCAAATCGGGCTTGATGTTTTCTACTTTTTCAATGATGTCGTGTGAAGTAGATGAAGTTGCTACCTTATACCCAAAAGACTCAAGAACAATTGAAAATGTATCTAACAGAGCCTTGTTATCATCAAATATAAAAATCGTTTTATTGCTCATTTTGTAGTTTTTTTAGTTCGTTTATGTATTTTGCCATCAGTTTAGGTGGTAAAATAACAAGTTCGGTCAATGTTTCAACCGCTTTCCGAGGCATATAATCAACTTCAGCAGTTAATGGATCTTGAACGAAAATCTTCCCGTGATGTAGTGAAATATTCCTTAAACCTTCTACTCCATCACCATTCCCGCCCGATAGTAATAATGCACAAGCTTTGCTTCCAAAAACACGTGCGGCCGATTCGAACGTAACGTCAATGGAAGGACGGGAGTAATTAATTTTTTCTGAAGCATCTAAAGATATAATTGATTCATTTTCAAAAAGCAAATGATAATCCGGCGGAACAAGATAAATTTTGCCTATTTCTAATTCTGTTTTATCTTCTGCCTCTAAAACCGGAATTTGGGTTGACGTAGCAAGCAAATCATCTAAAGCACTTTGCGGGTGAGGTTTTCTGTGAAGTACAATTACAATCGGAAATGATATATCGGTTTCGATAAAAGGCAATACCTGCATCAATACATTGATACTGCCCGCAGATCCTCCTATCAATAAAATACGTGTTTCCATTATAATTTATTAATTATTTTTTGCCAGATTTTCTCTCCATCCAATTTTTTGTAACGGTTTTCCATGGCAGAAAACCGAATGGTTTCTTTGGATCCCAATGCCAGGTATCCAAAATTTTGAAGGCTGTAATCAAAAAGATTAAATACTTTATTTTGTAAACCCTTGTCAAAATAAATCAAAACGTTTCGGCATAAAATCAATTGAAATTCATTGAAAGAAGAGTCTGAAACCAAGTTATGTGTAGAAAATATCATTCTTTCTTTGAGGTTTTCATCAAACTTTGCGATGTCATACATGGCCATATAATAACTTGAAAAATCTTCTGTTCCACCTGATTGAATATAGTTTTCCGAATATTGTTTCATCTGGCTTATCGGGAAAATTCCTTTCGACGCTTTTTCTATGACCGTCGGATTGATGTCTGTTGCATAAATCAATGCTTTCTGGTATAAATTAATTTCTTTCAGTAAAATCGCAATAGAATAAGCTTCTTCACCGGTCGAACAACCGGCCACCCAAATCCGTATAAAAGGATGTGTTCCCAGACGCGGTAAAATATCTTCCCGAAGTTTCTTGTAGAAATATGGATCTCTGAACATATCTGTTACATTGACCGTAATTTCTTCCACAAAACGTTGCATGTAAGATGGATTATTCACTACCTGATACCTCAGTTCAGCAAAACTGGCAAGTTTGTCAATGAGACAAATCCTGTTAAGGCGCCGTTTCAAAGACGCCTTGCTGTATTGCGAAAAATCATATCCATATATTTGGAATACGTCTTCCAGCAACTGCTCCATTTCGCTGTCATTGATGATATCAAGTTCCATCCTCTACATCCATTTTTTGAGTACTTCTAGTAAAATGTCCACATCTATCGGTTTTGCAATATAATCGGCTGCGCCGGCTTCGATGCATTTTTCGCGGTCACCGCTCATTGCCTGAGCCGTAACTGCAATTACCGGTACTTCATTATTTAATTCAAATGATTGAATTTCTTTTATCGCCTGATAACCATCCATTTCCGGCATCATCATATCCATTAGAACCAACGCAATGTTCTCACGGTTTTTTAAGATTTCCAATCCTTCTTCTGCACTATTGAAAGCCAATGACTTATAACCTTTTGTTTTTAAAGTTAAATTTAAAGCAAAGGTATTTCTGCTGTCATCGTCTATAATTAAAATTACATCTCTCTTTTTATCAGACATTTCCATAATTTATATCTCATATAACCAAACACGTAACAATGATAAAAGCTGGTCTTTATCTACAGGTTTAGATATGTAATCGGAGGCTCCTGCTGCAATGCATTTTTCACGGTCACCCGTCATTGCTTTAGCAGTCACTGATATAATTGGTAAATTTTTATAGGCAGGATTTTGTCTTATAGTTTGAATGGTTTGGTAGCCGTCCATTTCGGGCATCATCATGTCCATCAAAACAACTGAAACATCAGGATGTGTATAAAGCTGATTCAAAGCTTCTTTCCCGTTCATTGCGGAAATTACATTGACTTTATATTTCTCCAGAATTTTAGTCAAAGAAAAAATATTACGCACATCATCATCAGCAATTAAAATTGTTTTGCCAGTGAGTGCATCGCCTAACATACTGATTTTGGTACTTTTGTTTTTAGTATCTAAATGATTTTCTTCTACCAAATGCAAAAATAATCCTACTTCATCCAATATCCTTTGGAATGAATGAGCGGTTTTGACGACAATCGAATCTGCATAATTTTTAATTTTAATTTCCTCTGCATGAGACAAATTTTTTCCGGTAAAAATGATAATTGGCAAATCCTCAAGTCCTTCATGATTTTTGATAGCTTCTAACGTTTCATAGCCTGTTTTATCAGGCAATCCCATGTCAAGAATCACACAATTCACTTTTGAGCTCAATAAAGTATTTACACTTTCTTCGACGTTGCTTTTAATTTCAGAAGTGATGTTGAAATTATTTAGGAAAATAGAAAGCGCAGCGGCATGTTTTGGGTTTTCTTCAACGATTAATACCTTTTGCGAATTGCGGTTAAGCGCTTCGTCAATTTTAGAAAAAATCTGCCTCATTTGCTCCAATGCAATAGGTTTGTTAATGAAATCAATTGCACCTTTTTTCAAACTTTCCTTTTTTGCCTGAAGAGAAGACATAATGTGAACCGGAATGTGGCGTGTTTTTGCATTTTTCTTCAAATCATCCATCACATCCCAACCGCTTTTTACAGGAAGCTGAATGTCCAATAAAATTGCAAGCGGCTGGTACCTTTCTGCAAAACTTAAAACCTGATCTCCACGCACCAAAACGATGCCTAAATAATTTTGCTGGCGTGTATATTTCAACAAAGATTTGGCAAAATTGGTATCGTCCTCTACAATCAAAATTACCTTATCTCCAGATTTTATAACATCTCTGTCATCAGCAATTTCCTCCGGAATTTCATCTACCGTAAAAGGATCTTTGTATTCTGAGGCAGCATCCTGAATAATTTCTTCGGCAATGGAAATTTCTGCAATTGATTCCAGAATTGTTTTGTTTTCTTTTTGAATTAATTCTTTATTTTTTGGAATACTGATGGTAAAAGTACTTCCCTCACCCAATGTACTTTCAACACTGATTTGTCCGCCTAATAATTTGATAATTTCTCTGCTGATAGACAATCCCAACCCCGTTCCTCCGAATTTTCTTCTGGTAGAACCATCTGCCTGCTGAAACGCTTCGAAAATAATCTGTTGGTTTTCCTCGGTGATTCCGATTCCGGTGTCTTTTACTGAAAAACGGATAAAATCTTTTTGATGAGGCGCTGAATCTATTGTTAAACGGATTTCTCCTTGTTGTGTAAATTTAAAAGCATTTGCCAAAAGATTTCGCAAAACCTGATCCAGACGCAATTTGTCTGTTTCAATAGTAGATGAAATTTCGGAACTTATTTCTGTTTGGAAACTGATGCCTTTTTCTTTTGCCAACGGTTGGAACATTCCATTCAAATCATTGCAAATTTCAGAAATATTTACAGGCTCGAATTCGAGTTCCATTTTACCTGCTTCAATTTTGGATAAATCTAAAATTTCATCGATCAAACTCAGCAGACTGCTTCCTGAGCTTTGTATAACTTTCGCTGATTCGATCTGGTCTTCATTTAAATTCTCGTCATCATTTTCAACCATGAGCCTTGAAAGCAAAAGTATTGAGTTTAGAGGCGTACGCAATTCGTGCGACATATTGGCCAAAAATTCTGATTTGTATTTGGTGCTGACTGCCAGTTCTTCTGCTTTTTTCTGAATTTCCTGATTTCTAAATGCGATGAGTTGATTTTTTTCTTCCAATAATTTAGAGCGTTCTTCCAATTCCTGATTGGATTGTAATAATTCTTCCTGCTGTACTTTTAATTCTTCTTCGGAAGCTTGCAGTAATTGTGTCTGCGCTTCCAATTCTGCATTAAGATTTTCCAATTCACTGTGCTGCATTTGCAATTCCTCTGACTGCGCCTGTGTTTCTTCAAGTAACGTTTGAATGCGTGCTCTGCTTTTTGCAGCCATTAATTCCAATGTAATTACTCTGCAGGCTTCCTGAAGGAATGAAATACCAGTTTCATCAAATGACTGGTTCGCACCCAATTCAATTACCCCAAAACATTTTTCTTTGAACATCAATGGCATCCATAGCATATGAGAAAGTTTGATCTGTCCGACAGCAAAACTCATTACATAATCTTCTGAGCTGATATTTTCAACCGATCTAAATATTTTATTTTCAAATACCTGACCTACAACTCCTTCACCCGGCAGGTATTTTTTATTCATTTGTGGCTCTAGTCCAAAATAACCTTTAAGTTCAAGGCTTTCTTCTTCTAAAATGTAAAAAGCACCACTCATACTTTCTGTATAAGTAACCAATTGAGTAAGTGATTCGTGAGCAATTTCATCTTGCCGTTTGTTTCCTGCTAGTATTTCATTTATTTTGGCAAGTCCTGTTTGTCTCCATTCATTTTGATTTATATTTTCAAAAGAAGTTTGAAGTGATTCTGTCATTTCATTTAATGCAGAAGCAATTCCTCCAAGTGAATCTTTTTCATCTTCCTGCACACGGACTGAATAATCACCCAATGCTATTTGCTGCGCTATATGCTGAATGGTTGTAAGACGTTTGGAAAGCTGCTCGTCTTTCTTTTTTAATTCTTTCTGTAATTCATCTCTTTTTAAAAATTCATTTCTTAATTGTCTATAAAATATAAATGTGATAACCAGAGAAATAAAACATGCAGCCAGAATGAAAGCTGAAGTATAATTTGAAGACACATTCATAGCATGGCTTCTTCGGTCTAGTTTTTCTGTTTCAGAGGCTACAAATTCCTGAATAATTGTGCGGCAACTGTCCATATACTCTTTGCCTAATTCCAGCTGGTCTATTTCTATGGAGCCACCACTCTTTTTAGTTTTTACAACATCTTCAAGTATTTTTAACCTGAAGTTTACCAAATAAGAAATTGTGTCCATCCTATAAGATTGCTCTGAATCTTCCGGTAATTCTTTTTTTATTTCCGCAAGAGATTTAGGAAGAGATTCGAGACCTTTGTAATAAGGTTCCAGAAATGATTCGTTATTGGTCAAATAAAATCCGCGCTGACCCGTTTCTGCATTTAGCAGATCAATCAAAATATTATCAGCTTTTAATATCATTTCCTGTGTCTGTAAAACCTTGGATCTGTTTTCAATTTGTTTTTGAACACTTAAGTAAGATGCAACAGAAGTAATCATCAGAATGATAAAACACAATCCAAATCCAATCTGTAATTTTTTTATTAACTGTTTGGGCATAATAATTAATTTAATGGAATGGTAAAATAAATGGTGGTACCTTTTCCTTGCTCGCTTTCTAAGCCATACGTTCCGTTATGCTGGTTGATGATTTCAGCACAGATATATAAACCTAATCCTAATCCTTGAAATTTCACTGACGATTCTTCTACTCTGTAAAATTTTGAAAAAATATGTTTCTGCTTGTCTGGTGGAATTCCTATTCCAAAATCCTGTACAGCAATATGAGCATTGTTATCTTTGATCGTGGTTTTCACCAAGACCTTTTCTGTATTGGGTGAATATTTGATGGCATTTGTCAAGAAATTGATCAAAACTTGTTCAATGCGAACAGCATCGGCTAAAACTTTATCTTCATATTTATCACCAAGCCTTTCGATTTTAATTTCAGATATTTTTGTATGATTGATGGTTTCTATGGCATTATTAACCGTTTTTTCCAAATCGATTTCTACCTTATTGATTTTCAACTTTCCGTTTTCTATTTTTGAAATATCCAAAAGGTCGGAAATCAGGTTTTCAAGCTTAATCACTTCATCTTTGGCGCGTTCGATATAAGTCGGAATGGTAGCAACGTTAGGGGTTGAGAAAGTTCTTTCCAGTAATTGTATGTAAGCCTTTAGGCCTGTAAGCGGAGTTTTGAGCTCGTGGCTGGCGATGCTCAGGAATTCATCCTTTTTCCCTTCAATGCGTTTCTGATCTTCGATATCTGTAAAAGTACCAACCCAATTTTTTATTAAATCGCCTTCTTTGATGGGTATTATACGCAATAAATGATAACGGAATTCTTCAGTTGTGATTTCTTTAATTCTGACTTCAGCTTCTACAGACTGGGTAAGTGTATTGCTTTGATCTAAAAAAGATTGAATCTTTTTTTGGTCATCTGTATGAACTTCCAAAAATCCTGTTGAAGAAGATGCGTAATTAAACCATTTGTTGTTGACAAAAGTGATGTTGGCATTTTCATCTGCTGTAAAAGCAATCTGCGGAAGACTTTCTAAAATAGTGTGCAAAAAATCTACCTGTTTATTTAGTTCTTCTTGAGCCCTTTTTCTACTTTCAATCTCGGAAGTCAACATATCCTGTGCTTCATTTAAAGACTGTGTTTGTTCAAACAATCTGTAAAAAGTTCTGACTTTTAAAAGTAAAATGTCCGGATCTGCCGGCTTGGTTATATAATCTATACCACCTGATTCATAACCTTTTGTGATGAAATTTTTATCGGTACTGTTTGCAGAAAGAAAAATAATAGGAATATCTTTTGTTTTGCTGTGTCCGGACAGCGTTTCTGCTACTTCGAAACCATCCATTCCAGGCATTTGAACATCTAAAATAATCAGTGCGTAATTATTTTTCAGCACCTTAACTAAAGCCTCTTCACCTGATAATGCAGTATCAACTTTGAAATTCTTCGATTCTAAAAGGGCCTTGAGCGAATATATATTTTCAGCTTTATCATCTACAATTAAAATCATAGTTGAGTAAAATTAATTAGCATAGTTAAATTTTGTTTAGTTAAAAATCACAATGCAAAAAGCAATCCATAATTTTTTGTTAAAGTAAGCATTTTAAAGTCATCTATACATTATTAACTTATAACAATTTTTATTTAAGAATTTCAAATCATATTCTACAAAATCTCCTTTTCATTTTTCTGAAGCAAACTATACCCATAATTCTGCTCCGAAGTGGTTTAAAGACAATATTTTCATCTCATCAAAGTTGCTTCTCCCACATAAATTTGAGCCGATACATATTGGAAACTAATCAAAAAGAACAACACCCAATATTTTTTGAAATAAAAATTAGTTCTTTAAGAAAAAGGCTCCCTTACACAGAAGACTCATAACTAAACAAATCTCTATCTCTTAGTTTCCCGTTAAAGTCTCATTGAGTTAATGATGCAAAGAAACGAAGACACCAAAAAAACAGCAAGAAGACAGCTATGTATTGAATCCGTAGGAAATAGAATTAATTTAAATTCAATTTTTGAATTTAATAAATTTCTACAACAAAATATTCTTAATTACTTGGATTTTTTACCTTTGAATCAAATTCAAAAATCAAATGAAAACAGCACTTATCACAGGCGCAACATCTGGAATCGGAATGGAAACAACTCGAAAATTATCAAATGATTTCAGATTAATTATCTGTGGGAGAAGACAGGAAAGATTAGATGAATTAAAATCAGAATTATCAAAAAACACAGAAGTTTTTACTTTGAATTTTGATGTGAGAGATAAAATTGCGGTTTTCAATGCCATAGAAAATTTACCTGAAAACTTCAGAAGAATAGATGTTTTGCTTAACAATGCCGGAAATGCACATGGACTCGCTCCTTTTCAGGATGCAGATTTGGAAGATTTAGAAGCAATGATCGACGGAAACGTAAAAGGAATTATTTACACCACCAAAGCAGTTTTACCATTAATGATTCCCAATGGAAGTGGACATATCATCAACATTTCCTCCATCGCCGGAAAACAAGTTTATGCAAACGGCACTACTTACTGCGCTTCGAAATGGGCGGTGGAAGCCTTGAGCAAAGGGATGCGTTTAGATCTGCTCCCACTCGGAATCAAAGTGACGAATGTTGCTCCAGGTGCTGTCGATACGGAATTTTCATTGGTTCGTTTCAAGGGAGATGAACATCGTTCGCAACAGGTTTATTCAGGATTTCAGCCTTTAAGTGCGAAGAACATTGCGGAAACCATTTATTTTGCGATTATGCAACCTGACCATGTTCAACTGGCTGACATTACTATTTTGCCTAAAGCTCAGGCAGATGGAACAAGCATTCATAGAAATTAATTCTAATGGTTAATTAAATTTTGATAAGTTTTAAATTATTACTCTACTAATTCTATAGACTAAATAGATTTAATTATATATTTGTAGCAATTTAATAAATAAATGATGTTGAATTATGGAACAGTTGAGCTTGACAAAAAACAAATACATCAAAAATTTTGATTCGGAAAAAAATATCATCTTGCTTCACGGATTGTTTGGAACATTGAGCAATTGGGAGCATGTAATTCATTATTTTTCAAGCGAATCTTCCATCTACGCTCCTACTTTTCCCATGTGTCGAAAACCAAAATCCGGCGGCTGTCTGAATCAGCTCGTTTCTTTTTTGGAAGAATACATCAACCAATATGAAATCAAAAATCCTATCCTGATTGGGAATTCTCTCGGTGGACATGTCGCTTTGTTGTATGCTTTGAAACATCCTGACAAAGTAGAAAAAATCGTTTTGACCGGAAGTTCGGGATTATACGAAAATACTTTAGGCGCTTCATTCATCAGGGTTCGTGATTACAATTACATCCAAAAGAAAGTGGATGAAGTATTTGAAAATAAAAAAGTCATCACCAAAGAATTGGTTGACAATGTTTATTCGAGTACACAAAATCCTGCTGAAGTCATTCGCTTGATTGGTTTGGCACGTGATGCCCAAAAACAAAATATGAAGGCATATTTACACCAGATAAAAATCCCGGTTTTGCTCGTTTGGGGCGAACAGGATGTGGTAACGCCCGTGAGTGTTGCTTATGAATTTCATCAGAATTTATCCGATTCCACACTGAAACTCATCGGCGATTGCGGTCATGTTCCGATGATGGAACAGCCTCAATTATTCAATCAATATGTGGCGGAATTTATTTTGAATTAAATGACTCAAACATGGAAAACGTAAATTATCTGGCATTTGCTCTGCCTGCATTTTTTCTGTTTCTGTTTATAGAATACCAGGTTGCCAAGCTGAAAAAAAGAGATGATATTTTCAAATATGAAAGCTCTATTTCTAACATCAGCATTGGAATTGCGGAGCGTTTGCTCAATCTTTTCATTGCAGCCAGTTTTTACCAATTATTTTATTTTATATATGAAAATTTCGCATTGTTCCAGATTCCAAATAATTGGATTACGTGGATTGCATTGATTCTTGCGACCGATTTTGTTTGGTATTGGTACCACAGATTGGGGCATGAAATAAATTTCCTGTGGGCGGCACACATTGTCCATCATCAAAGTGAGGAATTTAATCTGACAGTTGCAGCTCGGATTACGACTTTACAAGCTTTGATCAGAAATGTATTCTGGTGTGTGCTGCCATTTTTCGGGTTTCATCCGGCGTTGGTAATTTTCATTTTATTGTTTCATGGAATTTATTCATTCTTCACACATACACAGATGATTGGAAAAATGAAATGGCTGGAATATATCTTCATCTCTCCTTCCCTACACGGAGTTCATCATGCCTCAGACGAAAAATATCTGGATAAAAACTACGGTGACGTTTTTGTTTTTTGGGATAAAATGTTTGGGACATTTCAGAAAGAAGAAGAAAAACCAAATTACGGATTGACCCATCCGATTAAAAGTTACAGTTTCCTTTGGCAGCATTTTCATTATTATTTGGAAATCTGGGAAGCGATCGAAAGAACAAATGGTTTCAAAAATAAATTAAAAGTAATTTTTGGAAGTCCGGCAGTTATGGATCAAGACATACGGCCGATGTTAGAGAAAAAATGGCTTCCCAATAAAGACAATCCCAATTACCATTTTCGTTATAAATCTTATCTGAATTTTCAAATCGGATTGAGTTTCCTACTGATGTCAGTGATTACTTATTATTTCGATTCGCTGAGCAGTTTTGACAAATATTTCGGAACGTTTTTCATTCTGATTACACTTATCAATTGCGGCGCATTGATGGAGCAAAGAAAATGGATTTATTATCTTGAATATTTACGAATCATATCTCTGATTTCTTATGTTTTGATTTCATTCGGATACGCGCATTTGATTTTTGTAATAATTGCATTTTTTATTGTAATCGAACAAATTTTCAGACTGAGCATTTGGTATAAATCTAACGTATTGAAAATAAATGAATAAATCTTAAATTAAATATAAAATCAAATTTCTCAAAAAAAATGAAAATACCACAGAAACATTGGGCATTAGATAAACAAATTATCAATTATAAAATGATAATGTGTTGTCATATCCATCTATCTCATTGTTGCTGTAATTAATTTTCTATGTTAATGTTTGAAAGGGTTTTGCAGCAAGTCTGTAAAACCCTTTTTTTTATTCACAATCAATATATAATAAAAATGAAAAATAATAAAAACAAATGGTTGGTGCCCGTCGCATTCGCCAACATATACATCATCTGGGGAATCACTTTTTTAGCCATTTCGTATGGATTAAATGGATTTCCGCCTTTTATACTTTCAGGATTCCGATTCTTTTTAGCAGGCGCTTTGATATTGGGATACCTCATCATCAAAGGAGAAAAAATCGGTTCTTTCATTAATTGGAAAAAAAATGCAATCACCGGAATTTTAGTACTCACCGGAGGAACAGGGCTGGTTGCCTGGGGTGAACAATACGTTACCGCTTCTGAAGCTGCAATCGCCATCGCAACCGGACCGTTTTGGTTCATCGCCATCGACAGAAAAAACTGGAAAAAATATTTTTCAGATAAATTCATTCCGATTGGGCTTTTGATGGGATTTGCTGGGTTGATTTTGTTTTTGAGCGGAAGCATCAATTCCCAAACGGCTCACGGCACAGAAAGTTCGCTCAGATGGATTGCCTTTCTGGTTTTGGGATTGAGTTCAATTTCATGGGTTTTGGGTTCTTTGTATTCGAAAAATAATCCTGCCAATCAATCCACTTTTATGAACATTGCACAGCAGTTAATTGTTGCAGGAATTGCGTCCTTCATCATTGCTTTGTTTAAAAGTGAATGGAATTCATTTTCAATCCAAACCATTCCGGTTTCGGCATGGCTGAGTTTACTTTTTCTGATTGTATTTGGTTCCGTCATCGCCTACATTTCGTACATCTGGTTGTTGTCGATAAAGCCTGCTCCACTCGTGAGCACACACACTTACATTAACCCGATTGTCGCTGTGATTGCTGGAAGCATCATTGCCCATCAAGTCATCAATCAAACTCAATTTTATGGATTGTTCATCATTTTGACAGGTGTTTTGTTTACGAATGTGAGCAAATACATCAAAATTTCAAAGCGTTCCAAAGTCAGAATCAGACAATCAATAAGAATTTACGCAAGAGGAAAATTATTTCAATTGAACAAAAAACAATTTAATTAAAAATCAAAACATGATTGAATTAAAAAATATTTCGAAAACATTTCATCAGAAAAATAAAAAGCTGAAAGCACTGAACAATGTCAGTCTTGAAGTTGAAAAAGGTGAAATCCTAGGAATCATAGGATTTTCCGGCGCAGGAAAAAGTACACTCATCCGTTCCGTAAATTTATTGGAGAAACCGGATGAAGGACAAATTATCATCAACGAAATTGATTTTTCTAAATTAAATTCCAAACAATTGGCGAAACAGAGAAAAAAAATCGGAATGATTTTCCAGCATTTCAATCTGCTTTCCTCCAAAACGGTTTCAGAGAATATCGCTTTGCCACTGGAATTGGACAATGTCAGCAAATCTGAAATCAATAAAAAAGTAAATGAATTACTTGAGATCGTCGGATTACAAGACAAAGCAAATGAGTATCCAAAAAATCTTTCCGGTGGGCAGAAGCAGCGCGTTGCAATTGCACGTGCGTTGGCGAATAACCCTTATTTACTGCTTTGTGACGAGGCTACAAGCGCTTTGGATCCGGCAACGACACAATCCATTTTAGAATTATTGAAAGACATCAACCAGCGATTGAACATTACAATCTTTCTGATAACGCACGAAATGGAGGTTGTAAAAACCATTTGTCACCGCGTTGCCGTCATCGACCAGGGGGAAATTTCCGTTGTCGGGAAATTGAAACAAATTATTTCTAACCGAGAAAACGATACCATCAAACAATTTATAACATCTAAAAAAATGACTATGCCACCAGAATTAAAAATACAAAATACAACTGAACAAAGCCTTGATTCATTTCCGCTCGTCGAAGTACAGCTCAACGGTGAAATCGCTTTTGAAGAATTATTATCAATCATCTATGATGAATACAATATTTCGTACAAATTGCTGAAAGCCGACGTAGAATATTTGGGAAAATCCAATTTCGGGAAATTATTGCTTCATCTGAAAGGTTCTGCAGTTGAAAATAATACAATCATCGAGTACCTCAACGAAATTAACATTCAAACAACCATCAGAGGATATGCAGCTTAACGAAACGACCATTGTATTATTACTCAACGGGCTTTGGGAAACGGTTTTCATGACATTCGCTTCAGGGTTTTTCGGGTTTGTTTTGGGATTACCAATCGGAATAGTTTTATATCTCACACGGGATGGGCAATTACTCGAACGCAAGACTTACCATCAGACTTTATCGGTAGTTGTCAATGTATTTCGATCAATTCCTTTTATCATTTTGATTGTTTGGATCATTCCATTTACACGTGCTTTGGTTGGAACTTCTATTGGCGTCAATGCAGCATTGGTTCCGTTGAGCATCGGTGCGGCTCCTTTCATTGCAAGATTGGTTGAAAACAGTTTGCTCGAAGTTCCGGCGGGACTTATCGAAACCGGAAGGGCTTTGGGTGCAAGTTCATTTCAGATTATCAGAAAAATTTTACTGCCTGAAGCTTTGCCTTCTTTAATTAATAATGCAACTATTACACTTATAACTTTAGTGGGTTATTCTGCAATGGGCGGAGCAGTTGGCGCCGGAGGATTGGGGCAAATCGGTTATCAATACGGTTACATCGGTTATGATGTTTTTATCATGAATTCCGTTTTACTGTTGTTGGTGGGATTGGTTTTCGCTATTCAGTTTGCGGGTGACAAACTTTCTAAAAAATTTAATCACAGATAAAAAGTTAATATGAAAAATTTAAAATTATTAGTTCTAATTGTATCAAGTATCGTTTTGTTTAATGCTTGCAAGAATTCAAAAAATGAAGATCCGAACTACATCAGAGTAGGAATTACTTCGGGACCAGAACAGGAAATCGCGGAAACGGCGAAAAGAATTGCGAAAGAGAAATTCAATCTGGAAGTGGAATTGGTTTCTTTCAATGATTATGTTGTGCCAAATGAAGCCTTGAACAATGGTGAAATTGATTTGAATGCTTTTCAACATGTACCTTATCTGAAAGAACAATCGAAACAAAGAGGTTACAATCTGGCAGTGGTCGGCAATACTTTTGTGTACCCCATTGTGGCTTATTCGAAGAAAATTAAAAGCATCAGTGAATTGAAAAACGGAAGTACGATTGTGATTCCCAATGATCCGACAAACGGAAGCCGTTCTTTGCTTTTGCTGGAAAAAAATGGTTTGTTGAAACTAAAAGAAAATGTAGAACTGCCGAAAGTAACGGACATCGTAGAAAACCCAAAACAATTAAAAATTTTAGAAATCGAAGCACCTCAGCTGCCGAGGGTTTTGGATGATAAGGAAGTAATTGTCGCTATCATCAATAATAATTTTGCGGCGCAAGCCGGGCTGGATGCTGAACTGTCTGGGATTTTTAAAGAGGACAAAGAATCACCATATGTGAATGTAATTGTTTCAAGGCAGGACAATAAAGATTCGGACAAAGTGAAAAGGTTTGTGAAGGCATTTCAATCGGATGAAGTAGCTGAAACTGCGGAAAAAGTTTTCAAAGGCGGGGCTGTAAAAGGTTGGTAAATGGTCATTTAAATTTATAAATAGTTGACTTTTTAATCTATAAGAATTCTTCATTTTGTTGCAACTCATTCAGAATGACAAGAGAGTTATCATAATTTTATGAGAGAATTCATTCTAAAAAAATTAAATTTGAATCAAATCATCAGTTTATGAAAAAGTACTTGTTTTTCTCGGTGTTGTATGTGCTTTCATTGGTTTCATGTTCTTCGGACGATTCCTTTCCTATTGACAATACGCCTCTGGAAGCGGAAACGCGGATGAATGTTTCGTATGGTTCGCATCCGCAGCAGGTTTATGATTTGTATTTGCCAGCAGGAAGAACGGCTACTGATACGAAGGTGATTATGCTGATCCACGGTGGCGGCTGGACTTCGGGAGATAAAAGTGACATGAGTGCTTCGGTGGCTTTTTTACAAACGCTGCATCCCGGTCATGCGATAGTAAATGTGAATTATGTGCTGGCGGATGCTCAAAATCCTGCGTTTCCGAATCAGTTTTTGGATATAAAAAGCATCGTTTCTAAATTAACTTCTGAAAGTGTTGAATTACACATCAATCCAGAGTTTGGGATGGTTGGAACAAGTGCAGGTGCGCACCTTGCAATGATGTATGATTATAAATATGACACCAATAATCAAGTGAAATTTGTGGCGAATATCGTAGGTCCTTCGGATTTTACGGATCCGTTTTTTGTGGAGAATTTCCCTATACAACCTATCATCGATCAGTTAGTGAATGAGGATGCTTATCCTGCAGGAACGAACTTTCTGGAGGAACTGAGTCCTGGGTTTCATGTGACCGGTAGCGCTTCGCCAACTTGTATGTTTTATGGAAATGAGGATCCGCTGGTGCCGGAAGCAAATGGTACGACTTTGAAAGCTAAACTGGATGCGAATGGCGTGGAAAATGTACTGAGAATTTACAATGGCGGGCATGGAAATGACTGGAGCAATGCGGACTTTACGGAAGCACAGGGAATCATCAGTTCGTATGTTTCCGAGCACCTGTAAATGGCTTAAAATACCTTTATTAGAAGATGAGATGAAATTATATGAACAAAATAGAAATGATTATCCCGACTTTCAATCCTTTTTACCTGAATTACTAAAAGTATTTGATGAAACCACACCTCAGAATGTAGATGAACTCCTGAAAAACTTTCATCATAAAAATTAAGCCGTATATTCATATCAAAATCATATTTGACTATGGATTTACATTCCGGTTTGCCCTATTGGATTATCAAAAATGAATTGTATAATTATTTCAATTCTTTAAAAAACAATTACCAAACAGAAGTTGTCATCATCGGCTCAGGAATTACTGGTTCGCTGGCAGCCCACGAACTTTGTGAAGCAGGAATCAAATGTGCAGTCATCGACAAACGAACCATCGGTACGGGAAGTACAGCTGCCAGCACCGCACAGCTTCAATATGAAATCGATGTTCCCTTGCACAAAATGGCGAAAATGGTTGGCGAAGAAAATGCAGCAAAAGCTTATCAAGCAAGTTTAAAATCCATCAAAGACATCGAAAAAGTTTTAAAGAAAACCAAGGTAGATGCCGATTTTAAAAATGTGTCGAGCGTTTGGCTGGCCTCCTATAAAAAAGATTTAAAACTTCTGGAAAGGGAATTTGAAATAAGAAGAAAACACAATTTACCAGTTGAATTTTTGAATGAAAAACAATTGTTAAAAAAACATAACATCATAGGTTTTGGCGCTTTGAAAAATAACGAAGCTGCACAAATGGATTGTTATGCAGCAGCCACAGGTTTATTGAAATTTCATTTGAGTAAAAATGAATTGGATTTATTTTCCCATACTGAAATCAAAAAATGGAAAGAAATCAAAAATGGTTATGAATTGGAAACTACTGATGGAAAAATCATAAAATGTAAATATGTAGTCATTGCAGCGGGGTTTGAGGCGGGTGAATTTCTCCCCAAAAAAGTCATGAACTTACTTTCCACTTATGCTTTGGTTTCTCACCCGATTGATGAAAAATTGATTTGGCCGGAAAGAAGCTTGATTTGGGAAACGAAAGAGCCTTATTTCTATATGCGTACGACGAGTGACAATAGAATGATGATTGGCGGTGAAGATGAGGATTTTCAAAATCCCGTGAAGCGTGATGATTTGCTTCGCGAAAAAATCAAAAAACTCGAAAAACAATTCAAAAAAATCTATCCGGAAATACCATTTCAAGTCGATATGGCATGGTGCGGAACTTTCAGTTCAACCGAAGACGGATTACCTTACATCGGAACCTGGCCGGGAAAAGACCGGATGTTTTTTGCATTGGGTTATGGTGGGAACGGAATTACTTTCAGCATGATTGCAGCACAAATCATCAGAAACAAACTTACGGGAGTAGAAGATGAAAGGGCTGAAATTTTTGGATTTGATAGATAATTAAAGCAAGAATTCCTCACTTTGAAAAGCGAGGAATTCTACATAAAACAAAATATCTGAGGTTATTTGTTTACATTTTTCTGATGCTTCCTGAGCCTGAAGATTGAACTTCCATTACTGCCGGATCTCCATTATAGTAAATATCTCCGGAACCACTTACACTTCCTTTCAAGCTGTTTTTTGCATTCACTTTTGAATTTCCTGAACCTGAAATCCCAATCGTCACATCATTTGCAACCAAGTTAGCAGCATCTACATCTGCTGAACCTGAAATTCCGATGTCAACATGACCAGTCGATCCTGCAATATCTAAATCTCCTGATCCCGAAACTCCTATATGAGCACTTTTTGCACTGATTTTTACTTTCATACTACCTGAACCGCTCAAGCCTGCACTGAAATTATCTACATTTTGCACGCCTTCTGCTACTAAACTCCCCGAACCGCTCACACCGATTGATTTCAGATTTTGTGCATTGATGTAAATTTTTACACCTTTTGTAGAAGAAAAATTAATTCCTTTCTTTTTCTTGATTGTTAATTTGTCACCGTTTACTTCGGTTTCAATTTGTGAAATTACATTTGATTCGCCTTCGATGATTAATTTCCCGTCCTGAGGAACGTCGGAAATGTAAACATCATAGCTTCCGCCGGTTTCGATTTCGTTAAACTTGCCAATGTTTCTTGTTTCTTTGGTTACGTTTCCGTTTCCTTTGACTCTGTCTTGTGCACAAGATGTGAGAAATAATAAAGATGTAAATGTTAAGATTAATGCCTTCATGTTATTTATTTTTTAGATTATTAATTACTGATTTTTGCACCGCCATAGCTCATTTTAATTTCGATAGAACCCGTTGCATTTGCAGTTTTTCCTTCATAATAACTGCTGCTGTTTTTGATGATTTTTTTGCTCATGGTTACATTAGACGGATATTTTAAGTCGCCGTATTGCATATTTGCAATGATTGAATATCCTGCGGAACCGTCAATTCCTATATTCACTCCCGAATAATCTGAATTAATGATTATTTTGTCAAATCCTTTGCTCACACGTTGGATGGAAATTGCGCCATAATCTCCTGATGATACAAATGAATGTGTCAGTGTTCCGATTTTTATATTTGTATAATCTGCTGTATTAGAGACTTTATCAAGTTTAGTTGCACTTAGATTTCCATAATCCATATTGTTAATCAGGTCATTTACATCGCCCAAAGTAACGTCTGTATAATCCGCGTTCAGCGTCAAAACCTCGGCTTTGTTGATTTCGAGTTTGCTATAATCTATGTTGACAACTGCAGATTTTACATAATCAATTTTAGCGCTTGTCACGTAGTCTAAATTTATATTATTGAGCGCATTATGCAGTTTTCCAATTGTAATATTTCCATAGTCAACATTGATATTAGAAGAACCTTTTAATTCATCCAAAAATAAATTACCGTATTGATTTCGTAATTCTATACTATTGGTTTTGGGTAATTTAACTGAATAGTGAATGGAAATGTTGGTTTTCTTTCCTCCTTTTATATTATTGATTTTGGTAATGGCTGAAACATTGGATAAGTTTCCGCTAAAATCTACTGTGATGCTGTTCAGTTTTTCCTTTACTGCATTATTATCTCTTCCGTCCACTTTGATTTCGACGCGGATTTCAATTACGTTTTTGTCCCAGGTGGTCATCGTGACATTTCCGTATTTATTGTTGATGTTGAGATTTGCATTGGAATTGACATTGTAAGTTTTCTCTAAAACTTTTACTTCTTCTACAACAGGACTTTCGTTTGCCAGTAAGCTTTGGCTGATAAGGAAAAGGAATGCGAATATGTTAAAATATGTTTTCATCTGAAGTTTGTTTAATTTCTTGTTTGATTTCAATTTGGTTTAGTACCGATTCCAAAACTTCGATCTGCAGCTGAAGGTTGGTCATTACCGATTTTATAACTTGCGGATTTCCACCGCTTTGTTTCAGGTCTTTCAATAATTGTGTATAATTTTTCTGTAAAGCATCCAGCTCATTGAGCGAATGGTCAACCAGCTTTTTATTTTCCGGATTTTCCAATGCTTTTACTTCTTTTACTTTTTCTTTGATCATGTAAGCGAAATAATTTTCTGCTTCACCCAACTCCGGCGAATAATCCGCAAGGTTTACTTGGGTTGGCTTGGATTCTGAATCAAATTCCAACACGAAATAAATAGACAACATGCATATCGGAATGAGCACTGCGGCTATCTTCCAGTAATTGATGGTCACTTTTTTCTTTGTGGATTCTTGCTCATTTAATTTCTGCAAAAATCTTTCTTCGTGTCCTTTCGGCAATTCAAATTCGTTCCGAAACTGAAGTTTGCTTTTCTCAAAAAATTCTTTCCATTTATCTTCCATCATCGTTTAGTTTAATAAGGTTGCTAATTTGCTTTTTGCTCTTGTGAGCATGGTTCGTGAATTGGCGTAGCTCATTTCCAATATTTCCGAAATTTCTTCGTGGTCATATCCTTCCAAATAATAAAGCGAAAGGATGATTCTGTAATTTTCCGGCAATTCGTTCATGGCTTTTTTCACCGCATCGATTTTTTCTGTCAGATCTACTTCAATTTCATCATCGATTAATTTCAAATTATCAGCCGATTCCGTTTTGTCGTACAATTTGTCTTTTTTCAGATAATCAAGCGATTTGTTGACCACGATTTTTTTAAGCCATGCACCGAAAGTTACTTCGGCTTTGAATTCACCCAACTTTTCAAAAGCTGACAAAAATCCGTCCTGCATCGCTTCCTCGGCTCTCATATCATCTTTGATTATATTTCTGCTTACCTGATACATCGCTCGTGAATATTTTTTGTACAAAGTCATCTGGGCTTTTGTATCGCCCTTCTGACATTGACTGATTAATTGTTGTTCACTATTTAAATTAAAAATTTTCAAAGCTCTGAAATCTTATTTCATACTAAAGACGAAAGCAAATTAATGAATGTTACACTTTTTAGAAAAAAAATTATCTTTAAACTGTTTTTGAGATAAATATATGGGCAAACTATTAAAAATAACAGGTATAATCGGAACAGTTATTTTTATACTTCTTATTGTAGCAAAGCTGACAGGAAGTATTCAATATTATTTGGTACCAACAGGGGGAAATGAGCCCAATATAAAGGTGAACTCTTTTGTATTTGCTTCTAACTGGATAGAACCTTCCAAATATAAATTAATACTTCATGAAAGAAACGATTCAGTCAAGGAGGTTTGGGTACAGAGACTTTGTGGAATAGAAGGAGACAAAATTGAAATCATCAGTGGATTTCTACATGTAAATGATTCCCTCGTTGATGATAAACTTACTTTAAATCATGCATATTTAGTTGATGGAAGACATAAGAGCTGGCTTGAAAAAAATCTTGTAAAGTCTCAATATGATTTTACTGAAATTGAAAATAATAGATTCTTGGTTCATATAAATCATAAAGAATTAAATGAGAAGCTTTATTCCAAAATATATTTATTTAATACAGCGGATGAATTCATAAGTTCAGTATTTAATGAATCCTGGAGTCAGGATAATTTTGGTCCGGTCATCGTACCTAAGGATAAATTATTTGTAATTGGGGATAACCGTAACCAAAGCTATGATTCCAGATACATTGGTTTTATAAATAAATCTGATTTAATTGGAGTGGTTATTGGTAAGCAATAAATTAAAAGTTATGAAAAAATCAATTTTTATATCCACCGTAATAGTATTCTCGTTAGTTTTAACTTCTTGTAAAACAAACAAAGTAGTAGCTGAAACAACTGAAAACGCAGAAGTTTGGGAAGGTGGAATCACAGGTATTTCAGGAATTATTACGGAAGTTACGCAAGAAAAAGACGGACAGACAATAAAACTCACCAATAACAAAGGAATCAGTTATACAGCTGTTATCAGCATCCCAAATCTTGGTGAAAACCATGCGCAATACCGAAAGTTTGAAGTAGGAGAGAATGTAGGTTTCCGCGGAGAAACCTTTAAAATGGGAGACGAAATCAGAATGGTCGTAAAAGAAGTTTTGGAAACAAGGTAATTATATTTTCTGAATATCATTCTGAGTGAAATGTAATGAAATGAAGAATCTCTTTATTAGAGATTTCTCATTCTTCGAAATGACATTTTAGCAAAATTCTTCCTTATAAACTTCAAATTCCTGCATTAGATTTTCTTCGATAGATTTCGGCATTCGGCGCGTAGCTTCAAATTCTGTAGTACTCAACGAAGTAAATTCTGTCCGGGACGGAATCACTTCGATGCTGTTGACCAGCATATCAATTTCGATTTCATATTGTCTGTAAGCAACAGAATGAAAAGTATCATTCGCATAAACCGGAACTTCTCTCTGTTCAATCAAAAAACCTGCATCTGCTTCAGAATCCACATAATGACAAGTTACGCCCAACGTTTGTTTTTTGTGAATCGCCCATTTCAGTGAATCCAAACCACGCACTTTTGGCAGCCATCCCGGATGAGAATTGATCAGTTTATGATTTTCTACTAATTCATCAGGAAGCAGTCCGGCACCAGTAATTAATACAAAATCATTAGGATTTTCATTCAGATATGGATGAATTTCATCCGCATTTACAGTTTTAAATCTATACAAAAACCTTTCACACAGAATTTCCGGACTCACATCTACCGCCGTCGAAGGACGATGCGCATAAATCGGTTTGAAAGGATTTTCTCTAAAAACAAACGGCAAAGCCAAAACGGTCACGTTCTGGTATCCTTTCACTTTTAATTGAAACAAAACATCCTGCGTTTTTCTGTGCGGCGTGTTGTATGAAATGACAACTATATCAGGTTGATTCATTTACTTAAAATGTATTTTTTGTGGTATTCAACGACGTTGTCGATAGGTTTTCTTACGATTTGTCCTACTTCCAAATGCATTTCAGCAGCAGCAGCGCGAATGATTTCTTCGTAATAATGAGCAACCGAACCTATGAAATTTACCTCCGAAAAACGTGCTTCAGAGTGTGGCAAAACCTGATTATCAAAGAATTCGCGCATACAGTCGTAAACTAAATTTTGGAAAAACGGCTCTTCCTTATGTTCGTGAACAAATTTACTGAACGAAGCCAAATAGGCATTTGCCAGTGGTTTTTGGTAAACATTTACATTTAGCTCGCTGATGGTGAGATTATAAGTTTCAGTAAACTTATCCGCCAGATGTTTAGGCATTTTTTTAGAGAAATAAGCATGAAGCAATTTTTTACCCATATGGTTTCCACTTCCTTCATCCCCAAGTATATAAGCCAGTGAAGGCGTCGCTTCACTTACTTTTTCACCGTCGAAATAGCAGGCATTGGAACCTGTTCCCAAAATACAGACAATCGCAGGTTTCCCTCTGTAAACCGCATAACAAGCAGCCAGTAAATCATGGTCAATCAAAACGTCAGCATTCGTAAAGAAATCGACAAAGCCATCTTTTACAATTTGTTTAAGGAAATCGGCAGAGCAGCCGGCACCGTAGAAATAAACATTTGTGATTTGAGATGCAACCTTTTTCAGCTCCTCATTTTTATTCATTTCTTCATTAATCGCGTCCGATTTGATGTGGTAAGGGTTAAAACCAATCGTATTGGTTCTGAACAATTCATTCTTGTTATTGTCTAAAATTACCCAATCCGTTTTCGTCGATCCGCTATCTGCAATTGCAATCATCTCTCTAAATTATTTAAGTGGCGTTAAAAATACGTTAGCTTTATAGTTTGTGCAAATTTTAAAAGAAAAGACTTTGGGAAAAAGAATAATTTGAGTCTATGTGATGAGTGTTCTTACGAAATGGAAATTGCTTCTATAATCTCAGGATGATAATTAGAAAACTCTCTCAAAATTTAGAATTCTGCGAGAGTTTTATTTTCTCATTATTGTTTATTTGGGAAGCGTGAAGCATTTATTTCTTTGAATTCGTGGATTCCAGCACCAAATTAACTTTTGTCTTTTGATGGTAGCTTTTTTTATAAAATTACTTTATCAAGTTCAATCTCTTTTCCGTCACTATTCATTCCAAATTCAGATTTTAGTAACTGTTTGGCTATAGAAAACTTTTTCTCTGAAGGGTTAAAAGGAGCATGGTAATAACTTTTCATGTCATTGATGATTTCGTTATCCACATTGTCATCAAATTTTCGCGCAAAAATATTTTCTCCTAAATGAAGAAATGCAAAATCTGTTTTCGTAAAAGTTTTAGGGCGCAATTTAATATCCCCATCCGGGATCCAGATAATTGCTCTTTTGTCATCATCCACCAATATTCCGTCATATGAAGTATTCATCAACACCGTTTGGAAAAAAGATTCATCTGCAATCAAAGTATTTACATAATAATTCTCAAACCTTTTAACCTCATCACTGTTACAAATGAATTCACAGCAATTACGTGTAAGTATCATCCACTGCCCTCCGATGTAAGGCGTCACATCTTTCATGAAATCTCTTGTGTGCGTCTCAAGAGAAATATTCTCTTCCAATTCCTCAAAATGATTTTCAATGCGGTTCATCGTTTCAGGTCTTACCAGCTCCTGATCCGCAATTTTGATGTAACTTTTTCCATTATTTTCTGTCAAAAAATGACGAATGATCGCTTGTGACTTGAGTGGATAGTCCTGTCCGCTAAGGTTGATGAAATAATCCCACTCCACACCCAAATTCAGCAAATGTTTCATTCCATCCAACTCTGCTTGAACCATACTATAACCGCCCCAGACTACTTTTTGGCTATCTTGGATAAATACATTTGAATAAGGGGAAAGAAAATCAGTAATTTCTTCTCCTATTTCCTCATTTGCTTTTTTATCAATGTGGATTAGATAAAAATTATCGGGATGATAAACCGCTTTGAACATTCTTTTGAATTGTTCAGGAAGTCTGTGTACCAATATCAAATAAGCAATATTGATGATTTTGGGTGCAGATTCTCTTTGGAGAAGCCCCTTAGGTGCCGAAGCACTCAATAAATTTTTCATAAAATCTTTTTTGATTATAACTGCCGCTACACTTATAATTAGAAGTGAAAATGTGCATTTTCTCAAATGTACTACTTAAATAAGGATATAACTATTAAAAAACGTAAAAAGAAAGCTGGACCCAATTCTTCGCAAACAGATCTATCAAAAGGCAGTTTCATTATATCACAACATAAAAATAAACATTGATGATTTACGAAACCAAATTTTTCAACTTTTCACTTTTATTCATCTTTATCATAATTAGAAATGGAAAATTCATAATTTAAAAGCCACAACTTTCACTTAACTTTGTTCAAACAAAAAGCAAAACAATGCTCCTCACCAAACTCAAAAAACAAAACCAATACCTGCTCAGCATACTCATCATAGGCATTCTGTCGGCAGTATGTTATTTTTTGAGGGACATCATCGACTACCGCATAGTCGCTTTACTGTTATTCCTAGCAGTATCTATTTTAGCCATATTGTTTGATGTATTTCCCGTCATCATCGCCGCAGTTTTGAGCGCTTTGATACTCAATATATTCTTCATCGAACCCACATTCCATTACAAGATAGACAATGCCGAGAACACACTTCTTTTCATCATTTACCTTCTCATAGCCTTGCTTAACGCAGTCTTTACCAACCGCATCCGAAAACAAGAAAAAAACCTGCTCGAAAAAGAAGAAAAAGAAAACACCATCAAACTCTACAATACTTTGCTCAATTCCCTTTCACATGAGCTGAGGATTCCCATCACGACCATCATCGGTTCCGTCGATACTCTCAAAGAAAACAAAATCAACCTCCCCGAGAAATACAAAGAAGAACTACTCACCGAAATACAGGAAGCAAGCTTCAGATTAAATGGTCAGGTAGAAAACCTCCTCAGCATGAGCCGCCTTGAAACTGGAAATTTTCAACTCAAAAAAGACTGGACGGACATCAACGAACTGATTTACTTAAACCTAAATAAAATTACCAATTCAGACAACCACAACATCCAGTTCAATCCCGATGAAAACCTCCCCTATTTCAAAATAGACATGGGGCTCATGGAACAAATCATCCACGGTCTCGTCCAAAACGCCGTCAATTACACACCTTCAGGAAGCACAATCCATATCAAAGTCAAAGAAGAAAACGACCATTTGATATTAGAAATAATTGACAATGGCAACGGTTTTCCCGAAGATAAAATAGACAAAGTTTTTGAAAAATTTTACCGCCTTCCCAATTCCAAAACCGGAGGAACGGGACTGGGACTTTCCATTGCCAAAGGTTTTACAGAAGCACACGACGGAACCATCATATTAGAAAACAACCCTTCTGGCGGAGCCCATTTCACCATCAAAATCCCTTGTGAAACTTCTTATTTAAAGAATTTAAAGAATGAATAAAGCTGAAATACTCATCATAGAAGATGAACCTCAAATACGTAAACTACTTGAAATCAACCTGGAAAGCAATGACTATAAAGTGATTCAGGCAAGTACAGCAAAAGAAGGTTTGCTGCAGGCTTCGGCACATTCGCCCGATATGATTTTGCTCGATTTGGGATTGCCTGATATGAACGGCCATCAGCTTTTGAAAGAATTACGCGAATGGTACCATAAAGCAATCATCATTTTGTCAGTTCAGAATAAAGAAGAAGACATCATCACCGCATTGGATAATGGTGCGACAGATTACCTTACGAAACCCTTTCGTGTTGGTGAATTGCTCGCGCGAATCCGCTCTGCCATCCGTCGAAACAATACAGAAGAAGACAACCCTAAAATCATCACAGGAAACTTAGAAATTGATCTTGCAGCCCGCCTCGCAAAACAAAATGATGAAGTTTTGAAATTAACTTCAACCGAATACAACCTACTCGCACTTCTTGCAAAAAATGAAGGGAGGGTTTTGACGCATCAGTTCATCCTCAAAGAAATCTGGGGCATTGGATACCAAACCGAAACGCAATACCTGAGAGTCTTCATCGGGCAGCTTCGCAAAAAGATAGAAGAAAACCCAAACCAACCCCAGCACATCATCACAGAAAGTGGAGTTGGGTATAGGTTTCAATAATATCATTCGTATGTCATTTCGACGAAGGAGAAATCTCTAAAAATAATCTTCGCACGAGTTATAGCTGTATAGTTTTAATGATGTTAATTTGTTCCATAAAAGATTCATCGTGCGAAACTACAATCAAGGTTCCTTCGTATTCATTAATCGCTGCCGTCATAATTTCAATGTTTTCGATGTCCAAATTATTAGTAGGTTCGTCCAAAACAATTAAATCCGGAACTTTCTGACAAATCGTAAGGCAGCAAAGCATCAACCGCATTCTTTCTCCGCCACTCAATGCTTCACACTTTTTATCCCAGCTTTCTTTTGGAAACAGAAAGCGGCTAAGACGGATTTTTATATCATGTTCCTGCAATCCTTCGGTATTAAATTCTTGTGCCTGCTCATAAATACTAAATTGATTTTGAATTAATGAATAATCTTGGTCGATGTAAATGGATTGAATTTCAGACCTGAAAATTTCTCCTTTTGACGGTTTAATTTTTCCAAGAATCAAATTAATCAAGGTTGTTTTCCCAGAACCATTTTCTCCTTTGATGATAATTCTTTCTCCACTTACAATTTCCAAATCCAAATCATCTTCCCAAACAGATTTTGAATTGTAAGTAAAATTAATATTCTCAGTTTTGAAAAGCATTTTTCCCTGATGCAAATTCGAATTATCAAACCCAAATTTCATTTTGTCAAAATTCTTCACATTCGACCGTAAATCCTGTAATTCCCTGGAAATCCCGCTCGTCTTTTCCGCATGAATACTCTTTAATTTCGAAGTGCTGTTTTCCGCTTTGTTTTTCATTGTATTGAGCATGATGCGTGCTACGCCCGCTTTTTCCTGTTTTCCTTTTCCACGTGCATCTGTTTTCTGTGCACGTTCCAAAGTTTCACGTTCTTTTTCTTTGGCTTTTTTCAATGCTCTTTCTTTGCTGTGAATGTCTTGTTGGAGCGTATTGTTTTCGATTTGTTTTTGTTGCACATAAAAATCATAATTTCCGCCATAGACATTGATTCCGTTTTTGTTTAATTCCAAAACAGGATCCAGTAAGTGGAGCAGTTTACGGTCATGACTGACGATAAGCAAAGTTTTTTTTGTTGATTTTATAAATTTATACAACAAATTTCTGCTTTCTAAATCGAGATGGTTACTAGGTTCGTCGAGCAAAACAAATTCTGCATTTGTGATTGAAATTCCTGCCAGAAAAACTTTTGTTTTTTGTCCCCCACTCAGAGATTCCAGTTTTTGATTCAAATCCAAATCGTCAAGCTTCCATTGCACAAAAGTTTCTTTACAACGTTGTTCAATGAGCCAGTCATCATTCAGTAAACTGAAATTTTCTTCTGTTGCATTGCCCTTCAGGATTTCTTTCAGCCCGTTGATTTTGTTTGAAATTCCCAATGCTTCTGCAATGGTCAGATGGTCGAACTGCCCGAAAATTTGCGGCATATAATAAGGTTCAGCATCAAGCTTTAAACTACCACTTGTGGAAGTAATTTTACCTGCAATGATTTTGAGCAAAGTGGATTTTCCGGAACCATTGTTGCCAATTAATGCCGTTTTTTCTTGAGATTGAATAGTAAGATTGATGTTCTCAAACAACAAATCTTTATTGGGATGTATGTAAGATAAATTTTGAATAATAATCATGATTTCTTTCTTTCAAAGATGAATAAATGAAATGCCGTAGCTTGGGCATTTTTGTCTTTAAATGATGGAAAGAAATAAATTCTACATAGTTATTATTTGATTTTGATGGAGCAAAAGTACGAAGTCTTTATAAAATCTTTATATGATCTGCCTCTAATTTTATTTCGTACTTATGTTTTCGCACTGAACTTTGCACAGTAGAAAAACAACAAAATGCAACACAAGCAAAGTTGGGAAGCCAAAATAACAGCAGCATCATTACTCATCGCTTTAGGAATCATTTACGGTGACATCGGAACAAGCCCACTTTACGTATTCAAAGCCATCATCGGAGAAAGACAAATCACAGAAGCACTTGTATTCGGAGGTGTGTCCTGCGTATTTTGGACGCTTGTTTTCCAAACATCTGTTAAATACGTTTGGCTCACACTCAAAGCCGATAACGAAGGAGAAGGAGGTATATTTTCGCTTTATTCACTTATCCGCAGATATGGTAAAAAATTGGTTATTCCCACCATGATTGGCGCTGCAACCTTATTGGCAGATGGAATCATCACTCCCGCGGTATCTGTTACTTCCGCAATTGAAGGATTGGGAATGGTCGAATCCTTATCACACATTCCGGTCGTTCCGGTGGTCATTGCTATCATTTCAGCGATTTTCTTTTTACAACGATTCGGAACAGAAAATGTTGGAAAAGCATTTGGCCCCATTATGGCAACCTGGTTCATGATGTTGTTATTTATTGGATTAAGTCAAATCATCAAATACCCATCTGTTTTAGATGCGTTAAGCCCCGTTTATGCATATGAATTATTGGTCAATTATCCACATGGATTCTGGTTGTTGGGCGCTGTATTTTTATGTACAACGGGAGCAGAAGCATTGTATTCAGACCTTGGACATTGCGGTCGTAAAAATATCCGAATCACTTGGGGATTTGTAAAAACTTGTTTGGTAACCAATTACTTAGGACAGGCTGCATGGTTGTTGCACCAAGACAATCCACTTTTAAATGAAAGAAATCCATTCTTTGAAATGATGCCGGGTTGGTTCCTCATCATCGGAATTATCATTGCCACTTTGGCTGCCATTGTCGCTTCTCAAGCACTTATCAGCGGTTCATTTACGTTGATTAATGAAGCCATCAACTTAAATTTCTGGCAGCGTGCCGCCGTGAAACAGCCTACAGAAACGAAAGGACAGATTTATATCCCGAGTGTGAATATGATTTTGTGGCTCGGTTGTATTTTGGTCATTCTGTATTTCCAAAGTTCATCGCGCATGGAAGCAGCATACGGATTGGCGATTACTATTACCATGATGATGACCACATATTTACTTTCATTTTTCCTCATTTATAAAATGAAATGGAACAAAATTCTTGTATTTATATTATTAATTACCTTCGGAATTATAGAAATTTCATTCTTCATTGCCAACATTGTTAAATTCCAAGAAGGCGGTTACATCACTGTGATTGTCGGGGGAATTTTCTTCGCAATCATGTATCTTACTTATTTCGGAAAAAAAATCAACCACCGTTATACCAAATACACCGATTTGGGTAAATATTCTAATTTAATTACCGAATTAAGTCAAGACGAATCCATCCCGAAATTCGCTACTCACTTGATTTACATGACCAAATCTCTTAGAAAAGACCAAATTGAGGAACGCGTCATTGATTCTATTTTTGCACAGAAACCCAAACGGGCAGACGTTTATTGGTTCATGCACATTCATAGAACCGATAGTCCCTACACTTTGAATTATGAAGTAACTGAACTTGTGGATGATAAGATTATCAAAATCATATTAAATGTCGGATTCCGCATCCAGCCGCGTACCGAATTGTATTTTAAAAACATCATCAATGAATTGATTCAAAATAAAGAACTGAATCTTCATTTGCGTTACAACGGTTCCACAAAGTACAATTCGAATTTCGACTTCAAATTTATTTTATTGGAAAAATTCCTTTCGGTCGAAAATGAATTTGCATTGCGAGAAGGGCTCATCCTCAAATCCTATTTCTTCCTCAAACGCTTTGCGCAAAAAGACCAGAAAGCATTTGGCATTGATAAAAGTGATGTATTGATTGAGCAAATTCCGGTGCTTTACCAGCCTTATCAACAACTCAAATTAATCAGGAAATATTGCGAAAAACCATTTTAGAAAATTACTTTAACAACCTAAATTAATAATCATTTATTTACAACTGCGGGATTAACTATCCCGCTTTTCTTTCATCTTTACAAATTTTCCTAAAACCAATACCTGATGATTTCCCACATGCATACAACAGACCAATGAGAAAATGAGAACAAAAAAGAAGCGTTTCAATTAGACCTCAAATTCAGGATTTAGAAAAGAAAATTGTTTTGATGTTAGTAAATTCACGGATTCCTTCTTCTGAAAGTTCTCTTCCAAATCCTGATTTTTTCACACCGCCAAAAGGTAATTTCGGATCAGAACGAACCAATTCGTTGAAAAACACAGCTCCTTCTTCGAACAAATGTACCTTTTTGGAAACTTCTTCGATGTTTTTCGAACAAATGGAAACGCCTAAACCAAAAGAAGTTTTGTTGCTCAATTCGATGGCTTCTTCAAATGTTTTGAATTTTCTAACCACGGCAATTGGCGCAAATGTTTCTTCCTTGAAAACCGGCATTTCATCTGTGATTTCAGTAATTACAGTAGGATAATAAAAAGCCTCATCACGTTTTCCTCCAAAAACAATTTTGGCCCCCATTTCTACCGATTTGCTGACTTGTTTTTCGGCTTCTTCTGCCAAATCTACACGTGCTAAAGGTCCGATTTGTGTTTCAGCGTCAAATGGATCTCCGACTTTTAATTCTTTTACTTTTTGGGTAAATTTTTCTAAGAATTCGTCAAAAATTCCTTCCTGCACCAAAAAACGTTTAGCAGCAATGCAGCTCTGACCTGCGTTTCTGTAACGGGCATTGATCGCTTTTTCCAAAATTTTATCTAAATCTGCATCATCCATTACGATAAATGCATTGCTACCACCCAATTCCAATACAGTTTTTTTGATTTCCTTTCCGGCAACAGAAGCTACCGCTGAACCTGCTTTTTCGCTTCCAGTCAATGAAACGGCTTTTATCTGTTGAAGTTCAATGATTTCCTGGATGTGTTTGCTGTCCAAAGGAATATTTTGGTAAGTACCTTTTTCGAAACCTGCTTCGAGAAAAATTTCTTCAATTAATTGTGCTGATTTCGGGACGTTGCTTGCGTGTTTTACTACGACTGTATTTCCTGCTAAAATTGTGGGAACTGCAAAACGAAATACCTGCCAGAAAGGAAAATTCCAGGGCATCACGCCCAAAATCACACCCAATGGTTCATACCTTACAAGCGCATCGTATCTGTCGGTTTCGTATTTTCTGTCTTTTAAAAACTCTGCTACATTTTCAACATAAAATTCACAGTTCAAAGCTGATTTTTCAATTTCAGCTATAGATTCAAAAACGGGTTTTCCCATTTCGGAAGTAATGACACGTGCGAATTCATCTTTTTTGGCAAGCAAAATCTCTCCTACTTTCAACATCTTTTCAAGCGGTCTATCAGCCTGCTGGATTTTTAATTTTGTGAAAATTTCATTTGCCAATTCAACTTTTTGAATAGCTTCTTGTATGGTTATGTTTTGTGACATTTTTTAAATCGTTTGCGAATGATTTTTCATTCTATTTAAATAAGAACCCGTTTCAACTTCGGGATACAACTCATCGTAGCGCATCACTTTGTTGATTTCGACTCTTAAATTGATGTAGCTTCGGTCAATTTCGCTGTGGTGGTCTAAACCGGCGGCAGAAATCAATTCTCCAAAACTTTTCATTGTATTTTTATGGAAATTGTACATTCTGACAGATTTGTCCTGTACATCTAAACCTTTCATCAATTCAGGATCTTGTGTTGCAACACCCGCCGGACAGGTATTTGTATTACATTGCAAAGCCTGAATACAACCCACAGCCAGCATCATCGCACGCGCACTGTTACAAAAATCAGCGCCAATTGCCAAAGCCCTCGCAATGTGAAAACTACTAATGACCTTACCCGAAGCAATTACTTTTATATCTTCTTTTAAGCCATATCCGCGAAGCGTATCGACTGCAAATGCCAATCCGTCTAACATCGGCATCCCGAGTGAATTTGAAAATTCTACAGGCGCAGCTCCCGTACCTCCTTCTCCACCGTCAATGGTAATGAAATCAGGTTTTAATCCGGTTCTGACCATCGCTTCACAGATGTCGTAAAATTCCTGTTTGATACCTATACATAATTTAAATCCGACTGGTTTTCCACCGGAAAGTTCACGCATTTCATGGATCATTTTCAAAAGACCTTCTGCATTTTTAAAAGCAGAATGAGAAGGTGGTGAATCTACTTCTGTATGAGGTTTTACGCCACGAATAGCAGCGATTTCTGGTGTATTTTTCTTTGCGGGTAAAATCCCTCCATGACCTGGTTTTGCACCCTGAGAGATTTTTAATTCTATCATTTTAATATTTGGGATTTTGGAAGTAACCGCAAATTTTTCCGGAGAAAATTTACCATCGTCCGCGCGACAACCAAAATAACCTGTTCCCACCTGCCAAATTAAATCTCCCCCTGGTTCCAAATGGTAAGGACTAACTCCCCCTTCACCCGTATTATGCGCAAATCTCCCCAATTTGGCCCCTTTGTTCATCGCCAAAACTGCATTCTGGCTCAATGAACCAAAACTCATCGCAGAAATGTTCAAAAGACTTGCTGAATAAGGCTGCGTGCAATGTTCTCCACCCACCATCACGCGCGGGTCTTCATCTACTTTTACTTTTCCCGCATACATGGAATGGTTCATCCATTCATACCCCGTTTCGTAAACGTCCATTTGTGTTCCAAAAGGAACCGTATCTGTCACATTTTTGGCACGCTGGTAAACCATGCTTCGCGTCACTCTGTCCAAAGGACGTCCGTCGCGGTCATTTTCCACAAAATACTGCATGATTTCGGGACGGATGCTTTCGAGCATATATCTTGCACGTCCTACAACAGGGAAATTTTTTCTGATTGCATGGTTTTTCTGTGAAACGTCAATGTAACCTAAAACTAAAATTGGAATAATGAACAGGAATAACCATAAAACAGGTGTCCAAAAAAAAGAAATACCTATCACGATTGCAGGAACTATGATAGATAATTTGATAAACATTTGCCTTACTTTCATTTCTTAAATGATGAATAATTTAGCAAGCTAATTTAGGTATAAAAGTCGAATCCAAATCATTTAATTCTTTTTATTCATAAGGCTTGCAGAGATGGGAAATTGAATTAAAATCAATAAAATTCTTTATTTTTGAAGAAAATACCAGAAAGTCGTATGAAAATTATATGTATTGCAAGAAACTACTCGGAACACGCGAAAGAATTAAATAATGAAATTCCTGAAAATCCTGTATTTTTTTTGAAACCCGATACTGCCTTGCTATTAAAAAACCGAGATTTTTACATCCCGGAGTTCAGTTCAGATGTGCATTATGAAGCTGAAATTGTTTTGAAAATAAACAAAGTCGGGAAATACATCCAATCGCAATTTGCGCATAAATATTTTGAAGAAATTACAGTTGGTATTGATTTTACAGCGAGAGATGTTCAATCCAGACTCAAAGAAAAAGGTCATCCTTGGGAAATTGCGAAAGGTTTTGACGGGTCTGCGGTTGTGGGAGACTTTTACGATAAAAATGATTTTGATTTGAATGAATTGAAATTTAAATTAAATAAAAATAAAGTAACCATTCAAAATGGAAATTCAACCGATATGATCCATGATTTTGCGGCAATCATTTCGGAAGCTTCCAAATATTTTACGCTTAAAAAGGGTGATTTAATCTTCACGGGAACGCCTGCCGGAGTGGGAAAAGTTGAAGAAAATGATTTATTGGAAGGCTACTTGGATGACAAAAAAGTATTTGAAATTTCGGTGAAATAGCCTAACTTTAGACAAATTGGTTTAAAATTTGAAATTATCTCATAAAATTTTCACTATTAAAATTAACTCATTATGTCCACAATTCTCGTTCCTATTGACTTTTCTGACTTCAACCGCAAAGTAATTAACAAAGCCATCGAACATGCAAGGCTTGTAAACGGCAAATTGTACCTCATCCATGTGGCGACGCTGGACTTGGGTGTGATTGTCAGCGAAACAGGATTTACTTATCTGCCTGAATTGGAAGAAACTGTTTTGAATGACGAAGCAGATAAAATGATCGAATTGAAAGCTTTTGTAGAAAGTCATGGCATCGCATGCGAAACTATCATCAGACAAGGAGTTCCTGTGGATGTGATTGTTTCAGAAGCCAAATTGCTGAATGCCGATTTGATTGTTATTGGCTCGCTTGGACATAATTCCTTGTACAATATGTTCATCGGAAGCGTTGCCAGCGATGTGATTAAATATTCGACTGTTCCGCTTTTGGTGATTCCGAAAGAGAAAGAAGATAATAAGGAGTAATTGTCATTTTCGAGATTTGATATTAAGAGGAGAAACAAGGTTTCGGTACAATGAGAAATCTTCAGATGCATCCTTTCGTTGCGCTTAATTCATAATGACAAAGAATTAATCTTCGATTTCTAAAATTTCTTTGGATAAACGAATCATTTTAGGATCGCCTGTGTGTTTTCCTTTTTCGTCAGAAAGTTTGACAACATTTGTCCAGGGTAAATCAGGTTCGGCAACGGAAATTAATTTCATCACGATGTTCATCGGTTTGAGTCCTACGTCGTTGGTCAAATTTGTTCCAATTCCAAATGAAATTCCAATTTTGTCTTGAGTGGCTTCAGTAATTACTTTTACCTTTTCAAGATTTAAACCGTCTGAGAAAATAATCGTTTTGTGTAAAGGATTAATTCCCATTCTTTGGTAATGCGCAATGGTTTTCTCTGCAAATTCAAGCGGATCTCCACTGTCATGACGTACACCGTCAAATAATTTTGCCAGTTTTTTATTGAACTGCGTGAAGAAAACATCGGTCGTATAAGTATCTGACAAAGCAATTCCCAAATCACCGTGGTAAACATTTACCCAGCGGTCGAGGCTGATACCGTTTGCTATTTTTACTCCGAATCTTGCGCCATGGTACATGAACCATTCGTGTGCGTGTGTTCCAATCGGTTTTACATTAGTCTGCATAGCGAGATGAACATTGCTGGTTCCGACATAAGTAGAACCACCGTATTTTTTAAGAGTTTCAGTTACAAGTTTATGAACTTGGTAGGAATGTCTTCTACGTGTTCCGAATTCTGCAACTTTTACACCTAAGTCTCTGTAAGATTCTGTTTTTTTTCGTGTGTTTTCAATGACTTCCTCATCTGAAATCCTTTCAGCATTGGTCATTTCATAAAATAATTCACTGATTAATGACAACAAAGGAACTTCCCATAAAATCGTTCTGTACCAATATCCCTGCACTTTTACTTCGACATCGTTTCCATTTTGACTGATGGAAACTTCCGAAGGATCGTAGCGATAACCTTGCAAAAAATCTAAATATGCAGAGTTCAGATAAGGACACATGACTTTGAGGTAAGACTTTTCTTCACGGGTCAATGCTAATAGTGACATCCGCTCTACTCTTTTTTGTAATTCTTCTGCAAATCCTTGAGGGAATTGATGTGCGCCGCGGTTTATAAAAGCATATTTGGCTTGTGTATCTGCATATAGTTTCACGGTTGCATATTGCATAGTGAATTTGTAAAAATCATTGTCTAGGATTGAATTGAAACTCATATTTTTTCTTTTGTAGAAATTGAAGTTCGAAGTTCGGGAATTAAGCTAAAACCAGAAAAGAAAATGAAGAATTTCTTATTAATTGAAATTATCAACTCAAATTCATCGGTATCAAAATTAAATTTGAAAAAAATTATAATTATCTAATTTAAAATTATTTAGCAAATTACAAACGGATACAAACGAACTTAAATAGTTTTCTACCGACTAAATTTTGATTGTGCTTAAATCTTTGCAGCGGAGATTCGAGATGACAAGAAAAGTCTCTTATCTGAAATGTTTAATTATAAAATGTAAAGTTATGTCACTTAGAAACAAAATCACGCTCATCGGTCGCACAGGAAAAGAAATCGAAATCGTAAACTTCGAAAACGGAATGCTTGCAAAAGTAAGTCTTGCAACTTCTGACCACTACACTAACTCCAAAGGCGAAAAAGTAGAAGACACACAATGGCACAACCTCGTGGCTTATGGTAAAACTGCTGAAATCATGCAGAAGTTTGTAGAAAAAGGAAAAGAAATCGCTGTCGAAGGTAAACTTACTTACCGCAACTATGAAGACAAAGACGGACAAAAACGTTTCATTACAGAAATTCGTGTCGAAGAAATTTTACTTTTAGGTAGTAAATAAATTAAAATACCTGTCAGGTTTTAAAAGCCTGACAGGTATTGTCTATAATTCTCAAAATAGTTATTTCAAATCAAATCGATCTAAATTCATCACTTTCGCCCAGGCTGCTACGAAATCTTTTACAAATTTTTCTTTGGCATCAGCAGCAGCATAAACTTCTGCTAAAGCTCTCAATTCAGAATTAGAACCGAAAATCAAATCTGCTCGTGAAGCTATCCATTTCGTTTGTCCGGTTTTGGAATCTGTTCCTTCAAAAATTTCCTGCTGCTCATTGACCGATTTCCAAGTGGTATTCATGTCCAATAAATTCATAAAGAAATCATTGCTCAAAATTTCTTTTTTGTCCATGAAAATTCCCAATTTGGAATGGTCATAATTTGCGTTCAACGCACGCATTCCACCAATTAACACCGTCAATTCCGGCGCAGTCAATGTCAATAATTGTGCTTTGTCGATTAATAATTCTTCAGTAGAAGTTGTATATTTTGCTTTCAAATAATTCCTGAATCCGTCTGCAATTGGCTCTAAAACAGCAAAAGATTCTACGTCGGTTTGTTCTTGCGAAGCGTCCATACGACCTGGTGTAAATGGAACGATGATGTCAAAACCTGCATTTTTAGCCGCGACTTTCACACCAACACATCCAGCCAAAACAATCAAATCCGCTAAAGAAACTTTTTTTCCTCCGGCTTCAAATTCATTTTTGATTTCTTCCAATTTACTTAAAACAATTGCCAATTCTGAAGGATTGTTGACTTCCCAATCTTTTTGCGGAGATAATCGAATTCTCGCTCCGTTTGCTCCTCCTCTTTTGTCCGAACCTCTGAACGTCGAAGCCGAAGCCCAAGCGGTTGTTACCAATTGAGAAATGGACAATCCTGAATTCAGTATCTTAGATTTTAATTCCTGAATTTCATTTTCTCCGATTAATTCATGATTAACTTCCGGAATCGGATCTTGCCAAATCAAAATTTCTGATGGAACTTCCGATCCTAAATATCTTGCTCTCGGCCCCATGTCACGGTGCGTCAATTTAAACCAAGCGCGTGAAAATGCATCAGCAAATGCATCAGGATTTTCCAGAAATCTTCTTGAAATTTTCTCATAAACCGGATCAAATCTCAACGATAAATCCGTTGTCAACATCGTTGGCAAATGTTTTTTATTTGTATCGAAAGCATCTGGAATGATGGCTTCTCCACCTTTTGCTACGTACTGATGTGCGCCTGCCGGACTTTTGCTCAATTCCCACTCATGTCCAAATAAAATTTCAAAGAAGCGGTTGCTCCACTGCGTCGGTAAATCTGTCCAAGTTACTTCGAGTCCACTGGTAATGGTATCAGGACCCGCTCCGGTTTTATAATTGTTTTTCCAACCCAATCCCATTGCCGTGATGTCAGATTTTTCAGGCTCGTCTTCAACATTATCAGAAGAAGCCGCGCCATGCGTTTTTCCAAATGTATGTCCACCCGCTATCAAAGCAACGGTTTCTTCATCGTCCATCGCCATTCGTCCAAACGTATCACGGATGTCTTTCGCTGCTAGAATCGGATCGGGATTTCCGTCAGGGCCTTCAGGATTTACATAAATCAATCCCATGTGTGCAGCGGCTAAAGGATTTTCCAAATTTCTTGAATGAACTTTTCCATCTGCATCGTCGTCAGAAACCAATACGCCTCCCGGTTTTTCTACACCATCTGAACCTTGTGCATAACGTTCATCGCTTCCAAGCCATTCTTTTTCCGAACCCCAATAAACATCCAATTCCGGTTCCCAAACGTCTTCACGTCCGCCTGCAAATCCAAAAGTTTTGAATCCCATGGATTCCAATGCTACATTTCCGGCGAGAATCATTAAATCTGCCCAGGAAATTTTGCGTCCATATTTTTGCTTGATAGGCCAAAGCAAACGGCGAGCTTTGTCCAAGCTTACATTGTCCGGCCAGCTGTTCAGCGGTGCAAATCTTTGCTGCCCTGCACCGGCTCCGCCGCGACCATCTTGGATTCGATAAGTTCCTGCGCTGTGCCATGCCATGCGAATGAATAAAGGACCATAATGCCCAAAGTCTGCCGGCCACCAATCTTGTGAATCGGTCATCAAATCATGTAAATCTTTTTTGACAGCTTGTAAATCCAAGCTTTTGAATTCCTTTGCGTAATCGAAATCATCACCCATAGGATCAGATAATTTTGAATGCTGGCGAAGAATGTTTACTCTTAATTGGTTGGGCCACCAATCGCGGTTTTGCGTTCCGCCGCCGGCCGCCTTTTGTTTGTCTCCCCCGTTGAAAAAGGGGCATTTGCTGATGTCATCATCGTAATTTTCCATTGTATATGTTTTAATTTTTAATTAATTTGTCTGAAAGAATTTCAATTTCTCCATTTAAATATTGTAATTCTATTGTATTTTCATTTATTTCAATTGTAATGTTCAGAGGATCGGGCTGAATATTTAATTCTGTAGGAAACCAAGTTTTTTTGAGGTTATAATTGGGCAAAAGAAATAATCCTTCTTGTGATCCTACGGTTCCAAATCTATTCATGTCACCTTTCCAAAATTTGATACCTAAATTATCTTCTAAAACAAAACTAAGTTGCTGTATATCTGTCGTTGGTAAGCCAATTTCATTTACACACAAAATACTTTCTACATCAAATTCAGCATCACCCGGATTATTCATATCATATCTTACTATGAATTCTGCGATATTACCGCTTGCATCATGAAAATAAAATGAATCTGCATTCCAAGTATCAAAATGAACTGTCTTCTGGGAATCTTCCATTTCAATTATATTCCATTTTTTCTCAACCCAATGAAGGGCTTCATTTAAATTATTGGAAGGTATCAAAAAACAATAATGATAATTATGTTGATCGTTGGATTCCTGAAATGTCAAAATTGACCAACCGACCTTCACGCTAAAAGAATTCAAATCTTCATTTACAAGTTCAAATCCTAGAGTTTTTGTATAGAAAATCTTTTCTTGTAATAATTTATGGGTTAAAAGAGTAAGTTCTTTAATTTTCATTTAATTGCTTTTCAGAAAGCTAAAAATAAAAATTAATATCAATGGAATTTGAAAATTCAGATTGGATGTTTCAATTTTATGATAAATTAATCTTATAGCAACGAATTTTAGTATAAATTAAATCAATAATTTATTTCAATTCCAAATAAGCATCAATCTTGTCATTGGGAATGGTGACGGACAAAACATAATGCTGGATTTTCCATCCATCTTTGGTCAAAATCACTACACCCGAACCGCGACAAACACCCATCCACGTATCCAAAGTTTCGTCAAACCAAGCTAATTTATTGTCTGAATGCATATATACGTTACGGGTTTTCTTTTTGAAATCCCATGCGCTATCTTTTGCGAAATATTCTTTTGACCATTCTTTCAATTCGTCGCGTTTCCAGTTTTCGGTTTCGTCGGTACCGATGTAACGCGCATCTTCGGTCATCGAACCAAAGAAAGTATCTTCGTCAGCAACTGCCGCCGCTTGGTGCCAATTATCTAAAAGAGTATTGATTTGTTCTTGTGGTTTTTGCGCAAAAGTGAAGGCTGATGCTAATAAAAGGATGTAAAGTATTTTTTTCATAATTTATTATTTATTGATTGGTATTTATACCTATTCTAATTCTGTAGTAAAAATTTTCAACTGACCATCTATTCCTCTTTTACCAAAAAGTTTAATCGATGATGACTTATCCAATATTTCAATATTATTTATTTCAATATTTTTTAATAATTCCAATAATTTTCCCGGCTCATATTCTACTATCTTATGATTGATTAATAATAAAGGATTATTTCCAAGTTGATTCAATTCAGTTTTGCTCCTTAGATAGCTTTTGATATCGTACTGTTTCTTTCCTTCAGAATCCCATGTATAATGTGAACTATTTCCAATTTCAAAATTATTCTCTTTTATTAAAATCCAAAATTGTTCACTCCAATTATTTACATCCCATATCTTTTGTTTATCAACCAATAAATGTTGAATGGTTATTTTGTTTTTTCTCTTTTTATTTTTTAATAGTTCATTTATCAGAAGGTATAAATCAAAAGGATACTTTGTGGATTTTGCTTTTTTAATAAAAACTGAATTGTATTTATTGAATCTGATTTTATTTTCCCTTAAATAATTAATGTAATTACCTAAATCAGCACCTCCCAAATTATTTAAGTCAATCTTAATTATTTCAAATTTTTCTTTAGAATTCAATTTTTCAATATTTTCCTCAAATAATAATGCATCTTGAGAAAAACAATAAAAAGGAAAAAAGATGAAAACTAAAAGAAAACGCATGTTTATAATTATTTAGTCAAATCTAAGAAATCTTATTTCTAATTTTAATCATAATGCCTGAAAATTCCTGTGTCGGTTGCAGACCAAAATGCTGCCTTTTGGTTCGCTACTTTCAGCGCTTTATTGGCCCAAGTATTGCATGTGAAAAATATATTGTAAGTGCGTCTGGCATCATAAAAAGCATCATTTTTCCCGTAAACCATATCGGTGGGAATCAAAACGGTTTTGTCATTTTCTTTGTCAAATGATTCTTGGATGTATGCTGCAAGCAATTTATAATTCTCTTTACTGATCCAGATTTTCTTACAATCCTCACCCTCTTTTGGGTTTTCATAAAACGTCACGTGCATCGCAGATTCACCCAGCCAAAATGCGGCTTTAAATGCCGTGCTGAATTTCAAATCTGCCCACGTCGGCGTATCGAGGTAAAATCCCTTATCGCCCCAGCCAAAAGAAACGTACTCAAAATCTGTGCGTTGCGAAACCGTATTTTCAATCGGAACAACAGTCGTCCAGTCCATCACATTGTTTTTGAGGGGACAAACGATATCGGTATGCACGCCATTTGTCAAAATATAAATGGCAATTTCCTCTGCTTGTTCCTGATTTTTATTGACAGAAAATAATGGCAAAATCATCACCGCAGCAAGATACAGAACAATCAAGCCGATAAGAGCCAGAAAGGATTTCAAGATTTTTTTTAAGACTTTTTTCAATGTAAGATTGATTTTTAATTAAAACTACTTAATTAATTTTAATTGATAAAAAACATCTGCAATCTTTCGGTCATTGGAAAGACGCGGTACTTTATTTTGCCCGCCCAGTTTTCCCTGCGATTTCATATATTCGTTGAAACCATTTTTATTCACTTTTGAAATCACGAGCGGACGCAGTATATTTCCCGAAATCAAATCGTCGTAATAGGTATTTAATTTCCTCATGTTTGAATTTAATTCATGAGAAAATTCTTCTAAATTTTGAGGTTCCAAAGCAAATTCCACTAACCATTCATGGTAAGGCAACCCCTGTTTTGGATTGACTTGAGGTGAAACAGTAAACTCTGAAACCTGCGCCGGGAATTTAGCAATCGTCCGTTTCATGGCTTCTTCAACTTCATGTGCGATTACGTGCTCACCAAAGGCAGAAGTGTAATGTTTGATGCGCCCCGAAACCAAAATTTTATAAGGATTCAAATTGACAAAACGAATCGTGTCGCCGATGTTGTAACTCCACAAACCCGCATTGGTATTGAGAATTAAAACATAGTCTTTGTTTAATTCTACGTCTTTTAAAGAAATCCGTGTTGGATTTTCAGAGAAAAATTCATCGGTCGGAATGAATTCATAAAAAATTCCGTGGTTCAATAATAAAAGTAAACCTTCGTCATGGATGTCATTCTGGTAAGCGATGAAACCTTCAGACGCCGGATAAGTTTGTACCACAGGCAGGTCTTCGCCCATGAGCTCCTTTACTTTTTCGCGATAGGGATTGTAATTCACGCCGCCCGTGACCATGAGTTGAAGATTTGGGAAAATTTCTTTGATGTTTTTCTTTCCTGATTTTTGGATTAATTTTTCAAAATACATCACCAACCAAGGCGGAATTCCGCTTATCAAAGTCATGTTCTCGTTCAAAGTTTCATCTACAATTTTATCTACTTTGGTTTCCCAATCTTCGATGCAATTGGTTTCCCAAGTAGGCATTCTGTTTTTTTGGAGATAGTTAGGTACGAAATGTGCAACGATTCCCGACAATCGCCCTTGCTGGATTCCGTTTTTTTCTTCCAGTTCGGGACTGCCTTGCAGGAAAATCATTTTACCCGAAACAAAATCCGGTTTTTTAGTTTGGTTAATGTATCCCAACAACGCATTTCGCGCCGCATTGATGTGGTTGGGCATCGATTCCTTGGAAATCGGAATGTATTTCGAACCGGAAGTTGTACCGGAAGTTTTTGCCAAATAAATAGGTTTGCCTTTCCACAAAACATTTTCCTCACCTTTTACAACTCTTTCTATATAAGTTTTTAATTCTTCATAATCGCGAACGGGAACATTTTGTTTAAACTGTTCGTAATTCTGAATCGACTTAAAATTATGGTCTTTCCCAAACGCTGTGTTTTTCCCGACAGTAATCAATTCATCAAAAATTTTCTGTTGTGTCTCAATGGGATTTTGAATCCATTTGGATTCTTTTTTTGAAATAACTCGGGCAAATATTTTGGCAATTTCAGCTTTGAAATTCATTCTTTATTTAATTAAAAAACGATGTACTGTTGCGGGTCAACAGGAATTCCGTCTATCCACAATTCGAAATGCAAATGCGGTCCTGTGGTCAGTTCACCAGTATTTCCAACGGCAGAAATCACTTCACCTTTTTTCACTACATCCCCCATTTTTTTATAAATAGTAAGGTTATGTTTATAGATGGAAAGCATTCCGTTGGCATGTTGCAAAACGGCTACATAACCCGTATCAGGCGTCCAATCTGCAAAAATAACCGTACCCGCAGCGACCGATTTTATGGCTTCGCCTTCCTGTGCGGCGATGTCGATTGCCAAGTGGTTTTCATCTGTGTTGTAACCTGAAGTGACAATTCCTTTCAGTGGTGTAAACAGTAAATTTCCGGAATCTCCACCGCCAGATGTAGAACCATTTACGCTGAACATTTCTTCGCGTTCTACTTCTTCGCGCAATTGTAAATCATCTTTGGATGGCGCTAAATCTACTTTATCCAAATCAACCGAAGATGTAAATTGATTGTTGGTATTACTAACCTGAGGCATCGGCACTTTACCTGAAATGATGGCTCGCAGATTATTGATATAAATTTCGTTGGCTTTGGATTTGTTTTCGAGTTCGATGATTTTGTCTGTAATTCTGAGCACTTCCTGCTTGTCAATCACATCTGCCTGCTGTTCAGAGGGCAAAATATAATCGTGAATCGGTGTATATAATAAGGTCAATGTGGTAACCATCACTGTGAAGAATGTAAACAAAGCTATAATTACCAAAACATTCATCCTGTTAAGGCGTACAGCAAATTCCTCTTCCTGTGCTTCTTCATTGAGAATAATCAGAGTATGCTTCTGAAAAAGCTTTCGAAATATATTTTTCTTTTTCTTCACAATTAAATTTGTTCCATGTTTAAATTTTATGTTTAAAGTTAAATTTGAGGTGATCAAGAATAAAAATAACCTGAAACCTTTAACTTTAAACTATTAAAACCATTGCAAATATCTGAATTGTTTGACATCTTATATAAGATTTTTTCAAATAATGCGTTTTTATTGTAGTTTTGTCAGGACAGGATTATCTATGAAAAAGAAATTACTTACGTTGGCTTGTGTTGGAATTTTGGTTGGATGCTCGACAGAGAAGGATTCATTCAAAAACAGAGCATTTCACAGCAGCACAGCTTGGTTCAATACATTGTTCAATGCGGAAGAAGCATTGGAGAAAAAGATTGATGAATTGGAATTAGAATACAAAGACAATTATTCTGAAATATTACCCGTTGACCCTTTGCCTAAAATTACCGAAGGAGACATTTTTGCAGAAGCGGATAAGCAAGCTGCAAACTTTAAACAGACCGGAGGAAATTCTTCTAATAATAAAAAACCAGCTGCAACCGGTTTTGATTTGGTGGAGGAAAAAGCATTGAAAGCAATTGAAAAACATTCGATGCTCATCAGAGGAAAAGAACACAACAAGATGATGACGCGTGCATATCTTATTTTAGGAAAAGCGCGTTACAATAAAGGAAAAGGGTTTGAAGCACTGGATGCTTTGAATTATATGAGAACCAATCTTCCCTATCATAAAAAATATTCGCCCGAAGCTGAAATGTACATGGCTTTGGCAAACATACAAACCGGAAATGTTTTTGAAGGAGAAAGGATTCTTGAGAAATTAAATAAAGATGATGGTTTAAAGAAACAATTAACTGAAAATACTTCTAAATATTTTGCTCAGGATTTGATCAGAAGAGGGGAATATGAGGCTGCAATTCATGAGCTTGACGATGCCATTGACCATGCCGGAAACAAAAAACGAAAAGCACGATATTACTATATCATCGGACAATTATTTTCTGAAATGGATATGCAGAATGAAGCTGGTGAAGCTTTCACAAGGGTTTATCAATTAAAACCTGGATTTGAAATGGAAGTAAAGGCACAATTGGCGATTGCTAATAATTTCGATCCTGAAAAAAACAGTTACAATTCTTACAAAGAACATTTGTTGGATGTGTCCAAAAAAGGAAATTATGTTTCCCGAAAAAACGAATTTTATTACGCCATAGGCGACATGGCTCTGAAAGACGGAAAGATAGACGAGTCAAGAAAATATCTGAAAATGAGTTTTGAAGGACAGGCTTCTGACCCGTACATCCGTGGGAAAGCCTATGAAACTTATGCCAATTTAGAATTCAATGAAGGAAATTACGTCCACGCATCTTCTTACTATGATAGCGCATTAGCAGTCATTCCCTATGACAAGGACATCCAAAGAATTACCAAAAGAAGTACTTCTTTGAAAACTTTGATGGAGAAATATTATTTAGTAAAAAGGAACGACAGTATTTTGAAATTGGCCCATATGAGTCCTGAAGAAAAAGAAACTTTTTTCAAAGATTACATTGCTAAATTAAAAATAGAAGACGAGAAAAAACAAAAACAAGCCGAAATTGAAATGACTTCTTTCCAGACAGAAACTAAAGGAGGTGGATTTAATTCGTCCTTCGATGATGGAAAAAGTGGTGGAAGCAGTTTTTACTTTTACAATACTTCTCAAAAAGGATTTGGTCAAACTGAATTCAAAAGAATCTGGGGAAATGTAAGATTGGGTGATAACTGGAGAAGCTCAACTTCTACGGGATTGACCATTGAAGAACAACAAGCTGAAATGCTCGGTCAGACAAGCACACAAGATCCAAGAAGATATGAATTGGAATTTTATTTAGAAAAAATCCCTACCAAACGAAATGAATTGGATAAATTAAAAGTAGAAAGAGACACAACTGAATTGTCATTGGGTATTGGTTATTATGATTTATTTCAAAATGCGAAAGTTGCTACCACAACTTTAGAGCATTTGGTTTCAACTCCGCCGAAAAACGAAGAAACCAATGCACAGGCACTTTATCAAATTTATAGAATCAACAATAAGATTGAAAATATCTCCAAAGCAGACGAATATAAAAATATAATCTTATCGAAATATCCTAATTCAATTTACGCTGAATATATTTTAAATCCTGAATTTAATTTCACCACGCCAACTACTCAGGAAGCATTGGATTATTATCAGGAAACTTATGCTTTTTACAAAGAAAAAGATTACAAACAAGTAAAAACTAGAACTGCTCTGGCTATTGAAAAATGGCCTTCAGAAATCATTATTGCAAAATTCTCATTATTAAATGCATTGGCAATCGGCGCGACTGAAGAAAGAGATTCTTTCCGAAATGCTCTGGAGCTGATTACTATAGCTTATCAAAATACAGACGAAGCCAAGAAAGCTCAGGAAATCATAGATTTGATGGACGGAAAAACAAAAAATACTGCAAATGTAGAGACACCGAAAGCAAGTCCTGAAGAACAGAAAAGAATAGACGATCAAAAAAGAAAAGAAGAGGAGAAAATGAAAAGTTCTTCTCCAGGCCGTAACATAGATTCTGGTGATGATTTACCTCCTAATAATAAGTCTTCAAATTCTCCTGCAAATAACAATATTCCCACTCAAGAACAAGGAACCAGATCTCGGATTAAATAAGCTAGAGATTTCCTTGAATATCTACCTGAAGTTTTAAAAGTGCGTCATTTGATGGCGCATTTTCATTTATAGATTTTCTGATGATGTATTCCTGAAGTTGCTGTGCAGTGGCAGCATCACCTAAATCTTCCATACATTGACGAAGAAAATTCTGTGTTGCATTTTTAGCTGAATAAATCAATTTCCAAGTTTCAGGATTTACATAAATCTGCTGGCTCAAGTTGTGTTCCCACTCACCCTGCACAGTTTGAATTAAAATCGATTCATAATTTTTAGCAGTGGATTGAGGTGAAACTCTTCTTGCTAAACCAGTGGGTTTAATTCTTTCAAGAAACAAAGCCATGCGCTCATAAGCTGCCAAACGCTGAGGAATAATCTGTGAAGTATTTATTTTCCTAACTTCAACTTCTCTTCTCAAAGTTTCATTTTTGAGAAATTTATCAATTAATAAATAAGCAATTCCGGCAATTAAAGTTCCCGGTAAAAGTACAGCAAGCAAAATCCACAAAGTTTCCAAATTCAATTATTTTTAAAATTCATCCAAAGATAGAAATGATTTTAATTTCCAGCTATAATAATTAAAATACAATTTTAACCACATAGTTTCATAGTTTTTAGTGCACACAAGTTTAAATAGTCCGCCTTTGTCGGGATAGAATTTGTAGTTTTTAATAATTTAATGAAGCAAAGCTTCAAACTAATGTTTCTTTATGTTTGCTTGAGTAGCATTTAAACTATCGTAACTATGTGGTTAATTGAGAAATCAATATCAATCCATGAAATTTCTAAAGATAAAATTCATACAAAACTATTTACACATCCAAATTGAAATTCGTAATTTGCGGCAAAATTCTACGTATGCAAAACAATATGAGCCCGAAAGAAGCGGTAATCGAAAAAATTAAAGAAAAAGGAGGCTGGGTAAACACTCATGCACATCTGGACAGAGCGTATTCACTTACCAAAGACACCTTTTCATTTACCAATTCTTATCTGAAAGAAAAATGGCACTTAGTGGATGATATGAAAAGAAATTCGACTGTTGAAATTATTTACGGAAGAATGGAACGTGCCATCAATCACTTTTTAGAACAAGGCGCTCAGGCAGTTGGAACTTTCATCGATGTAGATGAAGTTATCGAAGACCGAAGCATCATCGCTGCACAAAAATTGAAAGAAAATTACGGAAAAGATATTGAAATCCGTTTTGCCAACCAGGTTTTGAAAGGTGTTATCGATCCGAAAGCGCGTGAATGGTTTGATATGTCAGTTGACTTTGTAGACATCATCGGAGGCTTACCTGCAAAGGATTTCGGACGAGAAGACGAACATTTGGATATTTTGCTGAGTACCGCAAAATCCAAAGGAAAATTAGTTCACGTTCACGTTGACCAGTTCAATACAGACGAAGAAAAAGAAACGGAACAATTGGCGCGCAAAACCATCGAACATGGAATGCAGGGAAAAGTAACTGCGGTTCACTCGATTTCAGTTGCGGCACATCCGAAAAAATACAGAATGGAATTGTACAATTTGATCAAAGAGGCAGATATGCACGTGATTTCATGTCCAACTGCTTGGATTGACCACAACCGTACAGAGCGTTTGGCGCCGAGCCACAACTCAATGACGCCGGTTGACGAAATGATTCCTGCCGGAATTTGCGTTGCATTTGGAACGGACAACATCAACGATATTTACAAACCTTTCTCTGACGGAGATTTGTGGACGGAATTGCGCGTTATGCTCGAATCTTGTCATTTCTATGACGTAGAAAAACTTTCTGACATCGCTACTATAAACGGGTTGAAAGTTTTGGGAATCACTAAATAATTAAAAAATTGGCTTGATGCTGGGTGTTTGGTGCTGGATGTTATTGCGTTATTTATCACAATAATTAAATCACCAAACACTTATTTTTTTCTTTTTAATATTCTTGAAAATTATTCAATTAATAAACACACCGCATCTAGCATCCAACACCTTGAAAAAATATGATCCTAAACGTAAAAAACGAAACATCGAAACTTGAAGCAGTTGTTTTGGGAATTCCCGATTCAATCGGACCAAAACCAACTTTAGAAGAAACTTACGATTCCAAGTCTTATGAAAGCATAAAACTGGATTTGTATCCGGAAGAATCAGATTTCATTTATGAAATGGGAGAATTTGAAAAAGTTTTGAAAAAGCACAACGTTCAGGTTTTTCGTCCCTGGGTTTTAGAGAATTGCAATCAGGTTTTTGCACGTGATGTCGGAATGGTGATTGATGATAAATTCATTATTGCAAACATTATTCCTGACCGTGCAGATGAACAGGAAGCATACGAAAGAATCATCAATTCTGTTTCAAAAGAAAAAGTAATCCACGTTCCTGAAAATGTACATGTAGAAGGAGGTGATGTGATCTTGTGGAATGAGTTTATGTTTGTAGGAACTTATAAACAGTCTGATTATAAAAACTACAAAACTGCTCGAACAAATTTTGAAGCGGTTCAATTTTTCAAAGATTTATTCCCAAATAAATGGGTAATCGACTTGGAATTGGTCAAAGATGATTTCGACCCATATAAAGGAATTCTGCATTTAGATTGTACTTTCCAACCGGTTGGAAAAAATAAAGCCATCATTTACAAAGACGGATTTTTGAATCCTATGAATTATGACATTTTGATTTCGCTTTTTGGACGTGACAATGTTTTTGAAGTGACCAAAGAAGAAATGTACTGGATGAATCCAAACGTTTTTTCCATCTCTCCAGAAATTGTCGTTTCCGAAAAACAATTCACGAGATTAAATAACCACATGCGTGACGCTTGGGGAATGACTGTAGAAGAAATTCCTTACAGAAACATTTCCAGAATGGGCGGGCTTTTGAGATGTTCTACTCTGCCTTTGATTCGAGAGTAAAAACTACATATTGTATTTATATAAACCTTGTGCAATTTTCACAACGCCAAAAAGAATTGCGCCATAAGTAATCAATCCACTACCGGAAGAAAGTGTAGCTAAAGTAATTACAGTTCCTACAACCAATACTATTCCACCTATTACAATATCTTTAGTTCCACCTCTTCTTTCTTTTTCATAGGCTTTATCTATCTGGATTCTTCTGAATTCCTTCAGACTTTTTTGCTCTTCTGTTAAAACCGGATTTGTAATTTTATCAAAATATTGATTATAATTTTCAACTGAGTTTTCATTAAAAAATTCCTCAGCCATCTGATTTAAAGATTTGTTGTGAAAAGTTGAAAATTCATTTAAAGAAGTTGAAATTTCATCAGTAAATTCCATTTGTCTTCTTGTACAATCCAAATAGGTAATCAATACTGTTTGTTGGTCATATTCTTTCCAATTTAACAAAATAGCAGGCAATTCTCTCGATTTAAGTTGTAAAAGGTCTTTTAAGCTTTTATTTTTCATGAATGTTTTATAAAGGAATGCAAAAATAATAATTCTATTTATAATTGAACTTCAATTCAATGTATCATTAAAATTTTAACTTTGTCCATTAAATAATGAATTCAGAGAAATTATGAAACAATACACAAATACAATATTAATGGTTGAGCCGGTAGATTTCAGGTTCAATGCCGAAACTGCAGTCAATAATTATTTCCAGAATGAAACCGATGAATCATCTGAATCCATCCAGCAAAAAGCTTTGAATGAATTTCAGGCAATGGTTTCAAAATTGCGTGAACACGGCGTAAATGTCATTACTATCAAAGATACTTTAGAACCGCACACGCCGGATTCCATTTTCCCAAATAACTGGATTTCTTTTCATGAAAATGCGACGATTGCGCTTTATCCGATGTTCGCACAAAACAGAAGAGACGAGCGCCGCGAAGATGATGTTTTAGATCTGTTGGGCGAAAAAGGTTTTGATACGGAAGAAGTGATGGATTATACTTCTGCCGAAGAAGATGAAATTTATCTCGAAGGAACGGGAAGCATCATCCTCGATCGCGAAAACGGAATCGCCTATGCAGCAATTTCGCCAAGAACTGATGAAGAGTTATTCCTTGAATTTTGTGAAGATTTTGAATATACGCCAGTCATTTTCGAAGCGAATCAAACAGTTGACGGCGAACGTATGCAGATTTACCACACCAACGTAATGATGTGTGTTGCGGATGAATATGCAGTGATTTGTTTGGATACGATTGATGATAAATCTGAGAAAAAAAATGTGGTTGCATCTTTAAAAGAATCCGGAAAAGAAATCATTTCCATCACGGAAGAACAAATGAATCAGTTTGCAGGGAATATGTTGCAAGTCGGCGGAATGGGAAGCTCGAAATATTTGGTGATGTCGCAGACAGCTTACAATTCTTTAACTCCTGAACAGGTTGAACAAATTGAAAAATTCAACAAAATTATTTCGGTTGACATCAATACTATCGAAACTTTAGGTGGAGGAAGTGCACGCTGTATGATGGCGGAAGTTTTCTTACCGAAGGCATAAAATTTATAATTCAACTTTGACAGAGTTCAGAGCTTTGTCAAAGTTATACTCCAATCAAGGATTTTCTTTGGTAATCTTTTTAGCCGTTTCGAGGTAAACCGGAAGTGCGGCAGAACCATACCATTCGTAGAAATCTACGGCAAGCAAGCCTTCTTTCACAGCGGGATCCAATTCCACTAATCTTGCGGCTTCTTCTTTGGTTTTGACGTTTAAAATAAAAATTCCTCGATATGAATTATCATTTTTGACCATCGGTCCGGCAACGATTAGTTTGTTTTCATCAGCCAGTTTGTTTATGTTTTCCATGTGACCGCGAAAGAGTTCGCTTACTTTTTCTTTGTCTTCAATTTTTGCTGGTCCGGTTTTGAGAATTACCAAAATATAGGCTTTCATTCCATATTGATCAGCACCTAAAGAGTCAGCAAGTTCCTTGTCATATTCAGGATTTTGATTTTGTGCAAATGATTGATTTGATAAAATCATCAGCATTAAAAATGTAAAAATTGGTTTCATCTGTTCTTATTTATTGTTTTTATTATTTGTCACCGACGATAGTTGAATTATATTTTTAAATTCTTCATTTTCTTTCACTCATTCAGAATGACAACAAACATAATTACTTAAAGTAGATATTTATTATCAAAATTAATTCATTTTTATAAAGCATTAAATTTAAATTAAGACTTAGTATATTTGTCAATCCAAAGAGAAAAAGAACGCATGGAATATTTAGAATTTGAACAACCCATCAAAGAACTTCAGGAACAATTGTCAAGCTGCCGTTCTGTCGGAGAAGACAATGGTGTCGATGTAAAGCAAGCCTGTAAGCAGATAGAGGTTGCAATCGAAGAATCAAAGAAAAAAATCTATTCAAACCTCACTCCGTGGCAGAAAGTACAGCTTTCGAGACATCCGTCGAGACCTTATTCATTAGATTATATCTATGCCATTACTGACAATACTTTCATCGAATTACACGGTGACAGAGGGTTTGGTGATGACAAAGCAATGATTGGCGGAATGGGGAAAATCAACGGAACTCCGTTCATGATTATCGGTCAGCAAAAAGGAAAAAATACAAAAGAACGTCAATACCGTCGTTTCGGAATGCCAAATCCTGAGGGATACAGAAAGGCACTTCGTTTGATGAAACTGGCTGAAAAATTTAATATGCCCATCATCACTTTGATGGATACGCCAGGCGCTTATCCCGGATTGGAAGCGGAAGAACGCGGACAAGGTGAAGCAATTGCGCGAAACATTTACGAAATGTTAAACTTAACTGTTCCTGTAATCAGCGTTGTAATCGGTGAAGGAGCAAGCGGCGGTGCATTGGGAATCGGTGTGGGAAACTTGGTTTACATGATGGAAAATACTTGGTATTCGGTAATTTCTCCGGAAAACTGTTCGACCATCCTTTGGAGAACCTGGGAATTTAAAGAACAAGCGGCAAGCCAGATGAAAATGACGCCCAATGATATGCTTGAATTGAAAATCATCGACGGTATCATTGGAGAACCATTGGGTGGAGCACACTATAATCCTGCAAAAGCCGCGGAATCTTTGAAAGAACAAATCCTGAAATCTTATGGTGAACTGAAAAGACTTTCGGGAGCTGAACTGAAAAGACAACGTCAAGATAAATACATCGCAATGGGTGAATTTTCTGGTTAATTTGATTTAAAATATTTTTATAATAAACGAGGCGGACAATTAATTGTCCGCCTCTACTTTTTTAACTACTTATACTCCGGTTTTAATTTATCATAAAACTTATCGTAGAATTTATCGATTTTCGGTTTTACGACCAAGGTGCAATAAGGATTTTGCCCATTGTCATTTTCGTAATAATTCTGATGGTAATCTTCTGCCGCATAAAATATTTCTGCCGGTACCAACTGCGTTGTGAAATTTCCATTGTACATATCAGACGCTTCGAATTCTTTGATAGAACGTTCTGCGGTTAATTTCTGGTCGTCATTTTCATAAAAGATAACAGAACGGTACTGCGTTCCCACATCATTTCCCTGACGGTTCAACTGCGTCGGATCATGAACTGTCCAGAAAACTTCGAGCAATTCATCAAAAGAAATTATTTTAGGGTCAAATTCTATCTGAACGACTTCCGCATGTCCGGTCGTTCCCTCACAAACCTGTTTGTATGTAGGATTTTTCACGTGACCGCCTGAGTAACCAGAAGTTACACTGCTTACACCATTTAACTGGTCAAAAACTGCTTCCACACACCAGAAACAACCTCCTCCGAAAGTTGCTTTTTCAAGATTTTCGCTACTCATTTTTTTTGTTTTCGTATTTTCGGTTTTACTATTTTTTTGTCCGTTGCAACTGTACAGACAACATAAAATCGAAACGAAGGTAAGAACTTGTTTTGTCATTGATTCGATTTTTTCAATGATAAAGATACAGCATAAATTTTGTAAATTTGTGAGCCAAATGTTAAAGTCAGATGAAATCATTTTCTGAATATGAAATGCCTTTTGAACCGGTTCTATCTTTTGAAGCCGTCATTTCCGAGCTTGAAAAAAAGGTTGAAAACGGCAATGCGGATGAACGAACTATCCATTTATTGGAAAAAGTAAATGAAATTCCTGAATTCAAATCAGGATTTAATAATTTCGGATTGGTTCAGCAATATTCTGAACTCATTTCAGAATTGCTTTCAGATCTGTTTCCAAAACTATTGACCGATAATGAAATCAAAGCTGCCACGCTTCCATTAAGCAATCTGACCTTTAATTCTACCGAAAGATTTCAAAAATTAATTGCAGAAGCGGGAAAGGAATTTCAAATTGCAGATACCAATTTTGATTCGGATGAGTTTTACATCATGAGTTGCAGCATCATCTTGGCTTTCCATTACCATGTTCCGTTCAGCAGCACCTACCCCATGTATTTCAATATGAGGGACAAAGACGGAATTCAAAGGTTTTTCAGAATTCTATACAACGCTGATTTTCTTGAAATTTATCCGACTGAAAATGCGAAAAATCTGACTGAAACCGAAATCGAATTTTTGATGGATAACATCGATGATATTGATTTATGGAAAGAGAAATTTCCACCGCAAAGCTGGCTGCTCAAAGGTTTTGGGCTCATGAATTTGTATGATGCGACGATTGAAACTTCGGTTTCTAATTTGAAGCAAGAATTGCTCAATAAATCAAATTCAGACAAACACAGTTCGACTGAAAGACTTGAAGATAATTTAAAATCTATTTTTAACGTCAAAGATTTGAGTGTTGGGATTTCGGACTACAATCCTTTGACTAAAAGAATCGTAAAAACTACATTCAATGATTATGTGACATCACAATTGGTACATTCAAATCACGATTCTATACCGGTTGAAAATAGCCGTTTTCTGAAACATTTAAATGAAAATAAACCTTTTGTAATTTCAAATACAGACAAATACATCGTATCGCATCCGGACGAAGAAGTGGCTCTGAAACTTCAGAAATCGGGCGTAAAAAGTGCGATGCTGATTCCGATGAAAAAAGACGATAATCTTTTGGGTATTATGGAATTTGTTTCTGAAACGCCTCATGGTTTCAATTCTATTACTGCGCAAAGAATTGATTTGATTTTGTCTTTTTTAATTGAATCGATGGAACGTGCTCAACGTGAAATTTCCAATCTGACAGATGCTTTGATTCAAAAAGAATATACGAGCATCCATCCAAGTGTTGCGTGGAAATTTCAGAAAGAAGCGGAAAATTTCATCAAAAGTCCGACACAGGATTATGCTTTCAGGGAAGTGATGTTTCAAGATGTATATGCTTTGTATGGCGAAGTGGACATCAAAAATTCTTCTGTTGCGAGAAATAATTGCATCAAAGAAGACATTCAAAATCAATTGAATATGTTGATGGATGTTTTGGATGAATTAAAAAAGCAAACGAAACTTGAACTTTTGGATCAGCGGAAATTTGAAATCGAATCTCATCTGAATAATTTAAATTTCTCATTAGAAGCCGGAACTGAACAAGAAATCCAGCAATACATTGCCAATGAAATTCATCCGATTTTAGCAAATTTAAATCTGGATGAAAATCAAAACAACAGCATTTCACGTTATTTGAAATCATTGGATCCAATTACTGGTCTGTATTACCATGCCAGACAAAATTTTGACGATACCATCAGCATCATCAACAAAAAACTGGCAAGTGTTTTGGATGAAAAACAAGTTGGAATTCAGCAGGTTTTCCCACATTATTTTGAAAGATTTAAAACCGATGGTATCGAGCATAACATTTACATCGGTTCGTCCATCACGCCTACCCGAAATTTCGATTTGCTGTATTTGTACAATATGCGTTTGTGGCAGCTGCAGGCAATTTGTGAAATGGAAAATGAACACCATCGAATCAAGCCATTTTTACCAATTCAATTGGATGTGACTTCTCTTATTCTCGCTTTCAATCAGCCTTTAGCGATTCGTTTCCGAATGGATGAAAAACGTTTTGATGTGGACGGAACTTACAATGCGCGCTATGAAATCGTCAAAAAACGAATTGATAAAGCTTTTGTAAAAGATACGGATGAAAGAATCACACAACCCGGAAAAATTACAATTGTGTATTCTCATTCCAACGAAGAAACAGAATATTTGAAATATATAAAATTCCTACAGCACAAAGGAATTTTAGATGCTGAAACTGAATTTCTTCAAGTAGAAAATTTACAAGGAATTACCGGTTTGAAAGCACTTCGTGTGAAAATTCTGCGTCAAGAAGAAATGAAAAATCAGGCTTATTTTACGTATGAAGAATTGGTTGCGGGATTAAAATAATCCTTCCATTCCGCCATTTTGCTGAAATGCATACACAAATGCAATCACCGTCGCAATCGTTCCAAACATAAATACGTAATAAGTAAGGCGAAGCATTTTGTATTTTTTATTCAATACCAATCCCAGGTAATACAAATCGCGGGTTAATGAATTATAGAGATAAGCACGGTCATTCATCACTTCATTCATTCCGGATTCGTATTTATCAAGTGGCATTTTGTAAAAATTACCAAAAAACAAAAGGTTTACTTTTTTGTTTTGAACATCTTCTTGCGTAAAAACTCCCTTTGTGATATTGGGTTTCGTAGCCAAAATCGCAAAAATAATACTCAAAACACTTACTAACAGCATCGTCAAAGTCGGTACAACCAAATACGCATTTTTGGGCGTCCCCAATTTTGGTAAAAGTGTAGACAAAGCAATGGAAATGATAATGGCATTTACAGAAAGAAGAATGTTTGCTTTACTGTCTGCAATCTCGCTCAAACGCGTATGATTATTGAGTGTCACACGAAACATGGTTTCGATTCCGCGCTCCGGGCGTTCCAGTTTTTCGAGTTTCTTTTTCTTGATTTCCTGTTTTGACAAACCTTCATTTCTGTATGTATTTATTTCATTTTGAATCTTAAATACATTTTGCATTTTCACAGGCTGCCAGTGCATTTTGGCGTAATCTGTAAAATATTTATGTTCACGCGTTAGAAAATTATAATTCTCCAGATTCCATTCGTAATCAGTCAATTTTTTACCATTAATTAATTCCCATTCCAGGCGGAGCTGACGGCTGATTTCCTCATACATTTCACTTCCTAAATGCGCTGAATCAGCATCTCTAAGGATTTTACCCAATTTACAAGAAGCATTATGGTTGATGCAAGTATTGAGTATAATTTCTTTAATGGATTGAATTTCAGCATCTGAAAAATTATTTTCTTTCAAAAATGAAATTGCGATTTCAAAACTTTTTTCTTCGTGGTTCTCAGCGCCTTGTACATGCCCCGTATCATGAAACCATGCAGCCAAAAGAAGCAGTTCTTTTTCTTGGTCTGAAACAGATTCATTTTCAATCAGTTCCTTGGTTTTCTGAACTACAAATTCCGTATGCAGAAAATTATGATAAGTATGTTCAGAACTTAGTTTATCTTTGAATAGCTCGAAAACAAATTGTTCAGCTTTTTGTAATAAATCACTCATGATTCAAAATATGTCAGGTAAAATTAAGGATTTAACGCTTGAAAATTACATAAAGTATCTCATACTTATTTCTACAATAATAATTTCCTCATGTTCGACGCATAGAGTTCAATTTGGAAAAGGAATTAAAGATCCTATTGCTAAAGAAGAAAATTCAGATAAAATCTTGCATCAGTTTTTCCTGATTGGCGATGCCGGAAATGCAGATGAACCCAAATCAATCGAAACATTGGCTTTGCTGAAAAACAGAATTGAAAAAGCCGACTCTGCTTCTACCCTATTGTTTTTGGGAGACAATATTTATCCAAATGGAATGCCGGCAGAATTGGATTCGGAAGAGAGAAAACAAGCCGAAATCAAGCTTCAAAATCAAATCGATTTAAAAGAAAATTTCAAAGGAGATATGATTTTCATTCCCGGAAATCACGATTGGTACCATGGTTTGAAAGGTTTGCAGGAACAAGAAAAATTTATCAAAGAAAAAATAGGAAAGAAAAAATCATTTCTGCCAAGAAAAAGCTGTGGAATTGACCACAAAGACATTAACGAAAATCTTTCGATGATTGTGATTGACAGCCAATGGTTTCTGGAGGACTGGGATCGTTATGCTAAAATCAATGAGGAATGTGACATCAAAACCCGTGAAGATTTTTTAGAAGAATTTGAAAGTTATTTGAATAAATACCAAAATCAGACGACCATCGTTGCCATTCATCATCCGATTATGAGCAATGGAACGCATGGAGGGCAGTTTTCGTTGAGAAAACAATTGTTCCCGCTGGAAAGTAACATTCCGCTTCCGGTTTTGGGAAGTTTAGCGAATTTAATCAGAAAAACTTCGGGCGTCAGTCCTCAGGACATTCAGAACAATGTTTACAGAACGCTGACCAATCGCATCATAACTTTGCTCGAAGACCGTGAAAATGTTATTTTTGTTTCCGGGCACGAACACAATTTGCAATACATCGAAAAAGATAATATCAGACAAATCATCAGCGGTTCGGGCTCCAAAACAGAAGCTGCAAGAGCAATTTATGAAAATGATTTTTCTTACGGAGGAAATGGTTACGCCGTTTTAAATGTATATGAAAAAGGAAATTCAATTGTGAATTATTACGGAAATGAAAACGGAGAAGAAAAACTTTTGTTCACACATGAAGTCATTTCAAAACCTGAAGAAATCAAAGCTTTTGTATTCAATCCTGATTTTTCTTCGAAAAAAGAAACTCAGATTTATACGAATCAATTGACGACAAAAAGCAAAGGTTATAAATTCTTTTTTGGTGAACATTACCGTACTTATTACAGTTCTCCCATTCAAGCAACTGTTTTGGATTTAACTACGCACAAAGGCGGGTTGTCACCGCTAAGATCTGGCGGCGGTCACCAATCAAGGTCGCTGAGATTGGTCAATCCGGAAGGAAAAGAATATGTAATGCGCGCCGTGAAAAAAAGCGCGACTCGTTTTCTGCAGGCGGTTGCGTTCAAAGACCAATATGTAGAAAAGGATTTTGAAAATACTTATACAGAAGAATTTTTATTGGATTTTTACACCACGACGCATCCTTTTTATCCATTTGCAATTAATGAATTAGCCAATCCGTTGGGTCTTTACCACAGCAATCCACAATTATTTTATATCCCTAAACAAAATGTTTTGCAGGAATTTAATGATGAATATGGCGATGAATTATACATGGTAGAGGAACGTCCGATGAAAAAATTCTCTGACGAGGAAAGTTTTGGAAAACCAAATGACATCATCGGTACAGATGAATTACTGGCAAATATGCGCAGCGATGAAAAGTATAAAGTCGATGAAAAAATGTACATCAGAGCAAGGTTATTTGATATGCTTTTGGGTGATTGGGACAGGCATTCCGACCAATGGCGTTGGGCGGCATTTGAAGAAAACGGAGAAATTATTTACCGTCCGATTGCACGCGACAGAGACCAGGTTTTCCCGAAATATGACGGGTTTTTGTTGAATTTGGTCATGAGAATTCCTGCACTCAAACACATGCAGCCCTTTACAGAAAACATCAGAAATGTAAAATGGTTCAACATGGAGCCTTATCCGATGGATTTGGCATTTACAAAAAATTCAACCAAAGAAGATTGGATTTCCGAGGCAAATTACATCATTGAAAATTTAACCGATGAAATCATTAACAATTCATTTCAGAATTTGCCCGATGAAGTTAAAGATGAAAATCTTGCTGAAATCAAAAAAACACTCAAAATCCGTAAACCAAAATTAAAGGATTATGCAGAAGAATATTACAAAGTTTTACGCAAAACAGTTTTACTTACCGGAACTGATAAGGATGATAAATTTGTGATTACAAGGCTTCCAAAAGGTGAAACCAAAGTGCAGATTTATCGTTTGAAAAAGGACGCTGAAGAATTGTTTTTTGAGAAAAATTATTTCAAAAATGAAACCAAGGAAATCTGGATTTATGGGATGAATGACCAGGATAAATTTGAAGTTGTCGGTAAACCGCAGAACCCAATTCTTGTAAGATTGATCGGCGGACAAGATGCTGATAATTATGTTGTGGCAAACGGAAAGAAAGTTCGAATTTATGATTTTTCAGGTAAAAAAGATGATTTCGAGCAAGCTAAAAAAGCAAGAAAATATCTTTCAAATGACTATGAATTAAATAGTTATGATTATAGAAAACCGCATTACAACAAGTTTACAGGATTGCCTTCAGCGGGTTATAATCCTGATGATGGTGTGAAATTGGGAATGAATTTCACTTACACAGTCAATGGTTTTGACCGAAATCCATTTACCCGAAAACACAATTTATTGGCTAATTATTATTTCGCAACAAGCGGTTATGAATTGACTTACACAGGAACTTTTGCGAAATTCATCGGAAAATGGAATCTGGAATTGATGGCAGGATTTACAAGTCCGACTTTCAGCACCAATTTCTTTGGATATGGAAACGAAACGGAAACTTACGAAGATGAATTGGGAATGGATTACAACCGCGTGCGGATGCAAACGCTGAAAATCAGTCCATCGATTTATAAATTAGGAAGAAACAATACTAAGCTCACATTTAAAACCAGCTTTGAAGATATTTTGGTTTCGAGAACGGATGGGAGAATTACTGAATTCAGCCCGGAAATCAATCCTGAAGTTTTTGACCATCAATATTTCGGGGAAGCAGGCGCAAAATTTACTTTTAGAAATTATGACAACCTTTCATTGCCTACAATGGGAATGTTGTTGGAATTGGAAGGATATTGGAAAACCAATCTGGATGATACCAAAAAAAGTTTTCCTTACATGGCAGGTGCCATAGGATTTACGCATAAAATTACTTCAAGTGAAATCTTAACTTTTGCCACATTATTCAGAGGAAAAACGATTTTCAACAATCATTTTGAATTTCATCAAGGCGCAACGGTTGGTGGTGACGCGGATTTGAGAGGTTATCGTCAAGGAAGATTTACGGGGAGGCATTCCTTTTCGCAAAGTACAGATTTGAGGTTGTTGATTGGTAAAACTAAAAATACATTTATCCCGATGAAATATGGAATCCTTTTGGGGTATGATTACGGAAGGGTTTGGATGGATGAAGAAAACTCTACCAAATGGCACCAATCTTATGGTGGCGGTATCTGGTTAAACGGTGTTGGAATGATTACCGGAAAGGTCAATTATTTCTACGGAGATGATGGCGGAAGAATCTCTGCTGGATTGAATTTTGGATTTTAATAACTTTTCTGAAAACTCAATATTTGATTGATAAATGTCAGGATGTGATTGGTAGTTTTCTGTGTAAATTAGTTGGAACAATTTATACCAGAAAAGTTTGAAAAAGTTTGCAATCATAGGTGCCGGAATTGGAGGATTGACGGTTGGAATCATGCTGAAAAAACAGGGATTTGAAGTTGAAATCTATGAAGCAGCAGATTCGGTTCGGGGGATCGGTGCAGGAATCGGGCTTGCATCAAATGCAATCAAAGCACTTGAATATTTAGGTTTGGATAAAGAAGTTATTTCTATCAGCAATCATCTGAGAGATTTTACGATCTGTGATGAAAAAGGAAAAACGATTTTGGCGGCAGACACTGAACGCATCAAAAAAAATTATGATACAGATAATTACGCGATACACAGAGCGGATTTACATCAATTTTTATCAACTAAAATTTCTTCAGAGAAAATTCATTTAAACAAAAAACTGAAAAATTTCATTCAAAATAAAGATGAAATAAAATTGGAATTTGAAGATGGAACAAAGCAATCAGTAGATTTTTTAATTGGCGCAGATGGTGTGAACTCGAAAGTAAGACAACTATTGATTCCCAACTCTGAACCACGTTTTGCAGGCTATTGGTGCTGGCGCGCTACGGTTGACCATAATTTTGAAGGACTTCATAAAAGTACGGAAGTTTGGGGAAAGAATGGTCGGTTTGGAATCACGCCGCTGAAAGGCAACCGGATTTATTGGTATGCATGCATCAATTCGGATATGACAGATGATGTGAAGAATTATAAATTAGATAATCTGAAAAAAAGTTTCAAAGATTACTTTCCATTTTTAAAAGAAGTTTTGAATTTGACTAAAGAAGAAAATCTTATCAGTACGCCGATAGTTGACCTCGCTCCTATTCCACAATACAGCTTTGGAAATGTTCTGCTGATGGGTGATGCCGCACATGCAACGACTCCGAATATGGGGCAGGGTGCTTGTATGGCACTAGAAGATGTGGCGGTTTTGCAAGATGAACTAATAAAAAATGATATAAATACTGCATTTATTAATTTTGAAAAGAGAAGGCTGAAACGCACCCATTACATTACCAAAACTTCATGGCGTGCGGGTAAGGTCGCTCAGTCTGATAATAGTTTAGTGATATTTTTGAGGAATAATCTATTAAGGATTATGCCGGATAATATCAGCCAATCTCAGCTGAAAAGACTATTGGAGGAGGATTTTATGAAATTATAAAATATCATTATTTATGTTTAAAACTTTTATTTCAATTGTATTAATAATAATTCTTTGTGGCTGTAATAAAATTACTCCGTCAGGAGAATTCTGGAAGGCATTTCATGAAAACGAGATAGATCAAGAGAAATTTGACCATGGTCCTTATGGCGGAACTACTCATATAAAGTGGAGCAAAAAAGATGATTCAAAATTTACAAAAAAGGAAATTGTAGAATTTGCAGAGAAAAATGGATGGTGGTTTGTGGATGAAGCTGAGGTTGAAAATGTTATAAACAGTGATGATTTTTCATATTCAATCATCAATAAAGAATTAAATATGAATCAATTTAAAAAAACCAGAGTTTTAAGATTTCATACAAATTTTTTAATTATTAATGAAGATGCTCAAAGGGATACGCAAAATAATTGTTTTGTGATATTGAGCGAAAATCTGGATAGTTTGACTGTTTATTATCGATGGGGTGATTTTTAATATTAAAACTAATTAAAATTAAAATGAACATAATCCAAATCCTCAATAAAATTTATCCACTCCCAGACTCGTCTGCGGCGGCTTTAAAAGAACATATACAATCCGTTTCTTTTCCTAAAAATCATTTACTGATGCATGCTGACAAAGTGGAATCTAAAATTTATTTCATCAAAAAAGGAATTGTGCGCGCCTATGCTGATCAAGCCGATAATGAAATAACTTTTTGGTTTGGAAAAGAAGGCGAAACGGTAATTTCAATGAAAAGTTATGTGGAAAACCGTCCCGGATATGAAACCATAGAAACTCTGGAAGCTTGTGAACTATATGAATTGAATGCTGAAAAACTGAAGGAATTGTTTCTGCAAGACATCCACATTGCCAACTGGGGACGGAAATTTGCCGAAAAAGAATTGGTGAAAACGGAAGAAAGGCTGATTTCTAGACAATTCAAAACCGCAACGGAACGATACATAGAACTGATGAATGAAAATCCGGATTTGCTGAGAAGAATTCAATTGGGTCATATCGCTTCTTATCTGGGGATTACACAAGTGAGTCTAAGCCGTATCAGAGCTGAAATTAAATGATGACAAAAGATTCCGGAATCAAGACACAAAAATTTTAAATCAAATAAATTTCATTTTTTATCATTTGTAAAATTGGGTTTGGTTTGAATTGCGGAACTTTGTCTGAAAATTATTGATAAATGAATTGGATTATTTTAATCATTGCAGGATTGTTTGAAGTTGGATTCACATCTTGTTTGGGAAAAGCGAAAGAAGCAACAGGCAACGAAGCTTATTTATGGTATGGTGGTTTTGTGGTTTCGCTCGTTGTGAGTATGGGATTGCTCATCAAAGCTACCGAAACTTTGCCATTGGGAACCGCGTATGCAGTTTGGACGGGAATCGGTGCGGTGGGAACGGTTTTGATGGGAATTTTTGTATTCAAAGACCCGATTAGTTTCTGGAGGTTGTTTTTCATTTTTACATTAATTGCTTCTATTGTCGGTTTGAAAGCGGTTTCTTCGCATTAAATTCATGTTGATTACCCACAAAGTTCACAAAGGATTTCACAAAAGAATCTAATAATAAAAAACTAAAAACAGAAAAGTAGTAAAGTCGGACTTTACTACTTTTCACCTTTTCATTGGGTTTGCGGGCTTATAAAAAGCCAACTATTTTTGCTCTTCTTCCTTGTGCTGACCATGTGCACCGCGAACGTGCTCATTGATGGACAAATCCGCGTTTACTGAGTATGCACTTCCGAATCCGTTTACATACGAACCGCTAAGAGGTTTCAAATCTATAAGAATAAAATCGTTCAAATCTGCAAGCATTTCCACCACTTTTCCATGTCTTGCTTTCAAAGCATCCACAGCGCGGTTCCATAAATCGCTTCCGTTTTCTACCTGAGATGCTTCGCAATCCAAAGTCAAACGGTCACGCGCATAAACCTGCTTGGTTGCAGATTCATCTTCAATGAACATTACCGATGCTTTATTTCTGTCGCGTAAATTTTTGGTATGTTTTGCCATGAAAGAAACTAAAATCTGGAAGCTGCCATCTACTTTTACAAATGGTGCGTAACTCGCCAATGGACTCCCGTTTTCGTCAACCGTTCCTAAAATCATTGATTTTGAAGCGTCTAATAATTCATCAATTTTCGGTGCTTTTGGCTGAACTTTATGCTGGTCTATGTGTGCTGTGCTCATTAATTTGAAACTTAATTTTGAATAATGATTCAAAGTTACTGATTGAAAAGAGATTTTCGTTACTGTTGAGTATGATTTATGTCTTTTTTGTTTGAATTAAATTTAAAGAAGAATTATTAACTATATTTGAATATTACAAATCTAATTATGAATTCCGTAACCATAAAAGAATTTTACAACGAAGTATTTGGGGGCGAATGCAACGAACTCAATTATTTCTTTGACGAAAAAAATAATGCGGACATCGGGCATTTCAATGTATTTGACATCGCTGAAATGTATGCCAACTGCAAAGGCAAAATAAAGATGCCCTACAATCGCCGTACTTATTACAAAATCAGTTTGATAAAAGGTAAAAATCGTGCGGAATATGCGGATAAAGTGGTGGAAATTTCTGATTATGCAATACTATTTGCTACGCCCAAAATTCCCTATACTTATTTTCCTGATAATACTGAACAAGGAGGACATTTTTGTGTTTTTACCAAAGATTTTTTGTCAAAATCAAAGACTGGATTTATAACAGATGAACTTCCAATATTCAAACCTGAAAGTGATTTTATCTTTGAAATTAATGCGGAACAATATAATGAATTTGAGAGCATTTTCAAGAAAATGCACTATGAAATACAGTCTGAATATGCGTTTAAATATGATTTGCTGCGCAATTATGTGGTGGAATTAATTCATCAGGGACAAAAATTATCGCCTATCAAATCAACCGAAAACGAAATCAATGCTGCAAGCCGGATTGCAGGATTATTCATCGAATTATTGGAACGCCAATTTCCCATCGAAAATACAACACAGATTTTACAACTTCGAACTGCCAAAGATTTTTCGGACACTTTGAAGGTTCATGTTAATCATTTGAATAAAGTTTTAAAAGACACTACGGGTAAAACCACGACTGAAATTATTTCAAGCCGAATTGCGGAAGAAGCCAAAGTTCTTTTGAAACAAACTTCCTGGAATGTGAGTGAAATTGCATTCAGTCTGGGATTTGAAGAAGTAGCGCATTTTTCCAATTTTTTCAAAAAACAAACAAATCAATCTCCATTAAAATTCAGAGAGTCATTATTTGAATTTTACAAATAAAGGATTGATAATCGCAACAATATGCTCAACCGTCTTACCCATCTTTGCAGGTATAATTCATAAAAACAATCAAGATGAGTAACAAACAAAAAATAGCATTGGTGACGGGAGGAAGTCGTGGACTAGGCAAAGACATGGCATTTCAATTGGCAGAAAAAGGAATCGATGTCATCGTGACTTACCAAAGTAAAAAAGATGATGCTGAAAATGTAGTTAATATAATCAAATCTCAAGGCAGAAATGCTGCAGCGCTTCAGTTGGACGTGGCAAAGAGTGATACTTTTGATGCCTTTGTAAACAATTTGAAAGAGGTTTTGAAGTCCGAATTTAATGCTGATAAAATCGATGGATTGGTTAACAATGCAGGTGTAGGAATTCATGCAAATTTTGCAGAAACGACGGAAGAACAATTTGATTCGATGGTAAACATTCATTTGAAAGCACCTTTTTTCCTTACACAAAAATTACTTCAGGTTTTGAATGACGGCAGCAGCATTGTCAACATTTCTTCAGGTTTGGCGCGATTTGCTTTCACCGGATATGAAGCTTATGCAACGATGAAAGGGGCGGTAGAAACCTTGAGTAAATACCAGGCAAAATTTCTGGGAGAAAGAAAAATCCGTGTGAATATCGTTGCTCCGGGAGCTATCGAAACAGACTTTGGCGGAGGTGCTGTAAGAGATAATCAAGACTTGAATGCACAATTGGCATCGATGACTGCTTTAGGGCGTGTTGGCTTGCCAGACGACATCGGCGGAGTGGTTGCTTTTCTCATAAGTGATGACAGCAAATGGGTCAATGCGCAGCGAATAGAAGTTTCCGGAGGAATTTTTATTTAATAAAGTGAAGTTGTTTGGAGTAATTAAACAGTGGCATTACTCCAAACAGCATACTTGAAATTCCAGACTCTGCAGCATGATTGATGTTTTGTTTGGTATAGAAATTTGTCAAATTATTTAGGGAACTTGTTGGATTGCTTCAGGGTTTAAAGCTAGATTAATTATTACTACTGCAATTATTAATCCTATATACAAAACTCCTAAAATTAAAAACATCAATGCAACTCTTGATATTATACTGCTCAACTTTCTATCCTGATAAAATCCCTTGTAAAACCAAATCAAAATAAAAGGCATGATTAAAAATACAGACATTGTGAATGTCATTGCTAAACTTGGGTCATCCTTTACTAAATAAATCAAAGGATAGAGAACTATTATATAAAAAATAGTATAACAAGATTGAATAAATGCATTCATCACTACATGTTCGTAGTAATTATGTCCCCATTTGTAAAATACTAATTTAGTGAGAAGGGCAAAAAAAGGAATCATCAATAAAGCCAAAAAAGAATTGTAGCTTGTAATAAATGAAGAATACTCATGCATGAACGGAGAGTTTACCTTATTCCCGTTAATAGTCATCTCTTCCATGATTTTATAAAGTCCTACTATTTTAATAGCGATAAAGGCCGAAATACCACTCAACACAAACGCCAATAAAATCGGTTTGTAATGGTTGACGCGGTTGCCATCGATAAATTCTCTTGCCGTTTTACCGGGATTTTTGAGGATGTTTTTGACAGAATACAAAAATCCTTTGTTGGTATGAAGCAATGAATATTGGGCTTCTTCGATAATGTATTTGCGATCGATACGGCGGTATTTTTTCTGTCCGCAATTGCTGCAGTAGTTTCCGGTGATAATTTGTCCGCAGTTCAAACAATTGTTTTCCATTTCTCTATGAAAAATTTAGTTATGAGATTGTCTTGATTTGATTTCTTCGTTGAGTTGTGTCAAATTGATGAAAGTTGGCAAAAGTGTCATTATAGACCCCACCACCACAGCGAAAAGTGAATACAATTTAGTTTTGAAAATCATGAATACCAACAAAAGGTTGATCACTCCCATGACGCATCCTAAAACAATAAATACTTTTTTAGCGTTGATTCGTTTGGCCTGAAGTTCTTCGAGACTCAAATCTGCGAATTTATTTTTTTCCATGTTTTAGATTATTCATGCCCAAATATACGCAAGACCGCTGCAATTGTGGAAGTCTTGGGGAAAGATTTCAAGATTAAATTTACGTTGTCATTCATTTCCTTTTGCGATTTTTATATGCGCCAAATGGTGTTCACAATGCCAGGCATACATACCGATGTTCGTTTTTAAGGAAACTTTTTCTTTTGATTCAGGATGGAAAAATTCTTTTTCCAAATCATTTTCGTCCAAACTTTCCAATAAATGGATCCATCTTGTATGCAAACCTTCTAGAATTTTCAAAGAACTTTGAATTGAAATATTCTTCGAATCCGATAGTTCTGCCCATAAATTTTCAAAATAAGGTTTTATCGTTGGGGTTTCTTCGGTCAATGCCAGTTTAAATCTCACCAAACTGTTTATGTGGCTGTCTGCACAATGATGAACGATTTGTTTGATTGTCCAACCATTGGGGCGGTACTGTTTTTCCAATTCGACTTCGGTTAGATTTTGGGTTTCATTTTTAATTTTTTCAGGAAATTCTGCTATGATTTTAATCCAATTTTGAATTAATTCTTTGGTGATGAATTCAGGTTTATGAAACTTCCCGATTGGAAATTTCAGCTTCTCTATATTTTGCTCCATTTATTTTAAAGGTTTAATTAAATCAAAAAATTCTTGTAGTGAGTAAGGCCCCTTCCCTTCATAAAAAATCAATCCCTTCTCCACCTTCACTTCTACACCATTCTCGGAAATTTCAAAACCATTCCGTTCCAAAGCATGTTTGGTCCAGTAAGCCAAATCACTAACGTCAGTGATCAATTTTACTTTTTTCAATTTCAAATGCTGAAACTGAAATCTTCCTTTGTTGTAATCAAATTTGATTCTCTCTTGTGAAAGCTGTTCGTAAATTCTTTGTTCATAAGCAATTTGTTCCGGAAATCCTGCATGAAATGCCCCATCGTTGACCCACCAAAGTTGCGTTGCATTTTGGATTAATAATTCAATCTGATGCGAAGCGACAATAAATGTTTTGGAAGTGTCCTTTGCTAGTTTATAAATCAATTCAAAGATTTTGAACTGGTTTTCTATATCGAGATGTGAAGTGGGTTCGTCCATGATGATGAAATTAGTATCCTGCACCAAAGCACGTGCAATCATAACCATCTGCAATTGTCCGTCACTGAGTTCATTTGCGAAGCGATTCCGTAAATGATTGATTCCAACCAATTCTAAGGAGTGATTGATGATTTCAGTTTCTGATTTATCCAGTTTTGTAAGCCAATTTCGATAAGGAAGCCTGCCCAAAGCGACCAATTCTTCGACCGAAATTGCCGGAACTTGGTTCAATCTTGAAAAAACCACTGCAATTTCACGTGCGCGTTTCGCTTCGTTCCAATTGGAAATTTCGTCTTGGTTCAAATGAATTTCTCCCGAAAAAACAGGTTGTAGTCCTAACAAAGATTTGATCAAAGTACTTTTACCGGAACCGTTTTTTCCTGCCAATCCAACCAATTCGCCTTTGTTCACAATGGCATTAATTCCCTCACAAATCGGTTTTGAATAGCCGACAGATAAATTTTTTATATGTAAAATTGACTCATTCATTAATCATCAAACATTATAAATTAATCATTGATAAAACGTTTCTGATTCAATACAATGCTCATTACAATAGGAGCTCCAATCAAAGAAGTAATGATATTAATCGGTAAACTTCCCGATGGAAACAACTGCGCAATCCACGAAAAAAGCAACATCAGGAAAATCCCTAACAATACTACCAAAATATAGAGTCCTACGATTTGTGTTTTCTTAAATACCATGCGGCAAATGTGTGGCACTGCCAATCCTATGAATGCAACCGGGCCCACAAAAGCCGTTGCAGATGCGGTTAAAATCGCAGATGAAATCAAAATCAACCATCTTGTTTTTTTGATGTTAATTCCCATTGTCTGCGCATAATTTTCGCCTAATCGCATTCCAGAGATTCCTTTTAATGTAAAAATCGAAATAATAATTCCCATCAAAACGCTCAATCCAAATACGAACATCTGACTCCATGAAAGTCCTGACATCGACCCAAAAGTCCACATGATGTAAGATTTGATTTTCTCCGAAGGTGCAAAAAACTGCATGATGCCGATGAGCGCTGCCGAAAATCCGGCGAGCATCATACCAATTATAATTAAAGAGGTTGTGGAATTTAATCTGGAAGAAAAAAACACGATGGTGATTAGCGCAAACATCGCTCCGCAAAAAGATGCCAGACAAATGAGCCAGGAATTGTTGAGCCAAGATCCAAATCCCAATAGCGAAGATAAAAATATCACCATCGCCACCCCCAATCCCGAAGCCGATGTAATGCCCAAAACTGATGGGTCTGCCAATGGGTTTCGAAATAATTCTTGTAACAATAATCCGCTTATTGGCAATGCAATTCCTGCCAGTAAAGCCGCTATGGTTTTTGGAAGTCTGTAATTGAGAATTAAATTTTTCGCTACTTCGTTTTCTCCCATTTCAAAAATGGAAATCGATGCCGCTCCGATTTGCAGATTCAATACAAATACAGACAAAATCAAAATCAATAATATAAAAATGGACAGATAGAATTTCAATTTGGAAAATAATTTAAGCAAATATAATTGTTTTGCTGGATGCCGGACGCTCGATGTGGGATGTAAGATTCGTTTGAATAATTAATTTGAATTAATTTTGTTTTATGATTAAACTCCAAATCAAAAACATGGTCTGCCCGCGCTGCATCATGGCAGTGGAAAATGTATTGAATGAAATGAAAGTTTCCGCCATCGAAATACGTTTAGGCGAAGTTTTATTGAATCAGGAATTAAAAACGGATGAACTTTCAACATTCAAATCAAAAATCGAAAAGTTGGGATTTGAACTGCTGGACGATAAAAATTCAGCTTTGATCAATAAAATCAAATCCATCATCATCGGACAAATTCATGAGAAAAATGAAAATTTTGTTTTGTCTGAATTGATTTCCTTTAAGTTGAACAAAGAGTATTCACAGCTCAGCAAACTTTTCTCTGCAACTGTCGGAATGACAATTGAGCATTTTGCTATCCTGCAAAAAATTGAAAAAGTGAAAGAATTGCTTGTCTATGATGAATTGAGCCTAAAGGAAATCGCTTTCCAACTGGATTATAGCAGCTCTGCACATCTTTCTGCACAATTCAAAAAAGTGACGGGATTTACCCCGAGTGAGTTTAAATCTTTGGGGAATTCGGAGAGGAAAGGGATTGACGGAATTTAAAGTTGAATTATGAATTTGTTCGAAAATATAAAAAAACATAAATATTTATTTGGTATAATTTTGACTTTGTTGCTGTGCAAATCATTTGTTCAATTATTTGAATTCCCAAATTCTATCAAACTTTCACTAATTAGAATTTTACTTTTTATAACAGTTATAATCATTGCTCTTTATTATTTGAAGGATTGGAAATTAAGATTAATCGTAGTAATTTCAATAATTGGTATTTCTGTATTACAAGGAGAATTAAATGTTTGGAAAATTCCAGCTAGAAAAGAGGTGAAAATGATAGAGGATAATTATTCAGAACTATTTAGTTATCTAAAAAATCAGCCAACGGATTTCTCTTTAGTATCTAAAACAATTTTATATCCACAAACAATTAATCAAGAAAATAAAGAACTCATATCAAAGCTTTTTAATAATTCAGCAATATTAGAAATTGAAAAAAACAATTCAGAAATTTTATTTGTATATGATAGATTTATTGACAATGGATATGGTTTATTATATACTCCTAAACCAGAATTTGAAGAAGAATTTTGGAAAGAGCCATTTAGAATAAATGGATTAGACATTACTAGTATTTCTAAGATTTCAGAAAATTGGTATTATGTTTCTTTTACCTAAACTATAACCCTTCCCCAAAATTCTATAACGAAACTCCCATTCATTCTCCCGAGATTTGCAGCATGGAAACCATCAAAAAACATTTCCCGGTAATGAATCTCAGTTGTGCTTCTTGCGCATCGAGTTCTCAAAATATTTTGAACCAACAAGAAGGCGTCGTAAATGCATCTGTCAATTATGCCAATGCAGATGCTGAAATCGAATACAATCCCACCGTAATAAAACCCGAACAGCTCAAAGCCGCACTACAATCCATTGGTTATGATTTGATGATTGACGAATCGGAAGAAGCCAAAGAAAATCTCGAAGAAATCCAGAAAAATAAATCCATTCAACTCAAAAAAAGAACTTTTTGGGCAATTGGTTTATCAGTTCCATTGATGATTATCGGAATGTTTTTCATGAATATTCCTTATGCCAATTACATCATGTGGATTTTGGCAACGCCAATCGTCTTTGTATTCGGAAAACAATTTTTCATCGGTGCATGGAACCAATTGAAAAATAAATCTTCCAACATGGACACGCTCGTAGCCATGAGCACTGGAATAGCTTATCTGTTCAGTGTTTTCAATACTTTGTTTCCGGAATTCTGGCATGCAAGAGGTTTGCATCCGCACGTTTATTTTGAGTCGGCGGGTGTTGTGATTGCATTTGTTTTATTGGGTAAATTCCTCGAAGAACGCGCCAAAGGGAATACTTCTTCAGCTATCAAAAAATTAATCGGCATGCAGCCGAAAACGGTTTGGGTGATCAATGAAAACGGAACTCAAAATGAAATGCCGATTGCTTCGATTCAAACCGGAAATATCATTTTGGTAAAACCTGGAGAAAAAATAGCTGTCGATGGAAAAGTGATTTCAGGAAATTCTTTTGTAAATGAAAGTATGATTTCGGGTGAACCGATTGCGGTTGAAAAGAAATTAGGTGATACCGTTTTTGCCGGAACATTAAACCAAAAAGGAAGTTTCCAATTTGAAGCGATCAAAGTCGGCAGCGATACTTTGCTTTCACAAATCATCAAAATGGTACAGGATGCCCAGGGAAGTAAGGCTCCTGTTCAAAAATTGGTCGATAAAATTGCTTCGATATTTGTTCCGGTTGTAGTAATTATTTCGATTTTAACTTTAATCAGTTGGATAATTTTTGGCGGACAAAACGGATTTACGCAAGGTCTTTTGTCTATGATTACGGTTTTGGTCATTGCTTGCCCGTGCGCTTTGGGATTGGCAACGCCGACAGCAATCATGGTCGGAGTCGGCAAAGGAGCGGAATTGGGAATTTTGATCAAAGACGCAGAAAGTTTAGAATTGGCACAGAAAATAAATGCAGTAGTTTTGGATAAAACCGGAACGATAACCGAAGGAAAACCGGTTGTGAATGAGATGAAGTGGTTTAATGCTGATCCGGAGAAATTCAAATCAATTCTTTATTCAATTGAAAAACAATCCGAACACCCGTTAGCGGAAGCGATTGTACATCATTTGGCTTCGAATAACCTCAACCACCGGAATGATAATTTATTTCTAAAAGAAATTCAAGTTGAAAACGAATCTGGTAAAGGAATTCGTGGAATTTATGAGAATGAAAAATATTTCATAGGAAATCCAAAATTCATTCAACAACAAAATATTTTGATGAATGATGAAATTCAAAATTGGATGGGTAATAAATTAAACCAAGCGCGAACGCTTATTTTATTTAGCAATTCAAATGAAATTTTGGCGGGAATTTCGATTTCTGATTCGATTAAAAATTCATCCAAACAAGCAATTCAAAAACTTCAGAATTCAGGAATTGAAGTTTATATGCAGACCGGCGATAATGAATCTACCGCAAAATCTGTTGCTGAGCAAGTTGACATCAAGCATTTTCGTGCGGGCGTTTTACCGGAAGACAAAGTGAATTTTATCAAAGAATTACAATCTCAAGGAAAAATCGTCGCGATGGTAGGAGACGGAATCAATGACAGCGCGGCTTTGGCACAATCTAATGTCGGCATCGCGATGGGAAAAGGAAGCGATATCGCCATCGAGTCCGCAAAAATGACGATTCTTTCCAATGATTTGTTAAAAATTTCTGAAGCCATTAAATTATCAAAACAAACGGTTTCCACAATTAAACAAAATTTATTTTGGGCGTTTATATACAATGTGATTGGAATTCCGATTGCGGCAGGACTGCTTTATCCGATAAATGGATTTTTGCTCAATCCGATGCTTGCCGGAGCGGCTATGGCTTTGAGTTCCGTAAGTGTTGTGAGCAATAGTTTAAGGTTGAAATGGAGAAATTAATTTATTTCAAAATTTCATTCAAAAACATCAAAACATGCTCCCATGATCGTTTGGCCATAATCTCATTGTAATCTGTAGATTCAGGATTGGTAAAAGTATGACCTGAATTGGCATAGTAAATCATTTGCCAGTCGGCTTTGGCATTTTTCATTTCATTCTGAACATTTTTTATATCTTCTTCTGAGACCGATTTATCATCAGCCGGATGAATGATTAAAATCTTGGTCGATAATTTCCCGTCAGGACGATTTCCTTTTCCTAGTCCGCCATGTATGGAAACCACACCTTGCACCGGAAAATTGGCTCGAGCTGTTTCTAAAGCACCCGTTCCGCCGAAACAATATCCTATTACAGCTATTTTATCTGCGTTAGCTCCCGATTTTTTCAATTCATCCAAAGCAATTGAAATTCGTTTTTGGTAAGCTTCATAATCCGTTTTATATTGTGATGAAATTTTGGCTGCTTCGGTATTGTCTTTCGGGATGTGTCCTTCACCATAAATATCAGCGATCATGGCAATATAGCCTTGCTTTTCCAATTCGAGCGCTGCGGTTTTAGCTTCATTATCAATTCCTTTCCAAGCGGGTAAAATCAAAACTCCCGGCTTTTTTCCTTTTGTATTATCGGTAATAAGTCCGTTTAGTTTTTGATTTCCGTCTTTGTATGCAATCGGTTTTAAATTTTGTGCAAATGTCATTTGAGTCATAAAAAACATTAAAAATATCGTTGTAAGATTTTTCATTTTGAAAGAATTTGAATTCAATTTAAGGATTAATTAATTAAACTAAATTACTATTTTGTTAAATCCATTTATTCCACAAAAAATCCGGCTCTACTGAACCGGATTATCATTTAAATTAACATTATGAGTAAATTATTTATTTCTTGATAAATTTCTTTGTGATGAATCCGTTTGAAGTCTTAACCTGAACCAAATAGAAACCAGCCTTAAGCGCCTTAACGTTCAATGTAGTTTGTTTGTCATTTACAGATTTTTTAGAAACGATTTGTCCTAAAGAATTAATCAATTGCACTTCTAAAATTGTATCCTCATTATGGGATTTTATATTTATTATTTCTGATGCAGGATTCGGATAAACGCTCAAAGAAAAAGAGTTTAAATCATTGTCGATAACAGACATCTGCCCTGACGAGAAAAATAAATTGATATTTGGGGTATAAAATACCATGTATCCGTCTGGTGGGCTCATAGGATCATATGGCTCAGAAGCCCAGTCAATCATTCTGGAATAGATTGTATTTTCATCATATGTACTGATAAATGTTGACCATAATACTTGCTCGGAATATGTTTTATTAGAATAAATCACAAGATTTCCTCCTTGATAATCGTATGGTGTATCCAATTCGATGTAATGAGAATTAAGACCTTTTTGAAAATCCATCAACCCATCATAAACCAAAGTAAAAGTTGCAGGATCTACCCAGTCATTTGCTAAATCTGTCTGAGTAGTTTCAGCCAAATAAATCTGGATCGGGACATCTTGTACGTCTTCGTCAAACTGGCAAGTATACTGAATACCGGTAATAGAAGAAGATTCTTCCACTTCGCCGATTTGGCTTGACAAATACATGGACTGTGATAAACTATTCAAATTAAAAAAATTATAAGGAATAGAATGTTGCAAAGTATAGGATCCTGTTCCGATTTGTACGTTTTCAGTTCCAGATGGAACAACATCTATGACTACACTTTTTGACTGATTGTTATCCGAATTTTCATCTTGTGCAAAATCTACTATTGCATAAACTTTATGAGTTCCGATTTGTCCTTCTGAAGGAATCCAAGTATTTAGCATTATATATGCTTTTTCACCAAATTCAACTGGCTGACCTATAGCAGAAGCCAGTCCCGCATTTTCTTCCGTCATTAACTTAACAGTATAATTACTTTGTGTGGTCTTTCCTCCATTTTGAACCTCAGCCATAAAAAATGACGGTTCTCCTACTTTTGGAGTCGTATTTGCGGTAATATTGGTAACAAGCAGATCATTGTTTGTAGCATCTTCAACTATTATATCATCTATTGCCCAACCATTGATTCCCTGATTATTTCCCTCAAATCGGAAAGCAATCTTCATTTCTGTAGCACCTGTCGGAGCAGTCACGAAATAAGAAAATTCATCCTGAGGAATGTTTAATAAGCCAAGTGGTTTCTCCCAAAGCGGCTGCCAATTTGCTCCTCCGTCAAAGGTCACATCCATTCCAATGGTTTCCCCCCAATCTCCCAGATAGTTGATTAAATATTGTTTATATCGGATAGCTAATTTCTCATAACCCGCAACGTCTATTACCGGTGAGACCAAACGGCTCAATCCTACTTGCATACCATACGTCATATATAGTTCAGGTGCGGTGCCTCCGGAAATCTGTGAATTGTTTATGGACCATCCCGGTGGCTGCTCTGCTTCAATCATCCATTGGGATGGAAGTGGTCCTGGAGTGTAATCAAAACCTTCTGAAAATAAGACGTCTTGTGCAGAAAGAAATCCTGCTGACATCAAACAAGGAAGGATTAATAATTTTGTAAAAAATCTTTTCATTTCATGTGTAATTTTATGTGAAACAATGTTCTACAAATTAAGTTTAATTAAAAGTTTACGACAATTGGGGATTACTGCTATTTTATATAGCATGAAATTAAGTGCTGACACTTAAATATTTTAATTTGAAGCATTATCCTGATTAAAATTCTATTTTTAATTCCAAATTTGTAGAAAATTGCCATCTATATATTTAATCAAAAATGAGTTACACTAACATAATTATATGCAAAATAAAACTGAGCAAAGCAATTGTATTTTTGTTTGCAGGTTTAATTTTGATTAATGTTTCTTGTAATCAGCCTGAAAAAGATTCATCCAAATCCAGTTCGAAAATTAATGAATTGAACGAAAAAATATTTGAAGAACTTCACAAACAGACATATGAAGCGCCATTGGCTACAAGAGAAAAATGCTTTGATTTATTAAAAAAGATTTCTCCTAAAGATTTAAATTCCAAAATAAAACTACTAAAATATATAGGTTCTTCTTACGTATTTGAAACCAATTATCCCGAAGCAATTAAGTATTATAATAAGGCACTCAACATTGCAGAAGAAACAAATAATTACAATGAGATTGCCAATTTAAATAATAATCTTGGAATGATTTTCAATGAAATCGGTAATTTCAAAACTTCTTACACATATTATTTTGCCGCATTAGATAATTATGATTTGGCAAAAAATAAAGATAAAAAAATAGGAACTCTCAATAATATTGGCGTCATATATTTAAATCTCCAAAATCATGAAAAAGCTCTGAAGTTTTTTGAAGAAGCATTGGATTCTACAGTTCAACACAAGGATACTATATTGGTCGCTTCTGTTTTAAATAATCTGGCAATATGCTATTCTGAAAAAAATCCTCAACAGGCATTAGAAGAATTAAGAAACGGAATAGCGCTTTCTGAAAAAGTTAATAACCAATATGGTTTATGCATTTCCTACCAGATAATGGGAAATATTTATTTGAATTCAAAGGAAAAACAAAAAGCCTACGATGCCTATACAAAAAGCATTGAGATTGCAGAAAAAGCAAATCTTTCTCATCAGCTTTCTATTTCCAAAGTAGGACTGGGTAGAGTTTTTCTCAGTATGGATAAAATAGATTCGGCTCTAAACATTGCTCACGAAGTCATGCATGTTGCCAAAGAACAAAACAGCCTAGTACTGAAAAGTGAAGCCCACCACATGTTGTCCGATGTATATAAAGCAAACAATGAATTTGAAAAAAGCCTGATAAATTTTCAAGAACACGTAAAATCACAGCAAGAACTTACAAATCAAACTGTCGTCAATCAGATTTATGATGTAGAATTCAATCACCTCAGCCAGCTCAATAAAATGCAGCATCTGGAACTGGAAAAGAAAGAAATGGCAATCAGTAATAAAAACAGTTTACTTTTCTTTATTTCTCTCGTTTTTTTATTGGTGCTGATTGGGTTTTATCTTGCTTACAGAAACCACCGACACAAACAAAAAGTAAAACTTCAAACAACCGTCATTGAACTGACCAAAAAAAAATCAAAGGCCGCTCTGGAAGCTGAAATTCAGGAAAGAAAAAGAATCGGACAGGAACTGCACGATAGCCTGGGCTATCTGCTTTCATTGGCCGGACTCAATGCTAGTGTACTTCATAAACGAAAAGACATAACTGAAGAAAAAAAGAATGAATTGTTAAATTCCCTTATGGAAAGCATCGATGATGCATTTGAAGAAGTACGTACGATTTCTCACAACCTTGCTCCTTCTCTGCTTTCTGAATATGGATTAAAAGGAGCTTTGAAAAATATTTCTGACCGCATCAATCAAAGTTCACGTTTAAAAATGACTTTCGATACATTTGGTTTAGATGCTAAAATTGATGATCTCATTGAAAATGTTTTGTACAGAACTATACAGGAAATTGTAAATAATACAATTAAACATGCTGAAGCAACGGAATTATTTATACAAATCGCCCAGGATCAAAATCAAATTACAATAATGGCTGAGGACAATGGAAAAGGATTTGATATAGAGGAAATAAAAAAGCAGTCCAGTTTCGGTCTTTATCATATAAAATCGGCAGTGGAAAACCTAAACGGAAATTTACACATTGATTCAAAAATAAATAGAGGAACGATTATAAGTATTTTCATTCCACTCAAGTAAAAGAATTATGACAGAAGAAAAAATCAGAGTTTTAATTGTAGATGACCATCAACTTATGATAGAAGGGTTAAAGTCGTTGCTCGAAGATGAAGAAGATGTAGCATTTGTTGCCGGGGCCAATTCTCTGGAAGAAACACTGATTTTTTTACAAGACAATACCATCGATGTTATTTTTATGGATGTGAATATGCCTGATATTTCGGGAATTGAAGCTACTAAACAAGTCAAAGAACTTTATCCAGATACCAAAGTAATTGCTTTGACTATGCACGATGATATATCCATTATTACAAAAATGATCAAAGCAGGTGCTTCAGGTTATGTACTGAAACGTACCAATATGAGCGAAGTCATCGAAGCATTAAAAACTGTCCACAAAAACGGTAAATACCTAAGTATGAGCACTCAGAATATCATTATGGATAACCTGATGAGCCCAGATGATTTGATGGAACAAAAGGAAGAAAAAAAACCTGTATTATCTTCGCGCGAATTGGAAGTACTTAAATTGATTGCAAAAGAATACAGCAATGAGCAAATAGGAGAAATACTTTTTATAAGTGAAAGAACCGTTGAAGCCCACCGCCGCAATATCTTTATGAAAACCAAAACCAAATCCATTGTTGGATTAATGAAATACGCCATCAAAGAAAATTTGGTTTCTATTAATCAGGAAAATAAATTTTAAGCCAATGCTTTCCTAACTTCCGGTAAAACTTTAGTTCCGTAAAGTTCGATAGCTTTCATCATTTCTTTGTGTGTGGGTCCGCCAACATCTATATGTGCTACAAACCGAGTCAATCCAAACATTTCAATTGTGGAAATCATTTTATCGATAACTTTATTAGGTTCTCCCATAAAAAGTGCACCTTCCGGATCCATACCGCCCTGGAACTGCATTTTGGTATAAGGTGCCCAGCCACGGCTTTTTCCGATTCGGTTCATTTGTGATTCGTAATATGGAAAATAATTTTCTAAAAGTTCTTCATCTGAATCCATCAAAAATGTATGCGAATGAACCCCAACCTGCATTTTGTTTACATCGTGACCATACACTTTGTAATTCTCTTTGTAGAAATCAATCAAAGGTTTAAATTGTTTCGGCATCCCGCCGATGATGGCAAAAATTATCGGCAAACCTAATTTTGCAGCGCGCAATACCGACTCAGGTGTTCCACCTACTGCAATCCAAACTGGCAGTTCTCTTTCGGCACGCGGATAAACGGTTTGATTTTGCAATGGAGTTCTGAGTTTTCCTTCCCAAGAAAGATTTTCGTTTTGGTTGACTTTGAGCAATAAATCTAATTTTTCTTCAAATAATTCATTGTAATCTTTTAAATCATATCCAAAAAGCGGAAAGGATTCGATAAAGCTTCCACGCCCTGCGATAATTTCTGCTCGCTGATTGGAAATCAAATCTATAGTCGCAAAATCCTGATACAATTTTACAGGATCAGCCGAACTAATAACGCTCACCCCGCTTGCTAATTTTATATTTTTGGTCACAGTCGAAAGTGCCGACAAAACAATCTCGGGGGTGGAAACTGCATAATCGGGACGATGATGCTCACCCAATGCGAAAACATCTATTCCAGTCTCATCGGCTAATTTTACCTGCTCGATCAATTCCTGAAATTTCTGACTGTTGGACTGAAATTTCTGCGTTTGCTTGTCAAAAGTCAAATCGCCAAACATTCCTATTCCTAATTCCATAGCTTAATTTTTATACAAATTTAGTTCAGAATTAAATCAACCACATTGATGAATGATAAGTTCGGCAAACTGCCATACATGAATCAAATCTTACAGTTCGTAAAAAGTTGAATTTATGGGATTAGGTTGGTCATTAGATTTGTCAGAGAAATTAATTCTAACAAATACAAAAATATCCATCATGAAAAATTATTCTACAAAAAAATTACAGGGTTTTTCAATATTCCTGCTGGTGTTAAGCACTTTTGGATTGGCTCAATATCCGAATTCTCTTTTGACGGTCGATGGCAAATCGTTGAAAGATGACTGCGGAGAAACCATTATTTTAAAAGGACTCAATCACGGAAATATTTATGATGTTTCAGATTTTGGAGTTGGAGAAATAGCAGAAATTGAAAAAACTGGTTCTAATGCTGTAAGACTCGTAGTCGACAGAGAATACTGCACATTCCCGCCACCCAATTATACTTGTGTGGAAGTACCTACAACTGCTGCTCAGCTGACAACTATGATTGAAGCCACACTTGCAAATAATATGATTCCAATCGTAGAACTGCATGATTTTACGGGCAGCGCAAATCCGATGGCTGACCTCACAACTGCTGCAAACTGGTGGGTACAACCGGAAATTTTGCATGTTTTAAAAACACATCAAAAATATTTGATACTTAATATTGCCAATGAACCAAGCAGCTCCAATTATCCGCCAACCGCCGGAGAACAAACTACTTATTACGAAGCAAACGTTGCAGCTATAAATATTTTGCGCAACGCAGGACTTGATTGTCCAATAATGATTGACGGGATGCACTGGGGAAAAGACCATCGTTTTTTCGTGAATCACGGAGCGGATTTGATGGCGGCTGATCCGCTTCATAAATTGATTTTCAGTGTGCATACTTATTGGCCTGCAGGCGGAAATGCAGTTCAGGTAAGCGATGCGCAAATGACTCAATATATGACAGCACTTGCCAGCGTAAATGCGCCGATTGTTTTGGGAGAAATTGCCCACGATGAAACGCAGGGAAATAATGTTGTGCCGATCAATTATGAATTGTTACTGACACTAAGCGCGCAATATAATTTCGGTTATTTGATTTGGTGGTGGGGGAGAATCGAACCGGGGTCGACGAGTCCGCTTTACATAACAACCAATGGTTTGGCTGCAAATCTGACTGCAGATGGTCAAGTGTTCATCAATACGCACCCCAATGCAGTTTCAACAACTTCCATAAGACCTTATAAATTGATAAATGGAGAATGTGACGGAATGTCAATTGATGAAAATCAAGAAATTGAAATGATATCAATTTATCCAAATCCTTTCAAAGATGTTTTAAATATTGATTCTAAAGTAAATGTTTTGAATGTGGAAATTTATGGTGCAGACGGAAAGAAATTAATTCAATCCAAAGAAAAATCCATCAATACACAACATTTATCCGGCGGAATTTATTTCGTGAGAATTCAAACTGACAAAGGAATCGAAACCTTTAAAATCATTAAAAAATAAATTTTTGGTTGAATTTAAAATTCTAAATATCATGAAAAAAATATTATTAATACTGATGAGCACATTGATGCTTGTAAATTGTAAAGATGATGATGATTCTAAATCTGAGTCTGCACAAAATAAAATCACTTACAATGGCGAAGAATTTCCGATAATCGATTTCGAATTATTGGACGATGGAGCTGATATTATCCTCACTGGAATTGTCAACCAAGAAGATAACGGTTTTATAATTAGATTTTTAAGTCATGATATAGAAAACGTTGAAGGGAATTACACTATAAAAAGAGAAGATGAAATTTTTAATTCCAATTTACATTGTCATGTTGTGATGAATTTGCCCAATACAGATATGTTGATTTCAGCAGGTAACGTGAGTGTTAATGTTGACGACAACACAATAATGCTTGAATTTGAATTTGAAGGATTGGGTGTATCCGGCTCTGTCAAAGGTTATTACAAAGGCTCTCTTTAATTTAATTCAAAATTAACTTTATGAAACACTTATTTATAATCCTTTTCAGCTTATTTCTAATTATCAATTGCAAAAGTGACGATGATGCAACAACCGGAGAAATTCTGGAAAATAAAATGGTTTTTAGAGGTAGTGAAACTATGTGGGAAGATTACTGTTATTATTACGATTTTGAAGAAAACGAAATAAGTTTTAATCTAACAGGTAAAAATGTTTATGACAGAATTAAATTTCATTTTTCAGGAATTGAAATATCAGAATTAGGCGGAATTTATACTTTTCACAACAACCCCAATGACCCACAATATGATCCTCAGAAAAATTTCTACAAAGCAATCATCAACCATCGTTTAGAGAACCAAGACGAAACGCTTGAATACAGCATTATCGGTGGGACTGTCAAAGTGGAAGTCATCGGAGAAAGCATCAAAATAGATTTTGAAGTAGAAACTTCTGCTGGTCCTGCAACAGGACATTTTGAAGGATCTTTTATCGAAAACAATTAAATACAACATTTTATGAAAAATATCTTTTTAATTCTTTGCAGTTTATTGCTGGTAATCAACTGCAAAAGCGACGATGAATCCGCCTCTGACAACAACGGAAACGCAAACAACAAAATGAGCTACAAAGGAAACGAAGTTTCTCTAAATGGTGTTGAATTTTACAATGTTCCCGAAGAAGGTGTAATTCTTTACATCTTTGACGATGATATTTATTACGATGGAGCACAGGTCAATTTTCGAGATGTGTATTTCGAAGGACTTGATGGGAGTTATACTTTCCATGTCATTGACCAAAATTTCGATCCCAATTCCCATTTCTGGAGCGGAAGCATTGTCAATCATTTCGTAGAAGCATTGGGCGAACCATTGATTGGCGGCGAGATCACCATCAATATCTCAGGCAGCAATATCACAGTTGATTTTGAATTGGAAACAGCGGAGGGAACGGCAATCGGTCATTACCAAGGTTCTTTTCAAGAAAGAGGATAATATTAATTTAATTAAAATCAATTATTATGAAATCAATTCAATTAATCATCGCAATACTATTTTCAATCGGGATTTTCAGCGGATTGGAAGCACAAGTAAAAAATGATGCCGCACTCAAAAAAGGAATTTACTACATCGTCAACGCAAACGGACTGGCATTGGAACCGATACATGAATCGGTTCGAAGCAATGTATTTCTCAAGAAATTTACTAAAAGCGGTATGCAAAAATGGGAAGTGATTCCCCAAAAAGACGGAAGCTATTTGTTTAAATTTTATGAAAGTGAATTTTACTTGGAACCATATCCACCCAACCGTGACCATACGCCTTACATCGACGAGAAAAGTTCATTTACGTTGCAAAAAGTCAGCGATTCCAGCACTCAATGGAACATCAAAAGCAAAACTCTGAGAGGCGATGCAATGAGAAGTTACCATGATTATTTCGATGAAATCAGATTTGAACCTTTAGAAAATGACAAAAAGTTTAAGTGGGAATTTATTTCTGCTGAATAAAAACCCAAACTTACCATTCGTCAAAAGCCACATCAACCTCAATCGGATTAAAAATAAGTTTGCTGTAGAATTAAAATAAAAAATATGAAAAATACAAAAATCTCAATCCTGTCATTATTCCTCTTTGGATTAATCATCTCTTGTAAATCAGACGATGACTCCACTCCTAACCTAGACAACAATCCGGATCCCGTAGTTTGTACAATACCAAATATAACGAATTCTGCAAACAAAGATTTCATCAATCCTTGTGCAATTGCTGTTTCTGCTGATGGGCGCATCGCGATTACAACTTACAACGGGTTTGACCAAGGATATGGTTCCCAGGGAGTAACTAAAATATGGACTTCATATACCGTATTTGCAAACAACCAGCCTCCAGTTTTAACTTTTAACAATGTGGCTGCAGAGGGAGCTGCTTTTGACACCAGCGGAAATCTCTTCATAGCTGAAACAGAACAAGTGGCCGGAATTGCTGTTTATCTGAAAAACCAAAATGGATATACTTACAGCCATACCATTCAGGGAAATTTAAACAACCCGAGAGGAATTGCTTTTGACAATGGTAAATTATACATCGCAGACGATGGAAACGGTAGAATTGTTTCCGTTCAAAATCCTGCAAGCCCCAATTATGTAATTCAAAATGAATTTCCAACCAATGGAAGCGTAAAAGCTATCACTGCTGATGAGGAAAATTTCTATTATGTACAATTTGCTGAAAATAAAGTGGTAAAACGCTCTAAAGCTGATGGAACTATACAAAATTTAAACGTCATCAACCCTGTGGACATCACACTTCACGATGGAAACTTGTATGTCACTTCTCCCACTTCAAAAAAATTAACAGTTATTTCTGCAGAAATTTTCTCTGAAGAATGTATGGAAACCAAAGATGGACTAAACGCTTCATTTGCAACGGCATATTATCCGCAAGTCGGACTGCTTTTAACTGCTCATGATTTGGATAAAATCAATATTTTAAGTTTACAATAAAACTCATACTCATTTTGTTTTTCATTATCGGGATGGGAATTCGTGGAATCGGATTCCCATTTTTATGTAAAATTTAATCCAAATGGGGTAATTTTCTGAATGGATTAATTCATTAAATTTGAAATGGCTAAAAAACTTCACTTTATGGATTCGAACAAATATGATTACGACACGCTGAGTCAGGCAGTAAATGATTTGATTAAAAGAGGTTATACGACAGATTTCCTGATAGAAACCGAAAAAGATTGTTTGATCTGTAAAAATAATGACGGTACAGCCCGCGAACTTTCTCCGGAAGAATTTAAAATTGATGAAGTATACAGATTTGAAGGCATGACAGACCCCGGTGATGAAAGTATTTTGTTTGCGATTTCCTCTCCGGTTCATGACATTAAAGGAATTGTCATCAATAGTTATGGCGCAGATTTTGGTTACCGTTCGTCCAAATTAGTTGAACACTTAAACAGAAATTTAGAAAAATGAAAAATACAATAACGATTTTAATTTTAATGTTGGCTTCGGTTTCTTTTGCCCAATCCGCAAATGAATCAGAATTCAAAAAACTGGTTGAAAATTCTTTTCAGGAAATTTGGTCAAACATGGATGAATCCAAAATTTCAAAATACTATACAGAAGATTTCCTTTTGCTCGAGGACGGCGAGATTTGGAACAATGATTCCGTAAAAGTTGCCATCAATGACATCAAATCCAGATTTCAAAGTGAAGAAAATAAAATGCACAAATTTGAGCGCATCAACCGTTTTGAATTTCTCAAAAGTCACTCTGATAATAATTCAGGCTGGATTGCTTATCACAATTATGCCGACATAAAAATGAATGAAACGAGCATCGCCAAAATTCATTGGATTGAAACAGCTATGTTCATCAAAGATAAAAATGGATGGAGAATACAAGCGCTCCATTCGACACCATTTAAAGAAAAAGAAAAATGAAAGAAATGAAATTTAAAACAAATATCAATTGTGGTGGATGCATTGCATCTGTCACGCCACATTTAAATCAAATAGAAGGAATCAACTGGAAAGTAGATACCGAAAATCCTGATAAAATTTTAACAGTAGATTCGGATAAAGTATCTGAACAAGAAATCATTGAAGCGGTGAAAAAAGCAGGTTTTCAAATAAATGTGGCATAATTTTTAGTTTAAATTGTAACATTCAGTCCAGATTTTACACTAATGAATAAAACTATATTTAATATGAAAAAATTCTTTTTTGCTTTTGCAGTTTTGTTTTCAGGAGTAGTCTTGAACGCACAAGACAAACCTCAGTTTTTGGAAGTTGATTACCAGATGGAAATGAAATTTGATTTCGAAGAAATCATCAAAAATGTTCCGGCTCAGTGGCGTTCTCAGGTTGAAGAACCATTAAAACAGGAAATCCAGAAAGGAATTTTCATCGATTATAAACTAAAAACAAATGGTTCGGAATCTGAGTATAAAATGCAGGAAAAAATCAATAACGACCAGTCGGCTGCCGGAATGATTTTGCAACAAATCACCGCGATGGACAAAGAACCTTTGTACAAAAACATCAAAGAAGGATTTTATTTGAAGCCTTATGACGTTGGGAAAGCTTATTTGATGAAAGATAAATTGCAGGATATCAAATGGAAAATTACCAAAGAAAAAGTTCAGATTGCTGGTTTTGATGCAATGAAAGCTACAGGAGTTATGAATGATTCAATTCCTGTAACAGCTTGGTATACACCAAAATTAAACATGAAGGATGGTCCGGACAGAGTTTGGGGATTACCAGGTTTAATTTTGAAAACTGAATTTGAAATGAACGGATCAGGAATCATCATCACAGCTAAAAATATTGCTGTAAAGGAGGAAGAAATCAAAATTAACAAACCGTCAAAAGGTCAGGAAATTACTGAAAAAGAGTTCTACGAAGAAATGAGAAAACTTCAGGAACAAATGAAAGAAATGTATGGTGGCGGTGTTGATACGGAATAATTATTAATAACATATAAAAATAAAAAAATGACAGGTTTTGTATAATCTGTCATTTTTTTTATGTTTGTAATAATCAAACACTTAAACTTATGCAAAGATTTATTGCTGCACTTCTGCTATTTGCATCTCTGCAATTAGCTGCACAACCAAAATTAAATGTAATTTATAAAAAAGAAACTAAGGTTTTTGATGTACAGGATTCCACAAAAGTTACCCAGGACGCTCCTACTCTTTATTATCTGAATTTAACCAAAACCGTTTCAGAATATTTCTTGGTTACAGAAAATTTTGACGAGAGCAAGTACATACCTACAAATTTCCTTTATAAAAATATGGAAACCAACACTTACACCCAACAGTTGGAATCAGGTGAATATGTGCACAATTCTCTCCCGAAATTAGATTGGGTTTTAAAACCTGAAACAAAAAAAATCTTGGGATATTCCGTCAAAAAAGCAATTTTAGATTTGGGAGCGGAAAAACAAGTTACGGCTTGGTATTCTAATATGACGTACCAAAACGGACCCGAAAATTACCACAGGCTTCCCGGATTAATTCTTGAAATTGAAGTCAATGAAAAAATTAACGGACAAAAACAACGTACTACATTTACCGCAATAGCGGTTGATTTATCCAAAAACACAAAGACAATCTCAGATCCCGCAAAACCCTAAAATATTTCAATTAATTTGTCAAACTAAAAAATTAGTTTAAATTTGAACTAAAAATATAGTTATGAAAAAGTATTTAATTCCTTTCTTAATCTTGACATCAATGTCTCTTTTTGCTCAAGAAAAATTAATTGTAGAATATGAATCCAGAATAGAATTCGATGTCAATAAAGGTTTTGTAATGACTACAACTACTGATGGCGGTAGTTCAAATACTAAAATCGGGGCCAACAAAGAAATGGAGGACAAATTAAAAGAAGCAATGAACAAACCTTCTTATTATAATTTGATATTAACCCCAGACGAATCCGAGTTCAAAATAGTAGAAAAAGTAACCAACGACCAACCTTCTGAGGGCGGTATGCAAATAAAAATCTCATCCGGCGGAGGAACTACTTATAAAAATCTTAAAGAAAAAATTTCTTTGAAAGCTGTTTCCAGTTTTAATCAGGATTTTCTTATTTCTGATTCTCTACAGAATTATGATTGGAAAATTACGCGAGAATCAAAAGAAATCTTAGGGTACGAAGTACGCAAAGCAGAAGCAATTGCGGACAGCATTACAAATATCATTGCCTGGTATGCTCCTAAACTAACATACAAAGATGGTCCTGATGTCTATAGCGGTCTTCCGGGATTAATTATGGAAATAGAAATTAATTCTGATTCTCAGCAAAAAGGAAAAAGAAAAATTTCTTACAAAGCAATCTCACTCAATGTGATAAATGATAAAAAAGGAATTGAACGTCCAAAAAAAGGAAAAAAATTAACTCAGGATGAATTTACAAAATGGAATAAGGAACAAATGGAAAAAATGAAAGAAATGTACGGCGGCGGCGTGGATAAAGATTAAATGAAATGTGTGTTTCAAACTTCGAGTTTTGCCTTTATTGTAACAATTCTCCAATTTTTATTACTAATAATTTAAATTTCCTTAAATGAGAAGACTGTCCTATCTATTTTCTATTTTTTACTTTCTATTTTCTGCAAATTCATACGCACAAGAAACATGCAAACTTCGCGGCGAAATCCGTGACAGCATTGGGCTTCCGGTTTTTGACGCTTCTGTTTCGGCATTTAATTCAAAAAATGAAGGTATTGCTTTTACTTTTACCGATACGGAAGGAAGTTTCGTTTTGGATTTGCCTTGTAATGAAAGTTATGACGTTGAAGTGGAGCATATCGATTTTGAATCTTATTCTGAAAACATCTCGATGGATAAATCAAAATCTGTCCGTTTCAAGATGAACCGTGGCGTTATTTCGCTTCAAGAAGCCGTTGTACGTGCGAAACAGCCCATTACCGTAAAAGGCGATACCATCGAATACGATGCAGACAGTTTCCGAACCGCAGCCGATGAAAATCTGGAAGATATTTTGAAAAAATTGCCGGGAATCCAGGTTGAAAATGGAAAAGTATTTTACGAAGGAAAAGAAATCACAACCATCAAAGTCGGAAACCGTGAAGTTTTAGGCGGAAATACAAAATTGCTGACCAAAAATCTTCCCGCAGATGCAATTGATAAAGTCCAATTAAACAAGAAATTCAAACAAAATCCTTTTGCCAATTCTCTTTCCGGCGATGAAGAAGCTATGCTCAACATCGAATTGAAAGAAGACAAAAAAAGCTTGCTTTTTGGAAATGCAACATTGGGCGGAGATGCCCATGAACATTCAGATGTACAATCTAAACTGTTTTATTTCAGTCCGAAAACAGATGGAACTTTCATCACCGATTTCAATACTTACGGAAAAGAAGTTTTTACCAACGAAGATTATTTTGCCTTTTTGGGTGGAATGTCTGAATTGATGGAAGAAGGAAGCAGTTTTTCACTTCGCGACAATTCCAATTCGCTTCGTTTAGGAAGTGCACAGGATGCTTCTGAAATGGGTTCGTTTTTGAGTGCTTTGCACTTTGGTTATGAGCCGAGTAAAAAATTATACACCAATGCTTTCGTTCTTTTTAACAATAATAATTTAAGTTATAAATCTGTTCAGGAAAGAATTGACGCAAACAACTATGAACGTGACGAACAGTACAACGACCAGCATTTACTTTCAACTTTGGGAAGATTGCGTGTAGATTATACACCGGATTCCAAATCTCAAATCAAATACCGATTGAGTTTTAATTACATTGAAAATGAAGATGATCAATCCGCGCAAAGATCCTCCAATAATATTTTCACAGGAAATACCAATAGTTTATTGGATAAAACAAGTTTCAGCCTTCGTCAGAATTTATCTTATATCCGTAAAATTGGACGCGACAACAACTTAGGCATCTATATGCGCCACCAAATGATGGATGACAGACCTGATATGGAGATTTATTCTGATGGCAATCCAATGGTTATCGACACCTTAAATTTCAACAATATTTGGCAGCAACAAAAATTCAATAAAAACAATTTACAGGTGTACGGTATTTACAATCATTTGTTGACGAATACCAGCAATTTACGCTTAAAAATTGGCACAAATTTCAGCTGGCAAAATTTGAAAAATTCTATTTACGAAGACAATTCATTGATTACAAATGAAAATTTCCTGACAGATTCTGATTTTAATTATTCTGAATTTTATGCAGATGCAACTTACACCAAAAAATTTGGAATCTTTAAATTTGATGCCGGAGTGGGAATTCACAATTTCAGAAATAAAACCAATTTGCTCAACGCAAGCCAATCGCTGGAGTTGACCAAAATCCTTCCGCATTTAGATGCAGAAGTTAAATTCAGCAATGCGCAAGCTTTGAATTTATCTTATAAACAAGAATATAAATTACCAAATCTTGTGGATTTATCAAATGGCTATGACATACAAAACTATTACTCTGTTTATCGCGGATTTTTAGGTTTGCAAGAGGCATTGTACCATACCGCAAACATAAGTTATGGATATTTCAATTCATTTACTTTCTTTAATTTTTATGTAGGCGGTACGTACAGCAGAACAGTTGACAATATGCAAAGCTCTTCTATAATATTCACACGAACTGATGACAATGATAATACCAACAGACCTCAGATCAATTCACTCATTAACAATCCTGAACAAGACCAGACAATATCTGCCTATTTTGGTGCAAACAAGAGATTCTCAAGATTTTATTCATTAAGTCTAAATGGAAATGTAAGTTATTTAGATTATTCCACTCAAATTGGTTTTTCGGATGGCATAAATGTACTTTCAACATTAACCAATAATACTTCATTGATTCAGAATTACACTTTGACCAATAAATTTAAAATCAAAAAGAAAGTTGAATTGGATGCCGGATTGAATTATTTAAGAAATGACTTCGAATCAACTGCAAAATCCGAGTTTACAACATGGAGACCATTTGGTAAACTGGCTTGGTCTATAACTGACAAATTATTATTACAGTCTGATTACTCATACCGTTTGCAATATGATGCAGATGAATTAATCAATGAAAATCAAGCACTGAATGCTTCTATCCGATACAATATCGCAAAAAGCACTTATTTAACTTTCATGGCGGGAAACATTTTAGGAAACGAACAAATAGTGAACACTAGATTTGACGCAAGTCTCAACAGAACAATTATTGATACCCGAGAAGTTTTGGGTAGATATTTTATCGTACAATTGAGGTATAAATTCTAAGAAATTACGGTTCTCCATAAAAATACCAAGATCTTGGTATGTTGTAGCTGGTAAGCCTGCTGTATATTTGCCATAGGTTTAGGTTGGTTAAAAGATACCGTCAGTCTCTCGGGATTGACGGTATTTTTGTTTCCAAATCAATTACTTAAAAATGCTTTTGTACAGTCTTCTTTCAGGAGACTGTTTTTATTTTGAAATAATTATAAAGTTTAACATATCTAGGATGAAATCTGGAATAGATTTTGTTAATGAAATGATAATTTTTTAACAATTCATTAACTTAATTCATTTCATCATTTTATGTCAAAAAAACTTTTTGTCTATGCTTTCATCTTGAGCATATTCATCTCCCTGACCCATTGCCAATCAGCTTCAGACCAAGAACCAAAAACAGCACTCAGCAGTGCAAAAATCCCGGAAAGAGAAATTCCCGAAGAAATTGAAAAACCAACTCCCACACCCAAAAAGTACCTCTACATCACATTTGATGATGGTCCGAACAAGGGAACCCAAAATGTCATTAAAACCCTCAAAAAAGAACAAGTCAGTGTGACGATGTTCCTCGTCGGAGAACACATTTTTGGAAGCAAAGACCAATGGTTCGATTTCAATGAGATCATTAACGATACGATTTTTGAAATCGCAAACCACAGTTATTCGCACGCCAATAATCAATTCATGAAATATTACAAAGATTCTGTTTTGGTTTTAAATGATTTCAACCGAATGAATGACAGTCTGAAACGAAAACTTCTGATTGGCAGAACACCGGGCAGAAACATTTGGCGCACACCGACTCTGAACATTACAGACATCAAATCAAGCAAAGAAAGTGCTGATTATCTGTCAAAAAATCAATACAAATTAATCGGTTGGGATTGGGAATGGAAATCGGATGAAAAAAGCGGATTGAAACAAACCGGAGATAAATTATTCAACGAAATAGACAGTTTATTTTTCAATAATAAAACACGAACACAAGATCATTTGGTTCTGCTGACACATGACCAATATTTCAAAGATTCAATCAGCACCCAAGAATTAGAAAAATTTCTGAAACGAATTAAAACACGCGAAGACATCGTTGTGAGGAAAATCAGGGATTATCCTGATGTGAGAACAGCGGTGAATTAAAACAAAAAAAAGACGGAAAATCATTTCCGTCTTTTCATTTTATTTTGATTTCTTAATTAAGAATTTGCTTTTGCATGGTCAGCTAAAAACTGAGCCAAACCGATATCCGTCAAAGGATGTTTCAATAATCCCAAGATAGAGCTCAACGGTCCGGTCATAACATCAGCACCGATTTTCGCACAATTCACAACGTGCATAGTATGACGGATTGAGGCTGCTAAAATCTGCGTATCATATAAGTAATTGTCATAAACCAAACGGATCTCTTCAATCAAGTTCAAACCATCGGTAGAAATATCATCCAATCTTCCCAAAAATGGAGAAACATAAGTCGCACCCGCTTTCGCAGCCAACAATGCCTGCCCTACTGAGAAAACCAAGGTAACATTGGTTCTGATTCCTTTTTCTGTAAAATATTTACAAGCCTTCACACCGTCTTTTGTCATCGGGATTTTCACCACGATTTGCTCATGCAACGCAGCCAGCTCCTCACCTTCCTTTACCATTCCGTCAAAATCGGTTGCGATTACTTCAGCGCTTACATCACCATCTACGATTTCGCAGATTGCTTTGTAGTGGTTCAAAATATTTTCTTTTCCCGAGATTCCCTCTTTTGCCATCAAAGACGGATTGGTCGTTACGCCATCTAAAACGCCTAAATCCTGAGCTTCCTTGATGTCATTTAAATTTGCTGTGTCTATAAAAAATTTCATGAAAATTGTGTTTGCGCAAAATTAAGCGGATTTAAAAACTTACACACCATCTTTTAAATTAATTTTAATTAAACTATACTTTCATTAAATTAGCTAAAAATTAACTACTTATGAAAAAACTATTTATTCTTTCTCTTCTTTTTTGTTCTATCAATTCTTTCTCTCAAATTGAAGAATTACAAAATTCTAATTGGTATTTATATGAGATGGAAGTCGATGACATGATTGCATTATTTCCGGAAACTGAATCAGAAATAGATTATCAAACCAATTTTACAAACAATACATTTTCTACAAATGGCTGCAACGCAATTATGGGAGAATTCAACAATTTAAATGACAACTCTTTCCAACTTACTGATGTTGCAATGACCTTGTTAGAATGTCAATACGAAGATTATGATTTTTTTGATGAATTTTACTTTTATATTTTTAGCGGAAATGAAAATGAAATTTTCACATATACGATTGAACCTAATCCTGACTTCCCAAACTCAAAAAGACTTATTATTACAAATCCATTTGGACATAAAGCCAATTACCACAATGCTATTTTATCAAATCAAGAAATCTCAACAAATAAAATACAATTTTCCCCAAATCCCGTAAATGACAAACTAACCATTCAAAACCCCGATTCAAAGCTCCTAAACACTCAAATCACGGACTCAAATGGCAAATTATTATTTACCCAAAAAATAAATTCTGATAAGACCGAAATCAATTTCTCTAACTATCCAAAAGGAATTTATTTCATCACATTTAAATCAGAAGGAAAAATCATTAAAACCCAAAAAATCATCAAGAAATAATTTTAACTTCCTGTTACATAGAAAGACCTCATCGATTATAAATTCCGTGAGGTCTTTTTCTTTATATTTGAAAATTAAATTTTAATTCTATAAAATGAAAAACTTCATTACAGCTTTGGTATTAATTTCATTTTCAATGCTAAATGCCCAACAAATTTCCGATTATAAATACATTGTGATTCCTGAAACCTTTAGCGATTTCAAAACAAATCAATACCATCTGAATACTTATTTGAAAAATTTGTTGGAAAGAAAAGATTACCAAATCCTTTCTGAAAACGTTCAGGAATGGCCGGCAGAAGCACAACAAAATACATGCTCTGTATTGAAAGCCGATTTAAAAAAGGGGAAAAGCTTATTAAAAAATAAGTTAGACGTTTCATTTACAGATTGTCAGCAAAAAACAATCGCTAACTTAGAAGGTACATCTGCTGTCAAAGAATATGACAAAGGTTATCAAGAAGCTGTAAAAATCGCAGTTCAAAATGTGAAAAACCAAAATGCAAAACCAATTGAACAAATAAAAAACTCAGAAACGCCTGTAGAAATTGTAAAATATGAAGAACCTAAAGTAAATCCCTCCATGCAAAATTCAGGAATTAAGGCTTACTCCAACGGTGAAATCAAACTTACAAAATCTGACTTGACAGACGGTTCATTTTTTCTGATCAATGAAAGCAATTCTCAGATTTATGCACAGTTTTTCCCATCATCAAAAAACGGAGTTTACCGTGTAAAAGTGACTGATCCCAAAGGAAATTATGAAACTATAGGTTTTTTTGACGGAAATAATCTCGAGATTGAAATCAATTCCGACAACAACCAAAAGAAATTGATACAATTCAAACAGCTATAACAAACACCACAGACAATTTATGCAAAAACAAGTAATTACCCTCACTGCAATTTGCTTTACATTTGCAGCCTTAAATGCACAATCAATGCAAGCACCCAAAGCAAAAAAAATAGAGAAAAAACTAGAAATTCACGGCGATGTCCGCGTAGATAATTATTATTGGTTAAACGACCGCGAGAATAAAGAAGTAATCAAATACCTCGAAGACGAAAACGCCTATACCAAATCCCAATTAAGTGATACAGATGCTTTCCAAAAATCTCTTTTTGAAGAAATGAAGAGCCGCATCAAAGAAGATGACGCTTCAGTTCCATACAAATACAACGGTTATTGGTACAGCACCCGCTACGTAAAAGGAGGTGAATACCCTATTCATTCCAGAAGAAAAGAAAACATCGATGCCAAAGAAGAAATTCTTTTTGATGTAAATGAAATGGCAAAAGGCTATGATTATTACAACTTAAATGGTCTCAACATCAGCGAAAATAACGAATTAGCTGCTTTCGGACAAGACGTTGTTAGCCGTAGAATTTATACCATCCAAATCAAAGATTTAAAGTCGGGTAAAATTCTTTCTGACAAATTAGAAAATACAACCGGAGGTTCCGTTTGGGCTGCTGACAACAAAACTTTATTTTATACCCGTAAAGACGAAACTCTTCGTGCATACCAGATTTGGAAACACATTTTGGGAACGCCGCAAAGCGAAGACAAATTAATTTTTGAAGAAAAAGACGATACTTTCAATACTTTCGTTTACAAATCAAAATCAAGAAAATACATCATTATCGGTTCGGGAAGCACCGTTTCAAACGAATACCGTTTCATCCCGGCTGATCAGCCAAATGCGGAATGGACCGTTCTTCAACCGCGTGAACGCGATTTGGAATACAGCATTGAACATTATGGTGAAGACTTCTACATTTTGACCAATAAAGATAAAGCTACCAATTTCAAACTCATGAAAACTCCGGTTACAAAACCTGGAAAAGCAAATTGGGTAGATGTTATCCCGCATAGAGCGGACACCTATTTGGAAGGTTTTGAAATCTTCAAAGAATTTTTGGTGTTGGAAGAAAGAACCAATGGTTTGATTGAAATGAATATCAGAAGCTGGAACAACAAGATCAATTATAACTTACCTTTCAAAGAAGAAGCCTATACAGCGTACGTTTCCACCAACATCGATTTCGACACAGACGTTTTGCGTTACGGTTATATGTCCATGACGACGCCCAATTCTACCATTGATTTCAACATGAAGACAAAAGAATCGGAAGTCAAAAAAGAGCAACCCGTTTTAGGCGATTTCAACAAAGCAAATTATACTACCAAAAGAATTTGGGTGACAGCACGTGACGGTAAAAAAGTACCCGTTTCTGTAGTTTACAAAAACTCTACAAAACTAAACGCCGATACCCCGCTCCTGCTTTATGCTTACGGTTCGTATGGTGCAACCATGGATCCTTACTTCAGCTCAACGCGTTTGTCATTGCTTGACAGAGGATTCGTTTATGCCATCGCACACATTCGCGGAGGGCAAGAATTGGGTCGTCCTTGGTATGAAGACGGAAAAATGTTAACTAAAAAGAATACATTCAATGACTTCGTGGATGTTTCAAAATATTTAATCGATGAAAACTACACTTCAGCCAAACATCTTTATGCAATGGGTGGTTCAGCGGGTGGATTATTGATGGGAGCCATCATTAACCAGGCGCCTGATTTGTACCGCGGTGTGGTTGCACAAGTTCCTTTTGTGGATGTGGTGACGACGATGTTAGACGATTCAATTCCTTTGACAACAGGGGAATATGACGAATGGGGAAATCCAAACGACAAAACTTATTACGACTACATGAAATCATACTCTCCATATGACAACATCGAAAAGAAAAGTTATCCAAATATGTTGGTGACAACAGGATTGCACGATTCACAAGTTCAGTATTGGGAACCTGCAAAATGGGTTGCAAAATTGAGAGAATTAAAAACAGACAACAACTTACTTTTGCTTGAGACAAATATGGAAGCCGGACATGGCGGCGCATCAGGACGTTTCGAATCTTTAAAAGAGGTTGCGCTTGAGTATGCATTCATCTTCAAATTAGAAGGAATTACAAAATGATTTTAATGAAAATGTAAAGACTCAAAAATCAGTTTTTAATTAAAATATAAATCCGGAAAATCAATGCTTTTCCGGATTTTTCATATGGCATTATAAAGTCTGGAATAAATTATAAAATATTATAACAAAAAAAGCAGTCATAAATGACTGCTTTTTTATATCCATTAAAGAAATTCTTAGTCTTTCTTTTCTTCTTCAGAACCTTCTTCAGTTGTAGCTTCCGGAGTTTCCTGAGTTGTTTCAGCTTTTGGTTCTTCAACCGGAGCTTCTACAACTTCTTCCTTCGTTTCAACTTCAGCAGCTGGAGTAGTTTCTTCTTTTGTAGAAGCTGCTCCCCCTCTTCTGCTTCTTCTTGTTTTCTTCTCTGGTTTAGCAGAAGTGTACAATTCATTGAAGTCAACCAATTCGATCATTGCCATTTCAGCGCTGTCTCCCTGACGGAATCCTGTCTTGATGATTCTAGTATAACCACCCGGACGGTCAGCTACTTTCGGAGCTACCTCACGGAACAATTCAGCAACAGATTCTTTGTTTTGCAAATATTTGAAAACTACACGACGGTTGTTCGTGTCATCTGTTTTAGATTTTGTGATTAATGGTTCTATGTAACGTTGTAACGATTTAGCTTTTGCCAAAGTCGTGTTGATTCTTTTATGTGTAATCAAAGAGGAAGCCATGTTTGACATCATCGCGCTTCTGTGTGAAGCGGTTCTCCCTAAGTGATTAATTTTCTTACCGTGTCTCATTTTATTGAAAAATTATTCTACGTCTAACTTATATTTTGAAATATCCATTCCGAAATTCAATCCTTTGTTGTCCACTAACTCTTCTAATTCTGTAAGAGATTTTTTACCAAAGTTTCGGAATTTCATCAAATCTGATTTGTTGTAAGAAACCAGTTCTCCTAAGGTTTCCACTTCAGCTGCTTTAAGACAATTCAAAGCACGTACAGACAAGTCCATATCAACCAATTTGGTTTTCAACAATTGTCTCATGTGAAGTGCTTCTTCATCGTAAGTTTCACCGTATGCTACTTCTTCTGTTTCAAGGGTAATTCTTTCGTCAGAGAATAACATGAAGTGGTGAATCAAGATCTTAGCTGTTTCAGTCAAAGCATCTTGTGGTGCAATAGAACCGTCAGTAGTGATTTCAAGAATCAATTTTTCGTAGTCGGTTTTTTGCTCTACACGGTAGTTTTCAATGCTGTATTTTACGTTTTTTATTGGCGTATAAATGGCATCTATAGCTATCGTCCCGATAGGTGCATTTGCTTTTTTGTTGTCATCAGCTGGAACATATCCTCTACCTTTTTCGATAGTGAAAGTGAAGTCTAATTTCACTTTTTTATCCATGTTGGCGATTACAAAATCAGGGTTTAAAATCTGGAATCCAGAAATGAATTTCCCTAAATCACCGGCAGTTAATTGATCCTGACCTGAGATAGAAGCAGTAACTGTTTCGGTATCTGAGTCACTGATCTGTCTTTTGAATCTAACTTTTTTCAGATTCAAAATAATTTCAGTCATATCTTCTACCACACCTGAAATGGTTGAGAACTCGTGGTCAACTCCTTCGATTTTTACAGAAGTGATTGCGTGTCCTTCTAGTGAAGAAAGCAATACTCTGCGCAAAGCGTTCCCTATAGTCAATCCGTAACCCGGCTCCAAAGGGCGGAATTCGAATTGTCCATAGTTATGATCTGATTCGACTAAAACTACTTTGTCTGGTTTTATAAAATTTAAAATTGTCATTTGCTGTTTCTCTTTTAATTTAAAATTATTTAGAGTATAATTCGACAATCAATTGTTCTTTGATGTCTTCCGGAATCTGGATTCTTTCAGGAGCTGAATTAAATGTACCTGACATTTGCTCATCGTTCCAAATCAACCAATCGTAAGTTGAACGGGATCTCAATGATTCGGTGATAGCGATCAATGTTTTTGATTTTTCGCGTACTGCTACAACATCACCTGCTTTCAATTGGTATGAAGGGATGTTTACTACTTCACCATTTACAGTGATGTGCTTGTGTCCTACCAACTGACGAGCTCCTCTGCGTGAAGGTGAGATACCTAAACGGTAAACCACGTTGTCTAAACGAGATTCGCAATATTGTAAAAGGATTTCACCGGTAATTCCTTTTGCAGCATTTGCTTTTTTGTACATGTTCTCGAACTGACGCTCAAGGATTCCGTACGTATATTTAGCTTTTTGTTTTTCTTCTAACTGAACCGCATATTCAGATTTTTTACCTCTCCTTTTGTTAGGGCCGTGTTGTCCTGGAGGGTATTTTTTCTTTTCGAAACTTTTGTCGTCACCAAAGATAGGTTGTCCGAATTTTCTTGCGATTTTAGTTTTTGGTCCTGTATATCTTGCCATTTTATTTTAAAATTTTGATTTTTGAAGTTTGAATTTTTAAATTGTTAATTTAGAATTCAACATTTTCAATTTGTTACACTCTTCTGCGTTTTGGTGGACGACAACCGTTGTGCGGCAATGGCGTAACATCAATAATTTCGCTTACTTCGATACCATTGTTGTGGATGGTTCTGATGGCAGACTCGCGTCCTTGCCCCGGTCCTTTAACATACACTTTCACTCTTCTAAGACCAGCTTCCAAAGCTTGAGCCGTAGCATCCTGTGCAGCAACTTGTGCAGCGTAAGGTGTGTTCTTTTTAGATCCTCTGAAGCCCATTTTCCCGGCAGATGACCAAGAAATAACTTCTCCGTTTTTATTAGTCAAAGTTATGATTACGTTATTGAAAGAAGCTTGGATATGTGCTTGACCTACCGCCTCTACAATTACTTTTCTTTTCTTTGCTGTTTTTTGATTCTTTGCCATAACTCTATCTATTATTTAGTGGCTTTTTTCTTGTTAGCAACTGTTTTCTTTTTACCTTTTCTCGTACGAGAGTTGTTTTTGGTTCTCTGACCTCTTAAAGGTAATCCAAGTCTGTGACGAATTCCTCGCTGACATCCGATGTCCATCATACGTTTGATGTTCAATTGGATTTCAGAACGAAGTTCTCCTTCCACTTTGTGGTTTTCAGTAATTGACAAACGGATTGCGTTGATTTCATCATCGTTCCATTCATTTACTTTTTTGTCTTTGTCAACATTAGCTTCCGCTAATATCTTTTGTGCTGTGCTTTTACCAATACCGTAGATGTAGGTAAGACCTATTTCTCCTCTTTTGTTTTTTGGTAAATCTACTCCTGAAATACGTGCCATATCTTAACCTTGTCTTTGTTTAAATTTAGGATTCTTCTTATTAATCACGTACAGTACACCTTTCCTGCGTACAATTTTGCAGTCAGCACTTCTTTTTTTGATAGATGCTCTAATTTTCATTTTTGCTGTTATTTAATTTGCTCCGGCATTATGCCTCCAGTCAGTATTTTATTTACTCACGAGTAAACAATAAAAAAGGTAGTAAGCTTTGTCAACTTACTAACTGTATCATTTTTACCCATTAAAGTGTGCAAAGGTATAAAAATTATTTAAATACTTATGCATTTCTAAATTATTTTATTAATGAGTGAATTACATTCATTTTTAACTTAAAAAAAGCTGAATCAATTTTATATTGAAACAGCTTTTGTATTTTTAAAATTACAAATTAATATCTGTATGTAATTCTTCCTTTTGATAAATCATAGGGTGACATTTCTAATTTTACTTTGTCTCCCGGTAATAATTTGATATAGTGCATTCTCATTTTTCCGGAAATGTGAGAGGTTACTATGTGACCATTCTCTAATTCTACACGAAACATTGCATTTGACAATGCTTCTATGATGGTTCCGTCTTGCTCTATATGTTTCTGTTTTGCCATTTATTTTCTTAAGCTACGTTTTTATTTCTACCTGTTGACATCAAACCATCGTAATGATGATTTAATAAATATGTGTTGATTTGCTGAACTGTATCCAAGATAACTGCAACCATGATCAACAATGATGTACCTCCGTAAAACATCGCCAAGCTCTGATCTACTCCAAGCATATTTACGATTGCCGGTAAAATTGCAATCAATACCAAGAACAATGATCCTGGAAATGTAATTTTTGACAAGATATCATCTAAATAATCAGCTGTGTCTTTTCCTGGTTTGATACCCGGGATGATTCCTCCGTTGCGTTTCAAATCGTCAGCCATTTGGTTAACTGGAATTGTAATTGCCGTATAGAAGAATGTAAATACAATAATCAATATTGCAAATATAACACTATGCTGCCAAGAGAACGGATCTGCTACTTTCTGGAAAAATACAACCCAGGATGAATCCTGATCAGCTACCATTCCCACCAAAGTTGCCGGTAAGAACATAATTGCCTGCGCAAAGATTATTGGCATTACCCCTGATGCATTTACTTTCAATGGAATGTATGAACGAACTGAATCCGTAACAGAACGCATGTAACTACTGCTTCCTGCCTGAGCTCTTCTTACGTATTGTACCGGAATTTTTCTTACAGCTTGTACTAACAATACACAAAGCATGATGACAATCAATAGTCCGATTATTTCCAACAAGAAGAAAATCCCTCCGGTTGTATCCAATTCAAATGCATTCAGTAAAGCTCTTGGTAAATCTGCCAAGATTCCCACCATAATCAAAATTGAAATACCGTTTCCGATTCCTCGGTCTGTGATTTTTTCTCCCATCCACATTGTGAATACAGTTCCCGTAATCAAAATAATTACAGATGGAACCATGAACCAGAATGAAGCCGGATCTAATAAATACGCAGAGTGGAAACCTCCATTGTATGGTAACAATTGTGTTTGTAATAATGTAAGGTAAGCAGGTGCCTGAACCAAACAAATGGCGATGGTCAACCAACGAGTAATCTGAGTGATTTTCTTACGGCCGCTGTCTCCGTCTTTTTGTAATTTTTGCAAATAAGGTACAGCCAATCCCATCAACTGAACTACAATCGACGCAGAAATGTAAGGCATGATCCCTAATGCTAAAATGGAAGCACGGTTAAACGAACCTCCCGTAAAAGAATTTAACAATCCCAAAATACCTTGTTGAGAATCTGACTGAGCGTCCAACAATCGAGTTACTTCATTGATGTCAATACCCGGAAGTGGAATGTAAGAACCAAATCTGTAAACAATAAGAAAAGTGAACGTAAGAATCAACTTTTCTCTCAGTTCTTTTATGCTCCAGATATTTTTTATAGTTTGTATAAACCCTTTCATGTGTCCTGTTTATTTTTACAATTCGCCACATGGAACTATGTTTCATGTGTTAAAGATTATTTTTCTATTGAACACATATATTTTTCTTTCATGTGTTCAATCTTGTTATTTAATTACTATAAAGATGCAACCGGTTAGGGTTGCATCTCAGTATTAATTTACTCAGCTACTTTGCTTTTTTTTGCTACTATTTCAGCTTTACCTCCAGCTTTCTCGATTGCTTCTTGAGCTGTTTTAGTAAATTTATCAGCGATGATTGTTACGTTTGATTTTAATTCACCACGACCTAAAATTTTGATCAAATCGTTTTTGTGAGCTAAACCTTGTTGTACCAATATCTCTTTTGTAAGCGTGTCTGTAATTTTATTGTTATCGATCAATTGTTGGATAACATCTAAGTTCACTCCGTTGTACTCAACTCGGTTGATATTTTTGAAGCCGAATTTAGGAACACGTCTTTGCAAAGGCATCTGTCCACCTTCGAAACCTACTTTTTTCTTGTTACCAGAACGAGATTTCTGACCTTTGTGTCCGCGACCTGAAGTTCCGGCGTTTCCACTGCCTTCCCCTCTACCCTTACGGAATTTATTTTTTACTGAACCTTGTGCAGGTTTTAAATTACTTAAATTCATTTTAATTATTTTGAATGATGAATTTTGAATGTTAAATTAAATTTTTGCTCAGCAAAAATTATTTCTCCACTTCAACTAAATGCAGAACCTTTCTAATCATACCTTCAATCTGAGGAGTAGATTCGTGTTCAACTACTTGATTCAATTTTTTCAATCCCAAAGCTACTAAAGTTGCCTTTTGAGATTTATCGCGATTGATTGCGCTACGTACTTGTTTTACTTTTACTGTTGCCATTTTTCGCTTATTTACCGTTGAACACTTTACTGATTGAAATACCTCTCTGACGTGCAACAACGTTCGCACTTCTCAAATTCAACAATGCTTTGAAAGTAGCTTTTACCACATTGTGAGGGTTTGAAGATCCTTTTGATTTTGACAATACGTCGTGGATTCCTACTGATTCCAATACCGCACGAACTGCACCACCTGCGATCAAACCTGTACCGTGAGAAGCTGGTCTCAAGAATACGTGTCCACCACCATAACGTGCTTCAATTTCGTGAGGAACTGTATGTCCATCCAATGGGATTCTTACTAAATTTTTCTTTGCATCTTCTACTGCTTTTGCGATAGCTGAAGCAACCTCTTTAGATTTTCCTAAACCGTAACCTACTACACCTTTTCCGTCACCTACCACAACGATAGCTGAGAATCCGAATGCGCGACCACCTTTGGTCACTTTGGTTACACGTTGTACTCCTACCAAACGGTCAGTCAATTCGATTCCGGCTGGTTTTACTTTTTCTATATTTTTGTATCCTAACATTTTTTTCTGTTCTTAGAATTTTAAACCACCTTCTCTAGCTCCGTCTGCCAAAGCTTTGATTCGACCATGATAAATGAAACCGTTTCTGTCAAAAATTACAGTTTCGATTCCTTTTGCTTTTGCTTTTTCTGCAACCAATTTCCCTACTGCTGCTGACTGCTCAGTTTTAGTTCCTGTTGCTTTTGCCTCTCTTGATGAAGCTGAAGCCAAAGTTACTCCTGAATTATCGTCAACTATTTGAGCGTAAATTTCTTTGTTGGAACGGTAAACTGATAAACGAGGTCTTTCAGCTGTTCCAAAGATATTACGACGAACACGTCTTTTTATCTTTTGTCTTTTTTCTGTTTTTGATAGTGCCATTGTTCGATTCTATGTATTATGCAGATTTACCTGCTTTTCTTCTAATTATTTCTCCTACGAATTTGATACCTTTTCCTTTGTATGGTTCAGGCTTACGGAATGAACGGATTTTTGCCGCAATCATTCCTAACAACTGATTGTCATGTGAAGTCAAAATGATCGTTGGGTTTTTACCTTTGTCAGCTGTAGTTTCTACTGCAACTTCTTTTGGCAATTCCAAAACGATATTGTGAGAGAATCCTAAAGCCAGTTCTAATCTTTGACCCTGGTTAGATGCTCTGTAACCTACACCGACTAATTCCAAATGTTTTTTGAAACCGGTAGTAACACCTGTTAGCATATTATTAATCAATGCACGGTATAATCCGTGTAATGCTCTGTCTTCTTTTGAGTCTGAAGGACGAACTACTGTTAACTGACCATCTTCGATTTTCAATTCAAAACCTTCTTTGATGGGTTGTGTCATTTCAGCGTTTTTTCCTTTAACTGTAACTACTCCGTCCTTCAATTCGATTGAAGCGTCTGCAGGTATAGCGATGATTGCTTTTCCTATTCTTGACATTTTCTCTTTCTTTTAAGGATTAATAAACTAAACACAAAACTTCACCACCTACATTCTCTTGACGAGCTTGCTTGTCAGTCATAACACCTTTCGAAGTAGAAACGATTGCTACTCCTAATCCGTTCAATACTCTTGGAAGTTCTCCCGAGCCCTTGTACTGACGTAAACCCGGACGGGAATATCTTTTCAGTTTTTTGATAACCGGTTCTTTGGTTGCTTTGTCATATTTCAAAGCGATTTTGATAGAACCTTGGTGATTTGTCGTGTCCTCGAACTTGTAGTTCAAGATGTAACCTTGTTCGAAAAGGATTTTAGTAATCTCCTTTTTAAGGTTGGAAGCAGGAATTTCCACTACTTTGTGGCCAGCTTGCATCGCGTTTCTGATACGCGTCAGATAATCTGAAATTGGATCTGTGTACATAAATTTTGTTTATTTTACAGTATAGAACCACTTTGATTCTACTTTTAAACTTAAACTTCCCAAATGACTCGTTCAAGTACATTTAGGCGTGCAAATGTAGGAAGTTTTTTTGATTTAGCAAAAAAGTGTATAAATACTTTTAATAATATCTAAAATATTATTTTCCAATCGATTCCAAATAACTTAAAATTTCTTGTCCTTCCTTAACTGAAAGAGCCAATTTCTTTCCATTCTTTTTCTGAATGGCTATTGCATATTTGGTGTCTAGAATATAAGACCATCCATATTTGGACGAATAACGAAATCCCCATCCCATAAAATCTCCAAGAGGAGAAATTTTCACAATTTCATATTTATCGATTTCATTCCAAGCTAATTTTTTATTTACAAAAGGAAATAAGGTGTAATGTATTTCATTTTTATTGAATTCCACTTTTAAATTTACAGATAGAAATATAATTACCAACGGAAGAATTAAAAATACAACCCAATAAATTATGTCCAAATCATAATTTGAAATTGACAAAAAAACGAATAAAATAATTAATAGAATTAAAGTAATTGAAATTACTCTGGGAAAATAGCTTTTAGAGATCATAGGTTTTAGAATTTGGTTCTCTAAAATACAAAAAAATCCAATCCCTTCGAAAAAAGATTGGATTTTATAATATTGAGAGATTTTCTATTCCTTTGACAAGCTCAGGATGACGAAAATCTTACCAGCTTGCTTTTCTAACACCCGGGATCAAACCGTTGTTAGCCATTTCGCGGAAAGTCACACGAGAAATTCCGAAGGTTCTCATGTACCCTCTTGGGCGGCCTGTCAATTTGCATCTGTTGTGCAAACGTACTGGAGAAGCATTTTTTGGTAATTTTTGAAGTCCTTCATAATCACCTGCTTCCAATAACGCTTTGCGTTTGTCTGCATACTTAGCTGCCAACTTTTCTCTCTTGCGCTCACGCGCTTTCATTGATTCTTTAGCCATCTTATTTAGTATCTTTTTTGAATGGTAAACCGAATTTTTCTAACAATGCTTTTGCTTCTTTGTCTGTGTTTGCAGAAGTCACAAAAGTGATATCCATACCTTGGATTTTCTTTACTTTATCGATGTTGATTTCAGGGAAAATGATTTGCTCGGTAATACCCAAGTTGTAGTTTCCTCTTCCGTCAAAACCTTTTGCACTGATTCCGTTGAAATCACGGATACGTGGTAAAGATGAAGATACCAATCTGTCCAAAAATTCGTACATTTTAGTTCCTCTCAAAGTAACTTTCGCTCCGATTGGCATTCCTTTACGAAGTTTAAATGCAGCTTCGTCTTTCTTTGAAATAGTACCAACGGCTTTTTGTCCTGTAATTAGTTCCAATTCTTCGATTGCATAATCAACTATTTTTTTGTCAGCTGTTGCTGCACCCAAACCTTGACTGATTACGATTTTCTGCAATTTTGGAACCTGCATAACTGAAGTATAAGAAAACTCTTCTTTCAACGCAGAAACGATTTCTTCTTTGTATTTCAGCTGCGGACGCGGTGTGTATGTGTTTGTACTCATCTTTAAATTTCTTTACCGGTTTTCTTCGCTACTCTTACTTTTTTACCATCTTTCACTTCGTACCCAACTCTTGTCGGTTTACCGTTTGAGTCAACCAAAGCCAATTTACTTACATAAATAGGTGCTTCTGTTTCAACGATTCCTCCTTGAGGATTCTGAGCATTAGGCTTGGTGTGTTTTTTAATTACATTCACACCTTCAACGATTGCTTTTGCTTTTTCTGGATACACTTTCAAAACAGAACCTTTGGTTCCTTTTGAAGATCCTGACAACACTACTACGTTGTCTCCTTTTTTAATTTTCAACTTTGCCATCGTCTTATTTTTATAATACCTCAGGGGCTAGTGATACGATTTTCATATATTCCTTGTCGCGAAGTTCTCTCGCAACAGGACCAAAAACACGTGTTCCTTTCATCTCACCTTGAGCGTTAAGCAATACACACGCATTGTCATCAAAACGGATGTAAGATCCGTCCTTTCTTCTTACCTCTTTTTTGGTACGAACTACGACTGCTTTCGAAACACTTCCTTTTTTCGTGTTTCCTGAAGGTGTAGCGTCTTTGATAGCCACTACGATTTTATCTCCAACAGAAGCATAACGTCTTTTAGTACCACCTAAAACACGGATAACCAAAGCTTCACGAGCTCCTGTGTTATCTGCTACTTTTAATCTTGATTCTTGCTGTAACATATTACTTAGCTCTTTCTATGATTTCTACTAATCTCCAACGTTTGTTTTTACTCAAAGGTCTTGTCTCAGAGATACGAACTGTGTCCCCTTCATTGCACTCGTTTGTTTCATCGTGTGCAGTGTACTTTTTCGTTTTCTTAACGAATTTCCCATAGAATGGGTGTTTTTGTTTGTAGGTTTCAGAAACAACGATGGTTTTATCCATTTTGTTACTTGAAACAACTCCAACTCTTTCTTTTCTTAAATTTCTTTCTTCCATCTTGAGACAATTTTTACTGTTGAGCTAATTTTTGGTTCAACACGGTTGCCAACCTTGCGATATGCTTACGCGCTTTGCGTATAGACAAAGGATTCTCTAACTGAGATACTTTGTGGTTCACTTTCAGTTTTGCATAACTTGCTTTTTCTTCTGCCAGTTTAGCTTTGATGTCTTCGATGCTTAAATCGTTAATTTCTGATGTTTTCATATTATTTCAATATTTAAGCAGAATAATCTCTTGCTATGATAAACTTTGTTTTAACTGGAAGTTTCTGAGCAGCCAAACGCAATGCTTCGGTTGCAACATCTTGAGGAACTCCTCCAACTTCAAATAAAATTCTCCCTGGCTGTACTGGTGCAACCCAATATTCTGGTGCTCCTTTACCTTTACCCATACGAACCTCTGCAGGTTTTTTGGTAATTGGCTTGTCCGGGAAAATTTTAATCCATAACTGACCTTCTCTTTTCATGAAACGAGTTGCGGCGATACGCGCTGCTTCGATCTGGCGTGCAGTTACGAATGCTTCGTCTAAAGATTTGATACCGAAGGTTCCGTAGGCAAGCTCGGCACCTCTTTTGGTGACTCCTTTCATCTTGCCCTTCTGGGTCTTTCTAAATTTTGTTCTTTTCGGTGATAACATTTCTCTTAAATCTTAATCATTAATAATTAACGTGATTGTCTTTTTCTGTCTCTATCACCTCCTCTTCTACCTTCCGGTCCTTTTTTTCCGCCGGCTTGCTTTTTCTGCAATCCAACTAGTGGTGATAATTCACGTTTACCATAAACCTCGCCTTTCATGATCCATACTTTGATACCCATACGACCGTAAGTTGTATGTGCCTCTCCGATGTGGTAATCAATGTCTGCACGGAAGGTTGACAAAGGAATACGTCCTTCTTTATAAGATTCAGAACGTGCCATCTCAGCACCGTTTAATCTACCTGAAATTTGAACTTTAATTCCTTCTGCATTCATTCTCATTGCTGCTGCAATAGCCATTTTGATTGCTCTTCTGTACGAAATACGATTTTCGATTTGTCTTCCGATGCTATCAGCTACTAAAACTGCATCTAATTCAGGTCGTTTGATTTCGAAGATGTTGATTTGAACCTCCTTTCCGGTGATTTTTCTCAACTCTTCTTTTAATTTATCAACTTCCTGTCCGCCTTTTCCGATAATAATTCCGGGACGAGCTGTCGTAACGGTAACGGTAATGAGTTTCAAAGTACGTTCGATGTAAATTCTAGATACTCCCGCTTTTGAAAGACGTGCTTTCAAATATTCACGGATTTTAGCATCTTCTGCAATTTTATCACCGTAGTCTTTTCCTCCGTACCAGTTTGAGTCCCATCCTCTGATGATCCCTAAACGATTTCCGATTGGATTAGTCTTCTGTCCCATATTATTTCTTGTCTTCTGCTTTAACTTTTACTTCTTTAGTTCCCAAAATCAATGTAACGTGGTTTGAACGTTTTCTGATTCTGTGAGCTCTACCTTGAGGAGCCGTACGAATTCTTTTCAATTGGCGTCCGCTGTCAACTGTAATGGTTTTTACGATAAGTTCTGCTTCTTCGATGTCAGCTCCTTCGTTTTTCACCTGCCAGTTGGCAATAGCACTCAATAAAAGTTTTTCTAATTTATCAGAAGCGTGTTGTTTTGAGTATTTCAAGATACCCAATGCTTTCTGAACTTCTACTCCACGGATGATGTCTGCTACCAAACGCATTTTACGAGGAGAGGTAGGACAATTGTTCAACTTCGCAAAAGCAATGTCTTTTTTTGCTTCTTTGATTTTTTCGTTGCTTATTCTTTTTCTAGATCCCATTGCCTACTTATTTTTTACCTTTATTTTTTGCACCTGCGTGCCCTCTGAATGTACGGGTTGGTGAGAATTCACCTAACTTGTGCCCTACCATGTTTTCAGTTACATATACCGGGATGAATTGTTTCCCATTGTGAACTGCGAATGTCTGTCCTACAAAATCCGGAGAAATCATGGAAGCTCTTGACCAGGTTTTGATCACAGTTTTCTTTCCAGATTCTACGTTATCTTGTACTTTTTTATCTAATTTATAGTGGATAAAAGGTCCTTTTTTTAATGAACGTGCCATAGATTATTTCTTTCTTCTTTCTACAATATACTTGCTAGACGTTTTCTTTGGTGCTCTCGTTTTGTAACCTTTTGAAGGTTGACCGTTTCTAGAACGAGGGATACCTCCCGTTGCACGTCCTTCACCACCACCCATTGGGTGATCGACTGGGTTCATAACCATTGGTCTTGTACGAGGACGACGTCCTTTCCATCTTGTTCTACCAGCTTTACCGGATACTTCTAACTGATGATCTGAGTTAGATACTACACCGATAGTTGCTTTACACTCCACTAAAATCATGCGGCTTTCTCCACTTGGCAATTTAACGGTTGCGTATTTACCGTCTCTTGCTACTAACTGAGCATAAGAACCGGCACTTCTCGCCATTAAAGCACCTTGTCCAGGTCGCAATTCAATACATGAAATCACGGTACCCAAAGGCACGTTTTTCAATTTCAATGTGTTTCCAATTTCAGGAGCTACATTTTCTCCTGATTCAATGGTTTGACCTTTTTTCAATCCATTTTGAGCAATCACATATCGTTTTTCGCCGTCTCCATAAACGATCAAAGCGATGAATGCAGTTCTGTTTGGGTCATATTGAATTGAATCAACAGTTGCAACACCTTCTTTTTCTCTTTTGAAGTCTACGATACGATAGCTTTGCTTGTGTCCACCCCCTATGTAACGCATGGTCATTTTACCAGAATGGTTACGACCGCCTGATCTCTTCTTACCTACTGTAAGTGATTTTTCAGGTTTCACTGATTCAACATTATCAAAATTGTTTACAATTCTGAAACGTTGACCGGGAGTGATAGGTTTTAATTTTCTTACTGACATTTCTAAAAATTATATTAACTAAACAAGTCTATTTCCTGTCCTTCTGCTATGTGAATAATTGCTTTTTTCATTTTGTTTGTTTTCCCAACCTGAACGCCTGTTTTTGTGTAACGGGATTTCACTTTAGGAGCTGAAATAAGCGTGCTCACTTTTACTACATCTACACCGTAAGCTTTTTGGATTGCGTCTTTGATCTGCAATTTGTTTGCTTTGGTGTTAACATAAAACGAGTATTGGCTCAATACTTCACTGGTATTGGTAGCCTTTTCTGAGATTACGGGTCTAATTAAAATTGACATATCTTTCGTTTTATTTTCTTAAATTTTCCTGAATTGATTCAATTGAACCTTCTAAAAACACAACTTCTGAAGCGTTGATAATGTCGTAAATATTTAATTCTAAATTACTTACAACTTTAGTTCCTTGTAAATTTCTGGACGACAAATATACGTTTTTATTTGACTCACCCAACACGAACAACGTCTTTTTAGTCTCTAAGCCTAAGCCTTTTAACACATCGATAAACGCTGTGGTTTTTGGAGCGTCAAATGAAAAGTCTTCTACGATTTTGATTTCGTTGTCTTTCAATTTCTGACTCAAAACTGACTTTTTAGCCAATTTCTTCTGCGCTTTATTCAATTTGAAATCGTAGTTTCTTGGTCTTGGACCGAAAACTCTACCTCCACCTCTGAAAACTGGTGATTTCGCTGAACCTGCACGAGCGGTCCCTGTACCTTTTTGCTTCTTGATCTTACGAGTTGACTTTGCAATCTCTGCACGTTCTTTTGCTTTATGCGTTCCCTGACGTTGTGCAGCCAAGTATTGTTTCACTTCCAAATAAACAGTATGCTCACTTGGTTCGATACCAAAAATTGCATCATCTAAAGAAACTTTCTTTCCGGTTTCTTTACCTTGTAGGTTTAGTACTGCTATTTCCATCTTCTGATAATTACGTATGAATTTTTAGGACCTGGAATTGCACCTTTCACGATCAAAAGGTTTTGTTCTGTATCCACTTTTACTACGTTCAAGTTTTGAATAGTAACATTTTTACCACCCATTCTTCCCGCCATACGCATTCCTTTGAATACACGTGAAGGGTCTGAACCCGCACCGATAGATCCCGGCGCTCTCAAACGATTGTGCTGACCATGAGTAGCTTGACCAACCCCACCAAAACCGTGGCGTTTCACTACCCCTTGAAAACCTTTACCTTTAGAAACTCCGGTAACGTCAACGTATTCGCCTTCTGCGAATAACTCAACATTCACTTCTTTTCCAAGTTCTAAAGTGTCTACAAAGTCTCCATAAAATTCCACCAATTTTCTTTTTGGCGTAGTTCCTGCTTTTTTGAAATGACCTTTCAATCCAGCGGAAGTGTTCTTCTCTTTTGCGTCATCGAAACCAAGCTGTACGGACTTGTATCCGTCTTTCTCCTCGGTTCTGACCTGTGTTACGACGCAGGGACCGGCTTGGATGATGGTACACGGGATGTTTTTCCCGTTCGCATCGAACAAGCTCGTCATGGCAATTTTCTTTCCAATGATTCCTGACATTTTTTACTTTTTATTAATTAATTAAATCTTCTGTTCTATGGGTTTCAGGTTAACTATCTGTGAAATAGGCACAATTCACCCCTAAAAAAGAGTGTGCAAAAATAGTAATTATTTATTACGACACAAATTTTATCTAAGTATTTTTTAGAGAATGTTTTAAAGATTTTTATATGCATTTTGACTAATTCAATATATCACTGATATACAAATAGATAATGATTTAGAAAATTTATTTAGTTTGAATAACTCATTCGACATTGAAAATATATTTATATTTCTAATTAACTGAAAACAAAACTTAAATACATATTATCTATTGTTAATTTCCCCAAATAGCAATTCCTTAACAAACCATTCTTTAATTATTTTGTAATTTTGGATAGAATTTTGATGAAGTAAATCCCTAACCGCAAAAAACCTATCATCTAATCTATAATAAAGACTACCTATTAAATATGATAGCGTTTAAATTGATTAATGATTATTAAAACAAAATACAGACAGCCCATTCATTATTTATTAATTGCATCTATCATCCTGATTCAGATTGTGATTTTGGTATTCTTCTACAATGAATATTTCAATGAAAAAAAGCTGACTTCCATCGAAAACCAAATTAAAGAAACGCGTGTCCTTAGGACTTTGACCGATGATTCCCGAAAAGAACTTTTAAGCGCTCAAAACAATCTCCAGAAATTTGTAACCAATCAGGACAAAACTTTTTTGGAAGCCTATTTCCAATCCTTGCGAAAATTATCCGGCAACATCGACAGCATTAATATTTATGGAAATGCGGATGCTGTTTTCAAAAATCCAATCAATACAAAAGATGAAATTTCGAAACTGAAAGATTTTGAAAATTTAATTGAGTCCACTTACAAAGCATCTCAAAAACCTATTGATAAAAAAGAACTGCCGAAAATTGAAAAAATAGAAATCAAAGATCGTCCGGCGGAATTGGTTGATGTAGAAGTTTACTATGTCACGGACAGTACGACAAAAAAGAAAAAGTTTTTCCCGAGGATAGCAGATGCAATTCAGGGAAATGTTGATGTAAAGCGAGATACAGCGGTTATCATCACGAAATACAATAATTCAGTTGATACTGCGAAAGTAAAATCTGATTTTGACAGCACTATAAACATCATCAATGATCACTATCTAAAAGAAATAAAAAAATATGAAACCCACATTTCTACGGTAGATTCAAAAAACCGAAATCTTTATCATAATTATGACAATTTGATTGTGCTGAGCAATAATCTCATGGGAATTTATGATAACAAAGTTCAGGATTTCAGTTCGGGTTTGGAAAATGAATATGACGAACAAAATTCTATCAACAATAAAATTAGAAAGTATTCTGTATTGGGTTTGATGGTGCTCATGTTTTTCGTTTTGGCATTGCTCGTTTACACCACAAAATTGACTTTCCTATATGAAAAAGAACTCAAAACCGCGAACCAAAAAATCAATGAAAGTTTAAACTTCAAAAACCGAATCATCGGAATGCTCAGCCACGAAGTGCGTGCGCCACTCAAAATCATCAATATTTTTACCAAAAGAATTCGGAAAAAAACAGATGATGAAAAAGTTATCGAATATTTAAATTCGATAGAATTCACAAATAATTCACTTTTGATCCAAGCCAATCAGGTTTTGGAATACGCCAAAAATCAACAGAAAAAGGTGGAATTACAATCTGTAAAATTTAATTTGAAAGAAGAAATAGATTCAATTCTGCAAATGTTTCAGCCGTATGTAGAATCAAGGAACAATGTGTTTTTCATACAAAATGACATTCCTTCGGAAACTTTAGTTCTTTCAGATAGAATTAAGATTCATCAGCTGTTTATCAACCTTCTGGGAAATGCCAATAAATTTACAGAAAACGGAAAAATCGAAGTTCTCACGCATACTACGATTGAAAATGAAAAAACGGTAAAACTTCATGTGACGATTGCCGATACCGGACTTGGAATTTCGAAATCAGACTTGGAAAAAATATTTGAACCTTACTTTCAGGGAATTGTTTCAAATGAAATTAATAATTTAGGAGCCGGATTGGGACTTAGTTTGTGTAAAGAAATTGTGCAGCTTTTTGATGGTAAAATTTCAGCTTACAGTACTCCCGGAAAAGGAACAAATCTTATTTTTGAAATTAATTTGAACTTAGCAGAATGAATTCATCTGAACAAAAACCTTTAAAATTTTTATTGGCTGACGACCACACGATTGTCCGACAAGGCATGCAATTGGTCATTGAAGATTTGGTCGAAGATTTTGAAATTCATACTGCTTCGAGTTTGTTTCAGATTCGTCAACAAATTAAACTGTATCAATTCGACATTGCGATTTTGGATGCGGAACTTCAAGACGGAAATTGTATTTCTGTCATCCCGGAATTTAAACAACTTCAGCCTGATGTGAAAATCATGGTTTTCACGAGTTTTGAGGAAGAAAATTATTCTCTAAAGTTCATCAATGCAGGAGCAGATGGTTTTCTAAGCAAACTAAGCGAAGAAAACGAAATACAAAATGCAGTTTCAGAAATGATCCAAAACGGCAAATACTTCCCTCCTTTTACAAAAAAATTGATGGAAGTATCGGCGCAGGAGCGAAATTTATTCAATCCGCTGAATCGTTTATCTGAAAGAGAGTTACAAATTGCAGAACTGTATGTCAAAGGTTCCGGGAATCTTGAAATCGCAAACATTCTGGACATCAAACAAAATACCGTAAGCACTTTTAAAAAGCGGATTTTTGAGAAATTAAAAGTGGAATCTTTGGTTGAATTAATAGAACTGATGCGGATTCATCATTCGATTTAATTAACCAGATATTGTCATTTCAACGTAGGAGAAATCTTATTCACTTAGATTCTTCCACTCTACTATTTTCTGCTGTGAATGACATTGGATTTAATGATATTGATTTTGGCACTGTCGATTTATATCGACAACTTCTTCGATAAACATCGAATGTAATTCTGCTGAATTGGCTCAATTTTCCCATTTCTTTGTTATCAGCAACAATCATGTAAATAACAAGCAAATGGAAAAGATACTTACTAATACTACTGAATTTTCATCGAGTACAAAAAATGAGTTCTCATTATCAAAATTTAAGGATTTGAACGGAAGAGATTTTGGGATTTTAATTGGCGTTTTGCTATTAATGATCAGTTCTATATTTGTCTTCACCTATTTCCGTCCTTATTTTGAAGCAATTCATTTTGAAAGATTGGAAACCCTTCCAGGACAGATTTTGGTTTATACATTATTAGGTCTTTTGGTTTTTCAGGTTTCATTTTTAATCTATCTTGGTTATTTATACATCAAATACAAGCCCGTTCAATCGGTAACGGACGAAGCTCTTCCAACTTGTACAATCATAGTTCCTGCGTATAACGAAGGTCGATTGGTTTACGATACTTTAATGAGTATTTCGGCGAGTAATTTCCCAAAAGGAAAAATGGAAATCATCACTATTGATGACGGAAGTACAGATGATACCTGGTACTGGATCAATAAAGCGAACAGAGATTTAAATCATTCACTGACAGTATATCAACAACCCGAAAACAGAGGTAAACGTCATGCTTTGCACAGAGGTTTTACGACCGGAACCGGTGAGATTTTCATTACGATTGACAGTGATTCTGTTGTAGAAAAAAATACGGTAAGAAATTTAGTAAGTCCTTTTGTGGTCAACAAAAATTGTGGAGGCGTTGCAGGAAACGTAAAGGTGCTTAACAAAAAGCAAGGAATCATCCCTAAAATGTTGAATGTAAGTTTTGTATTTAGTTTTGAATTTGTGCGTGCTGCTCAAAGTTCATTGGGATTTGTACTTTGTACTCCCGGCGCATTGTCCGCTTACAAAAGAGAAGCGGTAATGCATTCATTAAAAGATTGGATCGAGCAGAAATTCATGGGAAATTATGCTACAATTGGTGAAGACCGTGCGATGACAAATTTGATTTTGAAACAAGGTTACGATGTGCAATTTCAAAAAAACGCCAATGTTTTGACCAATACACCAACAGGATTTAAAACGCTTCATAAAATGTTCACGCGTTGGGGGCGAAGTAATGTGAGAGAAACTTTGGCGATGAATAGTTTTGTTTTCAAAAACTTCAGAGGTAAAAATAAAGGTGGTGCTCGTTTTGTGTTCATTAACCAATGGATTACCTTATTGTTAGCAATTCCGATGGTAATGTTGATGTTGTACTTCTTCTTTACGCATCCTTTTCTATACTTGACTTCAGCGTTGGTAGGAACATTCATTTTCTCAAGTATTCAGATGTTGTTTTTTACAAAAAAATATAATTTCATAGAAGCACTTTGGGCATATCCTTATAGTTTGTTCTATATGTTTGCACTATTCTGGATATATCCATTTTCAATTCTAACCGTAAAAAATGGAGGTTGGTTAACACGATAATTTTAACTTCTAAACTCAATATCCATTAAAAAGAAAAGGGATTGGCTTCGTGCTAATCCTTTTTTATTTTGATTCATTATATTTTTATAATTTTATTGGTGTAAATATGATGATTTGCAGTTATAATTTTGATTAAATAAGAACCGGAAACAAGTTCAGAAAGGTCAATGCGATTATCTTTTAAATCTTCTGATTTTATCAGTTTGCCCGTTAAATCATAAATCATAATTTTTGAACCTTCTTGAAAATTCTCCACAAAAATATAATTTACCGCAGGATTGGGATAAAGGACGATTTCAGATAATTTAGTTTCCTTGGTGGAAAACCATGCACATTCTTCACTGAAACTTGCCCAAGGGTCTTTCTGCCCCCAATTGGAAGTTGCCCAATTTTGATTATCTACTTGTATGCAGAGCAAATTAGGATTATTAAGTGAATTAAAACCTAAGCTATAATTCATGCTGTTCCCATTTTTAGCATTTAACCGAGTTAATTGGTTGTCATTACAATGCAATCTCCACAAATTGGGTTTATTACTCAAATCCAAATTGATCAATCGGTTGAATCCACATTCTAAATTCCCTAAAGATTCATTATGACTCAAATCTAAACTTGTCAGTTGATTGGATTTACAATCAAGCCAACTTAACGCTATATTTTGTGTAACATCTAAATTTGTCAATTGGTTTTCAGAGCAATCTAAATAATTTAAAGCTACGTTGGTACTCAAGTCCAAGCTGGATAAGTTATTGTCAGAACATACTAATTGTTCTAAAGAAGTAAGACCATCAATATTGAGAAGCGTTAATTGATTCTGTTTACAGTTTAAATCTGATAAATCTAATTTATTAGTTACAACTAAATCGGTCAATTGATTGTTGTTACAATGCAATCGCCACAAGTTCAGATTATTGTCCACATCCAAATTAGTTAAATCATTATAACTACAATTCAAATCACCTAAATTAGTATTTTGACTTAAATCTAAATTAGTTAACTGATTATGACTACAAAACAATTCTGTAAGGTTTGGATGTTGAGTTACATCTAAATTTGCCAAATTGTTTTCTGAACAATTAATTTCGATTAAATCTATATTTTGAGTTAAATCTAAATCGCTTAATTGATTTTTAGCACAATCTAAATATGCCAAAGAAGTGTTATTACTTAAATCCAAATTGTTTAATCGATTGTCCCAGCAATACAAAACTTCTAAACTTATATTGTCGCTCACATTTAAATTGGTTAATAAATTTTTAAAACTGTACAACTCAACTAAACTTTTATTTTGACTAAGATTTAAAGTAGTTAACTGGTTGTTGTGACAAAACAATTTTTTTAAATTAATATTTTCATTTAAATTCAAACTTGTTAATTGATTCTCGGAACAACCCAATTCAATCAAATTTATATTTTGGCTCAAATCTACATGGGTTAACTGATTTTGAGAAAAATATAAATGCGTCAAATTCAAATTCTGACTCACATCTAAATTAATTAATTGATTACCTAAACATTGTAATCTCTGTAAAGCTGTAAAATCTTCAATTCCCGTCAAATCAGAAATTCCTCTTTCAGTTAGATATAAGACAGTCACTGCGGAAATATTGCTTGTCAGCACATAATCATCTAAAACATCATCGAGTCCTTCATCTATAAGAGCCTGTTCAAAATTATCGTCGGGCACATATGTTGTTTGAGCAAAAAGGAAAAATGTAGCGAAGATGAGAAAAAGTGAGAGTAGCGATTTTGTCATGGTAGTTTATTGAGTTCTAACAAATGTAATAAATATGTCTCTCCATTAACTTCAAATTTTTGATAATCAAAAATGAATTCAAAAAAAAATCCGCCCTTTTGAGGCGGATTCATATCTAATTTGAAATAGTGTACTACACTTTGATTTCAACTTCTACTCCACTTGGAAGCTCCAATTTCATAAGAGCATCAACTGTTTTAGATGAAGAACTATAGATGTCCAACAATCTTTTATGAGCAGTTAATTGAAACTGTTCGCGCGCTTTTTTGTTTACGTGCGGAGATCTCAATACTGTAAAAATTCTTTTGTTAGTCGGCAACGGAATTGGTCCGTTTACAACTGCACCTGTAGATTTTACAGTTTTTACAATTTTCTCAGCAGATTTATCTACCAAATTGTAATCGTATGATTTTAATTTTATTCTAATTTTTTGACTCATCTTGATAAGATTTAAACAGTTGCACCTTTTGCTTTTGCGATAACAGTTTCAGCTACGTTTTGAGGCGCTGCTTCATAGTGATCAAATTCCATTGTCGATGTTGCACGACCTGAAGTTAATGTACGCAATGATGTTACGTAACCAAACATTTCAGAAAGTGGAACGAATGCTTTCACAACTTTTGCTCCGGCTCTGTCGTCCATACCGTTTACGGTACCTCTTCTTCTGTTCAAGTCACCTACAACGTCACCCATATTTTCTTCTGGTGTAACTACTTCCAATTTCATGATTGGCTCAAGGATTACAGCTTTAGCAGCACGAGCAGCTTCTTTATAACCCATTTTTGCAGCCAATTCAAAAGAAAGTGCATCTGAATCCACAGGGTGGAATGATCCGTCTGTCAAAACAACTTTCATCGAATCCATTTCGTATCCAGCCAAAGGACCATTTTTCATAGCCGCTTTGAAACCTTTCTCAATAGATGGAACATATTCTTTAGGAACGTTACCGCCTTTGATCTCAGAAACGAATTCCAAACCAACTTTTCCTTCGTCTGCAGGACCGATTTTAAAAACGATGTCTGCAAATTTACCACGTCCACCTGATTGTTTCTTATAAACCTCACGGTGGCTTCCGGTCAAAGTAAATGCCTCTTTGTACTCAACCTGAGGTTGACCTTGGTTTACTTCTACTTTGAACTCACGACGCATACGGTCAACGATGATGTCTAAGTGTAACTCACCCATACCAGAGATGATCGTCTGCCCTGATGCCTGATCGGTTTTAACCTGGAAAGTCGGATCTTCTTCAGCCAACTTAGCCAAAGCAATACCCATTTTATCCATGTCAGCTTTCGTTTTAGGCTCAACTGCGATACCAATTACAGGGTCAGGGAAGTTCATACTTTCCAATACGATTGGGTGCTTTTCGTCACACAATGTATCACCTGTTTTGATGTCTTTGAAACCTACTGCTGCTCCGATATCACCTGCTTCGATAGCTTCGATAGGCTCTTGTTTGTTTGAGTGCATCTGGAAAATACGAGAGATTCTCTCTTTGTTTCCAGAACGCGTGTTCAATACATAAGAACCTGCATCCAAATGACCTGAATAAGCTCTGAAGAATGCCAAACGACCTACGAATGGGTCAGTAGCAATCTTAAATGCCAATGCTGAAAATGGTTCTTTAGCAGATGGTTTTCTTGAAGTAGGTTCTTCAGTATCTGGGTTTGTTCCGTGAATCGCTTCTTTATCCATTGGAGAAGGAAGGTAACGACAAACACCGTCTAACATAAACTGAACTCCTTTATTTTTGAATGAAGATCCACAAGTCATTGGAATGATTGACATATCCAAAGTTGCTGCTCTCAAAGCTTTGTTGATTTCGTCTTCAGTGATTGATTCCGGATCCTCCATGTACTTTTCCAAAAGACCATCATCATATCCTGCAACTTCTTCGATCAACTGACCTCTGAATTGAGCAACATCATCCAACATATCTTCTGGAATCGGAACGATGTCAAATGTAGCCCCATTGTTTTCATCATGCCATACAATCGCACGGTTTTTGATCAAATCAACTACACCCTTGAAATCAGCTTCTTCACCGATTGGTAATACGATAGGAACAGCATTTGAACCTAACATATCTTTTACCTGCTGACAAACTTTCAAAAAGTCAGAACCTTGTCTGTCCATTTTGTTTACAAATCCCATGCGCGGAACTTTGTAGTTGTCTGCCAATCTCCAGTTGGTTTCAGATTGAGGCTCAACACCATCAACTGCTGAAAACAAGAACACCAATCCATCCAATACACGCAATGAACGGTTTACCTCAACGGTAAAGTCAACGTGGCCCGGAGTATCGATGATGTTGAAGTGAAATTCTTTTGCTTCAGGAAGTGGTTTCCCTTGCTCAGTTGGGAACTGCCATTTACAAGTTGTAGCAGCAGATGTGATGGTAATACCACGCTCAGCCTCCTGCTCCATCCAGTCCATAGTAGATGCACCATCGTGAACTTCACCGATTTTATGAGAACGTCCTGTATAAAACAAAATACGTTCTGTCGTAGTGGTTTTCCCTGCGTCAATGTGCGCAGCGATACCAATATTCCTTGTATATAATAAGTCTCTTGCCATCGTAAATTATACTCTAAAGTGTGAGAATGCTTTGTTTGCTTCTGCCATTTTATGTGTATCCTGACGTTTTTTAACGGCAGATCCTTCTTCTTTTGCAGCAGCGATGATTTCTCCGGCCAATTTTTGAGCCATTGATTTTTCATTACGTCTTCTTGCATAAAGAATTAACCATTTCATCGCGGTAGCAATTTTTCTATCCGGACGAATTTCCATAGGGATTTGGAATGTTGCTCCACCAACACGACGTGAACGTACTTCTACGTGCGGCATAACATTAGTTAAAGCTTCTTTCCATATATCTAGCGCAGATTTGTCAGGATTTTCCTTTCTTTTCTCTACGATTTCCATGGCATCATAAAAAATATTGAATGCAATACTTTTCTTACCATCGTACATCATGTTGTTTACAAAACGTGTTACCAATTGATCATTGAACTTTGGATCTGGAAGTAACGGTCTTTTTTTAGCTTTTGTCTTTCTCATTTCTCAAAGTGTTTTTTAAGATTTTTTCTCTTTTGGTCGTTTAGCACCATACTTACTTCTACGTTGAGTTCTCTTACTAACTCCCGCGGTATCCAACGCTCCACGAACGATGTGGTAACGTACACCAGGTAAATCCTTTACCCTTCCTCCTCTAACCAATACTATCGAGTGCTCTTGTAGATTATGACCTTCTCCACCGATATAAGCGTTGACCTCTTTACCATTTGATAACCTAACACGAGCAACTTTACGCATTGCTGAGTTTGGTTTTTTTGGTGTAGTCGTGTACACACGTGTACACACGCCGCGGCGTTGCGGACAAGAATCCAAAGCAGCCGATTTACTCTTCTTGGCTAGTTTTGTTCTTCCTTTTCTTACTAATTGTTGTATTGTTGGCATACTATAAAAATATGTTTAACCCCATTTTTTGGGATTGCAAAAGTACAATTATTTAATTATAATGCAAATGTTTACAAGAAATTTTATTTATAATTAATTTAGATTTAATCAGAAACGATTGGATGTTTTGAGTTAAAGGTTGCATTATTAATTCCTCGAGGGAAAGTATTAACAAACAATTCCATTTTTAAAAAGTGGATTATCTTTAAATTTATTAAAAATATGACAGCTCTTCGATATATCCTATTCTTTTCTTATTCTTTCATTATACTAATCGGTTGGATGAGTGGGGTTCCATTTATTTTGTGGTTGGTATTTACAATATTTGACTTTGGAAATATTGATCAGATTTTTGCAATTTTGGCTGCAATAGGTACGAGTTTGAATTTCATTAAATCTAAAAATAATCCTGCTGTAATTTTATTAAGTTTTGCATTTATGCTAAGCCCACTCATCAGTCGAATGATTCAAGTTCCTATTGAAGCATTTGATTATCTAGCATTTCAAATGCCTTTAGGCATTTATATAGTAACACATTTAATTTTGTTTATTATCAAATAAGTCGAAACAAAAATCCCCGAGATTAATTCTCAGGGATTTATTATTTGTATTTTGAAATAAACCTATTCCGTCACATAACTTTCCACACTCGGACAAGTACAGATTAAATTTCTGTCACCAAAAGCATCATCGATCCTGGAAACCGGTGGGAAGAATTTTCTGTCCATCACCCACTCCAAAGGATAAGCCGCTTTTTGGCGTGAATAAGGGAAATTCCATTCGTCAGCCGTTAACAAATCCAATGGATGCGGTGCATTTTTCAAAACATTATTGTCTTGTTCAAAATCTCCGTTGGCAACTTCATCAATTTCATTTTTTATTTGAATCAATGCGTCTGCAAATCTGTCCAATTCAGCTTTTCCTTCCGATTCAGTTGGCTCGATCATCAAAGTTCCTGCAACCGGGAAAGAAACCGTCGGCGCATGGAATCCATAATCCATCAAACGTTTTGCGATGTCAGAAACTTCGATTCCTAATTTTTTGAACGGACGGAAATCCAAGATAAATTCATGTGCAACGACATTGTTTTCGTTCGTGTAAAGCACATCGTAATATTTCTCCAATCTAGACTTCAAATAGTTGGCATTTAAAATCGCATGTTTTGTAGAATTCGTCAAACCTTTTTCACCCAGCATTCTGATGTACGAATAAGAAATCAGCAAAATCAACGAAGAACCATAAGGCGCAGCCGAATAAACCGTATCAGATTTTTCCCCACCTGTTTCGATCAAAGGATGCGAACCTAAATAAGGCGCCAAATGACTCGCCACACAAATCGGCCCAACTCCAGGTCCACCTCCACCGTGTGGAATCGCAAAAGTTTTATGTAAGTTCAAGTGACAAACATCTGCTCCGATCATTCCTGGGGCAGTCAAACCAACCTGAGCGTTCATATTTGCTCCGTCCATATAAACCTGTCCGCCAGCAGCGTGAACTAAATCGGTCACTTCTTTGATGTTCGCATCAAATGCTCCGTAAGTTGATGGATACGTAATCATCAAAGCTGAAAGATTTTCTTTGTGAATTTCCAGTTTTGCTTTTAAATCTTCTATATCAGTTTCACCCGTTGGTAAATTTTTCACGACCACGACTTTCATTCCAGCCATTGCTGCAGAAGCAGGATTGGTTCCGTGTGCAGATTCTGGGATGATCACGACATTTCTGTGCGCTTCACCATTGTCAATTTGATATGAACGAATGACCATCAAACCTGCATATTCACCTTGTGCACCTGAATTCTGCTGAACCGAAGTTGCTGCAAATCCTGTGATTTCAGACAAATAATTTTCAAGATTTTCAATCATTTCTTGGTAACCTGCTGCGAATTCTTTTGGAACAAACGGGTGAACTGTGTTGAATCCAGCCCAGCTCAACGGCAGCATTTCAGTTGCTGCATTCAATTTCATCGTACATGAGCCCAATGCAATCATCGAGTGATTCAATGCCAAATCTTTACGCTCCAAACGTTTGATATAGCGCATCAATTCAGTTTCGGTATGGTAAGATTTGAAAACATCGTTCATCAAAAAATCTGACGTCCTTACCAACGAAGCTGGAATTTTAGCTTCTGAGAATTCAACTTTATCAATTGATTTTCCTTTGATATCCGCAAAAACTTGGATCAATTTATTTAATTCATCTTCAGAAGTCACTTCATCCAAAGCAATACTGATTTTTCCGTCTTCGAAGAAATTCAACAAGATTTGATTCGATTCAAATTTACCTTTTGCAATTCCTTCAGCTTCAATTTGAACTGTATCGAAGAAATTATTGTGAATGGTTTTGTATCCTAATTCATTTAAAGCATCGTACAAACGAACTGCTTTTTGATGCACGTTTTGTGCGATGAACTGTAAACCATCTTTCCCGTGGTAAACAGCATACATTCCCGCCATCACCGCCAATAAAACCTGTGCGGTACAGATGTTGGAAGTTGCACGTTCTCGTTTGATGTGCTGTTCACGCGTCTGTAAAGCCATACGCAAAGCAAACTTTCCGTAACGGTCTTGTGAAACACCAATGATACGTCCCGGAATAACGCGTTTGTACTCTTCCGTACAAGCCATAAATGCTGCGTGTGGTCCGCCGTATCCCATTGGAACACCAAATCTTTGAGAAGTTCCAACTGCGATGTCAGCGCCCATTTCTCCTGGTGATTTCAACAAAGTCAATGCTAGCAAATCTGCTGCTACCGTAACTTTGATTCCTTTTGAATTAAGGCTTGAAATTAAATCTGTATAATCAATGATTTGACCTGACCTTCCAGGGTATTGTAATAATGCTCCGAAGAAGTTTTCATCGAAATCAAATTCCAGAGGATTTCCTGTTACGATTTCGATTCCCAATCCGCTTGCTTTTGTTTCACAAACGGCTAAACTTTGTGGCAATACGTCATCTGCGATGAAAAATTTATTTGCGTCTTTTTTGTTGCGGCTTCTTGCTTCACGAACCATGTGCATGGCTTCTGCACAAGCAGTCGCTTCATCTAAAAGAGAAGCATTTGCAATGGGTAGTCCAGCCAAGTCAGAAACTACTGTCTGGTAATTTAACAAAGCCTCTAAACGACCTTGTGCGATCTCTGCCTGATAAGGCGTATATGCGGTGTACCACCCCGGATTTTCTAAAATATTGCGCTGAATCGGGGAAGGCAAAATCGTACGGTAATAACCATAACCGATGAAGCTTCTTGCTTTTTTGTTGTTTTCAGCAAGCTGTTGAAGGTGCTGAAGAATTTCGTATTCAGAAAGTGCATCAGGCAGCTGCAATGGTTTTTCAAATCGGATGTCTGCGGGAATAGTAGCGTCGATCAATTCATCGATTGAGTTTTTCCCAATAACGGAAAGCATTTCGTCTGCATCGTGTGAAAGTGTACCGATGTGGCGAAGCGAAAAGTCTTGTGTGTTCATATTGTGTTTTGCGGTGAATTTATTGAAGCCCAAATTTACGATATATAATTTTATTAAAAACTAATCTTTATCAACTGTTGTTAATTAGTTATGAGTTTTGGGTTGTTGAGTTTTGAGTACTTTTGCTTAAATGATTCAATGGATTGATAAATATTTAATCAAAACCAATGTTTGGGTGGCGTTGTGCTTTGCTTCGTTGCTGGCATTTTTTCAATTGATACTTTACCGACCTAATTTTTATGTGTTGGGAATTGTATTTTTCGGGACTTTAGCGATTTATAATTTTTCGAGAATCGGGAATTTACAGAATTTCATATTATTCAATTCCAAATACAAAACTCAAATCGTTTTAACTGTTTTAGGTTTAATCGGTACACTGATATGTGTAATTCTGAGAGGATTTGAGCTGAAGACTTTTCTTTATCTTTTTGTACTTGGATTTGTGAGTTTTTGTTATTCGCTTCCTTTTTCGGGATTGGGATTGCGTACAATTCCTTTTTTGAAATTGTTTCTAATTGCGTTTGTGTGGGCAGGAAGTTCGATTGGATTATTACTGGTGGTTCATCATTCGCTGATTCAGTATCAATTATTGTTTCTATCCGTTTTCTTTTTTGTGATTGGGATTACGGTTCCGTTTGATATACGTGACCGTAAAACGGATGATAAAGGTTTGAAAACTATCCCGCAAGTAATTGGCGAAATTCCTTCGAAAGTCTTTTCTGTATTGAGTCTGATATTGAGTTTTGTTTTGTTTTATTTAGAATTTAATTCCTTTAAAAATTATGTTATGGCATGGCTTATAGCGGTTGTTATTGCTTTAATGCTTGTCATTTATTCAACCGAAAAAAGAAGCGAAACCTATTATTCTTTTTGGATGGAAAGCTGTTCGGTAATTCCACTGGCGGTTTATTTAGTTTTAGATTTTAGATTTTAGATTTTAGATTTTCTACAAATAATTCATCTATTTATTTTGAAGGCGACTTAAAGTTTCTCTCGAAACGCCGAGATAATGGGCTATCATAGTTTTGGAAACCCGTTGAAACAATTCAGGGTATTGATTCAAAAGCAATTCGTATTTTTCTTTAGGCGAATTTTTCAGCAGTGAAAGAACACGGTTTTGCAAGGCTACATAGCCGGAAAAAGATTTTTTACCAAAAAATTCGGTCATGGAGCGAACTCTACCAATCATTTCCAATTTATGTTCATGAGCCAATTCCAAAACGGTGCAGTTTTCTAAAGCCTGCACACACATTTCACCTTCTGTCTGTTTGGAGAATGCAGGATAATCTGAAATCCACCAGTTTTCCATCGCAAACTGAACGATGTATTCTTTTCCGGATTCATCAAAAGTAAAGGCTTTCAGACAGCCATTTATGACAAGGAATTCTGAAGTTACTTTGTTTCCTTTATTAATCAGATATTCTTTTTTTTTAACCTTTTTGGGATGGAAATAGGTTTGAACAATATCAAATTCAGAATCATTCAATTCAATGATTTGTTCGATATGATGACGTAAAAAAGAAGCATATTCCATCGCGTAAAATTACGAAAGGAATATGCTTTAAAATGAATTCTAAATGAATTTTATTTTGCCAGGGCATCACGAATAGCTTCACCTACTCCTCTGGCTGATTGTGGATTTTGTCCGGTGATCAATCTTCCGTCAACGGTTACGTGTTGAGTAAAATTGGGAGATTTTTCAAAAATTCCGCCTCTTTCTTTTAGTTTGTCTTCTAATAAAAACGGAACTATTTTGGTCAATTTAACCGCTTCTTCTTCCTCATTTGTAAATCCGTTTACTTTTTTACCATCAACCAAATATTTACCATCTGAAAGTTTGATGTTGACAATGCCCGCCGGACCGTGACAAACTGCGCTCACGATACCATTTTTTTCATAAATTTCGGAAGCAATTTTTGCCAATTCCAGATTATCCGCAAAATCCCACATTGCTCCATGCCCGCCTACATAGTGAATTGCAACATAATCTTTTGAATTTATATCACTTGGTTTCATTGTATTTGCGATCTTTTGCTGAATTTCCTTATTTTCCCAAAATTCTTTGTTGACTGCATCATTCAAATCAAACCCATCTACTGGAGCTTTTCCGCCTTTCGGGCTCACAAAATCGATTTCATAATCGTCTTTCAGCACTTCCCAAGGATGTGAAGCTTCGCCCAGATAAAATCCCGTTTTCTCGCCTGTATCTCCCTTGGTATCGTGGCTGGTCACAACAAATAATATTTTTTCCTTCACTTTTTCAGTTTTTGGAGATTCAACTTTGATATCTTCTTTGGATTTTGTACAACTGAAAATTGCTATAAAAGCAAATATTGCCAATCCGATGTTTAAAATTTTATTTTTCATGTTTTAATTGTTTTCAACTATCATTTCCGTTTGAAAGATTTCCTTTAAAATTTGGGTGTAATCTTTCGCATAATTTTCAATTCGTTCTGGTGTTCCATTCTTTTCCAAATCATGAAAATGAAAACTTCCTTTATATTCCAGCCCCATAAATGCATTCATTCTGTGAAACCCAAACATCACGCCATTGTCCACACTTGTTTGCTTGAAGAATTCTCCCGGAAGTGTAAAAGCTGTTGCCGGAGCATTCCAAGATGTTGTCAAGAAATAATTTCTTCCATGCAGAGAACCGCCCGTTCCGTAGTTTATTTCAGGCGTTTCCAATTTGCGCCCATCACTATAATAAATCCCTTTTCTATGTCCGGCGGTCAAAACCAAATCTAAATACTCTTTGAATTTATGAGGAAGTCCGAACCACCAGACCGGTGTGTGGTATATAATGGTGTCCGCCCAAACGAATTTATTCACTTCTTCCATCAAATCGTAAGGTTCGTTGATATCTGTAATTTTGATTTCGAAACCATTTTCTTTTGTAAAATATGATTTGTCCCATTCTAAAATGGTTTTATTGAATTTCCCACCTGAATGTGCAAAATGCTGTCCACCATTGATTATAAATATTTTTTTCATGCTTTAAAATTTACAATGCAAAGTTCAGAAGGAAACCTGAAACGGAGTTGTGATTTGAGTCACAATAATTAGTTATTGACATTTAACAAATTGAGGAATAATTTTTGTTAAATTTGGTTAAATCCAAAATCCTAATATGAAAAATTTATTTCTCATTTCTGTTATTTCGATTCTTGTTTTCAGCTGTAAATCTAAGAATGACAAGCCTTTAATGAAAGTCGGACCTGAATATGCGGCATATATTTCGGCTTACACTTCGGGACTTGTTTCGACAGAAAGTAAGATAAAAGTGGTTTTGCAATCAGATTATCCGTTTGAAATCAATGAAGATAAATCTATTAAAGAAGATATAATCAAATTTTATCCTTCCGTTTCAGGAACGGCTTACCTCACGGACAATTCTACGATTGAATTTGTGCCGGAAAGCAAATTAAAGCAAGGAGAAATTTATACAGGAAAATTGGATTTGTCTAAAATCATCAAAAATGTTCCGGACAGTATGAAGCTGTTTAAATTTCAGTTTCAAGCGAAAAAACAGGATTTTTCGGTTAGCATTGATGGAATTCAGGATACGGAAAAAGGACAGGGAAATTATAAGCTGCAGGGAGATTTATTTACGGCTGATGTGACCAATGCTGATAATTTTAATGGAATCGTAACTGCGGAATTTGACGGTAAAAAATTGCCTGTAACTTGGGAACATTCGGAAAACAGACGAAACCACAGATTTACGGTTAATGGAATTTCAGCAAAAGACCAAGCTGAAAATCTTACTTTAAAATGGAATGGCAAAACAATTGAAGCCGACAAAAAGCATACAAATGAATTTAAAATTCCTGCCAAAAATTCATTTCAAGTCACACAAATCAAAGCAGTTTCTTATCCTGAACAGTACATTTCAGTTAATTTTTCGGAAGCCTTACAAAATGATGGTTATTTGGAAGGTTTGGCTGAAATCAGCCAAACCGATAAAAGTGAGGCTGAAGAAGATTATTATTACGAAGAAACACCTCAAAGTTATATCAAGTCAACGGTCATCAACGGAAATGAGTTGAAGATTTATACTTCTAAAAAAATTGGTGGTGAATATGATTTGAAATTATTTCCAGGAATCGTAAGTGCCTACGGAAATAAAACAAATACTGAAGTAAAAAAAACGGTTGATTTTGTAAATCTTTATCCTGAAGTGAAGTTCGTGGGAAACGGAAACATCATCCCTTCCGCAGACGGAAAAGTAAATCTTCCGTTTGAAGCGGTTGGTATAAATGCTGTTCGGGTTGAAATCACAAAAATCTACGAGAACAATATTCATCAATTTTTCCAATACAATCAATATGATCAAAATAACAACCTGAAACCTGTTGGCAGAAAAGTTTTTTCGCGCATCATTCCGATTTCAAATGCTGATAACTTTAACATCAATGAAATGAATGTTTATCAACTGGAACTTTCAAAATTCATCAAACCAGAGCCCGGCGCGATTTATAATGTAGAATTTTCCATCGATCAGAAATTTGCAGCTTATCCATGTGATGGAAATTTGAATCAGGCAGAATTTTTAACACCGGTCAATCCGAAAGAAGATGAATATGACAAGGATTCGGAGATGTATGGATATTATGACGACTACTACGATTATTATTATCCGGAAAATTACAATTGGTCAGACAGAAATAATCCTTGCACGCCTTCTTATTATACTTCCGAAAAAAATGTCAGCAAAAATGTGTTGGCAAGCAATCTTGGAATCAACTTCAAAACCGGAAAAGACCGCATGGCTTATGTGACGGTGACGGACATCATCAACGCGCGTCCTTTGGAAAACGTAAAACTGAAAGCTTACGACTTGCAAAATCAAGTTGTAGGTGAAGGTGCCACTGACAGACAGGGTTTTGCCAATTTTAAATTAAACAGAAAACCATTTTTAATTATTGCAGAACGTGAAGGTCAAAAAGGTTATGTTAAAGTGGACAATGGTTCTTCACTTTCCCTTTCTAATTTTGATGTGGAAGGTGAATCAGCCGAAAGTGGCTTGGGCGGATTTATCTATGGTGAGCGCGGCGTTTGGCGTCCTGGCGATAAAATGCATTTGACTTTTGTGATGGATCAATCCATTACCGGAATTTCAGATGACCAGCCCGCGATTATAGAATTAATGGGTCCTGATGGACAATTGATGCAGCGAAGAGTCAATAACAATCCAGTCAAAGGTTTTTACACTTTTGAACTGGAAACTTCGCCTGATGCGAAAACCGGAAACTGGTCGGCAAATGTCAAAATCGGTGGAAAGACTTTTTATAAATCATTAAAAGTTGAGACCATTAAACCCAACCGTTTAAAAATCAATACTATTTTTCCTGAAGAAGTTTTGACTAAGTCCACAACCGGACAAGGATTTAAAATCCAGGCAAATTGGTTGAGCGGTGCTACAGCACAAAATCTGAAAACCAAAGTTGATGCAACGATTTTCTATGCCGATACGGAATTCAAATCTTTTCCAAAATATACTTTTACCGATCCGTCGAGAAGTTTTCCAATGCAGGAGCTGACTGTTTTTGATGGAATTCTCAACGGTAACGGTGAAGCCGGAATCAGCACCAATCTGAATTTAAACACCACTCCGCCGGGCATGCTGACGATGGGATTATTTACCAAAGTATTTGAAACGGGTGGTGATTTCAGCAGTTCGTATGTGACGAAAAAATATTCTCCTTATACCACTTATGTAGGTCTTCAAATTCCTACGACAAGTGAATTTTATGAAATGCTCGAAACCGGAAAAGAGCATACCATCAATGTTGCAAGCGTAGATTACAAAGGAAATCCTGTTTCCAAAAGCGGTGTGAAAATTTTCATTTATAGAATTAAGAATTCATGGTGGTACAATTCCAACGAAAATGATCTGGCTTATTATGTCAATCGTCAATATGAATTTTTAAAAGAAGAAAAATTAATTACAACTACAAATGGCAAAGGAAGTTTTAAATTAAATATTCCTAATGACGAATACGGAAATTACTTCATTCGTGTGGTTGACCCAGAAAGCGGGCATGCTTCAGGAAAAACGATTTGGGTTGATTGGCCGGACTGGAGAAGCCGCGGTGACAGCAATGCTGAAAGTGCTGCGATTTTAACTTTCAAAGCCGATAAAACTTCATATAAAGTCGGAGAAACCGCTCAGATTACAATTCCTTCTTCGTTGGAAGGACGAGCGTTAATAAGTTTTGAAAATGGAACCAAGGTTTTTGACAGAAAATGGATTGAAACAGAAAAAGGCCAAACCAAATTTGATGTAAAAATCACAGAAGCGATGGCTCCGAATTTCTATGTGAACATCAGTTTACTGCAGCCACACAGCGCGACAGCCAATGATATGCCAATCAGGATGTATGGTGTAATTCCGATTACAGTTGAAAATCCAGATCGGAAATTGACTCCGGTTGTCAAAACCCCTGAATCCATTCGTCCTAACAGTAAATATACTGTTTCGGTAAGTGAAAAATCTGGCAAGGAAATGACTTATACTTTGGCGGTTGTGGATGAAGGTTTACTCGATATTACGAATTACAGAACGCCGGATATTTATTCTTATTTCAACCAAAAACAAGCTTTAGGAGTAAATACATGGGATATTTTCAACTATGTATTGGGTGCTTATGGCGGAAGAATTGAAAGCGTCTTCACGATTGGAGGTGATCAGGCTTTGGCGAATTCAAACAAAGAAAAAATCAACCGTTTTAAACCTGTGGTTAAGTTTTTAGGGCCGTTTACAATTGGAAAAGGACAATCCAAATCGCATCAGATCCGAATGGAAAATTATGTCGGTTCGGTAAAAGTAATGGTCGTTGCCGGAAATGGTTCAAGCTTCGGAAGCGTTGAGAAAAATATTGCAGTAAAACAGCCATTGATGACCTTGACAACTTTACCACGAGTATTAAATCCAGGCGATGAAATTACATTGCCTGTCAATGTTTTTGCGATGGAAAATCATGTAAAAAATGTTTCTGTTTCGGTTAAATCAAATTCATTGATTCAAATTGACGGAAGTACAACAAATTCATTACAATTTGCAAAAACAGGAGATCAATTGACGAATTTCAAAATTAAAATTCCTGAAAAATTAGGCAAAGCTAATTTGTATATTACGGCTACTTCTGGAAACGAAAGACATTTGGACACAATTCAAGTAGAAGTTAGAAGCCCGAATCCTCCGATGACTTTTACAACTTCAAAAGAAATCAGCGGAAAACAAAGTTGGACAACGGCTTATCAACCTTTTGGAATGAGCGGTACAACTGATACCAAACTCTTGCTCTCTTCTGTTCCTGCAATGAGTTTGGACAAAAGAATGCGTTATTTGATTCGTTATCCGCATGGTTGTTTGGAGCAAACGGTTTCGAGTGTTTTTCCACAATTGTATTTGAATCAATTGTCCACTTTGAGCGACGCGCAGAAAAAAGATGTTCAATATAATATTGAAGAAGCTTTGAGAAAATTAAAATCACATCAAATTCCAGGTGGTGGCTTGGCTTATTGGCCGGGTAATGGAACGGCAGATCCTTGGAGTAGTACCTATGCATTTCATTTCATTTTGAAAGCAGAAGAAAAAGGATACAAACTTCCGGCAGGTTTGAAAGATGGTTTGATTAAATACCAAACCAAAACCGCGAAGGAATGGAGTGGCTACAACGATAAATATTATTACAACGATTTGGATCAGGCATACCGATTATACACTATGGCACTTGCCGGAAAATCAGAATTGGGATTGATGAACCGTCTGAAAGAAAAGAAAACAAGCGTGGCAACTTTGTGGCGATTGTCAGCCGCTTATCAGATTGCAGGACAAGGAAACATTGCTAAAAAATTGGTAAGTAAATTGGCTACTTCAGTGAAGGAATATAAATTTAATGAATATACTTACGGTTCTTCCGAACGCGACCAAGCCATGATTTTGGAGACTTTGACTTTGTTGGGCGAACGTGAAAAAGGATTGACGATGCTGAAAAGCATTGCCAAAGATTTGAATTCCGGTTCTTGGTACAGTACGCAGACAACAGCTTATTCACTCATGGCGATTTCTGAATATTTAGGAAAAAATAAAGTGGGAAACAACATCGATGCTGAGGTAACCATCAATGGGAAATCTCAGAAAATCACAAGTGATAAGCCATTTGTAAATGTTGATTTACCGGAAGCAAATGGTTCGTTTACGATTAAAGACAATTCAGGAAATTTAATTTTTGCAGAATTGGTGAGAAGCGGTGTCTCGATGGATGAAAACTTAACGCAGCAAAACAGCAATCTCAGTTTGGGCGTAAATTATTATGATATGGACAACAAGCCGATTGACCCTGCAAACTTGACACAAGGAACCGATTTTAAATGCATTGTAAATGTTACCAATCCTGGAATGATGGGCAATTACAACGAATTGGCACTGACCCAAATGTTCCCGTCCGGCTGGGAAATCATCAACACCAGATTGAATGACCAACCCACTTCGGTTCAGAATTTCGGATTGGCATATCAGGATTTCAGAGATGACAGGGTTTATAGTTACTTTGATTTGAGAGCAGCGCAGCAAGTTTCTGTGACGGTTTTGCTCAATGCAACTTACAAAGGAAATTATTACATGCCGGCAACTTATTGCGAGGCGATGTATGACAATACAGTTTATGCTGTGAGTCCGGGAAAAAGGGTATTGGTTAAGTAAAGAAAAAAGGCTGAGTTAAATTAACTCAGCCTTTTTTTAATTGTAAGAAATTTAATTATTTTTTCTTTGATTTCTGTACGTTATTTGCATTAGTTTTGTTCTGTTCTGAATTAATTATAGCAGCCTTTTCAGATTTTGCTTTTTTCTCAGCTTCCTGAGCCTTTTCAGATTTTACTTTTGAGTTTACTTTGTTTGTTTCTCTTTCTGATTCTTTAATAGACTGAGAACTTTGAGTATTAGCCTTCTCTGACTTTACATCTGATTTAGGTGCAAATTCAGCAGCAGCCTTTTGCTGTGCAAAAATGATTGGTGCGGCCGCAAGGCACATAATAGTAATTACTTTCTTCATAATGTTAATTTTAAAATTAGACTTTACCAAAGTTAATGTTTTTTTCGATAAAACAAATTTTTAATAAAGATATTTCCAAGTCAAACCCAATTATAAATTATGATAAATATCATTTTTTTAATATTAATAAAAATTTAACATTTGTACCTTATTTTTATTTAATCTAAATAAATGAAAACTCAAATAAGTATAATTGCTTTTATATTTACGAGTTTTGTTACTGCCCAAAAAATCAATTTAGACAGCCTCAAAACAGTAATTAAAGATGAATTACATGAAGAATTACTTCTTAACAATTATTCCCAACAGGAAAAAGAAAGATTATTCAAATGGTCAAAGTTCAGCGTCAAAGGCTACGGTGTTTTAAATTATTATGACTACAGCAGATTTGACACCGACCCTGCCATCAGAAATAAAATTGATGCCGAACGACTCAATGTGTACATAGATTATCATTTTACCGAAAAATTAAAATTACATACAGAAATCGAATTTGAGCATGGTGGAACCGGCTCTACGATGGAATTGGATGTACAAGAAGAGTTTGGAGAATTTGAACAGGAAATAGAATCAGGAGGTGAGGTCAAGCTCGAGCAATTAAATATTGACTATCAATTTCGTCCATATTTGAGCATAAAAGCAGGAAGGTTGAAAGTTAATTTCAACATTTCACAACGTCTAGATGACCCTGATGAGTACTTTACGACACATCGTCCTGAAATGGAAGATGCCATACTCCCGCTTGGGTGGTACGAAAACGGAATTGAGGTTTATGGAAACTTTTGGAAAAATCGTTTCAGCTACAGATTGGCTTATGTAAATGGACTTGATGCGACCGGATTTAGTTCTGCCAATTGGATCAAAGATGGTTATCAGAATCGATTTGAAATGGTAAACGCTGAAAATTTTGCAATATTCTCAAATGTAGATTTTCATTTTGGAAAAGATAAACATACTTATGCCGGCATATCTTATTATTATGGTAACACAGCCGGGAACCGCCCAAAGCCAGATTTAGATGCCGATGCTAATGTTAAACTATTTGGAGCACATATTTCTATTTTTGAACATCCTTTAAGATTCGTTTCCCAATTTATTTATGGTGATTTGCAAAATTCTGAATTGATTTCTAAACGTAACCGCAATTTACCATCTAATCTGGGCATAAAAAAAACACCTGTTGCAAAAAATGCGATTGGTTTTTCAGCCGAATTGGGGTATGATGTTTTAAATTTTTTAAACAAAGATTCCAAAATGAAGCTCTATCCTTTTATTCGATTCGATTTTTATGATACCATGCACGAAACTGCAGGAAGTATCACTGCAAATAAACGCTGGAAAAGAAGTGTGATCACAGGCGGTATTAATTGGTTCATATTCCCGCAAGTCATCCTCAAAGCTCAATACTCTTCAAGAATGTTAGGGTCAGACAACATCGACATCGTAACCGGAGAAATCGATGGAAAACAAATGGAAAATATATTCTCAACAGGAATAGGATTCAGATTTTAAATTAAAAAATACTTATTCAATATTATTATGAAAAATTTATTCAACATTAAAAATGCTGCGATGATCGTAGCTGCATTTGGAATTACACTCACATCTTGTTCTGACGATGATGTAGTCATCACAGCTACTGAAGATTACAGTAGCAATCTAAATAACATCGCTTTAAATGTGGTAGTTAAAAATTATGAAGTTCTCAAACAAAAAGGAGAAGTTGCTGCTACAACTGCCAATGCTGTACAAATAGGGAATCAGGAAGCTCTTAATGCAGCGAGACAAGCTTGGATTGAAATGCGTATCTATTGGGAAAATTCAGAAACAACTTTGTATGGACCTGCGGGTGATGAAGGTTTGGGTGTGGACGGAAACATCGATTCTTGGCCAATTGATTTACAATTTGTGAACGAGGTTTTAGGTGCAAGCTCTCCCATCACTGTAAATTTTATTGCTGAACAAGATGCAAATGCCAAAGGGTTTCATGCTTTAGAATATTTACTTTGGGGAATCGACGGTCAAAAAACAGCTGATCAGTTAACTGCAAGAGAAATTGACTACATAAAAGCAACGGCTGGTTACTTAAGCCAGCAAACCACCAACTTATATAATGCTTGGAATCCTGCAGGAACAAATTTCGCAAGAAATCTAACCGATGCTGACAATGGTATTTATCAATCTCAAATTGCAGCTCTTATTCAAGTTGTAGATGGTATGGTCGTAATTGCTGATGAAGTTGGTAACGGAAAAATGTATGACCCGATGTATGGTAACAATGGAAGCTTTTCATTGGAAGATGAAGAATCACGATTCAGTAATAATTCCAAGGCTGACTTTGCGGATAATATACGTGGAATTAAATACATTTATTCAGGAGATTACCAGTCTAGCGGTTTAGGGTTATCTGAAATAGTTGCTGTACAGAATCCAACTCTGGATACGGCTATCAAAACCGCAATCGATGAAGCTATCGCAGGGATTGAAAATATTCCGGGAACTTTTACAAGCGCGATTCAGAATAACCGTCCGGCTGTAGAAAATGCAATTGATAAAGTAATTATTTTGCAGGAGATATTGGACTCTCAATTGAAACCTTACATCTCAGGTTTATAAAATTAATTTAAAATCTAATGATCGACCAACGGCAAAAAAGCCGTTGGTTTTATTTCATTTAATAATGTGAGGAGCTTCTCTTTTAGAATATTAATATTTTCAATCATTGTTCTGAAATCTTGTCAGAGTGATGAAATTGACTATGGGCAGCCTGTTGATATGGAAAGAGAATATGCAGGAGGAGAAACGACCATATTTACGATGTCAAATATTGCTTACAGTTCTCCTGCAAATAATTTATCCGGGTATTTTCTGGAAATGCACCTTGCAGGTGACATGGAATTTGAGCAAATTTTTGTAACAGCGCCTGCACCTTTAAATCAAGGATTAGGACCTGTTTACAATAATTCTTCTTGTATAAAATGTCACCCTTCTGATGGTCGTGGAAAATTTCCACAAAACATCAATAGTTTTAGCAGTTTACTTTTCAGAGTAAGCATTTCTGGTGTAGATGCTCATAACGGACCTCTGACTGTTCCGGGATATGGAACCCAGATACAAAATCATGCTGTGGTAGGGTTTGTCCCCGAAGCGGATTATCAGGTAATTTGGACCGAACTTACAGAAACACTTTCTGATGGAACTATTGTAAATCTAAGAAAACCTCTGTATTCACTAAACAACCTCTATCAGGAAATACCTTCTGATATCATGTTATCTCCCAGAATCGCACCGCCGGTTTTCGGATTGGGATTGCTGGAATTTATTCCTGAAACAGATTTATTGTTAATGGCAGATGAATTTGATCATAATGGTGACGGAATAAGTGGAAAAGCCAATTATGTGTGGAATCCAATTACACAACGAGTGGAATTAGGCCGTTTTGGCTGGAAAGCAAATGTTTCTACCATTGAATTACAGGTTGCTTCTGCTTACCATGAAGATATGGGAATCACAAATCCTATATTTTCTCATGATTTTCCTGCAGACGGTTGGACTGACGATCCTGAAATTTCCGATTTAATTCTAAATCAAGTTGTAATTTATTGTCAAACCTTGGCTGTTCCTGCAGCAAGAAAGGTTGATAATCCCGATGTCAACAACGGCTACAAATTATTTCAACAAATGAACTGCAGCAACTGTCATATTCCAAAACAAAAAACCGGCTACTCTCCCATTCCTGCCTTGTCCAATCAAGTTTTCTATCCATTTACAGATTTACTGTTACATGATATGGGAGAAGGGCTGGCAGACAACCGTCCCGATTATCTGGCTACCGGAAGAGAATGGAAAACGCGCCCGCTTTGGGGTATTGGGCTGCAGATAATTGTAAACGGACATACGGAATATCTACATGACGGCAGAGCGCGAAATCTTACAGAAGCAATCTTGTGGCACGGAGGCGAAGCCGAAAATTCTAAAAATGCTTTCAAAAATTTACCAACCAAAGACCGGGAAGATTTATTATTGTTTCTTAATTCATTATAATTCATTTAAAATTAGTTCTATGAAAAAAATTACAAGTTATTTAATTCTAATCCTGAGCATCGTTTTAGGTTTATATTTTATCTACAAAGGAATTAACAGAAATCTGATTTCTCCTTGTAAAGTTTACGATGCAACAAGTACTTTACCCCTTCTCTATCAAAATCTGATGACTTCGTTGTGCCAATCAGGTTACACTAAAATCATAGGAGTGATGGAAGTCGTATGTGGGCTTTTATTAATTTATCCACGAACAAGGTTGTTGGGAAGCATCATTTTCATGCCAATCATCATCAATATATTTTTGTTTCATTTGATGATTGATAACAGAATGCATGAGAATGTCGAAACAGGAATTCCATTATTGATGAACATTATCATCTTCGCATATTATTATCCGAAATGGAAATCCATCATTTGGGTTAAATAAAATGAAAAAATCCTTGTTTTTGAACAAGGATTTTTTTATAAAACAAATCTATAAGCCGGATTCTGTTCCCGAAATAAATCGGAACTTTGTCATTTATCTTGCTTCGTTGTTACCAACGAAATCTATCTGCCTACCCCTCGGCAACGGACGAGCAGCCCTTAACTGCCGATATACATGGCATTGCACCGCATAGAGTTTACCTGGTTTCACTACAGCCGAACTGTACTTGCTTTCTGTTGCACTTGTCCTCTTTCGGATTGCTCCGAAATGACGGGCGTTACCCGCTATGCTGCTCTACGGTGTCCGGACTTTCCTCCTCTCATATAAATACGAAAAGCGACAAAGCGATTTGTGGATGCAAAGTTAATTTTAATTTTGGAATTTAATTAGCCTGCAATTATGTAGCCTATTATTAAAAAATTGAAGCTGAAAAATATATCTTTACGTTTTAGAAACCAAATGATTATTGTCGAAATATTTACTTACATTTTTGTTGAAATAATTTTTCAAGGAATTATTTTGGGAATAATTAAACTATTCAAAAGATTATACAATTTTCTTTTTCCCAAAAAGAAAAAAGATGAATTTATGCCCTATCGAGAAAAAGAAAAACCTTCAAGATTTTAAATCTGAAAGGTTTTTTAAGAGATTTCTCGACTTAGCTCGAATTGACAAAAAATCTACTTTCCCTTTATCGCCTTGATAATTCCTTCTAAATTCTCGTTAAATTCCAGCAATTGACCGAAAACTTTTTCATCTTTCCCAAGTCCGCCGTGTTTGTTGTTTTTACGGAAGATTTCCTTGATTTCATCCCAACGTTTGATTTCATCTTGATTGATTAAACCAGATAATTCTTTCAATTTTAACAAATTACTTTCAGTATCGGCTGTCAAAGTTTGAGATTCACTTTCGTAATGCGCCAAAAGTAAATCATCGATTTCCTTATCATTCATCATCGGCACAACTTGCGTCACCAATTTGCTCATATTCCGGTACGAACCCTGCATTTTAAAAGGCGGTTCCGTTCGGTACGCATCCTGCATCGCAGCAGATAAAATGTAATTTTGATTAACTTTTACGACGATGTTTCTGATTTTCAAAATCTGCTTCAATACTGCAATGAAATCATCGACTTCCTGTTTCAGATAATTTCCTTCCAAATCCGGCAATTGTTCCGCACCATTTTGCACAAAATCAATCAACGCATAAAAATCTTTAAAGGACTTACTCGCAATTTTTTCTAAATGAGAATTCTCAATCGCAGCATTTTCAATCAAGCTTAAATTAAACAAATGTTCCGTATCTCCGATCACATCTCCCAAATTATACACATCGGCACGGTTTGCCAACATATCCGGAATCTGAAATTTAGAACCGCTTTCCGTGTAGGGATTTCCTGCCATTACAATGCAGAAGCGCTTTCCACGCAAATCATAAGTTTTACTTTCGTCTTCGAAAATTCCATCAATTTTACGTTGACCGTCTGCAAGTGAAATGAATTTCTGTAAAAATTCTGAGTTTAAATGTTGAATATCATCGAGATACAACATTACATTATCCGCCATTTCAAACGATAAATTGATTTTTTTCAATTCTTCACGTTCGCCGGAAGTTTTTGCTTCCACAGGATCAATCGAAGTAATTGAATGTCCAATCGTCGGTCCGTTTACTTTCACAAAATGCAATCCCATCGTTTTGGCAAGGTATTCCATCAAAGTCGTTTTTCCGTAACCCGGCGGCGAAATCAAAAGTAACATTCCCATTCTGGCAGTGCGTTTATTGTCACCAGCGGCACCTAATTGTTTCGCTAAATTGTTTCCAATTAATGGAAAATAAACTTCGTTGATCAATTTATTTCGAACGAATGAAGTCAAGACCTTTGGTTCAAATTCATTGATTTTTAATTCTTTTTCATATTGCTTGCTCAATTGTTCTTTCAGCTTCAAAAAAGATTCGAAACGAGGAACGCTAACAGCAGCGAAATCACGCAATTTATTAATGAAAGCATAGTATTCGATTTTAAGTTTTCCGTTATTCAGAACAGGATGATTCCCTTTTAAGTCTTCAATTTCAACCTCGTCTTTTCCAAAAATTAACTCATATTCGTCTTTTTGGAACAACAAGACAACAGCCGTTTCTTGTATATATTTTCTATAATTTTCTAAAGTTTCATTTTCATCAATAAATGAATTCAACCAATTCAAAATCAAATAAAAACGATCGACCAATGAAAATTGTTCATTTTCTAAATCCACTTGGAATTCTTTTAATGATTTTTTTGACTCTAACAATCGGATGAATTCTTGTTTCAAATGGTCTGCCGATTCACTCAATGCAAATTTCCCATATTGGGTAAAGGTTTTGAACAAATAAGTCGCAATTTCTTCTGCATCGATTTCAGTAAAATCCAAAGTCGTTTTCCAAGTTGAAAATTCATTTTTAATTTCTTCGATTACAGATTGATAACGTTTTGAACTCGGAAAAGTTTTCAAGATCGAATGTGTCGAATGAATCAACGCATTCAATTTATTTCTGCGTTCTTCCGATAAATAATGCCAAAATAATTGCGCAGTTGCGCGCAGATTTCCTTCAAAACGAAGCAAATCCATTTTTTCATCCATCGATTTTATTACATTGTAAATTTGCAATGCATCAAAATTATGAACGCCTTTTATGTAATTTTCAGAATAATTTTGTTCAACCGTTTGAAGTATAAATTTCTCGGCATCAAAATCTTTTATGTTTTGTTGCGAAGCCAAGAAAGTTTTGTATGCTAAATATTCTGCACGATAGACTTGTGAATTCTCCGAAACCAGCTCCTGTTCCCAAATATCTTTATAGTTTGTGATTTCGCTGTTTTTGACTTTTTGGTAAAAACTCGTTCCGGTCAGGTGGTAAAACATTTCGCCGTTTCGGTTGAGCAAAGTCAAACTCAAAGACTGATTGTTGACTGAAAATTTATGTTTTCCGAGTGCAATTATATTTTCGCCGTCAACGTACAATTCCGTTTTATCACGAAGAATTCGGAGTGCATCTTCCTGCGATTTTTTGAGTAAATTTTCTAAATTTTCGGCTTTGGAAACATCATTTAAAGTCTTCAGTTCCGAAATTAATTGACGGATTTTATCAACCATCAAATCCGAAGCATAAAAACTCAAAATATCTTCACGCGTGGTGAAAGTTTTGGATTTGTTTTCGATATTTTTCAACACACGCAATCCGATTTGTTCCAATGAAGAAGTGCGTTTGTTAATTTGTTCAACAATTTGCTCGCGACGTGTGTTGAACGCTTTTATGATTTCGTCGCGTTTGTCTGCAATTTTCAAGGCAAAATCCTCAAATTCAGAAAATTTACTTTCTAATTCTTCAAGCTGAACGAGAATTTTGGTGTAATATTCGTCCACTTTTTCAGCTGAGGTCGAAAGTTCCAAATAGTTGGTAACCGATTGTTCCAACAAAGTTAATTGTGCTGAAAATTCGGCAATCGCTTCGCTGCTTTTTAGTGAATTTAATTTTCGGGTTAGCTGTGCCCTAACTTCATTCAGCGAAGCAAAAATCACAGAAATTTTCTCAATAATTTTTGTCGTTTGTGTAGCGTCGTCAATTTTTAAACTGTTGAGAATATCAATCAATAATTCTAATTCAGTAGAAATATTTGAATTAGAATCTTCTATTGCTTTCGCGTCGAAAACTTTTGTAATTTCTGCTACTTTTATTTTCTGTTCTGCTACTTTCTGTCCGTAAGGAATTAAAGCTTCATCACGCAATAAAAATTCAATCGTTTTATCAGATAAATCTGTTGTGATTTTGGATAAATTTTCCAGCAATAAATTAACTTTTTCAATGTTCACATACCGAACATTTTTCAAATCAAGTAATTCGCCTTGCAACCTTCTTGCATCAGCCAGCTGATTCACCAATTGGTCTAAAGTTTCGACAATTGTACTGTTGATTTTGAAGGTTAATTCTTCCAATTTATTTTCAGAAACTTCCAATAACTCGCCCGAGTGTTTGCGTTGCGCTTGGACTTTTACAAATTCGTCAATAGCCGTATTGGCAATTTCGTAAATCTGTTTCAGAGGTTCTCCTAAATTTTTGAGTGAATTATCATTAATCCAAAAATAGGAATCAACAAGGGAACTTGATTTTCTCAAAATATCTTCGTAAAGCCCTTCGTAACTGTCTTCTTTGTTGATGAGCAGTACTATTTCCTGCGTTTCCGCCATCGCTTGAACGATTTGTTTGTTTCCAACTTTGTAAATCGGATCATCTTTTCGTTCAGAATTTTCGTTTAAAACTGCCATGTAAGGAGTTTCCCAAATCTGAACTTGATGATGGCGTGTGGCTTCTTGTTCTGTTCGGAAATAAATTAAACTTCCGTCTTTGAAAATCGTAAAACCATTACAAACAATCGGCGTTTCAACGGATTGCTGGATGATATTATAAGACATCAAGATGAAAGTGTTGCTTTCTCTTTGGGTAAAAACATAGAGAAAATCTTCTCCGTTGGGCGAAGAAATTTTTCTCAAAAACGTTACATTTTCTAAATGAATATCGAAAATTTTATGCGTTCCGTTTTGAAGGTAATATCCATTTGAGAAAATGATCCCCTGATTATCAGGCAGTAAAATTGCGGAAGAATTTAAGGATGGAAGATTGATAACTTCTTTCGTCCGCTGGTTGAAAATATATGCACGGAATTCTTCCTGATAAGGTTTGATGCGAATCGCAATCATATTCCCCAAATCGGCATAGTAATATTCCGCATCGTCCAATTGCTGGTCGAGATTGGTTACTTTTTCGGAATAAATTCCTTTTCCGGATTCGGTATTGTCTTCAATTTTGAATGTGATATCGCCGTGAATTGCTTCGATGAAAACTTTGTCCAAAACAGAAACGTGCGGAAATTTACCCAAACGGCGATCATCCAAAGTAGTTTTAACCCATTCAAATTCAAACTGATTCGGATTTTTTACTTCATGAATGCTTCGGTCATCCTGATAAATTAATTTTCCGTCTTTAATTAACCATTTGAAGGCTTTCAAATCATCAGCGCTTTTGCTGATTTGGAAAATCATGTAAAGATAATTCTCTGTCAGTCTAAATTTTGAGAAAATTGAATCGCGGTAATATTTATACAAATTTTGATAATCCGTAATAAAATTTTCATCATGAATCAAATCTAAATTTTGCGGAATGAATTGCGTTCCGTCAAACTGATAAATGCTGAAAACATCATCCAATTTGATTTCGGTTCTCAATCCAAAATGAACGTTGTAGCCGAAAATGCAGATATCATCCAATGCGACAATTCCTCGAGCAACACAATTATTTTCAGTAGTAATTCTTTGGTTGGCTTTAAGTGTAAAGTTCGTCGAATTGAAAACTTCTTTTCGCGCTTCATTAAGCTGATTCAAACGTTTTACCAATTCATCTTTCTGCGTTTGAAGACGGCGTTTGATGATTTCGTAGGTTCCCGAATCGAGTTCTATGTTTGGTATTTTATCTTTTTCTTCTGGCATTTAAAAAATTTTAATGCGTTAGATAAATTCTACACATCTCGACTACGCTCGATGTGATAAAAATTAAATTTAGAATTGGATAAATTTTGCCAAGGTTAAAATCTTAATGAAAATAACCTAGACAAAATTTAGTATTATCCTAATTTCTTATTCGAAATCCCCAAGTTGCTTGCAATGCTGAACAATGAGTTGATAAATCCGGAATCCTGTTCATTTCCCTGTGCGGATGCGGCTTGTTGCAATTGAATCAAAGCGGCAGTGATGGTCAAGTTTTTAATGTCGTTGGAATTGATTCCATATTTGTCTGCCATTCCACGAATCTTCTCAGCCAAATCGCCTTTTCCATCTTCACCGATCAATGAATTTTTGATGTCAGTTGCGTGTTTCGAATTGTTTATCAAATGGTCAAATCCTTTTGAATTGGAAACCTGTTTCACGATGTTTTCGAAGAACATGGTTTCACCACCCACAATGTCAATTTTCGCAGTTTTCAACGCTTCAGAAAGTACATCTGCTTGTGCAGCAGCAATATCTTTTTGGATATTGATTTGTGCTAATTCAACTTCTTTTTCTTTATTCAACTGTAATTTGAATTCTTCGTGAGATTGTCCGGCTTCGTTTAAAATTTTCATGGCGCCTGCTTTTTCTTCGATCCCTTTTGCTTCCGCCAATGCTTTTTCACGAACTACTTCCGCTTCAGCCAAACCTTCTTTACGAACGGCTTCCGCTTTTTTCTCAATAACAGATGCTTGCGCAGTTCCTTGGATTTCTTCCGCTTCCGCTTTTGCAATCATTACTTCTGCTTCTGACAAACCGATTGCTGCAGCTTCTTTTGCTTGTGCTTCGGCAATGATTTTTCTTCCTTCGGCTTCCTTTGCTGATGCTTCTTTTTTCGCTTCTGCTTCGATTATAATTTCCTGCGCTTTTCTTTCTGCAACATTTTTTTCTGCATCTGCGTCAATGATTTTCTTTTCCTTTTCTTGTTCCGCAGCGATTTTTGCTGCTTCCGCAGCTTTCACAGTTGCAACCAATCTTTCTTCCGCTTCCTGACTTGCAGCAATTACTCCGGCTTGTTTTTTACGTTCGGCATCACGGAAAACTTCCACATCTTTCACGTTTTGTTGTTCTTCAACAACTCCTTTTTCCAATTGAACACGTTCTTTGATTACGTTTTGGATATTTTTGGTTTCAACTTCGACAATTTTATCTCGGTCAATTTGCGCCAAAGTGACAATGCGCTCTCTTTCAGTCTGTTCTAATTGGCGATCCTTCTCTACTCTTTCCGTTTCTATGGCGTCAGTTCGTTGTTTATTTTTTTCTGCGATGATAATTTGACGCAATTTATTTTCTTCCTGAACGGCCAAAGACTCTTCAGTTTGAATCCTTACTGTTTCCGATTTTAATCTTTCTTCTTCATTTACTTTTAGAATTTCTGCACCTTCACGCGCTTTAATATTTTCTATTTCACGTTTCTGGCGTTCTTCTTTTTCAGCCAATTGACGGTCTAATTCCAAAATTGCTTCACGCGCCTCAACGTCCTGTTTACGAATGGTTTTTTCTTCCGCTCTGCGAATCAAATTCGCATCCATATTTTGTTTTGCAGTTAAATCTGTGATTTTTTTAATTCCTTCAGAATCCAAAATATTGTCAGGACTTAAAAATCTCAATTCGGTTTGTTCCAAATAATCAATCGCACAATCGTCCAAAATATATCCGTTCAAATCGGTTCCGATAATATTTAAAATTTCATCACGAAATTCACGACGTGCTTCATATAATTCAATGAAATCAAACTTTTTACCTACTGTTTTCAAAGCCTCAGAAAATTTAGCTTCGAAAATACTTTTCAAAGTTTCCGGATCGCTCGCACGCTCACAACCTAAATTTTGCGCCACATTGATCACGTCATCAATTGATTTATTTACACGAACAAAAAACGCAACTTTGATGTCTGCGCGGATGTTGTCTTTACAAATCAATCCATCATTTTCCATCCTGGCAATGTCAATTTTTTTGACAGAAATGTCCATGATTTCCATTTTGTGGAAAATCGGAATTACATACATTCCTTTGTTAAAAGCAACTTTGGTTCCTCCAAAACCCGTTCTCACAATGGCTTTTCCTTGTGGAATTTTTTTGTAGAAAGAACTTAATACTACCAAAAAGCCGAAAAAGAGGAAAATCAATACGCCGACAGCAATCAATATGATGGAAGTCGTTCCTCCAATAAATAAAAAGTTAGGTACATTCATTTTTTCAAAAATTGTTTAGATGTTATTTAAAGTATATTCTTTTTTTACGTAGAAGATTTTTTTGTCTTTTGATTCATTTACAATGATAACTGTTTCGTCATAATTAATTTGGTCACCGTTTTGACTTACAACGTTTAGGCGAATCATATCGCCATTGATGTAAAATTCTGCAGAACCATATTTTTGTTCGGAAATGGTTGATTTCATCTTCCCGGTTCGTCCCATAAAATCGATAGATTCTTCGCCAGTATAACCTAAATTATGGTAAAATTTAACCAAAGGTTTTGTGAACCAGTGCATCAGCAAATATGTTACAATAAAAATCGGAATCAAGATCAAAACAGACCAAACACCCCATTTTCCGATTTGAAAAATAATGGATGACGCAATAGTAATGATCCAACCGACGAATTTGAACAAAGTCATGATAACCATGAATGGAGCTTTTCCAATATTGATAAAATCCATTGCTTTGGAAAAGAAACTTACATCGCCACTTTCGGGGGCATCGACATCGTTTACGTCTCCGATTTCAGAATCGACATCCAAATCCGCATCCAACCCAAAATCGATTCCATTTCCAGAAAACAAAACGAAAACCCAATACAGGAGTGACATTCCCGTCAAAACGGTCATGATTCCGTTCGGCAATGGATTGAATAAAAGATTTAGTAGTTCTGTCATTTTTTAATTAAGTATAAAATCAAAAGTATTATATAAAAGCTTTTTAGACTTCGCGTTTGAAAGTGTAATAAAAACATTCGGTGGTTCCATATCCGAAATTTTTGTCTTCCATTGAAACCAGTTCCCAACCTTCTTGACCAAAATCATTAAGGATTTTATCAATTTCAACAATATCAAATTTCGATTTCCAAGTTCCTGTTGGTCTTATTTCCAAAGTCTTGTATTCAAATTTTTTACTCATTTTTCAATTTATTTTTAAGTTGTTCCAATTCATCCAAAACATCATCGGCACCAATTGCTTCGTTAATTTCATCGACTACGTTCTTGTTTGTCAGTGCGATATCTCCGTAAGCTTTCGACAAAGCTTCGTCTTCTTCCACTTTTTCTTTCATTCGTTCCAGCATACTGATAGTGCTGTTGGAATCGATTTTAGCCAATTGTTTGTTGACCAATTTCGTAGCGTCAGAAACTTTTACTCTTGCTTTCAAAGTGTTTAATTCCGCTTCCCATTTAGAAATATTGAATTTCAAAACTTCTACATTTTTGTACAATTCTTCAGAAGAATTCTGGTGTGCAGCGGCTTGTTTTTTCAATTCTTCTACTTCGAGCAACAATTGTTTTTTCAATAATAACGCTTCTTTTGCTAAACTTTCCGCTTTTTCGGTTTCCAATTCTTTGGCTTCCGATTTTTGCAGCAATATAATTGCTTTTTTTTCAAATTCAGAAGCTTCTGCTCGTTTGTTTTCCACATTGTTTTGAGTACGTATTGCCAACGCTTTTACTTTTGCATATGCTTCTAATGACTCATCCAAGTCAGCTTTCATTTCTCTGATTCCCTGTTCGGTCATTTTTATCGGATCTTCCATTTTTTCGACAACAGAATGAATTTCTGCTTGTCCGATTCTAAAGATTCTTTTGAAAATATTCATGGTTATATGATTTTAATTATTAATTACTTCTTTGATTCAACTTTGACAAAGTTTTTATTTTGAAAATTTAATTAGCTGTTCATAATATTCACTCATCAAGAGACTCAGAGAATTAATGGCTGCTTCGAATTCATTGAAATCCAGATTGTGCAATTGAAGTGTATATCTGAAAATCACTTTTTTACCATCTTCTGTCAGCGCAAATGCGCCGTGAATGATGTCTCGGTTTTTAATCAAAAGTGATTTAAAAACTTCTTCGTTGTCTTCCTTTAAAGTAAAAAGATACTGCTCCAAAATAAGCACCGGCGAAACCACTCCAACAATCAAATTCCGCACTCCATCCATCAGGTTTTCAATCACCAGGACACCCCCTTTCTCATTCTCATCGACAACGGTATAATCCATCTTTTCGATATAAGTTTTCACAGTTTTGTAGTCCATAATTTTGATTTTTAAACTAATCTTTGTTTATTTGTGATGTAAAAATATAAAAAATGCTAATATTTTTAGCATTGCAAATGTTAAAGTTTTCAACAATTGAGTTTTTTAGGACAAAATATAAAAAAATTAAGACAAGTAAAAGGTTTGAGTCAGCAAGCATTTGCGGAGATTTTTGAACTGAAACGCAATAATATTTCTTCCTATGAGGAAAAACGTGCCGAGCCTAAGTTGGAATACGTAATTAAAATTGCTAATTATTTTGGCATTCCGTTGAATGATTTTATTGAAAAACCTTTATCGGTCAATGAGATTTTGAAATTTGGAGATTATTTTGAAGAAACAAATGTCAATAAATTTAAAAATTTAACAGATATCCCATTTCTAAATCGGGAAAATTTAACCAAACATGAAGATTTTTTACAGAATTTGAATTTATTACCACAAATTAAATTTCCTATTTATTCTAAGAATGAACTGATTGCATTAGAAATGGATTCGTCGATTTCTCATCATTCTGAGTTTGTAAATCCTGATGGTTCGATTTTGTTTTTTAAAAATATTGATTTGAACAATTTGCATTTGATTAGCACTGATTCTTTTGGATTGATTTGGAGCGAAAATGAATTCTTTTTGGGGAAATTTAAAATTATAGAAAATTCAATTTCATTGGAATTAAACGATTGGAAATCAATTAAATTAAACACAAATAAACCTCAGAATTTCTGGATTCAATATGGAGTTTATAATAAAGTGATGGATTTGTAATTCTAAATTAATCCATAAAAAAAGCTGCACTTTTCAGCACAGCTTTCAATATTTATAAAAATCATTTTAAGATTTCTGTTCGGCAGATTTTCCTTTTACAGAAATTTTCACGCCGTCTTTTGCTTCATTTAATTCTAAAAGCAAACTATCTCCTTCTGAAATTTCAGAGTTGATAATTTCTTCCGCCATAGGATCTTCGATGTATTTCTGAATCGCACGTTTCAAAGGACGCGCTCCGAAATCTTTGTCAAATCCTTTCTCCGCGATGAAATTTTTCGCTTCTTCGGTCAATTGTAATTCGTAACCTAAATCGGTCAAACGCTTGTACAATTTTTCCAATTCGATGTCGATGATGTTGTAAATATCGTCTTTTGAAAGAGAATTAAACACAATGATATCATCAATACGGTTCAAAAACTCCGGCGCAAAAGTTTTCTTCATTGCATTTTCAATTGTACTTTTCGCACGTTCGTCTGCAGTGTCTTTTTTCGCAGAAGTTCCAAATCCAACACCGTCTCCAAATTCTTTCAACTGACGCGTACCGATATTGGAAGTCAAAATGATAATCGTATTTCTAAAATCAATTTTACGTCCTAAACTATCCGTGATATGACCATCATCCAAAACTTGTAACAAGATATTGTAAACGTCCGGGTGTGCTTTTTCGATTTCATCCAAAAGAATTACCGAATAAGGTTTTCTGCGAACGGCTTCCGTCAATTGACCACCTTCCTCATAACCAACGTAACCCGGAGGCGCTCCAATCAATCGTGAAATCGCAAATTTCTCCATGTATTCACTCATATCGATGCGAATCAAAGCATCAGCAGAGTCAAACAATTGTGAAGCTAAAACTTTAGCTAACTGTGTCTTACCAACTCCAGTTGTTCCTAAAAAAATGAAAGTTCCGATTGGCCTTGAAGGATCTTTCAATCCGGCGCGGTTACGTTGGATCGCTTTTACAACTTTCCCAACCGCTTCGTCTTGACCGATTACTTTTCCTTTCATCAACTCGTTCATTTGAGCCAATTTTTTCAATTCTTTCTCAGCCACTCTGTGAACCGGAATTCCGCTCATCATAGAAACTACTTCCGCTACATTTTCTTCTGTAACCGTTTCACGGTTATCTTTAGAATCTTGCAGCCATTCCGCCTGCGCTTTTTTCAACTGAGATTCGATTTGTTTCTCATTGTCTCTTAATCGTGCAGCTTCCTCATATTTCTGGCTTTTTACAACCTTCGTTTTCTCTTCGCGAACTTCCTCTAATTTTTGTTCCAAATCCAAAATTTCTTGTGGAACTTTGATATTTTTGATATGTACACGAGAACCCGCTTCGTCCAAAGCATCAATCGCTTTGTCCGGTAAATAGCGGTCGGTGATGTATCTGTTTGTTAAACTCACACAAGCTGCAATCGCTTCATCTGTATAATTGACATTGTGATGCGCTTCGTATTTGTCTTTGATTTGATTGAGAATCTGAACCGTTTCTTCCGGAGAAGTCGGATCAACCATAACCGTCTGGAATCGACGTACCAATGCTCCGTCTTTTTCGATGTACTGGCGGTATTCGTCCAAAGTCGTAGCACCTACACATTGCAGTTCGCCACGCGCCAAAGCCGGTTTGAACATATTGGAAGCATCCAGCGAACCAGTCGCTCCCCCTGCTCCAACGATGGTGTGCAATTCATCAATGAACAGAATGATGTCATCATTTTTTTCCAATTCATTCATGATGGCTTTCATTCTTTCTTCAAACTGACCACGATATTTCGTTCCGGCAACTAAACTCGCCAAATCTAAAGTCACCACACGCTTGTTGTACAAAACACGTGAAACTTTTCTTTGGATAATCCGAAGTGCCAAACCTTCTGCAATTGCAGATTTACCAACACCAGGCTCACCAATCAACAAAGGATTGTTTTTCTTTCTTCTACTCAAAATTTGTGAAACGCGTTCAATTTCTTTTTCGCGTCCAACGACCGGATCTAATTTTCCTTCGATGGCAATCTGGGTCAGATCTCGTCCGAAATTATCTAAAACCGGAGTTTTAGTTTTTGCAGTTCCTTTTGGATTTGATTTTTCAAATTCACCTCCTCCTTGGATGCGGTCATCTTCATCATCATATCCGGAATTTTCAGCTTTTGGAGATTCCGTTATATCGTCTTCCTGGTATTGAAATTTGAATTCTTCTTTTACAGAAACATAATCCACATCCAATTTTTTCAACAGTTTCGTTACCGGATCATTTTCATTTCTGAGTATGCACAATAACAAGTGAACTGTATTGACAGTGGAGTTTTTAAATAGTTTGGCTTCTAAAAAAGTTGTTTTCAAAGCGCGTTCTGCCTGCTTTGTCAATTGAAGGTTTTGTTTAGAATTGGAAAAGGTTTCTTTTGGCGGTGCTAAAAGTTCGATTTTCTCTCTTACATCTTTCAAATTCACATTTAAGGCTTCTAATATAGAAACTGCTTTGCTGTCGCCATCGCGTAAGATGCCCAAAAGCAAATGCTCAGTCCCTATCTGATCGTGTCCAAGGCGTAACGCTTCTTCTTTGCTGAATGCGATTACGTCTTTTACTTTTTGTGAAAAATTGTCGTTCATTTTTTATCTCTTACTAACAAATATATGTACTTCTTTTGCTTTTGACCACAAATGATGCCATATTTATTAACGGGTTATCCATACTTTAACACTGCCAAATTTGGTCAAATTTTAAATTTGAATCGGACAAAATTTCAGGTTTGTAACTTTTCCTGAATAAATGATCTGTGTGATAGATGTACTTTGTACAATCGGATATTTTTCGTTCTTGGGCATGGCTAATTTTTGATGAATTTTATAAATTTCTTCGTAATTAATAAATTCTAATTCTTCAAATTTCTCTTTGTGAAAAAGCTTTTCAGAAGCATTGTACAAAGTGGACGACGAACGGACAATCAATTTTTCATCATTTAAATTTTCAACGAATTTCTGTTTTCCATCCCAAACCAAAATTTGTTTTTGATTAGATTTTAAATCAATCATTAACATTGTAAATGGTTCAATTCCGTCTAAATTAATTTCAGAAATAAATTCATCCATCGAGGCAAATTTCAACAATTCCAAGATCACCAAACCTCGGCTCATGCGGTAAGGTGGACGATGCGAATGGTTTTCGTAACCGCCATTCAAAACACAAACTGTATATTTATCAGTGTAGTAGATCCAGGTTCCGCCAGAATTTAAATCAACCGGCCCCGTAATTTTTCGACCGAAAAATTCTCTGGTTTCCACGTTTGGGGAAGTCGGTCTGTAAATACTTTCGTCACGGTTTTGCGTGAGAATGAAATCGCCATTGGTTTGGATAAAAATGCTGAGGATGCACACAAATTATAAATTTAAACAAAGGTAGAAATTATTACATTTGCTATTCATGTTGGTTAAATGAAGAACGTTTCCCGGAATTTATTGTCAGAAATCAAAATCCTTTTATCAGAATTAGGTGATAATGATTATTCTAAAAATCTATCAATCTTAAATGGAAATTCAATCGGGAAGCACGTCCGTCATATATTGGATTTGTTTGAATGTTTGTTGGATTTTGAAAATGGTATTGTCAATTATGATGAACGAAAAAGAAACATCGAAACTGAGGTAAACAAAGACATCGCATTGCAAAAAGTGCAATCTATCATTTCCGATTTGGAAAAATTAGACATTGAAAAAAAGGTCATTTTGATACAAAAATTAAATGATTCTTTTTGTGAAATAAATTCATCCATCGAACGCGAATTGCTTTACAACATTGAACATTGTGTTCATCATCTCGCCATCATCCGAATCGGGATTGAAAACAATTTTGATTATGTAAAAATCCCTGAAAATTTCGGCGTAGCGCACTCAACTATTTCGCATCGTGAACAAATGGCTGGTTAAAATTTTTCGGTACGAATTCTGGCCGATGTGGATTTTCTATGCGCCATTTGTCACGTATTGGTGGTGGAATTCACTGAAATCCAATTCGTTATTTTATTTTTGCAAAGTCAATCCTGGAATTAAATTCGGTGGATTTACGGAATATTCAAAATTTGATATTTTAAAACAAATTTCTCCAGAATTCGTTCCCAAAACTGATTTTATTTCCAATAAAACTGATTTCAAAAATTTATGGGAATTTCCATTTGTCGTAAAACCAGATATCGGCGAACGCGGTGTCAATGTGGAAGTTATACATTCTGTAAATGACTGGATCAATTATCCATCACAAGAAAATTTAATCATTCAGGAATTCATTGATTTCCCTTTTGAATTTGGAGTTTTTTATGCGAAAATGCCGAATGAAAATTCTGGAGAAATTTTATCGATTACAGGAAAAGAATTTTTGCAATTAGAATCGGATGGAATTTTGACTTTGAGGAATTTCATCGCAGAAAATACGAGGGCATTTTTCCGAAAAGATTATTTACTGAAAAAGTTTGAAAATGAATTAGATATTGTTCATCCAAAAGGAACAAAAATCCTTTTAGAACCAGTTGGCAACCACAATCGCGGTACAATGTTTTATGATGCTTCAGATTTGATTTCAGAAAAATTGACGCAAAAAATAAATGAAATTTCTGAGGGAATCGATAGGTTTTATTACGGTCGATTTGATGTAAAAGCAAAATCCATTGAAGATTTAAAAAACGGAAAGTTTATTATTTTAGAAATCAACGGCGCGAATTCGGAAGCAACGCATATTTACGACCCGAAATATTCTCTGATTCAAGCCTACAAAGAAGCGAGGAGACATTTGGACATTCAATTTCAAATTGCAAGAAATCAACCTAAAAATTATTCAGATAAAGAATTCATCCAAATCATTTTAAAAAGGATTTTTTGATTTTGTCAATTTTGTCAGGTTTTTCGGCATGGAATGATTTGTGAAATTTAATTGAGAAAATTACACATGACTTATCCATTTCCCAAAAATACATTGATAGTTCCTCTGCTATTGCTTTTTTCCATTTGGACCGTTTTCTTTTTTCAGTCTTTAGGCTTAGGTGAGTACAATTGTTACGGGGTTTTCCCGAGGAGTCTGGAAGGGTTACGCGGAATTTTATTTGCACCTTTATTTCATTCGGGCTGGAAACACATCATCAATAATTCCATTCCTTTGGCAGTTTTGAGTTTTTTTGCGGTTTTATTTTATCAAAGAACAGCTTATTATGTTATCATCTTCGGATGGATTTTAACCGGGCTTTTGGTTTGGATTTTTGGGAATCTGTGGGATGATTATGCGGGTTGTCACATTGGAGCTAGCGGTATTGTTTATTTATTGGCTTCTTATATATTTTTTAGCGGAATTTTTAAAAAATCAAGAAATTTAATTGCGCTTTCACTCATTGTTGTATTTCTTTACGGAAGTATGATTTGGGGTGTTTTCCCTGAAGAAATTTTACCTAAATTTTACAAAGAAAGTTCAAATCCAATTTCTTGGGAAAGTCATCTGTCAGGTGCTGTAGTGGGATTTTTTTTCTCAATTATAACTAGAAAACACGGAGTTCAAAGAAAAGTTTATTCGTGGGAAATGAATTCTGAACCAGACGCAAGAGAACTTATGCTTTGGGAAAAATACAAGCAAACACTTCCCGAAGAAGAAAGAATTGCGCTTGAAAAAAAATACGGTGAAGAACCTAAAAATGAATCAGATGATCAAAATTATTGGTTTACTAACGATTCCAGATAATCATAAAGTTCTTTTAATTCGGCGGGCGGCTGACCTTCGTCGAAAGACTGGGAATTATAGATTTCACCATTTGATTCAATAATTATAGTAGTCGCTTTGGCGCCGTCATAAAATCTTGCCTGCGTAGGACCTTCCCATTGGTCGATTTGAGTTAAATCTAATTTACTGACCAAGTTATTGAGTTTGTTCCAATCTTTTGATTCTGTTGCACCTTTAGAAGCATCCCCCATTCCATCTCTTGTATTGGATGCGTTTAAAATTTCATCTTTCGTAATCTCCAATGAGGAATTACTACCCATTGTTACTTTTTCTAATGTAATTTTAGAGAGCAAATTATCAGATTTAGATTGAGTTGATTTCGAGCTTTCACACGAAATTATGAGGATTGAAGACAAAATAAGCGTTAAAATAAAAAGATTATATGATTTCATTTGTTAAATATTTTTAAATTAGCAAAGTATAATTGTAACACTAAACAATAAACAATCACACATGAGAAAAATTTTATTAACTTTAACAATGATTGTGCCGCTTTTAGGTTTTTCACAATGGTCTAAAACCAATCTGGGTGCTTCACAAGTTAAGGAAGGAAAGTTGAACATAGAAGCTTCTAGTTTTTATAGTTTAAACGAGCAGCAATTGAAGCAAAATTTGCAAAATGCTCCAGAACGTTTTTCCAATATGCCGGGGAAGATTATTTCAATCCCTACAGCAGAGGGTAAAACAGAAAAATTTCAAGTCTGGGAAGCATCAAACTTCGCTCCTGCACTTCAAGCTAAATTTCCGGAAATCAAATCTTACATAGGAATCGGTGTTGATGACCCGACTGCTTATTTAAGATTTAGCCTATCTCCTTCAAAAGGAATTTCTTCAATGATATTGAAAGCAGGTAAATCTGAATTTATCGAGAGATATACTGAAGATGGGAAATACATCGTATTTGACTCAAAAAGCCACAGAGATCAGGGAGAAATTCCATTTGAGTGCTCTACACCTGAAACTTCAGCATTGGCAAACGACAGTCAAGAATTAGTAAATTCAAACAGATCCAGCGCAGGCGTTTTCAAGACTTTTAGATTGGCTCAATCTGTAACAGGTGAATATTCTGCCTACCACGGTGGTACTTTGGAAGGTGCTATGGAAGCTATAAACGCTACTATGACACGTGTCAATGGGGTTTTTGAAAAAGATTTAGCTATCCAACTTATATTAGTGGATAATAATGAAGATGTCGTTTATCTAAATGCATCTTCAGATCCTTATACAAACCCATCTAATATAAGTACAACCCAAGGTCAGCTTCAAACAACACTTGATAACGTAATTGGTGCTGCTAATTATGACATAGGACATATATTTCACAGATCTGGAGGAGGAGGTTCCGCCGGATGTATCGGATGTATTTGCACCAATGGAAGCAAAGGAAGAGGATATACTTCTCCCGGACAAGGAGGACCAGAAGGAGATTTTTTTGATATCGACTATGTTGCTCACGAAATGGGTCACCAATTAGGAGCGAATCATACATTTTCACATAACATTGAAGGTACAGGTGTAAATATTGAACCGGGAAGTGGATCAACAATTATGGGTTATGCAGGTATTACATCTTATAATGTTCAGGCCCATTCTGATGATTATTTTACTTACAGAAGTGTTTTACAAGTTCAAAATAATTTACAAAACAAACCATGTGCTGTAAATACAACTTTGACAAATCAAACGCCCGTAGCTGATGCCGGACCAGACTACAATATCCCTAAAGGAACAGCATTTGTATTAAGAGGAACTGCTACAGACGGCAATGGAGATACACTAATTTACAACTGGGAACAAAATGATAACGGTAATAACTCAACAACAGGTGCAAACAGCCGGGTATCGCCTACCAAAGCTGTAGGACCAAACTTCCGTTCACACCCTCACACAGTGGATCCTGTAAGATATTTCCCTAAGTTTTCTTATGTATTGGCAGATCAGTTGACAAGATGGCAAAACTGGGAATCGGTAAATACAGTTACTCGTGCACTTAATTTCACATTTACTGTCAGAGATAATAATGTTGAAGGTGGTCAAACTGCTACCGATGCCATGAGGGTAAACGTAAGAGATGCAGGTCCATTTGCACTTACAAATCCGGTTCTGAATCAAAATGTAGATTTAAGTACAAATTCTATGTTGGTTGAATGGGATGTTGCAGGTACAGATGGTGGTGACATCAATACAGCAAATGTTAGAATCTCCATATCTAATGACAATGGCGCAACTTTCACAGTAGTTAGCGAAAGCACACCAAATGATGGTAGTGAAACAGTATCAATCCCAACCGGTACAATTGCCACATCCAGTGCACAAGGAAGAGTTATGGTTGAAGCAGTTGATAACATATACTATGCCGTTACAAGACCTTTCAAATTTACGGGAACAATGGCTGTGACTGATCTTGATAATTCATTAGCTGTAGGATTGTATCCAAATCCAAATAACGGACAGTTTTATCTGAAAGCAAATAATATTGCACAAGGAAATGTAAAAACTACAATCTTCGATACTTCCGGAAAAGCTGTTTATAACAATAGCACCAATCATGCTGGCGGAGCGTTGAATCAATCTTACTCAGTTAAACTTCCTGCTGGAGTTTATGTTGTAGTGATCGAAACAGCTGAAGGAAAAACAACTGAAAAATTAATTATCAAATAATTATTTTTTAGAATAATAATAGAAAAAGCCGAAGTTTTAACAACTTCGGCTTTTTTGATCGGTTTACTTAATACATCTATAGTTATGACATCCCGGTTTATTTCAAATTATTGATGAGCATTATAAAAATAAAAATCATGAATATATAACGGGTATAATAAACGTGAACGATTTAAAGAATTCCGGTATTAAAGAACAAGGAAGTTTCCGTGATCGGATTCTGATCCAATGAAACAAAAGAAGATACCTTCAAACCGAATAATTGCAGTGTCAGTTATTTACCCTTTATGAGTGGAATGAAGGCATCCCTTTTGTTTAAGTATGAAAAAACCCATTTTTAGAACAGTACAATGTGGATACTTTATAACGTACCATTTATTTTTTCAATAAACCGAATGCCCGTTTTTTGTCCGGACAGTCGACATACTTTAGTTTTTGATACAACGGACAGCATATCCTCCTCCTTTGGGGGTTTGTTTGATACCCGCTCCATCTGAGCTGTTATCTAACTGAGCACTGTAAACTCTATTTAAACCTCCGGGTATTCCGCCAGTAATGGCTGTGCTTGTCCAATAATTAATATTTTGAAAACCCGCACCTGCTGTAGTGGCAAACGTGTTACTGAAATTTCTCACACCTGTTGTGGAAAATTTCATAGGGGTTGCAAATGCAGTTGCAGCTGAGGTGATGCTATACTGAACAATTTCATTCTGAATCTCGTCAGAGGTTGGCAAACGGAATCCGCTCGGGCATGGGTTGTTTACCCCTGAAACTCCCTGCCATAAGGCGTCATTTCTTGTTGCTCTCCAATCATTTGTGCCTGAACTTGTTGTAATAAACTGATTGTGCCCCGGCACATCAGAAGGACTCAAAGTTGAAGTTGTACTATTGAATCCCTTTCCAAGCTGTGAGCCGACGGCAACACGAAAAACAATGATCTCATGCCCGTCATTTCCTCTTCCCCACTGATTCATATTGCCAATGGACAAAAGATCTATCACGCCTGTAGCTGCTCTTCTGGCACCCAGGTCACGATCCATCCATATCCTGCCCGTAGCACTGGTAACCTCCACAACCTGCGTTTCGCTTGCAGGAATTGTTTTAACATCTATGATCGGGCTGATTTCCAGGGTATTTGCTGCATTGGTTTCCAACGACATGCTTAGCATCCCGATCGTATCCCAGGGGATGTCTATTTCATTGTTTACCAAAGTAATGGTTTGCGCTCCCGTAGCGGTAAAATTACCCGATGCGCTGAATGTAAGCCCTGTACCGGCATGGGTATATGCTATATTGTAAGGCCCTGTTAACGTCACATTTACATTCAGTGTTATAGTACTGGCTGCGGGAATTGTTTCACCGTTGTAGCTCACACCCTGCCCGTCTATAACGGAAATCCCGTTGTAAGACGCAACAGATGTAAGCGTCCATTCAGTTTCAGGGTCTTCATCACCGGGATCTTCTCCTCCGGGATCTTCACCGTCTCCAGGGTTGCCCACTCCGTCACAACTGCTGATCCACTCGGTGGCATTCCAGAACTGAAGGCAGTTGAGGTCTGTATTGTAAATAACAAGACCTTCGGTAAAAGTTCCGCCGTTGATGGCATCGCGTTGTGCAGTTGTCATTCTTGGCGGCAGAAAACCTTTTTCTGTCGATTTCACATCGAGCATGGCAGATAAGTCGGGGGTCTCTGTCCCGATTCCGACCTGTGCTACGGCATAAATCGATACCAGGACTATAATTAATGTTAGTAATTTTTTCATTTTATTTTAAATTGTTTAAGGTTCAATCGTATTTCCATTCTGATCAAGCATTATCAGCCAGTAATCATATTCTCCTATGGAAATAATGCCCGCCTGGTCACCTGTGCCTGCTGAATTATGGGCAGAACTGCCAAGAACTACATATCCTCCATCAGAAGTTTGTTGGGCAGATGTGCCATACTCATTGCCAGTTCCTCCCAAGAGCTTATCCCATTGCTGGTTTCCGGAAACATCTAACTTAACTGCCCAAAGATCACCGCTCCCATAATTTGTTCCTGATACATCGCCTGATAAAGATGAGCCTGAAGATCCTCCTACTATGTAACCTCCGTCCGTAGTAAGACCGATTGATGAAAAACCATCCCAATCACTTCCTCCAAGTAGCTTATTCCACTGCATATTCCCGGAAGCATCCAGTTTTATAACCCAGCCATCGGCATCACCATTGCTTACATCCGATATATCACCCGATGAAGACGATTCTGAAGTTCCGGCCAAAATATATCCACCATCAGAAGCTTGTTGAACAGAGATTGCCTCGTCATTATCATTTCCACCAAAAAGTTTTTCCCATTGCAAATCCCCGGATGCATTCAGCTTTATAACCCAGGCATCCATTCTGCCCTGATTTGTTGCTGCTATATCTCCTGATGCCGAAGAATAAGACCATCCGGTTACAATATAGCCTCCGTCTGAGGTCAACTGAACGCCTCTGGCTTCATCATTTTCCTCTCCTCCATAAAGTCTGCTCCATGTTATATTACCTGAGGAATCAAGTTTCACTATCCAAAAGTCAATTGCGCCGTTATTGGTATCAGTCACATCTCCCGACGTCGATGAGGAACTGCTTCCTACTGCAATGTAGCCTCCATCCGGGGCTTGCCGGACAGCCAGGAAATATTCAGCACTGTTTCCGCCAAGAAGCCTGTTCCATTGTATGTTACCCGAAGCATCCAATTTTATAATCCAGGAATCAAGGTAACCATTGCTTGTGTCAACTATATCACCCGATGCTGAAGATTGAGAACCCCCAGTCATGATATAGCCTCCGTCTGAGGTTTGCTGAATAAAATAAATATCATCATAATCGGATCCTCCGATCATTTTGTCCCACTCCACTTCGCCTGATGCATCCAGTTTTACAATCCAGGCATCAGGACCACCATTGTTGGTACCTGATATATCACCTGAAGCAGTAGATTCTGAATTTCCGGCTACGATATACCCACCGTCCGATGTCTGCTGGACGAAATTTCCCTGATCTGAGCTACTTCCTCCAAGACGGTAGTTTAAAGTCTCACTGTTGCTCCCGTTACAAAAAGAAACCCACTCTGTAGCGTTGAAGAATTCGAGACAGTGGACGTCAAGGTTATAGATCACAAGCCCTGCGGAAGGGTTCCCACCGTTGATGGCGTCGCGCTGTGCAGTTGTCATGCGGGGAGGCAGAAAGCCTTTTTCGGTTGAAGCAGCTTCCATCATAGCTGTGGAATCAGGGCTGTTTACCCCGATTCCGACCTGGGCTGTAAGGGCTACGGCTGCTCCAATCGTTAGTATTGTTATTATTTTTTTCATTTTTATTTCATTTTTTGATTTAGATTAATTTTATTGAAATTATGGTTCTAAAAGATTTCCGTTTTCGTCTAACGTCAGTACCCAATAATCGTTACCACCTCTTGAAATAAGACCGGTCTGGTCTCCGTTTCCGGCAGAGAGATGTCCTGAATAACCTGCTACGATATATCCCCCACTCGAGGTTTGCCAAATGGAAGATGCCTGATCAACGAAGCTTCCCCCGTACAACTTATCCCATACCTTGTTTCCGGAAGCATCCAGCTTGACAATCCAGTAATCACCGAAACCTTTGTTCGTACCGCTTACATCTCCTGAAGCAGATGACAGACTATACCCGGCTATGATATAGCCTCCGTCTGCAGTTTGCTGAACGGAAAATGCATCATCAATCGAATTTCCTCCGTATAATTTATCCCATGATTTGTTCCCTGCGGCATCCAGCTTTAGTACCCAATAATCCCTAATTCCCTTGCTTATTCCACTTACGTCTCCTGAAGCAGAAGAATCACTGTAACCAGCTACTATATATCCCCCGTCTGTGGTTTTCTGAATGGAATTGGCCCAATCGTTTCCGCTTCCTCCATATAATTTGTCCCATATTTTGTTTCCGGAAGCATCCAGTTTGACGATCCAGTAATCATTGTTTCCATTACTGGTGTCAGTTACATCTCCTGAGGCAGAAGATTGACTGGTCCCGGCTATGATGTAACCCCCGTCTGTGGTTTGCTGAATAGAACTAGCCAAATCGATTCCACTTCCTCCGTATAATTTGTCCCATATTTTGTTCCCGGAAGCATCCAGCTTGACGATCCAGTAATCATTGTTTCCATTACTGGTATCACTTACATCTCCTGAAGCAGAAGATTGACTGGTCCCGGCTATGATGTAGCCGCCGTCTGAAGTCTGTTGAATAGAATTGGTAGAGTCCTCGGCACTTCCTCCGTATAGTTTATCCCATATTTTGTTCCCGGAAGCATCCAGCTTGACGATCCAACAATCACCGTCGCCTTTATTAGTGCCTGTTACATCTCCATTGGCAGAAGAAGTACTGTATCCTGCTATGATATACCCTCCGTCTGAAGTTTGCTGAATGAAACTTGCGCCATCACTTCCACTTCCTCCATATAATTTATCCCAGACTTTATTTCCGGAAGCATCAAATTTGACAATCCAAGAATCAAACTCTCCTTTATTAGTGCCTGTTACATCTCCGTTAGCAGATGAAGTGCTGCGACCGGCTACGATATATCCGCCGTCTGAGGTCTGTTGAATGGAAGTAGGAAAATCTTCACCACTTCCCCCAAGCCGGTAGTTAATAGGAGGATCTTCGCCTCCCCCTCCGGGATCGGTATTTCCATCACAAAAAGACACCCACAAGGTGGTGTTCCAGTACTGGATACAGTTGATATCCGTATTGTAAATAATCAGGCCTTCCGTAAAGCTGCCGCTGTTTATGGCATCGCGCTGTGCGGTTGTCATGCGCGGAGGGAGGAAGCCTTTTTCTGTGGATTCCACGTCCAGTATGGCAGTTGGATCAGGATTTTCCTTCCCGATAGCGACCTGTGCAGTTACGTTTACCGCTACTGCAATGATTAGTATTGTAATTAACTTTTTCATTTTATATTAAATTAATTTTATTGAAGTCATGGTTCTATGAGATTGCCGTTTTCATCTAACAGCAATATCCAATAATCGTAATTCCCTCTTGATATAAGCCCTGTCTGGTCACCATTCTCGGCAGATGTATGTGCTGAATCTCCTACTACAATATAACCTCCACCTGTGATTTGCTGAATGGAATTGGCAGAATCGGCATCGATGCCCCCATACAGCTTTTCCCAGATAAGGTTTCCGAAGGCATCCAGCTTTACGATCCAATAATCAGTGGCGCCGGCTCCATTATTGACACCGCTTACATCTCCTGAAGCAGATGACATACTTCGCCCAGCTATGATATAGCCCCCGTCAGCAGTTTGTTTCATGTCTAGGGCTGATTCATTATTACTTCCCCCATAAAGCTTGTCCCAAACTTTATTACCGGAAGCATCCAATTTAAGGATCCAATAATCTTCACCTCCATTGTTGACACCACTTACGTCACCGGATACAGAAGAAGCGCTTATCCCTGCTACAATAAAGCCCCCATCTGTGGTTAGCTCAATGGAAGCGGCAACTTCTCTATTGCTCCCTCCATATAATTTATCCCAGGCTATATTCCCTGAAGCATCTAATTTGAGTATCCAGTAATCCTGGCCTCCGTTATTGACGTCACTTACATTTCCCGAGGCAGAAGATTGACTGACCCCGGCCAGGATATAGCCTCCGTCCGGAGTCTGTTGAACAGAATTGACAGATTCATTACCACTTCCACCGTACAGCTTTTTCCAGTCTATGTTGCCTGATGCATCCAATTTAACAATCCATGCATCACGGACACCCTTATTGGTAGCGTTAACGTCTCCTGAGTTAGAAGAATTAGTGCTCCCTGTCACTATATAGCCCCCGTCCGTAGTCTGCCGAATGGAAGTGAAACTTTCCGTGCCGCTTCCCCCGTACAGCTTGTCCCAGACTATATTCCCTGAAGCATCTAATTTGAGTATCCAATAATCATCATTTCCTTTACCGGCACCGCTCACGTTGCCCGAAGCAGAAGAGGAACTATTTCCTCCTATGATATAGCCCCCGTCCGTGGTTTGTTGTATGCTCCAGGCAGATTCAGAGCCGTTGCCTCCATAAAGTTTATCCCATTCTATGTCCCCCGAAGCATCCAGCTTTACGATCCAGGAATCAGTGAAGCCTTTGTTGGTGCCACTTACGTCACCGGAGGCAGATGACCGACTCTCCCCGACCACGATATAACCTCCGTCTGTGGTTTGGATAACAGAATAAGCACGATCCATGTCACTTCCTCCAAGCCGGTAGTTAATAGGAGGATAATTGTCATCGTCACCTCCTCCGGGATCGGTATTTCCTTCACAAAAAGAAACCCATTCTGTGGCATTCCAGAATTGCAGACAATGTATGTCCGTATTATAGATAACAAGCCCTTCTGTAAAGCTGCCACTGTTTATAGCATCACGCTGGACGGTTGTCATACGTGGCGGGAGAAAGCCTTTTTCTGTAGACTCTACATCAAGCATAGCCGATGGATCAGGGTTTTCCGTTCCAATACCGACTTGTGCTCTAAGATTTAGTGATATTATAATCATTAATATCATCAGTAATATTTTTTTCATTTTATGTTAAATAGTTTAATATAATTTAGTTTGGACCGTAACAACTTAAGTTTACCGGCAAGACAGTTTCTACAGGGGCTTCGTCATTTGCAACAACCACGGATCTGGATAATTTCAAATTATCTTTTCTATGGACAGTTGCAGAACTCGTAGGAAGCCATTCAGTTTGCGCCGACTGAGGGCGAAGCTCTACTTTTAGACGAATGGTCTCACCGGCAGGGATCGAATAAACCCCTAATTTGTAAAGTGACCTGGAGGTTCCCCAGGAAGAGCCTGTTTCCCCATCTATTATGTAAGGAACTGTAGAATATGGAAAAAACCATATATCATGATAAACAAAAAGATTCCCTGAAAAATCTTCATTGGTTCCGTTTTCTATATATAAATATTTGGCATCGTTTTCTATATCTTCATCATCTACCCAATAGGTAAATTTTCCTGAAGTACTATTTTCTTCACAAAAAGAAACCCACTTTACAGTATTCCAGTATTGAAGGCAATGAGCGTCTGTATTGTAAATAACCAAGCCGCCGGCCGGGTTACCCTCATTTATAGCATCACGTTGTTCGGTAGTCATACGGGGAGGCAGAAATCCTTTCTCAGTTGATTTCACTTCCAGTATGGCTGCAAGTACAGGATTTTCCGTTCCGACACCGACCTGTGCTTGTAAGATAATGCCTGTCATAAACAGGATTATCATTAGGATCTGTTTTTTCATTTTTTAGATTTAGGCTATTGATATAGGTTTGGCTGTATATATTTTGTTGGTTGATTAAAAATATTCTGCGGCCTGAGTCGCAGAATATTGAGTTATTTAGCTTGTTATTTCAGATATTCCATTGTGTATTCGTATTCACCTGCAGGATATACCACAGATACTCCGGGGTTCCCTGTATAGGCCTGCCCGTTGGATTTGTCATAAGAATAAACGCCGGTACCGTAAACCGCACCATCTTTGTAAATAGTTATCCTGTACAAGCTTGTCATTCCTGCCGGATTAGCCAATGTAGCAGAAGTGGTAGTACCGTCAGCCGTAAATGTTCCTTTGATAGCATATACCGGCTCGCCTGCCAATACCAAATTGGTAATGCTTTCCGTAGTTCCGATCTGTACCTGGGAACTTCCGCCGCTTCCTAATGGTAACCATACACCGTCGGCAACGTTTCCGTTAGTTGTTCCATTCGGGTTGGAAAAGTAATAAAAGCCGGGAGTTACTGCACTGGGGGCGGTTGGGTTGTCACCTCCTGTCATCGTATTCCCGTTACCTACGTTATAAACTACCATACCGTCAAAATAAGATGGGAAATAAATACCGTCTGCTAAGGTCATGTCAAACTCGAATTGAGTTAAATCTGTGTCAGGAAAAACCAACCCTTTCCCTAAACTGTGAGATCCGTTGGCCGAACTATTGAAGTTGCTGCTCGCGTCTAAAAAGACATTACTGTCCGTTAGGTTTGGCTGTACTTCCGAATTACTATAGGCCTGAGCTGACAGTTTTACGGTAAGCAATAACAATGTTGCTATAAATATGCTTGTTTTTTTTCATTTTTTTATAGGTTAATAATTAAACATTAATTGTAAGTAACACCTACCCAGTTAGCACCATCACTTACGAAGAATTTTCCTCTGTTGATTGACATTGTCGACGTACCCAATACTGAATTGGAAACAACTGTCACTGTAGAAGCAGCCGTATTATTATTGTACACTACGTACATTTTTCCTTTATTGGATGCATCAGCATTTGGCAGCGTTACAGATACCGAAGAACTGAAGGTTGTTCTGATCAAATAATCTGTTGGTAAGGCGTTATAACTTGCTGCGTTTACCATAACTGATTCTCCCAATATATTCTGATAAACTGCCGGAGCTGAAGACCCTCCGCCTCCTACGGCTATCCATTTGGAAGTTGCGTTGTCATAATAGTGGAATCCCGGCCCTGTGATCTCAGAAGTTTTCCCGGCAGAACCCACTCCTGAGGTTACAAATACCAAAGCTCCGTTCTGGTCTGCACCATAAGCTCCGTCCTTTACAGAAAGTTCCGTTACCGTGAAACGGGGTACTAGAACTCCGTCCGCTACTGTCGATGTTGTTTCACCTACGATTTCCAAAGTAGATTTCGGGTCATCTGTCCCGACACCTACCTGTGCTTTAACTGCAACCCCCGTGATAAGGAAGGCCGCCAATAAAATGATTTGCTTTTTCATTTGTTATGTATTGATTAAAAATTATTTTTATTTATTATTAATTTATATAAATCTGTACCTGCAGTAAGTCTTTACCTAAGGAACAGGGGACGCTGGAACAGAACCGTTTTCTGAACCTCCCATATTTACTGTTATGTCCGGCAGCTGGGTCACCTGGTTGTTTTCCATGATTAATACATATATTACCCAAGTTCCATTAAGATTTTGAAGGGTTGAGATATTAGGAAAGTCAGCAGTCAAACGCCACGTCCCTCCGCTTTTATAACTAAACACATTTTGGGATTGAAAGAAATAATTACCAGAATTAAAAAAGGTACTTATCCCTACATTGAAGCTACATCCCACAACGACTACGGTATATTTATTGGTGTCTATTTTGGTATCAAAATTTGCTACCCAATCCATTTTTACATTCGATAAGGTATATTTCGTGTAATAAAAGGGTTTAGATGCCGTCACTCCTTTATACAGTTCTCCTGTGTTGTTGTCTATAATTACGTTGGCATAACTTCCGGTAACGGATTGATTTAAAAGCCCATCCACAATAACCGGAGAGTCAGTGCTGTTGCCGAGAATATGTAGTTTAGTTTCCGGATTTACAGTTCCAACCCCTACTTTTCCTTCCGGCATTATTACAAAATCATTGCTTTGCTGGATTGCATCAGGTGTACCTGTTATTGGATTGTCTGCTGATCCGTCAACATGTAAAATTCCCTGAGGATTTTCTGTATTGATTCCCACCTGAGCTTTCAACGCGGCACCTGACATTAACAGCGCCACAGCTATACAAATTTGTTTTTTCATTTTTTAGGTATTGATTATTAATTAGGTTTAAATAAATGATTGAAATTTTACAGAATTATCTTCTCCACTTAGACTATAGTAACTTTAAAGTTTAAAGAGAACTGTCTATACTGATGAGGTTAATTGCTATGAAATTATTTAAATGTACCTTGTCATAAGAGGAAGCCCCGTATGTAACCCTATTGGTGGTAAGCATTCCTCCTACACCCTGGAAAAATTTACCTTTCAAATAAAAAGTCTGAGTAGTTGTGGTTTGAAAGTAAAAAGTATTTTGCAGTGCTAAATTATAACTAACTCCATTACCTGCACCTTTGATATTACCCATCGAAAAGCCATAAATTTCTGATCCGGCTGTATTTCCCGACGTATTTTCAAAAGACGCCAAAAATACTTCAGCCGAATTTGTGTTGGCATTATCCAAAAGAGTAAGCTCATATGCAAGCGGCATCAACCCATAGCTGACCTGGTACAAGCCAGGAGAAAGCGTAAAACCACCAGTTGTCGAGTCATAGCTTCCTCCTAATGCCGTAAGTGAATTATAGTCAACCCGGTCAAAAGGAATATTGTATCTCACATTATTAGTGTCCATTATCTGGTCAGTAACCCTGAATCCTAAAAACACAGGAGTGATGGATGCTACTGTGGGAACAGATGTTTCAACGGTAGAACAGAAGGCATTCCATTTGGTATCCGTTGTACTGTAGATATTGATACAATCAGAATCCGTATTGTAAATTTGTAAACCGTTTGCCGGAGCAGTTATTGCGTCCCGCTGGGCGGTTGTCATACGAGGAAACAAGACTCCGTGGGTAGTAGATTCCACATCTAGCATAGATGATGGGTCTGGTGTGTCAGTGCCGATACCTACCTGCCCGAATGAAAATGAAATCACCGTCAGCAAAATAAAAGAATAAAGTGTTTTTTTCATCATTGATGTCTATTAAATTGATGTGTTTAATAATGAACTACAAAATTTTGTTTGTTATATTTTTTCTATATACTTTTTTAGTTTACCGGTATTGCATAAAAATAGTTTTCCCATGCGTCGGAGCTGTATCTCCAATCCCCAACCGGAAAATTTTCTATTAAAAGATAGACTGTAACACTAGGTTGAGTAACCTCAATTACAGAGCTTCCCGTCAAGAAATTATATATCTGATGCGTACTTGGACCACCCCCATTTACTACAGACCCGGCATAAGCAGAGTTATTTGCTGATGCACCAAGATTTGTAAATCCTACTGCCTGAACACTTCCTGTGGCGCTGGACAGGTATGCATGCAGCCACTTTTTAGTAGTGACCGTGTTTAAATAACCGATTGTCAGACCTGCAGTTACAATCCATTTACCCCGAGTGAGAGTAATACTTGTTCCGCTATATTTTGTAGTTCCTGCACCTCCTGAATCAACGGTCATGCTTGGACTAGGATAAGTCCCTAATATTGCCGGCTTTGTAGCTGAAGATTCCTGCCAGGTCCCTACACCATCGGCATCACTTACAAGGATTTTATCTTCTCCTTCTGTTCCATCTACTATTTTAATCGCACCATTTGTTGTGCCATTATTGATCTCCAATCTGGTATCGGGTGCAATAGTTCCTATCCCTATTCTTCCGGTTTCTGTTATGACAATATCATTTGCTTGAGCTGATGCATCCGGAGCACCTGTTTCGGGATTATCTGCGGCTCCGTCCACGTGAAAGCTTGCCTGTGGATTTACTGTGCCTACGCCTACCTGACCAAATAATGGTGTGATCAATAGTACAAAACTGAATGTGTAAAAAGATTTTTTCATAATAATTTGATTTTTAGATTGTTAAAATTAAAAAAGGGTAATACAATTTATATCCGCAATATTTAATTGCAGGCTTCTTATAGTGAAAATTCTCAGAAAAAGATCAGAAGATATTTTATACTGTTGGTGGAGGGCGAATGCCTTGAGAGAAATCTAAAAGTTCATTTTTCGGAAAAAAGAAAAATGAACTGTAGGTATTTTTTTTCTGACGATGAATATCCAATGAATAAGAAGAAACACAGGTTTCATTTAACGATATACTGTATGCATAATTTCTTTGCTCATTTTTAGCTAATGAAATTGCAATAGCTACCGCATGTTTCTTGTAATCACCCAACAGAGACTTTCCATTTTGCCCGGCAGGAAGTATTTTTGTTTGTGAATTGCTAGTATTTTCTGTTTCCTGTTCTGCAGCAGGAGGAATTTTTTCTTTTTTAGTCCTTTTTGTAAGTGGAGAAGCCTTTTGTGAAGCATAGTTATTTTCTCTTGCAGAGGGCTTCGTCTCATTGATGGAGATATTTCCCTTTACCTGATCAAGATTGGTTACGAGAGTTCCTTTTACAATAAACAGTGTGGCTGACTTATTTTTAATTTCAGCTTGCTCTGTCTGTTCTGTGTATAAAGAATCTTTTTCAGTTTCTGCAAGTAAAATAACCGGAAATAGCATCAATAATAAAACACAAACTAACTGCATGTTTTGAGTCAAACAGCAGCTAGTTTGTAGGATTATATTTGGTTGGTTTCGGTTCACAAAGATTTTTTTTAAAAAGAATAGGGAGCCCAAGTTTCATAGTCTTATTTGGTTGGATAAGGTTTGGTCGTTTTACTCAGGCGCCTATTCTCTTTTAATTTTCATATTTATTTTTTTCTTTCAATTTTTACTTTACTGACTTCATCCTCTTCAAAATAGAATGCAAGAAATATATTTCCGAACCACCAAGTTTCTTTTATGAGGTAAGTCCATCTGTTTTCCGGATAATAATTTCCTTCATCTCCGAGAAAGGTCAGCACTTCTTTCTTAGTCTTTCCAATTATCCAAGCATCTTTAAGAAGGAACCTAACGTAATTTCTACGTTTCTCTCTCTGATTACTCCACACATCCGCTTCAAAATGATCGATATGTTTCATAAATTTTCTATAGTTTCAGTTATTAGGTTTTGTTTTTAAACAAACCGTCTTACGAATAAGACGGTTCAAGGTATTAGGGTATTAATCTAAATCCGTCAACACAAGGTTGACTTTCTTTCTGGTCTTTCTAAGAAAACCTTCCCAATCTTTTAAAAATTGGGAGGTTTACATTCATAGGTTTTGGTTTATCTGTGTATTTTTCTATGATTTAAAAATTGAACTTCCCATAAAAGAAGGGAGTCCTTTTGAAGTGACTCCCATCACTAAACTAACTAAACTAAAACTACCTGCTTTATAACCAAGCAAAATAGATATCTTAAAAATTTTAAATCTTTTCAATTGACGATATCTCTATCACAATTCTGAAGCAAATGTATTTGGGTATAATTGAAAAAAAAAAATGAATTCCTTCCTGATTTCTGGAAATCGGGAAGGAATTATATGATATTAAATAACTAATAATCAGATTCTTAAAAATTGATGGAAATAAATTTTTAAGAAGTCGAAAATTATCTTAATCCCAATTCAAATCTTCCATTTTGAGGTTATTTTTTTTGTGTTCTGTAATCATAAATTCAATAAAAGCGGAAGGATTGATGCCAATTTCTTTCTTGAAAGCTTCGGTAAATTTTCCATGAGATGAAAATCCACATTCTTCTGCCATGCTACTAATTTTGTAATGTAGATATTCAGGCGAACTTTGAATCTTCTGGATAATATAATTAATCCTTAAATGATTTATGTACTGATTGAAGTTTTTATTTCTGTTTTTAGTAATAATATAGTTGAGATATTTTGAATTTGTATTTAAAATTTCGCTAAGCATAGATACAGACATATTCTTGTCTGTGAATTTTATGCCTCTTTCAAATTTTTCTAATTTCCTCATCAAAAATTCTTCGGTTTCTTTTGATAATAAATCTTTCTTTTTAGAATCAATCCCTGTCTCTACAAGTAATTTCTCCAACTCTTGAGGCGATGACACTTCGATTTCCTCATCTAAAATATATTCCTCCATGACAATTTTAGATTCGCGTAATTCATTTATGGCTTTCTGGTAAAGTGAAAATTCATGTTTTTTCTTGTTTCTATACCGTACAAAAATTATAGTGCCCACTACCAAGAAGAAACTAACTATGATGAAATATATTGCAGAGCGATTAAGAATGTCTTCTTTTTCTTTATTGGCTATCTGCAAAGAGTAATCTGCTGCCTTTTGCTTTACTTCAGAAATTTGCTTTACAGCTTCAATGGTCCGTTGAACGTACGTTTGATAGTTTGAGTTGATGCTGTCCTTTTTTTCATAGTAATAGTGTGAAAGTGCTTGATTTGCACCTTCTTTTACAGCCAATGATCCCGCCTCATCCGCAAACATCAACGCTTGTTTAATTTTAGCGCTCCCACTATCTTCATTCTTATTGATAACATCTAATTTCCCTAGTCCCATAAGTATATAACTTTTAAACTTTGGGTCATCATACTGAGATAATGATAAGTTTTCATTTGCTTTATTATAATATACGAGAGCTGAATCATAGACATGATTTAAGAAAAAAGCGTCTCCCAAATATGCATAATTGGTTGAGAGAAGATAATAATTGGTCTTGTTATCTTTAGGAAATTTTTCAAGTATTTTACCACTCTCTCTAAAATAAGCTATAGCTTGTGGATAATCTTTTTCTTGTTTAGATATGTCTGCCTTTTCCTGATAAATAAAGCTTTGAATCCGCGCCGATTCCGAATCTGATTTAATTTTCTTACTATGATTAAATGTTTTGTCTAAATATTTTTTAGCCTCACTATAAAGACCACTTACCCTGTACTGAGTAGATATAAATCCGGAAATACGTGCTTGCCAGGAATGAAAATTTGTTTCACTCACAAGTATTTCTGCTTTTTTTGCAGCTTCAATACTAGGTTGCAATTCTCCTATTTGCGCATATACATGTGCTTTTAGCATCAGAGATTTGAATTTTTGGTAATTGGTTTCTGATTGCAAGTAAAGCGAATCTGCTTTGTTTAGAGCAACATTTGGTTCTTTACCAGCGATTTCGATTGCTATTTTGTCATAAATTAGATTAAATTCTTCATCTGATTTGGTAAGTTCCTGTGCAGATAAAACGACACCAAAAAGTGCCAGTACGAAGGCTAATGTGTAAATTTTCATTAATAATTAGTTTATAGGTTAATTAAAAAAATCTACTCGCCTAAATCAATAGCAAACAAAAACCCTAATGGGTATATCCTCATTAAAGAAGTAATAATCTAGTTAGTTTGGTTAGTACAAATATATCTATTTGTTAATTAACTTCACAAAATTTGGTCTCTTTTGAAAAGGGTTGAAAAAAATTCAGCCATCGTGAAACAATCATTCCGGCAGAAGATATTGCATGTTTAAAGGTTTATAAACTTTAAACCGTATGCCAAATTTGAAAAAATGATGTGGAGATTTATTCAAAAATATAAATGAAAGCAGCTGTTGATGACTGTTTATTGTATTAGTATTTAAGTCAGTTAATTTTAAATCCTACATGGATTGACAAACGGACAATACTCATTTCTAATGCTTTCAAATCATGTAATATATCCGGCTCTAATGAAATTAACATTCCTTTTTCCAGCGTTTTTCTTTCTGAGGGAATACCAAAATCAACACTTCCTTCAATAACCTGAAGTACAATAGGATAAGAAGATTTATGTTCTTTCATTTCCTGTCCTTTTTTGAACGTAATCCTTACTTCTTTACTCACGGTTGTTTGTAAGATTACATTTAAAACAGGCTTATCTTCTCTGTAAATCAGATTTTCATAAAATGATGCGGTTTCCATTTATTTTCTTTTATTGATAATTGATTTTAATCCCAAAACAGGAATATTTACTAACCTATAAGGCGCGTCCATAGAGAAATCTCATTTGATCTTACCCTGAAGTACTTACTGAAAATCTGGTTGAGCGAAGTTCCAGATTCTATTATAGATTTCTCCGCAGGATGATCTAAATTAATTTCTCTCAAGGGCTCGTAATTCTCAAGACTCAACTCTATCTCTGGAACTGAAATATAGTTTTTCTCCAATACCTCACAATATTCATTTAGTCTGGATTCTATTTGATCTTTTTCCATTTCTGATAAGAATCCGGTGGGTGATAAAAAATGGAAATTACTTATAAAAATTTTTACATCTTCTATGTCCTCATCATTTAATCCATTGGTTAACCGACGGTAATGAAGCTCTGTATTTAATTCTTCAAATTTATTTTGAATGCTGCGTAAATAGGTCTGAATCTGGTATTCTCTGTCTTTACCTTCACTCAAATCCCAATTGATATATTTATTCAACAAATCTACAACACTATAGTTTCTTGAATCCGTATAATCAGATGGTTCAAACTTAAGTTTCTCAACCACATAAACAACCTCATTTACATTGTTCCAGCGTTTGTTTAGCTCAACAATATTTGACTTCGCTATTTCAAGCTTACGATTGTGCAACTCTTGATTAATTCCAATTTTGCCTTCTATTTTTATTAAATTATGTTGAGTCTGCATCATGACTAAAAATTTTAAGTTCAATAATTTTTATGAAATCCTTAACACTCCCAAAACAACAACTATTCCAAAATTGTAATTAAGTAAGTATTGCTAGACATTTAAATTACAGTTAGATAAATTTCAAAAAAAGCAATTATTTTTTCATTGCAAGAGTGGAGAGAAATCGTACTAAGTATCTACTAAATTAATTAATACTATCTTGCAAAAGATGTTTAGAGATTTTAATGAACTTTTCGGTGCGGAGAAAATTGATTATTTAGATGTTACCTCTCTTGAAAGCGACTCTGCCAATCTAATCGTGTATGCAATTCCGGTAATGGCTTTTTTGACAATCCTTGAAATTTGGTATTCCTGGTATTCAGAAAAAAAAAATTATAACACAACTGAAGCATTGGGCTCTTTGTTTGTAGGATTGGGAAATGTTGCAATCAATCTATTTTTCAAAGCAACGATGATTTATGGAAGCATCCTTTTATACAATTTAGTGCCGTGGCGCATGGAATTAAATTGGTGGACATTGATTCCCTGTTTATTGTTGTATGATCTCTGCAGTTATTGGTCACACCGCGTATCACATTTCAACCGTTTTTTCTGGTCAACGCATGTAGTCCACCATTCTGCTGAAAGTTATAATCTTACAGTTTCCTTTCGTCTGAGTTGGATTCAGCATTTCAAAATCATATTTTTTATTCCGCTTGCAATATGCGGATTTCACCCAGTTGTATTCTTTATTGCCAATCAGATTTCAGTTTTGTTTCAATTCTGGCAGCATACGGAACACATTCCTAAACTGCATCCCTGGATAGAAAAAATATTTGTAACTCCTTCCAATCATAGAGTGCATCATGGGTCAGAAGAGAAATACATCGATAAAAATTTTGCAGCTATCTTTATTTTCTGGGATAAATTATTTGGCACTTACGAGCCGGAACAAGAAAAGCCAACTTACGGCTTGACCACCAAGATCAAGACTAGTATGAATCCGCTTTATCTGAATTTTCATGAATACAAAGACATCATTTCTGATGTAAAAAGTGCAAAAGGGATTCGCAAAAAATTGTTTTTTATATTTGGAAGCCCTGGGGCAATTTATAGATATAAGGTAAAACATAATGAATTAAACGAAGTTAAGTAAACAAGTTTTATCTTAAATAATTCATTAATAATAACTCTCAAAGAGCTTAAATCCATTAATCTAAATAATAAGCTGAGATTCAAAAAAAATTTACCGAGCTCGAAATATTTTTATATAAGATTCTACTTTGCCAATCAAATAATATGGAATTGCTTGTATTATATAGCTATTTTCTGATTTGACTATTTTGTATTGGGCAATCCTATTCGATTTCTATATTATTATTAATTAGAGAAATGCAAGGAAGTAAGTGTTTGTAATAGAAAACAACTTTCTATCCCTAAAATTGTTATTCTGTCCCAGATATTTTCCCTCCAAATATCTGGATTCTACTTTTGATTTAAATAAAAGTCAGAAAGCCAAAATGTAGAACATAACGGCGAATTATTTTAAACTTAATAAAAAAATGAAAAAAACTATTCTACTATCATGTATTGCAACTGCAAGTCTTATTTTTAGTTGCAAAGAAAACTCAGAAAAAATTGAAGAAGCACTACCTGAAACTTCTGTGGAAGCAAATCCGGCTGAAGCTCCTGTTGAAAATGGGAAATTCTGTTTCAAAAACGAAACTCCCTATGACAACGGAAACGGTACGAATTTAGTCGATATAGAAAATTTAGAATTCACGGTTGACGGAGATGTCATTAAAGGAAAGTTTGAATGGATTCCTGCAGAAAAAGGCGGATTGTCCGGAGAGATTTCCGGAACTAAAAAAGGCAATATAATTGATGCTGTTTATAATGAAACCTATGCCGAAGAACCTTATCCTATATCCCTGAAAATTCTACTTTCCGACGATGAAGCGGTTGTTACGAGCTCCGATGAGAGTTTCGGAACTTATACAATCAAAAAATCAAATTGCAAATAACAATTACTACTAAAATTTAATACTAAATAAAATGACAAAGAAAAAAAACAGTTTCGGTAGAACCATTTTTATATTGATTCTACTTCTTATCCTGGCAGCAGGAGGATATTTCGGATATAAATATTATTCAGATCAAAACACATCCATAAGTGTAAATGGAGAAAAAGAATTTCCGATTGCAGGAACTTGGTCTGTGGATAATATAGACGAAGGATTTAACGATACTGCCTTTAATTTTATTGAATATACCTTTGAATCCCCTGCAAAGGTTGATGGTAAATTAACAGGAAAATTAAATGTGGTTTCTAATAATGATGGCAACCCTACACGCACAGGGAATTATGAAATCACCGGCGAAAACAAACTCATCATTTCCTTCCCAAATGAAATGGATCATGAGTTTACTTATACTTACTATCCTGACGAACAAAAGTTACAAATGAACTTCGCGGGGCAAAACAGAACTCTGACACGTAAGCAACGTATTGCAGAAACTGAAATTACGCAAAATACCGAAGTAGTTGCAGCAAAAGATTCTGTAGAAATCAGAAAGGAGCAGGTCTTAGAAATTGCAAAAATCGAGTGGAAATCAGAAATTAATTCAGGAGATTATATAAAACTTTCTCAACCTACTGTAGAAAATGATGTTGTTAAAGGAACCATAGAGCTTAATCGTGCTTGGGGGCTTTTTACAGGAACTTATGAGAAATTATCGGAAAATAAATATTCAATTATTTTTAATAAGATAGCTACTATGGTGGATGGTCAAAAGCAAAATGAAAAAGATTATTCTGAAAACTCTACAATTAGTATTGAACCAATTGATGATGGAAATGCTATACTAGGCAAATGGTTTTATCAAGGGTCAGAAACACCTTATGCCACAGAAAAATTTGGTCAATAGATTTATTAACAAACAATCAGACATCTAAACCGTAAATAACTATAAAACCCTTTCCGGTAAAAATCTGGAAAGGGTTTTATTAAAAAATCAGATTATAAATAAATACTGCTAAATCTTAAAATGTAGACCATGAAAACTCTTTACCTCGTTTGTCTTGCATTAGCTATCTTAAGCTGTAAGGACACTTCGGATAAATCCGAAGACGTAACGACAAATCCAGAATCTCTAAATGCTGACGCAGCGGAACAACTCTGGATGGATAAAATTGCAGACGTTGATTGGATGGAGAATGATAAGCCTGGCCACAAAATCAGGGTTGGAAAACCAACGATTCAAAATGGTATCGCCACAGGAGAATTTCAAGAAAGTTATTCCGGTATGTTAAATGTCTGCAAATATGAAAGTCCTTCTGAAGGTATTTTAAATATGCAGATTATCAAAACCATACGCGATGGCGTTGCAGAAAAGCGAACTGGGGAATTTATTTTTAAATATAACCTTTTAGATAATGGCAATACTTTGGTTCTAAATCATTCAGATGGCAGAACACTTCACTATACCCGTTCTCAAAACAGCAATCCGGTAAAAGAAACAGCAATTGAATCCGGTTCCAATAATAGTAAAAATCAACTTTGGATGGATAAAATTGCAACTGATGATTGGAAAAATGTGATGAATCATCAAATAGTGAGGTTCGGTAAACCCACACAACACGGCGACATCATCAAAGGAGAAGTAGAAATGCATGAAGAATCCTTTACACAGGTTTTCAAGTATGAAAGAGTTCCTGATGGAGAGATAAAATGTAAACTTATCCGATTCAAAATTAAAGGAGATCAGGATTTTACAGAAGAAAACAGCTCAGGAAAAGAATTTGATTTCTCTTTTAAAACTGAACTTCTTGACGACGGCAATACTTTGGTACTTAACCATTCAAATGGGAATACATATAGATACAAACATTAACCAATTAATACCTGCATCTCTAAAAATCTGATTTTTATAAAAAAACATTAAATTTTAAGACTAAGAAATGGGAAAAAAAAGAAGAATTTTCGGTGGAATTATTTTCATTCAAATTCTAATAATTATTATCACAGGAGGAATATTGGGATATAAAGAAAAAAACAGAGCTAATGAAATCCCATCTATTAGCTCAAATCCCGATAGCGGTCATCAAACATATATACTTAAACGTAAATAAGTTTAGACCTAATTATAAATCTAATTCAATTACTCAGCAATTCAAAAGAATAAATCCCTTTTCGATAAACATCTGAAAGGGGTTTATTTTATAAATTTGAATTTAGATAACTATTTATGAAATGCGTATTTCTTTTATTTGTACTGATTTTGGGACATTTTACTATGGCTCAGGATTTTGATGCTGAATACGAAATAAACAAAATAGACAGTTTAATATTGTACAATCAGTCAGATATAGCACAAATAAAGACAAATGAATTATCCCAAAAATTCCAATCAGAAAAAAACAATAAGGAGGTGTTGCTGGAAATACAGTTCCGTCAAGCGGTCATACTGGACAGAAAAGATGAATCATCTGTAGAACCACTTCAAATATTGTTAGAAATAAAAGATAAAGCAGAAAAAGAGAATTTACATTCGCTGATGTATCGTATTGACCTGATGATAGCGTTGGCTTACGAAAAATCCGAACACTGGGATTTAACCAAAAAATATCTTGACAACGCATATAATCTCTATAAAAACCATCAATTAAATAATCTCTATAGCACTTATTGCATCAGGAAAAGTTCTTATTGTAGGTATGTAAACCAATGGGATTCATCTTTTTATTATGCAAAACAAGCGAAAAAATATGCCGAAAAAAATCATAATGAAACCGATCTGAGAGATTCTTACATATTGTTAGGCAATTTTGCAAGTAAAGACAAGAACTATCCTGAAGCCTTAAAATACAATTTTCTGATGCTCGATTATTCCAAAAAATATAATGATTATTCAATAGCGGTTAGTTATAATAACATTTCCAAGATATATTTCAAAATGAATAATTACTCAAAAGCATTGTCATACAACGATTCGGTTTTTATTTTTTATAAACAGCAGGCTTTGATGTACAAACCTTATTTCTCTGAAACAAGATATAAAATATTTGAAGCGCTTGGCAAAACCGATTCTGCTTATCATTATTTTAAGCAGTATCATAATGATTTTGAGGCTATGCAAAAGGAAGAAGAACTCCTCAAAACAAAAGAATTAGAAGAAAAATACCAAAACAGCAAAAAAGAAGCCGTAATAAAAAATAAAAATCAACAAATGATTTTGATAGGCAGTTTTTTAGGTGTGATTATTTTCGGTTCTGTAATGCTTTATCTGAAAAACAGAAAAATTAACAAGCAAAATAAAATCATTGGAAAACAGTTGGCGGAACTAAGTAAAACTTTAGAGCAAAAACAAATGCTTTTATCGGAACTTCAACATCGGGTAAAAAACAACTTACAACATGTCATCAGTATTTTAGAAATCCAAAAAGAATCAGTAGATTTTAATAATATTGATGAACTCTTGAGGAGCAACCAAAACCGTATTCATTCGATGGCACTACTCCACAAAAAACTGAATGTCACAGACAATGCGAATGAAGTAGATTTTAGAAAATATATTGCCGAACTTGCCGAACTCGTGAAAGATTCTTATGACAATCATAATAAGAAAATCAGTTTGAATATAAAGTGCGAAATCGAAACAATTTCTTTAGAAAAAGCATTACCGTTAGGCTTAATCATTACTGAACTCGTTAGCAACAGCATGAAACATGCCTTCAAAAAGCAAAATATTGGGATTATTAATATTGAAATTACAAAAAACGAAACCGGAAAACAATTGTATTATTCTGATAACGGGAGCGGATTTGACTTTAATAAAGTAAATGAAAAAGGCCTGGGGCAGGAAATCATAAAAGGTCTCATTGACCAATTAGATGGAAGTACACAAGCTAAAAGCAATAATGGTTTTGAACTGACCATCTTTATTAAATAATTATGGAAATGGAACAAAAAATAATTTTATTGGTAGAAGATGATTTTTTAAACAGAAGGGTTTCCAGAAAAACGTTAATGGAAAATAATTATAAGGTTTTGGAAGCTAAAAATGCTAAAGAAGCATTAGAAATTCTCAAAAAAGAAATCATAGACCTTGCTATTCTCGACATTAATCTGGGTGAAAATGAGCAAGATGGAATAACACTAGCAAAACAAATTAAAGAGAAATTTATTATTCCCTTTATTTACTTGACAGCCTATGAGAATCTGGAAATAATTGACAAAGCAGTTGCTACAGCGCCATACTCCTACCTCACCAAACCATTTAAAAATGTGGATTTGATTACTTCAGTAGAAATAGCCATCAAACAGTACGGAAAAAAATATATTCCAAAAATATTAGTTAAAGACGGAGATTACAATGTCATGCTCTCCATCGATGAAATAAACTATATAGAATCAGACGGAAATTATCTAGTATTTCACACAGATAAAAAAACATATAAATCACGTTCTACAATCAAACATATTTTGGAAGAACTTTCTGATAGTACTTTTATTCAGGTTCACAGAGCCTATGTGGTCAATAAAACCAAAATAGAGAAATTTAATTTGAAAAGTTTAATCATCAAAAACACAGAAATTCCAATATCCAGAAACTATTTAGAGCATATTATAGCATGATTATCAGGCAATGTATCAAATATGTTGACATGATAATTTAAACGAGAAATAAAATTGATTTTCAGTAGATTAGAAAATGTTATAGAAGAAAATGGGACCAACTTTAGAGTTGGTTCTTCTGATTTTATTTTTTTAAATCCTCTGAAAGCGTTTTTTCTTTCATCTACTGTATCAGATGTATTGATAGGAGAATTTCACTTTTCAAGAAGCGTTAAGCCATTAGTAAAAAGCTTTGTCATGCTATAGAAAGCTTAGACTTGACATGGGCACCTTGGGTAATTATTATAACATAATCGATTTTAATTAATAACATTTAAGCTAATAATCTTCAAAATTCAATCTGCTTAAAAAACCCTCTCGCCCATTTGACCAAGAGGATTTCAACAATCTCAACTATGAAACAATTTTAATTTAATAATTCCTGATATTCACACTTCCACTCAACTTCTCTCCCGATTCAAGAATAAGTATATACCAATAACTACCACTT
>NZ_FWXS01000004.1 GCF_900176425.1 Moheibacter sediminis | reverse complement strand
CAATAAGTTGTATTTTCTGTTAAAACTTCGGTTACAAAAAGATTTCCGTGGTATAAATATTCGGTATCGTCTTCATTTGCATACCAGAAAATCACATTGCTCGGTGAGCTTGCGTACAAACTAGCTTCGTTTCCGGAACAGATAGTATAAGTCGTTTCAGTTTCTAATAACGGTAATGGATTGACATTTACAATTACTTCTGTCAATTCTGAAACACAAAACTCTGTAGATATGGTCACCCAATAAGAAGTTGTTTCTGTAAGTATCGGTGTTTGGAATGTTGTTCCTGTGAAGATCGGTGTTTCTGCATCTGCCGAATCATACCAATTGGTTAATTCGGATTCTGAATTTACTGTAATAGAAGTTGATTCTCCTGAACAAATTGACTCTAAAGGACTTACTTCCGGATTCAATAATGGACAATCCATTTGAAAAATATAAGAAGATCCTGCTGCATATTGAAATTCTCCTTCAAATTCAGACTCTGCTCCTATTATAAAACGATTTCCGCGAAGCGCCACACTTCCTCCAAAACTTGAAGATGAATTTCTATCGGAAGCAACAATTTTTTGATTGGAAATCCAATTTCCTTCTTCTAGTTTAAACAAATATGCGGAACCTGCCCAGTCTATTGTATTTTCACCATTTTCATCTTCATCTTCTCCCCAAGCACCTACAAGTAGGTTCTCTCCGTCAATTGATACACTGATTCCGAATTGATCTGAAACGGCTCTACCATCCCATGCTACAATTTTTTGATGAAATTCCCAGTTGGTTTCATTTTTTTTGAAAATATAGGCAGCACCAGGACCGAAATTTTCAACTCCTTGATCGTCTTCGTAAAACGCACCCACTACCAAATAATCTCCGCTTACAGCAATACTGCATCCAAAATATGCACCGCTAAATCTTGTTGGAGCAGATAAAGTTTGTTGAATCTCCCAAAGCTCACCATTTTTTTGATAAACATAAACTACCCCCACATTGATCATGGATTCATAAGTTTGATTTGCGCCTATTAAAATCTGGTTTCCATCTATAGCTGTACTTTTTCCAAATTCTGAAGTATAGACTCCATCATCGTCTAAAGGCATTGTCATTTTTTGTTTCTCTGTCCAAATTTCATTTTCTAATTGAAATACATAAGCCGAACTGGAACCTTTTGAACCAATTAACAAAGATTCGCCATTAATGGCCAAACTGCTTCCAAAGCTTGCATATTGAGAACGGTCAGAGGCTACAATCTTTTGTTTTTCAACCCAAGTATCTCCTTCTAATTTAAAAATATAAGCAGAACCGGAACCATTTATAGTATTGTCTCCGTTTTCGTCTTCATCTTCCATAAAAGCTGAAACAACTATGTATTCTCCATCAATTGCCACCACTTTTTCATCAGCATTTCCACCTCCTTTACCTGAATAACCAAAATAATCATCTTGTGCAGCATCAGATGCAACCAATTTTTGCTGAAAAACCCAATTCTCCCCGTCCCATTTATAAACATTTGCAGCTCCTCTTGTACTGAATGACTCGCCCTCCTGAGCATCGGAATATAAATTCATCATTCCTACTACTGCATAATCTCCGCTTATAGCTACCTGATTTCCAAAGTAATCATAGGTTTGCCTATTTTCCTTTTCAAGTTTTATCACTTCGTTCCATTCCTGAGCCAATCCTAAAAATGGCAGGAATAGTAATAGATAAAATAAATGTTTCCTCATTCTGTTAAATATTTAATGTTAATTTTTATTATTTCTTCAATATTTTGAAAGTTTCAATTTGTCTTCCCTCCAATTCTACACGACATAAATAGATTCCCGATGCAAGTGTTTGCAGATTTAATTCTCCATTAATCAATTTTAAATTGTTCAAAACAGATTGACCTGACAAGGTATAGACATCTATAGTATTTATTTGCTTTTCTGATGTTATGATTAATTTATCATTTACGGGATTTGGATAATAAGAGAATGCAAACAAATCATTGTTTTTCACATCTAAAGTTTCTTCACATATTAAACTGTAAACCAAATCACTAGCAGGATTAATCGCCCAATTGAATCCGGTTCCAAGATTTCGCAAAGCGATTCCTGAACCTAGTATGGTGTTTGGATTAGATTCCCAATATATTTCACCAATCCCTCCTGCAATCCCGATTTGTGCCCAGGCATCAGCATTTAATTCTACAGAATTTTCAAATTTTAAAACATATCTGTAAATATCAAAATTGGTCGAGTTGAAAAAAACAGTACCCAACAATTCCTTTTCATAAATGCTTACCGCTGGACTTGCCAAAGAACTGCCCGGAACACCATTGATTTCATTGAATAAATTCACGTTAAAAGTTATGTTGTCTCCATTAATGCTATTTTGGATAAGATTTAATTCAATCCCAAATAAATGAAAACCTGTTTCTGTTACCGGAATATCAAAAGCCAAATCCTGAGCCATGATTCCACCCAAAATACTTCCGTTTTGAAAATTATGGGAAATGACTTTTTGGTGGTCACAATCTGGAATGCCGCATTGTACTCTTCTTTCTCTGTATTCATTTTCTGAAGAAGTACAAGCATTGTCCAAATGTGTATAAAATTTTATTTTCCCTTCAAAATTGGCAGTCCAACTAACAAACCCATAGCCCACAGCCAAAGTGGTTCCGTCTTCCGAAGCAATTGTGATGAAATCTGTGGGTTCTGAGCTCGAAAAAATATATTTCTTCCCATTTGTTACTTGTACCTCTGAGTATTGTCCCGTCAATGCTGAATTTTCAGGAGTTATGGATTGACTAAATCCGTTACAGTCCGGAATGAAAACTTCAGATGGAAATTGTCCGTTAGGTGCATCTGTACATCCTTGCAACGGTTCACATTCTCCCGAAAATTTTATAATTCCTTCAGCTTTACTTCCGGCATTTGTATATTGAATCCACACTGAACTGTCCGAAATCCATGTCGGATTTGAAACACTATTTTGCTCATACAAAGAAGAGGCAAGGTAAATATAAAATGACCCTTCTGTGGTAGGCGCGGCAGAAATACCTATCCAATATTTTTTATTTACGGTTGAAGCAGCTTGTAAAACCGGAGCATTTGGAAGCTCTAAAACGACTTTGTAAATGGCATATCCCGCCTGCCCCCAAGTTCCGTTTGGTGTGATGCTCACGGGAGTGATGTCTGTCAAACTTTCCCCTAATTGAGATGCAGGACCGCTGCCAGAATTGTCATAATAAAAATCAATATTAAAAGTAGTAGGCAATCCTTCTATCGTAATTACTTCAAATTCTAATTTCTGAACCGTCATTTGCGTGTTGGAATCGACAGTAATGTCATTTGCAACCATCCAATTGTAACCTATCCAAATCGCTTCATGGTAACCTGCTGAAAATTCTTGAGAACAATCTTCATTTACTGAGTATTGATTTGAAGTTGCTTCATTTAAATAATTTGAAGATTTATAGAAAGGAATAGTTTGCTGTTCTGGAAATGCATTATTTAAATTGATTTGCCCGGTCAAAATAAATGGAAGAATGAGTAAAATAAAATGAAGTCGTTGTTTTACCATGTGTCAAAAGTTTACTTTTAAATTTTTTTTTGAAAGTCTGATGAATGATTATTCCATCATTAATTGTCCTTTGACAAATTTATCTTTCTTCACACGAAAACCATATTAAATGAGGGTACAACAGAGGCACAACGGCTATGATTTAGCAATCACAACATGAGCATAACGGAAGTACAACAAAGAGTGAATGATTGAATTTCAATGATTTGAATTTACTTTGATATGAAATATTGACAAAACAGATACTTTTATTTAGAAATACTATTTGTCTGAATTTAAAATTTATTGAAGAAATAATAAAGTTCAACATCTGGAGGAATATTGAGTCTTTTGCGAATCCTGTTTTTTTTATTTTTTACGGTTGCCGGCTCGATATTTTGAATCTGCGCGATTTCTTTTGTGGACAATTTGAGTTTTAGAAAGGTACAAAATTTGATTTCAGATTCTACCAATTTTGGATTTACAGCAAGTAATTTTTCGTAAAAATCAGGAAACTGTGCATGAAAAGCCACATTAAAAGCTTGTTCATCTTTTCCTGCCAATTCCGTCAAACGCAAAAAAGATTCTACATCGATGGATTGAATGGAAGGATTTTGCTTTAAAAATACTTCACCTTCTTTTTCTTGCTTCTCGAGAAATTTATTTTTCCTGTACAATTTAAATATAAAAAATGAACTGATAATCAACAAAATGGAGGCGCCAATCAATATGTAAACAGAATAATTTTTTTCTTTAAGCAATTCATCCTTTATAATTTTATGAAGCGAACTGTTTTTGCTTTTTTCAAGCTCAATTTTTATATCCTTATTTTTATTGAAATAAATTGCCGCTTGCGCAATACTGTCCAAAGCTTGATATGCAATCGCCAATTCTTCATAAAGCACATCCTTCTCCATCAAACTCGCAGTTAATCTAGGCGCCATGCCTTCAGCATGTTTTAAATATTGATACGCTTCAAGGTGACTTTTTGATTTATTGTTGATCTGGCCCAGCAAGACATAATTCCTGAATTGATTGAGACTGAATTCATCCTCTTTTCCATTGTTTAAAAGAAGCGATTTCTGAACAAAATATTCCGCAGAATCATACAAATTCAACTCCATATTTACAACGCCCAGATTAGAGAAATTCATAAACCGAATTTTTCTCCTGCGCTCATTGTTTTTGATTTCACTTATGTATTTATCAGCTTTTATCAGCATTTTTTTTGCCATTCCAAAATTCCCTTCACCCGAATAAACAGTCGCAACTTTTATATGTGTAATAGCTTTGGAATTGTTAAGATCATCCCCTGATTTGTCTGATTGGTTCAATAGATTGATTGTTTTCTCAAATTCTTCAATGGCTTGTTCAGGTAAATTACTAATTGAATAAATCTCCAGCAAATGCCCATGAGCAGTAGCCTCCCAATGTAAACTATTGTAAAATTCAGCTTTTGATTGTAAATCCTGAGCAGATTTGATTGCTTTTTTCAAATCCGTTTTTCTTACATAAAACCAAGTCTTTCTGGAAAGAATAGAAAGCTCAGCTTCTCTATTTTCTTCTTTGATTGCCTGGTCTTCTAATTCTTCAAATTGATTAAATGCTCTCTCCGGCTCTGTCATCATTAAATCATGATTTATGACAATTTTTTCATCTAAACTTAGATTTTTCGAATCTTGAAATTGCGCAAAAGTGTTGAAATTAAGGCAATAGAATAGAAGAAGGAGCAATAAATATTTAAGTTTCATCATCAAATAAACATTCTTGTAAAAGTACATCATTTAAGAAAATGAAATAACAAAAACAAAAAATCCCTCGATTTTATACAATCAAGGGATTTTAACTAGCAAATATGGAAGAAAAGAACAAATAGAATTTATTTTGGACTTTTTATTTCTATAAAATTCTTCCATCTTCACATTAGAAATAATTGACGAAAAAAAAGCATAGATTGGAAAGTGACAACATACATTTAAATCTGAATATCAAGAAATTGAATAAAAATAATTAAAGAAAATTCACATGCAAAAGAAAGATTGAGCATCTTTGAAAATCACAACAGGTGTTGTACTTATGTTGTACTTGAAAATAAAAAAGCACTTACTTTATTTGTAAGTGCTTGATAATAAGAGTGGCCCCACTTGGGCTCGAACCAAGGACTTGCTGATTATGAGTCAGCTACTCTAACCAGCTGAGTTATAGGGCCTTCTAAAAATAAACATTTGTTCGTTTTTAGGACTGCAATTTTACAACAAACAAATGAATTCTACAAAACTATTTTCGCTCTGAACACAATTCTACTAACACACCATTGGTCGATTTCGGATGTAAAAACACAACCATTTTATTATCGGCTCCTTTCTTGGGAATTTCATTTATGAATTGAAATCCCTCATTTTTAAGACGTTGAATTTCGGTTTCCATATCATCGACCGCAAATGCAATATGATGAATTCCTTCTCTATTTTTATCTAAATATTTTGCAATTGCACTGTCGAAATTCATCGCTTCAAGCAGTTCAATTTTACTTTCTCCAATTTCAAAAAAAGAAGTTTTCACCGATTCGCCTTCTACTGTTTCTTCTTTATATGCTGGTTTTCCGAGTAGTTTATGCATCAAATCATTAGATACATTCAAATCTTTTACGGCAATGCCGATGTGTTCTATTTTCATCATAAATGCGAAGTTAAAAAAATTACTTCATTGAATTAATCATTTGTAATCGTAGAAAAACTCGTATTTTGTAATTCCTAATTCGTAATTTTGCCAAATGGACAGCAACAGACAAAAAAAGGTATCAACCGTTTTTCAGGAAGAATTATCTGAAATTTTCCGCAAAGAAGCCAAAGAATTATATCCCGGAAGTTTGATCAGCGTGAGTGAAGTCAAAGTTTCGCCAGATTTGTCTATTGCAAAAGTTTACATAAGCATCTTTCCGGTTACCAATAAGGATTTAATTATCAAAGCATTGAAATTGAAAGCACCAACTTATCGTTCTCAATTAGCAAAAACTGCTGCCAAAACGATGCGTATCACACCTGAATTATTATTTTATCTAGACAATACTTTGGACGAAATGGAAAGGATTGACCGTGCACTGAGCGGCAAAGGCGACAATCCTATCTTGTAAAATGAAAAATGTTTCACTCTACATAGCCCGGCGTTACAATTCCCATACTTTAATCATAAGTATGGTTTTAATTGTGATAAGTGCTTTTTTGATTGGAACTTTTATTTACATCGGCAATGTTTCTACAGAGATTTTCCAGTCATTAGTTTTTGGAAATGAACCTGTTACAGGCATCAATCAATTTATTCTATACAGTTTAAGTACGGTTTACACCATTTTACAGACAACTATTATTTACCTTATTTTCAATAAATTACTGAAGAGAGTTTCAAAAAATTCAAAACTGCTGATTGCTTTTATCATTTCATTGATTTCAATTTCGGGAGCAGGTTTGGTGACTTATTTAAATACTTCTTCTTCCAATTTACTCAGCTTTTTATCATTAATTTTATTATCTACGGGATTGCTTTCTATCATTTTTGCAATTCTTTCATTTGTTTTTGCTAAAAGAAAAATCACAGGTGTAAATATAATTACATCGATCGCCGTATTTGCCATAACGATAGCAACTTGCGCACTCTTTATCATTCTTTCAGTCTTTTCGGGATTGGAAAAAATGAACATTCAATTTTTCAGTAATGTAAATCCTGATTTGAAAATTTCGCCTGCAAAAGGAAAAACCATTCCCAATTTAGATGAAATGATTCAAAAATTGGAATCAAATCCTCAAATCGTAGCTTATTCTAAAGTAATTGAGGAAAAGGTTTCAATCGAATACGAAGACAAACAAGACATCGCATACATCAAAGGGATTGATGAAAATTACACAAATGTTGTAAGAATTGATACCACTGTAGTAGGCGGAAGTTACCTCGATTTTTCAACACCTAATCAGATTTTGACTTCGGACGGTGTTGCCAGAAGACTGCAGATGTACACGGATTTGCGATATGGCGCTAAATTATCAATGCCAAAGCCGGGAACTGGCTTGATTACCAATGCAGATGAAGCTTTTAATTCTGCTGTAGCCACTTCTGTGGGAGTTGTCTTCATCAATGACCAATATGATAAATACATATTTTCACCGATCGAATTGACGCAGAATCTGTTGCAATTGCCTAAAAATTCTGCTTACTCTTTGGAAATCAAAGCGAAACCAAATACTTCTTTGAATTCTCTCAAAAAAACATTGCAAAGCAATTTAGGGAATTCAGTAGTGGTACAAACAAGACAAGATCTGGATGCTACATTTATAAAAGTAATGAATGTAGAAAATTTAATTATTTATCTGATTTTCACACTAGTCAGCACCATTGCATCATTCAATCTTGCCGGCGCAATCATCATCATCATCATTGACAAGAAAAAACAAATAAAATCTATGTGGAGCTTTGGGATGCCTAAAGAACATATCAAAAGGATATTCTTTCAGACGGGTTTATTGATAACAGTTTCTTCGATTTTATTTGGATTGGTTCTAGGAAGTATAATTGGAATTCTACAACAACAATTTGGACTGGTGATGGCAAATCCATTTGTGGCTTTTCCATTTGAATTCACTGTTAGTAATTTTCTTGTGGTAATTTTGACGGTTTTAGCAATCGGAGGAGGGGTTTCTTATTTGGTTTCCAGAAAATTACCTAGTTAAACTTCAAATCCAATTCCTTTGCGTAAGGAGTGTTGTCTTCAATTTTCCAATTATAAACTTTTGCAACTCTATAGATTTCACCTAGATTTTCAATCAATTGCGCATGTGCTTCCCGTTCCAGTTTGGGTTTGTCAATTGTTTTTTCGATATGCTGGATTGCGCGGTCTTTGATGGAATTTAATTCGTCTTTTTCAAATGAATTAAATCTGCTCTGTTCCAAATCATAAAACTGAACGTCCGGATAAATCTGGATTTCAACCGGCGGAACTTTATTGATATGAATAATTTTATCGGCCGAATCCACTTCAACTTCCAGTTTTTTCATATCATAAATCGCCTGAACTTTAGCGTTGACTAATAGAATTACTTTTTTATCAAAGGAAAAATAATCCGAAAGTCCCGGAAGAGAACGGCTGCTTTTGTGCGAATAAACGTCTGAAAACATTTGTTCTGCAACAATTAACTTATTCAGTTTTTGGATTTCATAAGCGATTACATGAGATTCATTTGTAGAATTTTCTGTTTGAAACTGCTTCATAATGAAATAAGTAAGCAATACCCCAAACAGAACCCCTCCAATTATATAAATCCATTTTTTCAATCTTCTGCGTAATTTGGTGTATTAGGCATTTCGTTGACGATCATCAAAATATCTTCTTCCAACGAACCTGAAACTGGAGATTCAACAATTCTGCCAACTTCGTCTCCGCCTCTGTAAAAAATGATTGTAGGCACAAAACGAATGTCTTTTCCCTGATCTTCACCGTAAAAGCTTCTTTTATTTTCATTGACCGCATAAGTAACCATTCTTTTTTGTGGAAATTTAGCTTCGTTCAAAATTTTCATCAAACGCGGATATTCTCGCTTGCTGTCTTCACACCAAGTTCCCATAAAAACTTCGATACGGTAACGTCTCAGCTTGCCTTTGAAATCTTTAATCATTTCATTATTAGGCTTATAAGAATCGTATTCAGTTAAGTACCAAGTAGAAAACGGCTCTTTGTGAAAAGCAGATTCTTCAACTCCTCCAAACAGCATTTTGGTTCCGTCTTTCTGAGTAATTACACGGTTGAAAATATAAGGACCTTCGCAAGACATAAGAATAAAAGTAAAAATCAATAGGGTTAAGGCTTTGTTCATTTATTTAATTTTGATGAGTAAAGATATAATTTTTTGTTTAGTAGATAAATTTGCCATTGTCAAAATGGATATTTCCTACTGAAAAATCTGCAACCTCCTCAAAAACAGGATAAATTGTAGATTTACCAACAAAGATTTGTCCTTTTTTATCTAAATCCAAATGACCGAAATAATTGCTCAAATCACCAATTTCCTCTATCACAGCACAAAATTCTATTTCATGCGTTTTTGTATTCAATTGTTCTTGGAAATAAATTCCTATGTCTAAAAGTGATTCTGAATGGCTTGATTTTACCAAAACATTACGCAAAACCACATCCAGAAACATTTTTCCATTTTGCGGAATGTCAAAATAACCTTCCGTACCGAAATTTTTATTTTGCTGAATCGCATCCAACGCCAACAAAATCGCAAGTGCATTGTACTTTCGGGTGTGATCTCGCTGGTAATCATTGGGATAATGTCCTGCTTCAAACAAAATCGTTGGAATTTCCATTTGAGTGAAGTTGTCGCCCGTCGAATTGGGATAAAATTCATCTGAAAATCTGCCGATTTTTCCCGGAATGTATTTCTGTAAATGTGTATTCATATAAGATATAACCGACATGACGTTTCGTCTCGTATCAGTCATAGAACGCTGAATATCAGCAGCAGGAGCTAAAAATGAAAGCGTTGCGGTTTGTGGTAAATTCTCCGTATTAAAAATCGTTCTTTGATCATGGAGGTTAAATAGATATTCAAATTGGTAATTTTTCACGAATTCTTTTAAAATTTTAATTTCCGGAGAAGATTCCTGCGTGAAATCACGGTTCAGATCAATTCCTGAAGCATTTCTACGCGTATATAAAGTAGAACCATCAGGATTTAACATCGGAATAAAATGAAAGGTAAAGGTTTTTAAAATCGTTTCAGACCAATTATTTTCCAATTTCAGGAGTTCTAAAACATCAAACATTGCACGCGTTCCGGTAGATTCATTTCCATGCATTTGAGACCAAGCCAAAATATTTCGATTTCCGGTTCCGATTTTTAAATGAAAAATGTCGTTGCCTAAAAATGATTTTCCAAGAGAAATTTTTTCAGGAAAATTATCATCTAAATAGTTTTTAAGTTGAGAAAAAGGTAAGTATCTGGATTCAAATCCCGAGACGCGGATTTTTTCGTAATCTGAGTCAAATAATTGCAATAATTCCATGAAACGAAGTTACGGTTTTTAAAAATTGATTTTAAAGCGATTTAAGAGACTTTTATTTTTTAGATGTAAAATCAGGTTACTTATGTGAATTGCGTTCAAAATATTTCGAATAATTTCTGATTTACATTTGTAATTTACTTTTGTAAATTTAAATAATTCAATTTTGATGACATAATGGCTTAATTATAAAATAATATATATATCTATCATTCATTTTAATTAAAATCAGTTAGTTATGACAAACTACCTAAACTATTGATGTTAATTTACTTCAAATTATAGTCGTATTAATTCGGACAAAATTACCTGTTTAAAATTGTGAATTTATGTTTACTTTTGTAAAATGGAAGCATCAAAAAGAATATTGGAAATTTTAGAAAAATCGGGACTCACACCCTCCGAATTTGCAGACAAAATTGAAGTACAGCGATCGGCAATTTCACACATTGTTTCTGGACGAAATAAACCGAGCTTGGAATTTCTCATTAAAATCAAAAAAGTTTTTCCTGAAATTGATACAGATTGGTTGGTTTTCGGAACAGAAAAAAAAGAAGAATTTGAAGAAATTTCTTCCGAAAATGAAAATATGGAAAATTCAGTGAACTTCCATCCTACCCTTTTTGATATAGATGAAATTGAAAATAGTGAACAAGAAATCCAAAACTCTCAAGAAATAATTTCACAAAATGAAATGCCTGTCTCCAATTCGTCCAAAAAAATAAAGAAGATTGTGTTCTTTTATGAAGACGGAACCTTTGATGATTTTTCTCAGAATCAAGGTTAAATTGAAATTTCTGATTATCTTAGTTCACTCATGAATTTTGTAGCACACCAATTATTGTCTTTTAAAAATCCGGAAATCCAAATTGGAAATCTTTATGGAGAAGTTGTTCGGGGAAAAGATTTTGAGAATTTTGAAGGAGACCGACAAAAAGGAATTTTACTACACCGCACCATCGACACTTTTACAGATGAGCACGATGTGGTAAAAAAAAGCACGCAAAAATTCCATGAGCGATATGGGAAATATTCGCCCGTGATTGTAGATGTTTTATACGATTATATTTTGATTTCCAATTGGGAGAAATTTTCTGATGAACCTTACTCCGAATTTGTTTCAAAGTGTTATGATTTATTCAGAAAACATTTTGATGAATTCCCATCGGACTTAAAATTCATGGTGAAACATTTGCTCAAACATGATTGGTTTGGGAATTATGCGAGCATCGAAGGAATTCAGCAGACGCTGAAGGGAATCAGCCAGCGAAGTAAGTTCGAAAACAACATCAGTACCGCTGTGGAAGAAATGATATTATATAAGGAAGAATTAGAATCTGAATTTATGGAATTCTTTCCTGAAATGATTTCCCACTGCAAAACCTTTATCAATTCTTAAAAAGTAAATTTTACAATTCATCTGATTTTTGTAGTTTTAGCCAACAAACAAATAGAAAGAATGGATTTAGTTTTCAACCAACGTGAAGATAAAAATAAGCTTCAGGTTTCGGATTTAAGAAAAAAATTATCAGAAATATATCTTGGAGGTGGTAAAAAGCGCATCGAAAAATACAAGGAAAAAGGAAAGCTCACTGCGCGTGAACGTACTGAATATCTTTTGGACAAAGGAAAACCGAGTATAGAAATCGGTGCTTTTGCCGGATATGGAATGTATGAAGAAGAAGGCGGATGTCCGAGTGCAGGCGTTGTGATAACCATCGGTTATGTTTCAGGGAAGCAATGCATCGTTGTAGCCAACGACGCAACTGTAAAAGCGGGTGCCTGGTTTCCGATTTCTGGGAAAAAGAATTTGCGTGCGCAGGAAATTGCGATGGAAAACAGACTTCCAATCATTTATTTAGTAGATAGTGCAGGCGTTTATTTGCCAATGCAAAGCGAAATTTTTCCGGATAAAGAACATTTCGGAAGAATTTTCAGAAACAATGCTATCATGAGTTCGATGGGAATCACTCAAATTTCTGCGGTGATGGGAAGCTGCGTGGCGGGTGGTGCTTATCTTCCAATCATGAGCGATGAAGCGATGATTGTTGACAAAACAGGTTCTATCTTTCTTGCCGGAAGTTATTTGGTGAAAGCTGCTATCGGAGAAGACATCGACAATGAAACGCTTGGCGGCGCGACTACGCATTGTGAAGTTTCGGGTGTGACGGATTACAAAGCCAAAAATGATGAAGATGCTTTGGATAGAATCAAATCTATCATGGGTAAAATCGGCGATTATGAAAAGGCGGGTTATAACAGAATTGAGTCTGCAAAGCCGAAAGAAGACGAAAGGGAAATCTACGGAATATTACCTGCTACAAGGTCTGAGCAGTATGATATGTACGACATCATCAAACGTTTGGTAGATAATTCTGAATTTGATGAGTACAAAGGAGATTATGGTAAAACGTTGATTTGCTGTTATGCGAGAATTGACGGCTGGGCGGTTGGAATTGTGGCCAATCAAAGAAAAATCGTGAAGTCTAAAAAGGATGGGATGCAGTTCGGAGGAGTTATTTATTCGGACTCGGCTGATAAAGCAACACGATTTATTGCGAATTGTAATCAGAAAAAAATTCCATTGGTTTTCTTACAAGATGTTACGGGATTTATGGTGGGTTCGAAATCTGAACATGGTGGAATCATCAAAGATGGGGCGAAAATGGTGAATGCAGTTGCGAATTCTGTCGTTCCGAAGTTTACGGTTGTGGTTGGAAATAGTTATGGCGCAGGGAATTATGCGATGTGCGGAAAGGCTTATGATCCAAGGTTGATTTTTGCCTGGCCATCTGCACAATTGGCGGTAATGGGCGGCGAACAGGCTGCTAAGGTTTTGCTTCAGATACAGGAAGCTTCGATGAAAGCGAAAGGTGAAGAAATTGATGAGCAGAAAAAGGCTGAGCTATTGGATGAAATAACGCAAAAATACAATGAGCAGACGAGTCCTTATTACGCTGCTTCAAGGTTGTGGACAGATGCTGTGATCAATCCATTGGATACGCGTAAATGGATTTCGATGGGAATCGAGGCTGCAAATCATGCACCGATTGAGAAGCCTTTTAATTTGGGGGTGATACAGACTTGATTGGTTAAATTAGATCCCTCTACAAGCTCGGGATAACAATAAATTTTAAATATAAGAGACTGGTTTTATAGCTGTCTCTTTTTTTGTGCGAGGGATTGTAAGGGTGCGACTGAAAGGAGTGGTGCGTAAGGCGATGGAGCACCGAAGCGAAGCGGAGCCCTGAAAAGCCCGACCGCCGGACGCCTGCCCAAAGGGCGGACGGGGGACGCACCCATATAATTCAGAATTTAATGGTTTTCCAAATATATTTAAGGTCACCTCTGAAAGTCCAGCTTGAAATATATTCAAGGTTGATTCTGACTTTATCCGGCCAGATGGTTTCGTCATTGTACTGGATGGGATTTTCTTGCTCAGAAAGGAGAATCTCTTCGTTTCTATAAGCGAGTTGGGCAGGACCTGTGATCCCGGGTTTTAGCGTGAGGATAATTCTATCCTCGCCTTTTAATTCATCTGCGTAACCGACAACGTCTGGCCGTGGACCTACGAAGCTCATTTGATTGAGGAGAATATTTAAGATTTGGGGCAATTCGTCGAGCTTATAGTTTCGGATGATTTTTCCAAATGTTGTGATTTTGTGAGAAGTGAGCGTAGTTATGTCAGATTCATAAGTACCTTTCATGGAACGGATTTTATAGATGGAAAATAGTTTTCCTTCCTTGCCTACTCTTTTTTGAGTAAATAATCCAAATTCACCTGTATCTATAGTCGAAATGATAATTAATAAAATAATTACCGGAAATACCAATGGGAAAATTAGGATAGCAATTAAGTAATCAAATAAAAATTTGGTTATTCTCATTACCTTTTGAGGTATCTCCTGATATCGATTATTCTTTTAATTCTACCTATGATGCTCGGGTCATAATTTGCATCTTCTTCAAAATAACCGTATCCATAGCCGTATCCATAGCCATAGCCGTATCCATAACCATAACCGTAGCCGTATCCATAACCTCCTTTGGTTTGGAAGTCGTTTAGGACGATACCGATATTGGAAACTTCTCCTTCGTCATATTTATCGGAAATGTTTTTGATAAGTCCTCTGTATGTATAATCGAATCGTGCGATGTAAAGAGTCGCATCGGCATACCTCATCAAATCATAAGCATCTGAAACCAAAGCTACCGGAGGTGTGTCAAGAATTATAAAATCGTACTCATTTTTTAAATCCTGCAGCATCTTGCCCATTGTATCTTGTAATAATAATTCAGATGGATTGGGCGGAATCGGGCCACCCGTAATAACATCTAAAGAGTCTAAACGTGTTTTCTGAATAACTTCTTCCAGGGTAGCATTACCTGATAAATAATTGGAGAGCCCTTTTTTATTCTCTAATCCAAATTCATCAAATATCTTTGGCTTGCGCATATCCGTGCCAATCAGAAGAGTTTTCTTTCCGCTCAATGCCAAGACAGATGATATGTTCATGGACATGAATGTTTTTCCTTCTCCACCTACCGATGATGTAATAACAATTGTTTTATTTGGTGAAGTGTTACCTCTTTTATAAAGAAATGCAAGATTACTTCGTATTGCTCTGAATGCTTCAGAAATCCCCGATTTAGGTCTTTCTAATACTACCAATGGATTGGTTGAGTCAGAGTTATTACCTATTGCTCCAACTAATGGGATGGAGGTTCTTCTTACAATGTCTGGAACACCTTTAATTTTTGTGTCAAATAATTCTCTTGCCAATAAATAAACGGTTGGTAAGATGAGTGCAACAACTATTGCTACGACGTAATTAAAACGAGTATCAGGTGCTACAGGACCTTGTCCTAAATTTTTTGCATTGTCAATAACGGTAATGTCTGAAATATTTGAAGCTATTGATAACTCAGCCTGACTTAGTTTTGCTAATAATTCAGCATATAAAGCATCATTTATTATATATCCTCTGGATGCATCTAAGAATTTTTTTTCCTTTTCGGGTAGATTATAAGCTTCTCCTTCGTATTGTGATAATTTACTATTGATGTCGGCTAATTCTCTGTCAATTTTGGCTCTGTTTGAATTAATTGCATTTTGAATTCTATTTTTTGCCTCCCCAATCTTTTGGTCTAGCTCTTTTACTTCTCTTGCCGAGGGCTGGTATAAGAGAACCATTTCTTTTCTTTGTTCTTCTAATGATTTTAATTCTCCTACTTCGGTTACGAAATTACCTTCATTGAGTCCTGCAATTTCCAAAGAAATCATTCCATCTGTTCCGGATTGCCTCACATTATTACTAACAGAGTTAAGAGCAGAAATTCTTTCTTGATAACCTACTTTTTCTTTTTCTAAATCAAGGATGTTTGATAATACATTTCCTTTATCAGCGGGCATATCATACGTATTCTCCCTTTTTTGAAGATTTTGATAATCTGTATAAGAACTGTCTACTTTTTCTTTCACAATTCCCATCTGTTTTTTTATATAATTGCGGGTATTGTAAGCGATTTGATTTTTTTCGTTTAATTCTCGTTTTTGCAAGATTAGGAGAGATGCGTTAACAATATCTACTGCTTCACTTTGTGTATATGATATTTTCGATATGTTGATGATTGAACTTCCTCTTGTGGAAGGATTTAATACTATACCACTTCTAACTCTGTTAGTTGCTGCATCTAAGTTTGTTAATAGGAATGAGTATTTAGTTCCTTCGGAAAACATCCTAAAGCCTTCTACTACTTTAAATCTGTAATCTTCAGATTCAATCCACTCACCATATTTTGCTTTTTTAGGAAATTTTATGGTTTTGTTTTTTGCTATTACAGAGTCTTTCGAATAATTATATATATTATTATATGAAGTATTACTTATCGGGATTATCTCTAATGAATTATCATTTATCTCTTTTATCTCGATTTCAACATTTATCACCTGATTGTGTGTTGTATCAATAACTATTTGAAAAGGAGAGTTTAATCTATAGGAATTAGATTTTTTTATAGTTCCTTCTTCTACGTAAGCTACATATGCCCCGGTAACTTGTGCTACATCGTATGAGTGGGTTCTGGATTGTAGAACGTTGGTGAGGACATCTATTTTATTGGATGCTCCTCCCCAAATGAAGTTGATTGAATTATTGGTTCCGAAATTTGAATTGGATCCGGAATTACTGGAAACATGGAAGCTTGCCGTTGCCGAGTAAACTTTGTCTAAATGCCAATTGTTTAAATAAATAGCAAAAAAGATTGCTATCACAAGGCTACATATATAAAGGAGCCAATTTCGTATGATTCTAGGTATAAACCTATCTATTTCAAAAATGGAAGCACTTTTTTTTCTACTTTCCTTATTGGTTTTGGCGTGGGAAATATTCTCCTGCATAATTATTTTTTTAGCAGTTTAATTATAAATTCTTGAAAAAGAAATACATACCTATAACAGTAGTCAAAGCCCCAAATACAGTTGCAATGGTTTGAATAGGGTTTAGACCAATACCCCACTGTTTCTGTCTTTTAGGATTTATAATGATTACATCATTTGGTTGCAGCCAAAAATATTCCGAGTTCATAATCGACTCTTGGGTGATGTCAACCTGTACTCTATGAGACCCTTCAGGTGTAGTTCGTAAGATTTGTATGTTTTTGCGGTCTGCTACATCTGACAAATTCCCGGCCATTGCAAATGCTTCAAGTAAGTTAAAATCGTATCGAGGTATAAAATAGTTTCCTGATGCAGCTTCTCCTACTATTGTAAAATTTATGCCGGGCATAACTACTTCAATATATGCTGCTTCTTGATTAAATATTTTATAAAATTCTGTCTGAATTTTTTCTCTTGCCTCTTCCAACATCAATCCTTCCACATGAATTTTACCCAAACGAGGCAGCTCTATGGCTCCATCTTCCTGTATTCTAATTCCGCCTGATTGTTGAACAGCTCCACCCCCTTGGGAAGTATATCCTTGAAACATACTTAACATTTCTGGATTTCTGGTAGAAATACGAATGCTTATCTGGTCATTTTTTTGGAGATGATATTGCGGGCGATTTTCAACAATCATCCCATGTTCATTGAGTTTCAGTCTTGAATCGGGCTGGATGTACTTGACATCCTTTAATGGAATACAGGAAACAGCCAATGAACTAAAGAATAAAAAGTAAATTAAAATTTTGATAGGTTTCAAGTTTTTGTATTTTTTTAAATGGCAAATATAGTGTTTTTGATTATTTGTTTGAATTGTTAATTAAGGCTTTATTTTCTTTCTGTTTGCTCATACGTTCTACCAATACAAGAGGCAGGTATGATAAAATGAGTGCTGCTGCAATTACCAAAAACAACATTAAATTTATATTTAAATGTCTGAGTAAATAGGCAAAAATTATAATTAAAACATTAGACAAACATATTATTACTGAAGTTCCCATATGTGAAAAACCGAGCTTCAAAACTCTGTGGTGTATGTGGTTTTTATCTGCCGAAAAAGGAGATTTTTTTTGGGAAATTCTTATAATAATTACACTTATGGTATCAATTATAGGAACTATCAATATCGCTACTGCTATGATGGGTGCATTGCTGATTGAAATCCATTCTGCAGAAGATATATTGATAAATTTAATTGCCATGAAAGAAATCAGGTATCCGACGACCATAGAGCCCGTATCACCCATAAAAATCTTATATTGGTCAGACAGGTTAAATTTCAAAAAAGCGAGTAGTGAACCTAGCATGGCGATTGCCAGAAAACCTGTTGAATAATCATATAATCGAAAAAATATAAATACAAAACAAAGCGAAATCAAAACGCCTACTCCTCCTGCCAACCCGTCAATTCCATCAATCAGATTGTATGAATTAATCATTATAATGAAGACGATCGTCGTCAAAATTACGCTTACCAGATAAGGAAGTTCATAAATTCCCATTAATCCAAAAAGACTCTGAATCCGTACGTTTGAGCCTACAATTATCATCACAGCACTTATGGCTTGTGCATAAAGTTTTTTTCTGGGTGCTACAATCAGCAAATCGTCCATCAACCCTATGAAAAAGAGCATTACCAATGCTGCTGAGAAAAAAATATCTTTATGAAGCATCTCTGCTGAGAAAATGGCTGTAACCACAGTAATTGCGAAATAGATAGCAACGCCTCCCAATGTAGGTACTTTTTTAGAATGTGAGCTTCGGCTTCCCGGTACATCCATTAATTGTTTTCGGTAAGAAACACGGATAATTTTAGGTATTGCAGAATAAACCAAAATAAAAGCTACCAAGAAAGAAATCACTACTTTCAGGTACAAAGAAGAAAATCCCAATAAATTAGCTATTGACTCTAAGTTAAAACTTTTCATCGTTGGTATGGCTATGGTTGATTAAAAGCAAATATAATTCATTCTGTCATATTAAATCAGATTGTTAAAAATTTGTTTAAAAACAACAAATAAATTTATATGGATTTTATATTTAGAGAAATGGTAGTTTTATTTAATTATTATTTTTTTCACTATCATTTCTGAATTCTGTGTTTGAACTTTCACCACCCAAATTCCGTTTGAATTGGATTTAATTTCATGAAAATTTGTATTTAAATTTTGATTTGAATTAATTTTCCTTCCATTCAAATCGTATAATTCCACAGAAACTATTTTTTCATTTTTGGACTCAACGATTATATCTTTATTATTTGTATAAATCTGTACATATCCATTCATAATATCTTCTGCTGCCATAGTTGATTCTTCCTGATAAACTATTTCAAACCTTTCTGTGAATTCACCCGATGGAGATTCAAAAGTGTAAGAAGATTCCATCAGATTATGAATTAGATTTAAATCATTGTCTTTCACATAAATCATAAATTCTCCTTCGGTAAACAATCCGTCAAAATTGGAAAGTAAAATAGTGAATCTGCCAGCCTCCACTGCTTTAAAACCTAATTTCACCACATCTGATATCTGAAAAGGTAAAGCACGTCCTTGTATCGTAAATTTTTCTTCACCGATTAGGTTGTACAATGCCGACCCTTGATATCCAAAATGCTTTCCGTCTATCTGATTATCTATTCCATTGGTGGCACCGTCCATATAACCAATTATAATCTGGTTATAAAACTCTTCCTCATTTTTCAAATCCAGCCACATCCTATGTTTTTCAAGTTCTTCGTTTCTATAAAATATGGATTGATTATCAACCCGCATTGGGTTTCTAAAAATAACTTCAGCAGAATAACTTCCTACTAAAAATCCTTGCCCTACAGAGATTATCCCATTAGGCGCTATCACATTTCCACCAGAGGAAGTGCCTCCTAAAAATGTGTAAGTAGCATAATTATTTCCTGCGTAAGTTCCTCCTGTAACAGGATTGACATTGGTCCAAAAATAAAGAGTAGATATTCCGGGATTTTCCAGCATAAGCGCATCAGCACTTATATTGGAAGGGTAAGGGTTTCCGATTGAGGTATGATTTTCAGGATGTGTTGGAAGTATAATGTCTCCATTAAAAGGAACTCCTTTAAACTCTCCTGAATATATCTCCGGAGTAGCACTCCAGTTATTGGGGGCTCTGAACATATATCCTTTTCCTTTTAAAAAATTTACAGTTACATCAGGAACTGCCACATAAGAAAGAATACCCTCATAAGTTGTTATGCGATTGGGCAAAGTCATAGGAGAGAAAGCCTGCAGTTGCTGTCCGGAGACCGGAGAAGACCACATAGTATAATCTAATCTTTTGAATGGCTGGTTGTCACGTCGAACTGTAATCGGTCCGATGTTTTCAATATTTTCTTGTTGAATTAAATTTGCTCCGCTGGAAACAATGAAACTTTCTGCAGAAGCATTGTTAATTACAATTCCTTTTACTGTAAATGTAAATCCTGAGGGGATTAATAAATTACCATTATTCATAACTTCCAGTTCACAGGCTTCTAAATCCGATGAAAGAATAAGGGTTCCATTGATGATTGCTTTCTTATTTAAATCCGGAATTCCATTGCTCCAGTTTGACCCATTCCAAGTTGTACCAGGGCAAATTTGCTCCCCTGTATATCTTGGTTCATCAACAGAACAACGTACATTCATCCCATTCTGTGGAGAAAAACTTCCAGCTGAGGTTACACGATAATCTCCATTTGTTTCTCTTCTAATTCTAAATGCAAATGCATTAGATTGCTGCCTCATGGAAACTGATGCAGTCCAAATTCCTGTCTGGAAACCAATTCCCTGGATGGTATTTCCATCCGAACGGATTCCGGTTGCGGGATAGTTTCCTACATTGTACAAAGGATCATTAAAAATCCATCCTAAAGTAATGTTTCCGTTAGTTACAGGTGAGCCTCCATAATGACTTCCTAAAAAGTGTGGATTTGCTTGTTGAGAACTTAATTTTTTCCCATTGAACCAAGGTGAGCTTCCTCTGTATTCTGTAAAAACAAAAGTCATGTCTGGAACACGCCAACCTGCCGGACAAGGATCAAATGGAGATTTAGATGTTCCATGGCCCCACCTTTCCTGCCCATATCCCAATTCATCAGACAACCAATCTTTAATTCCTTCTCCATTCTGGTACAAATAGGTCATTGGGTTTTGAGATGAAAACTTCATTATCTTACTGATTTTGATTGACTTTCTGTCGCTTTCAGAAACTCCTGCCACGGAACTGTAATTTGTATAATCTGAGGTATATTCTGAATTATAGGAATCTAAATTTAATTCATCATAAGTTACTTCTCCCTGAGCATTCACACTTGTACCTTTGAATATATTATATACAGCAGCTCCGGGATTTGTAAATGTTGGTATAGGATCTTTTCGTCCCCACTGATAGTAAAAACCTCCTGACCTTTCTGCCTTACTTTCTAAGTCTGGATCATCCGAGTGAGGAAAAGCTTCAATTGCTCCTAAATTCCTATCCATAAAAGTAGTAGTGAGCGGAGGGTTTCTGCTATTGGTTAAATTTACAAAATTGTAATTTGCGGGAATTATTTCTTCCGTAGTGTAAGTAATTTTATTAATTTGACTTTGTGGCACCCAAATGTGCCAGCTCCAATTTACAGGATTGGTAATGTCGCCATTGTGTAAAGAAATAACTGCATTTCCGGTTTGTTCCGGATTGAGTTCTACTACAATGCTTGATTTTTTCATATCTGAAGGATCTGAATCATCGGGTATCAAATATACTTTACTGACTAACTGTGAATTAGTTGTCCAATAAACATTTGCTTTCAAATCATTGTCAGACAGCATTTCATGATCTGTCAAGTATTGATTATAAACAGCAAATGCTTTATTTACGGGGATTGTTTGAATTAATTGCCCTAAAGAGATAATGTAACTGTTGGGATTATCAATTCCTTCGGTATAATTAACAACATCACCATCAACATATTCCGTTTCAAAAGAACCTATTTTATGCATATTGGGATCTTGCATACAACGCAGAGCATTTCCTTCTTTCGGACGCGTAGAAGATGTTGCAAAAACGGCATTGGCAGGGGAATTTTCATTAAATGGATCTTTATACAAATCAGCAATCATTTTATACATTTTGGCTCCTCCCTGTCCATAAGTAGCTGACCATAATGCTCCGTCTGCTGCCTCATCTTGATATTCAGTATGAGGAATAGAAGTCGGAGAAACTATATTGGGATAGTATTCCATATTTCCGGCAATGGGCATGATTCCGAGATTTCTATTTGGAACCTCTGTAAAATCCATACCCAATCCTATGTATACTTTTACACCATTTAAAACCGGATTATAGGTATTTGGATATAAAAACGAGTGTAAAGGGTTGGCCGCATCGTTACCTCCGCTATTTTTTCTTCCCCACGGACTATGGTTATTATTAGAGGTTATCCTCCCATAAAATGATGGAATTCTCCAGCCATTTGGACAAGGATCATAAGGGGATTTGAGTTCGTAGGACTTACTGTCATTTGCAAGTGTGGTATTGGAACTGCTCGCGTTGCTCATATCTCCTCTGTAATTATCTCCCCACAAATCCCATGCTGTAGTGGCGTTTCGGTATTGTTGTTTAGAGAACCAGGTTCCGTTTGTTCCATTGGGCTCTGTGTAAGGATCATCATCTGTATTGCTTATGTAAGTAAGAGGATTTCTGACTGAAAAACTGATATTTTTTTCAATTTCATCATAAGGTCTTAGGAAATCATCTTTGAATTTCGTAGAAGTAGGAGTGTCGATTGCATCTTTGTGTCTCATAGTGCCTATATCTTCTCCATTTAATTCATAAAAGGAAAAATCTTTATAAACCATTGTCGGAAAGGGATCTTTTCTACCCCATTGGTACATAAGTCCAGCTGATTTGTGCCAGTCGTCTCCTAAAAATTGGTTGTTCAATGCCCCTAGATTTCTATCCATATACTTTGGATCAAACCGCACGAGATCAATATCTGTTTCAAATTCTTGTGAATAAACAACTCCATCCGAAGGGTCGTCGGTTATCCAAATATGCCAGCTCCAGTAAACTTCTCCTTCGATTTTGAAGGCTACCAAAGCATTTCCTTTTCCCTTGGCCTGATCAATCATTACTTTGATTTTGGAAGCTTCTCCCGCACCTACCAATTCTACAGAACGGATCAAACCTGGGACATCTTCCCAATAGAGTGATGCTGATCCTTGTCCTTGCGGAATTGGGATATTTATGCCATCTTGGGTTAAATACTCATTAGATGCCCAGACTTCATAGGCCTTTTTTACAGGTATCATCAAGCCTCCTTTCCCATTTTGTTGGGCAAAATTTATATCAAAAATGTAACTATTTGGCGCGCGTGTGTAATCTACGGACTGCCCTTGCGAACTGACAGTCATCAAGAAAATGACTAAGAATAAAACTCTGATAACCCTCATATAACCTGTTAAGAGGCATTAATACAAAATCATCAGATAAGTGTGATAGTGAGAAACTTACAACAGGCTTGAGGTTTGTTTCAATTACAAAAGTAACAAATTAAATTTTAGTTAAAACATTAAATAATAGTTTATTGAACTTTAATCAATTCATTTAAATTATAGAAGTTAAATGAATAATTCACAAAAAAATCAAAACATTATAAGTAAGGATTATAAATTACTCTGTGATAAAAGTAATATCGGCATCAGTTCGTTTTTCTACAAATTCATAAGTTAAAGTTCTCTCTAAACCTTCACCAAGTGTAAAGGGAGGGACAAATCCTGTCTTTGAAACTTTACCTGCATCGAACTGAGTGGTAGCACAAAACTTTTTTACACGTACGCTGCTGACACTTAGCTTCTTTCCTGAAATTTTTGCTAATATATCAAAGCCATATCCTCCAAGCATTCCTAGCGCTAATGGAATTTTTGTAGTGGGTATTTTTTTATCCAACACTTTACTGATGTGCAATACCAATTCATTCATGGTAAAATCAGGTTTGTCGATATAATTAAAGACATTATAACCTACAGATTTATTTTCAATTAGAAATTTCATAAAACTTACAATATTCCCTACGTAAGCCATCGATTTTTGATTGTTTCCATTGCCGATCATCATAAACTTTCCGGAACTGATCTGCTTCAATAAATTGTAAACATTACCACGATTTCGCTCACCAAAAATCACCGTCGGTCTGAGAATATTTACATTTTTGGAGCTATCATTTTTATGCCATTCTTCTAAAACCTGTTCGGCTTGCCATTTGGTAATCCCATATTCATTAAAAGGATCGACAGTATGGTTTTCATCAGGATTTTTTTTATTTAATCCATAAACCGCTACTGAACTTGTAAATACAATTCGCCTTATGTTATTGTCATCCATCGCTTCCAATACATTTTTCATACCTTGTACGTTGACATCATAATACAAAGTTTTTGGAGTAACATCATCACGATGCTCTGCAGCCAAAAGAACAACTAAGTCTTGTCCGGCTAATTTTTGAGAAATTGCTTCTTTGTCCAAAACATTGGCAATAGTTGTTATGTTATTGTAGAAGGGGCTTTTTTGCTTGTCTATATTTGTAAGGATGTTATTTTCTGATTTTTTAAGTTCTTCTATGAGCCTTGAACCTACAAAACCTGATCCTCCGATGATTGTTATTTTCATGAGTTTAAAGAATTAGTATTTGAATATTTGGTAAATTATAGAGAATCATACAATCAATTTTTCGTGTTTTGATTTGCAAATTGTTCTTCAACAATTTCTTTTAGACTCTTTTTGTTTTTTTCCCAAGAGAAATTTTGTTTAATAAGATTTCTCGCATTATTGCCTATTTCATTTCGAAGCAATGGATTGGAGTACATGAGTTTGACAAATTCAATATGTTCTTCAGCTGTTTCTGCAATCAGAAAATCTTTCTTATCGACACCTCCAATAGGATTCGCCGCCAGTGAGGAAAGGATGTTGACTTGCCCTAAAGCCATAGTTTCAAGAACTTTGTTTTGAATTCCTCCGCCTGTTTGCATCGGTGCAACAACTGCTAAACATTTGCTCAATAAATCGTAAGGATTGTCCAAATATCCAGTAACTTCTATATTTTTATATTGATTTTCAAGCTTCAGGATGCTTTTACCGGGTGAACCTCCGACTATGTAAAATTTCACCTCAGCAGGTAAAAAAGGAAGTACGTTTTTAGCATACCATTTTACCGCATCGATATTGGGTGGATAATCCATTTTACCAAAAAATGCTATGGCGTTTTCAGGCGTATTTACCAAATCATAATTATACAATTCTTCCTTTACACCATTGGGCATTAGTAAAGAATTTCCATATTTTTTCCAATATTCTGTTTCTTCTTTATTTACTAATAAAGAAGCATTGGCCTGAGAAATAATTTCTTTTTCATATTTGTGTAATCTATGCGATTCTATGGAATAAATATTTTTCCACAAAAATGATTTTGTTTTACTTATTGCACGGGCATAACCCAATGCATAAGAGTCTACTGTATCGAAAATAATTACTGAATTTGATTTTCTTGGCTGATTTAAAACATATTCCGTTGTACGGGTAAGGCTTGGGACAATTATATCTGCTTCTCTGATTATTGACGCAAGTTTTTTATGAACTGAATTAAATTTATAATAAGAGACCTGAAGAGGATTTGAACTAAACAGCAAACCTTTCAGCGTATTCCAATAAAATCTCCATTTTGGAAAAGTAAAATATAAATAGTGCTTTGAGTGCTTTTTTAAGAATTCTATATTTTCATTATTCTCAGGCTCATCTGTTACAATGATGACAGTTAAATCATAAAGTTCAGATAGGATTTTCACCAAATTATATGTCTTTATTTTATAGCCGCTTATCGGTGGAGCTGGAGTTCTGCTAAGAAGTAAAACGCATTTTTTTTTTTGTATTTCAGATATCATAGGTTTGGGATTCTAGATGCATTAATCAAGAAAAAAAGAGTAGGTCGCTCGGTCGTCAAAAATAGTTCTATAGTAAGAAAACCCTGCTTTGTCCTTGGTATTGTTATTCACATGTACAAACAATGCCATGTTGTATGCCAGAAAAGTTATGTAGATGAAATTTTTGAGAGCCGCATTTTCTTTCAATGCAAAAATCATTCTCGGAACCATGAAGGCTATAAAAATAAGATAGAAATTTGGAAGCCTTAATGCAAAAATACCACCGCCAAAAAAGAAATACATGGCAACTCCAAATATGTAAAGGTTTCGGAAATAAGGATAGTAAACGTCATTTTCTGATGCCTGCTTATCAAAAAGCACTACTGCCAATACGGTCAAAACTTTAACAATTACTCCCAGTAAACTACTTTCTGCACTTTGAAGCCCCTGAGTATTATAAGCATCATATTTATCCCCTATACCGAAAGGTAGAAGTTGTAATAGTCCATCTATCAATAAACTAACACCTGTTAAACTTGCAATTATTGCTAGACTTATAGTGATGATAACCCAATTTCTGTTGAATTTGATCAAAACAATCCAATATGCAAAAACAAATACGATGGATGATTTATGCATAAGAAATGCTAGTACCATGCAGATTAAAAACGGATAAAGCTTCCTGTCGATTATATAACGGACAGAAAATATGGTTATAGCATTTGCCAGTCCTTGCCGGACTTGAATCTGATCTTCATAAAAGTAAATGGAAACCATATACATCAGCAATCCTAAAAATACATATCCACTGTATTTAAAAATGGTGGAAGTTTTTAAATAAATTGATACTATGGCTAAAATGAGCACAAAACTTCCATACCCCAGACCTATGCTACTGATTATCTTATTAATGTAAAGATATCCAACTTCCATATCTAGTTTTTCTGACAAATCGGATAAAGCTCCAAAACTAACGATTGCCGCTCCTTCAAATGTATTCCAATAAGAAATCCAGTCAGGACTGATACCCCAAGCCAGACCAGCCGTTAAGATCATAATTGTCACAATGGTATAATACCAAGGTTTGCTTACTTCCTGATTCCCATACATTTCGTAGAGAGTAGAAAAAAGTATAAGTACAAATATGAGGAGATATATAAAACTCATGAGTGATTACAAAACAGCTATCAGTTTTTTATTTATTAGCGCCAATAGATAAAAAACTTTCTTTTTAAATGGCAAAGAAAATAAATAATTTTTATTAAATCTTTTATAGAATAGAATTTCAGTTTTTTTTATGTCAAATTCATTCATTTTGTTCCATAGAACATCCAGCATTTCAGATTTTAATTGTTTGTCTTTCACATAAGCGACATATGCCAAATAACAATAAAATCCCTGAAAGATTACAAAACGTCTCATTTCATTTTCAAAATTACTGTAATTACTTTCTGAAAAAGAATCTTTTACATTATCAATTGCTATGTATATATCAAGTCCTTTTTTTGTATGGGTTTTGGTAATGGAATCTTGTCTTTCGAAATATTTATAAAACGGTTCATTTATTTTTGCCAATACCTTAGATTTCAAAATAAGTTGAGGAATGAGTTCTATATCTTCAAAATGAATTCCTTTTTTAAATCTATGATTTTCAAATAATTCTTTCTTAAAAATTTTATTGCAGGCAAAGCATTCCATTTCTCCAAAAAAAGTACAATCATCTTTCAAACTCATCTTTTCCGGAAGCTGCGGCGACTGAGTCATTTTACGAAATGAAGTTCCATTTTCATTCACTTTCTCCAAATCACAAATGACCATTTCTGCATTGTGTTTTTGAGAAAGCAGATACATTTTTTCAAACATCTGCTTATCTACAAAGTCATCACTGTCTACAAATCCTATGTAATCGCCCTCTGCTCTGTCTATACCAAAATTCCTTGCATCGCTCAGACCTCCATTTTCTTTCTGGAAATTTCTGATTTGACTATATTTTGACAAATAATCATCTATAATTTTTTGAGAATTATCTTTTGAACCATCATTGACAATTATGATCTCAATGTCTTGTAAAGTCTGATTTACTAATGAATCCAAACATTTTTTCAAGTATTTCTCAGTATTGTAAACCGGAACTATGACAGAAACTTTCTTCATAAATCTTCAAAAATCTTATTATATTTATCAAGTATTACACCTTTAGCGAACCTGGAGCGGATTGATTCTTTAATTATTTCTTGAGGATGCGTTTGGTTTACCAATTCTGAAATCTTTAATGAAAATCTTTCAGAATCATTTATATCACAGATTTCTCCATTGACTTCATTCTGTATAATTTCTCCGATGCCACCCGGGCAATCATTTGCAAGCGCATACGTGCCACAGGCTCCTGCTTCTAGCAATACATTGGGAAAACCTTCATAACGGGATGACAAAATAAACAAATCTGCTTGCTGCAAATAAGGAAATGGATTCTCTTTTATCCCCAGAAATTCAACATTTTTTAGATTGGAATTTTCTTTTTGTTTTAACAGTTCCTCTTTTTGTAAACCATCCCCTAAAATATGTAATTTGATATTGGTTTCTTTCAGTTTGTCAAATACTTTTAACAGAAGATCAAAGCCTTTGCGTTCTGACAAATTACCAATTGCAACAACATTTTTAAATTCACCTGAATAATGCTTTTCTTTTGAATTTAATCTGGATTCAATTAATTCAAAATCTACGGGATTATTGATCTTGACGATTTTTTCTGATTTTATTCCAATATTTTTAACCAGATCATTTTTCATATCATCTGATTGAGCGATTATTTTATGGAAATTATTGTAAAATCTATAAAAAAAACGAATTTCTTTTCTTTTTACGTGTTGTGAAACTACATTAGTTTCTCTTGCTATAAATTTTGTTTTTCTAAAAAATGGTATCAATGGCGATATGAATGCTGATATTTCACCCCAGCCTATAAATACAAAATCGGGTTTTATTTTTTTTAGTGTTGGGATGATTTTAAAAATTGAATATCTAATTCTTGAAACATTTAATTCTATGATTTCAACATCTTTTGCAAGATCATTCAAGTAGAATCCTTTTTTTTCAAATAGAATTAACTTAGGAGTGTATTTATTTCTATCCAAATGATTTATGATAGTAGTGATGACACGCTCTGCACCACCCTGTCCCAAATCCGGTAAAATAAAAACTATCGTTTTCGTTTTTGAAAGCATCTTGTTAAATGGTTCATAGGGTTAAGTTACATCTATTATTTCTTCAATTTTCCTGACAGAGTTTTCCAATGTAAAAGGCTGTACAAAATTAGCAATTTTGTTTTGATAAGATTTCCCTAATTCTGGTTGAGTCAAAACTTCTTTCATTCCTTTGTAAATTCCTTCTTCCGAGTTTTCTATAATTAATCCTAAATTACCATTATCAAGCATATCTGCTGCGCCCGAAACATCTGTCGAAACAATTGTTTTTTGAAGTGTGATGGCTTCATAAAGAACTGTCGGGAATCCTTCATATCTGGAAGATAAAATGAATGCATCTGCATTTTTGATGTAAGGATAAGGATTGTCAACAAATCCAATCATGGTAAAAGTTTGTGAAACACCCAAATCTTCTGCAATTTTTTGTGTTTTGTCAAAATCGGGACCGTCTCCGATGATGAGAATTTTATGGTGCAACCCTTCATCAATTAATTTTTTATGAACTTTGATCAAACGATCAAAACCTTTTTGAGAATCAACTGTTCCAATTCCCACAAACGTGTATGTCGAATCATCAAATTTATATTTTTCAGCAGATAGGAGAGATTTTCGAGAAAATTCACTTGTATCTAACGGGTTGTAAATCCTTATTATTTTTTTTCGCTGGGTTTCATTTTTTGCTAGATCTTCAAAGGTTTGTTTGATTTTGTCGGAAATGACCATGATTTTATCATAACCAAAAAACTTTTGAATCCGTTGCGGCGGGAAGTTTTTCAGGCTCGAAAGGTCATTATGTATCCAAATAATTTTCCTGGAATTTTTATGAGGGCTTTTAAGCATTTCTTCCAACAAATTATGGTTTGCTGCAATTTCTACATCATACTTTTTACCTTTCAGTATTTGATTGTAAATAATTGCGGGAAAAGTTTCCAATAATTTAAAATAAAGTACTCTAAATGCTTTTATCGGAATTTCGTGCGGTTTATTGGTCGAGATGGAGCCGGCATTTATGATATGTTTAATGTTCACCCAATCCGGGATTTCGGGTAAATACTTACCATATCTGTTGTTGAGCAATAAATCAACTTCATATTTGTCTGAAGATAAATTTTGCAGTAATATCGTCAACACTTTTTCAGCGCCTCCGTGTCGGAGTGAACCAATGCGTATGAGTATTTTTTTTTTCATTACTTGGATTTCCTTAGGTAAAAAGCACACATGTCTCCTCTTTCAGTTTTATTTAATTCGATAGATTTTTGGTTAAAATTTTTAATTTGTTGAATTGTAAAAACTGACTCATCTTTTTTGAAGCTATAAGAATCATCGCTGACCAATGGTATGTTTTTTTGGTATTGCTCACTACCCCAAAACTGAAACGCTCCTGAATCGTAGAAAACATTGAAAATTTCAAGTCCTGCTTGTTTGGAAAGTAATTCCATACTTTTCCTGGAGTGTAAAAATATGTGTCTTGGAGCATCCAGCTGAACCCAATTTTCTCTGTATTTTTCCCATGCATCAGAGGATGATGTAGGAATTCTAATCATACAGGTACCATTATCATTTAAAATATCATTTATTTTTTTAAAAACTGTCAATGGATTTTCCATGTGTTCAAAAGAATGATTGAGCATTATAAAATCCCATTTACCCGTTAATTCTTCGATGTTTTTTTTGTATATTTTTACGTTAGGAGTGATTATATCATCTTTAAGGTAAGGGTCTATACCTGTCAGGTTTTTACATCCCATTTCTTTTAATGAAAATAATAGTTTACCGTTTCCACAACCAATATCGAGAATAGACATATTTTTATTTAAAGCTGCTATATTTAATGGTTTGAATATATCGGTAGGGTAAATTTTATTTAAAAAGTATCCCCATAAGCTATTTTTAAATACAGCATATTCATTGCGTTTATGAGTAAGGGCTTCTTTTAGATTTTGTTTCCCTGATTGTGCAGTTTTTACATTGAAACTATAATAGTTTTGAGGATAATAATCAGATAAATTATTGGGAATCTCCTCTATCTGGAGGCATTCACATTCGGGACATTGAAAATACAAAAACTCATCTCTCATCCCAAACATCATTTCCCGAACATTGTAAGGGTGTAGATTCTTTTCATTACCACATATTCTGCATTGTTTCATATATTTAAGTTTGGGATTTGATTTTATAAAAATAATTCTCCTTTTTGAGTTATTTGTTTTCTATTGATTTTATAAATGTAAGGCATTTTCAATATGACATCTGAGAAGATTTTTAAATCCCATTTTACACTATTAAAATTGAATTGAACGATATGTTTTGCCAAACTAGTCAAAAACAAATAGCTTACATGCCAGAAGACTGAGAAAGATGATTTGTTGACATCAGTCAAGAGGCTGTAATATTTGGTATGCCAAGGTCCGAAATGTCTTTTTTGTGAAGATTCTTTTCGGATTTTCTCCATGTCATAATCTCTATAATGAAATGCTTTTGCTCCTTCTACAAACCCAAGTTTATAGTCAAAATAGTTCACACGTTTTACATAGTCTACATCTTCACCATAATGAGAGAACAATGGGTTGAAACCACCAATTTCCCGGATGGTTTTTATAGGTAAAAGCCATAGTGCTGCATTTATAAAATCAGCATTGATTAGTCGCTCTGATTGTGCATCAAAGTGCTTAAAAGGTGTATTTTTAATGTAGCCTGTAAATAAATTTTCTATCTCGTTATCATTTTTGAAATGTACAGGACTTATTATTCCAAATTCTGAATTTGACTGTGCTGCTTTAATTAGTTTTTTTAAGTTTTTTTCATCTATCGCAGCATCTTGATTTTGGAGAAAAACGTAGTCAAAATCTTCATCTATCGCTATCCTCATACCTAAATTATTCGCTTTTCCAAATCCGAGATTTTCTTTGGATTCGATCAAGTGTACATTTGGATATTTTTTCTTTATAATAGAACAAGTTTCATCTCTGGAAGCATTGTCGATGACTATAATTGTGAAATTCTCAATATCATACAACGGAGGTAAACAAATATCTACCCATTTTTTTGCATTATAAGTTACTATAATTATAGCGGTTTTGGTTGAGTATAGATTCATGACAAAGGATATAATTTATTATACACAAATACACATGGAATCATGATTAGAGCTAATATTTTTAAATTAATTTTCTTTAAATTGGCTATTAAGCTTTTAAATGAGGAATCTTTAACGTTGAGTCCGTAATAAAGGTATTTGAATAGTTGTTTCAGAATAGGAATAGGATGGGTTGTAAAATATTGTTCGTAATAACTTTCCAGGAAATTCAAATGATTGACCATCAATCCAAAAGCATATTTTTTCAGCTTTCTTGCATTGGTATTTGAGGCTTGATCAATTTCATCAAAATGATACGTGTAAACAATATCATTTACAAAACGGGTTTTGAATTTGGAATCTAACACATAGTTCCAAAAATCGGGAAGATACCCTCTTCCCCTGTACTGTTCCATATTCAAGCCCAAACTTCTTACAGCAGCATTTTTTTGCATACCTGCATGGACTCCTTTTACTTTGTCATGATTTTTCATTAAAAAAGCTGTAGTATCCAATGGATTTTTAGGGAAATCAGAACCATTTATTTTTCCATTATCATACTTGAGTCTCCCTATAACTGCACACATCGTGGGATCATCTTTTATTTCCATCATGTGGTTATACAAAATCTCAATTGATCTGGGAGGAATTGTGTCATCAGAATCTACTCTAAAATGATAGTCAGTTTTCACCAAATTAAACGCCCTGAACATAGTAATCACTTTATGAACGTTTTCATGCCAATGGTATTCAATATCTATTTTACCTTCCTGCTTAAAACCTTCTATGACTTCTTTTGTGTTGTCAGTAGAACCATCATCCATGACCAGCCATACAAAATCTTTAAAAGTTTGGTTTACGAGTGAATCATATAATCGGGGTAACTTATCTGCTCGATTGAAGGCCGGAGTGATGATGGTAACTTGTTTATTCATTGGTAGTTTAATTTATGATTCCAAGATTTCTATTACCTGGTTGTATATCAATTCTTTTTGAAATTTAAGATAAGCTTTTTGTGCCCCCACTTGGAGCTTACTTACATATTCTTCATCTGTAAGAAATTTCTTCATAGCCTCATAGATTTCTTGTTCAGTGGGGTGTATAAGCATTCCATCTATATCATTATCAATCATTTCATTTATACCGCCCACGTCAGTACTTATAATTGGCTTTGCCAGGCACAAAGTTTCACCAATAATCAAGGGATACGATTCAGTTTTTGAAGGAAGAATAAAATAATCTGCTGCTTTGATGTACGGGTAAGGGTTCTTTTGAGTTCCCAGAAGTTTAAAAGAATCATGAATTTTTAAATCTTTGATGAGAGCTTCCACTTCAGGTCTGAAATCTCCATCTCCGATTACAATGATTTCATGTTGTAGTCCTTCGTCCAAAATTCTTTTGTGAACTTTTGCGAGATCATCGAAATTTTTTCTTTTTTGCAATCGTGCTACCGATATAAATTGTGGTATTTGATGATTTCTCTCAACGGTAAATTCTAATGATTTTTTATTGACAAGGTCTCCATCAATTACATTGTAAATTACTTTTCCTTTTGGAAAATCTATATCATAGAATTCTTTAATAACATTTCGGGTTTGCTTAGAGCCAAAAATCATAACATCATATTGCTTCATCCAGGAAATGAACTTTAATGCTAAATTCTTTTCTACAAATCTGATGTCTGTATGAAACCAGCCTACTTTCTTTGATTTTTTATTGGGTGAATTTAAAATGTCTTCCAATTCTGTGTAGCTGGATGCAATTTCGACATCTATATCATTTAACCCAAATTTGTCATAAAAGGTTTTAGGATATTTTTTATAATATCTCAATTTGAGATTCCTCAAAACCAATTGAATGAATTTAATGATTTTATTATCACTAAAACTCTCTCTTCCTTCAGTCAAATGAAGAAATCTTACATGTTTTGGGATACTGTTTATAAGTATTCCCTGTTTTAAATTAACTAAAAAAGTTATGTCAAATTTATCTTGGGGCAGGTTTTCTAAAAAGTCAAGAATAACTTTTTGCACACCCCCCATTTCAAGTGAACGAAGTCTGAATAATATTTTTATTTTTTTATGCTGGTTTTTCATCGGTGAGTAAAATTGTTTGTCTTTTTTTTCTAAATTTTCGGCGGATTTTATGATTCAGAGGTTCTTCTACGTAAAGAAATAATAGGATAGAAAATAAATTTAATACAATAAATAAAAATAAAATATTATCCCAGATATCTTCTTTAATGTAATTAGCAATAAAACCTTTATGAATGAGATAAAAAATATAGGAGCTCTTTCCCAGTAACACAAATAACTTTGTGGATAGGATATCTTTTATCCGGTTTTTTTCATTTATCAATCCCCAAAATAGTGGCATAATTCCAAATAGTGTCAAAAAAATCATTTTGATAAAGGATTCTAATGAATCATCTAACTCTAATCTATCTAAATACCTATGTGTCAATAAAAAAAATAATATCATTACCGACCCAAATGTTGTAAAAAATAATTTTGTGTTGGTTTTAAATTTTCGAAGCATCAAAGCCAGCGTTACTCCTGCGAAAAATTCAATGAAATACAAGAATATGTTTTGATGTAAAAATCCTCCCGTTCCTCCTATATTTTTAAAATTTTCATGCAGAACAGTTCCTCCAAAAACTATGACAGACAAAATAATTATAAGCCACATTGTATTTTTCTTTATTAAAATAAATAAAAATGGAGCTATTACGTAAAACATTTCTTCCAATGTAAGCGTCCATGCTTGCTTAACGCCCGTCAAATGATAGTCAAAAAATATTGTTTTGGTAAGTGTGTAGTTCAAGAACAATTCGGTGCTTAAATTGTCGGGGATATCTTGCCTTATAAATAATGTATTGATGTAAACAAGAGTTGTAATAATAAAAAACATGGGATAGATTCTCGCAAATCTGTTTAGCATGTATTGATTGAAATCTATATTGATTTTCTCATAATATCTGTAGGTAATCAGAAAACCGCTCAGTACAAAAAACATATCGACTCCAATATGAAACCCGTCGGCCAAAATCTTGTATATCTGAGGCAGACTTTCGTTTTTAAATGGAAAGAAATGATAGACAAAAATCATCCATGCTGCAATTGCCCGAAATCCGGTCAAAGCAGGAAAAAATGCAGTATTGACCTTGTCCGAATTCATTCTTCTACATTTGCTCCGTTATTCTTATATTGTAATTTAAATTTTTCTATCCATTTTCTAAATTCATCCTTATTTAGTTTTTCATCAAAAAACCGTTCAAAATAATCTGTAGAAAAGTCTTGCGGATAATTTTGAATAGAATCAAATTTGCCGTGAAGCCATGCTTCATTCATTGTGTAATTAAAATAATTTACATCAAACTCAAATCCATATTGATGATATGAGTTTGTAGAAGAAGATTTGAATGTGGTTTTCATATATTCCTGATGCGTTCTGGCAATCAAATTTTTATTCTTTTTATATTTATGAAACCAAACTGCTGCATTGCGTAATTGTTGTTTTTCATCCACTTTTCCGTAAGCGTCTTTCCATATATACAACCAATAATCTTTGTGATATAATCCCATCAAAATTGAATTTATCGCCCAGTACTGGAGCTTTGTGCTCTTGTTTGCAAGTTTAAGTTTTTTAAGAATCGAGAATGCTTTGTACTTATTGTACATATATACGTCCATCACAAAGTGATTTGATGTAAACAATTTTTTAGGGACAGTCCTATCTAATAAATTAGAGATCTTTTCGATTTTTAAGTTATAATCGTCTTTAAAATTTCCAAGCCAGCCAAGCCTGACCAACTGGATTTTATGACTCTCCATGCTAGATATAACTTCATCTATATCTATTTTTTTAGTAAACCAGACATCATCTTCGGTCATCAATATATAATCATCTGATTTTTTCACCTGCTCCATCCACATATCAGTAGGGATCTTCATGCTGTCTATAGGTTTTCCATTAGAGATATTCTGCTCTACAGAAATGGATTTTGCTTCATAGTTTCCAGAGCAAATAACTTTAACTGAAGGATAAATTTGTTGTATTTTTTCTAAATATTTTTTGGGTGTCCCATCATCTAAAATTATCACAGTATAATTTCCTGAAACATTTTGGAAAATGCTATTTATACATCTATCCAAATAATACGCACGGTTGTATGATTTTATAAATATGTTTAGCATATGAAAACTTAGGATAAAAAAGTTCTGATTTTCCTTAGCAGTTTAGACGATAATTTATTGTGGTTAATTACCACTGCACTGTATAGTTGAGCATTGTCTAATTCTGCAACATAATGCCCATTTAATACAGTTATATTTCTTCTTTCAAAGGCATCTCTCAACACTTGTTTGAAATAGTCCTTCGCAGCCAGTTTTTGACTTGCCTGAGAAATACCATCTGAATGTAATCTATACAAATACAAACATTTATCTATGAAATAGAAATTCGTTACTTCATATAATTTGAGATACAAATCCTGATCTTCTGCTGACCTCAATGCTTCATCAATCCCTAAAGTTTTATAATACTCAGCTTTTTTAAATGTAAAAAAATGTGCTACATTAGTGTCTATATTAAAAAACCATTTGTCTCCGTTGGTAATTTTTTTTGCTCTGGAAAATGGTTTGTCGGGGTTTAAATTTTTATCACAAAGCATCATTTTCGAATACACCACTCCATTTTTATCATGTAGCTTGTACATATTCATTACTTCTTCCAATGCTGTAGGAATAAGTGCATCATCAGGATCTAAAAAACCACAAATTTCTCCTTTTGAAAGGTCGATGCACTTTTTTTTAGTAAATCCAACTCCTTTATTCACATGATTCCTTACCAAAGTTATTTTAGAATCTTTCTGGGCTAAACCCACTAATTGATTGTAAGAATCGTCAGTAGAGAAATCATCTACTATTACTATTTCGTAATTTTTATAAGTCTGTGATAATATGCTTTTATAACAATCTTGAAAGTAATCCCAATTGTTATAATGAGCAATTAAAATTGAGAAAAGTGGTAGGTTTTCATTCATAGGTTATGAATTAATCAAAAGGTCGGTACAAATATACAGTTATTTCTTGGTTGCGGAATAGATAATTAAACTATCAGCAGAGATGTATATATTTGCATCAAAATCTTAAATATGAAGATACTCATCACCGGAACCGCCGGATTTATCGGATTCCATCTTGCAAACAAATTACTAAAGCGCGGAGAGCAAATTTTTGGACTTGATTCCATTAATGACTATTATGACATCCGTGTAAAATATGGTCGTGTGGAAATGACTGGAATCGATAAAGATGAGATTAAATATGGCAAATTAATCCAAAGTAAAACGGATTCTAATTATCAATTTATACAATTAAATCTAGAAGATAGAGAAGGATTAGAAAAATTATTTGCTGAACAAAAATTTGACAAGGTTATAAACCTGGCTGCGCAAGCCGGAGTACGATATTCTCTGACCAATCCACAGGTTTATATGGATTCAAACATAACTGGTTTTCTAAATATTTTAGAATGTTGCCGTCATCATAATATAAAACACCTTACTTACGCAAGCAGTTCAAGTGTTTATGGCTTAAATGAATCTCAGCCTTTTTCTACGAAAGACAATGTGGATCATCCAATCAGCTTATACGCTGCTAGTAAAAAAGCCAATGAATTGATGGCGCATACCTACAGTCATTTGTTCAAAATCCCTACTACAGGATTGCGTTTCTTTACCGTTTATGGTCCCTGGGGAAGACCTGATATGGCACTATTTTTATTCACAAAAGCAATTTTTGAAAATAAACCAATTGATGTTTTCAACCATGGTGAAATGCAGCGTGATTTTACTTATGTTGATGATATTGTTGAAGGAATTGTCCGTGTAAATGACAATCCACCAAAGGAAAATCCTGATTGGAATCCAAATTCAGACGATGCCTCAGTTTCTTCCGCTCCCTATAAAATTTACAATATCGGAAATAATAATCCTGTAAAATTGATGGATTTCATCACAGCTTTGGAGCAAAAAATCGGAAAAACTGCCGAGAAAAATATGCTGCCTATTCAAGCAGGAGATGTACCAAGTACGTATGCCGATGTTTCAGATCTGATTCGCGATTTAGACTACAAACCTCAGACTTCCATTCAGGACGGAATTGATCAGTTTGTCGATTGGTACAAAGATTTCTTTAAGGTTAATTAGTTTTGAAAGAATGAATCTACCTTTAGTTTCGATCAATATTCCTGTTTTTAAATGTGAAAAATACATTTTACGTTGTTTGGAATCAGTTAAAAATCAAACATATAAAAATTTAGAAATCATTCTTGTAAATGATTGTACACCTGATGAAAGTGTACAAATAACTGAAAAATTTATACAAGAAAATCTTGAGTTAAATATCAAATTAATTCATCATTCTGAAAACCAAGGGTTATCAGTTGTCAGAAATACCGGAATAGATAATTCTCAAGGAAAATACATTTTTTTCCTGGATAGCGATGATGAAATCACAGAAAACTGCATTGAAGTATTAGTCAACACAGCAACTGAAACAGATGCTCAGTTAATTATTGCGCAAAATAGGTGGATCAATACTTTTGATAATTCTATCAAAGATTTTGGATTTCCTACCAACGCTAAAAAGAAGTATTATTCAGGAAATGAAGAGATTTTCGAAGCTTACTGTAACGATGAATTCCCGGTACCATCCTGGAATAAGCTCTTTAAAGCTGACTTCATAAAAGAAAATAAAATTTATTTTATCCCAGGTCTGTATGCTCAGGATGAATTGTGGTTTTTCCACCTAATGCTGCAAGTAGAAACGATTGCAATTACAGAGGAAATTACCTATTTATATTATCTGCATGGTGACTCTGTCATATTCAACCGCACAAAAAAGAATTTCGAAAATCATCAAACCATTGCAGAATGGTTTACAAAAGAATATCAGAAATCTAATGCCAAACGCAAACAATTAATCAAAAAGAAATTGATTAGCTTCAAAGACACTACTTTGCGAATGCAGTGGAAATCAATGAGAAATGACGAAACTTATTGGAAACAAAATTACAACCGACTCAAGAAATCTCCCCAACTTTCTGTTTCTGATTACTTTTCAGACGAATTCACAACCAAGTTAAAAAAAACAAATCTTTTCCAAAATCTCCCCGTCGAAATAGGCTTTAAGGTTTACAAATGGCGCTACGAAAGAAAATTCTAATAATATTTTTGTAAAATTCCCTGAAGGTATTTCTCCCTGTCAAGTAGATTATTTTGTTTGAAATATCCCATCGCATCGGGAATATCTATAGAATAACCCTGTCCTTTTTTCTCGAGAATTAAATTTCCTTTCTTACCCAAAAATTCCTCCACAATTGTTATAATTTCCAAGATCGGATAATTGTTTACATACGCAACGTTGACAATTTTATTCAATTTATTAGAGTCAATTAAACCTAAAATAATTTGCGTCACATCATAAACATCAATCTGATTGCGTGTTGCATCTATATGGACTTTAATTTCAACTTGATTTTGAATTGAATTGATCAAATAGTTAATCAAAGTATTCTGATTACCTCCTTTTCCTACGGCATTACTGACTCTTGCTATCAAATATTTATCATTTTCTGTCGCAATAAGGTGTTCCATATTTAATTTATGGTTTACATAATGACTGTCAATTTTGGAAGAATCATAGATGCTGCATGAGCTGAAATAAACAAACAACACATCAGGATTTTCTGAAATGGTTTTTCGAATTAAATCTTCCTCACGCTGAAATTGGGCTTCGTCTTTTTCTAAAGAGTTAGAAACACCGGACGCGAAAAACACTACATTTTCTCTATCATGTTCTCTAAAAGCATTGGCTACGAGTCCGTTTCCTATAATCATTTCGTCAAGTGTGAGTTGTTTTTAATGATTGCTAAAATACAAATTCCAAATTATTAATTTATAAAATTCAAAGTACATTTGCTATTCAATAAGAATTTCAGTTTTGGCTCAAAAATTTTCTAAAAAACTCAACGTACAATTGCTCGCAGAAACTTTGCTAGCTTTTGGAATTGAACATATCGTGCTTTCTCCAGGCTCGCGAAACGGCGCGCTCTCAACGCATTTCACGCACCACCCTCACTTCAAAACGTATAGCATTGTTGACGAACGCTCGGCTGGATTTGTAGCTTTGGGAATGGCACAGCAAATCAGAAAACCGGTGGTACTTTGCTGTACTTCAGGCTCTGCTGCAGCCAATTATTATCCGGCCGTGACAGAGGCTTTTTACCAAAATATTCCCTTGATTGTTTTGACAGCTGACCGTCCGGAACATTTGGTCGATAATTTCGACGGACAAACCATTCGTCAGAAAAATCTGTTTGAGCTTCACTCCTACCATAACACTCAATTATCTGAAGATGAATCTACTGAAATCCTTACGGATAACCTAGGATTGATAAAAAAAACGATTAAATCTTGTATGCATGATTTCGGTCCGGTGCACATTAATATGCCGTTTTCCGAACCTTTGTATGAATTTCAAAACACAATTGACATCCAATTTGATAAATTTGAAATCCCTGAAAAACAGAATATAGAATTTGATTTCAATGAATTTTCAACGATTTGGAATTCAGTTGAAAAGAAACTAATTCTCGTTGGAATGCAGTTTCCGGATGACAAATTAAATCGACTATTAAGTGAATTGGCGGATGATGATTCTGTTGTTGTTTTGACAGAAACTACTTCCAATTTATATTCACAAAGATTTTTCAATAAAATTGATCAGGTAATTTTTCCTTTAAATGAAACAGATTTGGAAAAACTTCGTCCTGATTTGTTAATTACCATCGGACAAAATGTAATTTCCAAAAAGATAAAATCTTTCATAAGAACGCATAAGCCGCAGTTTCATTGGCATTTAGATGAATTTTGGCAGCCAGATACTTACCAATGTTTAACAAATGAAATAAAAATCAATCCGGTAAAATTTATCGAAGAATTTAATCTAAAAGTTCAGAAAAAAGAAAGCAATTATTACAAAATTTGGAATGAAATCAGAAATTCACATCAAACTAAACACGATGAATTTCTCCAAAAAACAGCATTTTCAGATTTGACTGTTTTCGAAGAACTGATCAAAACTTATCCTGAAAACTGGCAGATTCATTATGGAAACTCATCAGGAATCCGTTATGCGCAGCTTTTTGACCACAATTCTTCTAACGAAATTTTTTGTAACCGTGGCACAAGCGGAATTGACGGCAGTACATCCACTTCCATCGGAGCAGCAATTGCAAGCCAAAAACCGACGGTTATGGTAACGGGTGATATCAGTTTTTTCTACGACAGCAATGCGTTGTGGAACAATTACATTCCTAAAAATTTCAGAATAATTATAATAAATAATGGCGGAGGAAATATTTTCAAAATCATTCCGGGACCTGAAAATTCAGGTGTTGTGGAATCTGTTTTTGAAACACGTCATCATTTAACCGCTGAAAACTTGGCAAAAATGTTTGGGTTTGAATATGAAAATGTAAATAATCTGGAAGATTTAAAGCTTTCTTTGGAAGAATTTTATCTCCAATCAGAAAAACCAAAAATACTGGAAATCAACACTTCGATCATCGAAAATGCACAAATTCAAAGAGATTATTTTAATTTTTTGAAATTATAATTTTTGTTATTCCGACAAAGAAGATTTGAGCTTAAGAGGGGAAACGAAGTCTAGGATTTTATTCTTTATTTCATTAAAAGTCATTTAGAATGACACAAGTTTAAATTTACAAGACCCGGGTTGCTTTCACAAAACGTTTGTTCCAATAAGTTTCTTCGATTGAGCTAACAATCACGCCTTTGGAAGTAGATGAATGAATGAAAAATACTTCTCCGTTTTTTACATTTTCAACAATTCCTACATGGTTGATTCGCGAACCTGATGTAGAAAAGAAAACCAAATCTCCTTCTTTTGCGTCTCTCAATTTTATCTCTTTTCCTTGGTCTGCTTGGTCTCGGGAAATTCTCGGCATTTGAAATCCAATTGCTTGAAATGAATTGATTACCAACCCTGAACAATCTAAACCTGAACTTGTTGTACCTCCATATTTATAAGGCGTTCCTAAAAATTTGTACGCTTCTTTAAGTACAGAGTTGGCTTCTTTGGCTATTTTATGATTGTCTTCGCGAGAAGGTTTTGGAGGCTTGACTTCTTTTTTCCTTTTATATTCAGAAGATTTATAAGAAACACTTTTACCTGAATTACAAGCAGTTATTGAAATTAAAATAATAAAAATAATGTAAAATTTTCCTGATTTCATATTCCCTAACTTTCAATTTTATAAAATTAAAACGTATAAATTTAAAAATTAGTACAGATATCAACAAATAATTAACAAAGTTATCAACAGTTAAAATATTTGACAAATCATATCTTATTCAAAATCAATACAAAATAGTTAAATAAAAAAACTCAAAACTATCCCTTTAATATTTCCTGCAACAATTGTCGCGCGCGCAGAAGTCTTACTTTTACATTTGCCATAGAAAGCTGCAATTCGTCAGCAATTTCTTTATAAGTTTTATCTTCCAAATAACGAAGTTCAATGATTCTGCGGTATTCCGGCTTTAACTTTTGGATGTTTTGGTCGAAAGCATCGTTGGCTTGTTTTTGTATCAATGATTCCTCGGGTGTAGGTAAATCTTCCTGAATTTCAATGAAATAATTTTCATCATCGAGCGAAATCTGCAATTCTGGCGATTTTCTGATGTGGTCAATCATCGTATTGTGAGCGATGGAAACTACCCAAGTCTTGAAATCAAAGTCTGAATTGTACAATTTCAGCTTCGCAAAAACTTTGGTAAAAGTTTCGATGGCAATATCTTCTGCTTCGTCCTCATTTTGGATTTTGGAGTTGACGTAATTATATACATTCATCCAAAATAAATCCATCAAGACATTTTGCGCTTGTCTTTTTCCCTTTCGGGCTTCTGAAATTGTATTTTGAAGTTTTGCTGATTTCAAATTTGAAAGAATTAATTTAAATATATAAAATTAACTCAATAACCTCGCCGCTTCCTTCGAAAAATATGTAAAGATCATATCCGCACCTGCACGTTTGAATGCTGTCAAGCTTTCCAGCATCACTTTGTCATGGTCGAGCCAGCCATTTGCTGACGCTGCTTTGATCATGGCATATTCACCGCTTACCTGAAAAACAGAAACCGGAATATTGTAATTGTCTTTCACCAAACGAACAATGTCCAGATAAGCCATTCCCGGCTTTACCATCACGATATCAGCACCTTCCATAATGTCGGCTTCGACTTCACGAAGTGCCTCCAAAGCATTGTGATAATCCATCTGATAAGTCTTTTTATCTCTTGGAATATTTTCTATATCAACAGGTGCAGAATCCAACGCATCACGGAATGGACCATAAAATGAACTCGCATATTTTGCCGCATAAGAGATAATTCCCACATCGGGAAATCCGTTTTCTTCCAATGCTTCTCGGATTGCCCCTACCCGACCATCCATCATATCACTCGGCGCGATAATGTCCGCTCCTGCTTCCGCATGGGAAATGCTCATTTTCACCAATGCTTCGTTGGTTTCATCATTCAAAATCTTTCCGTTGCCAATAATCCCGTCATGACCATAAATCGAATAAGGATCCAAAGCCACATCAGGCATTATGATCATTTCCGGAACGGCATCTTTGATGGCTTTGATGGTTTGCTGCATCAGTCCGTCAGCATTCCAGGCTTCTTTGCCGGTATTGTCTTTCAAATCAGCATTTACTTTCACATAAACGTTTACCGCTTTGATTCCCAGATTCCAGATTTCTTTTACTTCATTCACAGTCAAATCCAATGAATGACGGTAAATCCCCGGCATGGATTTGATTTCTTCTTTCACATCTTTTCCTTCTGCCACAAAAATCGGCAGCACAAAATCATTCGGTGTCAGGCTCGTTTCGCGTACCAAACTTCTAACAGCTTCATTTTTTCTCAGTCTTCTGTGACGGTTATATGGAAACATATTTTTCTTTATTTAAACGGGCAAAGTTACACTACACAAACCAAAATCAAGACTTTTGTTTGAATTTTAATGGCGTCAGTCCCGTGAAACTTTTGAAATGTTTAATGAATTGACTCGGTGATGCAAATGCTAACGAATAAGCGATTTCAGAAACGGATTGTTTCGTGCTTCTCAGTAAATATTTGGCTTTTTTAATTTTTTCAGATAAAATAAACTCGTTCGGAGTGATGCCGATTTCACGCTTGAAATGCCTGTGAAATGTAGATTTGCTCATATAGGCTTTGTCTGCAACCTCATCAACCGTCAAAGATTTGTGCTGGTTATCTCTTATGTAATTGATGGCAAATGCAAGCTGATTATTGGATGCCAGTGAGTTCGTTTCTTTCAAAAGTAAATTCCGTGCTTTGGATTGTAAAAGATTGATTATTAATTCTTTCGTCATCAATTTCCCCAAAGCTTCACGGTATTGATTATTGGACGAAGCCAATAAAATGATACGTTCAATATTTTTACTTAAAATTTGGTCATTTTCAAATTTAATGGTCGAAATATCCAGTGACCATTCACCATTTTCTATTTTCGGAGTTGTTTCATTCACCATCAAAAGCGTATCGCGAACCTCATCTGGAGAAATAATCAATGCCATACAACGAGTAGGATTCTCGTCATCTGCTTCCGGAAAATCAATGTTCATCGCCTGGCTCTTGTCCAAAACCAAAGATTCTTCCGGTAAAAACTCAAACGAATGATTGTCTTTAAAATGCATTACTTTTTTACCGGAAAGCATCGTAATCAATGACATTTCATCAAATGCCAGTTCAAAACCGTAAGTGCTCGCCTTGGTTTCAAAAAGATGCAAGTCCAATTCATTGGTATGAAAACTGATTTGATTTTCGATCGGAGTGATCACTTTTCCCTCTTCATATATCTTCCTGACGGATGAATTCATTTTCCTAATTTTTTAAAAGTGTATCGATGACACTAATTTAATATTTTTTGACACAAATCGACTGATTTTTTGAAATTTATTAGGTCTAACTTGGACTAAATTAATTTTTTAAAATAAAAATGATAAAATTATGAGCAACGAAAATGTAAAAAAATGGCCGGAATTTAAAAGCCATTATGACAATTATATCGACGGGAAATTTACGCCGCCCGTCTTGGGGAAATATTTTGATAACATCTCTCCTGTAAACGGAAAAGTTTATACAAAAGCTGCACATTCTTCCAAAGAAGATTTGGAATTAGCAGTAAATGTTGCGCGTGAAGCTTTTAAAACCTGGGGCAAAACTTCTGCAACGGAAAGAAGCATCATTTTAAATAAAATTGCGGGCCGCATCGAAGAAAACCTGGAATACCTTGCAATTGTTGAAACCATCGACAATGGAAAAGCAGTGCGTGAAACTTTGAATGCTGATATTCCTTTGGCTATTGACCATTTCCGTTATTTCGCAGGCGTCATCCGTGCAGAAGAAGGCTCCCATGTGGAATTAGATCAAAATACAGTTTCATTAATTGTTCATGAACCAATAGGTGTCGTGGCGCAGATTATCCCTTGGAACTTCCCAATTTTGATGGCGGTTTGGAAACTCGCACCAGCCTTGGCTGCAGGTAACTGTGTTATCCTGAAACCGGCCGAAAGCACGCCGACTTCTATTTTGGTAATGATGGAATTGATTGGTGATTTATTGCCTGCGGGTGTGATCAATATCGTAAACGGCTTCGGAGCAGAATTAGGACGCGCATTGGTTACCAATCCTAAAGTTTCCAAAGCTGCATTTACAGGTTCTACGCCTACAGGTCGTTTGGTGATGCAGTATGCAACTGAAAACATCATTCCGGTTACTTTGGAATTAGGTGGAAAATCTCCAAATATTTTCTTCAATTCCGTGATGGATGAAGATGATGCATTCTTGGATAAAGCGGTTGAAGGTGCGGTATTATTTGCATTTAACCAAGGGGAAATTTGTACTTGTCCTTCCAGACTATTGATTCAGGAAGACATTTATGACAAATTCATCGAAAAAGTAATCGCAAGAGTTGAGGCCATCAAAGTTGGCGATCCTTTGGATTCTACGGTGATGATGGGTGCGCAGGCATCGAAGATCCAATACGATAAAATTGAAAATTATATCAAATTAGGTAAAGAGGAAGGTGCTGAAGTTTTGACGGGTGGCGAAGTGAATAAGTTGGAAGGCGATCTGGAAAACGGATATTACATCAAACCGACGCTTTTCAAAGGGCACAACAAAATGAGAATTTTCCAGGAAGAAATTTTCGGACCTGTTCTCGCAGTTACTACTTTCAAAACAGTTGAAGAAGCAATCGAAATCGCAAACGATACGCTTTACGGTTTAGGAGCCGGAGTTTGGACGCGTGATGCACATGAATTGTACCAGGTTCCAAGAGCCATTCAGGCGGGTCGTGTTTGGGTAAATCAATACCATGCTTATCCTGCAGGAGCACCGTTTGGCGGATACAAACAGTCGGGAATCGGGCGTGAAAACCACAAAATGATGCTTGGGCATTACCGTCAAACTAAAAATATGCTGATTTCATACGATAAAAATAAATTAGGATTTTTCTAAGTTGATTTAGGTTATTTATGAAGGGGTAGTCTGGTTTTTAGATTACCCTTTTTTCCTTAATTTTAAACAAATTCAATCATGATAAAAAGAATTGACATAACAGACACAGCAAAAGAATTAATCAAACAACTAAAGGAAACACACGGCGAGCTCATGTTTTACCAAGCCGGCGGATGCTGTGAAGGCACACAGCCGCAATGTTTCGAAAAGGGCGGATATTACCCAAGAATGAACGATGTAATGCTTGGAGAAATCGAAAACTGCGAATTTTGGGTGGACAAAGATTTATTCGAATACTGGAAATACAGTCATTTCACTTTAGATGTTTTGGAAGGATTCGGCGTAGGCGGATTTTCACTCGAAACACCACTTGGCAAAACCTTTAAAATCCATTACAGACTTTTCACTCCAGAAGAACTGGAGAATCTGGAAGAAGTTAAATTGATGGATTAAACTTATTAATCAAAATATTTATTCCTAATCTGTAAAAATTAGTTCTAATAATCAACTCCAAACATTTTCCTTATTTTTGCGCCATTATGCGCATAGACATCATCACCATTTTACCAGAATTACTCAGAAGCCCTTTCGAAGCATCCATCCTGAAACGAGCTCAGGACAAAGGATTAGTAGAAGTCCATCTGCATAATTTACGTGATTTCTCCAAAGGTAAATACAACCAGATTGATGATTACCAATATGGCGGCGGCGCAGGGATGGTCATGATGATAGAACCCATCGACAAATGTATTTCAAATCTGCAATCACAAAGAGATTACGACGAAATAATCTATCTCACACCTGACGGAATCACTTTAAACCAAAACATTGCCAACGAACTCTCTCTTAAAGGTAACATAATGATGCTTTGCGGGCATTACAAAGGTGTTGACCAGCGCGTACGTGATATGTTTGTCACAAGAGAAATTTCTATCGGAGATTATGTCTTGAGCGGGGGAGAATTAGCGGCTGCGGTTTTAGCAGACAGTATTATACGTTTGCTTCCAGGTGTTTTGAACGATGAGACTTCTGCTCTTTCAGACTCTTTTCAAGACAATTTATTGGCACCTGAAGTTTACACAAGACCCGCAGAATACAAAGGCTTAAAAGTTCCCGACATTTTACTATCCGGTGACTTCCCAAAAATAGAAAAATGGCGTCAAAACAATGCACTTGAACGAACACAGCAAAGACGCCCTGATTTGTTAGATTAAAAATATTTACCAAATTGATTTTCAATCTGTAATTAGCTACGCAACCTTTTTATTTTTTTTCGTCTATATAAAAATTGATATAACTTTACATTAATTTAGAATAGATATGAAAATGAAAAATTTAAAATGGCTGGTGGGTTTATTCTTAATTGGGATTTGTATGGTGTCCTGTTTAGATGATGAACCTGTGATGAATGTCACTTATCAGTACCGACCAATTGACAGCATACAAATTGATAGCATTTACCCGGCAAGACAAGTAACTGAAATCAAAACTTTTTTTACTACTACAAACGGTTGTCAACAATTTTTTGATTATGATTATACAATTTTGGGAAATGAACGAACCGTTTCCGTAATCACATCAGAAATACAAGATGGTGGCTGTACAGAAATTACAGAGTCTAAGTCATTTGTTCTAAAATTTAACCCTGCTTCCAGCGGAACTTATACATTCAGATTCTGGAATGGGAAAGATGCAGACGGTCAGGATACATTCATTATCAGGGAAATTGTAGTTCCTCAATAAATTACATTTGTTTGGATGATAACATTCACATATTAATCAAAGAATGCCAGGCAAATAAAAAATCTGCTCAGGGGGAGATCTATAAACTATTCTCTGCACAGCTGTTCTCTGTATGCCTTCGTTATTCTAATAATTATGAAGATGCGCAGGATACTTTTCAGGAAGGATTCATCACCGTTTTCAATAAAATCAATCAATATCGTTTTGAAGGTTCTTTTGAAGGATGGATGCGCAGAATCATGGTAAATACATGTATTGAAAAACATAGAAACAAAACGCATTTGTATGTTGTAAATGAAGAGTTGATTCATGAACCTGACGAAGAATCAGATAATGAAGAATACTCTTACGAAGACCATTCATATGAAGAAATCCTTTCGTTCGTGCAACAATTACCTGACCGTTACCGTCAGGTTTTTAACTTGTATGTAATTGAGGAATGTTCGCACCAGGAAATTGCAGAAATGCTCGACATTTCTGTAGGGACATCTAAATCTAATTTGTCGCGTGCACGTGAAAAATTAAAAGAATTAATAAAAAAAAATAACAATATAAGAATCTTGTCAAAATGAAAGATAAACTTGACAAATACATCAAACAAAATTTAAATTCTCCACAGCAACCGCCGCAGGACGCTTGGGAATTTATACAAACCCGAATCCCGAAAGAAAAGGAAAAGAAAAGAATCATTCCTTTTTGGGTGAGGCTTTCCGGTATCGCTGCAGTGCTTTTGCTTATGGTCGGTTTCGGCTATTGGCTGGGAACTTATAATACCTCAGATATAGAATTAAATCAAGGAATTGCGGTTAATCCTTCGAATAATTCCACAGCCTCTGAGTCTCAAACTATCAATAATTCAAACCAAGAAAATTTTGAGAATAATGTTCCAAATTATATTCAATCAGAAAGAAATGTTTTGAATTCAAACGACAATTCATCACAAATTCATCCAGCAATTTTTGACAGAAATAAAGTTTATTCCCAAAATTACATTCAAAATAATCACAATAATAATTCAAATAATGAAACGCATGATTTAAACTTCAACTCTTTTGTTCAAAATACACAACAAACATTCGGTGAATTAATCGCTGAGAATTTATCAGCCTTGAATAATTCCTGGAACAATTTAGATGTAAACTTAAATCCAATCACATCTTTGACTTTACCTAACATCAATGATGCAAATCTTAGTAAGAATAAAAACCCTGAGCTTCTTTTAGTTTTGGAAGACAAACCAAAAGAAGAAAAGAAGAAAAAGAAAAAAATAGACTACGACAGATTCCATATTTCTGCATTTGCATCTCCTTTGGCTTTCAATACTTTCGTAGGGAACTCTATGCTGGCAGATGAAATGAGTCAATACAACACAGAAAATAATGTGACGCTTGCCTATGGAGTAAAAGCTGCTTATTCAGTTAGCCCTACGCTAAAGATAAGAACCGGTGTTTCCATGGTCGGACTAGAACAAATAACAAAAAATGTTCCGCTTGAAGTACAAGTAGCTGGAGCAAATTCTTTGTTATCAGTAGATAAAATCAATAATATCAACTACGGAGGAAATGTAAGGATTGACAATAATCCAATGGCTGCATCCCTATTGGGAACTGAATTGACACAGCAAAAATCCGGTTACGGAAATATGCAGCAACAAACAAGCTATGTAGAAATTCCTCTGGAAGCCGAATTGAGTCTATTTCAAACTAATTCTATTGGTATCAGTGCAACAGGCGGAGGAAGTACATGGGTACTTTCCAAAAATAAAATCTATGTACATACTGACGATTACACACAGGAATTAGGAGAAGCCAACAATCTTAACAATGTAACTTTCAGTGCCAATGCAGGTTTGAAATTTGATATGAATCTTACTGAAAATATAAAATTAAATGTTGAACCTAATTTCAGATATTTAGTAAATCCGGTGAATAATATTGAAAAATACAATCCTTATACAGTAGGTGTCAATGCAGGAATCAGTGTTTCTTTGAAATAATTATTTCACTCACTGATAATCTTTTCCTCCACCAAAACAGTTTCAATAAAAATGCGAAGCACACTCATGTGACTTTTGGCGATTCGCTGACCTATTTTTGCAGAAATATAAGGTCCAACCATCAATAGAAGCCCTATTAGATTTGTCCAAACCCAGAAGTTTCCAATTTCTAAAGCCAATTCAATCCAGCCATATAAACCCGTTGTTAAAATAATCGCACCACCCAGACCATAAGAAAACATAAACAAAGTCCAGATTGATGGCCGCGGTCCAAACAATCCACGAACCAAAATTGTCCCTGGTTTTTCATCATTTTGTTCTACCCTTATTTGAAGTTGTGGAGCCCAATATTTTTCCCGGTCTTGTCTTAAACGTATTACTCCAACCTCCCGATTGACATATCCACCCAAAGTTTTATTATGATTTTTGAAATGAGCTTTCAACTTGTCCGAAAATTCATCAGCCGTCATATTGGCAACAACTTTGAAACGCGGGCGGCTGCGAATGGCATTGATTTCAATTTCGTTTTTCATAAAGAAATCTGATTTGGATTGATTAAATTTACAAACAAATCGATTAGATGAGTCCTAAAAATGAATCATTTTTTGAAAAAGTATTCGAAGTCGTTCGCAAGATACCCGAAGGAAGAGCCACTTCGTATGGCGCCATTGCCGAATTCATAGGCATGAAAATCTCTGCACGCATGGTAGGCTGGGCAATGAACGCCGCAGCTTCCCAATCTGATGTTCCTGCACACCGCGTAGTCAACAGAAACGGATTACTCACTGGAAGACATCATTTTTCCCCACCTGAATTGATGCAGCAGTTATTGGAAAATGAAGGAATTACAGTCGAAGATGACCAAATTCAAAATTTCAAAGAAGTTTTTTGGAAGCCTGAAATCTAAACAACAAATTCCTCGCCTGTTTCACACCATTTTGCAGCAATTCCCAATTGAGCCGTAGTGAAAGCTTTGAATTCTCCCGGCATCACTTTGCTGAAGTTTTCTGTGAATTTATGAACGCTTTCTTCGTCTGAAATAATGGCACAACGGTTCCATTTAGATAAATTTTTTATTCCCAGCCAGGCGTCCTGCATCCAAGCGCCGATAGTAAATTCCTCCAACTTTGTATCGAGATGAAATAAATAATTCAATTCATCATAAACTTCTACTTTGGCTTTTACATGCGGCATAACCACGTTTTCAAAATCCTCTTTGGTCACTTGCCCTGTTGCCCGAAAAGCCGCCACATTGTCCGGAGCATCTTGTATTATCGTAATCATGATTTCAATTTTTGGTTAAACAAATTATGTTTAATATTGATTACCAAAACAATACCAAAAAAAATGATTTATTGTTAAAGCTTCTCCAAAAAAGAAATTTCAGGATTCAAAATTTCTTCTATCAAATTGCTCAAAGGATTATTTGTAAACCTTAAAATTTCAGAATCAAATGTAGTTTCGCCATCAAATTTCAAAGGAATCAAACCTTTTTTAGGATTTTTTAATGGATAAATTCCAAACTGAACGTTCAAATCTTGGCGGTTTCCGAAATACAAATGTGCATAAAAAATCAACTGCAAGGACTTCGCGAACTTGGCATCAGAAAAGATATTTTCCAATTTCTTTTCGACCACGTTGAGCGTAGATTCAGTCACGTTTCCCGTTTTGAAATCAATGATTCGTTTGATGCCGTTGAGTTCATCAATTCTGTCAATAAAACCTTTTAACTTCACTTTTTTACCGTTCGATAAAATCAATTCTGATTCCAGTTGAGTCTCCAATTCATGCACGATAAATTCATTGTGCTTCGCTAAATTTTGATCAGATTTAATTACATTTTGAATGAAAGAATGCGCAATTTTATAAACCAAATGGTTTTTTCCACGCAAGAAATCTCCTTTTCCATATTCATTTTGAAACGCTTCAATCAATGCTTTTTCGGAATTTTCAAAAATCGAATCAAAGTCTTTTTCAACCAAAATTTTACCCAAAAGCGGTTTGTATAATTCCTCCAAAGAATTATGCACAATATTCCCCAGAACCCGTGCTCCGACAGTTTCTTCGGCATCTTCAAAATCACGCACGCCCAAAACTTGCTGTTGATAAAAATCAATGGGATTTCTGAGATAGTTACTTAAGGAAGATGCTGAGATTCCCTTTTCCAGCCATCTTTCCAACGCTTCCATAACTGCAGATGTTTTCATTATTTCCAAAGGTTGATGGAGTTGCGCGGTAAATTCCGGAACGGCAATTTTATTTTCTATTTTGTGGCTAGATTCATATTGCATTTGTGCAAGAAAACGGCTTCGCTCGCCAGAATCCAATCCGTCTGCCTCAGTATTGTAAAGCAAACTTATGTTTTCAGCTCTTTGCAACAAGCGGTAAAAATGATAAGCAAAAACAGCATCATTTTCAGTGAAAGTATTCATGCCCATTTCGCGCCGAATGTCATAAGGAATAAATGAATTTTCAGTTCTGCCCGGCGGAATTACACCGTCATTTACCGAGGTCATGATTACATTTTCAAAATCAAGCAAACGTGTTTCCAACAATCCAACCAGTTGCAGTCCTTCCAAAGGTTCACCTACAAAAGAAATCGTTTCATTTGTCAAAAGCCGGTTGTACAAAACATATAAAGTTTTGAAATTTTGAATCGCATTAAAATCTTTCAATTCATCTGCCAATTGGTTCATCAGTAAGCTGAAACGATATACATATTCCTTATCTAAATCATTGATTTCGATTTCTTTATTTTGCATCAATCCTTCAATCCATTTCATCAAATGAGTTACAAATGAATTTGTATCTGAATGAATTTCAAATAATTCAGAATAAATACTTCCTTTTAATTCTTCCTGAATAAATTGAGAAGTATTGAAAATCCGGTTTTCTTTTCTGATTTTACGATTCAATTTTCCTGCATCAAAATTTTTCTCTTGGAAAATCGTGTTACTGATGATATCCAAAACATTTTTATAATAAAAAACTTTACCATTTCCGAGTTTTTCACGGTTCATTTGCAATTCAAAAACAGAACGAAAAAAATAAGCCATCGAAGATTTATCCAAAGGAAAACCCATCGTGATATTTACTTTGGAAATATTCTGTGGAATTGCGCTCAAAACTGCCGGAAGCAAGGTTTCATCTGCTAAAACAACCGCCGTTTCCGAAACTTTATCCGCAGGAATTTCACTTAAAATTTTGTGTAAATATTTAGCTTGTCCAACTCTTTTTCCGATTTCTATTGTTTGAATTTTCTTGGGTTTTGAAAATTCATTCGCTTCCCAATTCCAATCGGACAAAACTTCTTTATATTTTCTGAGAAAATGTCCTGCTTCCTGGTTTTCATCATCCATGTAGTATTTATCCGAATCCCAAAAAAGCTTCGCTTTTCCAATTTTATTCAATTCAAAAATGATTTTCCTTTCAGCATTTGACAAAGCATTCAAACCTACAAACACAAAATTTTCATTAGTTTTTTCTAAAAATTCAGGCAATTTCTCAACGGCTTTTCGGTAAATCAAACCGCGGTAAGCTTTGTTTTGGTTTAATAAATCTTCGTTCAATTGATGAAATAATTCTCCGGACATTTTCCAGAAATTCAAATGTTTCGACATCAATTGATTGCTTCCGATTTCAAGGTTTTCTTGTCCCCATTTTTTAATTCTTTCGGCAGAAATCAAATAATCAAAAATTTCTCTTGGACTGACCAAAGAAGAATTGATGTCGTCAAAATCCTTCAGCAAAGTCGGAATCCATTTGATGAAATTTTCAAATTCATCGGGCATTTCAACTATTTTTTTGTAGGAATTATAAGCCGAAAACCAAAGCTGGATCTGGGAAACATCTTGCAATCCTGAAATTTCTTTGACAAAATCATCGATGCTCAAAAATTTAGGAAGAATTGAATTTTTCACTTGATTTTGAAATGCCTGCCGAAAGAAAAGCATCGGACGGTTTCCGGGTAAAACAATCGTCGTTTGCAGTAAATCTGCACGGGATTCAATCAATTCCGAAACTACATTTTCTATGAATTTTGCCATGTGTGTAAAAATAGAAAAAATAGATTTTGCGCTCTCAAAAAACTTTGAACATTGAACTTTAAACTTTAAACTCTTGTCGTAACTTTGCCGCATGAGCAATTCACTTTTGACTTCAAAAGAAAAATGGCAGCTGATAGAGCAGTTTTTTGCAGAAAATTTTACCGATGGCGAAACGCCTGATATCGATACAATGCTTTTCCTGATTGGCGTACAGGAATTAGGCAAAGGAAAAAAACGTTTCAAAAAAGACGATAAATTGAATCTTTTGCACATTGCCGTTTGCCGTATTTTGGAACCTTTTGGATATTATCGTTTTGATGGTCTGGACAAAGACGGCTGGCCTCAGTTTGAATTCCTTGAACCGCTTCCTGAATTGAAAGCCAATGAACAATCTTTGCTCATGAAACAAGCTATCATTCAGTATTTTGAGGATAGAGAGCTTTTCTAATTCATAAATGTCATTTCGAAAAAGGGGAAATCTAAGGGTTCTTCTTTACGCTGAATGACGTACGTTTATTTATTCAACAACATTTCCACAACCAATTTATCGGTTGGTAAAGTCAAATCTTCGGGCGATAATTCACTCAAATCTTTCCAAATCAGTTCCTGAATATCCTGGTCAATTACAACCAATTTTGACATGTCATTTGCTTTGATTTTATAATAAATCATAATAATTTGTTCAGCGTCATCGAATCGCGAAGCCAAAAAGAAATCTTGTGTGTAAAAATGACTTTCTATCTCCACTTCAAGGTTTAGTTCTTCCATGAATTCACGCTTCAGACAATCAATCAAACCTTCTCCGTACTCGAGTCCGCCACCGGGAAATTTATCTATGATTGTTCCCGCAAAAGGTTCGCGGATGATGAGGATTTTATTTTCGTGGATGAGCAATCCATAAACTCTGACATTGAATGGTTTCATATTTTTCGAGGTTCGAGGTTCGTAATTCGCTTTTATTTTCTTGCAACTAACATTTCGCGTTTTCCTGGAGGGCCGGGCGTTTTTTCGACTTGGAATCCCACTGCAATCAAAGCTCTTCTCACGCTTCCTTTAGCTGAATACGTGGTTAGAACTCCGCCTGATTTTAATGATTTGAATAATTTTTCAAATAAAATTTCAGTCCACAATTCAGGTTGAACTCTTGCTCCGAATGCATCAAAATAAATCAAATCAAACTGGTTTTCCGTAAATTCATAATCCAAAAAATCTGCCTGAATTTTGGTTAAATTAAATTCTGGTGAAATTGAAATTTCCTTTTCCCAATCAGCTTTCATCAATTCATTGTAAAACTGAATTAATTCATTTTCAGAAAAATTCAATTCAGCATTAAATTCTTTCAAAGATTTCGGATAATTCAAAATGGAAAATTCATCTTTCAAAACCGGATATTTCTCAATTCCTGAATAATTTATTTTCAAATTTCTACGAATCGATTCGCACAAAGTAATCAAAGAATTGAGTCCGGTTCCAAATCCGATCTCCAAAATGGACACCTCATTTTCATGCTGAATTAAATCCAATCCATTTTTTATAAAAACATGATAAGCCTCTTGAATCGCACCGTGTCGCGAATGATAAGATTCATTCCATTCGGGAATAAAAATCGTGGATGAGCCATCGTCCGTGGGGATAATTTTCCGGTAAAACATGTTCAAAAATACGACAATTTAAAACTCGCTGATTGCCCGACTTGAATTATTATGAGTATCTTTGCCGAACGCAAACACATAAATAAACAAAAGTTATGGTTATTGAAAAAATCAAAGAATCAAGATTTACTCCTGATGTTTTTGACATCACAACATTTGGAACTGCTTTTGCAGACCACATGCTTTTATCGTGGTACAAAGATGGAAAATGGAGCGAACCTATCATAAAACCTTACGGAAAATTAGACTTTACACCTGCTATCTCAGTTGGTCATTACGGACAAGGAATCTTCGAAGGAATGAAAGCTTACAAAGGAGAAACGGGTGACGTTTATCTTTTCAGACCTGATAAAAATTTAGAAAGACTTAATAAATCAGCAGAACGTCTTGATATGCCTCAAATCCCTGAAGAAATTTTCATGGATGGTTTGAAAGCATTGATTGACTTGGACAGACAATGGGTTCCATCTACTTATGGAATGTCTTTGTATTTAAGACCTGTCATGTTCGCTACGGAAGAAGCAATTACAGCACGCTCTTCAAATGAATATTTATTTGCAATCTTGACTGCCGTTGCACCTAATTATTACAACAAACCGCTTTCTGTAAAGGTAGCAGACCGTTACAGCCGTGCAGCAAACGGTGGAGTTGGATTTGCAAAAGCTGCAGGAAACTACGCAGGTTCTTTTTATCCGACACATTTGGCACGTGAAGAAGGATATGACCAGGTAATCTGGACGGACGATGCAACGCATACTTTCATTGAAGAAGCAGGAACGATGAACGTTTTTGTGAGAATCAACGACAAATTAATCACGGCGCCAACTTCTGAAAGAATTTTGGACGGCGTTACAAGAAGAAGCATGATCGAATTGGCAAAAGCTGAAGGAATCGATGTAGAAGTTAGAAAAGTAACTGTTGAAGAAATGCATACGGCTCACAAAAACGGACAATTAAAAGAAGTTTTTGGCGTCGGAACTGCAGTTGTGGTAAACAATTATGTTGCAGTTGGTTATGCCAGCGAGCGTTTGGAATTGGAAGATTTGCCGGAAACTGAAAGCTATGGTAAAATTCTTAAAAAGAAATTGGTTGATTTACAAATGGGTATCAGCGAAGATCCATTCGGCTGGAGATTAAAAGTTGAAGAAAATCTTGTTGAAGCTTAATTTCAGAAAAAATTATACTTAATAGAAAGACCAGAGAAATGCTCCGGTCTTTTTTTTGCATAAAATTGCATTTCAAGAATCAAATTCCGCATTTCATAAAATAGAATAAAATTACTTACCTTACTTGTGTAGTTTTGTATGTAAGTAATTTTAAATGTATTCTCTGCAAAAAGTAATTTATTGTCTGGCATTTTTGATTGTTCTGATTTCGGTTTCTGGGCAGAAAAAATACATGGATTATAATTATTCCATCAAAAATGGATTAAATTCTGACAACATCCTTTCTACAGCAATTTCAAAAAGCGGAGAACTTTATTTATCGACGCAAAGAGGAATTTCTCTTTATGACGGTTATCGATTTCAAAACCACGCGACAGTCCAAACTATCATCGGAAGCTTTATTGAAAATGATAATTTTTTCTTTTATTTCAATACAGACGGTCTTTGTAAAATCCACCAAATAAATGATATACCTGAAATTCTGGTTAAAAATATTTACACCGACAGTAATCCCAACAATGACCAGTTCAATAATCTTTTTATAGATTCCAAAAAAAGGATTTGGGGAACTGATTTTGAAAATGTAAAATACTACGATCCAATAACTAAGAAAGTAATTTCTTTTTCATTAATTCCCGGAAACAAACATTTGGATCCGGAAACAGGAATTATAGAAACGGCAAATGGAGAAATTTGGATTGCCGCAAAAAACGGACTTTGGGTTTGGAAAGAAAATGCAAAAGAACTGAAACCTTATCCGTATTCTAATTTCAAAAATACTTCGTTTCAATCTATCAAAAAATTAAGCAACGGAAAAGTCCTGCTTTCCACTTCTCAAGGTAAAATATTTCAAATCAATCCCATAACGAATGAATTAATTAATTTAAAGTCACTACCTGATAATCAAATGATTACCGGATTTGAAGAAACTTCTGAGGGCTTGGCATTGCATGGAATTCATTCTGTTTATCTTTCTAAAAACAATACTTATCATCTCATTTATTCGTCAATAGATCAAACGATTAACCATCTGACGTATGACCCGAAAACGCATATCATTTGGCTTTCAACTTCCAAAGGATTGATAAAACTTTTGCCTGTAAATCCAGCTATTTCAATTTATACTTTTAATGAAAGAAATGCTCCGGTTGTTTCAATTGCACAAGACAATCAAAATACAATCTGGATGATCGATGCCAAAGGAATGTTGGGAACTTTGAACAAAAACGGATTGCAGCCATTCAATCCTTCAGCAAATTTTGAGTATTCAAGTTTAAATTTTTCAGCAAATCAATTGTTTCTTTCAGGAACAAAAGAAATTAAAATACTGAAAAACAATGTATTTATCAATTTACCTCTGAAAGATCTTTCTATTCAAAGTCAAATTGTAAAAACGATTATTACACCACAAAATGAATTGTGGATTGTTTTTCTTTCCCATGAAATTCAGCGTTACCGTTGGCCAAGTTTAGAAAAAATAGACGAGCCCATCAACAACAAACCTGAATTTTGGGCTGACAATCAATGGCAGGACGTTGTGATTGATAAATCCAACAGAATCTGGCTTGCCGGCTGGATGCCAAAAAGTTATGGTATTTGCTATTACGACCCGGCAAACAATGAATTTATAGATGTTTCTAAAAAAGAAATCAATCCGGACAAAGGAAAATTTGTCGGAGATTACTTTACCAAAACAGGTTTGGGAAATGAAAATTCACTCCTTTTTACAGCTTATGGCGGTTGGAACCGAACCGATGGAAATGGAAAAATCATCCAGAAAGTAGATATCCACAGCTATGAAATTGCTGACACCCACTTGCGCGGAATCGCTGAAGACAGCAAAGGAAATGTGTATTTCGCAACCAGTGAAGGATTGCACATTTACCGAAAAGACATCGACAAAGTGGTCAGAATTACACAAATCGACGGCTTGCCTTCCAATTTTACGCTTCATTCATTTTATGAATTGAATGACGGAAAAATCGCGTTGGGAATTGAAGGCGGAATGGTCATCATCGAGACCGAAAATTTATTAAAAACACAACTTACCCAACGTCTCAAATTAGTACAAATCAAAGTTAATGGCGAATCAAGAAGTATCAATTCACACCACATCGAATTGCAAAAAGATGAAAGAGAATTGATATTGAATTTCAGTGATTTGTCATTTTTAGATTCGGAAAAAGTAAATTTCAGGTATAAATTTTCAGATGAAAAAAACTGGCATGAGCTGGGAAATAATCCTGAACTCTCACTCAACCACATCCAGCCGGGAAGTTATGATATCACGATTGAAGCTTGGGACAACTTAGGCAACATTCAATCTAAAAATTTAAATATTAGCATTTTAGCGCATCCGCCATTTACAAAATCCAATTTGTTTTATGCGCTTTTACTGACGACTTTATTTGCAATTATATTTTTGATCAACAGATATTTATGGAAAAGAAAAGAGAAAGAACAAAAATACCTGAGAAGGATCAAAGAAGCTGAAATGCAGACACTTCGTTCGCAGATGAACCCTCACTTTTTGTTCAATACTTTGAATTCAATAAACAGTTACATCATTCAAAATGAATCTGAAACAGCAAGTGCTTACCTCACCACTTTTTCTAAATTGATGCGCAACATTTTGGACAATTCCAAACATGAAATGATTTCCCTCAAAAAAGAAATGCAGACGCTGAAACTCTATCTGGAACTGGAATCTGCGCGATTGGAACATTCATTTGATTATAAATTCAAAATCGATCCCAACATTGACAGCGAATACCTGCAAATTCCGCCGCTGATCATTCAGCCCTTTACAGAAAATGCGATCTGGCACGGCTTGAGAAATAGAACTGATAAAGGTTTACTGGAAGTTATCGTCAATGAAATCGATGACGAAACTTTGCAAATTATCGTTCAGGACAACGGCATAGGGCGCGAAGCCAGCAGAAAATTAAAAAAGGAACAAACTCAGCACAAATCCTATGGAATTGAAATCACAACTGAACGTTTGAAAACTTTAGATCCAAATAATTCAGTTGAAATCAACGATTTATACGACGCAGACGAAACTTCTGCCGGCACACAAATTATCATAACACTAAAACTCAAAGAAAATGATTAAAGTTATAATAGTCGATGACGAAAAACACGCCATCATCACATTGAAACATTTGCTTCAGAAATTTGAAGATGTAGAAATTCTCGACACGATTCAGGACAGTTCCAAAGCAAAGGCAATCATAGATGAGAAAAAACCGGACCTGCTTTTGCTCGATATCGAAATGCCTATTCTCAATGGATTTGAATTGTTGCAGCAATTTGAAGATTTACACTTCAAAGTTATTTTTACCACCGCTTATGACCAATATGCTATCAAAGCTTTGAAAATAAATGCATTGGATTATCTTTTAAAACCTATTGATTCCGATGAATTGCGCAATGCGCTTGACAAATATTTAACGAATGATATTTTTACTTCGAGCGAACAAATTGCACAATTGAGTCAATTCAACATCAGCCAAATGTCCGAGACACTTGCACTTTCCACGCACAAGGGATTGGTGTTTATAAAAATCAAAGATATCATGTATTTTGAGGCAGATGGTTCTTATACGCACGTATTTATGAATGACGGCTACCAGCATCTTGTCAGTAAATCTCTATCTAATTTCGAGGAAGTTTTACAGGACAATCCATTATTTTTCCGTTCCCACAAATCCAACCTTGTCAATTTAAATTTCATCAAACAATACATCCGTGGAGAAGGCGGAGAACTGATTATGCAAAACGACAAATCAATCGTATTAAGCAGAAACAAAAAACAGGAATTTCTGAATTTATTCAAGAAAATTTAATCTAAATATTAAACTTAAAATTTAAACAAAATGAAAAAATCACTTCTACTTTTTATGCTTCTTCCGCTGCTCAATTTCGCACAAACGATGTATGTGGAAGGAAAAGATCTTTATACTTCCGACGGACAAAAAATTACGCTCAGAGGAATCAATTATCCCATCATAGATGAAGGCTGGGACACATTGGATGACCCTGCAGATTACAAATTTAAAATCGATGAAGCCGCCAAAACTGGTGCAAATGCTATCCGCATTCCTTGGTACACAAATGGTGTGCATTGGATGGATAACATAACGCCGGGCACAGTTGACGGATATGTGAACGACGGTACGCTGAGCGAAATCCTCAGGTATTCTCATGAAAAAGGAATGATTCCCATTTTAGAATTACATGACCCCAATTTGTATGACAACAATGGAAATGTAATCGCATATAGAATTACTTGTTCCAACAATTGGGATTATTTCAATACTGTAGTAAAGAATTGGTGGAAAAGCGAAGCAGTTTTAAATTTAATTGAAGAAAACAAAGAATACCTCATTATCAATCTTGCCAACGAATTCGGATATGCGTATTGGACGAACAATTCTACGCAGGCAATGAACATTTTTGAAACGAATTATTCTACTTTGATTCATGAAATCAGACAATTGGGTGTAGAAGTTCCCATTATGATTGATGCACCTGATTGTGGAATGTCCTCCACTGAACTTTTGAGCATTTCAGAAAGCATCCAAGATACTGACCCCGAACACAATCTTATCTTTTCAGCACATACTTATTGGTACGCTTACGCACCCAACACGGCTGCAATTGAAACCAAACTCGATGAAATCGCCGCTAAAAATGTTCCGTTTTTATTGGGTGAAGTGGCCAGTCGCCAAGACGTGAGCGGTTCTTGTTCGCATGCTTTGGACTATTCAACTATATTGACGAAGTCTTGCGAACGAAACATAGGCTGGTTAGCTTGGGCATATACACAAGATTGCAATGCGCGTGTGATGACTACCAACGGGGTGTTCAATACTTTGACGACTTATGGTGAAGATTTGGTTTACAACACAGTTTATGGTTTGATTTCAGGAGTCGAATGTGCAGCAGCTCCGTTAAGTACGGAAGATGTAATTACAAATGAGAACTCTAAATTTAAAATTTATCCAAATCCTACCCATACAGAAATTTCAATTGAAAATTTTAATGAAATTGAAGAAATAAAAATCTTTGATATAAAAGGGAAATTAGTTCAAACCATCAAAAATGACTTTCAGGAAATGAATATTTCTTTTCTGGCAAATGGTATTTACATGATTCAAGTCAAAGATAAAAAAGGAAATACAAACTCTTCGAAACTGATGAAAAGATAATGCTCGTTTAACTATACCTACCAAAAAAAGCCGGGTAATTGATTTCGCCCGGCTTTTGATTTTGTATTAAAATTTATTTTTCTTCTGTTTCATCCATCGTAGGATTGTGGAGTTTGACAGGTTTTGATGTTTTTTTGAGTTTCATATTGAGAAATTCTACCGTCAATGAAAAGAATATCGCAAAATAAATATAGCCCTTCGGTATTGCTCCTACTTCTGATCCGAACATTTCCAGATTTGACAAATGTGCACCTTCTGCCAATAACATGACCCCAATTAAAATCAAAAACGAAAGTGCCAGCATCTGAATCGTCGGATGCGAATTTACAAATCTGCTCACAGGTCCCGCAAATAAAAGCATCACCAAAACAGCTATCACTACCGCTGTTACCATGATTGCCATTGCCGCTTCATGCGTTCCGAAATCTGTCGGAGTCACCATCCCCACTGCCGTCAAAACACTATCAAGCGAGAATACGATATCGATTAACAATATCTGCACAATCACTGCTGTAAGATTTGCTTTTACGGCTCTTACAGTGGTATTTTGTTCATTGTGGTCGAGTTTATGGTGAATTTCAGTTACGCTTTTGTACAAAAGAAATAATCCTCCTAAAAGTATGATGATGCTTTGTCCCGTCAATGCCCCTTTCAAAAAAGGAAGGTCAAACGTAAGCCAATCTATGGGTTTGGTCAAAGTCATCAGCCAGGTTACCGCAAAAAGCAATCCGATGCGCATAAACATAGCGAGGATCAAACCTACATTCCGTGCTTTGGGTTGGTCTTTTGGAGGAAGCTTTCCCGAAAGAATCGAGATAAAGACAATGTTGTCAATTCCCAATACGATTTCCAAAAAGGTCAGCGTGAGCAATGCCATCCACGCGGCAGGTTCCATAAAAATACTGAAATCCATTTGTTTTAAATTTTGACCGAAATTACAAAAAAAGAATCTTGGTCAAATAAGATTTAATTCAAGAATATCGGAGTAATTTTGAACTTAAATTTTCAGCCTTGATTTTCTCACCGCAAATCCGTCTTCAGTTCATCGTTCTCCTTTGGGGATTCACAGGTGTTTTAGGAAAACTTATTACCATCGATGCGATTCCATTAGTTTGGTTTCGTGTATTGGTGGCATCTATTGTTTTGTTCATCATCCTTAAAATCAGAAAAATAAGTTTAAAAATCAACCTAAATGATTTGCTTATGCTCTTGGGCATCGGAGTCGTCATCGGACTCCATTGGATGGCTTTTTTCGGAGCCATAAAAGTTTCAAATGTGGCGGTGGCATTGAGCACACTTTCTACCGGTGCTTTGTTTTCTGCCTTTCTGGAACCCATCTTTTTCAAACGAAAAATCAACGTATCTGAAATTATTTTAGCCATCGTCGTCTCCTGTTGTATTTTATTGATTTACAATGCAAAACCTGAATACTGGCTTGGAATTGTTTTAGGGATAATTTGTAGTTTCCTGTCAGCACTTTTTTCTGTTTTAAATGGAAAAATCCATACAAAATTCCCATCACAGAAAATTATGTTTTATGAAATGATCGGCGGGCTCATGGTCGTTTGTATGTTTCTCCCATTTGTAGGCGGTATGGAGTCAATTATAAATGTTTCATGGAAAGATTTAGGATTGCTTTTGCTTTTGGGTAGTTTATTTACGGCCTATCCGATGATAGAATCAGTAAGTTTGATGAAATTCATAAGTCCTTTTACTTTACTCTTAAATGTAAACTTGGAACCTGTATATGGAATCATCTTGGCATGGTTGATTTTTGGAGAATCGGAGGAAATGACCCCACTATTCTATGTAGCTACATCCATCATGGTGCTTGCCATTGTTGTAAATATGGTGCTTAAAAAGAAGTCTAAAGCAGCTTAGCGATTACCAATTTTATTTATTACTTAAGGAATTACCAATCAGCATACTTCTAAAAGATTTAGAAAATGCAAAACAAAAACCCTGTATTTCTACCGGGTTTTAATAATTAAATCAAAAAAAATTATTAATTAATCTATTCTTTCATTTTTAATTTCATCTACAATTTCAGGATTTAAAAGTGTAGAAGTATCTCCGAAGTTTGAGAAATCGCCTTCGGCAATTTTCCTCAAAATTCGGCGCATGATTTTTCCTGAACGTGTTTTAGGCAATCCGCTCACGAATTGGATTTTATCAAGCTTTGCAATCGGTCCGATATGGCTTGAAATATGTTCGTTGATTTCCTTTGTAAGATTCGCACGATCACGGTATTCCCCCACTTCTTTCAACGTAATGAAACCATACAAAGCATTTCCTTTGACATCGTGCGGAAAGCCTACAATTGCCGATTCCGCAACCGCTGGGTGTTCGTTAATGGCGTCTTCGATCGGAGCCGTTCCCAGATTGTGCCCAGAAACAATTACCACATCATCTACCCTACCCGTGATTCTGTAATAGCCCACTTCGTCTCGCAAGGCACCGTCTCCAGTGAAATATTTCCCCGGAAAAGCAGAAAAATAAGTATCTATAAACCGCTGATGGTCACCCCAAATGGTTCGCGCAATTCCCGGCCAAGGGTATTTGATACAGAGACTTCCTACGACTTGATTGTCTTCGATTTCATTTCGGCGGTCATCCATCAAAACTGGTTGAATTCCCGGCAAAGGAAGCGTTGCATAAGTCGGTTTTGTCGGGGTAATAAACGGCAGCGGCGCAATCATAATTCCACCCGTTTCGGTCTGCCACCAAGTATCGGTAATCGGCGAAGTTTTCCTGCCAACATGGTTATTGTACCAATGCCAAGCTTCTTCGTTAATAGGTTCACCCACTGAACCCAAAACTTTTATGGAAGACAAATCATGGTTTTCTACATAGCTTAAATTTTCTTTTGCCAATGCGCGGATTGCCGTTGGTGCGGTATAAAACTGATTGATTTTATGTTTATCAATCACATCCCAAAAACGGCTGAAATCCGGATAAGAAGGAACGCCTTCAAAAATTACCGTCGTTGCACCGTTCAACAAAGGCCCGTAAACGATGTAGGAATGTCCTGTAATCCAACCAATATCAGCGGTACACCAATAAATATCGTGCTCTTTGTAATTGAAAATATTTTTAAAAGTAAATGCCGTGTAAACCATATAACCAGCAGTTGTATGTACCATTCCTTTTGGTTTTCCGGTTGATCCTGAAGTATATAAAATGAACAAAGGATCTTCCGCATCCATGATTTCTGCTACGTTATCTTTTGCAGCAGCATCAAGTAAAGGCTGGATCCATTGATCTCTTCCCTCTTTCATTCTAACATCGGTGTTGGTTCTTTTCACTACCAAAACCGATTCTACCGAAGGGCATTTTTCCAAAGCTTCATCCACTATTCCTTTGAGATCGATAGATTTATTTCCTCTGTAAGCGCCATCGGAAGTGATCACCATTTTACATTCAGAATCGGTAATTCGCGAAGCAACTGCTGATGCAGAAAATCCTGCGAACACGACCGAATGAATCGCTCCAATTCGCGCACAAGCCAATAATGAAACCGCCAATTCAGGAATCATCGGTAAATAAATACAAACCCTGTCTCCTTTTTTGATACCTTTATCTTTGAGGACATTTGCCATTCTGCAAACGCGCTCATGCAGTTCCAGATAAGTAATATGCTGAGCCGCTTCGTCAGGGTTATTGGGTTCAAAAATGATAGCTGTTTTATTTCCTCTTTTGTTTAAATGTCTGTCTATGCAGTTTTTGACTATGTTTACTTTTCCATTTACAAACCACTTGATGTCGGCATTGATCATGTCGTAATCCAAAACTTTGTCCCATTTTTGGTACCACGTAAAATTTTCATCTGCAATCTCTCCCCAAAAATTCTCAGGTTCCTTTACCGATTTTTTATATGCTTTGAAATAGGATTCTAAGTTGGATATTTTGTAATAATTCATTGTATTTAATTTTAATTAAAAGTAAAGATTTTCAATCTTTTAAAAAAAGTATATTTGCTAAATTGATATATTTTTCAAGTTTAGTTTTAAATATGTTTGGAATGAATTTGAAATAATATTTTGATTAATTATTTTAAATGTCTGTATTCGGCATGAGCTGATTTAATTTCATCAATAATCAATACATCATCAATGGTAGACGGAATCTGAAATTGTTCTTTGTCAATGATGCTTCTCAATAATTTTCTCAAAATCTTTCCCGAACGGGTTTTAGGCAAACGCTGAACAACCATCACATTTTTAAGCGAAATAACTGCTCCCATTTTTTCACGAACCAATTGAATCACTTCATATTCCAACTGGAAATGTTCCATTTCTTCGCCCGATTTCAAAACCACCATAGCAAATGGAATTTGACCTTTTAATTCATCATTGATTCCCACAATAGTACATTCTGCAACAGATTGATGCGCCGCCACAACCTCTTCCATATCTGCTGTCGAAAGACGATGGCCGGCAACATTGATGACATCATCTACTCTTCCTGTGATAAAAATATAGCCCTCCTCATCCTTATAGCCACCGTCTCCTGAGAAATAACAGCCTGGAAATCTCTCTAAATATCCGGCTTTGAAACGCTCCGGATTATTTAAAACGGTAAGCAAAGCACCAGGCGGCAAAGGCAGTTTAATCGCCACATAACCTTCTTCATTTGGGTTTAATTCTTCACCATTTTCGTCCAAAATTCTAATATCATAACCGGAAACTGCTTTCCCGGACGAACCAGGTTTGTAAGGCAATTTTTCCACGCCAATCATTATTGAAATCATCGGCCAACCCGATTCTGTCTGCCACCAATGGTCAATCACAGGAACATCAATGTGGCTTTTGTACCAATCCAAAGTCGCAATATCACATCGTTCTCCTGCCAAAAATTGCGTTCTCAAACAGCTCAACTCATATTTTTTGATAAATTCTCCATTCGGATCTTCTTTTTTTATCGCGCGAATCGCCGTCGGAGCCGTAAACATTGTCTGCACTTTGTGTTCGGAAATGATTCTCCAGAATGTACTTGCATCAGGAGTTTTAATTGGTTTTCCTTCGAAAATTATGCTTGTATTTCGATTGATCAATGGACCATAAACGCTGTAACTGTGCCCAACCGCCCATCCAATATCTGATGCTGCCCAGTAAACTTCGTCAGGCTTTACATCGTAAACGTATTTCATTGAAAATTTAAGTGCAACCGCATAACCTCCAGTATCGCGAACGATTCCTTTGGGTTTTCCAGTGGTGCCGGAAGTATAAAGCACATATAACGGATGCGTAGATTTTACCGGAACGCAATCAATTTCTTCAGATCCATAAACCAAAGCATCGTAATCAATATCATATTTTTTGAATGGAATTTTCGCACCTAATTTCCGATTGAAAACCACTACATTTTGAGGTTTATGATTTGCCAATTCAATCGCCTCATCGACCAATGGTTTATAGGCAATCAATTTATCCACTTCAATTCCGGAAGAAGCCGTGATAATAACCTTCGGTTTGCAATCGTCCATCCTGATGGCTAATTCATTAGGAGCAAATCCACCATACACAACCGAATGTGTCGCTCCAATCCGTGCGCAAGCAAGCATCGCAAAAAAAGCTTGTGGAATCATCGGCATATAAATAATCACATTGTCGCCCTTTTCAACGCCCAAAGATTGAAGGCCACCCGCAAGTTTTGCTGTTTCGGTTTTGGCTTCATTGAAAGAAATTTTACGGATGGTTTGCGTCACGGGCGAATCATAAATCAATGCGATTTGCTCTCCAAAGCCTTCCTCCACATGTTTGTCTAAAGCTAAATAACAAGCATTTAATTCGCCATCTTTGAACCAAAGCGGATAATCAAATTCATCTTTTGATAAAATAATTTCCGGCTTTTTGTACCAATCAATTTCGTTGGCTTGTTCCGCCCAAAACTGCTCAGGATTTTCAATGCTTTTTTTATAAAATTCTTTGTAATTCATTTTTCAAATACATTTTCAGGAAATTAATTCATTGATTTTTTCAACTATTTTTTTGACTGAAAATGGTTTGGTGATATAAGCATGCGCTCCTTTTTCCAAACCCTTTTCGATATCCGATTCTTTATTTTTGGCAGAAAGAAAAACAACTTTACAATTTTGCAAACGTTCATCTGCTTTGATTTGATCTAAAGTCGCAAAACCATCGACTTCAGGCATCATGATGTCTAAAATAATCGCATCGGGAATTTCCTTTTTCAAAATGTTTAAAGCTTCCTTTCCGTCGCGCGCGATGAAGACTTCAAATTCATTTTTTTTGAACGTATATTCCAGTGCCATTACTATGTTTGGTTCGTCATCGACGATTAAAATCTTCTTCATATCATTCTAAATTTGTCGGTATCGTAAAATAAAAAATCACTCCTTTTTCGGGTGCATTGTCTGCCCAAATTTTTCCTTTATGTGCTTCTATAATCTGTTTGCTGATAGCCAAACCAAGTCCTGTTCCGATTGGTTTTTGGATGGTTTGATTGTAAGATTGAAAAAATTTATCAAAAATCGCATTCAAATCTTCAGGAGAAATATTTTTGCCGTTGTTGTAAACGGAAACCAGAATTTGTTCATCGGTTTGGTTTGTTTCAATTCTGATGATTCCGTTGTTTTCATCTGTAAATTTTATCGAATTGGAAATTAGATTATTAACCACTTGAATAATTCTTTCTTCATCATAATTAATTAAACTTAAATCAGATTTCGGATTGAATTCAACCTGAATATTTTTATTTTTAATCAATTGAAGCAAAGGATTTAAAGCTTTCTGAATCGTTTTGGAAATGTAATTTTGAGACAAATGAATTTTTTGTTTTCCTGTTTCAAATTTCTCTAAATCCAAAATTTTGTCAATCAAGCGGTTCAATCTGTCCGATTCAGAAATGATGTTTTGCAGAAATTGCCTGCGCATTTCATCAGGGATTTCTTCGTCATCAAAAAGAATTTCACTCGCTGCACGAATCGCCGTAATCGGCGTTCTTAATTCATGCGTAACCGTATCTAAAAATTCGTCTTTTTGTTGGTCTTTTTTGAGTAATTCTTCGTTGGCATTTTTTAACTGATCCGAAATTTTGTGTAATTGATTGGAAGTTTCCGTCAGTTTTTTATTGATAATAATGTTTTCTTTCGATTCTTCCAGAATTTCCAAAACTTCAGTCAAAGTAATTTTTTCTTCTTTTACTACACTTGAGATCAGAATCTTAGCAGAAGCCGTTCCTAAATGTCCGGTCAATAAATTTTCAGAAAATTTAATCAATCTTGAATCTGCCAATTCCTGATTTTTGTCCACATTGTATTTCAACTGAAAAATATTCAAAGCGCGATTGGTTCTTTTTTCACCCAGAAAACGTTTCAAAATTTTCTCAATATCACTCGTGTAAGCCGTTCCTTTCCACACGAATGCGTTCTCATGGTTTTTGCTGTATTTTTCGATATCGACGTACATTTCAGCATAATTCCGTTCGCGGTAATTTCCTTTGAAACTAACTGAAACCGCCATGTACGCAAATAAATTTCCAAAAAGACTCCAAAACAAAGCGTGCGGAATCGGTTCTAAATAATCAACCCCCAATAATTGAAAAGGTTTCAACAACTCAATCCCAAATAATCCATTTTCGATGAAATCAATATCTTCGTTGTAGGCACCCATCGCACTCGGAATCAACAATGTATAGCTACAAATGAGAAATCCAACAATGATTCCGGTAATTGCTCCTTTTTTGGAACCTCTTCTCCAAAGCAATGAACCGAAAAATGCAGGTGCAAGCTGCGCGATGATTACAAATGCAATCATTCCGATCGATACTAAATTATATTCCAAAACTAAAAATCTGTAAATCAAGTAAGCAAGAATAATTAAGGAAAAAATTCCAATTCGCCGGATGTTGACAATTCGTTTTTCATTTTCTTTTAATTCTCCTGTCTGAAGTGTATCAATGAATCCATAAGGTATCAAAACATTATTACTTAACATCGTAGAAAGTCCAATACAAGAAACGATAATCATCGAAATCGCTGCAGATAATCCACCCAAAAATACCAAAGTTGTGATGATTTGGTTGTTAAACAATTGTGGAATCAACAAAGCATACATATCGGAATTTACATTTTGTCCTTCAAACAAAATATTTCCACCCCAAGCAATCGGGAAGACAAACACATTGAATATCAATAAATAAAGTGGAAATAACCAAATCGCAGTTTTGACATGGTTTTCACGATTGTTTTCGATAACCGCCATTTGAAATTGGCGCGGTAAAAGAAAAATGGCGAACAAAGATGCGAGACATAGAAAGAACCAATTGATGGCTTCTGGAAGTCCGCCAATGCTGTTTAATTCTTTAAAATTAGAAAACTTCTGCGACTGGTTGTAAATGTCATCAAATCCATCAAATACAAAAAATGTAACATAAATTCCTACCAAAACAAAAAAGAAAAGTTTAAGAATCGACTCCAGCGCAACGGCGGTTACGATTCCTTTTCTTTTCTCGGAAGCATCGACATAACGCGTTCCGTAATAAGACGCAAACAATGCTAAAACGAAGGCTAAATAGGTTGTTGTATCTGTAAAAATGTTGGAAGATGTTGCCGTGTTCGTCACCACATGAAAGGTTTCCGAAATGGCTTTGAGCTGAAGTGCGATGTAGGGTAAAATCCCAAAAATGGTAATTATTGTCACCAAAGCACCTAAAAAACGGCTGTTTCCGTATCGCAAAGAAATAAAATCGGCGATGCTTGAAATTTTATTAATCCGAGAAATCCGAATAATTTTCTTCAGAATTATAATCCAAAAAGGAATGATGATGATAGGTCCTATATAAGTCGTCAAATAACTCAAACCCGAACTAGCCGCCAATCCTGTGCTTCCGTAATAAGTCCAGGCTGAACAATAAACGGCGAGTGAAAGTGTGTAAACGTAAGGATTATTTGACCATTTGCTGTTTTCTCTTTTTTCGCTCCAATGTGCTACCAGAAAGAGAATTCCGAGATAAGCAAATAAAATCAGCAATAAAATGACGATGCTATTCATAATATCTTTTGACAATTAAAAATGAAATGAGAATCGACATCAACCAAATGGAAAAAATGTAAACATAAATCAGCGGAAATCCCAGCACAGAATCGCTGCTATCGAAAATCAACAAAAAAGGAATGTTGAATGCGAGCAGCAATACGAGTGAAAGAATGGCGAGTTTCTGTGCGTGACGTTGTTTCATTTTGGTTTTTAAAATCCAAATTGAAACCTTTCGAAGATAATTAAATGCTGAAAAGTTTCAATTTGGAAGTTACTGATTTCTATGATAAATCAAAATTAATCTTCTTCATTGTATTCTCCCATTAAGGCATAATAACCAAATACGCCCAATCCCAAAACAATCAAAGGAAGCAAAACAAAAAGAATAATTATTCCGAAAACCAAACCATCTTGTGTACCTGAAGTGAATTTTGGACCGCCGAAAGAGATGAGAAAATATCCCATTGCGAGCGCCAATAAAATCCAAGCAAAACCTAATATTTTTTTAACTGCGTTCATATTTTTTATTTTAAATTTTTAATTAATCTGCGTGGCGAGTTGTCATCTTTTTGGTAATGTAAATCATCCCGATCACGAAACATATCGCGCCAATGATAATCGGATACCAAAGACCTTCCAGATAAAAATCTTCTTTTCCTTCACTTTGTGCGTTGGTCACAAAATAGGTTGAAATTGCAGGAAGCAATCCTCCGAAAATTCCATTTCCTACGTGGTACGGCAAAGACATGGACGTATAGCGGATTTTGACCGGAAATAATTCCACCAAGAATGCCGCAATCGGACCGTAAACCATCGTCACAAAGAGCACCTGAATAAATACCAAAAGCGTCAGTGTCCATCTGTCTGAACTATTGATGTCTATGGTTTTGGCAGTGATTTCACTTCTTTTTCCGTCCACCATTTTCGCAGCTCCATTTTCTAAATGTACGGTTTTTACTTCTTTAAAAACAGTTCCGTCTGCATATTCTCTATGCTTTGTGTAAATGGAATCCTGCGTATTATTTTTTCCTTCTTTTAATTCTGCAGAAAAAGTAGTTTTTTCAGTCAATTCAACTTTGTGTACAACATTTGTGGTTTGGTACATCTTTTCATAAATCGGACGATAAGCTAAAATCGCAATCAGCATTCCGGTAAGCATCACTGCTTTTCTTCCGATTTTATCACTTAACCACCCGAATAAAATAAAGAAAGGTGTCCCGAAAAGCAAAGCTGTAACCAAAATGGTAATTACTTGTTCGGGATTGATTGACATTACTCTTTCGAGGTAACTCATCGCGTAAAATTGTCCCGTGTACCAAATCACACCTTGCCCCATCGTTGCTCCAAACAATGCCAAAAGGACAAATTTTAAATTGAATTTGTTTCCGAAACTCTCTTTCAACGGATTTTTTGAAGTTTTCCCTTCCGATTTTGCTTTGGCAAATGCAGGAGATTCGCTCATGTTTTTACGAATCAAATAAGAAACGAACACCATCAAAATCGAAACCCAGAACGGAATTCTCCATCCCCATAAATCAAATTCTTCCGGACTCAACATCGTTCTTGTTAATAAAATCACCAACAGTGAAACGAACAAACCAACGGTTGCCGTGGTCTGAATCCATGACGTCCAGAAACCTCTTTGCCCCGGCGGTGAATGTTCTGCCACGTAAGTTGCCGCTCCTCCATATTCGCCTCCCAAAGCCAACCCTTGAAGTAAACGCATGATTAAAACAATCACCGGTGCTGCGTAGCCAATCGTTTCAAAACTCGGTACACAACCAATCACAAATGTAGCCCCACCCATCAAAAGAAGCGTGACCATGAAGGTATATTTGCGTCCGATGATGTCACCCAAACGCCCAAAAAATAATGCCCCAAAAGGTCGAACTACGAATCCTGCTGCAAAAGTCGCCAATGTGGAAAGGAAGGCTGCTGTGGGATTGTCTGACGGAAAAAATTTGGTTGACAGTACAACTGCCAAACTTCCGAAAATGTAGAAATCGTACCATTCTATCAGCGTTCCCATTGATGAAGCGGTGATGACGCTCCAAATGCTGCTTTGTTTTTTCTTATCGCTCATGTGTTTTTGTGTTTAATTTTTATAAATAAATCATTGCCTGAATGGTCAATTGATCATCTTGTCCTTTTGGTAAATCCAATGCTTTTTGGTATTCTATTGTCAATTTTGCATTTTGTCCATCGATGTACCAGTTTGTCCCCAATCTTAATTCTTTTGCAGGTTCAATTAAACCTTTGAAATCGCGGTGTGAATAAGCCGCATAAGGTTGAAATCTGTTTTTAAATTTATTTTCTTCGCCTCCTTTCGGAACTAAATATCCGGCTTGCGCATAGATTTGCGAACCGTTTCCGTAAATTCTTCCGTTTAAATAATCATCGCCCATTTTAGAATTTTGATACATCGCATAAGCCGTCACAGAACCGCCATTTGCACCAATCGGAGAATCATAAAAAACATCAGCAGAAATATGTGAAACATCTCCAGACTCAAGTATGCCTCCATTCATTTTTGCAATTCCTTCAGGATGGAAGAAAAACCCCGCGCCTACATTGAAAACTTTTTTGGTTCCCATATAAGTCCCTACTTTAAACGGAAGTAAATTGGCTTCGCTGTCCAAAAACTGGTATTCGAAATATCCTGCGTACGCGTATTTTCCTTCATTCAAAAGTGCTTTTCCTAAGTACAATTCCTGACCTTCCTGCAAAACCGTATTGGCATCGCCATCGAGCGAATTTGTCAAAACATCATTGATCGAAGTACGGTATTCAAATTTGCCGATTTTACCTTTTGCATACACGCCAATATGACGCGCAAACTGATCCGTCAATCCAAGCGTGCTCCAAGACGAACGGTTGTTGTCCAAAGTCAAAAAATTCAAAGTACTTGCACTGTTGTAGCGAGAAATTCCGTTCCAATAGTGAAGTCCAGCTCCGATTTGCAATTCAGGAATAACGTTGAATTCTCCCCAGGCATCGTGTAAAAATAACTGTGTGTCACCATTTTTTCCGGTTGGAGAAAGGTTGTTGTCATTGAGTGAATTCAATCCGAAATGCGTGACAATCAAAAATCTTTTGTTGATTTGAGAATACATTAAAATGCGGGCGCGCCTGACCGAAATCCCGTCATTGGGATGATTCCCTTCATTTTCCTGAAACCAAAATTGTCCCCAGGTAATGAAGCGGAGATACTTTGAACCATCATCGTTGAATTTGATGTTCATTCCTCCTTTGTATTCGTCTGCAAATTGTCCGTAAGAGAGTCCGAAAACAAAGAGAAGTCCGTAAAAAAGTTTGTTCCTCATAATGTCAATAATTAGTATTAATTACACTTATGATTCAAAAAAAAGAAACCTTTACACTATTAAACAATTAGTTATAAATAATTTCTTTTTGGTGTTTCATGGACACTAAATTGATTTTTTATGAAGAACAAAAAAACTTTGATATATTTTTTTGTAAATTAACTATACTAATTTTTGAATCTTTCCCATTTAATTAGCATAAACTTATCACCCAATTCGGTGATAACCATTCCTGCACCGGAAAGATTTTCTTTAGATTTCAGGAATTCAATTAACTCTGTATGATTGTAAATCTTATAAGTTGGATGGTAATCGTTGTGTGAAGGCTTTTTCACTCTGAACTCCTTTACCCAATTGCTTATCGATACATGCGAAATTCCTAATATCCGTTCAATTTCCCTATAGCTCAATCCTTCCATGTACAGTTGCAAAGCTTTAATGACATAATAATCATCAATCTTTTTACCAACCTTATTTACAGTAAAATAGTAATTACATTTCTTGCAACGGTAACGCTGTCTTTCATTAACAATTCCGCTTTTAACTATTTGATGATTATTACATCTGGGACAGTTAGAAATTTTCATGTATATCAATTTTGCATAAATATAATAATTTTGCAAATATATTTTTTGGTGAAATTTTAAAATTTGGATTCAAAATTGAATATCAAAATTTAAATTCTGTAAATATGTATTACCGAAAAAAGCAAGGAAAAGGATTTCGTTATCAGTTTGAAGATGGAAAAACCATTACTGATAAAGAATTAAAAGATTATTTCAAATCACTTGTAATCCCTCCCGCATGGACAGAGGTTGAAATTTCTGAAAAGAAAGGCAGCAAGATTCTGGTCATCGGACGCGATGAAAAAGGTCGCAAACAATACATTTACAATCCAAAATTTCGCCAAAAACAAGACCAGAAAAAATTTGACCGCATCATTGAATTTGCGGAACAACTCGAAAGGATGCGCCGCGTTACGGGTCAGCATCTTAGAAAACGTAAACCTACTCGCGAAAAAGTTTTGGCTACTATGGTTCGTTTATTAGAATCAGCTTTTTTTAGACCTGGAAGTGATTTTTATGCAAAACAAAATGCCAGTTACGGACTTACAACCATGCGAAGCAAACATCTTGAAATCAATGGAAATGAATTAATTTTCACTTACAGAGGGAAATCAGGAAAAGATCAGGAAAAACATATTGAAGATGCTAAATTGGCTAAAATTGTAAAAGAAATTGATGATTTGCCCGGTTATGAAATTTTTAAATTTATGGATGAAAATGGTCAGATTCAAGACGTAAAAAGTGAACATTTGAATCAATACATACGTGAAATTATGGGTGATGAATTTTCTGCAAAAGATTTCAGAACCTGGTCAGGAACGATGATTGCTGCGATTGCTTTGGATGAGTTGGATGCGGATGAAGAAAAAGACCAGAAAACGATGGATAAAAACATCCGTACAGCCGTAATCCAGGTTAGCGAAAAATTAGGGAATACGCCAGCTGTGGCGAGAAGCTCCTACATAGACCCGCGCGTCATCGACAAATATCTGGATGGGAAAACCCTGAAATATTTCGGAAAAGAAGTCAATAAACTACTCAAAAAGAATGAGAATCTTTCAGAAAGTGAAATCGGCGTTTTGTGTCTTTTGAAAGAAAGGCTGAAGCCTTAAAGTCAATTTAAAATCATTCCGATTCATTCTTTAGTTCATCAAATTTCGCTGTCATTGTTGGATTTCCTTTCGTTAATTTTTTAATGGTTAAATCTTCTGCTTTATTATTTGCTAAGCGCAGATTGTTTACCGAAGACAAAAGAGCATCTTTTGTTTTTTGAAGATGCGTCATCGTCTTATCAATCTCATCAATCGCCGTTTTAAATTGTCGGCTCGCCAATTCGTAATTTTTGGCAAAACCCATTTTAAAAGCATTTATATTTTCTTCAAAATTGGTGATGTCGATATTTTGATTTTTAACCATTGCGAGTTCGGCTTTTGCCTGCATCGAATTCATGGCTGCATTTCTGAGCAATGTAATGATGGGAATAAAAAACTGAGGACGAACGACATACATTTTCTCAAACTTATGAGAAGCATCGACAATTCCGGCATTGTACAATTCGTTTTCAGCTTCTAAAAGAGTAACAAGCACTGCGTATTCACATTTTTTTTCTGTTCTGTCTTTGTCCAATTCTTTCAAAAAATCATCATTTCTTTTTTTAGCTGCCGTTTCATCTCCTTCATTTTTCATTTCAAACATGATGGAAATGATTTCGTTTCCAAATTCATCCATTTCTCTATAAATGAAATCGCCCTTACTTCCCGACCTTGAATCATTGTCTTTTTCGAAATATGCCTTTGGAAATGCGGTTGCACGAAGCTTATTGAACTCTATTTCACAGTGCTGTTCAAGCGTTTCACCAATCATTTTTGTCGAAAGTTTGAGTTTCATATCCTTACGAAATGCGATTTCCTCATCTTTCATTTTGATAATATCGTCTTTTGTCCTTAGTTCTACAGCATGTTTTTCTGTCAGGGTTTTCTCAAGCAACTGTTTTTCTGTATCCTTAAATTTTATATTATTTGCCAAATCATCCCTCTCTTTTTCTATTTTCTGAACCGCTTCGGTTACGAAAAGTTTCTTTTCAATTTCAGCCTTTTCAAGTTTCGCTTTTAATTCCGATAATTTATTTTCCTTTTCAGCCAATTGTTGAGCCAATCTCTGTTCACTGATTGCTTTTAACTGAATTAATTCTTTGTCTTTATTCGCCAATTCATTTTGCAAGGTATTTTTGATGTTTGCTTCTGCCAATTTAACCGCATTTTCCTTTTCTCTATCTGCAAGGTTAAGGCGGGTTTGTAACTCCTCTTCAAACTTATGATCTCTAACTTGTTTAAGAATATCTGCAAAACCGGCTTCATCAACTTTAAAGGCTTTTTGACAATTAGGACATATAATTTCGTTCATCTCAGTAAATTTATTTCAAGCTATTCTTTTGCTATTTTTAAGGGTTGCAATTAATGACAATTTTTAATTCTTACAAATTTAATGTATAAGTTTATTTTAAGAGTATGAAAAGGAGTAGTGATTGAGATTTCTTTTGAAAAATAAAATTACTGAGGTTGATGATTGATTTCGAGCTAAATAAATCTTTTTCAAAATTTGAATTGGTATTTAACTAATAACATAAAATGCATAAACTCATGAGTCAATTTACAAAAACGTATCAAGAATTGCTTTAGCTCATTTCTTTATTATTTTAAAGTTGAATTCGCTGAATCTTCGATTTCAAAAATTTTTAGATTTACTTAGTTTAATTACAACTAAATTGACCTTTCTCGTTTGCGCCGTATCGTGGTGAAAACATTTAGTGCCTCGGCTATGGTCAGAGCTTTTTTATTTCAACAAATCCAAACTTGTTCAAAAAATTCACATGAAGCATTCTTTCATCCGGCTTTAATATTGTATTTTTACACTCGTTTTTGAGAAAAATTATGGGCAAAATTATTGCGATTGCAAATCAGAAAGGAGGTGTGGGGAAAACCACTACTTCTGTGAACTTAGCTGCGTCTTTGGGTGTGTTGGAAAAGAAAACATTGCTTATCGATGCAGATCCTCAGGCCAATGCAACTTCTGGTTTAGGCTTCAATGTTGACGAAGTTGAAAAAGGAACTTATGAAGTTTTGGAACACGAAGTCACTGCAAGAGAAGCAATTTTAAAAACAGCTTCCCCCAATTTGGACATCATTCCTGCGCATGTAGATTTGGTAGCAGCTGAAATTGAAATCGTTGACCACGAAAATCGTGAATATTTGCTCAAACAAGCTTTAGCCGATATCAAAAATGATTATGATTATATCATTATCGATTGCGCGCCATCTTTGGGTTTAATTACCTTAAATGCCTTGACGGCAGCAGATTCTGTATTGATTCCAATTCAGTGTGAATATTTTGCGCTCGAAGGTTTGGGAAAATTATTGAATACAATTAAAGGAATTCAGCAGCATCATAACAAAGATCTCGATATCGAGGGTTTATTATTGACGATGCATGATTCGCGTTTGCGTTTATCTAACCAAGTAGTCGATGAAGTCAGTAGTCATTTCCCGCAAATGGTTTTCGATACGATTATCCAGCGAAATGTAAGACTTTCTGAAGCACCGAGTTTTGGCGAAGCCATCATTGCTTACGATGCAGACAGCAAGGGTGCGGAAAATTACTTAAATTTGGCGCGTGAATTTTTAGTAAAAAACAACGACTCGGTTTAAGATATTTTAAATTGAAAATTTTCAATTTAAAATAATAAAAGAAGAATATGGCGAAAACAAATAATCGTTTGGGAAGAGGACTTTCCGCATTGTTAAAAGACGAACCAAGTGTGGTTTCAGCATCCGACAAGGGTGCTGAAAAACTTGTGGGCAGTATTTTGGAAGTTGAATTAAAAAAAATAAAAACCAATCCCTATCAACCCAGAACCAATTTCGACAAAAATGCTTTGGAAGATTTGGTAAAATCCATTGGGGTTTTAGGGGTAATTCAGCCGATTACAGTTCGGAAAATTGAAGAAGGGTACGAATTGATTTCGGGAGAAAGGAGATTTCGCGCTTCTCAAATCGTCGGATTAGAATCGATTCCGGCTTATGTCCGATTGGCAAATGACCAGGAAATGCTCGAAATGGCATTGGTTGAAAACATCCAACGTCAGGATTTAGATGCGATAGAAATTGCACTTTCTTATCAAAGATTATTGGATGAAATCAATTTGACGCACGAACAATTGAGCCATCGTGTAGGCAAAGACCGAACTTCCATTTCCAATTATTTAAGACTTTTAAAATTAGATCCGATTATCCAAACCGGCATTCGTGACGGAATGATCAGCATGGGACACGGCCGCGCCATCATTGCGATTGACGATGTGGATTTGCAATTGGAGATTTATGAAAAAGTGATTTCAGAAAATTTATCGGTTCGTGACACGGAAAAATTAATCAAAACATTTAAAAATCCTGTCAAAGCAAAACCTGTAAAATCTTCTTTGCCCAATGAATTCAAAAAAGTTCAGAAAGATTTTTCCGAAAAATTTGGATCCAACGTAGAAATTAAAAGAAGTCAAAACGGAAAAGGAAAAATTATCATCGATTTCAAATCAGATGCTGAATTTGAACGATTGAGAAATCTTTTTGAATGAAAAATTTAATTTTATACATACTAATTATCATTCCTTTTTTTGCGTTTGCACAAGAAGAAAAAACGGATTCAATAATAGTTGCAACAGAAGAAATTGTTCAAGTAACCAATTCTGTCATTCAGGATTCTGCTTCAATTGACCATTTGACATTCAGAAATCCTATGCGCGCTGCACTTTATTCCGCCGTACTTCCCGGAATGGGTCAGATTTACAACAAAAAATGGTGGAAAGCACCATTGGTTTGGGGTGTTTTAGGAGTTGGAGCCGGTTTTGTCATTTATTATAACAACCTATATAAAGAAGCCCGTGGCTATTATTTAGACAAATTATATGGCACGCCAATTTCGGAACTTGGAATTGCAAATTTGACCAAAGAACAACTCGCAACGATACAAGATGATCGCAAGCGGACGCGTGATTATGCTATTGCATTGACGGCTTTGGGATATATGCTCAACATCCTAGATGCTACTGTGGATGCGCATTTGTATGGAATCAATAAAGACCCGGATTTGTCTTTTCAGCCTATTATCATTCAAAATTTAAACACAACCGAACTCGCTTTGGGATTGGGTGTAAGCTATAAGTTTTGATGGAGGCGGGATGCTTAAGATAATTCTAAATTCTAAATTCTAAATTCTAAATTCTAAATTCTAAAATAAAAATGAACATAGCCATCATCGGATACGGAAAAATGGGTAAAACCATCGAAGAAATTTTAATTGAACGCGGTCATACTGTTTCAGTTAAATTGAACCGAAAACCGGAAGTTGATGATTTGAAAAATGTCGATGTTGCGATTGAATTTTCAAATCCTGAAGTGGCTTTTGAAAATATTAGAACTTTAATAGAAAATAAAATTCCAACGATTTCAGGAACAACAGGATGGTTGGAACATTTACATGAGATCATAGAATTAAATCAAAAAAAAGATTGTGCATTTTTGTATGGATCTAATTTCAGTTTGGGCGTAAATTTATTTTTTGAACTCAATGAACGCTTGGCGAAATTGATGGCGAAATATCCTGAATACAAAATTGAGTTAGAGGAAATCCACCATACCCAAAAACTAGATGCACCCAGCGGTACAGCGATTTCTCTTGCCAGAGGAATCATTGAAAATTCAGATAAAACCGATTGGAAACTGGATGAATCAATCTCAGATGAAATCATTCCCATCAAAGCTTTACGAATCGAAAATGTTCCCGGAATGCATACTGTTTCATATATTTCAGAAGTAGATACAATTGAAATTACGCACACAGCGCATACGAGAAAAGGATTTGCATTCGGAGCCGTTTTGGCAGCGGAATGGATCCACGGCAAAAGCGGATTTTTCTCGATGAAAGATGTTTTGGGATTGGATTAAAACCTGAATAATTTCACTCCTTTACGGTATTTTTCCATCACAGACTTGAACAAATCTTTATTAGAAGGCGGCGAAAGCACGATGGCATTTGCGCCTGAATTGATCGATGCTTCGATGCTCCCAAAATTATTTCCACCCGTTGCCATAATTGAAACATAAGGAAACAAAGAAGAAATTCCTTTCACAATTTCACTTGTGTTTTTCCCACCGGTCACATGAAACACATCGACTCCTGAATTGATTCTGTTTTGGATAACCGATTTTTCTGAAGAAGCAATGCTCGCCACAATCGGAATGGAAATGCTTTTTCTCATACGTTCCAAATCTCTGTTTTCAAAAGGAATATTCACAATCACCCCAGATGCGCCCGAATCTTGTGCAAACATCGCCATTTCGATAGATTTTTTACCCTTTGTAGTTCCGCCGCCGACGCCGCAAACCACAGGTTTATCTGAAAACCCAATCAAAGTTTTCATCAATTTTGTAGAAGGTGCAAATGGATAAACAGCCAGCACCGCATCGGCATCGTTATTTTCAATCAATGCCATGTCGGTAGAAAATATAAGAGATTTTACATGCTGATTTCCAAGCGAAAGACCTTCACAATTTTGCTGAATCATGGAAGGTGTGCTGAGTGCTTTTTTTTGTAAATGATGTGTTTTAAAAAATCGATCCCAAAATGTGATTTTTTTATTATTACCCCAGATAGATTCGAAATTTAGATTTGTTTCCATTGACTTAAATTTATCCCAGCAACCTAAATTACAACTTTCAATTTTAATACCATTTTAATTATTTCTTAAATAATTGTAATCGGGTTAATTTCTGAAACAAAGCAGATAAAACTTGTAGTAAAATCTGATTAAATTCGACCAAAAAATTATTTCAAACCCTTCATTAAAATTCTTTTAACAAAAAATAACATTTTCAATTTAACTTTTCTCACGCCGTCTTGTCTTAAAATATTAAATTAGCACACTTTAATTGAAATGAAAATGATATTACTTTATTGGTTAATCGGATTTCTTCTGTATCAGATTATATATGGTGCTTCCACTTGGCAGCTTTACAAAAATGCCGGCAGAAAGGCTTGGGAAGCATTTATACCTTTTTACAATATTTGGATTGGGTTAGACCTTATCAAACGCCCGAAATGGTGGATCATCCTTTTCTACACACCCATAGTTGCACCGATTATGTGGTGGGTTTATTGGGTAGATTTCGGAAGAAGTTTCGGAAAACGAACCTGGACAGATTCGATTTTGATGATTGTAACGGTCGGTTTGTATTCATTTTATTTGAATTACGTTGAAAAACCGCATTACGAAGGACCTGAAGAGCGACAAGGAACTTTCATCGCTGCTTTGATTTTCGCAGTGATTTTAGCGACTTTGGTACACACTTGGTTCATCCAGCCGATGGTTGTACCAACGGGCTCAATGGAAAACACGATCAAAATCGGAGATGCATTGTTCGTTGACAAAGTAAGTTATGGTGTCCGCGTTCCATTTACGCCGATTGGAATTCCTTTTTCTGAATTCATCAACCGAAATGCTTATGTGGACAAAGCGAGATTACCTTATATGCGCTTGCCTGGCTGGAGCAAATTAAAATCAAATGACATTGTTGTTTTCAGTTATCCTGCCGATTCTATTTTCGATGCAATTGACAGAAAAGATGCTTATGTAAAACGTTTGGTGGGAATGCCGGGCGATTCCATTCAATACAAACAAGGAGAATTATATGTAAATGGAAAATTGTTCGTGCCGAAAAAAGATGCACTCGTTCAACATCGTTATGAAGTTGTGTCAAAAACAATGTTTAGTCCGGAATTACTTTATAGAGATTATGGTTTGATTCAAGGAGATTATGTCCTAAAAGGTAAAATGGGTGAAAATTTTGTTTATGTCTTTTTTGCTTTAACAGAAGAAATGTTCCAGCAGTTCAAAGCAAGTCAAAACGTTACTGAAATAAAAAGAATCATTACTCCAGAAGATCAAAAAGAATTTGGACCAAACATCGATAATTCTTTTCCAATGAATAAAAATTGGAACCAAGACAATTATGGTTCTTATTATGTACCTAAAGAAGGAGATGTTATTAAGTTAAATTCTTCCAATATTGAATTGTACAAAAAAATGATCTCAAATTATGAAGGAAATACACTGAAAGTCGATGGCGATAAAATTTTCATCAATGGAAAAGAAACCAACGAATATACCATTCAGCAAGATTATTTCTTCATGAGCGGTGATAACAGAAACCAGTCTTTAGATTCACGTTTCTTTGGTCCTGTTCCAGAAAACCACATCATCGGCCGTCCGATTTTGGTTTGGGCAAACATGAACGGAATGTTTGAACCGGCCCCTAAAAAATTCATCTGGGAACGTTTCATGACGTCAATCAACAATGACAATCCCAACAAGAAATCTTACGGATTTTATGTCTTAGCTGCTTTAGTTATATTTTTCGTTTGGGATTATTTCAGAATCAAAAAGAAAAAACAGAAAGAAAATAAATAAATGATTAGTAAAACCCAGTCAAGATTCTTTTCGACCCGAAGATAATCCTGACCAGGTTAATCAACAATAAATTTAAAAATGATTTTCCCGATATTTTATTTTGGACCGGTTTCTTATTTTGCTGAATTGATGAAAGCAGAAAATTACCAGTTCGAAATCCACGAAAATTTCCCAAAACAAACATACCGCAACCGCTTTTACATACAAGGCGCCAACGGGAAATTGAGATTGGGAGTTCCTACTGTTCATAACGGCAGCCGCAAGATGAAAGACTTGGAAATTTCTTATGATCATCCATGGCAGAAAGAGCATTTGAAATCGCTGTTTTCAGCCTATCGCAGCTCACCTTATTTTGAATATTACGAAGACGGAATTGTTTCTATTTTTGAAAAGAAAGAGAAATATTTATTTGATTTAAATTTAAAAACGATTGAATTCATCAGTTCAAAATTAAAATTAGACTTAAATCTAAATACGACAGCATCTTATGAATTGGTCGATGAATCCATTGATTTCAGAAATCAATTCAGTCCCAAAGCAGAATTACAGATTCAATTTCCTCCATACTTGCAGGTTTTTGATGACAAATTTGAATTCATACCTGACCTCAGCATTTTGGATTTACTTTGTAACGAAGGACCAAAATCTACTACTTATTTAGAAGAAATTATAAAAATTACGCACAATGAATAAATTTTGGATTACGCTCGGATTGGCTTTTACGCTTTCAGTAAGCGGATTGGCGCAAACCGCAGCCGAAAAAACACAAGAAGTTTGGTACAACTCTGACAAAGAAGCGACCGGAATATATGGTGTAAACACCGAAAAAGCTTGGCAGTTTTTAAAAGAACACAACCGTAAACCTAAAGAATTTATCGTTGCAGTATTAGACGGAGGAATCCAGGCTGACCACGTAGATCTACAAGCAAATATGTGGGTAAACCCTAAAGAAAAAGCCGGAAACGGGAAAGACGATGACAAAAACGGATACATCGACGACATCCACGGTTGGAACTTCATCGGAGGTGCAGATGGTAAAAATGTGGATGGGGATACTTTGGAAAAAGTAAGGGTTTTCAAATACGAATACATCCCTTTGTTTGCAAGTCCTGACACTGCTAAAAACGAAGCCAATAAATCAAAATATCCGGAGAAATTTGCAGATTATGAAGCCATCGAAGCTGAAATCGCTGCAAAACTTGCTGAAGCTAAAGGAACACTTCCTCAGATAATCAAAATGAAAGACGGTGTTGACAAAGGTTTCAAAGTACTTATCAACGATTTCAAAGAAACAATTGTCACAGAAGAAACTTTAGGAAAATACAACCCTTCCCAAGAAGCAATGGGCGCCATGATGGCTTTTGGTATGATGGAAAAATCTGATTGGTCAGGCAAAACGATGCAGCAGATTTATGATTTCATTGGTGGTGAATTAACAAGTTATGTTGAATATTTTGAAGGACGTATCAACGCGCACTACAATGTAGAGTTTGAATCGCGTGGAATCGTAGGTGATAATTACGCCGACAAAAAAGAAAAAATATACGGAAATGCTGATGTTGAAGGCCCCGATGCAGGACATGGAACACACGTTGCAGGTTTGATTGCAGCAGTTCGTGGAAACAATCAGGGAATAGATGGTATAGCCGGAAACCATATCAAAATCATTGGAGTTCGTACCGTTCCAAATGGTGATGAGCGCGACAAAGACGTTGCTAACTCTATCCGTTATGCAGTAGATAATGGAGCAAAAATTTTGAATATGTCCTTCGGAAAATCTCATTCTCCCGAAAGAGACATCGTTTGGGAAGCGATGAAATATGCAGAGAAAAAAGGTGCTTTATTGATTAAAGCAGCCGGAAACGACAACGTAAACATTGACGAAGAAGTGCATTATCCGACCAATTTCGACGACAAAGGAAATAAAGTCATCGAATCGTTATTGACCATCGGCGCTTCTACCGAAGACCCATTGTTATTGAAGGCTTCTTTCTCTAACTACGGTAAAAAATCGGTTGATGTATTTGCACCGGGAGCCAACATCATGTCAACTGTTCCACATGACAAATACAAAGCAGAAGACGGTACAAGTATGGCATCACCGGTTACAGCAGGTGTAGCTGCATTGATTTGGTCACATTATCCAAATCTGACTGCCGTTCAGGTAAAAGACATCATTATGCAGTCGGTAAACAAAGACCCTCAATTAGCTGATATTTCAGTGACAGGTGGTGTAGTTGATGCTTACAAAGCAGTTCAATTGGCAGAGCAGATGTCATCTAAAAAGAAATGAAACAGTTTGTCATTTGACAAGAAAAAATAATCACTTGTCATTCCGGCAAATGAGGAATCTAAAATCCCGATAAGTATAAACTTGTCGGGATTTTTTTTTCAATTCATTTATTATATTCACTATAAAATTAAAAGCCATGAAAATCTCTCACCTCTGCAGAGACTTTAGCAAGAATGAATCATTCTAAACAACTCCCAAAGCCCTTATCAACAGCTCAGCGACCTAATTTCTAACCTAAAATAAGATTAACACCCTGTACCCATCATTCAGCACTCTACTTCAAATTCCCCAACCTTCACGATCCAAACTTCTATATTGAATCGCTTCCGCAATATGATACGACTGCAAAACTTCATTTCTTTCCAAATCAGCAATCGTTCTCGCCACTCTCAAAATCCGGTCATAAGCACGCGCCGAAAGATTTAATCTTTCCATTGCCGACTTGATTAGCTTCTTTCCTTCATTATCTAATCGGCAAAATTCATCCAATTGTTTCGCCGCCATCTGCGCATTGTAATGTATATTTTTTAATTCCTTATACCTTTCCGTCTGGACTTTCCTTGCCTCCACTACCCTTTTCCGCACTTCAATGCTTTTCTCCCCATTTCGCTCCGCCGACAAATCATCAAACGGAACCGGACTTACTTCGATGTGCAAATCAATCCTGTCAATAAGTGGTCCCGAAATTTTGTTCATATAACGCTGCATTTCCATTTGGGACGAAGTATTATTCGGATCATCAGGAAAATAACCACTGGGGCTTGGATTCATGGAAGCCACCAGCATGAAACTCGACGGATAAGTTACCGTAAATTTCGCGCGGGAAATAGTCACCTCCCTATCCTCCAAAGGTTGTCGCATCACCTCCAAAACAGACCGTTTAAATTCCGGTAATTCATCCAAAAACAAAACACCATTGTGCGCCAGCGAAATTTCTCCAGGCTGGGGGTAACTTCCACCGCCAACTAAAGCAACATCTGAAATTGTATGATGCGGACTGCAATAAGGGCGCACCGTCATCAACGAAGAAACTTCACCCAGCTTTCCTGCAACACTATGTATCTTGGTGGTTTCGAGCGCTTCTTCGATACTTAACGGAGGAAGAATAGAAGGAATCCGTTTCGCTAGCATCGTTTTTCCGCTTCCCGGCGGACCGATCAATATAATGTTGTGACCACCTGCCGCAGCGATTTCCAGCGCACGTTTTACATTTTCCTGACCTTTCACATCTGCAAAATCAAAAGGAAACAGATTTAATTGCGAATAAAATTCACTTTCGATGTCCACTTTTAGTGATTCTATGATTTTGGTTTGATTAAAAAAATCAATCACCTCAGAAATATTCTCCACGCCAATTACATCCAAATCACTTACAATTGCAGCTTCTTTAGCATTTTGTTTGGGAAGAATAAAACCTTTGAACCCCTCATCACGTGCTTGTACAGCAATTGGCAAAACTCCTTTTATTGGACGAAGCATTCCATCCAGCGCCAATTCCCCCATGATTAAATAATCAGAAATCCCTTCAGATTTAATTTGTTGCGAAGCCGCTAAAATTCCCATCGCAATGGTCAAATCATAAGATGAGCCTTCTTTCTGTAAATCCGCAGGAGCCATATTGATAGTTATTTTTTTGCCGGGAATTTTATAACCGAGGTTTTGAAGTGCCGTTCCGATACGGAAATTACTTTCTTTTATCGCGCTGTCAGGCAGCCCTACTAGGAAATATCCGACGCCTGTATCTACATTTACTTCTATGGTAATTGTTTTGGCTGAAACGCCATAGATGGCACTTCCAAAGACTTTTACTAACATTTAAATTGGTTTTGGATTCAAAAGTTAATAATAATTTCTAAATTGCCTACCCTTTTAGAAGAATTTTATGGAGAAGAAAACCTATCAATTTGAATATCAAAAATTTAATGATTTAAACGAGTTAACAGATTCAGATAGAAAATTAGTTCAAATATCAAAAGAAGCTGCCGAAAAAGCCTACGCACCTTATTCTAATTTTAGAGTTGGCGCAGCTATTTTATTGGAAAACGGAGAAATTTTAACGGGAAGCAATCAGGAGAACGCTTCTTACCCGGTTGGAATTTGCGCAGAAAGAACTTTGCTTTCTTATGTACACGCAAATTTTCCCGATTTGAAAAAAATTAAAATGGCCGTTTCAGTATTAGATACAAACAAAGATGTTTCGCCTTGTGGCATGTGCAGACAAACCATTTTGGAATACGAAGCCCTACAAAATCAATCCATTGAGATTTTATTGCACAGTACTTCTGGGTCGGTTTTATCAATTTCTTCTGCTTCCGCACTTCTTCCTTTACATTTTGATAATCGTTCACTCTCTTAAAGTAGTTTGCACATATTAATTTTAACCTTTAAATTTGCGCTTCACGGTTAGTAAATATGGAAAAAATTACAAAAGAAACTTATCTCCAATGGTACAGAGATATGAATTTTTGGAGACGGTTTGAAGACAAATGCCGTTCACTTTATTTGAAACAAAAAATCAGAGGATTTTTACATTTATATAATGGTCAGGAAGCACTACCAGCGGGTTTCCTACATGCAATGCACGAAGGAAAAGACAATGTGATTACTGCTTACAGATGTCACGTTTGGCCGATGGCAATGGGCGTTGACCCAAAAAGAGTGATGGCTGAATTATGCGGAAAAGAAACCGGAACTTCAAGAGGTTTGGGTGGATCGATGCACATTTTCAGTAAAGAACATAACTTTTTTGGCGGACATGGAATCGTTGGTGGACAAATCCCGGTAGGTGCAGGAATCGCTTTCGGAGATAAATACAACGGTCGTGACAATGTGACCATTTGTTTGTTTGGAGATGGAGCAGCTCGCCAAGGAACTTTGCATGAAACTTTCAACATGGCAATGACTTGGAAACTTCCTGTAGTTTTTGTTTGTGAGAATAACGGATACGCAATGGGTACTTCAGTATCGAGAACTGCGAACCACAACGACATCTACAAACTAGGCTTGGGTTATGAAATGCCATCGATTGCAGTAGATGGAATGGATCCAGTAAAAGTAGCTGAAGCAGCATTCGAAGCATTGGAAAGAGCAAGACGTGGAGACGGCCCGACTTTCTTAGACATAAGAACTTATAGATTCAGAGGACATTCAATGTCTGATGCTGAACCTTACAGAACCAAAGACGAAGTTGAAAAATACAAAGACGAAGATCCGATTTTAAATGTACAGCATAAAATTCTTCAAAATAATTTTGCTACTCAAGAGGAATTAGACGCTATCATAGAACAAGTTAAATTAGACGTAGAAGAATGTGAGAAATACGCAGAAGACTCTGCTTATCCTCCACTCGAAAACATGTACAAATATACTTATTCAGAACAAGACTATCCGTTCATCGACGTTATCGAAAATAAATAAAGAAGAAATTAATTATGGCTGAGAAAATAACAATGCCCCGTTTGAGCGATACAATGGAAGAAGGAACCGTTGTAAAATGGCATAAAAAAGTAGGAGATAAAGTAACGGAAGGCGATATTTTAGCTGAAATTGAAACAGATAAAGCCATTCAGGAATTCGAAAGCGAATATGATGGTTTTCTTCTTTTTGCCGGAGTTGAAGAAGGTAAAACCGCAAAAGTTGACAGCATTTTGGCTATCATCGGTAAAGAAGGTGAAGACATCGCAGATTTGACAGGGGAAAATTCATCTGATAATAAACCAGAAGAAAGTTCATCCGAAAAAACTGAAGCGGAAGCTGAAGAAAAAGATTCTGAAGATTCTGAAACTGAACAAGAAACTGAAACTTCAGCAGAAATTCCAGATAACGTAAATGTAATTTCCATGCCGCGTTTGAGTGATACAATGGAAGAAGGAACGGTTGCGAAATGGCACAAAGCTGTGGGTGACAAAGTTTCTGAAGGAGATATTTTGGCAGAAATTGAAACTGATAAAGCCGTTCAGGAATTTGAAAGTGAATATGACGGTACTTTATTGTACATTGGCGCAGAAGAAGGAAAATCTGCTCCGGTTGATACCGTTTTGGCAATCATCGGTCCTGAAGGAACTGATGTTTCGGGAATTATTTCGGGAGGAAAACCAAAAGAGAAAAAAGCAGAAGCTCCGAAAGAAGAGAAAAAAGAAACTGAAATCAAAGAAGAAAAGAAAGCTGAAACTGCTCAGCCACAGGCAAAATCTTCTGAACCAGTTCAAAATATGTCAAGTAGTGAAAGAGTTTTTGCCTCTCCGCTTGCGAAAAATTTAGCCAAAGAAAAAGGAATCAATTTACAAACGGTAAAAGGTTCCGGTGATCATGGTCGAATTACCAAAAAAGACATTGAAAATTACAAACCGCAGACAGCTTCTGCTGCAGTTCAAAATTTTGTAAAACAAGAAAGCAAATCAGTTGCAAATTCTCAGATGAGGAAAGTGATTGCAAAACGTTTGGCTGAATCTAAATTCACTGCACCACATTATTATTTGAATGTAGAAGTAGATATGGATAACTGTATGAGTTCTCGCGAGCAAATCAATAAATTAAATCCAGAATCTAAAATTTCATTCAACGATATCATTGTGAAAGCTTGTGCTTTGGCTTTGAGAAAACATCCGCAGGTGAATTCATCTTGGAAAGGGGATGAAACTTTGATTCATGGGGATATCAATATTGGTGTAGCTGTTGCGGTTGAAGATGGATTATTGGTTCCGGTCATCAAAAACACAGATTTCAAATCCTTTGCTGAAATTTCCGGAGAAGTAAAAGACATGGCGAAAAGAGCCAGAGACAGAAAGTTGAAAGCGGACGAAATGGAAGGAAGCACTTTCTCTGTTTCAAATTTGGGAATGTTTGGAATTGAATCATTTACTTCGATTATCAATCAACCAAATTCATGTATTCTTTCAGTTGGAGCAATTATCCAAAAACCGGTTGTCAAAAACGGACAGATTGTCGTTGGAAACACGATGAAACTTTCTATGGCGTGTGACCACAGAACGGTTGATGGTGCAACGGGTGCTCAATTTTTACAAACATTGGTTCTTTATTTGGAGAACCCGATAACGATGTTTGTATAGAAATATTGTAAGCAGTAAATTTCTTTTAACATGATTTAAATCATTTATATTAAATTTTTATATACCTTAGTAAAAGTTTAACATAAAATAAACAAATCATGAGAAAAACTTTACTTTATCTATTATTTTGCACAAGCTTTGCTTTGCTAAATGGTCAGACAATATTGTTTGAGGACGATTTTGAGTCTTACACAATTACTACTCCAAATACTGGAGGCGGAACCCAAATCCCTCCAGGTTATACCTCGTATGATGTAAATGGTGATGCGTACAATTGGGGATTATCAAATCCATCACACTGGACACAGCCAATGGGAGATATCTATACAGGAAACTTTCTTGCATCAGTTTCCTACCATACAGGACCCAATGTACCTGTGCAGGCAGATAATATTTTGGTACTACCATTGATAGCCATTCCTGCAGATGCTACAGATGTTAACCTATCTTTCTATGCAGGGTCAGGAACTGACCCCGGTTTTTTTTCAGAAACATATGACGTAATAGTTACAACGGTTAATACTCAAGCAGCAATTTTAGCTGCAACTCCGGTTTACACCGAAACACTACCTTTCCAAGGAGGAGAAACAAAAACTGTCAATCTGGATGATTTTATAGGACAAAGCATCTACATATCTTTTTATCATAGAGATACATTTGATATGTGGGTATTAGGAATAGATGATATTGTAGTTAGTACCGGTGGTGGTACTGGTGGTGTTGAATATTGCGACCTAGTAAATTTAGATTGTGCAATTGAACAAATTAACAGTGTAACTTTCGCAGGAATCGAAAACCTAAACACAGGATGTGGTACTGCAGCTACAAATGATTTCACTTCTATGGTCGCAAATGTTACTATAGGTGAAAGCTATGATATGATTGTTGACTTGGAAGCTGATCCTGCTTTCCCAGATGATAATGCATTCTTCTTTATAGATTGGAATCAAAACGGAGTCTTAGATGATGCAGGAGAAGTTTATGAATTAATCATGCATACAGGAACAAGTGGTGAATATACGGTTAGTGTAACAGTTCCAGATGGTGCGATGATAGGAGAAACAAGACTTAGAGTAGGAATAGCTTATAACAGTGGTACTGGCTATGTACCTCAGCCATGTCCAGGTGATGACGGAACTCTTTTTGGTGAGTATGAAGACTACACAGTAAATGTTTCGGAAGGTGGAGGTCCATCTGAAGGAAATTGTGATTTAGAAGGAACTACCGTAGGCGGACCAACTTGGGATAGACCTTTAGCCGATGGTTCAGGAATGTCTGCAGTAGGCGTAGGTGTTACTTACCATGTTTATGGGCCATTTACAGTTGACACTGCCGGTTCATATAGCATAAATAGTACTCAAGAGTATGACGGATTTATTTTCATTTATCAAAATGCATTTGACCCTACAGATCCACTAACTAACTATTTAGCAGGTAATGATGATGGAGATGGAGGTATCGGAACTTCTGATATTACAGTAAATCTTGCTACGGGTACAGAATATTTTCTGATTACAACAGGATTTGACCCAACAGATTCAGGAACTTTTGTCAATACTATTACGGGACCTGGTGCTGTTACATGTGATGGAGGAATAGGACCAGAACCAGATTGTGAGGTTTCTTATGTTGGAACGTTCCAAGATGGCTTAGGAAACTTACAAACTCTTCAAGTAGCTAATGACTTTACAGTTGCGGCTAATACTGAAATGCAAATAGACCAGGTGAAAGTAAATATTTTCGGTAACGTTACTACTTCAAGCATTTACATTTATGAAAACTTATCAGGAACTCCTGGTGATTTAATTGGTTCACATGAAGGGTTAACTCCAACAACCCAAACATTAGTAGGAACTGCATTTGGATTTAATATCTATGAAATTGTATTAGATTTACCAACAGCTATTACTGCTACAGCGGGTACTTCTCAAACTATTTTCTGGTTAGGTATCACAACAACTGCAGGAAGTGAAGCTGTTCCAAACTATTGGGAAGCTGCCGATGCAACCACCAATGCGATTGCTCAGGTATCAACAGATGGTGGATTTTCATGGGCTGCTAACTCATTTGGACAAGATGGTGCATTTACAGTTGCAGGAGTTTGTGGTGAGTTAGGCATATCTGAAATGGATTCATTTGACTTTGCTTACTATCCAAACCCTGTAAAAGATGAATTGAACATTACTTCTCAGAAAGTAGTTCAGTCAGTATCTGTTTACAACTTGGCAGGTCAGCAAGTATCAACTCAGAAATTAAACTTAACAAACGGAAAAGTAAGCACTAGAGCACTTTCTCCTGGAGTTTATGTATTCAGAGCTGTACTTGATGGTGGACAAGTGGAAACTTTCAAAGTGATCAAAAAGTAATTTAAGTTTAAATAAATAACTTTTTATAATAGAGAATGGCCCGAAGATGATTCGGGTCATTTTTTATTGAATTAATTTTTATCAAAAAAAATCCCTGCCAAAAAGCAAGGATTTTGATTCTATAATTTAAATTAATGACTAAACAAATGGCAATTTCACCACTTCAGCCAATACATTTTTGTCGCGAATCTGAATTCTGATACTCGTTCCAACTTTAGCAAAATCAATGGCAACATATCCTAAACCAATTCCTTCTTTCAGTATTGGGGATTGCGTTCCTGAAGTTACAATTCCCAAAGTATTTTCATAGTCATCCACTATTTTATAATCATGACGCGGAATTCCTTTTTCAACCATTTTAAATGCTACCAATTTCTTTTGAACTCCTTCTTCTTTTTGTTTGACAATGATGTCTTTTGCAACGAAATCAGTGTCTAATTTTGTAATCCAAGCCAATCCTGCTTCCAACGGAGTGGTTTCGTCATTGATGTCGTTTCCGTAAAGGCAATATCCTTTTTCCAATCTCAAAGTATCTCGCGCAGCCAATCCACATGGTTCGATTCCAAATGATTTTCCTGCTTCAAATACTTTATTCCAAATTTCTTCTGCATTTTCATTGGCAAAATAAATTTCAAATCCGCCTGAACCGGTATAACCTGTTGCTGAAATAATTACGTTTTCAATTCCGGCAAAAGTGCCAATTTCAAAATGGTAAAATGGAATTTCGTTCAAATTTACATCGGTCAAAGATTGCATCGCTTCAATGGATTTAGGACCTTGGATTGCCAATAAAGACATTTCGTCTGATTTATTTTCCAATGAAACATTCCATTTGTTATTTTGATTGATCCAATTCCAATCTTTTTCAATGTTAGAAGCGTTTACAACCAACATCCATTCTTCCTCTGATATTTTATAAATAATTAAATCATCAACAATTCCTCCGTTTGCATTTGGCATACAAGTGTATTGCGCCTGACCGATGGCAACTTTGGTTACGTCGTTGGTCGTAACATATTGCAACAATTGCTCAACTTCAGCTCCTCTTACGAAAAACTGTCCCATGTGGCTCACGTCAAAAACGCCAACCCCTTCACGAACTACCATGTGTTCCTGATTAACTCCTGAATATTGAACGGGCATTTCATAACCTGCAAAGGGCACCATTTTGGCACCTAAATTTTTGTGAACTTGATTGAGTGCTGTTGTTTTCATCTTTTGTATTGCGTTTTTTGTGAAAGCAAATGTATTAAATTAAGATGATTCTAAAGCTGAGTATGATTTCAATCAATTAATTTGTGGTGCATCGCAAACAAAACCAGCCCTACCCTGCTTTTTACATTTAATTTTTCAAAAAGATTTTTCCTGTATCCGTCAACTGTTTTATGGCTAAGGTTCATTTCCTCAGCGATTTCTTTATAAGTCCTGTCGGTGCAGGCAAAACGAAGAAAAGTAAGTTCATTCCTTTTCAAATCATCTATCACACTATTTCCTTTTCGTTTCATGCTGTGTAAAAGCGCATTGCTTACCATATCACTATGGTAAAATCCGTCTTTAATAATTTCATCCATTGCTTCTTCCAGCGTTGAAGGAGAAACATTTTTCAGAAGATACCCGCTGGCTCCTAATCTTATACTACGGACTATTCCCTGTTCATCATCATTCATCGATAATATCAATACTTTTGCATCTATTTTTTTATTTTTAATCCACATCAGTGTTTCAAAACCATCCATCAATGGCATATTTAAATCCAGAAGTATTATTTGAGGTATTTTATTTTCTTCATTCTGCACTTTTTCGATAAAATCCTTACCATTTTCAGCCCTGAATGAGACTACATATCTTTCTAATTGGTTTACCATTTCAGATAGAGCACCTGTAAACAAAACATGATCGTCAACGATTGCAACGTTTATTTTTTCCATTTTTTTAGTTTGTTTGTTTGTTTTGGTAGCTTAAGTTGAGTTGAGCTCCATGATTTAGTTGAGATTCAAAATTGATTGCTGCACCAATTACCTTGGCTCTATTTTTCATGTTGATCAATCCTGTTCCTGTGTATTTATTGCCCTCAAATCCTATTCCATTATCTTGGGCTTTAATTCTAAATTCTTTTGAAGTGTATTCAAAATCCATATTTAGTTGAGTTGCTTTAGCATGTTTCAAAGTATTTGATATAAACTCCTGTAAAATTCTTAGTATAATTAATTCTGTTTCCTCATTTAATCTGTAAGGTTTACCGATGATTTCTAATTTGGCATTTAAAAGCTTGAGCCTTGTCAATCTCTGCATTTCTAGTTGAATTGAATCCAATAACCCAATATTTTTAACATAATCGGTATTTAATGCTTTGGACAAAGCACGAACCTCTACAATCGCTTTTTCAACCAAATCTTGTGATTCTACTATTTTAGGTTTTAAATCTTCCGGCGCAGCTCTAAAAAGGGTATGACTATAAATGCTTATTGTAGAAAGGATTTGACCGATGTTGTCATGAATTTCAGAAGATATATTTTTCAATGTTTGTTCCTGTACTTCAATTCGGGTTTGATTAATTTGTTGTAAGTATGCCTCCCTTCTTCGCTGAAAAAGTATGAATAAAATAATCAGACTCAAGCAAAATATCAGAATCGTTGCGGAAGCCGAAATGATCAGTATGTAAACGTCTTTTTGCCCCATATGAAACCAAAGATGAATAAAATATTTTTAAGGTAAACCGCTGATGCATGAAAATAAATGAGGTTAATTCTAAATTCTCCAATAGACTGATCCCAATTGGTAATTGCCTGCATAGGCAGAGCGATACCTAAATAAATCAAAAAACCCATGCATATCCAAAATAATATATTTCTATGAATTTCCTCAAACCTTACATTTGATCTCAAAATCTGATTGAACAAAAGTATAATCATGATTATAAGCATAAATGAAGACATTACGTAAGTCTGAGAAATAGGCTCAACAAGGAAATCTTGTACTTTAAAAATATAATTGCCAATCGTTACTGAATTAAATACTACTAAGAATACCAATAACAATCTCCTGTTGAACCTATTGAAATATTTCCAAAATATATATGCGAGAAAATTAAATTCAAAAACGCTTAAAATATTGAACAGCCATACATTATTAACTCTATAAAAGAATCCACAGTATAATTCCAGACAAGTTATAACTCCAAAATAAATCGGTAAGTATCTCAAATTGGAATGACGGTATTTGGTAAGTGTTATAAGACTTATCAAAAATGTCAATACCTCTAAAGAAACTCCTATATTGATAAACGTTCTCATAAATTAGTAAAGGTTCAAGTTGTAGCTAGAATTAGGGTTTTGGAGTATGGAAACAATAATTAGGACAAGTTTGCAAACCATTTGCAATAGAACTTCCAGGTGAAGATCCCAATAAAGAATCTAATTTAATTTCTTCAAACAAATCCTTCAAATCCTTTGGTTTTCCCTGTTCGGAATAAATCGGGTCAAAAGCCACATTGCCATTTTCTTTGGCATAAGTTGGAGCAAGCATCAATGTCAAATCATAAACTGTATTATTTGGATTTGGAGAGCCTGGCGCAGCTTCTTTATATTGTGTATGAATGAAGTCAATTCCGCTGACTTCAATTCCTTTCCCTGTAGATTCTTTTTCTATATAAGCGATGTAAGCTTTCAACTCCTCAATCGAAATCCATGTTCGTACAGCATATTCAGAACCGACCTCAAGCGGATGCGCTTCATTGTAATTGTCTAGTTGTTCCTTTGCTGTGTTTAATGAAATTAAGTTTGAAGGCGGTGTTGAATCCATCTTAGATTTTGATTTTGATTCATTCTCTTCTGTTGGATTTTGTTTAGAACAAGCAAATAATAGAAACAAACTCAAGAATAAACTTGAGATTTTAAGAGTTTTCATAAATGTTAATTTAGAGTTTAATAAATCAAAGAAAAGCATTTTATAAATGTAAATTTTAACACAAGTAAAAAAACAGGGAAAATCCTATTTTTACCATAGGGTTTTTCCTGTTAAAGAGAGCGGAATAATCCTGTTAAAATACCTGATTTTTCCTGATATGGATTCAAATTTATTAGCTCAAATTTGCGTCATAAAGTTTAATGATTAAAACTTTTTACAATGAGAAAAGATTTAAATATTTCATTTAACCTAAACCATTTTTACTACCACAATGACAATTATGAATGGACAAATGAGATGCCTTATTTCTGGTTTTCATTTTTTAAAATTGACGGTACAAGTTGTAAATTCAACGAAAATCTTGAATTAGAGGGAACTCCAACCATTTACAATCCATTTAATAAAATAATAGGAATCAACAACATAGAAGCTGACAAGCAAGATATCATTCAAATTCCGAAAGAATTAGGGCGTGAAGAATTTACACTCACTCCCATTTCTGTTCCTGATTTTGTAAAAAAAACTAACATTCACGATATGGAATCATACATCGGCTGCATTGTGGTTTTGATGAATGAAGATTGTGCGCTCAATGACGAAAAAAATATTTATGCAAAAATCCTTCAAGCCACTTCTCAAAAATATTTAAATGAATTAATTCCTTTGTTAAATGAAAATCAAACAATTATAGACGAACATTTGATAAAGTTAAAAGAGAACATTGAAATCAATATAAAAACTGAATCTAAAAAAAACCAAAGTTTTTGGAAAAGATTGACAACTGAAAATATAATTAATACGACAATTTGGACATTTTCATCTGATGAATTAAAATCCTTACGTTCAGCCTCACTCGCAAAATACTGGGGAACAGAAGGAATTTGGGAATTGTCTGGAAAGGTCAAAGTCAAAGAAAATCAAACTATTAAAACTAAAATATCTGAAATGAAATCCCGAAAAAAACACCAGATTTCAGTTCATTAAAATTTACTTACTATTTTCCATTTAAACTCGCTTTCTAAATTCCTGTCGCAAAACGATGGGAATTTTTTATTTCAAATCATATCTTTGCCAAATATTTTCTGGATTAAAATCAAATGAAATTCTCAATAATTCTATCAATTTTATCAGTCATTTTTTCTTGTCAAACTGCTCAGATTTCTTTGAGAAACGGCGATTTATTGTTTGTAGGCAACTCGTCCGGAAATCTGTCAAAAGCCATCGATGAAGTAACTAAAACAGAAAAATCAACCAATTTTTCTCACATCGCTTTGGTTGAAAAATCAGGAAATGAAATTTGGATTTTGCACGCCGCACCGGAAAACGGTTCGGAGAGAATTTCTTTAGATGAATTTAAAAATTACGCAAAAAAAGATTCGTCTGAAATTGTCATTTACCGCATCAAAAAAGAATTTAAGCCTGATTTTGAAAATGCAATTTCTCAATCTAAAACGATGTTGGGAAAACCTTATAATTTCACTTATATTTTGAGTGACACGGCTTATTATTGTTCTGATTTTGTATACAATTCATTTGAAAAAGATTCCATTTTTGAAATGAATCCAATGACTTTCAAAAATCCGCAAACTAATGAATTTCACCCAACCTGGATTCTATTTTACCAAAAACAAAATCTCGAAATTCCCGAAGGCGAGCCGGGTTGTAATCCAAACGGAATGGCAGCTTCAGAGAAATTAGAATTGATTGGAATTTTAAAATAGTCTTCCAGCAAAATTAATTTCCATCATACTCCACGAAATTTCTTGGCGTTTCGAAAAGTGTTATTTTCAGTTCCAGTCCAGCATCTAATTTAGCACGAATTCGGTTCCAAATTACAACTGCAATATTTTCAACCGTTGGATTTAATTTTTGAAATTCTTCAACCTCAATATTCAGATTTTTATGGTCTAAATATTCTTCAACTTGAGTTAAAATTATGGCCTTCAAATCATCCAGATTCATCACAAAACCCGTTTCAGGATTGATTTCTCCTTTGATGCTCACGATCATTTCGTAGTTATGTCCGTGAAAATTAGGATTGGAACATTTACCAAAAACTTCATAATTCCTTTCATCATCCCAAGTTGGATTAAATAATCTATGCGCCGCATTGAAATGTGCTTTTCTACTGATTGTAACTTTCATATTGCAGTTTTGCTAAATATTCTTTAAAAATAATTTTGAACCAAATGGTATAATTTTCAGGGTTTGAATTCATGTCTTCGATTAAATTCTCCATCGAAATCCATTTATAATCGGAAACTTCTTCGGGATTGACTTGAATTTCTCCATTATAAATTCCGGTAAAAACACGGTCTAGTTCATGTTCGTACAAATCATTGTCCAATTTTGCTTTGTAAATAAAATGAAATTTTTCCTCCAATTCACAGCTGAAACCCATCTCTTCTTGAATTCTACGCTGTGCAGCTTGTATATAAGTTTCATTTTCGCGCGGATGACTACAGCAAGTGTTTGTCCAAAGTCCGGGCGAATGGTACTTCCCTTCTGCCCTTTTCTGCAAAAGTGTTTCACCTTCAGAATTAAATACAAAAACCGAAAAAGCTCGATGAAGTAAACCAGCAATATGTGCCTGCTGTTTTTCCATCAAACCCAACTGATTATCATTTTCATCAACCAAAACTACATATTCCGTCATAGCGCAAAGTTAAGAAGATTGTTTTTAGTGTTTAGTAAAATGAATTTCTAAATTAAGAAAATGCTTGGCACATCGTTTGAAATTATATATGAAATAAATTTAGGGAAACACAATTAAAACACTGACTATCAATTAAATTAAAATAAAATAAAACTTAAATTTAATTCTTAATCTTAATTTAAATTTGATTTCCTGACATATTTACATAAAAGCTAAAGATGAAAATAGACAACTTGTCACTCGACCATATCATAAATGAAGATGTAGAATTAATTCCTCTAATGAGCGAGGAAGAAGAAAAAAAATACAAAAAACAACCAATTCCTGAAGTCCTTCCGATACTTTCATTGAAAAATACTGTATTGTTTCCTGGAGTTGTAGTTCCGATTACCGCTGGTAGAAATCAGTCCATCAAATTATTGGAAGATGCTTACAAAGCCGATAAAATTATTGGAGTTGTTTCGCAAAAAAATACGAAATTGGATGTTCCGCTTCCGACAGATATTTATGAAATCGGAACAGTTGCACGCATTTTAAAAATGCTCAAAATGCCTGACGGAAATACAACAGTTATTTTACAAGGAATCAAACGTTTTGAATGGATTGAAATGTTGCAGACAGAACCTTATTTCAAAGCGACAATTAAAGTTATAGAAGATAAAAAGCCCAGCAATAAAAACAAGGAATACCAAGCTGTCATCGATTCTGTAAAAGACATGGCGCTTAGAATTGTGGACATCAATCCAGCGCTTCCATCTGAAGCTAGTATGGCGATTAACAGCATCGAAAGCCCTTCGTTTTTGGTAAATTTTGTAAGTTCAAATTTGAATTTAACGATTAGTGAAAAGCAAAGTTTGCTTGAAATCACAAATCTGAAAGACCGTGCAACAGCCGCTATGAAATTCATGGGACTGGAATTGCAGAAGTTGGAATTGAAAAATGACATCCAGTCAAAAGTTCGTGTGGATATGGATCAACAACAACGCGAATATTTTCTTCACCAACAAATGAAAACCATCCAGGAAGAATTGGGTGGTGTTTCGTCTGAAGCTGAAATTGAAAGCATGCGTGAACGCGCCAAAACAAAGGCTTGGAGCGAGGAAACTAAAATTCAATTTGAAAAAGAATTGAACCGAATGTTGCGTCTGAATCCACAAATGCCGGAACACAGCATCCAGAGAAATTATCTGGAATTCATGTTGGATCTGCCTTGGAACGAAGTAACGAAAGATGATTTCGACTTGAAAAAAGCGCAGAAAATCCTTGACCGAGATCATTTCGGATTGGAAGATATCAAAGAAAGAATCATTGAATATCTCGCCGTTTTGAAATTAAAAGGCGACATGAAATCGCCGATTATTTGTCTTTATGGACCTCCGGGCGTAGGTAAAACTTCATTAGGAAAATCAGTTGCAGAATCATTAGGCAGAAAATACATCAGGATGTCTTTGGGTGGTTTGCACGACGAATCAGAAGTTCGTGGACACAGGAAAACCTATATCGGTGCGATGCCGGGAAGAATTCTGCAATCCATCAAAAAAGCAGGAAGTTCCAATCCGGTTTTCATTTTAGATGAAATAGACAAGATGGGAAGCAGTGCACATGGAGATCCTTCCTCAGCGATGTTAGAAGTTCTTGATCCTGAGCAGAATAATTCTTTTTATGACAATTATTTAGAACAAGGATATGATTTATCGAAAGTATTTTTCATTGCAACAGCCAATAACGTTGCGGACATTCCAATGCCACTTCGCGACCGTATGGAAATGGTCAATATAGCCGGATATACCATTGAAGAAAAAGTTGAAATTGCTTTTAAATATTTGCTTCCGAAACAGTTGAAAGAACACGGTTTGAAAAAAGATGATATTTCCATTTCTAAAAAGGATTTGGAATTTTTGGTTGAAACTTACACACGTGAATCGGGTGTCAGAAATTTGGAGCAACAAATCGCAAAAGTCGTTCGCAATACAGCGAAAAAAATTGCGATGGAAGAAACTTATGAGAAAAAATTCACACCAGAAATGATTCGTGAAATTCTCGGCCCCGGAAGAAACAAAGACAAATACGAAACCAACGAAGTTCCCGGTGTGGTAACAGGCTTAGCTTGGACGAGAGTTGGTGGGGATATTCTTTTCATTGAGTCAATTTTGTCTAAAGGAAAAGGGAACTTGACGATTACCGGAAACCTTGGGAATGTAATGAAAGAATCCGCGAGAATCGCATTGGAATACATCAAAGCGCATGCAGATGAACTCCAAATCAAATATGAAGTTTTTGACAATTACAACTTACACATCCACGTGCCGGAAGGCGCAACACCCAAAGATGGACCTTCTGCCGGAATCACGATGTTGACTTCGCTCGTTTCTTCATTTACACAAAGAAAAGTAAAAGCCAATTTGGCGATGACAGGTGAAATTACGCTTCGTGGAAAAGTTTTAGCAGTGGGTGGGATCAAAGAAAAAATATTGGCTGCGAAACGTGCCGGAATCAAAGAAATTATCCTCAGCGAAGAAAACCGAAAGGATATCGAAGAGATCAAAGCAGAATACATCAAAGGTTTAAAATTCCATTATGTAACCGAGATGATGGACGTTTTGAAAATCGCTTTGCTAAAACAGAAAGTGAAGGGAGCTAGGGTTCTTTAAGTAGAAAGTATCAAGACAAACAAGTATAAGGATGAAAGAAATCATGATAATCGTGTCTTCTTTTTTATGTTTAGTTCTTGACCTTAAAACTCCACGTAAAAAAAAATTCCGCCACTTGGTCACCTTTTTCATCGATGCCGACACTGCGCATTTTTAGGATTTGACCTTCTTTGGTTTCGATTGCTTTTTGAAGAATCTCATCTAATTCAGCACCTTGTTCGCAAGTGAAGATTATTTTCCCGATTGCTTTTTTGGTGAAATTGGCTTGTAAACCCACAACAAGCATGGAAAATTTATGATTGGATTTTTTAATTTTGTCCATGCAAAGGGCTCCGGTTGAAAGTTCCGCTGCCATTCCCTGAACTGCCCAAAACATACTTTTGAAAGGATTTTGATTGAGCCAACCCAATTTGACAGAAATCTGGGATTTATTTCCATCGAAAGAATGCAATTTCAATCCGGCAATTTTTGCAATCGGAATTTTGAACATCAACATTTTATTGAACAGCGCTGAATTCATAAAGTTTTATTAATTATTCAAATATAAAACCCACATCTGACAAACCTTAGCTTTTTTCAAAAAATTATGAATTATCTTTGTGAAAATTAGATTTTTTTAATGCAGACGACAGTTTTTATCATTCTTGGACTTTTCATACTTCACTGGTATGCATCGTTGTTTTTTCAATCCATGTTTCACCATAGATATGCTGCACACGGTATGTTTACGATGTCTAATTTTTGGGAAAAAACATTTCACATCGGTTCATTTGTGACACAAGGTGCATCTTACCTGAGCCCTTATGCCTATGGCGTTATGCACCGTTTACACCATGCTTTTGCTGATACTGAAGAAGATCCGCATTCACCGATAATTGACAAGGATTTATTTGCCATGATGTGGAGAACACGAAAAGTGTATATGGACATTGACCAGGAAATTGCCGTTGTAGGAGAAAAATTCAAAAAAGGTGTTCCGAAATGGCGAAGTTTTGACAGATTTGCGGAATCGAGAGTTACACGATTGGTTTGGGTTGCGATTTATGTTTTGGCTTTTATTTTATTGGATGCGCCATGGTGGTTATGGATTTTGATTCCGATTCACGTTTTGATGTCGCCTGTTCACGGTGTAATTGTGAATTGGTATTCACATAAATATGGTTATAGAAATTACGATGTGAAAGATACTTCTCACAATTTATTTCCGGTGGATTTGCTGATGTGGGGTGAAAGTCTGCACAACAATCACCACAAATTCGGCGGACGTCCTAATTTTGCAGTTAAATGGTATGAATTTGACCCGTTATATCCATTCATTTGGTTGATGGATAAAATGCGCATCATCCGTTTCAAAAATAATCCTGCCACGCAATACATGTAATTCAATTAATTCTTTATCATTTAATAATTAATTCAAATTAGAACTGATTTTTAATTCCTAAAAAGAATTCTAAATTTGCACGACTAAACACACAAAAAATTATGAGCGAAACTATACACGATACCGTCATCATCGGATCAGGACCTGCAGGCTATACAGCAGCAATTTATGCAGCAAGAGCCAATATGAATCCTGTTTTGTATACGGGAATGGAGCCTGGCGGACAATTGACAACGACGACAGAAGTTGAAAATTTCCCGGGATATCCTGACGGAATTACCGGACCGGAAATGATGGAACATTTGCAAAAACAAGCCGAAAGATTCGGAACTGTTGTGCATTACGAATACATCACGGAAGTGAATTTGAGCAATGAATCCGGAGGACTTCATACTTTGACTTCCAGTTCAGGACAGATGATCAAGACCAAATCGGTTATCATTTCCACTGGAGCAACTGCGAAATATTTAGGATTGGATGACGAAGTAAAATATTCAGGAAGCGGCGTTTCTGCATGTGCTACCTGTGACGGATTTTTCTACAGAGGAAAACCGGTTGCGGTTGTTGGCGGTGGTGACACGGCGGCAGAAGAAGCTACTTACTTAGCAAAGCTCTGTACGAAAGTTTATCTTTTGGTTAGAAAAGACGAATTAAAAGCATCCAAAGTAATGCAGGAAAGAGTTTTCAATACACCAAACATTGAAGTTTTATTTCACCATGAATTGATCGGATTGAAAGGAGAAAAAGTAGTGGAAAAAGCTATGATTGTAAACAATCAAACACATGTAAGAGAAGAATTGGAAGTCGATGGTGTTTTTATCGCAATCGGGCACAAACCCAATACGGATTTATTTGTAGATGTCTTGAAAATGGATGAAACAGGCTATTTAATTACTGAAGCAAAATCTACCAAAACAAATATGCCAGGCGTATTTGCTGCAGGGGATGTTCAGGATAACGTTTACCGACAAGCGATTTCAGCTGCGGGAACGGGTTGCATGGCGGCTTTAGATGCTGAGAAATACGTAGCAGAATTCTTTCATTAGGATTTTAACAAAATATAATAAAAAAAGCCGGAATTACTTCCGGCTCTTGTATCATAAAATCATTATTTATTATGATCTTGAATATTTAACAGTTACTTCAGTCGTCCCGAACTGATAAGTCATCATGTATTTCAAAAGCAATTCAGTTCCGTTTACAGAAACGATTTGTCTCGGAGCAGTTTCTCCTAAGATAGTTACAGAATTTTCATTCCATGTTCCTGGGGCATGCGCCTCTACACAAACTCCATCAATTTTGCTTTCTGTTTCTAAATCTGCGATGTTATCTGCTTTCAATTCTAATTCATCTACATCGCACCCATTGGTAATCATTGCAAAATCATGTGTCATGGTTTCTCCAGTATCCGGTCTTACATAACTAACTGTCTGAGCTTTCCAGTCACCTACCAAAGGATTTGGTGTCGTATTGTTATCATCGTCACTACTGCAAGCTGTGAAACCTAAACCAGCAACAAGAACTGCTGATGCTAATAAAACTTTTTTAAACATATCTTTATAATTTGAATGCAAAAAAAGTTAATTTAGAATGAATAAACAAAAGAATACGCATGATATATTTCGCATTCTTAACATTTTAACAAAGTTTAAAATTTTGAATTGATAAAAATAAATTTATCAATTCAAGTGATTACCATCTGATCAAAACACTTCCCCAAGTAAATCCACTTCCGAATGCAGTCATACAAATCAAGTCTCCTTTTTGGATTTTTCCTTGCTGAAATGCTTCGCTTAACGCAATCGGAATTGAAGCAGCTGTTGTATTTCCATAGTTCTGAATATTATTGAAAACCTGATCATCATTTAAACCTAATTTTGCTTGAATGTAGTGGCTGATGCGCAGATTTGCCTGATGCGGGATGAATAATTTCAAGTTTGAAATATCTTCTCCAGCTTGCGCAAATGCTTCTGTGATAGATTCCGGAAAACGTGTCACTGCATGTTTGAAAACAAAATTACCATTCATATAGGGATAAATCTGTTCCGGTGTCAATGTATTTCCTTCCTCCATCATTACGTCTGACCAGCCCAACTTAGTTCCCGGAAAAAGAACTGCCAATTCTTCTGCAAACTGACCTTCGCTGTGCATATTACTAGCGATGATGCCTCGATTTTCTTCTTCGGTTGCCGAAACCACTACTGCTCCTGCTCCATCACCGAAGATTACAGAGACACCACGTCCGCGTGTTGTCATATCTAACCCAAAAGAATGATTTTCAGCCCCAACTACCAATACGTTTTTATACATACCAGCTTTGATATAAGCATCCGCAGTAGCCAATGCATAAATGAAACCTGAACATTGATTGCGGACGTCCAATGCTCCAATCGTATCACATCCTAAATTCTTTTGTAAAATTACGCCACAACCCGGAAAATAATAATCAGGACTCAATGTAGCGAATATAATGAAGTCGATATCTTTTGCTGTCAAACTAGCATTTTTGATGGCAATTTCAGCTGCTTTTGTTCCTAAATCGGAAGTGGTAACCCCTGAATGTTTGCCTAAATGTCTTCTTTGTTTAATTCCTGTCCGTTCCTGAATCCATTCGTCATTGGTTTCCATTACATGCGAAAGGTCGTCATTGGTAACTATGTTTTCCGGTACGTAATGTCCGATTCCGGTTATGATTGATTTATTCATTTTGCGTTATTTATCAATTTGACAAATTTAATCTATTTTATATTTCAATTTTTAAGAATCTGATAGTTTGAATTGTATAAATTTCTTGATTCAATATAATTTAATAAAAAAAAGACCTGATGGAAAGTCTCCAACAAGTCTTAAAATATTTTATAAATTAAATTTATTCCTTAATTCGCTCCATATAAGCACCGTCTTCGGTGTTGATTTTTACTTTATCACCTTCATTAATGAAAAGTGGAACGCGGATTTCAGCACCAGTTTCTGTTTTAGCAGGCTTAGTCGCGTTGGTAGCTGTATCGCCTTTCAATCCCGGTTCGGTGTAAACGATTTCCATCGTTACGTATTGCGGAAGTTCTGCTGATAATGGCACTTCATCTACAGCACGGAAAAGGATGGTCACTTCGTCTCCGGCTTTCATAAACTGAGCATTGTCAATCATTCCTTTGTTGATGTAAACTTGTGAGAAATCATCATTGTTCATGAAGTGAAATCCATTGTCGTCTTCGTACAAATACTGGTATTTTCTGGTTTCTACACGAACGTCTTCGATTTTATGACCCGCTGAAAAAGTATTGTCAACTAACTTCCCTGAAGTTACGCTTTTTAGTTTTGTACGTACGAATGCCGGACCTTTTCCTGGTTTTACGTGTTGAAATTCGATTACTTTCCAAGTGTCGTCGTTCCAATTGATACAAAGTCCTTTGCGTATGTCTGCTGTTGTTGCCATTGAATGGTTATATTGATTTATATATTAAATTTCTCCTCTTGAATTATAGCCTTTCATCACACCTCTCGGGCTTCCTTGAATAAATTGAATGATCTGGTCACGCTCCGGAGTTGCCTCAAAATCTGCTTCCAAAACTGCCAATGCTTGTGCTACATTTTTGCTCTTCTGAAAAAGTACTCGGTAGATGTTTTGTAATTCCGTGATTTTCTCTGAAGTAAATCCCCTCCTTCTGAGTCCGATGGAATTAATCCCAACATAAGAAGGTGGATTACGCGCTGCTTTTACAAAGGGTGGAATATCTTTTCTTACATGAGACCCACCTGCGATGAATGAATGTTCACCAATTTTTGTAAACTGATGCACAGCACTCATACCTCCGATAAAAGCATGGTCACCGATTTCTATATGTCCCGCCAATCCTACACCATTCACCAAAATAACATGGTTTCCGATGATGCAGTCATGGGCAATATGTGCAGTTGCCATAATGAGGCAATTGTCGCCAATTTTGGTATAACCCAAAGCATTTGTTCCCTTATTTACAGTAACGCATTCACGGATGACGGTGTTATCGCCAATGTATGTAAGGGTTTTTTCGCCTTCGTATTTCAAATCCTGCGGTTCTGCGGAGATAACGGTTCCCGGATAAATTTTACAATTTTTTCCGATGCGTGCACCTTCCATAATTGTAACATTGGGACCTATCCAGGTTCCTTCACCGATTTCTACATTTTCATAAATGGTAGAGAAAGGTTCGATAATCGCTGTAGGAGCTATTTTTGCTGAAGGATGTATGTATGCCAAAGGCTGATTCATATTATTTTCCAATTATACGGATTCTTTTGTTATTAATGCCATCATTTCTGCCTCTACTGCAATGGTATCATTCACATAACCATAACCTTGCATATGTACAATTCCTCTTCTGATAGGGTGCAGCAAATCAACTTTCAGCACAAGTGTATCTCCCGGAACTACTTTTCTTTTGAATTTAATCCCTTCAATTTTAATGAAATATGTTGAATAATCTTTTCTGTCTTCAATTTCACCTAAAACAAGGATTCCCCCTAGCTGGGCCATTGCTTCTACTTGTAAAACACCGGGCATAACGGGTTCATTTGGGAAATGACCAACGAAGAATGGTTCATTCATCGTTACATTTTTCACACCTACACAAGAAGTTTCAGTTCGTTCAATTACTTTATCAACCAATAAAAATGGAGGACGATGCGGTAAAATTTCCATTATTTGATTGATATCATAGATAGCAGGTTTAGTTAAATCAAATTCAGGAACATTTTTACGCTTAGCTATACTTATTTGTTTGCTTAATTTTTTTGCAAAATTTGTATTAATTTGATGTCCAGGTTTATTTGCAATAATTTTTGCTTTGATTCTGGTTCCTGCCAATGCCAAATCACCTACCACATCCAATAATTTATGTCTTGCAGCTTCATTTGGATAATGAAGTGTTATGTTGTCTAAAACACCATTTGGACGAATTGACACATTTTCTTTATTGAAAGCTTTCGTTAATTTTTCTCTTGTTTCAGGCGTGATTTCTTTGTCAACATACACAATTGCATTTCCTAAGTCTCCACCTTTGATCAAACCTGCATCTAACAAATATTCAATCTCATGCAAAAAACTGAAAGTTCGCGCATTACCGATTTCGTCTTTAAATTCAGATAAATTTTTAATCGAAGCATTTTGAGTTCCTAAAACTTTTGTTCCAAAATCCACCATCGTTGTAATTTGGTATTCGTCTGCAGGAATTGCAGTAATTTCCGAACCGGTTTCAGGGTCATGATAAGTAATGATGTCTTTTACAACAAAATACTCTCGTTCCGCATCTTGCTCTACGATTCCGGCTCTTTCAACTGCTTCGATAAAGTATTTAGCAGAGCCATCTAAAATAGGCACTTCAGCGTTATTGATTTCGATAATCACATTGTCCAAATCCATTCCAGTCAAAGCTGCTAAAAGATGCTCTGTTGTATGAATTTTTACTCCTTTTTTCTCGATGGTTGTTCCTCTTTCTGTACTTGTAACATAATTTGCATCGGCTTCCACAACAGGATTCCCTTCCAAATCAGTTCTAACAAAAACGAATCCGGTGTTAACAGCAGCCGGTTTGAGTTTGATGGTTACCTGGCGTCCTGTATGAAGACCTACACCATTTAGTTCATATTCGTTTGCTAATGTTTTTTGCTTGTCAGACATTTAATCTTTTATTGTTTGTTGCTTGATTTCTTTTTCGATTTCATCTAATCGTTTTACGATGGCTGGAAAATTTCTGAAATGTACATAAGATTTCCTGAAATCAACCGCATCCATAGATGGAGAACCATATAATTTTGCGCCGTTTGGTACATCGTAATTGACACCGCTTTGGGCTTGAATTTGTACAAAATCACCAATTTTCAAGTGACCTACAATCCCGACTTGTCCACCGATAATACAATTTCTACCAATTTTGGTAGAACCTGCTATTCCAGTTTGGGATGCAATTACTGTATTTTCTTTAATTTCTACATTGTGCGCAATCTGGATTTGATTGTCCAGTTTTACACCTTTTCTGATAATGGTCGACCCCAAAGTCGCCCGGTCAATCGTACATGAAGCACCGATTTCTACATTGTCTTCGATGATTACATTTCCAATTTGAGGAACTTTTTCAAAGCTTCCGTCAGCTTTTGGGGAAAATCCAAAACCGTCTGCACCAATTACCGTATTGGAATGAATGGTACAATTTGCTCCGATTTGTGTTTCAGAACAAAGCTGAACCCCAGAATAAATGATGGAACCATCACCAACCGAAACGCCTTCACCTATGTAACAATTGGGATAAATAATTACATTGTTTCCAATTTTTACATTTTCTGAGATATAAGTAAATCCACCTACATAAACATTTTCTCCAATTTTTGCAGAATCATGAATCTGCGTATTGGGTTCAATTCCAGATTTTTGGTTGCGCATCTGGCTGTGGTATTCCAATAATTTCACAAATGCTTTGTGTGCATCTGCAACATAAATCAAAGTTGGATTAATCTCTTTTTCAGGAGTGAAACCTTCGCTGACAATCACCACAGAAGCCTCAGTTTCATATAGATGCTGTTCATATTTAAGGTTGGATAAAAAAGATATCGAACCCGGTGTGCCCTCTTCTATTTTAGATAATTTTGAAACTTTGATGTCAGATTGTCCGACAATTTTCCCTTCTAAAATGGAAGCAATTTCTAATGCGGTAAACTCCATAGTATGCAAAAATATGAATTTTGGATAAATCTCATTATTCTATAATGATTTTTTCTTAACAGCTAAGTAACATAAATGATACTTTTGAATCGGATTGACCAAATGAGCCGACAAAATCTGCTGCGGAGACTGCGTAATTTCATGTAAATCTCCATTTTTATAACGAATGTAAATCGGAGATTTTTCTTTGTCATAAGGGATTACTTCAATTTTTGACTGATGCACAAAATAACTTCCGTCTTCTACTCCAATTATTTCTGCCGCCTGCTTTTTATATTTTTCCAATTCTAAATTTCCAAATGCCTGATTTCCGATTTGGGAAACAGGTAAGTTTCTATTGATTAATGAACGCGACAAATAGGATAAAATTTTATCGGGATGATTTTGCCATAGTTTAATAGAAGATAAAATGTCACTATCATCTAATTGAACAAAATATTTCAATTTTTCTTCGGTTGAATTTTCTTCATTTTTAGAAAGAAAATAATTCAAAGCTTCAGAAGTTGATGAAATCCCTTCGTTCGCCGCAATTTCTTTCGCTCTTTTCAGAACTTGTGTTAGGTACACTTCCGCAGAAAATGATGCTTTGTGGTTGTAAACCTGCCAATACATAAACATCCGTGCAATCAAATATTTTTCAACCGAATAAATTCCTTTGGAATCCACCACCAATTCATCATTTACAACATTTAAGGTTGAAATAATTCTGTCTGGATTGATGTTTCCTTCCACGACTCCGGTAAAAAAACTGTCACGTTTCAGATAATCCAGCCGATCCATATCCAATTGGCTTGAAACCAATTGCGTTAGGAATTTTCGTTCATAATTTCCTTTGAAAATTTCAATTGCCAAATCTAATTTTCCCGAAAATTCAACATTTAATAATTCCATCAGATGAAGAGAAATACTTTCGTGGTGCATTCCTTCAACAAGCGTTTGTTCAAGCGTATGAGAATAAGGACCGTGCCCAATGTCATGCAGTAAAATAGCACAATAAACCGCATTTTCTTCTTCACATGAAACCTCAATATTTTTCAGGCGCAATGTTTCTACTGCCCTCTGCATCAAGTGCAAAGCTCCCAGCGCATGATGAAAACGCGAATGCCGAGCTCCGGGATAAACCAATTCTGTCAATCCAGTTTGGCATATTCTTCGCAGTCGTTGGAAATAAGGATGCTGAATAATATCGAAAATTAATTCGTTGGGTATGCTAATAAATCCGTGTACCGGATCGTTAAATACCTTGAGTTTGTTTACATTTATGTATTCCAAAAGAATGATTTCAAAATAATTTACAAATTTAACAGAAAAACCCTATGGCGCTGAAAATATTATGGATCGATGACGAAATTGAGTTATTGAAACCCCACGCATTGTTCTTGGAAAAGAAAGGTTATGAAATGCAAATGATTAACAATGCGACCGATGCGCTTGAATTAATTCCTACAGAAAATTTCTCCGCAGTTTTAATTGACGAAAACATGCCTGGAATGGGCGGGCTGGAAGCACTTCAGAAAATAAAAGAAATCAAACCGCAGCTTCCGATTGTGATGATTACAAAAAATGAAGAGGAACACATAATGGAAGAAGCGATCGGCTCACACATAGCTGATTACTTAATAAAACCTGTAAATCCCAATCAGATTTTATTGAGTCTGAAAAAGATTTTGGACAGCGATAAAATCATTACTGAAAAAGCCGTTGTAAACTACCAGCAGGAGTTCAGAAATATCGCCATGGAAATGATGAATGCACGAGATTATGAAGATTGGCGTGACATATATAAAAAATTGGTTTATTGGGAATTGGAATTGGAAAATATTCAGGACAGTGAAATGTCGAAAATCCTTGAAGCACAAAAAGAAGAAGCAAATTCTGCCTTTTTCAAATTTGTAGAAAGAAATTACCGCGATTGGTTGCACGCTACAGATGACAAACCTTCACTTTCTCATACGGTTTTCAAAGACATGGCAAAGCCTCATTTGTCTAAAAATGAAAATACTTTGCTCATCATGGTTGATAATCTTCGTTATGACCAGTGGAAAACAATCGAACCACTTTTCAATCAATTTTACAATGTTGAAAAAGAACAGATGTATTATAGCATTTTGCCTTCTGCAACGCAATATGCGCGAAATGCATTTTTCTCAGGGTTAATGCCTTCTCAGATTGAAAAAAGATTTCCTGATTATTGGTTAAATGATCCAGATGATGGAAACAAAAATCAATATGAAAAAGAATTTTTGGAAGATCAAATGAAAAGACTGGGACTTTCGGAGTTGAGCACACAATATTATAAAATTCTGAATTCGGATTTTGAAAAGAAAATTTTGGATGATTTCCACCAATATAAAAACAAAAATCTGACGGTCATTGTCTATAATTTTATTGACATCCTTTCTCACGCGAAAACAGATAACCGCATTGTAAGTCAGATGATTCGAGATGATAAAACTTATCGTTCGACTACGAAGAATTGGTTCCAGAATTCATATTTACTTCAAATTGTACGCAAAGCTGCAGCAGAAGGAATGAAAATTTTATTAACCACCGACCACGGAACGATTTTCGTCAAAAAACCATCACAAGTTGTAGGCGACAGAGAAACGAGTACCAATCTTCGCTACAAAATGGGGCGAAAATTACAATACGAAGACAAAGACGTTTTTGCGATTGATGATGCTGAAGATTATTTCTTACCGCGTGTGAATGTGAGTTCGAAGTACATTTTCGCAAAAGAAGACATCTTTTTGGCTTATCCGAAAAATTACAACCATTACGTAAATTATTATAAAGAAACATATCAGCACGGCGGCGTTTCGATGGAAGAAATGATTATTCCTTTTATAACTTTGACGCCAAAGGTTTAAATTTCATGTCTTATAAATTAATAAATAATATTAAACATAAAATTTTCTCTTATGAAAAAATCTTTAGCTCTAATTTTATTTGTGTTATCAATTTTTGCTTCTCAAATTTCTTATGCCCAAGAAATGAATTTAGAAGAATATGAAATTTATATTGGAGACACACTTATTTCAAAATCTGATTTCATTAAAAATAGTAAAACTTTATCTGCTGAAAAATCACAAAAAATCCAATTTAAACCAATTTCAAATGGTGATAAAAAAGCATATTATATCAATGGTAATGTTTATTCTATTGGGAAAATTAAAAATTTAAAGGAAAATGGAACTTGGGAATATTGGCATATTAATGGAAAAAAAGCCCGTGAAGGAGATTTCGTAGATGGAAAACCAAACGGCAGACATAAGTATTGGTACGAAAATGGAAACTTGAGAGGTATTGGGAATTGGAATAATGGAGTGTATGATGGAGAATGGGAAATGTATAATGAAGATGGAAAGAAAATTGTACAAATCTATAAAGATGGAAAATTAATCGAAGAAAAATGACTACCACAATTAACTCCATCCAAGAACTCTCCAATTTAGCGCAAGAAATCATTTCAAATTTCCAACATAAAATCATTTTGTTTGAAGGAGAAATGGGCGCAGGAAAAACGACTTTGATCAAAGAAATCATTGCTCAGATGGGAAGCGATGACGAAACCAGCAGCCCAACTTTTTCCATAGTCAATGAATACGAAACCCAGATGGGCAAAGTATTTCATTTTGATTTGTATAGAATCAAATCAGAAATGGAAGCCTATGATTTTGGAATTGAGGAATATCTCGATTCCGGCGCGTATTGTTTCATCGAATGGCCTGATAAAATTGAAAATTTAATCCCCGAAACCCATCATTTGGTTAAAATTATTGCAGAAAACAATCTGAGAACTGTTATTTTTGCGTAATTTTAAAAGATGGAAAACAGCGGAATTTACACACCTTTTACCCGTCAGGAACTGATGCCCAAAGAAGAGCGTCTGGAAGTTATCCATAAAGATGGCAAATTGAGCATCGGAATTCCGAAAGAAACGCATTACCAAGAAAGACGCGTTTGTTTATCGCCGGATGCGGTACAGGTTTTGGTGGCAAATGGCCATGAAATCACGGTAGAAACGGGTGCGGGTGATGGTGCTAATTATTCTGATCAGGAATATTCAGAAGCGGGTGCGCATATTTCGTACAATTCGCAGGAAGTTTTTTCCAAACCGATTATCGTAAAAGTCGGACCGCTTACCCAGACAGAAATCGAATGGTTAAAACCTAATTCTTATTTGGTTTCAACGGTTCAAATCAATATGCAGACGCGTTCTTATTTTGAGAAATTATCAGCCAAAAAAATTACCGCTTTAGGTTTTGAATTCATCAAAGATAGCCATGGATATTTACCTGTAGTTCGCCTGTTAAGTGAAATTGCAGGAACAACTTCTATTTTATTGGCAAGTGAGCTGATGGTCAATACCAACGGTGGAAACGGAATTTTGATGGGAGGAATTGCCGGCGTCCGCCCTGCAGAAATTGTAATTTTAGGAGGCGGAACGGTTGGCGAATATGCTTCACGTGCCGCTTTGGGATTAGGGGCAAACGTAAGGGTTTTTGACAATTCACTCAGCAGATTACGAAGATTACAAACAGATTTAGGCGTTCGAGTTTCAACTTCGATGTTGGATCCGAAAGAATTGAGTAAATCATTGAAACGTTGTGATGTCGCAATTGGCGCACTTCGCGGCGATGACCGCAGTCCTTGCGTGGTAACAGAAAAAATGGTTGAAAACATGAAAAATGGTGCCGTGATTATTGATTTAAGCATTGACAATGGCGGCTGTTTTGAGACTTCTGAAATTACAACCCACGACAAACCTGTTGTAATAAAACATGGCGTAATTCATTACGGTGTAACCAACGTAACTTCTCGTGTATCAAGAACTTCCACCAAAGCTTTGAGCAATTTTTTTCTCCCCTATTTATTGTCAATTGCAAAAGAAGGCGGATTTGAACATGTCATCAAATGCGACCGAGGGTTGCGTTCCGGAATTTATTTATACCAAGGAAGACTGACAAAAAAGAAATTGAGCGATTGGTTTGGATTGCCGTTTCACGACATTAATTTATTGATTGTATAAATTAATTTCATCCTAAAACATTTTACCACAGATTATTAAAAATAAAAAATAAACAAATGACTTTTTGGAAAAGATTACGTTTTTACATGATTGGCGCTTCATTGGGATTGTGCATTGTACTTGTATTTTTCGGTCCTAAGGCTGTGCAATGTTCTTATTTCCCAAATTCCCGTGCATTGGAAGAAGCCAAAATTTATCCGATAACTTTTTCTGAAAGTGCTGCTGCAACAGTTGATGCTGATAAAATAGACAGTGTATTTTTATTCAATGAAATTTTGAAGAAAAGTAAAATCACCAATTTCGGAACTGAAGAAGTTCGCGCAACACCTTGCAGAGTTTACCGTGCAGAATACCGTGAAGCAAAGTCTTATGATTTGGTTTATGAAATTTGCAAAAAGAAAACCGTGATTACAGAGTTGAAGAAAGTGAATTAATTTTATTTCTTTTTAAAGACAACGGTGTCTTGGTAATCATTTTGAGAATTTTCCTTTTTTGGACCTTTCCAAAATCCATCAATGATTGAAACAATTTCCAAACCGGAACGTTCTGCCATTTTATGAAGCTCTTCTTTGTGAATTGCAATGTTGGCAGATTCAACCTTATCACTCATCAATTTGTAATTTCCCCTATCGACAGGAAAATTAAAATTTTCAAGTTTACTGATTCGCTCCGCATCATTTTCATCGTACAGAAAAAAAGTATGCAATGACAATCCATTAGGTTTCATCACGCGGTTCATTTCTGTAAAATAATGTTCTATTTCATTCATCTTCATGTGGGTAAAAACCGAAAATGAAAATGTTTTATCAAAAGATGCAGCTTGGTAAGGAAAAATAAATTGTGATGCATCGTTCTTTTCTTTATTATAAAGATCATTGAACAAAGGCACATAAGTGAAATTAAAATTCGGGAAATCTTTTTTAATTTTCTTATTGCACCAATCTACGCCTTTCTGAACTACATCAAAACCTTCATAACGTGAATTTTTATCGAGAAGTTCTGTCAAAACCATGGCACTTCTTCCAACTCCGCTTCCTATGTCCAATACGGAGTCGTTTGAATTTAAATCAATATAATTTTGCATCAAACGAATTTGATGCTGACCTTGTTTGTAATATTTTTCTCCGCTAGCAGGACTTCCTGTGTAGATATATCCGCGTGGCGGCACGTATTTGTGTGATTTACCTGTAAGTTTATCCTTCAAATCTATAGGCAGGTAATACATTTTCCTGATAAAATATCTCTGTTCTGAAGACAGATGATTATACCAAATATTACGCAGACCGTTCGTTTTTTTCATAAGGAATTAAATAACTTTCTCAACTTCTTGAATCAATTTCGAAGTAATTTCAGAAATTTCGCCTACACCATTTATTTCGGCATATTTATTCTGAGCTTTGTAATGCTCAGCAACTTCGTCTGTTTTGGTGTAATATTCGGTGATTCTGTCACGGATTACAGCTTCGTTGGCATCGTCGGCACGTCCGCTTTCTTTTCCTCTTTCCAAAAGGCGTTGAACCAAAATTTCATCTTCAACTTTCAAGGAAAGCGTTACGGAAACCTCGTCGTTTAAATCTTCTTTTAAAATCTGATCCAATGATTCAGCCTGGGAAATAGTTCTCGGATAACCGTCAAAAATGTAACCTGCAAAACCAGTGTGCAATTTCAATTCCTGTCTCAACATATCTGTGGTAACTTCATCCGGAACCAAAAGTCCTTTGTTGATGTAAGACTTCGCAAGCTGTCCAAGTTCCGTATCGTTTTTCATATTGTAACGAAACATATCACCTGTGGAAAGTTGTTTCAGATTAAATTTTTCTTCTAAAAATTTTGCTTGAGTTCCTTTTCCACTGCCCGGAGGGCCAAATAACACTATGTTGATCATTCTTCTGTTTTAATTTGATAAATATCGGGAAGATTTCGTCCAAGACCATCGTAGTCAAGACCGTAACCTACCACAAATTTATCAGGTATAGTTAATGCAATCAAATCGATATTTAAATTTTTCTTGTAAGCTTCAGGCTTATAAAGCAAAGTCGCGATTTTGATGCTTTTTGTATTTTTTGTATCCAGGATCCTGTACAATTCCTGTAAAGTATTTCCCGTGTCGATGATGTCTTCCATGATGATGACATGTCTTCCGGTCAAATCCATCGGGATGTCCATTACGATTTCAACTTTTCCGGTAGATTCCGTTCCTTCATAAGATTTCAATTTCAAAAATGAAATTTCACACTCTCCCGGATATCTTTTGAGGAAATCACTCATAAACATTACAACACCATTCAAAACCCCTACAAAGACAGGAACATCATTTTTATGTTCTTCATAAATTGTATTGGCCATGCGTTTGATTGCATAGTCGATTTCTTCGAATGTGATGTAAGGAATAAATACTTTATCGTGAATTTTGATCTCGTGCATAAGGTATGATTCGTCCATAAAATTTAATGAAGCGTCAAAACTAAACATTTTTTTTACGATTTGAAAATTTGAAAAGCTTGTAATTGGAAAATAAATGGTTTTGATACTCATTTAAAATCAATTTGAATTATGATTCCTTTCAAAAATCATATTAATTCTGAATTTAACCTTTTACATTTGATTCAAATTTCATCAAAATGAAAAACCGTTTTTTCAATTACATCGAACAACTTCAAATCAAAATCACAAGAGAAATAGAACGTGTTGACGGCAAAGCCCAATTCCAAAAAGACGAATGGACGCGTGAAGAAGGCGGTGGCGGATTGACGATGGTTATCGAAGACGGAGACGTATTTGAAAAAGGCGGTGTAAACATTTCGAAAGTGCATGGCGATTTACCGGATACGATGCAGAAAACGCTGAATGTTGCTTCAGGAAAATTTTTCGCGTGCGGACTCAGTTTAGTACTTCACCCGACCAATCCGAAAATTCCTACTACGCATGCTAACTGGCGGTATTTTGAAATGTATGATGAAAACGGTAACGTAACAGACCAATGGTTTGGCGGAGGGCAAGATTTGACTCCATATTTCCTAGATGAAGAGGATTGCAAGCATTGGCACAGCATCTGTAAAAGGGTTTGTGATGAACATTCGCCAGAATTTTATCTGAAATACAAAAAGGAATGTGACGCTTATTTCTGGAATACACATAGACATGAAGCGCGTGGAATCGGCGGTTTGTTCTTTGATTATTTAAAGCCGAACGAGGAAATGTCTGCTGAAAATTGGTTTGACTTTGTGACGGCGGTTGGCAATTCATTTTTGAAATCTTATGTTCCGATTGTGGAAAAGCACAAAGGTGAAACTTACACAGATGAAAACCGTAAGTGGCAGGAAATCCGTCGTGGTCGTTATGTGGAATTTAATTTAATTCACGACCGCGGAACTTTATTTGGATTAAAAACCAACGGACGAATTGAATCTATCTTGATGAGTTTACCTCCCCGTGTTCAATGGCATTACAATCATCATCCGGAAGCCGGAACAGAAGAAGCAAAACTCGTTGAAGTTTTGATGCATCCGAGGGAATGGGTTTGATTTATTATTTAAGTGTTGATTTTTAAATTATGAATGATTTTCTCTTTTTATAAACAAAAATCTAAACCATAAAATTAATTGAAGAATACAAATTAAACTCAAAATAAGAGATGTGTTCTTTCTGGTTTCCCAACTAAAATCTTTAATTAAAAAAGGAAAGAATACTACTAAAGAAATCAAAAAGGCAACTAAAATAATAGGCAGCATTGTTTTAGGATAATAGAAGAAATTCATCAAAATCAATAAAATTATACTCAATATAAAAGAAATACCTCCTGCGTAAAGATTCATTAAGAAATGTAATTCTCCTTCTATAAGATAAATTATTGTAGATATTACTGTAACAAGAATTTGTAATAGTAAAAAAAATGAAAAAATTATTTTACCACTTAAACTCATCTTCAAATTAAAGAATCGCTTCCCTAACTCTTACTAATTTTTTCAATAAATCTTCTAACAAATCCAATTGAAGCATATTGGCTCCATCGCTTTTGGCGTGGGCTGGGTCGGGATGTGTTTCGATGAAGATTCCATCTGCTCCTACTGCGATTCCGGCTTTGGCTATAGTTTCGATGAGTTCGGGTTTTCCACCTGTGACACCGCTTGCTTGGTTGGGTTGCTGTAATGAATGAGTAATGTCCAAAATAACGGGTGCATATTTCTGCATCACTGGAATTCCGCGGTAATCTACCACCAAATCGCCGTAACCGAGCATGGTTCCGCGTTCGATGATGGCAACGTTTGGATTTCCTGAGTCGGTTACTTTTTCTACAGGGAATTTCATGCTTTCGGGTGAAAGGAATTGTCCTTTTTTGAGAGTAACATGTTTGCCGGTTTTAGCTGCAGCAACAACTAAATCGGTTTGTCTTACCAGAAATGCTGGGATTTGTAAAACATCTACATAAGCGGCTGCCATTTCTGCGTGGAAGGGTTCATGAATATCTGTAGTTGTAGGCAAATCAAACTCCTCTCCTATCTGCTGGATGATTTTGAGTGCTTTTTCATCACCGATTCCTGAGAAGCTATCGATACGGGAACGGTTTGCTTTTCGGAATGAGCCTTTGAATATGTAAGGAATATTTAATTCGTCTGTGAGCTTTAAAACTTTTTCGGCGATTCTGCGTGGTGTATCTTCGTTTTCGATGGCGCATGGACCTGCGATGAGAAAGAAGTTGGGAGAATCTTTGTGTTTTATTTTTGCTAAGTTCTGTATCATGGTGCTAAGTTAAGAATTTTATTGGTTGATGGTGGTGGGGCTCTGGTTTTTGGTTAACCGTTGTTTGGTATTGGGATGAAAGGTCTGGCAGTTGGGTTTGTTGGATGGTGTATTAATTTTTGTATTTTAGTTTTCTGATTAACATTTAAATCTCAATTCAGGTTGGAGAAAAATATCATAAAGGTTAAAAAGAAATAATTGAATTTGAATAAAAATCAATTTATCTAATAATTTAGAAATAAAAGCTTTAAAAAACTCAAAATAACACCCAGTAACAGCGTGCAGACGGAGTTTTCTCCTGTTTCGGCGGAGATGGGCGTTGCGAAATATATGCTATGTGCAAGCAAAGGCGGTACACATCTGAATCCGGGGCTGGGATTTAATGAGGATTATAAATATGAGGATGTAAAACCGCTGCTGTAAAACTGTTTGATAAATATTTAAAATAATAAAAAATGAACCTCAAAATATACCAAATAGACGCTTTTACAGATGAAATTTTCGGCGGGAATCCTGCGGCGGTTTGTCCTTTGAATGAATGGCTGGATGATACTTTGCTTCAGAAGATAGCAATGGAAAACAACCTCGCGGAAACTGCTTTTTATGTGAATAATCGGGATGAGTACGAGATCCGATGGTTTACGCCGACAGTTGAGGTTGATCTTTGTGGGCATGCGACGCTGGCGGCGGCTTATGTTTTGCTTACGCTTGAAAATCATGAGGGAGATACGGTTCTGTTTCATTCGCCGCGAAGCGGTGCACTGACAGTAGCGCGAAGCGGGGATTTGCTGACATTGAATTTCCCTGCAGATGTGTTTGGAACTGTGGATTTGTCGGCGGAATTGCTGCGTTGTTTTGAGGAGCGTCCCCAGGCTGCATACAAGGGCAAAACTGATTATATGCTAGTCTTTGAAAATGAGGCGGAAGTAAAGGGACTGGTGCCGGCTCTTGAATCAATTTCTCAATTGGACGGGCGCGGTGTAATCGTCACTGCAAAGGGAAATGAAGTGGATTTTGTATCACGCTTTTTTGCTCCGCAATCGGGCATAGATGAAGATCCTGTAACGGGCTCTGCGCATACTACGCTTACACCTTATTGGGCAGTGGAGTTGGGAAAAGATGAACTGACTGCAAAGCAGCTCTCGTCACGAAAGGGAGATTTGAAATGCAGGATTTTGGGCAATCGTGTAGAAATCAGCGGAAAGGCAAAGTTGTATATGAAGGGGGAGATTTATGTGGACTAACAGAATTTTCATTTAAAAGAATGATGACTGAAGAATTAATCCGATTTGAGAATTTCTTTTTGAGACCCTCTGAAATTCTGATTTCAAATTTGAATAAAGATACTGAATGCGAAGAATATGAGGGTTATAATTTCCTATTGGATAACAAAAATGTAAAATACCGAAAAGCAAAAAAAACTCCTAAGAAAATCGGGCAGTTCGTTACGCTTTGGAAAAGGAATACTGCGGGACAGACGGAACCTTTTGATGTAGAAGATGATTTTGATTATTACATCGTAGCATTGGAAAATGATAAAAGTTTTGGATTTTTCCTGTTTCCGAAAGAAGTTTTAGGAAAGCATAATATTTTGACTAATTCTCAAAAAAAAGGAAAAAGAGGTCTCAGATTGTATGCGGAATGGGACTTGCCTGAAAGTAAACAAGCAGATAAAACGAAAAGCTGGCAGGGTGAATATTTCATCAAATTGGGTGAGAATGAAAATAAACGGAAGTTTGATTTAATATTTAATTCAAATTTCTGAGCATTATTTCCCGCATTATTTTAATTTTGAAGATTCCTTTTTTTAAAATGAAAAATATGTCAGAAAAGAAAATCATCCTGGATTTGGCTGTCAGTCTTGACGGATTTATAGAAGGTAAAAACGGAGAAATCGATTGGTGCATCATGGATGAAGATATGGATTTCAACGGTTTTCTTTCGGGCATAGATACTATTTTTTATGGGAGAGTGAGCTATGACAGCTGGGGAAATTATGTTCCGGAAGCGGATGCAAGCGAAGCCGAACAAAAGCTTTGGGATGCGGTTCATTCTAAAAATAAATACGTCTTCTCAAGTCAAAAAAGAGAAGATGACAGAGCGGTTTTTATCAATTCAAATTTTGAAGAAAAAATCGCTGAAATCAAACAAGAAGGCGGCAAAAATATCTGGCTTTATGGCGGAGCAAGTCTCATTAAAACTTTCATACAGTCAAATGCAATTGATGTTTACAGAATTTCCGTGCATCCTGTAGTTTTGGGAAGCGGAAAACCGTTGTTTGAGGATTTAAAAGAACGAATTAATCTGAAATTAATCGATACAAATGTTTTCAAATCGGGTGTTGTCCAGTTGATTTATGAACCGATTTCCGGAATTGAATAAATTTTTATCTTTGCCATCAAATATGACTACGATGTATTTCTTCCCATTATATTTCATCCCTTACAGAGACAGAAATTCTTTCTAAACGAGGATTTCATCCTTTACTTTTAGTTTCGGCTGTTGCCGAACATTTCATCTATTATTAACATCACAGTCATTGACTGTTTTTATATTTTTATTTCATGAAAAATAATTGGAAAAAGACGTTTGCCATCATCTGGACGGGGCAATTGTTTTCGATATTGAGCAGTTCGATGGTGGGTTTTGCGCTCATCATCTGGATGAGTATCGAAACAGAATCTGCAGAAGTGCTGGCTTTTGCGGCAATTGCAGGGCTTTTACCACAATCGATATTGGGATTTTTTGCAGGGGTTTTCATTGACCGCTGGGATAGGAAAAAGACAATGATTTTTGCAGATTTATTTATTGCGGTTTGTACAGGAATCATTTCCATTCTGTTTTATCTGGGAAGTGAAGAACTTTGGTACATCTATGTTTTGCTGGCGCTTCGTTCGGTGGGAACGGCATTTCACATGCCGGCGATGCAAGCGTCGGTTCCGTTGCTCGCTCCGGAATCCGAACTTGTAAGAGTTGCAGGAGTAAATCAAGCGATTATGTCGGTTTCCACGATTGCGGGTCCGGCATTGGGAGCCTTGTTCATCGGGATGATGGATATCAGTTATGTTTTGCTGTTTGATGCGGCGGGTGCATTGATTGCGGTAACGTCTCTCCTACTTGTAAAAATTCCGAATCCTGAAAAGGCAGAACGGGTTTCTAACGGAATCAAACAGGTATTCAGAGAAATGAAAGATGGTTTTGTAGAAGCCACAAAGGAAAAAGGTCTGCGGATGCTTTTTCTGTTTTCGATTTTGGTTACGTTTTGCATCATGCCGATTGCGGTTATTTTTCCATTGATGACGCTGAAACATTTTGGAGGAAATGAATTTCAGATGAGCATTGTGGAAGCTGCATGGGGTGTGGGAATGCTTATTGGCGGCGCTCTGCTGGGATTAATCAAATTGGAATACAACAAAGCGCTTGCGGTAAATGCGACTTATATTTTACTTGGATTGGCATTGGCATTTTCGGGAATCTTACCAAAAGAAGGATATGTATTGTTTGTTATTTTAACTGCATTAGAAGGAATTTCTTTTTCAGTTTACAATGCTTGTTTTACAGCCATCGTTCAGGAAAAAATTAATCCTGCAAAATTAGGAAGAGTCTTTTCGATGTTTTTCAGTGTTGCGGTATTGCCTTCTATTTTAGGTCTTTTATTTACGGGATTTTTGGCTGATTATTTGGGGCTGGCATTGACTTTTCTGATTTTAGGGAGTGCGATTACCTTGATTGGAATTGTTTCGTTTTTGATTCCGGAGATAAAAAGATTGGGAGTTAAAAGTTCTGAGTTGTGAGTTATGAGTGCAGATTTAGGACACAAGATTCAAGACATTTAATTTGAATTAATAATAAAAAATCCCGCTAATTGAGCGGGATTCTATTTTTTATTTGAGAAATAAAATTATTTCACCAAAGTCAATTCATCAATGATATTTTTCGCTCCCGCATATTTATCGATAACGAAAAGTACGTAACGGATGTCAACAGAAATCGTTCTTTGTAATTTAGGGTCGAAGATTACGTCACCAGCCATCGCTTCGATGTTTCCGTCAAATGCCAAACCGATCAATTCTCCTTTTCCGTTCAATACAGGCGAACCTGAGTTTCCTCCTGTAATGTCATGGTCAGTCAAGAAATTTACCCACAACTCACCGCTTTTATCAGCATATTGACCATAGTCTTTTTTGTTATACAAATCAATCAATTTCTGAGGTGCATCAAATTCATCATCACCTTTTTTATGTTTCGCGATAGTTCCTTTCAAAGTTGTGAAGTAATTGAATTTCGCATCGTTTACTTTTTTACCCAAAGGCAAGTCAACCACTTTACCATAAGTCAAACGCAATGTACTGTTTGCATCCGGATATTCGATCGGACTCAAACCTGACTCTCTCAAACCTTCCACCAATAAACGGAAAGATTTCTGGTAAGCGTCAGCCAATGCTTTTTCTTCAGCAGTTTCAGCTCTGTAACGCGTCATCAAATCACCTGACAATTTGTACAATTCATCACCTTGGATAGTTGCTGCAACCGGATTGTCCAAATATTTCAACAATTGGTCTTTTTTAGTGAAAATACTTGTTGCGAAAGTTTTGTTGACATAGTCTTTGAAGTTTCCGTTCAATTTACCTCCAAGCTCTTTTACATAAGGAGCCAAACCGCCTTTAGCAGCTTTCGTATAATATAAATTCAATTGAGAAGCCAACATATCTTCTTCCAAAGGCATGTAAGCACCTTCGAAAATTCCATTGATCATTTCCTCAATTCCAGGTCTCATTTCTGCTCTTTTAGCTGCATTTTCAGAAGCATATTGCTCCAATGTTTTACCTAAATTAGCAGGAAGCGCAGCGAAAGTACTTGAACGTAACATCGTCATCAAATAGTTGTCATGACGAGCTGTTTCATTTGTTTTAGAATAATAATTGTTGATGATTTCAACTGCATCACCATATTTCGCTTTTTTGTCTCCCCTCTGAGCCCATTTTGTAAAATCTTTTTCGGTTTTTCTTTTTGAATCAACTGTTTTGTGTTGTTTCAAAGCGTCGATCATACCTGCACGGTTTTTCCAGTAATTTGCCAAACCTGCATATTTAGAAGCATAATCCAATTTTACTTTCTGGTCTTTGTCCATGTATTTTTTCAATACATCCATTCCCAATTTTGAACCTTCAACCCAAGCCGGATAAGCAAAATTGATGTTTTGCTCTACTCCTCCGGCAGGCATCCAACGATTCGTTCTTCCCGGATACCCCAAGATCATAGAGAAATCTCCGTCTTTGTATCCAGCCAAACTTACCGGTAAATGATGCTTTGGTTTCATCGGAACATTGCTTGTAGAATAATCAGCAGGGTTTCCGTTTTTGTCTGTATAAACTCTGAACAATGAGAAATCTCCCGTGTGGCGAGGCCATTCCCAGTTATCAGTATCACCACCAAATCGACCGATCATGTCCGGAGGAGTTCCTACCAAACGTACATCCTGAAAGTCTTGGTAAACGAAATAGTAATATTCATTTCCTTCAAAGAAAGAACGAACAGAAACTACATATTTTCCACCTTCATTGTTTTCCTGTTCGATTTTTGCGATTTCCTGATTGATGGCAGCCATGCGTTCATCTTCAGTCATTTTATCGTTTACTTTTCCTAAAATTCTTTTGGAAACATCGTCCATTCTAACAAAAAATCTAACTTTTAAGTTTTTTGGTTTTAATTCTTTTGAATAATCAGAAGCCCAAAATCCATTTGTCAAATGGTCATTTTCAGGTGTAGAAAGTTCTGCAATGTTGCCATATCCACAGTGATGGTTTGTCAAAACCAAACCTGTTGAAGAAATAATTTCAGCCGTACAACCTCCGCCAAACTGAACGATAGCGTCTTTCAAGCTGCTGTTGTTGATGCTGTAAATTTCTTCTGCAGATAGTTTTAATCCTTTTTTCTGCATGTCATCGATGTTTTTACCGATGAACATCAGGAACCACATTCCTTCGTCAGCTTTTACCTTGAAAGGCGAAAGCAAAAATGTGATACCTGTAATCAAAACGATGAGTTTTTTCATATAATTCTAATATTTAACTATGTATTTGTTTGTTTTTTATACGTTTCGTTACAAACATACTGCGATTTTTCAAAGTACTCAAATTCAAAGCAAGAACTGTTTAAATTTTATATCCGAATTTTTTATAGTAATTTTTAGATGGGTTTTTCTACCGAAATTTGAAAATTTATCGGGCTAAATTGAAAGTTATGGGAGGAAAGTACGTGGAAAAGGACATAAAAAAGGATAAGTTAAACTAACGGAAAGAATACTCATTTCGTTAAAATTTAAACAGTTCTAAGTACATTTGCGCCATGGCAGGGATTTACATCCATATTCCTTTTTGTAAACAACGTTGCAGTTATTGTGATTTTCACTTTTCAACCAATCTCAATTCCAAATCAGAACTGGTGGAAATGATAATAAATGAATTGGTTTTAAGGAAAAATGAAATTTCAGAACCCGTTGAAACCATTTATTTCGGTGGCGGAACGCCTTCCCTATTAAATCAATTTGAATTGGATTTGATTTTTAATTCCATTTATAAAAATTACAATGTTAAATCTCATTCGGAAATCACCATCGAAACCAATCCCGATGATTTAACGGAACCCAAAATCAAAGAATTCAAATCTCTCCCAATTAATAGATTCAGCATCGGTATCCAGTCTTTTTTTGATGAAGATTTAAAATTGATGAACCGTGCACACAATTCCAACGAAGCCATCAAAAGCGTAAAAATAGCACAGGAACACGGTTTTAAAAACATCACAATTGATTTGATTTACGGCGGACAAACGACTTCTGATGATATGTGGCAAAAGAATCTGGAAATTGCTTTAAGCTTAAATGTTCCCCATATTTCATCTTATGCTTTAACTATCGAACCCAAAACAGTTTTAGATTTCGAGATAGAAAAAGGAAAAATAGAAGATGTCGATGAAACCAAACAGGAACGTCATTTCAAAATGCTTTGCGAAACTTTGACTGAAAATAATTTCATCCAATATGAAATTTCAAATTTCGGAAAAGAAGGGTTTTTCTCACAGCACAACAGCAATTATTGGAAGGGCAAATCCTATCTGGGAGTCGGACCTTCCGCACATTCATTTGATGGTAAAAACCGAAGCTGGAACATTGCCAACAATGCCATTTACATCAAAAATTTAAAAGAAAATAATATCCCTAACGAAGTTGAAATCCTCTCAGAAAATGAACGTTTCAACGAAATGATGATGATAGGCCTTCGTACGCTTTATGGAATTGATTTAATCAAAATTCAAAAATATTTTCCGAAAGAATTTTATGATGATTTGATAAATGAAATTCAACCCTATTTAAATGAAAAATTAATCCAGCAAAAAGAAAACCTTTTGACTTTGACCGAAAAAGGAAAATTCCTCGCAGACGGAATTGCTTCCAATTTGTTTCGGGTTTGATGAAATTCATTTTGATCCCGGTATCGGCACTATTACCAATTATTATTAAAAAAAACCTCAATTCTTACCAATAACGGCAGATTAGTTTTTTGCTGATTTAAAATAAAATGTTGAATTTTGACAACGAAGTTTCAACCAAGTCAAATCTAAAATCTGAATTCTTAAATTAAGAAAATGCCTAAACTCATCCTCCAAATCATATTGGTATTAATAGGAATTTACCTCCTTATTTGCATTCTACTCTATTTCAATCAGGAAAAATTCATATTTCATCCTACCAAAGTTCCCAAAGATTTCAAATACGATTTCCCACACCCGTTCAAAGAAATCTATTTCACCGCATCCGACAGCACCAAAATTCACAGTCTTTATTTTGAAGTAGAAAATCCCAAAGGCGTTGTCTATTATTTACACGGAAATTCAGGAGATTTGAGCGGCTGGGGTGATGTGGCAGGTGCTTACCTCGATTTAGGATATAATATTCTGATGATCGATTACAGAGGATTCGGCAAAAGCGAAGGCCAGATCCACAACGAAAAACACTTTTACGAAGACGCTCAATTGGGATACGATTTTCTGAAAGCATCATTTGACGAAAACCAAATCATCATGGTCGGTTATTCCGTCGGCACCGGAACGGCTTCCCACCTAGCAAGCACCAACAACCCGAAATTACTCATTCTGCAATCGCCTTATTACAACCTCACCGAAATTATGAAAATGAGGGTTCCCTTTACCCCTACATCTTTGCTCAAATACAAATTTGAAAACGCCCAAAATATCTCCAAAACCAAATGCCCCGTTTACATATTTCACGGCGACAGCGATTTGGTCATCAGCTACCACAACTCCATCAAGCTCAAAGAACACCTCAAAGAAAAAGACGAATACACCACCCTCGAAAACTTCGGACACAACGCCGTCAATGAACATCCACTGTTTTTAAGCAAATTGAAATTGATTTTATGAAAACACTAGTATATTTTTCACTATTACTGGTCATAAGTTTTATCGTTATTTCATGTAAAAAAGAATCTCCATTCTTATTGCGTTCAGGAAAATCAATTAATTCAATAGATTATATTCAAAACCAATTTTTGATATTTAAAGAGTCTATTTTTTCATTTACTTCAACTATACAAGACAGAATCAGAGATTATTATAAAAATGAAACTTTCAAAGGGAAATTAAAGATTAAAAATGTTTGATGGAGAAATTTGCGACGGTGGTTTGGTTATTAATTTGACTAAAAATAGTGTATCCGAATTATCATTTGCAGAAAATCCTTAATTTCCAACTACTTTTCCCAATATACTTTATACTTTGTACAATTATACTTTTTAAAATACATTTGCCAGATGAATGACAACAGACCCATTGGCGTATTCGATTCCGGAGTAGGCGGACTCACAGTAGCCAAAGAAATAAAACGACTGCTCCCCAACGAAAGCATCATTTATTTTGGTGACACCCAACACCTGCCCTACGGAGAAAAATCCAAAGAATCCATCACAAAATTCACAACCGCCATCACCAGGTTTTTGGTAGAGCAAGATTGCAAAGCAATAGTCGTGGCCTGCAACTCCGCTACTTCCAATTCAATTGATGAAATCCGCGAAGCAGCCGGAGACGTTTTAGTCATTGACGTGATTTCACCTGTCGCCAAAAAAGTAGCCTACGAACTCAACCAGAAAATCGGAGTCATCGCCACCAAAGCCACCGTCAATTCCCACGCTTACAAAAAATACATCCGCAAATACAACCGCCATTTAAAGGTTATCGAACTCGCAACTCCCTTATTAGTTCCCATCATCGAAGAAGGCTTCCGAAACACTCAGGTTTCTAAATACGCAATGGAATTATACCTCTCCAATAAGAAATTTGAAGACATTGATACCATTATTTTAGGCTGCACACATTATCCATTGATTGAAAAAGAAGTACAAGCAGTTTTCCAAGGACGAGTAAAAGTCGTTGATTCACCTTTGATTGTCGTCAATCATTTGATTCACGAAATGAGAAAATTAAATCTGATGACAGATTCCACAGAACCCAATTATCATTTCTATCTTTCAGACTACACAGAAAACTTCGCCAAACTCGCCAAACATTTTTTCGGAAAATCCATCACGCTCGAACAGAAACAGCTTTAATCAAAAGCTATAACTCTTATAAATTTGTTACCTTTGGCAAAAATTTTCACGAAATGCAAGAGGTTTTAAATTCAAAGGAATTAATTCAGTTAGAAGAAAAATATGGCGCCCACAATTACCATCCGCTTCCGGTTGTTTTAGAAAGAGGAGAAGGTGTTTATGTTTATGATGTCGAAGGTAAAAAATACTTTGACTTTCTTTCTGCTTACTCTGCGGTTAACCAAGGACACAGTCATCCGAGAATCATTGAAGCTTTGAAAACTCAGGCAGAAAAAATGACTTTGACTTCCCGTGCATTTTACAATTCAGAGTTAGGAAAATACGAAGAATTCGTAACCAAATTATTCGGATTCGACAAAGTTCTTCCGATGAATACAGGTGCCGAAGCTGTTGAAACAGCTATCAAAATCTCCAGAAAATGGGGTTACGAAAAGAAAGGAATCGAATCCGGAAAAGCGCAAATTGTAGTTTGCAACGGAAACTTCCACGGACGCACGACGACTATTATTTCTTTCTCCAATGACGAAGATGCAAGAAACAATTTCAATCCCTATACAACCGGATTTTTAAGCGTTGATTACAACGATATCGAAGCATTCAGAAAAATTGCTAAAGAAAATAAAGATACCATTTGCGGTTTTTTAGTAGAACCTATCCAAGGTGAAGCCGGAGTAAATGTTCCTTCTGAAGGATATCTATCCGCTTGCCGTGAAATCTGTAAAGAAAACAACATTCTTTTCATAGCAGACGAAATCCAAACCGGAATTGCACGCACAGGAAAAATGCTGGCAATCGACCATGAAAACATCAAACCTGATATGTTGATTTTAGGAAAAGCATTGTCTGGCGGAGTTTATCCTGTATCTGCAGTTTTTGCAAACGACGATGTCATGAACGTCATCAAACCGGGACAACATGGTTCTACTTACGGCGGAAATCCATTGGCTTGTGCAGTTGCTTTGGAAGCTCTACAAGTAGTTTTAGATGAAAAATTAGCAGAAAATTCCGAAGAATTAGGAAAAATTTTTAGAAGCGAAATTGAAAAAATGATTGCAGAATTTGATTTCCTGAAAGCCGTGCGAGGAAAAGGATTGTTGAACGCAATTCTTATCAATGATACACCTGAAAGTTCGACAGCATGGGATTTATGTGTTGAATTAATGGAAAACGGCTTACTGGCAAAACCTACACACGGTAACATTATCAGATTCGCCCCACCATTGGTTATGAATCAAGAAGAATTAAATTTAGCATTAAATATTTTAAAGAAAACATTTAAGAATTTTAAAGAATAAATACTTTTCTTACATTTACACAGTTAAAAAACCAAAACCTTTAAACAACCACCAAACATGAAAAAAGCATTATCAGCGCTTGCATTGATTTTACTTAGCTTTATCAATGCTCAAGAACTAGGCAAAGAAGTTTCAGTTTCAAAAAACTGGATGTCAGTAGTTAACCTTGACGGAAATGAATTGAGATTATCTAACGGAAGTGTTTCAAATCACTTAAACAAATCCACAAAAAAATTAAGCTTAGATTTTTATTTATCTCAAAACCCTTATGATGTATCAAATCCTGATTCATATGGGATTTTGATAGCAAAGAACCCTGTCAATTCTTTAAATAGAAATGCTTCTATTTCGGGAATCTCCCTGCAAAACCGTATCAAACAAGTTCCTGAAGATGGTATTTATTATCAGATTTTAGTGTTAACTGATGTAAACGGAGGAGTAAAAGATTTGACTCAATTACGAAGTCAAATTATAATTAAAAACGGTAAACTTCAACCCAAAAAGGAAGTTGACAATACTGAAATTAATAAAACTCCAAACAATACTTCTAGAACAGATATGTCTGGCGTTACTGATTTAAGTAAACCTACAAAATTGACTATCAAATCTGACAATAGTATCTCTCTTGAAAATGAATGGAAAATTGAAATCGATTTCAAAAACTTCATGGTGAAGATCATCGGAGGCGACATGGCAAACAATAAATCGGAGAACACAGGAAAAATTGTTTTAGATGTATTTTTGACCAAGGACAATCAAACAGTATTTTCTAGTAATTTTGAAGGAATACAAATAGCTATGGTTCCATTGGATCCAATTGAAAATGCTAAAAAGTTGATAGGTGCAAGCATAAAAACGAACTTAAGAGCCATTCCTCCATCAGGAACATATTATTTATTACTCACTGTATCAGAATTAGATGATTCTGGAAACCAAATAGTTGTAAATTCAAAAACATTTAAGAATCCCATAACCTTCTAAGGAAGGTTATGTTTTCTATGATAACCAACCAACAGCTCCACAAATTGACCATAAGATTCTAACCCATCTTGGTTGTTGAGTTGTAAGTAGGCCTCATTGAGCATTGAAAAAGTATCGTCAGCGCTGTGCAGGTATTTTTCCTGAATGAGCAATTCGTACTCTCTGTCTTTTTTCATTTTAGTGGAATAAGCAGTTAGCATTATTTGAACGTAAATCGGGTCTTCCCAAATGATTTTGTTCAACAGACTTCTCAGCGCTTTATAATTAGAGACATAATTAAATTCTTTATTTTCACTTTGAACCCCGATTAAAAAACCCACGAAATTAGCTTCGCTCTCTGCGGCAAATCCCCATTGGTGAGCAACTTCATGAAATTTCGTAAAAAGCAGTTTTGTGTCAGGCATTTTGGAATTGTATTGCGCTTCAGCAGTGAAAGGATTATAGTATCCTAAAACACCCATATAGCTGAAGCCTTCACTATAAAGGGATTTTTTGAGATTGGGTTTAGTAATTCTCTCCAATTGTAGTTCGTTGTATTTTTTTAAATTAGAGGAAGAAATCAAAATATTTTCATTTAATTCTTCGGGAGTAAGAGAAACTGTAAAAACTCCTTCTTGATTTTCATAGACAAATTCTCTTGTTTCAATGGATTTCTTTAAATAAAATTCAGCCAGTCTTTTCAATTCTTCTGTATTGATTTTTTCGGAATTGTAATATTCTTTTATAGGTGTTTTATAATAATTAAATCCCCAGAAAAAATGAAAAATCAGAATAATAATTGTCAAGCCGATAAATAAAATTGAAATCATTTTTTTGATTTTTAACCAATTTTTCCTAATAACGGCAATTATTATTTTAACAATAAAAATGATGATCATTAATCCTAAAATGGAATAAAAAACGTCTCCCAAAGAAAATGGAAAAATTGAAGAAAATTTACTTCCGATTTTTGCAAAAAAATAATTTATCCCCGGAAAAATAACGTCGGCAAAACTAGTATAAACAGCGATTATCCTAATAAATAAAAAAGTGACTGCAAATAATAAAAAATGGTAAAACGGTTTTTCTAATTTCAGCATAAAATTTACATCTTTTACAAATCTATAAATTCCACACACACTTTTCAATTTATAATTTGGTTTAACAAATTGGTGTAATTTTTAACATTTCTTTAAGTTATGAATGGAATAGTAATTGTCTTTATGGTATCTGAAAAGTTAAAAAATTAAAATTATGAAACAAATTATTTTAGCAGCGTTATTTGTAACACCTTTAGTACTGAACGCACAGGAAAAACCTTTGAAACCAGAACAGGTAAAGAAAGAAAATGCTGCCACAGCAATTCAAGAAAAAGAAGTGGCTGCTCAAAAATCTGAGGCTGAAGTTGCTTTAGCTGAAGGAAAAGAGATCGTTGTAAAAGATACCACTCATGTATATAGTGTGAAATCAGTCGCTGAAAATTCAGGATTTGGACAAGCTCTTGCCTTTGAAGGAATATGGAAGGTTGATTTAAATTTGGCTAAAAAGGAAATTGTAGTTACTGGAGGGACGATGAAAAATCTAACTGATAAGCCATCCAATAATTTAAGAATCATGGTTTATTTTGCAGATAAAGAGTTCGATTTACAAAAGCCTGATTTGATTGGAACTGAATTTTTGACAAGTGACATAGAAACAATTGCAGCCCAAGGAAAAAAGGAAAGTCAATCTTTTATCTCTGAACTTAAAATAGAAACACCATTGCCAGCAGGAAGATACTATCCATATTTATTATTGGGAGAATTAAATCCTCAAACACAACAATATGATGTCAAAGACATAAAGGTATTCAAAGAATTTATATCTTTGCCTTAACCTATTGTATCAGGTTTAATACCTTAACCTGAATACCTATAAAAACGAAACCCACCTTACTGGTGGGTTTTTCAATTTATATAAAATGAATTAATTATTTATTCAATGCTGATTTCAATGCAGAATCAATTGCATTTAAGAAATCCTGAGTATTCAAATAATTATCAGAAGTCATCGCATCACCATAAACAAGCATTGCTAAATCTTTGGTCATTTTACCTCCTTCAACCACATCGATACAAACTTTCTCCAAAGTTTCGGCGAAGTGAATCAATTCTTGGTTTTCATCCAATTTCCCTCTGTGTGCCAAACCTCTTGTCCACGCAAAAATAGATGCTATTGGGTTAGTTGAAGTTTCTTTTCCTTGTTGGTGTTGACGGTAGTGACGTGTAACCGTTCCGTGTGCAGCTTCAGCTTCAACTGTTTTTCCATCAGGCGTAACCAATACAGACGCCATCAATCCTAAAGAACCAAATCCTTGTGCAACGGTATCTGACTGAACGTCACCATCATAATTTTTACAAGCCCAAACAAAACCTCCGTTCCACTTCATTGCCGCAGCAACCATATCATCGATTAAACGGTGTTCGTAGGTGATTCCTATTTCTTCAAACTGAGCTTTATAATTTTGTTCAAAAACTTCCTGAAAAATATCTTTGAATCTTCCATCATAAGCTTTCAAAATTGTATTTTTTGTAGAAAGATAAAGTGGCCATTTTTTAGTCAAAGCCATTTGGAAAGACGAATGAGCAAATCCGTAGATAGACTCATCTGTGTTGTACATAGACATCGCAACACCGTCTCCTTTGAAATCGTAAACTTCCCAAGTCTGTGCTTCTCCTCCATCTTCCGGAACGAAACTCATGGTCAATTTTCCTTTTCCTTTGATAACGGTATCAGTCGCTTTGTACTGGTCTCCAAAAGCATGACGACCGATTACAATCGGCTTCGTCCAACCCTGAACATAACGAGGTACATTTTTCATAATGATTGGCTCACGGAAAACAGTTCCTCCCACGATATTACGGATGGTTCCGTTTGGAGATTTCCACATTTTTTTTAAACCAAATTCCTCAACGCGCTGCTCATCAGGAGTAATGGTTGCACATTTGATTCCAACATTATATTTTTTGATAGCCTCCGCCGCATCAATGGTAACCTGGTCATTTGTTGCATCGCGATTTTCCATTCCTAAATCGTAATATTTGATGTCGATTTCAAGATAAGGAAGTATCAATTTGTCTTTGATGAATTGCCAAATGATTCTAGTCATTTCGTCTCCGTCCAAATCTACAACGGGGTTTATTACTTTAATTTTTTCCATTATGTAAAATTGTATTCTATTATTTTAAAATTATAAAGTTCACAAAAATAGCAAATTAGTTGGGTTGGCAAAAATTTGGAAAAATGATTCTTAACAGATTTTACAGATTCCTCACTATTCATCATAGTTTAATGAAAATTTATTAAATAATTAATTTAATAAATAGGAATAAAACAAACTAACATCTGAATCCTTATCATAAAATTAACCTAAATAAAAATAAACTACTGACAAGTTTTTTTAAACCTATAAAATGCCTTAAATTTGTAAGCCAATTCTCAATAAGAGTTAGTTATAATGGAGAAATTTTCATTCTTAAACGCTATACATTCCGAATATATCAGCGACTTGTACGACCAGTACAAACAATATCCAGACAGCATAGAACCTAGTTGGAAAGCTTTTTTTCAAGGATTTGACTTTGGAAATTCATCTTACAACGGTCATTCGCTCGAGGGCGAACAAGCCAATGCTGCCACAGCGCAAATTCCTGAACAAGTTCAGAAAGAATTCAAAGTAATCAACTTGATTGACGGTTACAGAACACGTGGGCATTTATTTACCAAAACCAATCCGGTAAGAGAAAGAAGACAATATACCCCAACACTTGACCTAACAAATTTTGGTTTGTCTGAAAGTGATTTAGATACTTTTTTCGATGCAGGTAAAATCCTGAAAATAGGTGAAGGAGCCACTTTGCGCAACATCATCGAACATCTTGAAAAGATTTATTGTGATTCCATCGGGATTGAATATATGTACATCCGCGACCCTGAAAAGAGAGAGTGGATTCAAAACTGGCTCAACAACAACTGGAACCATCCCCAGTTGAGCGTGGAAGAAAAAGAAAGAATCTTATTGAAATTAAATGAAGCTGTTGCTTTTGAAAATTTCCTGCATACCAAATTTGTAGGACAAAAACGTTTCTCTCTAGAAGGAAACGAAACATTGATTCCTGCTTTGGATGCGGTTATCAACAGAGCTTCTGACGCTGGAGTTGAAGAATTCGTAATCGGAATGGCGCACCGCGGACGTTTGAACGTTTTGGCAAATGTTTTCAAAAAATCATACACACAGATATTCAGCGAATTTGAAGGAAAAGAATTCGTAGATGATATTTTTGCAGGTGACGTGAAATACCATTTAGGTTCTTCGACCGAAGTGGAATCTCATTCCGGCAAAAAAGTAAAAATCAACCTCGCTCCCAACCCATCGCACCTTGAAACAGTAGATGCGATTGTGGAAGGAATTGTCAGAGCAAAAGCTGACAATGATTACGCAAAAGATTACAGCAAAGTTTTCCCGATTTTGATTCACGGAGACGCTGCAGTTGCTGGACAAGGAATTGTTTATGAAGTCGTTCAGATGATGAGTCTGGATGGGTACAAAACCGGAGGAACAGTTCACATTGTTGTAAACAATCAAGTTGGATTTACAACCAATTATTTAGATGCACGTTCGAGTACTTATTGTACAGATGTTGCCAAAACGACACTTTCACCCGTTTTACATGTAAATGCAGATGATGCTGAAGCGGTTGTTCATGCTTTGAATTTTGCTGCGGATTTCCGCATGCGTTACGGACAAGACGTTTTCATCGATTTATTAGGTTACAGAAAATATGGGCACAACGAAGGTGACGAACCTCGTTTCACTCAGCCTCAATTGTATAGTTTAATCGCTAAACATCCGAATCCAAGAGAAATCTACAGACAGCACTTGGAAAAAGAAGGTGTTTTAGGAAATGAAATTTTAGCGAAGAAAGAAAAAGAATTCAAACAATTATTAGATGAAAATTTTGATGCATCTAAAGAAATTGAAAAGAACACTTTAGACCCTTTCATGCCACAAAGATGGGAAGGATTTGAAATTGCAAATGAAGCGGAAGTACTGAAACCTGTCGATACAAAGTATCCGAAAGAGAAATTAGAACAAATCACCAGTACTATTACAACCATTCCGGTAGGAAAAAAATTCATCAAAAAAATCGAACGTTTATTGGAACAACGCAAACAAATGGTTGCCGACAATAAACTAGATTGGGGAATGGCTGAAATGCTGGCTTACGGTTCACTTTTGGAAGAAGGTCACGATGTCCGTCTTTCGGGTGAAGATGTGGAAAGAGGAACTTTCTCTCACCGCCATGCTGTTTTGAAAACAGAAGCAACGGAAGAAGAAGTAATTTTACTCAACCATATTTCTGAAGAACAAGGTGAATATACCGTTTACAATTCACATCTTTCTGAGTATGCGGTTCTAGGATTTGATTATGGTTATGCGATGGCAACGCCAAATACTCTTACTTTGTGGGAAGCACAGTTTGGAGATTTCGCCAACGGCGCACAAATCGTAATTGACCAATACATTTCCGCTGCAGAGGACAAATGGAAAATCCAGAACGGATTGGTAATGTTGTTACCTCACGGTTATGAAGGTCAGGGAGCTGAGCACTCTTCTGCACGTATGGAAAGATTTTTACAGTTAAGCGCACAAGCCAATATGATTTCGGCGAACTGTACAACACCGGCCAATTTCTATCATTTATTGAGAAGACAATTGAAAGCAAAATACCGTAAACCTTTGGTGGTTTTCACGCCAAAAAGTTTGTTGCGTCATCCTTTGGTGGTTTCAAGTTTAGATGAATTGGCGAATGGTGAATTCCAAACAGTTATCGACGATGCAAGCGCAGATGCTTCCAAAGTTGAAAAAGTAGTTTTCTGCCAGGGTAAATTCTATTATGATCTTTTGAAAAAGAAAGAAGAATTGAACGCAGAAAATGTAGCTTTGGTTCGTTTGGAGCAGCTATATCCATTAGACAAAGAAAAAATCAATTCAATTATAGGAAAATATTCCAACAAAAAACAATTAATTTGGGCACAGGAAGAACCTGAAAACATGGGTGCATGGACTTATCTTTTGAGAAAATTCAGAGAAGTTCAGTTCGAAATCATTTCTCCTAGAGAAGCGGCTTCGCCTGCAACCGGTTCACACCAAAAATTCCACCACATACACAATAATACAATTAACAAAGTTTTTGAATAAATTAGCAACCAAAATACTGAACACATTATGGTATTAGAAATGAAAGTCCCTTCACCGGGAGAATCAATCACAGAAGTTGAAATTGCAAGCTGGCTTGTACAGGACGGTGATTATGTAGAAAAAGATCAGGCAATCGCTGAAGTAGATTCAGACAAAGCCACACTTGAATTACCTGCTGAAGAAAGCGGAATCATTACGTTGAAAGCTGAAGAAGGTGATACGGTTGCGGTTGGACAAGTAGTTTGTTTAATTGATACTTCTGCTGCAAAACCTGATGGTGCTGCACCTGCTGAAGAAAAAAAGGAAGAAGCCAAAGAAGCTCCAAAAGCGGAAGAACCTAAAAAAGAAGAAGCAAAACCTGCAACTTATGCTTCAGGAACGCCTTCTCCTGCTGCCAAGAAAATTTTGGACGAAAAAGGAATCGATGCTGCGCAAGTAACCGGAAGCGGAAAAGACGGACGCATCACCAAAGATGACGCCAACACAGCTCAAGTAGCTGCAATGGGAACTCCAACCGGAGGAAACAGAGGCTCTGAAAGAACTAAACTTTCTATGTTGCGCAGAAAAGTAGCAGAAAGGTTGGTTGCGGCTAAAAATGAAACAGCTATGTTGACTACTTTCAACGAAGCAACCATGAAGCCTATCAATGAAATTAGAAACGAATTCAAAGAAGAATTTAAAAATAAACACGGTGTTGGATTAGGGTTTATGTCTTTCTTTACCAAAGCTGTTGTACGCGCGTTGCAAATGTATCCGGATGTGAATTCAATGATCGACGGAGACTACAAAGTAGCTTACAATTTCTGTGACATTTCAGTTGCAGTTTCAGGACCAAAAGGTTTGATGGTTCCGGTAATGAGAAATGCAGAAACATTGAGTTTCAGAGGAATTGAAAACGAAATCAAAAGATTGGCTTTGCGTGCACGTGACGGACAAATCACAGTAGACGAAATGACCGGAGGTACTTTTACCATTTCAAACGGTGGAGTTTTCGGGTCTATGTTGAGCACGCCTATCATCAACCCGCCTCAATCAGGTATCTTGGGAATGCATAATATCATAGAGCGTCCAATCGCCGTAAACGGTCAGGTTGAAATCCACCCGATGATGTACATCGCACTTTCTTACGACCACAGAATCATCGACGGACGCGAGTCAGTTGGATTTTTGGTAGCTGTAAAAGAAGGTTTGGAAGATCCATTGAACTTATTGTTGGATGGAAATGCAAGAAAAGCATTAGAACTGTAATCCAATTCCAAGTTAAAATAATAGAAAATGGACACTCAGAAAGTGTCCATTTTTTCTTTTGATAAATACATTAAATATTGAAAGAGGGCGGCTTATCGCGCTGCTACGGGGTTCCGTATGCCGCCTCCAAAAAGACAACTTGGTAAGGCGGCACACCAAGCCCTGCACATCACGGCCGCGGGCAAACCTCCAACATCCCACACCTACCAAATATCCAGTCAAAAGCAAATCAATTCTTTCAAAACAAAAATCCACAGACTTTTTCAAATTTCAATCCTCGATCAAACACAAACAAACCATATCATTCAAAGAAAAATCCATCCCTTCAGCAAAAATTATACCCTAATAAATTTTCTCTTTGTTAATTATGATTATTTTTGCTTTTCAGATTATCAAGCTATGCATACGTACCACGTAAAAGAATTATTGGACAAAGGAAAAGAGGCAATTTCACAGGAAGTAACCGTACAAGGTTGGGTTCGTTCATTTAGAAGCAATCGATTTATTGCTTTGAATGACGGTTCTACCATCAAAAACATACAAGTTGTAGTTGATTTTGAGAATTTCGATGCAGATTTATTGAAGAAAATCAACACTGCTGCTTCGCTTAAAATTCAAGGAGAAGTAATCGAAAGCCAAGGTTCAGGACAAGAAATAGAAGTCGTTGCCAAAGAAATCATCATTTTGGGTGAAGCCAATCCGGATGATGTTCAGGAAACAATTTTACAACCAAAGCAACACAGTTTAGAGAAATTGCGTGAGCAGGCACATTTGCGTTTCAGGACCAATACTTTTGCGTCTGTGATGCGTGTGCGAAATACTTTGATGTTCGGAGTTCATAAATATTTCAACGAAAAAGGATTCGTTTACGTAAATACACCAATCATTACAGGTTCTGACGCTGAAGGTGCCGGAGAAATGTTTACCGTGACCAATTTTGATTTGGATAAAACGCCAAAAAACGAAGAAGGAAAAGTAGATTACGAACAAGATTTCTTTGGAAAACATACAAACCTTACCGTTTCGGGACAATTGGAAGGTGAAGTTGCGGCGATGGGATTGGGTAAAATTTATACTTTTGGCCCTACTTTCCGTGCTGAAAATTCAAATACGACACGCCACCTGGCGGAATTCTGGATGATAGAACCTGAAATGGCTTTCTATGATTTGGACATGAACATGGATTTGGCGGAAGATTTACTCAAATATGTCATCAAATATGCAGTGGACAATTGCGCAGATGACTTGCAGTTTTTGGCAGAAAGATTTGACAAAGAACAAACACAGAAACCACAAAACGAACGTTCTGAATTGACTTTGATGGAACGTTTGGATTATATTTTAAATAACGAATTTATTCGTTTGACTTATACCGAAGCAATTGATATTTTAAAGAATTCGAACCACAACAAAAAAGGAAAATTCACTTATAAAATCGAAGATTGGGGTGCTGATTTACAGTCTGAACACGAAAGATATTTGGTTGAAAAACATTTCAAAACACCAGTGATTTTATTTGATTACCCAACCGAAATTAAATCCTTTTACATGCGATTGAACGATGACGGAAAAACCGTACGTGCGATGGACATCCTTTTCCCTGGAATCGGTGAAATAGTAGGTGGTTCACAGCGTGAAGAACGTTTGGACATTCTGGATCAAAAGATTGAAAGATTTGGAATCGACAAGGAAGAACTTTGGTGGTACCGCGATACCAGAAGATTCGGGACAGTTCCGCACAGCGGATTTGGTTTGGGATTGGAAAGATTGGTGTTGTTTGTCACCGGAATGGGCAACATCCGCGACGTGATTCCTTTCCCGAGAACGCCTAAGAACGCAGAATTCTAATTAATTTTAGTTATATTTAAAATATGTTAAAGCAGGAATTATACTTAAAACTCCAACAAAAACTTTCTCCGCAACAAATTCAGTTAATGAAATTGGTTCAATTGCCTACGATTGCATTTGAGCAGAGAATCAAACAAGAGATGGAGGAAAACCCTGCACTGGAAGAGGGAAGCGAATTTTCTGATGAAGATTTTGCCGCTGAATCTGACACTTGGGAAGATGGTGAATACGAGGGTGAAAGCAACATCGATACCAGTGACATCAACATCGATGAATACCTCAGTGATGATGAAATTCCCAACTATAAAACTTACACCAACAACTACAGCGATGACGACGAAGACCGTTCTACGCCTTATGCACAGGGAGTAAGTTTCATCGATTTTCTGGAAAGTCAATTGAGAACTTTCCGGTTGGACGAAGAAGAATTTTTAATTGCTGAATTTATCATTGGAAACATTGACGACGACGGTTACATACGCCGAGACCTACAGGCGATTGTAGATGATTTGGCATTTACACAAAACATTTATACCGACAAAGCTGAAGTAGAACAATTGTTAAAAAATTACATTCAGAAATTAGATCCAATTGGCGTCGGCGCAAGAGATTTGCAGGAATGTCTTTTGATTCAACTGGAAAATAAAACACCTCAGACAGAAACAACTGAGCTGGCAATCGATTTGATGTCAAAGTCATTTGAAGCTTTTACCAAAAAACATTATACGCGCTTGATGCAAAAGCATGATGTGACAGAATCTCAACTGAAAAGTGCGGTTTCGGAAATTGAAAAACTGAATCCAAAACCGGGAAAATCTTTCTCGGGAAATACAAAAGAAGTTGAGCATATCACGCCTGATTTTACCATAAAAATAGTTGAAGGAGATTTGGAATTGTCGCTCAACGGGAGAAACGTTCCTGAATTAAGAATTTCAAATTCTTATGCGGAAATGCTTGATACTTACAAGCATACCGAGAAAAAATCAAACGAACAGAAAGAAGCTGTTTTGTTTGTAAAACAAAAATTAGATGCTGCCAAATGGTTCATCGATGCCATCACACAGCGCAGAAATACGCTTCTGATCACCATGCAGGCAATTATGCAGTTTCAGCAGGAATATTTCTTGACGGGTGACGAAACGAAAATCAAACCGATGATTTTGAAGGACATTGCGGATTTGATTGGGATGGACATATCTACAGTTTCCCGCGTTGCCAACAGTAAATATGTAAATACGCCTTACGGTACTTTTCTTATCAAAGATTTGTTTTCTGAAAGTTTGACGAATGAAGAAGGTGAAGAAGTTTCGACACGTGAAATCAAAAGAATCTTGCAAGATGTCATCGGTGAAGAGGATAAAAAGAAACCCTTGACCGATGAAAAGTTAACTGAAATACTGAAAGAGAAAGGTTATCCGATTGCGCGTAGAACGATTGCAAAATACCGTGAACAGCTGAACATCCCTGTGGCGAGGTTAAGGAAGGAGATTTAGATTTAGGAAGTTGTGAGTTATGGTTATGAGTTTTTAATAATTAAACTTAGAATTCAAAACTTTGTAATCCCAATTCCAAGCTTTGTACTTCGCATTTAGGCTGTGTATCTTAAATTCTGAACATGGTCATGACCATACAAGAAATGATTCAAAAGTTATTTGTATAATAGGAAGGCTTTGTAAATTGTGAGTGTTAGTGGCAAGAAAGACATGACTGACTTATAAAACTTATAATAACTGAAAGCGAAAACATTGAAATATGGAAAAAACAAAAATCAACAGAGAAGACGTAGTTGAAGCGGAGAATAAACTTTTTTCGGCTCAACTTGTAAGCGATGTGGAAATTCTTGACCAACTATTGCACGATGACCTGATTGCAGTCGCACCGACAGGAGAAGTTGTAACCAAAGAAATGGACTTGAACTCACATAAAGCAAAAACCATGATTATTGAGAATGCTTCAACAGAAATTGATGACATTAAAATAACAGGCGACACCGCACTTTCAATCGTTACAATGACAGCGAAAGGAAAAATGATAGGAACACCAATAGAAGGAAAATTTCGCTATTTTAGAGTTTGGAAATGCTTTGACGACACATTGAAGGTGATTGGCGCAAGTTTTATGCAACTACCATAGAATTTGCCAGCTACTAACAAGTTTTTTTTGTGTCAGATAGGCTAACATTTAAACGTTAGATTTCCTGCGAACTTTATACCCGAACGAAAAGCCCTCAATCGTTAAATCTATTCCAACCTAAACCCAATCTCATTTTTCACTTCATTTATCACAAAAATGCTGTGTGTACTCCCAATGCTGGGAATCGCAGTCAATTTATTGACCATAAAATCGCGGTAAGCGTCCATATTTTGGAAAGTCATTTTTAAAATATAATCATAATCGCCGCTGACGTGGAAACATTCATGCACTTCGTTTAAAGAAAAAATTTTCTTTTCAAATTCAGCAATATTTTGCTGCGAATGTTTCTCTAATTTTATGTGTGAAAGCACCAATAATTCTTTCCCCAAAGCTTTTCTTTCCAAAACTGCTGCGTAATTTTTGATAATTCCGGTGCGTTCTAGTTTTTTAATCCTTTCATAAACTGCAGTTGTCGAAAGATGCAGATTGAGTGATAATTGTTTATGAGTGATTTTGGAATTGATTTGCAGTGCATTTAAAATCTCAAAATCTTTTTCATCTAAATTCATAAAAGGATAATTTTTTAAATTATTCCAAAATTAATTTAATTTATAGAAAATTTATCTAAATAATTAAAATTAATTAGAATTAAAATCTAAAATAGGCAATATTTATTGATTATTGTTTTTATAATAATTTATTTAGCCCTTGTAAAACAAATAATAATCAACATATGAAAACACACAAACCTGCTGACAGGATACAGGATTTACAATATTTCGGAGAATTCGGAGGTGTAAACCCATCCATTACAGATTCATCTACTTACACATTTCTTTCCGCTAAAACGATGTTCGATACATTTGAAGGCAACGCAGAAGGATGCTATTTGTATTCGAGACACTCCACACCGAGTAATTTGTATTTGGGACAAGCATTGGCTGCAATGGAAAATACGGAAGCCGCTAATGTAACAGCATCTGGAATGGGCGCAATTACTTCTGTCCTGCTCCAATTGTGTCAAAGCGGAGATGAAATCATTTCGAGCCGAACGATTTACGGTGGCACGTATGCTTTCATGAAAAATTTTCTACCAAAGCTGCAAATTCAAACAAAATTTGTGGACATTACGAATTTGGAAAAAGTAGAAAAAGCAATTAATGAAAACACAAAAGTGCTTTATTGCGAAACCATTAGCAATCCTCTTTTGGAAATCGCAGAAATCGAAGCCTTATCCAAAATCGCTAAAAAACACAATTTGAAATTGGTTGTGGACAACACCTTCTCCCCTTTCATGGTTACGCCTGTTAATCTAGGTGCAGACGTCGTAATACATAGTTTGACGAAATTCATCAACGGAAGTAGTGATGCGGTAGGTGGAGTGATTTGTGGCACGCAGCAATTCATCGATGATTTGCGAAATGTGAACGACGGTGCTTGTATGTTGCTCGGCCCGACGATGGACAGTTTGCGTGCAGCGAGCATTTTGAAAAATCTGAGAACCTTGCACATCCGCATGAAACAACATAGTCGAAATGCGCAATTTCTAGCCGAAGCATTTGACAAAGACGGATTGAAAGTGGTTTATCCGGGAATACAAAAACATTCTGGACACGAAACTTTGAAAAATTTATACAATCCGGAATATGGTTTTGGAGGAATGATGACGCTCGACGTAGGTTCGCTCGATAAAGCCAATGAATTGATGGAATTGATGCAAATGGAAAATCTGGGATATTTGGCGGTGAGTTTAGGTTTTTATAAAACTTTATTCAGTGCGCCTGGAACTTCTACTTCAAGTGAAATTCCATTGGAAGAACAAAAAGAAATGGGATTGTCAGACGGTTTGATTCGTTTTTCAATCGGATTGGATGATGATATCGAAAGAACTTACCAAAAAATGAAAGAATGTATGATTAAACTCAACATTCTAAAATAAAAATGTGAATCGGTTTTTAATTGATAAATTCTCTTTAATTTTGCTCGGTAAAATCTTCGGAGGAAGGATTTGTCTGATTGCAACCTCGTTAAAAATTGCTAAAACAGGAACTGTTACGCATATTCTCTCCGATTAATTTAAAATAAAATTATGCCATATTTATTTACATCAGAATCCGTTTCTGAAGGACATCCCGACAAAATAGCCGACCAAATTTCGGATGCTTTGATTGACAACTTTTTAGCTTACGATCCATCTTCAAAGGTAGCTTGCGAAACTTTGGTAACGACAGGTCAGGTTGTTTTGGCAGGTGAAGTAAAATCAGATGTTTATCTGGATGTACAGCACATTGCTAGAGAAGTTATCAATGAAATTGGTTATACAAAAGGAGAATATATGTTTAATGGAGATTCTTGCGGAGTAATTTCTGCCATCCATGAACAATCACCGGACATCAATCAAGGTGTTGACCGCGCAAAGAATGATGCAGATTTTGAAACTCGTGCAAATTCTCAAGGAGCAGGTGACCAAGGGATGATGTTTGGTTATGCTACCAACGAAACCGAAAATTATATGCCCTTGGCTTTGGATTTGGCACATTCGATTTTGAAAGAATTGGCAGCAATCCGCAGAGAAAGTGATGTCATCAAATATTTGCGTCCCGATGCAAAATCTCAGGTTACAATTGAATATTCAGACGACCACAAACCGGTAAGAATTGACAGCATTGTCGTTTCTACGCAGCATGATGAATTTGGAAGTGATGAAGCGATGCTGGCGAAAATTAGAAAAGACGTCATTGAAAATTTGATCCCAAGAGTGATGTTGAAACAAAAACCTGAAATCAGAGCTTTGTTTAACGATCAAATCAAATACCACATCAACCCAACCGGAAAATTTGTAATCGGTGGGCCACACGGAGATACAGGATTGACCGGGCGTAAAATCATCGTGGATACTTACGGCGGGAAAGGTGCTCATGGTGGTGGTGCATTCAGTGGAAAAGATCCTTCAAAAGTTGACCGTTCAGCAGCGTATGCGACGCGTCATATTGCTAAAAATTTGGTTGCTGCCGGATTGGCTGACGAAGTTTTGGTACAGGTTTCTTATGCGATTGGCGTTGCAGAACCATGTGGTTTGTACATCAACACGTATGGAACTTCTAAAGTTGAATTGAACGATGGTGAAATCGCTGAAAGAGTGAAAAACATCTTCGATCTGCGTCCGTATGCAATTGAACAAAATTTGAAATTGAGAAATCCAATTTACCAGGAAACTGCATCTTATGGTCACATGGGAAGAGAATATTTCGTTGGGAACAAAACATTCAACAAAGGGAAATTAAACGAAAAAACACTGGAAAATCTTGAATTTTTCACTTGGGAAAAATTGGATCATGTTGACAAAGTAAAGTCTGAATTCGGTTTATAATTCAATTTAAAATAAAAATTAAAAAAGCCAATCGTTCTTACACTATTGGCTTTTTTTAATATAAATTTCACGTTTCAATCCCGCAATTTTTCGGAAATTTGCAAATTAATTCAGTTCATTTTTGAGACTTCTATTTTTTACGATGCTTTTATTTTCTCTGATAATACAAGCACAAATTATTACTGACCCTGTAGATTACCGCGTTTGTGATGAAGATGGTGATGGATTTGTTACAATTCCTTTCAGCCAATTTCAGAGTTATGCTTTGGATGTTTTGGAGCAGTTCAACCACCAGCCTGAAATTTATGTTACACAAGCCTACGATGGGATTGCGAAGATTACCAGTTTATACAACAATCCACAAGTAGTAAATGTTTGTTCTAGTGATGGTGGAAGCGGATATTACGATATTGCAATCAATGACCAACAAGAAGTTTTTGTTGTTCGCGGAGCCGGAATTTTACAAAAAATAGATACGCAAACTTGTCAAATAACAAACATCGGACAAGTTCATTCTGACGGACAAACTGTGCTTGCACTTTCTTTTGATAAATTAAACAATTTATATGAAGGAGGTTGGACAAGCCAGGTTTACAGAGCCGAAGCAAATGATTTAACACAGTTTTCGTTGTGGCATAACTTCGGCAACGGACGCGCTTCGGGTGATTTTGTTCAAATTAGAGATTTTTTATATGTTGCATGGACTAACAATGGGCGTGATTATCTTTATAAAGTTACCTTAGGTACAAACAATGAATATGTAAGCCACGAAAGCCTGGGACCTATTGAACAAGGTACTTTCGGACTTGCTTCTGAATACGGTCGCTTGTATGGTAACACTACTGATTATCTATATGAAATCAATCTGGAAACGATGGAGCGAACTATTATACGTTTTCGACCTAATTCCGGAAGTGACTGGTGGGGTGCGGCCGGTTTGCATGAAGCATTGAATATGCAGATTTCGTATCATGAAGAATTAAATGAAGCACTTGATGGCTCTAACCCGTTAAGCGATCCTTACACAAATTCTACTCCATTTGCGGATATGATTTACATTAGAATTCATGAATCCACTAATAATGACACTTATATAATTCCTGTCAGCATAATTGTTGACATCAAGCCGGAGGCAAATGATACAACTTTAACTGAATGTTTGGATGAAAATTTAGGTTGGGCAACATTTTATTTAAATGAAACTTCAAATGCAATCAATCCGACAGCTGCCAATTTCACATACTATGCTTCGATTGAAGATTTAAACAATAATATAAATCCATTACCAATAATTTATGAAATTCCTGCAAACAAAACCATTTATGCAAAAGTAAAGGACAATTCTGCAAGTGCTTGTTACAATGTTGCGGAAATTGAATTGATTGTTCCTTCTGCTGAAAATGTGAATTACGAACCAAATGTGGTTTTCTGTTTGGGAACGAGTGAAGTTTTAAGCGTTCCAAATGAGTTTGTCAGTTATCAATGGAATGGGCTGATCGACGATGATTTAGACCAAAATTTAAATTCAAATGAAGTCATCATCACACATCCCGGAAACTATTTCTTGACCGTTACAGATATTAACAATTGTACCTTTAATGTACCGTTTACAGCAATTTTGGATGGAATGCCGGAAGTTACAGATGTCATTATCAATGGAAATTCCATTACAGTAGAAGTTTCTCCTTCGGGACAATATGAATATTCACTCAATGGCATATTTTGGCAGAGTTCAAATACTTTCCATAATGTAGAAATTGCCGATTACGAAATTTATGTAAGAGATTTTACAGGATGTAGAAATGATGGATATGAATTTATTTTCTTCAATGTTCCGAATTTCATATCTCCCAACGGCGATGGCTACAACGATGTATGGACGATTCGGGGGATTACGCAATATCCTGATGCGCATGTTCAGATTTTTGACCGTTATGGTAAATTATTTATTGACCGAAAAGCAGGAAATAATGATACGGTTTGGGATGGAAAATATCTAGGAAGAGAAATTCCGTCAGGTACTTATTGGTACATCATAAAACTAAAAGATGAGAAAAGAGTCTCGGGCTCAATTTTGGTAAAAAACTAATTCGGAATAAATTTTGTTAAATTTGAAGTTCATTAAAAATTTCAAAATGAAACAAAAATACCTGACCATCGGCTTCATTTCGCTTTTATCATTTTCAAGCTGTACAGAACTACAGCAAATCGCAACGCAAATCCCTACACAAACGGGTGGGATCGCAGGGGTTTCCAGCACAAGAATCGCGGAAGGGCTCAAGCAAGCATTAAATTTCGGCATTCAGGAAGGAATCACAAGTCTGGGTAAAAAAGACGGATTTTTCGGGAACAGCTTGACCAAAATTTTATTGCCGCAGGAATTACAAAAAGTAGATAATACTTTAAGAAATATCGGTTTGGGAAGTTTGGCGGATGAAGGTTTAAAATTGTTGAACCGCGCGGCTGAAGATGCAGTTGTAGAAGCAACTCCGATTTTTACCAACGCGATTACTTCCATGACTTTCAACGATGCCAAAGGAATCCTTTTGGGAAATGACAATGCAGCTACAAATTATCTTCAAAGAACTACACAAACCCAATTGTTCAGCGCATTTAAACCTAAAATTGATAACTCATTAGGGAAAGTTGGCGCAGATAAAATATGGGAGCAAATTATCGGAAAATACAATACTTTTACAGGACAAAGCGTCAATACAGATTTGAATTCTTATGTAACCGAACAAGCCATCAACGGTGTTTTCAAAATGGTAGCACAAAAGGAAGAAGGCATTCGGAACAACATCGGATTACGTACTACTCCACTCTTACAGGAAATTTTTGCTTTACAGGATTAATTATAATTTATTAAATGAAAAAAATATTCGTTTTACTCTTTGCATCATTATTTTTATACAATTGTACAACTTCGAAATTATTTACAAAAGGAGAAATAAACCTTCCCAATTCAGTTGAAAAAATACCTTTAAATTATACCAATAAACTTCCTGTAGTGGTTGTAAGTATCAATGGAAAAGATTATAATTTTTTGATTGATACAGGTGCTCCAACTGTTATTTCCAATAAAATTTACAACGAACTCAATCTAAAACCGGCAACAAAAAATAAAATATCGGATTCTCAAAATGAAAAAGAAACACAAATTTTCACGATTTTGCCCGAAATGAAAGTTGGAAACATCACATTTACGAACATCGGAAGTGTAGTGATTGATTTTCAGGCACCGGAATTTAAATGTTTGGAACTGGAAGGAATTTTAGGTGCGAATCAAATGGCAAAAGCTTTATGGAAATTCAATTACGATGAAGAAACCGCAGAAATCACAACAGATATTTCCAATTTTGATATGAACGGGTTCGACCATGTTTTTCAATTTACTTATCAACAGCAGAAAACTCCTAAAGTGGAAGGAATTTTATTTGATGATAAATTCAATTTTACTTTTGACACCGGTTATAATGGTAGATTTAAATTGAATAAAATCCCGTCCGAAATTAAAGAAAATGGACATATGAATAAAATTGAAACATCCGGAGCAAGTTCATTTGGGATTTATGGAAAAGCCGAAAGTTCGACAGAATATATTTTCAAAACGGATGAATTTAAAATCGCTGACAATGTATTTAAAAATGAAATAATTAGTACCGGATTATCAAGTTTAATCGGAAATGAATTTCTACAAGATTTCATATTTGTAATTGATTGGAATCAAAGTAAAATCTATCTGAAAAAAATAAAAAATATCGAACCAGAACTTGAAACTTATGGTTTCGGCTATAGATTTATGGAAAAAAAAGCAGTGGTTACTTTGGTTTACAATACCGATGGTTTCCCACTTCAATTGGGTGATATTATTTTAAGTTTAAATGATAAAAATCTTGAGAATCTAAGTGATGATGAAGCGTGTGAAATCAAAGCAAATTCTCCCAAAAACGAAAAGGAAAATCTGAAATTAAAAATAAAAAGAAATGATGAAGTTTTAAATCTTGAAATAAATAAGACCTCATATTTTTCTGATGATAGAACCACTGTGGCGCTTTAAAATTAATTCTTTAATATTTCAAATTGAATTATCTTTGACCCAATGGGAATTGTACTGAAAGGAGAAAATCTGATAAAAGATTACGGTAAAAAACACGTAGTGAAAAATGTTTCATTTCAGGTGGAACAAGGAGAAATCATCGGTTTGCTCGGCCCAAACGGTGCCGGAAAAACCACTTCGTTCTACATGATTGTCGGTTTAGTAAAAGCAACCAGTGGAAAGGTTTCACTCGATAAACTGGATATTACCAACGATGCGATGTACAAACGTGCACAGAAAGGAATCGGTTATTTGGCGCAGGAAGCATCGGTTTTCAGAAAACTTTCGGTAGAAGACAACATCAAATCCGTTCTACAATTTACAAAACTTTCCAAAACGCAGCAACAAAGAAAAACTGACGAATTAATCGAAGAATTCAGTTTGGAACACGTACGGAAAAATCGCGGAGATTTGCTTTCCGGGGGTGAAAGACGCCGTACCGAAATCGCGCGCTGCCTCGCTACCGAACCGAAATTTATCTTATTGGACGAACCTTTTGCAGGGGTAGATCCAATTGCGGTGGAAGACATTCAGAAAATTGTCCGTTCACTGAAAGACAAAAACATCGGAATACTCATTACCGATCACAACGTTTCTCAAACTTTGGCGATTACTGACAAAACCTACATCATGTTCGAAGGAAAAATTCTAAAAGAAGGAACCCCGGAAGAACTCGCCAATGACAAAGATGTAAGACGTGTTTATCTCGGAGAGAATTTCAGGTTTGAGCAGTTTTAAAATTCGCAATTCACAAATTCAAACTTACAGTTAGAGAAAAATCATTTTCAAAAAAGTATTTTCATTAAGAATTTTACAATTATTAAATGAAAATATTATGAAATCAAAAGCATATTTAAAATTATCAATTATTTGTTTATTGTTTCTATTTCTATCATGCAATAATGATGACAGTGATAATAATTCAAACGATTCAGAATTTCCTAAGATTGAATTAGTTGTTACCAATCCTTACATCATACAACCCGGTTCGACTAAAATTATAGCCAATGTTTCAGACGATACAGGAATTTCAAAAGTTGAATTTTATGATGAATTGGAAAATCTGCGGTTTACGGATTTGGAACAACCTTATGAATTTGAATTAAATTATGGTGCAAACGCTTATGGTAATGAAAGATATCACGCTATAGTACATGATTTATCAGATAAAACATCAACATCAGAACAAAAAGAAATTCGGGTAAATGTAGAAAGAGAAGTTCCCGTTTTGGAAATTACACTTGAAAAAACTTATTATACACCAACAGATGGCATTGTTCCAAAAGCAAAATTGATTGGAGCGCCAGGTAAAAGTGGCACTATTTATTTCACAAGACATTACGGATTAAATTGTCCTGGAGCATTTAATTATATTAATTTTCATCATTTCACAGATGGAAATGTTGACGGATTAAGCTATCAGTTTAACAATGGTGAAACAGGAAGTTTCAGCATGTCAGCAAGAGTTCAGATATCAGGAATACCTGAAATAATTAGTAATTGTGTAGATCATTATGTAAACTAACCCAGCCTCATCCCATATTTTTCACGATAGCTTTTCGGAGTTAGTCCTGTAAAGGTTTTAAACAATTGACGGAAATTTTTCATATCGTTGTATCCGGAGCAAACCATCACATCCAAAATATCTTTATTGGTGGTTTCCAATAAATTCTTTGCAGCTTCGATTTTAGTTTTTTGCAAATAGCGAATCGGCGTGATTCCAGTTGCCTGCTTAAATCTTCTAATGATATTTCGACGGCTCGACGGCACTTCCTCCATCGCTTCTTCCACATTTCTGATTTCAGAATAACGCTCATTAATCATCAATTGAATTTTTCTTACCAAATCATCACCTTCAGCTAAACTTGGTTTAAACTGATCAAAATACAATTGATTATCCCTGTCCATATCAATCGCAAATGCTTTCGCTATCTGAAGTGCCAATTCTCTCCCGAAAAATTTCTGAACGATAAAAAGTTTCAAATGAAAACTGCTCGTAGCACCGCCGCTCGTATAAATATTTGAATCACTCGTGATGACTGCATGCGGCTGCAAATCCACCAACGGAAAAGCATAATAAAAACCTTCTGCCGCATCCACATGCGTTGTAGCAGCTTTACCATTCAGCAATCCGCTTGCCGCCAGCAAAAAAGAACCGGTGCACAAACTCGCTAGTTCACACCCTTTTTCATATTGCTGCCTTAGAAAACCTATGAATTCCTGATTCATTGCGATATTATTGGGCATTTCCCGATTGGCAAAAGCCGGAACTACAATCATATCCAGTTTCGGAATTGATTCATTTATTTGGTAATAATTGATATGATTTAAATTTTCCCCGAAAGGAGAATTGGGTGAAAGTCCTAAAAAAGACAATTCCAAACCTGCCTCTTTCCCTGACTCCACCAACATCCTATTAACCATTTCAAACAAATCCAAAGCCGCTACAAGACTCAATAAACGGTGATTTTTGGTAACCAAAAGTGCTAATTGCATATTCAAAATATTTATTCAAACTTATAAAATTTGTCACAAATCACCCCATCATTTAGCAAAATGAGCCACTTTTCTTTTTGGATTTAAGTTTAATTTTGAATTAATTAAAAACATGACATTTATTAGGTATTGAAATTTTATCTAACTTTATTTAAACAAATAAAAAAAATATGAAAATTTTAAAAGGAATCTTAATCTTTATTGTGGCGTTGGTCGCAATCGTACTAATTGGAGCAGCATTTGCGCCAAAAGAATTTAGCGGAAAGAGTGAAATCGTCATCAACAAACCTCAGCAGGAAGTTTACAACCACATAAAATTTCTGAAAAACCAGGAAAAATACGGAACATGGCACCAAATGGATCCGGAAATGAAAACTTCTTACGAAGGCACCGACGGAACAGTTGGATTTACTTACAAATGGAGCAGCGAAAATTGGATGGTCGGAAAAGGAAAACAAGTCATCACAGACCTAGACGGCTCCAACATGAAATCTGACTTGTTCTTTGATGAAACTATGGGACCCGCAAAATCCGTAATGTCAACTGAAGCGCAAGGAGCTGATAAAACTTTGATCAAATGGGAAGTTAAAGGAACTTCTCCTTATCCGTGGAATTTCATGAATTTGTTCTTTAATATGGACAAGGATTTCGAAGAAGGCTTACAAAATCTCAAAAATCAATTAGAGGAATAATTATGTTGGATGTTTAAAGTATTTCTAAATTCTATAATAAAAAAATAAAAAACTATGAATCAAAACATCATCTGCTGGTTTGAAATTTATGCAAAAGACATCGAACGCGCCAAGAAATTTTACAACGCTGTATTGGGAATTAATTTCACAGACGCACCAATGCCGCCAGGCGAAGCTCCCGGAAATATGAAAATGTCATTTTTCTCCTCACCGGAAAACCAAGGTGTGAGCGGTGCGCTCATCGAAATGCCCGGAACCAAAGAAGGCGACGGCGCTTGCGTCAATACGATGGTTTATTTCCCATGTGAAGACTGTGCCGTAGAAGCTGCGAAAGTAGAAGCTGCCGGCGGGCAAGTTCAGCATGCAAAAATGGATATTGGAGAATTTGGTTTCTGTTCCATTTGTGTAGACAGCGAAGGAAATCCGTTCGGGTTGTTTTCCATGCAATAGTTTAAAATAAGGGAGAATTGAATTCAGTTCTCCCTTATTTTTTAAAAAATTTAATTTAAAAAAAATGGCAAAAAATAAAACCGAAACAACCGATGCCGACGTTTATGAATTCATCGAAACATTTAGTAATTCCGAACAGAAAAAGAAAGACAGTTATGAGCTAATCGAACTCATGCGAAATGTATCGGGTTTTGAACCCAAAATGTACGGTCCAAGCATCGTAGGATTTGGAAATTACCATTACAGATACGACAGCGGCCACGAAGGCGATGCTCCATTATTGGGATTTTCACCGCGCAAAGCTGCCATTTCACTGTACACTTTTACAGGATTGGAAGAGCATGAACATTTGCTGCAAGATTTAGGGAAATTCAAAATGGGAAAAGCTTGTATTTATGTCAATAAATTGTCTGATATCGATTTAAATGTTCTGGATAAAATGATGAAAGAAACAATAAAATTTTTAGAAGAAAAATATGGCACGATTTAAATTTGAAATGAAGTGGGCATTGATTTTCATCATCATGTCCCTGCTGTGGATGGTTTTAGAAAAGCTGTCCGGTTTACATGGCAAATACATTGATTATCATTTGTATCTTACCAATTTGTATGCGATTCCTGCTATTGCTGTATTTGTTTTCGCACTCAAAGACATCAGGAAAAATTATTACAATGGTCAAATGAATTTCAAACAAGGATTCGTTTCCGGAATGATCATCACAGTTATTGTTACCATTTTTGCTCCTTTAACGCAATGGATTATTTCTTACATCATCTCGCCTGAATATTTCCCTAATGTAATCAAACGTTCGGTAGAATTGGGTTATTACAAAACTACCACAGAAGCCACCGCAAATTTTAATTATAAAAATTATGCCGTTCAAAGCACTATCGCTTCTTTTATGATGGGAATCATCACCACTTTGGTAGTTGCCTATTTTGTACGAACGAAAACTGTAAAAAATTAAATTATGAAAATTATAAAATTAATACTCTGTACACTCTTCGGATTGATGTTCATCAACGCCGGATTGGATAAATTCTTACATTATATGCCCATACCCCCGATAGAACCTGAAATGCAAAAAGTAAACGAAGCTTTTGGAACTATTGTCTGGTTGATGCCCTTAATTGGGTTTATAGAATTAATTGGTGGATTGTTATTCATCATTCCCAAAACAAGAGCATTGGGAGCAATCGTAATATTACCTGTTATGGTTGGAATTATTATCCACAACGCAGTATATATGCCTGAAGGTCTGGCAATCGCAGGGGTATTGCTTTTGATCAATATTTGGATGATCATTGATAACCGTGAAAAATATAAAAAACTTATTTGTAGTTAATTATCAAACAAATTATTATGAAATTAAATCCTTATTTAAACTTTGATGGAAATGCTGAAGAAGCTTTCAAGTTTTATCAGTCCGTTTTTGGCGGAGAATTATTTGTTCAGAAAATGGACAGCGTTCCCAGAATGGAAATTCCCGAAAATGAAAAAGACAGAGCGATGCACGTTTCGCTTCCAATCGGAAAAGACCAGCATCTGATGGCTTCAGATTGCTTGCCTTCCGCAGGTCATGTTTTAAACGTCGGAAACAACAATTACATTTCCGTTTCGCCTGACAGTCGTGAGGAAGCTGACAAAATTTTCAACGGACTTTCAGCTGGAGGCAAAATTGAAATGCCGATGGAAGATATGTTTTGGGGGGATTATTTCGGTTCATTTACCGATAAATTTGGCGTTTGCTGGATGATCAATTGTGCAAATCCTCAACAAGACTAAAAATTAAAAGGAGATAGATGAATTTTTATCTCCTTTTTTAATTAAATCAAATATAAAATCATGGGAAAAATCACATCCAAAGCAGCGATAACCATTTATAAACCAATTGACGAAGTTTTCGAAGCCATCATTAATCCTGAAATCATGTCACAATATTTTATTTCAAAAGGTTCTGGAAGATTGGAGCAAGGAAAAGAAGTCATGTGGGAATTTCCTGAATTTGATGGAAGTTATCCGGTTCAGATAAAAGAAATTATTCCAAATCAACTGATCATTTTGGATTGGGACCCGAATTCCATTGTAAAAATTGAATTGGAAGAAGACAGGAATAAAAACACGACAGTGCGCGTCAGCGAAGAAGGTTATCAGGCAGATGAAAAAGTCATCAAATGGGCAATCGGACAAACCGAAGGTTGGGGCAATTTTCTTTCTTGTATGAAAGCTTGGTTGGAATATGGAATTCATTTGAGAAAAGGCGCGTTTGATTATATGCTTAAATAAAATGGAAATCGCAAAACAAATAGCCCAACAATTCAGAGATGTCCATTTCGGAGGAAACTGGACTTGGGTCAATTTCAAAGAAACTTTGGATGGAATTAATTTGGAACAGGCAACAGCAAAAGTTCACGATTTCAATACCATTGCGGCTTTGGTTTACCATATAGATTATTACACAGTCGGAGTAGCTGAATTTTTAAAAGGAAAGCCATTGACCACAAAAGATAAATTAAGTTGGGAAATGCCGGAGTTCAATTCTGAAGAAGAATGGCAAAATTTCTTAACTGAATTTTGGATTCATGCTGAGAATTTAGCCCACACAATTGAAACATTTCCGCAAGAAAAATTGGATGAAATTTTCTTCGAAGACCAATACGGCAATTATTATCGAAACCTCCATGGAATTATTGAACATTCCCATTATCATTTAGGGCAAATTGTTTTGATAAAAAAGATTTTGAACCAAAATTAAAATTGTCACAAATTCACCCACAAAATGGCATAAATTGACATCTGCAATTTTCTAACTAAATTATAATTTTACATTATAGTATAAATTAAACCTGAAATAATAAAATTATGGAAAATCAAAAAATCACTGTAGCCGCTGACGTTCAGGCTCCCATCGAAAAAGTTTGGAATGCCTATACGCAACCTCAACACATCACTAAATGGAACCAGGCTTCGGAAGATTGGTGTTGTCCGCATGCTGAAAATGATGTAAAAGTCGGCGGAAAATACAATGCAAGAATGGAAGCCAAAGACGGAAGTTTTGGATTTGATTTTGAAGCAATTTATGACGAAATCGTTGATAGAAAGAAATTATCTTACAATATGCTCGATGGTAGAAATGCTACTATTGAATTTATTTCGGACGGAAATCAGACAAAAGTAACCACGACATTTGATCCTGAAAATCAAAATCCAATCGAAATGCAGCAAGATGGCTGGCAAGCGATTATGAATAGTTTTAAAAATTATGTTGAGCGCATTTCTTAAAGTTGAATCGGTGACCAACAAAAATACAGTAGAATGCTACATGAATGCATTCAATGAGTTAGACCATGAAAAAATTCTTTCCTGTCTGACCGAAGATGTAATTTGGGAAATCCATGGGCATAGAAAATTACAAGGGAAAACGGAATTTGATGCGGAAATTGAAAATGAAGGTTTCGAAGGCAAACCTGAAATTACTTTGAACCGAATGACGGAAGAAAATAACGTCGTGATAGCTGAAGGCACAGTGCTTGCAAAACCTAAAAATCAAAATCCCATTCTTCTCGCATTTTGTGATGTATTCGAATTTGAAAACGGGAAAATCAAAAAATTAATCTCGCATTTAAATCCAATTAATTCAAAATAAATAACAGAATCTGCATTCAGATTTCATCAAAATATTAAAATTATGACAAAACAAATTTTCATCAATTTAGCAGTAAAAGACATTCAAAAATCAATGGATTTCTATACTTCGATAGGTTTCGAAAACAACCCTCAATTTTCAGACGATACTGGAAAATGTATGGTTTGGAGCGACAGCATTTTTGTAATGCTGTTAAGTCATGAGAAATTTTCAACTTTTACAAACAAACCCATTGCAGATACAAAATCTAACATAGCCGGACTTTTTGCATTGTCCGTAGAGAGTGTGGAAGAAATGAATAAAATCATGGAATCTGGGCTTCAGGCAGGTGGAACGGAACCTACCGAACTGCGTGATTATGGTTTTATGCAGCAACGAACATTGGAAGATTTTGACGGACATACCTGGGAGGTTTTCTTCATGGATATGTCTAAAATTCCAAGTGAAGAATAATTAAAAATTAATCATTTAAAATTCAATCAAATGAAAAAATCAAATTATAAAATCGACATCAATGCACCGGTTTCAAAAGTTTATGAAACCATTATTGGCAAAGAAACTTACAAACAGTGGACAGCAGAATTCAATCCGACTTCAGATTTTGAAGGCAGCTGGAACAAGGGCGATAAAATCTATTTCACCGGAGAGCATGAAGGGAAAAAAGGAGGCATGATAGCTGAGATCGCAGAAAACATTCCTAATAAATTCATTTCCATCCGTCACATCGGAATGCTCGAAGGCGATAATGAAATCACAAGCGGCCCACAGGTTGAAGGCTGGGCGGGTGCATTGGAAAATTATTCTTTTGATGAAAATAACGGAATAACGACTGTTTCTGTGGAAGTCGACACCAATGAAGAATACCTAGATTATTTTGATACAACTTGGCCAAAAGCTTTGCAGAAGTTGAAAGAAATTTCTGAATAATTTCGAAATCAATTAAACATGGAAAAACCAAAATACGTGCAGGGAAGCATCAATTGGCGCGATTTGACAACTTATAAAGCGGACGAATTACGAGAATTTTATCAATCTGTTGCCGGTTGGACTTCGCAAGGACTGGACATGAAAGACGGCGAGAACGCATATCAGGATTATGTGATGAAAGATGCCAAGGGGAATTCAGTTGCGGGAATTTGCCACAGCCGCGGTGCAAACACAGGCGTTCCGCCACAATGGGTTGCTTACATAAGCGTAGAAAATGTAGATGAATCTGTGGAAAACGCGCTCAAATTGGGCGGAAAATTATTGAAAGAATACAAATCCAAAGAAGGTACTTTGTTCTATGCTATGATCGAAGACCCGGCAGGAGCGGTTTTTGCACTTGCTAAAATTTAATTTAAAAAAAAATCATTATGAAAAGTGTAATTTTAATACTGTTTCTTTTACCAACTTATTTCATTTCAGCTCAAACAGATGAAAAACAACTTGTCTTTCACGACAAAGAATTTCTTTTGGATTATTACAAACAAACCAAAAATAATTTAAGCAAAAGTATTTCCGGACTGAGCGAGGCGCAAATGCAGTTCAAACCTTCAGAAGACAAATGGTCTGTGAGTCAATGTGTAGAACATATCATCGCCACAGAAAATATGATTTTCGGAATGCTGAAAACTTACATGGAACAACCCGAAAATCCTGATCGAAAGAAAGATGTGGTTCTTTCGGATGACGATATTCTCGGATTTATGACCAATAGATCGGAGAAATACAAGGCACCTGAAATGCTTCAGAAAAAAGGGATTTATAATCAGCCGAAAGTGGCTTTGAAAGATTTTAAAAACCAAAGAAAAGAGTTAATTAATTTCATAAAAAAAACAGACATCAACGAGCTGAGAAATCGCATCAACGATTCTCCCGCTGGTGCAACCGATGCTTATCAAAGTCTTTTGTTCATTGCAGGGCATACTGCAAGACATACGCTCCAAATTGATGAAGTGAAAAATGATCCGAATTTTCCAAAGAAATAAAAATGGATAAAATCAACCATTGGGGAAAAGAATTGGAATTGCTTCAGAAAATTCTCAACAAAACGGAATTGACTGAAACAATCAAGTGGGGAACGACTGTTTACACACATAATGGAAAAAACATTGTGGGGTTTGTAGGTTTCAAAAATTATTTTACCCTTTGGTTTTACAATGGTGTTTTCCTCACTGATCCTTACAAAGTTTTGATTAGCGCACAAGAAAAAACAAAAGCTTTGCGTCAATGGAGATTTAATTTGATGGAGGAAATTGATGAAAAACAAATTCTTGAATATGTGAAAGAAGCGATTAAAAATTCTGAGGAAGGAAAAGAAATAAAAGCCAAAAAATTCCAATCAGTTTCGGTTCCTGAATTATTACAAGATGAATTAAATCTGGATGAAAATCTGAAATCTGCCTTTGAAAAATTAATACCTGGAAAACAAAAAGAATACAGCCTTTTCATAGACGAAGCAAAACAAGAAAAAACAAAAATGTCTAGAATCGAAAAAATTAAACCTATGATTTTACAAGGAATCGGGTTGTACGATAAATATAAAAAAGATTGATTATGAACAATAAAATGTACCCATGCCTTTGGTTTGAAGGCAACGCAAAAGAAGCTGCTGAATTTTACATTTCAGTTTTCGGAGAAGGTAAAACGACAGTTGATACGTCAATGGTTGTAAACTTTGAACTGAGCGGTCAGAAATTCATGGGATTAAATGGCGGCCCGGAATTCAAACCTACCCCTTCAACTTCATTTATGGTCGTATTGGAAGATAAAAATGAATTGGATAAAATATACAGTCAACTTGCAGATGAAGGATTTGTCCTGATGCCTTTGGATAAATATGATTGGAGCGAAAAATACAGTTGGGTGCAGGATAAATTCGGGATTTCGTGGCAATTGATGTTTGGAAAACTTTCTGATGTTCATAGACAGAAATTTACTCCTACACTTATGTTTACTCAAAATCAAAATGGAAAGGCTGAAGAAGCTATGAACTTTTACATGGATTTATTTCCCAATTCCAAATCTGACGGAATTTCAAAATACCAGGAGGGTGCTATGGAAGGCAATGTGATGCATGCACAGTTTTCGCTCAACGGTCATTTGTGGATGGCGATGGATGGGGGAACGGGGCATGACTTTACTTTTTCGGAAGGAATTTCAAATGTAATTGAAGCAAATACACAGGAAGAAATCGACCTTTACTGGAATGCTTTTGCCAAAGAAGGAAAGGAAAGTATGTGTGGCTGGATTCAGGATAAATTTGGTGTGTGGTGGCAAATATTCCCTTCGATTGTAGAAGAAACAATGGTCAATCCTGACAAAGCATCTAAAGCAATGGAAGCTGTAATGAAAATGAAAAAATTTGACTTGGAAGCTTATAAAAAAGCGATTGAATAATAGAGAATTCAAATTCATTTAAAAATCAAAAGTTACAGTGTTTTCATCACTTTTCGTTTCATGAAATCCAAGTCGGTTGAACAATTTAATAGCTTGATGGTTTTCAATAGATGTTGCGGCCCAGATTCTATTTAGCTTCATTTCATTTGTTGCAAAATCAATTATTAATCGAAGTGCATTTTGCATGATTCCTTTGCCTTGAAATTCCGGCAGTAAAATGCATCCTATTTCTCCACTATTATTTGTAAATCCACGATAATAACCACACGTTCCTGCAATTTGATGAGTATTTTTTTCCAAAATCAACCAATGTATAGAATCGCCTTCTTTGTAATTTTTATTGATTTTGTTATTCATTTCTTTCGCTTGCGCAATTGAATTTGCTTTTTGTCCGTCATAGTAAGAAATTTCTGTAATAAATTCTGAATCTTCATGTTGAACTTCACGAAGTAGAATATTTTGATTTTCTAAAATTGGAAATGAATGAAATGGAGGAAATATCATAATCAAATTTGATCTTGGAATAAATGTATAAAAAATTTGCTCTGAATTTCCATTTGGATTCTCAGAGCAAATTTCATCTATATTAAAAGTCTATTACAGCGTTCCTACATTCACATCATCAATGTTATAAAAATTGATGACACTTTCATAATTACTGTAATCTACTTGGTTGTCAGTCCCTTTACCATAACTTGCGGGAATAAAAACAATTCTAAATGTTTTGTTATTTACATAAGAAGTTCCTGCCAGGTTAAAAGTTCCACCTGCATAAATCTGGAAATCATATCTCGAAAAATCAAAGTTATAATCAACTTCATTTCCGTCAGCTAAATAAAGATTGATTGGAATTTGCTGCCAAATCGGAGAACCGTTTCCCGTATTTCCAACTTGTAAATAAATCAGCATCATATCGGTTTCATACATAGGATTGTCCATCGTTCTGGCGATAGTGTAAACATTATCAACCAATTGGAAGTTTACATTTCTCAAATCATAAACTACCGGAAACGTGTCGTAATCTACTGATACTTCGTCATCACTTGTACAACTAAATGAAGTTACTGCAAAGATTGCAAGTAAAAACAAGGGAATAATTCTTTTCATAACATTGAATATTTATTTGTTAAATTTTTTAAATCAAATCGCATACCAAAAAAAGTGTTACATGATGGAATACTGTATTCATCGACAAATTGACAGGTTTAATGGATGAAAATTTACAAAGTATCGAGTTGATTTCTTTCTTTGTTTTCGCTGATTGTCCAGAAAAACCCGATGAAGAAAAATCTGTCCATAGAAGGTTTCAAAGCCATTCGGTCATAAATTCCATTATCATTTGGCGTATAAGAATAATTGTAACCATTCACGTTTTTGAATCCCATTGGGTTTGAAAATGAAATGTAAAGTATTTTTTGTTGGTCAATTAAATATGCCCAGCTTAAATTAATTGTATTAAATGTTTTTGTTTTTTCGGAAAGAAATCCATTTGTATTAGGATTGGTGTAAGGTCTTCCTGAACCGAACTGATAGGTAAATCCAATCTGCGAACGCCATTCCTGGATCCAATATTTTCCCACAACGGATAAATTATGGTTCGCGACGAATGAAGGCTGTGCTTCAACAGGAAAATCTTTATACAAACGTTTGGTGTCGATGTATGAATAAGAAACCCAATATTCCATATTTTTGATATGGCTTCCTCTGTTTCGCCAGAAAACATCAATTCCTCTTGCATAACCGTTTCCGTTTTGAGTATAATTGAAATTCCCATCATTTCGAACCAAATCTTCGTAATCTTTTTGGTACAATTCCACACGGACGATTTGTTTTTCTTTTTGGTAGAAATAATTCAGCAAATATTGTTTTGATTTCATGAAATCTGCTGGATTGTAATATCCTATTTCAGACATTGGGGATTGAAAATATTCGCCATAAAAAATGGATAAATTATGGTCTTTCGAAGGTTTGTAAGCGAGCGAAACTCGCGGAGAAACATTCCATTCATCAACAAAATCTGAATGCTCAGAACGGACTCCCGCTTTGATTCCCCACCTTTTGATGAAATACCAAGTATATTCAGCATAAGCGGCAAAAAGATTTTCGGTGATTTCGGAAGTTGTATTTTGCAAAACGTCTTGGTTTTCATTTGTTCTTCCGACAAATTCACTTCCGAATCTGAAATTATGTTTTGAATTTAATTTCCAGTCAAATTCAGCTTTTACATTCAATCCAAATTCATTCTTTTTGAATTCATCTGCTGATTGATTAATATTAGTGTCTGCATTCGCAATAGAAAATCCGATGAAACCCTCTAATTTCTTCGAAAAATTATGCACATAAGAATTATTCCAGTAAAAATTGGTATTATCCATGCTGAATCTCACAGGGTTTATCTGGTTGATGTCGTTGTAACTCATATCCATTCTTGAATATTCCAAAGCGGCATACGATTTATACAGACCCTTTTTGAACTGATGTCGGTAAACGGTTTCACCGCTGTAACCTTCTGGTGCACGTCTCCAGTCGTCACGGGTATTTAATAGTTTAAACGCCGGCCATAAATTGTAATAAGCCAAACTTGCGCTAAGTGCGTCCTTTTCCCACACCTTGTTGAAAGCACCGCTCACGCCCAATGACATAAAACCTAAATCGATGCTGTTTTCTGTGGGAAAATCTTGGGTTTCGAGCGCAAGGATTCCGGAAAGTGCTTGCCCAAAAGGCGCATCATATCCACCCGTACTGAAATTAATTCCTTTGAAAAGAAAAGGAGAATATCGCCCGCGAGCAGGAGTATTCGGTGCGGTTTGGCTGTAAGGCTGGAACACCCGAAGTCGATCGATGAAAATCGAAGTTTCATCCCCTTCTCCTCCACGAATAAACAATCTCCCATCTTCGGAAACATTATTGGTTCCGGGAAGTGTTTGCATCGCTGCGATGATATCACCGTCTGAACCTGCAGTCGTAACGATATCGAGTGAACTCATAACGGTTTGATTAGTATTCCCAACTGCCTTCATCGTTCCGGCACCAAAAACCACAGCATCGAGCTCAGTAGCTTCTTCTATGGTAATTTCCAAAGGAGATTCGATGGGAATAGTGATGGTGATAATTTGAGAAACAAAACCCGTACCTTCTAACTCTAAATCAAATTCGCCTGTTTCTTCAGTTTCAAATGTAAAAAATCCTTTTTCGTCGGTAGATGCACCATCGTAAGTTCCGACTAAAGTAACGTTTATATTTTGTGCAGGTAAACCCGATGGTTTGAGAATGGTTCCGGAGATGGTTGTTTGTGAATAGACTGTGCAGGCGGCGATAATAGTAAAGATTGCAGTGAGTAGAGATTTTTTCATGTCATGAATTTTGAAGCGAATTTCATGAATGCAAATTTGATATAAAAATTTGAATGGATGAGCTGTAATTTTTAAGGGATGAGTTGGAAAAGATTTACATTTTACCGAATAATTTTAATTCATCATAACATTTTAATTAATTTAATAAAACAATGAAAAGATTGGCTTTTTCAATCGTAAAATCGTTTTATATAAAACCTAATTCGTAATTTTGGGAATTCTATGGAAGTAATCGTAAAAGAAGACGGAAGAATTCAAAAGCCACAATGGCTTCGTGTGAAATTACCTACCGGTAAAAATCACCGTGAATTGCGCGGATTAGTAGATAAATATAAGCTCAATACCATTTGTCAGAGCGGAAGCTGTCCCAATATGGGCGAATGTTGGGGTGCGGGAACTGCTACTTTTATGATTCTTGGAAACATCTGTACCCGTTCTTGCGGATTCTGTGGTGTAAAAACCGGTCGTCCTGAACAAGTAGATTGGGAAGAACCTGAGAAAGTTGCGCGTTCTATCAAATTAATGAAAATTAAACATGCAGTAATCACTTCTGTTGACCGCGATGATTTGAAAGATATGGGGTCAATTATTTGGGCTGAAACCATCGGTGCAGTTCGCAGAATCAGTCCGGGAACGACAATGGAAACATTGATTCCGGATTTTCAGGGAAATACTAAAATGTTGGATAGAATATTGGAAGCGGCTCCTGAAGTGATTTCTCACAATATGGAAACCGTTCGCCGTTTGACACGTGAAGTGAGAATTCAGGCGAAATATGACAAAAGTTTAGAGGTGCTTCGTTACTTGAAAGAACAAGGCCAACATAGGACCAAAACCGGTGTTATGCTTGGTTTAGGTGAATTGGAAGAAGAAGTTTTCGAAACCATTCAGGAAATCAGAAATGCCGGGGTTGATATCATCACTTTGGGTCAATACCTTCAACCAACTAAGAAACATTTGCCAGTTAAAGAATTTATCACGCCTGAACAATTCAAAAAATACGAGGAATTTGGAAAGGAATTAGGTTTCCGTCATGTGGAAAGCGGTCCTTTGGTGCGCTCTTCTTATCATGCAGAAAAGCATATTCTTTAATTTTCAGATTAATTAATCAATGAAAGTACGTTTGGTAACCATTGGAGACGAAATTCTGATTGGACAAATCGTTGATTCCAATTCTGCTTACATCGCAAAAAAATTAAACGAAATAGGATTGGAAGTTGAAGAAATTCTTTCCATACATGACGATTCCGAAATTATCATTGAAACTCTAAATCGAATTCTTCCCGATTCAGATGTCATCATCACAACAGGAGGTTTAGGTCCAACAAAAGACGATGTGACAAAAAATGCTTTGTGCGAATTTCTACAAACTGAATTGGTAATGGATGAAGAAATTTTGGCTCAATTGGAAGAACGATATTTGAAATTAAACCGAACAATGAATGAGCTGAATAGAGCCCAAGCATTGATGCCGCAAGGTTCGATAGCTTTGAAAAATGCATTGGGAACGGCACCGGGAATCTGGACTGAGTTTCAAGATACTATCCTCATTAACCTGCAAGGTGTTCCGTTTGAAATGAAAAATCTCATCAAAACGGAAGTGGTTCCAAGATTGCAAGAAAAATTCGATTTACCTTTTGTGGTTCACAGATTTCTTTCGGTTTCCAATTATCCGGAAAGTGATTTGGCGATTGCGTTGACCGATTGGGAAGATAATTTACCTTCAGATTTTCATTTTGCTTATTTGCCTGAAAGAAGTAAAGTTAAACTTCGAATTTCGGCAAAAGGAAACTACAAAACAGAAATTGAAAATAGAATTGAGGCTGAGGTTCAAAAATTAATACCGATTATTGGTTCTCGTTTAGATTCAAGAAATAAAGATTCCATCGAATTAATTTTAGGAGAAAAGTTAAAAGAATTAAATTTAACAATCTCGACGGCAGAAAGCTGTACGGGTGGAACAATCGCTACGATGCTTACCTCTGCTCCCGGAAGTTCAAATTATTTTTACGGTTCTGTAGTTTCCTATGCGACTTCCGTAAAAGAAAATATTTTAAAAGTTCCGAATGAATTAATTGAAAATTATACAGTTGTAAGTAAAGAAGTTGCAGCCGCAATGGCAAAAGGTGTTAGGGAATTATTGAAAACTGACATCGCAGTTTCCACGACAGGGGTTGCCGGTCCTGCACAAGGCGAAGACGGAAAAGAAGTCGGCACGGTTTGGATTGCAGTAACTGATGGAAATTCGACTGAAACCAAAATGTATTTCTTTCCCTATTTAGAAAGAGAAGATTTTATTTCTCAAGTTTCAAAACTGGCGTTACAAAACGTATTTGAATTTGTTAAAATTAAAAATTAGATTAAATTTAACATCATACACCCATCCTGCATTAACACTTACAATCCTCACGGCTTCTTCTTTTCATATCATTATCCCAAAGCGGGTATAATTTCAAACCGATATAGAAATCAAGTGCATGTAATTTTTTGTGCCTTACAAAAATCGGAAGTATATTTTCACTGCCAATAACCAAAGGTCCCCAACGTAGAAATCCTCCCATTTGAATAGTTTCATATTCATATGTAGAAAGCGATGCGCCATAACCTATTCCCGGTTTTTGAACTGAATAAGAAATATTGGCAATGTTAGCGCGTTTCAGACTATTTTCAAAAATCGGAGCTCTTTGAATTAAATCAAAATTTAAGAATTGATTTTCGCCTACATTTTTACTCAAATTAAAATGAATGCTTGTCGGCAAACCAATTTTGAAAGCATTTGATTTTAGAGATTCAGTAGGATTTCCGTAAATTTCATTGCTTATTAATTGAGCAAATTGTTCCGGAGATTCAAAATCTACATCATCAAACACAGGATTGTTGGTGTATCTTAAATTGTCCCCAATGAAATTATGTACGTTTCCTGTAAAATTCACATATCCGATATCCAGCGCATTCAAGCTCATTTTGAAATCATAAGACTCTTCCCAACGGTCAGGGTTTACTATCGCAATTCCTAAATCAATTCCAAATCCTTTTCCTTTAGGATTAAATTCATATCGGTCAGCATCAAAATTATAACTGGTTGCATAACCGACCTCTACATCAAAATCCGAGGCATAAAGCGTTTTTATATTTTGCTCAGGATCTTCCGGATTGGGCAGATATTCCCTGCGCATAACAGCGTTTTCTTTATTGTTTACATAAAATGCATCCAATCCCATTTCATATTTTAAATTTACACCAACAATCCATTGGTATTGAGAATATGGAAAAATTTCTGTCGAAAGATTTAAACCCACTTCTGCCCAATTCATAAAATTGGTTTTAAAAGGACTCAAATCATACAAAACCGGTTCTGTTATTTCCTGATTAGTGTATTGCAAATAATTGTCTATTTCTTTTGCAGAACTTTGTATGCGAAGCCTTGTGAAAAGCCCTACTGAAAAATCTTTTTCAAAAATATTCAAATTCAAAGAAAAAGAAGGACCCATCAAATCAGAGCTTATATGATATCCGAATTTATCATGGTTGTAATAATCTGATATTTTGGCTGTATTTTCTCCGGTAATTCCGTTACTGATGTCAGCACTTTTAATTCCTCCACTTGTCAACCCCAATAAACTTGTCTCAGAAATATAAATATAGTCACTGTTGGCAAAAATATTTTCGGAAAAAATGTGGACATCCCAACCATTTGGATTTAAAAATGGCTGTGTGGGAGAAATCCCTACTGTGCTTATCCCGCTGTATCGATCATTATTGAAAATAATTGGATCTTGTGCAAAAGTCAAATTGGAGAAAATATAAATCCCCAAAAAATACAGCCTTTGCTCCCCCCGGAATTTCAAAATACCATTTTTTGTATAACGTAAAAGTTAAACGGTTTATTTTGTTTAAAAATTAATCTTTAAAGGCAGCATAATTTTTTTGAAATGCAATGAAAAGCAAATCATTTAGTGGTAAAATTTTGCACTCTTCCGGCAAAGATTCTTCCGCAAAACTCATATTGGTTTTCACTAAAAACTGAGGTGTATAATCTGGACTTACACCTATGTGAATGATTCTGTAATCAGAATTGAGGTTGTTTATTTTGTAAAAACCGGAATTAGATTTTTTAAATTCCCAACCAATTTTTGCACCTTCGAAATAGATAATGGAAGTTGAGTTTTTTGTAAGATTTTTAGAAACGATAGAATAACTGTTTTTTCGGTTAAATTCTAAATTTACTTCAAGTTTGAGGATTGCAAAATCTTCTTTGTTTACTACCATTATGCCAGACCAATTCCCTTCCTGCGGCTTTTTTACCTTAAATTCTATGACATAACTTGTTTCATCCTGACTCAGTATTTTATATTTATAATTCCTTTTTTTATTGAGAAAATCCTTATTGATGAAATCAACCCAAGAAAACTGTTCGTACAAAAAGAAAGGCGAATCTTTAGGCACATTATAAATATTATTTCTGACGAAAAGTGTAGAAGTTGGCTGAACTGCAATTTTGGAATTGAGGTGAATACTTTTATCATTGTAAGAAGTCAATTCCAAATGAAGCGGATTTTTCAGATAAAGTAAAGTATCTTCTCTCTCCTCGCTTAGCCTTTCAGTTAGCGAATGAAAACCTCGCACCTGATAAGTCGTATTTATTAGCGGATAATTTGATGAATGACGGGCTTTTATGTTATCTAAAATAGAATTAATTATTTTCGAACTATCAACTGCAAAACTACTGTAAACAATCCCTCCGTCGAGTTCTACTATTTCATCTTCGTAAATGACAGTTTCTGCTTTTTTGACAAGTGGCTCCAATGTTACAACCATCAAATCACTTAATTTTTTAAAAGCAATTGATTGTTCTTTGTAGCCCTCTTTATAAAAAGTCAGTTTCCAACCTGTGATTTCAATATCTGAATAATCAATTTTAAAATAGCCTTGCCTATCTGTTACGGTATTTAAATCATCAGATTTATGAAAAAAAACCATAACACTGTCAATGGGTTGATTGTCTTTATCAATTACAAATCCGCTAACAATTCCCTGAGACCAGGAAAATATAGGAATAACACAAAGGAGGAATAAAGATTTATACAAAATTACTTAGTTTAGTATATTTAAAATTGATTAGCTTAGTAAATGCAAAATTAAATGTATTTGTTGGAACAGACAAAGTGAAAATAAAAATGTCCGGCATTTATTACCGGACATTTTATTTTATAAATTATTTTTATTAGAATTTATAAGCAGCACCTACGCCCACTGATCCTAATGTAGAACTTACACTTGTAGAATAAATTCCATAATCTGTCGTGTATTTGTTTGATATTCCTTTGAAGAATGCATAGATATCGAAACTTGTAGTGCTGTAACCTGCACGCGGACGGAAATAAAATCCACCGTCACCTTCTCCGTCACCAACATAAATTGCATATCCTAAATCCAATCCTGCAAAAAAGTTAGGCACAAAATTGTATTTTGCAGAAGCAGCAATCGGAATAAATCCATAATCTACAGCATCAGTTGAAAAAGTAGTACCACCGATGATTACATCATCTCCACTTTTTCCAATGAAATGATCATAACCAACAATACCTCCGACTTTCAGCCCTTCAATTACCTCAAAATAATAACCAACTGTAGCACCCAAGTTAATAGAACTTCCATCAGAAGCATCTGCAACCGGAATACCCACATAAGCACCAGCTTCTACACCCGTAGCCTGAGCATTTACTCCAACCATAGCAATAGCTGCAAAAGCAGCTGTTAAAAATAATTTTTTCATGTTAAATATATTTTAATAATTGATTTTCCTCTATCCATATTTATGCCAAACATTAACTTTAACATAAAAAAATGTTAATAAATTTTAAGAAGGTGAATTTCAATAAAAAAAACTGAGAAGAAACTTACCTCTCAGCTTTTAAAATTTATAATAATTTATCTAATTAGAATTTGAACGATGCTCCTACACCTACAGATCCTAAATTCCAAGTATCATCCCAGTCCCAGTCGTTATTATTCCAATTTCCAGGGCTATCGTAAGAATAACTGATAGATTTATAATATGCGTACAAATCTACAATCGGTAAACTGAATCCAAATCTCGGACGCACGAGGAATCCCCCATCGCCGGCTCCGTCACTTACTCCAATTGCATAACCCAAATCCAATCCTACGAATAATTTTGGATTGAAATTGTATTTTGCAGACGCTGCTATCGGAATGAATGTGGCATCCGGATAATCAAACCCACGGTAATCTTTACCAAAGAAATGATCAACTCCCGCAATACCTCCAATTTTTAAACCCTCAACAATTGGAACATAATAAGCAAATGTTGCTCCTGCATTTAAACTGGCTCCATCTGAATCTCCGATTGGTGCTCCAAGGTAAGCTCCTGCTTCAAACTGTGCATTTACTCCAACTAATCCGAAAACTGCAATAGCAGCTGTTAAAAATAACTTTTTCATGTTTTACTTTTTTTGTTAATTACCCGTTTTCATAATTTATGCCAAATTTTAAATTTTCACTTCAATAATTCATCTATTATTTTACCAATCGTAATTTCAGCTTGATGAATTGCTAAATTTAAAACCCAATAAATTGTGAATAGATAAGTTCAAAATCTGATAGGAATCTCTTCTTAAATTAATTACTTTTGCAAAACACAATAATTTCAACAAAATCAAATGAGCAATACCTACAAGTCAGCAGGAGTAGATAAAGAAGAAGGTTATCAAACAATTTCCAAAATCAAAAAAGCAGTTTCGGAAACCCACAATTCAAATGTTTTGAACGGAATCGGAAGTTTCGGTGCTTTTTACCAATTAGCAGGTTACAAAAATCCTGTTTTGGTTTCCGGAACAGATGGTGTGGGAACAAAATTGCGAATTGCATTGGATGTAAAAAAATACGACACAGTCGGTATTGATTGTTTCGCTATGTGTGCCAATGATATTCTTTGTCATGGCGCAAAGCCTTTATTTTTCCTAGACTATTTGGCATGCGGAAAATTAGATTCGGACATTGCCGCTGAAATTGTAGGAGGAATTGCGACAGCCTGCAAAGAAACAGGAACGGCATTGATCGGCGGAGAAACTGCTGAAATGCCCGGAATGTATAAAATAGGAGATTATGACATTGCAGGATTTTGCGTAGGCGTGGTGGAAAAAGAAGACATCATTGATGGCTCTCAAATTAAAGCAGGACAAGTAATTATCGGATTGGCGGCTAGCGGATTTCACAGCAACGGATTTTCATTAGTTAGAAAAATTTTTCCTGATTTCAATGAAGAATTTGAAGGAAAACCTTTGTACGAAACACTTTTGGTTCCTACGAAATTGTACCAAAACGATATTTTCAAAATTCAGGAAAAAGTTAAACTTTCCGGAATTGCACACATCACAGGTGGCGGATTGATCGAAAACGTGCCGAGAATCATTCCTGAAGGACTTTGTGCAACAATTGAAAAATCAAAAGTTCATGTTCCATCGGTTATGAAAGAATTGATGAAACGTGGCGGTATAGAGGAAAATGAAATGTTCGGAACTTTCAACATGGGTGTTGGAATGGTTGTGATTTGTGATGAATCCGATGCACAAACCGTTTTGGATTTGGTTGAAGGAAGTATGTTGATTGGAAAAATCGAAAACAACGAAGAAAAAATTGTTTTGCATTAGTCAATTAAGAATTCATGAAAATATTTGAAGTCCCGTTTTTTAGCGGGACTTTTTCATTTAATAAAATTTGAAATCCTTAAATTTGAATTTTAAAGTGAATTGATAATGACCCAAACCGAAAATTTCAAAATCCTCAATAAAGAAATCAAACCTGGCAAAACCAAAACTGTCAACCTAAAAATTGCCAAGTTGCACACGATGACTGATTTGAAAATTCCGGTAATTGTTTCACATTCCAATCAAAAAGGCCCGGTGGTTTTGTTGAGTGCAGGATTGCACGGCGATGAATTCAACGGTATAGAAATCGTACGCCAAATCATTCAGAAAGAAATCAACATTCCCGAAATCGGAACCATCATTTGTATTCCTTTGGTCAATGTTTTCGGATTCGTCAATCAATCAAGAGAATTTCCCGACGGACGTGATTTGAACCGTGTTTTTCCGGGAAGTATCAATGGTTCATTGGCAAGTCAGTTCGCTTATCATTTGATGGAACACATAGTTCCTTTAGTGGATTATGTGATTGATTTTCATGCCGGAGGAAGAAGCCGTTTCAACGTTCCTCACGTTCGAATTGAAGAAGAAAATCTGGAGTTAAAAACAATGGCAGACGCTTTTCAGGCACCGTTTTTATTGTATTCCAAAAATATCGAAGGTTCTTTCAGAAGTGCCTGTGATAATTTAGGCGTAAAATACCTTTTGTTTGAAGGTGGGAAATCATTGGAAATTAACAAAGATGTGGTGTTGCAGGCGATTTATGGAACCAAAAGATTTTTGAAGCATTTGGGAATGCTCAATGAAAAACACACTGAAAAAGCTGCAGAACGCCCGATGATTTGCATCGAAAATTCAACTTGGCTCAGAGCTGATTTCTCAGGGTTGTTTCAAAGTGTTGTTGCCGCAGGGGATTATGTCGAAGAAAATCAAACGGTTGCTTGGATTACCGATCCGTATGGAAAAGTAGAAAATCCTGTTTTGGCACCGAATTCAGGCTACATCATCAATGAAAACCAAGGTGCAATTGTCTTTCAAGGTGATGCTATTTTCAATATATCCACCAAATTGAAATTATCCGATAACGAATACATGGAGGAATAAATTAATTTGTTTTGCCATTCTGAGTGTAGTGTAACGAAACGAAGAGTCTCTTGAATAAAATTAGATTTCTCCTTCGTCTGGATAAAATTAATTCTTGATAATTTATTTAATAACCTCATAATTTTAGGTTTCCTCGGTTGAAATGAAGTAAATTTGCAGTCTTCATTATGCAACATACTACGATTAACAAGAATTTCCTGATCATTCTATTGGGGATACTTGCAGCGCTTGGTCCTTTCACGATTGACATGTATCTTCCGGGTTTCCAGAGGATCGCTGAGGATTTTTATACAGATGAAAAACACGTCGCATTTACACTGACTTCTTATTTTGTAGGAATTGCTGTCGGGCAATTAATTTACGGTCCGATTGTGGACAAATACGGACGTAAAAAACCGCTTTTGTTTGGTTTAGCTATTTACATTCTGGCAAGTTTGGGATGTGCATTTTCTGTCAATATCGAAATGATGATAGGGATGCGTTTGTTGCAGGCCTTGGGCGGATGCGTCGGAATGGTTGCTTCCAATGCGATTATCAGTGATGTTTATGCCGTAGACAAAAGAGCCAAAGCATTTTCCTACATTATGCTTGTCATGGGTGTTGCGCCATTGATTGCACCTACGGCGGGAAGTTTATTCATTGAAAAAGCAGACTGGAATTACATCTTTTTCTTTTTGGCAGTTTTTGCGGGATTGGTCAGTGCGATGATTTATTTTCTCTTGCCGGAAACCAGTTTGTACATGCACTCCAATAAATTACGCATTCGAAAAATCTCCAAAGATTATTTCGAAATATTTAAAAACCGTTCTTTCCTGATGTACACCTTGGCGGGAAGTATCGCGATGTCGATTTTGTTTGCGTACATTTCCTCTGCTTCATTTGTATTTCTAACCTTGTATAAATTGGACAAAGGAACATTTTCAATTCTTTTTGCTATAAATGCTTCAGGGCTGATTTCGGGAAGCTACCTGAATGGGGTTTTGAATAAATATGTGGATTATATCAAAATTGCCAACCTTGCAGCCATCATACTGAGCGTTATTTCCATTTTGATTTTAATTCTGATCAATGTAATTCCGGAAATGCCTTACCAATGGGTTGTTGCCGGATTGTTTCTGATTTTATTTTCGACAGGATTCATTAACCCAAATGCAACTGCCGCATCTTTGGCTCCATTTACCAACAATGCAGGTGCTGCATCTGCTTTAGGGGGCTCTATCCGAATGGGCGTCGGTGCTGTAGTTGCTGCAACAATTGGAATATTTCAAGGAAATTCAGCCAATACAATGTTCATCACGATGTGCGGATTGGCGATTTCAGCAACCATTTTTCTGCACATTGCACAAAAAGTTGTAAGAAAATAAATTATTAGATTGCCTCTCAACTTAGAATTTAAAAACTTAAACTTGAAACTAAGAAATTATGAATCAATCCAAAGCCTTAGCCATACTCAAATCCGGACGAAATGTTTTCCTTACCGGTTCGGCCGGCGCGGGAAAAACCTATGTGCTCAACCAATACATCACTTACCTCAAAGAACATAAAATTCCGGTGGCAACGACCGCTTCGACGGGAATTGCGGCTACGCATATGAACGGGCAGACCATTCATTCATGGTCTGGAATCGGTATCAAAGATGAAATTTCTTACAAACAAATGTCCAACCTCAAGGAAAAGAAATATTTCCGCGACAAGATGGACAATGTCAAAGTATTGATTGTCGATGAAATTTCTATGCTTCACCGCAACCAACTGGAATTGGTCAACCGCGTACTTAAATTTTTCAAAGAAAATGAATTGGCATTCGGAGGCATTCAGGTCATCTTTTCAGGAGATTTCTTTCAGTTACCACCGATTGGAAATCAGGAAGAAACTTCACGTCAAAAATTCGCTTTCATGTCCGATGCATGGTTGGAAGCAGAACCTGTGATTTGTTACCTGACCGAACAGCACCGCCAATCTGAAAATGATTTGAATAGCATTTTAAATGAAATCAGAAACGGAGAAGTTTCCCAAAGATCAATCGATTTACTGGAATCAAGAGTAGAATTTCATCCCGACGAAGGCGAACAGGAAACCAAATTGTTTACGCACAATGCCGATGTGGAAAGAATCAATAAAGCTTACCTCGAACAAATCGGAAGTTCATCAAAATTTTTTCCTGCAATGCTCAAAGGAAATGATGGCTTGCTTGAAATCCTGAAAAGATCTGTTCTGGCTCCCGAAAACCTCGAACTCAAAACGGGTGCGCAGGTCATGTTCATCAAAAACAATTATGAAGTGGGTTATGTGAACGGCACTTTGGGGAGGGTTACAGGTTTTACAGACAAGGGAAATCCGTTGGTAAAAACACTTGACAATGACCTCATCGAAGCGAAAGTTGAAACCTGGGCCATCGAAGACGAAACCGGAAAACCTCTGGCTTCTTTTGTGCAGATCCCACTGCGTCTGGCCTGGGCAATTACAGTACACAAAAGCCAGGGAATGACGATGGATGCTGCGATGATCGATCTTAGCCGTGCGTTTGAAAAGGGACAGGGTTATGTGGCTCTTTCGCGTTTGCGCGATTTGTCAGGACTGAAACTAAGAGGACTTAATCAAACGGCACTGGAAGTTGATAAACTGGCGATGCGTGCCGATTTCAGGTTTCGGGAATTGTCACAGGAGTGGGATGATTCTCTGGATGAAAAAGATCTGGAAAATGAGTTCATAGGTTTCATCGTGCATTGCGGCGGGATTACCGATAAGAAAGAATTGGCGAAGCAAAAAGAAAAATTGACCCAAAAAGGAAAAGCCGAGAAAGTTTCTACTTATCAATTGACAAAAAAATTGGTTGAGGAAAAACTGACCATCGATCAGATGGCTGAAAGACGAGGTTTGGGAAAGGGAACCATCCTCAGTCACCTGATCCACATCGCGGAAATTGACAAGGAAATTGATCTGGATATCTACCGTCCTTCAGAAGTGATATTTGAAAAAGTAAAAGCTGCTGCCCAAAAACAAGCCAAAGAAGAAAAAACTTCATTAGCAAAAATTTATGCTGAACTGAAGAATGAAGTTTCTTTTGATGAAATCAAGCAGTCGATGATTTTTTTAGTGAATTAAGATGTTACGGAAGATATAACGGAGCGTACAGTTCAAAAAACGGAGAGCGCAATCACAATAACGGAACGTGCAGTCAGAAAAACGGAGCGTGCAGTTACAATAACGGAGGGTACAATCGCAATAACGGAGCGTGCAGTAGGAATAACGGAACACGCAGTTACTATAACGGGGCGTACAGTCGCAATAACGGAATGTGAAGTTGGGATAACGGAGTGCGCAGTCGCAATAACGGGCGGCACAGTCAGGAAAACGGAATGATAATAGGGTCGGAATGAAACATCTCTGTGGTGAAATCCTTCATTAATCCCCAGACCGGACTTTGTCCGAAGCTGCGCTTGATGACCGAACTTTGTCCGAACCTATCGGTTCTCCTTCTTAATATCAAATTCTTAATATCAAATCTCGGAATGACATAGACCTTAGAATGAGAGGAGGTCGGAATGATAAAAACACCCACAGAAAGCTATGTTTTGCGGGTGTTGGGTTTTTATTATTGTAATGTTCGGAATTTGATTGCGTTGATTTGTTTGTATTCTGTGCTTGATGACCCATAGAGACTTTTTACGTAAAGCTTTACGAGTTTTGCTCTGTTGACAAGACCTTCGACAGCATGGTAGAGCTTTTTGTCTCTTTCTTTTCTTGTTTTTGCGAGTTCTGCATTGGCCTGAATTACGTTTTTGTTTCGCATGACCAAGTCTGCTAAATATACTTCGAGCCCTGCAATGGTAAGGTCTTCTTCGTTGGGCTCGTAACCATTGACCTGTTTTACCAATTCTATCAATGCCACAAAATGGTCGATGAGCTTGTCATAAGACTGCTGGGAGTTGGAGCGCGGGGTATTGGTTTCCTGTCCCGGTTGGTTTTCATCGGTTTTGGGTTTGGATGCTTCTCCGCGAATTCTTCTCACTATGGTGCGTGCATCTGCTACAATTTTGGGTTCGTTGGCAATTACCGCCAGGATGTTGATGGTACGTGTTGACACCGAGTCGAGCTTCTGGAATTCGATCTGGCGTTCATTGATGAAGACATCGGCTCCTCCTTTTGCCTCATGTACCAAACGGATGATTTCGTTTGCTGATATGTAGAATTTTTTGAGCTCAACCATGTAGATGAGCGGATTGGGCGGGTTGAAGTCCGCGAGCAGTTCACATTTTGTAATGATCTTCTGGAACTGGGCTACGTTTTTGGCGTGTCCTGTCTCACTATTGGAGTGACCGCCGCCGTTGGTGTTTGTTGTCATAATAATAGGGTTTTAAATGTTAATACTTTTTTTAGAAAATAGAGAATGGTTCATAGAGAATAGAATCTGGATTTTTGGTTTTTTTTAGATCCTTCGCTAAATACCCGAAGCTATGCTTGATTACTGAACTTTATCCGAAGCTGCGCTTCTCCTTCTTAATATCAAATTCTTAATCTCAAATACGCCGCAGTACTATGTTCAGGATGACATGGAGACGTTTAAATTATGAGTTCGGAAAAGGAGAATAAATTCGGGGCTTATTGCAAAGTAGGACTTAATGAAAAATCCCTTTTCAATGCTTTGTTTGTATAATTAATAACATTAAATTCGCACAATATGCGTATTAAATAGCATCGTATGAAAATCAATCGACTGAAAATTGTATTGACAGAACAATCTAAAACCAGTAAATGGTTAGCTAAAGAGCTGGGCAAAAGTGCAAGTACGGTTTCCCGTTGGTGTACCAATGAAGTGCAGCCTTCTGTAGAAACGTTAGCGGAGATTGCAAAACTGTTAAAAGTGGATATCAAAGAATTATTAAACTCAACTAAATAGAGAATGTTAGAGCTTCGAATAAATGGTAATAAAATATATGCCCCGCTAAAGGGTAAAGAATTGGTTAAAACCCCCGAAGAGGAAGTAAGGCAAAAATACATTTTGAAATTAGTCAATTCGTATGGTTACGAATTAGAACAAATGCAGCAAGAAGTTTCGCTTACTGGTTCTAAGAGAGGAACAGGGAGAGCAAGTGCCGATATTGTTGTCTGGCGTAGTAAAGAAGAGAAAAAAGAAGGAAAGAACCCAATAATTGTTGTAGAATGTAAAGCAGAATACATAGATATTAAAAGTGAAGATTATTATCAAGGTCAAAATTATGCTCGTTTTGCAAATGCTCCATTTTTTGTAACAACTAACGAAAAGGAAACAAAAGTTTTCAAAGTCAATTTGGATGTAACTCCGAAAACATTAAGTGATGAAATTTTAGATATACCTAATGCCAAAGAAGCAAATAATGATGATAAAATTAAAAAATTATTGGGGCAAACTAAGGCATTTGAACGTGATGAGTTTTCTAAACTTTTATTCCAATGTCATAATGTAATCCGTAACAATGATAAATTATCACCTGAAGCTGCCTTTGATGAGATTAGTAAAATTCTCTTTATGAAGATAAGGTACGAAAGAAATCCTGATGAGGAAAATATTTTCACCCTAAAACAATTTGAAAAGCAAGAAGCTAATTACGAGAAAAATATTCGACCAGTTAATATTAAAAGAAACGGACCTAAAGATGATATTCCATATATGGATTATTGGTTTGAATTGACAAAGGATGAATTTGAAGAAGATGAATTATTTGACAAAAATGAAAAGATAAAAATAAAGGAGGCTTCTTTTAAAGATATAGTACGTAAACTTCAAAAATATAATCTATCCACAACTAGCGATGATGTAAAAGGTATTGCCTTTGAAGAGTTCTTAGGAGGTACATTTAGAGGTGAATTAGGGCAATTTTTTACCCCTAGAACCATTGTTGATTTTATGGTAGATATATTGGATCCTCAAGAAGATGAAGTGATGTGTGATCCTTGTTGTGGTTCTGGTGGATTTTTGATTAAAGCTTTTGAATATGTTAGAGACAAGATAGAACAAGATATTAAAATTGAAAAAGATAAAGTTAACCTTGCTTTTGATGAGTTATCGGAAGGAAAGGCGGAAAGTGAACTTGAAAAATTGAAAGAAGTTTCCAACACTATCATTCAAAAACTGGGGTATGAAACTCAAATTAGAAAAAGTAGTGAACAAGAAATAGCTAAAGAAAAAAGTAAGTTTATTTCTAGACTGGAAAAACTTTCGGCTTCTTGTATTTTTGGTACAGATGCTAATCCAAGAATGGCAAGAACTGCCAAAATGAATATGATTATGCATGGTGATGGACATGGTGGAGTGCATCATAGAGATGGGCTTTTAAATATCAACGGTATTTTTGAAAATAGATTTGATGTTATATTAACCAATCCTCCTTTTGGTGCGAGGGTAGAGAAATCATTATTAATAACCAAAGCTGACCAAATATCTGATGAAAATCGAATTACTAAATACAAAAAAATGTATGGAGCAGAGGTTTATGAAAAAGCAATGGAACAACTTCTTTTTGACGAAGAAACGACCAAAGGAAAGCCAGTATTAGACACTTTATATATTGGGAAAGAAGGATTAAGTGGACTAACAGAAGTTTTGTTTATTGAAAGGTGTATTAATCTACTTAAACCAGGAGGTAGATTAGGTATTGTTTTACCTGAAGGTGTGTTGAATACACAGAATTTGGGAAAAGTAAGACAGTATTTTGAAAGTGTCGCTAAGTTAATACTTATCGTTTCTATTCCACAAGATGTCTTTATGAAAAGTGGAGCTACTGTAAAATCAAGTCTTCTGTTTATGAAAAAATTCACAGAGAATGAAGTCTCTCTTTGGAAACAATATGAAAATGAAGCTATAGCAGAAGTATCAGCAAAATACGAGGAAGAATTAAAAAACATAGAGCGTCAATTAGCTTTAAGAGGTAAGGATGCCCCTTTAGCTTCTGTAAAAAAAGAATTAAGAGTAAGGAAAAGAAAAATTACAGAAGATATAGAATTGGAAGTTAGACAAATTGTAAAGGAAAGATTTGATTATGATATTCCTATTGCCACTGTTGAAAAAGCAGGAATAAGCAGTACTGGAACATCCATTGATAATGAGTTAAAAGATGTTATTTTACCACAATACGTACCATATCGTAAACAAAATGAATTATGGAAGGAATTAAAGCCTGTATTCCAATATAAATGGAATACTAAAACTGGTAAAGCACAAAGGATAAAAAATAATTCTGAACCGATTGTAATTGAATGGTAATGAGTAATAATATTTCAAATATTACATTTGTTAAGTTTTCTAAACTCTATAATTGGAGTGTTCAATATCTGATTGAAGATACGTTTTCATTCAAGCAAGATTTCCCTTTTGTACCTATAGGTAAATTCTTAAAGAGAAATAAAACAAATGTAGAGATACTGAATGGTATTCAATATAAGAGAGTTACTATTAAAACAAATAATGGAGGTGTTTATTTAAGAGATATACAAATAGGTGATAAAATAGGCACTAAAAATCAATTTTTGATTAAAGAAGGTCAGTTTCTCTTATCTAAAATAGATGCAAGAAATGGAGCGTTTGGTGTTGTCACTTCAGATGTTGATGGAGCGATAATCACGGGAAACTTTTGGACATTTGATGTAGATTACACTCAAATAAATCCACACTATTTGACATTGATAACAACAACACCTGAATTTATTAAGTTTTGCGAGAATAGTAGTACAGGCACTACGAATAGACACTATTTACAGGAAAATTTATTTTTAGCAGTCGAAATTCCGCTTCCTCCTTTAGATGATGAAGATGCTAAAGAGAAAAAAGTTTCTAATGAAATAACTCAAAAGAAACTTGTAGATGCTTATTATCAAAAGATAATAGATGCAGAGAATGCAAAAATAAAAGCTAAAGAAACGGAAAAAGAAATTGAAAAGTATTTATTAAAGGAGTTAGGAGTTGAAAATATTTTAAACTCACACGGGATTAACGGATTGACCTTTATTAATTTTAAAAATTTAGATCGATGGGATGTATTATCCTTACAATCTCAGTCTTTGAACATAAAGTCTATATATAACACTGTAAAGCTGTCTTCTTTAATCACATGTTTTAACTATGATATTGACAGGAAGTCCCTTCGTTTTGAGACATATAAATATCCTAATGAGGAGTTTTATTACCTAGGAATGGAAAATGTAGAGAGAGATACTGGAAAATTGATAGACCTACCAATTGTTAAGGGCTCTCAGATAAAAAGTCAAACACTAAAAGTTCCTAAAGACTTTATTATTTATGGAAAGTTACGACCTTATTTAAATAAATATTGGCACAATACAAGTGATTTTTCAGATATTGTTTGTTCTTCCGAATTTTTTGTTTTTAATATTGATGAAAGTAAAATTGACAAGTCTTATTTTTTAGATGTACTTTCTTCATCAATAGTCCAAAGACAGATTAGTGATAAGTATAGTGGCGTAAGAATGCCTAGAATAAGTTCAAGTGATTTTTATAATTTAGAAATCCCTTTGCCTAGTGATAAAAATCTACAGCAAATCATTTCTAATAATATCAGGAAGTTAAGATTACAAGCTTCTGATTACAACGATGTATCTAATAATTTAGTAAAAGAAGCTCTCGTTGACTTTGAAAAAACAATATTTAAAAACTAATGAAGCAAAAAACAATCATACAGGTTTGGGGTGCCCAAGATAGAGGGAAGTCAGGAACAATTAAGATTATTAGAGAAGAATTAATCAGGTTCTACATAAATACTTCACATACATATTCATTACCATTGCCATCAGGTGAGATTTCAGATGTATTGATATGTAATGGAATCAAAGTAGGTATAGAAAGTATGGGAGATTATTTATGGCATTGGAATTTACATGATAGATTGAATGCTTACATACTACAGCACAATTGTGATATTATTATTTGTGCTAGTAGAGTTTATAATGATGTATCGAAACATATAGAACATTTAGCCAATACACATAATTATAGGTTATTAAAGGTTACTAATTATCGAGGCGAAGAATTCCCATTTGTCCAAGATGAGTTAAATCAATTATCGGCTCAACATCTTTTAAATTTAGTTGATCAGATTATAACAGGTAGAATTTAGATTATGCAACTACTTAATTTATATATAAAAGACTATAAGTTACTTTCAGATTTTGAAATCAACTTTACAGAAGGGTTCCAAAATGAAGATACTTTCAATGTCATTATTGGAGAGAATGGTGCTGGTAAAACAACCCTGTTAGAGGGAATCTTAAAGATATTTGGGAATCTATACGAAGCTAATACATTACAAGATATTGAAAAAAAAATCAAGTCAATTGATTTCAAATTTACTATATCGTATTTCATTAGGGCAGAAAGAGTATTGGAAGAAACTTCGATCTCTAAGGATTCCAGAATTGATTATATAAAACTACAGTTTAGTAACATTGATAAAAATTGGATAAGACTGGAGTATACGGATTCTATTTTTGACAATGATGATGTGAACAATTTTTTATTCAAAACACAGTATCTTGTAAAAGATTTACTTCCTAAAAATGTAGTACTGTATTATGCAGGATTTGATGGAAGGTTGAGCAAATTAACTCAAAAATTCACCTATGATTTCTTTAAAGATTGGTTCACATTTGTTAGTGAAGATAGTGACAAGCAAACATTAGGATTAAATATTAATGCACCTATTTTTCACTTTAATCCTAATCAATTTAATTTATTGCTGTTTAGTCTTTTTTGTAAGGAAAGTGGCGATGTGTATAAATTTATAAGGGAAAAATTTGGTATTGTTGGTTTTACTGATATAACTCTTGTTTTAAAAAGTCCAAGTTGGTCAAAAGGCTCGTCAAAAGAATTTTGGGGAGCAAAAGGAATTATCAAAGATGCGCTTGATAAATTTAATAAGGCATCGCAAGAATCTGAATTCCTAAAGAGAGGCATATCATTTTCTTATTTTATTCCAGACGTTTTATTTAATCTTTCTGGGTATAGTACAGACGATTCATTTGCATCAGAAAAAGACATTTTTCAAACTCTGTTGGCTTTAGATATAATGGGGCTATTGGATAAAGTTCAAATTACGCTAGTCAAAGAGATAGCTCCAGAAAAAAATATTGAAATATCTAGCCAAGATTTAAGTGAGGGTGAGAAACAACTTTTATCTATTTACGGACTAAAACAGATTATTTCAACAAATGATGAAAGTTTGTTTTTGTTTGATGAGCCTGATACATTCCTACATCCTAAATGGAAAAAAGAATTCTTTAAAAATTTGTATTACGATACTGATGGAGTTAAAAGCACATTTAATGATTTTGATATCATAACAACTCACTCTCCCGAAATTATTGGAGGTATAAAACATAACATATTACTAAGAAGATTAATGGAGGGAAAAGTGTCAGATAAAGAGTATTTTGTCAAGGGGCGAGATTATAATTCGATATTATTTGAAGCTTTCGGTACTGAAAAAAGCTCAGACATTGGCAAAGATTTACTATCTTCCTTTTATGATTTTTTAGAATCTAAGCAATTGGATAAGGCTAAACAAGTATTGGACAACATTATCAATGAAAGAGGTCTTGATGATATAGAAACCCAAAGAGCTTTAGATAATTTTGATGATTATGATTAGATATGAAGTATATTCAGAAGAAGATTGTATTAGAACCCAATACTCTAAGAGATTACAGAAATAATACACCAGAACCTAAATCATATAAAGGTTTTGGAGATACAGATAAAAAATTAAAAAAGGCACTATTAAACGAACAAGGTTACCTATGTGGTTACTGTATGAAAAAAATTGTTGATGAGAAGTATGTTTCAGTTGAACATTATATCTCGCAAGAAAAACATGTTGACTCTCCTCATAGTGAAGCATATCATAAAAGATTATCGTTGATTTATAACAATATGATTGGGGTATGTATAAATAATGGTGAACATTGTGACAAAAGCAGAGGGAATATTCCTTTTAGAATTTTAAATCCTCATCAAAATGTATGTGAAAGTCTGATAACGTATAACTTGATTGGCGAAGTGGTTGATAGGAATAACAGTAATGTAGCATATGATATTGAATTGCTAAAATTAAACTGTCAGCCTTTGAAAGAGTTAAGGATTAATTTGTGGGAAGATGCAAAAACTAAATTAATAGCCAAACACTCTAAAGTAACTTGGACAAAAAAAATTCTGGAAACTGAAAAACAATTTTATACTGAAAAGAGTAATGGAAAGTACAGTGCTTTTTGTAACTATATAATATTTAGATTTAATGAGCTGATAAAACAGCCAAAATATAATTCATGATGATATTATAAGATAAAACAGATTCATACCATTTGGGAAAATTATGTGGCAACCAATAAAAGAGTACTCAATACCAAAGGAAATTAATACGCTAATATAGATGAAGCAAGATTAAACGCAATCGTAGAACTGTCGTTGAATTTAACACCAAACCCGCTATTTTTCCTAACCTGCTGTTGTGTGTTCGGCTTTTTATAATGTCAGTTTATGAATGAAGTCTGTAATTGCTGGAATATTTTCATATAGTCCTCTTCCTGCAACTGAAGCAGTTACTCCGCCTAACCATTTCATAGTTTTTTCTACAAATTTTGGCTGGTCATTTGTTTTAGCTTCAATAATTGTTTTAAGTTCCTCAACCTCTTCTTCGGTCACTCCATAAGATTTTAATTTTTCTACATCTTCTGATTTTAATGAAGTGATATTTATAGTTTGCACATTATTATTTCCTGTTGCAATATTCAAGGGATTACTATTTCCATAAATATTGTTTGTAATTATATGTTGAACTTTATCTTTATTTTCTTCTGTCATTTCGTATTTATTTTCAAGGTTTGGAAATTCATTATTTAACTGCATTAAAGTATCAAGGAGTTTTTGCTTTGTTAATTCAATAACACTTTGGTAATGTACTTTACCAATTTCTCTTTGAGCTTTACGAATTACTCCTCTATATAAAGTAATTTGTGGTTTAAATGGCTTTGCCAAAATTTCAATCATTTGTGGTGGCAAATTAATGTATCCTTTTGGCTTATCAATGCTTTCAATTTGTGCCTCAACTATTGAAATGGGTTCTATTATAAAATGATTATTTACAGATTCTTTAAATTTTTCATCCATATCTTCTGGTACTATTACTGGAAAAGTATTAAATTTTCCACCTGGAATTTCCATAACAAGTTCAATTAGACTCCAAATTTTTCTGTAGCTTGGTAAATATTCATCTTGATATTCGTAACCTTCAAGTTCTTTATTTAGCCATTTTGAGAAAATGTCATTTTTGATTTCATTTGCAATAAGTTTTGCTCTTGTTAATCCTTGAGATAATTTAATCTTATCGTAAGCTATATCAGTAATTAGTTCTTTTATCATTTTATGTTATTTGTTTTTCAACGTTCTCACTCAAGCTGACGCACAACACAAAGATAAACTAAATAGGTACAGACACTTAAATGCAAATTTTTCAACCAATTATTCGATGATTACCATTTGTAGTTGTATTTCTATTTTTGAAGTTTATAATGAAATCTGACATTAAAATGAAATGCACGATTTAGTTTATAATTATTTTCTCTTTTTCAACATCTTGTAATGAGGAATATCTTTCTAAATTCTGATTTTAATCTTTGATTTTCAGATAATTATTTCTTTTTTAGAAAATCGAATAGTCCCATATTTTGTAGGTTTATTAAGTTAGTTTATTCATATTACTTACCCCCGCCATCAATGCCATATTTCTTGCATGAGATTCTTCTTGTTCTCTTTTTTCAATTTGGTCGATTTGTCGCGCGATGGTAAAATTGTGTGAATTTACTTTGGAAGGAATCAGAAAAAGGTCGATAAATGCCCAAATCCCCAATCCGCCTAAAGTAAGCCAGTATAAAATCTGAGTTCCCCATCTTCCTAGATAAGCATAGTGGCAACCTATAAAAAACCAACACAGATAAGCTATTCCCGTTGATTTCATTTGAGACATCAAATAATGTTTATTCATAATGACTTGATTTTTAATAGAATAGAGTAATAATCTGCCAAATATAAAATCTTTTTCCAAACACACATTAAGGAAAACCATAATTCAAAAAAAATAACCATAAAAAATTTAGCTGATGGTTTTTCCGGTGATATATGTTTGTTGAAATGCGTACTATTGTATTTCAAACGTAAATCATTATGATTATAAAAAAATGTCGCTTTTCAATTGATTAAGACAAACACCTTAAAAATTATCCCGAAATCCATTTTATGACAGACCGAAAAGAAATCATAGCAAAACTTAATCAAATCGTAGAAGAAAAAATCCGACAATTTCAAGCACTGATCGATGATTTGCGAAGCTCCAATACCGAAACCAAAAGCAGTATGGGGGATAAATATGAAACTTCAAGAGAGATGCTTCAACAGGAAATCATGCAGATTCAACGGCAGCTGGCAGTTTTTCAGGAGCATCAATCTCATGTGAGAAGGTTAACAGACATCTCTTCCGAGATCATCAGAACAGGAAGTATTGTGAAAACTACCTTTGGGAATTTTCTGATCATCACCAGTCTGGGGGAATTTCAAATAGAAGGAGAGAAATTCGTCAGCATTTCTGAACAGACACCTTTGGCGCAGCAATTACTCGGTAAAAAAACAGGTGACTCTTTTTCAATCCAACAGCGAGCTTATCAGATATTAGAAGTAGATTGAGCAAGGTAACTGTCATATAAAAACACCTCTGGCTAAAATTTATCCCAAATTGAAAAATGGATTTCTTTTGATGAAATTAAACAGACGATGGTTTTGAACAGATAAGGTATTACTAAATAATTATGTTCTTTTTTATACTATAGGAGATTCAAAGCTTAAACATAAGACTATCCTTATTCTCAATAAAATAAATAATAAATTTTTTAAATAACTTTACCCCATCAACTCTTTCCCTATACTGTAATCATTCAGATTATAAGTAAAATACCTTTTGATTTTACGCTTCTCCATATAAAAATCAATTCGTCCAAGATACAATCCTGCCCAACCAACCTGATTTACAAGTACCATTTTACCATCTTTATTCTTGAACTGTTGTGGCTCCGGTAAAAAAGTATGCGTATGTCCGCCTATAATCAAATCAATCCCAGAAGTTTTCTGTGCAAGATGGATGTCTGATACCTTTTTAGGATCATTTTTATACTCATAACCTAAGTGAGAAAGACAGATAACCAATTCACACTCCTTTTCCTGGCGCAGAAACCGAACCATTCCTTGTGCCACTTTGATAGGATCCAGATACCTCGTATCACCGTACATTTCTTTTCCCACAAGACCTTCCAACTGTATTCCTAAACCAAACACACCGATCTTTACACCCTCCTTTTTATAAATCTGAAACGGTTTAAACTTACCATCCAGTATCGTGTTGGAAAAATCATAATTCGAACAGATAATATCAAATCCCGCGTGAGGCAGTTGCTTCAGGATTCCTTCCAACCCATTATCAAACTCATGATTTCCAATCGTCGAAGCATCATAACCCATCTGCGTCATCAGCTTATATTCCAACTCTCCACCATAATAGTTAAAGTAAGGCGTTCCCTGGAAAACATCGCCAGCATCCAGCAGAAGCACATTGGGTTCTTCCTGTCTGATTTTATGGATGAGCGCTGCACGACGCGCAAAACCTCCTTTATTAGAAGTCCTTTCATCACTCGAAACCTCAAAAGGTTCGATGCGTGAATGCTGGTCATTCGTATGAAGTATAGTTATTTTCTGCATTTGATTCAACTCGCCTGCCAATAAATCCGCTCCGGGAATTATTGTTAACAACGAAGCTGCTCCTGCCTTCTTTATAAATTCTCTTCTGGTTTCCATCCAAGTATTGTGTTATGCGTAATGATAATAATTGCTGAATTCTATTCTCTATTGTCTATATTCTCTTTTCTTATTTAAGAATTCTCTGATCAAGATTAACTTTTATAGTATCATGTTTCTCAAAATACTGCATCATCAGGTCCCGGAGTTTAGCATCGAGTATTTCGATCTTTACAGGTTTAGCAAGGAAATCCATCTGGTCTCCTCCTTTTTGCAAATAATCATTGGTTACAACAGTATAAGTTTTGTTTTTATCAAATTTCTCTCCGTTGATTTCAATTGACAAAGTATCATTTGGAATGAATTTAATCCCCGAAACCGGATGTCCCACTTCAGCATTTGACAAATACTTTACCATTTCCAAGACCTTTTCTCCGCTCAAAGTTACCACCAAAGCCTGATTCTCAAACGGCATCAATTCATATACATTTCTTACTGTCAGATCCCCTTTTGTAAAAGTCCTTCTGATTCCGCCGCTGTTGAGCAGACACATATCCACTTTTTCATTGTGCAATTGCTCATAAATTAAATTGGTTTCTTCCCAAATCATATCACAATTCAGATTAGCCAGCGGACTGTTGAAACCACTTTTTGGCAAATCAATCGGTGTGTAAGAAATCACGCGGTTCATTTCTCCATCAAGTTTTTCTTTATAAGGCTGAATGATTTGAACCACTGCCGAATCCGGCCACAGATTCTCATTGATAAAAGTATTGGGATAAGGCTCCGACTTATTAACTTGATAAAACTTCTTTGAACATGAACTGAAAAATATCAGCAACAAAACGGGTGAAATATATTTCGTGAAGCGCATTGAAATGATTAATTTTGATTCGATAGAATTTAAAATCCGATTGAAATCACAAATTTGAGAAAACTTTTGCTGTTTGGCTACTAATTTGATGCTAAATTTTATCAAGACTTAGTTTAAACCTAAATCACGCGAATCATTTAATAATTACATCATAACAACATAATTTTGCATCATGAATAAATTAAGAGGAACCGGAATTGCATTGATTACACCATTTAACCAAGACAGAAGTATCGATTATCCTGCACTGGAAAAATTGGTTGATTATTCTACCAAAGGCGGAGTTGAATATTTGGTTTGTTTGGGCACAACTGCCGAAACACCAACTTTGACCAAAGATGAAAAGAAGCAAATCGTTTCCACTATAAAATCTGCAAATGCAGGAAAATTGCCATTGATCTTAGGAATCGGCGGAAATAATACTGAAGAAATAAAGCAGGAGTTCAAAGATACCGATTTATCAGATTTCACAGCAGTTCTATCGGCTTCTCCGGCTTACAACAAACCCAACCAAGAAGGAATTTATCAGCACTATAAAATATTAGCAGAAAATACAGATGCAGACATTATTTTGTATAACGTACCGGGAAGAACTGGATCCAATATGGAAACTGCAACCACCTTACGTTTGGCAAATGATCTCAAAAATATAATTGCTATCAAAGAAGCTTCCCCTAATTTCTTACAAAGCACTGAAATTTTAAAAGACAAACCAGACGGTTTTGAAGTGATTTCAGGAGATGATGAATTTGGGTTACCGATGACTTTGGCTGGCGGAAAAGGTGTAATTTCTGTAATTGCACAAGGTTTGCCTGAACAATACACAGAAATGATTCGTTTAGGATTGGACAGAAAAGTCGATGAGGCATACAAATTGCATTATAAATTGATGGAAATTACCCGTGCGATTTACGTTGAAGGAAATCCTGCGGGAATTAAATCATTGTTAACTCATAAAGGAATTTGCAAGCCTTACACAAGGCTTCCTTTGGTTCATGCAAGTGATGATTTATCAAACAAAATCAAAACATTATTAGAAAAAATATAATTCAAAACATATAAAATCATGATTAAACAAAATATAATAGACGCCCTGAATAATCAGGTAGAAGCAGAGGCAGGAGCATCACAACTTTATCTCGCAATGGCTTCTTGGGCAGATTCACGCGGATTGGAAGGAATTTCAGAATTTTTATTTGCACATTCAGACGAAGAAAGAATGCACATGCTGAAATTAATACGATTCATCAACGAACGCGGTGGAAAAGCAATCATACCCTCACTTCATATGCCCAAACAAGATTTCCAAAATTTAAATGAAATCTTCACAATGTTATTGGATCACGAAGTAAAAGTTTCTGAAATGATAAACGAGATTGTGGATTTAACCTTATCTGAAAAAGATTATACAACACATAACTTTTTGCAGTGGTACGTTTCTGAACAAATAGAAGAAGAACGCTTGGCCAGAATTATTTTAGACAAATTAAAATTAATCGGTGACGACAAAGGTGGTATGTACTTGTTTGACAGAGACATCTCCACATTTAACCCTGCAAAATAATTTTGCGTTTCATTAACATCTTGCCACAAGCATTTATATTATGTTTGTGGCAATTATTTTATACCTTTGCAAAATGTTTAAAAAGTTAGGCGTACTCATAGTAGTGATGATGGTGGTTGTTTCTTGTAACAGACGTTATGAGAGAGCGATGAAAAGTACAGATAAGGATTTAATCTTACAAACTGCAAATGAATTCTTTGCAGAAGGGAAATATGCCTTTGCGATTGAATTGTATTCAAAAGTAGCTTCATCTTTTTCAGGAACGGATGAAGCAGCAAACATTTTATATAACAGTGCCGAAGCAAATTTTCAAGATAAAAATTACAGATTGGCAGCACACCAGTTCAAGAATTTTTATGTAACCAATCCGGCTGATCCGAGAGCTGAAGATGCAGCATACAAATCTGCTTATTCTTATTACACAGATTCCCCGAAATACAATTTAGACCAGACAAGCACTTACAGTGCAATGTCTGAATTACAGTCATTTATCAATATGTTTCCAGAATCTCCTAATGTTGCTCAGGCAAATGGATACATCGATGAGCTAAGACAAAAATTGGAAAAGAAAGCATTTGAAATTGCAAAAATTTACCATAAAACAATGAAATTCAAAGCAGCGGCAATTGCTTTTGACAATATGTTAGATGAATATCCTGATACGAAATTCCGCGAAGAAGCGATGATGTATTCCTTGCGTTCTAAATATGAACTGGCATTGAATTACAGCCGTTTTGAAACAGAAGAATTGAGATTTCAAAATACAATTACACAACATAAATTATTGCTAAAAGCTTTTCCTGAAACGAAATACAAAGATGAAGCTGATAAACTTTTGAAAAAAACAGAAGAAGCATTGGTAAAACACAGAGAAACTGCTGTTAAAATTGAAGAACACAAAAAAGCAGTAGCCAACAATACACCCGCGAAATAAAATTTAATTCGAATTAAATATATCAAATATGAACTTCAAAGACATAGACGCTCCTACTTCTACCGAAACTTTCAACAGAGGAGTTATTGAAGAAAAAACAGGCAACATCTACCAATCCATTGTGATAATGGGGAAACGTGCCGAACAAATCAACCAGGAAATGAAAACTGAATTGATCCAAAAATTGGATGAATTTGCTTCTCACACTGATTCTTTGGAAGAAATCTTCGAAAACCGCGAACAAATTGAAGTTTCTAAATTTTACGAAAGACTTCCAAAACCTGCTTCTATTTCTATCAAAGAATGGATGAGCGGAGACATTTACTACCGCGTACCGGAAGACGATACGAAATAAAACAAAACGATGTCAATCCTCTACCGGAAAAAGATTCTATTAGCTGTTACCGCAGGGATTGCGGCTTATAAATCCGCTTTTCTGGTTCGTTTGCTTATCAAACAAGGTGCTGAAGTCAAGGTGATTTTGACTCCGGAAGCTTTGGAATTTGTGACACCGCTTACTCTTGCGACTTTGTCAAAAAATCCTGTTGAATGGAAATTTTCTGATGAAGACGGAAGCTGGAACAACCACGTCGATTTAGGACTTTGGGCAGATTACATGATCATCGCTCCGGCAACTGCAAATACAATGTCAAAAATGACAGACGGAGCAGTTGACAATTTGGTTTTGGCAACTTATCTTTCTGCTAAATGTCCTGTTTACCTCGCTCCGGCAATGGATTTGGATATGTATCAACATCCAAGCACGAAAGAAAATTTAGCGAAGTTGGAAAGTTATGGTAACATAATTATTCCGGCGGAAAGTGGCGAATTGGCAAGTGGTTTATCAGGAGAAGGTCGAATGGCTGAACCTGAAAATATCGTTTCATTTCTGGAAAATCATATTCAGAAAAATTTACCGCTTTTTGGTAAAAAAGTTTTGGTTTCTGCAGGTCCAACTTATGAAAAAATTGATCCGGTTCGTTTTATCGGAAATTTTTCTTCAGGTAAAATGGGAATTGAAATTGCAAAAAATGCTGCCAAAAACGGAGCAGATGTAACTTTAGTTTGCGGACCTTCCAAAGAAAAATCTGACGGATATAACATTCAAAGAATTGATGTCGTTTCTGCCGAAGAAATGAAATCTGAAATGGAAAGCCATTTTGAAAATTCGGATATCGTTATTATGTCTGCTGCAGTTGCTGATTACAAAGTCATCAATCCTGCAACTGAAAAAATTAAAAAGTCTGAGAGTGAGCTGATCATTCATTTGACCAAAAATCCTGATATTTTAAAAGGCTTGGGTGAAAAGAAAACACATCAGATTTTGGTAGGGTTTGCTTTGGAAACCAATAATGAAATGGAATTTGCCAAAGGAAAATTAGAAAAGAAAAATCTGGATTTCATCGTTTTGAATTCATTGCAAGATGAAGAAGCCGGCTTCCAGAAAGACACAAATAAAATTACCATCATTTCTCGAAATGGTGAACCCGTGATTTATAAAGCAAAAAATAAAACGGAAGTTGCACAAGATATTCTTAACTTTATCGTTGAAAATTATAAAATATGAACAAGATTAAGTTGCTGATAGTATGTTTGATGGTTACAGCCGTAGCTTCTGCTCAGGAATTCATGGCGACAGTAACCGTTGATTACCAGCAAGTACAAGGATCAAATAACCAGGTTTTTCAGACTTTGGAAAAATCACTTCGTGACTTCATCAACACAACTAAATGGACTGAAGGGCGTTATAAAATTCATGAAAAAATTGAAGCTAACTTTTTGGTAATTGTTACCGGAAGGAGCGGAAGCACTTATCAGGCACGCTTACAAGTTCAATCCAGAAGACCGGTTTACAATTCTACTTATTATACGCCCGTTTTGAATTTCGTGGATGCGAATTTCGACTTTGAATACACAGAATTTGAAGAATTAATTTTTAATCCAAGAAAATTCAGCGGCAAAAACCTGACTGACGTTATAGCATACTATGTTTACTTCGCTTTGGGAATGGATTCCGACACTTTTCAAAAAGAAGGTGGAACGCCCTATTTCAACATTGCGCGCCAGATCACAACCAATGCAAACGGTTCTCGCTATACAGGATGGGGTGAAATCGATGGGAACAAATCTCGTGCGACGCTCATCAATAATGTGATGAAATCTGACAATTCCACTTTGAGAAATTTATATTACCAATACCACAGAGTCGGTTTGGACGGAATGAGTGACAACGAAACAAAAGCTAAAAATACGATAGGAAACGCTTTACTGACCTTGAGTTTTTACCAAAAAGGAAATTACGCACTTTTTTATCCGTTGGATATTTTTTTCATGGCAAAAAAAGATGAAATTTCTAAAATATTCAGTGGCGGCATGATGTCTTCCGTTGACATCGCAGGAGTGAAAGAAGTTTTGACTGCGCTATCGCCTACTAACAGCCAACTTTGGAATAATCTGAAAAAATAATGCTGACCCGTTTATCGGTTTCAAATTTTGCCATCATCGACGAATTGCAATTGCAATTTGGCGACGGATTGACTATAATTACAGGTGAAACCGGAGCTGGAAAATCAATTCTATTGGGCGCATTAAAACTCGTTTTGGGTGAGCGCGCCGATTTGAAGCAACTCAATAATGCTGAAAAAAAGTGCATCATCGAAGCTACTTTCGATATTTCTAAATTAAATCTAAGTTCCTTTTTTGAGGAAAATGAATTGGATCACGAGTCAGAATCCATCCTAAGAAGAGAACTTTTACCCAGCGGAAAATCCAGAGCTTTTATCAATGATACGCCTGTTACGCTGGATGTTTTGCAAGAATTGAGTGAGCAATTGATTGACATTCATTCGCAATTTAGTACTGCTAATTTGTTAGATGAAAATTACCAGATGCAGATTTTAGATGCTTATGCAAATCAAATTTCATCGGTAAATGAATACAAAAAAAATTATCTGCTCAGAAATAGCAAAAGAAGTGAACTGAAAAAATTGGAAGAAAAACTCCAATCAAAATCTCAGGAAGCTGATTATCAGAATTTTTTATTGAATGAATTGAGCGAATCCAATTTGAAAAAAGAAGAATTGGAAGAATTGGAAAAAGAACAGAAAGAATTACAGCATGCTGATGAGATTCAAAGAGTTTTAGGTGAAATTCAAACTAAATTGGAAACTCCTGAATTTGGAATTATCGTTCAATTAAATGAAGTTCTTTCCGGTACGCAGCGTATTTCTAATTATACTTCAGATTTGGACTCACTTTCAGAAAGATTTAATTCTGTAAAAATTGAAATTCAGGATCTTGAAAATGAAATCCAATCCAAAATCAGCAAGTTGGAACTAAATCCTGAAAGGCTTGATGAAGTCAATGACAGGATCAATTTGCTACATTCGCTGATGGTGAAACACCGCGTCAATTCTACAGAAGAATTGCTTGAAATTTTATCAAAATTAGAATCGGAAAATTCAGATTTTAACTCAATTGAAATTCAGATTGAAAAAATCAAACAGGAAATCAATACTATTGAAAATCAGTTGAAATCCTTTTCTGAAAAAATTTCTTCCAAAAGAAAATCAGTTGTTTCAAAAGTTGAAAATTCCATTTTAGAAACACTTTCCAAATTAGGTATGGAAAATTCGTCTATCAATATTGAATTAAAAACTTCAGACGAATTTACTCCAAATGGTATAGACAAAATCGATATGCTGTTTACGGCCAACAAAGGTTCTGAATTGAAACCTATTGGAAAATCTGTTTCCGGTGGTGAACGTTCACGTTTGATGCTGGCAATCAAGAAACTACTTTCTTCACATTTGGATTTACCAACTTTGATTTTGGATGAAGTTGATACCGGAGTTTCCGGAAAAGTAGCTGACGAAGTCGGAAAATTGATGCAGGAAATGTCGCAGGAAATGCAATTGATAAGCATCACGCATTTACCACAAGTGGCTGCAAAAGGACAATTTCACCTCAAAGTTTTGAAAAAAACTGAATATAATCTTACACAAACTTCTGTAAAAGAATTAAATAAAGAAGAAAGAATCTTGGAAATTGCTGAATTAATCAGTGGGGCAAGCATTTCTGAAAGTGCTTTGCAGCAAGCGCGTGAACTTCTCCAAAATGCATAAAAAAACCTCATAGTAGAGAGACCATGAGGCATAAATAACTAACACACAAAAAATCTTAAAAAATAAGACTTTATATTTTAAGAGGTTTTAAAAACCTACATTAATTCAAAATATTTATACAAATGTAAACAAAGTCTATCAATTTACTATAGTATTTGTTTAAAATTTTTTAATTTATTTTAAATCTTCTAAAGACTGGCTTTCCAAAACTTTGAGCGTTTTGTCTCTTACCTTTACCATAACGCGATTGAGCGTGCAAGTCATCTCATCTTTACAGTCATCACATTTCTGGTAATAATTTAAACTCACGCAAGGAAGTAATGCAATCGGACCGTCTAAAACGCGAATAATCGATGCAACGGTAATATTTTCCGCTGGTCTCATCAAAAAATAACCTCCACCCTTCCCTTTTTTGGAAGCAAGCAAACCATTCTTTTTCAAGTCCAATAAAATTCCTTCTAAAAATTTCTGAGGAATGGATTCTTCCTGTGAAATCTCAGAAATAAGAATAGGAAAACGTTCTGTATTCCTTGCCAGATAAGCCATTGCCTTTAATCCGTACTTTGTTTTTTTAGAAAGCATAATTTTTCAAAAAATTACTTTAAAAAAGGTATCAATTGGTTTTAGAATAACAAATTTCGTCAAATTATTCTAACTTGCAAGCCAATTAATGAAGATTAGAAAATGAAAGCAAAATTTTTACCATTTATTTTTACAGGATTAGCCTCTTTTACCTTCGCACAGTACTCAACACCAAACACTGGTGTAGAATGGACTTTAGATGATATTGCAGCTGCTTCTCCGGAAACGGTCACAGTTTCTGGAAATGAATACAAGCTGCATGAAAATTTGATAATAGAAACCAATGATGCTTTATTATTAAATGAAAATCTGACTTTGAAAATCGGTTCTGAAGTAGAAATTGAAGTGAAAGGAAAATTCATCAGCGATGCTGGAGATGAACAAATTACCATTACGGCAATTGATAATGAAACCCCGTATGAAGGATTTTGGTTTTATGATGAATCAGAAGGTTTTTTCAGAAATACATTGATTACACATGGAGGAGGAATCAGAGTTGTAACTGCAAAGTTTGAGATGTATAATTGCGAAATGACTCACAACATAAAATCAGATGGTTCTTCATCAGGAGGAGCTATTTCCTTTTCAAAAGGAAGCCCTGTAATTAAAAATTCAATATTTAAATTCAATGTACATCCCGCATTAAGTTCAGGCGCAAACACATCCGTTTCAGCTTTGATTGAAGGAAATTATTTTGAAGGAAATAATACTTCAAACAACAATCGTCCACAAATCAACATGGGGCCGAGTGGCGATGCAGATTCTATCAGAATCATCAACAATACGGTTATCGGTGACAGAGATTTGACGATGGTGGGTGGTATTTCTGCTTCGAGTTTAGTAAATGTTCTGAATAAAATTGTAATCAAAGGAAATATCGTAAAAAACAATCGTTATGGAATCACCTCTATGGGAAATTCAACAGGAGTTATTGCTGATAATGTTATAGAAGATAATAATTCTGAAGGAATCCCGATGAATGGCGGAAGCGGCATTAATTTGTTCAGTACTAATTTAATTTATGTGAAGAATAACCAGATCAGAAGAAACCTATGGGGTGTGACCATGCAGGGAACTGCTCAGGCTAATTTCGGCAGCGATGATGATGAAGATTTCAATCCTGGAGGAAATGTTTTCAGTGAAAATGGCAATGAAGGAGAAGTTTATGCTTTGTTCAACAATACTCCAAATACTGTAAAAGCTTTACACAATTGCTGGATTGAAGGTCAGGAATCTACGATTGAAGATGTAGAAAATGTGATTTCACATAAAAATGACGATGATACTTTAGGAGAAGTTTTCTTTGATCCTTTTGAATGCGGCGTCTTGATGTCGATAAATGATTTAAACAAAAACAGTTTCAAAATCTATCCTAATCCTGCTAGAAATTCATTCTTTATTGAATCTCAAGAAAAAGGAAATGTAACAGTTTATGATTTGAGCGGTAAAAAAGTTCTTTCTAAAAATAATTTAAATGGACAAAATCAAATCAATATTTCTTTACCTAAAGGAATTTATTTGGTTGAATTTGACAATCAAAAATCAAAAACTACAAAGAAATTAGTTGTAGAATAATTTCAAATTGAAATAAATAAAAAAGTCCTGATTTTTAGTCAGGACTTTCTTTTTGGAATGAATTGTAATTTACTTTCCAATATTTTTTACATCATCAGCCAGTTTTTTAGAACCATCTTTCACGTCATTCGCCAGTTTTTTGGAACCATCCTTTACATCATCGGCTACTTTCTTAGTGCCCTCTTTTACATCTTGAGCAGTCTCTTTAACACCTTCTTTGGTCTCTTTATATGCTTCTTTTGAAGCTTCTCCAACATCATTTGCTGCATTTTTCATCCCATCAACAGCTTCATGTGCGCCATCTTCAACTGCATTTGCCGCATTGTTTGCTGTATTTTTGATAGCATCCCAAGCGGTTTGGGCATCGTCTTTCACTTTCTGTGCTGCTTTTTCTGCTGTTTTGTCCCCGCTTTCCTTAGCTTTTTGAAGATTTTCTTCGGCCTCTTGCAATCTTTTACGTGCCTCAGTCATTTTAGCATTCTCTGCAACAGAAATCGTATCTTGGGGAATTGCATTCGGATCAGTCGCTGGTGGATTTTCTTTAGGGCCACAGGAAAACATAATAAATGAAGCCCCGATTGTAATTAAGCCTAAAATTAAATTAGATTTTTTCATAATAATTGGATTTTTGTTTAAATACGAATTTAACAATTTCAATGCCATAATCAAAAAAAAATTCCAACATAAAAAACATGAGGTATATTTGTAATCTAACTTACTAACTAGACTGACCATTTTGGTTACCTAACTTAAATCTATAATGAAAATGAGAAAGCTATTTGTATTCTTGTTAGTGATTATGTGCAACCTAAATCACACATTCGCTCAGGTCGGAATTGGGATTCAAAGCCCTCACCCTTCCTCCATTTTACACCTAAATTCAACTAATAAAGGATTATTAATCCCTAATGTATCTTTACAAAACAGTTCAGATACAAGCACAATTACGAGTGCTGAAAACAGCCTTCTTGTTTTTAACACATCATCTTTGAATGGTTTAACGCCCGGATTTTACTATTGGCATAGTGGGCAATGGAACAGACTCTCTACAGGAAGCACCGGAAGCGGCTCCGGAGTTGACTGGTCATTGGGAGGAAATACAATAAGTTCGTCTGATTATTTAGGAACCAATAATTATCAGAATTTAGTTTTAAAAGTAAATAATACTCAAATTGGGAAGTTTGTCCCTAATGGAGGAATTAGTTTGGGGAATGGTGCCAACGCCAATGAAAATCAATCAGTTGCTATAGGAACTAATGCAAATTCATCTGCTTCTAATCAAGCCACTGCCATCGGTTACAATTCTACAGCTAGCGGTTACCAATCTACAGCAGTGGGATATGGAGCGATAAGTTCTCATAATTCTGCGATGGGCTTAGGGTATAATTCTAATGCAAGCGGCTATCAATCAACTGCTTTAGGATACAATTCTAAAAGTTCCAACAATTCCACTATGGCAGTTGGAAATGAATCTACAGCTTCCGGTGAAAACTCAATTTCCTTGGGAGTTAGTGCCAATTCTTCAGGACAAAATTCTGCTGCAATTGGTTATCAGGCGACGACTTCTCAGGCAAATGCAATTGTTTTGGGAAATAGTTCTAATAACAATAACAAAGTGGGAATTGGTACCAATTCCCCAGACGAAAGGCTTCATGTTGCCGGAAAAGTAAAAATAGCTGATGGTTCGCAAGCAAACGGATATGTTTTGACTTCGAATGCAAATGGCGTTGCTACATGGAAATCTCCTGATGACGCAAACAATGTTGCATATGCTCAAGCACACAAATCATCAAATGAAAACCTAAGTTCCAGCAACGGAATAACTTTTGGGACTCCCGGAGAAGTTCATAATTTAAATGTAGATTCCAACTACATCCAAACACAAACTAAAACCGGAATTTATAAAATTACCTATACAGTTTCTGTAAGAAAAAATTCAGGCTCGGCAATCAGCCCTGAATTTTACCTGACTTTAGGAGGGTCAGAAATTGCAGGCACCAGAACTTTTGCTACTGTATCAAATGGTGAAAGTGTAACCGTTACAGCAACTAAACTTGTGAGCATCACTAGCCAGTATCAGTTGATCAGAATTATGTCCAATATGACAGACAACAATACCTCTGTTTTGGCGGGAGGAACAAATTTAATAGTAGAATTTGTAAGATAAATTTATTTGAATTCTTTCCAGTGAGGGATTACAACAGATAAGCCATATCCGATAAACACAAATAATGTAAACATGGAATAAAGTGTGCCGTCAGGCATAAATTCAGGTTGCATCGCTATCGATATAAATAGTGATGCAATGGTTAGATAAACCCCTATTTTTCGATAAAAATATACCAAAATGATTCCTATCAATGCCACTAGACCCAAGCCTAATGTTGCCAAAGGATACCATTCCGGCATTTGCAAATCTTCAAGTTGGAAGTGTTCTTTGAAAAGGAAATCATTTGTACTCCACAATCTGTAACCACGAAATAAAATTCCGCTGATAAGCACCACCATCAGAGCAATCAAACCATTAAACCAAATTGATCTTTTTATCATGTTGCAAAATTAATAGTTAAAACAAGAAATCATAACCCTTCAAAGTCATTTTTTCATATTTCTCTTCATCAAACATATAAAGCTTTGAAATTTTTCGATACAAATTTGGGTCTGTATAATTTCCTGATTCAATTATCAGATTGGAATTAAATATTTTTTTGCGGAAATTTCTTTTGTCCAATTCACGATTCAGAGCCTTTTCATAAATTAACTGCAACTGAGAAATCGTAAATTCTTTCGGCAAAAGATTAAATCCAACCGGGCGTCGTTTTACTCTTCTTTTCAAACGTTCTTTTGCATAAACGATGATATCATTGTGATCAAATGCAAGATCGGGAATCTTGTTGTAGGGAATCCAAACTCCTCCAAATTTCTCAGAATGCGCTTTCACTTCAGGAGTCAATTTAACCAACGCATAATAAGCAACATTGATGACGCGTCCCATTGGATTTCGGAAAACTTTACTAAACGCTTTCAACTGTTCCAGATAAATAGAATTTGGATCAACTCCAATCTTTTCAATTAACAATTGATGAATCGCAGCGTCATTTCCCTCAGTCGGGCGAATATATTTCCCTGGTAAAATATAAGCTCCTAAAAATGGTTCATGCGTTTTTTTGGTCAGTAAAATTGAAAGTTCTTCACCATCAAAACCAAATAAAACCAAACTGGACGCTACTGCAAAATTAAAATATTCTCCTAGCGGATTGTTTTCTGTTTTCATTTGAAATTCATTATTTAAAAATTGATCTCATCAATCGATTTTTGTCATTGAAGCTTTCTTCAAGAGAAATCATGGACTCAGTCCGCAGAACATCATCTATCTCATCAATTTTAAAAATAACTTCCTTCGCATGATTGGTATCGCGCGCTCTGATTTTACAGAAAATATTATATTTACCCGAAACGATGTGCGCTACGGTTACATTTGGAATTTTGTATAATTCTTCAACTACACCTTGTATTTTATTGGTCTTAGTCAATAATAGACCTACATAAGCAACAAATTGATAACCCATTTTATCATAATCCGTAATCAGAGTTGTCCCTTTAATGATGCCTGCATCTTCCAACTTTTTTACACGAACATGTATGGTTCCCGCAGAAACTTCCATTTTTTTGGCAATTTCAGTAAAAGGCATGCGTGTATTTTCAATCAAATACATCAAAATCGTTTTATCTACATCATCGATATCATAATTTGGCTTCATATCAGAACCTACATTTTATTAAATTAATAATTTATGAACTTAAATTTTATCAAATTTATAAATAAATTCATTAAATCAATATATTTTTTTTAAATATTTTGACAAAACATTAAATTAGCAACAAGTTTTGAATCACAAAAAATTCATCACTTTTGTTTGTTTTGCGTGAGTTTATTGTCTTTGGACAATAAACTTTTTTTATTTAAAACGAACCAGAGAATTTCCTTTCTGTTTTTCCTCAACTTTAGAAACTTTCTTTTTTTCTACAGAATCTTTTTCCTCTCCGTTTTCCGGTGTGATGGAGTCATTTGGGAAAGGCTGGTCAAATAATGAAGGTGGTTCATCTCCGAATTTTGGAGTTACAACCGGAGATGGAGTATTTTCTTGTTTTTTAAAAATCTCAGAAAATCTGTCAAAAGTAGTTTTATAGATAATTCCACCTCCGAAACTTTGGAAATTATTTGTATTTCCGGCTCCTTGAACTCCAAAATTGGTTGGTCGCGTAAAGAAGTTTACAACAATACTTTTATCCATCTTCTTGGAAACATCCCACTGAATTTCTGCTTCTCCTGTGGCATTATCTCCTTGATAAGTAGTCCCAACGGGGATTCCAACGGCTCCATTGAAAGTCCAGCGAGGTGATAAATTGATCGTTAAATTTGTTTTCACACGGTCAGATGTATTACTTAGCTGTGACCCTGAAACGTAATCTAATCCAACACTTACTCCCCCACTCGATAATAAAGAAGTCAAAATACCGCCCAGTTGCTTCAAAGCTATACCTGCTCCTGCAGAGGTAGCACCTGCGGTCAGAACGGATTCGGAATTGGTATTGAATTGACCAAATAACAATATGGAGCCAAATTGAATCATTTTTTCGTCGGGATCTAAATTAAATTTATAATCCACCGCTGATTGTATATCACTGCCTCCTTTTGGAATCGTCAATGTGAAATCCATTTCCGGTTCTTTCAAAGACTCACTGATTACAATCCCCAAAGCAACATCATAAGTTTGACTCTGCCCTACACCTGCATATTCATAAACATTTGAAACTGTTCTTTCATAGTTCGCAACAATATTCATATCTGCCTCAAACGCATTCCCATTGTTCCATCTCACATAACTTCCTGATTTTATGTTGAAGTCTCGATTGAGAAGAGGGATTTGGCGGAGTTCATATTTTCCTGATTCTAAAGTATAGGTTCCGTCAATGGTCATATTTCCGGTACGGGAAAGTCTAAATCTCAAATCCTTTGTATAGCCATTTGCTGTAACCATATCACCTGTCACCGGATCAAAAATCAGGTTGATGGTTGCTGAAGGACTGGCTGAAACTTCTATGTCAATATCCATTCCACGTGGTGTTCCGTCATCTTCTATTTTGTCTAATCCTTCCGGAATAAATCTTACCAACGAGCTTTCTGATTCTACTTTAGTAGCTCCGGTATTGATTGTAAATTCTGAATTTTCATTGATGATTGCTTTTGCAGAAATATCTAATCTCTCAGGCGGACCGAAAAGTTCAAATGCTCCCTGCCCGAATACTCTTCCATAAAACAATTCATTATGTTTTTCGGTGGTATTCATCACAAGTAAATTATTTGTATTGAATGACAAGTTGAGAAACCAGGTGGCAAAATCTCTAAAAAGTAATTGCCCCGTAACTTCTCCTTTTGTATTGAATTTTGTATCTCTGAATGACATTTCATCCAAATTGATGAAACCTTGCCCTCCACTTTGTTTATAAACAGGAAGTGTATTTACACCGTCAAAAGCATAATCAACATTGAGATAATCAACTGTAAATCCTAAGTCTTTCATGTCGAGCATTCCCTCAAAATCTGGAGAATCGATTGGTCCTGTAAATTTCATTTCTCCGGAAATCATTCCTCTTACATTACTCATAGCCGCCGATAAAAATGATTCTACAAATTTGAAATTCAGATCATCTAAACTTGCCGCCAAATTGATTTCAGGCGTAGCCGGCTTATTATCAATATATCCATTCACATATAAAACCTGAACTTGCTGTTGTTCTAAAAAGAGCTCTAAATCAAATACATTTTGCGCAACGTTATAAACTCCATTAATTCCCAAATCACCCAAAGCATATTTGTTTAATTCAAGTGATGCAACCTTCAGCTCCATCAAAGGTTTGAATTCGTCTTTACTTCTGATGATGTCAATATTTCCGTTGGCAATCCCATCTATAGATAAATTTCCAAGTAATCCTTTTGGTAATAATTTAGACAAAACCAATTCTTCCAAATCTGCATTCAACTGGTAATCAGTCGCACTTGCATAATAACCGTCCAACAATAATTTCTGCCCCTCTGATTCTAACAAAACATTTTGAAGTTTGTAATAATTCTTCTTGAAATTTACTGTAACACGATTGGAATTTCTGTCATTATTTGGGTTCAAATGCCAATCTGTTTCATCCACATTTATAGTTGAAGGCGAAAAACCAAAAACCAGATTTTCTTCTTCATCTAACGTATGGAACAGATTTAAATCTACATTTACCGGAAATTCTTTTCCAATCTGAAATTTCGTTTTCACTAACATGGAATCCTGAATCGGAGTCGTGTACAAATCCATATTGTAAATCATAAAACCTTTCGCAGCAATACTATCCGAACGAAGGTAAATGGGTTCTGTATTTTTGGAAGTGTCAATATTAATCAAGGGATTATAAAGATTAAACCCGTCAAAACCAATTTCGGTAGAACTCAATTCCGCAATTAATGAATTGGTATTTGTATCGACTTGACCATCCACAATTGTCCCAGGAGCAATCTGAATTCGCGGATCAATCAAAGAAAATAAATCCTGATCGACTTCGAAATAAAATCCAAAACTCTGATTGGCTTCAATCGGTTTGGCCTCATAAGTAAGCAAAGTTGTAGTTCCAACCGCATTCATGATCGCATCAGGAAGCTGGCTCAATCTGTAATTACCATGAATTTCTCCTTTCAAAAACCCTGGAATATCCAATTCCAGATTTTGATTTCCATCTGTTCTTGAAGAAACCAAATGCGCTTCAGGAATATCAACCGTATCGGTTTTTGAAGTAAAATGAAGATTTTTTATATCTAAATTACCTAAGAAATCATCAATATTACTAAATGTAAAATTTCCTCCAATCTCTGCTTTAACTTTTGCTTCTAAATTTTTGGTCAAACCTAGATAATCGAGATTGATATGATTGACATTTGACTGGAAATCCAATTTCATGGTTTTACCCGAAAAATCAAAAGTTCCGTCATAATTTAAATTCAAATGCGGGTCACGAATGGAAAGCAATCCGGAAAAAATCTGTCTTTCCAACTTTCCGTTTACTGAAACTTGCTGGTATCTTTTGTCCATCAAATCGAGGTAAGCAAGATTTCCGTTGGCACGCAATTTCAATGTTTTGATATCGGTGCCGACACCATCAAATTCCATTCGACCTTTCACAAATCCAAGTTCTTTTACTTCCGTGATTTGTTTCAGGTTTATATTGTCAGCGATGACCGTTCCTTTATATGTAAGATTCCTTTTGTAATTGGTCAACGCAACATTCAAATCAGCATTTCCTAAAGCCGTAATCGCATCTCCGTTGATGTTAATTTGATTTGGATTTAAATTAAAATCTCCCAAATAATCCATCGTCCCGAAACGATTCATAAAATCAGGAATTCGGCTCGAAATAAATGTCGGAAGCAATTGATTTAATTCTGAATAGGAAGTTTTTAGCTTTACATTTTTAGTGGAAATGACAATTTTATCGCCGTGGGTCATATCGGTCAGATACAAATCATTGGCCGCAATAAAAGCGCCGTCGCCTTTCAATTGAAATTCATTCAGATGCAAATCATTCAAAGTTCCGGAAACTTTTCCCAAAACTTCGACCGTACTATTCTTGTCGAAATTCTTTACAAAATAACGAATATCTTTAAAATTTACTTTCGAATCATCTTTGAACTCAACATCCCATTGTACTTTGTTTACAAAATCTTTTAATTCTTCGGTTGAATTATAGGAGAAAACCAAATGCCCGTCAAGATAGGAATCTTCGGTTTTTAAATTTAATTTGTCAAATCTAATTTCTTTGTCTGAATAGTGAAAATCGCCTGAAAAATTCTCAATTATATAATTTTCATCATTTCTTTCAGCATTGAAATTCATCTGTTTCAGATTTGCCCAGATTTCATTGTTTTCCAATTTAAACTTTTCAATCAAAGCGTTGAAATTCTGCGCATCAATCCAATTCGGATTTTCCAGATTTTGATTTTGGATTAATACTTTTCCATTGATAATTTCCACATCACCACGCAAAAGAAAATCTGATTCTTCTGTTTTTTCCTGTTTTGAAAATTTATTAACTAAATCAATGAAATTACTTATCGTTTCCTCTTTATAAGTGATCACCTGCACTTCAGGCTTATAAAGAGTCAATTTTTTAATGGTAATATTATTGGGATTTCTAATCAATCCCCATAAACTAAGTCGAGCTTCAACTCTGTCGATTTTCACGAATTCCAAATCGTGGTTGTCATGCGTGGAGACTCCGTATAGGTTCACATCTCCGAAAAAATCGATATTTACGCGGTCAACATTTATTTTAGTGCCGAAAGTTTTATTGAGTTCAGTTACGGCATAAGTTGCAATTTTGGTCTGAACAGCAGGAATTTGCAGGGAAATCATAACCGTCAGCAAAAGCGTAAGCACGACGATTACTGAAATTAAAATTACCCTTCCTATTCTTCTTACTACTTTCAAACTCTAAAATTCCGATATTTGCAACAAAATTAAGCGTAATTAATTAATTGTAAGCGTTAAAATGACTGATTTCCCAATAATACTTGGAATTGAATCTTCTTGTGATGATACGGCTTCGGCTGTGATTCAGAACAATAAAATTTTATCCAACGTGATTGCCAATCAAAAAGTACACCAAAGTTACGGCGGAGTCGTGCCTGAACTGGCTTCACGTGCCCACCAGCAAAACATCGTCCCGGTCGTAAATGAAGCCATCAAACAAGCCGGAATTTCCAAAGACAAAATCTCTGCGGTGGCTTATACGCGTGGTCCCGGATTGATGGGTTCTTTATTGGTTGGAAGCAGCTTTGCGAAATCTTTGAGTGCATCTTTGGATGTTCCTTTGATTGAAATCAACCACATGCAAGCGCATATTTTGGCGCATTTTATTGATGATGCCAATGAGAATTCACCAGATTTTCCATTTTTATGTTTGACTGTAAGCGGCGGGCATACACAAATCGTTAAAATCAATGATTATTTCGAAATGGAACTTTTAGGTGAAACGATTGATGATGCTGCGGGGGAAGCTTTTGACAAAGCCGGAAAAGTTTTGGGATTGGATTATCCTTCGGGACCAATCATCGATAAATTGGCAAAAGAAGGAAATCCTGACAAATTCAAATTTTCAAAACCTAAAGTGGATGGATTTAATTTCAGTTTCAGTGGATTGAAAACTGCGATTTTGTATTTCATCCAAAAAGAAGTGAAAGAAAATCCGGATTTTATAGAAGAAAATTTAAACGATTTATGCGCTTCGATTCAAAAAACGATTGTCGATATTTTGATGGAAAAAATAATTGCGGCTTCTGAAAAAAGCGGAATCAATCAAATCGCAATTGCAGGTGGCGTTTCGGCAAATTCTGAAATCAGAAATCGATTGAATGAATTGGCAAAATCCGGAAATTATAAAACATTTGTTCCAAAATTTGAATACACGACAGACAATGCGGCGATGATTGCGATGGTCGGACAATTGAAATTTGAACGAAGTATTTTCGCCGATTCTACTTCTAAATCTGTTTCAAAATATACTTTATAATGCGGTTATACATCGGAAATATTAATGGAAATTTTGCAGAATTAAACTCGGAAGAAAGCCAGCATTTCTCTAAAGTTTTGCGCGGAAAAATCGGTCAGGAAATTTATGTCACAGATGGATTGGGGAAATTAGCCAAAGGAAAAGTTTCCCAAATCAATTCAAAATCAATTGAAGTTGAATTATCTGAAATTCAGGAAAATTTTGAACAGAGACCTTATCAAATTCATGTTGCCATCGCTCCTACCAAAAACATGGAACGTATTGAATTCTTCATGGAAAAATCTGTGGAAATTGGAATTGATGAAATTACATTTCTGAAAACATTTCATTCGGAAAGAAAAAACATCAATCTTGAACGCTGTCAGAAAATCGTTCATTCGGCAGTGAAACAATCGCTAAAAGCTTCCGTTCCAAAAATCAATGATTTGATTAAATTTTCTGATTTTCTTAAATTCAATCATCCTGAAAATAAAATGATTGCGCATTGTGACTCTAATTTTGAAAGAAAAGAATTTAAGAAAATCATTAAACCTGTAACAGATTATTTGATTCTAATCGGTCCCGAAGGAGATTTCTCAAAAGAAGAAATCCAACTTGCCGAGCAAAATGGATTTATTGGAATTTCTCTTGGAAATCAAAGACTTCGCACCGAAACTGCTGCTTTGAATAGCGTTTTTGGGTTGAATTGGATGAATAATTAAATTAAAGATTCCTCATTCCTTTTTATTTCATTCGGAATGACAAAGTTTGAAATTTTATTTCTTCAACAAATTAATACTTACAGTCGCCAATTCAGAATCAGGAAATTTCTTGAATAAATTTCTGTCAGGATTTAATCCGGATTCCATACAAATCTTGTGAAAAACATCGACCTCAACAATGTATTGATCTGAAAATCCATGTGTAGCATCATAAGCAGTTGCCGCAGTTTTTCCTAAATTTTTTGAAGTAATCGCAGGTGGCAAAGTATGTAATTCAATCAATAACAATCCGAATCTTTCAACATAAGGTGTCCATTTTTTCAAATGAAGCAAAAGATTTTCTTCAACTTCTTGGTTTGAAAGTCTTTTTCCTCTGAAACTAAACGCACCTGTTGAAGTGCTTATACGTTCAGAATTCAACTCCGCTACATCTTCCCAGATTCGGTTATGATCTAAGAAGGTTCTGATATTCAACAATTCTCCCAATTCAATATTGTAATCACATTTTAAATCTTCGGATAATTTTTGTGGATTTCCTATGTCGCCCCAAATCACTTTTGCCCAAATGTCATTTTTAATCAAATTTGCACGCGTTACTTTCAGCGCCGCCTGATTGAAATCTGCACCCACCAAAAATAAGGGATGTTCTTCTAATTGTTTTCCACGCAAAGTTTGGCGTTCAATCACTTCATACAAATGTTGCAAAAGCGCACCGTTTCCACAACCCATATCGAGAATTCCTTTGGGTTGCTCATGGATCGGACGGTTAAAAATTTCGATGATAAATTCATCCAAAACTTTGAAGTATGTAGAATGCGCACCACCGCTTCCCCAAACGTTCATCTCTCTGTCCACGTGGATTTCATCATCACCAATTTCGATTTCCCGAATTTCATTTGCTTTTCCAAAAAGTAAATTTTGAAGTTTTGAAAACATCGGTAAATAAGAAACAGTAACACCGTAAGCCGGAGCTCGTCTGGCGAAAAACAATCCGGTTTCGGTAAACTGGAAATTTTTATTTCGTTTGGTAAACCAACCTAATTCAGACAAATAATCTAAAATTGTTTCAAAACATTCAGGATTTCTATGGAATTCTCCTGCGCTGAAAGACGCTTCCATAAAGTATTTATGGAACATTCCACTCATTCCAAGTTTTACTATGATTGGCCCTATGAGTACGCCTTCGATGTGTTTTTTGAGTTGAAATTCCAATGAATTTTCATCAGATTTTTCAACCAATAATGATTTATATTTATCAAATAATTGAATCCATTTACGGCACAATTCTTCAGTGATTTCTCTTGATTTAATCAAGTCTTCATCTGATAAAAATTGAGATAAGTCAACATAAATATTTTGGAAAGAAAATGCTTTTTCTGAATTTTCATTTATCGAAATCTGAATTAAATCATTCTGATTGTCGATATGATAATTCAAATAATTCTGCGAAGCTAAAATTCGCAAAGCAACGTTCAGATAACCTTCATTTGCTGGAAATTCCTGAGCGATTTCGGAAAGTTTTAATTCTTTTTTATCTAATATAAATTGTAAAATATTTTTCTGTGATAAAGCAGCAATCACTGTCGCAGTAACGATTCCATCGAGATGTCTGAAAATGGAAGATCTTAAAAGCTTTTTGTCCATATAAAAATTTAAGGCAGCAAAATTAGAGTTTTACTCTACCAATTCAGTAGAGTTTTATGTTAAATAAAATCCAAATGATTTAAGCACTTGATTTACAACAAATGTAATCAAAGAATATTAACTTCTCTTTCTAGTTGAATACCAAACTTTGTCCAGATATCATCTAAAATTTGTTGAGACAAATCATAAATTTCCTGCCCTGTTGCGTTTCCATAATTGACCAAAACCAAAGCTTGTTTTTCATGAACGCCCGCATCACCGAAGCGTTTTCCCTTCCAACCAGCATTTTCTATCAACCAGCCGGCAGCAACTTTTACTTCATCACCCGTAACATACCCTGAAATATCAGGAAATTGCTTTTGTAGTTCTTCAAATTTCGATTTTGAAATGACCGGATTTTTGAAAAAACTACCAGAATTTCCAATCTCTTTCGGATCAGGTAATTTGCTTTGACGGATATTAACAACAGCCTTACTCACATCTTGAATCGTTGGATTTGAGATGTTTAAATCATTTAATTCCGATTGAATCGCACCGTAAGAGGTATGGAGAATGTGATTTTTTTTAGTCAATTTAAATGTTACATCTAACAAAATAAATTGTCCTTTGAATTCATTTTTAAAAACAGATTCGCGGTAGCCGAATTTACATTCTTCGTTGGCGAAAATTTTGATTTCCCTTGTCGCAATATGAAGTGCTGAAAGTTCAGACATCACATCTTTTATCTCAACACCATAAGCACCGATATTTTGAATCGGAGCCGTTCCACAATTTCCGGGAATGAGGGATAAATTTTCCAATCCGCCGAAATCATTTTGCAGTGTCCATTGCACAAACTCATGCCAGTTTTCCGCGGAATTGACTTTTACTTTTACGAAATCTTCATTTTCTGAAATGATTTCAATTCCTTTCAGATTTAATTTCAAAACCAATCCCTCGAAATCATGTGTCAAAAGCATATTGCTTCCACCATTGAGCAACATAACCGGCTGGTTATTTTCCTTCGCAAAATTCAATGCAGAAATGATTTTTTCTTTTGAATCTGCTTCTACAAAATATTTGGCAGAAACGTCTAAACCAAATGTGTTATAGGGTTTTAGGGATTTATTTTGAATTACTTCCACTTAAATCAAAGTTTTCGCATAATACTGCTCCAATGCCACTTTCAAAATTTCAACCGAACGAATCAAATCTTCTTTTTTCAAAACATAAGCGATGCGAACTTGTTTTTTTCCTGATTCAGGATTGCTGTAAAACCCGTTTCCGGGAGCGACCATAATTGTTTCACCATTTAAATCAAAATCATTCAACAACCAAATGGCAAATTTTTCAGCATCATCAACCGGCAATTCTACCATACAATAGAATGCACCCTTAGGGTTTGGACAAACTACACCGGGAATTTTATTTAATTCTGAAATCAAAATATCTCTACGGCTTACGTATTCAGCTCTTGAATCTTCGAAATAGCTACCAACATTTTCATGCGCTTTGGTTGCAGCATATTGGCTTGTCAAAACCGGGCTTAGACGTGCTTGCGCAAATTTCATTGCTTTGGACATCATTTCTTCATTTCGAGAAATCATTGCACCCAAACGAGCACCACACATGCTGAAACGCTTGGATTCAGAATCAATTACGATCACATTGTTTTTCAATTCATCAAAACCTAAAACAGAATGATGTTCTTCTTCACCATATATATATTCCGCATAAACTTCATCTGAAATCAAATACAAATCATGCTTCAGAACCAAATCTTTTAATTTATTTAATTCTTCTTGTGAATATAAATATCCGGTCGGATTTCCGGGATGACAAATTAAAATCGCACGCGTTTTATCCGTGATTTTTTCTTCAAAAGATTCAATTGGAGGCAAAGCAAAATTGGATTCGATAGAAGATTTTATAGGAACAATTTTAACTTCACTCTGGCAAGCAAAACTGTTATAATTCGCATAATAGGGTTCCGGGATAATGATTTCATCATCCGGATTGGCAATTACTCCAAATGTAAATAACAAGGCTTCGGACCCTCCATTGGTAACGATAATATTGTTAGGCGCCACGTCATAACCTCTTCCTTTGTAATAATCCGAGAGAGCTTTTCGATACTCAGGCGTTCCTTCGGAATGCGTATAAGCAATCACATCAAAGGGCAGGTTGCGATAAGCATCCAGCGCCGCCTCAGGTGAAACAATGTCAGGCTGTCCGATGTTTAAATGATATACTTTAGTTCCTCTTTGTTTTGCTTTGTCAGCGTAGGGTACAAGTTTTCTGATAGGAGATGCGGGCATCAAATCCGCCTTTGAAGATAATTGTGGCATTTGTTAAAATTTTCTTTAAATTGGTGTAAAGATAAAATTTTTGGTATTGTTTTTGTCTTTAACTATTTATAATTTTAGAAAATCTATTAATCATTAAAAATTAAAGCCATGGCAAAAGAAAGTGGAGCATTCAAATTATTAGCCGGATTATTAATCGGAGCAGCAGCTGGAGCAGCGGCAGGAATTTTATTAGCACCTCAGTCCGGAGAAGAAACAAGAAAACAATTAAGAAAAGAAGCTGAAAGATTGAAAAAAGAAGCTGAAAAGTATTCTAATGATTTCAGTGAAAAAGCTAAAAAAGCTAAAAAAGATATCGAAGACAGATTGGCTGATGTGAAAAGCAAGTTGCAATCAACTGCTGAAGATGTAAAAGGTCAAGCCAAGAAAGCTAAAGATGAGTTTCAAGACAATGTTGGGGTTTAAAAACCCCAATTTTTTTTCTTATATTTGTTAAATACCCAATAAAACACTGCATATGTTTGATGATTTAAAACAGTACATTAACAACCGAATTTCTTATGCTAAACTCGAAATCGTTGACTCTGTCAGCAATATGATTGGAGCTGGTGTTTTTGGAATGTTGGTGGGAGTATTTGTTTTAATGATTCTTTTTATAGGTAGTTTAGCGGCTGGATTTCTTTTAGGGAACTGGTTCGATGATACTGGTTTAGGATTTTTATTTGTGATGATTGTTTATGTATTGCTTTTAGTCATCTTTATTATTTTCAGAAAGAAAATTCAGCTAATCATAACCAATAAAACCATAGAAGCTGCTATGGAAGCCATTGATAACTCAGATGACGATGACGAAGATTAATTATAAAGATATAAATACTCTTGCTGATTTAAGGTTGGCGAAACAACAACTGAAAACTAAAATGTCAAATGCTGACAAAAAAACACAAGATGGTTTTTTGTACAAGACATTTAATAATCTGGTGAATAAAGTTGAAGATAATTCTTCCGTATTAGGATCACCAATCGGAAACGGTGTGAACTCTGCACTCAGCTTCATTTCCGGACAAGCAAGCCAGCGATTGAAAATGGGAACTACCGGCAAAACGATCCTTTCCATTGCTGTTGCGATTGCAGTACCTATTGTCGCTAAAAAAATTCAAGGTTATCTGGAAGATAAATTATAATAATTTCACCCATCCCCCGCCTTAAATCCTCTTTTCAATTAAAAACTCTCAATAAATTTTGTAACATTTGCATAAGAATTAACACTAATTATTAAAATCAATTCTTATGTCTGATTTGCTTGTTGCAAAAAATCTCACCAAACAATACGGAAGTAAAATCGCTTTGAACGATTTTGATTTGACAATTCCGAAAGGTTCTGTTTATGGACTTTTGGGTCCGAATGGTGCCGGAAAAACAACATTTCTCAGGATTATCAACCAAATTACTGCTCCCGATAAAGGTACTGTGATGATTGATGGAAAACCACTTGATAAATCTGTGATTCCGATGGTAGGGTATATGCCTGAAGAACGTGGTTTGTACAACAATATGAAAATTGGCGAACAAGCACTTTATTTTGCCAAATTAAAAGGACTTTCCAGTGCTGAAGCCAAAAAGAAAACAGAATACTGGTTTGAAAAATTAGGAATCTCAGAATGGTGGGACAAAAAATTGACCGAACTTTCCAAAGGTATGGGACAAAAAGTTCAATTTGTAATTACCGTTTTGCATGATCCTGAATTGTTGATTTTTGACGAGCCTTTCAGTGGATTTGACCCAGTAAATGCGCAAATTATTGCCAATGAAATCTTAGAGTTGCGCGACAAAGGAACTACCATTATTTTCTCTACGCATAGAATGGAATCTGTAGAGGAAATGTGTGACCACATTGCTTTGATTAATTTATCCAATAAAGTTTTGGACGGACCGATTCACGAAGTAAAAAACAAATTTAAATCGGGAAAATATTTCGTGGAAATTGAAAATCCTGAAGTGAATTCCTGGGACAGATTTGTTAATAATTTCGATGTAGAAACTTTAGGAAACAACGGATATACAACGCAATTCAAAATTTCAAAACCCGAAAACACGGGTTCAAATCAATTGTTGCAGGAAATTTCTCAATTAGGACACATCGTCCAATACAGAGAAGCAATTCCTTCCATCAACGAAATATTTTTACAATCCGTTAAAAATGATTCTAACTTCTAACTTCTTATTTCGGACTTCTAAATTAAAAATATGAACCAAATCATACTCGTCGCAAAAAGAGAATTTCTTTCACAGGTAAAAAATAAAACCTTCATCATAATGACCGTTTTGTCCCCGCTGATTCTTGTAGGGATTATCGGAATAATTGCCTGGATGATGTCTGCCAACAGCGAACAGAAGAACATCGCGGTTGTGGATCAAAGCAATGAATTCATTACTTCTTTGGTTTCAACCGAAAATGAAATTTATAATTTCTATGGAACCAAGGACATCAAAGGAATTAAAGACACTTTGGCAGAAAGCAAATCGCTTGATGGATTGTTAATCATCCCAAATTTTGATAAAAATGATTTGTCAAAAGTTGAAAACGGAATTGAATTAAGCACGAAAGGAAATATCGGCGTGGGATTCAAGGAAAAATTAGAATCAAAACTCAATAAACGCGTCGAAGAATTGAAAATGGAAAAAGCCGGAATTTCCGGAGAAGCCATGAAAAGCCTCGATTCCAAAATCAAAATCAAAACATTTAACCTCAAAGGCGGTGCTGAAGACAAAGGCGAATATCTGAAATTCGGATTGGCGATTTTCCTGGCTTACGTAATTTTTATGTTCATCATGATTTATGGTGTAAAAGTTATGCGAAGTGTTGTAGAAGAAAAAAACAACCGTGTAGTGGAAATCATCATTTCTTCCGTGAAACCATTTAATCTGATGATGGGAAAAATCATGGGAACGACGATGGTTGCGCTTACGCAATTCATCATTTGGATCGGAATGGGATTAGGTTTATTATTTGCAGGGTCGGCGTTTTTCGCATCAAAAATAGAGAAAGTTTCAGCGCAGCAAACTGAAATGCTGGCACAGGCAAATCCTGATTGGATGTTGAAATCACAAGGAATTTTCACCGAATTGCTTGACATGGATTATCCATTAATTCTGATTTTATTTGTGGTTTATTTCTTTTTAGGATATTTATTTTACAGTTCGATTTTCGCAGCGATTGGCTCTGCCGTTGACAACGATACCGATACACAGCAATTTACCTTTTACCCAATTTTCCCGATGATGATTGCGATGTACGGAAGTATGACCACTTTGGAAAACCCTGACGGACCGGTTTCTTTTTGGCTCTCGATGATTCCACTGACTTCACCGATTTCGATGGTTACCAGATTGCCGTTTGGTGTGGAATGGTGGGAAATTGCGATTTCACTTGCATTGCTCATTGGTTCTATGTTGCTGATGGTTTTTTTCGCTTCAAAAATTTACCGCGTCGGAATTTTGATGTACGGCAAAAAACCTTCTTTCAAAGAAATGTGGAAGTGGATGAGGTATTCGAGTTAAGTTTCAAGTTTTTGAGAATGTATAAATTGTTGAAATGAGAAAGCTAACTTTTTTATTTCTATTTGGATTTTCTTTGATACTAAATTCCTGTTCTTATCTGACTCATTTCTTTATCTTAAACAAATCAGAACAAGATTTAGAGATTTCAATTGAATTTATGCATCCAATTGAAAGAATAAGAAAACAGAAAGTTACTGATTTTTTTAAATATACCGATCAGGTTTTAAAAATCAACAATAAAACATTAGAAAAATTAGATGAAAATCTTGAATACAAAACCATCGATAATAATACAATTCAGATTACCACTCCAAAAAGATCAACAGTTTTTATAAGTAGGCAAAACATTGAAAAAACACAGATAAAATCTATAACTATTAATGATGTAATCTATTCAAAAGAAGAATTTGAGAAGAAAATTCGTAAAGGTGGTGGATTTCACAATTATTACTATTCTATAAAAGAATGAGTACAGAAATTCTAAAATTCCTCATTCCAATTCTTCTGATTCTCTCTGGAATTTGGGCTAAATATTCATCTGAATCTTGGCTCAAAAGAAATTGGTGGATTTTAGTTTTGATAGGAGTAATTAATTTGATTCTTAAATTAATTCAAATATTTTAAATTGATTATTTTAAGATCACCACGAATTTCGAACTTCGAATTTCGCAAAACGACTAAAAACAATTAAATTCGCAACCTAATTTAAAGCCATGTCAGAAGATATTTTCAAGAAGATTATTTCGCACGCCAAAGAATACGGTTTCATTTTCCAATCCAGTGAAATTTATGACGGATTATCAGCCGTTTACGATTACGGACAAAATGGAGCTGAACTTAAAAACAACATCAAACAATATTGGTGGAAAGCGATGGTTCAATTGAATGAAAATATCGTCGGCATCGATTCTGCAATCTTCATGCATCCCACGACTTGGAAAGCTTCCGGTCACGTAGATGCTTTCAACGATCCTTTGATTGACAATAAAGATTCAAAAAAACGCTACCGTGCAGACGTTTTAATCGAAGATTATTGCGCCAAAATCGAAGCTAAAATTGACAAAGAAGTTGAAAAAGCTGCAAAGCGTTTCGGAGATTCATTTGACAAAGAACAATTTGTTTCGACCAACACAAGAATTATAGAATACCAGCAAAAAATCGACTCCATTTTGAGCCGAATGGCAAAATCTCTTGAAACCGAAAATCTGGCTGATGTAAAAGCTTTGATTGAAGAATTGGAAATTGCTGACCCGGTTACCGGTTCTAAAAACTGGACAGAAGTGCGTCAGTTCAATTTGATGTTCGGAACGAAATTAGGCGCAACGGCTGATTCTGCGATGGATTTGTATTTACGTCCGGAAACGGCTCAGGGTATTTTTGTAAATTTCTTAAATGTTCAGAAAACAGGACGAATGAAAATTCCATTCGGAATTGCGCAAATCGGAAAAGCATTTAGAAATGAAATCGTTGCAAGACAATTCATTTTTCGCATGCGTGAATTTGAACAAATGGAAATGCAATATTTTGTGCAGCCCGGAACTGAATTGGAATGGTACACAAAATGGAAAGAAACCCGTTTAAAATGGCACAAAGCACTTGGTTTGGGTGAAGAAAATTACCGTTTCCATGACCATGAAAAATTAGCACATTATGCCAATGCAGCAACAGATATAGAATTCAAATTCCCGTTTGGATTCAAAGAATTGGAAGGAATTCATTCCCGAACTGATTTTGATTTAAGTTCACATGAAAAACATTCAAGCAAAAAATTACAATATTTCGACAACGAATTGAACAAAAGTTATGTTCCTTACGTAGTTGAAACTTCAGTTGGTTTGGACAGATTGTTTCTGGCAATTTTCTCTAACAGCCTGAAAGAAGAACTATTGGAGGATGGAAGTGAAAGAACAGTTTTGAGCTTACCTCCTGCTTTGGCGCCGATCAAAGCAGCAATTTTACCACTGATTAAACGTGATGGCTTGCCTGAATTTGCAGAAAAAATATTCAATGATTTGCGTTTAGATTTCAATGTGATGTATGAAGAAAAAGACTCTATCGGAAAACGTTACAGAAGGATGGATGCCATCGGAACGCCTTTCTGTATTACAATTGACCACGATTCTTTGAACGACAACAGCGTGACGCTTCGCCACAGAGATACGATGAAACAAGAAAGAGTTCCGGTTGAGAAACTTTCTGAAATCATCGACAAAGAAGTCAATATGAAACATTTATTGGCTAAGGTTTAAAAATGCAATATGCCCATAATAGAGCTGGAAACTTTCATCAATGCAGAAATTGAAATTTGTTTTGATTTGGCAAGAAGCATTGATTTACATTCCATTTCAACTTCAAAAACAAATGAAAAAGCAATCGACGGAAGAACCAAAGGTTTGATTGAATCAAATGAATTTGTCACTTGGGAAGCAACACATTTCGGAGTCACACAAAAATTAACCTCAAAAATTACGGCTTTCGAAAAACCTTTTCATTTCCGGGATGAACAGCAAAAAGGAATTTTCAAATCCATCAAACACGACCATTATTTCGAACAGAAAAATGAGGGTGTGCTGATGAAAGATGTTTTTGTTTATGAAGCTCCTTTGGGTTTTCTTGGAAGAATTGTCGAACAATTAATTCTGACAAATTATTTGAAAAAATTCCTCATTGAAAGAAATAAAATCATCAAAGAATATGCTGAAACTGATTTGTACAAATCTTTATTAAACTATATTTAATCTTTGAATTCTATATAAATGGAATTAATTAAAAGATTTAAAATCAAAAGAAATAATAATTTATTACTCAATTTTATTATTATTATTTTATATCCTTTTATTTTATTGATTGGTCTAATTATTATTCTAATTGCATGGATAATTTCATTATTTCAAACAAATCAAAAGCAGGAAAATTTAAATAATACATCAAATTTAGAATGGACATTTTTAGTAGAAAATAAAAACATACAAATTCTAAAAAGATATATAAATGAAATAAGATTTGGACCAGCATATTTCCATTTAAAATCTGAACCAATTATTCCTGAACTAAAAAATAAAATTTTTGGCGATTGGTTTTTCATTTATGAAAATTTCATCTTTATTCAAGAATGGAATTCTACAACTACCGCTGACACAAATTTGATAGTTATCGATTCAAGTAACAATTCTTATAAAATATTACATAAAAACTTATCTTCCGTTTTATGGGAAATGAAGAATGAAAGTGATTTACTTTTAATTTGTAATACAGGATATGAAACTGAAACTTATAAAATCAATAAAAATTCATTATGAAAATCCACTTAAAGACCGAACGCCTAATCATCCGTGAAATCGAAATGACGGATGTCGATGATATGTTTGAAATGGACTCCGATCCTGAAGTTCATAAATACATTTTGCAAACTCCCGTAACTTCCAAAGATGAAATTGTAGAAGTAATAAAAATGCTTCGAAAGCAATACAAAGACAATGGCATCGCGCGTTGGGCAGTTGTCGATAAGATTTCAGGAGAAATGCTTGGTTGGTGCGGGATTAAATATTACACCGATGAACTCAACGGTCATCAGAATTTCTACGAACACGGCTACCGTTTCAAACAAAAACATTGGGGAAAAGGCTATGCAACCGAATCAAGCAAAGCAGTTTTGAATTGGGCATTTTCAAATTTGAATACTGATGCGATTTATGCTATTACCGATTTAGGAAATAATGGTTCCATCCATGTTTTGAACAAATTAGGATTTGAATTGAAAGAAATTTTCAAATACAATGAAACACGTTTAAAATGCAATTGGTTTGAAATGCAAAAGTCTGACTGGAAGTAAATCGTTTCCCACAGATTGCACAGATTTTAGTAGAAATAAATCTATTTCATCAAACTCTGCCAAGCGCCTGCTACGTCACCATTTTTCAATAATTCTTTGGCTTTGTGGTGGATGGATTCATCATCGTTGAAATTACTTTCCGGCAAGAATTCCACGTTGCCAAGCATTGCCAAATCATTTCCAGTAAAAATGTTGCTCGTACGTATTTCAACCGGCAAAGCATCTACCCCAACTCCTTTGGTAACGAGTGGTTTTGGGATTTCAAACAGAGAATCACCGTTGGAATGTGTGTACCAAGACTCGCCCATTCTGCCGACCAAATCAATTTTTTTAGTATCGATTAAACCTCTTTCATTGAGCACGGATTCGTCCACGTGAATCATCAAAACTTCACAAACAACAAGTGTTCCTGCTCCTCCTCCGTCACCCATCGAAATCAAATCACGGACTTTGCACTCAAATGAAACTTTCGATTCTTTGACCCTTGGTGGTTTAACTTTGAGGGATTTTATCTCAGTGAAACCTGCTTTGTGGAACTCGTTTACGCCTTTGTCGTATTCGGTGCTCGAAAGCGAGCTTTGGTGTACGATGTCGTATGAAACGGAGTTGATGACGCATTCACGGACTTCTTCTATGTTTTGGATGGTATGTTTGGAAGTCGTGTCGCGAACTCTTCTTGATGGAGAAAACACAAGAATCGGTGGGTTGGAGCTAAATACATTGTAAAAACTAAATGGGCTCAGGTTCACGTTTCCTTGTTTGTCGATGGTGCTTACCAACGCAATGGGACGCGGTGCTACGGCGTTTTGTAAGTATTGGATGGATTCTGCCGGGGTTACCAACGAGGTATCTATTGTTTTGATCATTTCTGAAATTTTGAGATTCAAAGGTAATAATTATGGATTCAATTTGAATAACCGAGGAAATGAATTGAATCATGGTAAATATTTTTATATAACTATAATTTGCAGTAATGACTGAGCCCGGGCCAAGGAGGCAAAGGGCCCGACTATAAGGATGTACGGAATGAAATGGATGTACCGGAGTGAAGCTGCCCTGCGCGGAGAGAGGCACCCAAATGTTTGTTCTCAAGTTTGTTTAACATTAATTTAGCATGGGTTAACAATTTTCGGACTGATGCTTGCAAATTAATAAGTAATATTAATCATAAAAATCATTGTTATGGACAAGTTAGAATTAGAAGGAAAATGGAATCAAGTGAAAGGAGCCTTTAAGCAGAAGTATGGAGAGTGGTTTAATGATGATGAGGCCTATGCTGACGGGAAACTGGATGAAGTAATTGGAAAAATTCAAGAGAAATCCGGTAGAACCCGTGAGCAGATTGAACAAGAAATTAGAGATTGGGAGGTATAATTCCTTACTAATTATTCATGTTCAGATTCCCTTCTCAGTCGATGAGAAGGGAATTTTTGTTGGAATTAATCCTGAATTAGAATTAATTTTACGCATCAATTTACAATTATGAAATGGCTGAATGAAGATGAACTTACATTTCCCGACTACAATGAAGCAGTAGATGGTATAATTGCTTTGGGCGGTGGTTTGAGTGTGGAAAGGCTGAAGCTGGCGTATGAGAAAGGAATTTTTCCTTGGTTCAATGAAGATGAGCCGATTTTGTGGTGGTTTCCTGACCCGCGTTTTGTGTTGTTTCCTGATGAGTTAAAAGTCTCAAAGTCGATGAAAAAAATCCTGAGAGATAGTCAGTTTACTTTTACAGAGAATACTTGTTTTGAGGAAGTAATGAGAAATTGCCAAAGGATTTCACGACTGGGACAGGATGGAACTTGGATAACGGATGATATGTTGAATGCTTACGTACAACTTCATCATCTGGGAATTGCACGAAGTATCGAGGTTTGGAAAAACGGTGAATTGGTGGGTGGTTTTTACGGAATAGAAGGCAAAAGAATTTTCTGCGGCGAGAGTATGTTTACCAAAGTTTCTAACGCTTCTAAAGCGGGATTTATTTATTTCGTGGAAAAATACAAAGATCGTTATGAACTCATCGATTGCCAGACTCACACGGAACATCTGGAAAGTCTGGGCGCGGAAATGATTTCGGCTGAAGAGTTTTTAGATTACCTGGATTAATCTTTAATTTAATGTTTCTTTGGTTGAATGAAATACCGTGCCCCCATCAAAACTGCTGCTGAAAACAATAAAATAATGTAATGGTCAATAGATGCTGCCTGTGGATCATCACCTGCATCAGGTGAATTAGGATCTGCTATCACCGGAAAGGTATAGACTGTAAAAAAAAACGCACATAAAATGTACTTCAAGGTTTTTATTTTCATGTTTATTTTATTTTATTTTTTTTTGTGTGTGAACACAGAATGCCGAGAGCCGCCTCTTTTCAGCTCCCAACATCCTGCACTCACTCTTTAAAATTTTAATTATTCATAACTTTTTCAGAAATCACTTGTCCACTTTCAGTCTGAATTGTCATGAATAAAATTCCTTTTTCGAAATTTTCATTGCTGATTTTGTGTGTTTGTGAATATACTTTAGAATTTGTGTAAACCAATTTTCCGTGATGGTTGTGAATCTCAATGCTCTTTATTTTTTCCAAGCTGGACTCTATTACGATATGGCTTTTGTCTTTATAAATTTCTACTTTGTTAGCTAGATTTTTAATGCTTATCAACTGGTGTTGAATGTTCTTTTTATAAATCACTTCAAATCGTCTGTGGTGCTCGCCTTCTTTTGCTTCAAATTTATAATCAGATTCCATAAGATTGTGAATTATATTTATTTCATTGTCTCTTAAATAAACCATTACTTCCCCATCTGCGAACAAACCGTCAAAGTGTGAAAGTGAGATTTTAAATTTCCCTTTTTTTTCTGCTTTGAAACCTAATTGCACTACGTCATTTTTGCTAAAAGGAATTTCTCTTGCCTGAATTGTATATTTACCATCTTCAATCAAATTATACAATGCACTTCCGCCATATCCAAAGAATTCTCCATCCAATTGATTATCCACTCCAAGTGTTCCACCATTCATGTATCCAATCAATATTTGGTTAAATTGTTTATCGTCAATATCGGAAAGTCTAAGCCAGATTCTGTGTTTTTCTCTGGATTCAGATTCTGTTCGGAAGAAAATTTCATTTGAATTTACACGAAATGAGTTATTGAAATTAACAGATGCAGCTGTTGTATAAACGATAAATCCTTGGCCCGGCGCGATGCTCATTCCTTCATATTGAGGTTCACTAAAACCAACTGCAGAACAGGTTACGTATCGTGTTCCGACGTATTCCCACAATCCAGTGGATGGATTGAATATACGTTCAGGATTGTTCCAAAAATAAACCGTTTGGATGCCTGGGTTTTGAGTAATTAAATTTTCAGGTTTAATGCTTGACGGATACGGATTTCCTAAAGAGGTATATCCATTTGGATAAGTTGGAACATTTAAGGTTCCGTTGAAAGGTGTTCCGATGAATCTTCCCAAATAAGGCGCTTCCTGGTTGTTATGGGTAGCATCCCAATCATTTGGCGCACGCACCAAATACCCCCTTCCTAATGTGAAATTTTGATTTACATCCGGAACAATCACATAAGCCCCATCCGTATTTTGATTAGAGGTATCCGTTTCATAAGTGTAAATACGGTTTGGAAGCGTCATTGGTGAAAATGAATGAATTTGCTGCTCGCGTGTCGGCGAAGACCAAAGTGTATAGTCAAGGCGAATGATGCCCTGACTTTCTCTTTCTACTGTTATTTTACCATAGTTATCATCTGCATTGTAATCTATAGTCTGAATGAAGTTACCTCCGTTTTTGATGATGAAAGAAGCGGCTTGTTCGTCCGTATCTGTTGTTTGGAAGTCATCAATATTTTGATTGGTTAATTTCCCAGCCAAAGTAAGTGAACCGCCATCTTGGATAACCACACTTCCGCCTTGCATTACTTCAAAATCTTTAGCCTGTAATGTGTTTACAATATTTAAATCTCCTTCGACATACGCATCATCTGACAATCCTGGACCAGAACCATTGCTCCAATATCCTGCCTGTGGTGAACCTATCCATTTGATAACGCATGTTTCTCCTTGAGATTCATAGGCGCCCATGTCTATTTTAGTTCCATACAATCTGGGATTCCCCGCCAAATCTAAATCTGTCTCTAAATTTCCACCGGAAGTCGTGTAAGCATTGTCATTTCCTAAATCAGTAATAATAGAACAGCCCTGTAACCTAAACCCATCATCGTCTGTAAACCAAATGCCGTCTTCACCAATTGGATTTGATGGATTTTGGAATTGAGGGTCTGTATTGATGTTGCCTATCCCTCCATATTCTCCCTGAATATTACTATAATTTATATTGTTATTATCGGAAACCTGAGGTGTATAATAAGAAGTGTTACCGTATATAATGGAATTCGTAATATTTAAAGAAGATCCGTTTATACCCCCACCAATGCCCAAGTAAGAAGTATTATTACCAAAAAAAGTAGAATTTACAATACGGGATCCAGAAGTTAAATCTGCACCACCTCCAATATATGCCTGATTTCCAACAAACAAACTATTAAAAATATCCGCAGAAGTATTGTCGTTAGAACTGTTCACTCCACCTCCGCTTCCTTGCCCTCTTACTATATTATTGATAAAAATACACTTATTTAAAGTCAAGGTTGCTCGGGTATTATTTATCGCTCCACCACTATAAAATGACTCATTTCCCTCAAAAGTACAGTTTGTAGCAGAAAATGAAGAAGAAGTATCCGAGTGAATAGCTCCGCCATAGAATTCAGAACGGTTTCCTTTAAAAGAACTGTTATTCAATACCACTTGAGATGAAATATTGTAAATAGCTCCACCATTCTGTAATGCGAAATTAGAAGTAAAGTCACATCCATTTATACTTATAGTAGCCCCATCATTATAAATTGCGCCACCTGATCCTACATTATTATTAGCATTGGCACTGTTTTCTACAAAGCTACAATCAGTTATTGTATGAGTTCCGCCTTTATTATAAATTGCTCCTCCATGCTGAGCCGCATGATTTTTTAAAAATTCACAATTTACAATGACTGTTGAAGAATATTCATTATGTATAGCTCCTCCCAAATCACTTTCAGCACGTGGATGAGTAAATGTACAATTCACAATTATGGGAGACGAACCATAATTATATATGCTACCACCCCTACCATCAGCATATATGTCAGTTCTGTTATCTATAAATATACAGTTAGAAATAGTTGGTGATGCAAAACGATTATAAATACCTCCTCCATATTTCAACTGCCCACTTCCAGTTGCAGTACCTCCAGTGATTGTAAATCCGTCTAGAACAGCTGTGGTTGTCAACCCATTATTATCATTTCTTATTACAGAACGGTTACTTCCTCTAAGGATAGTTGTATTATTTACCACATCTCTTTCTCCTCCACCATTTGGGTAACCTCCTAAGATTTTAACTCCTTCTATCATAACAAATGATTGTCCATTCGCGGGCTGATAAGTTCCTTTAGCTACCAAGATACTATCAGATTTACAATGCTGAGTCGGAATTACATTTAATGCCTCTTGTAAAGTTTTGTAAGCTGTAGCCCAACTTTTTCCATTACCAGAAATACTTACACTTGCATCTACATATATAGGATCATAATCCTGAACGGTATATTTAAATGTCACCGGATTTGAAACCGTACAAGCATCTGATGATGCTATTAGCGTAATGTTAGCGACTCCTGCTTCAAGAGCTTCAAAAGAAGGTATACTTCCTGTACCGGAAGCCGGAAGCCCTATTGCCGGATTGTCATTTGTCCATGAATAGTCATAATCCGGAAAAGAGTATGCTATCTGTATGTACAATTTTTTAGCCGTTCCCGAGCACGGATCTCCAAAAGTTGTATTATTTGGAGTAATTATAAAGCTATTATTACCCAATGCCAGATTCTCTATAACACTTCTGCTATTGACAGCATTACAAGATCCCATTGTAAAACCGGTTGTACAATTTCCAGAAGCATTACCATAGCTTGCAAAAATTACCTCAGAAAATACTGCTCCTGCAGGTGCTGAGATGGTCCGTGTTACGTTTTCATCTACAATAAAACAAACCCGAGAATTTGCGCTGCTTGTAAATTCAAGTTCAGGAAAAATGCTCCCTATACAAGCAATGTTTGAAGCAGGTGTTGAAATTGTAAAACTTGTACTACCCGGATTGACCTGAACTTCATACGCACCCATATCAACCGTGCCTCCATAAATGCGGGAATTCTCAATTAAATCAAATGTCCCGGAATCCGACGGAGCATTATTGATTACCAAATTATTACCTGCATTGATGACTGGAGAACATTTCAAAGGACTATAATTACCTTCTGATATATTCTCAAAGAATGGATTTTGATTGATATTTCCATTTCCTAAAAAAACTCCATTAACCTGTAAAATATCACTGTAAGAAGCATTAATAATTGCTTGGTTTAAAATATTTTTTGCAGCATTTGCACCCCAAACGATTGAATTTACAATATTGATGGTTGCCCCCGTATTGTTATGGATATTATTACCATCATTACTTGCTAAGTTGTCACTTATCGTTACATTGATAATATTCAAAACAGTTGATGTATTAGAATTATAAATCCCTCCCCCATTAGCCGCTGTATTATTATAAATTAATGAATTCACTATTTTAGGAGATTGTGTACTGTAGATAAATACACCGCCACCGCTTGCTATCGCAGAATTATCTGAGATAATCGTATGATGAATCAATGCTGAAGAAGCCCACAAATACAAACCTCCAGCAACAGATGCAACATTTTCTTTAATTATACAATTTCTAACAATTATTTTATCACCGATATTACCGTTTTCGCGTAGCAACAATCCACCTCCTTCACTCTGATTGGTAAGCACTCCATTATAAGTAAATTGAGTCCCATTGGTAGCGTTTCCTTTGGTAAGAATTAAACCATCAATTACTACTTGATTGGCTCCAGAAGATGTTCCAGTCATTACCATAACATGATAGCTATTGTCAGAAATATCATTTGGATTACCTATATCTCCGCTCAAAATGGTTGGATTTGTTTTTACCTCTCTGGCTCCACCTCCATTCGGATAACCACCATATATTTCAATTCCTCCTCTTTGTGGAATCAGAAAAGTTGCATTTCGATCTGTTCCATTTTGTATTCCTGTAGGATAATAAGTTCCTTTGGCTATATAAACATTTTTAATCTCGCTGTTTAAAGTCGCAAAATCCAAAGCCTCTTTTAATGTTTTGAAAGCAGTATCCCAGCAATCACCAGAACCGGAACTTACGACAGAAGCATCAACATAAATACTTTCTGTAGAAGATATACAGACTCCTCCTTCATAAGCTCCAATGTCTATTCGGTTTCTTTGAATTCGTTCGTTTCCCGTTATATCCAAATCCCCAACTTGGACGGACGCACCATTTATATTTGTCAATGGATCACCATTATCTATTGCAGGGCTTTCCGAACGGAGTTTTAAACCATCATCTTCCGTGCCGTATATTCCGTCATCTCCGGAAAGATTACTTATATTAAAAAATAGCGGATTAATATTTAAATTTCCTATTCCGGAACCGTTGTAATTTTGAGCCAATGTGTAATTGATACTAATAGTTCCACCAGCTGAAGTATTGGCTGCTGTATTTCCATTTCCTGATATATTACCCCATATAATTGTATTATTAATCTTGACTGAACCGGCATTTTGATGTATTACTCCCCCTGTCCCGGTTAATTGATTATTATAAAAAGTACAATTATTGATTGTGGGGCTACCTTGTACGGAATGAATTACTGCAATTGAAGAACGATTTCCAATAAATAATGAATTACTTATAACAGGATTGGAATAAGCATTAGATATTATCGGAGCATTATTACCTATTATATTGTTGATAAAAATACAATTATAGATTATTGGAGAAGATTGAGTATTGGAGATAGCTGGTGCATTATTGTCATCGAATATACAGTTTCTAATTATTGGCGATGAATTAGTATTAACTATCGCTCCAGTCCAAGCATCTGTAAGCTTAAATCCGTCCAACACTGCTGCTGAGCTAAGCCCATTATTATTGACAAATATGGCTGCACTAAATCCTATCAACACGGTAAGATTGGCTTTCCAGTTACGTTGATTTAAATTGGTTTCATTACCCACAAAACCACCATAAATCTTTACCCCTTCTTTCATCTTATAAGACTCGTACATAGCAAGCTGATAATCACCTTTTGCTACCCAAATTTCATCTCCAGCATTTGATTGATCTATAGACCACTGCAAGCTACCTGAAGAGTTTACCCAACTACTCCCATCACCCACACCCCCTAGCCTCACATAATGTATTGTCTGCGCGGAGACTGATAAAAAGAATGAAAAAAGTAATAAAATAGATGTACAGAATTTCAGATTTTGAGTAATTCCGGAATGGATTTCCCAAAGAGGCAGGTTACATTTCATGTAGTTAATTTTAGTCGAATGAATTCTCAACCAAATTAAAAACAAGTGTGTGATAATGATTAAAACGAAGCGTTTCAAAATCGTTTCAATTCACAACTAACTGAAATTCAGAATGAAATTAATTAGAATTAAACAAAACAGATAAGACATTTTCTTTTCCGGGAGTTACTTTTTTGCCTAACCTATGTTTATAAAGACGAACAGAATCCGATGAAATTCCTAAAACAGAGGCAATCTCTTTGTGGTTCAATCCCAACTTAATCAAATAAAGGTAACGAAGTTCTGCTTGGGAAACGTTTGAGAAATATTGGGGAATTCTTTTGCTATAATCATTATTTACCCTTTCAAATGACTGTTTAAATGAAAGCCATTGATCATCGGTCAAAAGCGGAGTTTCGAGTATATCTTTGAGCTGGGCTTCCTTTTCTCCCATTTCAATCATGTTAGCATTTGAATCATTTTTGAGCTGTATGATTTCATCTTCGTATTTTGAAATATCTGAATTCAAAGTCGACACTTTATGGCTCAACTGATTCAATTCATTTTGAGCATCTTTTAATTTTCGCTTTTGATTCATTTTCACAAAAACAAATACTATCGTGAAAAAGGCAAGCATAATAATCAAAACTTTTTCCCAATGTTTTTCTATCCACGAATCTTTTCTCGGGTTTTCCTGCTGATGAATGAGTGTCTGTATGTTGGAATATTTTTCAAATTTCCTCAAACTGTCTTGCAATTCCGAATATTTTTCAAAAAATTGAGCAGCCTTTTCAAATTTTTTATTTTCTATGTAAGATTTATATAAAGTTTTAGCAATTGCCAGTTTCTCAAAAGATTCCATGTTTTTAACAAATTCAAATGCCTTTTCTGCATTTACTTCCGCTAAATCAGGTCTTCCAATGTCAAATAAATACCTGGCATATTGATTATAGGCAAATGCTTTGGACTGAAGTGGAATTGTCTTGCTAGTATCTGCCAGTTTTATCGCCTTTTGAAAATAGTAATAATATGCAGAATCGCCCGTACTGCTGCCATTATGAGTAAAAGAAATAATTTGGGCTATGGCTACATTCAGCTTCATTTTCGATAAGTCGTCTCCATATTGATCTATCCATTTGTAAGCTTTTTTGGAATAATTCAAAGATGATTCGAGTTTAACGCTATCATCTTTTTCCATATACTCCATGTAGTACAGCCAGCCTATGCTTGCTTCATTCTCAGCGGCTTGCTCCTTATCATTGGTTGCCAAGGCATGGTTATGTGCTTTAAAAAGATATTCCTCCGCTTGAGAAAAGTTCCCCGTTTGGGTGTAAATATTTCCAAATCTTGATTCAATCAATTGTTTATTGGGAGAATTGGTTAATTCAAAAAATTCATAAGATTTGATATAGTTTTCAATCGCTTTGTCTATTTCCAAATGATGGAAATAAATTTCGCCGGCATCCAGATAAAATTCCGCCCAAAGCTTTTTGTCCGAATCTTTTCTTAGTAAATCTTCTGCAACTTTGAGCAATCTGAAGGCCTCTTTAGTACTTAAATTTTCATTTTCCTGAATGAATTTTCTGACAATGACAGAACTGTCTTTAAAATTTTTAGACGATTGTAATTGCTGTGTCAATTTATGGTTGAAGTCATTTTGACACAACAATAAACACGGCAACAAAATAAGAAAGTAAAGAGTACAATTTTTAATCACGGGCCCTAACCATTAAAAAATCAAGTAAATGTATAAAAAGAAATTTTAACAAATAAAAAACAGAATAGATTAAACGCTAAAGATGTCAATATCAAAAAAATGGCTTGTTTTTTGGAATTGTCTCAAAAATCTAAATTATGATTTCAGCAATTTTGATGGATATAAATTGGAAAGAAATTCTAATTGGACAAGAAGAATGGGACTTCCTTTGGGAAGTGGTGCTGCGAACGGGCATTATGCTTATGGTCATCATCATAGGATTGAGGATTCTCGGAAAACGCAGCGTAAAACAGCTTTCTATATTTGAATTGGTTGTCATCATCGGATTGGGTTCCGCAGCGGGTGACCCGATGTTTTACAAGGAAGTAGGGATTTTGACTTCGGTTTTGGTTTTCGCAGTTGTAATTTTGCTGTATAGCATTATTACATTTTTCATCGGGAAAATTCAAAGATTTGAAAAAATCATGGAAGGAAGTCCAAGTTGTCTAATTGAAAAGGGACAATTTGCCGTTCAAAATTTCACAAAAGAAAAATTAGGAACACAGGAATTATTGTCAGAATTGAGGGTAAAAGGTATTTCACAACTCGGACAAGTGGAAACTGCTATCGAAGAAATGTCCGGCGACATGAGTGTCTTTTTTTATGAAGATGAAGACGTGAAATATGGATTGCCCATTATGCCGGAGTCGTGTAATAAAAAATCAAAATACATAAAAAAAGAAGGTCATCATTCCTGCGAATATTGTGGCCATACTGAAATCAAAAAAGTCGGCGCGGGTGGTAAATGCCCAGTTTGTAAAAAAAACGAATGGGTTCCATCCAGCAATCAACGAAGAGTTACTTAAAATCCTGAAATTGATTGGATTTTGGTTCAATCAATGTATTAATTAATATTTAAATAAAAGCATTATGGATACTTCAACAGCTATCATCGTTATCATTTCTATCGTCTGTACGATTGGAGTTTTAGGTGTGTTTTATTGGTTTGTGCAAAGAAAAAATCCACCGAAAGTCAGCCCTACCGAAGAAAAAAAGGAACGCGCAGAAAGACCGGAACCGAATGAAATTGACGATCCGCTCAATTGATTTTGTCTTTGATTTTGTTTTTCTGGTGAAATGAATACAGCAAATAGCCTAAAAAGGGTAAGATGAAAATGCTGCCCAAAAGCAATGCCCAAGCCAAAGCGCTTACAGTTTTTTCTGCTCCGGCGTGTTCGAGCAGTGACAAAACCGATCCGTCTTTGAGCAAAACCACATCCGGATAATGTCTGTAAGTTGCCGCCACCAAAATCATCAATACCTGAAATGCTGCACAAATCCGCATCAGCAAAACATTTCTTTTTTTCAAAGCATAAATTAATATCCCAACTGAAAGGGTTGCCAAAGCAATTACAATTTGTCCTGTTGATTTTCCAAAAACCAATTCCAGCAAAGGAACTTCATCTATATAGGCGGCAATGAAAACCAGAAACCCCGAAGCCAAAAGAACTATCATGTATTTGACTGCATTTTTTACAAAATAATTTACTTCCTGCCTGTCATTTGTTTCCCCAATAATGTAAATGGAAGCTAGATAAGCACTGATGCAAATGGTAAAAATCCCAACGCTGATTCCAAATAAATTCCACCAGCTCCAGACATAAGCCGTGAGAAAATCCTGTGCATTTGGGTCAATCGTTCCTGAAACGGTACTTGCGGCAATTATTCCCAAAAAGAAAGGCGTTACCAAACTGCTGATTGTAAAAATGGTTGTATAAACTTTTTGCCAATCATCATTTACCGCATCATAATGTCTAAATGTAAATGCCGTTCCTCTCGCAATGATTCCCAATAATAACAAAACCAATGGAATGTGGAGGTAAATGGATAAAGTGGTGTAAATCTGCGAAAATCCTACAAATAGAATTACAATTGCTATGATCAGCCACATGTGATTGGCCTCCCAAATAGGTCCGATAGATTTGTATGATGTGTCTCTTACAGTGCTTTTATTTTTCTTTTTGCTAAATAATTCCATCACTCCTACTCCAAAATCTGCTCCGCCCAAAATCAGGTACAAGTAAAGTGAAAGCCATAAATAAGCAATGATTACATATACCATTTTTAATGTTTTTTATGTTTGTAATTAGGCGAAGATGCATCATAAAGTATGTCCACCATTTTCATCTGGCGGTACATCAGAAAAATTACAATTGCAGAAAGCGAAACAAAAACCGCAGTAAAAATATAAAACGAATACACAATTCCCGGCATCGGTGTGACAGCATCGGCTGTTTTCATAATTTCATAAATGATCCACGGCTGCCGTCCGACTTCAGTTACTGTCCAACCTGCTTCTAAAGCGATGTAACCCAAAGGAATTGAAAAGACAAAAAGTTTCATCAGCCATTTCTTTTGGATTAAATTTCTTTTGCGAATTAATAAATACAGGTAAATAATTGAAACCATAAAAAGAAACATTCCCAATCCGATCATGATTTGAAAAGCATAATGCACAATGGCAACTGGCGGATGATTTTCTTTTGGAATGTCATTGAGCCCTGTAACAGGAGTTTCAAAATCGGAATGAACTAGAAAGCTGAGCAGCCCAGGGATTTTCAATCCATATTTAACTTCCTGATTTTCTTCATCCACAATTCCTCCAACCAAAAATGCGGAAGCAGAATCTGTTTCGAAATGTGCTTCCATCGCTGCTAGCTTTGCGGGTTGCCTTTCCGCAACATCTTTTGCAGAAATGTCTCCGCTCACAGGCTGCAAAATGGCAGCAATCGTTGCACAAATCGCAGCAATTTTAAATGCTTTGGTATGAAATTCTATATTTTTCTTTTTCAAAATCATGAGCGCATGAACGCCGGCAACGGCGAATCCGGTTGCTACGAAAGCTGCGATGACCATGTGCAATGCCTGTGAAAACCAAGCGTCGTTGAACATGGCTTTGATGGGGTCGATATTGATGTATTCTCCGTTTACATAATCAAATCCGGCAGGACTGTTCATCCAAGCATTTGCAGCTACCACAAGTATCCCGGAGGAAAGCCCGCTCAGTCCGACAACCAATCCGGTTGCCCAATGGAACCATTTGTTGAATCTATTCCAACCGTAAAGGAAAAATCCTAATGCTATGGCTTCTATGAAAAAAGCCGTTCCCTCGAGGGAAAATGGCATCCCGAAAATCGGTCCGGCATGTTTCATGAATTCAGGCCATAAAAGTCCTAGTTCAAAAGAAAGCATCGTCCCAGAAACGGCTCCTGTAGCGAAAAGAATAGCAACTCCTTTGCTCCAGGCTTTGGTAAGTCCTTTATAAATTTCATTTCCGGTTCGTAGGTATTTGTAATGGGAAATCGCCATGAAGAACGGCATAACCATTCCCACACAAGCGAAGATGATGTGAAAACCGAGGGACATCGCCATTTGGGAACGTGCTGCAATGAAATCATCCATAGAACTTTTGCGTTTTTGATGTTAATCAAATAAGGTTTGTGGCCGATGGATTAAATTTAGGGAGTAAATGTGAGTTAGTATATTTTAAATTAAGAATTTTTATATGATTTTGTTCATTGTTTTACCTACTTTAAACATACTAATTAAGGACTTGAGCCATCGTATTTTTTAACGTGTGCCCTGAATGCTTTTGAATCAATTAATTCTTCACGTTTATTTTTTCCAAACTCAAAATATTGTACTTCACAACAATGTGTTCCTTCACAAAATATTTGTTCACCATCTTGAAATTCGTAAATTGTACCTCCATCATCAGAGGTTAAATGATGCGATAAAAACCAAAATTTGACTTTTTCTCCATTTTTCAATAAAATAAACCCATTTTGTATATCATTTTTCCTATTAGATATAACATATTTGTCATGCATACTAAAATTCTCAAAATCAAATGTTTCAGTAACTAATTTTTCTTCTAAAATTCTTTGGGATTCTGATTTGCGAAATAGAAAGAAAAGGACAATACAAAATATGACTATTACCAAAAGCAAAATTTTATTTTTATCAGAACTTCGCGGGAAATATTTTATCATGTAGGAGAATTAAAACAAAGTCAATTTCAGCGTCAATTTCAAAAAGAAATTCTGGTCAAAAGTATCGTGTCCATAAGCACCAAATCGGTAATAAGTTCCCACGCCGAAGATGCCGTAAATCAATTGATTGAATTCTACTCCTGCTTCTTGATAATATTTATCTGGGGTTTGGAAATTGGTTAAACGATGGTCGGTGACGTCTTTCATATCACCAATCAATCCGCGGTAAATGAATTCCGGAAAAACTTCGCGTTTCATGAATTTGAATCCCGCGAATTTATGTCCGATTTGGAATGAAAAATATTTGTCCGAATAAAATTCACCAGGCAGCATCGTCTCGAAATTATTGAATCCCGCCAATCCGAAATGTTTGAAAATCTGGTCGCCGCGTTTCGCATTTCCCATTCCTTCAAAAAGATTCATAATCGGCGTATCTCCGAAAACTGCTCCGGTTCTTACTTGTAAGTTGGTTTCTCCGAAATACGTACGGAAATTATCTAAATAAGTGAAATCCAATTTCGTCGGTGTATAGTCCGCGTTGAAAACATTCCAACCTTTACTTGCCGTCAGATAAAACACCGGTAATCCGCTTTTGATAGTCACTTTTCCGTAAGGCGTGCGTACGTTTTGGTCTTTCGGTGCCCAACGCAAGGCGAGTTGTGTATCAAATGAAATGTATTTTTCTCCGTCGAATTTGTTCTGGTATTCATAATTAAATTCGGGATTTTGCTCGTTATAATTTGCAGTAAACTGGAAAGTTACATTTTGAAAAATGTCTTGTTCATAACCAATTGTAGCTTTTTTGTAACTGTAAAAGAAATCATTGTAAACATTGTTCAAATTTCCATTGAGGAATTTCAGATAATTGTTCTGAAGTATAATCGGATTTCTTCCGGAAGCTTCAACGTCTTGTGCATATTTCGTAAATAATTTTCCAGAATAAGGCTTATTCACAAAGAAATCTGCACCACCTCCAAATTTGAATTTTTCGTCCCGGAAACCATATGCAACATAACCATTTAGAGAGAAATCTTCGCTCAATTTGTAATTTGTATTTCCGCCGAGTCCTAATCGAAATCCTTCATAGTCATTGTAATTAACCAGTTTCGTCAAGTCCCAATCAAACTTTCCAATCGAATATTTCCCACCGGAACTGATGATCCGCAGCAGTCGGATGTTACGATCCATATTGTATTTTTCACCGATGCTGTCGATTTTTACGTAGGTATTTTTTTCCTGATTTGTGAGTGAATTGTCGCGGTAAGATTCAAGCGTTCCGTCCCAGTCATCCATCGTCTTCATATCGATTTCATTGGTATAGCCACGAAATTCTTTCGGTTCAAATTCCTTTGGTGTTTCTACGTCTTTGAAAGAAGTGGTCAGATGAAGCCATACTTTTTCTTTCTTTTTGATGGTATCCAAGACGACCGTTCCATCAGTTGTGACAGAATCTTTCACAGACGGGTAAGAAATATTTCCACCATCCATTCTATACCTTTGCTGGTGTGGAAACCAATAATCATTGACCCGCGTCCAATCCATTTCGAGTTCTGCAATGCTTTTGTCAGAAAGGTTTTCTGCATAAAATTTCGCAACTGCTTTTGTGTTTTTATCAATCCAAAGATGCCCTTTTATCTGTTGTTTGTTATCAACTCTTTTTTGTGGAAAAAATGCAACGACAATTATACTTTGACCTTCGAGTATTTCTTCTTCCACAATTCGGTAACGATATTCCTGAAGTCCTGACTGTGAAATAGGATTGGTAAATTGCTTAAAGAAAAAATCAATTTTTTCATCATCAAAATTATGCGAAATGGGCTGCATCGCCACAAACTCATAAACAGGAATTTTTGTGCCTGAAATGCGGGTTGCTTTCACGACATTTTTACTTCCCAATTTGTTTGAAAACTTATGATCCATCGCACGTTCACCCAGCATCAAATGGCTTTCGTCCAGTAATTTTCTAATGTCATTGTAACTCGAATCCTCTTCATTTCTAGGATCCATGATGTAAGGAAGTGAATCTTTATTGGCGGTCACCAGAAATTTCGAATAACTTTTGTATTGGTAAGTTTTCAGATTTTCGATGCTGTTTTTCTTTTTATTTTGAATGACTTGTTTGATGATTCTTCTCGCTTCGGAATCGTCATTGGTGATTTCAGCAGAAGATAATTCAACCATCATTGGTTGCAGCATAATTGTAATGTCTTTGCCGTAAGCAAATATTTTTTTGTCTTTATAACCGTCATAAACCAATTTCACAGTGTTATGAATAGCTGGAATTATAAAAACGCCGTTTTTATTTGTTTTACCCAATTCTACATTGTCATCAGAAAGCACAGTGACGTTTTCCATGGGTTGGTCTTCCATAAAACCATCCATCACAATCAGTTTGGTTTGCGCACAAACACTCAGGGAAAATAATAACAAGGAAGGGAGTAAAAATTTCAACATGCTCAATTAGTAGCTTTCTTACAGCAAATGTATCAATTATATAAGTTAAATTATTTGAGATTTAAAAATGCTTACTAACAATTCTTGAACTAAAATCAAAAACTTGAAAGTTGAATTAAACTTTAAACAATTTTCAGGATTTTATAATCTTAAAAAAACTATTTACTCTTTTTAAATCCGGAAACATGATTCAGAATGTACTTCATCGTTTCTAACCTTGCTTCTTTCTTATCATCTGTTTTAATCTCAATCCAAGGCGATTTTTCGGTGGAAGTTTCTTTGAGCATTTTGTCGATGTATTTTGTGTAATCGTCCCATTTTTCCTGTGCCAGCTTGTCGAGTCCACCGATTTTATATTGTTTCATTTCGTCTTCCTGGCGGTCAGCAAGACGACTCGCCTGCTCTTCTTTAGATATGTTGAGGAAAAATTTAATCAAAATGACCCCATCATCGATTAACAAATGTTCCAACAAATTGACTTGACTCATAAAAGACTCATGCTGTTCAGGGGTACAAAATCCAAAAACCGGCTCCACCACAGCCCTATTGTACCAACTTCTATCGAAAAAAACAATTTCTTCCTGTTTGGGCAATTGTTGAATGTATCGCTGAAAATACCATTGTTGTGTTTCGATTTCGGTGGGTTTTGGAAGTGCAGTTACGCGGAAATGTTTGGGGTTTAATTTTGCAATCGTGCGGCTGATCGTTCCGCCTTTTCCGGCTGCATCCCGACCTTCGTAGATGATTAAAAGTTTCTTTTTATTGGTAATGAGAAATTCCTGCAAACGCAACATTTCATATTGTAATTGGTTCAATTCTTTTTCATAGTCCAATTGTTTAAGGAATTTTTTCTCTTTGATAATTCCTTTGGAAACCAATAAATCGATGATTTCTTCACTTCTGGAAATTTTTTCCAAATCATTTAAATCAAATTCTGCCATAGATTTACTTTTAATTTTAGAATGTTAAATTTAGTATAATAGTTTTTGACAAAGACTATTCTCTGGCATAATTTCTGTTAAATTTGAAGTAAAATGTACAATATGAAAAAATTAACAATAGGAATTTCAGCTTTGATTTTGGCTTTTGGAATGATTGCTTGTGAAAAGCCTGCAACAGAAACTGAAACTCCCGAAACAGTTACGACAGAAGAAACAACTCCAAATGAAACAGTTGGAAATCCGGCAGATGTAAAAACAGATGCAGGCCCATTCCAATTAGAAGCTTTGAAATATGGTTATTCTGATTTGTCAAAATCGATTGACTCAAAAACTATGGAAGTTCATTATTCAAAGCATTATTTAGGTTATGCCAACAAATTGAATGAAGCTATCAAAGGAACACCAAATGAAGGAAAATCTATTGAAGAAATCATGAAAAGTCTGGATTTGAAAAATGCTGCTTTGAGAAACAATGGGGGTGGATTTTACAACCACAGATTATACTTCGCAAGCATGAGTCCAAATGGCGGCGGAGAACCTACCGGAGCTTTGGCTGAGGCCATCAAAAAAGACATCGGTTCGTTTGATGAATTAAAAAAACAACTTTCTGAAGCAGGTGCAAAAAGATTTGGTTCAGGGTGGGCTTGGTTGGTTGTGAAAGATGGCAAATTGGCTGTTGGAAGCACTGCAAATCAAGACAATCCATTGATGCCAGGACAAGAAATTTCTGGAACGCCGATTTTAGGAATTGACGTTTGGGAACATGCTTATTATTTAAAATACCAAAACAAAAGACCAGAATACATCGACGCATTTTTCAATGTGATTGACTGGAATTTTATAGGACAGAATTATGATGCGGCAGTTGCGGCAAAATAATAATTAGTTATTGTATAATTGATTGTGGAAGGAGAATGTAATTTTTGCGTTCTCCTTTTATTTTAATAAGGAATTGAGAATGGTTCCGGATTTCAGTTCGGTTTCGTTCCATTCGTTTTGAGGATTGCTTTCAGCGGTGATTCCTCCACCGACATATATCCAAATTTTGTTTTGATAGAATTGCGCACAGCGAAGATTGACGAAATATTCTTGTGAGCTTTCAGTTTCAATTCCGATGTAACCTGCATAAAAGTTGCGGTCGTATCCTTCGTTTTCTACAATAAATTCAAAAGCTTTTTCTTTTGGCAAACCACAAACTGCGGGTGTTGGATGCATTTTCTCTAATAAATCTTCCAAAGAAAATTCTGAATGAATTTTACCTGAAATATAACTTTTCAAATGTTGGAATTTTCCCGCTTGAATGGTTTCAGGTCCTTTCAATTCAACTTCATTCATTTCAGAAAAATTTTCTAAAATATAATCAGTGACTATCTGTTGTTCGTTAAATTCTTTGGATGTCCATCCAGTTTCGGAAAGTTTTGTTCCCGCGAGTGAAACGGTTTTTACGATATTTTCATTTTTACTCAATAATAATTCTGGCGTGGCGGCAATCCAAGTTTCATTTCCGGGATTATGCCACATATAAACCAAAGCGCCGGGATGCGTTTCTAATAAATTTTTAAATGATCTGAATAAGTTAAAACATTGATTATCTATTTGTTTGATTCGGCTGATGACGATTTTGTTGGTTTCTGAAGTTTGAATTTCATCAATTGTTTTTTGAATCAATTCGACATAATTTTCTTCTGAAATAGGATTGAAATTTTCACCCGATTCTAAGTTCAATTTAAATTCAAAATTGAATTCGTCCTGATGAATCTGAATCGGATTTTTATCTGAAATTGATTTTTCTGTTTCGTTGTCGAATGAATGAATGAGGAAAATATTTTCTTCGGAATTATCATTTACAATCAATTGAATCATCTCCTCATTTGGTTTTCGGAAAAGAACAAATGGCATTTGGAGATTAATGGCTTGGGTTAATTTGCCTGAGAAATTTACATTCATATTATTGAGAATTCAGCTTTGTCAAAATTTAAAACTTTTAAAAAGCTCAACCAACTGAAAAGATTTAAACATAATTGATAGAAACGATGGAATTGGTCAAGTGGCAATAGGAGATGAGGTTGTTTTCTTCGTCACGGATTTCGATTTTGACTAGGTGTGTAGTGCGTCCTTGTTTGATAAATTCTGCACGGGCGGTTACAATACCGTCACGTTTGGGGCGAAGGTGGTTCGCGGTCATCTGCATCCCAACGGATTTATAAATTTTATAATCTATGGAAGTTGCAGACAAAACGCTGCCGACGGTTTCTGCTAAAGCGATGCTCGCGCCGCCATGGAGAATTCCATAGGGTTGATGAACTTTGTGGTTGACGGGCATTGTGGCTTCCATGAACCCTTCGCCAACATCAGAAAAATTGATATCGAGAGCCTCCATCAAAGTATTTTTATTCATGGCATTGAGCTGGTCTAGTTTATTTTGTTTGTCCATCAGTAAATTTTTTTGTTATAATTCTCAGGAAACTTACCTTGTATATTGAAATAATAAGCTTCGATTTCCTGTAGAACTTCTTCTTTGGTTTTGTTTTGTATATCATCAATAACCTTACCGATTCCGGCCATTTTTTTCTGATAATCGGCATACGCAAGCAGAATGGGAACTTTGGCTTCTAGTGCAATGTAATAGAATCCGGTTTTCCATTTTTCAGCGTATGAACGGGACCCTTCGGGTGTATTGAGCATGTACAAATGCTTTTTAGTGTTTAACTGTTTAGCGGCAAAACCGACCATGTCGGAACGTTGTGCACGGTTGATGCCAATGCCTCCGAGAGCTTTGATGAGAAATCCGTACCAAGGTTTTGTCCAGCTGTCTTTGATGAAAAATTTCATGGGGATGCCCATCGCCCAGAAAGCTGAAACGGCATAATAAAAATCCCAGTTAGTGGTATGTGGAGCTGCTATGAGAACGCATTTTGGTATGGTTTTAACAGGAACGGTTATATCGAGTTTCCAGCCCATGATGCCTAAGAGGAATTTTCCGATTAGTTTTTTCATAAGACAAACGTACGGATTTTTTTTATGGATGATTTTGCGGGATGTACAGTTGTTCTATCAGCTTAAATACCGGAGTTAATTAAATTTACAACAATAAATTTATAAAAAAGACGGACAATTGTCCGTCTTTAGATTTATGATATTTAAAATTTGAAATTATAGATCAAATTTAATTCCCTGTGCCAAGGGAAGATTGGTTGTATAATTAATCGTATTAGTTTGTCTTCTCATATAGATTTTCCAAGAATCAGAACCAGATTCGCGTCCGCCTCCTGTTTCTTTTTCTCCACCAAATGCACCTCCGATTTCAGCTCCCGAAGTTCCGATGTTTACGTTTGCGATACCACAGTCTGAACCTCCTGCACTCAGGAATTTTTCCGCTTCGCGCAAATTGTTGGTCATAATTGCAGATGAAAGTCCTTGCGCTACTCCGTTTTGGATTTCGAGTGCATTTTCTACATCACCCGAATATTTAATAAAATATAGAATCGGCGCGAAAGTCTCATGCTGAACGATTTCGTAATGGTTTTCAACCTCAGCGATTGCAGGCTTTACGTAACATCCGCTTTCGTAATCTGCTCCTTCTAAAACTCCACCCTCAACCAAGATATTTCCGCCTTGCTCTTTTACTTTTACCAAAGCATTTTGGTAAGCTTTTACAGCATCTTTGTCAATCAATGGACCAACGTGCATTTTTTCATCCAAAGGATTTCCGATTTTTAATTGACCATAAGCCGCAACAATCGCATCTTTCACTTTATCATACATCGATTCGTGAATGATCAAACGACGTGTCGAAGTACAACGCTGTCCTGCTGTTCCAACTGCTCCAAAAACAGCTCCGATAACGGTCATTTTGATGTCGGCATCGGGCGTAACGATGATGGCGTTGTTTCCGCCTAGTTCCAACAAAGAAGTTCCTAAACGACCTGCAACTTCTTTCGCCAAAATTTTTCCCATACGTGTAGAACCCGTTGCAGAAACCAAAGGAATGCGTTTGTCTTGTGACATGAACTCTCCTACTTTGTAATCACCGTTTACCAAACAAGAGATTCCTTCCGGCAAATTATTTTCTTTTAAAACTTCTTGAATTAATTTCTGACAAGCTACCCCACACAAAGGTGTTTTTTCGCTTGGCTTCCAGATGACAACGTCACCACAAATCCAAGCCAATGCTGCGTTCCAAGACCAAACGGCTACCGGGAAGTTGAATGCTGAAATTACTCCAACGATTCCTAGCGGATGGTATTGTTCGTACATTCTGTGTCCGGGACGTTCCGAATGCATGGTCAAACCATATAACTGGCGCGACTGCCCTACTGCGAAGTCGCAGATGTCGATCATTTCCTGTACTTCACCTAAACCTTCCTGGTAGGATTTTCCCATTTCATAAGAAACAAGTTTTCCTAATTCTGCTTTGTTGGCTCTTAATTTGTCACCGAATTGGCGAACGATTTCTCCGCGCAAAGGTGCCGGAGTTGTTCTCCAAGTTTTGAATGCTTCCTGAGCGGAAGCTATTGTTTTTTCGTAATCTTCTTTGGTTGTGGTTTTTACTTTTCCGATTAATTTTCCGTCAACCGGTGAATAAGATTCGATGATTTCTCCGTTTGAAAACCAGTTAGATCCGGTTGAAGTTCCGTCGTTTATCTCGCTTAATCCTAATTTTTTAAGTTCGTTTTGTATCATTTTGTTTGTTTACTTTTTGAAAGGTTCAAAGGTAGTGAAATAGTACTAAAAGGAAACGAATGAAAAAGTAAAAACTGTACGCTTATGTAGAAACATGAAAGCCAAATGTTAAAATGGATTCAGTTCTTACTGGCTTATTATCCTTTTCAGCTGGATTCCACTTGGGAAGTTTTTTCATTTCTTTGATAATTTTTTCACCCATATAATCATATTGAGGATCTGCTAATGGTTCGGGATGGATAGGAATTCCATTTTTAGGATATGATTTCAATAACTTGACAGAAAATGCTTCAGCACTTAGATCTGATAATTCACCATCTTCATTAACTATCAATTTTACTTTAATGCTGAAACTAATCGTTTCTCCCGGTTTACCATTTTTTGGAAAGCCTACCTTATCATATATTTTTTGATAATAATTTTTGAGACCTCCTATAGGTTCAGCTCTCTTCTGAAAGACTTGGAATATCGTATCTCTTTTTTCTTTGCGAACTATATAAGCGTTCAATAACATCGAATCCTTGTAAATTGTTGTAGAAATCTCATCTCTCGAATCAATGTTTAGAATACCGGTACCGTTAATTAATTTCTCATTTCCTTCCTCATCCCACACTTGACCTGTTCGAATTGAATTTCCTTTTACATAAACTTGTCTCAGTTTGTTGCCCTTATTGGAATTAATTCTAAAAATACCTTGTGCATTTTTACTGTAATCCCTATCAGCATTAATATTATTTAAACTAACACAATAAGATATATAACTATCAATCTGCTTTACATCATTTAATCCATAGACTTGTCCTTTATGGACTCTATAAGATCCCACATAATCTTCAATATTTACATGGTCATTTTCAATATTATATACGCGCTTATATTTAGACTGACCACCCGCTAACATAGAAAAGCTGGAATCTTCAAAATATCTTTCTTGTGCTAATGAAGAAATTGACAATAAAAAAATAAGTAAAATTGCTATTGGTCCCATGTATTGGTTAAAGGTTGCAAAATAACACATAATAAAATAAAAATCTTCTAAAAATAAATTAATATAATTTTAATTGATATATCAACTATTGATAAATCATTTATATATTTGCTTAAAATTCAGATTGTGGAAAAATTAGAAAGCATTATATTCTATACGATGGACAAAAGCATAAGGACTTACAGAAACTATGCGCAAAAAAGATTAAAAGAACAAGGATTTAAAATCACAATTGACCAATGGCTAATTTTAAAAGCCATCATGGAAAATCCGGGAATCAAACAACAGGAACTGGCAGAAAAAGTTTTTAAAGATTCTGCTTCTGTAACCAGAATCATCGAATTGCTCGTGAAAGCAAAATATTTAGATAGAAAACCTAATCCACAGGACAGAAGGAAATTTGACTTGAAAATAACTAAATCTGGAATGAAAATCCTGCAAGATGTTCAGGCTTTGGTTTTGGAAAACACAAAAACTGCATTGAATGGAATCAACGAAAATGAATTGCAAACACTTCACTCATTACTCAAAAAAATAACCGAAAACTGTCAACAAATTTAAAATCCTTACACCTATGATACGTATTTTATTTGCTATTAGCTTTTTTATTGCAACCACAATTTTTAGTTTGGTTAGAGGGCAAACAACCCCAAATAATGACCTGAATATTTCGGGAAAAGTATTGGATGAATCAGGATTTCCGGTTGCTTTTGGGATTGTCAATTTGATGAATGCAGATGACAATTCACTCATTAAAACCGAAACCACCGATGAAAATGGTTTGTACATTTTTGAGGGAATCCCAAAAGGAAAATACTTTCTGGAAGTTACAGATATGCTGCAGAGTGCTCAGTCTGGAGAAGCGTTTGCTGCAGAAAATAATATGGAAATGATGCCATTTGTTTATCAGGCACAAGTCCAACAATTGAACGAAGCTGTAGTGGTAAAAACCAAACCTTACATCGAACGTAAAGATGGAGTGATGACATTGAATGTAGAAAACAGCATATCGGCTACGGGTTCTTCAGCATTTGAGATTCTGGAAAAAGCACCGGGTGTAAATGTGGATAATAATGACAATATTTCACTTCGTGGCAGAGGTGGAATTTTGGTACAAATCGATGGAAAAATCACGCAGATGTCGGGTTCAAATTTGGCTAATTATCTGCGAGGTCTTCCGTCATCAAGCATTGAAAAGATTGAATTTATAACCAATCCGGGCGCGAAATACGATGCTGCAGGCTCGTCCATCATCAACATTAAATTAAAAAAAGACAAAAGAAAAGGCACCAACGGAAGCATCACTTCTTCATACGGGCAAGGAATTTATTCGAAAAGCAACAGCAGCGTCAGCTTAAATCATCGAAACAATAAGGTCAATATTTTCGGAAGCTACAGTTTTGCATACCGCGAATGGTTCAACGAATTATTGTTGAACAGGCAGTTTTTTGAAGATGGAAATTTCACCGGAGCTTATGAGCAGGACAATTTCCTGAAAATGAACTTTAGAAATCATATTGTCCGAGGTGGTGCGGATTTTTATGTGAATGACAAACACACAATGGGATTCTCAGGAAGTGCCATCAGCAATAAATTCAATCCGACGGGACAAAATTATTCAGATGTTTACGATGCTTCAAATGAATTAAGTTCAAGATTTGAAACGAAAAATAATTCGCGTGACAGCTGGTACAATTATTCCGCCAACCTCAACCATAAAGTCATTTTAGACACTATCGGAACGGAATTGACGACTGATTTTGATTTTGCAAATTTTGGGAATGATACAGAACAGAATTTTAAAACACGCTATTTTGATTTGAATCAAAATGAAATTCAAAGTCCTTATTTGCTTCGTGGAGATGTGGTCGGAGATTTGAAAATTTATGGGTTGAAATCGGATTTTGTAACGAATTTAAACAATGAAATCAAATTGGAAGCGGGAATCAAATCGAGTTATGTAAAAGCAGATAACAATCTGGAATTCTACGATGTAAGTTCTGAAACGCCTGTTTTTGATCCGACAAAAAGCAATCATTTTATTTATTCAGAAAACATCAATGCTGCTTATCTAAACGGTTCTAAACAATTTGGAAAATGGAATATTTATGCAGGTTTAAGAGTTGAAAATACCAACATCACGGGAGAACAACTGGTATCCAGCACTTCGTTCAAAGACAGTTACACACAGCTTTTTCCGAGTGGATTTGTGAGTTATGCTTTGAATGATAAAAATAGTTTGGAATTGAATTACAGCAGAAGAATTTCAAGACCAGGTTATGACCAATTGAATCCGTTTAAATTCTTTTTAGATCCGACAACTTACAAAGAAGGAAATCCTTATTTGAAACCACAAAGCACACATTCATTGGAATTGACACATGTATTGAATCAAAAAATTTATACTACTTTGAGTTTTGCACGAACTACAGATAATATAACTGAAGTGATTGCTCCCTCGGAAGATGATTTGCAGGTAACCGTTCAAACCAGTAAAAATCTGGATACCGCTGATATTTTCGGGTTGTTTATGGTAATTCCGGTTGACATTACAAAATGGTGGAATTCAAATAACAGCTTGAATTTTTATTATGGTTCTTATTCCGGAACGGTTGCCAATACGACTTTGAAAGAAAAAGGAAATTTCACTTATAATTTTAATTCAGTTAATAATTTCAAATTAGGAAATGGCTATTCAGCTGAAATTACAGGAAACTACAGAGCAAGAGAAATTTATGCATTTATGGATGTAGAACCTATTTGGTTTTTGAATTTAGGATTTCAGAAAAGATTTCAAAACAGTACCATTAAATTGGCTTTCAACGATATTTTCTTTACCAACGGAGCGGTTGCCGATACGGAATTCAACGATTATAAAGAACATTTTAAAGTACGACGAGACACACGAACTTTCGTGATTTCATATACTTATAATTTTGGAAACAGCAATGTTCCGCAAAGAAGAAGAACGGGCGGTGCAGACGATCTCAAACAGCGCGCCGGCGCAAATAGTTAAGCGTTTTGGATGTGGAATGTAAACAAGGTGTTTCCCCAAACCAAGCACGCAGCACCTGTTTCGTCCAAATCAATTGTGAACTGCTCTACAGATTCTTCTGAACGTATGGTTGGAACGGAAATCCTCAACGCATCGCGTTTTTCGTTATATTTTGTTCCCCATTGGTTCCAATCTTTGTTGAAAATAACGATGGTTTCATTTTCTCCAGGAATGGTGTACAAACTGTATTTGCCTGCAGGAAGCATTTTTCCTTCGATCACAACATTTTCATTGATTTCAAAAACGGTGGCTTCATTCGCACCTGTGCGCCAAACTTGTCCGTAAGGAACAAGTTTCGAAAATTCTCTTCCTTTTAGGTATGGGCGGCTATAAACGATTTCCACCTGAAGGCTGTCTTTTAATTTGATTTCAACTGAATCGATTGGACTAACTCTGTTATTCTTAGACGCTTCGGTTTGAGCGTTTAAAAATCCGAAAAGGATAAATGCGAATAAAAAAATGAAGGATTTCATATTATAGTTTTTGCAAAATTAGGATTAATTCAAATATTTCTGCTCACGTTTTTACAAGTTTTATGCCATTTGGATTGCATTCTATTATTCCAAGAAAAATTTATTATTATTTTATTTTCAATAATTTTTGAAAATTTAGAAAATTTAGTTTAAATTTGTTTCAAAATAAAAAAGAATGAAACTTGAAGAATCCAAAGAGAAATTCATCCAAACTTGGGGAACTTTTGCTGTAAATTGGGGAATCAACCGCACTATGGCTCAGATTCACGCTTTTTTACTTACTTCAAACGAGCCGGTTTCTACAGATGACGTGATGGAAAATTTGCAAATTTCACGAGGAAATGCAAATATGAATTTGCGTGCTTTGATGGATTGGGGAATTGTCAGAAAAGAATTGATAAAAGGTGATAGAAAGGAGTATTTCGTTGCCGACAAAGACGTTTGGTATTTGTTTAAACAAATTACGAAAGAAAGAAGAAAACGAGAAATAGAGCCTGTTATTGAATTTTTGGAAACGCTTCAGAACATTGATGAAAGCTCTGAAGAAGCTAAAGAATTTGGAAAACTGATGAAGGATTTCGCATCAGTTTCGACAAAAATCAACAACATCATGGAATTGGCCATAAAAAGTGACGAACATTGGTTGGTGGGAAAAATAACCAATCTGATGAAATAATATTTTTTTAATTTTAATTTTCAAATATTTCTGAAAATACAAAACATTCAGTATGATTAATATAGTTTCTTATATCATTTATATCACGATCACTTTTTACATCACCATCTTCGTGGGCTGGAAATTTTACAAATTGGGATTTGTTTACATGAACAGTCTGATAAAAGATACTGCGGTTTGTGAATCAACTAACAGACTGCTTTTGACTGGATATTATTTAGTCAATCTGGGTTATGCCGCCATCAATCTCAACAACTGGAATCCGATTCAGAATTACCATGAATTAATCGCTGAGACAGCGTCGAGAATCGGCTCTATCATCCTTATTCTTTGCATTCTCCATTATATCAACATGACCACAATTTATCTTCTAAGAAAAAAAACAATTTAATAATTATAAAAACAAACAATTATGGAAACAACACTTAACCTCAATCTGACAGCTTATTTGATTTATTTACCTGTCGTGATTTTGATGACCATTTTGGTTTCAAATCAATTATTTAAAAACGGAAAAATTTTCATGCTTGACATTTTCCACAAAAAAGAAGACATAGCATACGCGACCAATTCTCTTTTCAAAATCGGATTTTACCTGCTCAACATCGGCTTCGCACTTCTCATCACACAGATGTATGCGATTACTGACACAGAAGATTTGATTGTGCGTTTGAGCTCTAAAATCGGTGGATTTGCGATTTATCTTGGAATTATGTTGATGCTGAATTTATTCCTGTTCATGCGTGGAAGAAGAAAATCTATGGAAAAAGAACGTAGAGAAGCTTTTAATATCTAAATCTAAAAACATGAAAACGCCTGTATTTTTGACTTTTGGAATTATAAGCATCAATCTTTTAATTGCTGTAACATTCTTATTAATTATATTTCAGAGTCCAAAATTAGTTTGGGAATTTATAACCAGAATGCCCTTGAATTTATCAATTGGAATTATTGGACTTTATATTTCTGGAAAATTTATAGCAGAATGGATGAGTTCAATTATTCAAAAAGTAAAATATATTTCTATTCCTGTTGGAATTTTAGGGTTATTCTTAATCTTAATTGTTGGAATCTTTTGTGGTTCATCGGTAGGGTTTATAGAATTTGGAATTCCTGAAATAAACAAAGGATACGATATAAATGAAGTTATTAACGACTATTATTTCAAACCTGCTTTTTGGATTCTACTTTTCGGCTCAATTCCAACAATAATTACAGGCGGATTTTTAGGGTATTTAATCAAAATGAATTAATCAATTTAAAACAAAAGGACACAAACGAAACTTGTGTCCTTTTTCCTATAAAATTAAATTTAAAAAGAATAAAAAAACCTGATAAGTCAGAAATGAAACTTCCTTACCAGGCAACTATAAAACATTAATCTAAAAACTTTGTCTTTTTTCTTCTGTATGCATAATAAAATATTTGCGGTAAAACAGTTAATGAAAGCACCATACAAATCAACAATCCTCCTACAATCATAATCGCCAGTGGTTTCTGGATTTCTGACCCCATTCCCGTTGAAAGTGCTGCCGGAAGCAATCCCATGGATCCCATCAATGCAATCATGATGATCGGACGCACGCGGCTGTGAACTCCATTGGAGATGGCATCTTTAAGATTTGCATGCCGCATATTTTCTTTCATGACGGCAATGAGGATAATGCTGTTGATGGTATTTACACCAAATAAAATGATGAAACCAATTCCTGCGGAAATTCCAAATACGGTTCCGGTTACCCAGAGTGAAATGAATCCCCCGATAAATGCAAAAGGAATCGTACTGGCGGCAATCATGGTATCTTTTACGGTTCCAAAATTGAAATACAATAAAAACAAAATCAGAATCAATACTGCAGGAACGATGACTGCCAGCTGTGCTGAAGCTCTTTCTTTGCTTTCAAATTCGCCAGCCCACTCCATTTTGTGTCCCGAAGAAAGATTGACTTCCTTGTCTACTTTTGCTCTTGCTTCTGTGATTGTACTTCCCAAATCTCGTCCTTCGATGCTGAACCCAACTGCGATGTAACGGCTGCTTCCTTCACGGTAAATGAATGTCGGACCGGTCAGGTAACTGATGGTTGCAATTTCATTGAGTGGAACTTTTTTGCCATCCATGCCCGGAATCAGGATTTCACCAATTTTTGTTTCATCATTTCTATATTCTTCCTCAAAGCGAAGACGCACATCAAAAACTCTTTCATTTTCGTAGAAACTTGTTGCAGCTCGACCGCCGATTGCCATTTCTACAACGGCCTGTGCGTCTGCAACATCAATTCCATAACGCGCCATTTTGCTGTCATGCAGTTGAATTCTCAATTCAGGCAAACCAATGTTTCGGTAAACGTTGATGTCTGTAATTCCTTCGACAGGACGAATACTGTTCGCAACTTGATCTGCGTATTTTTCCAATTCAAATAAATCTTCTCCGAAAATTTTAATGACAAGCGAACTTTTCACACCCGCAACATATTCTTCCACATTATCCTGAATCGGCTGGCTGAATCCAAAGACGATTCCGGGATAGGCTTCTAGTACAGAACGCATTTCGTTGATCAATTCATCTTTGTCGACCTTGCGTTTCCAATCACCTTTTGGGTAAAGCTGAATGTGGAATTCAATATTGAAGAATCCGGTTGGATCGGTTCCGTCATTGGGTCTTCCGACTTGATTCAAAACAAATTTAACTTCTTCGAAATCACGAATTTTGGATTTCATTTCTTCTGCCAGACGAACTGATTCTTCGAGATTAACGCTGTTTGGCAAAGTCGCTCGTACATACAATGCGCCTTCATCTAATTTTGGGATGAATTCAGTGCCGTAAAACATAAATGCGGTGGTGCAGGCGGCAATTAATCCGACAAATAATGTAATTGTAAGTTTTCTCAATTTATTACTCCAAAGAAACATTTTGAACATTCCGTTTTTAAAGAATTTTGAAATGACATTGTCTCTTTCACGAATGTTTTTTGTCAGCATCAATTTACACATGGCAGGTACATAAGTAATACTCAAAATCAATGAGCCCAAAAGTGCATAACCCAATGTAAATGCAAGCGGCGAGAACATTTTCCCTTCTACTTTCTGGAATGAGAAAATTGGAATCAATGCAACAATCAAGATAATTTGTGCAAAAACAATGTAACCCGCAACGCTTCCCGCACTCTTTTTAATCAATCCTAATTTGCTCATTTTGTTAAAACGGCTCATGCCCACATGGTGTGCTTTCTTTTCCATTGCAACAAAAACGGTTTCAACAATGACTAAAGTTCCTTCGAGTAATAATCCAAAGTCAATCGCTCCTAGCGAAATCAAATTCGCCGGAAGTCCCTGAATCCGCAGCATAATGATGGCAAATAAAAACGCAAGTGGAATGACTGAAGCTACAATTACTGTTGTTCGCCAGTTAAATAAGAAAATAAATACGATGATGGATACGAAAAGAATTCCTTCAACTAAATTTTTACTAACTGTATTTACGGTAGAATTCACCAATTCAGTTCGGTCGATGAAAGGTTCAATTTTCACATCAGCCGGAAGAATATTGTTATTTAATTCTGCAATTTTATCTTTCAAACGAGGAATGACATCACTTGGATTTTCCCCGCGCAACATCATCACAACTCCTTGTACCAAATCATTGTCATCCTGCAGTCCAACTTGTCCCAAACGCGGTTTGGCATTTATTTCTACAGAAGCAACATGTTTCACCAAAATCGGAACTGAATTTCTGACTTCAATCAAAATATTTTCTATGTCTTCTTTCTTCTCCAATAAGCCGATTCCTCTCACAACATACGCTTGACTTCCACGTTCAATCACATCTCCACCAACATTGATATTACTTTTAGAAACCGCTTCGAAAACATCCAATGGCGATAAATCATAATTGGCTAATTCGGTAGGATTAATTTTAATTTCATAAATTTTCTCTTCCCCACCAAAACTGACAACATCAGCAACGCCGGGAACCGCAACGAGTTCTCGCTCGATTACCCAATCCTGAATCGCAGTAACTTCTTTGATTGGTCTTTCACTTTTTACTACATAACGGAAAATTTCTCCGGTTGCTCCCGAAGGCGGTTCTATATCAGCTTCCGCGCCATCCGGAAGATTCACTCCTTGCAAACGATTAGATGCATATTGCTGCGCAAAAAAATCATCTACATCATCATCAAAAAGTACCGTAACCACCGACAATCCAAATAAGGAAGTGGAACGAACATCTGATTTTTTGGGAATTGTATTCATTTCCTTCATCAAAGGCAACGTCACAAATTTCTCTACTTCTTCCGCACTTCTTCCCGGCCATTGCGTGATGATTCTCGCGCGGGTATTAGTCACATCGGGATATGCTTCAATAGGCGTGTGCAAGTAACTTATCACACCAACTACCACCAAAAGTGCCGTAAGAAAAAATACGATTACAGAATTCTTCAGAGAGAATCCGACTATGTTTTGAATAAATTTAGTCATTTGTTTGTTTAGAAATTTTTGATTTGTTCAAACACCAGCAATTGATTTTTTGAAATGATTTTTTCTCCTTCTTTCAATCCTGAGCCTACATAAATATTTTTCTCACTTGTAGCAATGATTTCGATTTTTCGAACTTCAATGTTACAATCTGAAGTATAAACCAAAACGTAATTTTCATTATTTGAGAAAACAATGCTTTCCACCGGAATCGTCACCGCTTTTTCTTCTGAATCTTTCAACGCCATCAAATCCACCAACATTCCAGGTTTCAATAAACCATCATCGTTTGGAATGACAACTCTCGCTTTCAACACTTTTGATTCTTCATCCAAAACCGGTGGAATCATGGATATAATTCCATTAAAAACCCTGTCTGGATAAGAAAGCGAAGTGATTTCCACTTTCATTCCGGTTTTGATTTCATTGATGTTGGTTGCGTAGATATTTGCCATGATCCAAACTTCATTTACATCAGAAATCGTGAAAAGTGATTCTCCTTCTGATGTAATTTGTTTTCCGTTGGAAATTGATTTTGAAGTAATGATTCCCGAAGCCGGTGCTTTGATCAGGAAAACTCCTTTCTGAGTACTTCCGCTGTACAATTCGATGTCGCTGCTGATTCTTAATTTTTCAGCTTTAAATGATTCCAGATCATTTTGAATTTCAAGAATTTCCTTTTGCGATGAAATTCCGTCGCTGAACAATTCTTCCGTCGCTTTCAAATTTCTTTGACTTACATGAATTTGGGAATTAATCGTAGAAAGCTGTGCTTGTAGTGAACTCAATTCCGTACTTTTTAACTCAGCCAAAACCTGACCTTTGGTCACTCTGTCACCCAATGAAAAATGCGTTTTCACGATGATTCCGTTGACAAGGCTCGTAAATTCAACCACTTTATCAGGATTAGTTTCTACGTGTCCGGTCAAATGAACTCTTTCTGCAACGTTTTCAGTTTTTACTTCCTTGACTTCAATTTTTGATTTGAAATTTTCATTTATACAAAATTGAGTGGTTGGTTCGACAGGCGAAGTTTTTTCTTTTTTACAATTTAAAAGCAAAAAAGAAATAGCACACGCCAAGGATATTATGGTGTATTTTTTCATTCTATTTTAATTAATTATTTTCAAGTATATCTTTTCCCACAGCGAAATTCAGTTCTTCCAAAGCATCATTTACTTCTTTGCTGACATCGAGAACTGTTTTCTGATTATCGAGATACGCATCGACAAAATCCAGGTATTCTAACATGCTTATATTTCTGTTTTTGAGATTTTTATTGTGTGCAGAAAGCAATTCATCCAAAGACAAATTATAATCTTTTTTGATTTGGTCACGCAATTGAATAGCGTTCAATAAATCCTGTGTATTTCTGAAAATTTCAGACTGGATTTCATGTCGGACTCGTTGTGTTTGAATCTTGGATTGTTCGATTCCTAATTGGGCAATTTTTATATTCCCCTGATTGCGGTTGAAAACTGGCAAATCAATCGAAATTCCAAATCCCACAAAATCAAGCATCGTGCTTCCATTTCGGTCATAAGTAGCTTTCAGTGAAAAATCCGGAACGCGCTGCGCTCTTTCATAATCGTATAATTTGCTGAAATAATCCTCTTCCAAAACCGCAAGCTGCAAATCAGGGCGAGTGGATTCCACTTGTTCCATAAAATCCGTCGCAAACAAAATCTGCGATTCTTCCACTTCTATTTCAAAACCTTCGTCAGCAATGACGAGAACAGAATTTGGATTTTGGTGCAAGAGGATTTTTAATTCTTTCTGAACTTCCGAAGATGATTTCTGCAAGTCAAATATTTCCTTTCTCAATTCTAGCTCTTTGGCTTTCAATCGCGCATATTCACTTTTGGATATGTTCTGCAGATTGAATTGTCTTTCGTAAGCATTGGTCAATTCCTGCACGGAAACAAAAAGATTTTTCAGAGACTTTTGCTGCAACTGAATGTATTGTAAATCAGTCAGCAAAGACCTGAATTCGATTTTCAGATTTCTAAGTAAATCTTCGAAATATTGTTTTGATTGGTCAACCGAAACCTTCTCCAGCGCAACTATTTTTTTTCGCTTTCCGGCTGTATAAATCAACTGTTCGATTTCAAAAGCAAACTGTTGATTTTTGCCGAAACCATCCCAAAGAGGTGGTGAAACTTCCTGTCCGCCCGTCTGCCTGTCTGTTGCCCAGAAATTAACCTGGTCAAATGTAAGATTAGGATTGGGCCAGAGTTTAGCCTGCTGTACCGCGGCTTCGGCTTTGGGAATGTTGAGCTTTTCTGCAAGTAATGAAAGATTTTCACTGAGAAAAACCGCTTCACTTTCTTGTCGGCTGAGGCGAATCGTGTCCTGTGCTGGAACCGAAATGAAGAAGGAAAAAAGAATTCCGAAGAAATAAAAATTGATTGGTTTTGCCATAACTTTAAATGAGTTGGCAAATGTGTCAATCACAACCTTAAAATTGGCTTAAAGCGGATAAAATTGTGCTTAATCATGTAAAATTTAAATTGGATAATCTAATAAAAATATTGAGCAATGATTTATTACATAATTTATTATAAATATGGTTTTATGGAAGAGAACTATCTTTGCCGATTCTTTTAATCAAAAAAGTATATATGAGAAACATTTATTATTTAAAGCTGATTTTACCATTAGTTTTATTATTAAACATTGGAGCGATTCAGTTTTTGCATGCTCAGGGAACAGAAACTTTTGAAACCCAAACCTCTTTAAACACATCTTATGCAAACGGAAGTTTTTCTGGAGAAACAACTGGAGTAACTGTAAACTACGTACATGCAAGAAACGAAGGTTTAGAAACTTCTGATGATTTTTCCATTGACGGAAAAGGAATTATTTTAAGAAGAATTGATGAGCAAAGTGCTGTAGAATTTGTGATCCCCAATGGTGTAGGGAATTTTTCATTTGATGCTAGAAAAGCATTTACTGGTGGTTCTAACAACAGAATACTTGGTGTATACGCTAACGGAAATCTAGTATTTACAACTCCAACTTTTGGAGGATCAGGTACTGACACTACTATACATGAATTTTCTACAGACGTCAATTTATCAGGGGAAGTAACCATTAAAATCACTTATCCTACGGGCACTTCAAATGGAAACAAACAAGTTACAATTGATAATATTTCTTGGACTGCTTATTCTGATGATACTGAAATTTCACCAGTCATAACTGAGGAAACTTTCAATGGAGTTGTTGGAACTGCTGCTTCATTCCAGATACAAGCTACTGAAAACCCAACAAGCTATACTATCGTATCAGGTACTTTACCAGATGGTTTAAACCTAGATACGGCTGCTGGTATCATTTCAGGAAATCCTACAACAGCAGGAAATTCTTCTGTCAATGTAACAGCTGCCAATGAAAATGGGACAAGTGATGAAGCTACAATCAGCTTCGAAATTGCTAAAGGAAATCAAACTGTAACACCAGAATTGGAAGACATCACAAAAGTTATCGGTGATGATCCTTTTGAATTGATTGCCAATACAGATCAAGGCATCACAATCACTTACACAAGCAGCGATACAAACGTAGCTACTGTAAACGGAAACACTGTAACAATCGTAGGTGAAGGCACAACAACCATACAGGCTAATAACGAAGGAAATGAAAATTACAATGCTTTCGAAGGTTCTTTTGTTTTGACGGTAACGGAAGAAAATACAGGCGGAGGATATGACGGAAACGGAACTTTTGTAAAAATTAATTCCATAGATGAACTTACTGATGGATATTACATAATCGCTGCCAACCCTGAGTTTGGAGATTGGGCAATGAGCAATGAACATACCGGAACCTATTTAGTACGTTCTGCTATTTCTCCAGTCGAAGAAGTAGTTACAAATCCTGAAGTTTCTATGGTTTGGAAAATTGAAACCAATGGTACAGGTAAATCTATTTACAATGAAGAATCTGCAAAATACGTTTCTTACACAGGGAGTTCTAACAACGTTCAAATTGTTGATGATGTAACGGCTGATAATCAAAGATGGAACATTACTTTTGGATCGGATGAAGATGAGTCTGATATTTTTATTTTCACAAATATGGGTGTTACAAATAGAATTCTTCAATACAATTCAAACACCAATCAAGAAAGATTTGCATGTTATACAACCAATCAGAAAAAGTATGTACTTTATAAATTGACCGAAGAAACTACAGATGCTCCGGTCATCACCGAGGAAACTTTCAATGGAGTTGTCGGAACTGCTGCTTCATTCCAGATACAAGCGACTGAAAACCCAACAAGCTATACTATCGTATCAGGTACTTTACCAGATGGTTTAAACCTAGATACGGCTACTGGTATCATTTCAGGAACTCCTACAACAGCAGGAAATTCTTCTGTCAATGTAACAGCTGCCAATGAAAATGGGACAAGTAATGAAGCTACAATCAGCTTCGAAATTGCTAAAGGAAATCAAACTGTAACACCAGAATTGGAAGACATCACAAAAGTTATCGGTGATGATCCTTTTGAATTGATTGCCAATACAGATCAAGGCATCACAATCACTTACACAAGCAGCGATACAAACGTAGCTACTGTAAACGGAAACACTGTAACAATCGTAGGTGAAGGCACAACAACCATACAAGCTAATAACGAAGGAAATGAAAATTACAACGCTTTCGAAGGTTCTTTTGTTTTGACGGTAAGTGGTGAATTAATAACCGGAGATTTCAACTTGAATTCAATTCAGATTTATACTCATAACCAAGATGTTGTAATTGTTGCAGAAAACGAAAAAATCGTTTCTGTAGAATTATTTAACCTTGAAGGAAAAGTTCTTCACAGAAAAAATGAAATCAACAACAGTCGTTATCAAATACAAAACCTCGCAAAAGGAGTTGTAATTGTTGTCGTAAAAACACAAAACGGAATCTTGAAATCCAAAAAATTATTGATCAAATAACATCTTTTCAATAATTAAATAATACAAGTCTCGGAATTCTCTGAATTTCGAGGCTTTTTATTTAGTAAGGGTTTTGAAACTTATCGTAAAAACATTCAAATCATCTTTGGGAGAATTGTAATGAATTTCTCCAAAATGCAGTTCCAAAATCCTTTTAGTCAATGCTAGCCCCAATCCGAAACCATTTTTCCCTTGTGTATTTTCGCCTCTGAAAAAGTGCGTGAAGAGATGTTTTTGTTCTTCTTCCGAAAGATTTTTTCCTGTATTGGAAATGGCAATCTGAACTTCATTTTTCTTGGAGCAATCAATTTTAATTTCCGCTTTTTGGTTGTCGGAATAAATGACCGCGTTCATCAAAAGATTTGCAATTGCCTGTCTCAAAAGATTTTCATTCCCTAAAACCATTAAGTTTCCTTCTGAAAATTCTTTGGGATAAAATTGAATTTTAAAATTAAATTCAGGAAATATTTTATTGATTTCAGCAATTTTATCAAACAAAGCATCATCAATTCTAATTACTTGAAAATCAGAATTTTGATGCGTTTCAATTTTAGAAATTTGAAGCAATGAGTTGATGGTATCGCCCAAAAATTTAACCTGAATGATTTGTTCTTCGAGCGAAATTTTAATTTCATCCAAATCGTCTTTTGAGCTCAATCTTTCCAATTCCGTCAAAAGAACCGCTAAAGGCGTTTTGAGCTCGTGAGAAATATGGTTGATAGAATGTTTCTGAAAGGCAAATGATTCCTGCGTTCGCTGTAATAAATGATTGAATTTCTCTGTCAGATTTTTGAGTTCAGAAGAAGAATTATCTTGTTGAATTGTTTGCTGCGAATCGTTTGTAAAATCCAGTTGGTTGAGCATTAAAGTAAAACGCTCAATCGGTTTGGTGATGCGGTTTGACAGATAAAATGAAATCAATAAGACGACAATGGCAATGGCAATAAAAATCCCGATTAAAACATTGCGCAAGAAATTTAATTTATCATAGCCAAATGCATCGTAAGCCTTGCTGATAGCGTAATATCCACTCTGATTATGCTCTGCATAAACGCCAATCAAATCGTATTTTTCATCTTTGGTTTCTATCCATCTTTTTGAAACCGATAAATTATTCAAAAGATAATTGGCTTTATCAATTTCCAAACTGTCTAAACTCGCAAAAATCAGCTTTTTGTCTTTGTTGTAAATGAGTAGTTTTTCATCATAAAAATCATTGATATCCTGCTCATCCAAAAGATAAGAAACCTCCGCACTCATCTCTTTGTATTTGTCAATCAACTTAATGGTATATTGGATTTTATCATTTTGCTGCTGCTGAAATTCCTCCTCCCTATACTCAGAAAAAAGAATGAAAATGCCCGAAAATGCAAGTGCAACCAAAAAAATTACGGTCGAAGAAAAATAGATGAGTATTTTGTTTCTGATTCTCATTCCAAATCGAGGTAATAACCAAATCCAACTTTGGTTTTGATTGAATTTTGATTAAATGGCTTGTCAATTTTATTTCTGAGAAAATTGACATAAACTTCTATCGTATTGGTATTTACACTTACGGAAGTTCCCCAAATTTCAGAAATGAGCTCTTCTTTTGAAAGAATTTCTCCTTTGTTTCTGCAAAGTTTTAGGAGAATTTGGTATTCGCGCGGTGTCAATTTCACTTCCGTTTCCGCACGAAAAACTGTTTTTTTTGCTTCGTCGATGATGATGTCGCCAACCGAAATTTTATTTCCTGAATTTGAAATTTGTTTATTTCTTCGAATCAATGACTGAACGCGCAAAAGCAACTCACGCATAAAAAAAGGCTTCGTAAGATAATCGTCTGCACCACAATCAAATCCACGTACTTTGTCTTCCAATTCTTCAAAAGCAGTCAGCATCAAAACAGGTGTTTCGGAATCGAATTTTCTGAATTCAGCACATAAATCGAAACCGTTTTTCCCGGGAAGATTGATGTCGAGAATGACGCAGTCGAATTTATTTCTTTTGAGAATTCGTTCCGCCAACATTCCATCAAATACAAATTCGCAATGGAAACCTTCAGCAGTCAATGCTTCGCGGATATTGGAATTGATAATGGGATCGTCTTCGACTATAAAAATTTTCATCCCGATAAAGTTAGGATTTAATTTTAAAAGGTTAAGCCAGCATACGGATTGCCTGTTTCACGCCGGCAATCAATTGGTCAACTTCTTCTTTGGTATTGAAAACCGCAAACGACGCACGAACCGTTCCGGGAATCTGGAAATGGCGCATAATCGGCTGTGCACAATGGTGTCCGGTACGCACCGCAATTCCTTTTTTGTCGAGAATCATCCCAACGTCGGAAGGATGCACGCCTTTCAAATTTAAATTGAAAGAAACAGCTCCAGAACGTGGCAGATTTTTTCCGTAAATGATGATTTCCTCTAATTCAGAAAGTTTTTCAGTTGTGTATTGAACCAATTCATTTTCATGTTGGTGAATGTTTTCAATTCCAATTTCATTCATGAAATCAATCGCGGTTCCTAAAACGATATTTCCTTCAATATTTGGTGTTCCAGCTTCAAATTTAAATGGTAATCCTGCATAGGTGGAATGATCCATCCAAACTTCTTTAATCATTTCTCCACCACCGTGAAAAGGCGGTAATTCGTTTAAAATATTTTCTTTTCCATATAAAATTCCCGTTCCGGTCGGCGCATACATTTTATGTCCGGAAAAGATGAAAAAATCAGCATCCAATTTCTGAATATCTACTTTGGTATGCGGAATCGACTGTGCTCCATCAATCAACACCCAGGCACCTGTCTGGTGTGCTTTGGTTATAATTTCTTCAACCGGGTTAATTACACCCAAAGCATTTGAAATCTGGTTAATAGTTACGAGTTTTGTTTTTTCCGTTAGAAGTTCATCTAACTTTTCAACTTGTAATCTTCCGTTCTTATCAAGTGGAATGTATTTCAATTTTGCTCCGGTTCTTTCACATAGCATCTGCCAAGGAACGATATTGGAATGGTGTTCGATTTCTGTTGTGATGATTTCATCACCGGGTTTTATCACTTCACGCAAAACGTTCGCTACTAAATTGATTCCTTCGGTTGTTCCTTTGGTGAAAATGATTTCATGTACGTGTTCTGCATTGATGAAAGCTCTCACTTTTTCACGCGCATCTTCCATCATAATCGTTGCTTCCTGACTGATGGTGTGGATGCCACGGTGAACATTTGCGTTGAATTTTCCGTAATAATTTTCAATCGCATCCAAAACCATTTGCGGTTTTTGGGAAGTGGCGGCATTGTCCATATAAATCAATGGATTGCCATTGACTTCGCGGTCAAGAATCGGGAATTGGGAGCGGATATCTGAAAGTTTAAAGTTCAATTTTTAAATTTTAGTTTTTTATAAATCTTTATTAAATATTTCTATATTTTTCTTAGTTGCAGAATCTTTCGCATATTTTCCGGAAAGTAGTAAAATTAATTTGATTAATCTTATCTGAACTTCTGATGGTTTGTTTGTCTTAAACTGAGCTATGGATTTTTCTCCCACCAGAGTAAAAACATAAGTATAACCATCCATCATTTCAACCAAATTATCTTTATAGTCTTCTTCTTTTAAATTATCAATGAGATTCTGAATTTCATTAACTTCTTTCTGATTTATTTCAGTTGTAAAATTTTTACTGTAATGAAGTTTTTTCTGCAATTCAATATATTTCTCTTTTTCTTCATCTGTCAATTGATAAGAATATGCAGGCAATTCAAATCTCGAACGATCGGTTATTTGATTAAAAATTAAATAATTAGATTCTGTATTGACAATTATTTCATGTACTTCCCAAAGGGGCGGATTTATTTTGAGACCGATTAATCTAGGCTTTTTTAAAATTTGTGTTGAATCATTTTGATTAATACTATCTAATTTAACCAATATATCATTGAAAATTGAATCAACAACTTCTGATTTCTGAATTGTTTTACTCTCTTCTTTATGATCAGCTTTTTTAACCTCTTCTTTACCACAACTAATTAATATAAAAAGAAATAAAAAGATTATCAACCGCATGATTTCAAACTATAGTCAGAAATAAAGAATTTATTTTTCAATAATTACAAATCAAAATCAATATTCACACCCAACTTCTGCGCAATTAGTTTTGTGATTCTCTTTTTGATCTGTGGAATTTGAACGTGCTCTAAAACATCTGCTGCAAAAGCATACAATAAAAGTGCTTTGGCTTCATTTTTCGGAATTCCACGTTGCTGCATGTAAAACAATGCGCTGTCGTCCAACTGTCCAACCGTACATCCGTGTGAACATTTCACATCGTCTGCAAAGATTTCCAACTGTGGTTTGGTGTCTATTGTTGCCTGATTTGTCAACAAAACATTATTATTTTGCTGAAAAGCATTTAATTTCTGAGCTTCAGGATGAACAAAAACTTTTCCGTTGAAAACACCATGAGATTGTTCGTCATAAATTCCTTTGTACAATTCATGGCTTTCGCAATGTGGTTCGGTATGTTCTACCAAAGTATGGTGATCTACATGTTGTTTACCCGAAATCACCGTTACGCCATTCAAAATCGAATTGCAATTTTCTCCTTTTTGTTTGAAATTCAAATTGTTTCTTGTGATTTTCCCGCCAAAAGAAAAAGTCTGAACGGCAACACGGCTGTCGCGCTCCTGCTCAATGAACGTATTGTCAATCAAAGAAGCTTCGAGGCTGTCATTCTGAACTTTGTAATAGTCCAATTCTGAATTTTTCCCCACATGAATTTCAGTTACAACATTCGTCAAATTAGATTTTCCGTTCAAAGTCTGATGTCTTTCGATAATTTGTGCCTGAGAATTATTACCCAAAACAACCAAATTTCGCGGATGATACATCACTTCGCTTTCGTTTGCTGTTGAGAAAAACATCAACTGAATCGGCTTTGAAAGAATGACTTTGTCCGGCACATAAATGTATGCCCCATCTTTGAAGAATGCGGTATTGAGAGAAACCAAACTTTGTTTTCTGTCTGCAATTTTCCCGTAAAAATTTTCAACTACAGGCTGGTGCATCATTTTGCTCATCGCACTTGAAAGCACACAAATATCGGCTTCTTCATGCGTTGTGCTCGACAAATAACTGCTGTAAATCCCGTTCACAAATACGATTTTGTACGTATCCATGTCGTGAATGAAATACTGTTTAACATCCTGATATCCAATAGAAATATCTTCGGATTCAGGAAATAACTTATAATCGGTTTTTAACAAAGGCGCGAGATTAGTGTATTTCCATTCTTCGTCCTTTTTATTGGGAAAACCTTGTTTGTCAAATATTTCGATGGCCTCGTGACGTAATTCATCTACGAATTTATTTTTGGAATTCTTTTCGTTGAAAACCAAATGTCTCGAAACCAAATTTTCTTTTAAATCAATCATATTTTAGAAATTAGAAGTTAGAAGTTAGAAGTTAGATTTCTCTTTTTTCTAATTCTAAATTCATTTAAAATTTAAAATGCAGCATTCAAAATAATAAAATTAAACTGCCGCCTCTTCAATCACCCAATCGTAGCCTTTTGCTTCGAGTTCCAAAGCCAATGATTTGTTACCGGATTTGATGATTTTTCCGTTGTACAAAACGTGAACAAAATCGGGAACGATGTAATCCAATAAACGTTGGTAATGCGTAATTAATAAAACTGCATTATTTTCATTTTTGAAAGCATTTACACCGTCTGCAACGATTCTCAAAGCGTCAATATCTAATCCTGAGTCTGTTTCGTCCAAAATTGCCAATTTGGGATTGAGCATCATCATCTGGAAAATTTCGTTTCTTTTCTTTTCTCCTCCAGAAAATCCTTCGTTCAAAGAACGAGATAGAAAATCTTTACGAATTCCCAATAACTCTGCTTTTTCACGAATTAATTTCAACATTTCCGACGCGCCCATTTCTTCCAATCCTTGTGCTTTTCGGGTTGAATTGATGGCTGTTTTGATGAAATTTGTAACGGTCACACCAGGAATTTCTACAGGATATTGAAACGACAAAAACACACCCTTGTGTGCACGTTCATCTGCTCCCATTTCCAATAAATCTTCGCCAAATAAGTCGACGTTTCCTTGGGTTACTTCATATTCTTCTTTTCCGGCAATTACAGAAGAAAGCGTACTTTTCCCTGAACCGTTCGGTCCCATGATGGCATGGACTTCTCCGGGTTTTATTTCTAAATTAATTCCTTTTAAAATTTCCGAACCGTCTTCGATTTGGGCGTGTAAATTGTTAATTGACAACATATAGTTTGTTTAAAGTTTAAAGTTTAAAGTTTAAGGTTGTCCTTCCTTGAACTTATTTCCTTTAAAATCATTATTGTTTAAATATTTTATAAAATTGGTAATCTTACCACTTAATTTTTCTAAATCAGATTTCAATTCTTCGAATTTATCATTTTCAATATAATTTGAGTCAAATAAACGATATAATTGAGATCGTGTTTCTACTGCAGATCCTTTAGCTACTGACAAAAATTGTCTGAATTCAAGATTTCCGCCTCTTTCAAACCCTTCAGCAATATTATCCATAACAGAACCTGAAAAATTTTTTATTTGATTTTTAAGTCCAAAATCAGTTTTTAATTCGGTTTCAGTAGAAATTGCAAAGATTTTTTTGGAAATAATTCTAGCTTCTTTCCAAATTTCTAAATCTTCAAATCTTTCTATTGTCGCCAAAACCTTAAACTTTAAACCTTGAACATTAAACTTAATTATCCTACTGAACCTTCCAAAGAAATTTCCAATAATTTCTTGGCTTCTACTGCGAATTCCATCGGTAATTTATCCAATACCTCACGGCTGAATCCGTTTACAATCAAAGCAATTGCTTTCTCTGTATCGATTCCTCTTTGGTTGCAATAGAACAATTGGTCTTCCCCGATTTTGGAAGTCGTCGCTTCGTGTTCGAGTTTGGCTGTTTTGTTTTTGATTTCGATGTATGGAAAAGTATGTGCACCACATTCATTCCCCATCAATAAAGAATCACATTGAGAGAAATTTCTCGCGCCGTCTGCATTGGCACCCATTTTCACCAATCCGCGGTAACTGTTTTGTGACTTACCTGCAGAAATTCCTTTTGAAATAATAGTTGATTTTGTGTTTTTACCGATATGAACCATTTTCGTTCCAGTGTCGGCTTGCTGGTAATTATTGGTTACTGCTATTGAATAAAATTCACCCGTTGCATTGTCTCCTTTCAAAATACAGCTCGGGTATTTCCAAGTAACTGCCGAACCCGTTTCAACCTGTGTCCAAGAGATTTTTGCATTTTTCTCTGCTACTCCCCTTTTTGTTACGAAGTTAAAAACACCTCCTTTTCCTTCTTCATTTCCGGGGTACCAATTCTGAACGGTGGAATATTTAATTTCGGCATTGTCCATCGCAATTAATTCCACAACTGCGGCGTGCAATTGATTTTCGTCGCGCATAGGAGCTGTACATCCTTCCAGATAAGAAACATAAGCACCTTCGTCCGCAATCAATAAGGTTCTTTCGAACTGACCGGTTCCAGCTTGGTTGATTCTAAAATAAGTGGAAAGTTCCATCGGGCAACGAACGCCTTTGGGAATGTAACAAAACGAACCGTCAGAAAATACCGCAGAATTCAATGCTGCATAAAAATTATCGGTTCTCGGAACAACTTTTCCGATGTATTTTTTTACCAATTCAGGATGTTCTTTTATGGCTTCACTGATTGACATGAAAATAATTCCCAATTCGCCCAATTTCTCACGGAAAGTGGTTTTCACGGAAACACTGTCAATCACAATATCAACGGCTACTCCACTCAAACGTTTTTGTTCGTCAATGGAAATCCCCAATTTCTCAAAAGTTCTTAAAAGTTCAGGATCGACCTCGTCTAAGCTTGCGAGTTCCGGTTTCTTTTTGGGAGCTGCATAGTAAGCAATGTCCTGAAAACTTGGTTTTTCATAATGAACATTTGCCCACTCAGGCTCAGTCATTTTGAGCCATTCGCGGTAAGCTTCCAAACGCCATTCCGTCATCCACTCGGGCTCTTCTTTGCGTTTAGAAATTTCGCGAACGATGTCTTCGTTGAGACCTATGGGAAATTCTTCATATTCCACATCGGTTGTAAAGCCGAACTCGTATTCTTTTCGGCTCGACAAATCCTGTCTCAAATCGTCTTCTGTATATTTTGTATTGCTCATTTTAATAATAAGTATATGAAAATGTAAAATCTAAGGGATTTACATGTTCTGATTTATTTCCTAAGAATTTAAATTCTCTGATTCTCAAATCTTTGTCCAAATACAATTGGTAAACTTCTTTTTGATTGCTTAAAATTGAATATTGGGTGTCAGATTGTTTTTTAACTTCTATAGTTTTGTCTTTTTTCAAAGAAACTTTTCCTGTTTTTACGTCTTCGAGGGAAGTAAATTCTTCCAAAACAAAAGGGATTTGGTAATTGAAATTACTAAAACAAATCTTGTTTATATCGTCTTGTTTGTATTGCGTGATTCTGCATTTGCCTTCGATCCGGTCTTTAAAAACCAATTTTCCATCGAGGTAACTTGTTTTGTATAAAATTTTATCTCGAAGTGTGTAAACGTCTAACATTCCTTTACTTGTTTCGACGTTCATCTTTCCTCCTGAATAATAGAATTTATTGGTTTTCTTTCCTTCAGAAGTTGTAAAAATTTCTTCTGAAATTAAATTTTCTTTGTACACATAATCAACTGTTATGTCTTCGCCTGAAAGTGCTCTGGAGACTTTCATTTGGGTTAAATTTCCATTTGAATCAAAAGAAAAATCCATCATGGTTTCTGAGCCGGACAAAACTTTGATGGTTTTGACTCCTTTTTCATTGACGGGAATGGCATTGATAAGGTGCTTGATTCCAAAATTTCCGAAAAAGAAGTTCTGTGTATAAGCTTCGTTAAACTTTACCGAATTCTCATCGGGCATAAAAGTTTTGAACTTGCTCACATCTGTTTTCCCTTGTGCGAAAAGGTTTACCGAAAGAACTAATATGATGATTTTTAATAAATTCAATTGAATGAAATCTAATTTAATTAAAGTGAAAAACTTTCTCCACAACCACAGGTGCGCTGTGCATTTGGGTTATTGAAGATAAATCCTTTTCCATTGAGTCCGCCTGAATATTCCAAAGTAGTTCCTACCAAATAAAGGAATGATTTTTTGTCAACTACGATTTTTACTCCTTTGTCTTCAAAGATTTTGTCTCCTTCTTTTTTCTCCTGATCGAATATCAGTTTGTAAGAAAGTCCTGAGCATCCGCCGCTTTCTACGCCTACTCTCACAAAGCTTTCTTCGATGGTCGTTCCATCTTCTTGCATCAATGATGCTATTTTGTTTTTTGCTGTATCTGAAACTTGTATCATTTTAATATGAATTTTGGACTACAAAGATACGACCGAAGAAGGGAATTTCCTTAATTTTTAATAAATTATAACAATTGCGTGATTGAAAGTACGGGATGCGTGATGTCTTATACTTGATGTTTGGTTTTGAAGGTTAGAAGTTGGGATTATTATCGGAGGATTGAAAGGTCAAATTATAAAATGCAATCTCAAAAACACAAAACGCTAATGCAAAAACATAAAAGGCTTCAGCGGGTAAATGATGGTGATGAACTGGTGGTGATGCTTTATAAAATACCACTGGATAAGGTGAGGGATCTGAAGACTTTGATTGTGAAGAAGGAGAGGGGCAAATTTGATTAATTTGACATGGATAAATATTTTATATTTGAGAGATATGTATAAGGTTCTTGTATGGAAAAAATTTGTGCTTCTATTTTTTTCATTTCATTTTATTCAGCATTTGGTCAAGATAATTTTGATAGTATTATCCTACGAAATAATGTGAAAGAAGTAAGAATATCAGATAGTAAAAATAAGGTTGTAAGTCTGACAAAATATGATTCGTTGGGTAAATTAATTTACAGATTATGGGATGACTTTACAGGACAAAATTCTTTAAAATCATCTATACCTAAGAGTTACGATAAAATAAGAGAATATCATTATGAATATGAATTCTATAAATGAATACTTATAAATAAGTTTTTTTTCCAATTTCGTAGTAAGGGATTTGGAAAACCTATAATACTTGATACTACTTTGAGATTTAAAAAAATTAATTTAATATGAAAAAAGCAGCTTTGTTAATTGCTTTGTGTTTGGCGGGTATTAATTCATTTGGTCAAATTGATAAACTAGAGAATTTTCGCAAAGAACTGATGTTGTATATGGATTATGATCAGCGTGCAACGGATGCAAAAAATGAGAGCGAAGCCAAGGAATTGAAGGAGAATGTCGAGAAGGTTTTCCGAAAGTTTGTGCTTGATAAGGAGAGCAAGAACACAGACCGTTTGAAAACAGAGGCGGAATCAAGTAATTATAGTTATTCATTCAGCAATGTAAAGCGGGAAAAGATGGTGCAATCTACGGAAAACAATGAGGATTTTAAGATTTCATTCTATGGAATGTATGATTATAAGTTGTCGAATTTTGTTTCGATTTACATACAGCCTTTTTTGTTGAGCAAAAATGAATTGTGTGTTTACTACTACAAGTTAAATGGTAAAGGAAAATATTTTGTAAAGGAAATTGACAGCAATAAAATTATTTTTACAAGTGAGGGTTTGACATCGAATGCGGCTGTAATCAAAATTCATCAAATAGATAAAAATCATGTTTTGATCATAGAAGACATGGGCGATGACGGCCAACGTGCGTTGGTAGTAAAAACCGAAAAAAAAGAATGGGCTGCAGTTGAGGGATTTAAAGGGAATTTGATAGAGCACAATAATGAAAAGAAATTTGCGGAAAGCCGGAAATATCTACGTTTGGTAAGCAATAAGACCATCCAAAATCATCAAAGCTTTGGCTTTCTGAAACAGAACGGAATCCGATATAATGAGGAGTTGAAAACGATTGTTTATTCTATTTCTGAAGATAATCTGACTTTCAAGGAAGCAAAATGGGAGGGGAAGTTATTTGTCATAGATGATTATTATTTGGGAGATCATCTGCCTGATGAACCTATGCCTTTTCCCGGTTAAATACATTAGTGATTGAATTAATTGGATATTACCACTACTTACAGCGGTGTTCAGTTTTGGGTGAAAATTTAATTTATATGAAAAATACATTCCGGGTTTTGATTGTACTGACTGTCTTTTCTTGCAAAGAAAATGTGGAAGATGCTGTTGAGCCGAATTTTGTTTCTGATACTGTCCATGAAATCCATAATGAACCTAATCCTAAAGAAAAATTTGATTTACCGTTTGAAATCGAGGGAGAATATAGTTTTGAAAATGATGTCGCAGATTGTAAAATGAGTCTTAATATCTTTTCTGTAAAAGGAATTTTGAAATATGAGTTGAAAACACGTGCACGTAATGTAAATGGCGATGCCGAAATTTCGAAGGAAGATAATGAGCAGTATTACCTCACTTTCAAAAATATAGAATGGAACGAAAGTAAGGGTTTCATAGACCCTGAGGGAAATATGCCTGAAGAAAATCTGCCGATTCCGACTGAAATAATGGCTGGTTTGAGGGACAATCAAATCATCTTTCAGAATTATGGGAATGCGGAGAATTATTACGTGATTCTGAAGGAGTGTGATGTGAAGTTTATTTATTTTGAGAAAGTTTAATGATAAATAATCAATGATATAATGACAAGAATTGTTTCTGTTTTATTAATTATTTTTCTTCTGAGCTGTCATAAAAATGAGCAGATGGAAACAACTAAGCACATGAATACGGTTGAAAATACAACATCAAACATTGATAGTTTATGGAATGTGGTGGTAAATAAAGATGGCTGTTTGACGGGAGGTCAATATTCTAAAAATGGAAAGTTTGGGAATGAGGGTTGTGTGATGGATAATTCGAAGGAGTGGAAAGCTTTATTTGAGGTTCAGAAATACAATTTATCCTATTACCTGCTGAGCAGATTGGACAAAACTGACACTACGATTGTACATACTTGTCCGTTTTTCATGGCTTCTGAGGGTGAATTGGCTGTTTACACCCTTCAACGACTTTATAATAAAAATTGGTATGATTTCGATGAATTTTCTGATTACTTAGCACGTTCCAATAAAAAACAAGAAATACCTGTAAGCAATAGAGATAATTTGCAGATTTGACTGCAGGAAGAGATTTTGATGAATGAATCTAAGCGTGAAGTGCTTAAAAGTTTGTGGAGAAATGAAATCGAAAAATAAGCCACCATATGGTAAGTAATGATACTGGAGTTTCGAAAAATCTATCGCTCCAAACTGAAAGAGCATGATGTGAAGTTTATTTATTTTGAAAGTTTAGACAGGAATATCTTTTATATTTCACACTTAGTAAACCGAGAATCACAATTGACAAAATGCTAAATGCTAATGGTATGAATCGTTTTTAGTTTTGAATTTAATTTTAATTTAAAACAATATGAAAGCAGTTCATTTATTTCAGTTTTTATTGGTGATTTTGTGTTTGAGTCTTACTTCTTGCCAAGAAGATGACAGCCCCAAAGAAGGACCCCAAGGCGAACAAGGTCCTGCGGGAGAGGATGGTGAAGACGGAAATGCGAATGTAATAGTTAGTGACTGGTTATTTGGCAGTGAGCGAAGGGACACAATAATTGATGCTTCTAACATCAATTATGTAAAGCTGGCGGCTCCGGAACTATCTGCTACTTACCTGAGCAACAGTACAATTTTGGTTTATATGAATTATGGCCCGGTTGTACCCCTTCCCTATACCAGCCATGCAGGAGGCATCGCCAACACAATCAGTTTCATACCTGCACCTAATAGAATTTTCATTACCCGTTTTACGCATGATAATTCAGGAAGTGTAATTCTTAGTTCAAGTTTAAGATACAGATACGTCATCATTCCTCCTTCACCTTCAGGAAAAAACGCAGGTGTAGATTTTTATGCGATGAGTTATGAGGAAGTGATAGATTATTTTGGATTGGAACAGTGATTTTCATATTTTTTTTTATTTTGACTCCGCAGATTTTAAAGGATTTGTGGAGTTTTTTATATAGAAAAAGACCATTTCTTACGAGATGGTCTTTGAATTAAATTATAAAATTGAAAATTATTTCTTGATGACTTTAAAAGTTTCAACTTGTCCGTTTTCCAAAACTGCTTTTACGATGTAGATTCCTGCAGATAGAGAAGAAATGTTGAATGTTGAATTGTTTGAATTTAATTTCTGGTTAAGGACTGTTTGTCCAGCCATGTTGTAAATCTCTACAGATTTAATGTTTTTCTCAGCGTTGATAGTCAACGTATTTTTAACCGGGTTTGGATAATAATTGAAATCAGATTTAGCAATGTCATCAATCCCTAATGAGCCACACTCACCGGAGATTTCAAATACCGTATCATATCCGATCGCCTGCCATGCTCCTCCATTGTCTGAAATGCGAGCGCTTCCGCCAATCGTTCCTTCTGAAGTTACTTCCCAATCAGATGAGTTCACATCACTCAAAGGCTGCAACCAATAAGTTCCTGCATTTAATACGATGGGAGAAGGCAAATCTAAAGTCACTTCAAATACAGTAAACATTTCAAAAGCGATTCCTACCTCAACTTCTGATGCAGGCACAATGTCAGCTACGGTATGGATAACATCTCCAGGGATTCCTGCATTGTCTGAGCGGATATTCAGTGTAACGTTTCCAATGCTTTCCAATGTCGTAAGAACATTTAACTTTACTTTTTGTGCATTGAAAGTTGTGCCTTCTTCAACAATAAAATCATCTGCGATAATGTAGCTATTGATTCCTGCAAAGCTGTAACCGTCTTCAAAACCGTTAGATATATTTGCTTGCGAACAGTTTCCACCTGTGCTACCGTCTTCACAAGTTGCATGTAGTTCGTAAAGAGATTCGATTCCTATTAACTCAAACCATTCGAAATTTGTTCCACTCATCGCAAGACCATGACCGATTGCCTCTTCCGCATAAGGATTTGCGCCCCACGCACGTGCATCGGAAACAACTTCCATCCAATATTTTGAATATTCTGAACCATCTAAAATAACAGGAGTATTTAGTCTAATCGTGAATGTTCTCAAATGCCCCAACTCAACATTGATATAAGTCAAAGTATCTTCGGCAATGATGTCGGTGTCCGTCACTTCAAAGAGCTGCTCTCCAGGGAGTCCTTCTGCGTCCGTATGAAATTTGAAATCGGCGAAAGTAACAGCCCCATTTTTGGCCAGACTAACTTTGATTTCATGAATGGTCATCGTCGTTCCTTCATCAACAGATACGTCCACTGCAACACGGTTACCGCTGTTACCACCAAGATAAGCACCGTTTGTCAAGTCATCGGGAATAGGGACATTTTGGTCGCAGGTTTCTAAAGTTTTATACAAAGCAGTAGAATTTGTATCTGAAGGACGGACATTTCCGTACAACAAACCATCATAATTTTGCGCCCATGATGTAAGGGAAGCAAATGTAAAAATCAAGGCGTAAATGTTTCTTCTCATTGTATCAATTTATTTAAATGTTTATGCCGCCTAAATTATCTTTAAAATCAAAGCAGAAAAAAGTTTGAGAAGTGAGATTGGAGAAAAAATTCAAGATTTTGAAAAAAATCTATTTTACAAAACACTTAAATTCAACATATTAAAAACCTTATTTTATTTCATCTTCTTTTTTAATCCATAAGACCTGAAAAAGAGAAAACTGACTAAAATGAGTAAAATTGCGCATGAAATTACAATCAACCAAGTCCGGTTTTTGGAATCTTCAGCGGAATTTTCTACAGATTTTGCAAGTTTTTGAACAGAATTTATTTCACTTTGATTGAATTCATCTAAAGCTTTTTTATAAAGTGAATCGTATTTGGAATAATTGTCCAGATTATTCATCTTGAAAAAATTATCTGCAAGCGATTTATAAATTTCTTTTTCCAATTCTTTCTGAGAAGAATTCTCTGAAATTTCTAAAGCTTGAAAAAGTGTTTGGTTTGATTTTTCAAATTTTTCCTGTCGGGAATAAACTTCTGCCAAACTGAGATAAGCAAAAGCATCAACGCCGTTTTGTTTATTGAGCGATGAAATTTTAATTACTTCCTGAAATGAAAATTCCGCCGAATCCAACTGATTATCTACAATCTGTACTCTTCCTTTGTGCGTAAGCGCAACGCCAGTATTGATTCTTCCTAATTCCTGATTTTTTGTTTTTTTAAAGATGGAAGTCGCTTTCGTAAATGCTTCAATTGCTTTTGTATATTCCGCATCACTTTCAAATAAATAGCCTTTCAGCAAATAAACATTTCCTTGGATGTGGTCCAAAGAATCTGGTAAAGGATGTTCGCGAATGATCTTTTCCGAACGTTCCAGCGCTTGCCAGGATTTTTCATTCAATTTTAAACGGAGATAATGATTTCCGAGAAAAGTACTGGCGTTGATTTGGTTGGGATACAATTTATTTTCTTCTGCGATTTTATAAGCGCGGCTGGCATAATCCAGCGATTTTTCATAATCTGGAATCATCACGTAAGCCTGTGCCAAAAGCATTAAATACCTAAATTCCATAGCAGGCTCATTGCCTGGATTCGCTAAAAATGCCTCTCCTATTTCTATGGATTTTAGAGGATTGGTATATACATTTTTCATCGCATCTTCAAGCAATTTTTCATTGGTTTTAATTTCCTGCGCGTGAACACTTAAAAAGCTGAAAAACAAAAGAAAAACAAAATACTTAATCCGCTTTGCGTTCATTTTTTAGAAATTTGATGAATGACAAAGGTGAAATTCCCGTCACGGATTTGAACACTGTACTGAAACTGCTTTGCGAGGAAAATCCACATTCCTGCGCCAGGTAAAACATTTTATAATTCAGGTATTTAGGTTCAGATTTCATTTTTTCGATGATGTAATTGATACGGTGTTCATTAATATATTGGTTAAAATTACAACCTTTATTTCGATTGATGATGTCGGAAAGATATTTGGTATTGGTATCAAGTGACTTTGCAAGGTTGGTCAACGAAATATCGGGCTGAATGAATTTTTGGGATTGCTCAAATTTCTCTAATTTCTTGAGCAAAAGCTGCTCTGTTTTTTCCGGGATTGAATTGGTTTTACCCAATTTTTCTCTCTGTTCTTCCTGATTTTTCTGCATTATGGCAAGAAAACGTTTGTAATCTCTTTTGGTTTTGAGATAATAAAAAACACCATACAAACTGAGCAAAACTAAAACTGTTAAAATCCAAAACAGATAATTTTCAAATACCGATTTCTCTTCTTTTCTCTGATTCTCGATATGTGAAATCACCAAATCACGGGCTTTGATTTTGCTTTGGTCAATTATGTTTTCGAGCTCATTTCTTTCGAGAATATTTTGTTTGTATAAATCTTTTTGGTTTGATTTTAAATAATATTTTGCCAATTTCTCGTGTAATTCCAATTGTAAAATCACGTCGGGATTTAACTTCAATAAAGAATCAGCTTTCATCAAATAATTTTCATTTTGCAAATAAGCTCTTGCTGAGAAAATTTTGCTTTTAGAATCAATAATTTCTTTTAAATATTTTTCAGAGGAATCTTGAGAAATTTCAATTAACTGAAATCTAAATTCATTTTTGAGCGAATTTCCAAAAATTTTCGTTGTATCGAGTTGATTGAAACCTAAATTTAAAAGTTTTAATTTTTCGTTTGAATTGTCTGAACGAATTGCTTTTTCTAATAAAATTTGAGGTTTAATATTATAATTGGAAAGAATTTCTTTTTGATTAAATCTTCCTAAATAATCATTTGATAAATCTTGAAATCCTAAAATGCGGTAATATTTTGACAAATAAATTTCAACCAAAAATTTCAAATCCGAATCTTTTTCATCAAGCAATTCTTGCGCGTGATAAATATAATTCATTACTGCAACGAAATCTCCTTTCAAATAAGAAGCATCTGCTAAAATTAATAACGACAAAATGCGATGCTCTTTCTCTGAGTTCGAATGATTGACAAAACTCAACAAACGTTGGGCTTCCTGTAAATTTTCGTAAATTAATTCCGAAGATTCTTGGAGTATTTTTTCATTTCTGGAAACAGATTGTGCCTGAAGCAGTGCCGATAACAAAAATAATATGATTAGTATTTTCAATTTCATCGGACGCCCACCCTCATCAAAACTTATAATTTACTTTAAACCTAATTTGCCCCTGACGCGTTTCAGAACTTCCCTAGCTACAAGTTGCGCTTTGTCAGAACCTTCCAAAAGAAATTTATCTAATTCGCCCTTGTTTTCCAAGTAATAATTGAATTTGGCTCTGGCTTCTCCATATTTCTCCAGCAAAACTTCCAGCAAAGCATTTTTGGCATGACCGTAACCATAACCGCCTTTTAGATAATTTTGACGCATTTCTTCGATTTGCTCTGGTGAAGCAACCAATTTATACAATGCAAAAACATTGTCGGTATCAGGATTTTTAGGATCTTCAAGTGGCGTACTGTCGGTTTGAATTCCCATTACTTGTTTTTTCAGTTCTTTTTCAGGAAGGAAAATATTGATGAAATTGTTTCTGGATTTGCTCATTTTTTGTCCATCCGCTCCCGGAACGATCATCACTTCTTCGCTGATTTTAGCTTGTGGCAAAACGAAAGTTTCACCCATCTGATGGTTAAATCTTTCGGCTACATCACGGGAAATTTCTAAATGCTGCAACTGGTCTTTCCCTACAGGAACGACTTCCGCATCATACAACAAAATGTCAGCGGCCATTAGAATCGGATAAGTAAACAATCCTGCATTTACATCAGAAAGGTAATCTTGTTTGTCTTTGAACGAATGCGCTAAAGTCAATCGTTGAAATGGAAAGAAATTCAACAAATACCACATGAGTTCCGTAACCTGCGGCACGTCAGACTGACGATAAAAAACTGCTTTTTCCGTATCTAAACCCAATGCAAGCCAACAAGCAGCTGTTTCGTAGGTGTTTTGTTTTAAAGTTTCTGCGTCTTTGATTTGAGTAAGCGAATGCAGGTCTGCTATGAAAATGAATGATTGTTCGCTGGACGCATTGTTCATCTCGATTGCAGGGGAAATCGCTCCTAAAATATTGCCTAAATGTGGCGTTCCTGTTGCTTGGATTCCGGTCAGTACTCTTGGCATTCTTAAATTATTTTAAATTTTGAATTATCAATTTTGAATGAATTATTGACAAAGATAATTTTGTCTGACACATGATGCAAGACATGAGAGACAAGATTTTTGAAAAATAAAATCTGTAAAGATTAATTAATGAATATTTAGTTCATTCCATTTCGTAACAAAAGGGACTTCGTATAAATTCATCTGGCTGATCAAATCTTCGATGGAATCGCTGATGAGCAGCATTCCTTTGTATTCTTGTTTTAACAACCCTGACGAAATCATAGTTTCAACCAATTGAATCAAGGGGTCGTAAAATCCGTTTACATTTAAAATACCGATGGGTTTTTGGTGTAAACTCAATTGTGCCCAAGTGAGGATTTCAAATAATTCTTCCATGGTTCCGAATCCGCCCGGCAATGCGATGAAAGCGTCGGATTTATCATGCATGAGCGCTTTTCGTTCGTGCATGGTTTTGACGGTAATTAATTCTGTGAGGGAAGCGTGTGCGATTTCTTTGGTTTTTAGGAATTCGGGAATGATACCGATTGCTTTTCCATTTTGTGAAAGAGTTCCTGCTGCTACTTTCCCCATCAAACCTACTTGTGCGCCGCCATAAATCAAAGCGATTTGATTTTCGGCAAGGAATTTTCCGAGCTCAAAGGCTGTTTCAGAATAAATCGGATCATTTCCTAAACTGGAGGCACAAAATACACAGATGGATTTCATATTAAAATTAGAAGTTAGAAATTAGAAGTGCGAAGTTAGAAATTCGCTTTTAATTCATTTTGCCAAAGTTATTTTAAATCTTTAGCTTGCGTACAACCATTGAATGATTTTTTGCATCTGAATAATAAATGAATCATCATGAAAAACTTACTTACATTCATATTTTTAATCCTATTACTTCAAAATATTCATGCGCAGACTCCACAGATTTTTTATAAAGAAAAATCAGAAATCGGGATTCCTGATGATTTTGGAAAGAAGAATTCTGAAAAGAAAATCACTCAAATAAAATTTAAAGATACCATTCAAAATATCATTTTAGTCAGAAAAAAAAATATTGCTACTGATGGAAATAATTTTTTGATTGATATTCCAATCAAGGCTGAAAAAATGCCGATTGGATTTTTTATCGAAGATGAAAAAATTCCTTTAGAATTATACTTTGACAGAAAATCTTTTTTACCTGCGCAGAATGAATTTTTCTTATTTACACCAGACTGGGAATTCCATAAAGAAATCATTGAAGAACAAAAAAGAACAGGCATACACATAAAAAATGCACATAGGCGGAAAGTTTACCATATCAAAAGAAACAATACCGGTTATAAAGTGGACAGCTTGATAGTGCCCGACAATACAAATATAACCTTCCGAAAGACTGAAACTGAAACAAATGCAATAAAATTCTACTATTCTGACTGCTATGGTTCAGTTTGTTGCACTAGAGATGACAAATGGGATTCATACGAAGCTATTCAAAACACAATCAAGGATTTTGAAAAACAAAATAATTTAATCATTCCTAAAAGCTCAAACAGCTTTGGTGAAGAAGGGGAACATTGCACTTCTTACAACCTAGATGAGTTTACAACTGAGCAAATATTATCATTTATAAAGGAAGTCAAAAGTGAAACTAGAGAACAATTTCCTCAAATCTATCTTCCTTCAATTATTGAATAATGAAATCAATCTTTTACATATCATTTGCAGTTTTAAGCAGTTTTTGTCTTGGGCAGCAGACTTTCCAATTCACCGATGGAGAATTAGAATACGTAACCAAAAAAACGGGAATTATTATCAAAAAGGATAATGAATACTATCAACTCCAACTCAACTTTCCTAGCAAAATTTCTGAAAAAGTAAATTTTAAGCTTGAAAAAACAAGCCTGGAAATACTTAAATCTGAAACCGAAGGGGAAACTATTTTTTATGCATCCGATATAAGTTCATATGATTTCAATAAAATAAAAAATGTAATGTTTACTGCAAAGGAAGATGATGAAATCCATCGCTTTTTTGCGTTAAATAATGAATCTATCATCCATAGCAGAACAGATTTCTATTTTGACAAAAAAAGGACTTATCCGGAATCTCAATCCTATTATTTTATCATAGATTTCGGTAATGGCAAAAAAATTCTTTGTTTTGAAAATTATACTACCAGCTTTATCATTTCGCATAAAAACAAATTAACACTTTTGCATAATTCTCCTTATGATAAAAGTAAAGTAAGTAAAATCGGAAAGTTAAAAGCAATCGACATAAACGGTGGAATTGGAAATTACATCACCGATACCCTAGCGGACAAAAAAATAATTTATAAAAATGTTTTTGGACAAAATGTATTGAATGACTCGTTTGATTCAATCTGTATAAAAAGTCCATTTATAGTAACTTATCAAAACAATAAAATCAATATTTATAATTCACGCCTTCAAAAACTTCCACTTAAAAATGTCAGGGCATTTTATGTAGAAAAATATTTTCCAATCCTTCAAATTCTTCAAAAAAACAAAGTCAGAAAAATCAATTTACTTGGAAAAAATTATAAAAGAGGAGATGGGCCTGATTTTGTTGATTTATCTTATATGTTTCCCGATAGAGAAGTCGAATTTAAAATTATCAAAAAAAATGATGATTTTTATATGAAATCAAATGGTGATGATTTTGATAAGTACCGTTGGATTTCAAAAGATACCACATTTTATAACTATGAACATAAAGTTACCGGAAAACTGTATCATGCTGCTCAATATGATTCAATAAGATACTTTGATGATTTTATGGAAACAATGACACTTTACTCAGAAGCTGATTATAAAAAATCATATCCTATTTTGCTTTATTGTAAATTAAAAAATGGAAAATATGATCTGAGTACAATTGAATATTTACTATTAGAAAACCCACCTGAAAATATCATTCGCATTAACAACGAATTACCTAAAAATTTAGACCAAGTAATTCCGATAGACCAAGATACATATAGGATTGAGAAAGATGGACTCTCTACATATTATCCCATAATAAAAGAAATTAAGTATAAAAAATTAGGAGTTCTTGATAGAAATTTCGCCCGCTTCACACTTCCCAACGGTCAAAAAGGCTGGCTAGATAAAGAAGGCAATGAATATTTAGATGAATAATGATATTCAATTCACAATCGCATCATACAAAGCCTGCCTTATATTTTCGCGGTATTTTTTATTGGCAAGTGAATTATTATCTACCGAAGGATTGACACGATTGGACAAAAATACATAAACGAGCTGCTTATCTGGATCTACCCAAACCATCGTTCCTGTAAATCCGGTGTGCCCGAATCCGTGGTTATTTTTATCGGCAAGTTTGTCGAACCCCGCTCCTCGCCTGTTTCCGGAATATTGGTCTTTTGTGAATTCATTGATCGCTTCGGGATTTAGGATTTTCACACCGCCGTAAGTACCACCATTGAGGTACATCTGCATCATTTTGGATAAATCCTGCGCGGTGGAGAAAAGTCCGGCATGACCAGCAATTCCGCCCATCATTGCTGCACCTTCGTCCTGAACATAGCCGTGCAATAATTGATTTCTGTAGGTTCTATCTTTTGCGGTCGGAATGATTTGGTCTTTAGAGAACTTATCTAATGGATTATAAGCAGTACTGTACATCCCCAAAGGTTTGTAGAAAGATTCCTGCGCTAGCGAATCCAGATTTTTTTCGTATTTAGTTTCTAAATAATCCTGAAACAAATAATACCCCAAATCGCTGTATTCGTACTTCTTTGCTCCCAACGGTGCATACAAAATATCATCCATGATGGTATCTTTGATGGAACCGATGATGTAGATATTATCGGTCACTTTTATCGGATGTTCTTCATCTTGTTTGCGCGAATAATAATCGAGGTACAATCTTGCATTTTTCACATTGACAGATTCCTTGTAAAACCCAATCCACGGTGGAAGTCCGGCTTGATGAGCGAGAATTTCTCTCAGTTTTAAATTGGCTTTGTTGGTAGAATTTGCTCTTGGCAAAATACTGGAAAGATTTTGGTCTAAATGCATAGCTCCATCGCTCACTTCCTTCATCAGCAAAGGCAAAGTTGCAGTTACTTTGGTGACGGAAGCGACATCGTAAATATCTTTAGTGCTTACTTTTTTTTTTCGTTCGGTACTTTCGTATCCAAATGCTTTGTCGTAAATCACTTTTCCTTTTCGAATGGCTACGATTTGCAACCCCGGAGTCGCTCCCTGATCAATGGCACTTTGAGCGATTTGGTCTATTTTATAAATGACATCAGCATTCATTCCAACCGCTTCGGGTTCGGCAAAACCTAGACGCTGGATTCCGCTTATTGAAACTGAATTTCCAAATTTCCATTGGTCATTTACATCGACTGGTAATTTTCCGTTGGCGCTCATCGCTCCAAAAATCACACCTGCAGCAATGTCTTGTGTTGTATTTAAATTCTGGTAAAAAACCAAAACGGATTTTGTCTGGCTTACATCTAAATCCATCAAAGCATAAGGACTTCCGAACAAGGATAAAATGGTTGAATTCTGTGCTGAAACGGATTTGATAATCGATTTGGAAGCATCGGAAATTTTATAACTTTTGTAAGCCGTTTCGTTTGATTTATGCAAACCGATGATTACATAATCGTAATCTTTTAATTTTGAAACTTCAGAAGCCGACTTGATATTGACCAAATCTACCGGAACATGAAACTGCAAACGGTCGTAAAAATTCTGATATTCTGCTTCTTCCAAAGGAACGTAAGCAACCTTGATTTTGTCTAAATTTTTAATAGGAATTAAATTTTCTTCGTTTTTGAGAACCGTTGCTGCATTTTCATACAATTTAGCAATCAATTCTTTGTATTTCACATGGTTTAAATCCTGAATTAAATTTTTATTATCCAATGGTTTATATATGTTTAAGCCAACATAATATTTCGCCATCAGTATTTTTTTAACGCTTTCTGCCAAGCGTTCTTCCGTGATTTCTCCTGAATTAATTTTGGCAATTATTTTTTCTTTTCCGGTTTTTACCGCTTGGGAAAAAAGTAAAATATCATTTCCCGCTTCAAATGCCAGCGCATCTACTTCTCCCGCCGGATACGCTTTGGCAACACCATCCATATTCAAAGCATCGGTGATGATTAAACCTTTAAAGTTCATTTGATTTTTAAGTAAATCCGTAATGATTTTTTTAGACAAAGAAGAAGGAATTTTCGGGTCGGGCTCTAAAGTCGGAACGCTCAAATGCGCCACCATAATCGAAGCAACTCCTGCATCAATTAATTGCTTGAACGGTGCCAATTCTACTGAATTTAACCTTTGCAAATCGTGCCCTACAACGGGCATTGTATAATGCGAATCTGTACTCGTATCGCCATGCCCGGGAAAATGCTTGGCAGAAGCAAGAACTTTCTTTTCTTTCATTCCATTCATGTACGCAATTCCTTTCTGAGCGACATTGCTGACATCGGAACCATAAGAACGGTTCCCAATAATCGGATTTTTGGGATTGGTATTGACATCGACCACCGGAGCAAAATTAAAGTTTACGCCCATTCGATTGGATTGCTCACCGATGGCAACGCCCATTTCTTTTACCAAATTATTGTCCTGAATGGCACCGATTCCCATTGCCCAGGGATAACGGGTAACATCTTTCAATCGCATTGCCAGTCCCCATTCGGCATCCATTCCAATTAGCAAAGGAATTTTAGCAACTTTGTTGTATCGGTTGGTCAAATCAACTTGTTTCAAAGCATCGTCCTGCATAAAAATCAAACCGCCAATGGCTTCGGTTTTTACGAGATTTTCAATTTCTAATTCATGTGCTGCATCTTTGTTGGAATAAGCCGCGACGATGAATAACTGCCCTACTTTTTCTTCCAAAGTCATGGCATTGTATTTATCATTGACCCATTTCATCTGCAAAGAATCAACATAAAACGGGGAATCCTGCTGTGCATTTATAGATTGAATCAAAAACAGAAAGGTAAAAACTGCAAAAAACTTCTTCATTAAATTTTATTTAGTTTGAAATCAGAACAAATTTCTTTCCAAAAAACGTGAAATTTATTTAGAATTGAAAATGAATTTGAATTTGGCTTAAAATTAAATTTAAGCCAAATCTACCATGACATAGTGAAATGCCTGAACATATGGCCACCTCCAATGCCAATGGAAACAAAAGGATAAACCTTATTTACAGCCATTGCATAATCTACCCCTGCTTTGGCGTAAAATAAACTCGATAGCTCGAAATAAATATGCGGTGTAAGGCGAATCTGACTGTCAAATTCCTTGTTGAAATCAAACAGATATCCCGCTGTCAATCCACCGTAGATGAGATATGATTTATTTTTATCGTCAACCAGATACATGATTCCAGTCACTTGAGGCTGCAATCCGGAAGGAGCTTGATCGTTGGAAGTTGTATAATCCACGCCGAAAGCCAAATCAAATTTATAATTTGAATCAAATTTAATGGGAATATTGGCAGTTGCCTGAAACATAAATTTTTTATCGAATTTGGTTCCGACACCGATGAATTGTGCATTAACTATTAAATTACCCGCAATAAACAGAATTAAACTTAGAGTTTTCATGTTCAATTTAAATTATAAATTCAATTCCAAAATGCCTTCGGTTGCTTTCTTTTGGATCACTTTTATGTTTGGATTATTGGGAACTGAAACGGAATTCGGATCGATTACATAAATCGGTTTTCCACGTTCCATATAATCAATAAGCGAAGCCGCCGGATAAACCTGCAGCGAAGTCCCAATTACCAACATTATGTCTGCATCTGAAACTTCATCAATTGCGCGTTCCATCATCGGAACCATTTCACCAAACCAAACGATATGCGGACGCAATTGTGCGCCGTCTTCCGCTAAATCACCGAGATGTATATCTTCTGTCCAATCAACAGCTAAATTTTCATTTTCCACGCTTCTTGCTCTTAACAATTCTCCATGTAAGTGAAGGACATTGGATGAACCCGCCATTTCATGCAGATTGTCAACATTTTGGGTAATAATTACAACTTTGTATTTTTTTTCTAAATCTTTCAGAAAATAATGGGCTGAATTCGGTTTTACTTCTTTGAGTTGTTTTCTGCGCTGGTTGTAAAAATTTAAAACCAATTCCGGGTTTTTGCGCCACCCTTCCAGCGAAGCAACTTCCATGATGTCATGATTTTCCCATAAACCGTTAGCATCACGAAAGGTTGAAATTCCACTTTCTGCACTAATTCCAGCTCCTGTCAAAACAACTATCTTTTTCATTTTTTAAATTAATTCAACTAAAATAATGATTTAAATATTGGATAAAAATTTAAATTTGAAGAAACTTAACCTTATGAAATATAGCGTTCTTATTTTTATAATACTATTTCAAATTTCCTGCGCGCAAGAATCTAATTCATTCAAAAATGAATATCCTAATCGTCATATTGGCGATATAGAATTTGATTCAAAACTTGATAATCCTGATTTTAAGCTGTGCTATCCTGAAAATGTATTTCAATATTTCAATTGGGGTGACGGATTGGAATTCGAAGAAGAAAAAATCAAAATTGATAATATATTCTCAGAAAAATATAATCCAAAGTCTGCAAAAAAGGAATCAGGTTCAATCAGAATTCGTTTCATTGTAAATTGCAAAGGTGAAACTGACCGATTTAGAATTATAGGATCAGATGAAAACTATCAAGAAAAAGAATTTGACAAATCCATTACCGATCAACTTCTATCAATCATAAAAAGTTTGAATGGTTGGAAATTAAAATATTTTAGAGAAAATGAAAATCAACCAATTGATTACTACCAATATCTGATTTTTAAAATCGAAAATGGTCAAATCGTAAAAATCCTACCATGAAAAACCTAATCTTATTCTTAATTCCTTTTACAATTTTTGCTCAGGAAAACTGCAATTATTTTAAGATGATGGGTGATAATCAAAAATATGAAGCTTGTATAATGTATGAGGATTTGTCGGCCAAAGGTTATTATCAGTTTCAAAAAGAATGGATGGAAGGTCTTGATAAAATTTTAGAAAAACATCCAGACTACGCAAAAGCCCACCATGAGAAATCTATACCTTATTTAAAATCGGGAGATTTTGTAAACTGGAAAATCAACATCGACAAAGCGGTAAAATATGATGCTGAAAATTATTTAGGTTTTAGAGGAAGTGTAAAAGCTAAATTTTTTGGTGACAACATTGGCGCAATTGCAGACATAGATTCTTTGGACAAAATCCGTGATTACGATTTAGGCATGACCAATAACGGGGATTATCATTTGAACATCGTCAAAGCAATCTGTTACAGTCAATTAGATCAAAAAGAAAAAGCAATCGAAATTTTTGAAAAACAATTAGCCGATGAAACCCACACGATCGGTTTGTATGATTATTACCAATTGGGCGTAACCTATTTTGAAATCAAGAGTTACGAAAAAGCTTTGCAAGAATTTCAAAAACAATTGACAGAAAACGAAAATGCAGAAACGCATTATTATCTCGGACAGATTTATAAAAATTTAAACCAACAAGAAAAATACTTTCAACACAAAGAAAAAGCAATTGATTTTTATAAAAAAGGAATAATCATGCGAGACCCTTACAATGAACATATCAATAAAGTTTACCTCGAAACCATTCACAAAAATTGATAAAAATTTCAGATTTTATCAAAAATACCAAAATCTTGGTATATCACAATTCAACTGCGGACCCTATCTTTGCCTCAGGTTTAGGTTGGTTAAAAGATACCGTCATTCTCTAGAGAGTGACGGTATTTTTGTTTTCAGTCAATAGTTATATTTATTTTTTAAATTTGAATCAAATAAATCCGACATGATGAGATACTTTGCATACTTGATTGTTTTTCCTTTTTTGATTTCCTGCAACACCGGAAATAATTCCATCAGCTATAACGACACGATTATCGAGCCACAGCTGGAAGTCATTACAAAGTTAGATTCCATTTATGCCGGTCCTGAAGTTTCTGTTGAAGACATAAAAAAACACAGAATAGAACTTGTAAAAGAAATTAATGAAGCCATGGATGAAATCAGAAATCTTAAGGATTTCAAAGGAAATACGGCTTTCAAAGAAACTGCTATGAAATATTTTTCACACTTGAATTTCTTGTATGGAAAAACAAATAACATCGACAGTTTGATTTATAATATCAATTCTCCAGAAAGAGCCGAAAAAATGAAACCTGAGGATTTTGAATTGATGGACAGAGAAACCCAAAAATACCTCGAGTTGGAAGAAGCTTTACTCGCCGAACAGAAAAAATTTGCAGAGCAGTTCAATATGCGTCTTGAGTATTAATTATGTTTGTAATTGTACTTTCATGGCTTTTTGCAAAGAATTTCAGAGGATTGGCCATCTATCCTTTTATATTTTTACGTGATAAAGAACTCAAGGAAAATAAAAAAATCATCAATCACGAAAAAATTCATTTGCGCCAGCAGATAGAAATGCTTTGGATTTTCTTTTTCATTTGGTATGGAATTGAATTCCTGGTAAGATGGATTCAATTCAAAAATCCAAATGTTGCTTATTTCAACATCAGTTTTGAAAAAGAAGCTTATACCAATGAAATTGATTTTGAGTTTTTGAAGAAAAGGAATTTTTGGAATTTTATTAAATATTTATGATTCAGTTCCCTGAAATACAATCCCGGGTTCAATTCATTACAAAAATAAATGAAATCGAATTGCATATCCTTCGCGAAGATGAAATTCATGCAACTATTTCAGGAAATAAATTCCGAAAACTCCAATACAATCTGCAAGAATTTCAAAAAGGGAATTACGATTCCATTTTGACTTTTGGAGGTGCTTATTCCAATCACATTTCCGCTGTATCAGCAGCTGGAAAAGAATTCGGACTCAAAACCATCGGCATCATTCGCGGCGAAGAAATTGAGGACAAAATCAATGAAAATTCAACTTTGACTTTTGCACAAAACTGCGGAATGAAACTCCATTTCATTTCAAGAGAAAATTACAGAAATAAAGCCGAAGACAATTTCATTCAAAATTTAAAAAACAAATTCGGCAATTTTTATCTTTTGCCCGAGGGCGGAACGAATGAATTGGCGGTGAAAGGCTGCGAAGAAATTTTAGGAGAACATACTTCTAATTTTGATTTTATTTGTTGTGCAATCGGCACGGGCGGAACGATTTCGGGAATAATTAATTCGTCTGAAAAACATCAAAAAACCTTAGGATTTCCTGCTTTGAAAAATTCCGAATTTCTTAAAAATGAAATAAATAAATTTACTTCGCGTTCCAATTGGGAACTGATTTCTGATTTTCATTTTGGCGGATATGCAAAAGTGAATGAAGAATTATTAGATTTCATTAACGAATTCAAATCCCGATTTGACGTAAATTTGGAACCGATTTATACCGGAAAAATGTTTTACGGAATTTTTGAATTGATTCAAAAACAATTTTTTCCAAAAGGAAGCAAAATTCTAGCCGTTCACACAGGTGGTTTGCAAGGAATTGAAGGAATGAACAAAAAATTAGAATTAAAAAATAAAACAATTATAAAATGATTAAAAAATTAGCACTGTTAACTTTTTTATTATTGTTTTCAATAAAAAATTTCGCGCAAGAATCCAAAGATATCGAGTACATCAGATTGTATGCAAAACTCGCGGTTGAGGAAATGCACTTATACAAAATCCCTGCGAGCATAACACTTTCACAAGGAATTTTAGAAACGGGAGGAGGACAAAGCCGATTGGCTGAAAAAGGATTGAATCATTTCGGAATCAAATGTAAAACCGAATGGACCGGGAAAACGATGAGCCACACAGACGATGCGCCGAACGAATGTTTCCGCGTTTACAATTCAGTTCAGGAAAGTTACCGCGACCATTCAAAATTTTTGGCTGAGCGTCCTTATTACAAAGATTTGTTCAAACTGGATATCCTCGATTACAAAGCTTGGGCGCATGGTTTGAAAAAGGCCGGGTATGCAACCAATCCGAAGTATGCGGGTATTTTGATTTCAAGAATTGAAAAATATAATTTAGATAAGTTTGACAAATTGCTCCCCCACGAAGTGGAAAAGAAATTGATTGAAATGTTTGGTCCTTCTTCCACAAAATCATTGACCGGAATGACAGATGCCACGGAAACTGCAGGAGAAGTAATTGCTGCCGTAATTCCTGACCCGATTTCCAAAACCGTAGAAGAAACAATTGAGCAAACGACCAAAACCATCGAAGTTGCAAAACGCGAAGACAACCCGATGATGCGCATCAAAAAACACGCAAACGGTATCCAATACATAATTGCTTATGACGGAGAATCTATTTCGAAACTGGCTAATCTGTATGAAATCAGTCCTAAAAAATTAGCTTCATTCAATGAACTTCCTGAAAATGGAAAACTCACTCCTGGGCAATTTGTTTTCCTTGATAAAAAGAAAACTACAGGAAAAGAGAAATTTTATAAAGTTCAGCAAGGCGACAATATGTATTTGATTTCTCAAAAAGTGGGAATGAAAATCGGAAAACTGTATAGTTTTAACAAAATAAAAGCAGGACAACAACCCAAAGCAGGAACTGTTCTGAATTTGAAAACTAAGAAAAAATAACTCCTTACTGTTAATCTCATTGCTAATATAAATTAAATCAGTAACTTCGTCATTAATCACAGATGAGAATATGACAACAACCTTTTTCTTCAAAGAAAAGAAACAACTTCACACGATGTTGCTGTCATTGATTTATTTACATGATGATATTTTTCTAAAACGCTCCAAAGAGTTTATTTCCTAACCCTGTCATGACTCAAGACAGGGCAATTTTTAGTTTTTTTAAATATAATTATCAAACTCTTTAAAGTTTACTTTCAGCATAGTTTAATAATAAACTTATGGCATTGAGTCATTTATAAAGTAAAAAAGGGGAATTTTAAATTAAGAAATATCATGACAGAAAATATTATTTTAACAACCGGACTTTACGATTTAATAAAAGAACAAATAAGAAGAAAAAAAGTAACAAGTCAGGAAGAACAAATTTTGATTTCAGAACTCAAAAACGCAAAACAAGTCTTAAGAAAAGACCTCTCTCCAGATATAGTAACGGTCAATTGTCGGATAAAGGTTATAGATCATTCTACCCTACAGGAAAGTGAGTACACTTTTGTTGCTCCTGATAAAGAAAAATTAAAAATGGGAAAACATTCTATCCTATCTCAAATTGGTTTAGCAACTATAGGACGTAAAACGGGAGATATTATTTTCTGGCCTTTTAAAGACGGAGAAAAGAAAATTGAAATTTCAAAAGTAGAACCATTCATAGTTTAAAATTGTATTTCAGAAATTTACATAAAAGCCTCTGTTTAAAAACGGAGGCTTTTGTGTTTTGTTTAAAAATAGCGATGAATGTTGTATAACAATAAATTAAAAAGAAAAGTTAAACTTTGTATCCTGCTAGATTTTTTATATTTACATTTTTAAATCCATAGTAAAAATTTAATATGTTGTACCAACGCAGCAGCACACTTTTTCAAGAAGCTCAAAATTACATTCCAGGTGGCGTAAACTCACCCGTTCGTGCATTTAAATCTGTTGGCGGAACGCCAATATTTATGCAAAAAGCGTTGGGTGCTTATTTATATGATGAAGATGGAAGAGCATATGTAGATTACATCAATTCCTGGGGACCATTGATTTTGGGACACACGCATCCGATGGTTTTAGAAGCCGTAACCAATCAGCTAAAAAAAGGATTTTCTTATGGAACGCCTACTGAACTGGAAACGGAAATCGCAAAATTAATTGTGGAAAATGTCCCGAATGTAGATAAAATCAGAATGGTCAATTCCGGCACAGAAGCTTGCATGAGTGCAATTCGTCTGGCAAGAGGATTTACGGGAAAAGATAAAATCATCAAATTTGAAGGGTGCTATCACGGACATTCCGACTCATTTTTAATCAAAGCCGGAAGCGGTGCGGCGACGTTCGGAAATCCAAACAGTCCGGGCGTTACACAAGGAACTGCTAAAGATACTTTACTCGCAAAATTCAATGATTTTGAATCGGTTAAAAATTTGTTTGAATCAAATTCAGGCGAAATTGCCGCCATCATTATCGAACCTGTTGCTGGAAATATGGGCTGCATTGTTCCTGAAGAAAATTTTTTAGAAAATCTGAGAACAATTTGTACAGAAAACAATGCTCTTTTGATTTTTGATGAAGTGATGACTGGATTCCGATTGGGATTTGGTGGTGCTCAGGAAAAATTAAATATTAATGCGGATTTGGTTTGTTTCGGGAAAATTATCGGCGGGGGCTTTCCTGTCGGAGCATTTACCGGAAGAAGTGAAATTATGGATTATTTGGCGCCATTGGGACCGGTTTACCAAGCCGGAACTTTGTCTGGAAATCCAATCGCAATGCGTGCCGGAATAACGACTTTATCGATTTTGAAAGATGATTTAAATCTTTATGAAAGGATTGATTCTACCACAAAAATTTTACACGAAGAAATTACTTCCATCCTTTCTCAAAAAGGCATTGCACATACTACGAATAGATTAGGTTCGATGATTTCTTTCTTTTTTGGAGAAAATAAAATCACGAATTTTGATGATGCACAACAAGCAAATCATAGCTTATTCAATCAATTTTTTCATCATTTATTGAATGAAGGAATTTATCTTCCTCCATCAGGTTATGAAACCTGGTTTATTTCAGATTCCATTCAAAATGAAGAAATTGAAAAAACATTAATTGCAATAGAAAAATTTGTACCTTCGACTGATTAACACACATTAAACATGAAATTAAATTTTACCATCCTATTTTGTCTGGGATTTATATTTTCCTTGGCACAACGCAATTACGAACATTCCATTCAAGAAAAAAATGCATTTCAAAATGGACAACATACACATGCAGAAGAAGGAGTTCTTTTAGATGCAGATTATGTTCCTGAATATTATCGTCTAGAAATTCATGCAGATCCAAACGTTTCAAATTTTTCAGGAAAAACAACTATGCATTTCACAACAACTGAGCTTTTGAATCAGATAAAAATCAATGCAAAACAAAATCTGGACATAGAATCAATCAGTTATCATTCGGCTCCTATTACAAATTTCACCCGTTCAGGAGATGTTTTGACGATTAACTTGCCTGCATCTCTTCCACAAAATCATTTGGATTCTATTGCCATCAGTTTTTCAGGAAATGCCAATACTTCCAGCGGGTACAGCGTTTTCAGCCATAATGGAAATCCGATTGCGGAAACGATTTCCGAGTCATTTCACGCTTCAGCTTGGTGGGTTTGCAAAGATGATTTGCTTGATAAAGTTAAAAAAATTGACATCCATGTAACGCATCCATCCAGTATGAAAGCCGCTTCCAACGGACTTTTGAAATCTGTTACAAATATTGGCGGCGGAAATTCAGTTTCACACTGGCAGCACAATTATCCGATCCCGGTTTATTTGGTTGCAATTGCGGTTACGAATTATATTGAATACAACAATTCTGTAGATATCAGCGGTACGAATGTTCCGATTATCAATTATGTTTACCCGGAGTCTTTATCTGGAGCGCAATCTTCTTTGGATCAGGTTCCAAGTTATATTTCATCTTTGAGTGAAAAGTTTGGAGATTATCCTTACAAATTAGAAAAATACGGTCATGCAGAATGGGAACGTGGTGGAGGAATGGAACATTCAACGATGAGTTTCGTGGCAAATTTTGATTTTGGGTTGGTAGTTCATGAATTAGGACATCAATGGTTTGGAAATCAGGTTACTTGCGGGACTTGGAGTGATATATGGCTCAATGAAGGTTTTGCTGAATATAGCGATGGTTTGATGACGCAGGAAATTTTTGGTGAAAATGCTTTTAAAAGCTGGAAAGAAGATTATGTTTGGTACATAACGGATAATAACTGGGGTTCGGTTTGGAATCCTGAACCTGAAAATGAAGACCGAATTTTCAATTATCGATTGACTTATGCAAAGGCTTCTATGATGGTCCATTTAATTAGGTATATAATTAATGATGATGCATTATTTTATCAGTCTATGAAAAATTACCTGAACGACCCTGCACTTACTTATGGTTATGCAACAACTCCTCAATTCAAGTCAAGTTTGGAGGCTTCTACCGGAATGAATTGGGACAATTATTTTGCTGACTGGATTTACGGTCAAGGTCACCCGATTTTCAATATTGCCGTAAATAAGCATAGCGGAAGTAACAATATTACAGTTATTATTAATCAAAATCAATCTCATAATTCAGTAGATTTCTTTGAAACTCCGTTGGAAATTCAATTCCGTGGAAGTGGCGGACAAACTGCTACCAGAAGATTTAATTTAACTCAAAACGGACAATCCTTCGACGTAACTGATTTGTCTTTTGCAGTAACAAATTATACTGTAAATCCTAGTTTTGATGTGGTTTGCAGAATCGGAAGTACGACTTTGGGTAATGAAGAATTGGATGCTGCTAACTCAACAAAAGCTTCAATTTATCCAAATCCCGCAAATGAATCATTTACCATTGAAAATAAAGAAAACATAGATGAAATTAAAGTTTTTGATGTTTCAGGAAAAGTGATTTATCATTCTAAAGATTTGAATAATGCTAAAGTTCAAATCAATTCTCAAAACTGGACAACCGGAACTTATATGGTTCAAATCCAATCCGGAAACAGAACGCAATTGATGAAAGTTTTGGTGAAATAATCCATTATAAAAAAATAAAAAGCTTGCTAAAATTTATTTTTCAGCAAGCTTTTTTGTTTAGATTATATAATTTAATGTATCATTGTCACCCTTCAATCCCCAACAACTCCACTTCAAAAATCAAAGTAGAATTTGGTCCGATTTCTTTACTGATTTGTTCTTCGCCATACGCAAGCCATGCGGGAATTACAAATCTATATTTACTCCCAACAGACATCAACTGAACGCCAACCGTCCAACCTGCAATCACACGATTGAGCGGAAAAGTAGCTGGTACGCCGCGTTTCACAGAACTATCGAAAACTTCTCCGTTAATTGTTGTTCCATGGTAATGGCATTTTACATTGCTTTTGATGTTCGGTTTTGGTCCTTCGGCGTCAGTTAAGATTTCATATTGTAATCCATTTTCTAAAGTAATTACACCTTCTTTTTTGCCATTTTCTTCCATGAAATCCTGACCTTCTTTCAGGTTTTTCGCTGCCAATTCTTGTTTTCTTTTGAATAATATATCTGCTACGCCCATTTTTTATTTTTTTGTAAATGTATAATTAATCTAATAAATCCGCTAACTCCTCTCCTACCAACGACCCGATAGCAATCCCGGTTCCCGTCAGACGAACGCCGCAATACACATTTTCGGACAATTGTTTCACGATCGGATTTCTATGTGCACCCATGCCCATAATTCCACTCCAGCGATGGTCTATTTCAAATTTTTGATGGGGAAGAATGATTTCTCGCAAATAAGTTTCCAATTGATTTTGAATCAATTCCGTCGTCCCAAATTCAGTTGTGGTTTCGCCTTTCAAATCAAGATTTCTTCCGCCGCCGAGCAAAACACGATTGCCAATATTTCTGAAATAATAAAATCCTTCATCCATATGAAAACAACCTTTCAATTTTAAATTTTCAATTGGTTTCGTCACCAAAACTTGCGCTCTCGCTGGAACGACATCCAAATCAACCAATTTTTTAGTAAACGCATTCGTACAAAGGAAAACTTTCCCTGTTTTGATTGTGAATTCATTTTTTAATTCTAATTCAACTCCTGGATTCAACTCATTGATGGCAGTTACTTCGACATTATTTAAAATCGAAATTTGATTTGAAATAACTAATTCCACAAAAGATTTCATCATTTTTCCGGTATGAATGTGTCCTTCGAAATCTGTTTCAATCATTCCGACTGTGTTTTTGAAACAGAAATCTGTTTCAGATTTTCTATAAACATTTTCATTAAAAATAGGTTTCAGCCATGAATTAATTTTATCTAAATTGGATAAACTAACTTCCATCAAATCTTTGTCATTTTTCCTAAAAATTTCATAACCACCGAACTGATTATAATCCATTTTTTTATCAGGAATCAATGAGCGCAATTTTTGCAAACCTTTGAACCTTCTTTCCACCAATTTATAAACTTCTTCTTCAGGATTTGATTCCAGATACCAAAGAATTTCAGACAAAGTTCCGAAACAAGCAAAACCTGCATTTTTGGTACTGGCACCTTCAGGCAGCATTCCTTTTTCGATGATGATGATTTTCGCTTCAGGATTTTTTTTTCGTAAATGATAAGCAGTGCTCAATCCTACAATTCCGCTTCCTATTATGGTAAAATCGACATTTCTAAAATAGGTTTCGAGTTCCCAAAAACTTAAATTCATATTGAAATTATTTATGTCAAAAATAGAATGATTTTATGGAATGAATGCAGTTCGACTGTTGAAAATTACCATTCACAAATTCAAAATTTCATTTGACAAAATGATTTACATTATGTAGAATCAAACATTTAACTTTAATGAAAAATAATCTCCTAAATACTTATTATGAGAAGAAGAAATTTTATTTTGACCGGACTGCTTTCTGTTCCTGTGCTTTCATTTGGAAAACTTTTAGATTTTAAATTATTTTCACCACCACAAAAAGGTTTCTTTATAAAAGCCAATGAAAGCCGTTTTAATGGCGAACAAAAAACCATCGCTAACGAACTGTTGCGTTGCGTGGTTTCCAATAAAGATTCGGACGGACAGCTGTTGATGGGAACTACTTTACCTGGTTCTATTAAATTCAAAGGCGGTCCGCCGCTTCACATCCACAAATTGCAGGATGAGATATTTTTTGTGGTTTCGGGTGAATTTTTAATTCAACTTGACAAACAAATTTTTACTGCGAAAACAGGTGATGCTACATTTATTCCGAGAGGAACGCCCCATACTTTTGCCAATCCACACGAAAACAATCCCGGTTCGTTGATTTCAATTCATATTCCGGGAAGTGACGAAATGGAAGCTTATTTCAAAACTATCGCTTCCGGAAATTTCCCCAAAGAATCTTCTGCTGACCTTTCAGATGTTGGTCCTCCTATTGACATTGATGCTTATTATAAAAATTTAAAAACATGAAAAACTCATTATTAATTTTGATTGTCTTGTTGATTTCCGGGATTTCATTTACACAATCTTATGAGAATCTAGTTCCGTTAAAAGATGTTTCACAAAAAGTTTATTTCAGTAAAGGTGCAGAAAATCGTGCCGACAAAATTGTAGAGAATTTTGCGGAAGCGGACACTTTTTTTCAAAATAAATTCAAAGTTAAAGCCGATTATACCTTATTAATTCTAAATCCAATGGATTGGAAAACATATGCACATCCCAATGCAATATATGGAATTCCTCATTTTTTACCCGATGGGCGATTGGTGATTGCGGCTGAAAACAATGATTTTTGGCGAAGAAATATGCCACCATTAGAACCGCTTCTCAAAGATATTTCAGATCAAATCGGAAAAATTTATACGGACGAAACCCAAAGATGCCTTTTTGCATTGCAAAATTTCCTCGGTGGATACGCAAGAAGATTTGTTCATCCAAACTTCCATACCCAAAATTTTTGAATTGGCAGGTGGTCCACCGCCCCACATTCATGGTAACGAAGATGAAATTATCTACATCGTTTCGGGAGAATTTATTGTGCATATCGACGATAAGGATTTCCCTATAAAAACTGGGGATACAGCTTTCATTCCCAGAGGAACGTTGCACACTGTAATCAATCCGATTGAAAACAATCCGGGCACTTTGATTACTATTTTCTCACCTGCACCGAAAAAAGTAGAAGATTTTTTCCATTACATCAGTACGAAAGGGACGGTTTCCTCGGAGATTGCACCTGACGGCTGGTAATTAAAATTTGATTTGAGTTAATTTTAGAAATTTAATTTGAGTGAAAATAAAATGAATTTCTTTAATTTTGGATTATGGATTTACAAGACCAACTCAAGAATTTATTTCCGGACCACGTAACATCTGAAGAAGAAATTCAGGAAACTGAAAATGAACTTTGGATGCAGCACGAACCCATGATTTGCAAATTTGAAAAGCGAAATGGGAAGCCGCAAACCATAATAGAAGGTTACACGGGAGCTGATGAAGATTTCAAGCAATTGGCAAAAGAAATCAAAAAACTACTCAGCGTCGGCGGAAGTTTCAAAGATGAAAAAATAATCATTCAAGGCGATTACCGCGACAAAATCATGCAATTCTTAAAAGACAAAGGGTTTAAAGTGAAGCGTGTGGGAGGATAAAATTCTATAATAAAAGGGGGCACGATTAAAGGGAATTTTGAATTTCGAAATGAATTTTAGTTGCGTGATGCTAATTAAAATCCGGTGGCAGAAAGACAATTGACCTAAAATGACCCCCAAAAACTGAATAATAAAATATTATCAGAATTTTTTGTTAGAACAAAAATACAAATTTATTTGTTTAACGATTGTGAATCAACTGAAAAAGATAAGGTTATAAATTCTCACTATGGGTTTCAGTTTTGGTTTGTGCTTCGCTTGAGAATTCAAGTTTATAAATTCTAAACATCCAAATTACTAATGAAAGTAAAATAGGTCCAAAAATAATTCCTATAAATCCAAACACATTTATCCCTAAAATTACTCCAAAAATGGTAATGAGCGGGTGCACATCTGCCATTACTTTCTGCGTCCAGAGTCTGAAAAGATTATCCGCCAAACCAACGATGATAAAACTGTATGCGAGCAGCAGATAAGCATTGGTAGTATCACCTTTTGCGAGCATATAAATCCCAGCAGGAATGTAAACCAAAGAAGCGCCTAAAACTGGAATCATGGCTGCAAATATGGTCAAAACAAACCACCCGAATGCACCTTCCAGCCCAAACATCAGATAACCTAAATAAGCTACAAAAGCTTGAAGCACAGCCACCACAGGAACTCCTACTGCATTGGAAATCACCAAATCACGAAGGTCTTTATTTAAGATAATCAGGTTTTCGGTTTTCAATGGTATATTGTCATAAAACCAATTTTCCATTTTACGATAATTCATCAGCATAAAATAAAGTATCAAATAGGCAACTCCCAATTGCACAAGGCTATTAATCGAAGTATTCAAAACTTCCTGGATGATTTTGATACCGACAGAGGTTATATCTGAAAAATTAATTTCATGCAAAATATCCACGCCCAGTGAGTTGCTAACCTGCTCTACTGCAGTTTGAATGTCCTGCTGAATTTTATCTTTGCTTTCAAGCGCAATGGCTACTTTATCAGTCAGCATACTTATCAAAAGATAGAGAGGCGCTGCGATGATGATTATACTCGTAAACATCAACAAAACAACTGCTAACAAACGTTTCATACGCCATTTAAAAATCATCCATCTGAGCGGATGAATCAATAAAACATACAAACAAAACGCACCCAAAAATCCAGGGATAAAGGCGGATAAATGATAGATTACCAAGATGACCATCAACAGTGATATCAATAGAAAAAGCACTTGTCTTAAAATGCTATTGGGAATATATTTTCTGAACATATTGTACTAGAGTTTAGCTGTTATCAAATTTAAATGAAATCCGCTTAGTGTCCTATTTCCTGTAAGGAATTATTTCTTTTATTTCGGCAGGTTGAAAATCAGTGCATGATGCATCTTTGATTGCATGTGGTATAATTTGTAATTTAAATTTAACGCGAATTCCTTCTATCTTTAAATCGTCATTTAGATTAATCGGGAAATAAGTTTCTTTTTCTGTTTCCAATATGAAACACTTTTTTTCTAATCTTATAAATCCCATTCCATTTATCTCTCTGGAACTATCTTCATTTGATTTTGACTGAATCGTACAGCTTATGAGCAATCCGGTTAAAAGTAAAGTTCCGATATGTTTTTTCATAAATTGAATTTATAAAAAAAGCCGTTCTCTTTATTGAAAACGGCTTTTATTTTTACAAATTATAATTATTTCATAATTAATTTTTTACTGAAAGTTTTACCATCTAGTACAAAGGTCAATAAATAATTTCCTTTAGGATAATTAGAAATATTTAACTGATAAGAATTTGAATTATTATTTGTCAGTTTACTGTTTGACAATAATCGCCCTGTCATGTCTCTTAGTTCAATTTGTGTAATTTTTTGATTGGAATTCCAATTAATATTTACCACATCCTTTGCTGGGTTGGGATAAACTCTGATTTCATTTAATGCCAGGTTTACTGTACCCATAATTCCCATTTCAATTTCAGACTGATATGGTTTATGATTTTGTTTGGTAATTGTAAGTAATGGCAATGCTGCATCTGGATCGAGAGACTCTGCTAATTCTATATTTGCGATACCTTCTGAAATATTAGCTTTTCCTAAAATCACACCATTTTGACTCAATGTTGCCAATGCTCCTTCTGCACTACAATCGGTCACTTCAAATTCTGAAGCATTTTCAGCTATTATTTCTGCATGTTGAGCCGTAATTTCCTGCGTAACGTCGTATCTGAATACCGTTGACGGATCTCCGAACAAAATCCATGTCTGCATTACTTCTTTTGCTGTTGAATTTGAATTATACTCTGACATCATACTAATTTGAGAATTGTAAAAGAGTCCTCCTAATGTGATGTTTTTGTGGTTATCATAAACTTCGGTTAAAATATTTGTCATTTCATCTTGCGTCTGCATAGGAGGAGCCCAAGCCATAAGTATTGAAGACCCTGCAAATGCAATCGCACCTGCCGGATTTTGCTCGTATGTAGCGCGTAAAAATACTTCTCCTATGGTTGTTTCTCCAACAAAAGTCCCGTTGTTACAGGCAACTGAAACTACAAATGGATATTTGCCATTATTGGTTAAATTCAGAACATCATTTGAAGTATAATTCCCTGTTGACATACCATCCAGCCATCCGTGTCCGGTATAATTGAAAAGACCTATTCCCTCATCTATAGCATTATTAATCATAGTTGGAGTTGGCTCTCCGGCAGCATCTCCTCCTCCTTGCGAACCTTGATAAAATTCGTGTACGTCTTCATATCCAAATTCCTGTAATTCTGTTCTGATATTTCTCAAATGCTGGTAATCTGCTTCTCCGTCATCACCATAACCCGAACCTTCATTAGATCCTAGCCCTATCGCATTTTTCATCCAAACTCCTTCCATTGGATTTTTTTCATATTCTAAAATGCGGCTTACCATAACTCCGATTTCCTCTGCATCTCCCGACAATCTTCCGACCAGTAATTCCGGATAAAAATCATTATTCCCGCCTTCTATCTGACCATAGTAACTGTCGCTCCAAAGTTGTTCCCAACCGGAAGAACCATAAGTATGTGAAGCTACTTTATCTGAATCTCCTGCCAGAAGTACAAAGACCAAATCAGGATTGTTTTCATAATAATCTTCTACAAAACTCTTTATTGCTGTATCTGTGGCTCCTGTTTGAGTAGTTGTTACGATATTCGTTTTAATTCCTGATTCATTTTTCCAATCTACAAATCTTGTCAGTTCACCTACATATTCAGAATCAGCTATGATCAGCATAGAACCAATTTCGGAAATAGGGGTATATGCTGGATTCTCAGATGGATTCAAATAATGATGGTTGTATATATCATTAAAAACAGAAGATTTAAAATTATTAATTTTCTGAATTTCATTCGTTCCTGTTTGACTAGAGTTTGTATTCACAACTACTCTTAAATTATTATAAATCCTTAGTTTTTTCTGAACCGGATTGTATTGAAAAGGATACAAAGAAACTGTAGTGCCACGCGTATCTCTCAAAATATAAGGATCACTCATCACAGATAATTCTCCAGGATAAAATGCATCTTGATTGTAAACCTCACTAAAAGTATAAGGTATTGTATCCGGATTTACATTTCTCTTTAAATTTCCTTTAGATGGTGTTATTTCTATATTTTCAATTTCATAAAAACCATCATGTTGGATTTCATAAGAAACATTTCCTTTTTTTGGAACCATGACAGCTTGTGAAAAAAATGGAATTGCCGGAGCTCCCAATTCTGAAGTAAGAACTTTATGACTTAATCCAAAATTATGGTAATTATTACCACTTATGAGAATTGAATTCCTTTCAAAAGGATTTAATGTGTGTGTAAATTCAATTGAATTTTGGATTGCAGATTCTAGTTTGAAATTCTGGGCTTGCGTAGTATTTAAGAATAAAAAAGCAAGCCCGCAGTAAATAAATATTTTTTTCATGTGGTTAAATATTTGAAAATCAAAATCGAATGTACAAATTATTCTGATTGATAATTAATTATTTTATAGTTAGATTTGAATATTGCCAAACTAATTCCTTTAATACTTAACTTTATTTTTAGAAAATTGATTAATGAAGAATATAGGATTCACGGTATTATTATGTTTTACTTTCATATTTGTGAACCATTCTGCATTTGCTCAGATTACTCCCGAAAAGGACAGCACAGAAACCAAAGATAAAGTTTCAGAGAAAGACGAAAGATTTTTACAATCGATGGATAATTACAAGAACAAAAATAAATTCAATCGGTTCATTCACAAATTATTTATCCGAAATCCTAAAACGAAAAAAGCAAATGCAACTACTGATAAATTTGGAGAGTCTCAGAAATCATTCGAAGATTCCGAAGGAAAAATCATAAGAAATATAGAAATAGAATCACATGATCCGTTTGGGTACTCCCTCACAGATTCTACTGAAATACCTAATTCTTTCCTTGAAAAAGCAGGAAATTTTCTACATGCCAAAACTAAAAAATTTGTTGTCAGGAATTATTTACTTCCCAAGTCAGGTGATGTTTTAGATTCTTTAGAAATACTGGAATCGGAACGTTTGATGAGAAGCCAGCGATTTATAAGAAGAGTACAAATCGAAACAGTTCCTGTAGGCGAAAATTCTGACAGCGTAGATTTGGTCGTACGTACTTTGGATTCCTGGACAATTGTTCCAAATCTTACTTATTCCGGAAGCAGAGTGGGATTGAGATTGAGAGACCGAAATTTTATGGGATTAGGACATGATTTTGACAGTCGATACAGACAAAATTTTGAAACCGGAAACAACAGATTTTCCACCCGTTATACAGTTCCCAATATCCAACGGACTTTCATTTCATTCAACGTTGGCTATTACAGTGACGAAGAAAACCAATACACCAAAGGAATTTCATTTCAAAGAAGATTTTTCTCTCCACTTACAAGATGGGCGGGTGGTATCTATGTCGGTCAGAGAGCTTATCAGGACTCTATACCTAATGACAAAGGGATTTTTGCGCAAAATTTCAAATACAATTTACAGGATTATTGGGGCGGTTATGCAATCCGGCTTTTCGATACTGAAAAAACAGCTGCCGAAAGATTAAATAATTTAATTGTATCGGGACGTTATTTCAAAGTAGATTATGTGCAAAGTCCAACGCCACTGATTGATCCGATTGATTATTATTCAGATGAAGAATTTTATCTCGTTGGCATCGGTATTTCAAGAAGAAATTTCGTTCAGGACAGATTTATCCGAAATTATGATATCGTAGAGGATATCCCTGTGGGAATGTCGTATGGAATTACCGCAGGTATTCAGAATAAAAATCAAAGAAACCGCTTTTATCTCGCGGGAGGATTTAAAATGGGGAATTATTACAAATTGGGTTATTTTGGTTTTGAAGCACAATATGGTGGATTTCTTAAAGGTTCAAAATCAGAACAATCTGTCTTTTCTCTCAAAACAAATTATTTCACCAGATTAATGACTTGGGGGCAATGGAAATTTAGAAATTTTATTTCCTCGAACATTATCGTAGGAAACAATCGTGTAGATTCACGAGGTGACCGACTTACGCTCAACGAACATGATCCATTGGGCATCGTAGGCTTTCACAGTGTAGATGTCATTGGTACAAATAAATGGCTTACTGAAATCCAGATACAGTCCTATTCTCCTTACGAATTCCTTGGATTTCGGATTTCTCCATTTTTAAGTTCATCGTTAGGATTAATAAGCAATGAAGGAGAATATTTAATCAACAGTAAGCTCTATGCAAAAGTTGGAATTGGTGTAATGTTTACGAATGATTATTTGGTGTTCAACAATTTCCAACTATCTTTTGCATGGTACAATAGCATTCCCGGACATGGAGATAATATATTCAAAACCAACACCTTCGACAACCGAGATTATGAACTCATGGACTTTGACTTCGGAAAACCTGAACTCATAGAGTACAATCCAAGATTTGTTTATTAAGCATAATTATTCAAAATCATTGAAATAATCACAAGTATAAACGAACATACCATTCAACTTGATATTGATTTTATTTCTCATAAACTTTATACTTTAAAATAAATTATCAGAGTAAAATCTTAGTAAATTAACTTTAAAATGTAATAAGAAAGAAATTTATTTGCATTATATCTAAAATAAAATCCTCAATTAGCAATCTCATATATCATTCATTATAAGAAACATGAGTATTATTTATAGAGAAATCCTAAAGTTTAGAATAATAATTTAGGAATCTGCTTTGGGAAAGAAGATTTGATATAATTATAAATACCAGAACCTCAGGGTCGGGCTTTACATTGCAACTCCTCTTC
>NZ_FWXS01000003.1 GCF_900176425.1 Moheibacter sediminis | reverse complement strand
CACGGCAGGATGCCGCTAAGCGATAGGTTGGTTCTCATAATCTTAGTTTTAACGAATTCCAAACTTAATTAATTATGTTAAGGAAAACAAAAAAAATAGCAGATTATTGTATAAAAAATTAATTGATAAAAATACCTAAATACAGGAAATTCGGCTCCTGAGGATAAATTTGCACTTAAAGTTTCTGCGTATAATAATTAAAGTCCTTCATCACGGTATCGATAAATTCCGCATCACCCCCACGCCCTTCTATTTCCATCACGCTTTCCAATTTCACCCGCAATCGTTTCAGCGTTGCATAATCCTGGTTTTTCCTTGCTATGACAAAGGTATCTTTGATGATTCGTGCATCGTTATCCGTCAATTTAATGACCTGGCTGTACATCGGAATATAGGATTCTCTTATATCTTCCAAAATTGTAATGTCCATCGAGTGTTTTTCAACCAGTTTCAAAACAGTTGTTCCCGCAACTATGTCACCGATTCGTTGTGATTTTTTTGTGCGAATGATAGAAAAAAATGCCACAAAACCACTCATAAACAACATTAAGACTCCCAAGATAGAACCCGTTTCCTGTCCAAAAATGGGAATGAAAAACAAAATCATGAACATTCCCGTCCAGAAATCAACCAAACGAAACGCCCATCTGGTAAAATATTCCGGGAATCCGGCATGGTAGCCATTCAGCTTGACCACCCGGATTTTACAAATCATTTTCCCGACTGTTTGTCCATTGAAAACCGACTCTGTCCAAAGTGAATAAAACAAAACAGGAAAAAGTAAAATGACGTAAATTATTTCCAGAAAAGTATTGAAATCGTAGTAATTATCAGGACTTTGGCTCCAAATCTCTCCACTCAAACCCAGCATAGAAAATGATGTGGAAAGTAACCAAATATAGGCTATGATGACACAGACATCTATTGCAAAAGCAAGGAAACGCCAACCAACTCCAGCATGTTGTATGGTGACATTAACATTAAGTGGTGTTTTAATCTGAATATTTTGCATATTTTTGAAATCCAAACTACCAACAAATTGCGAGAGGCAGCATTTATAAAACAAAATAAAGAAAAATGGTTGGAATTTGAAAAATCATTGTACAGTTCTGGTGAAAAAAAACCGGAACGGCTCGCTGATTTATTCATCCAAATCAACAATGACCTCGCTTACGCACAAACTTATTACCCTAAAAGCAATGTCATCAGATACCTGAATGGGCTTGCTACAACGTCTTACCATAAAATTTACGGACAGAGAAAATCTAAAAAAGGACTTGCCGGATTCTGGGCTTATGAAGTTCCGATGATCATGTTCCAGTACCGCAAATATTTTTATTTTTCATTTGCGCTCTTCTTCTTGATGATTATCATCGGTGTTTTTTCATCCATTTATGAACCGCAATTTGTGCGTTCGATTTTAGGAGACGGCTATGTAAACATGACTGAGGACAACATTCAAAATGGCGACCCATTAGCTGTTTACAACAATACTTCCACTTTTGGTGATTTCAACAGCTTTTTCCTAATCGCCATGAATAATCTCAGAGTCGGATTGATGTCATTTTTGTATGGATTGTTTGGAGGTATCGGTTCCATGTATTTTATGTTAGTCAACGGCGTGATGGTAGGTAGTTTTCAATATATGTTTTTCGAAAAAGGACATTTTTTCCTTTCACTCAGGACAATTTGGATGCATGGAGCGATGGAAATATTTGCAATGTGCATAGAAATCGGAGCCGGAATTTTGATGGGAACTAGTTATATTTTCCCTGGAATTTTAACACGCTGGCAGGCATTTTTCCAAAAAGGAAAAGCAGCTTTGAAAATCGTCATCAGTACCATTCCGTTTACTCTGGCTGCTGCGTTGATTGAAGGATATTTAACCCAATATGCAAACGAAATGCCTATTGTTTTGGCAGGATTTATAGTACTCGGAACTTTTGGATTTATTTCTTGGTATTACCTTATTTATCCGCATTTTGTTTTCCGCAAAAGTCAAAAAGACATTTCCTATCTTTTAAAAGAAGTTGCTTATGAAAAAGATTGAGCTTCTTTTTTTGTTAATGTTAGGGATTTTTTGTTTCTCGCAAGATACGATTGTAGAGACTGTAGATTCTGTCAACGAGAATTATTACGGTCAATACCATCCCGAATATGAAGTTCCTATTCAAGAAAACAGAGAGGAAACTGAATTTCACAATCGTAAATTGAACGAAAATTTCAAGGACGATTATAAAAATGAAAAATTCAATTATGACCGAATTGTAAAAGAAAAACCGCCACGACAAATCAATCCGCCTGCGTTTCAGATTCCGGGAGGAATTTTACAGTTTCTCATGTATGCTGTTTTGCTAATAATAATTTTAATTGCTATTTACTTCATATTTAAAAGTGCAGGCGGGATTTATTTTGGGAAAGAAAAAAGAAACATCAAATATGATGCTTCCGATGAAACAGGCGAAGAAGATTTAGAACAAATTCAGAATAATAATTTTGAATTTTTAATTAATAAAGCAAAATCAGAACAAGATTACAGAAAAGCCATCCGGTATTATTACCTCTGGGTTCTACAGAGATTAACAGACCGAAATCTGATAAAATGGCACAAAGACAAAACCGATTTTGAATATTTGCAGGAATTAAAAAATCATACCCTAAAAGAAGATTTCTACAACAACACATATATTTATGATCATACTTGGTATGGAAATTTCAACTTGAATTCAAAAGAGTTTGAATTGGCAGAATCCATTTTTCAACGAACTTTAAATAAAATCAATTGATAAAGAAACTTGGAAAATACCTGCTTGTATTTTTACTCTTGCTTACTGTCGGATGCAATACTGAACGCCCTGTGGACTGGACGCCAACATTTGATTCTGCACACACCATTCCTTATGGAACTTATGTTTTGCACCGTAAATTGAAAGATTTGTTTCCTGACTCTAAAATCATTGACATCAAACAAAACACTTACGAATATTTGGAAGAAATCCAGTACAATTACGAAAGCGACAGCTATATGGCGATTTACCCCAGTAGTGATTTATTTACGGATGCGGTTTGGGAAAAATTACTTGCTTACGTCAACAGCGGACGTGTTGCGTTTGTTTCTTTGGGAAACAGTAATTATACATTTGAGAAATATCTGGAAGTCAAGTACCATTCGTTCGAGCCTCCAAATTTTGGCGGAAATATAAATGTCAGCTTATCGGTTTTAAATGCTGGTAAAGAAAATTCATATAACTTTCAAAAAGGAGTCGGAACGAATTATTTTTCAGGTTTCAATCCGGAAATAACGGAAGTACTGGGTTACGTAAATTACAAAGGTAAAAAAGAACCCAATTTCATAAAGGTTCATCATGGAAACGGTTATTTTCTGCTTCACACTGAACCTTTTGCATTTACAAATTATTACATGCTTCGCGGTGACAATTACAAATATGCAGCTGATGTTTTGTCTTATATTCCCGATGAAAATATTCTTTGGGACAATCACCGCATCAACCAAAGAGAAAAATCAGGCAACAGCGATGGCGGATTTTTTAGTGCATTGTCATTCATTTTGAAACATCAATCTTTGCGATGGGCATTTTTCATTTTGCTCTCTATGGGAATTTTATTTTTAATTTTCAATTCTAAACGCAGACAGAAAGCTATCAAAATCATTCAGCCTTATCCGAATTATTCGCTGAGTTTTGCACAGACACTTTCTGAATTGTATAAAAATAATGCGGATCACACTGCAATCGTAAAGTATAAAATCAATTATTTTCTGGAACAAATCCGTACGCATTACAATATTTCAGCAAAGGACACAGAGAAAGATTTTTCGGAATTATTAAGTGCCAAATCAGGCGTAGATCTGAAATTATGTAAAAAACTCGCATTGCAAATCGACATATTCAGAAGCAAAAATTATCTGGATAAAGAAGATTTTTTTAAATTACAATCATTAATTCATTCATTTAACCAAAAATCAGGACATTATGGAAGGACTACCGGAAGAAAATAATCCACAACAAAATATGCCTCATAATCCGGCACCAAATCCACCCGAAACTGAAATTCAAAACGAATCCGGACTACAGTTCAGCAACCGTATTGATTTGTCAAAAATCAGAAATGGTGTCAATGAAATTCGTCAGCAGCTTGGAAAAGTAATAGTCGGACAGGAAGAATTTATCGAACTGCTGATTGTCAGTATTTTTGCAAACGGGCATTCTTTGATAGAAGGTGTTCCGGGCGTTGCCAAAACTGTCACTGCAAAATTGCTTGCCCGTACGATGGACATTGGTTTCAGCCGGTTACAATTTACACCGGATATGATGCCTTCGGACATTTTAGGAACTTCGGTCTTTGACATGAAAAATAATGAATTTGAATTCAAAAAAGGACCTGTTTTTTCCAATATAATCTTGATAGATGAAATCAACCGTGCTCCCGCAAAAACTCAGGCTGCTTTGTTTGAAGTGATGGCCGAAAGACAAATCACAATGGATGGTGTGATGTATCCGATGGAATTGCCGTTTTTGGTTTTTGCGACTCAAAATCCTGTCGAACAAGAAGGAACCTACCGTTTACCGGAAGCACAGTTAGACCGGTTTTTATTTAAAATTGAAGTTGGATATCCAACTTTGGAAGAAGAAATTTCAATTCTAGAAGGAAATAATTTCAGGAAAAATGAAGATCCGACAACTTTGGTTTCTTCCGTTTTTAATGCTATAGAAATTGCTGAATTTCAAAGAATCGTACAGGAAGTTTTGGTGGAGTCAAAATTAATTCGATACATCGCTTCGATTGTAAATTCAACCCGAAACAATCCGTTTTTATTTTTGGGTGCTTCTCCGCGTGCTTCTATTTCAATTTTAAATGCAGCAAAAGCAGTTGCAGCGATTCGCGGAAGAGATTTTGTAATTCCTGAAGACATCAAGTTTGTAGCTGTGCCTGCGTTGCGACACAGAATCATCGTGTCTCCCGAAAAGGAAATGGAGGGAATTACATCCGGGCAAATCATCCAGCAAATCATTGAATCCATAGAAATTCCTCGTTAATGAAATTTTTGAAAGAAATATTTCTTAATAAATTCTTTTATTATGCAATGTCCATCATCGCCTTTGGATTTTGTGTGGGATTTTTCTTTCCGATTATGTTCCAAATTTCTCAGTTGGCTTTATTTGGTTTGATTATTTTCACGTTGGTTGATTTTATTTTGCTTTTTTCTGTCAAAAAGACAATTTCGGGAGAGAGAGAGGTCAATGATAAATTGTCAAATTCAGACAAAAATATTGTCAAATTAAAAATTACAAATCATTTTCCATTCAGAATTCGGTTCAATATTTTAGATGAAATTCCTGAACAGTTTCAAATTTTTGATTTCAAAATGAAAGGATTTCTTTCTTCAAAAAAGGAAAGAATTTTGGATTATGATTTGACGCCGCATGAAAGAGGAATTTATAAATTCGGCGATACCAATGTCTTTGTTCTGTCCCCTTTACGGATTTTGCAGAGAAAAGTTATTCTCAAAACTGAAAAACAAATCAAAGTTTATCCGTCTTTTTTAAGATTAAATCAATACAGTTTGAAAAATTTCCGTGCTCATGTTGACGAATTAGGTTCTAAAAAAGTCAGACGAATCGGACACAGTATGGAATTTGAACAAATCAAAAATTATGTTCGTGGCGACGATATCAGAACGATTAATTGGAAATCTACTGCGAAACATAAAAAGCTGATGATCAACCAATATGTAGATGAAAAATCGCAGCAAATCTATTGCGCCATCGACAAAGGGCGCGTAATGAAAATGCCGTTCAATGAATTGACTTTGTTGGATTATGCGGTAAATGCAAGTTTGGTTTTGAGCAATGTTGTGTTGCAGAATCAGGACAGAGCCGGAATTTTCACTTTTTCGGGACAATTGGAAAATCTCGTAAAGGCCGAAAGAAGAACGAATCAATTACAGAAAATATTGGAAAGTTTGTATGGCATTCAAACGAATTTCATGGAAAGTGATTTTGGCAAATTGTATAAAACCATAAAACATAAAATTACCCAACGCGGACTGATAGTGCTTTTTACCAATTTTGAAAGTATGGATGCGCTGCACCGACAATTGCCCTATTTATTGGGAATTAATAAAAATCATTTGCTTTTGGTCGTATTTTTCAGGAATACTGAACTGGAAGATTATCTGGACAAACCGACTGAGAAAGAGAATCCGTACGAAACTTCGATTATTGAAAAATTCATTTACGAGAAAGAACAAATTGTACGTGAGTTGAATAAATATGGAATTCAGACGATCTTGACACGACCGGAAGATTTGAATGTAAACACCATCAATAAATATCTCGAAATCAAATCTAAAGGAATGATTTAGAAATAAAAAAACCTTTGAAGTTTATCGCTTCAAAGGTTTATATTTTTGACTGAACTTTTAATTAGAATTGAACCAATTCAGAAATGTGAGTTGCTTTTTTTATTAACTTATTGTCTTTGTCTAAAAGAAACAATGTCGGTGTAGAAGTGATTCCAAACTCTTTTACGCCGCTCGTATCCCAACGCATGAGTTCAGTATAATTAATCCATTCAAAGTCTTTTGTCGCTTCGTCAAAAGCTGCTTTATCAAAGTCTAAAGAAATACTGATGATTTCACCACCTTCAGCTTTGAAATTTCTGTAATATTCTTTCACGAAAGGCATTTCGTCGTTACAAGCCGGACACCAAGAAGCCCAGAAAATAACGATTTTCTTTTCTGCTTTCACATCATACAAAGATTTAAATCCTTTTACCGGTTGTTTGAATTTCAAATCGGGAACTTTATTTCCAACAACCATATTATTATGAGCAGTTAACGAAGTTTTCAATTCATCCGTAATTTCACAAGTCAAAGCATTTGCCTTGCTGTAATATTTTTCTAATAAAGTACCGAATTGTTCTGCCGGCAAAACTAAGAAAACAGAAGATAATACATTCTGTCCGCGAGGTGTTTCTAAGTCAGTTTTTACCAATAGATCATCAATTGTCGTTTCAATTTTTGAATTGATTTCCTCTTGAGTAGTTGCTCCCATAATTGAATAGCGAAGATAATCCAAAACTAGTTTATACATCAATCCACTGCCCTCAAGGTAATTGTTGTCATTGATTAACTTGCTCAAAATTTTATTAGTATGAACTTCTGCTGCCGGTTTTGCATCGACTTGTGCATTGGCTAAATCATTGGCTTGAACATAATATTTTAGCAAAGATAGTTCGGTCGCAGGGCTTAACTTTTCAATTCGCTTTTCCTCTTTTAACACAGCTTGGTAAAATTCATCTTTTTCTGAATAAACGGTTTTAATCATTGGAAAAACATTCAATTTTAAATCATTAAAGTTCTCAAATGATTGATATTCTAAAAATCCCATTGCTGTTTTACCTTTGAAATATTTAATTTCAGAAAATTGATGATCTTTATACTGTGCTGTAAAATCTACATTTTCATTGTCTGATAAAAAATCTAAAATTGCTCCATCAGAAAGTGTTTGAACGCGTACAATTCCACTATACTTTTCTGGTACTTTTACTGTGAAACTTCCGTTTGCATCAGTTAAAACTTTATTGATTAGTAAATCTGATGGACCTTTAAAAATTCTGATGGTAAGGTTTTGATTTATATAATTATCTATTTTTCCTGTGACAGTAAATTGTGCGTGAGAAAAAAAACTGAGTAACAACACCACAATTGGCAATGTCTTTTTCATATTGTATAAAATTTGAATCAAATATAAAAAGCCCATTCTAAATTGAAAGGGCTTTTTGAAAATATTATTTGTTAATTTAAACTTAATTAAAAGCTTTTCTTTTGCTCCAAATAAAATAAACTCCAATTGTCAAAGCTATTCCCATAAGAAAAAAAACATACTGATCAACGGGTAGACTTGAAGGAGCACCTGGACCCGAATTTTCATGATAATCTGGAGGTGGTGGTACTTGGGCAAAAGATGGATAGAAAGACAATAATAATATTGTCATAGTTAATAAAAACTTTTTCATGGTTAATGAATTATAGGTTATTAAGGTTTTTTCAAAATTGATACCAGATTGGTTTATCTGAGTATCTTTTGAGTTACAGTTTCACCAGTATTAGATTGAATTTTAACAACATAAACACTTGTATTTGGTAAATCAAGAGTAAAATCTACATTGGTTTTTACTCCTTCTTTCTTGAAAATAGATCTTCCTGTCATATCATAAACAGCGATGTCTGCTGATGACCAGGTTTCATTGAAACGAATTTTATGTGTTTCACCATCTTTGTAAACTTCAGTTTTTCCAGCAATTTCATCAGAAACACTCATTCTTTCTGAACCAGCTTCTGGGCCTCCATTCCAATAAACAACATATCTTGAACTTTGTGCTTCTTCAGGTCTTTCTATGTAATAGGAAAAATCAGTTGTAATTGGTAATAATACATCTTGTATTTTATCATAAAAAAAGAAAGAATTTCCATCTACGAAGTTTATATCTTCTGGATTTAGTTTGCTAAAAATATTTTTATAAAATAAATCTGCTTTCACATAGTAAGCACTCATATCACCTTCATTTGTTTGGAAAAACAAAGGAATAGGCTTTGATACATATCGAGGATTAATTGCATTAATCTGCATAATACGATTAGGAGAATTAACTTCAGAACCGTTAGCATTTTCTTGAGAAAGGAAAAATCCTTTTTGGAAATCGTCATAATCTGACTCTAAAGGCTGTGCTATTCCTGACTGAGTTTTAGTATCAACTACGACGTACACAGTATTACCAGTTTGAATATCATCTTCAGTATATAAATTTAATCCTAATTGATAAAATGAAGACCTTGAAGAACTAGAAGATAAAACTAGAGTAGATAAATTAGCTAACCTATCCTCTGCTTCTGCTGATTGATCAGAGCTAAAAAAATCTTCATTTTGATCTAAACCTCTATTGCTAGGACCAGCTCCTCCTGGAAATGCGGGTGTATTCGCAAAAGTTTTAAGACCATCGGTAAAACTAAAAGTTCTGTCATTTCGATCTGCAGCATCATTTAATGCTATATAAAATCCTTCAAAAGGTTTTACAATGAGAGCATTTACATTTCCAGCCCAAGTTGTTCCATTCCATGTGGCTCTTACTTTACCCACTCCTGCAACATCTACACCTGTTGTCTGCCCCCAATCCATTGAGGAAATCTTAACTACACCAGCTAAATCTGTAAAGTACATACCATCACCATTCAATTCGTTTTGTCCTAAGCGAGACAAATCTATATTAGATGTATATGGATTTCCAAATTGAAAATAATATCTACCATAATTATCTTCATTTGCCACTAAATCTCTGATATGTTCTTCTATGTATGTAGAATATTTTTCCCTGTGGCTGTTTAAAGTATTTTTCCATGCTGACCAAGCCGAAGTTGGGTAAATTGACGGTCTGAACGTTACGTTGTAAGCTCCATTGGAAGGAGTTCCACTATATTCAAATAGTCTTTGTCCAAAATCCATCTCAGTCATAAGATGGCTATCATTGGTAAGGTTTAGAATCACATAATCAGTAGGTTCAATGGCAATATTTGCAAATTTATGGTCATATTCAGGACGTGTAATGTTATCCCAAACCATAAAAGATGAAACATATCTATTTGCACCACTATATGTGCCTCCGAATAGAGTTGAGTAAGCCTCACCAACATTGGCAAATCTGTAAGGAATCGCAAACTGGCCCCAAGAAAAATCATCTTGATTTATTGATTGCTTTTCCATCGTTAACCTGTTCAGGTTAGCACTGACAACTGTAGGATTTGTAGTAGCTATGATTACTTGGCCGTAGTTTTCAGTAATTTCATCGTACGTACTTACAAAGTTTTTTCCGTCAGCCACTTCGTTAACAAAAGCTCCATTGATTTTGATGTTCCCATCATTTACAATAACCCTATCATCTGAAGCTGCTGCTTTTACATTAAAGCTTCCACCGTGATAAAATAAAGTTCCTGGCTGTACCTTAACTTTAGCATTTCCAGTCACAAAGGTGTTCTGAGAAAGCAACGTGCCGGACAAAAGCCCCACACATAAAAAAGGTAAATAATACTTTTTCATAAATTTTTAATTTTAGGTTGTGGTTTCAAATTGTAGAGTTGGTATTCAACAATATGAGCGACAAAGGTATAAATTATTTGAATAAATAAACATAAAAAAATGCATTAAATTATTTATTAATCAACAAAAAAATGAACAACTATGATTTGCGTTCTTGAATTTCTTCTTTTGACAGTATATATTTTTTTGGAAGTTCATCCATTTTGTACATCAAATCAGTGAAAATTTCTTCTGTAACAGAACGCAATCCTCTAGCACCCAGCCCCAATTCATCAGCTTTTTCAACGATGTAATCCAAAGCATCTTCCTTTATTTCCAATTTAATCCCATCGATTTCAAACAATTTTTCATATTGTTTCATCAATGCATTTTTAGGCTCTGTAAGGATTCGTTTCATCGCAGTTTTATCCAAAGGAGTCAAATTAGCGATGACCGGCAGACGACCAATCAGCTCAGGAATTAAACCAAATGCTTTCAAGTCCATTGCATTCACTTCATTGAGAATGTCCTCCGAATGTTTTCTTACTTCTTCGTTTCTATAACCAATTGAATGCGTGTTCAAACGGTTTGCGATGTGTTTTTCTATTCCGGAAAATGCACCTCCAGCAATGAAAAGAATGTCTTTGGTATTGACTTCCACGAATTTCTGATCCGGATGTTTTCTACCTCCTTTTGGTGGAACATTTACCACAGTTCCTTCCAGAATTTTAAGCATTGCTTGTTGAACACCTTCTCCGGACACATCTCTTGTAATAGAAGGATTGTCACTTTTTCTGGCAATTTTATCAATTTCATCTATGAAGACGATTCCTTTTTCAGCCAAAGCAACATCATAATTGGCATCTTGCAAAAGCCTTGTCAAAATACTTTCTACATCCTCCCCAACATATCCGGCTTCTGTCAAAACCGTTGCATCAACAATTGCAAACGGAACATTTAACATTCTCGCAATCGTTTTTGCAAGCAAAGTTTTCCCGCTCCCTGTTTCTCCTACCAAAACGACATTGGATTTGTCGATTTCAACTTCATTTTCATTTAAAGTCGGATTGAGAATTCTTTTATAATGGTTATAAACCGCAACTGACATGATTTTTTTTGCATAATCTTGTCCTATAATGTAATCATCGAGAAATTTTTTGATTTCTTTTGGCGATTTTGCCGGAAGCGGATTGACTAAATTTTTAGAATTTTTGAAAGAAACTTCTTCCTGTACGATTCCATGTGCCTGCTCTATGCACTGGTCACAGATATGACCGTCAATGCCTGCAACCAATAAATTCACCTCACTTTTGCTTCTCCCGCAAAAGGAACATTTGCTTTCTTCCAATTTATTTTTCATTTAAAAACGGGTGCAAAGTTACTAAGATTTAACGAATTCTTTCTTCAGTTTTTGTGGAATGATTTTCAGCCATTCCTTATCATTTAATAAAAATCCGTACGACAATATAATGATGGTTTCAAATTTCCACAAACCAAATTGGTAAAACATAATTAAATGAACCATGATTCCTAAAAAAATGGTGACGTATCTTGTTTTCTTCCAAATAATCAATGGAATAAATGTCAATTGCTGCGCTATAATTAAGAAGGAAATTATTTTAGAAAAATTTCCATTTGAAATGATGGGATAAAAAACTGAATCTTCAAACCCCGAAAATTGTGAAAAACTATAAAATGGTGCAAATCCATTTTGCCAATCAGCATCCATCGATTTGTAAAATCCATTACTCAGATAAATCAAAAACAAATGCAGAATAACCGACCAAACTGCCAGTTTTGAAATGTAATTCCAAATGCTATTTTTATGAATTTTACTTTTTTGAACGGAATAAAATTTAAAACTATCCGAAAAAATAAAATACAACAACATGAATTTCAGTATTGTATCTCCCCAATTCAAAATATAAGGAGAAATTAAAAGCATGATAAAATGAAAAATGAAAACCAAAAAAGAGGTAATGTTTTTACCAATTCCCAAAATGAATAAAACCAAAACCAATCCGTAACTGATAAAAAACGGAACGTAATGAGTCCTTATAAATGAAATGAAATTTCCAGCTTCGGGATAGTTTGTCAATTCAGAATTGAACAAAAATTTCCCCGATGAAAATGTGAAAATCAAATCCACCAACAAAACCAATCCAATCAATATTCTGAATATCGACGGATAAATCGTTCGTGGTTCATTCCAGAATTCTTTCATCATGGATTTTGTGAATTTGGAAAAGCATAATTCGTTTTATAAAAAACCATATCACCTAAAATATAAGTATAATCACCTTTGTAATTTGGATTAAAAGGCAAAATCATCGGTTTCCGAAAAACAGAAATGAAAACGCTGTCAGCTTCTAAAGACGGATTTTCTTCTTTGTATAATTTTGAAAAAATTCGAATGTTTTGGGTAATGGATTTTAATTTTTCATCCTTATTAATTACATCCTCAAAATTTTCGTTCAAAGAACCATAGACTTTGGCGTATTGATTTTTCTGAAAAACCAAATCGAGCTGATAAATTTGTTCGAAATAATGTCTTGATTTATTGGTCGAAGTTTTATTTTGAAGTAAACCTTTTTCAAATTCTGAATCTAAATATTTCTGAAGAGAAATGGTTTTAACTGAATTGCCATTTTTGAAAAATTCATATGAAACATCAAAATTTGTTTTAGTCATTGGCGTAAACATGCTGTAACCAAATGGCATAAAACAACTTAGAGAAGTCTTTCGGAATTCATTTCGGTATTCCCCAGAAAAAAGGGCTACTCCAAACACCGTCACCCAATAAAGGATAAAAAGTGTGAAAAGTAGCCCTTTCGGTTTCATTTATAAATTATTTTACGCTCTTGGCAACAAAACTTCGTCCACCATTCCGTATTCTTTTGCTTCGCTTGAAGTCATCCAATAGTCACGTTCGGAATCCTTGTAAACTTTATCATAAGATTGCCCTGAATGACTCGAAATGATTTGATACAATTCTTCTTTTAATTTTAAAATTTCTTTTAAATTAATCTCCATATCAGTCGAAACACCTTGGAAACCGCCAGAAGGTTGGTGGATCATCACCCTTGAATGCTTCAAAGCAGAACGTTTGCCCGGAGCACCTGCACACAGCAAAACTGCGCCCATAGAAGCCGCCATTCCTGTACAGATCGTTGCTACTTCAGGTTTTACCAACTGCATTGTATCGTAAATCCCCAATCCGGCATAAACACTACCTCCTGGTGAATTGATGTAAATTTGGATATCTTTTGAAGCGTCAACACTTTCCAAAAACAACAACTGTGCTTGGATGATATTGGCAATTTCGTCATTTACACCTGTCCCCATAAAGATGATTCTGTCCATCATCAATCGAGAAAAAACGTCCATCTGAGCTACATTCAGCTTACGTTCCTCAACGATGTAGGGTGTCATGTTTTGCACATAACTATCAACATTAAGGCTGCTAATGCCTTCATGTTTTACTGCATATTTTTTAAATTCTTCTCCGTGGTTCATAAATTTGATTTAATTAATGTTCATGATCGTGGTCGTGCGAATGGTTGTGTTTTTTCGCTTTTTCTGTAACCACCTCGATGAACTCATCAAATGTAATACCTTTTTCTTTTACTGACACATTGTCCTTAAAAACGTTCAACATTTTGTCAGCAAAAACCTGATCCGCGATGCGCTGGTATTCCTGCTGATTCCCTAATGAACTTTGAACGATGTTATCCAAATCTTCGTCAGGAATGTTGCTTTGACCATACATTGCAAACTGTTCTTTGATGATCTTTTTAGTTGTATCCTGAACGTCTTCGTGTGTAACTTTCAAGTCATAAACCTGTGCGATTTTCGCTTCAATCAACTGGTAACGAAGACTTTCTTCCATCTTTTTAACTTCTTCCGCTGCTTGTTCTACGCTTTCAATTTTTTCATTTGAAAAGTCTAACCAACGCGCCAAAAAGTCATTTGGTAAATCAAACTTAGTGTCTTTGATTAATTCTTCCACTACATCATTCATCAATTGTTTATCCGTTTCGCGAACGTACATTTTTTCAGATTCTTCTTTGATTTTCTGACGGAAATCTTCTTCAGTCGTTACAATTCCTTCACCATAAACTTTATCAAAAAGCTCTTGGTTCATTTCTGCTTTTTCTGTTTTGGTAATTTCTTTAATTGTCAATAAAATCTCTCCATCAAAATCAGCCAATTCCTCAGCAGATTTTTCTAATATTTGTTCCAAGTTTGTATTGTCTTCGTACAAATCTTTAGATTTCGCTTTAATGACATCACCTACTTTTTTACCGATGAATTTTTTCTGGTTTGCCAATTCATCTGAAAAAAGGAAGGTTTCCTTTTCTACATCACCAGCTTTCAATTCAACTTTGATATTTGAACCTTCTTCTACTGTATCCAATGGTCTCAAAGTCCCAAAACGCTGTGAAAAATTGTCCACATATTTCTGAACTTCTTCTTCCGTTACATTGACTTTGTATCCTGTCGTTGCAATTTTTGACAAATCAATATCAAATTCAGGTGCCATTCCCAATTCAAATTCAAAAACCAACTGATCGGCATCCCAATCGATACTGTCTTGCTGTTTTGGAAGTGGATTTCCTAAAATTGAAATTTGTTCTTTTTGGATGTAATCGTTGATTCCGTTTTGCAACAATTGATTCACCTCTTCGAAAATCATGTTCTTTTCAAATTGTTTTCTCACGAAACTCATCGGCACCTGCCCTTTTCTGAATCCTTTTATAGTTGCAGTTTTACGATAATTCTCTAACGCCTTTTCTACTTTTTCTTTGTAGTCTTCTTTTTCTATGCTTATTGTAAGCACTGCATTTAAGTCATCAATGCTGTTGCGGGTAATGTTCATTTTTCTAAAAAATTTTGGTCTGCAAAGGTATGTATTTTTTTGAGTTTGAATAATAAGAATCTATTACTCATTTTATTATTGGATTAGATTTAGGATTTGACATCTATTTATATATTTACAGAATTAACCTTATTGTATGAAATTAGTTTCAATTTTAGCTGTTGTTTTCATCCATCAATTTACTTATTCCCAAGACAAATTAAAATGGGGAATTTTCTCTCAAGATGAATTAGGATTAAAATCTGTTTCATTTGAACCTGATGCAGAAGCTGTCATCCTAAACGAACAAGCTATTCTCACTGTAACAAATAATGGATATGAACTGGAAGAGCATTCACGTATAAAAATTCTTTCTGTTGGTGGATATGATGCAGCTCAAAAAAAATGGACTTACCCAAGTGATAATGCATATAATAAGGTGATTTTTGAAAAAGGACAAACTATTAATATTGTAGATGGTAAAGAAATAATATCAGAAATACAGAAAAAAGACATTTTCATTACAAAAGTTGATAATGAAACAGAAGAATTGTCGGTTGCATTTCCTAACGTATCTGTAGGATCTATAATTGAATATAAAATCAAAATCAAAAAACCTTACAATCTTTACAGCAGCCCATGGAGATTCCAAAATAACTATCCAACTCTATTATCAAAATTGAACCTAAAAAATACGGGCTATGCAGAATACAAAATAATTTTATCCGGAGAAAATCTCGCTAAAAAATACAAAGGTAAAAAAGGCAGGAAGGAATGGGAGTTACAAAATATCCCCAGCATAAACACCTATACAATGATTTATAATGTAGAAGACTATAGGGATAGGATTTCTCTTCAATATACGTCTGCTCGCCTAAATCATGGAACTTATTACTCTGCAAACAATTGGAAAGGATTCAAATCCTTAGTCAATAAAGATGTTCAAAAAAGCACAAAAAGTGTTGACTTTAAAGAAATTGCCGGTAATATTAAAAATGGAAAAAATGAGTTAGAAACTTTATCAAATTGTATTCAGTACATACAAGATAAGTATAAATGGAATGAATATTATTCAGTTATACCGGAAAATCTTAAAGAAAATTTATTTAGAAGTAAATCGGGCACTACAGCAGATTTAAATGTCTTACTAAATGGAATTCTTAATGCAAAAAACATTGAGAATGAACTTGTCATAAACAGCAATAGAAATAATGGAAGATTAATTACAGCCTATCCTTCCTTTTCAAAAATTCAAAATCTTATAAATGTTGTAACCCTAAATGGACAGCAATATCTTATTGATGCCGCAAATTCTGATCCTACCAATGTTAAATTTCTTGACTTAAAACATTTCAATGTTATAACTGCGAAATTAAACACAAGTGCTGATATGTTTATACAGATAAATCCTACTGTCTCAGAGTTTATATCACGTCAGATGTTTGAAATTAAACCTGAAAAAATTGAACTAAAAATTAAAAATCAATACAATGGCTATTTCAATGCCGACTTCATTGATTCCTATTTTATAAATTTAGGAAATTTAAAGTTTGAGGGTAAAATTGATACTTTAGAAGAATGGAAAATAAAAAACAAAGTTTATGAATCTGACAATAATTCAGATTTTTATACATTCGAAAATCCATTCCTAAAACTTATAAAAGAATTAAAAGCTGAAGAAAATAGAATTTATCCCATTGAAATTAATTTCCCTTTTCACAATATCATTCAACTTAAAATTAAAATCCCGGAAAATTATCAGCTTATCGCACAAGACTTTAATTATGAAATAAAAGGACTTGAAGATCAATTCATATATAATCAAAATGTGATTGTTACTGACAAAGAAGCAACGTTAACTTGGCAGTTTTTAATCAATAAAAGCTATTTCAATAAAAATGAAGTTAAAGACTATATAGATTTGTTCAGTAAAATAGATTTACACATTCATAAAACGGCAATTATTAAAAAGAATAAATAATCTATTTTTGTAATTCAAAAAAATCAAAAAATGAGCTTAGAAACGAAAATAATGGACCAAATGAAAGATGCAATGAAAAGCAAAAATACAATTGCTTTGGAAGCGCTTCGTGCCATGAAATCAGAAATACTATTATTGAAAACGTCAGGTGGAGACGGCTCTGTTTCCGAATCGCAGGAAATCGCATTATTGCAGAAGCTTATCAAACAAAGAAAAGAAGCTGCCGAACAATTCACTGCCAACAGCAGAAATGAATTGGCTGAAAAAGAATTGGCGCAAGCCGAAGTCATTCAAGGATTTTTGCCACAGCAACTTTCATCAGAAGAATTAGAAGCTAAAATCAAAGAAATCATCGCCGAAACCGGCGCAACATCTGCCAAGGATATGGGCAAAGTGATGGGCGCTGCTTCTGCTCAATTAGCAGGTAAAGCCGAAGGAAAATTAGTCGCTGAAACTGTAAAAAAATTGTTAGGTTAATATTATTTTGAACATATAGTTTACCTGAAATTTATAAAACACTAAAAACCAAACACTTTCATCCTAAAAAAATGAAGGTGTTTTTTGTTTCAAATACTAATTTTAAATTCAAGTTCTTAAAAAAATTAACATTTTCAATATTTTTAACAAAAAATTAACCGATTCTCGAAACTGTTTTTGACAAAGCGTTTCGGGGTGGTTTTCCTCTCAAAATAGCTCCTTGAATTGATAACGTGAAATTTAAATTTGATTCGACCTTACCTTTGCCTCGCAATCAAAAATAAAAAGAAGATGAAATCAGTATTAACTTTTTTATTGCTTATTGGATTTATCGGTTTAGGAGGAGCAGGTTTATATAACGGTGCAACTTGGTTATCAGGAAGCGGAAAAGCTTCTTTTTACGGCGATAAATTTCATGGTAAAAAAACAGCAAGCGGAGAAACTTATGACATGCACGACATGACTGCCGCACACAAAACACTTCCTTTCGGAACAAAAGTTAAAATAACCAACGCCAATAACGGTAAATCTGTAGTAGTTGAAGTAAATGACAGAGGACCTTTTGTAAAGTCTCGTCAATTCGACTTAAGCAAAGCCGCATTTTCTGAAATAGGAAATATCGACAAAGGGGTAATGCCCATAGATTACGAAGTGGTTAATTAATGATAAAATTATCAAGAATTGTTTAGAGCATCCTCAACGGGATGCTTTTTTTATGGAGTTAATTCACTAATTTTATGACTTTCTAAAAATCGCTTTATCGAACCCTTATTTTACTCAGTCACGGGATTATTAATCCTACTAACCTTTCTTCCACTAATCAAATCTCCAAAATGGTACATCAGAATTTGGGATTACCCAAGATTTCAGATGTTCGGACTTGTTCTATTGGCAATTGTAATTTCATTTATGTTGATTGATTTTGAGAATGTGGTCAATCTCATCTGCCTCATTTTACTTTTCGTATCCTTGATTTATATAGGCTGGATTGTTTTTCCTTACAGTATTTTTTCAAAAAAAATGGTTGAATTGGATCCTTCCAAAAGTCCTTCACACAAAATAAAACTCCTTACCATCAATGTTTACCAACACAATGATCGTTATACACAAACGCTTCAATGTATTTTCAAGTCTAATCCGGATGTAGTTTTTCTCTTAGAAACCAATCAGGATTGGAAAGATTCAGTTCAAAGTGTAAAAGAAAAATATCCTTATTTCATAGAAATTCCCAAAGAAAACACCTACGGATTGCTCTTTTATTCCAAATTTCCAATTGAAAAACAAGAAATCAATTATTTAATCGATGATGAAATCCCATCCATCATTGTAGATATAAATGCAAACGGAAAAATGGTGAGATTGTACGGAATTCATCCAACGCCGCCCGTTCCACAGGAAAATCCGGAAAGCACTGACCGAGATGCGGAAATACTCATCATGGGGAAAAAGTCAAAAGAATATGAAGGACCGTCAATCGTTTTCGGAGATTTGAACGATGTCGCCTGGAGCCATACCACACGCTTGTTTTTGAGAATCAGCGGCATGCTTGATCCTCGAATCGGACGCGGAATGTACAGCACTTTCCATGCGAAATATGCACTTTTTCGCTGGCCGCTTGATCACTTTTTTGTGAGCAGTCATTTCAGATTGTTGGATTTAAGGGTAGAGCAAGGTGTTGGTTCTGACCATTTTCCAATCAGTGTTTCGCTTTCCATAAAAGACGAGGATAAGGAAAAAGAATTAGAAGCAAGTTCTGAAGATCACGAAGAAGTGAAAGAAATCATTGAAGAAGCAAAAAACTAATAATAAAATATTCTTCACTAAGTCGTGATAAGTTCAAAAGGAAATGAAATCCCTTTGTCATTCCGAACGAAATGAGGAATTTTCAAAATTTAATGGATTGATTATTAATTTGATTTAAGCTTTTAATTCAAAAAATGAAAAATTGACATTGCCGTATTTCCTGGTTTGAATGAAATTGGGATGTCCTTCAAATTTATGGCTTTTAGAATGCTCTACAACCATCTGTCCCTCCTGTTTTAACCATTCATTTTCAATCGTTAAATCAATTAATTTCAAATAATCTTCCGTCTCAAACGAAAACGGCGGATCAGCAAAAACCACATCAAAGCTTCCTTGTGTATTTCTTTTTAAGAATTGAAAAACGTCATATTTATGAATTGAAACCCTGTCTTCGATTTTTAATTCTTTGACCGTTTCTGCCAAAAATTTGATACAACCGGTATCTTGATCCACAGAAACCACTCGTTGCGAACCACGTGAAGCAAACTCCAGTGAAATACTTCCGATGCCTGAAAACAAATCCAGTACCGAAATTTCATCTAAGTAAAATTGATTGTTCAACACATTGAACAAAGCTTCCTTTGCAAAATCTGTCGTGGGACGAACCGGTAAATTTGCCGGGGCATTTATTCTTTTTCCTCTGAAACTTCCGGAGATGATGCGCATTTTATTAAATTAAGGAGTGTATAATTTTCAAGAAATTCTTCATTTTTAATTGCCGGAGAAACATAACGGATGTACTTTTTCAAAGTTTGGTAAACAGAAGTGCCTGGCAGCAACTTCCCATAACATTTGAGTTCAATTTTATTGGCATCCAAGTCCAATTGTTCCAATGCAAAAAGAGTATAAAATAAAATATCTTCGTCAGACTGGACTTCAAATAAATTATAAAATAAAATTCCCTTTTCGTTTGTAATTACAACTTCAAGCTGATTCTGATAATGATTTAGATGAAGTTCCGATTGTTTAGAAAACAAAATTGAATTCAGAAAAACCTGGCCTGAATGATGAAAATTAATCTTTCCGTACAATTCATTCAATTTATCCAAAACCAACTGGCTAGTTCCATAAACAAATGCACTTTCATATTTTGTCTGGTTTTTTAAAATGGCATTGTTTTCAAATTCAGCTTCACTCAAATTCAACAAAACTTCACTTGAAATATTAGAATAGGAATCTGGAATCAAATTAAAAAAAGAAGAAACAAAAGCGGTTGAAACATTTTCATAATTCCTTCTCAATCTGAGGTTTATTTCTAATTCTTTGATGACTTCAATTTCCCAACGGTTACTGTGCGTCACTTTGAAATGAGAAACTTTTCCCTGATTTCCATTTTCATCATAAGCACAAAAAGAAAATCCTTCCTTGTGAAAAAGAAGCGATAAAGAATTGATGGTATTTGTAGAACTATGCAAAAGAATCTATTGATTTTGAATGTGTAAAGATAAAAGTTTCTGATTGAATATTAAACCTTAATAATTTTGGCTAAATAATTTGTATTTTATTTTACAAATAACTGAAGTTTAATGAATTATACTATTACAAATAAAATTCAAAGGTTCAACAAAACTTTCAGATTTTATTGGATGAGATTTGAATCCGAACAAATCATTAAAATATTTAGTTATGAAAAAGTCAAGAATCATTTTACCCGTTGCCTTTTTATTTATAATGTTTAGCTGTGAACAAAGAGGTGGTTATGAAGAAAGCGGTTATTCAGGAGGTGAACCAGCCGTCGAAAGTATTTCCATAGACTCAGCCGCAGGCAACTCTGAAATACCGCTCTCCTCTACAGTTGCAACATACCAAGATCCCGAACGTAAATTTATACGAACAGCAGATTTGTCGATGGAAGTTGAAAATGTTTATAAATCAACAACCACAATCGAAAAAAATCTTGCTGAAATCGGCGGTTTTGTCACTCAAAGCAATTTAACGAGTAACATTATTTCGACTGAGACCTTTGCAGTTGATACTGATAGTGCGAAAGAAGTAAAAAAATATTCTGTTCAAAATTCAATGACGGTCCGTGTTCCACAAATGCAATTGGGTAATTTTTTGAATTCATTGAGCAGCGAGATGAAGTTTCTTAATTTCAGAAATATCGCTGCGGAAGATGTCAGTCTAAGTTTCATCATGTCTGGACTGGAAAAAGGAAGACTGGATAAAACTTCAGGGAAACTAGATAAAATCACCGATGAGTCGGGTAGAATTTCTGACAAACAAAACATTGTCAATGACGTAGATGAAAAGCAGTCGCAAATTAATCATCATAAAATTTCAACTATGAAAATGAAAGATAATGTTGCTTACAGTTCGGTAACGTTATTTTTGACTGAAAAAGAAAAAATCGCTGAGACGATGATCATTAATCCTAAAAGTTACGACCAAAAATACAGAACAGGTTTTTGGTACAGAGCCGAAAATTCCATTCAGGACGGATTTTATTTCTCTCAAACACTTTTAGTAGGATTACTCTATCTGTGGCCTTTATGGATTTTCGCTTGTCTTTTATTTGTTGGAATAAAATGGTACAACAAAAAAATGCGCATGTCTTAAACTGCTTTAACTACCTATCATCCAAATCCTTGAGAGTTTTCACCTTTCGGGGATTGTTTTTTGCAGGAAATTTGTAGTTTTGAAAAACAAATGAATTGATTTGAAAACTATCGCAGTCATCCCCGCCCGCTACGCATCAACACGTTTTCCTGCAAAGCTAATGGCAATGTTGGGCGGAAAAACGGTCATACGAACCACTTATGAAAATACAGTAAAAACAAATTTGTTTGATGATGTTTTTGTGGTAACAGATTCTGAAATCATCTTTGATGAAATTTCCAAAAACGGCGGCAAAGCCATCATGAGCAAATCTACTCATGAAACCGGAAGTGACCGCATTGCAGAAGCAATTCAGGATATAGATTGCGATATCGTGATTAATGTGCAAGGTGATGAACCTTTTGTTCGAGGTGAAGCTTTGGGGAAATTAATCAATGTTTACAAAGATGATTTAAATGCAGAAATTTCGTTGGCAACACTTGCGCAGGAAATTTTTGATATTGATGAAATTAATAATCCTAACTGTGTAAAAGCCATTTGGGACAATAATCATTTTGCGCTTTATTTCTCACGAAGCCCGATTCCTTATCCGCGCGAAACTGATTTCAGCGCGCGTTATTTCCGACATATCGGCATCTATGCATTTCGCAGAGAAGCTTTATTGAATTTTTCCAAACTACCGATGCTTCAAAATGAAAAAGCAGAAAAATTGGAACAACTTCGTTATCTCGAATACGGTATGAAAATAAAAGTTTTGGAAACTGGTCCTATGGGAATCGGCATTGATACTGAGGAAGATTTGAGAAAGGCTAATCATTATCTTGATGAAATTTCAAAAAGAAATTAGTTAAAAATGAAAAAAAACCGGTAAACAATGTGATTACCGGCTTAACAATTATTAAACTAGTTTTTATTTAATCTTGAAAATAACTCTTCGCGATAATTGGTAATCTGTATTGTTATCAATCCCCAGACCTTTAGTAGTTAACCTCGATGCTGAAATCCCTTTATCTGTAATAACTTTCTTTACAGCGTCGGCCCTTTTTAGTGACAATTTTGTGTTATAATCTTTCCCACCTACCGGATCAGCATAACCTATAACCTCTATTTGAGCATTTGGATGAGCTTTCATATACTCTACTACAAAATCAATTCCTCCAATTGATGATTTATAAGGTTGAGAAATATTGTAGTCAAAATAAACATTAATAATTCCGCTGTTTACAAGCTGCTCTAAAATCTGGCTATTTGACATCACATCTGAAACTCCGTTACAATTACAATTTGCTTCTATATATCTCTCAATCGCATCTGGAACCCCATTATTATTTGAATCAATGGTAATTCCTTTGGTATCTACGATTGCACCAGGGACTGAATTCGGTTCCTGATCTAAATAATCGGCAACTCCGTCGCCATCAGAATCCATCAACATAGCTTCGATTTTCTGAAAACGGCTTTCATAATCTGGATTTAAATTTTCAGAATACCAGTCTGCGTGCTTCTCTGCACTACCCAGATAATAGGTCAATCCCAGCGACATATTGTACATGGTTCCATCAAAGCCTCTTCGGTTGCCTAAAAAAGTCTGACCATCAAATGTATTTTGCTGTTTATAATTATTGATAATTGTGAAATCTCCAGTCAAAGCAAATTTATCTGACAATCGAACCTGACCAGTCAATCCGGCAATGAAATTTGCCATCTCATCTGTATCATTTATGATGCCGCTGGCATCACCCTCGAAGTTATCGTTGCTCATAATAGAATAACCCACTCCCATGTGTGCCAGCAAACCAAAAGTATTGGTCCATGATTCAAAATTCAAGGCTCTCCCTACATTTATAATCCCCTGTAGGCTAATCTTATAAAAATCCGTTTCAAATTTTTTGCTTTCATCATCATTTTTGAAACGATCATATGCCACATCCATTTTAAGTCCGAATTTGGGGCTAAACATATAGCGTGTTCCAATATCAACATGGAAAAAGCTAAATTGAGGAGAGGAATAACCATCTGTAAATGGATCTGTAGGTTTGCTCATCCCTCCGTTTAGTTCCAAAGACCATTTATTGTAAAAAATTTGATGGGGTTTTTCATGCAGTACTTCAGTAATTTCATCCAGAACTACATCACTCTCTTGCGCAAAAGAAATTGCAGCAGCAAGAGACAAGGCGGCAAATAGCGCTTTTCTCATAAGTTTATTATTGGTTAGGTTAAAATTGATTCAGATTAACTGAACCAGACTCAAATTTATAATATTTCTTTAAAAACAAAAGTTATTTCTTCAATTTTTAGAAAGGATGATTTCTTCTGATGATACATCGAATCAATCTATTCAAAATTTAATTTGTTATTTTAGCCTTAAATTATCTTTTCAATTATTTCTTAGATGAAAAAAATATTCTTTTTATTCAGCCTTTGTATTTCAATTTCAATATCTGCTCAAACTGCTGAAAGCATCATCAATCAGCATTTGGAAAGTTCCGGCGGCATTTCAAAATGGAAAGGTTTAAATTCAATTATTTTAAAAGGTTCCGTGACTTTAGGAATTGAAGAATCTTTTTCTATGGTTATTTACCACAGGAGACCGTACGAGAAAAAAGTTGCATTTATCATCGAAGGAAAAGAAGTTTTAAATGAAGGCTATGATGGAAAAAATGGATGGACTTTCAGTGAAATTTCTAAAAAAAATGAAAAAGTTCCGGGTTATCAGCCTGATTCTTTTGATTCGGACATGATGGAATATTCCAAAAAAGGATTTGAGGCGCAGTACATCGGCAAAGCGAAAGAAGAAGGAAAAGAATGTTACAAAGTTGTACTGACAAAACATACCAATAAAATAACTTATTGCTTTTCTACAAAGGATTATTCATTGCTTTCGGAAGAAACGAATGAGGAAAAAACACTTTATTTTGATTATAAATCTTTTGACGGATTACAATTTGCGACAAAACAAATCGGAAGACCAAAAGATGGAGGAGAATATGTAATTAAATTCAATCAAATTCAAATCAATCCTGCTATTTCGGATAAGGTTTTTAAGTTTTAGAAGTTACATTGTCATTCCAAGCTACGAGGAATCTTAAACTATTAGATTGCTCATTCCACTAAAGTTACATTCGAAATGACAAATTATAATTCAACGCCTCATTCCTATTTCGATTCCTTTTATTCTACGATAAAGTTCGGTTGCATAATTATCGGTCATTCCTGAAACATAATCCAGAACGCCTAAGACTTTTTGGTAATCTGTTCCATCTTCATAAAGAAATTGATTTGGAATCAGTTTGATGGCTTTTTCTTCAGACTTTGATTTCTTTTGTTTCAAAATAGGCGAAACGAAATGTGACAACAATTCATACATGACATTAAATCCTGCGTTTTCAATTTCCACCACAGAATGATGGTTGTAAATATTTTCGACTGAGAATTCTTCAATTTTATCTAAGATTTCATTGGCAGAATTATTTCCTTCCTGAATCAGTTTCAATAAAGATTTGTCTAAATCTCCATTTAAAATCAATTCAAAATTGTTTTCATAGGCCTTGGCTGAATTCTGAATCAATTGTCCGATGGATTTTGCTCTTAAATAAGAAATTTTTTCATTTTTATCCGAAATGGTTTCAAGTCTGTTTTTTACTTTGTCAATTCCTTTTGCATCGAGCGAAGCAATTAAATCAACCAAAAGATTAACGCATTTGTCATGGTCGATAATACCCAATCGATGCGAATCTTCGAGGTCGATAATGTTGTAGCAAATGTCGTCAGCCGCTTCTACCAGCCAAACAAAAGGATGTCTTTTATAAATTAAAGGCTTATCATTTTCCTGAATCATTTGAGTTTCAGAAGCTATTTTTTGGAAATTTTCTTTTTCTGACTGGAAGAACCCAAACTTTTTGCGGTGGAGAATTCCTTTGGTTCGCGCAACGGATTCACAAGGATATTTGGCTATGGAAACCAAAGTTGCATAAGTCAGTCCCATTCCTCCTTCTGATTTACCGGATTGCTGTTGGGTGAGGATTCTTATGGCATTTGCATTTCCTTCGAAATAGATGAAATCTGTCCATTCTTTTTCGGAGAATTTAGATTTGAAATTGGATTCGTTTTTCTCGAAAAAGGAAGCAATGGCATCTTCTCCCGAATGTCCAAATGCGGGATTGCCTATATCGTGGCACAAACAAGCGGAAGAAATCACGTTGTACAAATTGTGTTTGTAGAATTGTCGCGACTCTTTGTTGAGTTTCTCTTTTTCTTTTTTATAGATGAATTCGCCGACTAAACTGCCTAATGAACGTCCTACAGAAGCGACTTCCAGCGAATGAGTCAATCTGTTGTGCACAAAAACACTTCCGGGAAGAGGAAATACTTGTGTTTTGTTTTGGAGACGGCGGAAGCCTGATGAAAATATGATTCGGTCAAAGTCTCGCTGATAGGCGGTACGTGTATCTTGTGTGGCATCGATCCCTAAACGTTTTGGGGAGTAAATTGAGTTCAAATCCATCATGAAACAAATATAGTAATTGGGAGTTGGTTTTGGAGTTTGGTTTTGCAAGAATTTGATTTTGGGATTTTGAGACTATTTAAAATGATTAAACTATACCAACGAGAAGTCATGAAATGTTTAGCGATCAAATGTTTTCGAGAAAAAATGAAACTCTTTTGTTTATTTATGAAATTAAGGAAGCAAATTAGATTTTGTCATAATTTTCATTTAAAAATATAATCCAAACGAGGACTATGATTTAAAAGCTTACGTATGAATTTGAAATTAAAAACTGGAGTCTTCCTGAAGAAATGATTCTAATCACAAAAGGGATAAAACACATCTATTTGGGCACTACCATAAAATTTAAAAAAAATCAGTATAAAAAATATAAAAAAAGAAAACGCAGAAGATAGGAATGAAAAAAATTAAATCATCATTTGAAATGAAACTTTATATTTGAATCATTCTAAAGCTAATTTCTATGAAAAAAAATTTGTTACTTCTCTTACTTTTTATTTCCATCTGCTCTTGTACAGAAAATACTCGTGAAATCAGAGATCCTCAAATGTTGAATCAGGAAGATTCTCTGAGAGCAAGTTTGAATATACAAATAATGAATTTCACCGAAATTGATAGTTCAGGTATATTAATATTTCCTCTTCAGATGGGACAGAATAAGAATCGCAGAAATGAATATGATTACAAAGAAATGTCTTACAGTAATTATTGGAACATTATTTTTTATAATTCTAAAACAAGTGAATATCATCTTCTGACAGAAGAAAAAGTGATTATCAATCAATTTGATTATCAATATGATGAACGTTCAGGCACAGGACTAGATAAGTATATGTTTTATGAGGTAACTAAAAAAGATTTCAATGAGGATAAACTTCTGACAGGCAAGGATCCTGTTTATCTTTTTGTTTCCGATAAAGAAGGTAAGAATTTCAGACAAATATCACCGTCAGATACCAGTCTTGACAAGTGGAAGTACATCAAAAGTTCAGGAAAAATCATCATGAATGTGACCAAGGACAGCAATAAAAATTTATTGTTTGATGATAAAGACGAAGTTTCAACTTTTGAATTGGTGCTTGAATTAAATGAAGTTCCAGTTGAAATTTTCAGCGATAGCCTGAAAGATAAATTGAGGATGCTCTATAACAGAGACTGGAAGCGTATAAAGTAGTTTTATTTAAATAAAATTCATTAAATTATTTTGTTGAATAAATCCTTATCTCTTTATCTATCTTGGCTATCCTGATGGGGAATGAATAAGTAATTCCGGCAAAGTGTGTATTGATTTCCCTGAAGTCCTTATTGGTCAGGTTCCAATTGTAGCCGTAAACCAATTTAAAATTAAACATTCCAAATCCTATTTCTGGTCTCAGTACAAATGCTCCGTCATCGAAATCTGTATAATACATCATATTTAATCCAAATGCAGTTCCGCCCATTCCTCCTGCTGACCATACACCTATTTTGGGTCCAACAATCAATTTATCTCCTAACCTAAATTCACTTGAAAAAAAATAAGCAGATGAAAAAGAATGATGTCCTACTAAAGTATGTCTTAGAAAAGACATTCCAATTTCTCCAAAACTATATCTACCTTGGTTGAAAGATGCTAAGACACCTATATGTTTTTCATTTTGTAATCTAATAATCCTCACAGAATCATTTTCTTCATAAACAGGTAAACCAGATTTTTGAATTTGCAGAGAATCCTGAGCCGAAGCAAATCTTGCAAAACAAATTAATAGGATGAATATTTTATACATAGTAAAAATATTTAATTGACTTGCTTGGACAAAATAAACTGCGGGCCTATGGAACCATCATAAGTTCTGTTAGTATTTTGGTAACCGGTTTTGACGTAAAGCTGGATGGCGTGTTCGTTTCTGGCATTGACCGCTAATGTAATGTGAGTACGATGTGGGAATTGATTTCTCACAAAATCATCCATCAAAATCATGGTGTCCTTACCGATTCCTTTTCCCTGGTATTTTGGATTTAATGAAAGCGAGCGGAGCAAAACAGCATTTTCATCTGCTGTAAAAATTGTTTTTTCATCGGAATCATCGAGAATGAAAAATCCGACCGGAATTTCATCATGCAAAATGGTCACGGGAAACTTTCCGGGAATGGTTTCTATCTTTCTGTTTACAATATTTTCATAAACTGAAGCAGTAAATTTTGATTGGGTTTCGTCTAATTGAAATGAATTCAATTCATCAAAATGGGACGTTTGATAAGGAACTAACTGTACCATGTTACCAGCTTCCGCTTGCGCCACCACCGCCGAAACTTCCTCCACCAAATCCGCCGAATCCTCCACCACCAAATCCCCCGCCTGAGCTTCCTCCTCCGAAACCGCCGCCGCTGCCCCATGAGCTCGCGCCGCCGCTGGTAAGAATCACATCTGTCCAGTTGAAACCTCTTCTGCCACGGTTTCCGCCACTTCCACCTCCACCGCCTTTGGATGCGATGATTATAAAAATGATGATAACGGCAATGAAGAATATAAAAATCAAAAATCCGTAAGGGTCATCGCCTTCCTTTTTTGGTTCGGCTTTGTATTTACCTGCCAATACTTTGGAAATCGCCGTGGTAGCATTGTCTACACCACCATAATAATCTCCTTGTTTAAATGACGGGATCATTTCCTGTTCGATAATGAGTTTTTCTATGGTAGGCGGCATTTTTGCCTGAATTCCATATCCACCACGTATCGTAACTTTTCGGTCGTCATTGCTGAGAACGATGACAATACCGTTGTGTTGGTCTTTCTGTCCGACACCCCATTTTTCGCCGATTTCATTGGCTAGAAGTTCGATGGGGTAACCGTCTAATTTTTTAAATGTAACGACTGCAATCTGTACCGAAGTTGAATCGTCGTAAGCTACTAATTTCCTTTCCAACTGGTCACGTTGCACAGCGTCGAACATATTACCGAAGTCGTGAACAAGTTTTTTTTCAGGTTTAAATTCCCCGCCCGTTACCTCATAAGGAGTCTGTGCAAAAAGATTTGCACTAAATATGAAAATAAATAAAAAAAGAAATTTAACTCCAACTGATCTCATCGGGTAATTCGTTTGTGTCGTCTTTTTGGTAAGGGAAATGTTCCTGAAGTGCTTCGCCAGCCATTTTGATTCCCTGGGTCAATCCTTTTGCGTATTTTCCTTTTTTAAATTTTGAAATGACTGTACGTTTGATTTCATCCCAGAAATCATGAGGTGTAACTTCATTAATTCCGATATCACCGATGATTGTAAAATTGTGGTCTTTGGGACAAAGGTGAAAAAGTACACCGTTTCGGTGTTTTGTTTCATTCATTTTGAGTGAATGAAATACAGCGATAGATGTTTCTACATGGTTTTGTGAAGAATCCGCGTCGATGTGTACACGGATTTCTCCACTTGTATTTCGTTCTGCCTTTTGAATGGCCTCTACAATTTTCTTTTGTTGCTTATCTGTGAGAAAGAATTCTTCCAAAATGAATCTAATGTTTAATGATTAAAGCTTAATGATTAATTCAAAAAACCTTAAAACAATTTGTTATTCAAAATTAACAGGTGGAGCGTTTTCTGCGCCTTCAGCAGCTTTGAAATATCCTTTTTCTGTAAATCCGAACATTCCAGAAATCAAATTATTGGGAGCAGTTTGTATATAGTTATTATAGCCTTGCGCTGCTTCATTGAATTTTCTTTGTTCAAATCTAACTTCATCTGCAATACTTTCAAGGGACGTTTGAAGATTTAAAAAGTTTTGATTTGCTTTTAATTCAGGATATTTTTCTACAACGACCATCAAACGGCTCAATGCACTGGACAAACCATCTTGTGCTTGTTGGAACTGCGCTATGTTTTCAGGTGTTAAATTCGTAGGATCAATCGTTGTCTGAGTCGCTTTTGAACGTGCTTCGATTACTTGTGTCAAAGTTTCCTGCTCAAAATTTGCAGCACCTTTTACTGTGCCAACTAATTGAGGAACCAAATCTGCCCGCTTTTGATAAGCTGTTTCTACATTACCCCATTGGCTTTTCACAGCATTATCTTTAGGAACTATTCCGTTGTAAATCCCTACACCCCAAAATACTACAATCAAAGCAATAACAAGGATAACACCTCCGATTATTCCTCCTACAAGACAACCTTTTTTCATCTGTTTTTAAGTTTAAATTTTATTAGATGTAAATGTAATTATTTTTTTGATATTTATGCGCTGTCGAAAATCGGAATGATTTGGTTAAATATATTAGATTCTTCCTTCGTCCGAATGACAGTTTACATCCACATGAAAGAATTAATTCAACCCTACTTGCAAAAGATGTTTTACCCAGCTTTCATGAAGCGGAGATTCCCAGCTTTCCTCGAAATCAGAAAGTTTTGTTATTCCGTTGTGGAAAACGGAAGCTTCGTCCGGAATCTGGTTAGCTTTTACTTTTTGTTTGAATTCAGACAATGGAATTGTGATAATTTCTTCATCTATTTTATAAGAAACCAACATACGGTTGAGCAGTCCGAAATTGTATTTTTCTTCTAGCAATTTGATTTGCCGCGTCATGCTGTCGATAGAACACCCGGAGGCCATCGCTTTGTTTTCGTCAACAGCTACAACAATAAACCGGTCATAAGGAATGGCATATGTACCTGTCAAAGCAGTTCCGTGAGCGTTCCACTCGCGCATGAAACTGTCTAATTTTTGTTCAATTTCTGTGATTTCCTCTTCGTTGAAATTTCTTGTGGACTGGAAAATCCAGATTTTTGAATCGGGCGGTAAGTTGGGAGATGTATTTGAATATTGTGAGTTCATTTTATAATGTTTAATTTTAATATGCAAATATCGGTAAATTAATGCAACTGAAACATGATTTAGATTTCAGTTTGAGAGTGTGAATAATTTATTTTTTCATTCATTTTTTCTTTGTCAGAAGGCAGAAATCCAAAATGTTCTTTGAATACTTTTGTGAAATACCCGGGTGATTCGAACCCTGTCGAATAGGCAATTCCAGCTATATTATCCGTATCGGCACGGAGCATTTCATAAGCTTTTTGGAGCTTTACATTTCTGATAATTTTTACAGTCGTTTGGTTGGTAATCGCCTTTAATTTTCGATTGAGCTGTGAAGTACTGAGGCTCACTTTTTCTGCCAAATTTTCCACACCAAATTCAGCATTGGTTATATTTTTTTCTACGATGGAAATTATTTTATTGAGAAAATCTGTGTCGCGGGAAGTCAATTCCATTTCTTCTGGTTTTAATACAACGGAAGTGCTGAATTTAGTTCTCAATAATTTCCGCTGCTGAATTAGATTATTGGTTCTGATGATTAACTCCTTTACCGAAAAAGGTTTGATAAGATAATCATCTGCACCTGTTTGAAGTCCTTCGAGCTTATTTTCTTCACCCGATTTTGCAGTCAGTAAAATGACCGGAATGTGACTTGTCACGGTGTTGGATTTCAGATTTTTGGACAAATCAATTCCATTCATCTTTGGCATCATGACATCACTTATAATCAAATCGGGAATTAAAGTTCTTGCCATTTCAAATCCTTGTTCGCCATTTTCTGCAATTTTTATGTTGAATGAATTACCTAGACTTTCTTGGATGAATTTTTGCAAATCAGCATTGTCTTCCACTACCAAAACCATCGGAAATTCCTGAATTTCAAGAATTTCTTTTTCTGCATTTTTTGAATTAGATTTGGAATAAATGAACGAATCCTGTGGTTTATTTTCACGTAAAATTTCATCTGAAACTTCGTTTGAAATATTAAGCTGAACTTTAAATTCAGTTCCTTTTCCTTGTTCACTTTTGACTGATACATCACCCCCGTGTAATATGGCAAGTTCTTTCACCAGAGCTAATCCAATACCAGATCCGCCATGATTTCTTACCGAAGAATCATCTGCCTGGTAAAACCGGTCAAATATTTTGGAAAGGTGTTGAGCTGGTATTCCCAGTCCATTATCGATTACATAAATATTCACAAAATCAGATTCGTGTGAAATTTTCAATTGAATTTTTCCTTTTTCTTGTGTAAATTTCAAAGCATTTGAAAGCAGATTTGCAGTGATGGAAACAACAGCATCACGTGAGTAGGAAATTTTTTCTTTTGCAAAAAATGTTTCAGCCTCACAATCAATTTCAAATTTTAAATCAATATTTTTCTGCTGTGCCAACGAATCAAACATTGCAAATGTATTTTTCAATTCCTGCAATAAATTTCCATTTTGAAAATGAAGCTGAAAGGTTCCTGATTCGAGTTTTGACAAATCGAGTAATTTATTAATCAAATCCAATAGTATCTGGCTGTTTATTTCAATTTCGTTTAACCTTACACTTTCTGTTTCAATCAATTCAGTTTTTTGCTTCATCAATTCTACCTGACCTTTTATCAATGTAAGCGGCGTTCGGAATTCGTGCGTGATATTGGTAAGAAATCTCGATTTGGTTTTGTCGAGTTCCAAAAGTGCATCGGCAACTTTTTGTTTCTCTTCTAATTGTTGTTTGCTTATTTTTTTCCTTTGTTTATTTTGATAAACGAAAAATCCCCCTGCGCCGCACAAACCTATTAACCCGCTTAAATAAAGGTATTTCTGTTTACGTTGAGTTTCTAGTTTTGCATCACGAATGGCAATTTGGTTTTCTTTTTCAACGAATTCTCTATCCATTTCAAGACGTGTAATTTTACGTGTGTTTTCTTCGTTAAAAAGGCTGTCTTTGTAAGCAGTGTATAACTGGTGATTTTCGTAAGCTTCTTTGTAGTTCCCCAATGAATGATTGACTTCCGACAAACTTTTATAGATGTCCTGATTCAATTCATGCGCCCCAATATTTTTCGCCAAGTCAAGTGCTTTTGATATCCATTTTTTAGCTTCGGCCGGATTTCCCTGAAGCATATAAATACCGCCAATGTGTTCCTGAGACGAAGAAACACCAAATAAATCACCAATTTCTTCACTTATTTGTAAGGCTTTTTTGTAATGAATCAATGCTTCGGAAAGATTTCCCATATTCTTATAAACTTCCCCCACACTGTTGTATGTGAGTGTCATTACATATTCACGACCTTCAATTTCATTTAGAATTTTAAGTGAAGAATTGAGCTGTTCCAATGCTTTTGGATAATTTCCCATTTGGTTATAAGCATTGCCAATATTGCCAAATGACATTGCCAAATCTCCCTTTTGATGTCTTTCCTTGTAAATTTTGTGCGCTATGAAATAGTTTTTAAGTGCAGAGGAATAATCTTTCATGGAATAATAAAGCAAACCAATGTTTGCATGACAGGCCGCCACACCCTGTTCATCATTTGCTTCTTCATCAATTTTCAAAGCATCATGAAAATATTTAAGTGCCTCGTGGTAAGCACCTTGCTGTGCATAACCAATCCCTAAATTGCCGTATGTACTTGCCAGTTCACTATTTTCCCCAATCTGTTTTTTTAAGTCTAAGGAAATCAGAAAGTTTTCGATGCCTTTGTTGTAATCTCCGGTTTCTAAACTGATAGTTCCCATCGTGTTGTATGCCTTTGCTTTTCCTTTTTTGTAATCAATTTTATCAGATAATTTTATTGCTTTGTTGATATAATAATAAGCAGAATCATAATCACTCGTTCTGTAAATCAACCAGGCCAATTGATTCCAAGCGTTGATCTTGACTGTGTCGTGCTGGGTTTTGGATAAAACATTCAACAAAGAATCTATTTCAGGCTTTGTGTTTTGTGCAAATGAAAAGCCTGAAAATGAATAAATAAGAAGAATTGTAAAAAGAGGTTTAATAAATTCAAAGGTTAGTGGTTTGAATTTGGTTTTATGCATTATTTAATTTCAGATAATATTTATAAAATTAATCAACTGTTAAAGAAATGCAAAATTAAAAAAACGTTATAAAAGCGTTACATTTCTGTATTTCAGATACATAAATTTTTATTTTACAAAAAATACTTGAAACAAAGCCTTAATAATACTATTTATTGCTTGAAATTTAGAATAAAAGCAAGTGTTTCATATTTAATATTGCAATACAAATTAAAATTTTAATTAACACATCGAGGAAATTCATCATTAACCTTAAAAATGAAAAAAATGAAAAAATTATTACTATTATGTATTTTTTGTGCAAGCTCTATCGCAATAAACGCACAAACACAGCTTACAACTTATGGTTGGGAACAATGGGGAATTTATACTTCTGTTCCTGTAGGTGCAAACATCAATCAAAATACTGAAAATGTCTTTGAAGTTGAAAGTGACCAGTTCTTTATTCGCCTTGAATTATTTGATACCAATGGTGCAGGAATAGATGAATTATCAGAGATTTTACTAGAAGGTGCCACCAATGCAGGAATAGATGCTCCAAGTCAAATTAGCCATTTTAGCCCTAATGGAAATGAAATAGCCTATGTTACAGGCAGAGATTCCGCAAACAATGCAGTTTTATTTGGTTTGGTGTTTGGCGGAACAGAAGATAGTTTTATCAAATACACCGTTGTATGCGATTCTTCAAACTGGAAAACTGCAGTAGATATGATTAAAAGTGTAAAAATGAGATGAGAAATTAATTATCAAAATTTTATAATATTAAAAAATCTATTATGAAAAATTTAATTGCTATTTTTTTACTTACCATTCCACTCATGGTTTTTTCTCAAGTACCGGGAAGTGACCGCGATAAACATGGCTGCATCGGTTCGGCTGGCTACACTTATTCACAAATAAAAAAAGAATGCATCCAGATTTTCAATGAAGAGATCAAACTTTCAAGTACCGGAGAAGAAAGTTATTCTACACAGACTTGCATAATTTTTAACGAAACCAAGAAAAAGGCTGAAGTTTTTTTACCCAACGAAGCAAATAGTTTTGTTTTAAAAAGAAAACAAAAAGACGGAAAAATCTGGTGGGAAAAATCTGGAATAGAGTTGTCTGAAATAAACGGCGGCTACGAATTAAAGAAAGACGGTGTATTGATTTACAAAAGCTAAATAGCTCTAAAAAACTGATATATAATGAAAAACATCCGTCAAATTGGCGGATGTTTTTTTATCAAATTTATTGTTATTTCAAATGGTCGATGAGTAATGAAGCGGTTGCAGGATTGGTTGCCAAAGGTACATTCCACACATCGCACATTCTGAGCAGCATATTGATATCGGGTTCGTGAACGTGTTTGCCCATCGGGTCACGAAAAAAGAAAACCATGTGCGTTTTTCCTTCAGCGACTCTTGCAGCAATCTGCGCATCACCACCTTTGGGACCGGAAAGCATCTTGGTTACTTTGAGTCCGGCTTGTTCTACAAAGCTTCCGGTGGTTCCGGTCGCGATGATTTCTACATTATTTTCTCTCAATTTCTCAATATTTTTCATGAGAAAGTTGACCATTTCTGCTTTTTTTCCGTCGTGTGCGATGATTGCTAGTTCCATTATAAATCCTGTGCTTCAGCGATTAATTCTGCTAAATCTTTTACCAAAACCTCGGTTTCCTTATTTTTATTTTTGATGCCGTCAGTCATCATCGTATTGCAAAAAGGACAACCCGTCGCGATGATTTGCGGAGCGGTTTCCAATGCTTCTTCGGTGCGTTCGATGTTGATGTCTTTTTTTCCCGGCTCGGGTTCTTTAAACATCTGTGCTCCTCCCGCTCCACAACACAATCCGCGAGTTTTGCAGCGTTTCATTTCTACCAATTCGGCATCTAGTTTTTCGATGAGTGAACGTGGCGCTTCGTAAATATTATTTCCTCTTCCCAAATAACACGGGTCGTGGAAAGTAATTCTTTTTCCTTTGAAAGGTTGATTTCCTTCTATAGTCAATTTGTTTTCGTTGATCAATTTCTGAAGAAACTGCGAATGATGTAAAACTTCATAATTTCCACCCAAGGACGGATATTCATTCTTTAAAGTATTGAAACAATGCGGGCAAGTCGTCACAATGGTTTTGATTTCGTAGGCATTGAGGACTTCTATGTTCATCATCGCCTGCATCTGAAATGCAAATTCGTTTCCGGCACGTTTTGCGGGGTCGCCTGTGCAGCCTTCCTCTGTTCCTAAAACTGCAAACTCAGTCCCTACTTTATTCAATATTTTGACAAAAGCTCTTGTAATTTTCTTCGCTCTGTCATCAAAGCTTCCGGCACAGCCTACCCAAAACAAAACCTCGGGTTGCTTGCCTTCTGCCATATATTGTGCCATTGTTTTAACTTCCATTTTCCTTTTGATTTAGAATAAAATCATAATAATAATCCTTTGCCTTTTTGAGAATTGTTGCTGAAACAAACATCGTTCTGTGCGGATTATCTTCTTCATGATTCAAATATTTCCATTTATTGCCTGTCACTTTATCGTTTATGGCAATTGTCATGCTTTGCATTTCTATTTTGATGGTATTATCATTGATGAACTCTACTTTCATCCCCTGCAATTCCATCAAACCCTTCATCATTTTTTTTTCTTCTTCATCTTTGAAAGATTGATCCAGAAAAATCATTTTCATGGAAAGTGGATAAGAAACGAAAGCATATTTTGTTTCCGGAACATCGGTGAAAACGTCTGATGCTGTAAATTTTATCTTTTCGGCATCTATAATTTCTATAGAATATTCATCATTTCCTTCGTAAACGCTTTTAATTAACTCAAGAAATTTTTCTTTGTTGACATATTCGAAAATTGTCGGATACATCAAATCCAAAAAATGATTGTAATCTTTCTTTTCAAGTGCAGTGATGAAAGATTTCGAATCTTTTAAAATCTGTTCCTTATCCTTTTGCTGCGCAGTTACAGCAAATGAAATCAGGAAAATAAATATGAAACAGATTTTATTCATTTTAATATTAATTCTTAATCATTAAAAACCTGAATGGTCACTTCTTTGTCAACCAAATCCGTAAATCTCCCTTTGTAACGCGTCGCTTTTACCAAATGGTTGTCAATCCAGTGGTAATTTCCTCCACGCGGTTTTCCAAAGAGAATTCCGTGGTATTTGAATCCGTGTTTTTTCAACCAGATTTCCGTATATTCTCTGTGCGCTTCTGTTCTTGATGTGAAAAATGTAATGATGTGACCTTCGTCAAACCATTTGTTGAGCGTTTCCAAAGCGTCCGGGTACAATTCAGCCGTAAGCATTCTCTCCGGTTCCTCATTTGGAATATCGTCACAAATAGTTCCATCAATATCTATCAGATAGTTTTTGATGTCTTCCGGCAAAACAGGACTCACGTGCTGTCCCTGCTCTACTTTTTCATGCAACAATTTTTCTACTTCTTCTTTTTTCATACTATTAATTAATTTAAATTTTTAATTAAGGTAGTAATGAATACTTTACACTTTGTTTGTTCTAATCTTTTTCTGCCCAGTTCAGTCTATCCTGTTGGTTAAACTGCCACGGCGCGCTGTTGTTCTCGACATTTGCCATCATGAGATTTAATTCCTGAGGTGCAGCAGACTGCTCCATCACCAAATACCTTCTCAAATCCATGATGATTGAAAGCGGATCGATATTAATCGGACAAGCCTGCGTACAAGCATTACAAGTTGTACAAGCCCATAATTCTTCCGGTTTTATATAATCGTGAACCAATGTTTTTCCGTCATCTTCCCACTTCCCTTTTTCGTCCAAAATTTTGCTTATATCTTCAATTCGGTCACGGGTATCCATCATGATTTTACGAGGAGAAAGCAATTTCCCTGTGATATTTGCCGGACATTCTGCCGTACAACGACCACATTCGGTACACGTATAAGCATTTAATAATTGAACTTGATTCAAATCAAAAATATCTTTTGCACCAAATGTTTCAGGTTCTGCCGGCACAGCATCCGCTGCCGGTACAGCAAACGGATCTGCATTGGGATCCATCATCAATTTTACTTCACGTGTCACTGATTCCAAATTATTGAATTCTCCTTTTGGTTTTAACTTGGAGAAATAAGTATTTGGAAACGCCAATATGATGTGTAAATGTTTAGAATAATATAAATAATTAAGGAAGAACAAAATCCCTATGATGTGAAACCACCATGCAATTCTTTCCACCAAAATTAAACTTGATTCGCTTAAACCACTTAACAATGGAGCTGTCAGCCAGCTGCTGATCGGGAATCCACCCGCTTCGCTGTAATGTGCACTTCCCGTTTGCTGCAAAAGTGAATCGGCACCGTTCATGGTCAGTAAAGCTACCATGAAAGCAATTTCCATGTAAAGGATGTAGTTTGCATCACTTTTGGGCCAACCTTTGATTTCGCGGTTGAGGAAACGTTTTACTTTGATAACATTTCTTCTGATAAGGAAAATGACACATGAAACCAATGTCAGCAATGCGAGGATTTCAAAGAATCCAATCATCCCATTGTAAAAACCTCCCATGAAACTCAAGACACGGTGGCTTCCAAAAATTCCATCAATGAGAATTTCTAAAACTTCGATGTTTATGAGTAAAAATCCTACGTAAACAAATCCGTGTAAGATTGCTGGAATCGGACGAACGCCCATTTTACCTTGTCCCAATGCTACTCTCGCCATGGTTCGCCAACGGTCTGCCGGGCGATCAAAACGGGTATTGGGTTTGCCTAATTTGATGTTGCGAATCAGTTTTCCTACATTTTTGCTGAAAAACCAAATGGCCGCAATCAATAAAATTGTAAAAATAATGTTGTCTATGTACTGCATAAGGTATAATACCTATTTAAATTTTTTGTAATTGACTCTTTATCAAAGGGCTTTTAATTGCAAAAAAATCATTAATACTTTTAAAGCAGTTTACTTTTCTTCTGTGGGTTTCTGCTTTTTCCCAAAGATAGAAAATTGTACATATCTGTTTGGATTTTCCTTGAGATCTAAAAGCAATGCATCAAGCGTTTTTGAAGTCTGAATCAAATTATCGTAAAGCTGCTTATCGTTCATCATCGCGCCCAGCGTGCCTTCGCCACTGTTTACCTTCGCTAAAACTGTGTTTAGATTGACAGATGCTTCTTCGAAATTTTTAATAATTTTTTCTAATTCTAAATTATTAATCTTGTCTGCCATTGTCCCAAACTTAGCGATTGCTTGTTCAGCAGAAGCCAATGTATTTTTCAATTGGGCTTTATTATCAATAATCAATGAATTGGCATTGTCAGAAGTTCTGGTAATTGATTGTGCAGTTCCGTTAAATGTAACCAAAGTTGCATCTAAATTCCTCAATACATTTTTCAAACTTTGTCTGTTTTCTTCGTCCAAAAGCTTATCAACACTCATCATGGTCGAATTAACCGAAACCAATAAGGAATCTATTTTTCTTTTGGTTGGTTCCAATTCTTTCGAAAACATAGAAGTCAAAGATGGCTTTACCAAAGGACGAAGAGTATCTTCATTCCGTGCTTTAGGACCTTTATAATCCAATAAAAGTCTGATTTCCGGACCGGACATAAGTCCTGGTTCGTAGATTTCAGCAACTGTATTTTTAGAGAAATCAATGTCTCTTTCTAATGAAATTTTCACAACGAAATAAATCGGCGACTGTTTGTCCATGATTTTGATTTCGTCCACACGCCCCACTCTCAACCCATTTACAGAAACAGGTTTTGAAGGAGCAAGACCGCTCACATCATCGTATTTTACATAGTAGGTATTGCCGGAAGCAAATAAATTTTTTCCTTTTAGAAAATTAAAAAGAGAATAAAATCCTACCAATGTAAGAATTACTACAACGCCTGTCTTCACTTCTTTGGAAATTCTCATTCTCGAAATTTTGATGCAAAAGTAGGGTAATTTATACAAAACAAATGCCAAAAAAAACCAAAGATTCTTAATGGAAAAGTGTTTCAGTAGAAATTACTCAATTATTTTTTCTCCGTCAAAGGTAACTACGAACGCATTTTTGAATCCTTTGTCCTGAACTTGTTTCAAAGTGTTTTGCGCTGCATCATAGGTTTTCTCGGAACCATGGAAATATTTATACAACTTACCATCTTTGATTCGCAACACATTTTTCAAGCCGGCAAATTTCTGGTCTTTGTCTCTGTATTTCTGATTGGAAGTAAGGAATTGAATGCGGTAATTCTGTTTTCCCTGAAGCTTTTCATTGTTTGTAAATTCTGCAACAAAAGCATCTTTAAAGCCTTTTCTTTTGACCAGCTCAAGCAATTCATCACGCTCAGACGCCATATTCGTATTGCCGTAATAATATTTGTAAGTATCTCCGGTCTGCACAATTTCGACACCCGTCAAACCTTTCAATTGTGCTGCACTTGCAGAATATTTATTTTTCGAAACCAAAAACTGAATCTTGAATGTTTTTCCGGGAACCGGTTTCTCAACTTCTTTTGGTTTTTCTTCGACAACTTCTTCGCCAATTCCGCTTTTGCTGTCGTATTCTTTTTTATAAACATCAAAAGCTTTCAAAATCGCTTCTGACATTTCTTCTTTTCCTTTTGAACTTGCGAGGTAAGTTCCTTCGTCATAATTATTGATAAATCCCAATTCAATCAAAACTGAAGGAGAGGCATTTTCTCTGAGAACGTGAAAAATATTTTGTTTCACACCGCGGCTTGAACGACCATTTTTCACAAATTCATTTTCCACCAATTGGGCAAATCTGATGCTTTGTCCTTGGTATGCAGAGTGCATAATCTCAAATGCTATAACCGCTTCAGGATCGTTTGGATTAAATCTCTGGTAACGTTCCTGGTTATCTTCCAAAAGAATTACGTTGTTTTCACGCTGCGAAACCTCAATATTATCCTGCATTCGACGCATACCCATCACATAGGTTTCCGAACCGTAAGCACTGTTGTTTTTTGCTGAATTACAATGGATGGATATAAATAAATTTGCGTGATTTTTATTGGCAATAGAGGCTCTTTCATATAATTCCAAAAAGACATCGGTAGTTCTGGTATAAACCACTTTTACATCTTTGTATTTTTTTTCGATTAATTTACCGACCTGAAGCGAAACATCTAGTACAATATCTTTTTCGTTTTCCACTACACCCTTGGCTCCGGAGTCTTTCCCACCGTGTCCGGCATCGATTACAATTACGAAATTTTGCTTTTTTTGAGCGAATGAATTCCCTATGAATAAAAGGAAGAAGAGTGTACTAAAAAAAATTTGTTTGTTAATCATTGTTAATCTCATACTACAGCCACATTTTTTGATTACTTTTGACCCAATTTAGCGCAAAAATAAGTTTTATTACTTGTATAAAAGAGTATTTAAATACGTAATTGTATTATTTTTTCTACTGTTTATTAACAGTTGGGTGTTTTCACAAATTGAACCTAATCAAAACGTGAGTGACAGTTCGGTTATTGCTGTTGACTCTATCAAAATTGATACCGTTCAGCGAGAAGAACGCTTAGAAGATGTATTGGCTTATAATTCTGATGACCAGATTCACGAGTGGAGAAAAAAAATGAGTTACCTCATGCGAAATGCCGTAGTGAATTATACCGACATGGAAATCCGTGCAGATTATGTTGAAATCAATTGGGAAACGGGTGATGTTTACGCAGATGGAAAACGTGATTCTACCGGAATGATCATAGAACCTACGATTTTCAAACAGGCCGGAAAAGAATACGAACAGCACAGTTTCAAAGTCAATTTCAAAACAAAAGTGGGCGTTGCTTACAATGTAAGAATCAATGAAGGCGAAGGTGTTCTGGTCGGAAACCGTGTAAAACGTGCCAACGACAGTTTGATGTACATTCGTGGTGCTGATTATACGACAGATACTTATTTTATCGAAAGGAAGACAGAAGAACCGGATTATGTTTTGAGAGCCAGCCGTGCAAAATTTATCGATGGCAAAAAAAATAAAGTCATGATTACCGGTCCAATCAATATGAGGATTTATGATGTTCCTACTCCACTGACTTTACCTTTTGCTTATTTACCAATGGGCGATACAAGAAGTGCGGGAATCATTATCCCTTCATTTGGAGAAAGAACCGATGTAGGTTTCTTTTTGGAGGGAATGGGATTTTATTTACCCATCGGTGATTATCTCGACTTAGCGGTTACAGGAGGATTGTATACCAAAGGAAGCTGGCAGGTAAGAGCTGCATCAGCTTACCGAAAAAAATACCGATTCAATGGTAGTTTTGCGTTTGACTACCAAAACCGAGTTACCGGAATCAAAGGACTGGACAACTACAGCAAGTCAACCACCTATGCTTTGACATGGAACCATTCACAAGACGCAAAAGCAAATCCTAACTTAACATTTAACATTGGTATTAACTATAGAAGTTCAACGTTTTACCGCGATGGTATCAACAACAATAATATCATAAACGGAAATATTTATGACAATAATAGCAGTTCATCTATTTCAATTAATAAAATATTTCCAAATTCTCCTTTTTCGTTAGCAGTCACTGCTAATAACAATTTGAATTTCAACACAGGAGATATGCTATTCACATTACCTCAGCTTACTTTCAACATGAGCAGGATTTATCCTTTTGCACCAAAAGTAGGAAGTAAAAAAGGTTTATTAAACAACCTTGCAGTCGGATATAATTTAAATGTAATCAACAGCATCAACACAACAGAAGAAGAGGCCTTTACAAGCCGTATGTGGGACAATGCAAAAAATGGTGCAAAACATGCCGTAACTTTAAATACAGGTGTAACATTGGGAAGCTATTTTCCGGTGAGCTTCAGTGCGGGCTATGATGAAGTTTGGGCACTAAAGACAATCGACAGAAGATACGATTTTGAAGAAAGGAAAATTGTGGACACCAACATAAATGGCTTTGATGCTTACCGCGAATTTAACATGGGAACCAGCGTCAGTACCAATTTGTACGGAACTTACATTTCCAAAAATGAAAACGCCACCATCAAAGGAATCAGACACGTGATATCTCCAACAGTTGGATTTAGTTACAGACCGGATTTCGGAGCTGAAGAATGGGGATACTACACCACATACAGAGGTGCAGATGGAAAAAGGGTCATCTACTCAAGATTTGACAATGGCGCGTTTGCACCACCAAGCCGGGGTCAAAATGCAGGATTGAATTTCAGCTTGAGAAATAATCTCGAAATGAAAGTTCGTTCAAAATCAGATTCTACAGGGTTTAAAAAAATCAAAATTTTTGAATATCTCGACATCAGTTCTTCTTATAATTTAGCTGCCGAATCATTCAAAATGGGCGATATCAGCGTTTCAGGAATGACCAGATTATTTGACCAATTCAATTTACAGTTCAGAGCAAGTTTCAGCCCCTATAAAATTGTATTTGAAGATGGTTCCACAAGAGGTACGGAAATTGACAAAATAGGCGCATTCCGATTGACAGGATACAATGTAAATTTTGGTTACAACTTCGACAACAAAACTTTTGGTGGAGGAGAAATGGATTCAAAAAAATATAAAAAACGAGGAAGCGTCAGAAACGAAAATTTCTATTTTGACGACTATGATTACGCTCACTTTACAATTCCTTGGAAATTAGGATTATCATTAAATCACAGTTACATAAAAGACAATACCTTAGTGGGGACAAACAATACCGTTTTAGGTATCAATGCAGCGATTTCGCCATCGCCATACTGGAGTTTATCAACCAATACTTCATATGATTTTGTTTCGCAAAGATTTTCTCAGGCTACATTTAATTTCACAAGGGATTTACGAAGTTTCAACTTGACTTTTTCGTGGGTTCCTTTTGGACAATACAAAACATGGAATTTCTTTATCGGAATCAAAGCAAGCATTTTGAGTGATGCGGTTAAGTACGACGACAGATCTTCTCAGTTAATCAATCAATCGAACTTCTAAAAGTTCAATATATTTGCAAAAGAAAAAAACTAAATGAAAAATACAATCAACACTACAAAAGCACCACAAGCCATCGGACCATATAGCCAAGCAGTTTCTATCAATAATTTATTGTTTATTTCAGGTCAAATTCCTGCCGATCCGGAAACGGGAGAAATCGTTACAGGCGGCGTAGGCGAAGAAGCGCATCAGGTAATGAAAAATCTGAAAGCAATTTTGGAAGAAGCAGGGGCAACTTTTTCAAATGCTGTAAAAACAAGTATTTTCTTGAAAAACATGGATGATTTTGCTTTGGTAAATGAAATTTATGCTTCTTATTTCGAAGCAGGAAATTATCCGGCACGTGAAACCGTTCAAGTTTCAAAATTGCCAAAAAATGTAAATGTTGAAATTTCAATGATTGCTCACTTATAAAAGATGATTCACATTTTACGAAATTCTTTTGGGGTCATTCTCGGTCTGGCTGCCGCTCTGGCAATCATCATGCTGGGAATTACCCTTGATAAAAACTGGATCGAATACGATTATATACGCTTCCCTTATGAACACTGGAACCGTGTCATCAAACATGCCGCAAGAAGTGAGGAGGTCAGAAATGAATTCTTTGCAGTATTGCTTTTTTCATGCGGAATCGGTGCGATGGTGGGTGGATTGGTAACAGCAATTATCGTTAAACGCGCCAAAAAAGCATACGCTGCATTTGTTGGATTCATCCTATTCCTGATTGCATTGGGCGATGTGATTTTCACACCGCATCACCCAACCTGGTACGAACTTTCTATCATGCCCGTTTTTTTCTTTTTCTCTTGGCTCGGCGGTTTACTTACCGATGTCGTCACAAAGAAATTGGCTCAGGTGAAGTTATAACGGGATTTTCAGAAAGGAAAATTCCGTCTTCGATCAAATGCGCGACATCTTTTCTTTTTGAAATTAAGGAATGTAAATATTCTTTAATTTCATTTTGAATTAAATATTTATTCAAATAAGAAAGTTCATAAATTTCAACCGGAAGCAGCCATTCTTCTGGATATTCCAATTTTAATTTCTGGAAAATCTCATTGAGCATACTTTCCGAAGCGGAATTGTTTTCTCTTAAAAATCGAACTTTTTGGTACAAATCGCGAAGTGTTTGTTCACTCGAATCTATTTCCGTTTTCTTTTCTTTGGATTCCAAATGATGCGTTTTCATATCAAACGAAGTAAAATCTGCCGGGCCGGCATAAGCCGCCACAATCGTTTTGCCAATCGCCATGTCATAAACGCCCCAATCCGGATGAAATAAGATTTCATCATAATGTTTCACCGTACAATTTTTGAATGAAATCAAAAGTACTTTTCCTTTTCGGTTGCGTGCTCCGGTGATGACTTCGCCTTCCACAGTAATTCCACCTTCAAATTCCAATTTGGTCATATTGCCTTCTTTGATTTTGTAGGCTTCCAAGTCGTTGGGCGACATGTTTTCAATCGCAATATTTATATTTTTCAACTTACCGATTGGCGAGCCAAATCCTTCTGAATGATAAGTGGCTCCGTGACCGATTAATTCTTTTTCGTGGTAAGACAAAGCAGTTTTTCCTTCCGTTTGAACGTAAACCGGATTTCCATGATTGTCCGTAATTACTCTTTTGAAAAATCCTGAAACCTGAATTCCTGTATTGTATTCAATTGTTCCTAAATTTTTAGATTCAATTAATTGTTCGATTCCTTCCGTTCCACCTTTTCTCAATCCCATTTTATTGGCAAATTGTTCCAACACAAAATTCAAATGTGAAAAATCCGGCGTGACAAACAATTGCGGCTGTGGCTGCGTAATATCAAAAGAAACTTCCGCAGCAGAAAGATCATAAGGCATTTTTTTTACTTCAGTTCCCATGCACCATTTACTTTCACCAATCGAAGAAAGCAATCCCGCTCCATAAATTTTTGGATTTTCTAAAGTTCCAATCAAGCCATACTCAACTGTCCACCAATGTAAATTTCTGATTTTTGCCATTTCAGACAATTCCGTCATTGAATTCTGCAAATCCAAAACACGCTGATTGGCAATGTCAATCACTTTCGGGTCGCTATCACGGTCTTCTTTTACGATAGACAAATGGCGAATCGCTTCATACATTTCATAATCGAGTGAAGAGGAAATCGCTTTGCTTCCAATCTCACCGAATCTTCTTAAATACTCCGCATATTCAGGATTGGCTATAATCGGTGCGTGACCTGCAGATTCGTGAATGATGTCGGGAGCTGGTGTATATTCCATGTTTTCAATCTGGCGGATATCTTGTGCGATCACCAAAACATTGTAAGCCTGAAATTCCATAAAAGCTGTCGGCGGGATGAATCCATCCACCGCAACGGCAGCCCATCCAATGTCTTTCAGAATACGGTTCATACCATACATACTCGGAATATTTTCGGTAGAAATTCCGGTTTTTTGCAATCCCTCCACATAACTTCCGTGCGCAACCTGCTTCAAATAATCTACATTTTTACGCATCACATAACGCCAAACCGCTTGATCAACAGGCGTATATGAATTATAATCTTGGTTATTGATAAATTGTTTAAGGTGTTCGGGCAGACGTTTCAGAACTTCATTTTCTTCGTATGACATCACTTTTGTATTGTTTGTTTTGATTGACTAAGGTACGGATTTTTGTTGGATGAGTGATGTTAGAAGCTAGATGTTTTTATTTTACAACTTAATATTACCTTACAAAATCTTCCCATTTTCTACTTTTCACTTTTGACTTTTCACTCATTTTTTAACCTTACCTTTGTTCAAATTTATTTTACACAGAATTAATGACAACTCCAGATAAAAAAATACGTGTAGCAATCTCAGTCGGTGATGCCAACGGAATCGGATATGAAATCATCGTAAAAACTTTGCTTGATAAAAATATCCTCGATTTTTTCACTCCTGTAATTTTTGGCTCGACCAAACATTTGTCGCAATACAAAGATTTGTTGAATGACAATTCACTGCAGTTTTTTGGAATTAATTCTGCTGAACAAGCTGTTGACCGTAAGATCAATGTGGTGAATCTATGGAAAGAGCCTGCAAAATTGGAATTTGGAAACCCCACTGAAACTTCTGGAAAATACGCTTACGAATCTTTAAAAGCCGCTGCAGAATCCGTTCAGAATGGAGTTTGTGATGTTTTGGTAACCGCGCCAATTAATAAGAAAAACATCCAATCAGAAAACTTCAACTTCCCTGGCCACACCGAATATTTAGGAGAAGTTTGGAAAGGAAAACCTCTTATGTTTTTGGTTACGGAAATGCTGAAAGTAAGCTTGGTAACGCAGCACATTCCGCTTAAAGATGTGGCGCAAAAAATCAACAAAGAAAATATTACTGAAAAAGTTGAAGCCTTGCATCAAAGTTTAAAAGTTGATTTTGGCGTCAGAAAACCAAAAATTGCCGTTTTAGGATTAAATCCTCATTCGGGCGACAATGGATTGCTCGGTTCGGAAGAACAAGAAATTATCATGCCTGCCATTCAATCCCTTTATGAAAAAGGAATGTTGGTTTTTGGACCTTATGCGGCTGATAGTTTTTTCACGTCTTCAAACATCGAAACTTTTGATGCAGTTTTGGGCATGTACCACGACCAAGCTTTGATTCCGTTTAAAACTTTGTGTTTTGAAGAAGGTGTGAACTACACGGCTTCGCTTCCGTTCGTACGCACTTCGCCCGATCATGGAACAGCTTATGACATAGCAGGAAAAGGAATCGCAGATGAAACTTCGTTCAAAGAAGCTGTTTTTACGGCAATTGAAATTTTTAAAAACCGAACAGAATATGCAGAACTTACCCAAAATGTTTTGAAAACGAGAGAAATAAAATTAGAAAGAGAGAGCAGATAAAATTATTTTTCATAGTTTAGTAAAACCAACAAGTTTACCCTATTATGAAAATACTTTATTTTATGCTTTTATTGAGTTCAATTTCATTTGCTCAAAAACAAATTTCACTTGAAGAAATTCCACAAAATTTTGACAAAAAAGTTACGATTTGCGATAAAATCTATGGCTCTTACATCATCAAAAGCAACGGAATGACTTTACTGAATGTCGGAAAATCTTATCCCGACAATCCTTTGACATTGGCCATTTTTGAAAAAGATTTGAAAAATTTCAGTTATATTCCGGCTGATTTTTTACCAGAAAAATCATTTTGTGTAACAGGCAAATTGATTCTTTACAAAGACAAACCTGAAATTATTTTGAAATCGGAGAAAGACATTCAGATAATTGAAAATTCTCAGAAATAATATGTGTTAAGAAAACGTAATCTCATCCAGATTTTCATTTGGATTCTTTAACTTGCCATCTAATTTTGAAAAATGAAAAAGACTTTTACAATTTTAGTATCCTTGTTATTGATCAATGCCTGGAGTCAGGAAACTGAAATTAATTTACTCAAAGACATCAATCCTAACGGAGAAAGCAGCATTTCACAACTCAAAGTTTTCAATGATAAATTATATTTTTCCGCAGATGACGGAGTTCACAATGAAGAATTGTGGTTCACTGACGGAACTGAATCAGGAACTTTGCTTATCAAAGATTTAAACCCTGATGGAAATTCCAGCATTTCCAATTTGACTGAAATAAACGGGAAATTGATTTTCTCTGCCAATGATGATTCTCACGGAATTGAATTATGGATTACGGATGGAGCGGAAGCTGGAACCTATATACTGAAGGATATTTTGGTAGGTGGTAACAGTTCAGTTCCTTTGAATTTTTTCAAATTTGGAGAAAAAGTTTTGTTTACTGCCAACGATGGAACTAATGGAGAAGAAGTTTGGATCAGTGACGGAACAGCAGAAGGAACGACCATGCTAAAAAACATCCACCCTTCAGACAGTTCTTATCCTTATGGGTTCACAGAATTCAATGGGAAGGTTTACTTTCAGGCAGCTGATGGCATTCATGGCTCAGAACTTTGGGTTACGGATGGCACGGAAACCGGAACATATATGGTAAAAGATATTGACACTTCGTTTGATTCTTATCCGCGCAATTTTATGGTTTTAAATGACAAAATGTTTTTCCGTGCAGATGACCAATATGGCGATGAATTGTGGATGACCGATGGTACCGAAACTGGAACTGTTAAAATAAAAGACATCAATCCAAACGAAGGTTCAGGTCCGAATGAGTTGACGGTTTTAAATGGAAAAATTTATTTCAGGGCCAATGATGGCGAACACGGAAGGGAACTGTGGGTAACGGACGGAACTGAAGAAGGAACGATGATGGTGAAAGACATCAATCCAGGAATGGAAGACTCTTTTCCGGGCGCTTTGATTGCATTTAACGGTAAAATTTATTTCCAAGCAACAGATGGAACTCATTCTGAAGAATTGTGGGTAACTGATGGAACCGAAGCAGGAACCTTTATGCTTAAAGATATCAACCCCAACGGGTATTCTGCGCCAAATTTCTTTGGAACTTATCAGAACAAACTCTTTTTCGTTGCCATTGACGGAACCAATGGAAGCGAACTTTGGATGACCAATGGAACAGAAGAAGGAACAGTAAAGATTGTTCCTGAAGGAAATACGGCACAGAGTCCATTGTACTTTTTACCATTTTTTACGGTTTTCAATGATGAATTATATTTCAAAGCAGAATTTGATAATCATGGAGTTGAATTGTGGAAGTTGAAGTTTTCTGAAATGGGAACGGTAGAATTGGGTCAAGTGAACAAACTTGAAATCTATCCGAATCCTGTAAATAATGAATTGCACTTGAACCTGCCAGCAGGATCCATCATAAAGGAAACACAGATTTATGACCTTTCTGGAAAATTAATTCTGAAAAAAATGAATTCAAAAATTTCTGTCAACGTATCTGCTTTACCCAGCGGAAATTATATTGTAAAAGTGATGACAGACAAACAAACATTTTCGACGAAGTTTATCAAAAAATAATTTCACAAAACTTCATTGTATTTCAAGTAGATGTATTATCTTTGCCGTCCGTTTGGGTTATGGAAAAGTTTAGATATTATAATGTTTCCTTTTCAGGATTGAATTTGGGAGAGCATGATTTCGAATTTCACATCACTCAGCCGTTCTTTGATTTGTTTGAATTTGAACAGGATTTCCAAAAACCTGATTTGAAATTGAAATTAGTTCTGGATAAGAAAAATAATTTTCTTGAATTGCATTTCAAATTAAAAGGTACAGTCGAACTCAATTGTGATTTGACCAACGAGCCTTATAGTCAGAAAATTAAAGGGAAATCTGATGTCATTGTAAAATTCGGAGAAGAACACGACTATTCTGATGATGAAGTTTGGGTGATTCCGCAAGGAGAACATTCTGTCAATATCGCACAGATGGTATATGAAATGACTTTGCTGGCTTTGCCCATAAAAAGAATTCATCCGGATGTTGAAAGTGGAAAAAGCCATTCTAAAATGTTGGAATTGCTTAACCAATACAGCCTTGACAATGAAAGTGAAATAATTGAAGAAGAAAATTCAAACGACGAAGAAATAGACCCTCGTTGGGAACAATTGAAAAAACTAAAAAATAATAACTGAGAAATAATATAAGTTATGGCACATCCTAAGAGACGACAGTCCACTACGAGAAGAGATAAACGTAGAACGCATTACAAAATCGAAGCACCTCAATTGGCTGTTGACAAAGCAACCGGAGAAGCACATCTTTACCACAGAGCTTACTGGCTTGACGGTAAAATGTACTACAGAGGGAAAGTCGTAATGTCAAAACAACAAGACGAAGAAGTAGAATAATTCTATTGATAAGAAAATTAAAAAGCTGTTTCTAAAATTTAGAGACAGCTTTTTCAATTTTTTCATCTATTCTATTTTAATTAAATTAAAAGTCATATGCCTGCATGTCAGCAGACACAGAAGTTTGTGTAAAAAATCGCCATCTTAAAGGTAGATTTTTATGCTCATTTCATACTTTTATTTTACTTTTGAAATTCCTACCGCAATTTTTATAAAAATAAAACACAGTTATGGACATTAAAGAAATACAAAACCTGATCAGATTCGTATCAAAATCAGAAGTTGCTGAAGTCAGTTTGAAACTTGAAGAATTTGAAATAAAAATCAAAAACATTGGCGGACAAACCATTACGTATGCACAACCACAAATGATGCAGCAACCAATGATGCAACAAGCTCCACAGGCATTTCAACCTTCTGCTCCTGCAGTCGGCGAAAGCAAAGCTGAAGCAGCACCTGCTGAGGACAATTCAAAATACATCACTGTAAAATCTCCAATGATCGGAACTTTTTACCGTTCATCAGGACCTGGAAAAGATGCATTTGTTTCTGTAGGAGACAGCGTTTCACCGGGAAGTGTACTTTGTATTGTGGAAGCCATGAAATTATTCAATGAAATTGAATCTGAAGTTTCAGGTAAAATTGTGAAAATTCTGGCAGACGATGCGACTCCAATCGAGTACGATCAGCCATTGTTTCTAATCGATCCTTCTTAAATCACCAAAAAAGCAAAATATGTTTAAAAAAATATTAATTGCAAACCGAGGTGAGATTGCGATGCGCGTAATCCGTACCGCAAAAGAAATGGGAATCAAAACCGTAGCGGTTTATTCTACTGCAGACCAAGACAGTTTGCACGTACGTTTTGCAGACGAAGCCGTTTGTATCGGACCACCATCGAGTGCTGAGTCTTATTTAAAAATTACCAATATCATTTCAGCTGCTGAAATTACAGATGCTGACGCTATACATCCGGGTTACGGATTTCTTTCAGAAAATTCTAAATTTTCCAAAACTTGTCGCGAACATGGCATCAAATTCATCGGTGCTTCTCCGGAACACATAGACAAAATGGGTGACAAAGCAACTGCAAAAGCTACGATGATCGAAGCTGGAGTTCCTGTAGTTCCGGGTTCTGAAGGGATTTTGAAAGATTATGCTGAAGCGAAAAAAATCGCGAAAAAAATCGGATATCCTGTAATGATCAAAGCTACTGCCGGTGGGGGTGGAAAAGGAATGCGTGCTGTTTGGGCAGAAAATGAGCTTGAAAAACACTGGGAATCTGCGGTTCAGGAAGCAACTGCTGCTTTCGGAAACGGTGGCATGTACATGGAGAAATTAATCGAGGAACCTCGTCATATTGAAATCCAGGTTGCAGGAGATTATACCGGAAGAGCTTGTCACTTGTCTGAAAGAGACTGTTCGGTTCAGCGTCGTCACCAGAAATTGGTTGAAGAAACGCCTTCTCCTTTCATGACAGATGATTTGAGAGAAAGAATGGGGAATGCGGCTGTAAAAGCGGCTGAATATATCGGATATGAAGGTGTTGGAACCATTGAATTTTTGGTAGACAAACACGGAGATTTTTATTTCATGGAAATGAATACGAGAATCCAGGTGGAACACCCAATTACAGAACAAGTAATTGACTACGACTTAGTTAAAGAACAAATTCTTTTGGCTGCGGGTCAGAAAATTTCCGGAAAAAATTATTTCCCGAAATTACATTCGATTGAATGTAGAATCAACGCGGAGGATCCTTACGCAGGATTCCGTCCTTCACCGGGATTGATTACGAATATCAACATTCCGGGTGGACACGGTGTTCGTGTGGATACGCATGTTTACGCAGGTTACCAGATTCCACCGTTTTATGATTCGATGATTGCGAAGTTGATTGTGACTTCTCAGTCGCGTGAGGAATCTTTGGCGAAAATGCGTCGTGCTTTGGAAGAATTCTACATCGAAGGAATCAAAACTACAGTACCTTTCCACAGACAGTTGATGGACAATCCTGATTTTATCGCAGGAAATTACACGACGAAGTTTATGGAAGATTTTGTGTTGGATCCAACTTACGCGGATCGTTTTTAAGGAATTTATTCATTCTATAAATAATGAAAATGCCGTCTGTTTTTGAAGATGGCATTTTTTTATTGGGTTAAATATCAGTGTAAGCGGATTTGCGCCCGCGATATGCAGGGCGGCGAGGAACGAGTCGGTCTGAAGCGAAGCGGAAGACGGAAGCGACAGCGTACCCCGGAGAAGCGCGATAAGGCGTCCAAATTATAAATTCAGAGGTTAAAAATAAGAACTTAGAGATTTGATTTAAGAGGGTTTAAAATCCTAATTTAATTCATTCTAAATACAAATAACTGAAATTCAGTTATTTAAAATTATTCTTGATTTGGTAATTCTTAAATTTGATTTATAATTTTAAAAATCTTAGTTATGAATGTTCAATTGGCAAAATGTTGTGGAAACTGTGAGAATTTTATAAATGGGCAGATTTGTGCTGTGCAGGAAATCGTGGTGAGTGAAAATCAGGTTTGTGAGGCATATCAGTTCAAAGCGGTTTTGCACAGAGATGATGATTGTTTGAAATGTGTGAAATTTCAGACTATTAATTGCGCGCATCCTCAGAAAGCAAGTGAGGGGATTTTGTGCAGTGTTTGGTACCCAAGAACGGCGATGATGTAATTTTAATTTTCCATTTTTATAATATGAGAGAATTCAATTGGATTGGGTTCTCTTTTTTATTGGTTTAAAATAGTCGGACTTCGGTGGCGCCAAGTTTGTATTTTTGGAATGATGCGTCATAGTATTCAAGTCGAGACTGGGCTTCGAGCAATTTATACAGTTCTTCACGGAGTTTTCCACTGCCGTGTCCGTGGATGAAAATAATTCGGTTCCGTTTGTCAGTTCTTGCGGAATCAATTTCGTATTTTACTTTATTCAATTGAATTTGCAACATTTCATAATTGCTTAAACCGGAAGGATAATCTACTAAATGACCTATGTGCAAATCGATTTCTTTAGGAGCATCGCTTTGATGAGGTTTACTTTTGATGGGTTTGGTTTCGGGTTTTGGATTAAAATCATTGATAAGCAATTCCTGATTGAGAATGAGTTCCGAGGCACTGAAAGTTTCTTCAAATCCATGTTCATTCAGGATTGAAACGCCTTGTTTACTAACTTTTATGACAGTACCGGTCTGGTCGTCATCGATTATTTTTATTTTATCTCCTACTTTAAACACAGCCAAATATATAGAGTGAAATTAAATTAGTCAAATGATGTGAAAATAATTTATCACACATGACTAATGTCATTAATATTTTCTTAACTTCGATTGTTTTTTACACACATAACTACACATGAGACAAATTTATTCTTTATTTTTTTTAATTATTCTTTTTACAATAGTTGGCTGCTCTTCAGATAATGACGGACCAATTGACGAAACTCCAACGGAAGTTTCTCCGGTTATTTTCGATATCAATGCAGTACCTTATCCTAAACTTTCCGATTATAATTTTTTCAAAGGAAACTTAGCTAATTTAGATCCTGTTTATGGAGTTTTACCCTATGAACCTATTTCTTCTCTTTTTACTGACTATGCATTGAAATCTAGATTTGTCTGGATGCCAGATGGTGTAAGCGCCAATTATGTTGCCGATGATAAAATTTTCAATTTCCCTTCAAGCACAGTTTTGATTAAAAATTTTTATTACAATAATGTAGCTCCGAATAATTCAAAAAAAATATTGGAAACACGTTTGATGATCAAGAAAGGGAGTGAATGGATATTTGCGAATTATAAATGGAATGATACCCAAGACGAAGCTGTTCTCGATATGGAAGGAAGTTTTGTACCCGTTGAATGGTCGCAAAACGGGGAAACTAAGAATGTACTTTATCGAATTCCTTCGAAATCAGAATGTTTGACTTGCCACAAACAAATTGAAGCTGCAATTCCGATTGGACCTAAGCCACAAAATTTGAATTTTAATATTAATTATTCTGACGGAAATAAAAACCAAATTGAAAAATGGGAAGAGTTTGGGTATCTGAATATAGGTTCCCCTGGCAATATAGTATCTATGGTCAATTATACTGACAATTCAAAATCACTGGATCAACGGATCCGTTCTTACTTAGATATCAACTGTGCACATTGCCACAACGAAACCGGACACTGCAATTACCTACCTATAAAACTTGCTTATTCTGAAACGGCTGATCCGCTGAATTTAGGAGTATGCATTGTTCCAAACATTAACATCAGCGGATTTGTTGGAGAAGAGGTGACACATATAGTGGTTCCTAATAATCCAGGGAAATCTGCTATGTACCATAGAATTAAATCAGATTTAGAAAATATCAGAATGCCTATGATTGGCAGAAGTTTAGTCCATGACGAGGCTGTGACTCTGACTACGCAATGGATCAATTCTTTAGAAGGAGAATGCAATTAATAATTAACATATATGAAAAACTTTTATTTACTATTAATGTTTGCTTCATTTAGTTTAAATGGACAAATTACATTTACTTCACAAAATGTTCCTGCTGACGGGACTTATAAAATGTGTGTCGTAGATATGAACGGAGATTTTTTGGATGATATTGTAAGTGTTTCCAGCAACAAGATTCATGTACTATTCCAAAATGAGGACGGTACTTTTACTTCTCAAAACTTCCCGACAAGTAATGTGTTATATCTTCCGGGTTGGTCTTTAGCTGCAGGAGATTTTAATGGAGACGGATATAATGATTTGTTATACGGTTCTTCTCAAGGAGTTACCTTTATGCTTACGCAGGTCAATGGTATGAATGTTTCCTACAGTACTCATGCTGGCAACCAATATGTATTTGCTCAACGTTCTAACTTCATTGACATTGACAACGATGGTAATCTTGATGCTTATGTATGTCACGATACCGAACCAAGTGTTTATTATACAAATGAAAATAATTCACCCGTATTCCATCAAGGAGGTTTAGGAGATTATCCTTCAGGTGGACATTATGGTTCAATTTGGATTGATTATAATAACGATGGTAAGCAAGATTTATATATTGCAAAATGCGGAGGTGAGGAAGAAAGAAGAAGAAACGAATTGTATAGAAACAATGGTAATGGAACATTTACCAATGTTGCCGGAGAAGCAAATTTGGATAGCACTTCAGAACAATGGTCTTCTGCTTGGGGTGATTTTAATAATGATGGATGGATGGATGTTTTCAACGGAAAAAATGCTCAAATGGGTGGACAAGGAAGTCATGAATTGATGGTAAATAATGGTGATGGAACTTTTACAAATGTCACAGCAGGTTCGGGCTTCGATATTTATAATGGCACAAGCAGAGAACATTTTACTTATGATTTCAACAATGATGGATATTTGGACATCGCAGGAAACGGTAATAAAATTTTCATCAATAATGGTGATATGACTTTTACGCCAATCAATGCACCTTTCTCCGATGCTTCAATTGGGGATTTGAACAATGATGGGTTTTTAGACGCTTATGCTTTTGGTTGGGTTTATTACAATAGTGGAAATTCTAACAATTGGCTTAAAATAAATACAATCGGTACTGAAAGTAATTTAAATGGTATCGGTGCCCGTGTTGAACTTTATAGTGAGTTGGGAATGCAAATCCGAGACGTACGAAGCGGTGAAGGTTTCTCATTTATGAGTACGCTTAACACTCATTTTGGAATTGGTACCGATGCCGAAATTGACAAGGTAATTGTTCGATGGCCTTCAGGAATTGTAGATACTATTGAAAATCCGGAAATCAATTCCACCTTAGTTATAGTGGAAGGCGAAAGTATCTTGGGTGTAAACGATACAGCGGCAGAGAAAATCTCCATCTATCCAAATCCTGTAAAAGATATTCTTTACGTTCAAGGAAAATCATTAAATGGATCAAATGTTGAAATATTTCATTTGACAGGAAGCTTGGTTCTTAAATCAAAATTAACTGATAACAAAGTTAATGTTTCTAATTTAGCCAAAGGAATTTATGTAATTTCTGTTGAAAATCAAGGTAAGAAAACTACCATGAAATTTATCAAACAATAACTCTAACAAAGCTATTTTAACAAAAAAACCACTCTTTGAGAGTGGTTTTTTTTATTTAAAACGAAGTATTCAAATCAAATGCTTCCAAATACTGAGCCACCCGCTGCACAAACATTCCTCCCAAAGCACCATCCACAACACGGTGGTCATAAGCATGAGACAGATACATTTTGTGACGGATGGCAATCACATCACCTTGCGGCGTTTCAATCACCGCCGGTTTTTTGATGATCGCTCCTACAGCTAAAATTGCAACTTGCGGTTGTGGAATGATTGGTGTTCCCAATGTATTTCCGAAACTTCCGATATTGGTAATCGTATAAGTTCCACCTTGAATTTCATCTGGTTTCAATTTATTTTGACGTGAGCGATTGGCCAAATCATTGACTTGTTTTGCTAGTCCGGCCAAACTGTATTGATCTGCATTTTTTATTACAGGAACAATTAAATTTCCTGTTGGTAAAGCTGCCGCCATACCTATATTTATATTTTTCTTTTTGATGATTTGGTCTCCGTTGACCGAAACATTGATCATTGGGAAATCTTTAATTGCTTTTGCGATGGCTTCAATGAAAATCGGCATAAAAGTAATTTTCTCACCATTTTTCTTTTGAAATTCATCCTTGTTTTTCTCTCTCCAAAGAACAATATTTGTCACATCAGCTTCGATGAATGAAGTAACGTGAGGAGCTGTTTGTTTGCTTGCCACCATGTTTTGTGCTATCATCTTACGCATTCTGTCCATTTCGATGATTTCATCACCACCTGAAATAACCTGAGGCTGCGCAGTTGAAGTTGGAGCCTGAACTTGAACGGTTGTTGAAGCCTGAGCAGGAGCAGAAGCTTTTCCTGACTTCTTATCTTCCACAAATTTCAGCAAATCTTCCTTAGTAACTCTGCCTTCTTTTCCTGAACCTTTTATTTGATCCAATTCAGAAACAGATATATTTTCTGCTTGTGCGATGGACTTTACCAAAGGTGAATAAAATTTATCGGAAGTTGAAGCATCAAAGTTCTCTGTATTTTGAGTCAATGTTTTTTCTAGTTCTGCAACAACAGCTTGCTCAGATTGAGGAGAAGAAGCCTGAGAAGGTTCGGAACTTTGAGTTGAAGCTGTACCTCCTTCTATTTCGAGTATAGCAATCGGCTCACCAATTTTTGCAACGCCATCTACATCGATCAAAATCTCCTTCAAAACACCGGCTACAGGAGACGGAACATCTGAATCCACCTTATCAGTTGCAATTTCTACTACTGATTCGTCTTCAGCAATCGGATCGCCTACTTTTTTTAACCAACTGATTACTGTGGCTTCCATCACGCCCTCACCCATTGCAGGCAAAATCAATTTATAATCTGACATAGCTTTTATTTGTTTTGAGTGGCAAATTTACTTAATTTTTAGGAAAGTTATAATTCAATCTAAGCATATATGTTTCTTATACTTTTATTGAGGTATGGATTAATTATTTCATAATAAATGAAATCTTAGTTATTTTTTTAGGTTCATGAATCTGCAATACATAAATTCCTTTGCTCAATCCTCTTAAATCAAATTCTAAAAAATCTTTTTTTGATACAAATTTTGAAAGATGTTTTTTTCCTGATAAATCATAAATTTCAATTTTATCTATAGGTGTTGTCCCTTTTAGAATTCCTTTAGAATTATGAACTGTAAATTTAAAACCTGAAAAATCTTCTGATTTTATTGACATTGTAGAAGTACACTGATCAGTCATTTCATCATCGAAATAAAATAAATTTTCATTTTTAAAGAAACAGCTAACTTTACCTACCCCATCATAATCCGGATTACCGCCCGGTGCATTGATTATCGAAAGCGACCCCATTCCTTCTACCCAAATCGGATAGTATCCCTGACTTTCAGTATTTGAAATTGTAGGAGAAAAATAAAAAAACTTACCTGTTTCGCTCTGAGTAATTGGATTAATTCTAATTGAATCAAGGCGAAAATATCCGCCTTCTGGGGGAAAGGGTGTGATTGGATTTTCTAAATTAATTGAATCTCCTTCTTCTAAGTTAAAATCATACATCAAATATTCTCTAATATTCCCATCAATTGTTGTGGTCAGATAAACCTTTTTTTCAGAAACATTTTCCCGCAAAAGAAAAGTTCTTGAAATATAATGGTAACCATCGAGGATTTTGTGATTTTGAGCATTTACAATCGTATCACCATCAGTATAATATACATCTTTGAAACAATCCCCTAAGTAACAACTTATCAGATTCCACTCATTTCGATTATCTAGCAAAGGTGTATAGCTCTGCGAATTGACGCAGATGTGAAACATTATGAAAAAAAGGAATAAAAGATTTTTCATTATTATTAAAATTAAAACTAATATACTTAAAATTAAACCATAAAAAAACCCCGTCTTTCGACGAGGTTTTTAGAAAATTTATGCTTCTCCCGGAGGGCCAAAATTAAATGGCATCGCGGTTGATTGCTGCTCTTTTACTTCACCGAATTGAGCTTCATATCGGCGAACATTTTCAGCCAGTGCATTGACCAAACGTTTCGCGTGCTGAGGTGTCAGGATAATTCTTGACTTCACTCTCGCTTTTGGAACGCCGGGCATCATCTGAATGAAATCTACCACAAATTCGGTAGGTGAATGATTGATCACTGCCAGGTTTGAATAAATTCCGTCTGATACCTGATCATTGATTTCGATGTCTATGTTTTGTTTTTTTTCTTCGCTCATTATAGTACTGATTTAGCATTTACCAATTCTTCATATTCTTTATTAGAACCCACGATGATGCTTTGGTATTCTTTCAATCCTGTTCCTGCAGGGATTAAGTGACCAACGATAACGTTTTCTTTCAAACCGTTTAAGTCGTCTCTTTTCCCGGCAACAGCAGCTTCGTTCAATACTTTTGTTGTTTCCTGGAAAGATGCCGCTGACATGAATGATTTCGTTTGAAGTGAAGCTCTTGTGATACCTTGTAAAATTGGCTGAGCCGTTGCAGGCATAGCATCTCTTGCAGAAACAAGGTTTTTATCTTCACGTTTCAATTTAGAATTTTCATCGCGTAATTCTCTTGAAGAAATGATTTGTCCCGGATTCAATTCGGTGCTGTCTCCAGAATCTTCCACGACTTTCATTCCGAAAATTCTGTCGTTTTCTTCCAAGAAATCATCTTTGTGTTCCAAGCTGTCTTCCAAGAATCTTGTATCACCAGAATCAACGATTCTAACTTTACGCATCATCTGACGAACGATAATTTCAAAGTGTTTGTCATCGATTTTTACCCCTTGCAAACGGTAAACCTCCTGAATTTCATTAACCAAATATTCCTGAACGGCAGTTGGCCCTTTGATTCTCAAGATATCTTCCGGAGTAGTTGCCCCTTCTGACAATGGGAAACCGGCGCGGATAAAGTCATTTTCCTGAACCAAAATCTGGTTAGATAATTTAACCAAATAAGTAGATTTTTCTCCTGTTTTTGACTCCACCATGATTTCACGGTTACCACGTTTGATTTTACCGAAAGAAACCACACCGTCAATCTCAGCAACAACTGCAGGATTGGAAGGGTTACGTGCTTCGAACAACTCGGTAACACGCGGTAAACCTCCTGTAATATCTCCTGATTTTGCAGAGCGACGAGGAATTTTCACCAAAATTTTACCGGCTTTAATTTTCTCACCATCATTTACAATCAAGTGGGCACCAACCGGAAGGTTATAATTCTTTTCTTCTTCTCCTGAAATAATTACTTTCAGGGTAGGAATCAATTTTTTGTTACGAGATTCAGAAATTACTTTCTCCTGGAATCCGGTTTGTTCGTCAATTTCCAATTGGAAAGTTGAACCTTGTTCAATATTTTCATATTCAACCTTACCGGCAGATTCAGCAATGATTACCCCGTTATATGGATCCCAGCTAGAGATGACATCTCCTTTTGAAACTGTTGCACCATCCTGAACTCTCAAAATCGAACCATACGCGATGTTATTGGTCATACGAACGTTTCCGTCCGCATCGATTAATTTCATCTCAGTTGAACGAGAAACTACAACGTCAGCTATATTTCCTGATTCATCTTCACTTTTTACAGTTCTCAAATCGTCGAAATCTACACGTCCGTTTGCTTTTGCAAGTAATGAAGACTGTTCAGAAACGTTACCTGCAGTTCCTCCAACGTGGAACGTACGAAGTGTCAACTGCGTACCCGGCTCACCAATTGACTGAGCGGCAACAACACCAACAGCTTCACCTTTCTGAACCGGTTTTCCGGTTGCAAGGTTACGACCGTAACATGCTGCACAGATACCTGTTTTAGCTTCACAAGTCAATGGAGAACGAACTTCTACGATTTCGATTCCGGCAGCTTGGATAGCATCTGCAGCTTCTTCTTTGATAATTTGATCGGCAGAAATTAATTTCTCTCCCGTATCCATATTGTAAACATCGTGTAACGAAGTTCTACCTAAAATTCTAGATGCAAGAGATTCAACGATTTCTTCGTTTTTCTTCAATGCTGCAACTTGTGTTCCTCTCAAAGTAGCACAATCTTCTTCCATCACGATTACGTCTTGCGCAACGTCAACCAAACGACGAGTTAAGTAACCCGCATCCGCCGTTTTCAAAGCGGTATCTGCCAAACCTTTACGTGCACCGTGCGTTGAAATAAAGTACTCCAAGATAGAAAGACCTTCACGGAAGTTTGATACAATCGGATTTTCGATGATCTCCCCTCCTGACGAACCTGCTTTCTGCGGTTTCGCCATCAATCCACGCATACCTGACAACTGACGAATCTGCTCTTTCGAACCACGCGCCCCAGAATCAAGCATCATGTAAACTGAGTTAAATCCGTCTTTGTCTTCTATCATACGTTTCATTACGATTTCAGTCAAAGTCGCGTTGGTATTGGTCCAAACGTCGATTACCTGATTGTAACGTTCGTTATTGGTGATCAATCCCATGTTGTAGTTTACCTTGATATTTTCAACTTGATTAATCGCATCATCAATCAAATCTTTTTTCTGATCCGGAATCAAAATATCACCTAAACTGAATGACAATCCACCTTCAAATGCATTTTTAAATCCAAGATCTTTCATTTCATCAAGGAAAGCTGCAGTTGTAGGGAAGTCAGTGATTTTCAAGATATTATTAATAATAGTCCTCAAAGATTTCTTTGTAAGAACTTCATTTACATATCCAACTTCTTTTGGTACGATTTGGTTGAACAAAACTCTACCAACTGTAGTTTCAATTATTTTTTGAACTAATTCTTCACCTTCACGAACTGTAGTTTTTACTTTGATCTGAGCATTTAATTCAACACTTTTTTCATTGTAAGCAATTTCCACTTCTTCCGGAGAATAGAACGTAATTCCGTGTCCTTTTCCTTGTTTCGAAGCTTTGGTCATGTAATAAAGACCCAAAACCATGTCCTGAGAAGGTACCGTAATCGGTGAACCATTTGCAGGGTTCAATACGTTTTGAGAAGCCAACATCAATAACTGCGCTTCCAAAATCGCTTCCGGCCCTAATGGTAAGTGAACCGCCATCTGGTCACCGTCAAAATCGGCGTTGAATGCAGTACACACCAATGGGTGCAATTGGATTGCTTTACCTTCAATCAATTTTGGCTGGAATGCCTGGATTCCTAAACGGTGCAAAGTTGGAGCACGGTTCAATAAAACCGGGTGTCCTTTCAATACATTTTCCAAGATATCCCAAACAACAGGCTCTTTTCTATCGATGATTTTCTTTGCAGATTTAACTGTTTTTACTATTCCTCTTTCGATCAATTTACGAACGATGAATGGTTTGTACAATTCAGCTGCCATGTCTTTTGGCAATCCACACTCGTATAATTTCAAGCTTGGCCCTACGACAATTACCGAACGAGCAGAATAATCCACACGTTTTCCAAGTAAGTTCTGACGGAAACGACCTTGCTTACCTTTCAATGAATCAGAAAGAGATTTCAACGGACGGTTTCCATCTGCTTTTACCGCAGAAGCTTTTCTTGTGTTGTCAAATAATGAATCGACAGATTCCTGCAACATGCGTTTTTCATTACGCAAGATTACTTCCGGCGCTTTGATTTCCATCAATCTTTTCAAACGGTTGTTACGGATAATCACACGACGGTAAAGGTCATTCAAATCCGAAGTTGCGAAACGTCCACCATCTAGCGGCACCAATGGTCTCAATTCTGGTGGAATTACAGGAACGACACGCATGATCATCCATTCCGGACGGTTTACGTGGTCGATGTTAGATTCACGAAGTGATTCCACAACCTGCAATCTTTTCAACGCCTCGGTTCTTCTTTGTTTCGAAGTTTCGTGGTGCGCTTTGTGACGCAATTCGTAAGACAAAGCATCTAAATCTGTTCTTCTCAACAAATCTTCTAATGCTTCCGCTCCCATTTTCGCGATGAATTTGTTAGGGTCGGTGTCTTCCAAATACTGGTTGTCAGAAGGAAGTGTTTCTAAAATATCAAGGTATTCTTCTTCTGTCAAGAATTCCAATCTTGCCAATTCTCCACCTTCAGGAGCTTTAGCAATACCGGCTTGGATAACGATGTATCTTTCGTAATAGATAATCATATCCAATTTTTTCGATGGCAATCCCAATACATAACCAATTTTGTTTGGCAATGAACGGAAGTACCAAATGTGTGCAACCGGAACCACCAAATTGATGTGTCCAATGCGCTCACGACGAACTTTCTTTTCTGTAACTTCTACACCACAGCGGTCACAAACTATTCCTTTGTATCGGATTCTTTTGTATTTACCACAGGCACATTCGTAATCTTTTACAGGTCCGAAAATTCTCTCACAAAACAAACCGTCACGTTCAGGTTTGTGTGTTCTATAGTTAATCGTTTCAGGTTTTAGAACTTCTCCTCTTGAATCTTGTAAAATAGATTCGGGAGATGCTAACCCGATACGGATTTTTGTAAATTTACTTGTTTTGTTTTTTGTTGACATAATGATTTTTTCTAATCAATTATAAATTTAATAATGGTTGAATTTAGATTCTTTACTCCGTTTCACTCGTTAAGAATGACACGAAAAGTAAGAATTTATTCTTCCAATGTTATGTCTAATCCAAGACCTTGTAATTCGTGCAACAATACGTTGAACGATTCTGGAATTCCAGGTTCTGGCATCGGCTCACCTTTTACGATTGCTTCGTAAGTTTTAGCTCTACCAATCACGTCATCTGATTTCACAGTCAAAATTTCACGAAGGATGTTAGATGCACCGAATGCTTCGAGTGCCCAAACCTCCATCTCTCCGAAACGCTGACCACCAAATTGTGCTTTCCCACCCAAAGGCTGTTGCGTAATCAAAGAGTATGGTCCGATAGAGCGCGAGTGCATTTTGTCATCTACCATGTGTCCTAATTTCAACATGTAAATCACACCAACGGTTGCTTGCTGCGCAAATCTTTCTCCTGTTCCACCATCGTACAAGTATGTTGTACCGAATCTTGGCACACCTGCTTTGTCAGTTAACTCGTTGATTTGTTCAATTTTAGCTCCGTCAAAAATTGGCGTTGCATAGGTTTCACCCAATTTCATACCAGCCCAACCTAATACAGTTTCGAAAATCTGACCGATGTTCATACGAGAAGGTACCCCAAGTGGATTCAATACAATGTCAACCGGTGTTCCGTCTTCTAAGAAAGGCATGTCTTCATCACGAACGATTCTAGACACGATACCTTTGTTACCGTGACGGCCTGCCATCTTATCACCCACTTTCAACTTACGTTTTTTAGCGATGTAGATTTTAGCCAATTTCACGATTCCTGCAGGTAATTCATCTCCAACCGAAATAGTAAATCTTTCACGGTTCAATGCACCTTGCAAATCATTGTGTTTGATTTTATAATTGTGAAGCAATTCTTTTACTTGGTCGTTTTTGTCTTCGTCAACTACCCAAACACTTTCTGCTCCTGTTAAGTTCAAATAATCTTCAACACTTGACAATGCTTTTTTAGAATATTTCGTTCCTTTTTTGATAACTTCTTCATTCAAGTCGTTGAATACACCTTGAGAAGTTTTTCCGTCTAAAAGAATGAATAATTTGTCTAATAATCTTTCACGTAATTCGTCAAATTTAGTATCAAATTCTCCTTCAACGCTGTCGATGATTGCTTTGTCCTGAGATCTTCTTCTCTTATCTTTGATGCTTCGTGAGAATAATTTTTTGTCAATTACTACACCTCTCAAAGATGGAGAAGCTTTCAATGAAGCATCTTTTACATCACCTGCTTTGTCACCAAAGATTGCACGCAATAATTTTTCTTCCGGCGTTGGATCAGACTCTCCTTTTGGAGTGATTTTTCCGATCAAAATATCGCCAGGTTTTACTTCAGCACCGATACGGATCATACCGTTTTCGTCCAAATCTTTTGTAGCTTCTTCCGAAACGTTTGGAATGTCCGGGGTCAATTCCTCCATTCCTAATTTTGTATCACGAACATCTAATGAATACTCGTCAATATGAATCGATGTAAACCAGTCTTCACGAACAACTTTTTCGTTGATCACAATCGCATCCTCAAAGTTAAATCCTTTCCAAGGCATGAACGCAACAACCAAGTTACGACCGATTGCCAATTCACCATTTTCAGTTGCATAACCTTCACAAAGAACTTGTCCTTTTGAAACTCTGTCTCCAATTTTCACAATTGGTTTCAAAGTAATTGTAGTTCCCTGATTGGTTTTTCTGAATTTGGTTAATTTGTATGTTTTTTCCGGAGAATCGAAACTTACCATGTCTTCATCTTCAGTTCTATCGTATTGAATAGAAACTTTGTCCGCATCAACATAAGTTACAGTACCTTCTCTTTCTGCATTAATCAAAATACGAGAATCTTTTGCAACTTGTTTTTCCAGACCTGTACCTACGATTGGAGCTTGTGGCTTCAACAAAGGAACGGCCTGACGCATCATGTTAGATCCCATCAATGCACGGTTCGCATCATCATGTTCCAGGAAAGGAATCAAAGATGCAGAAATAGATGCAATCTGGTTGGGAGCAACGTCCATCAACTGAACTTGATTTGGCTCAACAACCGGGAAATCACCGTCTTCACGAGCAGTTACCCTGTCGTTGATGAATTCTCCTTTTTCGTTGATCGGAGCATTTGCCTGCGCAATTACTTTTTCTTCTTCTTCTTCAGCAGAAAGATAAATTGGCTCCTGTGACAAATCAACTTTACCATCATTTACATTGCGGTAAGGAGTTTCGATGAAACCTAAATTATTAACTTTTGCAAATACACAAAGTGAAGAAATCAAACCGATGTTCGGACCCTCAGGCGTTTCAATCGGACAAAGTCTTCCGTAGTGTGTATAGTGAACGTCACGTACCTCGAAACCTGCTCTTTCACGGGAAAGACCTCCAGGTCCTAGGGCTGACAAACGACGTTTGTGCGTAATCTCAGAAAGTGGATTTGTTTGGTCCATGAACTGAGAAAGCTGATTTGTTCCGAAGAATGAATTGATAACAGATGAAAGTGTTTTTGCATTGATCAAATCAATAGGCGTAAACACCTCATTGTCACGAACGTTCATTCTTTCACGGATGGTTCTTGCCATACGCGCCAAACCTACTCCGAACTGAGCTGCCATTTGTTCACCAACTGTTCTTACACGACGGTTTGACAAGTGGTCGATATCATCAACCTCAGCTTTTGAATTCACCAATTCGATCAAATATTTAATGATGGAAATGATGTCTTCTTTGGTTAAAACCTGAGTTTCTTCAGAAATGTTTAAACCTAATTTTTTATTTAACCTGTAACGACCTACCTCACCCAATGAATAACGTTGATCAGAGAAGAATAATTTGTCAATGATTCCTCTTGCCGTTTCCTCATCTGGTGGTTCTGCGTTACGTAATTGTCTGTAAATATATTCCACAGCTTCTTTCTCCGTATTGGTCGGGTCTTTTTGAAGTGTATTGTGGATGATGGCATAATCTGCCGATTTGTTATCTTCTTTGTGAACAAGAATTGTTTTCACACCTGAATCAACGATTTGATCCAAATGTTCTTTTTCGATAATTGTTTCACGATCGAGGATAATTTCGTTACGCTCGATAGAAACAACTTCTCCTGTATCTTCATCTACGAAATCCTCATGCCAAGTGTTCAAAACACGTGCGGCAAGTCTTTTTCCCATTGCTTTTTTGATAGAAGCTTTGCTTACTTTGATTTCCTCTGCCAAGTCGAAAATTTCCAAGATTTCTTTATCTCTTTCATATCCGATTGCACGAAGCAAAGTCGTCAAAGGTAATTTTTTCTTACGATCGATGTAAGCATACATTACGCTGTTGATGTCAGTAGCAAATTCAATCCAAGATCCTTTGAAAGGAATAATTCTGGATGAATATAATTTAGTACCGTTTGCGTGGTATGACTGACCGAAGAAAACACCTGGTGAACGGTGCAACTGAGAAACGATTACACGCTCAGCTCCATTTATGATGAACGAACCAGAGGCCGTCATATAAGGAATAGTCCCCAAATAAACGTCTTGTACAACGGTTTCGAAATCTTCGTGTTCAGGGTCTGTACAAAAAAGTTTCATACGTGCTTTCAACGGAACACTGTAAGTCAGCCCTCTTTCGATACACTCGTCAATAGTGTAACGCGGCGGATCTACAAAATAATCAAGAAATTCCAGCACGAACTGGTTTCTGGTGTCTGTAATCGGAAAGTTTTCAGCAAACGTTTTGTACAAACCTTCGTTCCCTCTCTGATCTGGACGTGTCTCTAACTGGAAGAAATCTTCAAAAGATTTGATCTGGATGTCAAGAAAGTCCGGAAACTCGGATTGAACTTTGGTCGAAGAAAAACTGATTCTCTGATTTCCCTGAGTTTTGTTGTCTTTTTTACTCATAAAAATTTTAAGAAATGGGTTAAAAAAATATTTTGATGCTCAAAAAATATTAAACAATTGCCTTAAATTAGCTCTTGTTTAACTGCAACACTGGTATATCTTTTCACAGTGTAGTGCAAAATATTTCTTATTCCTTTTTAGATTCAACAAAAGTTGAGGCAGCTATAAATGAAAATTCCTCTTCCGTTTACACGAAAGAGTTCAAAATCAGAAACTTACTTAATTACAACTATTTATTGTTCTCAAAAGGACTGCAAATCTACGAATTAATCTATTATTTATCAAATGAATTTTCTATAATTAAATTTCAATCCTAATAAAAACAGATTTCTCCTTCGCCGAAATGATATTAGAAATTTAAAAAATAAAAAAGGCTGCCTCGTATGAGACAGCCTTTTGTTATTTTGGTGAATAAGAATTATTTCAATTCAACTTCAGCACCAGCTTCTTCTAATTGTTTTTTCAAAGCTTCAGCTTCGTCTTTAGAAACTCCTTCTTTTACTGGTTGAGGAGCACCATCAACTAAGTCTTTTGCTTCTTTCAAACCTTTACCTGTCAAATCTTTTACCAATTTAACTACAGCCAATTTGCTAGCACCACCTGATTTCAAGATTACGTCGAATTCAGTTTGCTCTTCAACAGCAGCACCTTCACCACCACCTGCAGCAACTACAACTGCAGCAGCAGCTGGTTCGATTCCGTATTCATCTTTCAAGATTGTTGATAATTCATTTACTTCTAAAACTGTCAAGTTTACTAACTCTTCAGCTAATTTTTTAACATCTGCCATTTTTAAATGTTTTTTTTTGGTTTTACAACTTTTTTTTGTTTGTTCAAAATCTAAGTTTCAATTAATTAAAAAATTCACATTAAACTTCAAACGTTTATAATTATTATGAGTGCGCTTATTCGCCAGCAGGTGTTTCGTCTGCTGATTCAGAAGGTTCTTCAGCCGGAGCCTCAGTTGCTTCAGGAGTTTCAGTTTCTGCAGCTGCTTCTACAGCCGGAGTTTCTTCTGCCACTTCCGTAGTTCCTTCTTCTTTTGATGCGTTGTCTTTGTTCTGCAATTGAGAAACCAAAGACTGGATTGGAGATTTCAACAATGCAACGATGTCTGCAATCATCTCTTCGCGAGATTTCAATGCTGATAATGCTGCTAATTTGTCGTCACCAACGTAAACACTTGATTCAATCCAAGCACCTTTCAAAACCGGTTTGTCCGATTTTTTTCTGAATGTTTCGATTACTTTTGCGGGAGCATTTCCTTTTTCAGCAATCATCAAAGCAGTGTTACCTGCCAATGAATCATATAAACCTGAAAAATCTTTATCCTCGATACGCTCCATTGCTTTTTGCAATAAAGTGTTTTTAACTACACGAAGAGAGATGTCACCTTTGTGGCAAGCCCTTCTCAATTCGGTGGTATTAGATGCGTTTAAACCTGAGATATCAGCAAGATAAACTATGTTTGACACTTCTAATACAGCGGTTAGATCGTCGATCATTTGCGCTTTTTGTTGTTTTGTCATTCCCATAATTACTTACTTTTATACGTTTAAACTTTTAGGATCAATAGAAATACCAGGGCTCATAGTGCTTGAGATGGTAATGCTTCTCATGTAAAGACCTTTTGCTGCGGTTGGTTTCAATTTTTGCAAAGTCTGAACTAATTCAGCTGCATTGTCCTTGAGTTTTTCCGGTTCGAAAGATACTTTTCCGATTGCTGCGTGAATGATACCGTAACGGTCAACTTTGAAGTCGATTTTACCGGCTTTCACATCTGCAACTGCTTTTCCTACTTCTGTAGTTACAGTTCCTGCTTTTGGATTTGGCATCAAACCTCTTGGACCTAAAACACGACCCAATGGACCTAATTTACCCATAACAGCCGGCATAGTAACAATAACGTCAACATCTGTCCAACCATTTTTGATTTTATCCAAATACTCATCCAATCCTACATAATCTGCTCCTGCAGCTTTTGCTTCAGCTTCTTTGTCTGGTGTAACCAATGCCAAAACTGTTACGTCTTTACCTGTTCCGTGTGGTAGGGAAACTACACCACGTACCATTTGATTCGCTTTTTTAGGATCTACTCCCAAGCGAACCGCTATATCTACAGATGCATCAAACTTTGCAGTATTTACATCTTTTACTAAAGCTGCCGCTTCGTCAATAGTATATAATTTATTCTTATCTACTTTAGCTTGTGCTTCCTTTTGCTTCTTTGTTAACTGAGCCATTTTCTAAACTTTTAAATGTTTTACTCGGGAGCTTGACCTCCTTTTACGGTTATACCCATAGAACGAGCCGTCCCGGCTACCATTTTCATTGCAGACTCTACAGTGAAACAGTTCATATCTTGGATTTTATCCTCAGCAATAGTGCGGATTTGATCCCAAGAAATGTTTGCTACTTTCACACGATTTGGTTCTCCTGATGCTTTTTTAAGCTTTGCAGCGTCCATCAACTGGATAGCAACAGGTGGTGTTTTGATAATGAAATCAAAAGATTTGTCTTGGTATACAGTGATTACAACCGGTAAAACCTGACCTTGCTTTTCCTGCGTACGTCCATTAAACTGTTTGCAGAACTCCATGATGTTGACACCTGCAGCACCCAATGCCGGTCCTACCGGTGGCGATGGATTTGCAGCGCCTCCTTTCACTTGAAGCTTTACAACTTTTTCGACTTTTTTTGCCATTTTGTTTTTTTAATAAAATTGAATACTAAATGAATTTGGAAGCATTTATTATTCAGTAATTTAGATTACTCACAATAACCTATTTTACTTTCGGACTGCAAAAGTATAAAAATAATTTAATCCAGCAAAAGTAAATTACTGATTTTTAGAAAGATTTAATCTAATAGGTATATAAATTAAAAAAAGTGTGATGACCTATAAATTATTAAGATAGAATGGATTTATACACCTTAAAATAAGTTGATAAAAAATTTGATTACTGTTTTGTATAAACCATCGTCAAATCTTCCATCAAAACCACTTCAAAGTTTTCATCCATATAAATCTGACCATTCGGTATTACAAATGTCAACACATTTCCCGTAAGTGTTCCTGTCATGGTCCCTGTCTCTGTAATGACCGTGACAGTATTTTCATTCTGAAGCCATGTAAAATCAGTAGTCTCATTTTCCAAAACACATTCAGTAGTGAATGTCACATCATCAGGAAAACTACCGGAAACGGCTATTTCTAAATAAGAGGTAGATTGTGTTTGACCGGTGAGGTTGGCGCTGAATACAGCAGTTTCATTTTGGTAGCACTCTGACTCGATCATAAAATCAGTACCTGAAATACCATCTCCATTGATATCAACAGGGGTTTCGACCAACATAGACGTCAATTTCCAACTTCCTTCCAAAGTCACCGGACCATCGATGATAGTAAATAAACCTTCATCATTAGTACAAGCAGTCAGCGATAGAAAACCTGCAATTATAAATAATTTTTTCATTGTGTGTTAATAAAATTTAAGCGTAAAAATAAAAAATTATAATTAAAAACCAATGCTTGGCGGAGCAGCATAACAATTCCCTTTATTCCAAACTTGTTTTTTAGAATCAATTAGTTCCTTAATGGTCTTACTGTCTTTTTCATATTTAATTTTAAACGTTTTTACATCAGAACTATTTGCGGGAGTGAAAATCAAATTGCCGTTTTTTATTTCAGAATTACCATTTGAGAATTCTATATCCATAGCTGAAACAATTGTATAACCTTCCTTTTCAGCTTCCAATTTATCTTTTTCATTGTATTCTGAAGATTCTTTTACCAGTTTGGCATAAACATTATTTCCTGAAAAATCCAATGTATAAAGTGATTCCTTTACTATGTCACCATTTTTTATCTTTTCAGTAAAATTCAAACAATTTTCGTTTCCAAAAACATCTTGCGTTTCTGTTTCTATGATGGGCTCTATAATTGGCGGCGGTAGAAGTTCAGGATTTACTTTAGCTTTTTTGGGCAGCAGTTTATCAATCTTTGATTTATTAGTTTGATAATAATTTTTGTCTATATAAATGATTTCAAGATCCTTCAAATTCTTGATTTCAGCCGGGATTTCAAATGATTTTTTTTGCTCAATATCAAGCGTTTTCAAATGAACCAACTCTGTAATAACACTTGGAAATGATTCAAATTGATTTTCCCCCACATACAAATATTGCAGCTTTGGCATATCTTTCAAACAATCAGGCAACGTTTTCAATTGATTGCTGCTCAACGCAAACATCTCTAGGTTTTTAAGCCGGCAAATGGATTCAGGAAGATTTTTAATTCCCGTTTCAGAAATAAGTAAATATTCCAATTGACTCAACGAACCAATTTCATCCGGAATATTTTGAATCGAGTTATTAGCTACATCCAATGTTTTCAAATTTTTTAATTCCAAAATTTCTTCCGGAAAAGAAGTGAATTGATTTCTGGGAATTGAAAGTTCTCTCAGCTTTGTAAGCTTTTTAATGGATGGGGGTAAAGTATTCAATTCATTGTCATCCAAAATCAAAATCTCTATTTCCTTCCAGGCTGAAAAATTATCAGGCAGTTCTTTCAATCCTTTACTATACAAGTGAAGACTGTAAACAAACTCCGATTCGGGCGCTTTTCCCGATAGAAATTCTTCTTCCTGACTGTAAACATTCGAAACAAATGACAGCATAAGAAAACTTAAAATAATTTTGATTTTTTTCATAAATTGAAATTTATAAGATAAAAAAAGAGGTACTTTGAATACCTCTTTTAAACTTTATTTTTAGAATTAACCTTCTACGTAATATTTAAAGAAATAAGGTATGGTTTCAATTCCTTTGTAGAAATTAAACAATCCGAAATGCTCATTTGGTGAATGAATCACATCTGAATTCAACCCAAAGCCCATCAACACAGATTTCGAACCCAATTCTTTCTCAAACAAAGCAACAATCGGGATGCTTCCTCCGCCTCTTGCAGGCAAAGCTTCTTTCCCAAAAGTTTCAGTCATTGCTTTCTTAGCCGCCTGGAATCCTTTGTCCGAAGTTGGCAACACATAAGCCTGTCCGCCATGATGAGGAATTACCTTTACCACAACCGAACTTGGTGCAAGTGTCGGGAAATAATCTACAAACAATTTCGTGATTTTCTCAGGGTCTTGCCCCGGAACCAAACGCATCGAAATCTTTGCAAATGCATGCGAAGCAATCACTGTTTTTGCTCCTTTTCCGATGTATCCGCCCCACATTCCGTTCACATCCAAAGTTGGACGGATAGATGCTCTCTCTATAGTCGAATATCCTTTTTCTCCTTGTATATCGGAAATCCCGATTGATTTTTTATAATTGTCTAAGCTAAATGGGATTTTCGCCATATCTGCTCTGTCTTGTTCAGACAATTCTTCCACATCATCATAAAATCCGGGAATCGTAATGCGCCCGTCGTCGTCATGCAATTTCGCAATCATTCGCGACAAAACATTCAAAGGATTGGGAACCGCACCGCCGTAAACACCAGAGTGCATATCCAAATCTGCTCCTTTTACTTCCACCTCTACATAGCTCAATCCACGCAAACCAACTGAAATAGAAGGTTGTTCTTTGGAAATAATCTCTGTATCGGAAATCAGGATGATATCATTCTTTAATTTTTCTTTGTTGTTTCTCACAAATTCACCTAAGCTGCTGGAACCTACTTCTTCTTCACCTTCAATCATAAATTTGATGTTGCAAGGAAGCTGTCCGCTTTTGTTCATCGCTTCAAAAGCTTTTACATGCATGAAAAACTGTCCTTTGTCGTCCGCAGAACCACGCGCGAAAATTGCCCCTTCAGGGTGGATTTCCGTTTTCTTGATCACAGGCTCAAATGGTCCCGATTCCCACAATTCCAACGGATCTGCAGGCTGTACGTCGTAGTGGCCATATACTAAAACAGTTGGCAGAGAAGCGTCAATCAATTTTTCGCCATATACTACCGGATAACCGCTGGTTTCACAAACTTCAACATTGTCTGCGCCTGCAGCTTTCAAATATTCGGCAACTTTATCTGCTGTATTGAGTACATCTTGGTTAAATGCAGGGTCAGCACTTACCGAAGGGATTTTCAGTAATTCAATTAATTCATCTAAAAAACGTTGTTTATTTTCTGTGATAAACTTCTGGGTTTCGTCCATTTTTACTTTTGTTTGATATAAAAAGCTAATGTAACAAATTCATTTTAAATTCTGAAATTGGAAGGGGAATAAGATTGTTTAGTAACATTTTGGGACTTGGCGAATGTGGCGGAAATCGAAACAGAAAATTTCAATTCATCTTAAACTTCTATTTAGCCGTTAGCTATAGTACTTTTTTTTCTCTTCGATTAGAATCTCCTTGTATCGTTTTAATTCTAAATCTTCAGGATTTAGTGAAAGTCCATATTGTATTTTACCTATAAGATGAAATACATAATAATTTCTCTCTTCATTTGTCCTTTTTAGATGATCTTCTAATCCAAACTTTGAAATGTAATACATTGAATTTCGTATTTTATTTCTTTCGGCTTTAGGTAATTGGACTTTTTTATTAACAATTACGCCAGAAATAATTTGTGGTACATTTTGTTTCATAAAATTGGTTTTTTCGATATTTAATCTCAAACCAATTTTATTTAGTTCTACTATTATAAAGGTTATTAAGTCTTCTTTATTTATATTACCTCCTGAAAAGGTCATATCATCCGCATAACGAGTATACTTGAGCTGATTTTGAATACAAAATTTTGCGACTGAATCATCAAATTCTGATAAAATTAGATTTGATAGATAAGGGCTTGTAGGTGCACCTTGTGGTAAATATCTATTTGAAATATTAACTCTTTGACCCTTTTTTCCTTTTGTTACATATGTACAAAGATTAGATAAATAATAGGAGACATCTTTAGCATATCCTAATGCAAGGAAATAATTAAAAATATTATTGAATTTAATCGAAGGAAAAAAATCTTCAATATCCAATGTCAAAATTTGTTTTTCGTTAGTGTGATATTTTAAATATTCTCTAAATTTTCTTTTAGGAGTATAACTTTTACAATATCTACTGACCTTTTGCTTGTAGAGAATTTCTTCAAGAATAAAATATTGAATTTCTTTTAAACTAGGAAGAGGTTCTGAGATTTCACGAAAATTTCCGTTTTTTTTTTGAATTTTGAATTTTCTATAGAAAAATTCAGTTGAATTTATAGCTCTACTTAAATATGAATGTTGGTATCCTACTAATCCAGCTAAATGATATGAATTATAAATAATCGGTAATTTTTTCGATACCAAATTTTCACTATAATTTAGACATTTAATTATAATTTCCTCTGAAAACCCAATATTAAGTGCCTTTTCTCTAAAATGTTTTTTATATAATTCAAAATCTACCATACAAAAAAAGTTTCCTTTATGTTTGGGAGTAATTAATTACTCCCAAACGGAAAAATGAGCTTTAACTAAGCAAATATCGGAGATTTTGCTTAGTTACAAGCTCATTGAGCTTGAAATTTAGTTCCCAAATAAGGGTTAGTGACTCACATCCCATATTATATTAAAAATATAATTTATTTTGGTCAGGTAAATATATAAAATCTATTTCAATTTTATGTTCCAATCTTGATTTCTCCTCTTTCTCAATCCATTTATCTTTATCTATATTTTTGTATTTCGCTGATAATTCATCAAAAAGTTTTAGACCGTCTTTTGTTAAAGATAATTTTGCATCTTGATAATTTAGTATTCCTTTTAACGTTAATTCTTTAATATTATCAATAACTTCAATAAAAGTTATGTCTTCCCTAACTAGTCTTCGAATATTGCCATTATTACAAATTATATGTAATAATTGATATAATTCATTATTATTAAATTTTTTCATACTGTCTTGGAAAAGGTGGTCTTAAATTTATTTGTTTTTTATAATTGCTCCAAAATATGGGAAAAGTATTGTCAGGAGTTCTCAATAATGTAATTAAGCTTTCAGATTCCTTGAAACCTAACGAATATTCGTCAATTGATGTGAAAATTCTTTTTTCAATGTTTCTCATTACATTTTTTTTATCCAAAACATCATCTCCAGTATTATAATCTGATATTCCTTTTAAGACTTCTATATTTTTATAAATTTTATATTTTTTCGACAATCTCTCATGAGTATCCATCCGAATAGCAATTGTTAATATTCTAATTTTATCTCCAATATTCTTATTAGTAGTTCCAATATCTTTTATACAATTTTCCAATGTCTCACCGCTACCTATAAAATCATCAACTAAGAGTAAAATATCTGATTTCCTAAATCTAATGTTAGGTATTTGGGAAAAAGCATTAATATCTTCGAATTTATATACATCACTATTTGGGATGGTTGGTATCAAAGATTTTATTAGATATGCAATAAAATTTCCACTTTTGACTTTCGATTGTTGGACTTTTGTAATTATTGGAAAAATATAAATATTTTGATTATTTGTGTTGAGTTCTGTAATCAAATCGATTAATAACTGTCTACAAGCGTTATAATAATCATTTAATGATATCCAATGAAATCTTTCTAAAAGTTCAAGAAATAAATTATATTCCTCATCATTTTCAAATACTATATTCGAAAAATTTGACAATGCTTCGAATACATCAGTATAATTTTCTTTTTCTTTCCATTTTTTTTCTTCAAAAATCTTATCAAGTTCAATTAAATAAGATATTGATTTTTCACTACTCATTCTAGTATTGTGCTTTTCAAGTATTACAGTTACACAAATATAGATGAAATTACTAAAAATGGAACTTAAATGCTTATATGTGATTAAGTAAAAATATTTAAATTATTTATCTGATTGTAATCAAGTCATAAAAACCTACAAATTCAAAAAAAACTCGTCCGGACTTAGAACCGGAATTTCACTTCCTTTAAAATCCTTTCCGTTACGAGTAATGATACAATTGATGTTTTCAATAGACGAAGCGCACAAGATTTGGATAGCATCTTCAAAATCTTTGTAATTGGAACGAAGACCTTTCTTGATTATATCGGTATCAACAACAATAATTGTTATAAAATCAAGCAGATTATACAAAACCTCACGAAGCGATTTTTCGTCCAGATATTTTTTAAGTAAATAATGTGTAGTTGCAATAGAATGTGAGGAAGTGAAAATCTGCAATTTATTTTCTTCCGCCAGTTGAAATATTTCAATTGCATATTTACTGAAAGGCTTTCTGTCTGCAATTAAATCGACAATTATGTTCGTGTCAAGAAATACTTTTTTCATAGATGTTTCTTTTCCATAGCAGATCTCAATTCAGTTTCTTCATCAAAATCTGCAGGAAGATTTACTGCGCCGACAATTTTTTTTAATCTTGGAGAAAGTTCGTGGTCTCCATTTTCACGGGTAATCGTCTCCAAATAATTCTCTATCAATTCAGACAAACTTCGTCCGGTACTTTTTGCATAAGACTTTGCCCGTTCAATAACAGATTTCTCGACAGTCAATGTAAGTTTAGTTGTCATTATACGTGTTTTATTTTCAAAAATACGTATTTGGATTTAGAATTACAAATTGGTTTGATTTATAAGAAAGTAGAATCAATCTTCCCCTTTTCTCTTAATTTCATATTGAAACTCCAAAACCCTCAAATTCCAAAGCGTCAACTTTTGCGTTGCCACCAACTTTTCACCCACAGAACTCACAATTAAGCGATCCTGAAAAGAACGGATGTATTGAGACCAAAATCTACCCTTAGAATCATTGAGCAAAAAATAAAAACCCGCATCACCAAACTTTTTCCCCGATGAAATCAAAAGCAGTTCCCCGTTTACACCTACACTCGGCGTCATGATGACCGTAGCGTTTCCATTGGGCAAGGGAAACACGGCTTTGATACAGGTTTTCCCCGAAGGAAGTTCACAAGTAGAATAAATACCTGAATATAAAACCTGCTGAGTCGATTCAAAAGTTCGGTACCAAACAGTATATTTTACCTCCTTAGATTCAGGATTTACGAGTCGGATGATTTCACTCTTGATTTGATTTGAACTTTCAAAATTATTAGTTGGTACATTAAGTTGATTAATTCTATTGCTGAATAAATAATTAATCAATTTCCCAAAAAACTTAAAAAAAGGATTCCATTTTACAGCAAAACTCAATTCATAGTCCGCAGTTTTTTCGTAGAAATCCACAACATTTTTGGAAAGACGGTTATATTCTTCACTTGAAAAATTCAAATCTTGAATAGATGCCAAAAGTCCGTTTGATGCAGTATTTCTTTCAATTTCCAAAACTTTGTCTTTCGCAATTTCATGTATGAAATCATCGGCTTTTGCTCCGGGTTTCCCAAATGCCCCCATCAGCCAAGGAACATCATTCGACTCTATTTCCTTGCCCCAAAAGATAGCCCATTGCTGCGTAAACCAATCCTGAAAATTTTGCTTGGGAGAAGCCAATTTCATTTATTTAGAATTTAGATTTGGGATAATGTGACTACGACCTTTCCACACACCATATTCCGCAACCGGTTTGAAACGCAGAGTCGTAAATTCATAGTGAAAGTCTTTCCTGTCTCGTTCTTTCATTGCTTGTGCATGACGTTGCGGCTTCTCAACAGCACTGTGACCATGAACCATATCTGTCATTTCCTTTTGAGATTTCCAAACTGAAAAAGTTGAAACAGTATTCGGAAATCGGATAGCAGCCAACGCCAACGTAATTCCGGGATGGTCACGCACCAATTTTTCAACAGGTCTGCCCCAATGAATAAATCTCGGAACCTGCAAAAGCCTCATGCGTGCAAGGGTAAATGCAACCACAGGAGCATCCGCATCATTCAATTCATCGACTTCTTCAGGCATTTCAAATCCACTTATTGTTCCCCATTGACGCAAAAACAATAAACGCGTATGCCAACCCGTTGCCAGCATTTTCCCAAACTTATCATTCTCTAAAAAATTATCTATTGCTTCTTCATTTTCCCATTGCGCAAACACAGCCAATTCCCCGATCAATATTCGTGATTGGGAAAATAGTGGAGCCCCCAATGTCATAGTAGTCATGCATTCAGCATGCAACAATCCAGGAATATTTTTTAGAACAGTTGGATTTATAATTCCCTTTAACCCGGAAGTAAATGTTGTGGTGGCAAGATGAAAAGTAAATACACTCATGAATTAATTCTTACATTGCTATTCATCTCCCTCATTTTTCCAGATTCTAACCTTATTTTTCCTTGCGTATAGCTCAGCACTTTTTATTTGTTCTATGAAATTATCATACGTTTTGTGATCGATATAAACTTCTACATCAGATTTTTCATCACTATCCTCATACAATTCCTTTTGCCATTTTTCCATTTCATCCCAAGTTTTTGGTCTCATCATGGTTCCACCTGGAAAACTACCATTTCTGATTAAATAATTGTTCAATGTATCTTGCTTATCAATTACCCAACTATAAACAATTTTAGATTCAGGCTCATCAACATCTACAGGTCCAAAAGAAGATACCGAAACGACTATAGCATCTGGGTGCTTTTTTAACCATTCACTTATTAAACTCTTAGTATTCTCTGCACTGGGCGGTCTAAAAAAACCTGAACCCAGTAAACAATAAGTGTTTTTGGGATAATTAGCATTCGATCCGAATATCAAATTAAATTCAAAATCAGTAATTTTTAAAGATTTTTCTTTTTCTTGTCCTTTGCAATTGCAGAAAAATAAAATACTCAATGAAAATATTAAAACAATTATTTGTTTCATGATTATTTTTAAGGTTGATAGCACAAATATAAATTAAACTATCAGAGTTTAATACGCACTCCACTAAGTAATTCTACAATCCTCTTAGCTACTCCTGCACTAGCCATGTCATTCCCTGCACTCACGATGGCAGCTTCTTTACTCGCCTAGGTAAGTTCTTCACTTATATTGTCATTTCCTTCACTCGCGTTGGCTAACGCACAATCATTCTAAATAATCTCTGAAACCTGCATTAGAAAAGCATTCCGGCACGACCCATTTTCTTATTTTAAAAATACAGTTTTAGATTTTGAAATTTCCCAATCTTCAAGTTTTTAAATTAAATCCTTTATCTTCGTTTCAGAAATAGATTTCAAATGATCATTTACAACGTAACCATCAACATAGACGAAAAAATAGAAACAGAATGGCTCCATTGGATGCGCAAAACGCATATTCCCGAAGTCATGAATACAGGTAAATTCATCTCATGCAGATTTTCTAAACTTACTTCCCACAAAGAAGACGGAAGTCAAAATTATTCAGCACAATACGTTTGCCACTCAAAAGAAGATTTACAGGATTATCAGGACAATTTCGCACCCATGCTGCAACAAAAGTCTCTTGAAAAGTTCGCAGACAAGATGCTTGCATTTCGCACGGAACTTGACATTATAGAGGATTTTTATTCCGTTTTGAGTTAATTCGTCAACTTCTCCAAAGCATATTGGATCATCTTGTCGATGCTCTTGTAAGAATCTTTGCTAAATTCTCCCAAGGCACGATTGGCAACGATACAATTCAATGAAAGCGCTTCATGTCCGAGCATTTTTGACAAACCGTAAATAGCCGAAGTCTCCATCTCGAAATTGGTGATTTTATGCCCATTGAATTCAAAATTAGCCAAAACATCATTGATATTTTCAGGAGAAGGAACTAAACGTAATTTCCTTCCCTGCGGTCCGTAAAATCCGCAGGCAGTTGCCGTGATCCCCAAACTTGTCTGGTCTGATGACAATAATTCCAACAAATCAGTAGAACCTTTTACTACATAAGGGACAGGCTTCGAATCATCCCATTCTGAATGGTCATAAAAAGCTTCTTCCATGTCCAGGTCACGTACCATCAAAGAATCCTCATAAAAATGAAGTAAACCATCCATGCCTAATCCGTGCGAACTCAAAACAAAACTGTCTACAGGAATTTCTTTCTGTAAAGCCCCAGAAGTTCCCAATCTTACAAATTGTAGTTCTTTTTGGATTGGATTTAATTCTCCCGTTTCTAAATTGATGTTGGCAACAGCGTCCAGTTCACTTAAAACAATATCGATATTATCCGTTCCCATTCCGGTCGAAATTACCGTAATCCTTTTGCCATTCAAGCTTCCGGTATGTGTTACGATTTCTCTTTTGCGTGTTTGGAATTCAATCGAATCAAAATATTGAGAAACTTTTTCCACGCGGTCCGGGTCACCTACAGTGATTACCAAATCTGCCAGATGTTCCGGGCGGATGTTACAATGGTAAATACTTCCGTCAGGATTCAAGATAAGTTCAGATGCTGCTTTGCTCATAAAATCAATTTCAAACATCAAACCTACATAAATTTTCTAATCCGAGATGAATTTAAAATTAGGTTTAAAACAAATTTTTCCAAAAATTAAAATTGAATTCAACTTAAATTATTCATCATCAGAATTTTTCAGAAATCTGCTTTTGAGACGGCTCAGCGAAACGGGATGAATTCCAAGATAAGAAGCGAGGTATTTGCTTTTCACGCGCAAAACCAGATGAGGTTGTTTCTTTATCAAATGCTCATAACGCTCTTCGGGAGAATATTTAATAAATGAATTTAAATTCTTAAAAATATTCATTGCCGTTTGTTTCCAATAGTTTAGAAGCAGCAAACCGATATTGGGATATTTCTGCGTAGATGCTTCCAGTTCTTCATAATTCAATACAAACATTACCGTATCTTCCAGTGTTTCATAGTTATAACGTGAAGGTTTTTTCAGAACCAGCGTATCCATGGAACCAAAAACCTGACCATCGGTTACAAAATGAACCGACTTGTCATTGAGACCGTATACGCGTATAAGCCCTTCCATAACGACACCGACATCATTTGTAAATTCACCTGATTTTAAGATAATCGTATTGGCAGGGTATCTTTTGAGTGTAGTGAGTTCAAGTAATTTTTTTCGATCATCATCACTTAAAAAATCCTGTGTTTCAAAAAATGATTTTGAAAAATAATTGGTATCCATTCTAGTTTAGCAAGTAAGTATTAAAATTAATATTCTTAATAGCTGCTAGTTATTCATAAGATGGAGATTGGTTATTTTAAAAACTGCCCCGGAAGAATAATCTGCCGGAGCAGCTACCTTAACCTAAACCAAACCTATATTTTTAATTGGTTCCGCGATATTACAGCAATTTTTGTGAAATTTTTCTCTTTTTGATTTCGAGTTTGAATTTTATTAACCCAAGATAATAAATTGAGTATTTTATGTTTTAATTTGAATTAAATTGAAATTTATTAAAAAATTCAAAAATCAAATAAAAGTTAGATTTGTCTAACAATTTTATATATTTGTATTAAATTAAAAAAATGTTTCAAAGCCTGATTGATTATTTTGAAAGTATTTCTCCTATTTTGGCAGCGTTGTATGCAACACTTTTTACGTGGGGATTGACAGCTTTGGGCGCCTCATTTGTTTTCTTTTTCAAAAACATGAACCGTGTTTTGCTGGACGGAATGCTGGGTTTCACGGGCGGAGTTATGATTGCAGCAAGTTACTGGAGTTTGCTTGCGCCTGCAATAGAAATGAGTACGGGAGGAGGTTTCATGAAAATCGTCCCCGTAGCGGTTGGATTTATCATGGGTGCGATGTTTCTTTTTGGGTTAGACAAATTATTACCCCATTTACACATCAATTTCAAACAATCAGAAGGTGTGAAAACACCGTGGCAGCGAACTACTTTACTGACTTTAGCAATTACCTTACACAATATACCGGAAGGATTGGCGGTCGGGGTATTATTCGGTGGCGTAGCTGCCGGAATTCCTGAAGCTACGATTGCAGGCGCAGTTACTTTGGCAATTGGAATCGGAATTCAGAATTTTCCTGAAGGAATTGCCGTTGCGATGCCCCTTAGAAGAATGGGACTTTCACGCCGAAAAAGCTTTATGTATGGGCAGGGCTCTGCAATTGTAGAACCTATATTTGGGGTTTTGGGTGCACTTGCAGTTACATTTTTCACACCCATTTTACCTTATGCTTTAGCATTTGCGGCAGCTGCGATGATTTATGTGGTGATTGAAGAAGTCGTTCCTGAAACACAGCAAAGCGGAAATACCGACATTGCTACTTTAGGTTTTGTTGCAGGATTTGTGGTGATGATGTCGCTGGATGTTTTGTTGGGATGATTAATTTAATATTTCTTTGGGTTAATTAATTTCTTTTCAATGAATTAAAATACTACCTTGCCACAATTATTCAACAATCCGTCGTAAAACCCTGAATGTTGTTTCGTTATTAATTATTTAAAACAACATTCTTTCTTATGGCTATTTTAGTATTTCTGATACTTCACTGGTATTTTTCTTTATTTTTCCAATCCGTTTTTCACCATCGTTATGCAGCACATAATATGTTTACGATGTCTAAATTTTGGGAAAGAATTTTTTACATAGGCTGTTTTCTAACTCAAGGTTCATCTTACATCAGCGCTTATGCTTACGGTCTGATGCATCGCCTGCATCATGTACATACAGATAAACCTGAAGATCCGCATTCGCCGCACAATGACCCTAATCCTTTTTTGATGATGTGGACAACTCGAAACAGTTACATCAATATTCATGTGGGAAATACTTTGGTTGAAAATAAGTATAAGAAAGATCTGCCGGAATGGGAATCATTTGACAAAATTGCCCATAATTGGGTAGTACGTGTTCTTTGGATTTTGATTTATATTTTGATTTATGCTTGGCTGGCGACTGCTTGGTGGCAATGGCTTTTTCTACCGATAACCATTATTATGGGTTCTTTTCAGGGAATGGCTGTCAACTGGTGGGCACACAAATTTGGTTATGAAAACTTTAAGATGAGTAATACTTCCAAAAATATCCTTCCGTTTGATTTCATTTTTTGGGGTGAAGCTTACCATAACAATCACCACAAATATCCAACTACCCCCAATAATGCAAGAAGATGGTTTGAATGGGATATGGGTTTTCAGTCGATGCGTTTATTGCAACTCTTCAGAATTATAAAAATTAAAAGATTGGCAGTTTAATTGTTTTTTATCCAAATTTTATTTCTCATAAAATTCCAACGGAAGTCCATCGGGATCTGAGAAAAAAGTAAATCTTTTTCCCGTAAATTCGTCAATGCGAATGGTTTCTGTGGTTACATTTTTTGAATTTAATTCTTTAACAGCCTTGTCCAAATCATTCACTCCAAAAGCCAAATGACGCAATCCTGCAGCTTCAGGACGGGAAACTCTTTCGGGCGGATCGGGAAATGAAAACAATTCGATGATGTAATTTCCATTCAAAGCTAAATCCAATTTGTGCGATTCTCTTTCTTCGCGGTAAACTTCTCTAATGATTTCCAGTCCTAAAATTTCTGTATAAAATTTCTTCGAAACTTCATAATCGGAACAGATGATGGCGATGTGATGGATGGAATTAATAATCATCAGAGTTTAGTTTAATACATCGAAAAATCAATAGCAAAACCTGTTACATATGGATGTTTCAAGGATTTGAGTTCAGGTATGTATTTTTTATTGACTACCATTATTTGTAATTCTAAATATTTTTTTGTGGGCTGGTTTATTCTTCCAACATTATATCCGCTTGGAATAATCCTCAAAACATGATTTTTGAATTCCCAATCATATAACATGTATTCAGTAATTGTGGATTTATATGATTTTACTTTTCCATATTTTGAACTCAAATTTAAAATCAATTGATCAATCAAATCTTTATTTTTGATTTGATTTGATTCTTCATTCGGTACTGTAGTTGAACCAACAAGAAAAACCATTTTATTTTTTTCTGGTTTTTCAATCATTACCAATTCATTCAGATACAAATCATTGATTTTTGCTACGGTATCATTCTTAGGTTTGAAACCTATACTATATACATAACCATATATATTATAAGATTTCACATCGCTTAACACATAACTTTCTACAAGTGAAAATGGTGTATTGTCTTTTGATACAGAGTATAAAGTATCTTTTACAAAAATGGGACGCATAGTTTCAAATTTAGATGCGCCTGTCCTTCTACTTAGATTTTTATGTTCTTTAGGTAGATTTCCATGTATTGATTCCAATGCGGTATAATAATATTTTGAAACATCAAATTTCGAATCAACTGTAGCTAAATCCAATACTAAATTTTTTTGAGCATAAGAAATTGTAGAAACAATAAGTCCTATATAAACTAAAAATTTCAAAGGCAGTTTATTTAAATAATTTTATGATTTTTTTACCTCCTTCCACAACCAATAACGTCAAAATTCCGGCGATCAAACCAAATCCAATTTCTTTGAATATTGACGGAATGTTCGGTAATAAGTGATGGAAGTAATCAATATTGTGTACAAAAATACCACCGGAAACCAAAATCAATGCAATTGTTCCTATTACACCCAACGATTTTATTACAATTGGCAAAGCTTTTACAAGTAAATTCCCTAATGTATTGAAGAAGCCTTTTCCATCTGATTTTTTGATTAATTGATAACCTGCATCGTCCATTCTGACAATGAGTGCGACGATTCCATAAACGCCGATTGTAGCTATGATAGCTACTACGGAAACGGTAAGGATTTGTGTTGTCAGTTCGCTTTGTAAAACACTTCCAAGCGAGATGATTACAATTTCTACAGAAAGAATGAAATCAGTGATTATGGCTGAACGGATTTTCTTTTTTTCTGCTTCGCGGTCATCTACTGTATTTTCAGTGATAACTTCTTCGCCTTTTTTTTCACGGTGGAATAGGAAATGGATGATCTTTTCAACGCCTTCATAGGCGAGGTAAAATCCTCCAATCACCAATGCTATGGTTGTAGCTATCGGAAGAAATACGTTCATTAATAAAATTACGGGAACTATAATCAGTTTATTGATGAAAGACCCCTTTGTAATCGCCCAAAGAACAGGGATTTCACGTGAAGCGAGAAATCCAGTTGCTTTTTCGGCATTGACAGCTAGATCATCACCAAGGATTCCTGCAGTTTTTTTGGTTGCTAATTTACTTGCGACTGCTACGTCGTCCATGAGTGCTGCGATGTCGTCTAATACTGCAAAAATTCCTGATGCCATTTCTATTTTTGTTTGGTTGCAAATTTATATTTTAGATTTCAGATTTTAGAATTTCATGAGGTTAAAGTTTTATATAGAATAAATGTTGAATTTTTTAATAATTATAACATTTGAAATAAGTCAAGCAAAATTGACATCCATGATTATTTATTAAAAATCTAATAAAAAATTATGAAGAATTTATAAGAAAATATTGGATTTCTAAAATAAAAAAAGTGCTTCTTGTGGGAAGCACTTTATATTTTTTTATAAAAAAAACACTAAACTTTTTCTACTTGCATGAAGCTCAATTCAAGCGGAGTTTTGCGTCCGAAAATCAAAACCATCACCTCCAACTTACGTTTGTCTTCGTTGATTTTTTCAATTGTTCCGTTGAATCCGTTGAATGGTCCGTCGATAACTTTTACAGTTTCTCCTACTAAATAAGGAATGCTTACCAAATTGTCATCTGATTCTGCCAATTCATCTACTCTACCCAACATTCTGTTGACTTCGGCCTGTCTCATCGGCAATGGATCACCTCCCTTGGTTGCACTTAAAAAACTGATAACACCCGGAATGTTTTTGATTATGTGAGGAATTTCCCCTTGAAGTTCTGCTTCAATCATCACATAGCCCGGATAGTGCACTTTTTCTTTTTGTACTTTTTTACCGTTTCTGATTTGAATTACTTTTTCCATAGGAACGACAACCTGCCCTATGAAATCTTCTAATTTATGGTACTGAATTTCATTTTCAATGTAAGTTCTTACTTTGATTTCCTGTCCGCTGACAGTTTTTAAAACGTACCATTTTCTATTAGCCATAATCTCTTTCTTATCAAATTACTGTTTTATCTTAGGAAGGTAAAGATGTTTTTAATAACTACATCTCCGAAGAAAGTATCTACTAAATACAAAAAGATTGCTAAGATAACCGTTGCAATAGCCACGATAATCGTGTCTTGCTGCAGGCTTGACCAAGATGGCCAAGTTACATGGTCTTTGAATTCGTAATAGGATGATTTTATATAGTTTACTATTTTCATCTGTTAATTTTTTAAAGTTTTAAAGAATTCCAATTAATTATTAAATGATATTCTCAGTCCACTTGTTGCACGGGCACAAGGATTCGAACCCTGACCAGCGGTTTTGGAGACCGCGATACTAACCATTATACTATGCCCGTAAGTAAAATAAGGTGTTCTCGAATTCGAAAACCGAAAACACCTTTATTTTGTATTATTTAATTCTAAGAATTAATCAAGGATTTCAGTAACCTGACCTGCCCCAACAGTTCTACCACCCTCACGAATAGCGAAACGTAAACCATCGTTCAACGCGATTGGTTGAAGCAATTCAACAGTGATTGTCAAGTTATCTCCAGGCAATACCATCTCTACGCCTTCTGGCAACTGGATTTCTCCTGTTACGTCAGTTGTACGAACGTAGAATTGAGGACGGTATTTATTGTGGAATGGTGTGTGACGACCTCCTTCCTCTTTTGTCAAGATATAAACCTGAGCTTTGAATTTTTTGTGAGGTTTTACTGAACCAGCTTTAGCGATAACCATACCACGACGGATATCTCCTTTTTCAATACCTCTCAACAACAATCCAACGTTGTCTCCAGCTTCACCTCTGTCAAGGATTTTACGGAACATCTCAACTCCTGTAATTGTTGAAGTTAATTTTTCTTCTCCCATACCAACGATATCTACACCGTCACCTGTGTTGATAACACCTGCTTCGATACGACCTGTTGCTACAGTACCACGACCTGTGATAGAGAAAACGTCTTCAACCGGCATCAAGAATGGTTTGTCTTGCTCACGAACTGGCTGCTCGATCCACTCATCAACTGCATTCATCAATTCCATTACAGTATCAACCCATTTAGGCTCACCGTTCAATGCACCTAAAGCTGAACCTTGAACTACAGGACCATTGTCTCCATCATATTCGTAGAAAGACAATAAATCTCTGATTTCCATTTCAACCAATTCCAATAATTCTGGATCGTCAACCATGTCAACTTTGTTCATGAAAACAACGATTCTTGGAATACCTACCTGACGTCCTAAAAGGATGTGCTCACGAGTTTGTGGCATTGGACCATCAGTTGCAGCAACAACCAAGATTGCACCGTCCATCTGAGCGGCACCTGTAACCATGTTCTTTACGTAATCCGCGTGACCTGGACAGTCAACGTGAGCGTAGTGACGGTTAGCTGTTTCATATTCAACGTGTGAAGTATTGATTGTAATACCTCTTTCTTTTTCTTCTGGTGCATTGTCGATTTGGTCGAATGATTTCGCCTCCGACAATCCTGCATCTGATAATACTTTTGTAATAGCTGCAGTCAATGTGGTTTTACCGTGGTCAACGTGACCGATAGTACCAATGTTCAAGTGCGGCTTATTACGCTGAAAGGTTTCCTTTGCCATTGTTTTAAATAATTTCTATTGTTATACTTAATTTCTAAATTGTTTCAACACGAAAAGTGGTGAGCTTTCGTGCCCAACACCTATTTTTTTATCTTCATTAAATCTTCTTCATACTAACCATGAGTCGCTACTCTACCCTGAGCCAATGACGGGAATTGAACCCGTGACCTCGTCCTTACCAAGGAAGCGCTCTACCCCTGAGCTACATCGGCCAAAAGTTGAGCGGGAAACGAGACTCGAACTCGCAACATTCAGCTTGGAAGGCTGATGCTCTACCAATTGAGCTATTCCCGCTTATACTTAATTAGTCAACTGAATTGACTTTGTCCAATATCAGAATAAAGATTTTCTCTTAAAAACATCATTGTGGGGAGAGCAGGATTCGAACCTGCGAAGACGTAGTCAGCAGATTTACAGTCTGCCCTCGTTGGCCGCTTGAGTATCTCCCCAAGATTTATAGATGTTTATTTTAAGAGCCGGCAGAGGGATTCGAACCCACGACCCCGAGATTACAAATCACGTGCTCTGGCCAACTGAGCTATGCCGGCAAAAAATCTTCATTTTTATGTAAAAGAACAGTCCGTTTTTCTATAACGGACTGCAAATGTACGAAGTTTTACGAATTCTCCAAATTTTTGGAAAAATATTTTTTAAGTTTTATCTGTCGCCTACTTTCTCCTTTTTTCTGATGATTAATTTCTTCAATGTATCTACCGATAAATCAATACATTCCTCAAATGACTGCCCAGTTTTCTTCACGACGATATCGTCTCCCGGAACTTCTAATTTTATATCTACTGTCTTGTTTTCTTTCTCTGAAATGTTCTCAACTTTTAAATAAACTTGAGCCGCAATTATTTTATCATAGTATTGATCTAATTTGCTTAATTTCTTTTCAACGTACTCCTCTAATCCATCTTTCGCGTTGAAATTTACTGTTTGAAGGTTAATTGTCATAATCGTTTCGTTTTTTAGCCACCCGAGGGTGTGCATCGTTAAACACATTTTTTAATTGTTCTATGCTACCATGTGTGTAAACTTGCGTGGCGGACAAACTTGAATGCCCCAATAATTCTTTGACCGCATTCAACTCTGCGCCACGGTTTAGCAAGTGGGTAGCAAAACTATGCCTCAACATATGAGGGCTTTTTTTATGCTTCGTACTTACAACACTAAGGTAATGATTAACGATGTTATAAACAAATTTATCGTATAAAGGTTTTCCTTTTGGAGTTAGAAAAAGTAATTCCTGACTGTCGGAAAACTGAATTAACCTCGAATATATATAGGTCTTTAATAGATTTAATAAATCATCATTCAAAGGAATGATGCGCTCTTTGTTTCTTTTCCCTAAAACTTTTATGTTTTTATCGGAAAAATTGATGTCTGAAATTTTCAATTGGATTAATTCATTACGACGCATACCGGTTTGGTAAAATAAATCCATAATTAATTTATCCCGAACTCCGCCAAAACTATTTGGGAAAATTTCTTCCGAAGCAAATAACGAATTCAATTCGTCTTCCGAAAAAGGAAGTTGAACTTTGTTGTATTGTTTTATTGTTTTGATGCCCGAAACAGGAGAAATCTTAATTTGCTCAATCTTTAAAAGGTATTTGTAATAACTTTTGAGCGAACTGATTTTACGGTTGATGCTTCTTTCCGAAAGAGACTCTCCGGACAATTTCATCAAATACGAACGAAGATGAATTTTAGAAGCTTTATGAATGTTGGAATCTGAAGTTTCAATTTGATAGAATTTCTGAAATTCATCCAAATCCAATTTATAATTAAGAATTGTTTGGGGAGAATAATTTTTCTCGAATTCGAGATACTCTAAAAATTTAACTATAGACATAAAAAAACCTGTTTAACAAAGTTATAGAAACTAAGTTAAACAGGTGTATATTTTTGAGAAAACAAAAATCTTAATCCTCCTCGCGGCTGATCATCTGCTGTTTGTAAGCAGCTCTAAGACGTTGTTGTCTGTTTGTTACAGATGGTTTGATAAATTGCTGACGACTTCTCAATTGACGTACAACTCCAGTTTTGTCAAACTTACGTTTGTATTTTTTCAATGCTTTGTCGATTGATTCTCCGTCTTTTACTGGTATAATTAACATATTGACTCTTATTTTTGAGGTTGCAAATATAGGAAAGATTATTATTCCTACAAACTTATTTATTAATCTTTTAAAATATTTCTACCTATAACCAATTTTTGAATTTCAGTCGTTCCTTCTCCGATGGTACAAAGCTTGGAATCTCGGTAAAATTTCTCCGCCGGAAAATCTTTTGTATAACCATATCCACCAAAAATCTGAACCGCTTCGTTCGCAATTCTCACACAGGCTTCAGATGCGTAATATTTCGCCATCGCTCCTTCCGTTGTCATTTCCTGATGGTTATTTTTCAAGTGAGAAGCTTTTTGAATCAACAGTTCTGAAGCTGCAATTTCCGTTGCCATTTCAGCCAATTTGAAATTAATCGCTTGAAAATCTGCAATTCTCTGCCCAAATTGATGACGTTCCATCGCATATTTTTTAGCCGCTTTGTAAGCTCCTTTTGCAATTCCTAAACTCAACGCAGCGATGGAAATTCTTCCTCCATCCAATATTTTCAATGCTTGTTTGAAACCTTCTCCTACTTCACCTAAACGGTTTGCATCGGAAATTCTACAATTGTCAAAAATCAATTCAGCCGTTTCAGAAGCGCGCATTCCCAATTTATTTTCCTTTTTACCGGAAGAAAATCCTGGCGTTCCCATTTCAACCACAAAAGCAGTCGCATTGTTTTTTGCCCCTTTTTCACCTGTACGCGTCATCACCACTGCAACGTCGCCGCTGATGGCATGTGTAATAAAATTTTTTGCACCATTGATGATCCAATCGTCGCCATCTTTTTTGGCTGTCGTGCTCATTCCTCCTGCATCAGAACCGGTATTGTGTTCCGTCAGCCCCCAAGCTCCAATCCACTCTCCTGTAGCCAATTTCGGAATCCATCTTTTCTTCTGTTCGTCATTTGCGAACATCAAAATATGGTTGGTACACAATGAATTGTGTGCGGCAACAGAAAGTCCGATTGACGGATCTACCTGTGAAATTTCATCCACGATTGCTACATATTCGTGATAAGAAAGTCCGCTTCCGCCCAATTCTTCGGGAACAAGAATTCCCATGAATCCCATTTCTCCCAATTTTTTAAAAACCTCAACAGGAAAAGTTTGTGCTTCGTCCCACTCCATAATGTGCGGTTCGATATGCTGTTTTGCAAACTCCCTTGCAGACTCTGCGATTATATTTAGACTTTCATTCACTTCGAAATTCATACACTTAATTTTTTGTTTTGCGTTACCGAACCTTGGGTTCTCCTTTTAATTTCAAATGCTAAAAATAAGCAAATTATTATAATATGAAAATTAATAAAACTTTAATCGAAAATCAGATAAGGTTCAATCTCAGCAAATTTATCTTCGCTAATGGAATAACATTTTTTCAAAGTTGCCGCATCTTTGAATTTTCCACCGAGCGAACGTTTATAATTCATAATTGTACCCACTTGCTTTTCTGTGAAACCTAATTCCATCCATTGCTCTTTTGAATATTCATTTGGATTGAATTTTTTGATTTTGATGGGTACTGGATGTTGGATGATTGATATTTTTTCTTTTTGTCCCGTTGGGATTGATTCTTTTACCGATAAAATTATGTGAGGTTTCATTTCCTGAAATTTATCTTCATTGATAACAAAACAACTTTCAATTTGTTCCAACGAAGTAAAATTTCCACCCAAACTTTTTTTGTATTTTAAAATCGTTAAGGCTTGCTTTTCCGAAAACCCAATTGACATCCAATCATTTTGCGAATATTCATTTGGATTAAATTTTCGATAATTGATTTTCTTTCGGGGTGAATAATTTCCTGATTGATATCGGCTCGAGTTTGAATTTCCACTTGAAAATTCTGGCAATAATATATAAGGAGATAATTCATCAAATTTATCTTCATTGATAACAAAACATTCTTTAATTTCTTGTTTGGATAAAAAATTCCCGCCTAAACTTCTTTTGTATTTCAAAATTACGTCAGCTTGTTTTGGAGAAAAACCAAGATTCATCCAACCCTCTTTATCCAATTCATTTGGATTGAACTTTTGTAAGTCTACGGATTGGTATTTTGAAGTTTTATAATTAGAACTTCCTTCCTGAGCGTCAATCTGCTTTTGTAAATCTGTAATTTCATTGGGAATTGATAAATTTTCAATGGGTTTTGGATTTTTATCAATCTGCCAGATTCCGATTTCAATTAATAATAAGGAAGAAATCAAAATAGAAACTGCAACACGCTGAGATTTGGAATAGCGCACCTGAGACAAGGCTTTCATTAAGTTGAATTTTAAGTTGGTATGATAAATTTAAAGAAAAAATCATCACAAAATTAAAATCCTATGAAATTAGTTTTTCAATACTGCTCCAAAAATAAATTCATAATTCATCACCACAAAAAATATGGTCAATGGAGAACAAATCAAGAGAAACATGATGGTTTGCCATTGACAATCTTTGATGATATTTCTTTTTTTCCAAAACAAAATCAAAATTCCAATCAACGAAAAAATTGAAACCAAAAATGCTAAAATAATATTGCCCAAGCTCTCATCGTAAATGAGAAATTGCGCAGAATAAATCACATACCAAATGAAAAAAGTTAGCAACACTAAAGTGATGGAGTAAACGCGGGAAAGATTCATCCTAAAAATTTAAAGATCAAAAACCGATCTTCTCCTGATGACAAATCCGTCTTTGACCCAAAGGAAAAATGCAAGAATCAAATAAAATCCAAAAGTAACGCCGAGCGTCACAAATGAAAGGTAAATGTAGAGCAACCGCAATTTGGAAGCGCGTACGCCGAAGCGATCTGCGATTCTCGAAATCACGTTAAAACCATTGAATTCCAAAAAATTACGGAGTTTATCGAACATTTTTCAGGATTTGTAAACCAACGCTGCAATTTAAGCAATTTTTCTCATCGCAATAATGTTTTTTCAGTTCCAAATAAGCTTGTGAATCAAAGGCGTTTTCGGCTTTTAACCCCATTTTGGCAAATTCGTCAATAATGGTATTTTTTTCAGGCGGAAGCGAAATCAGCAAATCAATCAATTCGTCATTGATATCTTTCCCAATCGATTTTGCATACGCAAATTTCACAGGAACGATTACGTTGATGATGATTCTTTCGATTAATTCTGAAGTGATTTTCTTGTCAGAATTCCGCGCGCTTTCTTTATCTAAAGTATAATGCGTTTTCCAAAATTCATTTAATTCCAAATCGGAAAAAACAGGATAAATTTTCTCCGCCGATTTACTTCCCATCAAAAACATAAAAAGATTTGGATATTGGCTATAAACCGAAGCTAATTGCGCTAATCGAACCGTTGGGAAACTTGGGGGACGCAACCTGAAAAATTTAAAAACAGATGAATTTATAGGGTTTAAATTATATTTTGATTGGAGAAATTGAAATTCTTTTTGGAGTAACTTCACATATTTGCTTTCAGATTCAATTTCCAAAAATCCTGCTTGACCGAGAAACAAAGCCTGAACCAAATCGGATTGGTTTTGGGTTTTCTGGATGATTTTAAAATCAAATGAATTCGCCCAGTGCTGAAAGGCTTCTGCATTGATTTTCAAACCAAAAGTATAAGCCAGTTTTTTGAACAATAATTCTTCCCAGTTTTTCCCGTTTTGAGAAAATTCTTCTTCGATTTCCGAAACTTTTCGTTCCAATCTTTGAACAAAAATTCGTTCCAGCCAAAAATTGACAGTTTCTCTTGAAATTTGATTTAAGCTTTCTTCACATGGAATAAAATTTCGCTGTGCTTCCAGCAATTGCCTGTAATTGAACAAAACTTCTTTGGGGATGAAATTCTTTAATTCCAAAGTAGGAATATTTCTTTGTTGCAAGAATTCAATTTCATTATCATGTTCAAAAACAACATGAAGAATCACATTTGAATAAGCATCATCATTTGAATGTTTGTGCAAATCCCAGTCGGAAGATTTTACATGAATTTCAATATTTCCAGCCCAAAGCGTATTTTTAATTTTGACTTTTGAGCTCAAGAAATCGGGTCCGGAATCATTTAAATTCCATTGACCTTTTTGTTCAATGAAAAGTTCTGAACCATCAGTACAACAAAGATTTTGAATTTGGAATAATTGAAAATTCCACACGAAATGTAAAAATTTTTCTTTCAAGTTGGTTATAGGTTTACAACCTGAAAATTACAAAAATTTTAAATATCGTCGGAACCTTTTAGTTTTTCTGCGTTTTCTGCCAATTTCAACGAATCAATCATTTCCTGAATGTCGCCATTCATGAAATTGTCCAAATTGTAAATAGATTTATTGATTCTATGATCAGTTACGCGACCTTGCGGATAATTATAAGTTCGGATTTTCGCAGAACGGTCACCAGTAGAAACCAAAGATTTACGCTGCGCAGAACGCTCGGCGTGTTTTTTCTCGTATTCGATTTCATACAATTTCGTACGAAGTAATTGCAACGCTCTTTCACGGTTTTGGTGCTGAGAACGCGCTTCCTGACAAACAATTACGATTCCAGAAGGTTTGTGCGTAAGCTGTACTTTTGTTTCCACTTTGTTTACATTCTGCCCTCCTGCTCCACTTGAACGTGCGGTTTGGTATTCCAAATCTGCGGGATTGATTTCTACGTCAACCTCTTCCGCTTCCGGCAAAACCGCAACGGTAATTGCTGAAGTATGAACGCGACCTTGAGATTCAGTTTCCGGTACACGCTGCACGCGGTGAACACCACTTTCGTATTTCATGGTCCCGAAAACAGTTGCTCCCTGTACCTCCATGATGAGCTCTTTGTAACCTTTAACAGATCCTTCGCTGGTATTGAGAATTTCAAATTTCCAACCGCGGTTTTTGAAATACATCGAATACATACGGAAAACGTCTTCCACAAATATCGCAGCTTCGTCTCCTCCTGTTCCGGCACGAAGTTCCACAATGATGTTTTTTTCGTCTTCAGGATCTTTTGGAATTAATAAGAATTTGATTTCTTCTTCTACTTGCGGAATTTTGTTGATAGCTTCGTCTTTTTCCTCTTTTGCCATTTCCGTCATTTCTGGATCTGAACCGTCTGCGATGATTTCGTCTGCTTCTGTAATGGCGTTGAGCAAAGATTCATAATGCTGCTGGACATCCACCAAATCTTTGAGATCGGAATATTCTTTATTTAATTTGGCATAGCGGGCCTGATCGGAAATGATGTCCGGCTGGATGATCAAATCCGCAACTTCGTCGAAGCGTTGTTTGATTGCTCTTAATTTTTCCAATAAACCTTTGTCTGCCATTTTGTAATTTTTGAGTTTGCAAAGATAAGGTTTAGTAAAAAAGTAAAAACTAGAAATTTCAAAAGATTTTTAATGAAAAAATCCCCTGAGTTTTCTCAGGGGATTTGAAAATATTAGAAAATAACCTAATTATTTTTTAACGATTTTTTTCGTTTCAGTATTTTGACCGTCAGTGATTTTCACTACATAAACACCAGCAGCTAAATCAGAAACATTGTAAGAAGAAGCTGAACCGAAAGTCTTAACTGTTCTACCAGCCAAATCAGTTACTGTAACTGTTACGTTGTTTGCATTGAATTTAGAAGATAGGTTTACATTGAAATTATCAATAACAGGATTTGGATAAACTGCCGATACATTTTTATTCAAATCGGAAACCGCCATAGTTCCAACTTGCACCAAATAATCCTCAATTTCACCATAGATTTCATTTTCTTCATCTACACAAGGATCTTGTGGATAGTCTCCAGATGAACCTGCTGCAGATAGATAAATTCTCATTGTATAAGTTCCATCGCTGACATCGGAAGGAATTGTAATTTCACCAAAAAAAACACCTCCAGTATCTCCTTCTACCACATCAAATCTTTCATCTGAATCAAATGTCATATTATTATCGAAATCAATCCACATTGAAACTTTTTCATACCATCCGTCACCGATATCCATAGAAATTTCATAAGTTTCCCCTGGGACTACTTGAGCTGGATCAACTGTTTCTGTGTAATCACCATATCCATCAGGGCTACAGTCAGAATCATTATTTATCCCTGCAAAAGTCACATTGTAAATCACATCTCCATCATTGCAGTCCAAAGAATCTGGAATACAATATTGTGCATTTAATACTGAAAATCCGGCTGCAAAAGCCAGAGAGAATAATAGTTTTTTCATTTTATAGTTTTTTGGTTTAGACAAATATAATTTTTTTTTCTGAATTACAATGATAAAAAAACAGGATAGACTGGTATATTTAGTCTACCCTGTTTTTTTATGACCTACGACCTTAAAATCTTAAGCTGTGATTACTTTTTAACGATTTTTTTCGTTTCAGTATTCTGACCATCAGTGATTTTCACTACATAAACACCTTTTGGCAATTCAGAAACGTTATAAGAATCTGCAGCTCCGAAAGTTTTAACTGTTCTGCCAGCCAAATCAGTTATTGTAACAAATACATTGCTTGCATTGAATTTAGAAGATAGGTTTATATTGAAATTATCAATAACAGGGTTTGGATAAACTGCCGATACATTTTTATTCAAATCGGAAACCGCCATCAAAGTTTCCGCCTCAACAGAAACATCATCAATTGAAAGCCAATCTTGATCTGTCACATCGTGATGTCTAAATGCCACGTAAACTATTTGACCTGCAAAATCACTTAAATCTAAGTCTCTATCATATTGAGTTCCTGCATTTGCAGGATCATCATAAGTTTCTGTAAATGTCACATCAGAAGCCTCTAATGAAGCTAAATCAGCAGCTGTAGCTACATATACTGAATAATTCTCCAAATCCCACGCTGCTGCTGCTGCTTGAACTTTCCAATTAAGTGTGATAGCTCCAGAAGCTCCAGTCAAATCTATCGCTGGTGATACCACCCAGTTATCTGGAGTAAGAGCTACTTGCTGCCATGATCTTGAAATTAGTGATATTGGAGAAACAGGATTTTGATTTTGATCCTGTACATAAAACAAATCACCCCAAGTATTACCATCCCCATCTTCATCATAGATAGTCCAATCAGAAATGTCTTCATCTTCAAAATCATCACTCCAAATTACTGTCTGGGCATTCACTGTCATAAATCCGGCTACCATAGCCAAAGAAAATAAAAATTTTTTCATTTTTTATAATTTTAATTTGTTCAAAGTTAATGGAAGGATTTTTGAAAAAGCAGTACAGCCTCTATTTTAACACGCATTTATGACATATATCACAAAAAAAGAGAGCCTATTGAAGGCTCTCTTTTTTTTTATCATTTACTTTGTAAAAAGTAATTCTCTATACTTTGTCAACGGCCAGATTTCATCATCTACCATCATTTCCAAATCATCTACAGCAGAGCGTATCCCGTCAAATAACGGCTTTACATTATCACAAAAAGCCTCTGCTCTTTTATGTGAATCTTCAATGTGGTGAGATTTTGTTTTTTCGACCAATAATTTATCTACCGAGGATTTGATAATTGCAATTTTCTCAGAAATGGTTTTAATCAAATCAATTTGTTCTTTTGCTAAATCTTTGAATTCTGCAGCAGAAAAAATCTCTTTCAAACCTTGTACATTTTCAATTAATTTGTTCTGATAATTAATAGCAGTCGGAATGATGTGGTTTCGTGCCAAGTCAGAAAGTACCTGCGCTTCGATGTCAATCAATGAAGAATATTTCTCTAATTTAATTTCATTTCTAGCCTCGATTTCTCTTTTGGTTAAAACACCATTTTCCACATAAATATCAATGTATTTTTGGTTTAGTTCTGATTTGAGTGCTTCGGGAGTTGTTTTTAAATTATTTAATTTACGTTTTGCTGCCTCCATTTCCCAATCTCCGCTGTAACCGTCTCCTTCAAACAAAATATTTTTAGAAGTTTTGATGTAATCTCTCAAAACATTGAAAATCGCTTCATCTTTTTTCAATCCTTTGTCAATTAATTTATCCACTTCCGATTTGAATTTTTTTAATTGATGCGCAACGATTGTATTCAAAACCATCATCGGTTCGGCACAGTTCGCAGAAGAACCCACTGCTCTAAATTCAAATTTATTTCCTGTAAATGCAAAAGGTGAAGTTCTGTTTCTGTCTGTATTATCTAAAAGGATTTCAGGAATTTTCCCAACTACATTTAATTTGATGTCGGTTTTTTCATCAGGAGACATTTTCCCTTTGCTCACTTTTTCCAATTCATTTAAAACATTAAAAAGTTGTGATCCTATGAAAATAGAAATAATTGCCGGTGGTGCTTCGTTAGCACCCAATCTATGATCGTTTCCTGCTGCAGCTATCGCACTCCTCAACATATCACCATATTCGTTTACAGCTTTAATTGTATTAATGAAAAATGTCAAAAACTGTAAATTCTTTTTAGGGTTTTTTCCGGGGCTTAATAAATTTTCTCCTGTATCTGTACTTAAAGACCAGTTATTATGTTTACCCGAACCATTTACTCCTTTAAATGGTTTTTCATGAAACAAAACTCTGAAATCATGTTTTCTAGCAACCCTTGCCATCAAATCCATCAACAATGAATTGTGGTCAACTGCTTGATTTGCTTCTTCAAAAACAGGAGCACATTCAAACTGATTTGGTGCAACCTCATTGTGCCTTGTTTTAATTGGAATTCCCAATTTCATACATTCGATTTCCAAATCCTGCATATACATCAAAGCGCGTAATGGAATAGATCCGAAATAATGATCATCCAATTGCTGACCTTTTGCAGGAGAATGCCCAACCAAAGTTCTTCCTGTAAATTGTAAATCGGGGCGTGTGTTGAATAATGCTGAATCTACTAAAAAATATTCTTGCTCCCAACCCAAGGTAGATTGCACTTTATTTACGTTTCTGTCAAAATACCTAGCCACATCGGTCGCTGCTTCATCAACCAACTGTAAGGCTCTCAATAATGGTGTTTTATAATCCAAAGTTTCTCCTGTGTAAGAAATAAATACTGAAGGAATACATAATGTAGTTCCTATCACAAATGCAAAAGAAGTGGGATCCCAAGCAGTATAACCTCTCGCTTCAAAAGTATTACGTATTCCTCCATTGGGAAAACTAGAAGCATCCGGCTCTTGCTGTACCAGCATCGATCCGCTGAATTGCTCAATTGCTTTTCCACCTTCGACTGGCGTAAAAAATGCATCATGCTTTTCTGCTGTCGTTCCAGTCAACGGCTGAAACCAATGCGTATAATGAGTAGCGCCTTTACTTAATGCCCAATCTTTCATCGCTGCCGCAATCTGATCTGCCGCTTCTCTCGGTATTTTTTCTCCTTTTTCACGAGCTGCCATTATATAGCCAAAAGCACCTTTGGTCATGTACTCTCTCATCGCATCCTCTGAGAAGACGTTTTGGTTAAACAATACAGAAAGCTTTTCCGGAACTTCTACGGGAATTGGATTTCTTTTGAGTACTTCTTTTAGCGCATTGAAACGTAAATGTGACATAGTGGGTAATTTTTTAAAGTAATTCTATGCAAAAATATATAATTCTTAAATACACCCCTTAATTTTTAGGGTTAAATTTAATTTTTAATGAAATTTAATCAAAATGATGTGTCAAATCCACTTAAAATTTAAATTTATAAAATAAAAAAAGAGCAACTCTAAAAGAATTGCTCTACGCGCTCATATAAAAAGTTGCTAGATTTACCTGAACCTGTCCACCGATTTCACAAGCTTTTCGTCTTTCTTAATGTAACGATTTGCTATAATTAAAAGCACTATCGAGATGAAAGGCGCAAAAAGCCCAATACCCTTCTCAGAGTTAAACCCTCCGGGTAAATTTGATAAACTGTAAGCCAGATAACCTACTAACAAAATGTTCAATAAAATATTCAGCAACCCAAGTTGCATCTGTAACTTTCTGTTTTTAAACAAAAAGATTGACGACAAAGATAAGACAGTTGACAACAAAAACAAAACGAGTAATATAATTACGTCTTCCGCCTGAATCCAACCAGTGGTTGTTTTCCACAAATTACCTACCCATGCCGAAACCGCAGAAAAAATTCCTGCTAAAAATAAAAAAATGCTTTGTTTGCGTTGTATCATGTCTGATGAATTGCACTGCAAAATTAAAAATATTTTTTTTGTTGTGTTTTAAATTTTATTCGTAACATTGCAGTGATATTTCTAATCACAAAATACTTCACAACACTTTTATTGAAATTTTAGTTTTCTGACTAACAAGTAATTAGAAGTAAATCCACACTTTATAATATACCCTATTTAATACACAAAAATTTTTATGTTTGATTTAAATGAATTAAAAAGCAAAAAATTAGATGAATTGCAGGAAATTGCTTCGAACCTAAAGGTAAAAAAGGTAAAGCAGTTAAAAAAAATGGATCTGATATATAGCATTTTAGACCAACAAGCTGCCAATTCAGCTCTTGCAAAAGAAGAAAAACCAACTCCTGAAGCTCCTAAAAAAAGAGAACCAAGAGAAAGAAAAATATTCCCGAAAGCTCAAAAAGAAAATACAACTCAAGTTCCGAAAGAAAATACAGAGACTGTAGTTGAATTAAAAGAAGAGACGAAAATAGAGGAACCAAAAAAAGAGGAAGTAAAAACGGAAACACCGGCACAAAACACCCGTCCACCACAAAATAATCCTCCAAAAACTAATAACAATCCCAACCAAAATAAAAACCAGAACAATAACCCGAACACCAAACAAAACAACCCTAACCAGAATCCCAACCAAAATAAAAACCAAAAAAACTCCAACAACCCCCAACAGCAAAGACCTAACAAAACGGTTCACCAAAATCCAAATCAACAAAATAACGGTAATGTAAACCCAAACAGCAATCCACAAAGTGGAAACCAGCAAAATAACGGGGATAAAAATAAATACCGCGCTTCCAATTATGAATTTGAAGGAATAATTGACACGGAAGGTGTTTTAGAAGTCATGCCGGATAATTATGGTTTTTTACGCTCGTCGGATTTCAACTATTTATCTTCACCAGATGATGTGTATGTTTCTCAGTCACAAATCAGACTTTTTGGCTTGAAAACAGGAGATACAATTACAGGAGAAGTTCGTCCGCCAAAGGAAGGAGAAAAATATTTTCCATTAATTAAAATAAAAGAAATCAATGGTCGTACACCAGATTTCGTTCGTGATAGAGTTGCGTTTGAACATTTAACTCCGTTATTTCCTGAAGAAAAATTCAAATTAGCAGAAAATAATTCCACACTTTCCACGAGAGTTTTGGATTTGTTTGCTCCTATTGGAAAAGGACAACGCGGTATGATCGTCGCACAGCCCAAAACGGGTAAAACTGTTTTATTGAAAGAAGTTGCCAATGCAATTGCAGCGAATCACCCTGAAGCATATTTAATCGTTTTATTAATTGACGAGCGTCCTGAGGAAGTTACCGATATGAAACGAAGTGTGAACGGAGAAGTAGTTGCTTCGACGTTTGACAAAGAAGCTACGGAACACGTGAAAGTTGCGAACTTGGTTTTGTCGAAAGCGAAAAGAATGGTAGAATGCGGACACGATGTCGTGATTTTATTGGATTCAATTACGCGTTTAGCAAGAGCATACAATACAGTTGCTCCAGCCTCCGGAAAGGTTTTGTCAGGTGGTGTAGATGCGAATGCGCTTCACAAACCTAAAAGATTTTTCGGTGCGGCAAGAAATATCGAAAATGGCGGATCACTTACAATTATCGCAACAGCTTTGATCGATACAGGTTCTAAAATGGACGAAGTTATCTTTGAAGAATTCAAAGGAACAGGTAATATGGAATTACAATTAGACCGAAAAATCGCCAACAAACGTATCTTCCCTGCGATTGATTTGGTCTCATCAAGTACGCGTCGCGATGATTTGTTGCTAGACGAACCAACGCAGCAACGCATGTGGATCATGAGAAATCATTTGGCTGATATGAATCCTTTGGAAGCAATGGAATTTCTTCGAAGCCGAATTAAAGGAACACGTTCCAACGAAGAATTTTTGATTTCGATGAATAAATAAAATTCAATCAAAATATCAAACATAAAAAAAGTCCCGAAATTCGGGACTTTTTTTATGTTTGATCAATTTGGAATTAATTTCCTCCTTGCTGTTGTTGCTGTTGCATCAATTGTTGAATCTGTTCTGGAGTTAATTGTTGCTGAGGCGCTTGAGCCGGAGCTTCTTTTGCTTCTAACAATTCAACTTCAAATTCCAAAGTTTCGTTTGGTCCGATAGCACCATCCGGGCTCCCGTTCATTCCATAACCTAAATTAGCAGGAATGTAGAATTTATATTTAGAACCAACTTTCATCAACTGCAAACCTTCAGTCCAGCCTGGAATTACATTTGCCAATGGAAATTCAACCGGTTCTTTTTTAGATTCGTCAAAAACTTTACCGTCGATTAACTTTCCTTTGTAATTAACTTTTACGATACTGGTTGCAGTAGGCAACGCTCCCGTTCCTTCTTTTACAACCTCATACAATAAACCGCTGGCAGTAGCTTTGACTTTGCTGTCTTTCTTTTTGTCTTCTAAAAATTTATTTCCTTTCTCAAGGTTTTCAGCTGACATTTTATCTCTATTAGACTGCATATAGGTCTGCATGAACATCCCGATAGAATCTTTTGAAAATTTCAGTTCGCTTTTTTTCAAAACATCCATGATACCTGCAACTGCAAATTTCGGATCTACTTTCCCTTCTAATTTCTGACCTTTGATGAAACCTTGAATCGCCATCCCGATGCTTTGCCCTTGCGCATAAGAATCTCTGTCTTTGCTAGAATTGTTTATATAATCCCAGATTCCTTTTTCCAATTCTGCATAGTTCAAGCTATCTTCTTTCAAAGATTGTGAATACTGTTCAACTTGCTGACCAATGTTTAAACCATAAGCATAACCTGCTTTCTGATCGTCATTTTCTAATTTACCTACTGAAGCACCGCTTCCACCTCCTGATTTGTTACAAGAAATGATAACCGCAGCCAAAATTGCACTAACAATTATTTTTTTCATTTGATATTAATTTTTCCTTTTAAATTTTCGGCAAGTTTACGAAATATTTTTCGTCCTTAATCATTTGAATTCAAATCCAATCCAAATTCATTTTTCATTCTCAGCAAAATCGGATTTTTTTCAGCCATTTCTTTGAAAATATCTGTTTTTGATTTTATATAAGTCTGCGTCAATTCAGATTTTGAAATCTGAACTTCAAATTCGATGTAATGATTCTTTAACTTTTCTCGTAAAGCACGCATCAACGCGTCTTTTTGCAAATCAAATTCAGAAGAAAGCGACAAAGAAGAAAACTCAAAAATGATTTTCAGCTCATCTTTCAAAGTAATTTTTGCAGTATGCAATGCGTTGTAAGCGGGAATTTGTTTCTGCAATTTTAGATTTTCTACAAATTCACTCCAAACTGTGATGAACTGATTTTCGTTAAAACTTTCCTTAGGCAAATTACTTCTGTCTTCCAAAACGGGTTTTTCCTCTTCAACTTTATCAAAAATATTTTTCAGATTAAATGAAACAGGCATTTCTTTTTTGGTTGAAATGGGCTTGTCTGCACGCTTCACTTCAGGTGTAGCTACTTCTATTTTCGGAGAAGTTTCAGGATGAACAAAAGTTGATTGTTCCGTTTTTGGGTCTAATTTTTCTTGTGGTGGATTAACTTTGGGAATTTGAATCGTTCTGCCTTGCGGTGAAATTATCCTAAACTTTTTTTTTTATCAATTGAATTTTCTGCTGTCAAAGAACCCAATTGCATCAAAGCAATTTCAACTGTAAGTCTTGCATTTTTACTCGTTTTGTAATGGATGTCGGCTGTATTACAAATTTCAATTGCATCAATCAAAAATTGAGAATCACATCTTTGTGCTTGATCCAAATATTTGATTTTGGTGTTTTCACCCACTTCCAGCAAATCAATTGTCTGCGGAATTTTCGCCACCAATAAGTCACGGAAATGTCCGCCTAATCCGCTGATGAAAAGATGCGCATCAAATCCTTTGTTCAAAATATCATTGAACTGCAACATCAAATTTGGAATTTCATTTTTCAAAGCAGCATCCGTAATTTTGAAATAATATTCATAGTCCAAAACATTCAGGTTTTCCGCAACTTTTTCCAAAGTCAATTTCCCCGAAGTGAAAGTCACCATCCGGTCAAAAATCGAAAGTGCATCACGCAAAGCACCATCTGCTTTTTGTGCAATTAAATGCAAAGCATCTTCTTCGTATTCTACATCTTCCTGACGTGCAATATTTTCCAAATGCAATTTGATGTCATTGATGGAAATTCTTTTGAAATCATAAATCTGACAACGCGACAAAATCGTCGGGATTATTTTATGTTTTTCTGTAGTCGCCAAAATGAAAATCGCATGCGCAGGTGGTTCTTCCAAAGTTTTCAGAAAAGCATTAAACGCAGCTTGAGAAAGCATGTGCACCTCATCAATGATATAAACTTTATATTTCCCAACTTGCGGTGCGAAACGAACTTGGTCAATCAAACTTCGGATATCGTCCACTGAATTGTTTGAAGCCGCATCCAGTTCAAAAATATTGAATGCAAAATCTTGATTTTCTTCGTCGATCTGATTGTTTTCTTCGTTGATTTTTCTTGCCAGAATTCTCGCGCAAGTAGTCTTTCCTACACCTCTCGGACCACAAAACAAAAGTGCTTGCGCCAATTGATTGTTGCCAATCGCATGTTCCAAAGTATCGGTAATAGAAGCCTGCCCAACTACATCTTCAAACTGCAGCGGACGGTATTTTCTGGCTGAAACAACAAAATTTTCCATACGGTTTGACAAAACTACAATAATTTTTTAGTTGAAAAATGATTGAGAATTTAATTTATTGACAGACTTATATTCTTATTTTTGTAAATTAATTTTATTTCAGAATTTATCCGAATGGACGAACCGAAAATGATTTCTCCAAAACCACCGCGTAAAAATGTCTTGAAAACCATTTCCGGCGTTGTTTTTTTAGCATTGGGCATCATTTTATTGATTTCCTTTGTTTCTTATATTTTCCATGGTCACAACGACCAAAGCCAGCTCGCTGATTTTTGGAGCCGAGAAGTCGTTGCTGAAAATGTTTTAGGAAAGCTTGGTGCTTATTTAGGTGAGCTTTTCATCTACCATGGAGTAGGTATAACTGCCGTTTTCTTACCCATATTTTTTATTTTGTTGGGAATTAAAATTTTGTTCAAATTCAAACAGATAAAACCTTTCAAACTACTTTATAATTGTTTGTTTTTTTTGATTTGGACACCAATATTTTTAGGATTTGTTTCAAAAATCGGAATTCTTCATGGTGTAATGGGATTTGAGATAAATGACTACATGAACACATTTATCGGAAAAATCGGAATGGGAATTTTATTAGGAATGAGTTTGATTCTTTACATGGTCATTAATTGGAGAATCACCCCAGAAAAACTGGCAAGTTCTGTTCAAAGAAAATCCAAAGGATTGGATGAAGATGATGAAAATTTAGAACCTGAAATCAAAACGGAAAAACAAACAGAAGCTTCTATTTCTGAAATTCCAAAACCGAAAAAAATAACCCCTGATCCAATTGAAGAACTTTCTTTGGATAATTTGAATCCGAAAACTGAATTGATTATCACTGATTTTCCGGAAGAAAAAAAAACAATCTCTCCGAGCAATGAATTGATTATAGAAAATATTTCCACAAAGGATGAAGATGATCTAGAATTAACTGTGGAAAAAATTAAACAAGAAGATACGGTTGAGAAAATTTCTGCAAATCTTGTAGAAAAACATGGTGAATACGATCCGACTTTGGATTTGCCTGGATTTAAATTTCCGCCTTTGGATTTGTTGAGAAAATATGATTCCGGTGAAAATGTAACCATCAATCAACAAGAATTAGAACGAAACAAAAACCGTATCATCGAAACACTTGCCAATTATGGCATTGGAATTTCTCAGATAAAAGCAACCATTGGCCCTACAGTAACTTTGTATGAAATCGTTCCGGAAGCAGGTGTAAGAATTTCAAAAATTAAAAATTTAGAAGACGATATCGCTTTAAGTTTAAGTGCATTGGGGATTCGAATTATCGCACCGATTCCAGGAAAAGGAACGATTGGAATTGAGGTTCCAAACAGTCATCCGACGATGGTGTCAATGCGTTCTGTGATTGCTTCTCAGAAATTTCAAACTGCAAAAATGGAATTGCCGATTGCTTTTGGAAAAACCATTTCCAACGAAACTTTTGTTGCCGATTTGGCAAAAATGCCTCACTTATTGATGGCGGGTGCGACAGGACAAGGAAAATCAGTTGGATTGAATGCGATTATCACTTCATTGTTGTACAAAAAACATCCTTCCGAATTGAAATTTGTGATGGTCGATCCGAAGAAAGTGGAATTGACGCTTTATTCAAAAATCGAACGTCATTATTTAGCAAAACTCCCTGATTCTGATGATGCAATTATAACGGATAACAAAAAGGTAATCAACACATTGAATTCACTTTGTATTGAAATGGATGACCGATATGAATTACTCAAAAATGCTTACGTTAGAAACTTAAAAGAATACAACGAGAAATTCAAACAAAGAAAATTAAATCCTGAAAATGGTCATAGATATTTGCCTTACATCGTTTTGATCGTCGATGAATTTGCGGATTTAATCATGACTGCCGGAAAAGAAGTTGAAATGCCGATTGCACGTTTGGCACAGTTGGCGCGTGCCGTTGGAATTCACTTGATTATCGCAACACAAAGACCTTCCGTTAACGTAATTACGGGAACCATCAAGGCCAATTTCCCTGCGCGTGTAGCATTTAGGGTAACTTCAAAAATTGATTCACGTACAATTTTGGATTCTTCGGGAGCTGATCAATTGATTGGAAAAGGAGATATGCTTTTCACGACCGGAAATGAATTAGTGCGTTTGCAATGTGCGTTTGTAGATACGCCTGAAGTGGATGAAATTACCGAATACATCGGTTCACAAAAGGGTTATCCAGACGCGTTTTTATTGCCTGAATATGTCGGTGAAGATGGCGGAAGCGCTATGGATATTGATTTGAATGACCGCGACAGTTTGTTTGATGATGCCGCCAGAATTGTCGTAATGTCACAGCAAGGTTCGGCCTCACTTTTGCAAAGAAAATTAAAGTTAGGTTACAACCGTGCAGGGAGGCTTATCGATCAATTGGAAGCAGCTGGAATTGTAGGTCCGTTTGAAGGCAGTAAAGCCCGTCAGGTGCTGATTATGGATGACATGAGTTTGGAACAGTTGTTGAATAATTTGAATCAAAATTAAATCTAATGATCAAGTACATATTTTTCACGGTGATTTTATTGTCACTTTCCATTTCTGCAAATGCTCAAAATGCTAAAGAATTGCTGGATCAGGTGAGTAATTCTTACTCAAAAATCCCAACTTATTACATCAAATTTGAAGTAAAAGAAAGCGGAAATTCCAAAGGCGAAATTGGTGAAGTTTATGCTTCAAAAGAAAAATATAATCTGAATGTGATGGGAATCAATCAGATTTATGACGGGAAAACTTTGTACACCATTTCAAAGGAAGATAAAGAAGTTACTGTTTCCATACCTACAAAAGACAGCGACGATCTTTTGACGCCTGTTAAAATTCTGGGGATGTACAAAACGGGTTACAAATATGAATTGGAAAAAACCAGCACCATTGACGGAAATAAAATTCAATTTATCAAATTAACGCCAACAGGAAATTCTGATGTAAAATCTATTTCCGTAGGAATTAATACAAACAATAAAACCCTTTACCAATACAAGGAAACCAATAAAAATGGAGGTACTAGAACCATCACTGTGAAAGATTATTTAGAAAATTTAATTATTCCGAAACCTTTGTTTAAATTTGATAAGTCAAAATATGAAAGCGACGGCTACATTGTAACCCAGATTTAAATGATCAAAAAGCTTGATTGGTACACGGTTAAAACGTTTTTAGGACCATTTTTTTTTATTTTCAGTATCTTATTTTTCATCTTCATCGTGCAGTTTGCATGGCAGGAAATGGAAAAGTTTGCAGGAAAAGGATTGAGTTGGCTTACCATCGGTGAACTGTTGATTTATTTGGGAATCAACGTTATCCAGCTTGTTTTACCGTTAACCATTTTGTTGGGCTCCATCATGACTTTTGGTGGATTGGGCGAGCGCTATGAATTGGCTGCCATGAAGGCTTCTGGAATTTCTCTTGCAAGAATTCTGACTCCTCTTTTTACTGTTGTTTCCTTGATGGCAATCGGACTTTATTTTTTTGGAGACCACGTTATGCCGTATTCACAAAGGAAAGCAAAGAATTTAGCTTACAATATTGTCAAGGCCAATCCTACTTTACAATTGGTGGAAGGTGCATTCATTGAAAACATTCCCGGATTCAGCATGAAAATTAACAAAGTTTCCGGTGAAAATCAAGATATTTTAGCAGATGTTTTCATTCATAAAACCGGAAAATTTGATGATGACAAACAAACCATTATTTCAAAAAAAGGAACATTAACCCGTGACAAGGAAGACATTCGTCTTTTGAAAATGGAGCTTTTTGACGGACATATTTATGTGGATGAAATAAAAGGCAAAGGCGCACAGGAAAGAAAAAATCAACCCAATCAATCCATCAAATTTGATACGATGAATCTATACATCGACATCTCTGAAATTTTGCAAAAAGCAATGGATGAAGAAAATATTACAGACCATTACCGATTTCTCAATGCTTCAAAATTGAACCGAAGAATTGATTCCATGACCAAAGATTATGCAAAATATTACGACCAAGTTTTCAAAGGAAACTATGCTAAAAATGTTTATGGATGGGATAAGTTGAAGGAAATCAAATTATCTGCAAAGGATTCTTTACCTAAAAAAATAGAAGATTTAAAACCTGAAAAGAAAACCCAATTACTGAACGAATCCATTGCCTCAGTGGAAAGAGAAATGGAAAGTTATAAATGGCAGGGAGAAGAAATTCGTACTAAAACAAAAATTCAGGCGAAACAAAAGCTGCATTATCACAGAAATTTCTCGTATGCTTTTACCTGCATCATTTTCTTTTTGATTGGCGCTCCGTTAGGTGCAATTGTAAAAAAGGGGGGAATCGGGATGCCGGTTGTGATTTCGATTGTCATATTTGTTCTGTATTATATCATCAATTTTTCTTCTGAAAACATGACCAAAAATGGCATTATAGACCCTACCTTTGCTGCATGGTCTGCAAACCTGATATTTTTCCCTTTTGCTATGGTGCTGTTTTACAAGGCAAATAATGATTCGGGATTATTTAACTTAGGAAATTATTTAGATCCGGTAGTTAAATTCTTTTCAAGGTTCAGACGCAAACAAAAAAATACCGAACATAGTCGTTATCAATGATGGAAACAATGTTAGAAACAATCCGCCTAAACACCATATCTGAAGCTCTAAAAGACATTCAAGAAGGAAAAGTAATCATCGTTGTCGATGACGAAGACCGCGAAAATGAAGGCGATTTCATAGCCGCTGCCGAAAAAGTTACACCCGAAATGGTCAACTTCATGGCGACACATGGACGAGGGTTGATCTGTACACCGCTTACAATTGAACGTTGTCAGGAATTGGATCTGCATTTGATGGTTACGAACAATACCGTTTTACACGAAACCCAATTTACTGTTTCGGTTGATTACAAAGGAAAAGGAAATACCACCGGAATTTCTGCGAAAGACAGAGCGAACACAATAGAATCGTTGGTGGATCCACATACAAAAGCGTCTGATTTAGGGCGACCGGGACACATTTTCCCTTTGCAAGCCAAAACTGGCGGAGTTTTGAGGAGAGCAGGACATACGGAAGCTGCGGTTGATTTGGCAAGATTGGCTGGATTTAAACCTGCCGGAATTTTGGTTGAAATCTTAAATGAAGACGGTTCCATGGCACGTTTGCCACAACTTTTCAAGATTGCTGAAAAATTTGATTTGAAAATAATTTCGATTCAGGATTTGATTGCTTACCGTTTGCAACATGATTCATTGATTGAAAGAATTGACGAATTTCCGGTGCAAACTGCTTTCGGTGATTTCCAGATGACTTCTTACAAACAAACAACTAATAATCAAATCCACTTTGCTTTGACAAAAGGAAAATGGACTGAAAATGAGGTAATTCCGTTGAGAGTGATTTCTTCGAATAGTTATTACGATTTGTTTTCTGCGTTACAATTTGGGGAAACACCTTTGGTTCAAAAAACTACTGAGATCATCAATGACTTTGGAAAAGGAGCAATTATTTTCATCAATAATGTTTCCGATTCTGATTTGTTGTTGAGCAAAATGAATCAGTTCAAACAGTATTTAGAAGGAACTGCTGCGACAGGAATCATTCCAAATGACATGAAAGATTATGGAATCGGAGCGCAAATCATTAAAGATTTAGGCATCAAGAACATCAATCTCATTACAAGAAACCCAAATGCAAAACAATCTGTAGGCGGTTTTGATATTGAAATTGTTGAATATACCGAACTATAAAGTTTTCTTCAAAACCATCGTTAGAAACTTTCGGCTGACAATTTCTCCTGATTTCGATTGAATTTCTTCTGTTTGATTTTCGATTTTTTCAAGATTGAAATTTGAATGTTCAATTAATTTTTGGACATCTTCGATGCTGTATAAATTAAATCCGAATTTTGTAAAAGGAAGTTTCTCCATAAAATCTTTTTCAGCAAAAGTCAAACAGAAAATTCCATTTGGTTTTGTAGTTCTGTAAATTTCATTGATAAATTCAATTGGATTTGACCAGAAATAAAGCGTGTTTACTGTAAAAATTTTATCAAAAGAATTATCAGCTTCGGAAAAAATATCTCCGTCGTACAACTTGAATTCTATAGAATTATTTTGAATTAAATTTTGGTTTAATTTCTTTGCTTCAATGTTCATCAATTCCGAAATATCATAACCCGTATATTGAATTTCGATTGCTTTCTCGAAAATTAATTTCAAATGGCCGCAATTTCCATGACCGATTTCCAAAATAGAATCTCCATTTTTAATTTCTAAATTATCGATGGAATGAATGGTCATTTTGATATTATTTCTGTCCATCATTTCCGCCACTTCTACTCCTTTTTTCCCAGATGGATTGCCCAATTGCTCCGCAAGCCCTTTCAATTCTTGTTCATTCATATTTCAAAATTAAAACAAAGATAATTGTTCTCCCTTTTTTCCGTTGAAAAGATGTGTTGCTAATTCTTCACGTTTGGGCTTGTCCGCAAAATATTTCTGTCTTCCGATTCTAAATGTTGAATGAATCATTTCCGCAATATTCCCTTCGCCTTTGTTTCTTTTCATTGCCAATCTTTCACCGAGTTTTCCTCCATGCATAGATTTGATCTGGTTCAAAACTTTCTCTGCTCTGTCAGGATAATGTTCATGAATCCAAGAGGAAAAAACCGGCTCTACCGTATCATTTAATCTGACCAATGTGTAACCGAAATTATAAGCTCCCAACTCTGAAACTTTTTTTAAAACAGGAAGAATTTCCATGCTGTTGAGTCCGGGAATGATGGGTGCAACCATCGGAAAAACCGGAATTCCATTTTGAACCAAGGTTTCAATTGTTTTTAATTTTTGTGGAATTGATGAAGTGCGTGGTTCTAACTTTTTTCTCAAATCTTCATTGATGGTGGGAATGCTAATCGCAACATTGACCAGGTTCTTTTCCGCAAGCTTTTTCAAAATGTCTAAATCACGTAGAATTAAAGCATTTTTGGTGATAATTCCCACCGGATGGCGGTAATCCAGACAAACATTTAAAACCTTGCGTGTAATTTCTAATTTTCGTTCTACAGGCTGGTAGCAATCTGTATTTCCGGAAAGCATAAATTCCCTTGCTTGATATCCTCTTTTTTGAAATAATTTTTCTAATAATTGAGGCGCAGATTTTTTGACTAAAATTTTGCGTTCGAAATCTATTCCTGCACTGTATCCCCAATACTCATGCGTAGGCCGTGCATAGCAATAAGCACAACCGTGCTCACAGCCTTGGTATGGATTCATGGAAAACTCCAAAGGTTGTCCTTTTCTTCGGACATCATTCATGATGGTTTTTGGGAAAACTTCTATGATTTCTGTTTTGGCGATAGATTCCTCTATTTCTCCTTCTTCTGTCAGTAAGTTATCTTCATAAATGGTGCGTTCATAAGCATTTCGATTGAAATGATTGTGAACGTTTTCTATTGCTCCCTGTCCTTTTGTAATTTTTGATTCCACACTCAAATTTACGAAGTGATAACGTCAAAATATGTCGGTGTTGATAAGTTGAAAAGTTAAAATTTATAACGTTGACTGCGTCAGGGATGTTTAGTGGCGCGACTGAAAGGAGCGGTCTGAAATGGCAATGAAAGACCGGAGCGAAGCATAGACCGAAGCAGCCCGCCCGGGCGCCCAAAAAAAATCCCGCTGAGGTTGTCAACGGGATTTGTATTGGATTAAAATAATTTTTAATAGTGCCACATATCGGCTTCAGACTGAAGAATGCTCTCGCGGATGCGGTCGTGCTCTTCTAACTGACCTTTAGAGTTTCTTGGAATGTAATCCTCAATCGGTCTGATTCCATACATGGTTTGAGCTTTGTAGATGACTGAAGAGAAACGTCTTGCATTCAACAAATCATCAAACGTAATACTGGACGAAGAGTTATTTGGATTGAAAACATTGTAATTGTTCAATGTTTTACGCGCACTTGGGTACCAAATCCAGAATAATTCCACATATTGTCCGTCATCAAACTCAGTACCTAAAGTCTGTGCGTCTGGCCCCATGATACAAAGTCCTAAAAGACGATATTTCATTTCTCCTAAACGACGGTCTATGTACCAAATTCCTTTGATTTTTACCATTTTGATGTCTTGAGAATCCATTTCGAAGTTAAAAATAGCACCTTCATCAGGAGTTTCTCCAGCTTCGACCATATCGTAATAAAATTGTTGCGTATCAACATTTACCATACGATCTCTGATTTGTTGATAAGTCATCTTATTTTGAAAGTACTCATCATCATAAACTTCTGCAATTTCTCCGCTTTCCACTCCTTTTGCCAAAGCATCGAATAGAGTAGCTGATTCTGTCAATAATCCGTCAGAAGAACGGTAGTAAGGCTGATTGAGACGCTCGTTCAAATCGATAACTTCCCAAACGACTTTTGACCAAATGACTTCTTTGTCCTCGATGTAACCATAAGGCAAAGGTTCTGCCAAGGTACTAACTGTATCTCCTGCTTCGGTAACCTTTGTTTTATTCGCTCTCTGCTCCCTTAATTCTTCAGGTGAAATCGCGTTTAAAACATTCTGGGCATAGCCCAAAGATGCCACCAAACTCATTATTCCGAAAAAAAGACACTTCATGATGATTGATATTTATTAATTTTTATTGTACTTCAATTGTTACCGGTGATGCTTCACCAGAAATAGATCCTGAGCTATATTTGATATCGAAAACAAATACGGCATCACCTTTTCTTGCTTTGCTCAATACTCCAGATGCAGCAGACATTTTGTTTCCTGTTACAGAAGCTGTAGGCTGACCAGGAACTTTTACTTTGAATGAGTTTACATTCGCAGTTAAGTCGAACAAGAAGTCTGGCCAGTCAACACGAACTGTTTGTGCTGCCAATCCATTTGCTGGAACTGTAATACTTGTTTTGTTCAAGATGTTACCTCTTGCAGGTGGAACTGGTTTGATTCTAAATTCTTTTTTACCTGAAACAGTTTTACCTGAGGAAGTTTTAGCTGAAGCAGTAAATGTTACTGTTCCGCTACCTGCTGCAGGCTTAAAGTTGTATTTACCGTTAGATCCACTCAATCCTCCTACTGATGCTGTCAATGAAATTGCTCCTTCCGCACCATTTACTGTAGCTGAAATCGGGTTATCTAATCCACGGTAAACAACATTCATCTTATCAGCTGTAATGATAGCTCCACTTGGTGGTTCTGGAATTGTTTCAGCAACTACTTCATATTGTTGGGTAAAAGGCATTGATACATCTTTTCCATTCGCTTTATAACTCATAGTACCAGAAATAGTTTTCATACCTGAACCAGTTGGAGTGATATTAAATACTGCTTTACCGTCTTTTAGTGTCACGTTTTGACCGCCTACAGATACAGATCCTTGAAGAGTATTGTCAAATGCACCAAAAGCAATGCTTGCTTCAACTGGTTTTCCAGCTCTCATAATTGGTGGAACCATTACGATAGGTTGGAATGCTTTTAACTCAATTTCATCCTCCAATTTGTTAGACAATAAAGTTCTAACCAAGTTACCCTCTTCTGTGCGAATATCTGATTGTAATTTCGTTAAGTTAGCCAATCCTGCAATCAAAGGTTGTCCATAGAATAAACTGTTTAACCAAGATTTTTTTCCTCTGTCTGAAGTGTTGAAAATTTGTTCAACACGTTTTTTGTCACGATCAGAATCAGCATAAGCCGTAGCCATAAAAGTTTTGAAATTATCAACTGCTGATTTTAAACCTTCCGCTTCCGGTTTCGGTTTGTCATCAGAAATAAATAACAAATTAGTAACTGCATCTACATTAGATAAAGAAGCATAATTTGTTTCATGCTCTTCAGTTGCTCCAATTGCAGGCAATTGATATGCCTGAGTTTGCATAATTTTATTTTTCAATGCATCTATAGCATTAAACGCTTTATCTGCTTCAGCTTTTACCTGGTCAGCCTTTCCTTGGATAGCCGCATAATCAGGATCTTCACTTGCTTTTTTTACAATTTGATCGTAAAATGTCGTATTATTTTCATCAGTCAATTTTGATGATTCATTCAAAGTGACTGTTATATCTTCAAAAGATCTCAACACCTGACGATCTACCTGCATTGCCATCATTGCGATGAAAATCAGGTACATCAGGTTGATCATCTTCTGACGTGGTGACTGTTTGCCTTGTGCCATTTTTATTTAATAAGTAGAATGTTAAACATTAATTTCATTTTGAGTTAATTGAATTCTTAACTTCCTTTCATTGCAGATAACATTCCGCCGTAAACTTTGTTCAAGCTGTTGATGCTTGCAGACAAAGCTTCCATTTCCTGTTGGAATTTCTGAGAACCTCCCGCAGATGCCTCCATTTCTGAAATGAATTGTTTGTTTAATTCTACTTGTTTTTGTCCGCTTTCTAATTGTACCTGGTACAAAGCATTTAATGACTCCATGTGATTTGCAGCCAATGCTAATTGGTCTCCATACTGTTGTGTAGCTGCTGCTGCGCTTGTAGTTTTATTGATTTCATTAACAGCCGTTCCGAAGTTATCGATACCTGCACGTAATCTTTCCATCAAAGAAGCGTCTAATTTTGCATCAGCCAACATTTTGTCTAATTTTTGAGAAAGAGACATGTTGTCTGACTCCTCAACCACTTTGGCAGTTTTTCTTGCTACTGGAGAACCATCAGCTAATTCCGGATATGCTTTTTCCCATTGGTAATCACCTGTTGGTTTGTCAAAAGCAAATACAACGAAAATCAATGCTTCCACAACCAATCCAATTGCAAGGATGATAGATCCATCGATTCCTAATGGTGAATAGTGGTTAATTTTACATAATGCTCCGATAATTACTACTGCAGCCCCTAAACTATAAACCATGTTTAGTATAACGTCCTTTTTGCTCGCTTTTGTTGCCATAATTCTAAAAATAAATTTGTGTTAATTAAAAATTTATAAAATAATTGTTTTGATTTGTTTTCTTATTCTTATCGTTTCTTCTTGAATTTGATTTTTGCTCCTTCAGGGAAAGATTGTACGGTACGGAATCCAATGAAACTTCTCGCTGAATCTTTGTGTTCCCAGTCACGTGCGCTTACCATCAATAAATATCCTACGTCTTTCCAAGAACCACCTCTAACAGATTTGTTTTCGCTGTGTTCTCTCATGATTGAAGGGTTTAATGATGATGTCGTCTGATAGAATGCTTTGTCATAAGGAGAACTTGTCCACTCTGCCACATTTCCTGCCATGTCATACAATCCGTATCCGTTTGCATGGAAAGTTTTTACAGGAGCTGTGTACATGTAACCTTTTCCTTGGTCTTCGATATAATCACCTCTTTTTGGTTTGAAGTTTGCCAAATAACATCCTCTGTCATCTGTCAAATAAGGACCTCCCCAAGGGTATGGTGCATCTTGTAAACCACCGCGGGCAGCATATTCCCATTCGATCTCAGTTGGTAATCTGTAGTCGATTACTTTATTTGAAACACCATTCTTTTTCTTTTTAGTTGAAAGATAGTCGTTTTGTTTTTTTGTTTTGTATGCACAGAAAGCCATTGCCTGATCCCAGCTTACTCCTACTACAGGATAGTCTGAATACGCCTGATGCCAGAAATAGTTTTGGTGCAACGGATCATTGTGTGAATAGTTAAAATCTCTTACCCAAACTGTAGTATCAGGATAGATACTTACTTCTTCCTCGTGTCTGTAATCGATTCTGTAAGAATCTGAATTTCCTTTTTCTTTGGCGGCACCTTCCTGATCCACCCAAATGTATTTGTATTTCAGTTTACGAACATCAATCAATCTTTCTCCGTTGAACCTTTCTTCAGGTGGATAATACATGCTCTCCATTACTTCCACGTAATCAATGTCAGGGTATTCATATTTATTCCAAGCCAAGTCAACGTTCCAGTTTAATTTTCTTTGATCAGCAGGCACACCCGTTCCGCCATCGCGACCTGTAGCATTTTGCTTCAACCATTCATCATAAGGAGTTGATTCTCCGTCTTCCGAACCTGAAACATATTGATATGCTGCAATTCCTGTAGCATCCCTGCCACCGCCTCCATTTGTAGGATCAAATCCTAATTCAGCAGCTTTCTCAGCCAACATCGTTCTTGCGATAGAATCACGTACATAACTTACGAATACTTGATATTCTGAATTCGTCGTTTCAGTATCGTCCATATAGAATCCTGAAACGGACACTGTTCTTACCGGTGCATCATTTTCAAATGTAAAATCATAATCAGTTTGTCCCAATACAAATGACCCGCTCGGAATGGGAACCATTCCCTTAGGGCGTTGCGGGGTCCAACCAGACGATTTCTGTCCTACGATCTGACCGTCGTCTTTCCCTTTCCTACCCTTCTTCAACATATTACAAGAAGAGAGTGTGAAAGACAAAATGATTACTGCTACCAATGCTTTATTCATCCTCAATTTTTTTTAAGCGTGTAAATCTATTATAATTTTACGATTCACCAAAAATAATTTCCTTTGGCTTTTAGCTAACGAACAAAAAATGATATTATTGTTACTTTAATATAATTTTTTGTACGATTTCCACCAGCGTTCCGGTATTTTTCCTTCAAGTGAATTTTCATAGTCCTTTTTTGAACAAGGAACTATCTGACTGCCTTCTTCTTCGGCATCATTCATATCCTTGAGTTCCAGCCACCACTGCTCCGTTTTTAAATTGTGGTAAAATGTCAAATCCTGTTCAGGAATTTGTACATAAAATTTTTCAAAATCATCAGATTCCCTAAAATCCGAATCTTGTGGGGCATGGTTTTTTCCTTCAATAAAATACCAGAGAATTTCAGACAACAACAAATCGTCTGATTCTATGTTTTTCGCTTTGTAGTTATAAACGCCAAAGGACTGTACTTTATTGTTGATGCCCGCGTACCTGGAAAGCGAACATATTTCCCTAGAATTGAATCCGTTCGGAGACAATTTAATTCCAGATTGAAAATCAGAGAATTGCATCGATTCTAAATTCAAAACAACCATGTCAGAATTCCGTAATTCTGGCTCTGATTCGTTGATATTTTCAATTAATTTCCCTAATCTTTTCACATCAAAATTCAGATGTTCCATCAAATCCAATTCCTCTTGTGCGACAAAATATGTCTGGTGACCAAGATGTGTATATTCGAATAAATTATGTGGCGGTTCGGCAATGATTTTGCTCAAATAATTTGAAAAAGACAAATCTTCTTTTTCATTTCCCAATCGAAATCGATTGTCAACACAGGTCAAGTTCACATTTAATTTTACAGAATCAAATGCTCTGAATTGCGAATAAGCCAAATTAGAAGTTCCACCCAAAACAATTACTATCGATTTGCTGCGCAAAATTTCTTCCTGGATTTTTTGCAGTGCGAAATAAGTATCTTCCTTCGTTGAGCCGGGCTCCAAATCACCCAAATCATAAATCGGCAAATGCCAATCTCCTTTTTTTAATTGATAAAATTCTTTTCGGAATGTATCAAATTCCAATTCGGAATTGAATTCAGATTCTCCACCACGTGTTTCTTTGACTCCCAAAATCACCAAACCATTGGAAGCTATTTCGTTGTCAAAATTTATATTTCTACCGATTGAAAAATCATCGAGCGTCGTTGCAAACCCCTGTAATTCGCCCGAAACCGGCGTTAAAAATTCATTCAGCATTTAAATTATTTCTTTTTTGTGGTTTTCTTAGCTACCGGTTTTTTCGACCCCGCTGCTTTTTTTGCTGGTTTTTTGGCTTCGATTAATTTTTTCGCAACATCCACTGTCATTTTCATCACATCGACTTCTTTTGCGAGTTCAATTTTTAATTTCCCTTGAATTAAATTGTGTCTTCCCCAACGTGCTTTTTCGATTCTGATTCCTTCACTTTCCCAGTTCTGAACAACTTTTTCAGATTCCTTTTTTAATTTATCTTGAATCAATTCCTCGATGTCTTTGTTCGACAAATTATCGAAATCATATTTTTTGTTCACGTTGATGAACATTTCGTTCCATTTGATAAAAGGTCCAAACCTTCCTTTTCCTTTCGTTACTTCCAGTCCATCATAAGACGCAATCGGCGCGTCTGCTTTCATTTTTTCATCAATCAATTCAATGGCTCTTTCCAACGAAATTTCCATGATGTCTTCCCCTTTTGGAACCGAAATGAATTTCTCCTGAAATTTCACATACGGCCCAAAACGCCCCACGTTGATTTCAACTGTTTCATTTTTGTATAAACCTAAATTTTTAGGCAGATCAAACAATTGCAAAGCCTCTTCCAAACTGATGTTGTGAATGGATTGTGTGCTTAGTAAACTTGCAAACCTTGGTTTTTCTTCGTCTTCTGAATTGCCAATTTGAATCATCGGGCCAAATCTTCCGATTCGTGCCGAAACAGGTTTTCCTGATTTTGGATCGATGCCCAATTCACGTTCGCCCGTTGCACGTTCCGCAGTTTCCTGAACGGTTTCTACGTTTTTATGAAATTTCCCATAAAATCCGTCGATCATTTCCGTCCATTGCTCTTTCCCTTCTGCAATCGCATCGAAACTTTCTTCCACTTTGGCAGTGAAATCGTAGTCCAAAATATTTTTGAAATAATCTACCAAAAAGTCATTCACCACAATTCCGATGTCGGTTGGAATTAATTTCCTTTTGTCTGCACCAAAAGTTTCGGTTTCAACTTTTTCAGTGATTTTATCTTTCTTTAATTTTAAAGTCTGCAACTTTCTTTGTTCCCCATCCAAACTTCCGACAATCACATATTCACGATTTTGAATCGTAGAAATTGTCGGCGCGTAAGTCGATGGACGACCGATTCCCAATTCTTCTAATTTTTTAACCAAAGAAGCTTCCGTATATCTCGGCGGAGATTTAGTGAATTTTTCAGTTCCGAAAATTTCATCTGCTTTTAATTTTTCATTTTTAGAAACATCGGGCAAAATTGCTTTGTCATCTTCCGCATCGTCATCGGTAATCGTATCTTGATAAACTTTCAAAAACCCGTCAAAAATGATGATTTCTCCTCTTGACTGGAAAATTTCAGAATTGTTTGAATTTTCAATGTCAATTATCGTACGCTCCAAATCAGCATTTGCCATTTGGCTCGCAATCGCTCTTTTCCAAATCAAATCATACAATCTGTGTTGCGAATCATCTCCACCAGCAGATTTGACATCAAAATTTGTTGGACGAATCGCTTCATGCGCTTCTTGCGCAGATTTATTTTTATTGGTATAATTTCTTGGTGAACTATATTTATTGCCAAATTCTCTTTGAATTGTTTTTTCCGCAGCAGCAATTGCATCTTGCGACAAATTCACGCTGTCGGTTCTCATGTAAGTAATGTGCCCCGCTTCATATAACTGCTGTGCAACACGCATCGTTCTGGAAACCGGATAACCTAATTTCAAAGATGCTTCCTGTTGCAAAGTCGAAGTAGTAAAAGGCGCAGACGCCGAACGTTTTGCAGGTTTTTTCTGTAAATCTTTTACTTTAAATTCTGCATTGGTGCACGATTCGATGAATTTTTTAGCTTCTTCAAAAGTTGAAAATTCTTTCGTTAAAATTGCTTTTAATCCTTTGTTTTCTTTGGTTAAAAATTGAGCTGTAAATCTGAATGAAGAAACCGGTTTGAAACCTTGAATTTCTTTTTCTCTTTCTACAATCAAGCGAACTGCAACGGATTGCACACGTCCTGCAGAAAGTCCTGGTTTGATTTTTTTCCATAAAATAGGAGAAACTTCAAAACCTACCAATCTGTCTAAAACTCGTCGCGCTTGTTGCGCATCAACTAAATTTTCATCTATGCTTCGTGGATTCTCAACTGCTTTCTGAATTGCTTTTTTGGTAATTTCATTGAAAACAATTCTATGAGTTTCTTTCTTTTTTAAATCTAAAACATTGTACAAATGCCAAGAAATCGCTTCTCCTTCGCGGTCCTCATCGGAAGCGAGCCAAACGGTTTCTGCTTTTTTAGTTAATTCTTTTAGTTTTTTTACGACTTCTTTTTTATCGGCAGAAACTTCGTAAAGCGGTTTGAATTTGTTTTCGATTTCGATTCCCATTCCTTTTTTGGGCAAATCCACGATGTGTCCAAAGCTAGATTCGACCATAAAATCGTCTCCAAGATATTGTTGAATGGTTTTTGCTTTGGCGGGTGATTCGACTATTACAAGGTTCTTGGGCATCTCTAAATTTTTGGCAAAAATAGAAACAAATAATTTAAGCTACCAAAATCTATTGAATTTCGCCGATTTTTGAAATGTCGTCCGCTTCATTATTAAATCCAATTATTTTATCGTACAAAACAAAAGTCGCGATGTATAAAAAAGGAAATGTGAATAAAATACCAACCCCGCAGAAAATTACTCCAATAAAAGAAATAATGAATGAAATCGCCAATATAAAAAGTAAGAAAAACCAATTTTTTGAAGTAACCGAAATACTTGATTTCACAGCTTCAATCCATGAAAAATTACCAAAGACAATGAATGGAATTGTAAAAACTAAAAAGACTGAAAGAATTATAAAAAGTATAAGATAAATAAAACTCCCAAATCCCGGAATAAACTCATCAAAACCTACATTTACAAGCTGCATAATGGCTGTAAACAAAAATGTATAAATGACAATATTTGAAAAATAAGGCTGTTTGTAATAAACGAATAAATCTGACACAGAGCCATTGCCTCCATATTGGGTATTATAGGCAACTTTGTACAACCCAGCCAGCATCGGAGTGATTAGGGCTGTAACAACTGCCGATAGCAAAGAACTGATTAATTTTGAATTTAAAGCAATATTGGAAAGCGCAGCCTCAAGTGCATTAGGATTGCGTTGGGCCGTTTCCATAAATTCCGTCAAACTCATTCCATAAACCATCCCAAACATGGAAAGTCCTACAATCATCAATATCAAGAAGTAAAGAAGTGTTACCACAAAGCCGGGAAGAATTGATTTTTTATGTATATCAAAAGCATCTGACAAAACACCTTCCAAATGAAGTCCATAACCTTCTCTTTTAATTTGTTCCAATTTATTCTTTACAAAACTATTTTCCATGTTGATTTAATTTTCATCAAAAATACTTAAAAGTTAAATAAATGCAAATCTTAAATCGTCTGTCATAATGTCAGTATTTTTCGTAAATTTGTAGCCTTAATTTTTTTGTTTAAAGTCTAAAATTCAATGTTAAAAGATGTTTCTATTGAAACCCTTACTAAATAACACCCTACTTTAACATTAAACTTTAAACCTTGAACACCATACGATTATGCACACAGAAACAAAAGAAATAAACGAATCAAAACAGGGCGAATCCTTGATTTTAGACAGTAAGAAAAGGAATTCTAAAAAATTATTTTTAGAGAGTTACGGTTGTCAGATGAATTTTTCCGACTCTGAAATCGTTGCTTCGATCTTGTCTGAAAACGGATACAACACCACCAATAAAATGGAGGAAGCCGATTTGATTTTGGTCAATACTTGTTCCATCCGCGAAAAAGCCGAGCAAACCGTCCGCAAAAGATTAGGAGAATTTAATGCATTAAAGAAAAACAATCCTTCTATGAAAGTCGGCGTTTTGGGATGCATGGCGGAACGTTTGAAAGCCAAATTTCTCGAAGAAGAAAAAATCGTGGATTTGGTTGTCGGACCAGATGCTTACCGTGATTTACCTAATTTATTAGAAGAAGTTGAAGACGGCAGAAATGCCATCAATGTAATTCTTTCCAAAGATGAAACTTACGCAGATTTAAGTCCGGTTCGTTTGGGCGGAAATGGAGTGACCGCATTTGTGACTATCACTCGCGGATGCGACAATATGTGTACTTTCTGTGTGGTACCGTTTACGCGTGGACGTGAAAGAAGCCGTGACCCACATTCGATTTTGGAAGAATGTAAAGATTTAGAACAAAAAGGCTACAAAGAAATTACGCTTTTAGGTCAAAACGTTGACTCGTTTTTGTGGTACGGCGGCGGAATGAAAAAAGATTTCAAAAAAGCGTCGGAAATGCAGCAGGCAACAGCGGTTGATTTCGCACAATTATTGTCAATGGTTGCGGAAGCAGTTCCGGGAATGAGAATTCGTTTTTCTACTTCCAATCCGCAAGATATGGACGAGAAGGTTTTGCGTGCAATGGCGAAATACAACAACATTTGTAAATACATTCACCTACCCGTTCAGTCCGGAAGCACAACGGTTTTAGATAGAATGAACCGTCAGCATACGCGTGAAGAATATTTATCCTTGATTGATAAAGTTTATGAAATAATTCCTGATTGTGCACTTTCACACGATATGATTGCTGGATTCTGCGGCGAAACTGAAGAAGAACATCAGGATACGCTTTCGTTAATGGAGTATGTAAAATATGATTTCGGATTTATGTTTGCTTACTCAGATCGCCCGGGAACGCCTGCCCACAAAAAAATGGAAGATGATGTTCCGGAAGAAATTAAGAAAAGAAGATTAACTGAAATCATCAATTTACAACAAAAACATGCTGCTGAAAGAATGCGCGCTTACGTGGGAAAAGTGCATGAAGTTTTGATCGAAGGGAACAGCAAACGTGATGAAAATTTCTGGTACGGAAGAATTTCACAAAATGCTGTGATGGTTTTCCCTAAAACGGAAGGAACCAAAGTCGGTGATTTCGTGATGGTAAAAGCCAATGACTGTACTTCTGCAACTTTGTTGGGAGAAATGGCTTAAACGAGTTGAAACCTAAAACTTGAAAAAAAAATGAATTTAAACACTGATTTTTCAAAATTCCCGCTTCTTATGACCGAAAATCTGATTTTAAGAGAAGTCGTTGAAACAGACGTTGATGAAATATTTTTCTTGCGCTCAGACTTGGAAGTTATGAAATACATTCCACGAGAACCTGCTACAAAAAAGCAAGATGCTTTGAACCACATCGAAGTACTTAGAAAAGCCAAAGAAAATGAGGAAGGAATCAACTGGGCGATCACCCAAAAAGGCGACGACACTTTAATGGGAATCATTGGACTTTATAGAATTAACAAAACTGATTTCCGTGCAGAAGTCGGGTATATTTTAAATCCGAAATTTCATGGAAAAGGAATCATAAAAGAAGCATTGGACAAAATCATTGAATTTGGATTTAATCAAGCTCAATTTCATACATTGACTGCAATCATAGACGCTCGAAATACCGCTTCAGAAAACGTTTTAAAGAGAGCTCATTTCACAAAAGAAGCTCATTTCAGAGAAGATTGTTATCACAATGGTGAGTTTACAGATTCCATTCATTATTCAATTATAAACCCTCAACATTAAACTTGAAAAAAGAATGGATAATCTAACAACCATAAAACAAAGATTTTCAATCATAGGAAATGACGCCGGACTCAACCGTGCTTTGGAAAAAGCAATGCAAGTTGCACCGACGGATATTTCTGTCCTGGTGAGTGGTGAAAGTGGTGTCGGGAAAGAATTCATCCCAAAAATCATTCATTCACAATCAGCCCGAAAACACAATAATTATATTGCCGTAAACTGTGGTGCAATCCCGGAAGGAACCATCGATTCAGAATTATTTGGTCACGAAAAAGGTGCATTTACCGGTGCTACCGCAACGCGAAAAGGATATTTTGAAGTAGCTGATAAAGGAACCATATTTTTAGATGAGGTAGGTGAACTGCCATTGCCGACACAGGTTCGTTTGCTGCGTGTTTTGGAAAGCGGCGAATTTATGAAAGTAGGTTCATCGGATATCCAAAAAACCGATGTGCGTGTTGTCGCTGCAACCAACGTAAAAATGACCGAAGCCATCGAAAAAGGAAAATTTAGAGAAGATTTATATTACAGACTAAACACTGTTCAGATTGACGTTCCAGCATTGCGTGAGCGCAAAAATGACATTCCGCTTTTGGTCAGAAAATTTGCTTCAGATTTTGCTTCCAAATACAGAATGCCTCCGTTGGAATTCACTTCAGAAGCCATGCAATACATCACGACGTATCCTTGGCCGGGAAACATCAGACAATTGCGAAATTTTGCGGAAGAAATTTCAGTCGTGGAAAAGGACAGAACAATCACTTTTGAAAAAATTCAAACCTATCTTCCCAATCAAAATACGATGCCTGCTTTGATTTCGAAAGAAAAATCCGGTGGAACCGGCGACCATTTAGAACGCGAAATTTTGTTTAAATTTTTATTGGAAATGAAACAGGATTTGAATGATTTGCGTTCACTGACTTTAGATTTAATTCATAACAAAGAAAATATTTCTACCGGAAACCAAGATTTGCTGAACCGCGTGATTCGGGAAAATAACACGGCTGAACCTGATTTTTCTTCATTGAAAATTTATCCGAAAGAAGAACCAAAAACTTCTATTATTCAAGATTATGATTCTTATAATTATGATGACCATGAATTTGAAGAAGTCAGTTACGATGCGGAGTCTTTGTCTTTGCAGGAACAGGAAAAAGAAATGATCCGCAAGGCATTAGAAAAATACAAAGGAAAACGCAAAGCGGCTGCCGATGAATTGGGAATTTCTGAAAGAACACTTTACCGAAAAATTAAACAATACGATTTAATTGGATAAAATCAATAGGATTATGAATAAAATAAGTTCAAAGCTCATTCAAAATTCAAAATTCAGGATGAATTTAAAAATGAAATCATTCTTGCCTTTTGTCTTTTGTCTTTTGCCTTTAATATTTACTTCTTGCTATACCCTTTCGGGTTCTTCCATCGACCCGACATGGCAGACAATCAAAATAGCAACATTTCCCAATGTAGCACCTCAATACCAAAATCCAAATTTAAGTCAGGAATTTACCAATAAATTACAAGATATTTTCAACAACAGAACAAAATTATCTTTGACAGCTGATGACAATGCCGATCTGCTGATAGAAGGAGAAATAACTGGTTACCAACAAAGTGCAGTTGCCATCCAGGCTAATGAAATCGCTGGAAAAAACCGGTTAACAATGACCGTGAGGGTTCGTTATCAAAATAACAAGGACGAAAGCAAAAGTTTTGATAAGTCATTTTCTGCTTACGAAGATTTTGAGGCAAATCAAACCATCATGCAGGCAGAGAGCGCTCTCTTGCCAGATATTATTGAACAGCTAACCGCACAAATTTTTAATGCAATCGCGATGGATTGGTAATTTTGATGTATGCTGGATACCAGAAGATGGGTGTTTCCGTTCTTTTGAATTTACATCAACATTCTATTATCAAATCTATTTTAGCTAATTTCGCATTTCCATTATCGTATTTCGATTAAATATGAACACAAGAATTCAACATCTTATCAATAAACCATTTGAAGTACAGCTTTCAGATGTGGCTTTGCTACAGGATGAAATCGACAAATATCCGTATTTTGCGACGCTTCGTTCATTGTTGTTATTTGGATTAAAGGAATTTGAGCACGAATCTTATAATACGGAATTAAAGAAAACAAGCATCTACAGCCCAAGCCGCGTTGCACTTTACCACTACCTTCAAAGGGAAAAACAAACAACTGAAGTATTTGAAGAAGTAGAACCAATTTCTGAAGCTGAAACAATTGAAACACCAGCGGAAACAGCTCAGATTTCTGAAGAAATCATTAAAACGAAAGAAGAATTAGTTCAAGCTGAAGAAACCGAAACAATTGAAGTCCAGCCCGAAATAGAAACCATTCCTGTTTCTACCCATCAGGAAATGACATTTTCACAATGGTTGCATATTTCAGAAACCAAAACAGAAGAAAAACCAACCGAAAAAGACATCAAATTTCAGCTGATTGACGAATTTATCGAAAAATCACCCAAAATTTCTCCTGTAAAAATTTCAACAGAAATAAGTCAACTCGTTGTCAAAAACGATAACCCAAGCGAATATTCAGACCTCATGACCGAAACGCTTGCCCAGATTTATACCCAGCAAAAGAAATTTGACAAAGCAATCCGCGCATATAAAATTTTAAGTTTGAAATATCCGGAAAAAAGTATTTTCTTTGCAGACCGAATTAACGAAATAGAAAATTTAAAGAATACAAAATAAACACAATGGGAACTTTCACATTTTTAATGGTACTTATTATAGTAGTTTGTGTACTGATAATATTAGTAATTTTATCACAAAACCCTAAAGGAGGAGGACTTTCATCCACATTCGGCGGATCAGGTGGCGGACAGATGTTCGGCGTACAACGTACCAACGAATTCCTTGACAAAGCAACTTGGACATTGGCAACCATTATTGTGGTACTGATTATTACTGCAAACGTATTACAGGAAAATCCATATGCATCTACCGTTCCGGTAAATGAAGTTCCGGTTGAATTGCCACAACAGCAATCAGCACCAACACCAGATGCACCGGCTACACCGACCAATACGCCTCCGGCAAACTAATCAGAAATCATTATTTCAATATACAGATCCCGTTGACAACCTCAGCGGGATTTTTATTTTTTTTATTTTTCAATTCAAGCTTAGCCCTACAAAATTTGAAACTTGAAGAATTAAACTTGAAACTTTTTTTGGGCGCGACCCCGCCGGAAAGAAAATTTAGATATCTTTCAGAAAAATTGTAGCCGTCGGGGTCGGGCTATCCGCTGCAACTCCTCGCTCCTTCCTCGCTGTGGGGTTTCCGCTGCTATCCCTCGCGTAATCACGCAGATCATTTAAATACGAGTTATAAATATAAAAACATCCTGTATCTAGCAATTTTATGAATTCAACTTCGTCCCACAAGTCTTGCAGAAAACAGCTTTGTCGAGATGATAACTATCGTGACAATGCGGACAAACCTGTGTATTTTTAGGAGGTTCAGGAGTTTTGGAACGGCTCAATTCCGACGAAACAATTCCCGTCGGTACTGCAATCACACCATAACCGATGATCATCACTACCGAGGCAAGGAATTTCCCCAAAGCCGTTGAAGGTGCGATGTCCCCATAACCCACGGTCGTCAACGTAACCACCGCCCAATAAATACTCGTCGGGATGCTCGTAAATCCCGACTCCGGATGCTCGCTTTCCACCACGAACATGATGGAACCAATCACCACTACAATCAAGATAATAAATGAAAGAAAAACGATGATTTTCGCACGGCTTTGGCGAAGCGCAATCAAAAGCATACTTCCGCCACGCATGAACTGCGTCAGTCCAAAAATCCTGAAAATCCTGAACAACCTCAGAATTCGGATGCTCGATAAATATTTCGTCGACGGATACATAATTCCCAAATAAGTAGGTAAAATGCTCAGTAAGTCAATGATTCCATAAAAACTAAAAAAATACCGCCATGGCTTTCTTACGCAATACAAACGAAGCGCGTATTCAATCGTGAATAAAATGGTTACAACCCATTCCAGGACAACCAATATCGTATGGTATTTCGCATTTATGGATGGTACGGATTCCAGCATTACCAATGCGACACTGAACAAAATCGTTATCAGCAGCATCACATCAAACAGCTTACCCAAAGGCGTATCGGCTTCGAAAATGATTTCGAAAATTTTTTCTTTAAGATGGTTTTGTTTTGATTTCTCCATACGGGGAAAAATCAGTTTATCTTCAATATTCATATCGTAGATTTGTAAAACGAATTTACACAATTTTCTATGAAGACAGTATTAATTAGTGGCGCAACCGGTTTGGTTGGAAAGAAATTAAAAGCGGCTTTGGAAGCTAAAAATTATACCGTCAGAAGTTTATCACGAAAAAAAGAAAAAGATTTATTTTACTGGAATCTTCAGGAAAATTACGTCGACCCAAAAGCATTTGAAAACTTAAATACCATCATACACCTAGCCGGTGCTCCCATTTCTGAAAAGTGGACAAAGGAGTACAAAAAAGAATTGTACGACAGCCGAATCAAAACGGCTGAATTACTGTTTGAAAACACAAAAAAATACGCTCCCGACCTCAAAACATTCATCACTTCTTCCGGAGCAAATTATTACGGAACATTTACAACTGATAAAATTTTCTCAGAAAATGAGCCAAATGGAAATGATTTCTTAGGGAATCTTTGTTTGGATTGGGAAAATGCTGCCTTCAAATTTGAATCACTTGGGACACGTGTAGCCACAGTCCGTACAGCCGCAGTTTTATCTGATAAGGATGGAATGCTAAAAAAATTAATGCCTTTGACCAAATTAAATTTAGCTTCGCCGTTGGGTTCCGGAAAACAAATTGTGCCTTGGATACACATCGATGATTTGGTTGGAATTTATATCCATATTTTAGAAAATGAAAATTTAAATGGCGCATTCAATGCCTGCGCACCTGAAATCGTAAACAATTCTCAATTCACAAAAACACTTGCCAAAACGATGAGCAAATCAGCATTTTTACCGGATGTTCCTTCTTTTATTTTGAAAATAATTTTAGGGGAAATGTCTTCAATTGTTTTGAAAGGAAGCGCAGTTTCTCCGGAAAAAATCCAAAATTCACGATTCAAGTTTCAATTTCCTGAATTGAATTCAGCATTGAAAAATTTAATCCAATAAAAAAAGCCACCGAAAATATCATTCGCGGCGGCTTCACCCTCATGTATGTCTGAACTTTTTACTGCTCAGAATCTTTTTGCAATAAAAATTTATAAATTAATCCACCCACAATTGCACCCGCAATCGGCGCTGCCCAAAACAACCAGAGCTGCTTCAAAGCTTCACCGCCAACAAAAATCGCTTGAGAAGTCGAACGCGCAGGATTTACAGAAGTGTTCGTAATCGGAATTGAAATTAAGTGAATCAGCGTCAAAGCCAATCCAATAGCGATTCCCGCAAATTGTCCATTTGCAAATTTGTCCGTCGCTCCCAAAATCACAATCAAGAAAAATGCAGTCAACACAAATTCCGTCAAAAATGCAGCAATCATGCTGTAACTTCTGCCTCCATAGCCCGGCATTTCATAAAAATTCGTGGCAAATGCCCCTGCTCCTTCCGCAGAAAATGCGCCTGCGCCACTCAAAATGGCGTATAAGATAAATGCCGATGATGTCGCTCCCAAAACCTGCGAAATGATGTAAGGTGCCAATTCTTGGGCAGAAAATCTGCCGCCCGCAAACAAACCAAAAGAAACTGCGGGATTGAAATGACCACCGGAAATGTGACCCACAGCGTACGCCATCGTCAAAACTGTCAAACCAAAAGCAAGAGAAACACCTAAAAGACCGATTCCGATTTCCGGAATTCCTGCGGCAAATACGGCACTACCGCAACCGCCAAATACCAGCCAAAAAGTTCCGAAGAACTCAGCAAAATACTTTTTCATTATTAAAAAATTTAAATTAGTTGGACGATAAATGTAGAAATTATTTTTGAATCATAATTTCTTTGTAAGAAAAAATTGTGTTGTAACCTCTTGATTGGAAATATTCTTTATAATTTTCCCGCTCAGTCACCATTACGAAATCGCCGCCCCAAGCACCTAAACTCTTGACGCTGCCGGAATAATCTGAAAAATATAAATCCTTTGCTTTCGGAACTTCCATGTGTTGTGAAAGTAAATTTTCATGCTGATCGATGTAAGATTCAAATTCACAAAGAGAATCGGATTCTACAATTTTTTGAGTAAGAATTGAGATTGCATCAACAAGTTGTTGATTTTTAGGTTTTGATTTGTATTGTTTTGAAACGCCGATTTGCGTGTCTTGTTTTTGGTTTAAATAAACAAAATGAAGTTTGTCGAGAAAATCAGGATTGAATTCTACAGGTTCAATCCTTCGTTGATTATCTAAAATCTGATAATAAATTGAAGAATTCTGACTTGCGCAAGCAACATCGTAACCGCTTGTTTTGAAAGTTAAGTCTGACAATTCAAATTCATCAACACCGGAAAATTTCGCCAATAAATAAATCAAAGTCGAACTGCTGCCCAATCCCCATTCTTTCTTAAATTCCAATTGGGTTTTGCAATGAATATTTTGGGTTTGTTTTTTGAAAAAATTTGGATTTAATTTTTCGATTGCCCGAAATAATTCTTTTAATTTTTGGGTTAGTTTTTCTTCAGAAGCATTTAAAATTCCTAATGTTTTCAGCTCAAATTCAGCCGAAAACCATAGCGAACCATCTTCCAAAAAGGCTTCCCAAATCAAAGTTGGATTTTCTGATTCTTCCAAATAATCAACTTCTAGAATTTGTCCCAATTTTGTAGGAATTGCAAAGGAAAGTCCACCGTCAAGAACTGTGTATTCTCCAGCTATATATAATTTTCCGTTGGCTCGAAATGAGTTCAAAGTTTCAAATTTAATTACGAAGCCGCAGAACTTGTGGAAACTTCAGAACTGATTTTCCTGACCAAGCCTTGAAGTGTATTTCCCGGTCCTACTTCGATGAATTCCGTAGCGCCGTCTTTAACCATATTTTGAACGGATTGTGTCCATTTTACGGGTGCCGTCAATTGTTTGATTAAATTTTCTTTAATTTCATCAGGATTTGTTACCGCCGTAGTCGTCACATTTTGGTAAACCGGACAAATTGGATTTTTGAATTCGGTCTGGTGAATCGCTTCTGCCAATTCCACCTCAGCCGGTTTCATCAAAGGCGAGTGAAAAGCACCGCCCACAGGCAAAATCAAAGCACGTTTTGCACCGGCTTCTTTGAGTTTTTCACAAGCCAATTCTACCGCAGGAATTTCTCCTGAAATCACCAATTGCCCGGGACAATTGTAATTTGCAGCAACTACAATCCCTTCTGTTTCAGCACAGATTTGCTCAACAATTGCATCTTCCAGACCAAGAATCGCGGCCATCGTGGAAGGATTCATTTCACAAGCTTTCTGCATCGCCAAAGCACGTTTGTAAACCAAGCTCAATCCTGCTTCAAAAGTCAAAGTTTGGTTTGCTACCAAAGCTGAAATTTCTCCCAAGGAATGTCCGGCAACCATATCCGGAACAAAGTTTTCTAATGTCTGCGCCAAAATTACAGAATGTAAAAAAACCGCTGGTTGGGTTACTTTGGTTTGTTTTAATTCATCGGCTGAACCTTCGAACATAATTTTAGAAATTGAAAAACCCAATTGTGCATCGGCTCTGTCAAATAATTCTTTTGCCAATGTTGAATTTTCATATAGATTTTTACCCATTCCGGTAAATTGTGCTCCTTGCCCTGGAAATACGTATGCTTTCATCTGTAAATATTTATGTTTGGTGTTGTTTAGAATTAAATCTAAGAAAAATTAAATTTAACCATTATTTTTTGACTGTTTTTCATTTTCCCACATTTTCGATAGGAATAAATAGCGTTTGAAAACTGAATGTGCATGCAGTTTTGAAATGATGTAACCCTCTCCGCCGTCTAAAATCCCTAATCGAAGAATGTAATGATGTACAAATCTGAACCAAGGTTTTACCCAAAAATGGAAAACAGTTGGTTTTAGTCTTTTCGCAAATAATTCTTTGGCTCTTAGAATTGAATATTGAGTCAATTTTCGGTCATATTCCTCAACTGAAAAATAGGAATAATGATCTAATTTATTCTTCAGAAAACGTACCGTTCCTTTGCTGTCAATGAGTTCGTGCACCATTCTGCCTTCGCCATATTTGTTTTTAGATTTTTTAAACAAACGAATGGCTTTGTCATTTTGCCATCCGGAACGTTTGATATATTTGTCCATGAAATAAAATCGGCGATACACAAAAAAAGCGTCGGCTCTGTCCTTTTCTATTTCATCCATCATTTCATGGATAAGCGCTTTGGGAATCCTTTCATCTGCATCAAAAAAAGTAACCCATTCATGGTTTGCCTGTTCGATTGCAAAATTTTTCTGCGCTGTGAAATGGTCAAATTTACGTGTCATGAAAACCACTTTGGGATGTTTTTTGGCTATTTCTGCTGTACGGTCGGTACTTTCGGAATCGACGATGATGATTTCGTCAGCATACCAAGCTTCCTCCAAAAATTTCTCTATGTTTCTTTCCTCGTTATAAGTAATCAATAATGCGGAAATTTTAGGCATGGTTTCTACATATTTTTCAGGCAATTCAACTGCCCCGAAATTATTTTGCAAAAATTTATCTGCCTCAGTCCTTACATAATCAAGTTTCAATTTTTTATAAAGTTTAGTAGTCTGATTAAACAATTGTTTCTCTGTGAGTTTATTCACAGTTTGTTTATCTAAATCCTGAAAATGTACACTCACATGATGGATTCCATCCTCAAAACAACCCCAATCCGAAGGGAATTTATGGGGTGAATAAATGCTGAAAGTTGGTACATTCAAGGCTTTGGACATATTCACAGCACCTCCTTCATTTCCAATAAAAGCATCACAATGATGGAGAATTTTGAGGAATTCCCTGACATTTTTGCCCATTACCTCCAGGTAAATTTTATCAGTTGAATTCAATCCATTCATGATTTCATCTACAACAGGTTGCTGACTGGGAATGTAATTGAATAAAATATTGAAATTATAATATTTCTGGATGTGCCCAATCAATTGGATCATATATTCAATCGGCCATGATTTATCTTTTCCGCTTCCCAAAATTCCAATCATCAAGGTTTTTCTTGAGGCATCCAATCCTGCATTTTCCAAAATTTCTTTTCCTTCCTGAATTTCTTGTTCAGTCAGATAAATTTTAGGGTGAAGTGCATATGGAATTGGTTTAATCATCAATGGTGTAACCAATGAAACACGGTTATCGATTGCAGTACAGGCGGTTTCTTTTGAAGGAATTTCAGCCTTTTCTATCACATCTGTATAAATATGTTTGAAGAAGGGTTTGTCATAACTGATTCTCCTTTTTGCACCTGATTTTAGTGAAATGAAACGGCTTTGCAATTTAGCATATGGATCGATGACGATATCATATTTTTCGTCATGGATTTTGTTTGCGTAATTATTTAAAACGGAAATCTTTTTTAAATTTTTCTCCTTGAATGTAATGATTTTATCAATAAAAGGATTGTTTTCCAAAACTGCAGATGCAGGTTCATAACAGAAAAAATGCACATCGACCTCAGCATAAATCTGTTTCAGATTTTCTGCAATGACGGAAGAAGTCAACACATCTCCGATGTATTTATTTTGTATGATCAGGGCTTTTTTCAAGACAAAAATTTAAACTGCAACATTGTGTTCTCTCAAAGCATCATTGAGTGAAGTCTTTTTGTCTGTACTTTCTTTTCTTGTCCCAATGATCAATGCACAAGGAACTTGAAATTCGCCCGCAGGGAATTTTTTAGTATAACTTCCCGGAATCACAACCGATCGCGGCGGAACTTCACCTTTTATTTCAATCGGCGTTTCTCCTGTAACATCTATGATTTTAGTTGAAGCAGTCAAAACAACATTTGCGCCCAAAACTGCTTCCTTCCCTATTCTCACCCCTTCAACTACGATACAACGTGAGCCGATGAAAGCATTGTCTTCGATGATTACAGGTGCAGCCTGTAAAGGTTCTAAAACACCACCAATTCCAACTCCGCCACTTAAGTGAACATTTTTACCGATTTGTGCACAACTACCAACAGTCGCCCAAGTATCGACCATCGTTCCTTCATCTACATAAGCACCGATGTTTACATAAGAAGGCATCAAAATCACACCCGACGAAACATAAGCGCCGTGACGTGCAATTGCATGAGGAACAACTCGAACTCCTTTTTCAGCGTAATTTCTTTTTAAGGGAATTTTATCGTGGAATTCAAAAATGCCGACTTCAAGGGTTTCCATTTTTTGGATGGGAAAATACAAAACAACTGCTTTTTTCACCCATTCATTGACTTGCCAACCACCGTTTTTGGGTTCGGCAACCCGGAGTTTCCCTTCGTCCAACAAATCAATTACTTCTCTGATGGCTCTTTGGACTCCTTCTTCTTTCAACATTTCTCGGTTGTCCCAAGCCTGCTCTATTATTTGTTTAAGATTTACCATATTTTAAATTATAATTTTAGATTTCAAATTTTAGAATTAAATCCAAAACCAGAAATCTAAATTTTCGTGTGTTGGTACAAAACTACATTTTTAAAGCGAAATGCGAAATGCGTTTTGCGAAGTTCATTTAATTAAATCATAAAATTCATTTTCAAATCTTAAGATTGGTTCATTTTCAAATTAAATCTACCTTTGCATCATGCCAAGAATCATCGCTATCGATTTCGGAATGAAACGCACGGGAATTGCCGTCACTGACGAAATGCAAATCATCGCTACTGCGCTCGACACTATCGAAACTTCAAAATTAATAGAGTTCCTGACGAAATACATTCCTGAAAACAATGTAGGCGAAATGGTCGTGGGTCTGCCGATGCGGATGCATGGCGAAGTCGGGCAATTGGAAACTGAAATCCAGAAATTCATCCATAGAGTGATGGCGAAATTTCCGCAGTTACCCATCAAAAGACAAGACGAAGCTTTTACTTCCAAAATGGCTTCACAAGCGATATTTATGAGTGGCGCGAAAAAAAAGACAAGACAAGATAAATCTCTGATAGACAAAGTGAGTGCAACAATTATTTTGCAATCTTACATGGAAAATAGATGATTTTAAATTCGAGCCTCGAAATTCGAAGTTCGCATTAACAATATATTTATTAAATTCTTTTTACTTTCTACTTTTTACTTTGTACTTAATTTTATCTTTGCAACCTATTTATAAAAAATAACAATGATTTTACCTATTCGTGCATTTGGCGATCCGGTTTTAAGACAGACCGCAACGGACATTGACAAGGATTATAAAAACCTGAGTCAGCTGATTGCCAATATGTTTGAAACGATGTATGATGCATATGGCGTCGGATTGGCTGCACCGCAAATCGGTTTGGCGATTCGTTTGTTTGTGATTGATTTGACTCCGTTTGCGGAAGATGATGCTTACGAAGAGATCAGCGAAGAACTGAAATCGTTCAAAAAAGTATTCATCAACCCGAAAATTATTGAAAAAAAAGGTGAAGAATGGAAGTTTAACGAAGGTTGTCTGAGCATTCCTGGTGTTCGCGAAGACGTTTCCAGACCAGAAACAATCGTGATTGAATACTATGATGAAAATTGGAATTTGCAGAAAGAAGAAATTTCCGATATTCGTGCCCGCGTTATTCAGCATGAATACGACCATATCGAAGGCATTTTGTTTACGGATTATTTGTCCGCATTCAAGAAAAAATTAGTTCAAAATAAATTAAAAAATATTTCAAAAGGGAATGTGAAGGCAGATTACAAGATGCAGTTTCCCAATTAAATTTAGAAAAGAAAGATTATGGATTTAACTAAAATTATTTCAATTTCAGGAAAACCGGGATTGTTTAAACTGGTTTCTCAGGCTAAAGGAAGTTTCATCGTAGAGGATTTGGATAAAGGAAAAAAGACTTCTATTTCTGCACACAACAACGTGAGTTTGTTGGAGAATGTTGCGATTTATGGTGTTTCTGATGAATTTCCTTTAAAAGAAGTTTTTACAAGAATTTTCAATAAAGAAAATGGCGGAACAGCCATTTCACACAAGGAATCAGGTGCAAACTTGAGAAAATACATCGAGGAAGTTCTGCCTGAATATGACGAATCAAGAGTTTATGATTCAGATTTGAAAAAATTGTTTCAATGGTACAACATTTTGCAAGCGAAAGGTTTGGTAACGCCAGCTCCAGAAACTGAGGAAGCACCTGCTGAAGCTAAAACTGAAGAAAAACCAAAGAAAACTAAAAAGGCTGCTGCTCCTAAAGCGGATAAAGAAGAAGCGGCTGAAAAGAAAGCTCCTAAGAAAGCGGCTGCGAAGAAGAAAGAAGACTAAGTAATTATTTTAAATTATAAATGTTGAAATCGAAGATTCGACGAAGTCAATTTTGAATGATTCTTAAACTCATTTAAAATTCAAAACTTAATATTGTGAATTCACGGGATGAACAACTCAAAGCATTTAACCGTTTGCTCGACATCATGGATGACTTGCGTGAGAAATGCCCGTGGGATAAAAAGCAAACGCTGGAGTCGCTTCGTTACTTGACGATTGAGGAAATGTATGAACTTTCTGACGCGATTCTGGAAGATGATAAACAAGAAATCAAGAAGGAACTGGGTGACTTGTTCCTTCATTTGATTTTTTATTCGAAAATTGCTTCTGAAACCGATGATTTTGATGTGGCTGATGTGCTCAACGGCATCAGTGAAAAATTGATTTACCGTCACCCGCATATTTACGGTGACGTAATAGTTGCCGATGAGGAAGAGGTAAAAAGAAACTGGGAGAAACTGAAACTAAAAGAGGGTAAAAAATCTGTGCTGGAGGGCGTTCCCAAGTCTTTGCCCGCGATGGTAAAGGCGCATAGAATCCAAGACAAAGTGAAAGGAGTGGGTTTTGAATTTGAGAATTCAGAGGATACCTGGGCGAAAGTTGTGGAGGAAATCGAGGAGTTCAAAGCTGAAACCGATGTTGAAAAACGGGAATTGGAGTTTGGAGATGTGTTGTTTTCTCTGATCAATTATGCGCGTTTCACGGGAATCAATCCTGAAGATGCGTTGGAAAGGACGAACAAAAAGTTCATTTTGCGGTTCCAACAAGTCGAAATGCTTGCGCAGGCGCAAGGAAAAAACATTGCTGAGCTGACTTTGGCAGAGCAGGATAAACTTTGGGAAGAAGCAAAAAAGATAAGGTAGAATTATAATTCAAAAATATTTATTCTGAATTAATCAAATTCATTTCTAAATTCTCCTTTCACTTTTTGGATTTTAGCTTCTACCTCTCCTTTCATTTTGATATGATACTTAGTCAAATTCGAAGAAATTTTTTCATCAAAGCTTCCAATCATTCGTGCAGCCAACAATCCTGCATTTTTAGCACCGTTCAAAGCTACAGTTGCAACAGGAATTCCATTGGGCATTTGTAAAATTGACAAAATAGAATCCCACCCATCCACAGAATTGGAAGATTTAATGGGAACCCCAATTACCGGCAAAGTAGTCAGCGAGGCTACCATTCCCGGCAAATGCGCTGCGCCACCCGCTCCTGCTATTATTATTTTCAAACCTCTTTCTTTTGCTGATTTCGCATAATCAAACATACGTTCCGGTGTACGGTGGGCAGACACGATTGTCAATTCAAATTCAACTCCTAACTCGCTTAAAATCTCCCCTGCTTGTTTCATAATCGGTAAATCGCTGTCGCTTCCCATGATGATTCCTACCATAATATTTTATTTTAAGTTCAACGTTCTGCTGTTACTTGAACGGTTTTATTTACTTTTTCGATGTTTGATTTTAATTCTTCCAAATCATTTCCGATCAACGTGATGTGCCCCATTTTTCTACCGGGACGTGTTTCTTGTTTGGCGTACCAATGCAGGTAAACGCCTGGAATCTTTAAAATCTCATCCAAATTTTCAATCTGTGCTTTCCCTGATTCATTTTCTGCTCCGATCAAATTCACCATCGCCGAAGTAGAAAATAAATTGGTGCTTCCCAATGGTAAATCCATCAAAGTCCGCAGCATTTGGTCAAATTGCGAACTATAGGCAGCCTCTATGGTAGAATGTCCGCTGTTGTGAACACGACTCGCTGTTTCATTTACCCAAATCGAACCATCTTTATTCAAAAACATTTCTACAGCAAAAACGCCGGGAGAATTCAATGCTTTCACGACTTGTAGCGCAATTTTTTCTGCTTCTTTTGCTTTAATTAAATCCAAACTTGATGGCATCAACAAATAATCCAACAAATTGTATTCTTGGTTGAAAACCAATTCCACAACAGGATAATTTACAAAATTTCCTTTTCCGTCAGCTATGACTACCACTGCAATTTCTTTGTCTAAATCTGCAGGCGTTTCATAAATGGATGGCACTCTGAGAATTTTTTCGATTTCATTTCTAGATGGTAAAAACTGTACCCCCTTTCCGTCATAACCACCTTTGTTTGCTTTCTGAAAAAGTGGAAATTCAGTTACGACACAAATCAATTCCTTCCAATCTTCCAATTCGAAATAAGGTGCTGTTGGGATTTCATTGTCTATGTAAAATTTCTTCTGAACAGATTTGTCCTGAATGATTGCCAATGCTTCCGGATCCGGAACAATTCTTTTTCCAAGTGATTTCAAATGACGCAGAGCTTCCACATTGACATGCTCGATTTCGATTCCGATTGCATCCAGTTCTTTACCAAAATCAATTACAGTTTGATAATCTACAAAATCTCCCTGTACAAAATGATGCGCATGTTTGGCGCAAGGTGCATGTTCAGAAGGATCTAAAATGTGAATTTCTGCCGGATATTGCATCGCATTTTGCAAAAACATATATCCTAACTGTCCGCCGCCTAAAATTCCAATCTTAATCATGTTTGCGAAGTTAATTCTTAATGTTTAAACTTTCAAGATTTACGCACTTCGAAATTCGAATTTCGAAATTCGTTTTGTTACCTTTGCTTAAATTTTGAGATTTAATGAGCTTGTTTAAAAGAGCAATTCAATATACAAAACCTTATCGTTCTTCCTTTGCCATTGCCATTGCATGCAATTTCATGTATGCAATTTTCAATGTTTTGGCATTGGCATTTGTGATGCCAACTTTAAATATTTTATTTGATGAAGAAAAAAAGGATATAATCGCAAAACCGATTTTTTCCGGAGATTTAATGGATTTGAAAGATTTCGCTTCAGATTATTCTGCGTACTACATGAACGAAATCGCTATACAAAGCGGTCCTTTACAGGTTTTGCTTATTTCTTGCATAGGATTTATCACACTGTTTTTTTTTAGAAATATTTTCAGTTATCTGTCTGAATTTTTTCTAATTGATTTGCGTTCAGGTGTTTCAAAGGATTTTCGTGTTGATATTCACAATAAGATTTTGACACTGCCTGTTTCTTATTTTACCGAAAAGAAAAGAGGCGATATGCTTGTTCGCATTTCCAGTGATGTGGGGGAAGTCGAAGGGAATATTTTAAATGGTTTGGTTGAAATTATACGCAGTCCGATTGTGATCATCGTTTGTGTTTTTACACTTTTTATGATCAGTTACCAATTGACTTTATTTGCTTTATTGGTCTTCCCAATTATGGGAACAATTATTTCGATCATTGGAAAAAGTTTAAAGCGTGATGCAGGAAAAGCCCAAATTGAATTGGGAAATATCATGTCTTATGTAGATGAAACTTTGAATTCTCTCAAAATAATTAAAATATTCAATGCTGAAAATCAAATCAAAAAACGATTTGACAACTCCATCAATTACTTCCGAAAATTACTTCAAAAAGTAATGAAAAAGCGTGCGCTGGCATCGCCCACAAGTGAATTTTTAGGGGCAATTACCATTGGGATGATTGTATTTTTTGGAGGAAAATTAAGTTTAGAAGGAAATGGGCTGAAAGGTTCAGAATTCATATTTTATATAGCAACCTTTTACACTTTATTAGATCCGATAAAAAGATTTTCCCGTTCGCTTTCCGATATACAGAAAGGACAAGTTTCGGCACAAAGAATTTTCGAAGTGTTGGATACCGAAGTTTCAATTCAGGACAAACCTGATTCGATTAATTTTCAGGAATTTAAAAATCAAATTGAATTTAGAAATGTAAATTTCGGATATGCAGAAAAAACGATTATCAAAGATTTCAATTTGACCATTAAAAAAGGAGAAACTATTGCTCTGGTGGGGCATTCCGGAAGCGGAAAATCTACTTTAGCCAATTTGATTACGAGATTTTATGATGTTTCTGAAGGCGAAATTTTAATTGATGGCGTAAATGTCCGCGACATTAAATTGAAAGAATACAGACAACTTTTTGGACTGGTAACACAGGACAGCATTTTGTTCAATGATTCTGTGTTTAATAATATTGCGCTCGGTGATGAAAACCCGTCGATGGAAAATGTAAAAAATGCAGCGATGATTGCCAATGCAGAAGAATTTATCTTGAAACTTCCGGAACAATACAATGAAAGCGTCGGTGAAAGCGGTGGAAAACTCTCCGGTGGACAAAAACAACGTTTGAGCATTGCGCGTGCAGTTTACAAAAACCCACCTATTATGGTTTTGGATGAAGCAACTTCAGCACTCGACACCCAATCGGAAAAATTAGTTCAGGATGCATTGAGCAAAATGATGCAAAACCGGACTTCTTTGGTCATTGCGCATAGGCTTTCGACCATTATGAATGCGGACAGAATTATCGTTTTGGAAGATGGAAAAATCATAGAATCGGGTAACCATAATGAACTTTTAGAGAAAAAAGGAAATTATGCAAATCTGATTCAACTTCAGAATGTAGAATAAAAAATTCCTGTCATGAGAAATGACAGGAACAAATTTAAACTATGGACAATAATTATTGCCTGCTAAATGTAACCCTCGCAGTCTGACCCTCAAATTGTTGTTCTGTCGTGAACTTATTGTTATTATCTGAGAAATTCAATTCTGCGGAAGTTGGCGTTTGATTGATAGTAATCGTATAAACATTTCCTTCCCTGGACCAGGTTCCATTATCGTCAGGGCCGGCTTCGCAATCTCCTTCCGCATTTTCCTGGAAAGTTTTATTTACTACAGAATAGTCATTGTAGAAATGAGAGACAGTCTCAATTTCACAAACTCCCTGAAACACTAAAATCGGATAGATGTCGGTATCATCAACAATAATACTTGAAATTTTCCATGCGCCCACAATTACATCCACGTTGTTATTATTTCCACCTTCGTCATCGTTGCTACATGACATTGAAAACAATCCCATCAATAAAACAGGAACAACAAACATTAATTTTTTCATATAAATCATTTTAATTTAACCTTAATATAACGTGCCGATTTTAATGCTTATTTTTGAAATGATTTTATTTATGAATCATTTGTGGAATTTTTAACAAGAAACACGGCGAATCCTAACAGCTTACTAAAAAAAAGTAATCTCATAAAACAACGCGCTCTGGAACTGGGTTTCGGAAGTTGTGGCATAGCCAAAGCTGAATTTCTGGAAGAAGAAGCTAAACACCTAGAAAGCTGGCTGCACAAAGGAATGCACGGTAAAATGTCTTACATGGAAAATCATTTTGACATGCGGCTTGACCCGAGATTGCTGGTGGATGGTGCAAAATCTGTAGTCTCTCTTACTTATAACTATTTTCCGGAAAAGATTCAGGAAAATCATTCTTACAAAATTGCCAAATATGCTTACGGAACCGATTATCATTTTGTTGTAAAAGATAAATTAAAAGAACTTTTAAATTTCATACAAGAAGAAATCGGTGAAGTCAATGGGCGCGCTTTCGTAGATTCCGCACCTATTTTGGAACACGCTTGGGCAAAAAAATCCGGAATTGGCTGGGTCGGAAAAAATTCACTTACACTTTCCAAACAGAAAGGTTCTTTTTTCTTTTTAGCTGAATTGATTCTCGATTTGGATTTGGAATATGATTCTCCCATTCAAACTGATCATTGCGGCAGCTGTACAAAATGCATCGACTCATGCCCTACTGAAGCAATTTTACCGAACAAAACTGTCGATGGAAGCAAATGCATTTCTTATTTTACAATTGAATTGAAGGAAGAAATTCCATCGGAAATGTCCGGCAAATTTGGCGATTGGATTTTTGGATGTGATGTTTGCCAGGACGTTTGCCCTTGGAATCGGTTTTCATTGCCGCATCGCGAAGAAAAATTTAACCCAAATGAAGAATTACTAAATTATTCAAAATCAGAATGGGAAGACATAACAGAAGATGTTTTCAGAAAAATTTTTGCAAAGTCTCCTGTAAAAAGAACTAAATTTGAAGGAATCAAACGCAATATCGATTTTATAAAACCTAATTAATTCTTTTATGAAAAAAACTTTCACTATACTTTTATTTGCTGCTTCATTGGCTTTGAGTGCGCAAATTTCCACAACCCGAATGAATGATTTGAAACTCGGAATGTCATTATCTGAAGTCGAATCTTCATTAGGTAAACCATTAGAATTGACCAAGGGTGAAAACGATTATGGATATGTCACTAAAATTTCACATAAAGGAGCGGAATTTTCGGTTCGTTTTATAGAAAATCAAAATGAAAGCGGGATGACATATTATTCACTTTATGAAGTGGAAACGGTTTCTTCAGCTGTCAAAACCATTTCAAAAATCGGTATTGGAAGCAGTTTAGATGATTTGTGGAAAGCATATAAAAACTATTCAATTTCTGTTTGGAAAGGTTGGGATGAGAACACAGAAAAATATTCTACTACCGAGCGAGTTTTTCAATTACAGGATAATGATGCCGCAACCGTGCTTTATTTCTACTTGAGAAATGATAAAGTTTATAAGATTTCTTTGAATTATTTTGAAGGCTGTTAAGCCTGCTTAGCGAACTGTTTTGGGGTAATTCCGTATTTCTTCTTGAAAGCTGATATAAAATGGGAAGGATTTTCATAGCCGATTTCATAGGCAATGTCTTTTACTTGTAAATCTCCGGTTTCCAATTTTTCACGCGCCATTTCTAGTTTTTTATCCAGCACAAAACCGTAAACCGTACTGCCATAAACTTGTTTGAAACCTTCTTTCAGTTTGTACTCAGAAAGTCCTGATTGTTCGGAAAGTTCTTTCAAAATCGGAGGATTATTTAAATTTTCAAGAAGAATTTCGCGTGCTTCTTTCAATTTTTTTGCATCTTTTTCATTATCCAGAAAAGGGCAATTTTCTTTTTGATTGCTTTCTGATTCGGAAAAATGCAATGTAAAAAGTTCATACACTTTCCCTAAAACATAGAGGTTTTCAAAATGAGGATTGAGATTATTGTTTTCAATTTGGTTCAAGACCATTCGGATGGTAGTGGAAATATTTTGCTGATTGTAATATTTAGTTTGCGTTTTGGTTTGATTCAAAAATTCAGCCCGAATATTATTATCCGAAAACAAATTGTGCAGCTTCTCAACCGAAACAAAAACGATGGTAACTTTAGAGTCTGAATTGATGCTTAAATTCAATGGTAATTCCAATGAAGGGTTGTAAATTAAGAAACTAAAACCGTCATTGAGATTGATTTTATAATTCCCATTGTTGAAATTAAAAGTCATTCCCCCTTTGGTACAAAAGTAAAATTGAATGAATTTTTTATCAATTCCTTTTGTAATCGTATCTGTAAAAGGCGTATTGTTGTCAATGTGTGCCAGATAAATATCCGAGCCCATCCAATATTCTTTTACTTTACTTTTATAGGTATTTTTCAGTTTTGTTTCCATAAATGACATTCATCAGCTATACTACATCAAATGTAAAAACACTTTACCAGAAAGCATTCATAATGCAAAGGTAAGTATTTTGTTTAGAATCATTCTAAAAAAATGAATTTCGACAAATAGCGTTATTTCTCAAAAGAAGGCGTTATTTTTACATTAAGAACCGTTCTATTTTTGTCGTTGAATAAAATGAGCGTGAACCACACAAAGAAAAATTTTTATGTCATCGGAATCAGTTTTGAAAAAGCTGATGCTGAAACACGTGGTAAATTTACTTTTTTTCCGGATGCAGTTGAAGCTTTTACAAATGAGGCAAAAGAATTAGGAATTGAAAGTTTCTTTGTGGTTTCCACTTGTAATCGTTCCGAATTTTATGGTTTCGCTGAAAATCCGCAGACAATGATTGATTTGTATTGCAAATATACGAACGGAACTGTGGAAGAATTTTTACCGGTGATGAATCTTACTGAAGGTGACGGAGCGATTCGTCATTTATTTGAAGTTTCCTCTGGTTTGAAAAGCCAGATTTTAGGTGATTTTGAAATCATCGGTCAAATCAAAACCTGGTTCAGTCGATTCAAAAAGCAGGGTTCATCAGATTCATTTTTAGAAAGATTGATCAATACAGCTATTCAAATCAGTAAAAAAGTCAAGAACCAAACCACCCTCAGCAATGGCGCAGCTTCGGTTTCTTATGCTGCCGTACATTATATCCTTTCCACGCAAAAAGAGGTTTCGCAAAAAAACATTCTTCTGTATGGAATCGGAAAAATTGGAAGAAATACTTGTACCAACTTGGTCAAACATACACAAAACGATCATATTACGCTAATTAACAGAACCAAGGAAAAAGCTGAAGTACTGAGCCAGAAATATGAAGTTTTGGTAAAAGATTTTTCCGAATTAAATAATCAATTGAGGCAAACAGATATCCTGATTGTTGCTACCGGATCGAATCACCATACGATTACGGAAGACATGATTCCATTTGACAAAGAAATGGTAATCATCGATTTGTCGGTTCCTGAAAATGTTTCGCATACTCTGGCGTCTAGAGAAAACATTCAGTTGATAAATGTTGATGGCTTGTCAAAAATGGTCGATGATACATTGGGTTCGCGCAAAGAATCTGTCCCGGCCGCTTATGCAATCATTGAAGAACACAAACAGGAATTTGATGAATGGCAGAAAAGCAGAGAATTCGTCCCTGTAATTCAATCATTTAAACAAAGATTGGAAAATTTACATCAATTTGAATTTCAGAATCTACAAAAGAAAAATCCTGAAATCAACGGAAAAGAATTTTTGCTTGCCGATAAATTAGTTCAAAACCTTACCAATCAATTTGCTTCTTACATTCTCGAAAACCGCGAAAATGCAGACCATACCATCGCTTTGATGGAAGATATTTTCCGATTAAAAGCCAAAGCTTGATGCAGAAAATCCGAATTGGAACACGCAAAAGTCCACTCGCTATGTGGCAAGCCGAACTTGTGGCAAGTAAACTCAAGGACAAAAACATATCCACTGAAATAGTTCCCATTACTTCCGACGGAGACATCAATCTGAAACAACCGATTTATCAATTGGGAATTTCCGGTGTTTTTACACATTCGCTTGACACTGCTCTGATTAATAACCAGATTGACATTGCCGTTCATAGTTTAAAGGATGTTCCGACGATTCTTCCTGAGGAAATTGAATTGGTTTCCTGTCTGGAAAGAGGAAATCCATATGATGTTTTGATTTATAAATCGGATAAAATTTTCGAAAAAAGTAAACGAACGATTGGCACTGGAAGTTTGAGAAGGAAGTCTTTTTGGCTCAATAAATTTCCGCAAGATGAAGTAGAAAATCTTCGTGGAAATGTACAATTAAGATTACAAAAATTAATAGAATCAGATTGGGATGGAGCTATTTTCGCTTATGCCGGTATTGAAAGAAGCGGAATTTTGGGAGAATTGAATTCGAGAGGATTGAAATATCAAACTTTAGAATGGATGATTCCCGCGCCATCACAAGGAATTGTGGGAATTACCGTAAGAAAAGGTTTTGAAATGCCGAAAATTTCTCATGAAAATTCTACAATTTCAGCTAAAATTGAACGACAGTTTTTAAATATTTTGGAAGGCGGATGTACCGCGCCCATTGGCGGATTTGCTGAAATAATTGATGAAATTGTTCATTTTAAAGGAGCGGTTTTGTCTTTGGATGGAAGCAAAATAATTTTAGTTGATGAGAATTTCCTCAAGTATGAATTTGAAAATAAAGGAAAAGAATTAGCAGAGAAATGTTTGAATAACGGTGCAAAGGAATTGATTCAACAAGTTCAAAAAGAATTAAAAGCGTGAAAAAAATCCTTTTCACAAAAGAAATTTCGTCTGATTTTTTGAAACAGAATTTGTCTCAGGAGATGGATTTTGATGTTGTTAATTTTTTAGAAATTAAAATTAATCCTGAAGAAAAAATAATCCCTTTTTTAAATAAATCCATTGAAAATTATTTACTTACAAGTCAAAACTCAGTTAAAGCGATTAAAGATTTAGATTTAAAAGGAAATTTTTATGTAGTCGGGCAAAAGACCGCTGAGAAATTAATTCAAAATAATTTCAAAGTTGAAGTTGTAAAAAATTACGCTTCTGAATTGGCTGAATTCATATTAGAAAATAAAACTTCTAAAGAATGGATTTTCTTTTGCGGAAACAACCGACGTGATGAATTGTTTGAAAAATTAATTCCCAATGGACATTCCATCAAAGAAATTCAATGTTATGAATCACATCCAAATCCGCATGATTTGGATGACAATAATTATGATGGGATTGCATTTTTCAGTCCTTTGGGCGTCAAATCTTATTTAGAAAATAATAAAATTTTACCCGAAACAATCATCTTTTCGATTGGTAAAACGACTTCACAAGAAGTAAGAATACATACAAAAAACAAAATTATCAACGCCAAAATTCCAACTTTGGAAAGTGTCATAGAAACCATAAACAACTATTATTATGTTGAAAAATGATTTATTGCTGAAAGCATTGCGAGGAGAAGAATTGCAAAGACCGCCCGTGTGGATGATGCGTCAAGCCGGTCGTTATTTACCTGAATTCATCGCTTTACGCGACCAATATGATTTTTTCACACGTTGTCAGACACCTGAGCTGGCTACTGAAATCACATTACAGCCGCTGAGAAGATTTCCGTTGGATGCAGCGATTTTATTTTCTGACATTTTAGTGGTTCCGCAAGCGATGGGTATGAATTTCGAAATGAAACCCGGCGTTGGTCCTTGGCTGGAAAATACAATTAAAACTTCAGCTGACGTGAAAAATGTAATTGTTCCGGATGTAGAAGAAACTTTGGGCTACGTTTTTGAAGCGATTAAGCTAACCAAAAAAGAATTGGACGGAAAAGTTCCTTTGATCGGATTTGCGGGCTCTCCGTGGACTATTTTGTGTTATGCTGTGGAAGGAAAAGGTTCGAAAACATTTGACATTGCAAAAGGATTTTGTTTTGAAAATCCGGTTGCTGCACATGAATTACTTCAAAAAATCACCGATACAACAATCAAATATTTATTGAAAAAAGTAGAATCGGGTTGTGATGTAATTCAGATTTTTGACAGCTGGGGCGGTTTGCTTTCTCCAAACGATTATGATGAATTTTCCTGGCCATATATCGAACAAATTGTAAATGTGCTTGCGGAAAAAGTTCCGGTTACGGTTTTTGCAAAAGGTTGTTGGTTTGCATTGGAAAAAATGAGTCAGTCAAAAGCTTCAGCTTTGGGCGTGGATTGGACAGTAACGCCACAAATTGCCCGTTATTTGACTAAAAATTCTATAACGCTTCAAGGAAATTTCGATCCTGCACGTTTGCTTTCTCCGCCTGAAACAATTCAAAAAATTGTCAAAGAAATGATCGATGAGTTTGGAACTACAAAATACATTGCAAATTTAGGACATGGAATTTTACCTAATGTCCCAGTTGAACATGCGCAGGCATTTGTAGAAGCAGTTGTGAATTATAAGAAAATTTAAATTTCTGGATTTTCATTTGAAACAGACAAAATGGAAAGTTTTGTTTCGCCGGCTGGCATGTTCCAATTGACTGAATCATTTTCAGAAAATCCAATCAATGCAGTTGCTAAAGGAGCAAAAATCGAAATTTTCCCCTTCTTGAAGTCAGCATTTTCAGGAAGCACAACTTGAATTTTCATTTTACGTTTGGACTTTTCTTCAACGAATTCTACTTCTGAATTAATTCTGATTATTTTTTTGTTGAGTTCTTGTTCCTGAATGACGATGGCCCTGTCCAATTCATTCGAAAGTTGTTGTACATCTTTGGTCAAATTTGCATCTGTGTTTCTTTTGATGATTTCGCGCAACATTTGATATTCTGACAATAATATGATTGGTTTTAAATTCATGATTTTAATTTTTAATAATAGTTTTCATTCTTCAATTTTTGAAGAATATTTTAAAATTTGAAGTAATATTTCTCCCGAAAGAATTATCGAGAGGCTGAAATGATGTAGGCTTTGTTATGTGAACCCAAGACAGTTTCACACATTTTTTTGGAAAGGGATAACTGAAATATATTATTGTATGTATTTCTACATTTACACATTTGAAAATAAATTTTCAGTAAAAATTATTGCTTGATAAGTGTGGCAACTTCTGTAGTGCCGTCTTCGAACATTACACGAACCATATATTTACCTTTTTTAAGGTTGCGTACATTTAATTCGATGTTCTTTGAAGAAGAGTTTGTATAAGTTTGAGAAAAAACTTCGCTTCCGATGATACTGTAAATAGAAATTGCTTTTACTTCGAATTGATTTCCTTCGATAGAAACCTGAACATCTGCAATCGCTGGATTCGGAGAGATTTTAACTGTTTTTTCAGCAGCATTATTAGATATAGAAATCCCCCCTTTGTTCTGTGCCTGCACAGTCAAAGCGGAAAATGTTAAAAACATAATAAGTAGAATCTGTTTCATATCTATATCTCTACAAAATTAGAACTTATTTTAATTAAAAACAATACCCATGCCAAAATATTTTAACAAAAAAAAGCCCTGACAAAATCAGGGCTTTAAATTTATATCTCAAATAAGATTATATCCCGTAACGGATGAATCCAACTACCTCTAATTCAGGGCTGATAGATTTCAAATGTTCAGCTACAGTTAATTTAGCTTCTTTGATAAATGGTTGGTGAACCAATGTATTTTCTTTGAAGAATTTCTGCAATTTACCTTTTGCGATGTTTTCGATCATGTTTTCGGCTTTACCTTCCTGACGCAATACATCTTTTGCAATTTCCAATTCTTTCTCAACGATGTCAGCAGAAACTTCATTTTCATTCAAAGCTACCGGATTCATTGCTGCAACCTGCATTGCGACTTCTCTTGCACCTTCTTCAGCGCCGTCAACTTTAGCAGAAAGAGCTACAACCGCACCGATTTTGTTACCAGCGTGGATATAAGAATTTACAAATGCACCTTCGATTTTCTGGAAAGTTCCGATTTCGATTTTCTCACCGATTACACCTGTTTGTTCAGTCAATTTTTCAGCAACTGTAATTCCTCCGAAATCAGCATTCAAGAAAGATTCTTTGTCAGCGTAGTCAAATGCCATATCAGCAAATTTGTGAGCCAATGCAATGAAATCTTCGTTTTTACCTACGAAGTCAGTTTCACAGTTAAGAGAAACAATCACACCTTGTGTGTTGTCAGCATTTACTTTTGCAATAACAGCACCTTCAGTACTTTCTCTGTCAGCTCTGTTTGCAGCTACTTTTTGACCTTTTTTACGAAGAATTTCGATTGCTTTTTCGAAATCTCCTTCCGCTTCTTCCAAAGCTTTTTTAGAATCCATCATTCCGGCTCCTGTAGCGGTTCTTAATTTACTTACTTCTGCAGCGGTTGCTTTGTACATTGTATTTAGTTTTTATTGAATTAAAAAATTTGAATCTAAAATAAAAAGTAGTTCTCTCAATTACGAAAGAACTACATTAACTTTTGTTTAAATGTGATGAATATTCATCGTAAATTATTCAGCGTCTTCTGTAGTGTTTTCTTCTACAACTTCAGCTTTTGGTTCTTCTTTAGCTTTGTCTTTTTCAGCTTTACGGGTTGACAATCCTTCTTTGATTGCTCCTGTAACATGCTCCAAAATAATGTCAATTGATTTTGATGCATCATCGTTTGCTGGAATTGGGAACTCAACTTCTCTAGGATCTGTGTTGGTATCAACCATTGCAAAGATTGGAATACCCAATTTCTGAGCTTCTGCTACTGCAATATGTTCTCTCACTGTATCAACGATAAAGATCGCTGAAGGAATTCTTGTCATGTCAGCAATTGAACCTAAATCGCGCTCTAATTTCAAACGTTGACGATCAACTTGTAGTCTTTCTTTTTTAGATAGTGTTTCGAAAGTTCCATCTTTTTTCATTCTATCAATGGAGTTCATTTTTTTGATCGCTTTACGAATTGTAACAAAGTTCGTAAGCATCCCGCCCGGCCATCGTTCAGTAATATAAGGCATATTGATGCTTTCCGCGTGTTTTGCAACAACTTCTTTCGCTTGTTTTTTTGTAGCTACGAAAAGGATTTTACGACCTGATGCAGCGATTTTACCCAAAGCTGTTGAAGCTTCTTCTAATTTAACTGCAGTTTTGTGAAGGTCTATGATGTGGATCCCGTTCTTCTCCATAAAGATATAAGAAGCCATGTTTGGGTTCCATTTTCTTGTCAAGTGACCGAAGTGTACTCCGGCTTCCAACAATTCTTTTACATTTGCTTTTGCCATTTTTTTGTTTTTTTAGTTTACGTTCTGCCTAATTTGCAAGCAATGTTTGAGTGGTTGAATGAATTCGCGCCTTAAACATTTAGATGCTAAACCTACCGTAAAATGGTTTTATAATTTATTATTTTTTAATTTAAAGTTGTAAGTTTTCAAATTCAATTTAAACATTGAAAATAAAACTCTAAACATGTATTAACGTTTCGAGAACTGGAATCTCTTACGAGCTTTCTTCTGTCCGAATTTCTTACGCTCTACCATTCTTGGGTCACGAGTCAACAAACCTTCTGGTTTCAATTGTCCTCTGAAATCTGTATCGACCTCGCACAAAGCTCTTGAAATCCCTAAACGGATTGCTTCTGCTTGTCCTGTGATCCCACCTCCGAAAACTTTGATATCTACATTGTATTTACCTTTTGTCCCAGTGATAGTCAAAGGTTGTTCTACTTTGTATTGCAAAACTCCGGTTGTGAAGTATTCTTTTAATTCGCGGCCATTTACGAAAATTTCTCCGTTACCTTCTTGTAAGTAAACTCTTGCAACGGCTGTTTTTCTGCGGCCTATTTTGTGAACGATTGCCATAATTAATTTTAAATATATGCGTTAATATCTATTTTCTTTGGTTTTTGTGCCGTATGCTGATGCTCTTCTCCTGAAAAAACATGAACATTTGATAAAAGTTGGCTTCCCAATTTATTTTTTGGCAACATACCTTTTACCGCTTTTTCGATCAAACGGATTGGGTCTTTGTCAAATAATTGCTGAGCAGTCAAACTACGCTGACCACCTGGGTAACCTGTGTGACGAATGTATAATTTATCGTTCCACTTGTTTCCTGTTAATTGGATTTTATCAGCATTTACAACGATTACATAATCTCCGCAGTCTGCGTGAGGTGTAAAGTTTGTTTTGTGCTTTCCTCTTGCCAGCTTAGCAACTCCTGAAGCTAATCTACCTAGACTTAGGCCGGCTGCATCAACCTGAATCCACTCTTTTTGAGAGGTTTCTTTATTAGCTGATATTGTTTTGTAACTTAACGTATCCACTATCTTGATTTTTACTATGTTATATTCTGAATGAAATTCGGGTTGCAAATGTATGAATTCATTTTGGATTCACAAATGCCTTTGAATAAATTATTTAAAAATTTTATCATAAAAATAAAAAAGCCCCTGACGGGGCTTATTAACTTTATATTTTGAGTAAATTATTTTACTACAACTTTAGTGTTTTCTACACCACCATTTGCATATTTAACTTGTGCAACATATACACCTGCAGGCAATGAAGATACATTTACTTTAGTTCCTTTAGTTTGAGAAACAACTTTACCAGTCAAATCAATTACATTAACTTGTACAATTTCGTTTTTAGCTGTAAAGTTGATAACTGAAGAAGATGGGTTTGGATAAACTTGTAAGTTTGACTTAGCATTTACATCTGAAACTGCCATGCTCAAGTTTCCGTCAAATTTCAATACTCCGATAGAACCTCCAGGTCCGTCGCTGAATTGACCACACCATCCTGTTGTTCCATTAAAGAACTCCAATCTACCTCTTTGCTCTCCTGAATCAATTTCAATCCAAGTCATTCCTCCATCTGTAGAGTATGAAGAACCCATTGGTGCTGCAGAGTTGATACCTGAAGATACGAATGTACTAGCTGTTCCCGGAACGTGAGTAATGTCACCTGGATACCATACACCTTCTGGAACGATATCTTCCCAAGTTGAACCACCATTAGTTGTTTTGTAGATAAAAACTGAACCGTTATCGTTTGTGATTAACAAACCATTGTTTGCATCAGAAAAAGCAAAATCTGCAGAAGATCCAGCAGTAATTACACCACCAAAGTCGATTGCAGGACTTACAAATGCTTCCCAGTTAACACCTCTGTCATTAGAACGTAAAATACGACCTGTACTTGTTCCTAACCAAATGTTATCTCCAACTACATCTTTCATACCTACATAAGTAAACTCATCAGCATTCTGAGGAGCTGGAGCTGTTGAAATAACCGTCCAAGTTGCACCTCCGTCTGTAGTTCTGTACATTTCAAATTTACCTGCTACTGGATCCCCTCCTGAATATCCATTGTTAGCATCCCAAAAATAGATATGGTTAGCAAAAGAAGCAGAAGCTGTAAAGATTCCACCAGAATATTTCGTCCAGTTAGTACCTCCATCTGTAGTTTTCCATATTCCATTATTAGTAGCACCTCCACTGCTTGGAGCAGTTATAAGGTAAGCAGTATTTCCATCAATAGCAGCTATATCACTTAATAAAGCTCCAGAAGGAATTTCCTCAGCAGTCATAGAAACCCAAGTAGAACCACCATCAGTAGTTTTAGCGAAGTCTTTTGGATAAGTTCCTCCTCCTGTACCATCATAAGCTGTCATCCACACAGTATTAGCATCTGCTATAGATATTTCATCTACACCCCAGCTTTGAGGCCAATTGGTAGCTTGTGGAGTCCAAGCCTGAGCATTAGCTAACACACCTGTTAATGCTATTGCCAAAAAATAAATTTTCTTCATTTCTTTATATTTATTAAAAATTACAAGTCGTAAAATTATCAAACTTTATTTCAAAAACAAATTTTTATCAGTTAAAAAATCATTTGAAATAGATTTTATACTTTTGTTTCCATTATAAATAATTGAATCATGGAAGTTCAGACTGAAAGCAAACTAACTTTTGACCAGTTCAAAAAACAAATAATTGAAGATTATAAAATAGCCGTTTTATCGAGAGAAACCAGTCTTTTAGGAAGACGTGAGGTTTTAACGGGTAAAGCTAAATTCGGAATTTTCGGTGACGGAAAGGAATTGCCACAAATAGCAATGGCACGTGTTTTCAAGAACGGAGACTTTCGTTCGGGATATTACCGAGATCAAACTTTTATGCTGGCCATAGGTCAATTGACACTTTCTGCGTTTTTTGCACAATTATATGCCAATACAGATTTAGAGAAAGAACCCGCTTCCGGTGGTCGTCAAATGACTTCTCACTTTGCTACTCGTTCTTTAAATGATGATGGGTCGTGGAAAAATTTAACAGAGCAAAAAAATTCGAGCTCAGATATTTCTCCGACTTCAGGGCAAATGCCAAGATTGCTTGGGTTGGCACAGGCTTCTAAGTATTACCGCGAAATCACAAATGCTGATACAGAAAATAATTTTTCTATCGAAGGAAATGAAATCGCATTCGGAACCATCGGTGATGCAAGTACTTCGGAAGGCCCTTTTTGGGAAACCATCAATGCCGGAGGCGTTTTACAGGTTCCCATGATTGTTTCAATTTGGGATGACGGATACGGAATCTCAGTTCCGGCTAAATACCAAAGAACCAAAACTAATTTAAGCGAATTGTTATCGGGTTTCCAAAGAAATGAAGATGAAAGAGGTTATGAAATTATCACTTGCAAAGCTTGGGATTATGCCGGTTTGATTGATGCTTATCAACGTGCTGAAAAGTTAGCAAGAGAAGAACATATTCCTTGCATCATCCACGTGAGAGAGTGTACACAGCCACAAGGGCACTCGACTTCTGGATCGCATGAGCGCTACAAATCTGAAGAAAGATTGGATTGGGAAAAAGAATTTGACGGAATTGCGAAGTTTAAAGAATGGATTTTGAATTTCGATGCGGCAGATGAAAAACTGGCAACAGAAGAAACATTAAATAAAATTGAAGAAGAAGCCAAAAAAGAAGTTAAAACTGCTCAGAAACAAGCTTGGGAAGACTATTTGAATCCATTATTGAATTTGAAAAATCATGCAGTTGAATTGTTGGAAAAAGTTGCATCGGAAAGTCCAAATAAATCTTTCATAGAAACTGAAATTAATTCTTTAAAATCAAAACAAACACCATTTAAAAAAGATGTTTATTCTGTTGTGAGGAAGGTTTTCAGAATGACCAGAGGAGAAAATTCTAATGCTAAAAAAGAACTAATCCAATGGTTTGAAGCGAGAATGAAAATTGAAAATGATGTGTATTCATCGCACTTGCATAGTGAATCTCAATGGAATGCTTTGAATGTGGAGAAAGTTGACCCTATCTATGCAGAAGAACCTTTATTGGAAGACGGACGCGTAGTTGTGAGAGATAATTTTGATAAAATATTTGAACAAAATACCAATGTTTTAATCTTTGGAGAAGATGCAGGAAACATTGGTGATGTGAACCAAGGATTGGAGGGATTGCAGGAAAAATACGGAGAAACAAAAGTTTCTGATACCGGAATCCGTGAAGCTACTATTTTAGGACAAGGTATCGGAATGGCAATGCGCGGGCTTCGTCCTATTGCCGAAATTCAGTACCTCGACTATGTATTGTATGGATTGCAATTAATGTCAGATGATTTGGCGACAGTTTTATACAGAACAAAAGGTGGGCAAAAGGCACCTTTAATCATCAGAACGCGCGGACATAGATTGGAAGGTGTATGGCATGCAGGTTCGCCAATGGGTGGAATCCTGAATTTGGTGCGAGGAATGTATGTTTTAGTGCCGAGAGATTTAACAAAAGCAGCTGGATTTTATAATACTTTGTTGAAATGTGATGAACCAGCTATCGTTGTGGAAAGCTTGAACGGCTACCGATTGAAAGAAAAAATGCCTCAAAATATCGGTGAATTCAATACACCAATCGGTGAGGTGGAAATCACTAAAACAGGAAGCGATGTAACTTTGGTTACGTATGGCTCGACATGGAGAATTGTAACTGAAGCAGCTAAGGAATTGGCTCAATTAGGAATCGATGCCGAAGTTATCGATATCCAGTCTTTGCTTCCGTTTGATGTGAAGCATGATATCGTGAAAAGTTTGGAGAAAACCAATCGTCTGGTTGTGATTGATGAAGATGTGCCGGGCGGTGCTTCTGCGTTTATGATGCAGCAAATATTGGAAGAACAAAACGGATATTTCCACCTCGATAGCAAACCAATTACGATTGCGGCGAAAGCGCACCGAACTGCTTACGCAACGGATGGAGATTATTTTTCGAAACCATCTGTGGATGACATCGTGGAAAAGGTTTATGAGTTGATGCTCGAAGCGAAACCGAATGATTTCCCTGAATTGTTTTGAATAATTTAAATATTCAATTTTAATATATTAAATCCGCCATTGAGCGGATTTTTTTATTATGTATCGGATTGCTTTATTTAAAATGATTTGTGTTAGCTAAAGTTTCTGCAGAAAATGCAAAGGCCTTTGAAAAACTTACTAATAGAATTGCTGAAATTGCTGAAAACTCTGCAGAGGATGCTGAAGTGAGTGCAAAATTTGGGATGGGAATGTGCAAGACATAACCAGATCAGAGACAAAACTTGGTCTCTTCATCAGGTTGTTTGGTGTTTTATCGAAAAAAAAGCAGGTATAGATTAAGAAAATTTGAAAAATACCAAGAATTTGGTATGTTGTATTTGTTTATACGCCTTTATCTTTGCCTCAGGTTTAGGTTGGTTAAAATAAAAACACCGTCTTCTGTAATGGATGACGGTGTTTTTTGTTTTATAAATTTTGCAACAACTTTTCATTAAATAACCGGACTTTCAGTTCTTCTCCTAATCTCAAAGACCCACATCTTTTCTCTATCGAATTCAGTTTTATAAAGAATCTGCACCAGGGATATGCAGGGCGCGACTTTAAGGAGCGGTGCGAAATGCAATGAAGCACCGTAGCGAAGCGAAGCCCGGAGCAGCCCGGCAGGTGCCTAAAAATGAGAAAAAAAGCAAAAAGGCAAAAGACAGAAATAAAGTCTATGTATAAAATATTTGAACCAGAATAAATAATAAGTTTTTACGAAGTTCTCCAAGGTAAAATATGATTGTAACAATTATATCATCGTTACCCTATCCGGTTCGGTGTGCACTAAGACGTCGGCGACTTGCGGAATTTGCTTCTGGATTTCGTCTTTGAGGTCGTGTGCAATTTTATGGCCTTCTATGACGGAAATGTTGCCATCGACAATCATATGTAAATCGACGTAATAAGTCATCCCCATCTTGCGGACGTGGCACTTTTCGGTGTCAACTACTCCACTTACCGTCACTGCAATTTCACGGATTTGGATAATCAAATCATCATAGATTTGTTCGTCCGAAATCTCTCTGAGAACGGGACGGAATATTTTGTAAGCGTTGAAAATGATAATTCCTGATGCAATCAGGGCGGCCCAGTCATCAGCTGCTTCAAATCCATCTCCCATGAAAATGGCAATGGCGATACCGATGAATGCCATAACGGATGTGATGGCGTCGCTCCTGTGGTGCCATGCGTCGGCTTTGAGCGAGGAGCTGTGGGTTTCACGGCTTTTGCGGATGACATATTGGTAGGATAATTCTTTGAATATGATAATTCCTCCTAGCACAAATAAGGTGAACGTTTTGGGTCCTTCGTGCGGGGTTTTGATGTTTTGGATGCTTTCGTAAGCAATGATGGTAGCAGAAACGACGAGAAATCCGATAACTGCAAATGTGGTCAGGGTTTCGAATCTTCCGTGTCCGTACGGGTGGTTTTCATCTGCGGGTTTGGTGGAATATTTGAGTCCAATCAAAACCAAAATGGATGAAAATACATCAGCAGTGGATTCTATCGCATCGGCAATCAATGCATAGGAATTTCCTAAAATACCTGCTGCTCCTTTGATCAAAACGAAAAATAAATTTCCGATGATGCTGAAAACGGAAGTTCGTATAGCGGTCTTTGAACTCATGTGTTATTTGGAATTATTTGTATTAAAAAACCTCAAAGTTTGATTTTCTTTGAGGTTTTTGTTTTATCTGTCTAATTTTAATCTTTTGCTAAGAATGGATATCTGTAGTCTTTAGCAGGAACGAAAGTTTCCTTGACTGTTCGGACGGAAACCCAACGCATGAGGTTCATCGCAGAGCCTGCTTTGTCGTTGGTTCCCGAAGCACGAGCTCCACCAAATGGCTGCTGCCCTACAACTGCTCCTGTCGGTTTATCGTTTATATAGAAATTCCCTGCAGAATTTTCCAGTGCTTTGATTCCTTGGTTCAATACATAACGGTCTTTTGCGAAAATCGCTCCTGTCAATGCATAATCAGAAGTTGTATCCACCAATTCCAATGTTTTGTCCCAGTCTTTGTCTGCGAAAACATAAATCGTCAAAACTGGTCCGAAGATTTCTTCTACCATGCTTTCGTATTTTGGATTGGTCGTCAAGATAACCGTTGGCTCGATAAAATAACCAACTTTGTCATCACATTTTCCTCCAAAAACAACTTCAGCTTCTTTGCTTTTCTTCGCTCTGTCGATGTAACCTTTACTTTTCTTGAATGAGTTGGCATCAATTACGGCTGTCACGAAGTTTGAAAAATCTTCAGGACTTCCCACTGTAATGGTATCTAATGCTTTTTTCATTTCTTTCTGAACTTTCGTCCAAAGGCTTTTTGAAATATAAGCTCTGGAAGCGGCGGAACATTTTTGTCCCTGGTATTCAAATGCGCCACGAATCAATGCTGTAGCAACTTCTTCAGGATTTGCAGATTTGTGCGCAACCACGAAATCTTTTCCTCCTGTTTCTCCAACGATTCTTGGGTATGTTTTGTGCGTATTGATGTTTTCTCCGATTTGTTTCCACAATGATTTGAATACAGAAGTGGAACCCGTGAAATGTAATCCTGCAAAATCCGGGTGCTCGATACAAATTTTTGCTGTTTCAGCACCTCCTGTCAAAATCATATTGATAACCCCGTCCGGCAAACCTGCTTCTTTGAAGACTTCCATGATTACTTGAGCTGAATAAACCTGCTTGTCAGATGGTTTCCAAACTACCACGTTCCCCATCAATGCCATAGAAGCAGGAAGATTTCCTGAAATCGCCGTGAAATTGAATGGTGTAATCGCAAATGTGAATCCTTCCAATGGCCTGTATTCAACACGGTTCCAGATTCCATCTGATGAAATCGGCTGGTCTGCATAAATCTGTGTCATGAACTCCACATTGAAACGTAGGAAATCGATATATTCACAAGCTGCATCAATTTCTGCCTGGAAAGCATTTTTGGATTGCCCGATCATAGTTGCAGCGTTGATTCTGGCACGGTAAGGTCCGGCAATCAAGTCAGCTGCTTTCAGGAAAATCGCTGCGCGGTTTTCCCAAGACATATCTGCCCAGTTTTTGCGCGCTTTCAAAGCGGCGTCAATTGCTTTGGCCACATCTGATGCCTGACCTGCATGGTAGTAACCTACAATGTGCTGATGGTCATGCGGGGGACGGATTTCTTTTTTGTTTCCGCTGAATATTTCTTCACTACCGATGTACTGAGGTACTTCGATGGTTTCTTTGTACATTTTTTTGTAAGTGGCAAGTAATTCTTTGCGTTCAGATGAACCCGGTGCATAAGATTTTACAGGCTCATTGCCCACGAAAGGGACTTGGTAAATTCCTTTTGGCATTTTGTTTTGCTTTTAAAAATTGTTGCACAAAGGTAAGAACTAAAAGTTTAAAGTTTAGGTTTGAGGGTTTAAAGTTTTTATTTGAAAAAGTATAAATTTGCAGACTTTAAAAAAATTTAATTTATGAAAAAATTATTTTTCTTGTTTACCTCGGCGATTTTTATGATAAGTTGTAGTAATGACGATGGTTCGTCTCCAATCGTAGACGAACCTGCAGAACCAAAAATTTACATCAAAAAAATAATCAATGTAGCATTGGCTGATTCTGATGGAACTACTGAAACTTTTTTGGTTGATTTTGAATATGAAGGTAATCAATTAAAAAAAATAATTAGTGGAAATGGATATACTGAATTAGAGTATTTAAATGGAAAGATAGTTTCGTATGCTAATTATAGTGATGGAAATATCAATTCAAGCGGTGAATTAGTTTATAACGGAGAACTATTAACGCATACACTTGCAGATGATTCGGGGTATAAGTTCAGAATTGATTATACTTACTCCAATGATGGGAAATTAAAAAGGACTCAACAATGCAGTGGCACAGAACCTTGCACCAATAACAATAGTTATACTGAATTTACGTTTCAAAATGACAACATCGTTCAAGAAGTAAATTCAATGGTCATATTTGGAACTCCGACAATTACAACTTATAATTATACTTACGATGACAAAAAGAATCCATTTACAAACTATGATGAGGTAACCAGAATTTTATTAAAAGATATGGTTAATGCAGCATTAAGTAAAAATAATTATACTTCGCAAACAGATTATAACGGAAGTTTAATCAATTATACAAACACTTATACTGAAGATGATTATCTGAAAAAACATGAAGGAAGATATGATTCCAATGGAAGTTTTTATGTTTCCTTTGAGTATGAATACACTGAATTATAATTCAACTGGCTCCTCCGGGAGCTTTTTTTAATTCCTCGTATTTGCTTCTCCGTATCCCATCAATACATCATAACGAACTCCCCAGGGACGGTAATAAAAAAGTGCCTGATAAAGATTTTCCGTCTGCCAGAAACTTCCGTTGATTTCGGACATACTTATTTTTTGGGTGGAATTGTCATAAACTGCGTACTGATAATTGTAATAACCTTGTTTCAACAAAACTGCTGCTTCCCACATATCAGCATCCGTCTTTTTCAATTGATATTGTGGTGCAATCTGCCAGTTGTTGAATGAGCCTACAATGTATAACTCCTTGTTTCCTCCTGCATCGTTGAATTCATCCAAAGCAAAATGAACCCAGACATAATCGGCCTCGGAACTAGACATGGTCTGGTCCATCAGTCTTGCATTTCTTATATAAAAAGCTCCGTTCACATCGCGGTCATCAAAATAACTTAAGTTGTGTTTTTGAAAATCAGCACGAATCACCGCATGGTATAAACTGTCTTGTCTAAAAACACGCTCAGTCGTCAAAGCAGGAACTTCCAATGTTTTGGTATCAAACCAAAGGTATTCACTTCCGCCTTCGAATAAATTATTTTGGTCGCGGTAAGTGAGTTGGTTATTTTGGGTGAATTGTGGTTTTTTAATAGTTAAATTATCTTCCCAGTTGTTATTTTTCATGATGAAGAGCGTCGCTCCATCAGGTGTTTCGGTCAGGTTCATCTGCGGACTTGACACCAATACATTTACCCTTTGTGTCAAATCTTTACTTCCGATGGCACGTTCTGTCTGTACTCCGAGTGAAACTTTTCTTTCGTCATAAACGGCAAATCTTCGGGTAAAAACCGGATTGTTTTCGTCTTTTGTATAAACTTTAATAACATAATTTCCGGCAACTTTCAGACGTGTATCGCGATTTGGAATTTGCAATTGGTAATGCGTATAAATCTGATAAGTATTAAATGAATTTCTGTAAGTACGGATATAATCTGAACTGTATCCGTCCAAAAATTCAGACTGGAAAATTCCTGAAGGTGTCCAATCGGCGTTGTAATGTTCAATTTTATAATTATATTCCTGAAATCCTGCATTTAAATCATCAAAAGACAGAATCAGATATTCGCTCCCCAAACGAATCAATGGCATTTGATCATTGGTCTGTGGATTGAACAGCTGGACGGTTCTGATGCTTTCAGGTGGTAAAACTTCAGAATATTTTTGTGCACTTAAAATGAACGAAACACAAAGCGATATAAGGGTGAGAATTAATTTCATCTGTTCTTTTTATTTTTTTTGCCAAACCTATATACAGATAGGCACGTGGAATGCTAACGATAAATTGTATCAATTCGCATTTCTTATTTTCAAAAGTAAGGATTTGAAATTAAAATTAATTCAAAATTTAAATTGAATTAACTCAACACATCCCTGATCTCAGCCACTTTATCAAAAACGCTTTTTGCAAAGGGACAAAGCGGAATGATTTTCAAATCTTTTTCACGTGCAAATTCCACCGCTGCCATCACCATTTTTTTGCCGACTCCCTGCCCGCTGAAATCGGGATTTACTTCTGTGTGGTCTATGATAAATTTATCAGCTCCCGCCCAAGTATAAGTCATCAAACCCGCTTGAATATCATTTTCAATTGCAGCAAAACCTCCTTTTTTGCCGTCGTCTTGTCTTTCTATTTTCATATTATTTTATACTTAATGCACCCGATGGGCAGATTGCTACTTGTTTGATTAATTGTTCGCTCGTTGCATTTTCCATTCTCAGCCAAGGCTTTTCTTTTGGAAAATAAACGTTTGGAAGTGTTTTGACAGACTTTCCTGAATGGGTACACAATTTAGGTTTCCACAAAATTGTGATTTCGCCGTTTGAATATTCTTTTGTGTCCATATCATGAATTTTTAAATTAATTCACTTTTAATTTCAATGTTTCCTGCCAGCATTTTATGAACGGGACATCTCCCTGAAATTTCATGTAGCTTATGGATTTGTTCATCTGTCAAATCTCCGGTGATTTTTATGTTTTTAGTAAATGTGGTCGTGTCTAATTTCAAATTTCTTTTAAAATCAACTTCAATTGTTACCTCATCCACATTCCAGCCTTTTCGGTCAGCATACATTTTCACAGTCGCGGTCGAACAAGTCGCCAATGCTGCCGAAAGTAATTCTCCGGGATTTGGCCCTAAATCTTTTCCTCCTGCGGAAATGGGTTCGTCAATCACAAAATTATGCGAATCACTTACAACCACTGTTCGGTAATTTTCCTTTCCTATCCTGGCTTTTACGCTTGTGCTCATTATTTCATTTTGATATTTGGATTCTGTGGCGGAAGAGGAACAAAATCAGTCTCGCCCGGAACTTTCGGAAATTTCTGTTCTAACCAATCTTGTTTTGCCTGTTCAATTTTTTCTCTTTCGCTTGAAACAAAATTCCAGTAGATGAATCTTTCTTCCGGAAATGCTTCTCCTCCAAAAATGTAAACCGTCGTATTTTCAGTCATTTCAAATTCACACAATTTGGCATCTTTCGCAATCAAAATATGTTTCGGTTCGTAAGTGTTTCCTTCACTTTTGATACTTCCTTCGAGAATATAAAGAGCGCTTTCACCAAACAAATCATCTCCGATACTCAACTTTGCGGCTTCCTTACTTTTAATTTCGATGAAATAAAGCGGACTATAAACCGGAACCGGCGATGTATGACCAAAAGCTTTTCCTGCAATCAATTTAATTTCAACGCCATCCTGTTCCCAATGCGGAATTGTATCAGCTTCGATGTGTGTAAAGCTTGATTCAACTTCTTCCAGTTCTTTGGGCAAAGCCACCCAAATCTGCAATCCGTGCAGACTTTTTTCGGAAGTTCTCAGATATTCCGGCGTTCTTTCTGAATGCACAACGCCTTTTCCGGCAGTCATCCAATTCACTGCACCCGGCTGGATTTCAACTTCTGAACCTATGCTGTCACGGTGCATAATTGCACCTTCAAACAAATAAGTCAAAGTGGAAAGTCCGATGTGCGGATGCGGAGCAACATCGAGATTTTGATAATCTTTGAGCTGTGCAGGTCCCATGTGGTCAATGAACACAAAGGGCCCGACAGATCTTTTTTGTTTGAACGGAAGCAACCTCCCTACCATGAAATTGCCAATATCTGCGGCTCTTTCTTCTATGATTAACTGAATGTTTGACATGATTAAATTTCCATTTTTTTAAAGTCAGGGTCTATGATTCTTTTCCATTCCGGATGCCTTTTGATATAAGCAAAAACAAACGGACAAAGCGGAATCAACACATAATTATTTTGTTCTAAATAATCCAAAGTCTTTTCTACGACTGCATTTCCGACACCTTTTCCTTCCAATTCCAAAGGAACTTCTGTATGCGTCAAAGTTATTTTACTGTCTCGTTCTTTGTAGTCAATGAAAGCAATGTGACCTTCCACTTCTAACTCGAAACGTTTATTTTCTTCATTTTTCACTAACTGAATTTCTATGTGTTCTGGCTTCATATTTCAATCTTTTTTTGGAATAAGGGGAAATTACGAAAATTCCCCCTTGCATTAAAATTAAATTTATATAGAATTATTAATTCTCAAATTAATTGAACTTCAGGCATTGCACCTTAACTCTCTAAATAACCAAATTTTCCGGTATTATAATCGTTGAAAGCTGCCATGATTTCTTCTCTGGAATTCATCACAAACGGACCGTGAGAAACAATCGGTTCGTCAATCGGCTCACCACTCAAAATCAAAACAACTGAATTTTCCAATGCTTCGACTGTGAATTCTTCTCCTTCATTTTTAAACAAAACAAAATGGTCTTCCGAAATTACTTCGCTTTCGTTTATTTTCACTTTTCCTTCCACTATTAATGCTGCAGTATTATAATTCGCAGGAAAATTAAAGCGTGCTTTTCCGCCAGAATTCAATTTTGCATTTTGTAAATGAACCGGTGTAAATGTGCTGGCAGTTCCTGTTATGTCATTAAATTTTCCTGCAATCACTTCGATTAAGCCTGCGTTTTCAGGCAATTCAACTTTTATAATTTGTTCGTTCGAAATGGCTTGGTATTTTGGTTTGGACATTTTATCTTTTGCGGGAAGATTGACCCAAAGCTGTACCATTTGGAAATCACCGCCTTGTTTAGCGAAATTTTCTTCATGGTATTCTTTATGCAAAACACCCGAAGCTGCCGTCATCCACTGAACATCTCCTTCACCAATTACGCCTCCACCGCCTGCGCTATCATGGTGTGCCACTTTTCCTTGATAAGCAATTGTCACTGTTTCAAATCCACGATGTGGATGCACACCAACACCTCTCTGACCATCAGTCGCGGGAAAATAATATTTAGAATTGTAGTCCAACATTATAAAAGGATTCATACGTTTCATGTCCAAACCGATAGCGTTTGGAATAAAATTGTGAACTCTGAAACCATCACCCACAAAATGTGCTGCGGGCGGTGCGATGACCAATTCTATATTTTTTGTTTTCACCTTTGAATAAGATTTGAAACAAAATTAGTATCAAATCAAAAGATATACATTGATGTAGGATAATTAAGAATATTTTGAATTATTTATAAAAATTAAAAATTTATAATAATAATTACCCTGGTTTGAAGTTTTTGTGCGCCAATTCTTTACGGACACGACTCAAAGATTCGGGTGTGATTCCCAAATAAGAAGCAATCATCCATTGCGGCACACGAAGGGTAACATCCGGATACAATTTAATAAAATCTAAATACCGAACCTCGGCGGTTGCGCTTAAAAGAAGATTGATTCTTTTGTGTAAATGACGAATGTGATTGTTGAGTGCAAATAAATTATAAGTTCTGAATGAAGGGCTTAATTCAGAAATTTTTTCAAAAAAAGCCTCGTTCATCATCACGATTTTAGAATCTTCCACCGCTTCGATGTATTGCTCGGAAGTATCATGAAACAGAACACTCGAACGGTCAGAAATTAACCAGTTTTCGGGTGCAAACTGTAAAATATGTTCTTTTCCGTGATTGTCAATCGTGTAGGCACGAAGCAAACCTTTGGCAACAAAAAAAGTGTGCAGGCAGGATTCGCCTTGACGTAAAATCACTTCGTTCTTTTTTACTTTTTTCTCGATGAGGTTTTCCTGTACAACTTTTCTGAGCTCAGGTGTTATGTCAACTGATTTTCCTTGAAAATATTCGATTATTTCTTCAAACATTCCGGTTGAATTTTGGCTCAATTTACGGCAATATTTGTACATTCATCAGCATTAAATAAAATTCTATGATTGACATTCAAAACCATCCGGTAATTTCTAATTTATTGAAAAAATTAAACCCTGAAACTCAACCTGTTTTCGGCATCATGACATCGCAACACATGATTGAACATTTGATTTTATTGGCAAAACTTTCCAATGGCGGCATCAAAGGACAATTGATGCGGAGTGAAGAAACGGCTGTAAAATGGAAACAAGGTTTGATTTATACCGACATGGAATTTCCAATGGGAATCAGAGTTCCGGGTCAGGAAGAAAATACTTTGCCCGAACTTCGTTATGAAAATTTGCAGAAAGCCATTGAGAAATTAGAAAATGAACTTAAAATTTTTGAGGAATTTTATAAGGATGATAAAGAAAAATCAATGATGCATCCGGCTTTGGGATTATTGAATTATGATGAATGGATTGTTTTTCACAGTAAACATTTCGCACATCATTTTAAACAATTTGGATTGGTATAAAAAAGACGGACAATTGTCCGTCTCTACATTTATTTCAATATATTTTTAATTATTATCCCTTCAATACAGAGCGGGAAATCACAATTTTCTGAATTTCAGAAGTTCCTTCGTAAATCTGTGTAATTTTCGCATCGCGCATCAAACGCTCAACGTGGTATTCTTTCACGAAACCGTATCCACCATGGATTTGAACAGCTTCAACCGTTACGTCCATCGCCGTTTTAGAAGCGAACAATTTTGCCATTGCTCCTTCTTTATCGAAGTTTTGTTTTTGGTCTTTCAACCAGGCAGCATGCATACAAAGGTGTCTTGCTGCGTCGATATTGGTCGCCATATCTGCCAATTTGAAAGCGATGGCTTGATGTTCTGAAATTGTTTTTCCGAAAGCTTTTCTTTCCTGTGAATACTTCAATGCCAATTCATAGGCACCGCTCGCGATTCCCAATGCCTGAGATGCAATTCCGATTCTACCACCTGAAAGTGTCTGCATTGCGAATTTGAATCCGAAACCGTCTTCACCGATTCTGTTTTCTTTTGGAACTTTCACGTCTGTGAACATCAATGAATGCGTGTCAGAACCACGGATTCCCAATTTATTTTCTTTCAAACCGACTTGGAAGCCTTCCATTCCTTTTTCAACTATCAAACAGTTGATTCCTTTGTGTCCCAATTCTGGGTTGGTTTGTGCAATTACCAAATAGACGGAAGCTGTACTACCGTTGGTAATCCAGTTCTTCGTTCCGTTTAATAAGTAATAATCGCCTTTATCTTCTGCGGTAGTTCTTTGAGAAGTTGCGTCTGAACCTGCTTCCGGCTCAGAAAGACAGAAAGCACCGATTTGTTCGCCCGTTGCTAATTTGGTAAGGTATTTTTGTTTTTGTTCTTCTGATCCGAATTTTTCGATTCCCCAACAAACGAGTGAGTTGTTTACGGACATCACTACTGAAGCTGAAGCATCGACTTTCGAAATTTCTTCCATTGCGAGAACGTAAGACATGGTGTCGAGTCCGCTTCCGCCGTATTTAGGGTCAACCATCATTCCGAGGAATCCGAGTTCGCCCATTTTTTTGATTTGTTCGGTTGGGAATTTTTGGTGTTCGTCGCGTTCGATGACTCCGGGAAGTAGTTCTGTTTGAGCAAAGTCTCTTGCCGCCTGTCGTATCATCAAATGTTCTTCTGATAGTTGAAAATCCATATTATTGTTTGTTTTAATTCTGGGGACGAAAATAGATTTTTTCGTTGGAATATACCTAATTAGGATTAATTTTTCGGTGAAATTTATTCTTAATTACATCGATTCCATAATTATTTGGATAACGAATTAGCGCCCGGGATGAAGGCATTTGTCTGAGCTCTCCCGATTTTTATCGGGAAGCGAGTGCCGCCAGCCCGTTAAGGCGCCCAGCTCCTAACATCCAAAGGAGAAATTTTAAAAGAAATTTATTTTGAGAAGTTCTGCGATTTCCAACAGATATGGAGTAAGTTGACTTTGTTCCCAAATTTCCGGTTCTCCGATTTTACTTATGAATGGATAGGTGTAATAAATAATTGCGCTTAATACGAGGAGATTGATGAGAAATCCGAAGACGGCACCTCCGAGCCGATTGAATATACCTAATCCTACACCGTGAACGACTTCGTGCAGAATTTTGGAAATGATTTTTATGGCGATGACGACGAGTACAATTGTAAGAATCAGAGATACGATTTTGACCAATGCGCCGGGGATGAAGTCTTGTTCAATCACGAATGCTTCGAGGAGATTAGAAAAGTTGAAGCCTATCCAAATGGCAATCCCAATCCCGATGAATCCTGACAGGGATTTAATAAATCCTTTCTGGAATCCGCCGGCAAGCCCAATAACTAGGATGATTGCGAGTGCGATGTCGAGCCCGTTCACTTTTGGTTTTAGTTTATCATTGCATTAGATTCCTCCTTCATCGGAATGACATTTAAACGTATAATGTGCAACCAAATGTTTTTCGCTGATTTGTTTGATGACATTTACCAAACGGTCTATGTCTTCACGTGTGTTGTAGCAGCTGTACGATACGCGAACGGGTGTGATTCTCTCAATAGTTTCTGCATCTAAAACAGACTGAATAACTGTAGAAACTTTGGACGCGCCCGAACTGCATGCGCTTCCTTGTGAAACGGCGATTCCTTTAAGTTCCAATTCAAATCCGATTAAAGCATCTTTGAACGGCAAACGTACATTTAAAACGGTATAAAGACTTTTGTCCAAATCTGCAGAAAGTCCGTTGAATTCAACGCCCGGAATTTCTTCCTGCAATTTTTGAATTGTGTAGGATTTCAAATCTTCGATGTGTGCACGATGTTTGTCCAAATCATTCAATGACATTTCAAATGCTTTTGCCAATCCCACTACGCCATAAACATTTTCGGTTCCAGAACGCAGGTTTCGTTCTTGTCCGCCTCCTGTAATCTGTGGTTTGAATTGTAATGATTTCCTGACAAATGCAAATCCTATTCCTTTGGGTCCGTGTAATTTGTGCGCACTGCAAGATGCGAAATCAATTTTTAATTTGCTCAAATCCATCGGATAATGTCCCAATGTCTGAACGGTATCTGTGTGGAAAAGCGCATTATTTTCTTCGCACAATTGCTGTACTTTTTCGACGTCTAACAAATTTCCTATTTCGTTATTGGCGTGCATGAGCGTTACCAAAGTTTTTTTGTCGGAAACTTGTAAAATTCTTTCCAATTCATCATAATCGACTGAACCACTTGGGTCTAATTTAACTCTTATGACTTCTACTTTTCGGTTGGATTCCATTTCTGCAACGGTTTCCTGAACGCATTTGTGTTCTAATGTTGAAGTTATAATTCGAGTCACTCCCAAATGGTCAACGCAAGAGCGGATGATGAAATTGTTGGATTCCGTACCGCAAGATGTGAATACAATTTCTGACGAAGAAACGTTTAATAATTCGGCAATTTTTTTACGGGAAAGTTCCATCTGTGCTTTTGCCTCTCTTCCAAAAACGTGTGTAGATGAAGGATTTCCGTAAATGTTGTGCATGCACTGTGTCATTGTATCAATCACTTCTTTGTGCATCGGCGTTGTAGCCGCATTGTCTAAATATACGCGCTGCATCTTAATTTCCGTTGTGATTAATGAATTCTACTTTGGGATTCTCCACTTTGTCAACTGACAAAATCATCAATGGATTGGTGATTGCCATGGTTGCCATGCCTTCAGGCCCTGTTGCGCTGTAATGCACTTCAATGGTACTTCCTTTTTGGAAAACTGACTCGATTTTGTATTCAGTTCCGCCGCTGTTTTTACTTTGGAAATGTTTTGCAATGATGATTTTTTTGGAAAAATCAATGTGAGGAGCACTTTGTGCAGGCTGCATGGTAACTTGTACCCATAATTCTGCAAATTCTCCTTGATTTTCTATTACTTTTGTTTCTTCTTGTCCGGTTCCTCCGTATTCGGATTCGAAAACTATTTCAAAGTCAGACATTTCTTTTCCCTCTTTTGAAGTCACTTTGGAATTGTTACAAGCACTTAAAAGCATTGTAATTCCAAGTATAAATGTGAATATTAATTTATGATTCATTGTGCGTGAAATTTCCTTCAAATTTAAGGAATAAATTTCGGACGCGGAGAATTATTAGTCTTTCAAATCTTTGAATCTCATCAAGTCTGTAGTTAGGAAACGCCATTCCGGGGTCAACATTGAACCTTCTTTCGCTTCATACCAAGGACTGATGTCATCACGAGAAGGATTGGCTATAATCTGTATTTCCTGTGCAGGCTGATAACTTTGGGCCAATAAAAAAACTTTTTCTCCTCGGGCATTTTTGGCTAAATCTACCACTATCACAGCATGTCCATTGGGACTGCTTTGCTGAACAAATACGTCTCCAACCTGAATGTCTTTTAATTTAACCGAAGTCAAATCGGAACAAAAACTGGGTGTGGAAACTTTTTCCATTACATAATCCAGGTATTCATTGAATTTAGATTTTGAAGTATCGCCATTAGAAAATTCAGCAAATGAATATTTGGTTTGGTTTCCGTGAAAAGATATTTTATCGAAATTTTGATTGGCAAATAAATATTCTGATTTTAAACGGATAACCGCATCAGCAGAGGATTGTAAGTCTTTTGGGGAAATGGGCATGTCTATTACTGACACATAAATATTGGGATTGGGCTTAATTTTCCCGTCGTACATTCGGGCAGGAGCCCCTTCGGGTTTTAAATTTAAAGTGCGTAAATATTCCCCAAACGAACCTGACTTTAGTTGAGTTCTTTCGTAGCCTGCCGGTACATCAAATCTTGCAAGAATTGTTCGGCCATAATCATTGATCATCGGCGTCGATTCCACCATACTCAATGATTCATAAGACTGCGAGCCACCGCGGTTCATTGTATTACAAGAAATAATTGGTATAAGTATAATCGGTATTAAACGAGTAATTTTCATCTGCTATTTTCCCTTTGCCCAAAAATTACAAACTGCAAATATTGTTCCATTCAAGCCTTGAGAAAAAATACAACCCTGATTTTTAATGAAAATCAGGGTTGTAAGAAATTAACTATAAGAGTAATTAAATTTTCTATGATTCACAGCTGCTGCAGCTTACCAAGTTCGTAACCATTTCTTTGGAAACGCTTTGGCTTCTTTGGTAATAAAGTGTTTTCACTCCTAATTTCCATGCTTCGATCAATAAATTATTTACATCCTTGATCGGCAATTCCGAAGGAATGTTCAAGTTTAAACTTTGTGACTGGTCCACATATTTCTGGCGAATGGATGCTTGCTGAATAATTTCCAGCTGGCTGATTTCTTTGAATGTTTTGAAGACCGCTTTTTCATGGTCTGTCAATCCATCTACTTGCTGTACGCTTCCTCCGTTCAACATGATGTTTCTCCAAGTGTCTTCGTTATCTAAACCTTTTTCAATCAATAATTTAGCCAGATATTTGTTTTTACGCATGAAATTTCCTTTGGATAGTCCCGCTTTGTAATAATTGCTGCTGAACGGCTCAATTCCCGGAGAAGTCTGTCCTAAAATTGCAGAAGAAGAAGTTGTCGGAGCAATCGCCAATGTCGTGGTGTTTCTTCGTCCGTATTCTTTCAACAATTCCGGCTCTCCATAGATTCTAGCCAATTCCTGAGTTGCTTTGTCTGCTCTGTCCTGGATGTGCTTGAATATTTCAGTTGTCAACATTTTAGCTTCCAATCCTTCGAATGGAATCATGTTTTTTTGTAAATATGAATGCCACCCTAAAACGCCTAAACCAAGCGCTCTGTGTCTTTTCGCGAAACGGTTTGCAGATGCTAAATAATGGTTTCCTTCTGTTTTTTCGATAAATTCCTGTAAAACTGCATCTAAGAAGAAAATCGCCAATTTCACTGCTTCCGTATCTTTCCATTCGTCATATAGTTCCAAATTCATGGAAGATAGACAACAAATGAATGACTCATCTTCATTGGAAGGCAACATGATCTCTGAACACAAATTACTTGCATTGATTCTCATATTTAAATCTTTATAAACCTGTGGCTTATTACGATTCACATTATCAGAAAACAAAATATACGGTAATCCTTTTTGCTGGCGGCTTTCTAAAATTTTCGCCCAAACCTGGCGTTTTTCCATATCACCATCTACCATTTCCTGCATCCAATAATCAGGAACACAAACTCCTGTAAACAAGTTCTGAATTGGATTTCCGATATTTTTAATTTTCAAAAATTCATCAATATCTGCATGGTCAATGTCAATATAAGCGGCAAAAGCACCTCTTCTCACACCACCTTGTGAAATCGTATCCATCGCAGTATCAAACAGTTTCATAAAACTAACGGCTCCACTACTCTTTCCGTTGTCCGTCACTGCACTTCCTCTTTCTCTCAAAGAACCAAAATAACCTGAAGTTCCCCCTCCGATTTTGGTCTGCATGATTACTTCTCCTAATTTATGGGTAATTCCTTCGATGCTGTCCGGAATGTGAACATTGAAACACGAAATCGGCAAACCTCTTTCTGTTCCCATGTTTGCCCAAATCGGCGAACTCAAACTCATCCAACCGCGCTCTACCATTTCCATGAAAGATTCTTTCAATTCCGGTTTGTAAAGACGTTTTGCAGCAGCTCCACAGATGCGTTCGATTGCACCTTCTACAGTTTCACCTTTTAGTAAATATCCTCTGTTGAGTATTTGTTCACTTTCTTCATTTTTCCACCAAAGTTTTTCTCTTAACTCGGGCTGAAGTGTTGTCTGTATCGGTAGTTCTTTGTCTTGTAGTTCCATATATTGAGTGGCTTTTAGTTTAAAATAAATCGTTAGCGGTAATTGGTTTATCGTGTTTGGTGTAATCTGTTGGACGTTTTGCAAAGAAATCGTCTAAGCTGTTGGCAAAAACTTCTTCTTCGAACCAAGCCATTGGCTTGTACAATTCTTGAGAAATATTGTAAACCGGTTTCAATCCGATTTTTCTCATACTGTCATCTACTCTGAATTTCATGAAATTGAGCAAATCGGTCTTGTTTACAGTTTCAATATTGCCTTCGATGAAAATCCAGTCTAAAATTCTTTCTTCTATATCGATTGAATTTTCAACGGTTGCATGGATGTGGCCAATCATTTCATCATCAAAGAAATCAGGGAATTCTTCACGGATTTTATTGACTATATAAATCCCTGCATTGGCGTGAATCTGCTCATCAACCGAAGTCCAGGCAATGATGTTGCTCACATTTTTCATATATCCTTTGAATTTTGTAAAAGAAAGGATAATCCCAAATTGGCTGAACAATGAAACATTTTCAATCAAAATTGAGAACAAAATCAATGAAACTACATATTTCTTGCGGTCTTGTGATCTTGCATCTTTCAAAGCAGCAGAAAGGTATTCGATTCTTTCTTTGATAACCGGAACTTCCAACAAGTTTTCGAATTCATCATTGTAACCTAAAACTTCCAAAAGTCTTGAATAAGCTTCTGAATGACGAAATTCACATTCAGCAAAAGTTGCGCCCAATCCATTAAATTCAGGTTTCGGAAAATGCTGGTAAATGTCTCCCCAAAAAGTTTTTACCGCTACTTCGATTTGTGCAATTGCCAGCAAACTGTTTTTGATGGCGATGCGTTCCGCTACTGTCAAGTGTGAATGAAAATCTTGTGTATCTGCTGTGAAATCTACTTCACTATGCACCCAAAATGATTTATTGATGGCTTCCGTAAATTGAAATATTCCGGGATATTCAAACGGTTTGTAATTAACTCTTTTATCAAATATGGACATAAAATGAATTTTTTTCAGTAATTATTTTTGTTGTTTTTACCTAAAAACCGTCAGAAAAATCAAGAGTCAAAAATATCCTGTCCACTTGTAAAAAATGAACTCATTTATTTTCAAAACTTTAAAGGTTTTTCTGTAGGATGTTTTGGTATATTCAAAATTAAACGATTGAAAAATTTATTCGTTATAATTGTACCAAAAGATATTGAGATGTTATCAACAAAGATGTTATAAAATTGAAAATCAATTATTTAACATAAGCTTAAACTTGTATAAATTTATATAAAAATCACGCTCAAACAGTTACCAACAAAGCGTTTCAAACATGATGGATGTCACAAAAAAATCCTGAATTCTCATTCAGGATTTTAACAATTTATAAACTTAAATTTGATCTTATCTTGCAATATTCACTGCGCGGGTTTCACGAATTACCGTTACGCGAACTTGTCCCGGGTAAGTTAATTCGTTTTGAATTTTATCTGTAATCAAAAATGACAGTTCAGAGGCCTTCGCATCATCTACCCTGTCGCTTTCCACCATTACGCGTAATTCACGTCCTGCCTGGATTGCAAATGCTTTTTCAACACCATCGAAACTTAAAGCAGTTGTTTCTAAATCTTTTAAACGCTGGATGTAGGATTCTACTACTTGTCTTCTCGCGCCTGGTCTTGCACCGCTGATCGCGTCACAAACTTGAATTATCGGGGATAACAAGGATGTCATTTCGATTTCGTCGTGGTGTGCACCGATTGCATTGACAACATCCGGATGCTCTCCGTACTTTTCTGCCCACTGCATACCTAAAATAGCGTGAGGCAGCTCCGATTCCTGCTCCGGTACTTTCCCAATATCATGCAATAGACCTGCTCTTTTAGCCAGCTTCGCATTCAAACCGAGTTCAGCAGCCATCGTTCCTGCAAGATGCGCTACCTCTCTGGAGTGCTGTAATAAGTTTTGCCCGTAAGATGAACGGTATTTCATTCTCCCTACAATTTTTACCAAATCTTTGTGCAATCCGTGAATCCCTAAATCGAGAATAGTTTTCTTACCTACTTCAATGATTTCATCATCAATTTGTTTGGTTGTTTTAGCTACGACTTCTTCAATTCTAGCTGGGTGAATACGTCCGTCAGTCACCAAACGGTGCAACGACAAACGTGCAATTTCTCTTCTAACCGGATCAAAACACGATAAAATAATCGCTTCCGGCGTATCGTCCACAATGATTTCAACACCTGTTGCAGCCTCAATCGCACGGATGTTTCGACCTTCACGACCGATGATTCTTCCTTTTACTTCGTCTGATTCAATATTGAAAACTGAAACAGCATTTTCTACCGCTTGCTCTGTTCCGATTCTTTGAATGGATTGGATGATGATTTTTTTGGCTTCGTTTTTTGCGTTCAATTCTGCCTCTTCCATGATTTCCTGAATATGTGACTGCGCCTTGGTTTTGGCTTCGTCTTTCAGGGTTTCAAGCAATTCTTGTTTGGCTTCTTCCGCAGTATAATTGGCCACTTTCTCCAAAACTTCTACCTGCTTTTTATGCATGGTGTCTACCTCTTTTTGTTTGAGGTTTAACTTATCTTGGCGAGATTGCAGATTACTGGTCTCGTTTTTCAACAAATCTTTTTGTCTTTGCAATTCAGAAAAATCCAATTTATTTCTGTCTTCTCTTTCTTTTACTTTCAATTCCGAATCGGCAATTTTCCTTTCTCTTTGATTGACAGACTCTTCATGAGCAGCTTTCAATTCAAGAAATTTTTCTTTTGCCTGAAATATTTTTTCTTTTTTAATTGTTTCCCCTTCGCGTTCTGCTTCGCTTATGATTTCTTTGGCTTTACTGTTTGCGGTATCTACCAATATTTGATTTTGCTGGTCAACAGATTTTTTTGATAAAAAATATCCGATGGCTGCTCCGATGAGCAATGCAACAATTCCTATGATTATGCTGATAATATCCATTTATATATATGTATAACTTTGAGTTTATTTCATAAAAAATCCTACATCAGTCCAAGTGTTTTACGTAAACTCCATAAAACAGGTTTTGAGCTATTCCGCCAGTCAAGATTCCGCTGTCAAATAATTTGAACAACCTAAGTTGCTACGGCCTGCTTTCCGGACGACTTTCACTCGTTTAAAAACTTCGTGTTGAGTTTACCAAAAATGTTAGAACTAATGTAGGATAAATATTTTTACTGTATTTAAACAGCTGAGCGTCTTTAATTTAATTATTCAATTCTCTTTCAATCAAATCTGTGAGTTTCCCCAATTTTTCATTTAACTCATTGTCTGAACCTGTTCCTGACTGCTTCAGCAAATGGTATTTTGAAGCCATTTGCAAAGCGACCATCGAGAGCGCATCTTGTTTATCTGTCACGGCGTAACGCTCCTCAAATTCTTTTATCAATGTATTAATTTCCTTCCCTGCATTCCTCACTGCTTCCTCTTCATCAGCATTAATGGACAAAGGATACTGCCTGCCTGCTATGTTAACTTTCACTTTTAAGCTGCTCATCCTTTTGTATTTTTAATTTGTGCCATGCACACATCCAATTCTTTTATGAGTCTGTTGACTCTCAACTTCATTAACCTACGGTGTTCATTTTCGCCTAACATTGCGTTGGCTACTTTCAACCTGTCATTCTCATCTTTCAGCCGTACGGTTTCGATTCTGGATTCTTTTAATCCTTGTTTTAATGCTTCAATTTCTTCTTTTAGTGAACTTTTTTCTTTTTTAATATCTTTATAAGCAACCAACAATTGATGGAGCTTTTGTTCGAGTTTTATAAAATTTGATTCACTTTGATTCATTTAAAGAGAACTTTTATAGTTCTAACTTATTAGTGCAAAGTTAACCTTTTTTTATTTTAGTTCAAATCTGATTTTCGATTTAATTTCATTACAATTTAAAGGCTAAATTTGGTTTTTATATTTTTGTTCAAATTAATTCTATAAATGAAAAATTTAGCCTTACTGATTGTACTCTCCATGAATCTGTATGCGTGCGCCCAATCCGCTGAAAATAAAGATAGTAATAATCAACAAAAAAAAGAATATCCGAAATCTGATTTCAGAAATCCGATGGGAATCACCAATTATCTGGCTGGAAATTTCGGAGAATTAAGAAACAATCACTTCCACAGCGGCATCGACATCAAAACCAATCAAAAAGAAGGCTACAATATTTATGCTGTCGGAGACGGATATGTTTCAAGAATTAATATTTCACCACGCGGTTATGGAAACGCGATTTACATTGATCACGTAAATGGTTACACTTCGGTTTACGGGCATTTGCAAAAATTTAATGATGTAATTGAAAAATATACCCGCGAATATCAATACAAAAATGAAGAATTCACCGTTGAAATTTATCCTAAAAAAGATGAATTGATTGTAAAATCAGGCGACATCATTGCACTTTCCGGAAATTCCGGTGGATCAGCAGGACCGCATCTTCACTTCGAAATCCGTGATACCAAAACAGAAGAACCCATCAATCCTTTTTTGTTTGGATTTGATGTTCCTGACACGAGCGCGCCACTCATCAACGGTCTTTACATTTATCCGATTCATGGAAATGTCAATGGAAAAACTACGCGTCAAGCAGTTACTGCCGGAACTACGGTTTCAGCTTCTGGAAAAGTTGGATTGGGAATTAAAGCTTACGACAAACACAATGGTGCAGATAATTTAAATGGAATTTATCAGATAAATATTTTTGTAAATGAAGAACCGCACTTCACTTATACCAATGAAAGATTGAATTTTTCCACGACGCGCGCCATCAATTGTTTGGTTGATTATGAAGACCGAATGAAAAACAACAGTTGGGTTTATCAATTATTTCTTTCCGAAGGAAATCCTTTGCATATGTTTTCAAATGTGAAAAATAATGGAATCATCGATTTGGAAGAAGGAAAAGAATATGCAATCAGAATTGAGGTTTTGGATTATGCAGGAAATAAAAAAGAAGCCAAATACAAATTAGCAGGAAAAACACCTCCGGCAGATGCCCCAAAAATGGAAGGTGAAAATGTTTTCCGATGGAACAAAGAAAATTATTTCAAAAAAGACGGAATCGAAATCGTTATGCCGAAAGGGACTATATATGAAGATTTGAATTTCACCCATAAAAAAACGGACAAAGGCAAACATTACGTTCATGACTGGAATGTTCCAGTTCATACTTATTATACCGTTTCGATTGAGCCTGAAGGAATTCCAACCGCTCAACTTGACAAAGCCATTTTACTCAGAGAGTACCAACAGCGCGGCGCTTGGAAAACGGAATACATCACGGCGGAATACAAAAATGGCAAGGTCATCGGTGAAGCAAGAGACTTTGGCGTTTTCTCAGTCATCATAGATGATACAAAACCTGTAATAAATCCTGTCAATATCAAAGAAAATAGTACATTTACGGCTTCCAAAAGTGTGGTTCGTTTTACGATAAGCGACAGTCAGTCAGGGATAAAAGGATTTGCAGCGTATGTAGACGGAAAATGGATTCTGACCAATTACGATCAAAAATCAAAAAGCCTGACGATTGATTTGCAAAAAGAAGGAATCGCCGATGGGAAACACCAATTAGAATTAAAAGTTTGGGATGAAAAAAACAACACAGCAACTTATACCGCAAATTTCAGCAAAGGCGCTTAGTACCCTTTTATTTGCAATTTTATTAATCGGATTTGCAAAAGGACAAGCTACCATCAATGGAAAAATTATCGACGAGTACAAAATGCCCATCATGGACGTTTTGGTCACGGACAATACCGGAACTTATACTACTTTTTCCAATTCGGATGGAGATTTCACATTGGAAATTCCTGCCGAAACCGATTTACAAATCAGCTTCCAAAAAGAAGGACACGTGATATACAATCAAAATTTAAACCTTTCCAACGGTGAAAGATTCGATTTCAATGTCATGTTGGTTTCTGAAGAAATTGCCAGTGTAGAACTAGATCAAGCTATCATTTTTACCAAAAAAACAGAAAAGCCACTCACAAGTATTTCATTCAAACCGGAAGAAATGCAAACAATTGTAGGTGTGACGGGAGGTGTAACTGAAATGCTTCAAAGTTTACCCTCAGTAAGTTCAGCTTCAGAATTAAGTTCTCAATACCGCGTTCGCGGAGGAAATTATGACGAAAATTTAGTTTATGTAAATGGAATTGAAGTTTACAGACCACAATTGATCCGTTCAGGCGAACAAGAGGGTTTAGGTTTTGTAAATCCTTATATGACAGAGGCAATTAACTTTTCTGCCGGTGGCTGGGAAGCGAAATACGGGGATAAAATGTCGAGTGTTTTGGACATCATTTATAAAAGACCTAAAGAATTTGAAGCTTCTTTGGAGGCAAGTTTAATGGGCGGTGCGTTGACAGTTGGAGGAGCAAGCAAAAATCAGAAATTCTCCGCAATCGTTGGAGCGCGTTATCAGAATAGAAATTTAGTTTTGAATACATTGGACGGAGAAAGTGATTTCAATCCGGTTTATTATGATTTTCAGGCAAATTTGAATTATAAATTCAACTCAAAATGGGAATTGAATTTCCTGGGAACGATGACCCAAAGCAAATTTGATTTGGCTCCGAAAACACGTGAAACCAAATTCGGAGGATTAGACAATCCAATGAGTTTGACTGTTTTTTACGAAGGAAATGAAGAAGACAAATTCGCTACGGAAACAGTTTCATTGTCACTACGCCACAAGCCGAACAGAAAATTGGATTTAATTTTCGATGCATTTGGATTTCATTCAAAAGAACAAGAATATTTTGACATTTACGGCGCATACCGTATCAACGAATTGGATGGCGAAGGAAATGCTTCGATGACTTATGACATCGGAAGCCAGATCGACCACGCAAGAAATAATTTCGATGTTTTGGTTGCAGGAATTCAACACAAAGGAAGCTATAGATTTAATTCTAACAACGATATCGAATGGGGCTTGAAATACCAAAGAGAAGACATTCGTGACTTATTGAATGAGTGGCAATACATTGATTCCACAGGTTTTTCCCTTCCAAATACTTTCATTCCGGGACAGGTTGATCCGGGAGATTTATTTCTAAATAATTATGTAAATGCCAAAAACGAACTGACTTCCAATCGTTTTTCAGGTTACGGGCAATACACGAAAAAATTCATGTGGGGTAGTTCGAAAGTGATGGTCAACGGAGGTGTCCGTGCAACTTACTGGGATTTCAATGAAGAATTGAATATCAGCCCTCGCGCACAAATCGCCATCAAACCTGAATGGGACATGGATATGTTGTTCCGTTTTGCGACAGGAGTTTATTACCAGCCGCCTTTCTACAGAGAAATCAGAAATCTTTCGGGAGAATTGGTTAACGATGTAAAATCTCAGCAATCAATTCATTTCATTTTAGGAAATGATTATGAGTTCGAATGGATGGAACGCAAATTTAAATTGACCACAGAAGCTTATTATAAAATCTTAAATGACATCAATCCATATTTTGTTGACAACGTGAGAATCCGTTACACGGCTGACAATAATGCCCAAGGTTATGCTTATGGAGTCGATGCACGTTTGTTCGGTGAATTTGTACCGGGCGTGGATTCTTGGTTGAGTTTGTCTTATGCGAGAGCTTATCAGAATATTGACGGACGCGGAGATATTCCGATGCCGACAGATCCGAGATTTAAAGCATCAATTTTCTTCCAGGATTATATGCCGATGTGGCCTTCATTCAAAGTAAATGTGAATTTGGTATATGCTTCAGGTTTACCGAACGGAGCACCGCCATTTACAGATCCTTATGAATTCCAGAATTATTTAACGGATTACAAACGTGTTGACATCGGATTTATGAAAGAATTTATCAACCAAGGAGATTTGAAAAAATCAGGAGATTTCTGGGGTAAATTTAAAGAATTATCCATCGGAGTTGATTTGTTCAACATCTTCGACATCAGAAACGAAATCAGCAATACTTGGGTTCGCGATGTAAATACCTCACAGATTTATGGTGTACCAAACCGTTTGACGGGAAGATTCATCAATGCGAAATTGAGAATGAAATTCTAAAATTAATTCCATAAAAATATTATAGAAAGGATTGCTCAACGGCAGTCCTTTTTATTTAATTAATAATTGCCTTTATCATTGACCTCATCGAATCTACGATTTTCGACAAGGGAGATTTGAAATTAAAAGGAGAACCGAAGGCTCGGTAAAAGATTCTTAATTTAGTTATACTACATTTAGAATGACAATTGATAACAGTAATAAAATATTAAAAAATTTAATTCAAAATAGTTCATATTTCAGCAGAGATTTTTACATTTATCATCACTAAGCACTTTCTCCTTTTTGAATTTTGGATATATCTGGAATTCATTCATTTAAATTAAACTAAAAGGCCCTCTTTAATGAATTTGTTTAAACTCTCTGCTGCAAAAATTTACCTACCTATCATATTTATTTTTTTTATTAATTCTTTAGCTGCTCAAATTAATCCTGAAACAGAAAAAAAACGTTTTGAAACCCTTGACAAAAAATCAGAACTAAATCAGGAAGAGCTTCGGGAAATGCTCAAAATCAGCGACCGGGCTCAGAATTATGATTTAAATGCCACTATTGAATACCTCAACAAAGCAGCTAAACATTTCGAAAAACAAAAAGATTATTTTTTCCTGACTGAATATGCTGAGAAAATAAGTTTGGCTTATATGATCAAAGGCGAAACGCAAACGGGAATAGATATCGCCAACAAAATTGCGGACAAGTACAAAGATAAATTTTCGGAAGAAGAATGGATTAAACTCCAGATTCTCAATGTTCGATTTTTGGAACAAGTCGATATGAATGACGAAGCCTTGACGCTCATCAAAAAACTTCTCCCACAGACCAAAAATGATTTGCACAAAGCGACGCTTTATTCTTTCAGTGGTGGAATCAATATGGACAAAGGGAATTATGATTTGGCTGCAAAAGATTATTACACCTCATTGCGCCTTTATGAAAAACTTAAAAACGAAGCCAATATAATTACCACTTACAACCGTTTGGGCATGCTCAATCATGCTATAGAAGATTTCCCTAAAGCTATAAAATATTACAAAATGGGACTCAGCCTTGCGCTCAAAGCCAACAGCCAAAGAGATCTCACGGTTTTGTATTTAAACATGGGAAACCTTTATCAGAAAGTAGATTCGTTGGACAAAGCAATTTATTATTACGATAAAAATTTAGAAATCCTCAAAAAAACCAACAACGTTCCGGACATGGCGCGGAACCTGCTCAACCGCGGAAATGTATTTGCCAAACAAAAAAATTTCACAAAAGCTTTTGAAAGTTACGAGCAAGCGCTTGAAATCTGCAATGAATATAACATAGACTTCGGAAAGATGCACGTTTACTACAATATAGGAAAGGGTTACATCGAAACCAAACAATACAACAAAGCCATCTCTGCGCTTGACAGTGCACTTTATTTTGCAAAAGCGATGGAGGCGAAAGACATAGAATTGGGCATCCATTACAGTTTTTCAGATGTTTATGAAGCCACGAGAAATTTCGAAAAAGCTTATGCATCTTATACCAAATACCATGAATTGGAGAAGGAAGTCATGAATGAAGAAAAGCACAAAACGCTTTCCGAACTAGAAATCAAATACGAAACGGAACTCAAAGACCAAAAGATTGCACAAATCAATCAATCACTTGCCACCAAAAAAGCTGAAAATGGTTTATTAATTTTAGGTGTTGTTCTTTTGATATTGATTGCCGGATTTATCATTTTCTTCCTCATTTATCGAAACCGTACACTCAAACAACTCTATGAAAGAAATATAGAATTGATGAAAAACTTCCAGTTCAAAGCAAATGAAGAAGATGAATTGGAAGAAGTAACAGAAATCACTGTGGAAAACGAAGACAACCTCAAAAAGATTTTTGACAGAATTCTGTATGCATTGGAAAAAGAAAAAATTTATACCAATCCTACTCTTTCTCTTTCTGAAACTGCCGAACATGTAAAGAGTAACGATAAATATGTATCTGCTGCAATTGCTGAAAATGCCAATATGAATTATTCAAATTTCATTAATTTTTATAGAATCAACGAGGCCAAACGTCTCATTTATGAAGATGGACATTTTAACCTAAATGAAGTGATGCATACTTGTGGATTTAATTCAAGAACTACATTTTACAATGCCTTCAAAAAACACACCGGTTTGTCTCCAAAACAATTTAAGGAAATGGGTGAAACCGAACTTATTTTGGCATCTTAATTTCCCTACAAAAACAAGATTTACATTTCTTTATTATTTACTCAATTAAATTGATTTTTTTAGAGCACATTTTGTAAAACAACGCTACAACCCTGAATTTTCCTGAAATCGGAACACTTTTTCCTGAAATCGGAACATAATAATTTTGGACGAAATTCATTTCATCATCATATTTGTCCTATCAAAATTCACTCAGAATTTTGATATTGAAAGCAAGACAATATTCTTTTAAAAATATTTCAATTGCACAGTTAAGTTTTCAAAGATTAATACACAAAAAAATAAAGAAAACTCGTTTTTTATATTAAACAAACTGTGCAGTTGCCATACCTAAATCGTTCTACTAAAACTGCGGCAAACCTCCGCAGTTTTTTTTTATTCATTATCCCTGGTGTACATTCATTATTAAGGCAAAAAATCAAAGTAAATTCTCAGATCGATTTTTCATTGAGTTAACTTTCCTAACTTTTTCGTGTCTTTTTCATAACCTTTCAATAAGTTTCACAACAACTTACAGTTCTATTTTTGGCATCTACCAATTCAACTATCGCTAAAACAAATTTTTAATTAATTAATAGATGAAAAAAACAGGAACTTTCTTTTTTTTAAGTATTTGCCTCTTGGCATTTACTCTTTTTGGAATGCAGGTCAGAGCGCAACAGGTCGCCATTTCTGCACACAATACTTCCGTAAATACAAATTTCAACGGATGGAATGGCAATATGCCAAACGGATTTACGAGATCTGCCAACAACAATTATGTAGGAACATCAGAATCGACAACAGGTGGAGTATACGCTATCCCTAACAGAGGCTTTGGATACCAGCCTTCGAGCAATGCTTCCGCTCAGACTACTTCAGTTACGGGAACTTTTAGAAATAATACCGGCGAAACGATTACCGAACTTAAGATTACTTATGATGCATTTAAAATTGTACACAGAGACGCCCGAAACCCTTGCTGGACTGTAAATGTAAGTTCAGGAGTTTTCGGAACTAATTTGAATTGGTGCTCTGATCAGGCAAGTGCAACCAAAACATTTACTTCTCCGGTAAATATTCCCAACGGAACTAATTTTACTGTAACTTTTAATTCTGATAGAGGAACAGGAAGCCAGTCTTCTCCAATGATCGGATTCAATAATATAAAAGTTGAATCTATAAAAACAGCGTGCACACCTCCTGACGCTCCGATAAGTGAACCGCAGTTCTTCTGCAGCACTGCTACAGTAAATGATTTGTTTGCAGATGGAGAAAACATTAAATGGTATGATTCTCAAGATGCTACTACAGCATTGACCACAGATTCACTTTTGCAGACAGGTACTTATTATGTTACCCAAACTGTAAATAACTGTGAAAGCGAAAAAGCTCCAGTTGAAATCTCAGTTCAGCCTGCTCCTGAAGCTCCAGTTGCTGAAGCGCAGTCTTTTTGCGGATCGGCTACTGTTGCAGATTTAATCGCAGAAGGAACAAATTTAAATTGGTACAATTCAGCGAATTCTACTACCCCACTTACAGCTGAAACGCAATTGCAAACAGGAACTTATTATGTTTCTCAAACTGTAAACAATTGTCCAAGTCCTAGAACTCAGATTGAAATTACTGTCAATGATATCCCTGTGGCTCCGGTCGCTCAAGCTCAGTCTTTCTGTGGATCGGCTACGGTATCAGATTTAATTCCAAGCGTAGTTACAGACCGTAGCGAAAGCTTTAATCTAGAAACGGAACGCGCGGAACTTCCTGCAGGCCAACATAATTTTGATTTAGAATGGACCGTTGTCAACAGAAATGTAAGACATATTTGTGATGCAAATGCTTATGAAGGCTGTGCGGTTCGTATGTATAATAATTTCGATCCGTTGAAAGGTTCTATCAAATCTCCTGTTTTCGAAGGAATTCACACTGTAAGTTTTTATGCAAAACGTGGCACTCAACAAAATCCAGCACTTAGAGTTTCAAAACTTGTAAATGGAGTAGAAACGACTCTGGAACAAATCAACCTTAACAATGTTACAGAATATACTTTATTCAATGTTGATGTAAATGAAAATGAAGATGCCCAGATATTGTTTGCAAGCCAATCAGGAGACGTTAATTTAGATAATGTTAAATTTAATGAAGCAATCACCATCAACTGGTATGATGTAGCTGATGGAGGAACACCATTATCGGCTGATACGCAATTATCGACAGGAACTTATTATGTTTCTAAATCAAGAAACGGATGCGAAAGCTCAAGAACTCCAGTTGAAATTACAGTAAACGATATTCCTGCTGCTCCAGTTGCAGAAGCACAAGCTTTCTGTGGTACGGCTACAGTTGCTGATTTGATTCCTGCCTCTGCAGGCGGAACGGCTCCTTTGGTAGAAGGTTTCGAAGCAGATGTACCGGGAAGTATTACGGGCAATGCTCCTTATGATTTAGGAATATGGGCTACACAAAATGTAGGAACAAATAATGAACCGGGCAATTCTATTTCAGGTTATGCTGCCCGTTTCAATTTCTTCCCGACTATGATATCGCCAGAATTCGACAGCATTGTTTCTGTTTCATTTTATGGAAAAGCTACTGCTGACAAAACATTGAGCATATCAAAAATCGTAAACGGAAATGAATCTCACTTACAAACGATTACACTTCAGCCGGGTGATTTTCAATTATACACAATCAATGTAAATGAATTGTCTGAAAATATTAAGATTAAATTTGTAGGACAAGACACTTTTCCTACTGCTTACATTGATAACGTTACTTTTTACCAGACAAATACAACGGACAATAACATTTCATGGTATGCATCTGAAACTTCTACGGATGTTCTTTCAAATGAAACACCGCTTGAAACAGGAACCTATTATGTTTCACAAACTGTAAACGGATGTGAAAGTCCAAGAACTGCGGTTGAAGTCACCATCAATGAAATCCCTGCGGCTCCAACTGCTGAAGCGCAAGTTTTCTGTGGAACTACAACTATTGTTGATTTAGTTGCAGAAGGAACTAATTTAACTTGGTATGATGCAATTGATGCGAATGAAGCTTTGACTGAAGAAACCGAATTAACCTCAGGAACATACTATGTTGCTCAATCTGCAAATGATTGTACAAGTGAAAGAACTGCGGTTGAAATCACCATCAATGAAATCCCTGCGGCTCCAACTGCTGAAGCGCAAGATTTCTGTGGAACAGCTACAGTTGCTGATTTAACTGCGGAAGGAACAAATTTAGCTTGGTATGCGACAGAAGATTCTACTGAAGCTTTGACTGAAGAAACTGAATTAACCTCAGGAACATACTATGTTGCTCAATCTGCAAATGATTGTACAAGTGAAAGAACTGCAGTTGAAGTTACCATCAATGAAATCCCTGCGGCTCCAACTGCTGAAGCGCAAGATTTCTGTGGAACAGCTACAGTTGCTGATTTAACTGCGGAAGGAACAAATTTAGCTTGGTATGCGACAGAAGATTCTACTGAAGCTTTGACTGAAGAAACTGAATTAACCTCAGGAACATACTATGTTGCTCAATCTGCAAATGATTGTACAAGTGAAAGAACTGCAGTTGAAGTTACCATCAATGAAATCCCTGCGGCTCCAACTGCTGAAGCGCAAGATTTCTGTGGAACAGCTACAGTTGCTGATTTAACTGCAGAAGGAACAAATTTAGCTTGGTATGCGACAGAAGATTCTACTGAGGCTTTAACTGCTGAAACTGAATTGACTTCAGGAACTTATTACGTGGCTCAGTCTTCTGAAACTTGCGAAAGTGAACGAACTGCGGTTGAAGTTACCATCAATGAAATTCCAGGAGCACCTATTGCGTTTGATTTGCAGGAATTTGAGGCGGGAGCGACATTGGCCGATTTGGATGTAGAAGGAGAAAATCTTACATGGTATGATGAGGAGGGCAATATATTAGATCCATCTACACCACTGGTTGACGGAGAAGTTTACTATGTAACTCAAACTATCAATGGATGTGAAAGTGAGAAAACTGCAATCGAAACAGAAGAATTGAGTGTTAAGGATGCTGATTTCGCTAATTTCAATTATTATCCAAATCCTGTGAAAAGCATTCTTCATATTTCAAACACAAATCAAATTGACAATGTATTGGTATTTAATCTCTCAGGTCAATTGATTTTGGAGAAAAAAGCAAATGCTAAATCTGTGGAGTTAAATTTATCACATTTGGCTTCTGCAACTTATATAGTTAAAATTGTTTCAAACAATCAGGTCAAAACTGTAAAAGTTATCAAGAAATAATAATTACTTTGTTTAATATCCTAATGAAAGGGGAAGGCTTCAGGGCTTTCCCTTTTTTGTTTCCATTTGGCTTTTTCCTGTGATAAAGCTTATGAAAAATAGGTTTTTGGAATGACGTTGTTATTTTGTCCATTTTGATAAACAGTATAAGAAAATCCGGGGTGAATAGCGTAAGCTCCGATTTCGCCTTTTTTATTGACAGCGATGTACCCAACCTGAAAATCTTTGCGGTCGGGTTGCTTTTTCATAATTCTATGAACCGCTTCTTCACAGGCTTGTTGAGGCGTTTTGCCTTGGCGCATAAGTTCTACTACCAAAAAGCTTCCGACGGTTTTCAACACCTCTTCTCCCAAACCTGTTGCGGTGGCGGCACCAATCTCATTGTCCACAAACAATCCCGAACCGATTATAGGTGAATCCCCTACCCGGCCGTGCATTTTAAAAGCCAGTCCACTGGTAGTACACCCCCCGGAAAGATTTCCGTTTTTATCCATGGTCAGCATACCGATGGTATCGTGGTTTTCGATGTTGATGATGGGTTTGTATTCTGATTTTACTTTCCATTCTTCCCAAGCTTTTTTGGCATTCTCGGTAAGCAGATTTTGAGATTTAAATCCTTGTGAAAGAGCAAATTCTTCCGCACCTTTTCCCGCTAGTAAAACATGGGGCGTTTTTTCCATGACTTTGCGGGCGACGGAAATCGCATTGACAATATTATGCAGGAAGACAACAGAACCGTAATTTCCTTTTTCGTCCATGATGCACGCATCGAGTGTAACTTTGCCTTCGCGGTCGGGCAATCCGCCATATCCGACAGAAGAATTCGCAGGGTCTTCTTCTTCGACATTGCAGCCTTTTTCTACTGCATCCATAGCTGAACCGCCTTTTTGCAAAACATCCCAGGCTTTTGCAGTCGCATTTTTCACATCCCAGGTTGCTATGACAAGCGGATAATTATTAATGTTTAATTCTGTGTTTGAATTCGTAAGCGGAATTTCATTTGCTAAGACTGATGCTCCAACTGTCAATCCCAACCCTGAAAGTGCTGTGTTTTGTATGAATTTTCTACGGTTCATTTTAATTAATTATTTGAGTTAACACCTTAATCTTCTCCAAATCAGACTCAAACAACTTCGTTTCGTCAAAGAATTTCTCACTGTTCAATTTGATTTTAAAAGGCTCGTCTTGATGATAAACCGAGCTTGCAGAAGCATGAATTTCCGTAAATCCATTTTCTTTGAACAAATGTACATTTCCTGCATTGATTCCTCCCCCCGGCAAAATCGTAATTCTGTTTTGTGCTTTTTCCTTTAATTTAACCAAAATCTTTAAACCTTTTTCAGCAGAATCATTTTGTCCTGAAGTAAGAATTCTTTCCGCTCCGATTTCAATTAATTTATCCAAATCATCAAAAGGATGCGGCGTCAAATCAAACGCCCTGTGAAACGTAAATGACAAAGGTCTGGAGAGTTCAATCAATTTTTTTGTCCGAATAAAATCAACAGAATTATCTTCATTTAATACTCCTGAAACAATTCCTGCGCATCCTAAATCTTTACAAATTTGAATGTCTTTTTTGAGGATTTCAAATTCATCATCTGAATACACAAAATTTCCGCTTCGAGGACGAATCAATACAAAAACCGGAATAGAAATCTTTTCCAAAACCTGACGAATCAAACCATACGAAGGGGTAATTCCCCCAACCGTCAATTCCGAACAAAGTTCTATGCGGTCTGCCCTGCCTTTTTCAGCATGGATAGCGGACTGTACGGAAGTGGAAACGATTTCAAGTTTCATTTTTTGTTCATTCATAAATTAAAAGTAAACATTTAAAATTCAGCATTCAAAATTTAAAAAAAATTTCACTCCTGCCAAACTGTCACAAAAATCCAATTGGCAAACTATTTGACTAATTGAATTGAAAAAATTTCAACCAAAATGTCAGAAAATACGATTAACGAAGATTTGAACAATGAAATTTCTGAAAATCAGGAAACTGCGTCTGAGAACATGGTTACTGAAAAATCAGAAGTAGAAATTTTAAAAGAAGAATTACAAAAAGAAAAAGACCAATATTTACGTTTGTTTGCCGAATTTGACAATTTCAAAAAAAGAACGAGCAAAGAACGATTCGATATTTTCAAAACTGCCAATGCTGAAGTGATTTCCGCATTGATTCCGGTTTTGGACGATTTCGAAAGAGGAATGAAAGAAATTGAAAAGTCTGAAAACAATGAACTTTTCACGGGAATTCAACTTATTCATAATAAATTAAATGAAACACTTCGTGCAAAAGGTTTGAAACCTGTTGAAGTAAATGCCGGAGACGATTTCGATACCGACAAGCACGAAGCCATCACGCAGATTCCTGCGCCTACAGAAGATTTGAAAGGAAAAATCGTAGATGTTGTGGAAACAGGTTATGCACTTAATGATAAAATCATCCGCTTCGCGAAAGTGGTAATTGGTCAATAAATAAAGAAAAATGTCAAAAAGAGATTATTACGAAATACTGGAAGTGTCGAAATCAGCCAGCGCGGAGGAAATCAAAAAAGCCTACCGCAAAATGGCATTGAAACACCATCCTGACAAAAATCCGGGCGATAAAGCTGCCGAAGAAAAATTCAAAGAAGCAGCCGAAGCTTACGAAGTCTTGAGCGACCCCAATAAAAAAGCACGTTATGACCAGTACGGTCATGCAGGCGTTGGAGGTGCAGCTGGAGGCGGATTTGGCGGTGGTTTCGGCGGTGGCGGCATGAATATGGAAGACATATTCTCCCAGTTTGGTGATATTTTCGGTGGAGGCGGATTTGGCGGATTCGGACAGCAGCAACGCGGACCAAGACGAATGAAGGGTTCAGATTTGAGAATCCGTGTGAAACTCAATCTGGAAGAAATGATGAGCGGAACCACCAAAAAAGTAAAAGTAAAACGCTTCAAACAAGCACAGGGCGTGACTTTCAAAACTTGTCCTACTTGTGGCGGATCTGGTTATCAAACCCGTGTGACCAATACATTTTTAGGGCAGATGCAGCAAACCGTTGCCTGCGGAAGCTGTCAGGGAATCGGGAAAATTGCTGACCACGTTCCTCCGGGAGCCAACAATCAGGGGTTAACCAAAATCGAAGAAACGATTGACATCAAAATTCCTGCTGGTGTTCGCGAAGGAATTCAATTACAGGTTTCAGGCAAAGGAAATGATGCGCCGTTTGACGGAATTCCGGGAGATTTATTAGTCATCATCGACGAGGAAGTGCACAATGAATTGAAGCGTGACGGAAACAACTTACATTACGATTTATATGTTTCCATCCCTGAAGCAATTTTAGGTGCTTCGAAAGAAATTCCGACAGTTACCGGAAAAGTCCGTGTGAAAGTGGAAAAAGGAACGCAATCAGGAAAAGTTTTGAGATTGAAAGGTCAGGGATTGCCAAGTTTAAACAGCTATGGAAACGGTGATTTATTCATTCACATTAACGTTTGGACGCCGGATAAATTGAGCAAAGAACAAGAAGCATATTTCGAAAAAATGAAAGATGACGAGAGTTTTTCTCCGCATCCTTCTAAAAATGACAAATCCTTTTTTGACAGAGTGAAGGAGATGTTTAATTAAACAAAATTTGAACATCCAAATTCGCAAAAAAATAAACTTAAAGTCCCGAAGCAATTCGGGACTTTTTCATTAACACAAATAGGTAAATAGATTTATTGCTTGATTAATTTATTAGTATTGATATTTTTACCATCAGAAACCGTCACGACATAGATTCCTTTTGGTAATGAACTGATATTAAATTCTTCCTGAAACTGAGTGAAGTTCATCACCATCTTTCCGGTCAAATCTTTTACGCTTATTTTCAAATTATTCCTATTGAAATTATCAGGAAGAAATGCAGAAAAATGCTCTTTTGCCGGGTTCGGATACAATTTGATTCTGTTATCCAAACTCATCATTTCATTGGTACCAAGCGCTGAATAGTTGATAATAAATGGCAAATCCTGTTCGGCTTCTATATTTGCATAACCCGGATCGATAATGTTTGTCCAGTTCACGCCATTGTCACTGGATTGCTGCGCCGGCAATTCCGTGATGTTGTTTCTCGCTCCCGGAACCGTCACTGCCGGATAAAAATGCGTACCTCCTGCCTGCGTCTGAAATCTAAGTGAATAATAACCCGGTTCCAAATTCACATTGCTAACCGGAATTGTAAATTTATAGATTTGTCTCTTTGTGATATTGGCATCAAAAATACCGGCTTCCTTTACAGAATTAAACACTCTTAGCATCTGCGTATTTTGACAAGAGGAAACGGACTGTGGAAAAGTAACATTTGAACCATGGATGTGATCAAAAAAGAATACATTCGTGGATACAATAGGGCAGTTCCCCAAGTAATCCGTTTTATATACAAATAATTCCACTGAGCTTACTCCCCATGATTCACCGTCGGGAACCCTGAAATCATCAGATAACATGTAATTTTGTGCCTGATCTCCTGTATAGCCTGCAGTATTATTTACATCTATACCATCTGACTGAAGCTCACTAAATGTATAACCGTTTGGAGCCGGTGTTCCATTTTCAGCAATAGTTCCAGTCGAAAGAGGTCCGTTGTCATATTGAGAAAATAGCTGCGTCAATAACCCTAAACTTAAAATTGTAAATGTTTTTTTCATTGTTATACTTTTTAATTGTTACTACTCTATTGAGTTTAAAATTAATTTGAAGCAAAAATAATTTTGCAGGTCACTTAATTAAAGTAAGATTTCATGAATGGTAAGAATAAATTTACCAACGGCTATTATGTAATTTATCTGCATCTGATTTTGAAACCACTAAAACAACTATTACTTTTAACCAAATTTTAGAAATGAGCACAATCAATTGGCAAACTATAAAGGAATACGAAGACATCACGTTCAAAAAATCTGATGGAGTAGCACGCATCGCGTTTAACCGTCCGGAAGTCAGAAATGCTTTCCGCCCGAAAACGGTTTTTGAATTGCTCGATGCATTTCAGCGTGCAGAGGAAGACCGCGAAATCGGTGTGATCTTACTGACCGGCGAAGGTCCTTCGCCCAAAGATGACGGCTGGGCATTTTGTTCAGGAGGTGACCAGCGCGTTCGCGGTAAGTTCGGATATGAGGGAGAAGACCGTGTGGGGAGATTGAACATCCTGGAAGTACAGCGATTGATTCGTTTTTCCACCAAGGTGGTGATTGCAGTTGTAAATGGCTGGGCAGTAGGCGGCGGGCATTCGCTCCATGTAGTTTGTGATATGACAATTGCTTCGAAAGAACATGCGATTTTCAAACAGACGGATGCAGATGTGGCAAGCTTCGACGGTGGATTTGGTTCTGCGTATCTGGCAAGACAGGTTGGTCAGAAACGTGCGCGTGAAATTTTCTTTTTAGGATTGAATTATTCGGCACAGGAAGCTTATGATATGGGAATGGTCAATGCAGTGGTTCCGCACAAAGAGTTGGAGCAGTTTGCGTTTGACTGGGGACAGGAAATACTGACGAAATCTCCGACCGCCATCAAAATGCTGAAGTTTTCTTTTAATCTAATCGATGATGGATTGGTGGGGCAGCAGGTTTTTGCCGGAGAGGCAACGCGTTTGGCGTATGGAACCGATGAAGCAGAGGAAGGTAGAAATGCTTTTCTCGAAAAAAGAAAGCGGGATTTTGATAGGTTCAGATAATTAAATTTAAGTGAAAAATATAATTCTAGTTTTATTCGCGTTTAGTTTCATTAATTGTATTTCACAAAAGAATGAAACTAAAAAATTTGATTACACATACAAAGAGGCTGAAACTATTTTACCAAAACCAATTGGTCTAGTTAATGATTTTAGTTTTGTATTTAATCAACATGAAAGAAACGAATTAGAAAAGTTGCTTTTTGATTATTCTCAAAAAACCACGAATCAAATTGCGATCGTAACAGTCAAAAATATAGAGCCTTACACTGATATTTCAGATTATGCAAAGGATATAGGTAATTTTTGGGGAGTGGGAACAAGAGAAAAAGACAATGGTTTGATTATCGTAATGGATATGTCAAATAGAACGATTAGAATTTCTTCAGGATTAGGAACTGAGGAAATTCTGAGCGATTCTTTTCTGAAAAAAATTATTGATGAAACAATTATTCCTGAATTTAAACAAGAAAATTATTACTCGGGAATTAAATCAGGAATAGAGAGAATTATCATAGAATGGAATTAATTTCATAAACCAAAACTCATTACATTCGCCCCATAAATCATCATCAACAAAATGGAAGACCAACAAGTCCCATCGGTCTGGAAAAACAAAGAGTTCAAAGCATTTATATTCCTGCGTTTCTCGCTCATATTTGCACTTTTCATCCAAAGCACATCCGTCGCATTTGAAATCTTCCGCATCACCAAACAAGAAATATATCTTGGATTGATAGGTCTGTTTGAATTCGCACCTATCCTGCTCACTGCCGTGTATGCAGGTCAGTTGGTCGACAAACTCGACAAACGCCACGTCATCAAAATCTGCATCGGCTCATTTATGCTCGCATCATTTGTACTGATGCTCATCAATTTCCCGCAGATACGTGAAGCCACCGGCACAACCATTTATCTGGTCGTTTGTTACCTTGCTTTCTTTATTCTGGGATTAACCAGAGCCTTCAGCGGACCGGCAGTATTTTCATTGCTGGCACTCGTTGTCCGCAAAGAAAATTACCAGAAAGCGATACCGATAAGTTCATCCGCATTTATGATTGGTTCCGTTTTAGGACCTCTGGCGGGTGGACTGATATTGGCAGCATTTGGAATCGAAGCCGCATTGGGGACTGCCTTTGTACTCATGTGCATCTCGATGGTGATGATATTGCGAATATCTCCCAAACCTGCCGAACAAGCACAGATAGAATCTACCGAAACCCCACTCCAGCGCATCAAAGAAGGATTCAAATTCATCTTGGCAACCCCTATCATTCTGGCAGTTTTGAGCCTGGATATGTTTGCTGTGTTTTTTGGCGGTGCAGAATCCTTGCTTCCTGCGGTCGTGGAAAAAGTGTTGAATGCAGGTTCCATAGAATTTGGCTGGCTCCGTTCAGCGCACGGAATCGGTTCACTCATCATGATGTTGTTCCTGTCCTCGCTACCGCTCCTGAAAAGTAAAGTCGGACCGAAACTGCTTTACAGCGTAGCGATGTTTGGACTGTGCATCATCATATTTGGGATCTCTAAAAATGTTTATCTGTCCTTTTTTGTATTAATGCTCGGCGGTGCATTCGATGCCGTTTCCATGATCATCAGACAAAGCATCCTCCAATACAAAACGCCCGAACACCTCAAAGGACGTGTTTCTTCGGTCAATAGTATTTTCGTAAGCAGCTCCAATGAGTTGGGTGCTTTCGAAAGTGGATTAGCTGCTACATTTATGGGATTGGTGCCTGCTATTTTGTTTGGCGGAACAATGACCATCATTACCGTGATTGTAATTGCGATTGCAATCAAAGCGATTCGAAAGGTGGAATTAGATTAATTTTCCCATTAAGACATATATAAAAATTAAATCTATTTTCAGAATTTAGGTTTTAAAAATGTGATTTCATTAAAAATACCAAGATCTTGGTATGGTATATATGATTCTGCCCATATACCTTTGCTTCAGGTTTAGGTTGGTTAGAAAAAAACACCGTCGTCTATTATGGATGAGGGTGTTTTTTCATTTAAAAAAGACTTAGAAAAACATGAATAAAAAAACCTCGTCAAGGTACTGTTCTTGACAAGGTTTTTCTTATTTAAAGCAATGTAAGGTATTGTTATAAATCTCTTTTTTTCAACAATTTGTACGAAAAGAATATAAAGATGATTATATAGACAAGTGTAGCTACTACAAACTTCCAATCTAGAGGCGTGTATGAAAATATGGATCCACCCATTACAAAACCTTGAATTTTTGCATCTGAAAACTGTAATACACTCGATGCACTGCTCAACGGCAAATATTCAGTAATAAGTAGTGGTTTTTCTGTCAGCTGTTGAGATGAGCTGGTAAATCCTCGCAAATAAACTTCGGTAAAAATTAAAATCCACTCAAATACCCACCAGATAAATATCAATAATAATGCAAATGCACTCTTTCGCACAAGAATTGATATGAAGGTACAGAACACAAAAAAGAAAGAGATATTGAGTAAATATCCTCCTACATATTCCAATCCATGATAAAAACTTGACTCAGATTTTGAGTAAATATTTCCTAGTATAAAACAAATCACAAAAACAAATAATGTAGAAATGAGTCCTAACAGAAAATTTGATAATAATTTAGATGTTAGAAATTCTTTTTTACTTAGACCATCAATCAGATTTTGTTTAATAGTCTTGTTAGAATATTCATTTGTAATATTAGTTATGATGATGACAGCTAAAAATATTTTACCAAATATCAATAAATAACTCATGTTTTGCCAAATGACAGGAAAATCAAAAAAGCCGGTCTGCGAAATGTCAATTGAAAATCCTAAACGGTCTTTAAGTATAAATTTAAAAATCAGAAAGAAAGAGCCTCCAATTATCGAAAGCAAAAGAAAATACAAAATCGTAAAAATCCGTGCGGTTTTGTAATAGTAAATTTTATTCCATTCTATTTTGAGTAATCGTAGCATAATCAGTTTTTGTTTTGAGTGATTTGTAAAAATTGCTGTTCGAGACTTTCTCTTCGTTTCACCAAATGGTTAAGCACAATTCCTCTTTCAAAAAGTAATCTGTTTAAACTTTCTGCGCTTAAATCTTCTCTAAGGATTCCTTTTAACTGGTTTCCGTTTTGAACAATTTTTTCGAAATAATTCATGGAATTTAATACTTCATTCAGTTTATCATTGTCACTTGAACTTAACTCAAAATATCCGAAGCTTGCCGTCATTTCATCTACACGCCCGCTGTAAAGTGTTTTCCCTCTTTCAAGAATCACCACGTGTGAACAAACTTTTTCCACTTCGTCCAAAAGGTGGCTCGCCAAAATGATGGTCGTTCCCTGAGATGCAATCTGTAAAATGATTTCACGTATCTGGATTATTCCCTGCGGATCGAGTCCGTTGGTAGGTTCATCCAAAATCAGAACATGCGGATCGTTGAGCAATGCTGCTGCTATCGCCAAACGCTGTTTCATGCCCAATGAAAAGGTGGAGAATTTATCTTTTTTACGTTCTAAAAGTCCAACGATTTTTAGTTTTTCATCTATTTTAGAAGGATGGGCACCTTTGATCTGTGCAACGATTTCAAGATTTTTACCCGCTGAAAGGTATGGGTAGAAATTTGGGCGTTCGATGATGGCTCCTACTTTTTTGAGAGAATCGGTCGAATGTTCCTGTCCGAACCAACGCCAGTCGCCATGAGTGGGATTGACAACATCGAGGATCATCCCAAGAGTTGTTGACTTTCCGCTTCCATTGGGACCGAGAAGTCCGTAAACATTTCCTTTTTCTACCGAAAAACTCAAATCATTGACCGCGGTCAGCTTGCCGAATGTTTTGGTGAGGTGATTGATTTCAAGTACTTTTTCCATAAAAAGATTTTAGAATTTAGATCCTGTAATTGTTAGTAGTTGATTTTTTGTAAATGTAACAGATTAAATAAAAAAACCTCTAAGGTTTTGAAACTTAGAGGTAAACTTGATTATTTATCGATGCAAAATTTAGTTTCCTAATTTTGACAAATACTGCTGCGGATTTTTAGAAAACTCCTCTTTGCATCCGGAACTGCAGAAACCGTAAATTTTGCCGTCGTAATGAATCGTATCCGAAACATGACCTGCAGTTTCCATTTCGCAAATCGGATCGATTTTGTTATCGACTTTCACATCTAAATTTTGCGAGGCGTGCATGATATGTTCATCGGCGTTTTTCACTTCGATTTGTTCTTGTTTTTCTTTGCAGGAAAAAATTGATGTCGCGATAATGGCTGTTGTAATAATTGTAATTGTTTTCATAATTTGTTTTAATTAATACTATTAAGAAATTAAACTCATAAGATTTGCTTAATTTTCTTAACTTCTTCATAGTTGTAAAATTTATTCGTTTAATAATTTCTTGATGTCTTCTTTGATCCATTCCACTTGCGGATGAAAAGTGCCACCGAGGCTTTCTTTTTTGCCTTGCGGATCAGAATAATTCAATCCTGAATAATACAAAATCGGCATTCCGCGTTCGTCAAATCTTGAACGGATGTTTCCTTTTTTGTCAATCAAAGCAAATTTTCCGCTGTGGTTCAAACCTTCTGCAGTAGTTTCGTCTTCGCCCACATAAATGTTGAATTTTTTGCTCAACTCATAGATATAATCGCGGTCGCCACTTAGAAAATACCAGTTCGGATTGGTGATTTCCAAGTGCCCGGCATGGATTTTCAAGTTTTCCGGTGTGTCGCGTTTTGGGTCAATCGTGATGGAAATGACACCAAAATCCGGATGGTTGATTTCTTTTTCGACAGCTTTTAAATTCTGATTCATCACGGGACAAATCGTAGGGCAATTGGCAAAGAAAAATTCGACCACATAAACTTTCCCGAGCATATCCTTTTCAGAAATCGTTTGGTTATTTTGATTGGTCAGCTCAAATTTTGGAACTTCCATTACTGTGAACAATTTGTCCTTATTCAGCAACTTATACGTAAGCACCAAAGTGGCAACCAGAGCTGTAATGACGATTCCGACAATTAATTGTTTTTTCATAATTAAATGAATTTATTTTAGAATTTTAATGATGTCGAAACAAATGAAAAAAATCATTTGCCGACAAATTTGATTTACATTAATATAGAATTAAATGTAAAGCGGCGGATGAAAAACAGATTCCAAAAGCCTGAAGTCGTAGAGGTTTTGAAAGTCATTAGGAATGGATTTCTTTTCGGAAGTCTCCAATTCAATCTCATTTAGATTTAAACTTTCCGAATAAATATAAATTTCCTGAATTTTCACTGTCTGAGATGAAACGCCATCGGAAGTATCGGCATCTGAAGTTTTTGCCAATTCACCAAACAAATAACATTTGGCGTTACACATCATTTCCACCTTTTCGCGGTTGATGCAGAATTCTCTCACAATCTGGTCGTAATTCAATACATATTCCACAACGGGAACCAATGGCCGAAACGCAAAAAAAAACACAAATGATATGATGCCGATGATTTTCAAATAATTATCTGAATGATTTGCACAAAGTTAAAGATTTTGTTTTTGCGGTTGCTATGAAATGAATCAGTTAAAATTTCACAACTATTTATGATGAATGACATCTTTCAATTTAGATATAATCATTAGTTTTGCGCTTATTTAGATTTAATAAAAATTATAATCCACTATGAAATCGAAGATTTACGAATACAATAATAAAAAAACAAAAATGACTATGAGTAAAAAAATAAATTTAATCCTGGCGCTTGCTGTTGCTATTACTTTCACAGCTTGTAAAAAAGACGCAACTACTGAATCTCCGGAAACGACTCAACAAGAAGTTAAATCTGATGCTAAAATCGTTTCCTTGAACGGTGCAATTTCTGAAACCATCGCAGCTTTGGGACACGCGGACCAACTTGTAGGTAGAGATGTTACAAGTACTTTCCCTACTGATTTGACTGCAAAAGATTTGGGTCACGTAGGTAGAGGAATGACTATTGAAGGAATCATGTCTGTAAATCCAACACTTATTATTGGAACGGCAAAAGAAGAAAATCCAGACTTAATGACAAAAATTAAAGAATCTGGAATTAAATTAGAATTGGTAAATCAAGAATATTCAGTAGAAGGTGCTAAAAACTTAATCAAAAAAGTTGCTGAAATCTTAGGCAATGCTGATGTTCAGAAATTGAATGACAAAATCGATGCGGACATCGCACAAGTTCAACCAATTGAGAAAAAACCAAAAGTACTTTTCATTTATGCACGCGGAACACATATGTTAAATGTATCAGGAACAGGAACTCCAATGGATGCTTTGATTAAAATTGCAGGAGGTGAAAATGCAGTAACTGGATTTTCTGATTTTAAAACTTTAACACCTGAGTCTTTAATTCAAGGTAATCCCGACATTATTTTAATGTTCGATTCAGGAAGCCAGAGCTTAGGAGGTTTGGAAGGTGTTTTAAAAATTCCTGGAATGGAACAAACGAATGCTGGAAAAAACAAAAAAATCATCACTATGGACGGAGGTTTGATCTCGAACTTTGGACCAAGAACGGGTGAAGCTGCTTTGGAATTGAACAAAAAGTTGATCGAAGCAACGAAATAATTTTAAATGTCATTCTGAGGTACGAAGAAAAAGATTTCTCGTGCCTCGAAATGACAAATACATTTAAATGCAGAACAAATTAGCAATATACCTTTCTACAAGCATCCTGTTACTCATCACATTAACAATAGGAGCTTTATTTATGGGGGTATATGATTTTGGCGGAAAATCTCCGATTACCGTTTTAGGAGAGGTAATTTCGGGAAGTCCTAACGTTTCATTGAGCGAAAAATATGTGATTTGGGACGTGCGTATGGCAAGGATAGTCATGGCAATTCTCATCGGAAGTATTTTGGCAGTTGCAGGAACTTCTATGCAAGGTATGTTTCGCAATCCGCTTGCAACACCTGATTTAATCGGAATCACAGCCGGAGCTACTTTGATGGCAGCAATCACTATTGTATTAGGCTCATTTTTTCGTGACTTTTTACCGGATTTTTTACAATTTTCATTGATTAGCATCGCAGCATTTATTGGCGCTTTGCTTACAACAATCATGGTTTATAAAATGTCCACAACTCAAGGTAAGACCAACGTAGTCATCATGTTACTTTCAGGAGTAGCGATTTCGGCTTTAGGTTTTGCATGCGTTGGGTTTTTAATTTATCTGTCCAAGGACGAGCAATTACGCGATTTGACGTTTTGGAATTTAGGAAGTTTAGGTGGAGCAACCTGGACCAAAAACGGAATTTTATTTGCAGTAATGATTCTTTCTTATTCGCTTTTAATTCACAGAGGAAAAGCATTAAACGCAATGATGTTGGGAGAAAAAGACGCTGAACATTTGGGAATTAATATTGAAAAAATTAAAAAACAAATCGTAGTTTTAACTGCATTGATGGTTGGATCTTGCGTCGCCTTTTCAGGTACAATAGGGTTTGTAGGATTGATCGTTCCTTACATTTTAAGGTTAATTTTTAAATCCAATTACCAAATCATCCTTCCGATGTCAGCTGTGATGGGAAGTATTTTATTGTTGGTTGCCGATACGTTCAGCCGAACAATTGTTGCGCCATCGGAAATTCCGATAGGTGTAATTACCGCATTTTTAGGAGCACCGGTTTTCATTGCAATTTTAATTAGATTTAAAAATTCGATGTAATGATCAAAGGCCATCAGATAAATTATTCGCATAAAAAATTTTCAATATTAAATGATATTGATGTGTCAGTTGAATATGGAGAATTCTTAGCAATCGTGGGTCCAAACGGTGCCGGAAAATCTACACTTTTGAGTGTTTTGGCAAATGAAACTTCATCCAAACAAAAACAATCTGTTCTTTTCAAGAATAAATTATTTAAAGATTGGGATTTAAAAGATTTAGCTAAAAACAAGGCAAAATTTTCCCAACACAATAGCAACGAAATTCCTTTGTTGATCAAAGATGTTGTGATGATGGGGCGTTATCCTTATTTCAATTCCACACCAAGAGCTGAGGATTTAGAAGCGGCCGAAAATTCCATGCAGGAAACTGATATTTTGCATCTGAGAGACCGCGAATACAATACACTTTCGGGTGGAGAAAAACAAAGGGTTCATTTGGCAAGGGCATTGGCACAATTGAAAAATGATGTCACGCACAAACTTTTGTTTTTGGATGAACCGTTGAATAACCTCGACATCAAACACCAGCACAAAGCACTTAAAACTATAAAAGATTTTACAGAAAAAGCCAATACCGCGATTGTTGTTTTACACGATTTGAATCTGGCTGCACAGTTTGCAGACAATATTTTATTAATGAAAAACGGAAAGGTGGCTGCACATGGAAAACCTGAAGAAGTTTTCAATGAGAAAATCATCAGCGAAGCGTATAATTTTCCTTGTGCCATTTGCGCCAATCCGATTACCCAGAATCCGATGATTATCTTTGGAAATTAATTTTAGACACGAGACGTAAGTAAGAATATAAGCTAGATTAATACTTGATACCTACTTCTTGATACTTAATACATAATATAGAACTTTTAACAAATAACACAATATGACAAGTACTGATACACTAAAAGAAAAATGGAATGCGCTGAAAGCAGAGCAACCTCATTTGCGAATCAGAAATGCTGCTGATGCATTGGGAGTTAGCGAGGGAGAATTACTTTCAACTACTGTAAATGAAGGCGCTACGAAATTGAGTTCTGACATTCCTGCAATACTTTCTGAAGTTGAATCTTTGGGAAAAGTAATGGCTTTGACACGTAACGATGAATGTGTTCATGAAAGAAAAGGGGTTTATTTGAACGGAGATTTCAGCAATCCGCATGCACAGCTTTTCGTAGGAGAAGACATCGATTTGAGAATTTTTGGTTCTCATTGGAAATATGCCTTCGCAGTGGTTGAAGGAGATAAAAAATCATTGCAATTCTTTGGGAAAGACGGATTGGCAATTCATAAAATATATTTAACTAAAGACAGCAACGAAGCAGCATTTGATGCTTTGGTTGAAAAGTTCAAAGCTGAAGATCAATCGACAGGAATCGAAACAGAAGCAATCGCTCCGAAAGCAGAAGAAAAACCTGATTCTGAAATCGATGTAGAAGGTTTCCAAACGGCTTGGAGAGAATTGAAAGACACGCATAATTTCTTCATGATGTTGCGTCAGTTCGGCGTAAGCAGATTGCAGGCTTTACGTTTGGCTCCGGATCAGACCTTTGCCAGAAAGATTGACAATGAAAAAATTTCTAAGATGCTTGAACAGGCTTCTGAAAGAAATTTACCTATCATGGTTTTTGTTGGAAACAGAGGAAATATCCAGATCCATACCGGAAATGTAAAGAAAACGATGTGGCACGGAACATGGTTCAATGTGATGGATCCGAATTTCAATTTGCATTTGGATACTGCAAAAATTGCTGAGACCTGGGTAGTAAGAAAACCAACTGAAGACGGATTGGTAACAGCAATTGAAGTATTTAATTCTGAAGGAGAAATCATCGTTCAGTTCTTTGGAAAGAGAAAACCAGGAATTCCTGAATTGGAAGAATGGAGAAAACTCGTTGGAGAATTAGAAAAATAAGATAAAATTAAAGCCCCAATTAAGGGGCTTTTTTTATTAAAAATATTTTCTAAAATGTATATTTTACAGAATTTAAGCCTAACGAAATAGAAGTATTTTCTTTTTTCAAAACTTTGTATCGAGGAGAGAGTGTACCCACAATCGCTCCTATACCTGCACCAATCAAAATTGCCGGACCAGCACCATACCAGATTTCTTCATCTTTACCTCGTGAAATAGCATTTCCCAAGAATCCTCCGGCCATTCCTCCTAACATTCCAGCTAACCAATTTGTTCCTTTTTTAACTTGAATTTTCTCGTACTTATCTATGTTTTCGGTCACAAATTGTCCATTTTCATCGTTGTAACTCAACAAATTCGTTTCAAAATTCACAGAAACATTTTTCAGGGTTTTTGAGCTGTTTTCATCAGTAACCTTTATTTGTTTAAATTCTTGTGCAAAGGACAAACTCCCTAGAAATAAACATAAATACAATAATCTTTTCATTTAGTTTTTTTGCCAAATATATAATTTTCACCAAGACTTTAGAGTCAATTGTTAAACAAAAAAGCCTCTAAATCGAGGCCTTAATTATAATAGAAAATTAATTTTATTAATCATTTGGAATCAATAAAACCAGAACATCCGTTTTCTTAACAACCAAATCTGCAACACTTCCGATGAGGAATTTATAAGCTGCAGAATGTTTGTTCAATCCCATAAAAATTAAATCTACGTTTTCAGATTTCGCTACGTCCAAAATTACATCTTGCGGATTTCCAAATCTGATGACACGTGCAAAACCAATTCCATTTTCTGTTAGTCTTTGTTCCAACTCCAAAATCTTGTTCATGTTTTCATCACGCATCATGATTTTTTCTTTGTCTTCCTGCGAATAAGTATCGAGAGATTTGTTGTCCGAATCCAACAATTCCACATGCAATAAAATGATTTGTGCATCAAAAGCTTTTGCCCAGTCAATTGCCGTTTGTACTAATTTCTCGCTGTCTTTCCTTAAATCTAATGTTACCAGTGCTTTTTTCATTTGTAAATATTTTATCGTTAAATTCAATTTCCTTAAAAATAAAGCCATTCATTTAAAAAATTACAATAAACAGATTTAAAATTATCTTAAATTATTTCAAAACCAATTGATTCAATGATAAATATCTCAACCAAATATTTGTTCATTCGACAATTCTAATGTTCATTTGCAGCTCATTCAATTTAATTCAGTCATGACGAAATATATTCTTTTTTTCATCTTCATATTTCAGTTTACAATCCTATCTGCACAAGATGTAAAGCCTTTTCAATTCTACAATAAGAAAGGAAAAGAAGTGAAATTTGATAAGATTGTAAATGACCTTGCAAATTATGACATCGTGCTTTTTGGTGAACACCACAATAATTCCATCAATCACTGGCTTCAATTACAATTGACCAAAGCACTTTATGACAAGAAAAAATCAAGTCTGGTTTTAGGTGCAGAAATGTTTGAACGTGACAATCAATCTCAATTAAATGATTATTTATCCGGGAAATTGAGCGAGAAAGTGTTGAAAGATTCGATGCGTTTGTGGAATAATTTCACTACTGATTATAAACCTTTGGTTGATTTTGCAAAAGATAAAAAATTGAATTTCATCGCGACAAATATTCCGAGAAGATATGCTTCCATCGTTTCCAAAAAGGGATTGGATAGTTTGAATACTGTTACTCCGAAAGAAAAAACTTATATGATGAAACTTCCTGTGGAAGTGACATTGGACACACCGGGCTATCCTGAAATGTTGGAAATGATGGGAGACCACGCAGGTCCAAGTGCAATGAACTTTGTTGCAGCACAAGCGGTGAAAGATGCAACTATGGCGGAATCTATTCTACAAAACTGGAAACAAGGTCATTTACTTTTACATTATCAGGGTGATTTTCACAGCAAACAATATGGCGGAATCTTCTGGTATTTGAAAAAGTTGAATCCGGATTTGAAGATTGCTGTGATTTCGGTATTTGAATCGGAAGATGGTAAACTTTCACTTCCGAAAGAAGATTTCTTTCCGACGGAATACAACTTGGTTTTCCCGACGGATATGACAAAGACTTACTAAAAGTAATTAGGCAATAGCCACTAGTTTTAAAATGGATAAGATTGTTAATCAAAAAGATTTGGATTTTCTTTTGGAGAAGGATGAAATTATCCGTGAAATTTATGCGTTATATGGTGCGCCTCCTAACTGGGAGAGAAGTGCTGATTTCATTTCGTTGTCGAAGATTATTTTGGAGCAACAGGTCAGTCTAGCTTCGGCGAAGGCTCACTTTGAAAGGTTAAATGGTTATATCAAATCGTTCTCGCCTGAGAATATTTTACTGCTTTCTGATGAGGAAATGCGGAATTGTCATATCAGCTGGCAAAAAGCGAAATATCTGCGCAATCTTTCTGTTGCCCTTGTAAGTGGGGAATTGGTTTTGGAGGAATTGATCGGGATGGATGAGCCGACGGTTCGGAAGAAATTAATTTCCATCAAAGGAATCGGAAACTGGACTGCGGATGTTTATCTTTTGTTTTGTCTGCAGCATAAGGATATCTTTCCAATCGGGGATATAGCGGTAGTAAATACCATCAAAGCGTTGTATGAAGTGACTTCGCATGAGGAAATTCTGGAAGTTGCTGTGCGGTGGCAGCCCTGCCGTTCACTTGCTACGTACTTTATGTGGCATCATTACTTGTGTAAAAGGGGTAAAACGGCGGTTTATTAAGTTTTTTTGAGAATCTTCCATTAAGGATTGCAAATTTATTTCTGAGATATATCTGTAGAATTTTAGGGATGCCATCGCCAAGTCTGGGGATGCTATGTTCAGTTCAGGGGGATGCTAACTAGGGTGATGCTTGGTTTAATTCCAGGGATGTAATGGAAAAGTAAAGGGATACTCAGTTTAATTCTGGGGATGCTTTGGAAAAGTATGGGGATACTTAGTACAGTTTTGGGGATACTATTGAGAATTATGGGGATCTAATGTAAGAAAATGGGGATAAATCTGTAATGTATTGGGTTGGAATCAGGAAGTTTGGGGATTTGTTTTGCAATGTTGAGGATTTAAGGGAATTTAGGGTTGGGATAGTTGGAGGAATTGGGCTGTACGGAATCTGAATTTTTGATTTTTTTTGGAAATCGGAGCGATTACGGTTTTCCGTAAAATATTTTAAATCAGATTGATTAGATTTGAAAAAAATTAAAAACTATCTACTAAAACATATAAATCATGAATCCAATTTTCGTCGACATTCATATTCATACTTCAGATAATGCCAATAATTTAGTTGATAATTATCCTATTGAATTATTAGTTGAAAAAATTAATAATTTCACTAATAATTCTGATTTCCTAATTTCTTTAACTGATCATAATACCATAAACAAGAAAGCATATTTAAAAGCCAAAGAATTAAATTTAAATATAATATTGGGGGTTGAACTCCATATCAAAAATTATGATAATTGCCCTGCTTATCATTGTCATATATACTTTGATGTTGTTGAATTGAATTCCGAAATAATTGATGATGTAAATAAGAAACTTGACAAACTATATCCTGATAAGGTTGTCGAAAAATTAGACCCAACCATACCAACAATTCAACAAATAATTAATGAATTTGACAATTATGATTTTCTACTTTTACCCCATGGTGGTCAATCTCATGCGACATTTGATACTTCAATACCAACAGGAGTAAAATTTGATACTACTTTAGAAAAAAGCATTTACTACAATCAGTTTGATGGATTTACTGCTAGAGGGAATAGAGGATTAGAAAGAACTCAAGAATATTTTACTAAACTTGGAATAAATGAATTTGTGAATCTGATTACGTGCAGTGATAATTATGAGCCTACAAGTTATCCAAATGGTAAAGATAAAAATCCATACGTGCCTACTTGGATGTTAGCTAAGCCGACTTTTAATGGGTTGAGATTATCTTTATCAGAATCTTCAAGGCTTATTTACTCAGAAACAAAACCTGAATTTTGGTCAGAGAATATAAAGAGCGTCAAACTTCATAAATCAAATATTGATATTGATGTTGAACTAACAGCAGGATTAAATGTTGTTATTGGTAGCTCTTCAAGTGGAAAATCTCTTTTAGTAGATTCTATACATAAAAACATTTCAGCAACAACTCAATCATCTATTTATTTAGAACAATATGAAATTGACAAAGCAGAAATTATAAACCCATCGGGGATGACTCCACATTTTTTGTCTCAAAATTATATAATGAGTGTTGTAAACAACATCTCAGAAAATAAAATTGATGACATTGATATAATAAAAAATGTTTTTCCTGGTGATGCAAACATAAAAGAACAAATAAATAATGGATTGCTTATCTTAAAAAAAGATATTCAAGAACTTATTAAAAATGTGAAAATCATTGATAATGAAGTACAGAATTTAAATACAATACCTATAATTTCCCGATTGATTGTGAATAAAAATTTGCGCACCAATCCCTTTAAAAATATTTTACCTTCTGACATTGATGAAACTAAATTAGAGTTTGGGAGTGCAAAATATTATGAATTCATAAATAATTTGAATGAAATAGACGAATTCCTTAGTAAATATCCTTTCGTAATTCATGATGATACACTAATGACAAGATTGAGGTCTGAACTAAATTTTGCTTACAATAGTAGTTTGAAAGAGAGTGAAATAAGAAATATCGTAACCAGTTCAAAAACAAATTATGATAGTATACTTCGAGAAAATAATTCGGAAGATCAAAGTAAAAAATTACATTTTGAAAAGCTAATAATTTCTTTAAAGAAGTATATTAAAGCTACTAAAAGATTTGATGAAATTTTAGATAAAATAGCAAACTACTCATTAAACTTTGAATCTGAAGTTATAGAATCAATGGGGCATAAACTACATATTGAAAATGATTTTAAATTAAATAAAGATAAATTTATAGATGTTTCTAACAAATATTTAAAAACAAAAATTGATAGATTTGAAGATATAACTCCAAATATTTTCTTTGATATAAACCATAAAAAACAAAATCCTAAAGTGCATAGTTATGATGATTTAGAAAAGAAAATTTATAGTGACTTTGAAGATTTAAATCGAAAAAAGTATAAAATAATAACTAAAGATGGGAAAGATTTTGATTCCTTAAGCCCGGGTTGGAAAACTTCCATTATCTTAGATTTAATATTAGGTTATGAAGAAGACATCTCTCCGATAATTATTGATCAGCCAGAAGACAATTTAGCTACTAACTATATAAATAAAGGTCTTGTTAATGCAATCAAAAAAATTAAATCTAAAAAACAAGTCATATTAGTTTCGCATAATGCAACAATTCCTATGTTGGCAGATGCTCAAAATATCATATTGTGTAGAAACATTGAGAATAATAAAATTAAAATTATATCATGTGCATTAGAGGGAAATATAGAAGAAAAAAGTGTGGTAGATTATATAGCTGAAATAACTGATGGCGGAAAATCATCTATAAAAAAACGAGTTAAAAAGTATAACCTTAAAAAATTTAATGAATAATGAAACTACTGTTTACAAAAGAGACAAATGGAGATATAAAATCTCAAATTCAACAAGGAACCATTACAACAGATTTTAGCTACATAGAAATGGTTAAGCAATTATTAGAAAACCCAAATATTGAGGATTCAGATTTCAATAATTTAGATGAAGAAGAAACAAGTAAAATTGTGGAAATGCTAGAACAAATAAAAGAAATTTTCATTGAAGAGGAAGATAGTGGAGATGAGTCTGGGGAAGCAGTTGAAAATTCAGCTGAATAAGTCAAAAATCTTAAACTTTATAATACTTTATAATACTTATCCTTCAGCTTAAAAATCAATCCATTTTCATTAAATTATAACAGTCTTTAAAGCTAAACGATCTCAATTTAAAAATCAAAAACAATAATTATATGTCATTCCAAGCATATCTAAAAACAATCAAAGAAAAAACGGGAAATGGGGCTCAGGAATTCAGGGATCTTGCTGATGAAAAGGCTTTTTCGGTGGATGGTTTGCTGAAGCCTGAAGTGAAAGCGGGGGAAATCGTGGATTGGCTGAAAGGGGATTTCGGGCTGGGACATGGTCATGCGATGGCTGTGTACGCGATTTTGAAAGGGATAAAGGATGAGAATAGTAAGTAGACGAATTGGCTGGATGAAATAAAGTTTCATTTTATAAGTTAGGTTAGAAGAACTAAAACTTATTTGTCAATGCATACTCGATTTTTTGTTTTTGTGCTCACGCTTACTTTTGTGATGGGTTGTGAGAATTCTGAGAAGAAAGAAGCAATCATAATTGATAAGACTCAGAATCATCCTGTATTTATAAAATTGGGATTATATCCTTCGTTTGACCAGCCTGCTGAGGTATTGATCAATCTCGAAGAAAGGTATCTTTTGGTTTATAATGCTTCACCGTATGTTTATGAAAAACTCAATCAAGCCGGTGGACACGACAAAATCGTTGATAAGCAATTTAGTTTATCATCAAAGGGGAACTATTCTATTGTTCCATTTCATTCGAAACTTTCGATTGATGAGGTCAATCCAATCATCCAATTGATTAATGGTTTTTCAGCTAAAGACTATGAAGTTGATTTGAGTAAAGTGATGTTTGATGGAATGTGTTATTCGTATCAAATTCTATATTCGAACAATGAATTTAAAGAAATTAATCCTATGAACATTCCCAATAAAAAGCAGTTCCAATTGAGTGAAATGATTATAGATTTAGCATTAGACAAAAATCAAAATGATACAAACGATTCTATTTTGGGAATTGTAAAAGGTTATCAAATTCCTCTACAGGAGAAATATAAGTGGGAGTAGATTCTTCACAAATCATTTATTTTCTTAATCTCAAATATTCAGAATGACAAAGAGATTTTTAATTGGTTTTGAAAAATATAAACAAACCTCCAAGGTTATGGAAACTTTGGAGGTTTATCTTTTCGGTGAAATCAGTTTTTATTTCACTAATTCTACTAATCTCAGGAATTCGCTTTTGTAGCCTTCTTTATCGTTTTTCATGGCTTGTTTCCCGAGTTCGATGATTTTGTTTTTGTCTTTGATTTCTATGTATTCGGAATCGCGGAGCTTTAGTCCGAACCATGCTACGTCAGTAGCGAATATGAAATCTTCGCTGGCATCTTTGAGCGGAATGGATTGGTTGTTTATCAGCTGAACGATTTCTGTGCTTTTCTCTCCATCGGGCTTTTTGTACCTGAACTTCACAGTTGCGAGTTCGTTTCCAAATGAATTATTTGCTTTGTATCGGGAATATTTCAGATCCTGATTTGGTACTGTATAACTGCTTTGAGCACTTGCGGGAATGATTTCATACAAAGCCGTTACCTGATGCCCTGCTCCTATTTCGCCTGCATCTATGGCGTCGTTGACAAAGTCTTCATCGTTGAGCAAACGGGTTTCATAACCAATCAAACGGTAAGACTGCACGAACTGCGGATTGAACTCTATCTGAATCTTGACATCTTTGGCGATGGTGAAAAGCGTGCCTGAGAATTCTCTCACGAGGAATTTGTTCGCTTCCTGCAGGTTGTCTATGTAAGCGTAATTCCCGTTTCCTTTGTTGGCAAGGGTTTCCATACGATTGTCTTTGTAATTGCCCATTCCATAACCGAGACAAGTGAGGAAGATGCCTGTTTTGCGTTTGTCTGAAATCAATGTTTCCAAATCGCCAACTGATGAACTTCCCACATTGAAATCGCCGTCTGTGGCAAGAATGACGCGGTTGTTTCCGTTTTTGATGAAATTTTCCTGCGCGAGTTGGTAAGCGAGTTCAATCCCTGCTGCTCCGGCGGTACTGCCACCCGCGGAAAGGTTGTTGAGGGCATTGAGAATCGTGGTTTTATCGGTTCCCGAAGTCGGCGGCAACACCATTCCCGCTGCTCCTGCGTATACGACGATGGATACTTTGTCCTTGTCGCGCAGGTTGTTTACGAGCAGTTCGAGTGACTTTTTGAGCAATGGAAGTTTGTTTTCGTCATTCATGGAACCTGAAACATCTATCAGGAAAACAAGATTGGAATTGGGCAAATTCTCTACTGGAAGGTTTTTGCCCTGCAGCCCGATTTTGAGGAGTTTATGTCCGGGATTCCATGGTGCATCGCTGTATTCGGTATTGATTGAAAACGGATGTCTGTCCTTTGGCTGCGGATAATTGTAGTGGAAATAATTGATCATCTCCTCTATGCGCACGGCATCTTTGGGAACGGTTTGTCCATTGTTCAGAAACCTCCTTATATTGCTGTAGGCGGCTTTGTCCACATCTACTGAGAAGGTCGAAAGGGGATTCATAGCGGGATTTTCGAATTTGTTTTCTACAAAAGATGAATATTCTTCGCTGGAGACTTCAACGGATTGTATAACCGGAGCTACGTAGGAAATTTCTATATTTTCTTTGCGATTCTTTCTGTTTTGGCGTTTGATTTTGCGAAGTTCTTTTTTGGTGAGACCTTTTGTGGTAATTACTATGACACCATTTGCACCACGTGAACCATACAAGGCTGTTGCTGAAGCATCTTTGAGCACAGAAACACCTTGAATCTTATTAGGGTCAATTAAATTAAATGCTTTGGGATTCATCACAACTCCATCTACTACATAAAGCGGATCTGTTGTTTGTACATATGAGCTTACACCTCTTATAACAACTTTGTTTTCAGCACCCGGTTTTCCGTTGTTGTTTGAAAATGACAGTCCGGCTACTCTTCCTGACAGCACTTCGTCAATTGAAGATGCTTGTTTTTTCTTAATTTCATACTTATCAGTAGTATATTCAGTGTTTTTCACTACTGTGTAGGAGCCAACTTTCTGCGGAGGGTCTATTTTAATACCGCCTACTAAAGCTACTCCTTCAAGTTGAATTGGCTTCCCTATTTTCAACTCTCCCATATTTGGTTTATTGATTGCATAATCTTCAGAAATTCCAAACATATCGGTAATAGTCAATACATCTCCAACTTTGGCTTTAATATTGAATTTTCCGTTTTCGTCAGTAAATGTTGACTCACCTTCACCTCGTAGAACAATTTCTGCGTCAGGAATTGGAAAGCCATCAGTATCTAAAACTACACCTTGAATTGTTGGGAAATTAATTGAAAATTTGGTTTCTTTTATTTTTATTTCTTCAGATTTCACAATGAATGTTCCCTGATTTTTAGTTGAAGTTTTTTTTGTTTTGGGTTTAATTTCTACTGAATCATTTTCGTTGTCGACTAAAATGTTTTCTTTTGTGATTTCATCACTTTTTGGAGCTTCATCTGATTTTGTTATTGATGGTAAGGCATCATCATTCTGAACATTTATTTTATCTTCTTTTGTAAAGAAATAAATGGCTGTCGCAAAGATGACAAAAGAAGCTGCAATTCCGCTGATTTTCCAAATCGGGAAAACTTTGGTTTTGTTTTCATTTTTGTCTAATTTTTGTTCAAGTTTGTCCCAAACATTTTCTTTGCATGAAAGGTCTTTTGACTCTCCATGTTCAAGTTGTTTGAAAATATCTTTTATTTCGTTTGAATTTTTCATTTTAATTGGCTTTTGAATAGTAATACATATTAACCAGACCCTGCAGTTTAGTTTTCGCAACGTTGAGCTGTGACTTGGAAGTCCCTACAGAAATGTTGAGTTCTGCAGCGATTTCCTTGTGCGAAAAACCTTCGACAACAAACAGATTAAAGATTGTCTTGCAGCCCTCCGGAATCTTATCGAGAAATCCCATCAGGTCTTGTTCGTTTAATGTATTTGCGTAATCCGCATTTACATAAGCAATTTCTTTTTGATTATCATCTATATAGGTTTCAAAATCCACTTTTTTCTTGAGGTAGGCGAGGCATTGGTTGACCATGATTTTTCTGCTCCACGCGTAAAAAGCATCTAAATCATTGAGTTGATTGATTTTTGAAAAGATGGTAAAAAAAGCATCGGCCATTGCTTCTTCTATATCTTCCTCCGATTTTAAATAGCGCCTGCATATGAAATGCAGTTTAGGATACAAGGCGTCGTAAACTTTACGCTGCGCATTGCGGTCCATTTTTTTGCAAGATTGTAAAATTTGTTTGTCCATACTTACAGGGTTCTACTTATATAGAGAAGCATTTCAACCGAAAGGTTGGGAGAAGGTATAAATTTTTTCAATCTTTTTTTGAATTAAGTCTAAATCCAAAACAGATAAAACAAAAAGAAGGATCAACCCTTTCGTATTGATCCTTCTTTTATTATGAAGAAATTTATTTTCTTATAGAATTGTATTGAGGTAATTGAATACGATTTTCAAATCATTTTCTGCATTTAGAGAACTGTTGTTCTTTTTTAAATAATCCATTACTTCCTTTTCTTTATCTCCGAATAATTTTGAGAAATCTTTTCTGGAGCTTGGAAGTAATGTAATTTCTTCATCATTAATTCGTAAGAAAAAAACATCTTTTTCTTTAACGTATTTATCGGGAATTGTTTTGTCGTAACTAGATTTTGCAACACTTCCTTTTACAAACTTAACTTTTTCTTTTTTATATAATCGGATTTTTTTTCCTGATTGTGATTCTACTAAAAATCCGCTTACGTTGTTCTCTTTTACATCTTTATAATCAGCATATAAATACTTCTTTTTAACATCAATTAAATTTAATTCATCACCTGTCTTGAATCCATAAAATGAATTGTCACTGAATTCCATCTTGTCATCAAGTGCATTGTATCTTACTTTTCCTGTATGATCCTCTCCATTAACTTTAAGTGTAGAAAATTTATCGTTGGAATACATAGATCCTTCCAAGTCTCCTTTTGTAGGAGTATTAAAAGTAGAGTAACCTCCAGAGCCACTTGTTTGGGAAAAGCTGGAAATTGTGCTCAAGGTTAAAAGAACTGCAAATATTAATTTCATAACTTATCTTTATTGGTTTTGATAAAATTAATACATTAAAATAACATTATAAAATAATAAATCAATGCTGCAACCAAAGCTGAAATTGGAATTGTAAGAACCCAAGCCCAAAGCAAATTGATGGTCACACCCCAGCGAACAGCTGAAACTCTTTTTGTAATCCCAACACCGATGATAGATCCTGTAATGGTATGCGTTGTAGAAACCGGAATCGCTAAAAATTCGGTAAGGTAAAGCGTAAGCGCACCTGCTGTTTCAGCAGAAACACCTTCCAATGGCGTTACTTTTGTGATCTTTGTACCCATCGTTTTTACGATTTTCCATCCACCACTCATGGTTCCTAAACCAATTACCAAGAAACTCGTAAATGGAACCCACCAGTAGTCTTCTACGAAATATTTAAATCTGTCAGGTGCATTTACCCAATCTGCATCACCCTGCTGTACATGGTAAAATATCACAGCCGCACCGATGATACCCATCACTTTCTGCGCATCGTTTCCGCCATGGGCCAAACTGAATAAAGCCGATGATACCAACTGCAAGCGTTTGAACCATTTTTCTGCTTTTTTATGCGTTGACCTGCGGCAGATATTCATGATGATGATGGTTATGAAGTATGCGACGACCATCCCTATAAAAGGTGCCAGAAATATGAATAAAAATATCGGAAGAACTTTTACATAATTAATTACATCTACTCCCTGACTGGCCAAAGCTCCTGCATGCGCAATTGCTGCACCCATGAAACCACCAATCAAGGTGTGTGAAGAGGAAGATGGAATTCCAAACCACCAAGTGATCAGGTTCCATATAATCGCGGCGATGATACCTGCCAGAATTACTTCTAAAGTAATGAAGTTTTCGTTTACGGTCTTGGCAATCGTATTACCGATTTTAAATTCTCCTATCCAGTATTTGGAAATGAAATAAGCCGCAAAATTAAAACTCGCTGCCCACAAAACCGCCTGAAAAGGGGTCAAAACTCTTGTGGCTACGATGGTTGCAATCGCGTTGGCTGCGTCATGAAATCCGTTGATAAAATCAAAAACAAGCGCCAGAACGATGATTACAATCAGGAGTATGAGTTGGGAATCCATTTTGTAAATTAAGAGTGTTTAACTGCAATAGATTCCAAAACGTCTGCAACATCTTTACATTTGTCGGTTGTAGTTTCCAATGCAGAAAATACTTCTTTGTAGATGATGATTTCTTTTACGTTTTCGTATTGGTCAAATATTTCAAAAATCTCTTTATCATAGATGTTGTCAACTTTGTTTTCCAATTTGTTGATTCGCTCACAACATTTGAATACATTTTTCAAATCCTTAGAATTCTCCAAAGAAAACAATGCTTCCTGGATATTCTGACAAGCTTCTAAGTTTGCTTCAGTCATTTTTCGGATAGATTTTTTTACTTTTTCTACCTGATAAAGCTGCATACGGCTTGCACTTGCATCGATGAAATCGGTTACATCATTCATTTTATTGGCCAAAGCATAGATATCTTCGCGGTCAAATGGTGTAAGGAAATTTTTACTAACTTCTAAGTTAATCTGGTGTGTTAACTTTTCACTTTTTTCTTCCAGTTTTTTTACTTTAGCAAAGAAAACTTCTCTTTCCGGTGCTTTTACATTCACAGCTTCGTGTAGTGTTACACCCATATCTACAAGGACTTGAGCTAATTCATGAAAAAGTGGGAAGAATTTTTTGTCCTTAGGAACTAAAAATTGTAAAAATTTATTTACTGACATACTTCATTTTTAAATGCGGTGCAAAGATAATTAACCCAATATTAAATTAAAGTTAAGTATAATTTTTAGAAATAATGTTTTCGGTCCAAATTAAAACTTAGCATCATGCATTGAAAAAGCCTGAACATTAATCTGTTCAGGCTTTCCAGAATTAAATATAATTATTAAAAATTACCAATCGTTTGTATTGTCGGTTTCACCTCCGAAGTCCCAAGTAAGGCCAAAACGAAGGGTATTTTCCAAAGCATTGTTGGTATCTGACATCGGAATCAGGTAAGAGAAATCAATCCCGAATGAATTGTATTTCAACCCTGCTCCTAAGGTCAAATGCTGACGATCTCCTTTCATCATGCTTTCGTGGAAATAACCACCACGGATGAATAATACATCGTTGTAAGAATATTCAGCAGAGGCTGCCCAAGTAAATTCTTTAATTTCTTCAGAAAACCCACCCGGCGCATCACCAAATGAACTAAACATACCTTCTACAACTCCCTTGTTAGGAATACGTCTTGTTCCCGGAATTTCAACTCCGTTTTCATCTACGTCATAAGTTGGTGTTGGAACCAAAAGTTTATTTGTTTCCAAAGTCACCGCTACTGTATTGTACTCATCCAATAAGAAATCGTAACCTACACCCAATCTGAAGTTGGTTGGTAAATAAGCTGCATTGTCTTCATTGTTGGAATAATCTAATTTTGGTCCTATGTTGCTGATGTTGAAACCTGCACGGGCACGACCTTCGAAACTGTTCCAGCTGTGACGGGGTGTCTGGTAGAAACCGGAAACGTCAACCGCAAATGTATTTGCCGGCTGTACCGTACCGTCGTCTATGTTGTTAAACAAATCCGAACGGATAAATCGACCTGTAACCGCCATACTGTAAGTATCTGTCAATCTCAAACCATAAGATAAGTCTATCGAGAATTCGTTTGGTTTTGCAATACCTGTATTTACAATTTGGTTACCAATCAATTCAGTCAAATCAATTTCACCAATATTGAAATAATAAATACTGGCTGATAAAGTACTTCTTTCTTCCTGACCTAAAAAGGTATAATAAGAAGCATTTAATAAGAATACATCATCGGTAATACCGCTCATGTATGGTGTGTAGGAAACGGCAATTCCTGAATAACTTTTGCTGAATGCGTATTTTGCAGGGTTCCAATATTGGGAGAAACCATCAGCAGAAGTTGCTGCTCCCATATCTCCTAATGCACCTGCACGTGCATCCGGTGAAACTCTTAAGAATGGTGCACCAGTAAGGACAGGGTTGGGCTGTTCTTGTGCAAATGTGAATACTGACAGAAGCAGTAAACATCCAATCGAAATTTTTTTCATCATCATGTTCTGTTTATTTTAATATCACTAATTTTTCTATTGCGGTAGCTGAACCTTTGCATAGTTCAGAATCTACACCTCGTACTGTGACGCGGTAAATATACACTCCTTTTCCGATTTTATCGCCAAAATCGTCTAATCCATCCCAAGGAATTGCAAATCTCCCTGTCCTGTAACCTTCACGCCAAGGCTCTGCTGAAACGGGTTGTCTTATAGTTTTCACTAATTTACCTGAGATTGTAAAAATCTGTACCATGACATCTAATTCTGAATCACAATTGTGTTCAAAATGGAAATAAGTCTGATTGGTAAAAGGGTTGGGCCAGTTCAACAATTTGTCAATATAGATATGGTCGGAGCCATCTTCCATCACTACGAAATCTAACGTTTGTTCGGATGAATTATTGTTGATGTCCCATGCTTTGAATACAATCTGATGGCTGCCCAAAGCCAGGCGGCTTAATTTATACATGACTTGTCCTTTCTGATAGTCCAGAACTTGTGGATTGGTACAAGGATTGTTATCACCACCTTCATAATATTCATTCAAGACATAAGTTCCTTCGACATTTCCATCAAGCACTCCGGTAATGTCGTGACCGATTGCAACTCCACTTGTATTGATTCCTGTACTGTCAACCAAACAAGCCAATATATAAGGGTCACGGTCTGTAATTCCGCCATCTACGAAATTTAAATTATTCATATACAATCCGATTGCAGGTCCATTGTCATCATCTAAACCATTTGGATTTTGGTCACCTACTCTTACTATTTTGGTGGTCACGGCATCTGTCACATTGTTGTGCGCATACACAACTAATTTACCGTTTCCGATTTCATAATTAATGTCTTTAGGAACGTAAAACTGGAATTTGAAATCGCCATTATTTACATTTGTTCCACCTTTAAATATGGCACTTACTTGTTCCTGGTAATTCAATACGTCTATATTTCCGTCATTATTCAAAGTGGTTTTATTGAGAGGTTTATCAAACAATGTGGCATTTGCCTTGCCGTTGAAAGAAACATCTTTTGATGTTCCATTTTCATTCAATACTTCGCCTTCAATTTCTACAAAATCCAGCGCGCGTAAAAGTCCTGTAAAAGTTGCGGCATCTTCTCCATTGATTTTTGTAATTCTAATGTCTCTTGGCGGACGTGTAATAGAAAGCATTGGATCACCCAGCAAGTTTACACTATAATGATTTACTCCAGAACCTGGACCATTATAGTTTACTTTTGCATCTCTCAAACCTTCTCCTATTGAAAGATAGGATTTGCCATCGATCTCCAGCAATTTTTCAACTATAGGTTCATTAAAACCTTTTCCATAGGTAGTAGCAATCGGACGGCTAGTTGTAATCATTGCCACAGCACCTCCTGTCGGATTTTTATACATATATGTACCTGCAGAGGCAATTTCAGGAACATCCCATACTGTAAAATCGCATGTTATTGTAAGTACAACGGGTAATCTGGAATAAAGACCTGTAAAATTAGAGAAATTATTAATTTCTTCATAAGTAATTACCCTTTCCTGAGACCAGCTTCGAGGGCCGCCATGTCCGAAATAAACAATCAGTGCACTCCCTAGATCAAATGCATTGGCTATACCTTGATTTACTTGGGGATATCTTTGCCCTCCCGAGGTTCCCGTTGCAGGAAAGGCATCAAAATATAATTTCCTAACCGTAGCATAGGATATATTGTTTTGTATAAATTGCGCTGAAGTAGATTCTATAAGTGTGTGAAATGCATTTAGCGGACCGGGATCATCATCATCAACAACCAAATGGAATTTAGTTTTCCAATCCCCAAAAGATGTCCCCTGATTTGGTTGCTTGTTGTAGTAAGCAATTGTTTTATCTACCATGACTCTTGCCTCTGTCTGATTGTGAGCCGGCATCCTACCTACGGCTACATCCATTTGGGGAGCACCATTATTGAAATAATCCAGATAGTTATTATCATTACCCATTACAACTAATGGCACAACCACATCAGTATCATCTAACATGGTAAAAAAATCGTCTGTCACATAAGAATTAGGCTCTCCCTCTGCAGATAAACCATTTGATATCATGCTTTGATAGGAAGGAACGAAATGACTGTTATTTACAATCCTATTTTTAAAATCATATGAAGCCCCACCAAAGAGCAACGTATATTTCAGAGGATTTCCATTGTCTCTCAAATGCTTAAAGAAATCTCTGATAGCAGATATATCTTGTGCTCCTGAAGAAAAGTCATTATAAACCTGTTCGGTTGTAACTACCGCGACTTTTACACCATCGTGTGTCTGTCTAAAATTTGCAAGTCTTGATGCTTCTGATAAATAATCGGGATGTACTACAATTGCATAATCGATATCGCTTAGTGCTCTTATATTTTGATTTACCACAGAACCGGAATACTCTATTTCAGTTAATGCTGATGATTCATTAAAAGCAATAAATTCATTCAAAAAATAAGGGCTTGTAGATTGGTATTTATAAATCCCGCCAGCATTAGTAATATTGGCAGCAGTTGTAATGTCAGAGATATTCCAAACTTTTTGAGCTCCTGAAATTGAAAAGCCATATACATTGCCATCATTTAAATTTTCAAGTCGTCTAAATTTCATTTGGCTTCCATTAAAGGACAAATTAGCTAAATATTTGACTTCTAAATAATCTAAAAATATTAATGCATTTGGGTTTCCATTTTCAACTGTAACATTAAATGTAAAAACATTTCCACCGGCAGGTACTACACTCTGTCCATTTCTTTGAATGAAACTACCAGCTGTAAATGGACCTCCTCCTACAGAGGCTCCATTTAACAAAACTGAATAAGTTGAACTGTTTGCAAACTGCCCAAGAAGCTGATATTTAGCTACAACTTCTCCGACGGGTGATCCATTGCCTGTCAAAACAAAATTTTGAGAAGGTTCCAAATTAAACATTTCACCACCCCATTGTCTTCCGATTTGATTTAAATTGATTGAATCCTTTTCATGAAATACATATTCATGGTATTGGTTAAAAGTCTGAGTTGGACTTCCGGGAATCTCAACATTCTGAACTCTTTTTCCGTTTTGCCCCCCAAATGTTATAAAATAATACGCCTCATCAGAATACACATTAAACCTATGGCTTAAATTTGTCAGTGTACTATTATTTTTTCTATTCCAATCATGAGGTCCTTGTGCATAAAAAAGGATAACATCTCCACTATCAAAGCTGCCGTCTTCTTCTCCGTTGAACTGAATTGCATTTTCCTGCAATGCCCCATATCTGAAATCACCGGGATTTTCATTGAGCATCTTCCCGCCATTTCCATATATCTTAAGAGTCCTGGGATCAAAATTAGTTGGAATTCCATTTTGTGTAAAAAATGCCCTGTCTATTCGAAAAATCCCGGATTTCTTAATTTTAATCTTGTACCAATTCCCTACCCTCAAAACACTTTGAGTTGCAGGATCATAAGTTTCTTCCGGTTGATAATCCGGTGGAACTCCCTGTTGACTGACAATTTGAAAAGAAGTTACTTTTTTAATTTGATTTCCTTCTCTCACAAAAGGAACCATGCTTACCGTCAAAGAATATTCATCTCCCCCTTTCTGAATTCTTGCATCATATCCTAATGTAGGTGGGATTTCATTTATATTCAATTGCCCTCTTTCTGAAGAATTAAGAGAAGTATATTGTATGTTTTCAATAGTGACTTTTCCCATTCCTGCAACCTTTTCCAAATGCATGAACATAGGCACATTATTGATAACCGAATATCCTTTATTATTAAAAAAAGGTAAATTAACATTAGTGTCATAGTCAACGCTATGCGCTTTAGCGCCATCCCATTCTATATTAATAGTCTGAGCATTCAGGGTAAAGAAAGTACTTATAAAAAGAAAAAGCAGGGTATTTTTCATCTTTTGTAAACGATAATTTGACAAATATATTCTATCCTACAATAAAAAAACAATAAGCCCGTTAAAGATAGGCAAGACAAACTTTGTGAATTCAACGGAAATGTTTTTATTTGCAAATCGAATTTTGAAAAAACTTTTTGAAACAACATATAAAGAATATGAACAAGGGTAGGATTTTAGCAATTCTTTTAGTAACAATTTCGGTTACCTTATTGACCAGTTGTGGTGGAGGCAGCGGCAGAAAAAAAGGTGGAGGCACCAAAAATTCAAACAGCATAACAGGCTGGAAGCCAAATGACCCAAAAGGTTTTTTCTTTTCAGGAAAGAAAAAGCCAAATGTAAAAGCATGGCCGGGGATGGTTTACATCGAAGGAGGTTCTTTTACGATGGGACTTGTAAAAGATGACGTAATGCACGATTGGAACAATTCTCCAAAACGTATGCAGGTTCGTTCATTTTTTATGGGTGAAACTGAGACTACTAATTACCATTACAGAGAATACCTCACTTGGTTAAAAGTTGTTTTTCCACCGGAAGAACAACAATACAAACACATTTACGAAGGCTCATTACCAAATCCTGAAGTTTTTAACAATAAGCTTTCTCGAAATGATTTCGATAATGAAACTTATTTGTTTTCTCCAGAATTCAGTCATTACCCTGTCGTAGGTGTTACCTGGCTGCAAGCTAGCAACTATTGTGATTGGTTAACCGATAGAGCAAATGAATTTGAGCTAATCAAAAAAGGAATTTTGAGCAAAGATTATTATTCAAATGAAGAATATAATTACGGTTCTAAATATTTTGATGCAGAATCTTATAAAAATAGCGATAGTAATGTAAGCGAGGCCATTGACACTACAAAACTTGCTAAGCAAACAATGATCAAATCAACTAATTCCAGAGTTCAAAAAGCAAACCGTTCTACCACCGCATTGGAAGTCACACCATTCAGATTGCCTACCGAAGCAGAATGGGAATACGCTGCATTGGCTTTACCAGCTGATAGAGAGTACAACGAATATAAAGGAAAAAGTGTTGTTCAAAATGAGCTAAGAGGAGAAAAAGGAAGAAATCGCGGGCAGTTTATGGCGAACTTCAAAATCGGACGTGGTGATTATTCAGGTATCGGTGGATACGGAAATGATGGCTCAGCGATCACAAGTGATGTAAGAAAATTCCAGTCAAATGAATTTGGTGTTTACGGAATGTATGGAAACGTAGCTGAGTGGACTGCTGATGTTTACCGTCCTATCATAGATGATGAAGCAAATGATTTCAACTATTTCCGTGGAAATGTTTACGAAACAACTATCGATAATTCAAATGGAGGATTTGAGAAATTTGAAGATGACATCGAATTTGACACTTTAAACAGTGGAAGTTTAGTTTACAAATCACTTCCAGGACAATACAAAAAAGAAGTTAAAGAAAACAATATCAACTACCGTGACGGTGACGTGATGTCTTCACTTAACCCTCGTGTAGAGGAAGAAGGAAGAGGCGGTGCAAGTAACACAATGTTGGATTCTCTCGGAAACGTTATCGAAATCCCAGGTGATTCAGGAATGATTGCAAGCGGAGGTTCTTCAGCAAGCACAACTTCTGAAATGTACAACGCACCTACAAGAAAATTCTATGTAGATGAAAAAGGAAGAATTATCCTTGAAAAAGATGACCAAAAAAGAACGACCAACATCAGCGACGAAGTTCGCGTTGTAAAAGGAGGTTCTTGGAGAGACCCAATCTACTGGTTAGATCCGGGACAAAGAAGATTCCTTCACCAAGCCGAAGCTACAAGCTGGATTGGATTCCGTGTGGCGCAGGATTACCAAGGTTCATTTGAATCAAAAAGATCAAAAAGAGGTTCTTAAAAAGAATTAATACAACATAAAAAAATCCCAATCCGAATTCAAATTCAGGTTGGGATTTTTTATACATTTACATTTATGAATATAGAAAAGCTCTATTCATTGTATCTGCGTGCAGGAAAGGTTTCTACCGATACCAGGAACATTCCAATAAAATCCCTTTATTTTGCATTGAAGGGCGCAAATTTCAATGGAAATGAATTTGCCGTTCAGGCAATTGCATCAGGTGCATCGTTTGCCATCGTGGATGAAAAACAATATGAAGACGAAAGCAACTACATTTATTATGTAGAAGATGCTTTGACAACATTACAAAAGTTAGCACAATACCATCGCTCCCAATTGAAAATTCCGATAATTGCTCTTACCGGAAGCAATGGAAAGACTACTACAAAAGAATTAATCACGGCTGTTCTGAGTCAAAAATACAATGTTCTTGCAACCAATGGAAACTTAAATAATCACATAGGCGTTCCATTGACGCTGCTTTCAATTAATTCAAATCATGAAATTGCAGTGGTGGAAATAGGTGCGAATCACCAGAAAGAAATTGAATTTTTATGTGAAATCGCCCAACCTGATTTTGGCTATATTACCAATTTCGGAAAGGCACATTTAGAAGGGTTCGGAGGAATTCAAGGTGTTATAAAAGGTAAATCTGAGCTTTACACGTACCTCAAAGAAAATCAAAAAACTGTATTTGTAAACACAGACGATTCTTTGCAAGTTGAATTAACAAAAGGGCTGGACAGAATCACTTTTGGCACAAACGATAAAACAGATTATCAGTTTCAGGTCAATGAAAACAAGTCCGGAAATTGTCCGGAAATCAGATACCAAGGAACTTCTTTCCAATCAAAACTAGTAGGAAATTATAATGCGAGTAATGTGGCTGCAGCCATTGCTATTGGTTTGAAATTTGAAGTTCCTTTGGAGTGCATAAAATCAGGAATTGAAAATTATCAGGCTGACAACAATCGTTCGCAGGTAATCAATTTGAAAGACAAACAAATTATCCTTGATGCTTACAATGCCAACCCAAGCAGCATGGAAGCAGCTTTGCTTAATTTTTCAAAATTAAAAGGCGAAAAAACTGTCATTTTAGGAGATATGTTTGAACTGGGCGAAGAAACTGAAAAAGAACACAAACGCATCGCAGATCTGGCGATTGAACTTCAGTTTGAAAATATATTTTTAATTGGAAATTATTTCAGTAAAATTGATTCCAATGGAAATGAAAATTTAGCAAAATTCAATTCCCTTGAGCTGGCTGAAGTTTACTTTAAAAACTTCCCAATTGAGGATAAAACTATTCTAATAAAAGGTTCTCGTGGAATGGCTTTAGAGAAAGTTTTAGAATTCATTTAAATATTTGATTATGTTTCGATTTGTTTTGTTTCTATCCATCTCTTTTTTCTCTTTTAATTTAAATCCGGATTATCTGGAATGGTCCACCACTCCGCTGAAATTTTCTGATTTTAAAGGAACTCCACCTAAAAATTCAGCTTCTCCTGTAAATTTATCGACGATGATCAGTTTTCAAAGCAGACAAGTGCAAGGAATGCCTCCGGAAATGACAATTTACAACCGGATGGACAGAGATGCTTCCTGGATCAATTCAAAAAAAGAAGAAATTCTTCAAATTCAACAAATTCATTTCAATACTTCTGAATTGTACGCAAGGAAAATCCGCAAAGAAATGAAGAGAATGAATGACGCGAAAGTCATCGAAAAAGACAAATATTCCGAAGCCGTCAAAAAATATACATCGACACTCCATAAAATTCAGAAATCGAAAAAAGTTCTCCTGGAAGATCAACCTAATTTGATCAAGCTTTGGGACAAACAGATAAAAGATTCTTTGAATTTATTTAAGGATTATGCAAAATAAAAAAGGCAATCCAAATTTTGAATTGCCTTTCATAATAAATATTTTTAAATTTTAAATATCATCATCTATTTCGATATCAGAATCCAAATCCAAATCGTCAAATGCCGCGTCGTCATCTGCCATAAGGTCTTCATCATCTTCTAGATTAATCACATCCATCGATTTTTTAGGCGCTTTCAAAGGAACAATTCCATAACGGTAAACAGTTAAAGGGTAATTTAATACGGCTTTCTTCTCTTCTATTTCCATTAACTCAACGAAGAAAGTCCACATTTCCATGTAATCGTAAACGAAAATCATGCGCGAACCTATTTGGGGAAAAGATTCGTGGATGTAGAAATCTGCCATTGTCTGATCAGAATCTTCATTGTCCATATCTTCTAAAGGAATTTCTCTTCCTTGGTTCCAATTCTGATCTGAATCATAAAATGAAGCCAACTCTTCTCCCTGCAAACTAAATGCACTCATAATTCCTTTATAGAGTGTGAATAGCGTTTGTTTGTCCCGAACTTCGATGTCTCTGAAAACATCATCTTTTGTGTCTAAAATGACGCGAATTTTGTAAATCACTTTTCCTTTAATTTTGGTGTCAAATATAATTTTTTTCCTAATTCCAGCATATATTTTGAAGCAGATTCGTGATTATTTTCTACTTCACCTTCGAGAATTGCTTCTTTAATGCCATTTTTGATAATTCCAATTTCTTTACAAGGCTCTAAGCCAAAGACTTCCATAATTTCCTCTCCGGAAACAGGTGGCTGAAAATTTCTGACTTTGTCACGTTCCTCTACTTCTTTTATTTTTTCTTCCACCAACACAAAATTCTTTTTGAATCTTGCTTGTTTCTTTTCATTTTTGGTCGTGATATCGGCTTTACAAAGCGTTATCAAATCTTCAAAATCTTCTCCCGCTTCAAAAAGCAATCTTCTGAGTGCCGCATCCGTCACATTTTCATCAATCAATGAAATCGGACGTGAACTGAGTTTCACAATTTTCTGAACATATTTCAAAGGCTGATTGAGCGGCAATTTTAATCTCTTAAACAACTTAAATGCCATTTTTGACCCCACAAATTCATGCGAATGAAAAGTCCAACCTACTTTGTTGTCATATCTTTTGGTAGGCGCTTTACCGATATCGTGTAATAAAGCTGCCCAGCGTAACCAAACATTTTCAGTATTTGGAGCTATGTTGTCAACCACTTCCAGTGTATGATAAAAATTATCTTTATGCGTTTGACCTTCAACTTCTTCAATTCCTTTCAATGCAGTCAATTCGGGTAAAATGAATTTCATCAAACCAGCATCGTCCAGCAATTTTAATCCAATCGATGGTTTCGGAGTCATCATTATTTTCTGAAATTCGTCCATCACACGTTCCGTAGAAACGATTTCAATCCGATCTGCATTTTTTTGAATGGATTGAAAGGAATTTTCTTCAATTTCAAAATTCAATTGCGCTGCAAAACGAATCGCACGCATCATACGCAAAGGATCGTCCGAATAAGTAACGTCTGGATGAAGCGGTGTTCTGATTATTTTATTTTCTAAATCTTCGATTCCGTTAAATGGATCAATTAATTCTCCGTAATTATTTTGATTCAATGAAATTGCTAATGCATTGATGGTAAAATCACGTCTTTTTTGGTCATCATCTAAAGTTCCATCTTCCACAAAAGGTTTTCGGCTATCTTCAGAATAACTTTCTTTTCTCGCTCCGACAAATTCTAAATCTATACCGTCCCATTTGAACATGGCAGTCCCAAAACGTTTGAAAACAGATAATTTTGATGAATCAGAAATTTTTGAATGGGCATTTTGAGCCAATTCAATTCCGCTTCCTACAGTCACAAAATCAATGTCTTTTTTATTTATTCTTTCTAACAAAAAATCACGCACAAATCCACCCACCACATAGGTTTCCTGATTCAACTCCTTCGCTGAATCCGAGATGATGGGAAATATTTTGTGATTTAATGCTTTTTCTAAATTCATTTTGCAAAGGTAAAATTTCATGCAAAGTACAAAAGAGAATGTAAAAAGAATTTAAAATTTAAACCCATTTCAAATTATTCGCGAATCACTTTTACTTTTCCGTCTGCTGATAATTTGATGATGGATGAACCCGTAAATTTTGGAGTAAATGTTTCTATTTCAGGAAAAATGTAATCTACCTCCTCTTTTATTTTTTGAGAGATTTCTGAAAAAGTATTAGGCGTAGGTTCTCCTGAAATATTGGCGGAAGTGGAAACCAAAGGAGCATTTATCTTGGAAATGATTTTTTTACAAAATAAATCTTTCGTCAAACGAATCGCAATCGTGTTGTCTTCAGCAATTAATTCTTTGGATAAATTTCTTGGATTGTCATAAATAATCGTAACCGGTTTTTCTGAAAAGTCCATGATGTCCCAAGCCAATTCCGGGACGTCAACAATCTGTTGCAAACGCTGATTGGAATCTACCAAAATAATCAATGATTTCGAATCAGGGCGATTCTTGATTTTAAAAATCTTCTGGACTGCTTCAACATTATTGGCATTACACCCCAAACCAAATGTAGTGTCGGTAGGGTAAAGGAATGTTTGATTTTTGAGATTTTCGGGATTCATCACAAAGAATTACAATTATTAGAAGTCATAAAATTACAACGATATTTAAAAAAACTGAAAATAAAATCAGAACTGCACTTTTTGATTGTGACGCATGGACTGTGCTAAACTTTGCTGAGACCTCAATAATGCTAAAAATATTTTTGTGTTTTTAGCTTTAAATGGCGCTTTGAATAGATAACAAAGCAGCATATAATTTTTAATCACTTTGTATTTCCAAAAACCAAAATTTTTCCGAGCGATGTATAAATACGATAAATAATGTTCAGTTTTTAGTTGAATATTTTGCCCGGAACTTTTACCTTCGAGGTGTACATATTTCAAATCGGGAAGAAAATAGGTTTTATAATTTTTCTTTTTCAGCCTCAGGCAAATGTCCATTTCCTCATAGTATAAAAACAAATTAGTGTCAAATCCACCTGTTTCACAAAATTTTTCAGCGTCAAAAAACATAAAGCTGCCTATCACAAAATCGACCTCTGTCGGACTGGTAATTTTATCTAACATAGAAGAATGATCGGGACGTGTCAATTTTAGAAATTTCTTCCCAAATAATTTATAGCGAATGCCTTCAAAATCTCGGTGTGATATTGATAAATCTTTGTTTTCATCTAAAATCTGAATTCCACAAAGAGCCGCAGAAGGATTTTCCGATAAGAATTTTTTCATCTCTGAAAAAACGGGCTCTAAAAATAAAACATCACTGTTGATAAAAGCATAATGCTTGCCTGTAGCATGTTGAACACCTAACATATTACCCAATGCAAAACCAGAATTTATACGGCTTTTTACAATTTTCACATCAGGCTGATTTTCTAATAAAAAATTTAGATTTTCATAATCTGTCGGTTGCGAAGCATTATCTACAACTATAAATTCTATACTCAAGGCTGAATTTGATTCAAATTCTTTAATAGAATTGATGCAATCAAACGTTAACTGAGACGTATTGAAATTAATAATGATGACAGATATATCAGTGTGGCTCATACGGCAAATTTAATCTATATTTGCTTGTACAGACACCTATAATTGATGAGAAAAATTCACGTTGGCTTTTTATTTTCCTATGATTACGAAAAACTAAAACATTCGTTGCCTCCAGTTTATGAACATGCTGATCGTATTTTTATTGCAATAGATAAGGATTTGAGGACTTGGTCCGGAAAACATTTTACTGTCGATAATACTTTTTTTGATTGGTTAAAATCCATAGACAAAGATAACAAAATTGAAATTTACGAAGATGATTTCTATGACTCTACACTAAATGCTATAGAAAATGACAACCGTGAAAGACATATGCTATCTCTCAAAATGGGTGTTGGAAACTGGCTTGTTCAGGTTGACAGTGATGAATATTTTTTAGATTTTGGAAGCTTTGTGAAGGATTTGAGAAAACATGATCATTTTCTCGACAGTCCGGAAAAAAATAAAATACAGATTTCAGTATTCCTTATCAATATTTATAAATATGTAGATGGTGGAATTCTTTATGTAAAAGAGCCAACGCGTTGTTTAGTGGCTACTAACTTTCCAAACTACAGAGTTGCAAGAAATACTCGTCAGAGAATTATTTATACAAAACATATTTTACTGCATGAAACAGTAGCCCGCACTGAGGAAGAAATTAAATTTAAACTTGAAAACTGGGGACATAACCATCAATTAAATCCTGATTTTTTATCTAAATGGAAAACAGTTAACAAAGAAAATTATAAAAACTACCGAGACTTCTTCTACATCGAGCCTGAAAAATGGAAAGAACTGGAATTTGTAAAAGGTGAAAACTTAAAAGAAATCAGAGATAATATAAATTTTGAGCAAATAATGCCTTCTGATTTCTATGTTTGGAAAAAGAATTTCGGGCAGTGGTTTAAATTTCTTTTCAAATAATTTATTGTCTGTATAATTTCAAATATTGGGCAGCTGCAGTTTCCCAATTGAAAAAACCGGCTCGTTCTATAAGTTTCTTTTGAACATTTTCTTGATCGGATTCGAAATAATCTAACCTATCAAACAAAACCGATTTCATGTATTCCGGATCAAAATTATCCCAATAAAAGGCAGCATCTCCTCCTATTTCTGGCAGTGATGTTCTGGTCGATAAAAAAACAGGTTTCCCAAACTTCATAGCTTCGATCGGAGGGAGCCCAAACCCTTCTCTGATAGACGGGAAAAGAAATGCAACAGAATTGGAAAGGTAAAATTGTTTAGCTTGTTCAGTCACCGTTCCTGTCAGGAACACACGGTTCTCAAGCTTATATTTTGAGATGTAATCCCTTACTTCATCGCCATATTTTTTAGAATTATTTCCTGAAATCACCAAATTATAATCCGGAATCAGCCGCATCATTTCTAATAAAGAAATAAAATTCTTTCTTGGAATAAAATCACCCAATGAATAGAAAAAAGGCTTGTCAAGAGGTAGGTCGGGTTGAAAATCTGCTAAATTTAGTTTTTCAGTAATTGGATTTCCATTGTAAATCACGACCTCTTGTACATGAGTTGGAATTTCAAAATACTGATGCGTTTGTTGTTTAGCAAATTCAGAAATATAAGTAATAGTGGTCGCCCGTTTGATTTTTTCCTTAAATAAAACATTGACTTTATGAGCAGAATCTGAAGATACTTCTTCCACAAAATTTACATCATGTATAGTCAAAATATATTTTTCGGGCTGACGAAAAGGTTCCACTTTGGTATTTTGATTTAAGCTGTGCCATACATCGATTTTTTTACGAATCCTAAACAATTTATGTCTTTGCAAGCTTGAATATTTATGGTACTTAAAAATTTCTCCAAATTCTTTTTTAGCCTCAGAAAGGTCTTTGACATTTAAATGTATTTCCAAATCATCAATTGTAAGTTGAGAAATTGCTTTTATCAATTCATAATTAAACTTACCTAGTCCCGCGTTTTTATTTTTGAGATTATGAGACTCCAAAAATATTCTTCTCATGATTTTTATAATAAATTCAAAGATAAGTTTTCAGGTAAGATAAGTATCATTATTTTTGCGCAAATCTTATGAATGATTTTTGAAATAAATACTGATTTTAAACCTTACGAAAAAGAAATTCACGCGGCCTTTCAAGATTTTGAAAATTCCGGCGTGGATTTTATTATTGGGAAAAGAAATAAAATCAAATTATTTCAGGTGAATCAAAATCAGATGAATGTAAAATCATTTAAGATTCCCAACAAAATCAATCAGTTTATCTATAAATATTTTCGAAAATCAAAGGCGCGCCGTTCGTTTGAATACGCAAATATTTTGCTGAAAAAAGGAATTGGGACACCGTCTCCGATTGCATTTCAGGAAAATTATAATGCTTTTGGTTTACAAAAAAGCTTTTATGCAAGTGCACATCAGGAATATGATTTAACATTCAGAGAATTGGTGGAGATAAAAGATTACCCGGACGAGGAAAGTATTTTGAGACAATTTACTAAATTTTGCTTTAAAATGCACGAAGCCGGAATTGAGTTCAAAGACCATTCTCCTGGAAATACTTTGATCAAAAAATCAAGTGATGGTATCTATGAATTCTTTTTGGTTGATTTAAATCGGATGAATTTCCATGATTTTATGTCTATAGAATTGCGAATGAAAAACCTATCCAGACTTACTCCTAAAAAAGAAATGGTAAAAATCATCACGGATGAATATGCTAGAATTTCGGGAGAAAATTCTGAAAAACTATTGAACTTATTATGGAAATTCACTTCTGAATTCCAAACAAAATACCATCGAAAGCACAACGCAAAAAACAAACTAAAATCTTTGTTTAAATAACTTAAACCATGAAGCTTCTTTCTCTACTAATTACCATTTTATTATCCTTTACCTCAAACGCCCAAATCAATCCCAAAACCAAATGGGGAAATGTGTCTCAAGCTGAAATTGATTATAAAGAAGTCTTATTTGAAAAAGATGCTGGAGCTGTTATTTTATATGAGGAAGGCTATATGAATATGCGCTTTCCTATTCAAACTACTTTTTATAGAAGAATTAAAATTTTAAATGATAAAGGGCTTGAAGAAGCAAACATATCCTTGCGCTTCCAACATAAATATAAACTTCAAAATATTACAGGTCTAAAAGCTCAAACAATAAATATAGAAAATGGTAAAACCATAAAATCAGAAATCAAAAGAAATGAATTTTATACTAAAGAAGTCAATGACATTTTTACTTCTATAGATTTTACGTTTCCGAATGTAAAAGTTGGTTCAATTATCGAATATGAATATACGCTAAACAGTGAAAACATGCGCTGGATAAAAGCTTGGTATTTTCAGGATAAAATCCCAACACTTTTTAGTTCTATAACCATAAATCCAGAAGGGTTAAATGCAGGTTTTGCAACGATTGCCGTAGGGGATTTATTTGTAAGAAAATATAAGAAAGGGAGAGATGGAGGCAACCAACACAATTGGAATTTAAACAATATACCCAGCTATAACAAAACACTATTTTCCTACAACCAGCTAGATCAAAGAGAAAGTTTGATTTTGCAATTAAAAAAATATTACAAGTGGAAAGATAATTATTATGAAGGAACGCCAGAATTAGTAGAAATCACTACCAAATGGACAGAACTCACCAAAGAGATCGATGAACGTCAGAAATCTTATAACAATCCGTCTTTTACCAAAACCCTATTAGAAAGTATTAATAAATCTAACGATGAGGTTCAATATATAAAAAATATAATTCAATTTTTCAAATCAAACTATACTTGGAACGGCTATTCATATACAATGCCTATTCCTGAAATGAGCAACAGACAGCTGCATAAAGAAAAAAGAGGTAATCTAGCCGATTTAAATCTTCATTTTTATTCATTACTAAAATCAGCCGGATATAAAGTTGATTTGGTTTTGCTGAGCACAAGAGAGCATGGAAAACTCATCACATCTTATCCTTATATGGGACAATTTAATAGTGTTATCAACCTCGTTACCTTAAAAGACGGAAAATCCTACCTCATCGACGCCTCTGATCTGACATACGATTTGGGATATATGCCCTTAAAAAATTATAATCATTACGGGTTAATTGTTGATCCCTCAAAAGAAGCGTTTATAAGTTTAAACCCTACTTTGTCTGAGCTGCATTCTACTCAAAATTATTCATTTAGCGAGGGGGGAGTTATACTTTCGAGAGTTGATAAATCAAATGGATATTTTAATAATCAGCATAATAATCTAAACAATTCATTCGATCTGAGCTTTGCCGAAAAAAGTAAATCTCCACCTACTTTGTTAGAGGATAAATACATGGGAACAAAAGCTATTTATCAGTCAAATTCTGAACCTCAGACATTTTATACCATTCAAAATCCAATCGGCAAAATCATCAGCCAATACAGATTCGATGAACCTTCACGTGAAAGAGTTTTGGAATTCGATTTCCCATTTTATTATAAAGTGTCGACTACCATTAAAATTCCAAATGGTTATATGGTTGAAATTCCGCAAAATTTCAAAACAAATAATGAAACCAAAGAAAAAGACTTGATTTATTTTCAAAATGCTGAAATCAAAGATGGAAACTTAATTTATTCTGTTGAATTATTGATGAGTAAATCAACTTTTACAAATCAATATGAAGATGTTAAAAAATTCTTTGAAAAATCCAATTTAGACGCTTCAAAAACAATTTTGCTCAAAAAAATCTAAACATCAGCCACCATCAAATTGCAGCCACGAACGTCTGAATTGTCAAATCTCCCCAAGATTTCAAATGAATTATCTGGATGAATTTTCCCTAAATCATCTGTGGCAATAAAGCTGCATGAATTTAAATTGGCAAGGTCAATTACATTGATTCCACCTGTTTTTTCTTGACTTAAAAAAGATAATGGATCTTCCGTATCTCTAATCAATATTCTCATCCAATTCGGAGTTTCAAACCTTGAATTTCCTTTGGAATAAGCTTGTGAAAGCAACTCCGTCATTCCATATTCAGAATGAATTTCATTTGAACCAAAACCATTTTTCAGAATTGTATGTAATTCTTCACGTGTAATCTCCTCCTTGCGACCTTTCATTCCGCCGGTTTCCATCACGATTGTATTTTTCAGATTTAATTTAAATTTCTCCACGAAATCCAGCAAAGCAAATGAAACGCCAATCAAAATTGCCTGCTTTCCAGACTTTTCATGTTCAATTAAATTTTGAAATAATTCTTCATGATTGTAAAGATAAAAACCTCCGCTACCCGACTCTTCAATCCAAAATTCGACCATGTCAATCAGCGAAGAACCTTCGCGCTCCAAATAAGAAGGCAGCAAAGCAAAAATGGTATAATCAGAAATTTCTCCGTAAAAATGTTTGAAACTGTGTTTTAAACTTTCACGGTAAAAACTTAAATCTGATATAAAATGTTTGCTGGTCTGGTTACCGGTAGTTCCTGAACTTGTAAATATTTTTTCCGCAGTTTGATTTTTGGAAATGATTTCAAACTCTTTAAAAAAACGAATCGGTAAAAAAGGAATTTTTTCTAAAGAATTAATTTCATTTGGATTTACATCTAAAAATTTTAGGAAATTCTTGTAAACATAATTATTTTCAGCCTGAAAATGGAAAATTTTCAATGCATTTTTCTCAAATTCTATTTCATTTTGAATGGAAAAAATTTCTTCTTTGGAAATCATTCTGCAAAGTTACCAACTTGAAACCTGAAACTTTAAACTTTAAACTAAATTATTTTCCGAGCGCTTTATTCGCCTGATACAAATGATCACCGATGAGTTCGTAATGCAGGATTATGTCTTTGTAATACAACGCACTCAGCGCTGAAAGTTTATCTCTATCAATCGCTTTCAACAAAGCATCTTCCGCTTCTTTAAATCTTTTATCGATTGATTTTTCATTGATTTTGGCTTCACTCAGGTTTACATTTCCTTGAATTTCATTAAGATTCTGAACCAAAGTCGTAGTCGCAACCGAAAGAGAATCATGCAGTTCAATCAAATGTGTACGAAGTTTAGGTGTTATAAAGCTGTTATTTTTCTTTCTTTCTTTATGAACTGAAGCGGTTTTGATAGCGATGTCACCGATACTTTCCAAATGATGGCAGATGTCAATCAAACGATGAATGTTGAGCGCGACTTCACCAGTCATTTCGTACGTATAAATCGTATTGAGATAACTTAAGATACTTTTTTCCAATTCGTCACTTTCTTTTTCCAACGTGAAAATTCTTTGGCGCAATTCTGCCGATTTCTCATCATCACTTTCAGTAATCATCCTCCCTAAATTACTGATAATCTGACGTGTAATTCCCGCAAATTTAATTACCTCACGATTTGCTTCATATACATACATTTTCGCGGTCGGACCAAAAGGTCTTCCAATTAGTTTCAATGAATGCTCTGAATTGTCTTCGTTCATAAACTTTTTGGAAGCATAGTTTACAATTCCATTTAAAAAAGGAAGAATCAATAATGCAGAAACGATATTAAATAAAGTATGAAACGAAACCAAAATGATTTCGCCATCCTGAGAAACACATTTGCTCAAAGTTGAAACAATCAACGGAACGAAAAAGAAAAATACAACGACGCCACCTAAATTGAAAAAGAAGTGGAACCATGCAACAATTTTCGATTCTCGATTTCCAATGGTTGAAGCAATCAAAGCGGTGGAAGTCGTACCGATGTTTGCGCCCAAAATCATCATTGCTGCCAACTCCAAAGGCATTCCTTTTGAAACTAATACCGCTGCAAATAAAATAAAAACGCTAGATGAATGAAATAAAAATGTGATGACAATTCCAATTAACACAAAAATTAAAGAATTGAGAATCGTCGTTTCATCAGCGTATTTTTGAATCAATTCATGCAAATAAGGATTACTTGAAAAGTCAGGAAGAAATTCATTCAAAAAATACAATCCCACAAAAACCAAAGCCAGCCCAATCGCAAAATTTGCCCATTCCTTAAATTTCTGATTTCTAAAAAAGAAAAAAGGAACCGCAATTGCAATGAGTGGCAACGCCAGACTTTCTATATGCCAGGTCGTTCCCAAAACTATGATGAGCCAAAGCTTAATTGTGGTACCTACGTTTGCACCGACGATAATAGAAAATGCTTTACGAAGATTCAGTAACCCTGCATTGACAAAACTCAAAGTAAGCAAACTAACGATAGAAGAAGATTGCAAAGCAGTGGTAAAAACCGTTCCGGCAAATGCACCTGAATAAGGATTTCCCGTCATTTTGTTGAGAAAAGTCTGCAACTGTCTTCCGGAAGCGCGCTGCACGCCTTCGCTCATCACTTTCATCCCGTAGATGAAAAGCGATACAGCTCCGAAAATGTTCAACAAAAGCAAAATAATCTGCATACAATTAGTTAGGCTAAATTGCTTGCAAAATTACTTAGTCTTATGTAAACTGATTGTTAAGGATTTCAACTCAAACCTATAAGCTATGATTATCAAAAAGATACGTCAGACAAACATTTTTTCCGCTTCGGTAACGCTTTCGGGACGCCCCACATCTACAAGTTTACCGCCGCTGTGGTCATACCCCATTATGATTTCTGACTTCATGAGTTCCATATAATTGGTCATGATCGAAAATTTTCCACTTTTGGGAAGCATAGCAAATAATTCCGGTTCGATGATATGGATGCCACTAAATGCAAATTCGATCAAAACTTCATCTGATTCGATGATTTTTTCTCCGGTTGAATGATTCTTCCAACCTTTCAGCCACATATCTTTTTCAAATAAAAGTTTGCGTGAACTTGTTCTGTCTGAAACAGCCAAAGTCACTATCGGTTTATGTTTTTCGTGAACCTGGATTAAATGAGTAATGTCCAAATCCGTTAAAATATCCACATTCATTACCAAAAAGGTATCATTTTCTAAAAATTTTCTGGCTTTTACGAGTCCTCCTCCGGTTTCCAAAACTTCATCTGATTCATCAGAAATATGAATCGTCACGCCGAAATTGTTTTTTGAACCAAGAAAATCTTTAATCTGATCTGTAAAATGATGTACGTTAATCACAAATTCATTTATCCCGAAAGATTTCAGGTATTCGATGTTTCTTTCGAGCAAAGTTTTTCCGTTGACCACCGCCAGAGCTTTTGGATGGTTGTCTGTAAATGGTTTCAACCTTGTTCCTAAACCCGCTGCAAATAAAATTGCTTTCATTTCCTAATATATTTCGTTAATCCAATTCTTACTTTCCTGCTCCACATGATTCACCACAACATTCACATTTGGAAATTTCTCCTGAATGTGTTTTGATACCGCATCAGCCGAATAAACCGAACGATGCTGGCCACCTGTGCAGCCAAAATTAATTTCTAAATTGGCAAATCCACGCGTTGAATAATCTTCAATTGTCAAATCGATTATCGTATAAATTGCATCCAAAAATTCCAAAATTTTTGTTTTGGTTTCTAGGTATTCAATTACATTTTTATCGCGTCCTGTGATGGTTTTGTAATCCTGAATTCTACCAGGATTCAAAATTCCGCGGCAGTCAAAAACAAAACCGCCGCCGTTTCCTGATTCGTCCTGCGGGATTCCTTTTTTATAGGAAAAACTTCTGACATTAACGGTTAATTTTTCGCTCATCGATGATTTGTTTTATAGTTTGAAAAGTTGACTTTTCTGTTAATTTTAAAATTACTTTTTTCAATTCGGTATAATTCTCCAAAACTGGATATTCTTTTATTTTTTCTAAGTTTTTTAATCCAAATTCTATGCTTTCGATGAAATGTTTTTTACCCTGATAAACCCCTCTAAATCCATACGTCCCCAAAACCTGCAAAAGTCTTTCCAGAACACATAAATCATAACCTTTTCTGAATTGAATTCCGTCTAAATCTTGTTGGGTCAAATCAATGAATTCATTCACGTAAATTCCATAAAATTCTTCTTTCCAATTTTCCGGCAAATCGGTTTTTGCCTGCCACAAAATCGAAACCAAATCGTATTGCGCCGGACCTTTCAAACCACCTTGATAATCAATAAAATAAGACTCGTTCTCATAAACCATAATATTTCTCGTTTGAAAATCTCGGTAAACGAAATATTGTTCTGGAATTTGTTCAAAATCCATTGAAAATTTTTCAAAATCTTGTATTAATTTTCCTTGATTGAATTCAATTCCTAAAAGATTTAGAAAATAATTCTTAAATAAAAATAAATCGCGCAAAACCAGTATATGATTGAATTTCGGATAACTGAAACATTTTGAATAATCCATATCTGCTCCACCCAAAACCTGCATTTTCACCAATTGACGAATCGATTTTTCATACAAAAATTTAGATTCATTCGGATTTTTCAAAACGACATCCAACAAAGTTTCATTTCCAAAATCGGATTGTACATATAAAGTTGTGTCTTCTGAAACTTGATAAATCATCGGAAGGTTTTCAATCACTTTTGAAAAATGTTCTGTGAAATAAATGAAAGTTCTATTCTCTTCAACATTTTCACTTTCTGTTAAAATGAAGGTTTGATCTGAATAATTAAAACGGTAATATTTCCTCGCAGAACCTCCGCCAGAAAGCAATTCCAAAGTTTCAACAGCTTGCTCGCCGTAGTGTAAATTCAGGAAAGATTGGATTTTTGGGCTTTCAGTTCTCATTCTTTTATTGATTCATTTTGTTCAACTAAAATCCGCTTCCCCTTTTCAATTAGATAATGACAATTCAAACTACAATATTTAGTTTGATTCGTAGGAACAAAAGTCAATTCATTATTAAAAATATAAATGGAGCAATTTTCTGATAATTCTATTTTTTTTCTGTTATAATTTTTTCTTTTGAAGTGTAAAAAAATTAATTTATTATTCGAATAGTAAAATTCATAAGTCGTATAATCTTTCTCTGCTACATTTTCTTTAATTTTAGAAATATTTTTAGTTTCATCAAAAAGAATATAATTTCCCCATCCTCCATTTTTCCTATTGTCACTGTAAATAATTTCGCCTTCTTGAATCATGATTTGAAACTTCTCTCTATTTATATCAATTTCATTGACTAAACTATCTATTTCAATTTTCTCGTTTTGACAAATGATTTGAGAAAATGAATAGTGTGACAACAATAAAACACAGATATTAAATAAAATCCTCACCAATTAAACTTTGTCGAAAGTTACAATTTTTCATGAAAAAACCTGTCAGGTTTTGAAACCTAACAGGTTTATCAATTATTTTTAAATCTTTATTTATTCAATTTAACCTTTAGATTTTTCAACATCGCTTCCGTCATTTTCTCCAAATCAAATTCAGGCTTCCAATTCCAGTCTTTTTGCGCAACGGAATCGTCTATGCTCGCCGGCCAGCTGTCAGCAATCGCCTGACGAAAATCCGGATTATAAGAAATTTCAAATTCAGGCATTTTCTTTTTGATTACCTCTGCAATTTCTTTTGGCGTGAAGCTCAACGCACTCAAATTATAAGAAGTACGAATCGTTAATTTATCAGCGTCAGCCTGCATCAATTCTATAGTTGCACGAATCGCATCATCCATGTACATCATCGGCAAAGCCGAATTTTCAGAAAGAAAACATTCATATTTCCCTTCTTCCAAAGCCTGATAATAAATGTCAACTGCATAATCCGTAGTTCCACCACCCGGACGAGTTTTCCAGCTGATCAACCCGGGATAACGAATGCTGCGTACATCCACTCCGAATTTTTCATGGTAATAATTACACCAAAATTCACCTGCTCTTTTAGAAATTCCATAGACCGTCGCCGGAATTGCATGCGCATTTTGTTCGGTATTATTTTTAGGCGTGTCATTCCCAAAAATGGCAATGCTGCTTGGCCAGTACAATTGTTTAATCTTTTTGTCTTTTGCTAAATCCAAAAAGGTCAAAAGTGAATCCATATTCAAATCCCAGCCTTTTTTTGGAAATTTCTCAGCAGTTGCAGAAAGCATTGCTGCCAAATGGTAAACAATTGTGATTTCATGTTTGGAAACAATCTCTGAAATCTGTTCTGCATCCATTACATTTAACACTTCGTAATAAGAGTCATTTGCTTTTTCGGGTTCCTGAATGTCTGTTGCCAGTACGTTTTTTTCGCCATAAATTTCTCTCAATGCAGTTGTCAGCTCTGAGCCTATTTGCCCCAAAGCACCTGTTACCAAAATTTTTTCCGTCATCTGTTTGTTTAATTTGCCCCACAAATATAAAACATATCATAGAAGCACAAACTGATTTTTCTTCTTAGATTTGTAACATTTACACTCATTTAAATAACTAATACACAAAATAAACAGAGAGATGAAAAATTTGAACATTTTCTGTTTTGCCTTATTAGGAATTTTAGGATTCGGACAGGCAAAATACGATGCAATTAATACTGATTACATGGATAAAAGCGTCCGCCCTCAGGATGATTTTTACAATTTCGTAAACGGTAACTGGATGAAAAATACAGAAATTCCTTCTGACAGATCACGTTGGGGAAGTTTTGATGAACTGCGTGAAAATACCGACATGGTTTCATTAGGAATTTTGAAAAGCCTTTTGGGAAAAGAGTATAAAAAAGGAAGTGATGAACAGAAGATCGGCGATTTGTACGAATCATTTATTGATTTTGATGCAAGAAATAAAACGGGAGTTGCGCCGATAAAACCTTATTTGGATAAGATCGACAAAATAAAAACAGTTAAAGATCTAGAGAATTATTTGACTGAAGCTACACCTATCGGGCTGAACCCTTTTTATGGATTTTATGTTTATTCACACATGAAAAACAGCAGTCAAAATGCGGTTTATTTGGGAAGTGCTGATTTAGGTTTGGGTCGTGATTACTACCAAAAAGAAGATGATGTCAACAAAGAAACTTTGAGTAAATATTCTGAATTCATTAATAAAATTTACACTTACACCGGAGAAAAAACAAGAGATCTAAAAGGTCCAAAAATCGTTGAATTTGAGAAAAACATCGCTTCAAATTTAATGACCGTTGAACAACAACGCGATGACAGATTACAATTCAATCCTTATGCTGTAAAGGATTTGAAAAATCTTTCAAAAAATATTGATTTGGGAAAATTCCTTACCAATTCAGGTGTGAAAACCGATTCTGTAATCATTGGTGAATTAAAATATTTCAAAAATATTGACAATATCATCAATGAGAAAAACATTCCTGCTATCAAAGAATACATGAAATTTCATTTGATTGACGGTGCTGCAAATTCACTTACAAAAGAATTGGATGATTTAAGTTTTGACTTTTATGACAGACAATTAAGAGGTCAAAAAGAACAAAGAGCGTTGGACAAACGTGGATTGGAATTCGTTAATGGTTCAGTTGGCGAATTGTTAGGGAAAATTTATGTAAAAGACAATTTCCCGCCTGCAGCAAAAGCGAATGCAAAGGAAATGATTGATTATCTTTTTAAATCTTTTGATTTACATATCAATAATTTGGAATGGATGTCTCCTGAAACCAAAGTAAAAGCTTTGGAAAAATTGAACAAATTCACAGTTAAAATCGGTTATCCTGACAAATGGAGAGATTATTCAAAACTTGAAATCGTTTCGCATAAAGAAGAAGGTGCATTGTTCAAAAACAGAATGAACATCAGAAAATGGTACTACAACAGAAATTTAGAAAAAATCGGAAAACCGGTTGACAGACAAGAATGGGGAATGTCACCACAAACGGTAAATGCTTATTTCAATCCGTCTAACAATGAAATCGTTTTTCCTGCTGCGATTTTGCAAGCACCTTTCTATGATTTCAGAGCAGATGCTGCGGTAAATTTTGGTGGAATCGGAGCTGTAATCGGACATGAAGTTTCTCATGGATTTGACGATAGTGGTGCAATGTACGATGGTGACGGAAACTTGAAAAACTGGTGGACTGAAGAAGACAATAAGAAATTTACTGCTGCTGGGAAAGCGCTGGCTGATCAGTTCAGTCAATACGAACCCGTTCCTGGTTCTAAAGTAAATGGAGAATTCACATTGGGCGAAAATATCGGTGACTTAGGTGGAATCAATGTTGCTTACGATGCGTTGTTGATGTATCTGAAAGACAAAGGAAATCCTGGTAAAATTGACGGATTTACGCCTGAACAAAGATTCTTCATCTCATGGGCAACCATTTGGAGAACCAAATCTACAGACGCAGCTTTGACCAACCAAGTAAAAACAGATCCACATTCGCCTGGCTATTTCAGAGCCATTGGACCTTTGGAAAATGTAGAAGGTTTCTACAAAGCATTTGATTTGAAAAAAGGAGATAAAATGTTTAAACCAAAAGAACAAAGAATCGTAATCTGGTAAAATCATGGTAATTCCAAAATTATTCAGATGGCTATTTTTTAGAAAAATAATTAAAATGACAACAGTAGAAGCTATAAAAAATCCAAATGTTACTTTGATTGACATCAGAGAACCTTACGAATTGGAAATTGACGGAAACGTCCCAAGTGCCATGAACATCCCAATGGGAGAAGTTCCGGAAAGATTAGAAGAAATCAAAAACATGCCGAAACCCATTGTAATTTTTTGCAGAAGCGGTGGACGTGCATCTTCGACTTTGAATTTCCTGCTTGAAAATGGAATGGATGAAATTTTCAACGGAGGCGGATTCAACGATGTGAATGAGATTTTGAATTCATAAAAATAACATTCAATATATTTAACCTCGCAATTCTCAAAAGTTGCGAGGTTTTTTTAATTCCAAATAATTTAAAATGAACAAAAAAGAACGCGCTCAATTTGTGATGAATGAATTGGAAAAATTATATCCCAATCCGCCGATTCCGTTAGACCATACCGATGAATTTTCATTGTTAATTTCCGTACTGCTTTCTGCTCAAACGACCGATAAAAAAGTCAATGAAGTGACACCCGAATTATTTGCGAAAGCGAGCAATGCCAAAGCAATGGAAAAATTAGAAGTAGATGAAATCAAAGAATACATCAAGCAAATCGGGCTTTCATCCACCAAAGCCAAGCACATCAAAAGGCTTTCTGAAATTTTGGTCGAAAAATATGATGGTGAAGTTCCATCAACTTTTGAGGAATTGGAAGAATTGCCCGGAGTCGGTCACAAAACCGCTTCTGTTGTTATGTCCCAAGCATTTGGACATCCGGCTTTTCCGGTCGATACACACATTCACCGACTTATGCACCGTTGGAAATTGAGCAATGGAAAATCAGTTCAGCAAACAGAAATTGACGCTAAAAGACTCTTCCCTAAAGAAGTTTGGAACAAACTACATTTACAGATTATTTATTACGGTCGCGAATATTCCCCTGCGCGAAGCTGGAATTTAGAAAAAGATTTCATTACTAATAAAATTCTTAACACAGATTCTTAAAGGAAATCCTTTTTCACTTTTATATAATTGTTAAATTTGCAGGTTGAATAGCAATTCCAAAATATGATTAATTCTGTAATTACCGGATCGGGAAGCTTCATTCCTGAAAAAATTATAAAAAACATTGATTTTTTAAACTATAAATTTTATGATGAACAAGGCATTTTCATTGAAAAACCAGTTCATGAAATCATTGAAAAATTTCAGGAAATTACAGAAATTGAAGAAAGGAGGTATGTAGATGACAAAACTTTCACATCTGATATTGCTACTGCAGCAGCGGAACGAGCAATTGCAGATGCTGGAATTGATAAAGAAGAAATCGATTACGTAATCGTTGCCAATAACTATGGCGACATTGATCCTGTTTACAGACAGGTTGACAATATGCCTTCTGTCGCAACGCGTGTGAAAAATAAATTAGGCATCAAAAACAACCGTTGCCGTCCTTATGATATGCTTTTTGGCTGTCCTGGATGGATTGAAGGTTTGATTTTGGCGCATCATTTATTCCAATCAGGAACTGCAAAAAAAGCATTAGTAATCGGTGCTGACACTTTGTCGAGAGCAGTTGACCCGCACGACAGAACTGCGATGATTTTTGCTGACGGTGCCGGTGCAGTTATTTTGGAAGCAAAAGAATCTGACAAAGCGGAAGGAATTATTTCTTACGATACGATTTGTGATAGTTTGGACGAAATGACTTATTTGGTCAATGATAAATCTTTGAAAGAAGATTACGAAGGCTCTCAAATCAACATCAAAATGCGTGGAAGAAAAGTGTATGAATATGCACTTCGCAAAGTTCCTGCTTTGATCAAACGTGTGATTGACAATTCTGAAGTCGAAATTTCCGAAATCAAAAAAGTATTGCTTCATCAGGCAAATGCCAAGATGGATCATGCGATGATCGAGCGTCTTTTTAAATTGTACAACATCACCGAAGTGCCGGACGATGTAGCGCCGATGACGGTTCAGAAATTAGGAAATTCTTCTGTAGCAACCGTTCCTACGATGTACGATTTGATTGCTAAGAAACAATTGGGCAACCATGAATTCAATTCGGGTGACAACATCGTTCTGGGCTCAGTGGGCGCAGGGATGAACATCAACGCGATTGTTTATAGAATTCCATAATACTCCATTTTTTAAAATTTAATTTAAACAGAGAATTAATATTTACAATGTCTCTGTTTTTGTTGTACTTTTAATTCAAATTTTCTTTCCGATTTACTCTAGGAGCCTTGTATTTTATTTTTTTCAAATAAATTTTATAATTTTTATTAATTTTATTTCGCTGAAAATCAATCAAATACAAACAAAATTGCAATTATTTTAAAAAATATTTAAAAATAAATGTGACTTTTTGAATTTGCCCGTGTCATAATAAATGAAAACTAATAAATGGCATTTCAACATACAACAGAAATCATCGAAGATGAGTTACTCGTTGAAAAGATAGTCAAAGCAAATGATGCTCATTTGTTTGGACTGTTATACGACCGGTATGTGCCTGTGGTGTACAATAAATGTCTGAGTTTTGTTTCCTCAAAAGAAGAGGCACAGGATTTAACTCATGACATTTTCGTGAAGCTCTTTGTCAAATTGAATACATTTAAGGGAGAATCTAAATTTTCAACCTGGATTTATGCTTTTACATACAACCATTGTGTGAATTACATTCAGAGAAATCAGAAAGCACAAAAGAATACCAAAAGCATAAACGAAGATATAGAAGATGAGTTTTTAGATGAGATTTCAGATGAGCAGATTCATGAAATGAAGGCCGAGAAGCTGGCCACAGCTTTACAGAAAATCGGGACGGAAGATAAAGCTTTGCTTTTGATGAAATATCAGGACGACTTTAGTATAAAAGAAATTGCAAATACCTATGAAATAGGAGAAAGTGCTGCTAAGATGCGGTTGAGCCGAGCGAAATCAAACCTAATCAACATTTATAAAACTTTATGATTATGGACAATCCTTTTAAACAAATCATAGAACACCAGCAAGTTCCGGAAGTACTCCGAGAAAAGGTTATGGATGATATTAGGTTGATTAAGCTGTCGTTGGACATGGCTGATTTGGTTGCAATTAAATATCCTTCGTCTATTTTAGACATTTTTGGATCTACAACGAAGAAAAAAGATAACGATAAAAACAAATAAACTAATCTGTTCTACTATGAAAATGAATTTTGGATCACTGGAAAACCCTTATTACAACTTCTTAGACGTGTTGCCTAACATCTTGATGGGATTGGCATTTATCATCGGTGCTTGGATTATTTTCAAACTCGTGGTGATGGGAACAAAAAAACTTCTGAAAGTTGTAAAGATTGAAAAACTAAACTCTATCATCAATGATAATGAATTAATCAGAAGTTCTAACATAGAAGTTGATGTGTCTAAAATTATCATCAGTGTTGTAAAATGTCTGATGGCACTAATCATAATTGTTGTAGGAGCTGATATGTTAAATCTTCCAATGGTTTCTGAGCAAGTAGGAAATTTATTAGAGTATCTACCTAAATTCTTCAGTGCTGTTTTGATTTTTGCAATTGGAACCTATCTGGCTTCTCAAGCAAAAAAGCTGATTCAAAATTTATTAAAGTCTTTTGATTCAAATGGATCAAAAGCTGTAGGAGGAATTGTTTTTTACCTGATTTTCATCTTTGTTTCGATAACGGCTCTTAACCAGGCCGGAGTAGATACACAGATTATTTCCAACAACATTTCTTTTATCTTAGGAGCTGCACTCATTACAATTACTTTGGCTGTGGGACTTGGATCAAGAGACATTGTTTACAGATTGATTTTAGGATTTTATACCAAAAAGAATTTAGAAATCGGAATGAAAATCCAAATCGGAGAACAAACCGGAATCATTGAAGCCATCGATAATATTTGTCTGGTATTGAGAACAGAAAATGAAAAAATTGTTTACCCTATAAAGAAAATTAACAACCAGGAAATAAAAATTTTGAATTAAAATATTTTAACACAACCTATCTATTTTTTAATTAAACCAAACCATTTCTTAATCAATTTAACCTAAACAATTTAATCAACTTAAACTTTTTAACCGATTTAAACCTTTTTCCATTTTCTTAACAAGAAAAAAACAGCCACAAGCCTAATAACCAACTTATACCAATTACCAATATCTTAAACCAAAGGGGTGTTACTCCTAACCAAAGACAACTTAGACCGTGGATTAATTACCTAACCTATTTTTAACCACGGAAAGACTGCCGATAATATCGGCAGTTTTTTTTTGATTAAATATGTTAAAGAATTCTTAACTCCGTTAATCTTTTCACAAAATAGAATGAACTACTATGCTAATCAGTACGATTCCTATTAGATTTGCGTTGCTCTTAAAGCAGATTATAGAATGTCAACCCATATGTAAAATCAATGAGAGGATTAAATATACTTACCATAGTTATTATCGCAATATTCACTACTTCATGTAGTTCATTGATTTCGACTTCTAATGCTAAATCAAGCTACGTTCCCCTCGAAAGATCATATTACACACAAGGTTCCATCATCAACAAACAGCTTTACGCCGAAAGAAAAGCCGAAGAAGTTAAACCCGTAAAAGTAGAAAGAGAAAAAACAGCCATCGAAGAATTAAATGAAATTCACGATATGGCAATGAGTTCTTTCGTTTCTAAAATTCTTTCCGAAGCAGAAACTTATTTAGGAACTCCTTACCGATTTGGCGGAACTACCAGAAGCGGTATTGACTGCTCTTCTTTCGTTCAACAGGTGTTTGAAATGTTTGATTATCAACTTCCACGTGTATCTTCTGCACAAGCAAAAGAAGGAACAGAGATCACCAAAGAAGATTTGAGAGCGGGAGATTTGGTTTTCTTTTCCACAAGTGGAAGAGGACGTGTTTCTCATGTAGGAATTGTACATTCCATCAGAGAAGACGGCGAAATCGAATTTATCCACGCATCCACTTCACAAGGCGTTACAGTAACTCCGTTAAGTGATTCTTATTGGTCAAAACGCTACTTGTACGCAAAAAGAATTTTAGATTAATTAATCACTTTAAATTCTCTTTCACCCACTTTTCAGCAATCAGATAAGGATTAATTAGTTCTGAATCTTTGTGAGAATTTTCTTTGTACAAATTTTTAACCCGATTAGAAATCTGCTCCTTGATGTATTCAACAACGCGCAATTCATCCTGTCTTTTTCTGTTTTCCGTAAAATAACCATTCGATTGAACTGTATCGAAATAATCCTGAACCAATTCCCAAACTTCTGCCAACCCCTTGGAATTGAGACCAGATCCAAGCAAAACTTTACGCTTCCAACCTGATGGTTTCTGTGGGAGAAATTGCAAAGACCTTGCCAATGTTACTTTCACATCTTTAGCCTTATCGATTCCAAAATCATCGACTTTATTCACAAAAATCAAATCCGCCATTTCCATAATCCCGCGTTTGATTCCTTGCAATTCGTCACCAGCACCAGGAATTTGAAGAAAAATAAAAATATCGGTGATGTCATTTACCAATGTTTCCGACTGCCCTACTCCTACTGTTTCAATCAAAATTACATCAAATCCAGCCGCTTCACAAAGCAGTACCGATTCATAAGTTCTCGATGCAACTCCACCTAAATGCCCGCCGGTGGCAGATGGACGAATGTATGCATCTGGATTTCTTGCCAGATCTTCCATTCGGGTTTTATCGCCCAAAATACTTCCGCCAGAAAGTGAACTGCTCGGATCGATTGCCAAAACCGCAACTTTATAACCATTTTGCGTCAATAATTTTCCAAAAGATTCTATGAAAGTACTTTTCCCAACACCTGGAACACCTGTGATAGCGATTCGTTTTGATTTTCCTGTAAACGAAATCAATTCCTGAATCAACTCATGCGCCAATTTCTGATGTTCTTCCAATGAGCTTTCCGCCAAAGTGATAGCTCTGCTCAATGAAACGCGATTACCTGATTTTATGCCTTCTGCTAATGTTTGTATGTCTTCTTTTTTCAATTCTGAATGAATTTAAACAAATGTAAGAATTTTGAATTCTCTCTGAAATTCAATCTATTTTTATAATTTCGCTTGAAATTGTTCCATTGAAACCTGAATTTTTAAAACCAAATGACAAAATTGCCATCGTCGCTCCTTCCGGAAGAATTTTCCCTGAAGAAATTGAAGATGGCTTAAATCTCATCAAAAGTTGGGGACTGACTCCCATTTTGGGAAAGAATTTATTTCAAGATCATTACAACGGATATCATTTTGCGGGAACGGATGAACAACGAATTTCAGATTTTCAAAATGTGCTTGACGATGACAAAATCAAAGCCATTTGGTGTGCTCGTGGCGGATATGGAGCCGTGAAACTTTTGGACAATTTAAACTGGGATAAATTCCTAAAAAATCCAAAATGGATTATCGGTTATTCAGACATCACGGCGATTCACAACCACATTAATAATTCGGGAATTGAAACCGTTCACGGAATTACCACCAAAAAATTAAATACCGAATACAACAACGAAACATTTTTGACCTTAGAAAAGGCTCTTTTTGGCAAAAATTTAAACTATGAAATTCCTGCGCATCTGTACAACCAAAGAGGAAATGCAAAAGGAAAATTGGCAGGTGGAAATTTGTCGATTATTTACAGTTTAGCAGGAAGTAAATCTTTTATTGATGGAAATGATTTGATTCTGTTTATCGAGGATTGGAACGAAAACTGGTACCATATCGACCGAATGATGACAAATCTGAAACGTTCCGGATTATTGAACAAAATCAAAGGAATGATTGTCGGAAGTTTTACCCAAATGGATGTAGAAGCCGAAAATCCTGAATTTCATTCAAATTTTGACCAAACAACTTACGAAGTCATTAAAAAAATTATGAATGAATTTCAAATTCCAATTGCATATCAATTTCCTGCCGGGCACATCGGAGACAACCGCGCTTTGATTTTCGGAAGCGAAGTTTCGCTGGAAGTAAATGAAAATTCTGTAATTTTAAAATTTAATTAAATTATGAAAAACTTACACATCATAGAGCATCCGCTCATCAAATCAAAAATTACGCAGATTCGCCGCAAGGAAACCGCAACCAAAATGTTCAAAGAATTGGTGAGCGAAATTTCTTCACTCATGTGTTACGAAATCACCCGTGATCTGGAAGTGGAAGAAATTGAAATCGAAACCCCCGTTCAGAAAACCATTGGTTATCACATCAAAGGAGACGATTTGGTTTTGGTTCCGATTTTACGTGCCGGATTGGGCATGATAGAAGGAATTCAAAATTTGATTCCCAATGCGAAAACCGGGCACATTGGAGTTTACCGTGACCACGACACTTTACAGCCCGTTGAATATCTATGTAAATTGCCTTTGTTGATGGAAAATAGAAATGTCATCGTTCTAGATCCCATGCTCGCAACGGGCGGTTCTGCAGTCAAAGCAATCGACATTTTGAAAGAACACAACGTAAAATCTATTCGGTTGGCCTGTTTGGTAGGTTGCCCTGAAGGTGTTGAATTTTTGCATAAACATCATCCCGATGTAGCGATTTATCTGGCGGCGATGGATGAAAAATTAAATGAAAACGGTTACATAGTTCCCGGATTGGGTGATGCAGGCGACCGCCTTTTTGGTACGCAATAATGGCTTCTCACAATGATTTCGGGAAAGAAGCGGAAGTTTTCGCCGCTCAATATTTAGTTAAAAATAATTACAAAATTTTAGATAAAAACTATCGTTTCGGTAAAGCTGAAATCGACATCATTGCCATCGATGAATCTAAGAATGAATTGGTAATTGTAGAAGTTAAGTCTTTGTTTTCTGACAATTTGAAAAACCCCGAAGAATCCGTTAACAAAGCCAAACGCAAATTATTGATAAAAGCTGCAGATGAATATATTACTTCAAATTCTATTTTATTAGAAACACGTTTTGACATCATTTCTTTGGTAATACAGCATTCTGAATGGAAAATTAACCACATCCGCAATGCTTTTATGGCTTATGAATAAAGGATTTTGCAGTTTGGGTAAAAAACATTAATTTAGTACTAATTAATCTTAGAAAATTATGACGAAATCATTATTAACCTGCTTAATTCTCTTGACAGGAATTTTTGCATATTCTCAATCTGTTATTGGAACATGGAAAACCATCGATGATAAAACCGGAAAGGAAAAATCTCATGTAAGGATATATAAAACAAAAACCGGCAAATTACAGGGAGAAGTTGTAAAAATCCTGACACCCGGAAAAGAAGATGCAAAGTGTACGGAATGTGACGGTGATAACAAAAATAAGCCAATCAAAGGAATGGTCATTTTGTGGGGATTGGAAGAAGATGGAAAAGAATGGTCGGGTGGTCACATACTTGATCCAAACAGCGGGAAACAGTATAAAGCCTCTATGAAACTGAATGGAAATGACAAATTGGAAGTTCGCGGATATTTAGGCATTTCTTTATTAGGAAGAACCCAAACTTGGGAACGAGTTGAATAACTAAAATTATTTATGATTTTATTTGGAATCTCTTTCAAGGCGATTGAAAGAGATTTTTTATACTTTTGAATGATGAATTGAATTCAAAACCAATTCATATTAAATTAAAAAATCAAATGAAAAAATACTTGTTGATTTTCATTTCAGCGATGCTTTTATGGAGTTGTGAAGAAACTGATTTATTGGACGAAACAGGAATATTGGAAATCACAGATTTCAATTTACCTGCAATAGAGGGATATAATTACCAAGGCTGGTTATTGGTTGGCGGTACATATGTTTCTGTCGGCACTTTTAACATTGATTCCATAAATAACAACAGAGCCAGGTTTTCAAACATTGAAACATCAGATTTGGCATTGGCCGAAGCATTTGCAATCACAATTGAGAACGCATCCAGTCCGGCTCCGTCCAATTATGTTTTATTGGTTGGGGATTTTGATGGAAATACTGCTAATTTGGTAACCAATGCAACTACTTCCAACGGAGTATCGAGTTTAGGTAGTAAAATTTCTGCTTCTTATACGCTTCAAAATGCTACAGTTCCTGCTGATCAGACAGATGAATATCCGGGAAATAACGGAATTTGGTTTTTCAAAGGTTCGGGTGCTCAGGCAGAATCAACTATCTCTTTGGAATATGGCGAAATTCGGTACCAAGCCTGGCTTTCGACCATACTCGAAGGCGCTCCAAAATATGTAAATATGGGAATTATCACTTCAGATTCTATTAGAGATTTGAGCAATATTTACACCTCTTACACTACAAACATTCCTGATTTTGCAGGAGAAGATTTCATCGTGCAACCATCAGGTGAATCTTTTCCTCAAGGATTCTTCCCTAGAAAGGTCACGCTTCCAGGTACAAAAGTCATTATAACTCCAATTATTACCGGATACGCTAACCACACCGCTCCTTTTCCAATATTTTTACTGGAAGGAACTATTCCTGAGGGAGCTACAAACGACCCGAATGTAACTTATAATATGGAATTAAATACAACTTACAAAGCAAAAGCAACGAAGTTGTAATTCTAAACTTTCTGTTTAGAAAAAATGGTTACCTTTGCACCGTAAAATCAGAAAGGGGTGCTTCCCGCAAAAGGAGGCTGAGATTATACCCAAAGAACCTGGGCGGGTAATGCTGCCAAGGGAAGTTGTAAAACTTTTCCTTATTTTTTCGAATAAATGAAATTGAATTTCCGGAGATTCAATACAATTTATTTTAGAAAAAAGGAAATCTACACAAGGGTAAATCCACCTTTCATTTAAATTAAATAAAAATGAAAAGTAGGATTTTTTTATGCGCTGTATTCAGCGGAATTTTAGCATTTGGGCAGGTTGATGAAATACAAGACTCAACCACCATCGAATTGGAAGGCGCTGAAATCATTCAAAGGCTTCCCGTCACTTCAGAAAAAATTAGTCAAAAACAAATTCAAAAAAGAAATTTAGGACAGGACATTCCAACACTTTTAGGAAATGCCACTTCGGTTGTAACGACGAGTGATGCCGGAGCAGGAATTGGTTATTCATCAGTCAGAATTCGCGGAATTGCGCAAGACCACATCAACATCACTTTGAATGGCGTTACCATGAATGATGGTGAATCACAAGGCGTTTTTTGGGTAAATATGCCCGATCTGGCTTCATCTACAAATTCCATCACAATACAACGTGGAGTCGGAACTTCAACTTCAGGTACAGGTGCATTTGGTGCGATTATCAACATTGACACTTCTGAACCATCTAGAAATGCTTTTCTGGAATCGGCTAATTCTTGGGGAAGTTTCAACACGCAGAAATATTCATTACAAGGTGGAACAGGTAAAATCCTAAATGGGAAATTGAGAATAGATTTAAATGCTTCATTGATCAAATCGGACGGTTACATCGACCGTGCGGCAAGTGATTTGTATTCGTATGGAATGAATGCAAAATACAATTTAAATGAGAATACGAGCTTCCGCTATTGGACATTTTTTGGAAAAGAAAAAACTTACCAAGCCTGGAACGGAATCGATGCGGAAACGATGAAGACGAACCGAACATTCAATTCTTCGGGAGCCATTTACGACGCCGATGGAAACATTGTGGATTATTACAACAATGAAACTGACAATTACCAGCAGCACCACAATCATTTCATTTGGGAACAGCACTACGGAAATGGATGGAACAGCAATGCAACGCTTTATTACATGAGAGGAAAAGGTTATTATGAAAATTACAAACAAGGAGAAACATTGTCTGATTTTGGAATTGAAAGTGAAATTGATTCAGATTTAGTTCGTCAAAAACATTTGGACAATCATTTTTATGGATTAAATTTCAACCTTGAAAATCAACAATTAGGAAATTTAAAATTGTTTACAGGAGTTTCAGCAAGCCAATTTGTAAATGACCATTTCGGTAAAGTGATTTGGGTGAAAGATTTTGAAAATCAAAATACAAACTTTGAATTCTACAGAAATGAAACTACAAAAAATGACGTTTCTGCTTATGCAAAAGCTCTTTACAAAGTAAATAATTTCGAATTTTTTGGAGATTTGCAATATCGTTTTGTGGATTATAAAGCAGAATTGGTTCCGGGTGGGGAAAGTGGAGAAGAAGATTTCAGACCTCTTTACGATAATTTTAATTTCATCAACCCAAAAGCAGGATTCAATTATTTTGCTTCGAAACAAGATGTTTTGTATTTCTTTTATGGAATGACTCACCGCGAGCCTAAACGTTCTGATTATATGGACAATCCTGATTTTACGGTACAGGGAATACATCCAAACCCTGAAAAATTACATGATTTCGAATTAGGTTACAAAAAATCAGGAAGGTTAAATTTAACTGCAAATGCATTTTATATGTATTACATCAACCAATTGGTGGCAACCGGAGAATTGAATGACGTGGGAGAATATATGAGAAAAAATGCTGGAGAAAGCTACAGAGCGGGAATCGAGCTGAGCGCAAATTATGGTTTGATTCCACAAAAGCTTTCAATTTTTGGAAATCTAACTTGGAGCAAAAATAAAATTTTGAACCATCAAGAAATTGAATACGATGAGGACTGGAATCCATCAATCGTAGATTACGGAACAACGAATATTTCTTTCTCGCCGGACTGGATTGGTTCTTTGGGAGTTGAATTTGCACCCATAAAATCTTTGTCGCTTAACGTCATCAATAAATTTGTCGGAGAACAATTTCTCACAAATACAGAACTCGAAGATGGAAAATTGGAAAGTTATTTCCTTACTGATGTTTTGATTCGTTATGCGCCGAATTGGTTCAATGTTAAAAATCTTGAGTTTTCTTTGTTAATAAACAACGTGTTTGACGTAGAATACGAAAGCAACGGTTTTTATTACGAAGGACCTTATTATTATCCACAAGCCGGAATAAATGTTCTGGGTGGATTTAGAATTCGATTATAATTTGATTAGAATTAATTAAAAACAAAAAAAGCGACCTGATGAACGGGTCGCTTTTCATGTATGTTTAAAGGTGAAGAGTTATTTGATAACAATTTTCTTGTTTACTTCTAAACCTTTTCCTTCAGTTTTTAAAATGTAAATTCCTTTTTTGTCAATTTTAACTCTTACTTCTTTTTGATTAGAAGTATTTTTCTGAGTTTGAACCAATTTTCCTGTCATATCAAAAACAGAAATATTCTCGATTGATTTTGCATCATTTTCCAATTTAACAACAACCGTATTGTCTGCTGTGTTGTAAACAGAAATATCTTTTCTTTCTTGGAAATTAATATCATCCGTATTCATCGTGATGTCCCAAATTTGCTGAACATATTCAGGATGGTCGATATACGGATTTCTATTGCTTTGGTGTTGGTAATAAATTAAATCGTTGATATCTTGCTCTCTCTGGCTTACAGGATCCATGATGTGCCACTGCGCAAGCATTTGCAAAAATGTTTCGTTGAATACTTTGTTATTTGATCCATCAAACATTGCTTTTACTTCAGAATTACTGCCTGTACTATAAAAATTACTCATCCTGTTTTCATAACAAGTAGCAAAATAAAAGAAAGCTCTCGCTACATCACCTTTGAATTCATCAATCGGCTCCATAACTGTTATGCTGTTATTCCCTACAAATTTACCTTTCAAAGTTCCATTTTTAGATTTACAAGGAAGATTGTTTGCTCCACTATTACAAGGAGCGGCATTATCTGGATTTATGATTTCACCAAATGAAAAATTCCCTCTCCAACCATTAACTTTACTATCGGTTGGCCATATATGGAAAGCATCCGATACCATCGGCGAGGCTTCATTAAAATAAGATTGTGGAATCAAATGTTCCCTGTTCATCGCATCTCCTTCATTTGCGCCGGAACCCATGCTTTCGTTGGCACTAAAATTATATGGGTCTGGTCCGGTAGGATTTTCAGAATAAATGTCTAAAATCGTTAAATCATTTTCATAATATCTATCTCTAAAACCGTTTTTTGCATTGTTGCTGGCATACAAGTCTCTCAAAGCATTATAGCTTTGGGAATCAAAATTTTTGATGATATTGTGCAATTGTGTTTTCAACTGAAAACCAGTACCGGTTGCTGAATTATAATATCCATTTGGAATTTGCGCCAATGCGATATTTGATATCAGAATTAAAATCAGTAAAACATTCTTTTTCATATAATTAAATTTCTATTAAAAAAAATAAGGCACCAAAAGTACACTATTTGAATCAAATATTACTATTTTTAACTTTTCGTTGTAATTATGATAGGGTTAAAATAAAAATCTTCTTAATTTATAAATGGCAATAAAAAAATTAAAATATTTACAATTAATTAAAATACTAGCTTACAATTGATTAAATGAAAAATATTGAATTTTAATAAAAAAATTATTTCAATACTATTGCAGGAATAAAAAATTGTTATAATTTTGCGCTCTCATTCAACAACGAGTGACTGAATAAAAAAGAAAAATGGCAAATCATAAGTCAGCATTAAAGAGAATTAGACAAAACGAAGTTAAAAGAGATAGAAACCGTTACTATCACAAATCTGCTCGTACAGCAATCAAAAATTTGCGTGCAGAAACTGATAAAACGGCAGCTGAAGAGCAATTCCCAAAGGTTTCTTCTCAAATTGACAAGTTGGCTAAACGCAACATTATTCACAAGAATAAAGCGTCAAACTTGAAAAGCAAATTGGCGAAGCACGTAGCTTCTATCGCATAAAAATATTGATGGCCCGTTCGTCTATCGGTTAGGACTCAAGATTTTCATTCTTGCAAGAGGGGTTCGACTCCCCTACGGGCTACTAAATAAAACCCTAAGTATTCTAAATTGAATCACTTAGGGTTTTTCCATTACTAAGAAAATCTAAAATACCCACATCCCTTAATGAAAGGGATTTTTTTGCTGTAATAACTAAGGCATAAAAAAAGCCCCTAAAAGGAGCTTCTTAAAAGTTTTAATAAACGAAATAAATTAGTCTCTTCTTACATTTACTGCGTTTTCACCTTTTGGACCGTTTTCAACGTCAAAAGTTACTTTATCATTTTCTGAAATTCTTCCTGAAAGAGCTGTTGAGTGAACGAAGATATCTTTACCTCCGTCTGATGGCGTAATGAAACCGAAGCCTTTTACTTCATTGAAAAATTTTACTGTACCTGTTTGCATTTTATTATTTATTAAATTGTTATTGAATTATTTTTAAATTGATAGCATTGTCACCTCTTGGAGTCGTTTTGATGTCATAAGTAACTTTGTCTTTGAGGTTGACAGGCATTATCAAATCATTGCTGTGAAAGAAAACGTTGGTTTTCGTTTCATCATCTGTCACAAATCCGTATCCTTTGTCACTGTAAAAAGTAATGACGCCGGTATTAGGTTTTGCTTCTTCGCGTACAATCGGGCGCGCCCCAAGAAGGATCCCATCGAGATTAACTTCTTTGCGGTTAGATTTGTCCGGCGGTGTGGATGTGATTACTCCATTTTCATCAACATAGGCATACATGCTTTCTAGGCTTTGTCCTTTGTTGTTATTGGTTTTACGGTCAACTCTTTTTAGTGCCTTTTCCTGTTTCTTTTTGGCTTTTTTCTTTGCATTTTCTTTTTTGAAAAAAGAATCACTCATACTTGAATATATTACTTGTTATTAATTAATTTTAAAAATGACACTTCCGCAAAATACAGTTAACCTAAAAAAATATTTCAGGTTAGATATAAAATTTTATGATTGAAAAACTGCGGAAAAAGTAAAGTTCAATAATTAAAATTTGATGGGTCTTTTTTGAAGATTTAAAGCAACCCAAAAATGATGAACTTTCTGTGATTTCGATAAATATTGGCGCAAGGTACGTCTTTTAAACCGATACTTAGCTATTTAATTGATTTATTATCAATTTCCTAGAATTATGGACTTCAGAAAACCTGTCAGATTTCAGATAAGAATTGGTAACTTTACGCGTTAATTATTTCTTGAAAATCATCCATGCCATTTAAAATCCATTCTGAATTTCAGCCGACAGGCGACCAGCCAACAGCCATCCATTCTTTGGTGAGCGGAATCGAATCCGGTGATCGTTACCAAACGCTTTTGGGTGTGACAGGTTCGGGAAAAACCTTTACGGTTGCAAACGTGGTCAATGAGGTGCAGAGACCGACTTTGGTACTCGCACACAACAAAACTTTGGCGGCGCAGTTGTTCATGGAATTCAAGGAATTTTTTCCTAATAATGCGGTGGAATATTTTGTTTCCTACTACGATTATTACCAGCCGGAAGCCTACATTCCGACTTCAGGACTTTACATCGAAAAGGATTTGTCCATCAACGAAGAAATTGAAAAGCTGCGTTTGAGCGCCTCTTCTTCTCTGCTTTCGGGTCGGCGAGACATATTGATTGTGGCTTCGGTTTCCTGTTTGTATGGTATTGGAAATCCCACGGAATTCCATAAAAATATTGTAGAAATAGAAGTCGGACAAACGGTTGCCAGAACAAAGCTGCTTCAAAAATTCGTGGGTTCGCTTTATTCAAGAACCGAAGCAGATTTCCAACGTGGAAACTTTCGTGTAAAAGGTGATACATTGGATGTTTTCCCTGCTTATTCAGACCAGGCAGTTAGGATTCATTTTTTCGGAGACGAAATCGAAGAAATTGAAACTTTTGATCCCGCCAACGGAAGGAAAATTAATTCATTGGATAAAATCAATATTTATCCGGCGAATTTATTTGTGACTTCACAAGACACGTTGAACGGAGCCATCAGAAATATACAGTTGGATTTAGGAAAACAAGTCGAATATTTTCAGGAAATCGGCAAACATTTAGAAGCAAAAAGATTACAGGAGCGTACTGAATTTGACATCGAAATGATGAAAGAATTGGGTTATTGTTCCGGGATTGAGAATTATTCGCGTTACCTCGACGGAAGAATGCCAGGAACGCGGCCATTCTGTTTGTTGGATTATTTTCCGGAAGATTATTTGATGGTCATAGACGAATCACACGCGACGATTCCGCAAGTTCACGCAATGTTTGGTGGTGACCGAAGCCGAAAAGAGAATTTGGTAGAATACGGATTCCGCCTGCCAGCCGCGATGGACAATCGTCCGCTGAAATTTGAGGAATTTGAAACGATGCAAAATCAGGTCATTTATGTGTCGGCTACGCCTGCAAATTATGAATTGGAAAAATCTGAAGGCGTCGTAGTGGAGCAGATCATTCGTCCGACCGGATTGTTGGATCCAATCATCGAAGTGCGTACATCATTGAATCAGATGGATGATCTGATGGAAGAAATCCAGAAACGAGCAGAAATTGATGAACGTGTTTTGGTTACGACCTTGACAAAAAGAATGGCGGAAGAATTGACCAAATATTTAACAAGATTTGGTGTACGAACGAGATATATTCACTCCGATGTCGATACTTTGGAACGTGTGAAAATCATGCAGGATCTGCGAATCGGATTGTTTGATGTTTTGGTTGGGGTAAATTTATTAAGAGAAGGATTGGACTTGCCAGAGGTTTCATTGGTTGCGATTTTGGATGCTGACAAAGAAGGATTTTTAAGGAATCACCGTTCGCTCACACAGACTTCGGGTCGCGCCGCGCGAAATGTAAATGGTCGTGTGATTTTTTATGCTGACAAAATTACCCAAAGCATGCAGATGACGATCGACGAGACGAACCGCCGCCGTGAAATTCAAATGAAATACAATACCGATCACAATAAAACACCACAACCGCTGAATAAAAAAATCAATCAGCTGAATGCTTCTGCGGAACAATTTGAATTGAATCCTTATCAGAAAAAATCGCTTGACAGCATGGCTGCAGAAGACAAAGCAGACTACAAAAACATGTCATCCAGCGACCTGCAAAAGAAGATTGATTCATTGCAAAAAGAAATGGAGAAAGCAGCTAAAAATCTGGACTTTATCACAGCTGCCAAGCATCGTGATGCCATCAATTTGTTAAAACAATCTTTATAGTGATTAAATTTTAAATAATCGTATTTTCTGTGTTACCTTTGCGTTAAAATTCAACTTAACACATTGAAGAAATTTTTACTATTAATCAACCTGCTGGTTTGCTTTGTGGCTATCTCTCAAACTACTTTGAATAGAGGGGATGTTATGGTTTTGGGGGTAATAGTTGACGATTGCTCTCCTACTATTAAAAATTCAATTTATCTAGTTTCATTTAAACCTATAACAAATGGAACTACGATTGATTTGACCGATAATGGATGGGAACGTCAAAATCCAAATAGATTTGGAAGTTCTGAAGGTTTTTTTAGATTTCAAAAAAACACAAATTCTGGGACAATCCCTGCAGGACAAGTTTTCAGGCTTAATATGAATCAAAATGGAAATCCAACGAATTTACAAAATCCTGATTGGGACTATATCAATGCTTCTTCAGTAGGCTCTTTCGATTTACGAGCAGATGGAGATCAATTTTTTGTAATGCAAGGAGGTAATTGGACAAATACTTCAGGGAACAATGCTACTTATAGTGGAAGAATATTAACTGCATATAATACAAAATCAACATGGATAGCAACGAATTCTACTACAAACTCTGCACATAACCGAAACTCAAATATACATCCAGATACAAGATGTTATCATATCACTTCCCCAATTGATTATAATAATTTTAGATATTATTCTGGGAATACATCTACTTCAATATCACAAGGGGAATGGTTAGTTCGGATATTAAATACTGCTGATGTTTCCAATAATGGAAATTGGTCAAATGCATCAAACTGTTCTGATTTTGATGCTAAAATTTTTACTGGAGCATTACCTATTCGAACAAATATACCTTCTCAAGAAGTTTGTGTAAATGAACTCCTAACTGATTTAGAAGTTGTAGATGAACCAAATGTTGTAACCTACCAATGGTACAGAAACACTATAGCAAATACAACAGGCGGCACTCCTGTTGGTACAAATTCAAATATTCACACACCTTCCAATACGTTAATTGGAACATATTATTATTACTGTGTAATGACAATCAATCTACCATTAAATGGAACTCCAAATACAACAGACTGTCAATTTATATCTAATCTTTATGAAGTGACCGTCAACCCAAACCCTGTCACATCACCAGTAATTCCTTTATAAAAAATAATAAACAAAAATTAAAACCAATTAATATGAATAATTCTACTTTAAAACTATTCACTTCGTTAATACTGATGTTGGTATTATACGTAGTAAATGCGCAAGCTGATTTAGAGGTTTGTCAAAACTCAAATACAAATTTTATTGTCGATAACAATCCTGCTCTAGGTAGTGGAGATGAAACAGCTACCGGATCACCCGGATCGACCTATGCTTGGGCCGTAACTGCTGGAACATTGACACAAATTATTCCTGGTTCAAATACCGCCAATATAGATTGGACAGGTGTTGCTGTAGGAACTATTGTTACAATTACAGTTATAGAGACAAATGCAACAGGTTGTGAGACTGATCCTGCTGTTGAATTCACAGTTGAAATAGTTACCGGACCAAATGCTCCAACTGTTGTTGCAGACCCTCCAGCAATTTGTTCTGGCGACGATGCTGTATTTACAATTACAGGGACACCAGGAAATGTGGTAAGCTACACTATAAATGGCGGAGGTGTTCAAACTACTACAATTCTACCAACAGGTGAAGTGGATGTTATCATCATTGGAGTTACAGCTAACCAAACAATTGTAATTACATCGGTTGCAACTGATGCCAGCCCTACCGCTTGTACGACCAATGTGACTGGTGTTACAGCAACAGTAACAGTAAATGCTGCACCGGTTACATCACCAATCCAAGTACTATAATTCTTCAGAATTATCAAAATTTGATTCATAAGCTAAACATACAAGCAATAAAACTTGTCCTCACTGTGCTGCTCTTCGGAGCGGTCACGGTTCGGGGACAGCAAACGCTGTGTATCGGTGCGGTGAAACAATTTGCGGTCGATATGACCGAGAACAACGGAAACGGGACGACGGGTTCAACTTATACATGGCAAGTCATGACGGGTGGATTCGCAGGAACCATCATACCGATCACTACTTCAGGAAATCACATAGAAATCAACTGGGGTACAACACCTTTGGGAAGTTATACGCTCAGAGTTACGGAATTCAACGGTTGTGAAAATTTCCGCGAAATGGAAATCTCTCTCCGAGATGAAGTTGAGTTAAATGAATTAAATGATTTACTCATCTGTCCCGAAGGCGGAAGTGTTACGTTCAATGCAGGATTTGGTTACGATTCTTATGCATGGTACGATGCCAACGGAGCATTACTCGCAAACACGCGTTTGCTGACTGTCCAAGAACCGGGAAGCTATACCCTTGAGGTTACCCAAAACGGCTGTACTGCAACCCAAACAGTGGAAGCCACTCCGATGGATTTTCCGATTTTCACGGTCAATACTGATGCTTACAACACTATCGTAGTAGAACATACCGGCGGAAATGTTGAACAGCTGGAGTACCAGCTCGAAGACCTTAACGGAAACATCATCAAATCATGGCAGGTCGGAAATATTTTTTACGGAGTCAGTCAGGGAATTTATATCGTGAGGATACGCACATGGGATGCCACTTGTTTTACTTATATCATGGCAACTACTATCAGCATTCCAAATGCAATCACTCCAAATGGTGACGGTTATAACGATGTTTGGGATTTGAGCAGACTGCAGACACTCGCGCCAAATGCAAAGATTGAAATATATGACCGCTATGGTAAACTATTCAAAGTTATCACTTCAGCAGACCAGTTTAAGTGGGATGGAAAGTACATGGGAAGACCATTACCAAGCGCTTCATATGTTTACATCATTTATCTGGGTGATGAAAAAATAACCGGATATTTATTGATTAAAAATTATTAGTAGAATTTTCATAATTATATAAAGGCTTAAATCTGAAAAGGTTTAAGCCTTTTTTCTGTTTAATAAATGATTTCATAAGATAATTTTATCGAAACTTATTTCCAAATCCGGGTTTCATGTCAGACCTTTGCACCTCGCTAAATTAAATAAAGCAAAATCATTTTAAGATGAACAAAGGTTTGATCGCCCTCGCATTTGGAGGGATGGCAATAGGCATGACTGAATTTACGATGATGGGAATCCTTCCCGACATTGCCAAAGACCTCGACATAGAAATCCCCCAAGCCGCACATCTAATTGCATTGTATGCACTAGGCGTTGTAGTCGGTGCACCCACTTTGGTATTGATTTCAGGAAAGTATCCTCCCAAAACAGTGTTGATGGCACTCATGCTCATGTTCGTAGTATTCAACGGATTATTTTCCATCGCACCCAATTCATTTACATTAGAAATATCCAGATTTGCTTCGGGATTGCCGCATGGCGCATTTTTCGGTGTAGGCTCAGTAGTAGCAACCAATCTCGCCAAAAAAGGAAAAGAAGCACAAGCCATCGCTACGATGTTCACGGGAATGACTCTGGCAAACCTGATTGGCGTTCCGCTTGGAACTTACATCGGTCATCATTATTCATGGAGATTGACTTACGGAATCATAAGTCTATTAGGCTTAATTACATTTTTGGCACTCATGTTTTGGATGCCTAAAATTAGTTCCAATTCAAAAGGAAATTTACTTCACCAGTTAAAGTATTTCAAAAGAGGACAAGCGTGGCTCTTGATTGCCATCATATCCATCGGAACGGGTGGATTGTTTGCATGGATCAGTTACATCGCACCCTTGGTAACCAAAGTTTCCGGTGTCGCAGAAGATAGAGTTCCACTCATCATGGTTTTGGTTGGATTGGGAATGTTCTTCGGAAATATCATCGGTGGAAAAGCAGCCGATGCCATGAGCCCCACCAAAGCTACCATCGCATGTTTCAGCTCGATGGCAATTTGTTTAGTTGTCGTTCATTTTACCGCCCACATCCACTCCATGGCATACATCATGGCATTCATCACAGGAGTCATTTCCTTTTCAGTAGGTTCACCCATTCAGATGATGCTCATCCAAAACGCTAAAGGCGCAGAAACTTTCGCAGCTTCAGCGGGACAAGCCAGCTTCAACATGGGAAATACTATGGGTGCTTATCTTGGAGGGATCCCCATCACCATGGGATTCGCGTATGACACTCCCGTACTTGTAGGTGTTGGGATGGCGACCATTGGTGTAGGGCTTACCATCAGTTTCCTTATGACGCAGAAAAAAAAGCTATAGTTTTTAGATAGAATTAATTTCCGGTTTCTTTATGAGAAAAGCCCTAAAAAAATTCAAAATCTAAAATTTAAAAAGGGCGCCTTATCGCGCTGCTCCGGGGTCCCGTATGCCGCCACTAATTCTCACAACGTAGTAAGCGGCAAACCAAGCCCTCCATATCGCGAGCGCAAATCCATATCAGCACCATCCGTTAAAACTACCAGAAACTTAGTCCATGTGCAGAGAATTTTGATAGCCGAGCCATGTTAAGAAAGCTCGACTTTATACTTTATTGATGTAGTTTTCAATTTTCAAAATTCCAATCTAAATTTTGGCATAAATTCACACAAGATCCTTACCGCAATTCATTCAAAAACAAAAAAACCTCCAAGGTTTTGAAAACCTTGGAGGTTGATGTATCAATCAAAACAGGAATTTCAAATTATCCCATTTTCAAATCTTTAAATAAAAAATTTTATCCTTTAAATTTTTTCAATTCCGCATTCAATTTCGGAACGATTTCAAAAGCATCTCCCACGATTCCATAATCAGCCGATTTGAAGAACGGTGCTTCTGCATCAGAATTAATTACAACAATCGTTTTAGAAGAGTTCACACCCGCCAAATGCTGAATCGCACCCGAAATTCCAACCGCGATGTACAGTTTTGGAGAAATTGCTTTTCCGGTTTGTCCCACGTGCTCTTCGTGCGGTCTCCAATGGATGTCCGCAACCGGTTTTGAGCAAGCCGTTGCAGCTCCCAAAATGTTTGCCATTTCTTCTATCATTCCCCAGTTTTCAGGACCTTTCATTCCGCGGCCTGCAGAAACTACGATTTCAGCTTCTTTCAAATCAATTTTATCAGAAGAATTCTGTTCAACTTTGATTACTTTCACTTTTGCATCAGCATCACTTACCGAAACATTGGCTGCTTCTTCAGTTCCTGAAACAGCATTTTCTTTCAATCCGAAAGCATTTTGCAAAACAGTCAAAACTTTTGCTCCGTCTGTAACTTCAATCGTTTCAATTCCTTTTCCTGAGAAAGCTTTTCTGTCAGCAGTAAAAGGCGAAACATTAGTCGGTGCAGAAATTAAATTCGTTACCAAAGTTGCATTTGTCTTCAAAGCCAAAAGTGGCGCGATGGTCGCAGCATCATTGGTAGAAGGAAGTACAATCGTATCTCCATCTTTCAATTCCGCCAAAACTTTTGCGTAAGCATTCGGAGAAAAACTTTTCAAAGCATCACTTGATACTTTCAAAACTTTGTTTGCTCCATATTTATATAATAAATCAGAAGATTCTGCTGCATTGATAGCTACTGCCGTAACAGTATCTCCTACTTTGTCAGCGATAGATTTCGCATAAGAAACTGCTTCAAATGCTGCTTTTTTATATTGTCCGTCGTGGGATTCTGCGTATACTAAAATTGCCATTTTAAATTTTGTTTAAAGGTTAATTAAATAACTTTCGCTTCTTCGTGTAAAAGTCTTACCAATTCCGCAACATTGTCTTTGTTTATCAACGTTACATTTCCTCTTGAAGGCGGTTTTACATATCCGACAACTTTCAATTTAGATTCTGTTTGCTCAGCTTCTACAACCGTCAATGGCTTGGTACGAGCCGCCATGATTCCACGCATATTTGGAATTCTCAATTCCGTTTCATCAACCAAACCTTTCTGACCAGCGATAACCAATGGGAAATCTCCTGAAACAGTTTCTTTTCCGCCATCAATTTCGCGAAGTGCTTCCACAGAATTTCCGTTTACAGTCAATCCTACACATCCGTTTACGAATCCGTAATCTAAAATTCCTGCAACCAATCCCGGAACGGCTCCTCCATTATAATCAATTGATTCTCTACCTGTCAAAATCATATCATAACCTCCGTCTTTTGCAACTTTCGCAATTTGAGTAGCTACAAAGAAATGGTCTCTTGCGTCTGCATTTACACGAACCGCATCATCTGCGCCGATTGCCAAAGCCTTTCTCATTACCGGCTCTACTGAAGCATCGCCCACAGTTACAACTGTGATTTTTGCACCTTGTGTTTCCTGCAATTGAACAGCTCTGGTCAAGCTGAATTCATCATGCGGATTGATCACAAACTGCACTCCGTTTTTATCAAATTCCTTTCCGTCTCCGGTAAAGTTTATTTTAGCAGTAGTATCTGGAACACTACTGATACATACTAATATTTTCATCCTATATGTTTTTGTTTGTTATTTATGTTAAACTTATTTTTCATTAAAATTCTGAATATCAATCAGGAATCATTTTATAAATTTCTAACTGAACTTTTTCAAGTTCGTAAATTTAACGAAAAATATTTATTATGCACGCATAATAAACGCAAGATTTTTATCAGTTTTTAACCAAGTCTTTTTTGGATTCTTTCAATTGTTTTTTAACTACATAACTCGTTACCAAAATGCTGAATTCATACAAAACCCAAAGCGGGAAAGCTGCAATCATCATGCTCAGAAAGTCATTCGGCGTAATGATGGCGGCGATTGTAAGTATTACAACGAAAGCATGCCTGCGGTAAGTTTTAAGGAATTTTGGGGTTAAAATGCCTACTTTAGCCAAGAAATATGCAAAAATAGGAAGTAGAAATACAACTCCCATTCCCAATAAAGTTTGTACAAATAATGAAATGTAACTCATTAATTTCCATTCGTTATTTACACCAAACGGATTGTAAGTAAATAAAAATTGCGTAGAAAGCGGCAACAATAAATAATAGCTAAATGTAACTCCCAACAAAAAGAAAAACGTCGTAGCCAAAACAGTTCCATTAGCGCTTTTCTGTTCATTTACACTCAATCCGGGTTTTATAAATTTCCAAATTTCCCAAACTACATAAGGAATTGCGATGATTAACCCACAAATCAAAACCACTGAAATCTGAGAAGTAATTTGCCCTGACGGATCTAAATTCATCAGATCTTTAGACATATCAAACTTTTCTGTATAAGGTTGATCCATACCAATCCATTTCGCGACCGAATTGAAAATTTGAAAAGTTGGAAAATCTGATTTCAACGGTGCCATGATGATTTTTTGCAATAAAAAATCCCAGAAAATCCCGACGATTATCGCTCCAACTACAATTGCTAAAATGGAACGAATCAAATGTCCTCTTAACTCAACGATGTGTCCTAAAAAGGACATTTCTCTCTCTTCTTTTGCCATTATGCTTCGATTCCGTGTTTGATGAGGGCATGTAAATCCAGTATTCCGAAATACTTTTCGTCTCTGTCTACCACTACCAATTGTCCGATGTTATAATCTCTTAATTTATGAAATGCATCTACTGCTTTTTCATCTTTGTAAATTATTTTAGGATTAGATGACAAAATATCCTTTGCCAGCAATCCACTATAATCCTGATGTTTTTGAAGCATTCTTCGCAAATCACCATCAGTAATCACACCTTGGACTTTTTCTCCGTCCAAAACCACCGTGATACCGTTTCTGCCTGAAGTCAAAGAATCAATTACTTCATAAATCGTAGAATTTGGATTGACCAACGGACGCTGAAAAGAATCCATCACATCGCTCACGCTCCAAAGCAATCTTTTCCCCAAAGCGCCGCCCGGATGATATTTTGCAAAATCCTGACTTGTGAAATTTTTCATTTTCATCAAAACTACGGCCAGCGCATCACCCATAACCAACTGAGCAGTCGTACTCGAAGTCGGAGCCAGATTGTTGGGGCAAGCTTCCCTTGAAACCGTCGTATTCAAAACCACATCGGCATGTTTCACCAAATCTGATTGTAAATTTCCGGTCATGGCAATCAATGCAGAAGAATTTCTTTTTAAAATCGGAGCTAAATCCTTAATTTCCTGACTGTTTCCACTTTTAGAAATGCAGATCACAACATCATCTTGCCCTAGCAAACCCAAATCTCCATGAATAGCTTCTGTAGCATGAAGAAACTGGCTGGGTGTCCCCGTAGAGTTAAATGTTGCCACCAATTTATTGGCAATATGTGCGCTTTTCCCCACGCCTACAACCACTACTTTTCCTTTGACAAAATTGAGTAATTCGGCGGCGTGACAAAATTCATCTCCTAAATTTTGACCAATCTGTAAAAGTTCCTTAACTTCATCATCGAAAACAGATTGGGCTATTTGAATGATTTCTTGATTTTTCAAACCCAAAAGATTTTGTTTGTTTAATTTTAAATTTGTATTTTAGGTCTTTTGATAAAAATTCTGAATTTTCAATCCTAAAATTGAATTTCCAAATATATAAACTTTAAGAAGCATTATAAATATAAATTAGTCTTTTTGTAAAGATGAATATGAATAACGATTTAACCGCCTCCCTTAAAAAATACTTTGGCTTCAGCCAATTTAAAGGCGAACAACAAGAAATTATAAACAGTCTTCTGAATAAAGAAGATGTTTTTGTACTGATGCCTACCGGTGGTGGGAAATCGCTCTGCTACCAGCTTCCTGCATTGATTTCAGATGGCGTAGCAATTATAGTGTCTCCATTGATTGCCTTGATGAAAAATCAAGTTGATGCGCTTCGCGGAATTTCTTCGGAAAACGGAATTGCGCATGTTTTGAATTCATCACTTAACAAAACCGAAACAAAAATCGTCATGGACGACATCCGCAGCGGCGTAACCAAAATGCTGTATGTGGCTCCGGAGTCTCTGACCAAAGAAGAATATACCGAGTTTTTTAAAACTGTAAAAATTTCATTTTTTGCGATAGATGAAGCGCATTGTATTTCGGAATGGGGACATGATTTCCGACCGGAATACCGCAATTTGAAACACATCATCAATAAAATCGGCGATGCGCCAGTGATTGCTTTGACGGCAACTGCAACTCCAAAAGTTCAGGAAGACATCCAAAAAACTTTGGGAATGCAGAAAGCCAAGGTTTACAAAGCATCATTTAACCGTCCGAATTTATTTTATGAAATACGTCCTAAAGTAAATCAGGACAAAGAAATCGTAAAATTCATCAGCCAGTTTTCAGGTCAATCAGGTGTAATTTATTGTTTGAGCCGTAAAAAAGTGGAGGAATTTTCCCAAACGCTTCAAGTCAACGGAATCAAAGCAATTCCTTATCATGCTGGATTGGATGGGAAAACGAGAAGCAAACACCAAGACATGTTCCTAATGGAAGATGTCGATGTGGTGGTTGCGACTATTGCTTTCGGGATGGGAATTGACAAACCGGACGTTCGTTTTGTGATTCATTATGACATGCCCAAAAGTCTGGAAAGCTATTACCAGGAAACGGGACGCGCGGGTCGTGATGGTGGCGTAGGGCATTGTCTCGCATTTTATGATTACAAAGACATTGAGAAACTCGAAAAATTCCTGGCAGGAAAACATGTGGCAGAAAGAGAAGTTGGTCTACAATTATTAAGCGAAGTCGTTGCTTATTCTGAGACTTCTATGTCGAGAAGGAAATTCTTACTGCATTATTTCGGGGAAGAATTTGACGAAGAAAATGGATTAGGTGCAAATATGGACGACAATATGCGCAATCCTAAAAAAATGATCGACGTGCAGGATGACGCCAAAAAAATCCTTGAAGTAATTCAAAAGAATAACCAAAGATTGAAAATCAATGATATCGTAAACATCTTGACCGGAAAAGAAAGCTCAATCATCAAATCCTATAATTTACATTTAGAAAATTATTTCGGCAGTGGCAAAGACCAAGAAGATTACCATTGGAAAAGTATTGTCAGACAATTGATTGTAAGAGATTTTCTCATCAAAGAAATTGAAACCTACGGTACTTTAAAATTAAATGAAAAAGGAAAAGAATTCCTCAAAAAACAAGAAGAGTTCCTGATTGCAGAAGACATAGATTTCAAAAAATTATTGACAGAAGGTTCTTCAGAGCCTATTCAGACTGCACCGGCAGCATTTGATGACACATTGCTTAAACATCTTAAAGATTTAAGAAAAAAAATCGCCAAACAGCACGGAATTCCGCCTTTCGCAGTATTTCAAGACCCGAGTTTGGACGATATGACCATGCAATATCCGACAACCATAAAGGAATTGACCAATGTTTTCGGTGTGGGAGAAGGAAAAGCTAATAAATTTGGGAAATCTTTTGTGGATTTCATTGCGAAATATGTTGAAGAAAACGATATCGTCCGCCCTGATGAGATGGTCATCAAAAGCGTAGCTGACAAATCGAGCTTCAAAGTGTATATCATCCAAAGTGTTGATAGAAAATTGAATCTTGAAGACATGGCAAAAGCCAAAAGCCTCAGCATGACAGAACTTCTTTCTGAAATGGAAAGCATTGTTTATCAAGGAACTAAACTCAACATTGATTATTATATCGAAGATATTCTCGACGAAGATCAGCAAGAAGAAATCCATGATTATTTGATGGAAGCTCAAAGTGATTCGATGACTGAAATGTTGAAAGAATTTAAAAATGATTATGATGAAGAAGAATTGCGCCTGATGCGGATTAAATTCATCAATGACATCGCCAATTAAAATAACAAACATACAATTCAAATAAAATGAATAACAAAGTCCTGCTGATGATTTTGGATGGATGGGGATTGAACCCAAACCCGGAAACATCAGCGATAGCAAAAGCAAATACACCTTTCATCGATTCATGTCTCAATAAATATCCAAATTCCACGCTTGTTACTTATGGCTTAGACGTCGGTTTGCCGGAAGGTCAGATGGGAAATTCCGAAGTTGGACACATGAATTTAGGCGCCGGAAGAGTCGTTTACCAGAATTTGGTTAGAATCAACATGGCTGTTTCAGACAAATCTTTTCTCAAAGAAAAAGTATTGAATTCCGAATTTCAGTTCGCTCGCGACAACAACAAAAAAGTACATTTCATTGGATTGGTTTCAAATGGCGGCGTTCATTCACACATCAACCATTTGTTTGGATTGTTGGATGCTGCGGCTGAATATGGTTTGACGGACAATGTTTATATCCATGCTTTCACAGACGGACGTGATTGTGACCCGCACAGCGGGAAAAAATTCATTCAGGATTTGATAGAACATACACAACATTCCACCGGAAAATTAGCTTCAATCATTGGAAGATATTATTCCATGGATCGTGATAAACGCTGGGAACGTGTGAAACTGGCTTATGATTTAATTGTAAAAGGACTTGGCGAAAAATGCGAAAATCCCATTCAGTCCATTTCAAAATCTTATGAAGAAGGAATTTCTGACGAATTTCTAAGGCCGATAATTATAGATGAAAAAGGATTGATCGAAGAAGGAGACATCGTCATCAATTTTAATTTCAGAACGGATCGAGGACGCGAAATCACGGAAGTTTTGACACAAAAAGACTTTGATGAATTTGGCATGAAAAAACTCGGAATCCGTTACATCACTTTGACGAATTACGACAAAAGTTTCCAGGGAGTTGAAGTGGTTTATAATGATGATGAACTTCCCAATACATTGGGAGAAGTTTTGGAAGCAAACGGAAAAACCCAAATCCGAATTGCCGAAACTGAAAAATATCCGCACGTGACGTTTTTCTTTTCTGGCGGACGAGAAAAAGAATTTGAAGGAGAAAGAAGAATTCTATGCGCTTCACCAAAAGATGTTCCCACTTATGATTTAAAACCGGAAATGTCAGCGTTTGAAATTACCAAAAACATCATTCCGGAAATCAATGCGAAATCTGCAGATTTTATTTGTTTAAATTTTGCAAATACTGACATGGTAGGTCATACAGGTGTTTTTCAGGCAGCTGTTCAGGCAGCTGAAACCGTTGACCAATGTGCGGAAGCAATTGTAAAAACGGCTTTGGAAAATGATTACACAACGCTCATCCTTGCCGATCATGGAAATGCCGATGTCATGACCAATCCGGACGGCTCGCCGAACACGCAGCACAGCACCAATCTGGTTCCTTTGATTTTAATTCAAAATGAAAATAAATTCAATTTGGAAAATGGAAAATTGGGTGACATTGCTCCCACCATTCTGAAATTAATGGACATTCAGATTCCTGAGGAAATGACGGGTAACATACTGATAAAAAATTAAATCCTTAACTTTGCACTTGATTTAACCTTACCCAAATGAGAAGTTACATTATAGCTGTCGATTTTGACGGAACAGTCGTTGATGATGCGTATCCTAAAATCGGCAAAGAGAAGTTATTCGCTTTTGAATCCCTCAAACAATTGATGGCAAAAGGACATCGACTGGTTTTATGGACTTACCGAAGCGGAAAGGAATTGCAGGATGCTGTAGAGTTCTGCCGCGAAAACGGTGTTGAATTCTATGCTGTGAATTCAAGTTTTGAAGGAGAAATTTTTGACCAGGAAAAACAAAGCCGAAAAATAAATGCTGACATATTTATTGATGACAGAAATTTAGGCGGGTTTCCAGGCTGGGGCGAAACACTTCAGGTTATTTCAAACAAAATTGAATTCACAATAAATGCACATGGTGTAGAAAAAAAGAAAAAGAAAAAAGGTTTTTTTGGATTATGATTATTTTAAAAAATAAAGAAGAGTTAGAATTGATGTACCAAAGTGCCCAATTGGTTTCAAGAACTTTGGGTATGTTGGCGAAGGAAATCAAACCCGGAATCACAACGCTTCATTTAGATAAATTGGCACATGATTTCATCCAGGATCATGGCGCAAAACCTGCATTTTTAGGCTACGGAGGCTTTCCTTATTCCCTTTGTATTTCTCCCAATGAACAAGTCGTTCATGGATTTCCAAGTAAGGAAGAAATCAAAGACGGAGACATTCTTTCTGTAGATTGTGGTGCAGTTTTAAACGGGTTTGTAGGTGACCATGCTTACACTTTTGAAATCGGAGAAGTTGCGGAAGAAACAAAAAAATTACTTCGTATCACCAAAGAATCTTTATATAAAGGAATCGAACAGGTTTTACCGGGAAACAGAACCGGCGACATCGGATATGCGATTCAGACTTATTGCGAAAGCCGTGGTTATGGTGTCGTGAAAGAATTGGTAGGACACGGGGTTGGACGTGATATGCACGAAGATCCGCAAGTTCCGAACTATGGAAAAAGAGGAACCGGAAAAGTTTTGAAAGAAGGAATTACACTCGCCATCGAACCGATGATCAACATGGGAACGGACAAAGTGAAATTTCACAAAGACGGCTGGACAATCACCACGCGTGACAACAAACCTTCCGCGCATTTTGAGCATGATGTGGCCATCATCGACGGTAAACCAACTTTGCTTTCTACATTCAAATACATTTACGAGGCATTGGGAATCACTTCTGACGAAGAAGAACCTTTCCTTTATAAAACCTACGCATAGATGTTTCGATTTCTTACTTCTGCAAAATTTGCATTAGAAGGAATCTTCTACGCACTCCGAACCGAACGAAATGTTCAGATTTGGTTTGGAGTTTTGCTTGCAACTTTAGCGGTCGCAGCATTTCTTGAAGTTTCCCAAATTGAATTCCTCGTCATCATGATCTGGATGTTCGCCATCGGCACTTCAGAATATTTAAATACCGCTATCGAAAAGCTTTCCGACAGAGTAACTTTGGAATACGATGAGCAAATCAAACGCGTCAAAGACATCTCTGCCGGCGCAACTTTCGTCACTTCCACCGGCGCATTTATAAGTTGTATGGTTATATTTGTCCCGAAATTTTTAGATAGATTTTGTGAAGTCAGCATTTAAAAAAGTAATGAATACCATTCCGCGTCCGTGGCTCATCCGTTTGAGTTTTGCGGCACGTCCCGTTTTGATTTGGTTTTTCAAAGGAAAGAATTTCACCGATCCGATTGATGGGAGAAGCTACCACAATTTCCTGCCTTACGGATACGAAAACCAACGTAAAAATGCGCTTTCACCCGGAACTTTATCGCTGGAAAGACACCGTTTGCTTTGGCTTTATTTAAGAGATGAAACTGATTTTTTCACTTCTAATTACAAAGTGTTGCACATGGCGCCTGAACAGGCATTTTATGAACGATTCAGAAAATTAGGAAATCTTGATTATACGACTTGTGATTTAAATTCCCCGATTGCAGATGTGAAAGCGGACATCAAAAACCTGCCTTTTCCAGACAATTCATTTGATGTGGTTTTTTGCAACCATGTTTTGGAACACATCGATGACGATAAAAAAGCAATTTCTGAATTGTACCGCGTTATGAAACCCAACGGTTGGGGCATTTTCCAGGTGCCGATCCGTTATTCACTTTTGGAAACTTTCGAAGACCCAACGATTACCGACAAAAAAGAACGCAAAGAGAAATTCGGGCAATATGACCATGTGCGCGTTTACGGCATGGATTATTATGACCGCTTGCGCGAAATGGGATTTGTGGTGGAGGAAGTGAATTATTCAACCCAATTATCAGACGAAGAAATCCGCCGATATGGTTTGGAAAAAAATGAATTACTTCCTGTTGTAAGAAAGATTTCCGAATCAAATTCTAAAAATTTTACCCGAAAAATTGCAGATTGGTTTCGCGGGAAGAAAAGAATGACTTAAACTCCTGTTTCAAAAGAACATCTTCACAATAAATTATTAGGATATTGTGGATCGGCTGATGTCATGAATGGATTGTATGTCAAGAGTATCTACATTGTGAACTGAAAATCTAATCTTTATCTACACCTCCACGATACATTTCCATCTGTTGTTCAAAATGCTCGTTTACGAATTTTGTAAATTCTTTTTGGGTAATTTCTTTACCCTTAGTTGGAGCTTTTAATTTTTCATTTGAATTTAAAGTTTCAACTTTTATTGCTACGTATTTGGTACCCTCTTTGCTGCCATCATCGTAGTTGATCAGAGTCTGTACCTCCAGGATTATTCCGGGCAGCCCCCATAACTTGTCAGGACCGTTTTTGTTGTTTAGCTTTGGAGAATACCATGCTTCTATTTCGGTTTTGTCATCATCAGTCAAAACTGCCGTTGCTTTCTGGACAGGGAAACCCGCTATTTCTTTGGTTTCTTTTGTGATCTTCCAGTCAATTTGCGGCAAATCATCTTTAATTAAAAATACTTTTTCTCCTATTTGTGCTTCTTCAACGTAAGTTTTACCTTCGGTGTTTTTATACACAGGGTTTGCATCTGCAGACATAGTTGCAGAAATACTGCCTGACACTTCTATTTGTGTATTGTTTATTCTGGGTACGATTCTATACAGAGATTCATTTTTATCTGTAACTAATTCAAACAGGCTTGACTCCATTGTTATGTCAAATTCATCTTTTCCCACCGATTCGTAATAGGGAACAACTTCGTATTCAACCCTTAATTTTTCCTGTGCTGAAAGGTGAATTACACAAACGATAAATAATGCTGCAAATAAAAAAAATCTAAGTTTCATAAATTATAGTGTTTAAAAATGGTTGATTGTCTTTTTAAAAATTTACCAAGGTGGAATTTTCTGGAAATAGTCCATAAAATAAGGCCTCCATACATCTCCCTCTTTTTCCCATTCGTATACTTTTTCTACTACAAAAATACGTCTGCCATACTTTAATCTTTGGGCAGCATTCATTAAGGTTTTATCAGGGATTTTGTCTTGATAAATTCTAAAGCTGCTAAATTTGAATTCTTTAAGGGATATTGTATATTTATATTTATCAAAAGTGTAATCAGTCTTTTTCTTATATGGATAAACCACTTTAGTTGCCTGCCAGTAAATCTCTTTATAGTCATCTGAACTGACTTTTAGAATCAAACCGGGCAAGCCGTTAAATTTCCAGGGACCGGATGAAATCGGAATATCGGGTGTATAATATGCCGTAAGATTGGATCCACGAAATTTTACTTTGGCTTTTTTGCAAGCAAAACCGCTTATAGTATCGGTTCCTGATATTAATTCCCAATTTAATTTAGGCATAGAATCATAAACATAATAAATAGTGTCAATATCCTTTAAATATTCATTATAATAAATGATATTCGAATCTTTTTGCTTGTAGAATTTATTGGGCTTCACTTCAAGTATAGCAGCCACAGCACTTCCACCTCCCGGATTCGCCATAGCCTCATTACCCCCATTATCTTTGCTCTGATTTTCTGTGTAAACGGCATTTTTGTCATTGGATATTAGATGAGCAGTAGTTTCTTTACGATAAATTTGTTTGTCAATATATTCCACATAGACATTTAATTCTTGAGCAGAGAGGGAGGTTAGTGATAAAAATAATATAAATCGGAAAATTAAATTTTTCATTATATCAATATTGTTAATCGAAAATCCAGATGTTAAATAACATCTGGATTATAATCTAATTTAATACTTAATTACATCCCTCTGCTGCGAAATTTTGAGCCATTTGTCTACATGCAGCAGCAGATAGGTTGTAATATGTTTGAGTACCTGTTGGAGGATTGCCAAAACCATTACAATAATAAGTGACAACACAAGTTCCGTCGGGACTACAATTCATTGTAAAGTTCTCAACCTTTGAACTCTCTTTTGCAACAGATGTATTTGCTTTTACCATCTCATTGGTAAGTGTAAATGCACCACCAAATAATAACATTCCTAAAATAACTTTTTTCATAAATTGGTTTGTTTTTAAACGTTAAACTAAAATTTTAATTGTTGTCAAATATTTCGCGAAAATATTTTTGGTAAAAGTGAAGGATTTTTGGTCAGGTTCTAAGCAATATTTTGCTAAACTTGAGCAATATTCAAATAATTTTTACCATAAAATTGCTAAACATGGGTGTAGGTATTAAAATAAGAAGATTGAGAGAGGAAAGAAAAATGAGCCAGGATGAATTGGCTGATCTGCTCGGTATAGCACAGACAAGCATATCCAATATCCAATATCGAAAGCAACAAAACAACACCAGACTTTCTTTTAATGGATAAGGTTTGCAGGATTTTTGATAAAGATTTTGATTATTTTTTGGAAGAGAAAATTAACGTTACCAATAATATAGAAAAAGTTGAGGGTATAAATGTTGGCTATTCAAATAGCGGTCCTATTCATATGGTTCCAAAAGAAATTTTATCTCAATTAGAAGAACGGCTAACCAAATTGGAGGAAGAATTTTCCCGTTTAAAAAAATAATCCTGTGTAGGTTTTATCAACAACCCAAATAGAAAGGCGCAAAATTGCGCCTTTGTTATTTTATTTTAATCTGTCATTCTGAAGAAGGAAGAGTCTCTAGATTACTCGCGCCTCGGAATAACACAAAATTAACTGTACATTTCCGCTTTCAGTTCTTTTACGCGGTTGTCATCCAAGAATTCATCATAGGTCATGTGACGGTCGATGATTCCTTTTGGAGTGATTTCGATGATGCGGTCGCAAGTGGTTTGAATCAATTCGTGGTCATGAGAAGCCATCAAAATCGTTCCTTTGAAATTTTGCAAAGAGTTGTTCAAAGCGGTAATCGACTCCAGGTCTAGGTGACCTGTCGGCTCGTCCATCAACAACACGTTAGCTCTCAAAAGCATCATGCGTGAAAACATACAACGCATCTTTTCCCCTCCTGAAAGTACTGATGATTTTTTCAAGGCTTCGTCACCTGAAAAAAGCATTTTACCTAGGAATCCGCGCATGTATTCTTCATGGCGCTCTTCGTCATTTTCTGTGTATTGACGCAACCAATCTACCAAATTGATGTCTTCTTTGAAGAAATTGGTATTATCTAACGGAAGATAAGCCTGAGTAGTTGTAATCCCCCAATTCACTTCTCCACTGTCCGGTTTTGCATTTCCTGAAATGATTTCAAAGAATTGTGAAACGGCTTTTGAATTTTTAGAGAATACACCGACTTTGTCGCCTTTTTTCAAATTCAAATGAACGTCTTTGAACAAAATTTCGCCGTCAACTGAGGCTGATAAATTATTGATTTCTAAAATCTGGTCACCCGCTTCTCTTGACTGGTCCCAAATCAACGCCGGATAACGGCGTGAAGAAGGTTTGATGTCTTCGATGTTTAATTTATCGATCATTTTCTTACGAGCCGTTGCTTGTTTTGCTTTTGCTACGTTGGAACTGAATCGCGCGATGAATTCTTGCAATTCTTTCTTTTTCTCTTCCGCTTTTTTGTTTTGCTGTGCACGTTGTTTCGAAGCCAGCTGAGAAGACTGGTACCAGAAAGTATAGTTACCTGAATATAAATTTAATTTGCTGAAATCTAAATCGGCAATGTGTGTACAAACTGCGTCCAAGAAGTGACGGTCGTGAGAAACCACAATTACTGTGTTTTCATATTGCGCTAAGAAATCTTCTAACCAGGAAATGGTGTAAACGTCCAATTCGTTGGTAGGCTCATCTAGTACCAACACGTCAGGATTTCCGAACAAAGCTTGTGCTAATAAAATTCGGACTTTGGCTTTGTTGTCCAAATCGCCCATCAAAGTATAGTGGATGTCAGATTCAATACCAACATTTGAAAGCAAAGTTGAAGCATCAGATTCTGCATTCCAGCCCCCCATTTCTTCGTATTGAACCCCTAGCTCCCCTGCTTTGATTCCGTCTTCTTCAGAAAAATCTGGTTTCGCGTACAAAGCGTCCATTTTTTCTTTTATATCATACAAAACTTTATTTCCGCGAAGCACAGTATCTAAAACCGTGAATTCATCATATTTAAAGTGATTCTGTTCCAGGAAAGACATTCTTTTCCCTTTTTCCAAGGAAACATGCCCTGAAGTTGGGTCTTGCTCACCTGATAAAATCTTCAGGAAAGTAGATTTACCGGCACCATTGGCACCAATGATGCCATAACAGTTGCCATTTGTAAATTTTATGTTAACTTCGTCGAATAAAACTCGTTTTCCGAATTGTAACGAAAGATTTGATACTGTTAGCATTTTTGGAATTATTTTTGAATATTTGGAATTGTTTTTGAAAATCGGTTGCAAAGGTACGAAGATTTAAATTGAATAAAAAGTGCACGGAGAAGTAAACATAAAGAATAAAAAAGCGAGATTTGAATATGAGTTGATGGACAGCTATGACGCAGGAATTCAACTTTTTGGAACCGAAATAAAATCAATACGAATGGGCAAGGCAAGCATTACTGAAAGCTTTTGCCAATTTAAGGACGGAGAATTGTATATAATTAATATGTATATTGACGAATATGACTGGGGAACATACTTTAATCATAAGACAAGACGTGACAGAAAATTATTATTAAAAAAAAATGAGCTAAAAAAACTTGAAAGAAAAACCAAAGAAACAGGGCTTACAATCATAGCTACAAACCTCTATATCAACAAAAAAGGACTAGCAAAGGTCAAGGTTTATTTGGCGAAGGGTAAGAAATTATATGATAAGCGAGAGACGATAAAAGGAAAAGATTTGAAAAGAGATTTGGATAGAATCATAAAGAATTCTTAAATTTGCCGTTAATTGTGTTCAAATTAAATTAAAGTAAAACACTAAATATTTGATAATGAAAAAGTTTAATCTATTATTAACCGCTCTAACGGTACTGATTTTAAGCAGTACTGTTTTGAATGCCCAAAACAAGAGAGATCCTTGGGCAGTTACTGTTGGTGCGCATGCAGTAGACCATACATCAGTTCGTGGTGTAGGTAATGAGTTTTTTAACTACAATAACTACAGCATTGTTCCGCCTTTGTCGAAATTATCTATCATCAGAAATTTAAATCGTTCATTTGATTTAGATTTAACTGCTTCAGTTGGTGAAATTGATAACAACAGATTACGTATTTCTGATGAGTTCTTCATCAATGCAGGTCTTGGTTTGCGTTATAAATTAGCAAACGGATACATCCTAGGTGAAAACTCATGGTTTGATCCATACATCCGTATAGGTGCTAACTATCATCGTTATGACTACACTAGTTTAGGTGATGTTGTCCCTGTAGGATTTGAAGTTTATGGAAATGACGGTGGAGATGCAACAACTGAAGTAGTTGATGTATTGAACGCTGCTCCTAAAACTGCAAAAGATCATTTCGCTGTTTCTGGAGGTTTAGGGATCAACTTATGGTTCACTAAAAACTTCGGTTTAAACATCGCTTCTGATTACAACTGGGTTCCTTCTACAAAATCAGACTATTTCGATTTCTTCCAACATTCAGTTGGGGTTACTTTCCGTTTCGGAAACAAAGACAGAGATGGTGATGGTATCGAAGACAAAGATGATGCTTGTCCTGATACTCCAGGTGTACCTTCAGATGATCCGGAATGTCACGGATGTCCTGATACTGACGGTGACGGAATCTGTGATAACAAAGATGCTTGTCCTGACGAAGCTGGTCCAGCTGAAAACAACGGTTGTCCTATCTTAGATAGAGATGGCGATGGTATCCTTGATGAAGACGATGATTGTCCTGACACTCCTGGTGTAGCTTCATCTATCCCTGGATGTAATGGTTGTCCTGACTCTGACGGAGATGGTGTTTGTGATAGCAAAGACAAATGTCCTAATGAATTTGGAACTGTAGAAAACGATGGTTGTCCAGAAATCGCTGATAACTGTACAGATATCCAAGCTATTAAAGATGCATTGAAAAGCGTATTGTTCGAGTACAACTCTGACAAATTAACTACTCAGTCTATGGCAACTTTAGATGTAATCGCTCCAATCTTGACTTCTGATAAAATCAAGAATGCTCGTTGGTTAGTTGAAGGTCATACCGATTCAAAAGGTAGCGATAAATACAACATGGAATTATCTAAGAAACGTGCTGCTTCTGTTGAGGCTTACTTAACTAGCAAAGGTGTTCCTTCTTCTATCTTGAAATCAGTTGGATTTGGTGAATCTTTACCTATCACAACTAATGATACTGACGATGGTAGAGCTAGAAACAGACGTGTTGAATTGAAATTTGCTGATTCAAACTTCCAACCAGCTGCTATCGAAGTAACAGGTGATTGTGCTAACGTACAAATCGCTGACTTGTCTAAAATGATTTACTTCCAAACAGGTACTCACACTTTGGTTGAAGCTTCTAAACAAAGCTTAAACGTAATCGCTCAGTACTTGAAAGCAACTGAAGGTAACTATGAAATCCAAGGTCACACTGATGATGTAGGTAGCGACGCTAATAACTTAACGTTGTCTCAAAAACGTGCTCAGACAGTACTTGATTACTTAGTAGCTCAAGGTGCTCCAGCTAGCAGATTGAAAGCTGTTGGTTACGGTGAAGCTCAGCCTAAATTCGACAACAAAACTGTTGACGGAAGAGCTCAAAACAGAAGAATTGAAATTGTAAAACAATAATTTCGTATTCAAATATTTAAAAGAAAAGCCACTCAATTGAGTGGCTTTCTTCATTTATACAAAAAATAGTTGTCAATAAACTATTTCTCTTTTCTTTCCAGCATTGGGACGAACTGACAATCTCCAAATTCCATCTTTTCAAAATTCATTTCTGAAACACGAAGAAAGGTAGTCATCATCTGATTTTTATCTCCTAAGGGAATAACCATAACTCCTCCGATTTTTAATTGTTGCAATAAAGTTTTAGGAATAGTTGAAGAACCTGCAGTTACAATGATTCTGTCAAAAGGCGCAAATGAAGGCAAACCTTTATAACCATCTCCATAAATTGCATATTTCGGGCTGATTTTAATTTTCCTGAAAATTCTTTGTGAAAAATCAAACAATTCCTTTTGTCTTTCAATGGTGTAAACTTCTGCTCCCATAGCGACCAAAACTGAAGCTTGATAGCCGCTTCCCGTTCCTACTTCCAAAACTTTGTCTCCCTTTTTCACATGAAGCAATTCTGTCTGGAACGCAACAGTAAATGGATGCGAAATAGTTTGTCCTGCTGCGATTGGGAAAGCTGTATCTTGATAAGCATGTTCCTCAAAAGCGCTGTCAATAAAAAGATGTCTTGGGATTTTGTTGATGGCTGTCAGAACCGATTCGTCCTCGATTCCTTTTTCTCTTAGTAGTTTAATTAGTTGTTCTCGTCTTCCTCTGTGTTTAAAATCGTCTGTCACGCTGCATATTTTTTACAAAATTGCACAATTTTAAATGATATTCTCTTTATTTTTAAACGCAAAATACAAACAATGTTAAAAATCGGAATCTTAGGAGCCGGACATTTGGGGAAAATTCATTTGAAACTAGCCAATCAGTCAAATAAATACGAATTGATAGGATTTTATGATCCTAATTCAGAAAATGCAAAAAAAGTTGAAGCGGAATTCGGATACAAATCGTTTGATACAATTTCAGAATTAATTGATGCGGTTGACGTAGTTGATATCGTCACCCCTACTCTTTCTCACTATGAATGCGCAAAAGAAGCAATCAAAACCGGAAAACATATTTTTTTGGAAAAACCCATAGCTAATTCCGTTGAGGAAGCGGAAGAAATCATACAACTTGCTAAGGAATATAACGTAAAAGGACAAGTCGGTCATGTAGAAAGATTTAATCCTGCATTTAAATCCGTAAAAGATAAAATCCAAAATCCTATGTTCATCGAAACCCATCGTTTGGCGGAATTTAATCCAAGAGGAACTGATGTTCCGGTCGTTTTGGATTTGATGATCCACGACATCGATGCAATTCTGAGTGTAGTTAAGTCCAAAGTAAAAGAAATCCATGCAAGTGGTGTGGCTGTGATTAGCGATTCACCAGACATTGCCAATGCCAGAATTGAATTTGAAAACGGATGCGTTGCCAACATTACTTCAAGCCGAATTTCTTTGAAAAATATGCGTAAATCTAGATTTTTCCAAAAGGATGCTTACATTTCAGTTGATTATTTGGAAAAAAATTGTGAAGTAGTAAAAATGAAAGATGCCCCTGAAAAACCGGGTGAATGGGACATGATTTTGCAAAATGCCGAAGGTGTTAGAAAACAAATTTATTTTGACAATCCGGATGTACCACCTAACAATGCAATCTTAGATGAATTGGAATCTTTTGCAAACGCAATTAACAACAATACCACTCCGATTGTGACTTTAGAAGACGGAACTGAAGCATTGCGAATTGCTTATCAAATCATAGATGCCTTTAAAAAATAAAACAAACAAATAATGAAAAATATAGCTGTAATCGGAGCCGGGACGATGGGAAACGGAATTGCCCATACTTTTGCTCAGAAAGGATTTAAAGTAAATCTGATTGATATTTCAGAAAAATCTTTGGAAAAAGGAATCGCAACTATTTCCGGAAATCTGGACAGAATGGTTGCAAAAGAAACCATTTCAGAACAAGATAAACAAGATACTTTAGCCAACATCAAAACTTTTACTCAAACAGAAGAAGGTGTAAAAAATGTTGATCTGGTTGTTGAGGCTGCAACTGAGAATGTTGATTTAAAACTAAAAATATTTAAACAATTAGATGAAATTACAAGTTCCAATACAATTCTTGCAACTAACACTTCATCGATTTCTATCACACAAATCGCTGCCGTAACTAATCGTCAGGACAAAGTAATCGGAATGCACTTCATGAATCCGGTTCCAATCATGAAGTTGGTGGAAATCATACGCGGTTACAATACTTCAGACGAAGTAACAAAAGCGATCATGGACATGTCTGAAACACTTGGAAAAGTTCCTGTGGAAGTAAATGATTATCCGGGATTTGTTGCCAACAGAATTTTGATACCGATGATTAATGAATCTATCGAAGCACTTTACAATGGAGTTGCCGGTGTTCAGGAAATAGATACGGTAATGAAATTGGGAATGGCACATCCTATGGGACCACTTCAACTTGCAGATTTTATAGGATTGGATGTTTGTCTCTCTATTTTAAATGTAATGTACAATGGGTTTAAAAATCCAAAATACGCACCTTGTCCATTATTGATAAATATGGTTACAGCAGGGAAATTGGGAGTAAAATCAGGAGAAGGATTTTATGATTATTCTGAAAGCAAAAAAGCAGAAAAAGTATCTAAATCGTTTATAAATTAGCTCATATTAACATAAAATTAATAAAATTTTAAAAAATGTTTATATATTAGTCTATTCATAAATTCTAAAGCTTGAATATGAAACAATTTTCTATTTTATTTACAACAATTTTATTATTTATATCGGCAGATTTATTTTCGCAGAATATGCTGAAAAAATGGTACATCAGCGGGGGTGTACATGCTGTCAATCATGTTAGTGCCAGAGGATTTGGCGAGGGATTAACCGATACAGACAATTGGTCTTTTGTTCCTCCATTGTCACAAATTTCCGTTGCAAGGACGCTAAACCGTTCCTTTGCCGTTGATTTACAAGCTTCAATCGGAGAAATAGACAACAAACGATTGATGATTGACAATGAATTCATGGTCTTAATTGGAATGGGATTGCGTTATCGATTTGCTAACGGATATATTTTAAAAGAAACCTCCTGGTTCGATCCATATCTAAGATTCGGTGCAAATTATTACAGAATGCCTTACCGTGGATTAGAATTCAATCCTGTAGTATATGGTGATGATGGATTGGGAAATCAAATTCCTTTGAGTGGTGTAATTGACGTACACGGAGACGCTTTGGAAAATGGGTCTATAGCCAATGATGATCACTTTGCAATTTCTGGAGGATTGGGGATGAATTTCTGGATTTGGCCTAAAATAGGTTTAAATATAGAAGCCCAATATGTAGCAATTCCGGGAATGAAATCAGATTATATTGACTTTTTCCAGGCAAAAGCCGGATTGGCATTTAGATTTGGCAAAAATGACCGTGATAAGGACGGAATTCCTGATGAAGAAGATGAATGTCCGGATACACCAGGTTTGAAAGAATTCAATGGGTGTCCTGATACCGACGGAGACGGTATTGAAGATAGACTGGATGAATGTCCACTAGAACCATGTCCTAATGGAGAAGAAACAGACGAATACTACTGCCAGAACGGATGTAAGATTATGAAAGAGAAACCTGTTGAGCCGGTAACTCCGATTGAACCAACTCCAGTTGTAGTCGATATGAAATTTGATGATGTTTTATTTGAATTTGACAGCAGCAAATTAACTTCAGAAGGTGAGCAAAAAGTAAAACTTGCAGCTGATAAAATCAAGAAAGATGGTGGAAACTACTTTGTAGATGGTTTTGCTGATAGCGTAGGAACTGATGCTTATAACATGGGATTATCAAAAAGACGTGCACAATCGGTAAAAGATGGCTTGGTTAAGGAAGGTGTTGATGCAAAAACATTAGAAGTTCGTGCATTTGGAGAACAATATCCGAAATGTACAAACGATACTGAAGAAGGCAGAGCTTGTAATAGACGTGTAATTGTATTAGAAAGATACTAAAAATTGGTTTTTATTATAACGAGAAAAGGTGAGCAAATGCTCACCTTTTCTTTTACACAAAAATTAAAAGAATTAATTAATCACTAATTTCTTAGAGACTGATTTTCCGTCGATATTTAATTTCAAAACATATACACCTTTTGGTAAAGATGAAACGTTGATTGAATTGTCTGAATTTAATTTTACATCTAGTTTTCTTCCTTGTAAGTCGTACAATTCAACTGAATTTAATTTATCAGCTTTTACGAAAACTTTGTCAGAAGCAGGATTTGGATAAATCTGTAAATTATTTACAAAAGCATTTTCAGCAACAGAAAGTTGTCCTTCGTCAGAAGCATCTGAATAAACTTTAGAAGCATCAATTGATTTTACGCTCCAGTAAACATTTGCAGGAATTTCTTCCAATTCCAAAAACCAAGATGGCGTTGTCACTACATATTTTGCTATGTCTTGTGCACCAGAAATTGTACCTACTTTGATTTCATATTGCAAAGCTTCAGTTGGCGTTTTGTCATCCGTTGCACCGTTCCAAGAGAAATTCAATCTATTTCCTTCTTGTTCCAAATTCAATTCCGTCGGTGCAACCGGTTTTTGATTCTCTTCTGTTGAAAGGTTTTTAAATAATTTAGTCAAAGAAGGCATATCTTCATGTGCCCAATCAAATCCCGCCATCAAAACATCTAAATGATTGTCATTATTAAAATCCAATAATTGAATATTCCCTTGGCTTCCTAAATTGAAAAGTCCGGTTTCTTCTGCTTTGGTAAACCTTTCCTCACTTGAATCATACAAAAATATATTAACCCATCCATTGTAATCCGCATCATTTCCCATCACGATGAAATCGTAATATCCGTCATTATTTAAATCACCTGTCTCTACACTAGAACCGGAAAGTCCCTCATTTTCGATGACTTCCGTGGTAAAATTACCTGTTCCGTCATTCCATAAAATTGCTAAATATTCAGTATAATCTTCATCAACTCCAGATACAACCAAGTCTAAAAATCCATCTGCATTGAAATCTGCGTATGCCATTTTTCCATCACTCATAACCGGAAGATCCTGAGAAAATTCCATCGTACCTTCATTGTTCAGATAAACTTTGAATATAGGTTCCAAATCTGCATCAAATCCAAAAATTACTGCATCCAACAAATTATCATTGTTCAAATCAATTACCTTAAAACTTCCATTTTGAGTTCCGGCAAGCCATGCCGCAGAAATATCAAATCCGTTTCCATTGTTTTGGTAAAAATCTACATCATAAGTAAATCCTGTTCCTTCCACATATTGGGTTCCGTTCAAAGCATAATCAGTTTTTCCATCATGGTTAAAGTCAAATATTTCCAATCCTCCGTAAATTTTTCCAGCTAGGTTTTCTTCCAATTCAAATCCTGTTCCTGTGTTCAGAAAACGGTATTGCTGATAATTCACAATGTCATTATAACTCAATCCGGTTGAAACGATATCCAACCATCCATCGTTGTTAAAATCAATGAATTTGATATCTCCTAAATGTGTAGAATTCAATCCCAAATCGTCTGACAAAGTAAATGTTCCACCATTATTTTTATAAATTTCATTCAAAGTCGTGTCAACATTTCCATCTCCATCAGAATCAATCGCTCCGTTGTGGACAATATCTATAAAGCCATCACCATCGAAATCACCTACATGACTTGATGAATAGTAAAAATCTTTGAATACAGTTTCTGTTTCTTCAAAGATTTGCGCCTGAATCACAAATGGAAGCAAGGCGGCTAAAATTGTAAACTTTTTCATTTTTTGCTTTTTATTTTTATTTAGTCTAAATTAAATGCAAATTTATCAGAACTAAATCACAGCACAATGAAAAACCACCTAACCTTTGTCATCATCAATAAAAAAATCCCAAACTTAACGTTTAGGATTTTATTCTTTTATGGAAAAATTTAATTCTAATTCAAAACTGCCAAAGCATTTTCATAATTGGGTTCGTCAACAATTTCAGGAACTTGTTCCGTGTAAACTACATTTCCTTCTTCATTGATAACCACCACTGCACGGCTCATCAATCCTGCCAGCGGGCCATCCATGATTTTCAATTGGTAGGCATCAGAAAAATTATTGTCTTTGAATTCTGACAATGACACTACATTTTCCAATCCTTCCGCTGCACAAAATCTGCTCTGCGCAAAAGGCAAATCTCTCGAAATGCACAACACAACTGTGTTTTCCAATCCAGATGCTTCCGCATTAAATTTTCTAACAGAAGCCGCACAAGTTCCCGTATCTACACTTGGAAATATATTCAAAACCACTTTTTTTCCTTTAAAATCTGAAATTGATTTCTCTGACAAATCAACTGCTGTCAATTTAAAATCAGGCGCTTTTGCACCCACAGAAGGTAAATTCCCTTGTGTATGAATCGGGTTCCCCTTTAATGTAATATCTGCCATATTTTTTTCTTTGCAATTTACAGCATTTTTTACTTCTATCATCCAGCTTCGGACTTCCGGCAAAAAATATTTATCTTCGCACCGCAAAACAAACAAAGAAAAGTATGTTACTTTCAACCAGATTACAAAAATTGCAGCCACCCGCGACGATTGCTATGACGCAAAAGGCAAGGGAATTAAAGCAACAAGGAAATGATGTCATCAGTTTAAGCATCGGCGAGCCGGACTTTGACACGCCTGATTTCGTAAAAGAAGCCGCCAAAAAAGCGATTGATGAAAATTACTCTCACTATCCACCTATTTCCGGTTACCCTGAGTTGAAAGACGCCATCGTTCATAAATTCAAAAGAGATAACAATTTAGATTATAAACCTTCACAAATTGTAGTTTCGACTGGTGCGAAACAATCGATTTACAATGCTTTTCAAGTAATTATTGATGAAGGTGATGAAGTGATTATCCCAATTCCGTATTGGGTTACCTATGCTGACATTGTGGAATTGGCAGGTGGAAAACCTGTTTTTGTGGAAACTTCGATTGAAAATGATTTCAAAGCTTCGGCTGAAATGATTGAAAAAGCAATTACACCCAAAACCAAAGCCATCATTTACAGTTCACCTTGTAATCCAAGCGGAAGTGTTTATAATTATGATGAATTGAAGGCAATAGCAAAATTGGTCGAAAAACATGATTTAATTGTCATTTCAGATGAAATCTACGAACACATCGTTTACGGAGAAAAACCTGTAAGCATTGCAACTTTTCCGGAAGCGTATGACCGCACTGTTACCATCAACGGGTTGTCAAAAGCGTATGCAATGACAGGCTGGAGAATCGGCTACATCGGTGCACCGCAGTGGATTGCCAAAGCTTGTGACACTTTGCAAAGTCAGGTTACCTCCGGCGCGAATTCCATAGCGCAACGCGCTGCCATTACCGCATTGAATACCGATCCTTCAGAAACACATTATATGATTGAAGCATTTGCAAAACGTCGTGAACTCATGATGAATTTGGCAAAAGAAATTCCGGGCTTCAAAGTAAGCGAACCCAAAGGTGCATTCTATATTTTTCCTGATATTTCTGAACTATTTGGGAAAACTTTTCATGGAGTGACCATCAATAATTCTGATGATTTGGCAAATTTAATTTTGGACAAAGCATTCGTAGCAACGGTTCCCGGAAGTGCATTTGGGATTGACAATTGTTTGAGATTTTCGTATGCCGCTTCAGAAGAAAATTTGACCGAAGCAATGCGCAGAATCAAAGAATTGCTGAGTTAAAACCCGAACTGATACAAATCACAGATTAGTTCCCGATTGAATCGTACTTTTGCAGGATGAATTAATTTTTAATTCACTCAAATTCATACTATTAAAATGATTCAAACAGATATATTAATCATCGGAGCCGGACCGACCGGACTTTTCACCGTTTTTGAAGCAGGCTTGCTCAAATTGCGTTGCCATATTATTGATGCATTGCCACAACCCGGCGGACAATTGGCAGAATTATACCCAAAAAAACCAATTTTTGACATTCCGGGTTACCCAAGCGTGATGGCGGGTGAATTGGTAGATAATTTGATGGAACAAATCAAACAATTTGAACCCGGATTTACCCTTAACGAAGTTGCTGATACCATTGAAAAACAAGAAGATGGTTCATTTATCGTGACGACCAACAGAGGAACGCAGCACCAAGCAAAAGCCATCGCAATCGCAGGTGGATTAGGAAGTTTTGAACCGAGAAAGCCTGAATTAGAAAACATTTCCAAATTCGAAGAAAATGGAATCGAATATTTCGTGAAAAATCCTGAACAATTCCGTGACAAGCGAATCGTGATTGCGGGCGGTGGGGATTCTGCTTTAGATTGGAGTATATTTTTAGCTGAAGTAGCTTCGGAAGTGACTTTGGTTCACAGAAGAAATGAGTTCAGAGGTGCATTGGATTCGGTTGAAAAAGTACAGGAATTGAAACATTTAGGAAAAATTAATTTAATTACGCCAGCAGAAATTACAGAATTGCATGGCGATGATAAATTGACTGCAATTACGATTGAAAAAGAAGGAGAGAAGCAGATTTTCGAAACTGATTACTTCATCCCATTGTTTGGACTTTCACCAAAATTAGGTCCGATTGCAAATTGGGGATTGGAAATAGAAAAAAATGCCATCAAAGTAAACAATGCTTTGGATTATCAAACCAATATTGATGGAATTTACGCCATCGGCGACATCAATACCTATCCTGGAAAATTGAAATTGATCCTTTGCGGATTTCACGAAGCAACGATGATGTGCCAGAGCGTTTACCAAAGAATCAATCCCGGAAAAAAATATATCTTGAAATATACAACTGTTTCAGGCGTAGATGGATTTGACGGAACGAGAAAAGAAGCGGAAAAAGCGGTGGTAAAATCAATAGATTGATTTTGCCGGATGCTGGTTGCGGTTCCTGGAAGTCATTTATACAAGGCAAAAAAACAGAAAAATGAAGAAGAATTTCAACATTTGTATAAATTTCATTATGAATTAATCAATTCTTTAATCGCATTAAGAAGACAAATTTGACAAGAATATATAGACATCCAGCTTCCAACTTACAGCATCCCGCAAATTTGTTATCTTTGCCCAAAATTAAAAAATCAGAATGAGCCTATTAGTAGTTGGTACCGTTGCATTTGACCAAATCGAAACTCCTTTCGGAAAAAGTGATAAAATTCTTGGTGGAGCTGCCACCTTCATTGGTTTGGCATCTTCGATGCTGGATGTGAGAACCGGATTGGTTTCTGTTATCGGAGGCGATTTTCCGCAAGAACATTTGGATCTGCTTACAGATAAAGGAATTGACATTTCCGGAATCGAGAAAATCGAGGAAGGAAAAACTTTCTTTTGGGCAGGTCGTTACCACAACGATATGAATTCCCGTGATACTTTGGCTACTGAGCTAAATGTATTGGAAAATTTCAATCCTGTAGTTCCGGCGGAATGGAAAAAACCTGAGGTTTTGATGTTAGGAAATTTACATCCATTGGTTCAGAAAGCTGTTTTGGAACAATTGGAAGAACGTCCGAAACTGGTAATTTTAGATACTATGAATTTCTGGATGGATTTGACTTGGGACGAACTGATGGACGTGTTGAAAAACGTTGATGTTTTGACCATCAATGATGAGGAAGCTCGCCAGATGAGCAAAGAATACAGTCTGGTAAAAGCTTCGAAGAAAATCATGGAATTGGGCCCGAAAACATTAATCATCAAAAAAGGTGAGCACGGAGCTTTGTTATTCCAGGATAAGAATGTGTTTTTCGCTCCGGCATTGCCTTTGGAAGATGTATTTGACCCAACTGGAGCAGGCGATACTTTCGCAGGAGGTTTTTCAGGATATTTGGCCAAAACGAGAAACTACTCGTTCGATAATATGAAACGCGCTATCATTTACGGAAGTGCGCTGGCTTCGTTTACAGTGGAAAAATTCGGAACGGATAGAATTGCTGAATTAACTGAAGAAGAATTAAATGACCGCTTAGAGGTATTTAAATCTTTGACAAATTTCGATATTGAATTGGATTAAAAATGAATAAACGTTTTTAAAATATGAAATCCTTATCTCATAAGATAAGGATTTTTTTATTAGAATTAATCCAATTCTTTTTTTACTTTTTTAGAATTCATTTGAATTAAATAAACGCCTGCAAGAATCAAAACTCCGCCCAGTGCATGGATAATTGTAAGTTTTTCACCATCTATAATTCCCCAAATGACTGCTACAATCGGCATTAAATAAGTCACAACCGAAGCAAAAATAGCAGATGTTTGTTGGATTAATTTATAGAATAAAATCATCGCAGTTGCTGTACCAATCAATCCTAGAATGGTGACGTATCCCAGTCCTTTCCATTGTTCAGTTGTCCCTTGGAATTCATTGAAAAATCCTGTCAAACCTAAAATTATCAATGCCGGCCCAAACCAAATTGTAAAAATTACAGATGATAATTTGAATGATTGAATTCCTGACAGATATTTACTGATGATCAACCCATTCATTCCATAAAAAGCAGTTGCCAAAACGATTAACATTGAATTGAACAAATCACTTTTCCCGCCGTTACCGTCATCACTCATCAAAATTGCCGCTCCGGCAAATCCGACCAAGGCACCTATGATTTGTGTCCATTTGCTTTTCATTCCAAAAAATAAAAATCCGAAAAGTAAAATGAAAATCGGCACGAGTGAATCCAAGATTCCCGCCATCGAACTGCTCACTTTTTCCTGTGCCAGTGGAAATAAAAACATCGGGATGAAATTCCCTAAACATCCACCGACAATTACCCATGGAAATAATTTTTTAGGGATATGCTTGAAATTCTGAACTCCAAAAAATACCAATGCCAATCCCGCGATTGACAGCCTCAGCGCTCCGACTTGCATCGGGTCATAAACTGCAATACTCTGTTTAATGAGGATGAATGAACTGCCCCATGTAAGGGATAAAATTGCGAGAAGCGCCCATTTATTTGAAAGGATTTTCATGGAGCAAATGTGGGAAAGATTTTGGAATAAAAATAAAAAAAGTTGCTCCAGTTTGATGGCAGAGCAACTTTCCAATAAAGGGTAGCAAAAAGCGAAAAAACTAATCAAAACAATTATCCACTCTTATGGAAATTTTTGTTTCTATACCTTAGACGAAAGAGTTTCAAAAAGGTTGCGTCATTTTTTTGAAAAAATTTATAAAAAATAAAAAAGCACTTGAATTTTTCAATTCAAATGCTTTTAAAATAGTTATATGTAGTGGTAATTATCTGTTACCCGGCAAGTAAATCTGGAACCCTACTGCAAATCCTAATCCGCTCTGCGCCTCAGCTCCCGTTACATTCGCTTTACTATAATTGTACCCAACTGTTCCTTCCAAAGCCACTGTCTGAGAGATGAAATGCGCATAACCTGCATTTACACCAAAAGCAAAACTTGTTTCGCTTTCTCCTTCATAAGCTTCTCCACTGATACCTACGCTACCTTCTCCAAAGAAACGTCCTGTAGAGCTTGCTCCTTCAGGAAAATAATATCTCGCAAAAGGCATAACACCATATTGCCACGTCGGCTTTCTGTCACTTGCGGCAACTACACCTGCATTCAGACCTATACCTACTGCAAATCCATCACTTAAGAAATAACCTGCTTTAGGCGCTAAATTTAAACTGAAGGCTTCTGATTCAAAACTGTAACCCGCCGAACCGACGCTACCACCGACCATCCAGTTTCCTTTTTGAACCGGGGTGCTCCCAACCTCAGCTGAAGTTTGTGGAGTCGTTACATCTACTTGTGCATTGGAAATACTAAGTCCTCCTAATACAATTGCTGATAACAATACTAACTTTTTCATATTCATTTTTTTTCTGTTAACAACTTCAATTAGACAGAAACTATGCCAAAGGAAACATACATTGATTCCTTTAACATTTGAATTCAATTTAATTCTATTGAAAATCAGTAATTTAATTTTAACAAAAAAAGTGAAAAAATCAGTTTGGTTTTGATGAATTTTGGAACTGGATTTTCTTAAAAATGAAAATTATTCCTAAAAAAGAAATGGCGGCTGTCATCAATGAAAATGAAAGTGCAATGATTGTTGAAGTATTTTCATTAAAATTAAACCAATGTGCTCCGTAGTAAAAAACAGCTTCGCGAATCCCCAATCCTGCAAAAGAAACTATGCCTAGTACGCTTGAAATTAAAAACATCGTCAGATAAATAACTGTATTTCCATCAACCGCAAATGACTGCATGATGCACCAAACACTTAACAATTGCAACCCCTGAATAAGAATTGAATACAGAAAACCCCAATAAATTCGCTTTTTGTGTGTATGAAAAAATCGATTGGCAAGCCTTAAAACAATTACAACTCCTATCAATCCAACTAGAATTACAATCCATTTCAGATAATCGGAATAAGGAATTTCAATAAAAACCAACAAGATACAAACCGTAAATCCGATTGCGACCAGTCCAATGAATCTGTCTAAAAAAACAATTTTACCTAAAGATTTCAGAGATTTTTTATAAGCCTTACTCAGCACATAGGCTTTATACGCGTCTCCGCCAATTCCACCCGGAATGAAAAAATTGTAGAACATTCCTAATAAATACAATTTTGAATTGGTCCAAAATGAAATTCTGATGCCTATTTTTCGGATAAACAAGTTGAATCTGGCTACTGAAACCAATTGCGAAGCGATGTAAAAAACAACAGATAAACCAAAGAAGAAAATATTGACTTCCTGAAATATTTCACCGATGTGTTCCCAATCTAGCCTTTGAAGCACCCAAGCCATCAAACCAAGGCTCACACCAATTTTAAGGATGGTAAGTAAACTCTTTTTTAACTTCGGATTCACCAATGAAAATTTTTCTGATTTTATAAGGTTTTTTTTGCTGCGATTCAAAATAAGTGCGCATCTGTAGGTCGATGATAAATCCGGTTGTAAAGAATTGTACCCCAACAAACATCAACAGTATTCCTAAAATTAATAAGGGACGATTTCCAATGTCTTCTCCAAATCCAAATTTGGAAATCAAAAGATAAACCAGCATTATACTTCCCGTTACAAAAGAAAGCAAACCGATATTTCCAAATAGATGAATTGGTTTTTGCAGATATTTCCTTTGAAACAAAAGCAGAATCAAATCATTGATCACTTTAGTCGTTCTTCCCAATCCGTATTTGGATTTTCCAAATTGACGCTGATGGTGTTTTACTTTTACTTCCGTGATTCTCGCTCCATTCAAAAATGCCAGCAGCGTGATGTATCGGTGCATTTCACCATAAAGATTTAATTCTCTAGCAGTTTCTTTATTGAAAACTTTCAACGCACAACCGTGATCTTGGATGTCCAAATGTGTAGATTTTCTGATTATCCAATTGGCAATTTTAGAGGGAAAAGTTCTGACCAGATTGTCTTGTCGTTTCTGGCGAATTCCCGTCACAACATCCCAATCTTCCGTTTTTGCTTTATGAAGCATTATCAAAATATCGTCAGGGTCATTTTGCAAATCACCATCCATCGTGATGATGTAATCACCTGTTGCATAATCAATCCCCGAGGCCAAAGCCAGACTTTGTCCGTAATTTTTCTTTAACTCAATCAATACAACATTGGGATTGTTCAGTTTCTTCACTTCCTGCCTTGTATTGTCAGTAGAACCGTCATCAACAAGAATTATTTCATAATCAATGCTGTGCAAAGCTCCTTCTACTCTACCCACCAAAAGCGCTATGTTTTCCTCTTCATTGTAAACCGGAATGACTATGGATAACTTTTCGGAAATTGAATTTTGAATCATTTTAAATGTTTAATTTAGCGCATTGCCAAACTTTCAGCGAAGATAACACAAATTGAATGAGCATCGATTTTCGTAACGAATATTTCTATTATTTCCTTATCTTGTTTGCAGCAAGTTTTCTGTGTTTTGTCAATCTGGGCGGGCACCCGGTTTACATTTTAGATGAAGCCAAAAACGCTGAAGCGGCACGCGAAATGTTTGTAAATAATAACTGGATTGTCCCTACTTTCAATGAGGAATTGCGCACTGACAAGCCAGCTTTGCATTATTGGTTTATGATGATTGCTTACAAATTATTTGGTGTAAGTGCATTTTCAGCGAGGTTTTTCTCTGCAGTTTTTGGAATTTTAACCATTGTTTCAACTTACCATTTTACGAAAAAATTTACGACTAGAAAATTAGGATTGATCACCACGTTTGTCCTTTGTTCCGCCATATTTTTCATGCAGGAATTTCATTTGGCTGTGCCCGATCCTTACCTCATCTTTTTTGTGAGTTTTGCGTTGTTTAATTTCTTTGATTTTTATTTAAACAGAAAAAGAAGCAATTGGCTATTTTTCTATATTTCTCTGGGTTTAGGCGTACTGGCCAAAGGTCCTGTCGCAATAGCTCTTCCCGGTTTGATTATCGTTTTATTTTTAATTTTCAAAAAAGATTTCAAATTAAAATCCATTCTAAAATTTCATCCCATTTTAGGTGGATTGATCACGTTTGCCATCTGTATCCCTTGGTATTATTTGGTTCACAAAGCAACCGGTGGTGCATTTACCGAAGGCTTCTTTTCCGAACATAATTTAAATCGATTTGGAGGCGGAATGGAAGGACATGGCGGATTACCATTTATCACTTGGGCTTTTGTTTTGTTGGGATTATTGCCTTATTCCTTTTTCATCATTCAGGGATTTATTCATTCGTGGAAAAAAAGAAATACCAATGATTTCATCATGTTTTCATTTTTGGTTTCTGCTGCATTCATTATATTTTTCAGTATTTCGGGAACTAAATTGCCCAATTACCCGATGCCTTCATATCCATTCATAGCAGTTTTAATTACTTTTTATCTCAATGGAATTCTCGACAAATCTATTTCGCTCAAAGGCTACAAAATCAGTCTTTGGGTTTTGTTGGTTATTACGATTTTGATGCCGATTGGCGGATATATCGCCTTAGCTTACGCCGAACCGCAATTGTATTCCGTGCGTTTTTCCAGTTTTCTTTTATTGATTTTACCGTTGGGAAGCACCATGGCATTGATTTATTTAAGAAAAAATAAAATCCTTGAAAGCATCATTTCATTGGGACTCGCTTCCATGTTCTTAACCATGGAATTGTTCTCATTCATTTATCCGAGATTAACAGCACAAAGTCCGGTCAGTTTAGCCGTAGAAAAAGTTGATACAAAAGGAAAAGCAATGCTTTACAAAGGATTTGACCCGGCATTTTTATTCAATTTCCAACGCACTTTTCCATTTTCAGATGACAAAGCAACTGCATTAAAATTCCTTCAGGAAAACCCAGACGCATATATCATTACCAAAGAAAAATTCTTCAATTCCGAGTGGAATGATGTAGATTCGGAAATTATTTTGAAACAAAAATCTTTGTTTGAGAATTATACAACTGTTATTTTCAAGTTAAAATGAATCAAAAAACCATAATTATCACCGGGAGTTCTTCTGGAATAGGAGAAACACTGGCAAATTATTTCGTGCAAAAAGGACACAATGTGTATGGACTTTCGCGTTCGCGACAAAATAAAATTTCCTTCAACCATATCGCCACAGATATTACAAATAAAGAAAACATCATCCAATCCATTCACCAAATTATCAACGAAACCGGACGAATAGATGTGCTCATCAACAACGCTGGTGTTGGAATGCTCGGTGCCATCGAAGATGTAACCAAAGAAGATTTGGAAAAACTCATCAACGTCAACATCCTCGGAACAATTTATACTATGCAGGCAGTTTTACCGCTGATGCGTTTGCAGAAATCAGGTCATATTTTAAATGTTTCATCTATTGCGAGCAACCATGGATTACCATTTCGCGGATTTTATTCGGCTTCGAAAAGTGCTGTAGACAGGATTACAGAATCCGTCCGATTGGAAAATAAAAAAACAGGAATCGAAATCACAACGCTCAACTTTGGCGACATACAAACGCCGATTGCTGAAAGCAGAATACAAAGTACAGTTTCCGGGTTTTATAAAAACAATTTCGACAAACTTCTAAAATCTATCGATGAAGAAGTGGAACATGGCATGAAACCCGAACAACTTATACCCACTATTGAAAAATTAATCAACAAAAGAAATTTAAAACCGCATTATCACATAGGAAAACCGATGCAAACTTTTTCCATTACGCTCAAGCGAATCATCGGACAAAGGAAATTTGAACAATTATTGGCAAAATATTCTAAACTGGATTAAAATGACTGTAATCTGGCATTTCAAAAATTTTGATGAATTAACCACGAAAGAATTGTATGAAATTCTACAACTTCGTGCTGAAGTTTTCGTAGTCGAGCAAAATTGTCCTTACAACGATATAGATGGAAAGGACTTGAAGTGCGGACATCTTTGGGCCGTTTTAGAAAATAAAATCATAGCTTGTACACGCATCGTTCCGCCAGGTGTTTCTTATAATGAAGCCTCTATCGGCAGAGTTGCCAGCCATGCAGATTACCGTCATTTGAAATTGGGGTATCAGCTTATGAGCCATTCACTCGAAATCATTGAAAACGTTTACGAAACAACTTCTGTACGGATCAGCGCACAATCTTACCTAAAAAATTTTTACGAAAAATGTGGTTTCAAACAAGTTTCAGAGGAGTATCTGGAAGACGATATTCCGCATATGGAGATGTGGAGAAGTTAAACTTATTCCGTCAACAAACCTTCAGACTCTATTTTATAAGAGTGAATTTTTATAGAATCCAATGCTTCTTTTATTAAATAAAATGTCTCTACAGAATTATATTTTTCACGCTTGATTTCATAAATAAATAAGTATTCTGAATTAGAAGAAGTTCCGCTTACAACAGCCGTTTCCCAATGTTTCAGCTCCTTCCCCAAAAGTTTTCCTAATTTATTTTTGATGAATTCATTTTCCTTCATCAATTTCTCTTTACTGCTTACTTTATAAAATTCTTTCCCGAAAAGCGAAAGATTTTCATTTTCCTTGTCCAGCAATATATTATCGAAATAAATATCCATTATCCTTTCCCCTTCTCGCTTGTCGCTTTCATTATTTTTTTTCTGAACCGTAAACTCATTTGTACATGAACAAATGATAAGTGTAAAAGCAATAAATAGTGTTGTTTTCATAATTTATTTTGGTAAAGATTTTAATTAGTTTAAATTAAGCAAAATAATTCCTCCTGCGATCGCTTGTATCCCTAAAACCAAGAACACAATTGCACCTACTTTTTGATAAGCAGGAATGGTTTCCCTAATCATTATTTTTGTTTTGTTTTCTCCAGGCTCGTCTTGTAGCAAAGCCAAATCAGCAACCTCAAATCTATAACCAGCATCATGTTCAGGTGTTAAATAAGCATACTCAAAAGCCGGCATCCCACGATACCTAAACTTATAACTTATCATCATTTTCCGCAAAGGGATTAAATCATTAAGGTTACCAAAAATCTTTAAAGAAAATTCCCTGTCATAATTCAAATGACCTCCCATAACACATACAGCATAAAGTTGATTGGCTTTCAAGACCAAATCAAAAATTCCGTCCCCGGAATCAGAATTATATAATTCTTTCGCCGTCCTCATCGTATAAAACCAGAAACTTGAGCAGCTAAGCAAAAGCAGACCTATTAATAGAATACCCATAAATTACATTTAATAACAAAACTCAATCAGCAAATAAAACAAAAAATCCTATCAAACAAATTTCAATCTGGATAGTAAGATAAATCGATTCTAGTAAAAAATCAAAATGAGTAAAATTTTTATGTTCATCTTAAATTTTGTTCAAATGTGGTAAAATGGATTAATTAATAGGAGAATTTTGATTTTAATCTATAAAATTATTTCCCTAAATTGTAGATTTTATTAGATTTACAGCCTGATGGAAAATTTGGTGAAATTAAATATCAAAGGCATTTCGTACAGCCAGACACAAACTGGTGCGTATGCTTTGATTTTGGAAGAAGAATTGGGTGGGAGAAAATTACCGATAATCATCGGAAGCTTTGAGGCTCAATCTATTGCATTGGCCTTAGAGAAGGACATTCGTACGCCACGTCCGTTGACACATGATTTGTTTGTATCTATCGGCAGGGCATTTTCTTTTAAGGTCAAAGGAGTTTTCATCCATAAATTAGAAGACGGCGTTTTTTATTCGAACATACTTTTTGAAGACAAAGATGCGATGGAGGAGGAAATCGATTCACGTACTTCGGATGCGATTGCTTTGGCAATCCGGTTTGATGCACCGATTTATGCTTTGGAATCCGTGATGGAAAAGGCTGGAATTCATCTGGAAGTTCAGGAACAAGAAGAGGAAAGTATCGCAAATGCTATCAGAGAAATCGAAGAAGAAGTAGCTAAACAAGAACACAAACATGATTTTTCGTCTAAATCCAAAGAGGATTTGGAACGGGAAATGAAAGAAGCCGTGAAAAATGAAGACTACGAAACGGCTGCACGTCTGCGCGACGAATTAGATAAACGCTAAAATTTAATACCACAACACATTTATGTCAATAAAACTCAGATTGATCATCATGAATTTTTTCCAGTTTTTTGTCTGGGGAGCATGGTTGATCACAGTTGCGAACTATTGGTTTGGAACTAAACAATGGGATGGAACACAATTCGGGATTATTTTTTCCACAATGGGTATTGCTTCTTTGTTTATGCCAACAATAACCGGAATAATTGCTGACCGATGGGTAAATGCGGAAAAATTATATGGAATTTTACAGATAGGTTATGCAGCGGCGTTGTTTTATCTAACGACGGTTGATGACCCGAATACTTTCTTTTGGGTAATGCTTGTAGCAATGTGTTGCTATATGCCGACGATTGCTTTGAATAATTCTATTTCCTATTCTTTATTGAAAAGAAATAATAATTATGATGTGGTAAAAGATTTTCCACCGATTCGCGTTTGGGGAACGGTTGGTTTTATTGCGGCCATGTGGTTGACGAATCTAACGGGAAGCAAGGCTTCTGAATTCCAGTTTTACATTGCTGGGATAGCAGCTTTGGGGTTAGGTATTTATGCATTTATGTTACCTGCGGTTCCGCCGGAGAATTTAACCAAAAACGAAAAATCAAGCTGGGTACAAGTTTGGGGGTTGGATGCGTTTAAACTTTTTAAGAGTTACAAAATGGCATTGTTCTTTGTGTTCTCTATGTTTTTGGGTGCTGCTTTGCAATTAACAAATGCTTATGGTGACGTTTTCTTGGATGAATTTAAACATTTTCCGAAATATGCGGACTCTTTTGTGATTCAATATTCTACGATTATCATGTCGATTTCACAGATTTCCGAAACGCTTTTCATCTTGGCAATTCCATTTTTTCTGAAAAGATACGGCATCAAAAAAGTGATGCTGATATCGATGATTGCCTGGTGTTTACGATTTGGATTGTTTGCGTACGGGAACCCAACAGATGGATTGTGGATGATCATCATGTCTTGCGTGGTTTATGGAATGGCATTTGACTTTTTCAATATTTCGGGCTCATTATTTGTGGAAACAAATACGAATTCTAAGATTCGTTCTTCTGCACAGGGGCTTTTTATGATGATGACCAACGGTATCGGAGCGGTTGTAGGAAGTGTGCTTTCAGGCTGGTTAATTGATAAATTTTATACGCGTACGTTTGAAAATACAGCTGAGCTGGCAACTTTTTTAGAAACAGAACCGACGAATAATTTGTTGGTTGAATTCATTCAAAAACAAAAAATAGATATTTTGGATAACGGTGTTTTGAGCAATGTAATCATGATGAAAGACTGGCAGGGAATCTGGACGGTATTTGCTTTGTATGCTTTGGTAGTGGCGATTTTGTTTGCGATACTATTCAAACATAAACACGACCCGAAAGATATAAATGTTTCGCATTAATTATATCAAATCATTTAGGTTTTAAAGTTTCCACATCATTATACTTAAGTTGCTTCATAATTCATAAGAAACTTGAAGGATTACCTTATTATACAGCGAATTAAATCCTTTCGTAGCGGACGAATGAGTATTCGTACAAATGTTTTTCATCTTTAGAGAATTTTTCTCTTGCAGTTTCAGTCCATGTTTTCGAATTGATTTCAGGAAACTTTGTATCTCCCTCAAAAGGATGATGAACTTCCGTCACTTCCAATGCATCTGAAATGTCCAACGCTTGTTCATAAATGTTTCCTCCGCCAATGATAAAAATATTCTCATCGATTTCCTTTGCTTTTTCAATTGCTTCTTGGAGTGAGTTGACCACCAAAACGCCTTCAAAATTCCAGTCTGAATTTCGTGTAATTACAATGTTAGTTCGGTTGGGGAGTGGCCTTCCGATGGATTCAAATGTTTTGCGTCCCATAATAATAGGATGTCCTGAAGTCAACGCTTTGAATCGTTTCAAATCATTAGGCAGGTGCCAAATCAATTCATTGTTGTTTCCGATGATATTGTTTTCTGCTTTTGCGACGATGGTTGTAATCATTAGTACAAAATTAAAATCCTTGCCAAAGTTAAATAACCCTGACAAGGAAGTATTATTTTTCTATAAATTATTTAATGCTTTCCAAAGCTCCGTTCAAAACAGTTACCTGTTCTTCTAAATTTTTTGAAGGATTCGCAATGTTTGCTTGATTTTTCAAAGAAATCGCTTGTTGAATCGTTTGTTTTAAAACCATGACAGCGCCCGGGTTGTCCTTCAGATAATTTGCAACTTGTTTATACAATGAAGCTGCTTTTTTGGTTGAATTCAAATCATCTGCAGCCATCATCCAATTGAATCCTTTTTCCAATTTACCACCTAAAACCGGATCTTGGTATTTGGTGAAAGTGAATAACGCAACCGATTCTGCTATCACAGGTAATTTGGTTTTGTCATTGTTTTGAATCCAAGTTGGCAATAATTCAGCAATCAATTCAGGGCTGTTTTTCAAAACTTCATCGTCTAATTGTGTCAATTCTGAAATTTTCGTCGGATCCAATCGCATCAAGCCTGAAGCCGCAGCTGCCTGCACACTGAAAGATTTACTTTTCAATCCATTCTGGAAAATTGAAATGTCTTTTTCTTCCATTTGATTCAAAACATTTAAAGCTGCCGATTGTACCAAAGTTTTCGGATCTGAAGCGGCCAGTTTTTTCAAAACCGGAATTGCTTTTTCCTTCACTTTTGAATATTGAGGGTCTAATTTGTAAATCGCATGAGTTCTGATTCCGTAATAAGGATCATTCAACGCGGAAATCAAAGTATTCAACGCCAATTCATTCGTAGATTGCGCATCAGCAAAGGCATCGATCGCCAATAACCTCGAAATGAATTCATCTTTGGCAGTTTTGTACTGCGCCGCAAAAGCTTCGATAGATTTGTTGTCGGTGATGTCACAAAGGATATCCTGATCGGCATTTGGAATCACAACTTCCGGATTTTTATTTGCCTCAAATTCAAATGAATTTTCTTTTTTCTTCGCAATCCAAACATGATGACGCGTCGCTTTTCCATCTACAACCACATCAAATGCAAACGGGAACTCAAACAATTGGTTCGTTTGATTTTGAACCACCGTTACTTTTACTTTTTTCGAAGAAGCATTGTAATCATACGCGATGTTCATTTGTGGATGCCCGTTTGCGAAATACCATTGGTCAAAAAACCAATTTAAATCACGTCCGCTCACGGATTCCATCGACAATCGCATTTGCACTGCTTCGGCCGTTCCATATTCGTAATCGTGTAGATATTTACTCAATCCTGCGAAAAATGCTTCATCACCCAAATATCCTCTCAACATGTGCAAAACACCCTTTCCACCTTTATTGTAAGAAACGCCGTCGAACATATCTTCGCGTGCATTGTAGTGTACACGAGCCAGGTTTTTATTGAAATTTGCAGGATCCATTTTGTATCCTTGCAAATCATCGTAACGGTCTTGTTCGGCTTTGTCCTTGCCGAATTTGTGTTCAAACCAAAGGTATTCTGAATAATTAGCCAATGATTCATTGACTGTTAAATTCCCCCAGCTTTCTGTCGTTACCAAATCCCCAAACCAATGGTGAAACAATTCATGCGCGATGGTTCCTTCCCATGTATTTTCATCGATCAATTGTCCCGGTTTTTGCTGAACGCCTTCGGCGAAAATTACGGCTGTAGTGTTTTCCATCGCGCCGCTAACATAATCTCTTGCTGAAATTTGATGGTATTTATTCCAAGGAAATTCATATTTCAACAATTCCGAAAAGAAACCAATCATTTCGGGGGTATTTCCGAAAATTTCTTTGGCATAAGGCGCATATTCATGTTCGACGTAATAATCCACATCGATATTTTTCCATTTGTCTTTCGTAATCGAATAATCTCCAATTCCTACAAAAAACAAATAAGGCGCGTGTTTTTTGTCAAATTTCCAGTAATCTGTTCTCGTTCCGTCCGAATTTTTGGTTTGTTTTTCCAATTTACCATTCGATAGCGAAACAAATTTATCGGGAACCGTAAGGTACATTTCCTGTGAAGTTTTCTGATTGGGCTTGTCAATTGTTGGAAACCAGCAAGAGCTTGATTCCGTTTCACCCTGCGTCCAAACCTGCGTCGGCTTGTCCGGATCTTGTCCGTGTGCATTGATGAAATACATTCCTTTCGCATCTGTAATCGCAGAGCTTCCCTCTTGTTTTACTTCGTTGGGACGCGCTGTGTATTTGATATAAACAGTATATTCCTGATTTCTTTTGTAAGTTTTATCCAATTCAATTTTTAATTGAAATTCATCGTTGGTAAATTTCAAATTCTTTTTAGAACCGCCCGTTACCAAAGCAACTTCATGGATGAGCATTGCTTTTGCATCGAGCAACAAAGTATTCGTATCGTAAAAGTGAGGTTTTGCCGTTACCCAAGCTTCACCATTGACTTGTTCTTTCTGGAAATCAAATTTCAAATCCAATTTGGTGTGAACCAAAGAATTGATTTTTTCTGCTTCCGCGCGGTAAATATCCATTTTATTGGATTGATTTTCACGGTAACTCGGTGGCAAGGTTTCTTTGACTTGTGCATAGGTTGTGGCACTTACCAAAAAAGCAAATGCGATGCTGAATATTTGTTTTTGCATTGTAATGATTATGAATTGAATTGGTCGAAAGATAATAAAATTTGTTACAACTGGCTTGCAAAAGGGGTGTTAGGATTTAATCTTTTAAATTATTTTGAGTTTAGATTATTGACATTATCAAACACTTGTTGTCTGTATGGTAATGCGAACTTTTCATCTAAAACTTCTATAAAACCATCATTTGTAATATGGAAAATGGAGTAGCCATTTAGAATGTTATTCACCGGAGGAGCAAAATCATAATCATTCATTTGGTATAAATTTTCATTTAGTTTTAAAATCGAATTTTCATAGGAGTGAAAACCATCTGTCCAACTAGAATAGATTTTTGAAATTGATTTTAAATTGCTTCCTGATTTTATAGCAAGTATTTTCATGTGTTCGCTATTTCCTGCGAAAAATCCTTTTGAGTTTTTAGTTTCTGCTTTTAAAATTAAAAAAGAAAGAGAATCATTAATCATTTTTTCTTCCATAAATTCGGCTTTAACAATTGAATCAAATAAAGGATTTCCAGCCATAAAAATTAAGTCGGATAAAGATTTGTTAATATGTAAAGCGCAAGGTTTGGATGCTTTCTGAACAAAGTAAATTTCTAAATTATCTTTTCTACATGAACTCAAAAAATCAAAATTAATAATCTTTCCTTCTTTAAAATTTTTATATTTAACTAATCCATCAGAATATAAAATAGCATCTGGATGTTCGGTGCTGACTGTATATATTGAAGTAAATTTTTTATTACAAGAGAATAAAATAATACTAAGCAACAATAGGATAGTTAAGTTTTTCATGTGTACTAAACGAAAAACATAATAAATATTTTAAAACTATTTCCGAAACAACCCAATCGTATAATCCACCAATTCCATTCCGCCGCGTTCACCATGTCCTGGGATCACGGTTTGGATGTCGGGATATTTTTGTTTGAGTTTGGTTACGGTTTCTGACCAAGCACTTTCATTTGCATCACACAGATAACCTTTTGTAGCATCCATTTCTTTGAGCAAACAACCGCCAAACAAAGTTTTTTCATCGGGGAAATAAGCGGTGATATTGTCTTTTGTGTGACCTTCTCCGAAATAATTCAAATAAACTTTTTTGTTTCCAACTTTTAGCTTGAATTCTTTATCGATTCCATTTTGAGGAATGTTTTTTCCATTGTCTTTCAATAATTCAATAGTCAGATGATTTGCATAAGAAGGTACGCCGATTTTATGAAACTCATCCAGTCCGCCGATGCAGTCTTCATGAAAATGTGTAGCAACGACAGATTTGATTTTCATATTTCGATTTTGTAAAAATTCGATTAATTCTTCAGAACTTTCGGCATCCGCCGGCGTATCAAAAACTGCTGCTTCGCCATTGTCAACCACAATCATTCCGTTGCAAGGAACCTTTCCAAAATCATTTGTTTGTAAATAAGAAATGTGCTGATAAACGTTTTCTGAAAGTTTGATTACGATTAAATTTTTGGACTCGTAGGTCGTATATTGTTGTTGACTTTCTAAAATTTGTTTGGAACAAGAAATAAACATAAAAAATAGAAATAGGAACGAAATTGATTTCATTGAAAACTCGAAATTTATAATTTAAAATAGAATAAAACTAAACCGCCACAGCGCCTTTGATATGCGGATGCGGATCATAATTTTCCAAAATGAAATCCTCAAATTTGAAATCGAAAATATCTTTCACTTCCGGATTGATTTTCATCATTGGAAGTGGTTTTGGATCACGCGAAAGTTGTAATTCGATTTGCTCAGAATGATTCGAGTAAATATGCGCATCTCCAAAAGTATGTACAAAATCTCCCGCTTGCAGTCCACAAACTTGCGCCACCATCTGCAACAACAAAGCATACGAAGCAATGTTAAACGGCACTCCCAGAAATACATCGGCGCTGCGCTGATAAAGCTGCAAAGACAATTTTCCTTCCGCCACATAAAACTGGAAAAAGGCATGACAAGGTGCCAAAGCCATTTGATCTAATTCGCCTACGTTCCACGCAGAAACGATAATTCGCCTAGAATCAGGATTGTTTTTAATTTGATCAATCGCAACTTTTATCTGGTCGATGGTTTCGCCATTTGGTTTTCCCCAGCTTCTCCACTGATGACCGTAAACAGGTCCTAAATTTCCGTTTTCATCTGCCCATTCGTTCCAGATACGCACACCATTATCTTGAAGATATTTCACATTGGTATCACCATTCAGAAACCAAAGCAATTCATGAACTATAGATTTCAAATGCAGTTTTTTGGTCGTCACTAGCGGAAATCCATCCTGCATGTTGAAACGCATCTGATAACCGAAAACGCTCTTGGTTCCCGTTCCGGTGCGGTCTTCTTTCATTGTTCCGTTTTCTAAAATATGTCTGGCTAAATCGTGGTATTGCTGCATTTTGAGTTAAATTGAATTGCAAATTTCGGATAAATTAAAACATAAACCGAATTAAAATATTCACAAACTTATAAACGAAACTCGAATTTTTAACTTCGAATTTCGTCAAAGTTATTTCGTAAGTTTGCCCAATGGAAAGAGATAGAGAATCAGGAATATTTGGATTGCGTCCGGTAATTGAAGCGATTGAGGCAGGAAAAACAATCGATAAACTTTTTGTGCAGACAGGTTTGCAAGGTGAAATTCATTCGGAATTAAGAAAATTAATTACCGAATTTGAAATTCCTGCGCAGTACGTTCCGGTTGAAAAATTAAACCGATTGACACGCAAAAACCATCAGGGCGTTTATGCATTCATTTCTCCGATTGAATTTGATTCCATAGAAAACATCCTTCCACAAATTTACGAACAAGGCAGAACACCTTTCCTTTTGATTTTGGATCGCGTGAGTGACGTCCGCAACTTCGGTGCGATTGCCCGAACGGCAGAATGTGTCGGTGTTGATGCGATTATCATTCCGCAAAAAGGTTCCGCTTCCGTAAATGCCGATGCGGTAAAAACTTCAACGGGTGCTTTGTACAACATTCCGGTTTGTAAAGAACCGAGTTTGAGAAGGGTTTTTGATTATTTGCAACAGTCAGGAATTCAGATTGTGAGCGCAACAGAAAAAGCGGCAGATTATCTTTATGATGCCGATTATGCCATGCCGACTGCAATTGTAATGGGTAGCGAAGAAGACGGAATTTCTCATGATTTGATTAAAATCTCTGATAAAATTGTTAAATTACCTGTATTTGGCAAAACCTCATCTTTAAATGTTTCCGTTGCCTGCGGTGCATTTCTTTACGAAGTGGTAAGACAAAGAGGTGAATTCAAATAAGTTTAAATTAATTTTTTAACTTTGTCCTCAAGTGGAGAAAATTCAAAAAATATTCATCCTTTTCATTACCTGCATCATGCTGGCTGCTCCGGCAATGGCCTATACTTCGATTATGGTTTTGCCCGATAAAAAAGAAGTGGGTTGCTGTGCGGAAAAATTGGATGAACATCATTCTGAAAATTCCCATGATTCCAAAAGCTGTAAAGACGAAAAGCATTGTGGTGACAATTGCCCCACGCACGATTGCTGTGTACACATGAACGTTCTGAAAAATTTCGTTCAAAATTCAAATCCAAAATTAAATTCCGTTTCATTTCCTTTGGAGCAAATTAAAAACGAACATTACCTCAGTTTTTATTTCAAAGACATTTCTTATTCCTTCTGGCATCCGCCAAAATATGTTTCATAATCTGATTTAAGCGAATTTCAAACTTCGAATTTCGTAAAACCTTATTGAAAATTTTAATCAAATGAAATGTATAAAAAACTTATTTATATATTCCTGTTGTTGATTTCCGTAGGATTATCTGCACAGGAAAAAACAGAAACTTTAAAAGTAAAAGGCAATTGTGACATGTGCAAAGAGCGCATCGAAAAGGCCGTAAAAGAATTGCCGTCAGCAAAAGGAAATTATGATTTGGAATCAAACACATTGACTGTGACTTTTGATTCGAAATCCACTTCTCTCGATGCAATTGCAAAAAACATCGCTAAAGTCGGACACGACAACGACTTATATTCGGCAGAGAAATCAGTCTATGAAAACCTTCCAGGATGTTGTTTATACACCCGTGATGATTCATCCGATGAAGTTCATTCTGAAATGAATTCAACCCTCAAAACCGAAACAATAAAGGTCAGAGGAAATTGCGGTTCGTGCAAAAAACGAATTGAAAATGCCATCAAAACTTTTCCTTCCGCAAGCGGGAATTGGGACATCATCACCAAAGTTTTGACTTTAACGTATGATTCTACCCAAACTTCCAAAGATGCAATAATGAAAAAAATTGCAGAAGTAGGACATGACAATGAATTATACACAGCTCAAACTTCTACTTACGATGCACTTCCCGGATGTTGTTTGTATGATCGCGAAGTCGATTGGGAGAATGTCGAAAATAGCGAAGGAACACACGTGATGGAAGGTGGAAATCAACATAACCAAACATCAAATGACGGTCACGACAATTCATCCCATGACGGACACAACCACGATGACGAAGCAGTTGATTTAACTACAGCAACCATTACCGGAAACAAGGCAGCTCATGGGTTTGATAAAAATGCGGTGGGTTTGATGGAGAACATCAGCGACAAAGAATTACTGAAAGCGGCTTGTTGCAACTTGTCTGAAAGTTTTGAGACCAATGCAACAGTCGATGTTTCCTATGCCAATGCGGTTTCAGGGACGAAACAACTCAAAATGCTCGGGCTCGACCAGAAATACATTTTGCTTACCAAAGAATTATTACCCGAGATCCGTGGGATTTCTTCCGCTTATGGGATGAATTTCATTCCGGGAAGATGGATTCAAGGAATTCAGCTAGCAAAAGGTGGCGGTTCGGTGACAAATGGATATGAAGCGATTGCCGGACACATCAACACGGAATTGTACAAATCCCACGACAAAGCCAAAACTTCCATCAATTTCTTCGGAGACATCAATACCCGATTCGAAGGAAATTTTGTGCATAACGATGCGATAGATGATCACTGGACACAGTCCATTTTATTACACGCAAATGCGACTACCGACCGACAAGACCACAACGACGACGGATTCATGGACCAACCAATTGGTAGAAATATCAACGTGAGTTATTTATTGAATTACAGCGACGCCGGACATTCGGGACTCATGACTCATTTCGGAGTAAATTATGTAAATGACCACAGATTGGGCGGACAGACGGCATTTAGAGAAGATGCTGATAAAGGAACCACAAACGCTTACGGAATCGGAATCGACATCCAGCGTTTTCAGGTTTGGAACAAATCCGGATATGTTTTCGAGGGAAAACCTTATCAAAGCATCGGTTGGATGAACCAGTTCAATTACAATGAACAGAAAAGTTATTTCGGACTCCGCACTTACGATGCCTCACAACGAACTTTTTATTCAAATTTAATTTTTGAAAGTATCTTCAGCAACACCGCTCACAAATACAAAACTGGATTGAGCTTTTTGTATGACCAATACGATGAATTATACAACTTGATTAATTTCAAAAGAAACGAAACTGTTCCGGGAGCCTTCTTTGAATATACTTACACCGGAGATAAATTGACGGTAGTCGGTGGCGCAAGGTTGGATTTACACAACTTAGCCGGAACGCAGTTCACGCCAAGGTTAAATGTGAAATACGACATTACACCTAAAACAATTTTACGCGCTTCAGCCGGACGCGGATTCAGAACCGCCAATATTTTTGCAGAAAGTCAGGCTTATTTGGCTTCCAACCGTCAGATTGTTATCAACGAAAACGGAGGTGATATTTACGGATTGGAACCGGAAATTGCATGGAATTACGGAATCAGCTTACAGCAGGAATTCAAATTTTTCGGTAGAAAAAGCACCGTTGTAGCCGATTTATTCCGAACCGATTTCCAGAATCAGGTAGTTTTAGATTTGGATGATTCTCCACAGACCATCTTGTTTTACAATTTAGACGGAGATTCTTATGCCAACAGTTTACAGATCCAGTGGGACTTCCAGCCGATAAAAAGACTCGAAGCACGTTTGGCTTATAAATTTTACGACACCCAAACAGACTACATTTCAGGTAAAAACGAACTACCATTCACCTCTCAGCACCGTGGATTCTTAAACCTCGCTTACAGCACTTTAAGAAAAACAAACGGTTCCCTTTGGAATTTCGACACGACTTTGCAATGGGTAGGCAAACAACGTTTGCCGAGCACAGCATCTAATCCACATGAATTTCATACTCCCGATTATGGCGAATCTTATTTCTTGTTAAATGCACAGATTTCCAGAAATTTCAACAAAGTTTTGCGTTTATATGTCGGCGCAGAAAACCTGTTGAGTTACACACAGCACCATGCGATTATAGATGCGCAAAATCCTTTCAGCAATTATTTTGATGGCGGAATGGTTTATGCACCCATTATGCCGGCGAATTTTTACATAGGAATCGATATTGATTTTTAAATTATTTTGGATTAATTATTTAGTGAAAACCTCACAGTTTTTAAAAACCTGTGAGGTTTTTTAGTTTTGAATTGATTAAATTTGAATTCATATCTTAAATCTAAATTCTAATATCTAAAATAGAAATCATGAAATACACAACCATTATCGGAATACTTCTCATCGCCATCGCCATTGTCGCATCATTTGTCGGTAAAATAAAATTCGGCGATTTATTGACTCAGCCTGAATTCGTTTTAGGACTTTTATACGGCGGAGGACTAGGGATTTTAATCGGAGGAATAATCGGCTGGATGTACAAAAAGCGCAACAAAGCACAAACCATTCAAACCACAAAAGTACAAGATACAACACCGCCCACCGGCAGCCACAACCTCTAATTTATTGTTATTCAGAACTTGCTGAAGTATCTTTTTTAGCTAAATACTTCTGATAATAAAAAGCCGGAATCAAAATCAAAAGTAAAACAGGCTGTATCAAAAACCGCCTGATGTAGAATCCCATATTTTCCCCAAGAGAAAATTCAGTTTCCACAAAATAAATATAAATCGGCAGCAAAATCAGAAAGAATCCAGCATAAATATAACTAGTAAACAGTATATAATTTCTGCTCCAAAAGATCAATCCAATAATTAAAATTGAGATTATTGTGTTGATCAGATACCTCGAAATAACACTCAAAACCACACGTGCTAAATCATATTCAGGATATTCACTATTGATGAAATCACCTTTGAAAAACTGCAGGAAAGGATCATAAAACAATTCTTTTTCAAAACCCCTCACCAAAATCAAACAAACAACCAAAACCGCTGCCAGCAAATACCTAAGCCATTTGTTCATCTGATTTCTTTTTTGGTTTCAAAGCAAAGTATTTCACCCACACAATCCACAAAATAACTATCGTTCCGTAAAGTATTGCAGGGAAGAGATAATCATGCGCCATTTTGGCATAATCTTTATGAAAGGCAAAAATGTAGTTCAGCAACGAAATCCGCAGAATATTCATAATTTGAATAACTATCAATCCACCTAAAATATAAAGTATCGTTTGTTTCCAAGTAGTAGAAAAAGCTATTACAAATGCAACGAAAATAATCATTATTGAAATCGCATTACACCCTTCATTTATGTAAGAAGTTCTTTTTCCCTCAGTATAAATCCACGTCCAGGGGCGCATTTCATCGTCTTTTTGATAAGATTCAAATCCAGCAATATTCATGCAGCCGACTGTCCATTTTGCAACCGTTTGACTATAAGGATCGGGCTTGTTTTCAGAATGGTATTGCGAAAGATAAATATTGTAAATTCCCACCATCGCAATCCATGCAATTATGAATTTCAACAAAAAAATCAATACAGGTTTAAATTCTTTCATAGGTTTCAAACGAAAAACAAAGTTAATCATAAATTTAATCATGTAAATCCCTTAAATTTGTCATTCAAATTAAATTAATGGAAACTTTAGAAAAACGCATCGACATCATTTTTGCATCAAATATAGAGAATGAAGGTAAGCTTCAAAAAACTTGTCAATTGCTTCACGACGAAGTCTCACATTACAATTGGGTTGGATTTTATTTTACCAATGGCGACAAGCAAGAACTGATGTTGGGTCCTTATGTGGGCGCAGAAACCGACCACACCATCATTCCATTCGGGAAAGGGATTTGCGGTCAGGTTGCAGTTTCCAACGAAACTTTTGTCGTTCCGGACGTTTCGAAACAGGACAATTATCTTTCGTGCAGCATCGATACTAAATCTGAAATCGTTGTACCGATTTTCAAAAATGGGAAAAATATTGGACAGATAGACATAGACAGCCATGAAATTAATCCATTCACCAAAAAAGATGAAGATTTGCTGAATTATGTTTGTAAAAAAGTTTCTGAAGTAATTTAATGAACGAAATTCTCAAATATTTTCCAGATTTAACTCAAAAGCAAATCGAACAATTTTCTGCTTTAAAAGATTTGTATTTCGAATGGAACGAAAAAATCAACGTTATTTCTCGAAAAGACATTGATGAACTCTACACCAAACACGTACTTCATTCGCTTGCCATTGCCAAAGTGATTTCTTTTGAAAATGGAACACAAGTTCTGGATGTCGGAACTGGCGGTGGATTCCCTGGGATTCCACTTGCTATTATGTTCCCGGAAGTGGAGTTTCATTTGGTAGATTCTATTACTAAAAAGATTTTGGTTGTAAACGAAGTGTCTTCAGCAATTGGCTTGACCAATTTAAAAGCCGAAGCAAAACGTGCTGAACAAATCAAATCCAAATTTGATTTCGTGGTTTCGCGCGCAGTTACAGCCATGCCTAAATTCGTAGAATGGATCGAAGATAAATTTGAATCCAAAGAGCAAAATTCAATGCCTAACGGAATCCTTTATCTGAAAGGTGGCGATTTAGAAGAGGAATTATTTACATTTCCACAAGCGCAGATTTTTGAAATCCCCGACTATTTTGACGAGCCATTTTTTGAAACTAAAAAAGTGGTTTACATTTCTGCAAAATCACTTTAAATTTTGTTGAAAACTAACGGTTTCGAGAGAGTTATATGCTTGAAAGCTCGTTAAAATTCCGTACCTTTGTTAGGTTAATTCAGTAAGAAAAGATTTATGAGTAATAACACTTATACGGCTGATAGTATTCAGGCGTTAGAAGGTATTGAACACGTGAGGATGCGTCCGTCCATGTACATCGGAGATGTAGGGACGAGAGGATTGCACCACTTGGTATATGAAGTTGTTGACAACTCGATTGACGAGGCGCTTGCAGGACACTGCGACAGAATTTTTGTAACGATTCACGAAGGAAATTCAGTAACCGTAAAAGACAACGGTCGTGGAATTCCTGTGGACATGCACAAAAAAGAAGGGAAATCTGCCCTTGAGGTGGTAATGACCAAAATCGGTGCGGGTGGTAAATTTGACAAAGACAGTTACAAAGTTTCCGGTGGTTTACATGGTGTGGGTGTTTCTTGTGTGAATGCACTTTCAACCCACTTAAAAGCTGAAGTTCACCGCAACGGAAAAATCTATGTTCAGGAATATGAGAAAGGACATAGCATTTATGATGTAAAAGAAGTGGGCGAAATTGACGACCGCGGAACTACGGTTACTTTCCAACCTGATAATACAATTTTCAACGAAACCGTTTACAATTACAATACGTTGGCTTTGCGTTTGAGAGAATTGTCATTCCTTAACAGAGGAATTACAATCACCATCACAGACGAAAGAGAAAAAGACGACAAAGGTGAATTCGTAACAGATACTTTTCATTCAGAAGGTGGATTGAAAGAATTTGTGGAATTCGTTGACGGAAACCGCGAAGCTTTGATGCAGGAAATCATCTACATGGAAGGCGACCGCGATGGTGTTCCGGTAGAAGTGGCGATGCGTTACAATACTTCATACAACGAAAATTTACATTCATATGTAAACAATATCAACACACACGAAGGAGGTACGCACTTGGCTGGTTTCAGACGTGCTTTGACGAGAACTTTAAAGAAATATGCTGATGAAAATTTCAACCTTGCAAAAGAAAAAGTTGAAATCGTAGGAGATGACTTCCGCGAAGGTTTGACTGCGATTATTTCTGTAAAGGTAATGGAACCTCAATTTGAAGGACAAACCAAAACTAAATTAGGAAATTCTGAAGTAAGTGGTGCGGTTGATAAAATCGTTGGAGAAATGTTGACCAATTATTTGGAGGAACATCCGAACGAAGGGAAAATCATCGTGGAAAAAGTAATTCTTGCTGCCAAAGCAAGACAAGCTGCGAAGAAAGCCCGTGAATTGGTACAACGTAAAAACCCGATGGGTGGAAGCGGTTTGCCTGGTAAATTAGCCGATTGTTCCTCTAAAGATCCGGCTGAAAGTGAACTTTATCTTGTCGAGGGTGATTCCGCAGGGGGAACAGCTAAACAAGGTCGTGATCGTCATTTCCAAGCGATTTTACCATTGAAAGGAAAAATCTTAAACGTAGAAAAATCCATGGCGCATAAAGTTTTGGAAAATGAAGAAATCCGAAACATTTATACTGCTTTGGGCGTTTCTATAGGAACGGAAGAAGACAGTAAAGCATTAAATTTAGCCAAATTACGTTACCATAAAATCGTAATCATGACCGATGCCGATGTCGACGGTAGCCACATTACAACTTTGATTTTGACATTCTTCTTCAGATATATGAAGGAATTAATTGAAAATGGCTATATTTACATTGCTACTCCACCTTTATATTTGTTGAAAAAAGGTGCAAAGCAACAATATGCTTGGGGTGAAAACGACCGTGAACGTTTGGTGGCAGAATGGTCCACAGACGGTACCGGAAAAGGAATTGCAGTACAGCGATACAAAGGTTTGGGAGAGATGAATGCTGAACAATTATGGGAAACAACCATGAATCCTGAACACCGAACGCTCAGACAAGTGACGATTGATAATGCAACGGAGTCTGACAGAATTTTCTCAATGTTGATGGGCGATGATGTTCCACCACGTAGAGAATTTATAGAGAAAAATGCGATGTACGCAAAAATTGATGTGTAATTTATTTTCTGATTAATACTACTAAGAATGCCTTGAATTTCATCTGAATTTTAAGGCATTTTTTTTAGAAGAACAAAAGTTCCTGGTATAATTTTCTCAATGGCAACCCCATTACATTGTAGTAGCAACCATTGATTCTGGAGATTTTTGCATAACCCAGCCAATCTTGGATTCCATAAGCACCGGCTTTGTCAAAGGGTTTGAAATTTTCGATGTAAAAATTAATTTCTTCTTCGGAAAATTTATCAAAAGTAATTTCGGTCGTTTCTGAAAAAGTCAGGATTTTTTCAGTAGTTTTTATAGTTACAGAAGTGAAAACTTCGTGTGTAGTATCAGACATTTCTGCAATCATCTCAAAAGCTTCCTGGGCATCTTGTGGTTTTCCCAAAACGCGATTATTCAGCCAAACCAAAGTATCTGCGGTAATCAGAATCTCATTTGGATTCAATTCTCCACAAGCATTCGCTTTATTTTCTGAAATGAATTCGGTGATTTCTTCACGGTTCAATTCTTCGGGAAAACTTTCATCCGATTCGATTCTTATAACTACAAAATCAATTCCCAAACCTTTCAAAAGTTCTTGTCTTCTAGGCGATTGCGAAGCGAGAAATATTTTTTTATCAATTAATTTTTCTTGTAGTAGCATCTTAATTAAATTTAGAATTTATTTGAAATTTGTCATTTCGAGCAGAATCTAGAAACAGTCTTAAATCGACTGCGTAGTATCAGCTTCATCATACCATTTTCTTTGTACTTTCATTGTTTGTTCGATAATGTCACGGACGCATCCTTCGCCTCCGTTTAACAAAGAAATGTATTCTGAAATTGCACGTACATCGGCAACTGCATCATTTGGGCAACAAGCGAGTCCAACGTCTTTCATGATGTCAATATCCGGCATATCATCGCCCATGTAAACAATTTCTTCAGGCTTTAAATTATAACTAAAAATTAAATCTTGATAAGCATCCCATTTGTCATGAACACCCGAATATATATCCGTCATCCCCAAATATTTCAGCCTTTCAACTACCATTTGGTCACGACCGCCTGTAATCGCCGCAACACGAAATCCTTTTTTGATGGCAAACTGAATGGCATAACCGTCTTTTGTATGCATCGTTCTGACCATTTCGCCGGTAGGCATCAAGGTTACGGTGCCGTCTGTAAGTACGCCGTCAATGTCCAATATAAATGTGGTTATATTATTTAACTTTTGCTTGTAGCTGATCATGGTAAGTTCTTTGAATGGAATCTGTCAATAATTGATACAATTGCTGTAAACGGGAATCTTCCAGAATTTCTAAATGTTTTTGGATGATGATTTCATCATTTCTTCTTGCCGGACCGGTTTGCGCATCGTAAGGACTCATGTCCTGAACTTTCAATGCTGTTTCCTCAATCAGCGGTTTCAAAACATCAAATGGAAGGTCATTTTCCTCACAGAGTTTATTTCCTAAATAATATAGATGATTCACAAAATTCCCCACCCAAACGGCTGACATGTGAAGTTTTTGTCTTTTGGTAGTGTCAACGCGGTGAACTTCATTCGAAATTTTATCAGCTAAAGCATAAAGTGCATCTTCATCTTCTTTATTATCCGCTTCTACAAAAAATGGAATTTCTTCGTAACGAAGATTTTTTCTTTTGGTAAAAGTCTGTAAAGGATAAAAAACACCTTTTCTGTAATCGCCCTTCAAAACATCTGTTTTCAAAGAACCCGAAGTATGAACCACCAAACAATCATCAAATGGAATGTAATGAGAAAGTTCCTCAACTGCCGCATCGGATGCTGCAATTATATATAAATCAGCTTTTTCCAATTCTGAAATTTTATTTGTAAAACTGATGTTGTGCGATTCGCCTAATTCTTCTGCTCTGGAAAGTGTACGGTTAAAAATTTGACGGACATTGATTGTATTTTGTAAAAGCGCTCTGGTCAGGTGGAAAGCAACATTTCCTGCGCCTAAAATGACTACTGATCTCATATATTCATTCTGATTAACATTCACAAATATAGAAGAATTAAGCTAATTAGTTATTTGGATTAAATGCGAATAATGAAATTTTTAAGAATTTTTTTTCTGCCAAGTGTAACATATTTTAAAAATAGTCGTCTTATGATTAAAGCACGGTAAATTGTTCTTAATAATTAGGCAAAACAAGGTAATGTGCAAAACATAATAGTTAACATTAAATAAATATACAAATGAAAATTCAAGGTTTAATTTCAGGATTAGTTTTTATGAGTGCAATCGTATTATTGGCAAATGGAAACAAAACAGGTTTGACGGGTAAAATCCAAGACGAGTCAGGATTTGGAATCATCTCAAGTTCTTTAGAAGTTTATGACATTAATTCAAAACATAAATTAATTTACAAAGGAGATTCTCAAGAGAATGGAACTTATATGTTGTCAGATTTAAAACCGGGCGAATATAAATTCATTGTAAAGGCAAAAGGATTTGATGACAAAATTGAAACCGTAAAAGTAGAATCAACTTCATTTGATTTGGGAACAATTGTTTTGTGTGAAAATGACATTTCTCTAAACGAGGCCGTTATTTATGGCAAAGCTTCACAGAAAGAAGTTGTGATTTTGGACGAGGTTGTCATCTATGGAAAAGCAAAATAAAATAAGAATTTAACCCAACTAAAACTGTTTAGAAATTAAATTTAATGTTTTTTGTAACAAGTAGAAATTTCTAACAACTTATAGAAGTAAGAAATAGAAAATGATAGAGAAGTTTGATTTTTCTACTTGTTTAACAAGGTAATATGTAAAGCAAAATAATATGAATATGAGGTTATTAACGATGGTTTTCTTTTTGATGTTGAGTGCAATGTCATTTGCAAATGACAAAAAAGGAACCATTACAGGAAAAGTACAGGATGGGGCAGGAAAAGCAATTCCTTATGCATCGATAGAAATTTATACAAAAGGTGAAACACAAAGTCTGGTTTCAGGAGGAATGAGCGAAGATGACGGAACTTTTGTCATCGAAGGCATCGACTACGGGACGTACGAATTGGTAATTACAGCCGTGGGATTTAATGATAAAGTACAAGACATCAACGTTCAAAATGCTGCAACAGATTTGGGTGGAATTGTGATGGGTTCGGATATCGTTGTCCTCGAAGGAGCGGAAATTCGTGCTGAAACGTCTCAGTACAGAACTGAAATCGATAAAAGAGTTGTTGATGTCGGAAAAGATTTGGTAAGTGCCGGAGCAGATGCAGCTTCAGTTTTGAACAACATTCCTTCTGTAAGTGTTGACCAGCAGACAGGAGCACTTTCGCTTCGCGGAAATGAAAACGTAAAAGTAATGGTGGACGGAAAACCATCAAACATTCCTGCTGCGCAATTATTGAAACAATTACCTTCTAATGCAATCGCAAAAGTGGAAATCATTACCAATCCTTCTGCGAAATATGATCCGGAAGGAAACTCAGGTATCATCAATATCATTACCCATAAAAACAAAAGAAAGGGTTACAATGTAGGCCTGGATTTGGGATATACTTTAGGCGACAATTCACGCCACAATGGTTCCGTAAATGCAAATGTAAACACAGGAAGTTTCAACTTCTTTGGGAATTACAATGCCAATTTCGGAAGAAACAGATTTCATGGTGAAGTAAACAATTATGATACTTTATTAGATCAATTTTTTGATGTAAATGACGAAAATAATTCACAAGTATTTAAAGTAGGATTTGACTGGTTCATCGGAGAAAAAACAGCTTTGACATTGTATACAAGCCAATTCTATAACAGAGGAGAAGGTGGTGCACAAGCTAACGTTTTTGATAATGAAGTCAACACACTTTTTTACAATCACAGCGATGTAGATGGTAAATATGACAATCAGGATTATAGTTTAAATTTCAAACAAGATTTCGGAAAAGAAAACCACAATATTGTTTTGGATGCAATTTATTCCACTTCAGACAATAAAGACACACGTAATTATGTAAACACATTCCCGATAGAAACTTTCTCTGAATGGAGAAAAGGTAAAAATGAAAATACCCGTATCAATTTAGATTATACTAATCAAATCATCGATGGCGGTAAAATCGAAGCCGGATTACAATTTAGACAAGAGAAAAATGAAAACGATATGCTTTCAACTCAAGTATTGGATAACGAAGATGATCAGGGGAATCCATTTACCTATTCACCTGATGTAGATTACCAGTTCACAAGAGATATCTATTCAGCTTATGTAAACTACGGACAGACATTTGGTAAATTCGGAATGCAGTTAGGGGTAAGAGCAGAAAGAGTAGAAGAAAACGCAGATTATAATGTAGTTCCTACAGGTGTGGGTACTTTTAAGAATGATTACACAGAATTCTATCCATCTGCATTTTTGACTTATGATGTGACAGAGCGCGGGCAGATATTATTGAACTACAGCCGCCGTGTTGACCGCCCATGGATAGGACAGATGACGCCTGTTCCGGAGTGGACTACACCAACAATGACAAGTGAAGGGAACCCTGAGCTCAGACCGCAGTTCACAAACTCTTACGAATTAGGTTATTTACAAAGATTCAAAGGAGGAAGCCTCAACGCTACCGCATTCTACAGAAAGGTAAACGACGTGCTTTTCCGTTATTTAGAAAACAAAACAATTATCGTAAATGGTGTCGAAACTCCGACAGTTGTACAGAAATACATCAATTATGAAGACTCAGAAAGCTATGGCGTAGAACTAAGCGCAAACTATAAACCAGTCAAATGGTGGAGCTTCAATGCAAGTTTCGACATATTTGCAAACAAATTCTACTTAGGCGAAGAAGAAGTAACCGGAACGCCATGGAACTTCCGTATCAACAACAACATCAATCTTACCAAAGATTTGAGCGTCCAAAACTTCTTCATGTACCGTGGCCCATTCAAATTCATACAAGGAGAAATGCAGCCGATGTGGCGCATGGATTTAGGGATGAGATATTCTTTCATGGATGGAAAAGCCGCATTCACAGCCAGAGTAAGCGACATATTCAAAACATTTAACGCTGAAGCGCACATTACCAATCCAACGCCGGGATTAGGGCAATTCTTCTGGGAATCACAAACCCTTTATGTAGGATTCTCATACAACTTCGGAGGTGAAGTCCGTAAAAGACACCTTAACCAGGAAAGCAACCAGTCAGGCGGCGGTGGCGGCATCGGATTCTAAGTTTCCTTATTACATATATTTTTAATTTTTTATTTCATTACTCAGAAAATCCTCTCAATTCATTTTAAGAGGATTTTTTATTTCAATTTAGGCATGTGCGCCGGCTTCCCTTTAGTCAGGTATCCGCCGCACCGGGCTCTCGGCACTCGCTCTCCGGCGAAATGCCGGAGGAGCTCAAACAGATGCCTCCATCCCTCATGCAATAAACCCAGAGATTGGCTGCACACCCCGATCATTTGTAAGGATATAATTCAAAATCAAAGGAAAATTGATTCCTATCAGTAGGAATTATAAAGTTTTTTTGAAAAATATTTTAGGGATTAATTTGAATTAAAAATATCAGTTAAAATTTGTTTAAAATCAATTTTGATTTCTTAACCAGACTTAATAATATTATTTTAAATCTAATTCCTTAATGTTAAAAATTGTAAAGAGAATTAATTCTTAATCAATAAATATCCGGTGAATTTCTCACCACCGATTTTCATGATATAGACATAAGAGCTTGAAGGAAGCGGTCTGCCAAGATAATAGCCGTCCCATCTGAAATTATTTTCTTTACTCAACGCATGGATGAATTTTCCGTATCGGTCATAAACCTCAACGCGTGCATCCGGTGCATAATTTTGTAATCGGGAAAGATCCCAATGGTCATTGTATCCATCGCCGTTTGGAGTGATGGCATTTGGAATGCTTACAGTGATTGCCGTTTTATAAGTATAGCAGCTGGCATCCCAAGTACGGATTCTGATGATGTAGATTCCTTCCTTTACACCGTTGAAGATATTTCCAACTTGCCAAGGTTTGATGACATTCCCTTCCATGTCTTCTAACTGGTATTCCAGTTCGTCCACATTTCCGGCGATGTGTTCTACCACAATTGAATTGTAAACATCTGTATTCACCACAAAAATTGGGAATTCAATCGGAACTGCTTCCACTAATTCTGTGGCAGCACAATTGGCGCTTCTTACTTCCAATCGGTAAGTTCCCGGTATTTCCACCGTAAGTTCTCTTGCTGTTGAAAGAAGTTCATCAGCATCATTGTACCAGGCATAGGAATCATATCCAAATCCTGCGTTGAAAGTCACACTTCCGCCATCAGGGCAGATAAGTAAATCTTCCAATGTATCAATTTCAATTCCGTCTCTAAGTGTTACAGTAATTTGTTGAGGATTACTACAACCGTTAAATGTTTCCGTAACGATTAAAGTATATTGACCTTCCGGCGTGCTTCCCCAGTTGATTTCAATTTGATTTCCTGATGGAAATCCCGGAATATTGCTGATGGTTCCCTGAAAAGCGGGTTCCACAACAGTCCAGCTATAAGTAGATCCGGTCGTTCCGTTTCCACCGTTTTCATTTTCATCTACACGGTAGATATGAGATGAACCGATACAGGTAGTCTGTTGCCCATACAAGGTGCTTCCCCAGAAGAGAAGCACTTGCATGAAAGCAAACTTTATTAAATTTTGTATATACCTGTTTGGGTTCAAATCTTTTATTATATCTGATTAATCAAATGTAATTGTTGACGTTGTGATGATGATTACAGTTGTATTTGCTGTTACCGGAGGAGTAATGGCTACTACAGTTCCATTTGGCAATTCCATACTTGTAAGTGTTACATCTATCTGAGCAGTCGTTCCATCATGTGTTACGATGATCGTTCCATTGCCTGAAGCATCGACAGTGATTGGTGAAACCGGAGCAGCTGTACCGCCTGTTACCGTAAATGTGATGATACTGTTTGCAGAAGCACCTGTGATTTCAAATTCTGCAGTTTCACCCGAACAGATATCTGTGTCTAATGCTGTCAATACCGGACTTCCGATAGGGCTGATGATTACATTGATGAATTCTTCTGTACCCTCACAGCTTCCATTTGTTTCCAAAACGTGTAAAGTATATTGTCCGGCCGGAGTCGTATCCCAGTTAATCGTCACCGCATTTCCTGATGTGGAAGGAGGTGTGTTTGTGATTGTCATCGTAGTTCCGGTGATGTCTGTATTGGTAGCATCAAATACCGTCCATGTGTAAGTAGAGCCGGTGGTTCCGTTAGGCCCTCCGTCAGGAGCCACAGTATCTACACTGTAGTTTTTAGTTTCACCCTCGAAAATATTCTGGGTAAGCTGAGCCTGTAGCGAATATCCCAAAAGCGAGACAAATAGTACTGCAAATAATTTTAAACTTAAATTTTTCATTTTTTTGTTTAGTATGTTTTGTTATGGCACCAATTGAATTGCTGAAGTCTGAACGATATTTACCTGAGCAGTAGCCGTGATAGGAGGAGTAAACGTTACTGTGTTTCCACCTACATTCATCGAGGTCAAAGTCAATACAACTTGAGTAGCCGGAGCAACATGAGTGATCGGAATAGATACAATTCCACCTGCCAATACCGTTGCGGTTCCTGTTGCCGGAGTACCACCCGTTGCAGTATAAGAAATAACCGCACCTACAGGAGCACCTGAAACATCAAACGTAGCTACATCTCCTTCACATATCGCGTTTGGAGCATCTGCCCATACAAGCGTTGGATTATTTGGCTGAATCACATGCACTTCAAATTCCACTGTTTCCGGAGGACATCCAGCATTCGTTTCGATTACCTGAACATGATAAATTCCTACGGGAACAGCAGCCCAGTTGATGGTTGCTTTGTTTCCAGTTGGAGTTAATACTGCACCCGGAGCCGGTAAGTTCACAATTGACCAAGCATAAGTTGAGCCTGGCGTACCATTCGGCTGGTCATTCAATAATGGTTGTGCCGGGTCAGAAGAGGTATCCACCGTATAGTTAAAAATGGTAGTGGTTCCCAGAGGAACATCCTGATCAGATTGTGCATTCGCAACAAATGCCAATAACATAAATGTCAGAGCAGTTAAAGTTTTCAGAGTGAAATTTTTCAGTTTCATTTTTTAGTGATTAATTTTTTATGGATTGAGTAAAATTATCGGCGATGTTTCTGTTCCTCCTGTGATGTTAAACGAGACTATATGTGTACAGAAAAGAATATTGTTTCGTCTTATCGTTATAGTCAATGTATAGGTATCTTCCTCTAAATTGCTGAATATTCCTGTGGTATTGGTTACATTTACAGGTGTTGTTGTTCCTTGCAGATTGTAACTATAAGTAAATCCTCCTCCCGTAGTATCCATTTGAACTCTTACCCGTGTGGGAGTATTACAAAAAGTATAAGGCAAAGTTCCGGGATTGTCTCTGTATCGGCTGATGTTATCTATTTCCGGAACAGGAGCATTGTTTATGGTGTGATTACCTAAGCTGCCACAATTTTGACCTGTAATATTCCAGTCTGCACTGTTAAAAACTGCTTTTGGAACCTCAGCATCAGGTTTTCTTACAAGTGAAAAACCTGGAGAACCAGGGAATCCAACATCATCTATCGTAACTCCATTTTTACGCAATTGTACCTGATCATTGCCATTGATTCCTGCATTTTGTCCCAGTGACATATTGTAAGTCACATTATTACAAACATTTCCATTTGTACCCACCATAATGAGGTAAATTCCGCCCGGCGGAAGATTTCCTGATAAATTGGGATATCCGCCCTGACCTGTTTCCCAAGCCCAGATTCCCGAACCATAGTCTCCACTTCTCCTTACACTATAGTTAGACAAATTAACGGTTGCATTCGTGGGATTGTATATTTCAATTGCCCCGTAGCTTCCTGCTTGACTATCATTTACATCAGATATAAATATGTCGCTAGCAATCTCCACCTCATCACAGTCTCCACCGCTCAAAGCCGTAAATGCCAGAGGCTGCCATTGGGAGAATCCCACAGCAGATAAGAATAAAAGGAATATCAGTAAATATTTTTTCAAGAAAATGTCGCTCAGTTAATCCCTGCAAAAGTACTATCTCGATTACCCTTAAGCGGTTAACCTACTGTAAACAAAATGTGTGCAAATGATTAAATTCAAAACAATTCCTCCCTCCGATTTTTGGAAGAACTGCAATATGCCTCTTGTACATTGGAACACGCAAGAAAATGTTGGTAAGAAGTTTAAAGCGGTTGTGAAGAATCTCTGTGAAGTAAGGAAAACGGAGCGTGAAGTAGACAAAACGGAACATAAAATTACAAAAACTGACTGCGCAGTAGAGTAAACGGAGCATAAAGTTGCGGGAACAGAGCGTGCAGTAAGTAGTACGGGCAGAGTTGTGGTTGCTTATATCGTTTTCACGACCAGAAGTAGATTTTTAATATTGAATTTAAAATAATTATACTTCAGGAAAAGCAAATCGTTCTACGGTTCAATCTTTTGAGGTGGATTCTTAAGTCTTAGTTTTTTCTTTCGATTGAATTGGTTCCGAAACGGGTAGTTTGATCAATACTTTTATCTATCAGGTGTTTATATTTATCATTCTTTATAATTTGATTTGCTTTACAATGAGGGTAGATTCCTGTATCACTAACTTTGAAACACTTGGTCTCAGTTTTCATATTTTCAGGCGGTTTAAGATGCTAAAAATAGAAAGAGTGGACGTTATGTCCACTCTTAAATTAAAATATTATGAATATTATTTTCTGATTTTCAGTGATTTAAAATAAATATTTATTTCATAACTAACTTTGATACATGACCGAACTTGCGCTACTTAATAAATTCGCAAAGGTATATTCCGCACCTACAATATTTTTACCACTGCTCCAGGTGTTCCCCAATCATCGCTTTTAATTGCTTCGAAATAAGCAATATGGTCTTGTGTCATAGTTCTACCCAATCTGCAGCACGTTAAGAATATTTATATTATCTCAGTTGTTAATCTTGCATCAGAAAAGTATTCTATCTTTACTACCATTAATTCTGATTTAATCATCAGTGCTATTTCTTTTCCTTCTTGGTCAAGTTCATTAATAATGTTATCATCAGCAAAGTTGTTGTAGTGTTCATTTTCATATTTTGACAACCATGCATTTAATCTTTGCCTTATTGCCAAACTTAAACTTAAGTCTTCAGGGTTTATATAGCCCCCTTCGTACTTATTTCTAATGCCTGTGCCGCTCATTGCTGCATCTATAACTAAATATCTCATTTATTTTTATTTAATAGGTCTAAAAAACCGATGGTCAATAATACCATCTTTAGTAACTCCTATTTCAAAAACACCATTTTTATTATTCATAGTACCTTGCTTTTGAAATATATTATATCCATTTTTTTTAGGAATTGGTTTAGTTGATAGAATTCCATCATCAAAACTGTATGGAAAGTTATGACTTACTGGATCCTCTACCCCTCTCATTCTAACTCTAACATCATAAGAAAAGTTATGTCTAAAGGCATTACGCTCAGTAGACAAAGAATTCCTCATCAGTCCTCTTGTAGCTCCTGAAACTCCACCAACTACACTTACACTACCCATAATATTTTAAAAGTCCATTGATCCTTTGTTAGTTGCCAATTTGCGCTAAAGACATCTCCTAAGGTGCCCTCTCGCGTAGCTGCCCAGTAGTTTAAAATATGTTCTTGATTACCCGTCTGTAATGCAAAAGACAACCAATCAGCAGATTGATAATGACCGTCAATATTTCTAGTGAAATCATTAAATTTCCCTTTATCAATTACATAGTCAAGCCTTCCTTCACCTGTGGCAATTCCAAATCCAACTAATCCTGAAGAATTGCTATACAATGGAGTTGCAAAATAGGAATGATTATTTCCCACTAATTCCATTTGATTCTGAGCAACGCTGTAATCATAGTGAATCAGTCCGTTCATATGATTTTGGACAGGATAGTATTCTACTGGTGCACTTTTTCGAGGGCCGAATTCCACAGTATCTAATTCTACCGGTTTTGATTGTTTTGTTTCACCCGTGACATCGTTCACAAGAATGGTTTCAAGTCCTTCTAATTCAAATCCATCAATTACACGATTCTCAGAGAAGTTGTACACTCCATTGTATGCGAAGCTCTCACTGAGCGGATCTACATTAAAGAACCTACCAATGGCTGGGTCGTAGTTTCTGTAGCGGTACGAATACCAGTTGAGGTCATGCTCGTCCTGCAATTCCTGTGACTGGAATTTATACTTCTTATTTTAATGAACGTCTCGGTTTAAAAACTAAAAATAGTTTTTTCTTTTCAATATTTCTTCATCAACACTTCTTTCTGATACACTTAAAATGTTAAAATCCATTTTCAGGCGATTTAAGGAATCAAAAGACAACCAAACAACCTTTTGGTTATCTCGTTTTTCATTTTTTGTATTTTCTAAATTACTGAAAATCAATTCTAAATTCTTTTTATTTTACCGTATCAACATATTTGATACGTTACCACATTTGATAAAGTTCAATTCTTTCGAAAAATACTATCTTCAATCTTCTTATTATCTATAAGACGTTTATAAACATATTCACAAGCCTCAGTCTCATTTGTAAATATTTTCAAAGAATTTTTTTCTCCCCTTTCCTTATAATAAATTTCATATTCTATTGAACATTTCCCTCTTTTTATCACAAGAGCAATCTTATCCTCATCATTAGTAGAGCCGTATAGACCTTGTAAATAGTATTTGCTCTCCGAAACCCCTATTTCCTTGAGGTTTTTGTCTAATTCTTCTATTGTCATTTTTATATTTAATTTACAATGGTGTTATAACTCGTCTTTTAATCAATATATCACCACCAACTGGCGATTGAAATTGAATGCCAAAGCCTGGCTTACCACACATTATTAATTATAATATTTTGAGGAACCTGTCATTCTCTGACTTTATGCGTATACCCCAATCCAGATATAACAAGCTCATCAATTCTTCTTGTTTTTTAAACAATAGAATCCTAAAATCTTTGTCATTATTTCTATTTTCCAATTCATATTTTGTTGCAATTTCAAATGTTACATCTTTGAAAACTCTATAAAGTAACTCATCTTCATTTCTATATAAAGTTCTCTCATATTCTAATCCACGTTCTTTTATTACATAATAAAAAATATCTCCCTCTCCTATATCAATAAAAGGTCTTGCAATATCGTTAGATATATTAAACTCAGGGATAAGATTATATGGAGCATTTATTTTATTCTGTAGTTCTTTTATTTTTAATTCTAGTTTATTTTCTTTCATATAAAATTTATATTTCTCTAAGGTATAGGTTTTATAAATCCTCCTTGAATTAATTCTTGAGCATTAAAAATAGGTGAATAATATTGTTTTCCCAAGCCTGGCTTACCAAACCAAGGAGCAATAGTGGAGGATTGAACCTGAAAAGGCTTAATAATTTCATATTTAGTCGGTGCTCCATAAGTACCAGGAGGCAATGCTCTCATATTAAAAGGAGTTCCAATTGGGGAAAAATATTTTCCAGTCGGTAACCCAAATCTATCTATTCTAGTTCCCGCTGTCAAGGTTGTGGATGTCCATTTTCCTAAGGCACCACCATTCGGTGGATAATAATGTGTTAAAGCCGTTGTTTTTGTTGCACTAGAAACTTTTGAGCCCTTAGAAAGCAAACTGGCTTCACCACCAAGAAAAAATGACAAACCAATTGTTCCATAATAACCCGCCAATTCTTGTTCATCCATTTTTACCTCAAATCTTGGCATTACTTGGTAGTCAGGGTTTCCTGTCGCTAAAGAACCTATCAAATTTACCGGAGCTTCCCAACCGACTCCTGCCAAATCCATTACTGTATTCCCTAAAGCTTTCCCTACACCTGCCTCCAAACTTCCGGCATATGATACGCCATCCCATTTGACAGGGACAAAACCATCTCCATAAGTCCTGAAGTGAGTAGGCTGATGTATACTCATATTATCAATACGAGTAGATACGTCAACACCTTTGTTTACACTCTTTGTAATTACTGCTTCATTTAAGATGGCATCTCCAAAAGCTTCTTGGTTACTAAGTTCACCTGTAAATTCTAATCCTCTCTCTACCATTCCTTCTTTGGTAAGTTCAGCCTCCAGACCTTCCAACTCAAAAGCATCTATAACACGATTTTCTGAAAAGTTATAAACCCCATTATAAGCAAAGCTCTCACTGAGCGGATCTACATTGAAGAACCTACCTATGGCAGGGTCGTAGTTTCTGTAACGGTAAGAATACCAGTTCAGGTCAAGCTCATCTTATAATTCCTGTCCCTGGAATTTGTATTTGAAAGGGTTGTTGGGAATGGGTGCGACGGTAACTCCTGACGGTGACCAGATGAGTCCGGAAGTATTATATTTATTTTAATGAACGTCTCATTTTTTAAACTAAAAATAATTCTTTCTTGTTAATATTTCTCCATCAACACATCTGGAACATTACCCATTAGTTACATCTCTTACATCTAAAAAGCCTTTTCCGTAACCCATATCAGGAAAATACTCATTTACTTTTAAGCCTCTGTTACCATACAGGCTCTGATATTTTTTAAAAAAGTTGTGGCGTACGTATGTTTTGTTGTTCCAGCAAACCTACCTGTACCCCCAACTGCTATTATTTAAAATATTTAATTAAAACCGATATGCTTCTAGATTTTATATCATCAAATATTTCTATTTTACCCCAAAAATATTCTTGTTCGCCACCTAGTTTCTCAATAATATTTAAAACAGTAGCTCCCTCATTCTCTATTGGGGAAATTTGAATAAATTGCAAAAGATTATTTTTGAAATGCAAAATAAAAATCATCCTATCGTTAAAAAAGCGATATTGCCTCCAAATATCATGAGAAAACCAAAGTTCAATATCTGAAGAAAGTAACATTTCACTTAAATAGCTTATTTCGGTTTTTGATGAAAAGCGAAGTTGATTTACTTTTAACTCACCTGTTTTTATGTCTATAGTTATCATTTTAATGGTATTGTTTTAATCAATTTTAAACCTGAATAATCAGGAATAAATATTTGTGGTAATCTGCCTACTCCAAATTGAGGGTTTGCATAAGTTGTACCAAATGCTGCAGGAGTTTTTCCAGTTACTTGATATATTCCAACTTGGTTTCTATATCCAAACTGAGGGTGCTTAGCTACTTGAAGTCCTTCAAATAAAGTGGTTTTGTTTAATCCAGATCTTCTTAAACCACTTAAAGTAGTATAATAATTTGATTGCCCCGGTAGCCCTCCAACAACATATTTTCCTTCTCCTAATGTTATATTCCGCCATTTATCAACTCCCGTATATAATCCTTTCCCCTGCCAACCAGTCGCTAAATCGGCAGCTCTCTCAAACGTCCTTACTGATGTAAAATAATAAAAGCCCGATTAAATCGGGCTTTTGCTTATGCTAATTCTTCTTTGACTGCGGGTAGTAAAGTAATTTCCCCTTTTTCTGCTAACTCCCTTATACCTGATTTTGATAATGCCTTATCTGAAAATGGTACGATAAATTTACTAAACAACTGTTCTAATTTTTCCTTTCGCTTCTCATCGTCCATTGGCTCGTCAAAATCAAAAACTGATTTATATTCGGGTGGCTGTCTTGTGAAGATATTTCCAATATCTCTCTTTACTAAATCTTTACTTCTGGAATAACTATTTCCGAACATTCCTTGTATAAAAATCTTGATGTTCATTTCGTAATAATCCCCAAAGTTCGATTTCTGCAAATCAAGTACAACGATACTTTCGGCACTGTCTTTGAACCAACCGCCAAAAGCACTTTCAAAACCGTTAGACTTAGCTACTTCGCCAAATAATTTCTTAAACTCTTTACTATCCATATATCAATAGGTATCTAAAACGGTTTTCCAATTAATTCCTTTAAACTGTGGCATTGTTTGTAACTCCTGCATATACATATTAAGCTGCTTTTGTCCCTGTTGCATTGCTCTTGGGTTAAAGGGTTTCAACTCGTAAATTGTCCTATTGTTAATATCAAGGAAGTCAATACGTTTTCCACTTGGCAACCTAAATTCTTTAATGCCGTCTGCTCCCACTTTATAGGATTTGTGCATCTGCTGTCCAAGCTTCAAACTTGACTTGGTATATTGAGTACTCGCCTTAGTTGCAAAATTAAGAGAATTTCTCGTAAGCCCTCTTGTAGCTCCTGAAACTCCACCAACTACACTTACACTACCCATAATATTTTCAAAAGTCCATTGATCCTTTGTTAGTTGCCAATTTGCGCTAAAGACATCTCCTAAGTTGCCCTCTCGCGTAGCTGCCCAGTAGTTTAAAATATGTTCTTGATTACCCGTCTGTAATGCAAAAGACAACCAATCAGCAGATTGATAATGACCGTCAATATTTCTAGTGAAATCATTAAATTTCCCTTTATCAATTACATAGTCAAGCCTTCCTTCACCTGTGGCAATTCCAAATCCAACTAATCCTGAAGAATTGCTATACAATGGAGTTGCAAAATAGGAATGATTATTTCCCACTAATTCCATTTGATTCTGAGCAACGCTGTAATCATAGTGAATCAGTCCGTTCATATGATGTTGGATAGGATAGTATTCTACTGGTGCACTTTTTCGAGGGCCGAATTCCACAGTATCTAATTCTACCGGTTTTGATTGTTTTGTTTCACCCGTGACATCGTTCACAAGAATGGTTTCAAGTCCTTCTAATTCAAATCCATCAATTACACGATTCTCAGAGAAGTTGTACACTCCATTGTATGCGAAGCTCTCACTGAGCGGATCTACATTGAAGAACCTACCAATGGCTGGGTCGTAGTTTCTGTAGCGGTACGAATACCAGTTGAGGTCATGCTCGTCCTGCAATTCCTGTGACTGGAATTTGTATTTGAAGGGGTTGTTGGCTACCGGAGCGATGATGACTCCCACAGGAGACCAGATGAGTCCTGCGGAATTATATTTTGAATGCTTAAGACCGAAAGGGTAGTGATGGGACTCGTCTAAAACCCTGAGATTTCCGGTCTGCGGGTCTTTGGTATAGCTGACCCGTATGTTACCCAAGTGGTCGTTATGGTTGTAAACATAATTGAAATATTTTATTTCACCTCCGAGGAAAGAACTCTGTGTGGTTACTTTTACATATCCTTCTGCATGTGGGAAAAATTCAAGTATGGGAGTGGTAGTTCCGGTATAATTATATTGGAACCCGTCCAGGTATTCTGTGGTAATGACAGATGAGCCATTGGTTACCAGCTTCTGTACTTTTTGTCCTGAGGCATTGTACTGGTATTCAATTTTTTTGGTTGATGACCAAAATACTTGTGTGGGTTGATTGAGATGATTGTAAATAATATTTGAGATGCCTTTGTTTAAATCTTTCTCCATATTTCCGTTGGCATCGTAGCTATAGTCATTGGATGTTCCGCTGGTACCATTACTGAAACCTATTGTACTATTGGCTGCATCTGTAACTTTTATCAGTTTATTGGAATTGGCTGTGTAAGTGTACAAAAGGTCATCTGTCAGCATAGTTCCGGTAGGGACATCCGTTTCAGAAGAATTTCTTTTAATAGATGTGATGTTTCCATTGAGATCGTATGTCAGTCTTTCATTAAAGTTACCAGGGAATGGGACCGTTGTACCCGGTTTATGGTAATGGGCATTGCGCAACCTGTTGAGCTGATCATATTCGTATGCATAACCTCGTATAGTATTGTCCGATGCTGTTCTCCACTTTGTCTGGGAGATATTCCCGTTGAACAGTCCATCTATTCCTAAGTCTGCAGAAACATCATCATCAGAAGTGTTGTAGTATATTTTAAATGCAAATAAATCTATTGGGAATCCTGACTGCGTGAGAGTTTCAACATTGTTGATGTCCGTCATCCATCCCCGTATGTTGTATTTATAATCTACTTTTTGCAATGCAGCAAGTGTAGTGGTATTTCCTACTCCTTTTGAAACCAGATGGCCTAAAGCATCGTAAGTATTGCTGGAAATGCGCTCTACGTTCCCTGATCCAATTTTATTGGTAGCGCCAAGAAGCCTTTCCTGATGGTCATATGTATAATTATCCTGAACGACTATCTCTTCGTCTGTAGTGAGTCTTTTATGATATGTTTTGGTATATTCAGGTTTTCCTCTGAAGTCGAGTTTAGTGTCAATATAGGTATATCCGCCTAAATAATTAACCTTGTAGTTTCTGACAGGCTGTAATTTGTTATCATAATATAAATAGGATTGTTCCCATCTAGTGGTTCCAAGGATTCTGGTATAAGAGGCAACAGGAACTCCATTTAAACTATTGACCTGACTGATTACGGTTTGTCCTTCAACTGATGAGGGAACTGATAATCCTGTTGGGAGAATATTTGCATAATTGTCATAATAATTGACACTCAGAAGCGAAAAACTACTTATAGGAAAAGCAGTTTTGGTATAATAAACCGAAGTTCCGTCTTGCGAGAAAGCTGTAGTAACTCTTTCTTCATTATTGCTTCCCATTCCATCTACACTATTTTGTAGGTCAATTCTGGTTTCAGGTCGATTATAAGTTCCTGAGTAAGCTTCTCTTCCAAATTTATCATACTTGATAAATATCCAGGGATTTATTGCATCTTTTGTCGCAACAAGCCTGTCTTGTTTGTCATAAACAAAAATTTCCAGTCCTTTACCGGGAAGCTGTTTCTCTACTAATCTATTTCTTTTGTCATATTTATACTGATACCCCATTTCAGTGATATTCGCTGCAGTAATAGTTGCAAGATCAGATAACTTTGGGGGAAGCATGTAAGTAAGGTTTCCATAGCTGTCATAGACGTAATAAGTGTCATGTTTGGTAATAGTATATGTAGAACCTGTAGTAGAAAACTTTCTGATCAGCACTGTTTGCCCTTTTCGATTTACAAATTGTTCGGTTTTATGACCATTTTCGTCAGTCTGAGTCGTTTTATGAAGAAGTCCTGCACCATAGTTCCCTACTTTCTGAAGACTGATGTCATAAATTTTATTAGTGGAATTCCATGTTGTAATTGCTTTGTAATTAACTACTGTTTCACTGGCAGGCGTTATAGGTGCTATTTCATATTTGTATTCAACTTCATTTCCTGAACCCAGAGACCATGCTGTTCCCGGTGCAGATTTTTTGAGAGGACGATTGAGCGGAGGTGCTTCGAGCTCGACTTCGAAATAAAAATATTGGGGTTCGTTGTAGTTGGTCTCGTAATAGTTTGTGTAAAGATCCCGAAAATCTGCTTCGTCAATAATCGCCCCTCCTGACTGTGATGTTGGAACCGGAAGCATTTTTTTGATTAACCTTCCATAATCTCCATAAATTTGCTTTACGGCAACATCCTTTTGGTCAGGAGTTCCTGATATATTGATAACCTGAGTCGTTGCGCCAAAGTTATTTGAATAAACGATATTGTCAATTTTACTTCCGTTTTCACCATTTTCGGTTAAATACTCGGTACTTTTTATATAATTATAAAATACCGTTATTGGTTCTTGTCCTTTAAGATTAAAAAGACATAAAAAAGCAACTGCTATAAGAAATATTTTGTTCTTCATGGTTTAATTTGTTAGGGAATCATTCATGTGGTATTCAAATTTCTGCACCAGCTTTCCATTATTATCTATTATCTGATGGAGTTTTCCATTTGGATAATATATATATTGGGTTTTTAATCCATTGCTTGACACCATCGTCCTGACACCAGTATTAGGATAATAGGTATATCCAGTAATCAATCCCTTTACGCTGACCGTGGAATGAGTTCTCAAATTATTGATATAAGTTAATAATGTAGTTTCATTATTCGGATTAGTCGATGATTCAGTCTTAATCTGTGTAACGATGGAAGCAGGTAGTTGTTCATAAGTCATTCCTTCAACTGTTACAACCGGATAACGGTCATTATAACCCCAAATTACAGAGATAACTTTTCCATCAGGGGTACTTTGTTGAATTATATGTCCTGCGTCATCATATTTGTCTATAGTAAACATCGTTTCGAGTTCATTTGTCCCTTTAGCGGAAGATTGTTCAACAGACCTTATTTGATTGACTGTATTGGTATTGTTTGCATAATCAGATTGGCTAGTTGATAAAATAGCAGTGCCTTCTTTCGTTATTGTTTTAATAACGGTATTTAGCCTGTGAGCATTTGTCAATTCCTGCATCAATGAAAGTGATGTGTCGGCGAGCAATTGATCAGGATAATAGAATTCTTTTTTCAAATTCTCTTCGACATTTGTTTGAGATAACAAACGTTTATATGCATCAAAATTGTATTCTGTAGTATTGATTATGGGGGTATTACTGTACTCAAATAATCTTGTTTCGGTTTTTCGCAATAAAACAGCAGCTGTGCTCCTTCCTTCCTGTCCTCCTACATCAAAACTTTCAGGAAGATCGGTAGCCGCAATATCAATCAGACCTCCTGAGGTAGCAGGTTTTAACGAATAAATATTCTTAGTCTTTGAATAAAGTCTATTTGTTGGAATGGTTTCAGGCGAAACCCCATTATAATCTCCTTTTAAAATATATTGTTCTTTAGGCTTTCCTTTCAGATAATAATTCTTATTGTAAAAAGTATTAATGGTCTGTGCTTCTATGGTTCCCCGAAATGCAGTTTCCCCCATTAAATTAGCTTCTAATAAAGATTTAGGGCTCATATAAGATTTTACCATTCCAAATCCATAGAACTCTCTTTCCCGTCTGTCATAGTAACCATTCTTGTACTCAAAAAACTGATTTATCATCGTATAGTCTCCCATATTTGAAACGTTAGTTTTTTTTGTAGTTCCTTGAGTAACATTGTTCAAAACCCACTTACTGATGGGCATATCATACGTGTTTCCTATTGGAACATAATTCATTCCAAAATATGAACTACGGTCATATGATATATTAGAACCCTGATCATTGCGTATTGTTGTAACAAGTAAATTATTTACAACTGATAATTTATTAACATCCCCAAATGTAGAATTGTATATTTTAAATCCGGTGTCAGTTTCCACTAATAAATCAACAAAACCATCACCATTGATGTCTTTAAATACTTTATTAACTTCTGAAGATGTAACATTTCCATTGAACATCATCCATGCACCTGCTTTTACATAAGCAGGAATTACCCAGATCATAAAATTCCATGATACAACGATTCCAACCGTAATATTACCAGCTGCCGAAGAGTCCTTTGTAAATTCCTTTAAATCAAAGAAATCATATAAAACCACACCTGATGTTGAAAACGCATTACCCAAATTGTACTTGACGTAAGCTTTGTCGTCATGCTCGTAAACAAGATCCATCAATCCATCATTATTGATATCTACAAACTGGGATTTTACATCGCTTTGAGAGAAACTACCACCGATTGAAACGTCTACAATACCTCCCACATTGGTGTTGGCTCCCAGATTTCCGAGTGCACCACCAAATCCTCCTCCGATACTTACTCCAGTTGACCCTGCAGGACTAGAATTGGAAGGTGTATAATTAGACCCTGCATCAACGGTAACAAATGAAGTGCTCATAGTTTGTCCTAAACTGTAATAAACTTTGTAAGTATTGTTGTCTTTGACAATCCAGTCAGTAAAACCATCTCCATTTATATCCATCCATAAATCATCTTGCTTGATGTCTCCCTCCATTTCATCATGTGACAATCCTACTCTTGCAGAGGCATTGTTTTGATCTCCTGCAGTTCCTCCTGAAGCTGCAGCCTTAATAGAGGAAACTAAATTGGAAATATCTGAACTATTAAATGATCTTGAAAAAGATTTACCCTTTACTTTACTGCTAACAAATTCCAGAGGTCTGTTCATGATTGATGTAACAGCATTTTTCTGCCCTCCTGTCATGGTTGTGAAGTAAATTTTATTATTGTGGATGATTTCAGGGTATCTATCTCCATTCAAATCCACAAAACGTGTTGTATATTTATTCTCGCCTTCACTTTCGCTCCAAATAAACTTGCGCTTAGATTTATATTTACCTGTTCCGTACATTGAAATGGCATTCATGCCTGTTTCCAAGTCAGCTTGAAGAGTAGGGTAAACTTCAGGCTCATCTTCTCCAATTCCTCCTCCATTAAAAGGATTGTTGAAGACATCAAATTTGCCGGCACGTGCTGATGTTTTATCCACATACATATCTTCATGAAATCCGATCCATTTGTCTATAAATGTATTATCTACTTTTTTACGAAAAGGAGTTGCTGGTAAAATACATTGATTTCCTAATAAGAATCCCATCAAATCTTCTATGGTTGAAATTCCTAAAGATGCAAGATAGCCTTCAATCTCGCCGGTTTCTATTTCGTCTCCAGGTGTCAATCCTAAAGCGGCTAAAATGGCTGCTTCATATTCTTCAGGTGATTCATAACTCTCCGGTGGACCAACTCCATCCAATAAATCGTAAATTCCTTGTGTCATTGCACTGCTGTTAAGTGCATTTATATCTATTAATTTATCACCTTGGGCATCTACAGGTGTTGTAGAACTTGCTAACTCGGGGTTGTAGAAGAATTGGCCAAAGCCTAAATACATTGGCCCAAAAATAGAATTTTCATATTTTTTTATTGGATTAATAAAATGATTATCTATAAGAGGTCTATTATCAGCTAATAAAAAATTGTTTAATAAATCAACACTATTATTATCCAAATCATCATTTGTAGAAAAGATTATATAATACCCATTTCTTGCATCATAATTTGTAAAATTTAACATTATAGGATTTGTATTATCTACTGTTAGATTTCCGTTTGAAACTGTTATTTTTCGTTTTCCTATCATTTGTTGATCCTTCTTAACTATTAAATAAATAACTCCATTGTTATTATTTCCTATATTATAAGAATTATTTACTAATTTTAATTTAAGAGAATAATTTATAGGTAATTGATTTTGATAAATTGGACCCATGTATCTGATAGGAATTTCTGATGGAGGATATTTACTATATGCCTCAATTTCATTATTCTTATTAAAATAGAATGAATATTTAGGAACTAAATATTTTTCCCCATTTATATTCTGAATATTTCCTTCAGAAATTAAAGTTCCCGTATAAGTTATTTTTGGACGCCAGACTATATCTTGCCATTTTACATTGCTTGTTGAAATTAATTTACAAATCACATCTGTATAAGTATATTCACCAGTCTGAGTATTTTCTGTATACGTAGTTTGTAAATTTACATTTCCTGAAGATATTGAAGTTGAACCGTAATTGAATAATTGATTATTAATAAATTGCTCATTAATTACTTCGCCGTTTTGATTGATGGTTCTCTTAATTATTCGTAATCTTAAATCATCCGATAGAGGTTGTGTCAGATTGAAAGATTGCCATGAGATATTTGCTGTTCCATTAAATTTGAGTTGAAAAGGTTGGTTGTCTGATAATACAAATTTATCATTTATATTGAAATTAATTATATCGTCTCCATTATCATCTAAATACCATTGGTCTCCACTACATAAATCATTCGTTACTTCTGTTTGCCATTCTATTTCGGGATTGGGTGTATTTTTATTATAATGAACACGGAAAAAAAGTTGGTAAGTAAAGGATGTACAATTAAGGCAACTTTGATTCTGAGTTACATTGATTTGTGGCATATTAGAGGATAGATAACCACTAAAGACTATACATGTAGAGCCAGAATTTACATTAACAGCTTCAATTGACACCTTTATTTTCTGACCTACAGCTAATGAATTGGGATTTTTTAATTTTACTATACCCTGCAACCCATGTTCATGGCGTGGGAATAATGTTATTACTTTCACCGCATCATATCCCATTTCAGGCTCATCTTCTATATTATGCTCATCATCAGCCTCTCCTTCTGGAGATATAATATCTGCCACAATTAACATGTTTTCTGTAGGTTTACTGGAAGGCAAAAACCTACGTTTACCCTGAGCGTCCAAATGATTAAAATAAACCAATGAATTATCTCCCTGTTTCACTACGAAATCCGGTAAAAGATCTCCATTGGCGTCAACCATATAATGGGATAGCATGGATTTAGACTTATAATTTTTTATTCCAAATTTAGCAAATAGGTATTCCATAGAAAACCCAAATAGTCCGTTGATGAGACCTGCTTTTTGTGTTCCTTCTCCTTTTAGGAAATGATTTACATCTTCTAACTTTTTTGCAGTAGAACTGTATGTAACATTTATTGCAGGATTGTATATTAGTTTAAATTCACTTTTACAGCCTAAACATGTATTTTCAAAATATTTAAGCTGACCTGTTGAATCTTTGTAAAGAATGTCCTGCAGCCCATCTCCATCTATGTCAACCATTGCAATTTTACCACTGGTAAAATTTGCTTTTAAATCATACAATGGGATATTTAAAAAGGTACCGTTTGCAGACATGTTTTGCCAAGCAATCCCCGCTCCACCGGAGACATTTAATTCCCCTCCGATTCCGGAGTTTTGGGTTGTTCCTAAACGGGAAAGTTTTAAGTAATCATCCAAGCCTAAAAGCATGTCGGTATTTAATAAACTCGAAGATGGAGTTGTCGCTGAACTTTCTATAAAAGATACATTGCTCTTCGGGGTGACTACATATGAAAATGTGTGATGAAAAACCAAATTGTCATTTCCTTTGAATTCTTCTACTTTTTTAAGAGTAGTTTTCCCATAAGCTCCTGTTCCATAAGTAAAAACATGTTTTCTTATCACAACCGGATTGGCAGGACCGTTATATAATTCATTGATTTTTATGCCATTAAGCTTATTTACGATTACATCTTTGTATCCGTATCTTGCTGACATGGATTTATCTAATCTTGTTCCTCCATCTAGTTCGAAAAGAACTTCGTACATAGGTTGTTTGATAATTTGGACGGTTGTACCGTTTAATTTTTGTAAACCTGTGTAGCTGATTTTTTTCAAATACAAATGCTTTCCTCCAGCCAAATTTCCTGTAGGTAAAGTACCAGCTTGGTATTCATATTTAATAAAATAACCATGAGTATCAACCCGTTTTTTAAGCGCCCAAAATGCATTATTTGTACCTGATTTGGTAACGTATGATTGGTCAAACCCTGTTTGATCATCTCCTCCAAACCAACTGATACTTCCGTCCATATTGGTTACTTTCCAATAATAATTTTCAGGCTTATCTCCAATTCTTTCAATTTTCGCATACATTTCTTTCCTTCTGGGATGGAATACTTTTATTTTATTATTTCCTGTTCCAGTGGAAAAATCTCCTCTATTTTGAGCTATGGTTGTGTATAATGTCTGTCCATTTGAATTTTGAGAAGTTTTATGTCTATGAGGTAAAAAATTATCCGGATACATCAATTGCTCCCCAAACAAACTATACAATTCGCTTTCTAAGTTTGGATCAAATCTGGGAACGCCCCACCTTGTATCTAAATAAACTGCAGGAACACCAATATTCCAACCGATTCCCATCCAAGAGTTGCCTGCATCACTATTATAGTTAACAGATAAAGAGGGTGTCACTCCATTTAATCCTTCCGGCAAAACAATTGGATAATTCAAATTGGCACTTCCATCAGGTGAAGCAGTAGGAGGTGTTATAAAACTTTGAGGGAATAAACTTACATCTTGAGCAGTAGCAAAATGGCTAACAATGAAGATGCAAAATAAGAGTAATGTATTTTTCATAAGTTTAATTTCAGATAAGGAGGTTATGATGAATGTTTTCAAAATGTTTTAGATTAAGTTTTAGATTATTTATTACCTTTTTTAATGACTTTGACATCGTTCACAGCACCGTCAATTGTAATTTTGAAGATATAAACTCCCGGAGGGTAGCCCTGCAAATCAATAGGAGTGGTTCTGTAAGGTAAGTCTTTGGACTGAAGCTTTCTTCCCACCATGTCAAAGACTTCCACTTTGGCTGTGGTGTAGCTTTCTGAGATGACGATGTTGGTGTATTGATTCGTTGGATTCGGGTAGATTTCAACGAGCTGTCTCTGCTCATCCTGCCTGTTCTTTTCTCCCAGCTTTACCACCCAGAAGTCATTGCCGCCGATGCTTGCCCTGTCTTTGTCATCTGATTTCTTTGAATCTGAATTGCCTGCCAGGATGTATCCTCCGTCTCTTGTTTGGGTCAATCCTTTCAATTGGTCGGTGTCTTTTCCTCCAATGGTCTTGCTCCAAAGCATTTCTCCCTTGTGGTTTATCTTTAAGGCGATGTAGTCATTGATGCCTTTGTTGTCTGTCTTTCTGCCTAGTGTTTCTGTTGAAGCATAGCCTCCCAGCAGGTAAGTATTGTCTTCTGATTTTGTAGCTGAAACCAATACATCCCATTGTCCGAA
>NZ_FWXS01000008.1 GCF_900176425.1 Moheibacter sediminis | reverse complement strand
CAATAAGTTGTATTTTCTGTTAAAACTTCGGTTACAAAAAGATTTCCGTGGTATAAATATTCGGTATCGTCTTCATTTGCATACCAGAAAATCACGTTGCTCGGTGAGCTTGCGTACAAACTAGCTTCGTTTCCGGAACAGATAGCATAAGTCGTTTCGGCCTCTAATACAGGTAATGGATTTACAGTGATTATAATTTCTGTTCTTCCCGTTTTACAAACTCCGTTTGCAGCCTCAACCCAATAAGAAGTGGTTTCTGTCAATTCCGGCAATTCAAATTCAGTTCCTGTAAAAATTGGCGTTTCGGCTTCTGCTGCATCATACCAGCTGATCAATTCTGCTTCTGCATCGGCAGTCAAAGTCAATTCTTCTCCCACACAAATGGTATGTGTCGTGTCAATTGTTAATTCCGGAACCAAACAGTCAGGGCTTAGTTTAGCCACTAAAATATCATAATCTCCATGATTACCTGGTATATCACCATCATTGGAATTAGATCCGCCCACTGTAACAAAACCACCATCAGGTGTTAAGACCATTCCATATATCATATCTCGGCCGCTTCCTCCAAAACTTTTTGACCAGATAATTTCACCTGAAGCAACATCAATTTTCATTAAATTGGCATCTTGTTGAATCATATCACCTAATACAAAATTCCCGTCAGAAGTTATTTCAAGTGTCACAGCCCCCCACATACCATGATAACTTCTTTCCCATTCTATAGCCCCATCATCATCTAATTTAATAACCCATCTGGTATTGAGGTTATCTACTCCGTTAGAGACGTCGCCATCTGCGGATGATGAAACTCCAGAAACGATGTAACCATTATTTGGTAATTGTTTTACAGAATGTGCAACTTGACCACGACTTCCACCGAAAGTTTTAGACCATTCGATATTACCGGTCTGGCCCATCTTTACCACCCATAAATCAGCAATTCCTTTCAATGGTGGAGCATCTCCTCCGATAGCAGAAGTTGAACCTCCAGCTATGTAACCTCCATCTGAAGTTTGCTCGATACTTTCAAATCGCGATGAACCATCGTATCCTCCAAAAGCTTTTTGCCAAACAATATTTCCTTGACTATCTAAATTTACTACCCAAGCATCCATGTCATAACCTCCATCTGACTGATGGCTGTCTGTTACATCTCCGCTATTGGAATTGCTGGTTCCCGAAATGATGTAGCCACCATTTGCAGTGACCTTAATATCGTTCAGTAATTCTCTGTGATTTCCACCCAAAGTTTTCTGCCATTCAATATTTCCTGCACTATCAATTTTGACAATCCAATAATCATCTTGATAGTCACCGTACCACTCTCCTTCATACCAATATTCTCCGTGTGTTCCGGAAACGTCAATATTGTTAGAATCTGTCATTCCAGCCAATATATAACCTCCGTCTGGTGTAGGAACTACTTTTCTTGCCTGATCTGAATTTGTCCCACCATAATTCTTAGTCCATTCTATATTTCCTGAACTGTCTAATTTAGCAACCCAATAGTCATAATTCCCATAGTTAGCTGTTACATCACCGTCAACCATATAAGTATTTCCTATCGCAATATACCCTCCGTCAAGTGTATTGGCAATACCCCAACCTTCATCGCCACCCGTACTTCCAAGATTTTTAGCCCACTCAACTTGTGGTAAGACTTGCGCATTTGTAAAGACTACTCCAAGCAGTAATAGATAAAATAAATGTTTTCTCATTGTGTTGTTTAATTTTATAAGACAAAACTAATCGTCTTGATAGATTTAACGGCGTTTTACCAGACCCTATATGTACCCAATGAGGCATTTTAACACAGACCTAACATGTGCCTAACATAGAGCATCGTTGAATTAAAGAATTGATTTATAGATTTTTGTAAAATAGAAGTTGAAAACTTGATTTAAATTTGATTGAAAAAATAATAAAGTTCTTGCTCAGCCGAGATGTTTAATCTTTTTCTGATGCGGTTCTTTTTATTCTTGACAGTTTTAGGTTCTATATTTTGAATTTGTGCAATTTCTTTTGTGGAAAGTTTAAGTTTGAGCAAGGCACAAAATTCAATTTCAGACTCAACTAATTTTGAATTAATTTGAATTAATTTTTTATAAAAATCAGGAAACTTATCATGAAACGCAATGATGAAAGATTTGTCATCATTTTTAGCCATTTCAATCAATTGTGTGTAAACCTGCTGCTCTTCCAAAATCGAAGGTTTGTTTTGATCAAGGTACAATTCTTCCGCTTTTTCTTGTGTTGCTAAAAGCTTATTTTTTCTAATGGAATTAATCAGGAAAAATGACATCACGAGCAGCAAAACTCCTGCACCTAACGCAATATGAATGGTATAACTTTTCTCTTTCAACAGGTTATCATCTATAATTTTGTTGAGCGAACTACTTTTATTTCTTTCCAATTCGATGGTAATGTCTTTGGCTTTGTGTAAATATAAATTTGCCTGCTGTGCACTGTCCAAGGCTTCGTAAGACTCAACCAATTCCTCATAAAGCAGATTTTTTTCATGCAGATTTGCAGCTAATCGAGGTTCTAATTTTTCTGCTTGTTTAAGAGATTTCAATGCCGTCAGGTAATCTTTTTTCCGATTGTAAATTTGACCTAAAATCAATAAGTTTCGAAATTGATTCAGGCTTACTTCATCATTTTTGCCATCACTTAAAAGCAATGATTTCTCGATGAAATACGCAGCAGAATCAAGCATGTTTAATTCAAGATTAACCGCTCCCAGATTGGTAAAATTATAATACCTGATTTTTTTTCTTTGCTCATTGTCTTTTACCTTGCTGATATACTCATCGACTTTTATAAGCATCTTTTTTGCGGTTCCAAAATCACCCTGACCTTCATATACGTTTGCAATTTTTATATGATTGATCGCTTTGGGATAATTCATTTTATCATCCGTTTGATCAGATTTTTCAAGCAATTGATTGCTTTTGTGGAATTCTTCAATGGCTTGGTTGGGCAAACCACTAAAAGAATAAATTTCCAATAAATGTGAATGCGCCGCAGATTGCCAATAATAATTGTCATATTCGATAGCTTTCTCGTCGAGTTCTTTTGCAGCTTTGATAGCTTTTTTTAAATCTGTTTTCCTGACGTAGTACCAGGCTTTTTTAGAAAGCAAAGTCAGTTCAGCTTCTTTGTTGTCTTCTTTTAATGCCTGCTCAATCAATTCATCAATCCGAATAAAAGCTTGATCAGGTGCTGTCATCAACAAATCATTATTCTCTTTTAATTTTTCATCGAGCGTCTTTTGATTATTAAAATCATTTATTTGAGCAAATGAAGAAGATGCTATCAAAAATGCGCAAAAGAATATCCAAAGTTTAGGTTTCATCATCATAATCACCTCATACAAATCTGTATGTGGTAAAGTTAGAACTTTAAAAATATTATCATTTAAATTTTTAATCAAGAAGTATAAATAAATGATAACCCAGCATGAATTGGGACTTAATCATATTTACAATTCAGATGTTTGGACTTATTTAAAAAAATCAAACAACAACGCAATCATCTAAATACCAACATCTTGGTATTTTTACATTTATTTTTTATACTTATTTTTATAGAAATTAAAACTTAAAAAATTGTAATTATGAAAAAAGCACTTTCAACATTCTTAGTTCTATTCTTGTTGGGAATAGGTTTATCTAATGAAAAGACAACTGAAACTTTAAACTCTGGAGAATCATTTTTATTCTGTTTTGACATGTTTTATTCTGCCAATAATACAACGGATCAACTGACCTACAGCAGTAGTCCTTCGGGATTCATCGGATCAGGTGGTTATATTGAAATTTCTATCTCGGATCTTTGCAGCAATCTTGTTTATTATGAATACAAAACGATGAGTCCAAACTCCGGAGTGATCAATAAATCTTCATTTGCAGGTACAAGCTGTTCACCAAGTGGTATTAACCAAGATTACATTCTAACAATTGTTTGGTATGTTCCATCTTGCGGAGTCCGCAGTACAGGTGGATTAATTAATCTCTAGAAAATAAATCACGTAATCCAAACAAATAAGACAGGCATTGCCTGTCTTATTTGTTTTAGTTTTTTTATGAGTTTATTTTTAGCTGTAAGATCGCTCCACTTCTATTGTTTCAGGAAATAGAAATTTCTTCCTTTAAGAAAAGATTGGATTCAGTCATAAATAAATTTTCAGAGTTTAATCAAACTTGACAATTGTAAATCAGAGTATTTATTAATATTATAATCTTCTTGAAGTATTTCAATTACTCATCATTTTTTTCCAATCGAAATCCGGTTTTAAGGTATTATTCTTTGTGGCAAGTTCCGAGAGCATTTCATTTATTTTATCTTTTTCTATCAATTGGCCATTGACAATTACGCCTGAAATTTTACTTATATTTTTTATTTTGTCCAATGGATTTTCATCAAGCAAGATTAAGTCTGCCAGCTTTCCTACTTCCACGGTTCCAATTTTACTGTCCAGTCCCAGCCAAATTGCCGGCAGGCGTGTAGCAGAAACGAGTGCTTCCTCTGGTGTCATGCCTGCTTCAACCAAAAGTACTAATTCATCATGTAATGAAAATCCAGAAACGACTCCCGATACACCGGCATCAGTTCCAGCAGTGACGGGTACACCTGATTCTTTGAATGCTTTTACCAATAATTTCTGAAATTCTACCAATTTTTTAAAATATGCTATTGTTTCAGGCGTTGAATTTTTATTGTAACTATTGGAAGTAAGCCATTTACTCTGTAGAAGTGGATGCACATACGCAAGCGTTGTAAGAGATTCTAATCTTTCAAGTGAATTGGTCTGGTCTGCAATCCATTCCATTGCGGTTAAAGTAGGTGTGACCCAGGTTCCGTTTTCCTTGGCTATTTTTGCGAAACTTAATGCTTCTGCATAATTAAAATCTTTTGCACTTTTGGAAAATTCCTCTGCATGGGCAACCATATCAAAATGAGGCACGAAAGCCCCCTTCAAATCATTTTGGAAAACATTAGGGATATGCCCTACAGTTTTTAATCCTTGTTTATTTGCTTCATCTATGATGGCTTTATAAGTTTCAATGTTTAATTTGGAGTATAGCTTTATAAATTCAAACCCCTCTGCTTTTGCAATGCGTACAGTCTGCCTCCCCTGCTCTGGCGTATTTGCTCTCCTGCCATTTCCCTCTCCTCCATCAATAAGTGCTGCAACTGCGATACGTGGTCCCAATACACAACCTTTTTGAATCTCTTTTCTTTGAGAAAATGACTCCAAATTGGCATTTAAGTTGAATATTGTTGTTACTCCATTTGTCACAAATAATGTCATGATATCTTGTACTTCAAAGACAATGTCTGGCGCTTCAGTCGGAAATTTAGGTTTAGTGTTAACATCTGATGGTAAGTGTACATGCATGTCAATCAACCCTGGAATTAACCATTTCCCCTTTGCGTTGATGATTTTTACTCCGTCAGGAATTTCATTGTTAATTGATTGTATGTAATTGTCCTTAATTAAAACAGTAGCATTGTATATTACATGATTATTAATAGTCATTGGGATGATATTCACATTGGTTATGGCAATTTCAACTGATTGGTCAGATTTCTTTTGCGCACAAACCGAAAAGGGTATTACTAAAAATAGAGAAATCAGTATAATAGTGAATAAAAAATTACGAATCATTTTAACTATTTTAGATAAAAACTTAACCAATGGGTTTCATGAATTATTCTTGGTTTCGTAAATGTATTGAATTTAGTATGTATTGTTTTCTATGATTAAAGAAATTTCTTTCTCATAACATATTTTACCCATTGATTAAAATCCCAATATCCTGCAATTTCATAAAATTCTTTTTGGATTACAATCATATCCATATTGAAAAAATTCTCCGGCATTAAACCATGATTAACATAATTTATTAAAAGGTTGTCGTATCTTTTTACTAACTTATTTCTTACATTAAAATTCTTAAAAATCACCTTCCCAGCCATCCTTTAAATTCAGATGCCCGGCTACGGCTGACAATTATCTCCTGAAAATTTTCCTTGTTTGAAATCAGTTCCAATTTTAACCTTCCTGAAAACCATTGTTGGATTGATCGTATGGATTGAAAATGGATAATCATCCCACGGTTTATCCTGAAAAATAACTTTTCATCAAGTTCAGATTCAAGCTCATTTAAAGAAGCATCTAACAAATGTTTTTCTCCGCTAAAAAGATGCGCGACTGATAAACCACCTTCTGAACTGATGTAAGCAATTTCCCCCGTTTGAATCGTTTTATAAAAATCTCCAAGCTTCACTAAAAATCTTGATTTTTTTTCAGGAGCTTTCAGAATTTTCCCGAGTAAATTTTTATCAGGCAACTGAAAAACATTTCTGAAATTGTGGAACTTATCCATTGCTTTTTTGATGTCTGCAAAATCATAAGGTTTTACAATATAATCAATGCTGTTTTGTGAAAAAGATTCCAGCGCATAATCGCTGTAAGCCGTGGTGAAAATGATAGGTGAAGCGATTTCGACCTCTTCAAATATCCTGAAACAATTTCCGTCACTAAGTTCGATGTCTTGGAAAATCAAATCCGGCTGTTCATTTTCAGAAAACCACTCCAAAGCTTTTTCAACCGAATGCAGAACGGTTATGATCTTTACCAAAGGATCGTATTCATTGAGCAATTTCACCAGTCGTTCGGCTGTATGTTTTTCATCTTCACAAATCAGTATATTCATTTAGAGGAATTATTTAAGATTAACGGAATTTTCACTTTAAATTGCCCGTCATTTATCTCAAAATGAATTTCTTCCCCTCCTAAATGACTGATCCTTTTCGATAAATTATCCAATCCTATTCCCGTTGAAGATTCCGGTTTTTCTTTTGGACTAAAATTATTTGATATATACATAAATTGAACATCATTAAACAAATGAATTATCAATGGATTTTCTATGCTGAATCTCGTATGCTGAATTGTATTTTCAATCAGTAATTGTAAAGAATAAGGTGGTAAAATATATTTTTCAGAATCAACTGAAATTTCATTCACAATTTTTATCGCACTCCCAAACCGTGTTTTGATGAGAAAGAAATAATTCATAGCAAAATTCATTTCATCTTCCAATGTAACGTAAATCTTATCGTTCTGTTCTACGGCAAAACGCATCAATTTTGACAGTTTCAAAATGAATTCTTCTGCCAGATAAGGATCTTTATGGACCAATGACGACAAAACACTTAAACTATTGAACAAAAAATGAGGTTCGATCTGTGCTTTGAGCAATTTGTAATGAGCAATTGCGTTTTCTCTTTTCAGTTTTTCGGCAACAATTTCATTTTCCTTCGCAGCAATATCCGATTTGAAATATTCGTATAGTCCTACATTGGTTATAAAGATCAGCGTCAGCGCCAACGTCAAAGTTGGATTAAAATAACCAATATCTCCCCAGTCACTTTTATAATAAGTTGTATCAACGTATCTGTAAACCACATTCGTCACCAATGCAAAAAAATATCCATAACCGATATGGAAAAGTATATAAGGAATTAATTTTTTATGAGGAAACCATTTTAATTTCTTGATGAAATCCAAAAGATAAACAGCAGACATCCAAAGTGCAATTACAAAAAATGAAAGCAGAATTCCTCTTGTAGTGAAGTCAAAAAAATCATGGAAAGTCTCATCTCCCCATTTGATCATGAGATGCCAAAGGTAAATGACTAAAAGCCGTATGAAAAAAGTCCGCAGTTTTTTGTTCATCAGTCAATTATTGTCTAAGATAATTACTTTCTCGGAACCATTCAATCGAACTCGAGATACTTTTTCCCAAATCGGTTTCTGTCATTCCAAGTTCCTGCATTGCTTTTTGATTGGTAAAATAATTTTCTGTGAAAAATAATTTCAGATTCGCAGAAAGCATTTTATTTTTTCCGGAGGGAAATAAGTTTAAAATTCCTATCAAACCTTTCGCAATAAAGAAAGGAATAGGAACAAATATTTTTTTCCTTTTGGAATTTGAATTTTTATTAATTTCTGTAAAATATTCTCTGTATGTTTTGTTGATACCCGCAAGTAAATAACATTCCCCGGTTTTTCCAATTAACAATGAACTTACAACGGCTTCAGCTGCCGCATTCACATCCACAAAACTTTTCCCGCCTTTAGACGGATAAAATACAAATCTGTTTTTATGGACATACAGTAAAAGCTTTCCACTTGATGGTTTCCTATCGTAGCCTCCGATCATAAATGTCGGCGCAACTATAATCCCGGGAAAATCATTGCTCTTAGTTTCTTTCAGAACTAATTGCTGAGCAAGATATTTACTGTAGGCATAATTCGAATTTTTCAGAAAATCCATAAATCCTGAATTTTCATTTCCCGGAGCTTCAATAGTTCCATTTGTGAAACAATTGGCGGTACTTACCAAAATAAATCTTTTGATTTCAAATTTCTTAGATGCTTTTACCAGTAACTCTGTACTTAAGATATTTGCGGCTCTGTAAACTTCAAAATCGGGATTAGACTGTTCCGTCAAAGAGGCACAGTGAATCACATAATCCTGATCCTGAACAATTGAGTCTATGAATTCTTCATCATTCAGGCTTCCGTATTTTACAATGCAGCCCAGTTCCTCCAGAAATAAAATATTATTTTTTGAACGAACCGAAACGGTAATTTCATAACCTTTCTCAGCAAGAACTCTTGCTATGTTATACCCAAGAAAACCTGTGGCTCCCGTCAATAAAACTTTTTTCTTCATTTTATGATTTCTAATTCTTTCTTAATTTTAGCACTGATAAGGTTCAACTGAAAATTTATGGGAATAATTCTCTGTAAAACGGAACTCAGCTGATTGATTTTTCCCGGAATGATGATCGCTTCTTTTTTCATCAATTTCTCCATACAAATTTCAGCAGTTTTTTCCGGAGAAAGTATGGAAAGACGAACCAATCCTTTGTGAGAGCCGATTCTTTTAGCTACATCGGGATTGGTAGGCATACCACCGGGATGTGCGACAGCAACATGAACGTGGGTTTTTTTAAGCTCCGTTTGTAAACCTCTGGAAAATGAATAAACAAATGCTTTACTTGCTGGATAAATGGTCTTGAAAGGCATCGGCACAAATGCCGCAAGGCTTGATATGTTTAAAATAAAAGCTTGATTTTGTTGTTTCAATTGAGGTAAAAGCTGATGTGTCAAAATCACCAACGAACGCATATTGAGCAAAACAATGTTGTCAATGTATTCAGAAGTTGCATCCAAAAAGGCTTTTGTACCACCCATTCCAGCATTATTGACCAATATGTCAATCTGATAATTTTTTAATTCTTTACATAAATCATATAATTGACTTGAATCGGTCAGATCCAGTTCAAATGTCAAAACTTCAATGTCATATTTCTGAATTAAATTCTGTTTCAGAATAGTCAAATTTTCATTGGGAAGCGAAATCAAAACCAGATTTCTTCCATGTTTACCACAGATTTCAGCAAAAGCTTTTCCCAGACCCTGACTTGCTCCGGTTATCACGGTGTAATTTTTAGCTGACTGCATAGCTTCTGTAATTTTTAATCCAATAAAAAACTATGTAATAATTAACTACTGCAGAAATAATTCCCATGATAATCCCACCCACAAGTAGAGATTGAAATGCTTCGATACCGGAAGCAAATACAATTCGTAAAAAATCGAAAGAAATTTCATTTGGAATTACAAATTTCGGCTGAGTTCCTAAGAAACTTTTTCCAATCCAGTAATTGAACGAAAATATAAATCCCGCAGTGAAAAGATTAGTTTTAATAACACCTAAAAAAACAGATTTTTTATTTAATTTCAGCAAAGCCCCCAAAGTCAGTGATGACAGAATATGAAATCCCGGGATGGGAAGCATTCCAATGAATGAACCCAGTGCAAATCCTTTGGCGATATAAGCCGGTTCTCCTTCAAAGGAAATGATTTGTCGTTTAAAACGATTGATTACACTTGGCAGATTCATCACGAAACACTTTTTTTCAACAAACCAATCGATTGAATAAGTTTTTTCTGGATAATCGGGTCCGTAACAGATCGAGGAAACTCAGGCTTATCATAAGTCAGTGTTGTATAAATTACTTTTGTATTTCCATTTTTTAATGGAATGAACTTCCATTCGGATTCCAGAGAATTTATCCTGTTTTTATCTTTGCGCAGTGGTTTAGCATTGGGTGTGCTTTTCATTTTTATCAGGCTATAGTTTTTTGTTTTGATCAGTTCATTTTGAGTTACTAAATCTTTAGATTTAAGGGGCCAAGGCAGATTAAAACTCAGATAAGTTAACCACTCGTTTCCTGAGACGTCACTTATTTTGCATTCATCGGAAGAAGTCTGCCATTTTTTAAGGTTTGTGCTACTGGTAAATTGTTCTATCACCATAGAAGCATCACTTTCTACAGTGAACTCCACTTTCATTTCACGTATTTTTTGTTGCTCTGAAACTTGCAACCAACGATAACTTATATCAATATTATTTTCGCTTTTAACGAGCTCCCATTCCGATTTTTTTTCCTGCGCATTTCCCAATGACAAAAAAAAGATGTTAAAAATTAAATAAGTGAATTTCATATAATTGATTTGATTTTGTTCCAAATGTAAAGACGGATCTCTCCATCCAAAATCAATTTCTTATGAATGGTAGAATTTAAGCCTGAATGGTAAAATATAGTGAACAAATGGTCTTCACCCGGCATAAGATTTCCTAATTCATAAATGATATTTTAGTATAATTCAAATTGTAGGTGATACTTTTGTGAAACATGCCCTAAAGTTTCTATTTTTTCAGGTACGTATTCGTTGTAATACTTAATATATGGAAAAGCAATAGCTTTTTCATTCTAGATTGGAAAGCGGATGCCCTTCGTTTGCTTCAAACAAAGGGCATCCTTTCTTATTTTTGATCATTGTGTTTTCATGATCTCCGGGTTTCAAATCTCCTATCAACACATCTGAAACACCTGATAAAGAAAAATCCGTTTCCACTAGAATCTGAAGAATGGAAAAGCAACTAAACAACCTTTTAGTTGCGCTGGTTTTCTTTTTAAATTACAGCATGAACACATGTGAAACATTATCAACAATATTGAATTGTCAGTAATGTAGCCAATACTATCTGCTTCAGCAGTATAAAAAGAGGTACTATAATATTTTCCTAATTTATCAACTTCTTCGAACTGCTCGGATACACATAAAAGCAGGAAAATCATTTAATTCTTTAAAGTGCTTGGGGTCCAGATGCTCAAATTCTTTTGTGGGCTTTGGTTCCACCAATTTGTCGATGTAAAATCCGTTCTCGGCCAATGGTAGCAGGCATCCACTTAGCGGCCTTCTGAAACTATTAACCTCTATTGGTTTTCCAAATCCCGACCAGGTACATTTTACAGCTTCCACTTCAAAATATTTAGTGGATTTAAAGTAATTGAATTCAAAAAAGGGATGCTCAATTGATATAACCAGTGTTCCGTTCGGCTTTAATACCCTATAGAATTCTTTGATCGTTAAAGTCCAATCTTCTACATAATGAAGAGCTAATGCGCATAGGACGGTATCAAACGATTCATTGTTGAGCATATCAAAAGGATTGGATAAGTCATGTACAAAAAAAGTTCCTCGCTCATTATTCCTCTGCCGAGCCAATTGTATCATTTTCGGACTCATATCAAAACCTGTTACATTGGCTCCCTGTGCCAGTAATAATTCAGCATACTTTCCCGGTCCGCAGGCTGCATCAAGTATAGAGGCTCCTTTTACATTAGTAATTAGCTCTAATGTGTTTGGCCTGTCGTAATATGCATTATGAGGCTTATGTTCAATCAGTGCATTATATTTTTCAGCCATTTCTTCATAAGCCGATAATATCTTTTGTTTTATCATCTGTGTTTTCTTTTATTTATTCGTTTTTTATGAAACTGTCAATAAACCCCAAATGTCGATTAGAATTCCCAAAGCTGAAATTTAGCAATACTGCCCCAATTTCACAAAACCCCTGTTATGGGCTGGGCTTTCTCATTAAATTGTCATTCCTTTTACCTTTAAGTATCCAAATTTTTGAACCACTTTTTAGCTGACTCTCTCCTATGAGGACAACCAGGCCAACAGCACGGACGCTTTTTTCCGTCTAATATATCTTTGCTTAGTCGTTGAATATGTTCCTTTCTTGTTTCTTCCTGTTTTACAATTGTGGTCCAGCAAATCCATTCATTACGTGCAAGTGGCGTTAAATTATTCCATTTTTCCAACAATTCAGGTTTAGAAAGTAGAACCGCCTTTATATCATCGGGTACAATGTGAGCCACACCTTCTTCAATAATTATTTTTTCCATTGTTTTTAAGATCTTAAACAGATTTATTAAAATTGATTTTTCTGTCAGCAGGTCTGAAATACCAAGACAAAACAGTTACTGTCAGTAATATCAATGACGGTAATGCTTCTGAAAATGCTTGTCCGACTATCAAATGTGAAATGGTAGCTCCCGACATTACAAAGAAAAATCCGGCATAAGCCCATTCCTTATAAAGTGGGAATTTTGGGATGAGAATAATAACAACTCCTAAGATTTTCCAAGTACCGATTATGGATAATAAATACAACGGATAGCCAAGTTTTGTTACTATTTCGTTGTATCCTCCAATTTGAAGTATTTGTTGTACTCCTCCTGCTAACATTCCGATTGAAAGAAATATGGTAACAACCCAATAAATAATTTTATTTTTTTTTCTCATTTGCATTATTTTAAATTGATTAATATTTCTTGTAATCTGTCGTGTGCCATATTTAACCCAGTAGCAAAAGGTAGTTTTAGTTGTTCTGCTCGGTGCTGTTCTGACTTATAAATTATTTGAATTGTCAGTTTACTGGTGTCGTCAGTAAGCTTTTCAAATTCCAAAAATTCAAGCTGAACACCAATAGGAGCATTTCCCATTTCAAATGTTCGTGTGATCTTCTGATTTGGAACAACTTCGTGAATTGTCCCATTAGCTTTGAAAACAATATTGCCGTTGTATGAAGTTTCAAACTGATAACTTCCGTGATTTTTATTTTCAAGTTTTATCACTTTTGTCCCCATCCATTGTTCAATAAGTTCGGATTCTGAATATGCTTTAAAGAGCAATTCTACTGATAAATCAAATTCTCTTGTTATTACTAATTCCTGTCTGTCGTCTTCGGCATTGATTTTTGTTTTTTTTTCCATTTTTTATTTGGTTTTATATTTTTTCATTACTTCTTCCAGTTTATTAAATTTAGTGTCCCACATTTGTCGGAAGGGTTCGATGAAGTCGGCTATTTCTTTCATTTTATTTGGATTGAAATGGTAATAAATTTCTCTGCCTTGTTGTTCCTGTTTTAGAAGTTCGCATTCGGTCAAAATTTGCAAGTGCTTAGAAACTGTTGGTCTTGCAGTGTCAAAGTTTGAAGCAATTGCACCGGCTGTCATTGATTGAGTTGTCAGTAAAAGTAAAATTGCTCTTCTTGTCGGGTCAGCAATGGCTTGAAATACGTCTCGTCTTAAATTCATTATGTAGTTATTTGACTACAAATATAAATGTAGTTATTTGGCTACGCAAATTTTTATTTGTAATTTCTCCGTGTCAATTAGAAATTGTCAAAAAATGCGCTGGATTTTGTTGTGGTGTCGGTTCTGTTAGAGAACTTAACTGCCTAGCATTACCAAAAGTACCCAAGCTGATCAAATGTTCTTAACCGACCAATACGATACTGGTTACCGCAGATAAAACCGGAATCACTTAAGTGAGTGGAAAGCTGACATTTACCATGCTGTTTGAATAGATATTCAGACATCGTCAAGCTATTGGTATTATATTACGGTAGATTTTCTGATGTCTAAAATTCTGTATCACTGGTAGGACATCATCTAACCCAAACACAATCGTTAATTTATTATTTACCGAATTTGCTTCTGTTAATCTTTCATTATAGGTTTTATAACGATTAATTTCAGCCTTGATACGTTTTTGTTTCCCATTAAATCGGAAATAAACGAACCATTTGTTAGTATCTTTTTTGGAAACCTTTGGGATTGTGAATTTTTGGTGCATTTCTGTAATTTTTAGAAACGCTTTGGGGGAGTGTTTTTAAATCATTGGTTAACGATTTTGTTAACCTTTTTATTTTTCGAACTCCTGAAACCCTTTACTGTAAAGGGTTTCGGAATTTCGCGGAGAAAGAGGGATTCGAACCCCCGGAGGTGTTACCCTCAACAGTTTTCAAGACTGCCGCAATCGACCACTCTGCCATTTCTCCAAAATGGAAACGAAAAATCGTTTCCTTATTTTGTGGGTGCAAATATAAACCTTTTTATTAATTCACAACAAGTCTAGAAAGAAATTTCTACTGTCGAGGCCAATAAATCTTCTATATTTTCTCTCCTTCTGATCAAATGCATCTCATTATCAATCCATAACACTTCTGCCGGACGAAAACGGGAATTATAATTTGAAGCCATCGAAAAACAATATGCGCCGGCATTCATGAAGCAAAGCACATCATTTTCCTTGATTTCATTTATTTTTCGGTTGTTTCCAAAGGTGTCCGTTTCACAAATGTAGCCTACAACTGTATAATACCTGTTTCTTCCGCTAGGATTAGAAATATTAACAATTTCATGGTGTGCACCATAAAACATAGGACGCTGTAAATGGTTGAAACCGCTATCAACTCCTGCAAAAACCGTTGAAGTTGTTTGTTTGATTACATTTACCGAAGCCAAAAAGAATCCTGCCTGACTTACTAGATATTTCCCAGGCTCAAACATCAGCGTTAATTCTTTCTTATAAGCTTTTTGAAATTGATTGAAACGCTCCCCTAACCTTTCTCCCAAATATTCAATATCCGTTTCATCTCCATTTGGATAATAAGGAACTTTGAACCCACTTCCGAAATCAAGATATTCCAATGCATTAAAATCCTTAGCAACTTCAAACAAAATTTCAGCACCCTGCAGGAAAACATCTATGTCCAAAATATCAGAACCCGTATGCATATGGATACCGTTGATTTTCATATTGGTATTTTCAACCATTCTTTTTACCAAAGGCATTTGGTGGATGGAAATCCCGAATTTTGAATCAATGTGACCTACCGAAATTTTAGCATTTCCACCTGCCATAATGTGCGGATTGATGCGTACACAAACCGGATAGTCCGGATATTCATGACCAAAATGTTCTAAAACGGAAATATTATCGATGTTGATCTTCAAACCCAATTTCACGGCCATTTCGATTTCCTCGAAAGAAACTCCGTTGGGTGTATAAATTATTTCATTCGGTTCAAAACCGGCTTTGATTCCGATCATTGCTTCCTGAATGGAAACCGTGTCCAGACCAGACCCGAGACTTTTGAAATACTTTAAAATATTCAGATTGGTATTCGCCTTACAAGCATAGTTCAACTTCAGCTTCTTGACAGAGTAGAAAGCATTGGTCATTCGTTCGTACTGCGATTTCATGATTTCGGTATCATACACATACAAAGGCGTTCCATACTCTTGTGCTGCCGATAGCAGTCTTTCTCTGTCAAAATTCATTTTTCTGTAAAATTTAAAGTGAGCCGCAAAAATAGGGATTTCAATTTATTAACTTCTATTCTATACTCTAAAATCATCGGGGCGTCCGGGCGGGCTGCTTCGGGCTACGCTTCGCTTCGGTCTTCCATTTCATTACAGACCGGCTCGTTCCTCGCCGCCCTGCACATCCCTGACGCAGTTTAAGTTTTCAGAACTTTATGTTATCACATTTAATGGAGGCAATTGTTAACACAACTTTTGAGTTATTTCGGATATCTTTGCCTTAGTGTCAAAATCCCAATCTTTGAAACAAATCGATGAAGAAAAAAATTAAAAATTATACGATTCATTTTATTAAGGAAATCATTCCGGTAATTGCCGGCATTCTGATTGCACTTTTCATCGATAACTGGAATTCTGAACGAAAAGATAAAACGTACATCTATCAGGTATTTTCGACAATAGATAGTGAATTAAAGGATTCTAAAGAAGACATAAAAGCAATCATTCCGCAACAGGAATCTTTGATTGATTCATTGGAATTTTATACTAACCACAAAGAGGTAACGGTAATGGATGTAGTGATGATATCTAAGGGAATTTATATACCTCAAATCAAAATGAGTGCATGGAAATCCGTCTCTAACAACAAAATTGATTTAATTGATTATCAAAAAATCACTTCACTTACTAATATCGAAGAACTGAAAGAAATACTGGATGATAAAAGTAAATTTTTGATGAGTTTTCTGTATTCGAACATTCATGATACGGACAAAAATACAAAACAAACTTTGAAAATGATCATTATGGACATCATGCAGACCGAAAAAACCTTGCAGCAAAGCATTGAATTATTTGAGGAAAAATGATGATTGATTTTGTGTTGACGTGAAATTTAGTTAATCAACTTAATCCCATAAAATTCATAAAAATTTTGATTAAAATTTCATAAATTGCACTCCTGATTTTTAGAAAAAAAGCAAAACAAACAAATATGAAATCGCAAGATTCCATGTTACAAAACAAACAAATAAAAAAATTGACATGAAAGAAGTAGTAATCGTATCTGCCGTGAGGACTCCGATGGGTTCATTTTTAGGCGGATTATCATCTATACCAGCCGTGAAGCTCGGCGCAACTGCCATCAAAGGCGCAATGGACAAAATCAATTTAGACCCATCTTTGGTGCAGGAAGTTTACATGGGGAACGTATTACAGGCAGGCGAAGGTCAAGCTCCTGCTCGTCAGGCAGCTTTGGGCGCAGGAATCCCAAACACAGTTCCTTGTACGACCGTCAATAAAGTATGTGCTTCGGGCATGAAAGCAGTGATGTTCGCTGCGCAGGCAATCAAATGCGGCGACGCTGATGTAGTCGTAGCGGGCGGAATGGAAAGTATGTCTCAAACGCCTTTCTATAGTATGAATACGCGTACCGGAAATAAATTCGGAAACACACAATTGATCGACGGTATTTTCAACGACGGTCTGCAAGATGCCTATAATAAAGAAGCAATGGGTTTTGCTGCAGATAAAACTGCTGAGAAATACGGTTTTACCAGAGAGGAACAGGATGAGTTTGCAATTGGTTCTTATACCAAATCTGCAAATGCTTGGAAAGAAGGAAAATTTAATGACGAAATTGTTCCGGTAGAAATTCCACAAAGAAAAGGTGATCCGATTTTATTCAGTGAAGATGAAGAATACAAAAACGTAAACTTCGCAAAATTGGGTGAATTGCGTCCTGCCTTCACAAAAGAAGGAACGGTAACAGCTGCGAATGCTTCAACTTTGAACGATGGTGCCTCTGCATTGATTTTGATGTCGAGAGAAAAAGCGGACGAATTAGGAATCAAACCTTTGGCGAAAATCGTTTCTTACGGTGACGCTGCACACGAGCCGGAATGGTTCACGACTGCACCTTCAAAAGCAGTTCCGGTTGCATTGAAAAAAGCAAACCTAAACGCTTCTGATGTTGATTTCTGGGAGTTTAATGAAGCGTTTTCTGTAGTTGGTTTAGCAAATATGAAATTATTGGAATTAGATTCTGAAAAGGTAAATCTAAATGGTGGAGCGGTTTCTTTGGGACACCCGCTTGGAAGTTCAGGGTCGAGAATTTTGGTTACGCTAATCAATGTTTTGAAACAAAATAATGGTAAAATCGGTGGAGCCGGAATCTGTAATGGCGGTGGCGGCGCTTCTGCGATGATCATCGAAAACTTACAGTAAAAAGTACAATTGTATAAATATCAAGTAGTAAGTATCAGGAAATAGGTACAATTACTTTTTGAAAATAAATTTTAAAGGTCATCTTGAGCAAAGTCGAAAGGTGGCTTTTTTTAGTTGATTAAAATTAAATGAAATTGTAGTTTTGTCCTGATTTGAAAGAAAATTTAAACATATCCATCATCATTGCCGTTTATCAGCGGACGGATGAATTGAGAGAACTTCTACAGAGTTTGATAAAGCAAATTGATTCTGATTTTGAAGTTGTAGTTGTCGATGACGGCTCGCCTGAAAAATTGCTTTCAGTCACAGAAGAATTTAATTCAAAATTAAATATCCAATATTTCTATAAAGAAAATTCCGGTGCTGGAAAATCAAGAAATTATGGAATGGAAAGTGCCCACGGGAATTATTTCATCTTTTTGGATTCCGATACAATTGCTCCGGAAAATTATATACAAAGCATTCGTAAAGAACTGAAGGAAAATTACGTCGATGCATTTGGCGGGCCGGATGCGGCAGATGAAAATTTTTCAGATTTACAGAAAGCGATTTCGTTTTCGATGACTTCATTTTTGACGACCGGAGGAATTCGTGGCGGAAAGAAACACATCGGAAAATTTCAGCCGAGAAGTTTCAATATGGGAATCAGTAAAGAAGCCTTTGTGAAAACGGGTGGATTTGGAGAATTAAGAATCGGCGAAGACCCGGATTTGAGCATGATTTTGTGGGAAAATGGATTTGAAACAAGACTTTTCCCAGAGTCAAAAGTTTACCACAAACGCAGAACTTCTCTGAAAAAATTTGCAAAGCAGGTTTATCAGTTCGGGGTTGCACGACCGATTTTGAATCAGCGTCACCCAAACTATACCAAATTAACATTTTGGTTTCCGAGTTTGTTTTTGATTTATTTTTCGTTTTGTTTACTTTCATTTATTGCTTCTTTTTTTAGAAATGAAATCATGAAAATAAATTTGGGTTCAATATGGATTAATTTGAATTATTTCCAGATTTCAACGCTGTTTTCAATTCCTTTTGTGTTTTATTTATTGATGATTTTCTTTTATTCATCCATTCAAAACAAAAGTATCAAGGTTGGATTTTTTTCTATAATTACTACTTTGATTCAATTTTCCTTTTATGGGTATGGTTTTTTGCAATCCTGGCTTGTCACTAATTTACTGAAACAGAAACCTGATAAAATTTTTCCAAGTCATTTTCACAAAAACAGTTTGTGACGGTTGTCATTTGTTTGTATCTTTGAATCAATGTACAATCGAGCTTTATTATCCGTTTTACACCGTGCGATGTGGTGATTTTTAATTTAATCATGAAATTTTCATGAACGAATTAAGCAATCAATTATCATATTAAAAAACATAAAAATTAAAAACATGTCACAAGAATTAAAAAGCGTAGAATACGGATTAGAAAAAATATTTGAAGGAGCACAGGATTTCCTTCCACTTTTGGGAACAGATTACGTAGAATTTTATGTAGGAAATGCGAAACAAGCGGCTCACTACTATAAAACTGCATTTGGATTTCAATCTGAGGCGTATGCCGGATTGGAAACAGGATTGAGAGACAGAGCTTCTTATGTAATTAAACAAGACAAGATCCGTTTGGTTTTGACAACAGCTTTGAACTCTGATTCTCCAATCGGTGAACACGTAAAAAAACACGGTGATGGTGTAAAGGTTATCGCCTTGTGGGTGGAAGATGCAAGAAGTGCTTACGAAGAAACCACTAAACGCGGCGCGGAATCTTTCATGGAGCCAAAAGTTACTTCAGACGAAAATGGTGAAATCGTACAAGCCGGAATTTTCGGTTATGGTGAAACGGTTTTCATGTTCACAGAACGTAAAAATTACAACGGACTTTTCATGCCGGGTTATGTGAAATGGGAATCAGATTACAAACCGGAATCTGTTGGTTTGAAATTTATCGACCATATGGTTGGAAATGTGGGTTGGAACCAAATGAATGTTTGGGTAAAATGGTTTGAAGACATCATGGGATTTGTAAATTTTCTTTCGTTTGATGATAAGCAAATCACAACTGAATATTCAGCTTTGATGTCAAAAGTAATGTCAAATGGAAACGGTAGAATTAAATTCCCAATCAATGAACCTGCTGAAGGAATGAAGCGTTCACAAATCGAGGAATATTTAGATTTCTATGAAGGTCCGGGGGTTCAGCATTTAGCTTTGGCAACGGATGATATCATCAAAACAGTTGCGGAAATGAAATCAAGAGGTGTTGAATTTTTATCAATTCCGCCGCAAACTTATTACGATGCCATTCCTGACCGATTGAAAGACCATATGGATAAATTTAAAGAAGACATCAACCAATTGCAAGAATTAGGAATCATGATCGATGCCGATGAGGAAGGTTATTTGTTGCAAATATTTACCAAACCTGTAGAAGACCGCCCAACTCTATTTTATGAGGTAATTCAGAGAATGGGTGCACGCGGATTTGGTGCGGGCAATTTCAAAGCTTTGTTTGAATCAATCGAAAGAGAACAAGAGAAGCGAGGTACTTTGTAAATTCTCTTTTTTAATAATTTTTCATAAAAATTCTCAGGTAGCTTTTATCTGGGAATTTTTGTTTTTGTTATAAAACTCTTAACTTAGCTATAACTTTAACACACCAACCAATATGAAAAACTTTTTTTTATGTTGCATGATCCCATTATGTATTGGGATCCATGCACAGAGCACTAAATCTGTTGCTCGACAAATCAATGACCTTGTTATTCAGAAAGTTGAATTTCCAAAATTCGACATACTGACAGAAACTTCCCGGAAAAATGCGGAAGTGGATAAAGTGGTAAATTTTTCTACTTTGGCTACGATAAATACTTCTTCGCTAAAATCCATTTATGAGCTAAAGTTAAATACATTGGAAATTTCCATTCCATACCAGGGAGAAGAAGTAGTAATACAGCTCTACCAAGTTGATATCTTTACCGATGCTTTTACCGTGAGGACCAACAAGAAAAATTCTTATGATTACAAACCAGGCGTTTATTACAGAGGCATTATAAAGGGGGATGCGCACTCATTGGCATCATTTAACTTCTTTGAAGATAAATTTTCAGGAATTGTTTCAAATAGTGAACTGAAAAATTTAAATATAGGGTTGCTTACAGTTCCTGGTAACAAAACAAATTATGTCGTGTACTCGGATGCAGATCTGAAAGTAGAAAATAACTGGACATGCGGAACGGAGCATCTTACACAAAATTCTCATATCGACTCCCCTTCTTCTATGACATTCGAAAGTGCTACTACTACTGAAAAATGTGTTACTATGTACTATGAAATGGATTACGGTCTATTTACAGCTAATGGGAGTGATCTGGATGAAACTATGGATTGGATGTCCGCGGCATTTAACAACCTGAAAACATTGTATGAAAATGATGATATTACTATAGCCCTGAATGAAGTTTTTATTTGGGAAACGATGGATCCTTACCAGGGCGCAGGAGACATGGTAGATTATTTACTAGCTTTTCGGGATGAACGCCCTGATTTTGCGGGAGATACGGGACAATTGATAGGAATTAATGATGATTCGGGTGGAGGAGTAGCTATCGTTATAGATGGGCTATGTTCAGAACAAAATCATAGTTACACCCATGTAGATTTTAATTATCAAACAATTCCCACATTTTCATTTACAATTTTCTTGATGGCTCACGAAAACGGACACATTTTTGGGTCACCTCATACTCATGCGTGTGCGTGGAATGGCAACAATACAGCCATAGATGGCTGCCCAGGAGGCGTAGAAGGTGATTGCTCGCTTCCGGGAAGTCCTACCGAGGGCGGAACCATTATGAGCTATTGTCATTTTTCTACAGGTATTAATCTTTCTCTCGGATTCGGTCCTCAACCAAAAACTTTGATTATAAATACTGTCAATAATCGTGAATGCCTAAGCTCGGACTGTACTTTTACTATGAGTATTGAAGACATTAATGAATTTACAGACTATAGTTACTATCCTAATCCCGTGAAAGACAGGTTGAATATTTCTGCAAAAAATGAAATATTGGAAATCAAGGTATTTAATATGGCAGGTAAAAAACTTAGAACCCAAACCGTCAAGTCTTTAGATTCTCAAATTGATTTTTCGCACTATCCTTCAGGGACGTATATAGTAGAATTGAAATTCAAAGAAAAGCCTGTTACTTTCAAAGTAATTAAAAAATAAAATAATTTAATTAAATAGAATGATAGACATCTCGAAAGGGATGTCTTTTTTATTTAAAATCATATCAAATAAGTGATTACATTAGGACTTTAATTTTTTTAACACATGAAAAAACTTCTATTCTGCTGTATTACCCTTTTGAACATAGGGTTATATGCACAAAACACAAAAGCAGTTGCCCAAAAGATTGAAAGACTGGAAACTCAGAAAACCAACTTCAAAAAGTTCAATGTACTGAATGAAACAAGTCAGAAAAATACAACTGTAGAAAATGTTGTAAATAACGCTACTTTAGCCAAAATTGATTTGAATTCTATCCATTCGATTTATACTCAAAAGAACAATGCTTTGGAAATTTCCATTCCTTATCAGGGACAAGAAATCGAAATTCAATTGTACCGGGTAAATCCTTTGTCAGATTCATTTACCCTAAAAACTAATAAAAAATCATCGGTAAACTATCAACCCGGAGTTTACTACCGCGGAATTATCAAAGACAATCCTAATTCTTTGGTATCATTTAGTTTTTTTGAAGATAAATTTTCAGGAATTATTTCTGCCGACGAATTTCAGAATTTAAACATAGGAAAATTACAATCTGTAAATAATACGACAGATTATATCGTTTATTCAGATTTAAATTTAAAGGTTACAAATGACTGGACTTGCGAAACGGATGATTTTGTAAAAGATGCTTATACGGATTATCCTTCCTCAATGATATTTGAAGGCGCAACCACAACTGAGAAATGCGTGGCAATGTACTATGAAATGGATTATGATTTGTTTACTGAAAACAACAGCAACCTAGATGAAACCATGGATTGGATGTCTGCTACATTTAACAATATGCAAACACTTTATGAAAATGACGACATTACAATCGCGTTGAATGAAGTTTTTATCTGGGAAACTCAAGATCCTTACCAGGGATCAGGTGGTTCTGGAGATTACCTAGCTGCTTTCAATAATGAGCGTCCTAATTTTGCAGGAGATGTAGGTCAGATGATTGGCGCAAATGATAATTCGGGCGGAGGAATCGCTGCTACAATTGAAGGAATTTGTTCTACTGAAAATTACAGTTATGCAGGTGTGAACACAGGATTTTCAACTGTTCCAACTTATTCCTGGACCATAATGGTAATGACCCATGAGCACGGACACGTTTTAGGATCCAGACATACACATGCCTGTGTTTGGAATGGAAACAATACTGCAATAGATGGCTGCGCAGGAGGTGTAGAAGGAAATTGCAGTACTCCGGGTTATCCCGATGAAGGTGGATTGATCATGAGTTATTGTCATCTACAGGGACGTCCAGGAATTAATTTTGCGTTAGGATTTGGCGAACAACCTAAAACGGTTATCATCAACAATATCAATGGCAAAGAATGCTTGAGCACAGACTGCATCAATACTTGTTTCAATACAGTTCAGGGATTGACTTTGACAAATGTTTCTGAAACAGAAGCTACACTGAACTGGACAGATACTGATGAAGAAAATGATGAATGGCAATATGCAGTAAGAGCGGCTAGTTCTAATGCTCCGCTTTCATGGCAAGCAACAAATTCAACTTCCATTTCATTGGATAATTTGGCTGCCAATACTTATTATAATGCTTATGTACGAAAACTTTGCGGCGATGTGGAAATGGCGGAAGTCGTAAGAATGTTTGCAACAGATGCCGATTTCTGCAGTGGTATTTTATTTACAGATAGCGGAGGCAATTCAGGAAATTATTCAGATAATGAAGATGTTACACGTACGATTGTCCCAACAAACAGCAATGAAAAAGTAAAAGTAACTTTCAATTCATTTAACGTAGAAAACGGTTATGATTTTCTATACATACATGACGGAACTGATACCACTGCTCCTGAAATTACAGGAGGCGGATTGACAGGTCAGCAAAATGGAGCTAGCTTCCAGTCTTCTGATGAAACAGGTGCTTTGAGTTTCAGGTTTGTATCTGATGTATTTGTAACTGGATCAGGATGGGTTGCAGAGATAGAGTGTCAGACATTAGGCGTAGATGATGTGAGTGCTTATCTGGATTTTAGCTATTACCCGAATCCTGTTTTGAATCAATTGAACATTCAATCTAAAAATGAAATTCTAGATGTTGCAGTTTACAACATAGCTGGACAAAAACTGAACGATAAAAGTATAAAATCTATGGATGTTTCCCTAGATTTCAGCAGCTATCCTTCGGGAACTTATATCGTTGAACTTAAATTTAAAGAGAAACCGGTAAGATTTAAAATCATAAAAAAATAAAACGATTTAATTAATCAGAATGAAAGACATCTCGAAAGGGATGTCTTTTTTTATTTAAAATAAAAAATCCTGCAAGGTAAATTACAAGAAAAATTAATTATGGTTTACTTTTGTATTCGATTTAAATTCAAACGTGAACCATTCTTTCAACAATAAAATCACTTATTTTTCTAAAGACGAAATCAAAGGCGTTGACATTCCTGAAAAATTCACGTTTCCTTTTTACTATGAACCGAATCCATTGACCAAAATTGCAGTTTCGCAATTGCAAAGTTATCTGGAAAATGAATTTCGATCTGAGCATAATTTCGGATTAAATAAAAATCATTCGGGATTGGTAATTGGAAAAATGTTTGGAATTTTAGTGACTCAGGATTCCGAAGGAAAATTGGGTTATTTATCTGCTTTTTCAGGAAAATTGGCAGGAACGAATGCTCATGAAAAATTTGTGCCGCCGGTTTTTGATATGCTGACTGAAAACAGTTTTTTTAAAAAAGAAGAAGAAATCCTGAATCAATTCAATTTTGAAATTGAAAAATTGGAATCTGATGAGGAATTCATTCAATTGAAATTTGATTTTGAAAAATATTCTCAAGAATCAATTGATGAAATTTCTGCATTTAAATCATGGATAAAAACAAATAAAACTGAACGAAAGAAAATCCGAGAAAATATTCAAAATGAATCATCTGAAAAAGAATTGATTAGACAAAGTAATCTCGATCAGTTCAAATTAAAGATACTGAAAGAAAGTTGGGAAGACGTTTTGAATTCATTTAAACAAAGGATTAATGAATTCGAAGAAAAAATTGAAGGTTTGAAAAAAATCCGTAGAGAAAAATCTGCAACCTTACAAAATCAATTATTTGAACAATATTCATTTCTCAATAAAAATGGAGAAACCAAAAGCCTTGGTTCAATTTTCAGCGAAACCGTTTATGAAAAACCACCAGCAGGAGCCGGAGAATGTGCAACGCCAAAGCTTTTACAATTTGCATTTTCAAACAATTTGAAACCAGTCTCCTTTGCTGAATTTTGGTGGGGCGATTCACCAAAATCTGAAGTCAGAAAACACAAATATATATATCCTGCTTGCAATGGCAAATGCCGTCCTATTTTGAAACACATGCTCAATGGAATTCCGTTGGAAGAAAATATGCTCTTGAAAAATCTGGGCGAAGGAAAAGAGTTGAAAATCGTTTACGAAGACGATAGCTTTATCATCGTAAATAAACCTGCAGAATTGCTTTCTGTTCCCGGAATTGAAATTCATGATTCGGTTTACACACGATTGCAGGATATATTGGATGTCGAACCGTTAATTATTCATCGTTTAGACATGTCAACTTCAGGACTTTTGGTCGTGGCGAAAACAAAAGAAATCCACAAAAATATACAACATCAATTCCTCAAAAGAACAGTAAAAAAACGTTATACGGCTTTACTTTCAAAAGCAATTGAAGGTAAAAATGGTGAAATAAACCTGCCATTGCGTGGAGATTTTGATGACAGACCACGACAGTTGGTTTGTTTTGAACACGGAAAAAAAGCCATTACAAAATGGGAAGTTATTGAGAAAACTCAAACAACAACCAAAGTTCATTTCTGGCCATTGACCGGAAGGACGCACCAACTTCGGATGCACGCTGCACATGAGTTGGGATTGAATGCACCCATCGTAGGCGATGATTTGTACGGAACAGTTGCAGACAGGCTACACTTACATGCTGCATATTTGGAATTCATTCATCCAAAAACAAAAGAGGTTGTGCAATTTGAGGTGAAAGAGGATTTTTGAAAAATTCAAAATTTGAAATTCGTACTTTTAAACAAATAAAAAATATGAATCCAAGCTTATATGAATGGATTGGTTATGCTGCTTCTGTTTTTATTGTAATGTCATTTATTGTCAATAATTTAAAATCAGTACGCATTATAAACATGATTGGGTGTATGTGTTTTGTAATCTATGGTACTTATTTTGAAGCATGGCCGGTGGTAATTCCAAATGCAATTATTATATTCATCCAATTGTATTTTTTATTTTTCAAAGACATAAAAAAATCAAGTGAATAAAAGAAAAATAATAGCTTCTGTCATAAATAATTACGAAGGTGACCAGCGCGTCCAGAAAGTTTGTAATTCCTTGCAGAAATTTGGATTTGATGTAGAGGTTATCGCTTCTGATTTACGCGGAAAACCTGCATTAAATTTTCCTTATAAAATTCATACTTTACATATGACATTTCGAGAAGGAATGCAGATGTACGCTGATTTCAACTGTAATTTGTTCATCAAATTATTACAGATTTCAAAAAAAGGTGACATCTTGCTGGCAAATGATTTGGATGCTTTATTGCCTAATTATTTGGTAAGCAAAATCAAAGGATTGGATTTGGTTTTTGACAGCCACGAAATTTTCTCTGAAGTCCCGACTTTGCACAACCGTAAATTCAAAAAAAGTATTTGGAAAAATTTGGAAAAATTAATAGTTCCTAAAATCAACCATTTCTATACGGTAAGTAATGGTTATGCGGATTGGTTCCAAAATGAATATAAAATCCGTCCCGAAGTTATTAGAAATGTCCCCGTTGTAAAACCATTGGACTATGATTTGACAGTGAATTTGCCCGAAATTATTTCCGGTGAAAAAATCCTCCTTTACCAAGGTGACATCAACTTCAGCCGAGGAATTGACAAGATGATCAAAGCAATGGGATTTATAAACAATGCCAAATTGTGGATTGTAGGAAAAGGGCCGAAAAAGGATGAATTTGAAAAATTAGCACAAGAATTAAATTTATCTGACAAAGTAAAATTCATAGGCAGCGTCCCTCCTGCTCAGCTGAAATTAATTACACCCAAAGCAGATTTGGGATTGAGTTTGGAAGAAGATTACGGAATAAGTTATCGCTATGCTTTACCTAATAAAATTTTTGATTACACCCACGCCAAAATTCCAATTTTAGGTACAAATTTGCCCGAAATTAAAAACACAATTGAAACTTACGGAATTGGAAAAACTATAGAAAATCATAATCCAAAGCACATTGCAGAGATGATTGGAAAAATGTTGGATGAAGGAAAAACGCCTTACCTTGCCAATCTTGAGAAAGCTGCTGAAATTTTCAATTGGGAAATTGAAGAACTGAAACTACAGGAAATTTATTCAGTATTTCTATAAAACTTCAGTTCGAGTATTCCGAAGAATTGGGAATCTATCGAGAACCAGTTTTTAAAATTAACCTATAAAAAGAGATTCTGAAGACTCTTCCATATGGACTTTTCCGTCTTCACATTTGAAAGTTTTTGCAGGAAATTTCTGGATGATGTTGTAATCATGCGTTGCCATAAGGACAGCAACATTTCTTTCTTTTGACAAATTAAGAATCAAATTCATGATTTCCACCGAAGTTTCCGGATCTAAATTTCCCGTTGGCTCATCTGCCAAAATAAGTTCAGGATGATTGAGCAATGCACGTGCAATGGAAACCCTTTGCTGTTCACCACCCGAAAGTCTGAAAGGCATCATTTTCTTTTTAGAAATCATACCCACACTTTCCAGCACTTCGTCAATCCTGTCATTGATTTGTTGTTTGTCTTTCCAACCTGTAGCTTTCAATACAAAAGCAAGGTTTTTCTCGACATTTCTGTCCAATAAAAGTTGGAAATCCTGGAAAACAATCCCTAAATGACGTCTGAGTGTAGGTATTTTACTGACCTTCATTCCGTTCAATTCGATCCCCACTACTTTACCATAACCTTCTTCCAAAGGCAGGTCGCCATATAAAACACGGAGCAGACTACTTTTTCCGCTACCGGTTTTACCAATGAGGTAAGAAAATTCACCTTCGTTCAGTTCAAATTCTACATTGCTCAAAACCAAATGATTTCTTTGGTAAATAAAAGCTCTTTCTAATTGAATTACTTTCCCTGTCATTGTTTTTTATGCTTAATAAAGGCAAATATAGAAAAAAGCCCGAAAGAAAATCCGGGCTTTGGTCTTTTTAATATAATATTAGCGATTATCGTTTAGCTCTAACTTCGCTAACCGTCAATTGCTTTCTGCCCCTTTTTCTGCGTGCTGCTAAAACTTTACGACCGTTTTTAGTAGCCATTCTCTCACGGAAACCGTGCTTGTTTCTTTTTCTTCTGTTGCTGGGTTGAAATGTTCTTTTCATCGTTTGTAAGCTTTTCTACATTTTCTCAAATGGAGTGCAAATATAAGTGTATTTTTTTATTTCAAAAATCTAATTCAACTTTTTTTCTGATAATTTTTCACAATCTCATTTTTTTATGTTGAAAACTACTATACATACATGTAGTCTATCCCGCTTAAAAATCGTATTTTAGCACGTTAAATTTTCTTTCAGGTAATATTATAAATTTTTGGTTGATTTTACAACCTTAAACATTGAACTTGAAACCTTAAACATAAATTATAGTTTAAATGAATAATGATGGAGAAAAGTTAATCCCGATTAACATCGAGGATGAAATGAAATCAGCTTACATCGATTACTCGATGTCGGTTATCGTATCACGTGCATTGCCAGACGTTCGCGACGGCATGAAACCAGTTCACAGAAGGGTTTTGTTCGGAATGTATGAATTAGGTGTGATGGCCAACCGTGCCCATAAAAAATCTGCACGTATCGTAGGAGAGGTTTTGGGTAAATACCACCCGCACGGAGATTCATCTGTTTATGATACCATGGTGCGTATGGCACAGCCTTGGTCACTTCGCTACATGATGGTGGACGGACAAGGTAACTTTGGGTCCGTCGATGGTGACCCGCCTGCAGCAATGCGTTATACCGAAGCAAGACTTCAAAAAATTTCGGAAGAAATGCTTTCCGATATCGATAAAGAAACCGTTGATTTCCAATTCAACTTTGACGATACTTTGAAAGAACCAAAAGTTCTTCCAACCCGAATCCCTAACTTATTAGTGAACGGTGCTTCCGGTATCGCGGTAGGTATGGCAACCAATATGGCTCCACACAATTTGACGGAAGTAATTGACGGAATCATTGCTTACATAGAAAACAACGACGTTACGATTGATGAATTAATTCAACACGTAAAAGCACCGGATTTCCCGACGGGAGGAATTATTTATGGTTACAGCGGAGTGAAAGAAGCTTTTGAAACTGGACGCGGTCGAATTGTCATTCGTGCCAAATCTAATTTCGAGGTAACCAATGGACGCGACAGCATCATTGTTTCTGAGATTCCTTATCAAGTCAACAAAGCGGATATGATTGCCAAAACCGCTGAGTTAATCAAAGAAGGGAAATTAGATGGAATTTCTGAAATCAGAGACGAATCTGACCGTAAAGGAATGCGCATCGTTTATGTTTTGAAAAATGACGCAGTTCCAAATGTTGTATTGAATTTATTGTACAAACATACTGCGCTTCAATCTTCATTCAGCGTAAACAATATTGCATTGGTAAATGGTCGTCCGGAACAATTGAACTTATATGACATGATCAGACATTTCGTTGATCACCGTCATGATGTGGTGGTTCGACGTACCGAATATGAATTGAGAAAAGCAGAAGAACGCGCCCACATCTTAGAAGGTTACATGAAAGTAATCGGAACCCAAGATGATTTGGACAGAGCTATCAAAATCATCCGCGAAAGCGCTACACCAGATGAAGCACGCGAAGGTTTGATGGAAGCTTTTGACCTTTCTGAAATCCAGGCAAGAGCCATTTTGGAATTGCGTTTGAGAACTTTGACCGGACTTGAAATTGATAAAATTCGTGCTGAATATGAGGAATTGATGAAAACCATCGATTACTTAAAAGAGGTTTTGGCAAGCAAAGAACTGCGAATGAAAATCATTCAAGAAGAATTGGTTGAAATCAGAGAAAAATACGGCGACGAAAGACGTTCTGACATTGACTACGCAGGTGGCGATATGAACATCGAAGATTTAATTCCGGATGATGAAATGGTATTGACCATCAGCCATTTGGGCTACATCAAACGTACTTCGCTTTCTGAATACAAAAAACAATCCCGCGGTGGCGTTGGAAACCGTGGCGCAACTACGCGTGACGCCGATTTCTTGGAATACATGGTCGTAGCATCCAACCACCAGTACATGCTTTTCTTCACAGAAAAAGGAAAATGTTTCTGGATGCGTGTATTTGAAATCCCTGAAGGTTCTAAAACTTCAAAAGGTAGAGCGATTCAAAACCTTGTCAATATCGAACCGGACGATAAAGTGAGAGCTTATATCTTAACCAAAGATTTGATGAACCCTGAATACGTAAATAATAATTACGTGATCATGGTTACGAAGAAAGGTATCGTGAAGAAAACTTCATTGGAAGCTTATTCCCGTCCACGTGTAAACGGCATCAACGCAATTACAGTACGTGATGGCGACCAATTATTAGAAGCAAAATTGACCAATGGCGAAAGCGAAATCATGATTGCTTCATTGAGTGGAAAAGCCATTCGTTTCGAAGATGCAAAAGTTCGTCCAATGGGAAGAACCGCTTCAGGTGTTCGCGGAATTAATTTAGGAACAGAAGAAAATGAAGTTATCGGTATGATTGTCATCGCTGACAAAGAAAACGAAACCGTTTTGGTGGTATCTGAAAAAGGTTACGGAAAACGTACTTCGATTGAAGATTACCGCATTACCAACCGTGGCGGAAAAGGTGTTACCACTTTAAATATCACAGAAAAAACCGGAAAATTAATCGCAATCCAATCCGTTACAGATGACAACGACTTGATGATTATCAACAAATCAGGTGTAACAATCAGAACGGGTGTTAAAGAAATGCGTGTTATGGGACGTGCAACGCAAGGCGTTCGTTTGATTAATTTGAAAAATAATGACAAAATCGCTGCAGTTGCAAAAGTTGCCGTAGAGGAAGAAGTTGAAGAAGAATTGGAAGATATTGATGGATTAATTGAAGGTGGAAATGAAAACATCGAAGGTGTTAATGAAAATTTAAATAATCAGGATTTAAATGATAATTCAAACGAAAACACTAATTTAGAATCTGATTCAAACGAATAATTAAAATTTAGAGATGGAATGTTCAAAAGCATTCCATCTTACCTTTAAAAAATCAAATAGGTTTAAAAGATGAAAAAAATAATTTTAACAATCTCTGCTGTTTTCATGATGAGCGGAGTATTTGCTCAGGAAAAAGAAATCGATGCAGCATTGAAGGCTTTTGAAAGCAAAAATAACACAGCTGCCAAATCAGAATTAAATAAAGTTTCAGGACTATTGACTTCTAACACAATTTCTCCAGAATCTCTGGCAAAATATTACTACGTTTCAGGGCAAATTGCTCTAAACGAAGGAAATACAATCGAAGCTGCTAAGCAATTTGGAGAGTTGGCAAAGTACGAAAGCGGAACTATGTTTTCAGTGAAAAACAAATCAACCAAAGCAACTGAATATTATGCAACTCAAGCTGAAGCTGACAAAGCTGCTGCAAGTGGAGATTATTCAAAACCAAAACAAGAAAACCTAAAGTCTGTTTATTTACCCCAAATCCAGGAAAGCGTAACTTCAATGGCTGAAAAAACGCTTCAAGCAGCTAACACTGCTTATCAGGCTGAGAAAAATGAGGAAGCAGGAAACAAATTTCTCGAAGCTTCTTATTTAGTCAAGGCATTAGGCGGCAACTCACAGCTTTTCAAATACAACGCTGCGCTTAGCTACCACAGAGGAGGTATTTATGAAAAAGCTTTTCAAGCTTATAAAGATCTCATAAAAGATGAATATACAGGTGAAACCGTTTCATATTTAGCAAAAGATAAAGAAGGAAATGAAGTTCCTTATAGTTCAAAAGAAGAAGCTGAAAACCATAAAAAACTCGGACTTATTGCCAGCTACAAAGAGGTAAAAACTCCTTCAATGGAAAAAGAACTTTATCTAAATGCATTGAAAGCACTGAGCGGACTGGAAAAGTATGACGATTTAGTAGAAACAATCACAAAAAAATATCCTCAAGATAGTGAAATTCAAACCGTTGCCGGAAATATCTACCATAAATCAGGAAACGAAGAAGGATTTTTAAATAAATTAATTGAAAATACAAAGTTAAACCCAGCAGATCCTACAAACTATTTCAATATTGGAGTAATTTATATGGAACAAGGAAAAGATGCAGAAGCTATTCAGTTTTTTGAAAAAACCATACAAGTTGACCCAAAATATAAAAATGCATACAACAATCTTGCTTTGGTAAAAGTAAAACCGGAAAAAGAATATGTCGAAATCATCAATGCCAACTTAGGAAGTACTGCTAAAGAGAAACAAGCCTATCAGGAATATACAAAAAAACGTAAAGACCTTTATATATCTATCATTCCTTATTTAGAAAAAGCCTTTGAATTAGACAAAACTGATTTACAAGCTGCCTCTACTTTAAGAAAAGCATATCAGGCAGGTGAAATGTTTGAGAAAGAAGACCAAATGAGGGCTATTGAAAAATCACTTGGCAAATAATTTTTTTTTAAAATAAATAATTCCAATCCCGTTAATCTTTAGCGGGATTTTTATTTTTTCAGAATTAGAAAACACCTAATTTTGACCACCAAAACAAACAAAAGTGAATGCAACTTACACAGACAATCAACTGATTGAATTATATAAAAAATTATTACTCCCTCGCATGATTGAAGAACGAATGCTTATCGGGCTTCGCCAGGGAAAAATCTCAAAATGGTTCTCATCCTGGGGGCAGGAAGGCATTTCTGTCGGGTGCGCATTGGGAATGAATTCCGAAGAATATATCCTGACCATGCACAGAAACTTAGGTGTTTTTACTTCACGTGAAATTCCTTTACAAAGATTATTTGCCCAATTTCAGGGAAAAGCAGAAGGTTTTACTAAAGGACGCGACCGCTCTTTCCATTTCGGAACAAATGACTATAAAATCGTCGGAATGATTTCCCATTTAGGCTCACAAATGGGTGTAGCAGACGGAATTGCATTAGCAAATAAACTCCAGAAAAACAATGAAGCTACCATGGTTTTTACAGGTGATGGTGGCGCTAGTGAAGGTGATTTTCATGAATCCATAAATGTTGCAGCAGTTTGGCAATTACCCGTAATTATCATCGTAGAAAATAACCAATGGGGACTTTCAACGCCTTCTAATGAACAATTCCGTATGAAATCATTTGCTGACAAAGGAATTGGATACGGAATCGATGCCGTGACCATCGACGGAAATAACTTTTTGGAAGTATATGAAACGGTAAAATATTGGGCAGAAGAAATCCGTAAAAACCCGCGTCCCGTTTTGATCGAATGTATGACTTTCCGTATGCGCGGACACGAAGAAGCTTCTGGGACCGCTTATTATCCGGAAGGTTTAATTGAATCCTGGGAATCAAAAGACCCTATTCTTCAATTTGAAAATAAATTAAAAGAAAAAGGAATTTTGACTGATGAATCCATTCAAAACTATAGAAATGAATTGAGTAGATTTATTTTGAAAGAATTAGAAGCTGCCGATAATTTACCCAAAATAATCCCCAATAAAGAAACGGAACTGGCAGATTTATACGCTCCGTTTTCCAACGAAGAAATTATTCCAAAATCTGTTTCAGAAAGAGAAATCCGCTTCATTGATGCCATTTCAGAAGGATTACACGAAGCCATGAACCGTTATCCGGAGTTGATTTTGATGGGGCAAGACATCGCAAAATACGGCGGTGCTTTCAAAGTGACTGACGGATTTTTAGACCAATATGGAGCCGAACGCGTGCGCAATACACCGTTGTGTGAAGCTGCTATTTTAGGAGCAGGATTGGGACTTTCTATCCGCGGGCAAAAATCCATGATTGAAATGCAATTCTCTGATTTCGTAACAGAAGGCTTCAATCAAATTGTAAATAACCTCGCCAAAGCACATTACCGTTGGGCACAAAATGCAGATGTTGTAGTCCGAATGCCTACTGGTGGCGGTGTAGCCGCTGGACCTTACCATTCGCAATCTACAGAGGCTTGGTTCACCAAAGTTCCGGGACTCAGAGTCATTTACCCTTCAACACCTGAAGATGCAAAAGGTCTATTGCTTCAATCCTTTGCAGATCCTAATCCTGTAATGTTTTTCGAGCATAAAAAATTATATAGAAGTCTCAAAAGTTCCGTTCCCGAAGGATATTATACTATTCCTTTTGGAAAAGCGAGATTTCATCAAAAAGGTGAAGATTTAACCATCATCACTTACGGTTCCGGAATTCATTTGGCAATTGAAATTTTGAAAAAACATCCAGAAATCAAAGCCGATGTGATTGATTTGCGCACCTTGATTCCTTGGGATAAAGAAGCCGTGTTAGATTCTGTTAGAAAAACCGGAAAAGCAATCATTTTGCACGAAGATACTTTGATAAGTGGATTTGGTGGAGAGATTTCTGCTGTCATTTCAGAAGAAGTTTTTGAAGAATTGGATGCCCCTGTTTTCCGTGTAGGTAGTATGGATACGCCCGTTCCCTTCCATGCAGATTTGGAAAAACAATTCATGCCCGACAAAGATTTCGAAGAAAAATTATTGAAACTTTGGATATATTAATTCAATTTATAAGTGTAACTTATAAAATCTAAATCAATGAAAAAATTATCAATTATTTTATTATTTGCAGCGCAATTTATCAATGCACAAGTTTCTTGGGGAGTAAAATCAGGACTTAATTTATCAACTATTAATGATAAAAATATTGATTACGATTTCAAAACAGGATTTTATGCAGGAGGTTTTGCTAATATAAAATTCGCAGAAAAATTAGCGTTTCAACCTGAATTATTATTTTCAATGCAGGGCGCAAAAACAGATACTTTTCCAATTATAGGCCTCGATGAAAATGGTCAAATGATAACTGAATCTTTGGTAGAAATTGACTATAAATTATACTATTTAAATATTCCATTGATGTTCAAATATTACGTTATAAAAAAATTAAATTTTGAATTGGGTCCCCAACTGGGATTTGCATTAGAAAAGGAATTAGCTGTCAGCGGGGAACCATTTGGTGAGTCTTCCATTGACCCTGAAATCAATGTTGACTTAGGTGTGAATATTGGTGCGGAATATGAAATTTACAAAGGATTAGGAATTGGCGTTAGGTATAATTCTGGGCTTACAAAAGTTCGTAAAGGTTCTGATTATAGAAATAATAACTCTGTTATCTCTTTCGGATTGAGTTATTCTTTTAATTAAAGAGTAATTTAAAGAAAAAGTGCCTGTATGCTCCGAGAAATTTCATGTATGCATGAGAAGAATTCGGTATACATAATGTTAAATTACCATTATCAACACTTCTAAAAACCTTTCTGCATAAGCATTCTTGTTTTAAATACAATTTCCAAAATCTATACTCTATTTCCATCCTAATTTCTTTCAGAGATTTATAACCAACTGTAAAGGAATGGTTTTTGCGTGCCTTTTCCTAAAACCATTTTTTATGAAAATCCAAAACTTTTTATCATTAGGTTTTGCAGTAGTCTTTCTGATGAGCTGCGACCCTAAAAATTCAACGGCTCAAACCAATAATAATCCTGAACAAACTACAAATGGTCCCGTAGAAACCGAGAAAGCTAACACGGATTATAAACCTGCATTTGAAGGTCAGACCCGCATTGCCGGCGTGAAAACGACTACGGCTTATCAGGTCGATAAATTGGCGGAAAGTTTAGATAAACCCTGGGCGGTAATTCCTTTTCCGGACGGAAGATTACTGATTACAGAAAAAGAGGGAAAGATGCAAATCTATGACGAAACGGGACTGCGAGTGAAAACGATTGAAGGCTTCCCTGAGGTAGATGACCGCGGGCAAGGCGGGTTACTCGATGTCGCTTTGGATCCGGGTTTTGTCAATAATCAAATGATTTATTGGTCTTATTCGGAAAAACAAAAAGATGGTAAAAATCTGATGGCGGTTGCAAAAGGTAAATTAAATGAAGCTATCGGAAAAATCGAAAACGTAACCGTTATTTTCCGTGCTACTCCCTCCCTTGACAGCACTTTGCATTATGGTTCGCGTTTGATTTTTGACAAAGACGGACATTTGTTTGTGAGTACCGGGGAACGTTCAGAATTGCCGGGAAGAGTTCAGGCACAGGATTTGAAATCTGGATTAGGAAAGATTTTCAAAATCACAAAAGACGGAAAACCTGCTCCGGGAAATCCTTTCTTAAATAATAAAGATGCTATGCCTGAGATTTATGCATACGGAATCAGAAATGCACAAGGTTTGGACATCCATCCGGTAACGGGAGAACTTTGGGAGAATGAATTCGGTCCTCGTGGCGGAGATGAATTGAACATCATCAAATCCGGAAAAGACTATGGTTGGCCGACGATTACTTATGGTATAGAATATGGAGGAAAAGAAATTGGTGCGCCGCCCATTCAGCAAAAAGAAGGAATGGAACAACCGGTTTACTATTGGGATCCAGTTTTATCACCAAGTGGAATGGCTTTCTACAAAGGAAATGCAATTCCTGAATGGGAAAATAATTTATTCATCGGTGGACTGAGTAGTCAACATATTGCCAGAATAGTAATCAAAGACAATAAAATCGTGGGAGAGGAAAGATTACTTGTTGAGGAAAAGCAAAGATTCCGTGATATTGCTTACCATGATGGAATGCTTTATGCTGTAACCGATCAGGGAAGATTGTATAGAATAAAAAAGAAATAATAATTATAAATTTAATTAGGGGTTAGCTTTCAAAAGAAGTCTAACCCTTACTTATTTAAATTAGTATTACTTTATCAAAGTAGCATCAATTCCCAATAAAGGTAAATATCTTTCCTGAATCATATTGAAATGATGAATCTGATGTCCAACAATCGTAAACCCAACCGATAAAACAGACATTTCCATATTCCAATTCTGTCCTACCGTCATCAAGTCTTCTTCATCATAACCTCTAAAAAGAGAACTCGTGCAACTGCGTACAACGATAAAATCTTCTATAATTTCATTTACAGACTTGGAATTGGCTTTAGAATTTGTCGCCATGATATTTTCATCGTGTCCTGAAGGAATTGTTCCCTCCTTTCGTGCAAACACCACAGCCCGGTAAACAAAAACCCTTTCCCAGTCAATCAAATGCTGTAAGACTTCTTTTACAGTCCATTTACCAGGTTTATATGTCAAATTTCCCAATTCTTCCAAAGACTCTAGATTTAAATTTTGAATATTAGCAAAATGTTTATCAAGTGCAACATTCAGCGTTAAATCTTCTACAAGGTCGATGTAGCGTCCATAAAGTTCAGGCATTGGTTGGATGGCAGATTTTCTCATGTTCCTAAATTGTAAATTTCCATAATTTCTTTTAATTCCTTTTCAAAATCAATCTTTAGATCGTTCAATTTTCCGCTATGTATGTCAAACACCCATCCGTGAACCTGCAGATTTCGTTCTTTATAAGCCTTTTGTACTGCAGCAGTTTTGAGTAGATTGATACATTGTTCCTGTACATTTAGTTCGATCAATCGGTTGTAGCGGTCATTTTCTTCATAAATTTGATTCAATTCATCTTTGTGAAGACGATACACATCGCGGATGTTTCTCAGCCACGGATTCAAAATCCCCAAATCCTGCGCCTGCATCGCTGCCTTTACACCCCCGCAAAAATAGTGCCCACATACAACTATATGATTAACTTTCAAATGATTGACCGCATAATTCAGTACAGACATGACATTCAGGTCGATGCTGATTACCATATTGGCAATGTTACGGTGAACAAAAACTTCCCCAGCTTGAGCTCCCATCAGGTCTTCTGCTGTCACACGACTGTCTGAACATCCTATATATAAAACCTCAGGATTTTGTCCTTTTGATAAATCGGAAAAATAATCAGGATTTACCTCTAATTTTTGTTCAATCCATTTTTCATTTTGACTAAATACATTGTTTAAATCCATTTGTTCAGATTTTTATAATTACGAATTAAATTTAAAACAAAATCCGATGAATCTGCTTCATCGGATTTTGATATTTAAAATATTTATTTTAATTCTAAGATTGCTCTGAAACTATTTTTGCATTCAAGAATTCGCGGTTCATACGCGCGATGTTTTCAAGAGAAATCTCTTTTGGACATTCAACCTCACAGGCACCCGTGTTGGTACAGTTACCGAAACCTTCTTCGTCCATTTGTTTTACCATGTTCAATGCACGTTGCTGTGCTTCCACTTTTCCTTGCGGTAACAAAGCAAACTGAGAAACTTTCGCTCCTACAAACAACATTGCCGAACCATTTTTACAAGTCGCTACACAAGCTCCACAACCGATACAAGTCGCCGCTTCAAACGCCCTGTCTGCATCATATTTTGGAACCGGAATTGAATTTCCGTCGATGGTATTTCCTGAAGTATTTACCGAAATAAATCCTCCCGCATGTTGGATTCTATCAAAAGACGTTCTGTCAACAATCAAATCTTTCATTACCGGAAAAGCTGCTGAACGCCAAGGTTCGATAGTAATAGTATCGCCATTGTTGAACGAACGCATGTGTAGCTGACAAGTCGTGATTCCTCTGTCAGGACCGTGCGCTCGACCATTGATGTAAAGCGAACACATACCACAGATTCCTTCGCGGCAATCGTGGTCAAATGCCACCGGTTCTTTGTCTTCATTTACCAACTGTTCGTTGAGCATATCCAACATTTCAAGGAATGAACTGTCTGTTGAAACCTCATCCAGAGAATAGTTTTCAAATTTTCCTTTTGACTTACCATTGGTTTGTCTCCAGATTTTGAGTTTGATATTTATATTTTTTGAAGCCATAATTTATTTATTTGGCAATAATTTTAAGATTTGTAATTTCTTGCTGCGATTTTGATGAACTCATAATTCAAAGGTTCTTCATGACGAACTTCCTGTTTAATATCATCTCCTACATATTCCCAAGCTGCAACGTGTTTGAAGTTTTCGTCGTCACGTAAAGTTTCCCCTTCTTCATCCTGATATTCTTCTCTGAAATGTCCTCCGCAAGATTCTTTTCTTTCCAAAGCATCCATCGCCATCAATTGTCCCAGCTCCAAAAAGTCAGCTACACGAACCGCTTTTTCCAATTCAGGATTGATTGAATCCTGCGTTCCCGGGACTTTTACATTTTGCCAGAAATCTTTTTTGATTTCGTCAATTTCTGCAATGGCTTCTTTCAAACCTTGTTCGTTTCGCGCCATTCCTACTTTATTCCACATAACTAAACCTAGTTTTTTGTGGAAATAATCAACTGATTTAGTTCCTTTATTATTAAGGAAGAAATTCAATTTGTCCTTTACTCCGTTTTCAGCTTGTTCAAATTCAGCAGAATCTGTAGGAATTCTTCCGGTTCTGATATCATCTGCCAAATAATCCGCAATTGTATAAGGAATCACGAAATATCCATCTGCCAAACCTTGCATTAAAGCCGAAGCTCCCAAACGGTTTGCGCCATGGTCAGAGAAGTTTGCTTCTCCCAAAACGAAACATCCCGGAATAGAACTCATTAAATTGTAATCGACCCAAACTCCACCCATTGTATAGTGAACCGCAGGGTAAATTTTCATGGGCGTTTTGTATGGATTGTCAGCTGTTATTTTCTCATACATCTGGAAAAGGTTTCCGTATTTTGCTTTTACAACTTCTTCTCCAAGTTGAATGATTCTTTGTTCAGAAGGATTATGTTCACCCGAAACCAAAGCTTTTTCTTTTCCATAACGAATAATCGCCGCAGAAAAATCTAAGTAAACGCCTTCCTGTGTATCGTTATTTTCGATACCGTAACCGGCATCACATCTTTCTTTTGCCGCTCTGGAAGCCACGTCACGCGGAACTAAGTTTCCAAAAGCAGGATATCTTCTTTCTAAATAATAATCTCTGTCTTCTTCTTTGATGTCAGTTGGTTTCATGCGTCCTTCACGGATTGCCGCAGCATCTTCCAGTTTTTTCGGAACCCAAATTCTACCGTCATTTCTCAAGGATTCTGACATTAAAGTCAGTTTCGATTGCTGTGTTCCATGAACCGGAATACAAGTAGGGTGAATCTGCGTATAACATGGATTTGCAAAATAAGCACCTCTTTTGTGGATTTTCCACGCAGCAGTTACGTTGCTTCCCATTGCATTTGTAGAAAGGAAAAATACGTTTCCGTAACCACCTGAAGCAATAATCACAGCATGAGCCGAATGTCTTTCAATCTCACCTGTAACTAAATTTCTCGCAATGATTCCACGTGCTTTTCCATTGACCAAAACCAAATCCAACATTTCGTGGCGATTATACATCTGGATTCTACCTTTACCGATTTGACGGTTCATAGCAGAATAAGCACCTAATAATAACTGCTGACCTGTTTGTCCTGCCGCATAAAAAGTACGCTGAACCTGTGTTCCACCAAAGGAACGGTTGTCCAATAAACCACCGTATTCACGTGCGAAAGGAACACCCTGCGCAACACATTGGTCAATTATATTTCCGGAAACTTCTGCCAAACGGTGAACGTTTGCCTCTCTTGCACGGTAATCTCCTCCTTTAATCGTATCATAAAATAAACGGTGAATCGAATCTCCGTCATTCTGGTAATTTTTCGCAGCATTTACACCACCTTGCGCCGCAATCGAGTGCGCTCTACGGGGTGAATCCTGGTAACAAAATGCTTTTACATTATAACCCATTTCTGCCAAGGTTGCAGCTGCAGAACCACCTGCCAATCCGGTTCCTACAATGATTATATCAATTTTACCACGGTTGTTTGGAGCAACTAAACGAAGATGTTCTTTGTATTTATTCCACTTTTCAGAAATATCTCCTGCAGGTATTTTAGAATCTAATTTGCTCATAATACTTCAATGTTTTTTAGGTAACAAATAATTGCAATTAACATAAATCCGACAGGAACTACGATTGCAAATGCTTTCCCAAAAGATTTTATAAATGGTGTGTATTTTCTGTGATTTGCACCCATTGACTGAAATGCTGATTGGAATCCATGTAATAAGTGCATCATCAATAAGAAAAATGAAATTACATAAGCTGCTACGCGAATCGGGTTTTCGAATTTGTGCATCAATTCAGGATAGTAACGATTTGGATCTTCCGGTAAAAAGTGGACATATTTATGTGCAATTTCCGGAATCCAAAAATCAATAAAATGTAATACTAAAAATGCTAAAATCGTAGCACCACTCCAAATCATATTTCTAGAAGCCCATGTTGAATTTGCGTTTGAATTATTAACTGCATAGCCCACAGGACCACGTGCTTTTTTATTTTGAATTTCAAGCACAAATCCCATTACGAAGTGGTAAACCACAGCAATGATAAGAATGGGTTGAATTACAAATTGAACTATCGGCTGATACCCCATAAAATGGGAAGCTTCATTGAAAGCTGCCGGACAAATCACGGCAAGTGAGTTAAGTACAAAGTGCTGACCTAAAAACAGCACTAAAAATAGTGCCGATAAAGCCATTGTAAATTTCTTTCCGATAGATGAACGGAGCAGAGATTCTTTTGCCATAAAGCAGTTTTTGATTTGAATTAGAACAAATTTAGAAAAGTTGAATGCTTTTCACAATGAAAAATATCATTGTAAGCCTTTACTGCATTAGTTTAGATTAATTCTTAATAATTTTAAGAAATGATTAACGATTGAATTTGGGTCATTTTACCTTTTCCAAAACGGAAAGATATAATTCTTCATACATCGGCAGTATGTTTTTCTTATCGAATTTGAGAGCTTGATTTTTTGCATTTTCTTTGAATTGAATCATCTTGGCATCGTCCTTCAACAATTCAATTGCTTTTTCAGCCATTCCTTTTACATCACCTACGGGAAGTACATAACCTGTTTCGCCATCGATGTTCACTTCTGGAATCCCGCCGGCATTGGATGAAATTACAGGAACTCTGGCTGCCATTGCTTCGAGCGCGGCTAAACCAAAGCTTTCTTTTTCGGAAGGAAGTAAAAATAAATCGGATGAACAAAGTACGTTGTATAAGTCATTGATTTTACCCAATGCTTTTACTTTTTCAGAAATGCCTAACTCATTAATTAAATTGTTTGCAATTTCCCATTGGGGTCCTTCGCCGACAATGATGAGTTTTGCTGGGATTTCTTTTTGGATTTCGTAGAAAACTTTGACTACATCGTTCAATCGTTTTACTTTTCTGAGGTTGGAAACATGTATGATTACTTTTTCTTTTCTGTCTGCGAGTTGATTTCTGCATCCGCAGTTTTCATCGAATTGGTATTGTTCGTTGTCTATGAAGTTGGGAATGACTTCAATCTCATTATTGATGGAGAAAAACTCGTATGTCTCTTTTTTTAAGCTTTCGGAAACGGCTGTTACCTTGTCGGAATGGTTGATGGAAAATTCAACTGCAGGTTTGTAAGCAGGATGATTCCCTACCAAAGTAATATCTGTTCCGTGAAGTGTCGTTATAATAGGAAGTTCGATTCCTTTTTCGCGCAACATTTGTTTGGCAAAATAGGCAGCGTAAGCATGTGGAATTGCATAGTGAACGTGCAATAAATCTAATCCATGTGATTGGGCAATGTTTACGATGATGGTACTCAATGCTAATGAATACGGTTGATATTCCTCGAATAAAGGATAAGTTTCTACATTGACTTTATGGAAATAGATGTTGGAAAGAGTGATGTCTAATCGTGCGGGAAGGCTGGTGCTGATGAAGTGAACTTCATGTCCTCTTTCTGCCAAGTCCATTCCTAATTCTGTCGCTACGATACCGCTTCCGCCATAGGTCGGATAACATACAATTCCGATTTTCATTTATTCAAATTTAATTGTACGAATTTAGGCTGTATTTATAAGATGTAAAAGTTAATTTTTTGAATGGGGATGGAGGTGCGTGGTGAGGGTTTTGAGTTTGGATGAATTTTATTGTGGACTTCTCTGTTTAAAAGGCTTACGGGAAAAATGTATGTGTTTAAATATTTTTAGCCGATGGCTCAATGTTCTGTACTGATGGCTGCATCTGACTGGTAGATGGCTAAAGTTTAGTGAAGAATGGATAAGGGATGACCCCGCGTCCGTGATGTGCAGGGCTTGGTGTGCCGCCTGAGCAGTGTCTATGTTTGTGGCGGCATACGGAACCCCGAAGCAGCGCGATGAGACGCCCAAGAAAACAAGACAAAAGGCAATAGTATGGAATTTTAGATTTTGGAATCGAAGATCCGACAAAGTCAATTTTAAATGGTCGGTTTTTTTAACTACAAAGAACACGGAGTGTGTAATGGGTTTGGGGAAATAAAAAGCCGGACATTTTACATCCGGCATATTATCACACTATGGTGGTGAGGTCTTTACGTTTGTGTTAACTGATTGTAGTGATTACGAAATCAATTACCAGAGAGATCAATGTTAAGAGAATCTGTACCATCGGATATTTTTATTTGTTTTTTGTCTATAATTACTTTGTCCTTACCGTCTTCTATGTGTATTCCCTCGCGGGTTACTTTGACTTGCGCACTGTCTGAATCTGCGTTGATGTGGATGACATTGTTTTCGTCATAATGCTCCTCATGGTGTTCGCAATTTGTACAGCTGAACTTTCCGTCTGTAAATTTAAAGAATTTATTTTCTCCGTACTCATATTCGTATTCATTTTTATCATTCAACAAAATAATATCTTCTGCGTTTTTGACTTGAATGGTTTTGTCTGCAGGTACGTAAAGGATGATTTCGACTTCCTGGTCTCTGAATTTAGATCCTTTTGGAAGGATCATGAAACTGTTAAATTCTAATTCACCGTTGGCGTTGACTTTGTAATCGTACTGGATGCTTTCTGCGTTGTCACGTGCGTTGTCCATGTTTCTTCCTTTGGATTTGTAAAGGACTTCTACGTGGATGTTTTGGTCTTCACTTCTTTTGATCTGGATGTCTTTTTCAATTTTCAAATGTAAGTTTCCGTCTATTTCTGCAAATCCGTTGTTTCCGTTGTTGAACCATTTGTATTTGTATTTGCCGTCATTTTTGAATTCGTTGAATGATATGGCGATGGTGTCTGTTGCAATCGAATAGGATTTTTGGTCTGTGTATTCTATTTCGTGGAAGAAATTTTTGGCAACGCTCATGGCTAAAATTCCACTACCGATAATTGCAATTAACCATATGCCTAATGATGACCATACAAATGTACGGTTGATTTTAACTCTGGATGAAATGAGTCGTGAACCTAGCATGATGAGCAGGATTGCCGGGATTGCGAATAAGATGACAAACAAAATTTTGGATGTTACGTCTTGCCACTGATCGTCTAATATGTAGCCAAAGAACTGCATCGGAATTTCGGAAAAAGTAGCAACTACAAGAGAAATGGCGGCGATGATCAACCCGATTCCGGTACAAATCAACATAATTCCCAAGAATACGAGTATGATTTTACCGAGTACGTGGAAAATTTTCCCCAGTGCACTGGATGCATCGCTCGCCACACCTTTCATTTCAGACGCAGCTTGGCTGGCGTTTTTTTTTATGGTTTCGAAGTCGCCTGCCTGACCGTACATTTCATATTTTTGAGTAGCAGTTTCGGCTTTTGGAAGGATGATCCAAAGTACGATGTAGCTGATTACTGTAACGCTTGTCAGAGAAACAAAGATGTCTGAGAACATCAAAACAATGAACAATACTCTGGTAATCCAAGTGTCAACTCCTAAGTAATGTGCTAACCCGGAAAGTACGCCGGCGATGATTTTGTCATTTGGATCGCGGTAGAGTTTCTTTTTCACTCTTTCTCCTGAAGTTGTGCTTCTGTAAGTGTTTCCTGAAGAAGTATATGATTTTTTGGTTTCAGGCTCTTCTTCGTCCATGTATTGTTCCGGACGTCCCATTACCCCTACTATATATTCTACATCTAATTCGTTTACAACTTCGCGAACGCCTAATTTTTCTTTTAAAAGTTCTGCGATTCTGGTTTCTACGTCTGCGATGATGTCGTCAGTACCTTCCATTCCCTGAAGTGAATGACGGATTTCGTCTAAATAGCTTTTGAGCTTTAAATAAGCGCGGTCGTCTACAATAAAGGAAAAACCGCCTAAACTGATTGAAATTGTCTTATCCATGTTGATTTGTATCTTGAGTTACTTTGTTTACTGCGTTTTGTAGTTGGTTCCATGTTTCGGCTAGTTCCTGTAAAAAGGAAATACCTGTTTCGGTGAGCGTGTAATACTTTCTGGGCGGACCTGAGGTTGATTCTTCCCATCTGTAATTTAGCAGGTCATCGTTTTTGAGTCTTGTCAAAAGTGGATACAGTGTACCTTCCACCACAATCATTTCCGATTTTTTCAATTCGTCAATGATATCTGAGGCATAGGCATCACCTCCTCTTTTTATGATGCTGAGAATGCAATACTCCAGTATTCCTTTTCTCATTTGCGTTTTGTTTTTCTCTATATCCATCTCGATATTCATTTTGTATTGCAAATATATAAATTTAAAATAGTATTATGCAAAACAAAGTACTGTATTTTTTTAAAATATTTTAATTTAAAATTATAATTTGCTTAAAATCAATTATTTAATTTTAAATATTTTTTTGAACTAATTTTACTGAAAACAAAAAAACCATCCGAATGGGATGGTTTTTTATAAATATTTTTTTGAATTAATTATCTGAAATCCGGATTGAATGGATTTGAAAAGTCATATCCTAAGCTGAATAAAATTCCATTTCCGGCTTCGGTTGCGATGTCAGAAAGTCCAATGTCATAAGACATCCCTAGTTTCAATCCTCCGATTTTTAATTTAACCAATGGAGAAACACTGAGTCCCTGAGAACCGTTTTTGTCCATGTCCTGACGGTAAGAAACTCCTAAATCAAGCCCTTGCTGGCGTTCGCCAAATCCGATGTGTGAAATTAAATTTAAATCTAAATGTCTTTCTGAATTGGAATTTAAATTCATTACCAATGAAGGTTCTAAATTGATTCCTTCAGTAACTCTGAATTTGTAACCTAACATTAAATAATACCAAGTTGGCAATGGTTCTATCCCATCTGCAACCGCTTCGTTTTGAGCCAATGGTATATCTAAAACTGAAACTCCACCAAATAATCCGGCATAATTAAATGAAATACCTAAATTAAAATAACTCAGATTGTAAGTATCTTCCCGTAAGAGAGGGTCATTTGGCTGATTGACATTGATCCTATCTAAATCTAAAACCTGCTGGAATGTGTTGTATGATAAACCGAAAGAGAATTTATCTTCTTCTTCATCTTCGTACATATCTCTTCTGCTGCTGATAGGAATGTGGTACGCGGCTGAAAGATTGATACCTCTCAAGCTGGTCAAACCGTTTTCATCATTGAAGACATATAATCCAAATGCCAAACGGTCAACGACAGTTGCATGCACACTTACTGTTTGGGTGTTAGGACTTTCCGGCAAGTCTGCCCATTGGTTTCGGTAACTTCCCGTTACACTTAAAACTTCAGGATTGGCTCCGGCGTACGATGGATTAATCAGGTATCGATCACTTACCAAATAGTGATTATAAAACGGTAATCCCTCCTGTGCAACTAAGTTGCTAGACCCAACGATACCTATGATGGCAATAAGTAGAATTTTTCTCATGTGTGTAATCTATATTCCTAACGCTTTTATGCTCAAAATTATTTCATCAAGCCATAATTTGATTTTATTTGGTGTGTCATGACCTCATTTTGACACAACCTGCAACTACCCAGATGCACTAAAATCTTGCGGTGTCGAATCTACAAAGATTTTTCGATATTGTTCAAATATTTTAACATTACATTCTTGTAAAGATTGTATTTTATAAACTTTAATGAAATTGATTTCGTGATTTAATTAAAGTAAAATTCAGTCTTAATTTTGGTTTAAAGATTTTTTATGGATACGTGTCCTACAAACTTTTGTGCTACAATGACTCCATCTGACGGAATCTGCATGATGTACCAGTAATCGCCTGACGGCAAAGGTCTTCCTGCATATTTCCCGTCCCAAACATAATTTCCGTCAAAGTTGGTGTCTATAAATATTTTCCCGTAACGGTCAAATATCTTGATAGTAGAGTCTGGAGTAATTTCAATTCCTCTTATTGTCCACTGGTCGTTATAACCATCTCCATTTGGGGAAATAAAATTAGGTACATCTAAAATCACTGCCTGATAACTTGTTACTTCGCAGCCATTTTCACGCACATAAATGGTATAAATTTCTCCTTTGACTAAATTATCGAATCTCGGGCTCGTCTGCCACATGACATTGTTGAGTGAATATTCTAATGTTCCTCCTGAAGTTGCTTCGGCAGAGACCACCAAATAGTTATTACCGGATTCTATGGATCTTATAATTGGTGCAGGAGATGCTTCGATGATCAATTCCTCTGTGCTTATGCAGCCATTGGAGTCAGTCACAGTTAAAATATAAGTTCCTGATTGTGTAATTTCAATTGCCGCACCGGACTGACTTTGATTATTACCCCAAGTCCATAAAAATGAAGCATTTGAATCTTCAGTACTTGCCTCTATCTCTATGGTTTCATTTCCTTCACAAATTATTCTGTTCAAAGGCTCCAGTCCTGTAATTATCGGATTTGGTCTTTGCTGATATGCTAATTCTATTATGACAGCACATCTGTCTGTTTTTGTCAATCTTACGTAAATAATTCCATTTCCTTGTGTAAGATAAGCCGTTTCATCTGTGATCGGATTTTCTTGATTTTCTGCGTCTAGCAAAGATTCGTAATAAGTAAAATTAACGCCGGTTTCCAACGCAATATCATTTTCAAATGCAGTCAAGTCAATCGTTTCATCTTCGCAAAAATTTATAGGACCAAATGTTCCGGAATTGTGCTGCACTTCCTGACCTAAAATAAATTCAACCTCAATTATCTCCGGACATCTTCCTAATTTTTCAAGTCGAACATATATAGGTTCTGCAATTGAAGGGGAATAATTGGTTATTGCTGTCAATGGCGAAGTTTCTGTTTGAGCATTTTCCAATGTTGCATAGTATGTAACTGTAACGGTTTCATTTGTGTAAATTGAATTATGTTCTGTTAAATTCACAGTTTCGCCTTCACAAAATGAAATTTGATAAGGCGCATCTAACAAAATAATACCCTGACCTTCAATAAATTGAACTGAAACTTCTTCTGATATACAACCTTCAGCATTCTCAGCTGCAACAATTATAGCAGTAGGTAAATTGTTGAATTCATAATTGTTCCATTCGGTTTGTGGAATTGGATTGTCGTTATCGAAATCTTGCTGAGTTGCATAATAACTGAATATCAGTCCTGTCGTCGGATTGATTAATTCTGAATTTAATTCGGTTAAATTATATTCATAAATTCCATCAAAATTCTCATCACATAATTCTATTTCTAAAGAATTATTCAATAGTGCTGAGGCAATTATTTCAATTTCAATTTCAAATATTGCTGTACAATTGGAATCATCTGGCGTAAATGTATAAGTCACCACACCTGGAGTAGAACTGTCAATTGCAGCAGGAAACCATGTTCCGGCAATGGCATTGTCTGACATCAAAGGCAAAATTGGTGTTGTTGTATTTTGACAAAAAGAGGTTTCGAGATTAAATTGAGGCGTGATGCCCTCTACAATTTCGATTTCGATTTGAAATTCGGTGGCACATTCATTTAAATTAGGTGTAAATGTATAAGTAACTGTACCAATTGTTGTTGTGTTGATTATGGCAGGAGACCAAGTACCGTTTACACCATTATCTGACAAATTGGACAATGCCGGGGGAGTAGAATCCAAGCAGTATTCATTTTCTAAATCAAATACGGTTTCGGTTTGTGGTGTCAGGATAAGATTAATTTCTCCTATTGAAAAACAACCTTCTTCATTTCCACTCACAGGACCTGTTTCCACTCTTACATATATGGTCGCTGTTCCTGAATCGTATGCTGTAGGAGTAGTTATGTTATTGTTACCTCCTGCTATGGCATCTGATTGAGATTCATAAAATTTATAAGTAAATAAATTTGGGCCGCTAACTAAAAGGCTTTGTGCTTGTGTTAAATCAAAAGATTCCTCATCATCTCCGTCTAAATCACATTTGGGAGGCAAACTGACAGGTGTTGACAGTTGCGGAACTTCATTTACATATAAGAATATCTGAACAGCACGGACAAAAGCTCCACTTGAATTTTCCACTCTCACAAAAAGTTCACTTGGATTGTTTATTATATTTACAGGATGCGGAAATGTGACCTGTGTTCCGGTTCCGTTTTCTGCGTTCTGTTGAGTAGTATAAAATTCAAATTGTCCTCCTGGGAAATCAGCATTTAAATCAGGTAGAAAATCCGCTGCCAGAAAAGATTCCTGTCCGTTTCCATCTACATCGCATTTACCATAGGAATCACCCACGATAGTACAATCTAACTCTGAATCTCCACCAAAAGAAATGGTATAACCTTGAGAAGTTTGACTCCACCTGTCTATGGCTATAAGAATTTCATCACCCGGCTGCACATCAAAATACCTTACCAGACCTGGTTCTGGAACTCCTGTCGAACCTCCTCCTTCACAGAGATCAGTAGCTGTAAGAGATAAACCTAAATGATAAACCCCAGTTGCATTTGGATCATTTTGAGAACCTCTGACATTAGAGTCCGGTGTACTGCCGAGATTATTTAAATCAGGATTTAACCATGCTCCAAAATCATAATCATCATTTCCCACCGGCTCTACCAAAAAAGTAAAAGTGGTTCCTGACATGATTCTTACATAATAAAAATCAATGTATGGTGACAATGGCTGAAATTCATTACAATAGATGGTAATATTATTAATCCCAGAATTACCCGGTGCCCCCATTGAAATTGACTGTCCATCACAAATCGGATTAATATCGTCTTCAGGTATAACTTGGGCTTTTGAGTAGAATAAAAATAAGAAGATTAAGGTAAGAAAGGATAAAAATTTCTTCATTCTCGCAAAATAAAAGATTAATTATGTGTTAAATATTCTATCAAATATAATTAATCTATTTAAACATTTCAAAAGAATCTTTTACATCATTCCAAAACCCATCCAAGTTTATCAAATTGGTTTTCAGAAAATTAATTATGATTACCCAGTCCGATTCCCTGAAAATGCTTACGCCTTCCAAAGTCAATTCAATCGAACTTATAATTTTTCCTTGTTCGTCCGAATATTGTTTTGACCAGATCCATTCTTCATCAAAATAAGAATGAAACATCGATTGGAATTCTTGGAATTGCTCATACATCAATTCCTGAATGCTTAAATCTTTGTGGGTAATTTCGATGGAAATTTTTGCAGATTTGTTACTTATATCTGTTTTGAAAAACAAATCTTTGATGCCGGTTTTGTAATTGACCCAATTGATGGATTCACCTTCAGATGATAGGTGCAATTTCATATATTGCCCAAAGGAAATCCAGAATTTTGTACGGATTTGCTGTGCTTCTTCTTTTGAGTACATGATGCAAACCTAATAAAAAAGAATAATTTGGTTATTTATTGAAAAATATTCAAATCTTTTCGAAGCAGATAAAAACCTTTAATTAGTGCTCAAGGTTATTGATAAAATCTATACCTACACGTGATTTTAACCACTTTTCAAATTTTATTGCATCCTTTTTTGTTTCAAATTCTTTAGAGAAGATCAACTTCCATGGGCTGTATTTTGCAGTCCAGCCATTTCCATTTTCATTGTGAGACAATAAACTTTCTTCAAGATTTATGGTAAATCCTGAGTGATGTTTCGAGTACTTTTCAGAAAACAATACGTAAACTGTAAATTTCATGCTATTTAAAATTAATAAAAAAAGGACAGCTTTTAACTGTCCTTTTTGTAGCGAGAGGGGGGCACGATCCCCCGACCTCCGGGTTATGAATCCGACGCTCTAACCAACTGAGCTACCTCGCCTCATTTTCAAATGGGAGTGCAAATATAGAATCTTCTGACAAATCATCAAAACTTATTGAAAAAATGTTTGGCAGATAAAGTCTATTTTATATATTGCACCCCAATTAAAACAAAAATGACGAAAGAGAAATTTCAACTGGAATTTGTTATAAACGCATCTCCATCAATGCTTTACAATTACATATCAAACCCTTCGGGACTTTCTGAATGGTTCGCAGATAACGTGAATTCACGCGGAGAAAAATATACTTTCATTTGGGATGAAGATGAAGAATCTGCTTTTTTGATAAAAAGTAAGCAAGATACCTATGTTCGTTTTCAATGGGAAGACGATGAAGATACCAAATTTTTCTTCGAATTGAATATCGTAGAAGATGATTTGACGGGTGATGTTTCTTTGATGATTACAGATTTTGCTGAACCTGACGAAACAGAAAAAGCACAATTACTTTGGGAAAGCCAAATCGACGACCTCAAACAAATTTTAGGTTCTTAATTAAACTTTACCGTTGTGAAATTTAATCTCAATGGAAATCTGTTGGAATATGCCGATTCAATTTTTAAAATTGACAATCGCGCATTTCTACATGGTGATTTCATTACAGAATTTGTTCGTGCAGCAGATGGAAAAATCCTGCTATGGGAAGAACATTATTTTAATTTGATGGCTTCTCTCAGGATTTTCAGGATGAAAATACCAATGGATTTCACACCTGAATTTCTGGAAAATGAAATTTTAAGAACAATTTCAGAAAATGAAATTCAAAATGCAAAGATTGAAATCATCATTTTCAGAAATTCAAATTCTGAGGATTTATTGACACAATCCGGCATTTCTTACCTTATTAAAGTCAATACAATTTTTGAGGATTCAAACTACATCTGGAAAAACCTACCTTCGGAAATTGAGATTTTCAAAGATTATTCGGTAAACCCGACTTTTTTCACACAAATCCGTTCACACAAACCGGAAGAAATCGTTGCGCTTGCCTACATGCAGGAAAACGAATACAATGATTTGGTTTTGCTCAATCCTGACAAAAAAATTGCGAGAACTGTTTTGGGAAATCCTTTTCTGATTCAGGGAAATCAAATCAAAACGCCAAAAATTTCAGAAGGCGGGATCAGAAGTGTTTTGAGAAATCATTTGTGTAAATTATTGGATAAAAGTGAGGAATTTGAATTTGAGGAAACCGATATTTTCCCGTTTGAACTGCAAAAAACAAATGAACTTTTTATCTGTATGGAAGGAGAAGGAATTTTATCTATACATCAAAATCGTAAAAAAGAATACACGACTGAAATGACAGGAAAAGTTTTAGAATTGATGAATTCTGTTGTCGTAACAAACTAGAATATTGTTTTGAGCTTCTTCGTTCCGTTTCACTTCACTCTGAATAAAAATAAAGCTTTAATTCATTGAAGGATCTGCAGGTGTATTGAGCCAAATCAAATGCTCTCCGCCCAGCTTTTTCATTTGAAGTTTCCAAAGATTGTTGTCCCAATCCTGAAAAATATCCACATCATCTTCAACCGCTATCCAGGCATTGTCTTCAATTTCAGACTGTAATTGGTTTTCCCCCCAACCGCTGTAACCTAGATAAAAACGAATTTCACTCTCATCAATTAGTCCGTTATTGATTGCATTTTTCACATCTTCGTATTCACCTGACCAATAAAGTCCTTTCGAAATCGGCTCGCTATTGAGGATTAAGTCCGGTCTTTTGTGTAAATAATACAAATTTTGTGTTTCCACAGGACCTCCTTCATAAACAGAAAAATCAGATTCTAATTCAGAAACAAAAGTATTCACAGAATGGTTAATCGGCTTGTTAAGTATAAAACCAACCGAGCCTAATTCATTGTGATCGGTAATCAGAACCACAGAGCGATTGAACGTGTGATCATTCAATACGGGTTGCGCTATCAGAATATTCCCCTTTGTTATGGTTTTAATTTGCATTAATTTTGGATTAAAATTAATCGTCTGTTTGATAAAGATAAAAAAAAATTCCAATGAAACAAGACTTAAGCGATAAAAGAAAAGTTTATTCCAAAGATTTTATAGATTTTCAAAACTTAGAATTAAATCCTTACGAATTATTCAAATCATGGTATGACAATGCTGTGGAAGCATCGAGAATAGAAGAACCGAATGCAATGAGTTTAGCGACCATCGGACAAGACAATTTCCCGCGAACGCGCATTGTTTTGCTGAAAGAATATAATCTGGATGGATTTGTATTTTATACGAATTATAAAAGTGAAAAAGGAAATTCGATTGAAAATTCAGACAAAGTCTGTCTTTCATTTTTCTGGCCGGCGCATGAACAGCAAATCATCATAAAAGGAAATGCCACAAAAGTTCCGGCTGAGATGTCAGATGAATATTTCCAAAAACGTCCGTTTGAGAGCCAAATCGGCGCAATCGTTTCTGCGCAAAGCTCTGTAATCGATTTGGATGAGAATTTAGATGAAAAAGCTCTCGAGCTCCAGAAACAACATGAAGGTAAAGTTGTCGCTCGTCTGGAAAATTGGGGAGGCTACTTGGTAAGCCCGATTGAATTTGAGTTCTGGCAAGGGCGACCAAGCCGATTGCATGACCGTTTGAGGTACCGATTGGAAAATGAAAATTGGGTAATTGAAAGATTGGCACCTTAAAAAATTAGAAATCTGTTTTTTTTAACGGATATGCGGCCGGGATACGCAGGGCTTGGTGCGAGCATGAGGCGAGTACGGAACACCGGAGCAGCCCGAAATGCCGCCAAAAAAAATAAAATTCAAGCAATAAAAAAACCCTTTCGATGTGAAAGGGTTTCATTTTAAATCAAAATTAATTTGATTATTTTTTCTTTTTAACATCAACTGCAGCTGATAATTCAGAACCTGCTTTGAATTTCGCAACTGTTTTAGCAGCGATTTTGATAGTCTTTTTAGTTTGAGGGTTGATACCGTTTCTCGCGCTTCTTTCTGAAGTTGAGAAAGTACCGAAACCTACTAAAGAGATTTTTTCACCTTTTGACAACGCCCCTGTAACATTAGTTGTAAATGAATCTAATGCTTTTTTTGCTGCTGCTTTTGATATTCCAGCGTCAGCTGCAATTGCGTCGATTAATTCTGATTTGTTCATAATTCTAAAGATTTTAATGATTTATGTTACACAAATATAGTAGAATCCACTATTCACGCAACTTTTCAATAAAAAATTTAACCATTTTGTTGAAAAAACTATGCGATTTGTTAATAACCAATATCATTTTTGCTTGTTTTAGAGCAGTTTAGACAATCTGAAAGCCTGATTTATCATTTAATCCATTAATGAAATCCTGCGCATTCATGCGTCTTTTGCCTTCTGGCTGTAATTCTTCTATGAAATAATGCCCTTGTGTGTGGTTGATTTTGATAATCACTTTTTCAAATTCAATCTGGTTGATTTTACCGGAATCTATTTCAGCAAATTCAAAATGTCCTTTGTAAATCTTGATTTGTTTTTCTTCATTATTGACTTTCAACAAAGACCAAGCAGCTGGATACGGGCTTAAACCACGTATCTTATTATGTATATTTTCCAGACTTTCATTCCAGTCAATTTTACAGTCTTCACGGAAAATTTTTGGAGCTGCTTTTTCTTCCGCAACTTCAGGCTGAGATTTTGGGATAATGATTCCTTTTTCCAATCCGTTCAAAGTTTCGATGATTAATTCTTTCCCTACTTCCACCAATTTATCATGTAAATCGCCTGCGGTATCATCGTTAAGAATTTCAACTTTATTACTGAGCAAAATATTTCCGGTATCGATTTTTTCATCAATCATAAAAGTCGTTACGCCCGATTCGGTTTCACCATTGATGATTGCCCAATTGATCGGCGCTGCACCACGGTAATCCGGCAACAATGATGCGTGCAGGTTGAAAGTTCCTTTCGCAGGTATTTGCCAAACCTCTTTGGGAAGCATCCTGAAGGCGACCACCACAAAGGCATCTGCATTTAAAGTTTTCAATTCTTTTACGAAGTCAATATTCTTCAGTTTTTCAGGTTGAAGCAAATTTAAGTTTTTCTCAATAGCAAGTTTCGCAACCGCTGATTGTGATAACTTTTGCCCTCTTCCCGCAGGTTTGTCCGGAACGGTAATCACACCAACCACTTCATGTTCGCTTTCCAGAATTCTTTCCAGACATATCGCCGCAAATTCCGGCGTTCCCATAAATACGACTTTCATTTTTTCTAATTTATTTCTTTATATAAGAATCCAGTCCTGCGGTTTCGATTAATTCTTCATCCATCAATTCCTGTAACGTCACGAGCACTGATTCTTTGGGCGAAGTTATAAAATACGCGAGGATTTCCTGAAGTGTTTTGGGAGTTTCTCCTAAAAAAATGAGAATCAAATCGGAATCCAATTCGACATTTTCTGATTTACAAACGTCGCATCTACCACAATTTTGCGCCGTTTTTTCTCCGAAATAACGAAGCAGTAATTTTTCTCTGCAGATTCCTTTTTGAACCGTATAGTAAATCATTTCCTGAAGTCGTTTCCATTGCAACACTTGAATTCTTTCAAATTCATACCATAAATTATTTTGTAAATAATTGGTTTCTCGAGGTCTGATAAAGATGATTTTTTTGATGCTTCGGTCATTGTAATCCAGAAATCCTTCTTCGTTTAACTGGTGCAGGATTTTTCTTACTTTTTTTACTGATTTATTGAGTTGAAGTGCGATAAGGAATTCACTTATTGATTTTTCCTGTGATAAAATCCCGGGATGATTTCGAACCAAATATTCTAAAATCCGGTAACGTGACTTTTTAGATTGTTGCTGCTGGTTGGGATTGGAATTAATCCGAGCGGTGCTGTAAGTGGAAAATTTATTGATGAAAAGCACTTCTTTCTGTTCGAGAAATTCAAGTGTTTTTAAGGTTCTTTTTTTATTTAATTTGAATTTTTTGATGAATTTAATTAAATCCAAATTGTACTGATGTTCAGGCCTTTCGTTTTCCCCGATTTCAAAATGGTTGTAAAGCATACGGCTTATATAGCTGAATTCTTCACGATTGGGCAATCCAGATTTGAAAATATTTTCCGTCTTTTCGATAGCATTGTTTTGTAAAAACAAAGTACAAGCTGCTGGTTTTCCGTCACGCCCTGCCCTGCCCGCTTCCTGCACATATGCTTCGATGCTCGACGGCAAATCGAGGTGAATCACATTGCGGACGTTGGATTTGTCAATTCCCATTCCAAATGCATTGGTCGAAACCATGATCTGCGAATCACTTTGCATCCAGTCTTTTTGCTTTTTATTTTTTTCTTCTAGAGAAAGTTTTGCATGGAAAAATTCGGCATCGAAGCCTTTTTCTACAAGGTATTGTGAGATTTTATAGGTTTGTTCGCGCGTTCTTGCAAATATGATGGCTGCTCCGGGATTTTTCTGAAGTTCATACACCAAAGCATCTAACAAATCAGGGGATTTGACAATTGTATAAGTCAGGTTTTCTCTTTTGAGAGAATGTTCAAATACGGAGGCATCTTTTAGGTTTAAAGAAGATATTATTTCTTGTTTGATTTTCGGCGGCGCAGTTGCAGTCAATGCAAGAATTGTGGCTTTTGGAAACAAAGTCCTGAGTTGATTTATTTTCATGTAAGCGGGACGAAAGTCGTGTCCCCACTGAGAAATACAATGCGCTTCGTCAACGGCAATGAGTTCTATTTTTAAGTCCTGAATGGCTTGAATGAATGTTCGGCTTTGCAAGCGTTCGGGTGCTATGTAAAGTAATTTCACATCGCCGAGTTTACATTTTGCGAGAATGAGGGCAATTTCATCTTGATTGAGCGTTGAATTGATGGAAACGGCTTTGATCCCTCTGGATTCGAGGTTTTGGATTTGGTCTTGCATCAATGCTATGAGTGGTGAAATGACCAAGGTGATTCCTTCGTTTGCCATTGCCGGAATCTGGTAACACAAAGACTTTCCGCCACCTGTTGGGAGAATGGCGAGAGTATCTTTTTTGTTTAAAACGCTTTCAATGATTTCTTTTTGCGGATAGATGAAATCCGGATAATGCCAATACTTATTTAGTATTTCATTTACTTTAAGCAAGCGTTAAGGTTTTGTGTAAATGTATGAAAGGTTATTGAGATTATGAAACGGTATATTTTGGAGAAATTTAGCATGAGGGTACTTTCCATTATGATTGATAATCATAACTTATCAATTTAACTTTATTGATTTGTCATAAATGACTTTTCAAGTAGTGGAAATTGAAAGGCTTAAACTTCAAGACTAATGAAATAGTCAATATTGGACCACTTACAAATCTGACAACTTTGATTAATTACAAAATTATAGCAGATTTATTGAGGGTTTTCCTTTTCGAATTTTTCAACTTTTCTGTGAACCAAAAGCGTCATGAATGGGATGAATGCGAAAATCATCACAAAAATCAATTCTTCCAAGTCCCATTTATAATATTTCTGCACCAATAATGCCAACACAACGTATCCCATAAAAGCTACACCGTGAAACATTCCAACCGGAAACATAATTGCTGTGTTGTCATATCCATATTTCAGCGGCATCGCTACGCAAAAAAGCAAGAAACAACTGATGAATTCTGCTATGCAGAATATTTTAAACCATTTTTTTAACAAGGCCTCGTTCATGAAGAAAATTTGCGCAAAGATAATTGTATAATTTAGTTCTTACAAAATCTCATAATTGTTATATTTGGAGCCTTTAAAACTTAATTTATTTTATGAGAAGTCTTTCTATCATTGCTTCGTTTTTATTTTTTATAAATTACTTAACTGCTCAGATTCAGGACCTTGAAAATATTGCTGAAGGCGATATTGTATACAGCAGCATACTTTCTAACAGTAATGGAGACTTGTACGGATACATTTATTTTTTTGATCAAGGGAAAATTGATACGGAAAATACGCAATTCGAATATGTTTTGCTTGACAAAAACCTCAACAAAGCTGCCAATGGAACTTATACCGAAAAACATTATGACGGAATAAAAAATTTGTTTTTTGACTGTACTTATATGGGTGATGGGATTTTGGTTTCCAAATTTCTGAAACGCAAAACCGAAACATTGTTGACTTACAATAGAATTATCTCCTTGAAAGATAAATCTGTTTCCAAAGAGTTTATGTACGAAAATGACAGCTTCAAAGAATTGAGCATCAAAAATGTAGATGAACTCAAAGAAAATTACAAAGGCGCAGAGTCATTTTCACTCGCTTATGCTATTAATTATCAAAATCTGAATGGATTTTTTGTAACCGAAAACAACAAAAAAGGGAAAAATTATCTGGAAAAAGATTTAAAAGTTTATGGTGCTGACCAGAATTTGAAATGGACTTATTCATACAATGTGGATGGCGTAAAAAAAGACTGGAAAAGCTTCAATGTAATCAACATCAATGAAGGTTTAATAATCGGTGGATTGAGTTATTTTTCCAATAGCAAATACATCGATAAATTTAATTTGGTGGGAATTGACGTGACAAATGGCACTCAAATTTTTGAATATCCATTTGAAGATAAAAATTCGGCTTACAGCCACACTGTAAACCTTCGTTATTTCGGAGACAAGATTTACATCGTAGGAAATTACAGTCCTTATTCCAAAGAAGATTTCAATTGGCAGAAAAACTTGGGAGTTTACACCATTACACTCGATAAAACCGGAAAGGAAATTTCAAAAAAATATTATCCTTGGTCTGAAATTGCTTCCAATCTTGAAGCAAACAAATATGGTGTGGTGGAAAAAGGATATTATCTCTCGCCTATGAAAATTTACATTTTGAAAGATGGTTCTTTTTCTTATCTCGCTGAGAAATTCAAAGGTGTAAATTCAAATTATACTTCTACCAAATCTTTGGATTTTGTACTGTTTAATTTTGACAAGGATGGAAAATTCAAGGCGAATTATACCATCCAGAAAGACAAAAGCAAATGGTTTAAAAATGATTATTTGTTTCATCAGTACATAAAAGACGATCAGGGGGTTGTTTTCTTTTTCAGAGACCACAAAAAAGATGACGAGACAAGAGATAAAAATTGGATTTTAGGCATCAACACTATCATCAATGGGGAGTTCAAAGAAGAAACCATACCGATGTCTTCAGAAGATTTTTTCATCCGCCCGATTCCGGCAAAAGAAGGTTACATAATGTTACAAGAATTTAATGAGAAGTCAAACTTAAATCAAATAAGGCTAGAGAAACTTAACTATTGACAGCTTGCGATTGGGAATAAAAATCTGCAATATTTTTGATTTCGTTTAAGTTTAAATTCCACATGAAATTCAAAAACTGCATATAACTTTCTGATTGGTCTTTGGGTGAAACGGTATCTAAATATCGGTTGACTTTGTAAACACGTCTGGCTTCATGGATTTTTTCAAAACTTTTACCCAACCAATATTTGTAAAAACCCTCGTCTTTACCTTGTTGTAAATAATAAAGTGAAAAATAAATGGCCAGGCCATATTGTTTCAAAAAATACAGATTGGGCACTTCTTCCATTTCTGCAATGTATTGCAATTCCAGAAAATTAGAATTGGCGGTAATTGATTCTGAATACGTTTGCAGTTCCGGATTTTTTCTTTCCATAAAATCAATCCTCTCAATCACTTCCGGGTGTGAAGAAATAGAATCCTTATTTATTTTTTCTACGTATTTTTCATAATCATAAGCAGAAAAATCTTCCATTTTCATCCAATCTTCTTTGAATTGTTGAGCAGGAAAATCAAAGTACTTTTTATATGTATTGACTTCGACTCCGGCAGGTTTCAAAGTATCGTAACGTTGCAGCAATTTAAATGCTTCTACGAATTGATATTTGTCGTACTTGGTTTTTGAAAAATACATATATCCCAGAGAGTCGGCTTCAATTTCCTGTTTTCTGCGCAGGCTTCCTTCTTCATACATCATTGACCGCATGAGCTGAAATGCCTCCTCATTTTTTCCTATTTTTTTCTTTTTGATAGAATTAATCTTCCCTTGATTGGTTTCAGAAATATTAGATGAAACATGTCTTTGAACAGATTTCGTAACATGATTAAGTGTTTTGTGGGCAATTTCGTGAGCAACAATTCCTGCTATCTGGTCTTCATTTTCCAAGAATTTAAAAGTTCCCATGTTGATCACTAGTGTACCATCTGCCATGCAATATCCGTTTACCGTTCCATGCTTGGATACCAAAATTTTTAATTCATCAGAAATTTCAGGGTTTTTAGATTTCAATTCATTCAAAATTCCATCGGCCATTTTTTGAAACTGCTCATCAAAAGTAAAATAACCTTGTTCTATTTCCTCTACAAAATCTTCTTGAATTTCAATAAAAATATTGAGCATCTGATTTCTTTGTTTTCCTGTATATTGGTTTTTTAAAATAGAATTAAAATTTTCAAAAACAGGATTGTACTTGTTCACCAATTCTTTTCTCGAATTTTCATCGGCAGTATCAATTGGCGTATAATTTTGTGCAAAAATGGATTGAAACAAAATTAAAAAAAACACAATAGAGAACTTAAATTTCATTTGAAAACTGAAATGGATGAATTAAGCAAAAACTTTCTTTCTGAGCAATAAAATTGTCGCACCGCCAACCGTAATGGAAGCGTCTGCTACGTTGAAAATATAGGAGAAAAACTCAAAATTCTTACCGCCGATTCCAGGAATCCATTCAGGCCAAGTCATTTCAAATAATGGAAAATAAAGCATGTCCACAACTGCTCCTTTTAAAAATCCGGAATAACCTTTGAAGTCTGCTGTGGAAACACCTGTATAACTTTCCCACATCCCATGTTCGGGGTTCCAAACGGGTCCTGTGTCGAAAATCATTCCGTAAAACAATCCATCAATCTGGTTGCCCATTGCCCCTGCAAGCACCAACGCCATTCCAATTTTGAAATAATTATTGTTGTGTTTCGCTACATTTTTCCAGATGTACCAACAAATTCCCACGATCAAAAATAAACGAAGTACTGACAAAACAAGTTTTCCCACAAGTCCCCCAAATTCAGCACCATAAGCCATTCCAGGATTTTCTACGAATTTCAATTGAAACCAATTAAAAACCTCGACAGCTTCTCCGTAATGAAAATTGGTTTTGATATAAAACTTAGAAAGCTGGTCTATAATCAAGACCAGCAAAACAATAATTCCTACTTTCTTCAAAACTTTTTTTTAGCGTTGCATGTTTTTTGCTTCGATACTCAAAGTCGCGTGCGGAACCAATTTCAATCTGTCTTTATTAATCAATTTTCCGGTCACACGACAGATACCGTAAGTTTTGTTTTCGATACGGATCAAAGCGTTTTTCAAATCGCGGATGAACTTTTCCTGACGTGATGCCAACTGTGCATTTTGTTCTTTACTCATAGTTTCAGAACCTTCTTCAAAAGCTTTGAAAGTTGGTGAGGTATCGTCAGTTCCGTTGTCTAAACCGTTCATGAAAGATTCTTTGATCAATTCATAATCGCGCTCAGCTTTTTGTAATTTTTCCTGTATAATCTGACGGAATTCCTCTAATTCAGCATCAGCATATCTTGTTTTTTCGTCTGTGGTCATAGTAGTTTAAATTTTTGAAATCGAAATTTCAGTTATCAAATCGTCTATCTCTATTTTCGTTCCGCCTTCTATTTCAGATTGCAACAGCAATTCTGCAGCCAGCGTTTCCGAGCAAATATAATCTTTATTTTGTATTACCGATGTTTCTATTTTGTCATCATTTTTTAAAATTAAACGGATTTTATCTGTAACTTCTAATCCGTTCTCTTTTCGTAAATTCTGGATTCTATTTACCAATTCCCGTGCCACACCTTCCGAGCGAAGTTCGTCTGTAAGCTGTATATCCAGAGCAACTGTAAGATTTCCATTGGAAGTTACCGTCCAACCAGGAATGTCTTTGGCTGAAATTTCAAAATCTTCCAATTCTAATTCAACAGTTTTATTGTCTAAATTTAATAAAATTTTTCCTTCTGATTCCAATTTCACAATGTCATCATTGATCAATTTCACAGTCGCGGCAGAAATTGCTTTCATGTCCTGACCATGTTTCGGACCCAATGTTTTGAAATTGGGCTTGATACTTTTCACCAATAAATGCGAAGCTTCTTCATTTGTCAACAATTGAATTTCTTTCACATTTACTTCTTGTTTTAATAATTCAGAAACTGATTCCAAGCGTTGTTTCATCGTTTCATCCAAAACAGGAATAATCACTTTTTGCAAAGGCTGACGCACACGCATATCCGAGCCTTTTCTCAAAGATAAAATCATGCTGGTAGCAGCTTGCGCCAATTGTGTTCGAACCTCCAATTCTGAATCAATCAAAGTTTCATCCGCTTTTGGAAAATATGCCAAGTGTACAGATTCAACTTCATTTTTACCCGTTGCTTCATTCAAATCTTTATACAATCTGTCTGAGAAAAATGGCGCGATCGGCGCTGATAAAATTGCAACATTTTCCAAAACAGTATAAAGCGTTTGGTAGGCTGAAATTTTATCTTTTGAATAATCTCCCTTCCAGAAACGTCTTCTGCTTAAGCGTACATGCCAGTTGCTTAAATTGTCGATTACAAATTCCTGAATTGCTCTCGCAGCACGTGTTGGTTCGTAATCTGCATAAAATTCATCTACTTTTTTGATGAGTGAATTTAATTCAGACAAAATCCATCTGTCGAGTTCGCTTCTTTCCTCAACCGGAATTTCAGCCTCTTCATATTTAAATCCATCCACATTTGCATAAAGTGCAAAGAATGAATACGTATTGTAAAGTGTTCCGAAGAATTTTCTACGAACTTCGTCGACACCTGCGATGTCAAATTTCAAATTTTCCCAAGGCTGTGCATTGGCAATCATGTACCAACGTGTCGCATCAGGACCGTAAACTGAAAGCGTTTCAAACGGGTCCACCGCATTCCCTAAACGTTTCGACATTTTCTGTCCGTTTTTGTCCAAAACCAATCCGTTGGAAACTACATTTTTGTAAGCAACACTGTCAAAAACTAAAGTTCCGATAGCGTGCAAAGTATAGAACCAACCGCGTGTCTGATCAACGCCTTCGGCGATAAAATCTGCAGGATATTTTGAACCGGAATCAATCCAGTCTTTGTTTTCAAAAGGATAATGGAACTGCGCATACGGCATCGCTCCCGAATCAAACCATACGTCAATCAAATCGCTTTCGCGTTTCATCGGTTTGCCTGAATTCGAAGTAAAAATAATTTCGTCCACGATGTTTTTGTGTAAATCGATTTTCGCATAATTTTCTTCAGACATATTCCCGATTTCAAATCCTTCGAATGGATTTTGTTTCATCAATCCTGAATTAATGGATTTTTGAATTTCCTTCATCAATTCTTCAACCGAACCGATGATAATTTCTTCCGATTTATCTTCTGTACGCCAGATAGGTAAAGGAATTCCCCAATAACGGGAACGTGATAAATTCCAGTCATTTGCATTTTCCAACCAGTTTCCAAAACGTCCTTCTCCGGTTGCTTTTGGCTTCCAATTGATGGATTTGTTCAATTCAGCCATGCGTTCACGAACGGAAGTTACTTTAATGAACCACGAGTCAAGCGGATAATATAAAATCGGCTTGTCAGTTCTCCAGCAATGCGGATAATTGTGCTTGTATTTTTCTACTTTGAAAGCTTTGTTTTCTTCTTTCAGTTTGATTGAAATTTCAACATCTACTGAACGTTCAGGTGCAGTTCCTTCGTCGTAATATTCATTTTTCACATATTTACCACCGAAACCTTCCGGCAATTGTGCTACGAATTTACCTTGCAAATCCACCAATGGAACAGGATTTCTGTTTTCATCCAAAACGAGCATTGGCGGCACACCGTGTTCTTTCGCTACTTTCGCATCGTCTGCACCAAAAGTCGGAGCGGTGTGTACAATTCCGGTTCCGTCTTCTGTCGTAACGAAATCTCCGTCAATTACACGGAATGCTTTGTCCGCATCCTCAAACGGCAAAACCCAAGGCAATAATTGCTCGTATTTAATTCCAACCAAATCAGAGCCTTTGAAAGTTTCGATGATCTGGTAAGGGAATTTCTTGTCACCTTCTTTGAAGTTTTCAAAATCAGAAGGTTCATTTGATTCAAAATAATTTTTCCCGAAAACAGAATTCAACAATGGTTTCCCCAAAATGACTTTCTGCGGACGGAATGTGTATTGGTTAAATGTCTCCACCAAAACATACTCGATTTTCGAACCTACAGTCAAAGCGGTGTTCGATGGCAAAGTCCAGGGCGTGGTTGTCCAAGCCAAGAAATAAACATCACCCTCAATTCCTTTTAAGAAATCCGAAGAATTTTTATCAGCTTTGAATTGAGCAACAACAGTTGTATCGGTCACATCTCGGTAAGTTCCCGGCTGGTTCAATTCATGGGAAGAAAGACCAGTTCCGGCTTTGGGCGAATATGGCTGGATAGTGTAACCTTTGTAAAGCAAGTCTTTGTTGTAAATCTGTTTCAGCAGCCACCAAACCGACTCCATGTATTTAGGTTCGTAAGTGATGTACGGATCTTTCAAATCGACCCAATAACCCATTTTCTGAGTCAAGTCATTCCAGATATCGGTATAGCGCATTACCGCTTCACGACAAGCTTTGTTATAATCTTCAACAGAAATTTTCTTTCCGATGTCTTCTTTGGTAATTCCGAGTTCCTTTTCAACACCCAATTCGATCGGTAAACCATGCGTATCCCAACCTGCTTTTCGGTGAACCTGCTCTCCTTTCAATGTATGGTAACGGCAAAAAATATCTTTGATTGCACGCGCCATCACGTGGTGAATTCCCGGCAAACCGTTTGCGGAAGGCGGTCCTTCGTAAAAAACATAATTCTGCTGTCCTTCGCGAGAGGAAACACTTTTTTCAAAAACTTGATTTCGGTTCCAATCGGTTAAAACTTCTTCTGCTAATTTTACTAAATCTAACTGTTTGTATTCTTTAAAATTCTTGCTCATAAATCTTTCTTACACCCTTAAAAATTAAAGGTTTGCGAAGATACGAAAAGTTTGAGAATTTATGCAATTGAGAGCATTAGAATGAAGAAGGCTTTAATCATCAATTAATATCATTCACACCTGGTTATATTAACTATAAATTAATAATTTCCTTTTACCTGCAGATAAGCCTTGGACTGAAAGCTATTTAAATTGGGAGTTGTGCTCGGTGCTGTCGAAGAACCTGCAACTACAAAATCTCCAGTAAAAGTTCCTGAGCGACCTCGTTTATTTATAGCCACCTTTACATCATTTGATCCAATGGCGAGATTTTCTACCTGCCCATGTACCTCCCATTTCATTGATTCATTATTGTTGGCAGTTCCTCTCAGGTTGAATACCCTTGCAGCAACAAGATGATCATTCACAAATATTCCTATTCCATAGGAAATATACTCTCCTGTATCGAAATCAATAGAACCCATTTGCACTGTACCTTCGATATCTATATCAATTATATTATTATCAAACTCAATATCAATCGAAGAATTTAAGCCAGGAATCAAATGCCATTTACTTGCATCATAGATATCATCGTAATGATAAAGTCCGAATCCTGTATAGTCGTTCACAGTTAGAGGTGCTGATGATACAATTGTCGGCATTATAAATGAAGATAAATGCCTGTGATTTGTTTTGATTATTTCCCCACTCGAATTAACTGAAATGTAGTTCCCTCTCCCCATTAAAACATTTTCTAATTTTACAGGTGATTGTAGATTATCTCCTACCACTTCAAGTTGTGCATTAGAGATCGTCGAGGCTCCAGACGTTATCTTAACTTGTCCTAAAGTTAAATTGAATAAAAAAATAAATATTAATAATGTATTTAATTTCATGATGTTTCTTTTTTAAGTTGGTTAATCTAAAAATATACACCGTAAACATGAAGTCTCAGGCTTACTATATCATTTTTTAAGTAATTACTTAAAAAGGCTGTGGATGCTTTGCCTATCGATAAAGGTATTGCAGCATTACTAGATTTGGATAAGAATCCAACCTTAATTTCATAATTCCCGTCTGCCAGATCGCCAACTACTCCTTTTAATCCAAAAGGAATAAATGAGCCTGCATATCCATCACCTGCTAAGGAAAAACGCCTGATTTCTTTTAATTGATTATTTACAAATATTCCTATTTCATAATCAAAATATACATTAGTTGCAATCGCTGTATTTGAATCAAACTGAGCCACTCCTGATAAATCTATATTAATCACATTGTTGTCACCTCTTTGATTATCAATCACAATATTGGTTGTCAGATCATTGACTATTGTAAATCCTGTTGTTGGATTATTCAATTCATATAATGTATTGTTAGCTGTATAAGGTAAATTTAATCCTGTCAAAGAAGTTACTGACGCATAAACAATAGGATAATATCTCTTGATAGAACTTACTATATTATCGTCTTCATCGACTAACAACATAATTGGCTGAGAAACACTTTTAGGAGTTAAATTTTGAATTTTAAGCGGAGGAACGGATGAATTCCCTTGTATATCCAACATACTTTCAGGATTTCCCAGGTTAATCCCTACTTGAGCATTTAAATTAATAAAAAAACTTCCTATTAATAATAAACTCGCTATTGATTTAAAAATACTAATTCCCATATCTACCAAAACAGTTTAATACAATTCTACTCATAAAATCATTATTATTAGACACACCTACAGAAGAAGTACCTACCATAATTGATCTTTCATCTTGACTTGATGTGGATGAACCGTTCCTTCTTGAAACATACACTTGAATTGTATGAGTTCCTTTAGAGAGATTTTTCACATGCGAACTTACATTCCATTTATCGACTAAATTGGATTGCCCATTTCCTCTGAATGTCAATATTCTCGCGTCTGTCAAAATGCCATCTATGAATATCCCAACAGTATAATAAATGTTTGTACCTAAATTCACAAAAGCACCAGTAACGCCATATTGACTCAACCCTTCAATTGAAATATTCAAAATATTTGTGTCTTGCAACATCTCGAAGGTTGAAGTCATTCCTGGAATCAAATGCCATTTGTTTACACTTGCAGGTGTTTCTACACCCAAATTATAAGTGACATTGCCGGTATTCATTGCAGTTGTTAGTTCAATACCATTTGTATTAAAAACGGTAGGTATTACAAAAGCAACTCCATCCAGCCTATTCATTTTATACACTTTATCATCTGTATCGTGTATCAAATAAACATCTGTATCACTAAGGGTAGTAGTAATTCCGCGTAACCCTAAAGGGGAATTGACTTGATCTCCAACAATATGCAACGAAGTTTCCGGCTTGAAATTTTCTAATCCTATCCCAACTTGCGGGAAAACGACACTAGAAAACATGAGGGATATTATGGAAATATATCTCATATAAGGTTAAGGTTTGGTTAAGTTGTTGTTTTAATAATAAAAAAATTGTTTTACCAATAATTTTATGAGGAGCAAATCTATAGTTTACACTTGAAATCTCAAAATTTATATTTATAATTTTTTTAATTACATTTCCTTCGCGGAATGCTGAGAGTAATTTCTCCACTTCTCCACCAAATTCACAAAATCTTCGGGCATAGGTGCTTCAAAAAATAATCTTTCTCCGGTCAGAGGATGATCAAACCCTAATGTCTTGGCATGCAATGCCTGACGCGGACATATTTTGAAACAATTCTCAACGAATTGTTTGTATTTGGTAAAAGTAGTCCCTTTCAAAATTTCATTTCCGCCATACCTGTCATCGTTGAAAAGCGGATGACCTATGTATTTGAAATGTGCACGGATTTGGTGCGTACGACCGGTTTCCAATTTGCATTCCACCAAAGTAACGTAAAGAAATTTCTCTAAAGTTTTAAAATGTGTAACAGCATGTTTACCTAAATCTCCTTCCGGAAAAACTGCCATTTGCATGCGATCCTTGAGATGGCGACCGATATGACCTTCAATTGTTCCGTTTTCTTCCTCTAAATTTCCCCAAACCAAAGCATCGTAAAGACGGTCTGTACTTCTGTCTTTGAATTGTTTAGAAAGGCTTTGCATGGCTTGTTCAGATTTTGCAATGACCAAAAGTCCACTGGTATCTTTGTCGATTCTGTGTACCAATCCTGGTCTGTCTAACTCGACTGACATGGAAGGTAAATTATCGAAATGGTATTTCAGTGCGTTAACCAAGGTTCCTTTATAATTTCCATGTCCGGGATGCACCACCATTCCGGGTTCTTTGTTAATAACTGCAACCGATTCATCTTCGTAAACGATATTGATGGGAATATTTTCTGCAAGGATGTCAATCACGCGCGGAGCTTCTTCCAACACAACTTTCACTTCGTCGCCCGGTTTTACTTTGTAATTAGATTTTACAGGAATTCCATTGACCAGAATATGACCGTTGTCTGCTGCTTTTTGAATTTTATTTCGTGTGGCATTTTCCATGAAATTCATGAGAAATTTATCTACACGCAATGGCTCCTGCCCTTTGTGGGCTTGGAAAGAATATTGTTCAAACAATTCCTTTTCAGGCTGTAAGTCTTCAGAATCTGAATGCATAATAATTTATTCGATAGTGATGCCTTCCGGCTGTTTCGCTGGCTGCTTCGAGGGATCTGGAACTGACTGATCCTTTACAGGCGCGGTGTTTTGTTTTGTTCCGGCACGGTTCAGCTCTTCCGCATATTTAGCAGCAGAAATGGAATCGTTTTCGCTGTAATTACGATATTGTCTGTCTAAATCTTTTACGAAAGCTTGCAAATCTGCCGGTTCCAGTTCGGAAGCCCACAAATCTACCGGCAAGCCTTGGTCATAATTATCTCCCTGAATCGGATATTGATAAAAAATCCTCAATTTAGAACTATCAGTAACTGCTCCCTGAACAGAAATCCTACCCACTTCAAAACGATTTGCAAGGATTGAAGATTTTGCCTGATCAAGCATCATTCCCACTAAATTCGGGGTACTCACACCATATTCCAATCCTTTCCCTAAAACTATGTCAACTTTCGCGAAGCGAGGTAATTCTGTATCTTTTGAAATTTGTTTTCCTTGAAATAAGACCCTCAATACTGCATCTTTGGCAATATCTGGCTCATAAATCGTATCACCTACTACCAATCCCGCTAATTTCAATTGGGTAAATGCAAGGCGTTTAGACTTTCCGATGATATCCGGTAATGCAACGGGGCGCCAGGTTTTTGGATTTGATTTTATGAAAATTCTTCTTCCTTCTTTTACTTTAAATCCTGCAGCAGGATAAAAGTCCAGGATTGCGTATGAAGACTTTGTGGAATCATATTTCACACTGTCAATTTCGTAAGTCAATCCTAATTCATCTAGGTTTTTCAGGGCTTCCTGAATTTTCATTTTAGACAAATCAGGAATTGCAATCTCTTGATTGTGATTGGTATAAGCACCCAACCACACTCTGAATGTGAAATGATACAACCCATAAACAAGGGCTGCCATCAACACAAGACTTGCCCAAAACTGCCATTTAGTGAATGCTTTTAAGAATCTCATTTATTTTGATAAATTCTCCACAAATATAAAATGAATTTGTTGAATGTTTAAGGTTTAACGTTTAAAGTTCTATTTTAGTCTCGTTTTGGAATTGAAATTTTTATCTAAACTCAGAAAATTTCAATTAATTCAAATCTGCGTCAGGGATTGCAATGAAAACCCCGCAGTGAGGAGGAACGACGAACGAGGAGTTGTAATGGAAAGCCCGCACGGACGCCCAAATAGAATTATAAATTTTGATAAATGAAATTTATTGTTTTGCTTTTTACAATTAATCTTATCTTTGATTAAATATTTCATCATTTATGCTAAATGTTGCTGTGGTAGCGGGTGGATACTCTGACGAGTATGTGGTTTCTCTGAAAAGTTGTGAGTTGGTTTATGCGAGTTTAAACCCTGAAAAATACAATCGTACGAGAGTCAGAGTTTTGAAAGAAGGCTGGTACGCTGAAATTGACGGAGAGAAATTCCCTATTGATAAAGAAGATTTCAGTTTTACAAAAAACGGAGAAAAAAAATTGTTTGACTGTGTAGTAAACATCATTCACGGAACGCCCGGCGAAGATGGTTATATGCAGGCTTTTTGGCAGTTGATCGGAATACCTTATACCGGTTGTAATTTTTACCAATCGGCTTTGACATTTAATAAAAAAGACTGCATCGCGGTTTTAGAAAAATATGGAATTCCACATGCGAAATCTGTTTACATCCATGAAAATTTCCCTTATAATATAGATGAAATTGCAGAAAAGGTGGGTTTGCCTTGTTTTGTAAAACCGAATCAATCAGGTTCGAGTTTGGGAATTTCCAAGGTGAAATCTAAGGATGAGTTTGATACTGCTTTACAAAAGGCATTTAAAGAAGATAAGGAAGTTTTGATAGAATCCTTTTTAGATGGAACCGAAGTTTCTGTCGGTGTACTTAAATTGAATGGAGAAACCAAAGTTGTCGGTATCACAGAAATTGTGAGCCACAATGAATTTTTCGATTATGAGGCCAAATATCAAGGTGCATCGGAAGAAATCACACCGGCAAGAATTGATGATAAAACAACCCGAAAAGTGGAAGAAATTTCTATTCGTGCTTATGACAGTTTGCAGATGACCGGAATTTCGCGTTCAGAATATATCATCGTCGATGGAATTCCACACTTTCTGGAGATGAATACTTTACCGGGATTTTCTCCTGCGAGCATATTTCCGCAGCAGGCAAGTCACGCCGGAATTGCTTTACAGGATTTATTTGACAGCGAAATTGAATTGGCACTAAACAGAAAAACTTTATGGAACGTATAGCAGTTTTTCCTGGGTCGTTTGACCCGATTACTTTAGGTCATCACGACATCATCCAGCGCGCGGTTCCTTTGTTTGACAAAATCATTGTTGCCATCGGACAAAATGCGCAGAAAAATTACATGTTTTCGCTGGAACAAAGAAAAAGATGGATTGAGGACTCACTTAAAGATTATCCGACCGTTGAAGTTGATACTTATGAAGGTTTGACGGTGGATTATTGTAAAAAAAGAAATGCTCAATTCATCTTGAGAGGATTGAGAAATCCGGCGGATTTTGAATTTGAAAAGGCCATTGCGCATACCAATCATGCCATTACCAAAAAAGACATAGAAACGATTTTCTTGTTAACTTCTTCGGGAAAATCTTACATCAGCTCTAGCATAGTAAGAGATGTCATCAAAAACAAAGGAAATTATGAAATTTTGGTTCCTGAAGTGGTTCGGGTTTTGTAATTAAGACTAAATATCCAAACTCAATTGCGTAGGTAAAAGCCGAAATGACATTCTGTGATGAATGGTGGATCCGAATTCTGAAATGCCTTTCCGGTGTTCAATTGTGGGATAACCTTTATTTTTTTTCCAATTGTATTGTGGAAATTCTAAATGCAAGTTTTCCATGTATTCATCGCGATACGTTTTTGCCAAAATAGATGCCGCAGCAATGTTTAAAAATCTTGCATCTCCTTTAATCATGCATTGGTAAGGGATTTCTTTATAAGGTTTAAATCGGTTGCCATCCACGATAATATTTTCAGGAATTACTTTTAAACCATCCAATGCCAATTGCATCGCGAGGATGCTTGCATTTAAAATATTGATTTCATCGATTTTTTTCGGCTCTACATAAGCCACGGAAAATGTCAAAGCATTTTGTTCGATGAATGATTTTAATTGGTTTCTGTTTTTTTCAGACAATTGCTTTGAATCATTAATCAATTGATTTTCAAAATTATTTCCTAAAATTACTGCAGCAGCAAATACAGGACCTGCCAGACAACCTCTTCCCGCTTCATCACATCCCGCTTCAATCGCATCAATTATAAACTGCTTTTCCATTTTACTATTTTTAATTTAAAATATGATTTTTAACATTCTTTCATTAAATAATTGTTAAATTCGTTCTATAAAACATTAAATTCTTTAACAAATGAGTACAAAGTTAAGAGGTTTACTTGTGTTCTGCGGAATCCTTCTCGGAGGAATTCTCTTTGCACAGGAAAAAACAGTTACAGGTACTGTAACTGATGCTAATGGATTCTCCCTACCCGACGTGAGTGTAAAATCATCGTCAGGAAAAGAGGTATTCACGGACACAGACGGAAACTATTCTATCCAAACAAACGTAGGCGAGGTTCTTACCATCGAATCTATGGGATCGGAGATAGTTACAGTAGTTGTAGGCGCGAGCAATTCGTACAATGCAACATTAAGAGAGTCGGGAACGATTGAATTGGAAGGTGCGGTAGTAACTGCTTTGGGGATTACGAGAGAGAAGAAGTCTCTGGGGTATTCTTCACAACAATTAAATGCAGAACAAGTTAACTCTTCACCTACCAACAACTTTCTTAATAATTTATCTGGTAAAGTTGCAGGTCTAGAAGTTAAGGCGAATTCCAATTTTGGAGGCTCCACGAATATTGTTCTACGTGGAATAAAGAGTATCACAGGAAATAATCAAGCACTAATTGTTGTAGATGGGGTTCCCATAAATAATGCAAATTTAAATAGTGCTGATGCAGCCAACGGAAGAGTTGGTATCGACTTTGGTAACTCAGCATCGGACATAGACCCTAACAACATAGAGTCAGTCAATGTATTAAAAGGAGCTGCTGCCACAGCTCTCTATGGTAGCCAGGCAGCTAATGGAGCTATAATGATTACTACGAAAAAAGGTAAACGAAACCAAGCTTTGGGTATTTCATTAAACTCAACCGTATCAGTTGGAATGATTGACAAAGAGACTTTTCCCAAATACCAAAAACAATATGGGGCGGGTTATGATGGCATCAATAGTTTTGGATCAGGTGATATAAATGGAGATGGTATTGATGACATTCTTGCCCCTTATGGTGCTGACGCCTCTTACGGAGTAGCTTTTGACCCTAACTTAATGGTTTACCAATGGAATGCCTTTGCTGCAGGAAACCCAAATTTTGGGATGGCAACTCCATGGATGCCTGCAAAAAATGGACCTCTAGAATTTTTCAATAATTCCTACTCTTATGTAAATAGTTTAAATTTAAATGGAGGTGATGATGTAAGTAGTTTTAACTTAACTTTCACTAATAATCATGAAACTGGAATCTTACCTAACAGTAAACTTAATAGAAATATTATAAATGGTAACTATTCTAGAGATTTTTCCGATAAACTCAACGTTAGTGCATTTATGACTTTTACAGATCAAAGCACTATGGGTAGAAATAAACTGGGATATAACGACAACGTTATGACAGGATTTAGACAATGGTGGCCAATTAATGTTGACGTCTTGGAATTAAGAAATGAATATTTCAGAGATCGTCAAAATGTTACCTGGAATCCTGTCAACCCTATTGATGGAGATATGCGCCCTGCTTATTGGAATAATCCTTATTGGGATGTGTATGAAAACTATAATACCGACGAGAGAACAAGAGTATTAACCGGTGCAGCACTAAGTTACGATGTCACACCTAATTTAAATGTTTTAGGCCGCGTAACGATTGATTACTCTACAGATAGACAAGAACAACGAAAAGCCGTAGGAAGCCATGCAGAATTATTTGGACTAACCGCTGCAGTTAATGCTACCGAAACCTCTGGATACTGGTTATACACACGTAATTACCTACAACAAACTTATGATTTAATCGCTACCTACAAATGGGATATTAGTGATAAGTTTGGAGCTAACTTCTTAGCCGGTGGTACCTTTACCAAATCCAATTCTGATGAATTTGAAGCTTCAACAGCAGGAGGGCTTGTTATTCCAGGCATGTATACTTTAGCAAATTCAACTGTTATTATTGCACCGGAAGAAGATGAAATTCTTTATGAAAAATCAGGGATTTATGCGCAGGCATCATTTGATTTTGCAAACACATTATTTCTAGAAGGGTCTGTAAGGAGAGACGAATCTACCGCGCTACCAGTAGCAAACAATGATTATGCTTACTTTTCTGTCGGAACGAGTTTTGTATTATCTGAACTCATAAAAGCAGAGTGGTTAAATTTTGCTAAATTAAGAGCAAGCTATGCGGAAGTAGGAAATGACCCTGCTGCTGGAAGATTAGGATTTAAAATAAACAGAGGTCTTCTTGGCACTGATCCTATGGCAGACAATAGTGCCACTTTTGTAGACTTTAATAAATTAAAACCAGAAAAACAAAAAAGTTGGGAAGCAGGTATAGAAATGGCATTTTTGAAACGAAGGGTATCATTTGACGTTTCTGTTTACCAAATGAATACAACAGACCAATTATTTGCCGTACCTCAATCACAATCGACTGGATACAGTTTCTCATACGTAAATGCAGGTGAAACTGAAAACAAAGGTATAGAAGTAACATTGGGATTAATTCCATTTAGAAGTGAAAATTTTGAATGGAATATTAATGTAAACTGGTCTAAAAACCAGAACAAAGTTGTTTCTTTAAATGAAGGCAGAGATAATCTTCAGTTAGCTACTTTTCAACAAACAAGCCTTAATGCTACCGTTGGCGAAGCTTTTGGAACCATTAGAGGTACTGATTTCGCATATGATGAAAATGGAAACAGAATTGTAGGAGAAGATGGTTTCTATTTAATTGAAAGCAATAAAGTACTTGGTGACATCCAAGCAGATTGGGTAGGAGGTATTTACAATAAAATTAGATATAAAAACCTATCGGTAGGATTCTTAATTGACATTAAACAAGGAGGAGATTTATTCTCACTTGATCAAGCGTATGGTCAGTATACGGGATTATATCCAAATACAGTAGGTCTTAACCACCTTGGAAATCCAATTAGAAATCCTTTGGATCAAGGAGGCGGGGTTATATTACCAGGCGTAAAAGAGGTATTTGATAGTGAAGGTAATGTTACTGGATATATACAAAATGATATTTTAACTGATTTTTCCATTGCTGAAAACAGATATATCAATTATCCTCAAAAAGAATTCATTTATGATGCATCTTACGTAAAACTAAGAGAGGCAAGTATTTCTTACACAATTCCTGAGAGACTTTTGCAAAATACTTTTGTAAAAGGGGCTACACTAAGTGCAATAGGTAACAATTTATGGATAATCCATAAAAATGTACCTTTCGCAGACCCTGAAGCCGGTACATCTTCTGGGAATATTCAAGGATACCAAGCAGGTGTAATGCCTACAACTAGAGTTTTCTCATTCAACGTTAAGTTAAATTTTTAATTAATTACAAATGAAAAAAATAATTTTCGCCATAACAGCCTTGTCATTCCTTTTTATGGCAGGATGTGTAAATGATTCCGATGATTTTAATGATAATAGGGATCGCCCATATGATGTTCCTCCGGAAACTTTATTAGCATATGCTCAAAAAAGTCTCGCAGATCAAATGACCACACCAAGTGTCAATTTGAATGTGTTTCGTTTCTTTCAGAAATATTGGGCAACTACGGATTATCCAGGAGATGCCAGATTCAACTTCACAGGAACAAGAAGAGTCCCTGACAATCATTGGTTAAATTTATATACAAACGTTTTGGGTAATTTAGAGACAGCAAAACAAAATGTTGGACTAGAAACAAAACCAAGTACTATTACAGAAGAACAATTTAATAAACAACAAGCAAATAAAATTGCTATTATAGATATTCTTCAGGTATATACTTATCAAATATTGGTAGATTCATTTGGCGATATTCCTTATAGTGAAGCTCTAGATCCTACAAATGTTCTTCCTGCCTATGATAATGATTCAGAAATCTATCCTATGCTTATTGATCGCTTAAATGATGACATAGCTATGCTTGATGTAAATTATGGTTCTTTCACATCTGGGGATAATTTATTGAATGGCGATGTTGGTAAATGGAACATTTTTGCCAATTCTTTAAAACTGAAATTAGGAATTAACTTAGCAGACACCAATTCTTCATTGGCAAAATCAACCGTTGAATCTGCATACGCTGCAGGAGTCATACTCTCAAATTCTAATAATGCTATATTTAAATATCCTTCAGCTGCACCAAATTACAATCAGATTTATGCAAACGTCATAGCAAGTGGAAGAAATGACTATGTTGGAGAAGAAACTCTCATTGACCATTTAAATATGCTGGAAGACCCTAGAATATCCTCATACTTCACAGCAGTAGATGGAGAATATATCGGAGGAGTTTTAGGTACATTAAATACATGGACTGAACTTTCACATGTTGGAGATATGCTAATTGCTCCTGACTTTCATTCTTTCTTGTTTGACGCTTCAGAAGTAAATTTCTATTTAGCGGAGGCTGCTGCAAGAGGATATTCTGTAGGAGGTTCAGAGGAGAATTATTATAATGCTGCAATCACAGCTTCTATGGAACAATGGGGGGTACCTACTGTTAATATTTCTACTTATCTAACGCAACCAAATGTTGCATACTCTACCGCTACAGGAGATTGGAAAGAAAAAATAGGAACGCAAGCATGGATTGCGATGTATAATAGAGGCTTTGAATCATGGAATTTCTTTAGAAGGCTAGACTATCCCTTGCTTACAGCACCTAATGCAGTCCCTGCAGCTCAAGGAAAGATACCTACTAGATTAACTTATCCTATTCCTGAACAAACTGTAAATGGTACTAACTGGACAGCTGCCTCAACAGCGATTGGCGGAGACAATTTAACTACTAAAGTATTCTGGGACGTTAACTAATCCCAGGTTTTAGAATTTAATTAAGCCCCGCAAAATGCGGGGTTTTTTATTTTAACACCTTTTGTAAAGTTTAATTACCCCTATTTTTGTAAATTGAAAATCTAAATTAATTCAATCAAAAACATTTTCATGACAAAGTATCTTAGTTGTTTAATTGTCGTTGGTTTAATATCACTAACCAGCTGTGGCGATACAAAACGAGAAGAAGAATTGATCCAACGTGAAAAAGCAATCGCCCAAAAAGAATCACAGTTTGCTGAAAAAGAAGCCGATTATTTATCTCTTATCAAAATGCGCGACAGCCTCAAAACAGTTCAGGATTCAACCGTATACTTCAGCTGGCCCGACAGTATTTCGGGCATTTGGAGTAGTAAAGTTATTTGTACCGAATCAAATTGCAACGATTATGTGATAGGTGACCAACGTGTCGACAATTGGGAATTTGCTCAAGACTCAACAGGCTTAATTACGCGTGTTTTGAACAATAAAAATGAGATTGTCCGAACTTATGCTGCTAAGTTTTCCCCAGCAGGAATTCAACTTAAGTTTAAAACAGATTCGCTTGCAGACAAACAAGTTGTGATGAACATCAATTTAGACAATATAAAATCTGATAAGCTCACCGGAAAAAGAAATATTTCCGTTGACAATAAGTGTTCCGCCGTCTTCAATGTCGAACTCACTCGTCCCAATCCTAAAAAATAAAGCCTAACCAATACAAATATTTATGTTGTTTCTGAGCATTCACGATTTATCGTTACCCATCGCAGATCCTGTTTTGAAGTTTCTGCTCGTACTGATAATCATTTTATTCGCACCCTTGTTATTAAACAAAATAAAAGTCCCTCACTTATTGGGGCTCATCATTGCAGGTGCAGTAATCGGACCAAACGGATTCAACGTACTGGCGCGTGACAGCAGCATCGTTGTTACCGGAACTACCGGATTACTCTACATCATGTTCCTTGCGGGACTCGAAATTGACATGGGGGATTTCAAAAAAAATAAATGGAAAAGTTTGACTTTCGGACTTTATACATTTATCATTCCGTTATTATTAGGTTACATTGGAGCATATTATTTATTAGGATTTTCTCAATTAACTTCTTTCCTATTCGCAAGTTTATTTTCCTCACATACATTGATTGCTTATCCCCTTGTCAGTAAATTAGGAGTTGCGAAAAACCGTGCAGTAAATGTAACCGTCGGTGGGACTATGATAACCGATATTCTAGCATTACTCGTCCTCGCGGGCTGTGTTGGAATGGCACAGGGTGAAGTTGGGAAAGAATTCTGGATCAAAATGTCCTTATCCATATTGGCGTTTGGATTGGTTGTTTTACTAGTTTTTCCAATTATCGGAAGATGGTTTTTCAAGAAAGTTGACGACAAGATTTCGCAGTATATTTTTGTATTGGTAATGATTTATTTGGCAGCGGTATTAGCTGAAATTGCCGGAATTGAAGCCATTATTGGAGCTTTCCTCGCCGGACTTGCATTAAACAGATTGATTCCGCATACATCCTCTTTGATGAACCGTGTTGAATTTGTTGGAAATGCGATTTTCATCCCTTTCTTTTTGATAAGTGTCGGTATGCTGATTGATTTCAAAGTATTTTTTAAAAGTTGGGAAACCATTGCTGTAGCTGGTTTGATGACAGGGACTTCAATTCTTGCAAAATATTTGGCTGCAATTCTGACTCAAAAAACATTTCGTTTTACAAAAGAAGAAGGTAAATTGATTTTTGGACTCAGCTCTGCTTCTGCTGCTGCTACACTTGCTGCGGTGATGGTTGGTTACAATATCATCATTTCAGAAACAGAAGCCGGTGAACCAGTTCGTTTATTGAATGAACATGTGCTGAACGGAAGTATTTTGATGATACTCATTTCCTGTACTGTTTCTTCATTTGTCTCTATGTCAAATGCACAAAAAATTGCTGAATCTGAAAATGAAGATATGGTTGCAGGAAAAACAGAAGAAAATGAAAACTTGCTTTTGGCCATCAATCATATTGATACGGTAGATTTCATGGTTAATCTTTCGGTAATTATAAAGTCAAAATCAAATACAGAAAATATTTTTTCATTAAATGTAATTAATGAGGAAAAGAATGAATCTTCAGTGAAAAATGCAGAAAAAATTGCACACGATACCGTTCAAAAAGCAGCGGCTGCCGATGTAAACATCACTCCGTTGACTCGTTATGACAATGATGTTTTAAATGGGGTAAATAATGTTCTGAAAGAGAAAAAAATCACGGATTTGATTATCGGTGTAGAAAACGGAAAGGGATTTTCTTCTTCATTCAGTTTCAATCTTTACAATGGCTATTTACAAAATAAAAATACAAATGTTTTGGTTTACCATGCTGCACAGCCGATTTCTACCATCAAAACACAAATCGTTCTCATTCCTGCCAACGCGCATACAGAACCGGGATTTTTCCATGCTTTGCTGAAAGTTTGGAACATTGCCAGGAATTCAGGCGCACAAATGACTTTTTATGCTACTGAAAAAACAACTTCAATTTTAAAAAGAATTCTGAAGAAAGTAAATATTGAAGCTAAATTCAAAATCATCAATTCATGGGCGGAAACAGAAGAAATTGCTAGCACAGTCGGCGAAAATGAAGGATTAATTGTTTTCATGGCAAAACGGGGAATGAATTCTTACCTGCCACAAATGAGTCGTGTTCCTGGCATTTTGAACACATTATTCAAAGAAAAAAATTATCTTTTAATTTATCCATATCAGGGTGAATCAAACAACAATACAGAAGTTCGCTCAGTAGGAAATCATGGAGATTTTGTGCAAATCGGAAATGTTATTGGAAAGTTATTTAAATAAATTTCAGATTGGAATTTCATAAATTTGTTGAAAGGAATAAAAAAATGCAGCCATTAGCTGAAAGAATGCGCCCCAAATCTCTGGATGAATTCATCAATCAAAAACATTTGATTGGGGAAAATTCGCCAATTCGTATTATGTTGAAAACAGGGCATATTGCTTCCATGATTTTTTGGGGACCGCCCGGAACGGGGAAAACTACTTTAGCTCAGATGATTTCTGAATTATCAAAAAGAAATTTCTATGAATTAAGCGCCATTAGTTCAGGGGTGAAAGAAGTTCGGGAAATAATTGAAAAAGCAAAAAATCAAAACCTTTTTTCCGGAGGCAACTCCCCTATTTTATTCATCGACGAAATCCATCGGTTCAATAAATCCCAACAAGACAGTTTATTGGGCGCAGTCGAAAAAGGCTGGATTACCTTGATGGGTGCCACTACTGAAAATCCAAGTTTTGAAGTCGTTCCTGCTTTGCTTTCGCGTTGTCAGGTTTATACATTGAATTCTTTATCAAAAGAAGATTTAGATGATTTGATCAGTCGTGCTGTTTCCAAAGATGAATATTTAAACAAAAAAAATATAACTATTGAGGAAACCGATTCTTTGATTCGTTTTTCAGGAGGTGATGCAAGGAAATTACTCAACGGTTTAGAGCTTGTCATAAATAGTATTTCTGAAGAAAAAATCGTTCTTACCAATGAAATTGTTACCAAAAATATTCAGCAAAATTTAGCAAAATACGACAAAAGCGGAGAAATGCATTACGACATTATTTCTGCTTTCATCAAATCCATTCGTGGTTCAGATCCAAATGGTGCGGTCTATTGGCTGGCGCGTATGCTGGAAGGTGGCGAGGATTTGAAATTCATAGCAAGAAGATTATTAATCTCTGCTTCGGAAGACATAGGAAATGCAAATCCAACGGCTTTGGTTATTGCTAACAATGCATTTCAAGCAGTCACAACAATTGGTTACCCGGAAGCGAGAATTATTTTGAGTCAGTGTGCGGTTTATCTGGCAAATTCTCCCAAAAGCAATGCAACTTATGAGGCCATAGGTAAAGCACAACAGACCGTCCGACAAACCGGAGACTTGCCTGTTCCGCTTCATTTGCGTAATGCTCCCACCAAATTGATGAAAGATTTGGATTATGGGAAAGAGTACAAATACGCTCATTCGTATGAGAACAATTTCATCGAACAAGAATTTTTACCAGATGAAATTAAAGGAACTACTTTCTACGAACCTGGCATGAATCAACGTGAACAAGCTGATAAAGAAGCTTTGAAGAAAAAGTGGAAAGGTAAATACGGTTATTAATTTGAGATTTTAGAATTCTGAGTTTAGATTTGAAATTCTAAATGTTTAAATAAAAATCCGGACTATTTCTAATCCGGATTACCTAATTATTAATTAAAACTTAAACCTATTCTTTTACAAATTTATGTGTAAATGAAGTTCCTTTGATTGACAAAACATAAACTCCTTTTGATAAATTCCCTACGTTGATGAAACTTTTGTTTGAACCGATTTGGGTTTCCAAAACTTTTCTTCCGGTCATGTCCATGACGATTACAGTTTCAGGTTTTTTGAAATCCATGACAATGTTTAATTTATCAGAAACAGGGTTGGGATAGACGGATGCAATTTTCCCATTCAACAAATCGTTTACAGCCATATCTTCACAATCGTACGCCGGCATGTTGTATCCTGTTTGTGTGAATTCTTCCGTCATCACAATGATGTCCGCACAGGTAAAACCAAATTGACCAACCATATCTAGTGCGGCTTGTCTTACGGCTCGTGCTGCATTTTGCTGATTGGTGCTGGAATTCGTCAAAGCTAATCCTTCCAGGAAGGCGCGATCCGTTTTTTCTCTTCCGATTCTGTCCCAAATTCTCATCAATGAAGTCGCCCAGATTTGACCGTCTGTATGAATTTGTCCTGTCAAACCTCCCGGATAAGTTGCATTGTAACCCGTAGTTCTGCCTTGCCAGAATGGATTGTGTCCATCCCAGTTAAATACCCATTGGTATTGTGGATCTGATTCTTCCCATTGGTTCAAATCTCTGCTGTAAGACTGTGCCCAGTAATCTCCTGAACCCTCGCTGAGTCCGTTCACTTGAGAAAGGCTCCCATTGGTCATCCAATCGTGAATACCATGCCCCAACTCGTGTATAATGACATCCGCATCTTCAGCATCGTCTACTCCTCCTTCTCCAAAAACCAATCTTCCGTTGGTATAATAAGAGTTGTCATCTCCACCTAATCCGTGTGGATCAAACCAAACAACACCTCCATTGGTCATAGGCAAACACTCTATTCCCAAAGTTTCGTTGATGTAACGCATACTTTTATCTACATGCCAGTAAGCATTTACTGCTTCGAAGCCTTGCTCATTTCTGTTAAACAAAAATGCGTTGGATGCTTGTGTAAACAATCCGGTAGTTGGAGCTTCCAATTCTTTGATTTCAGCATAGGTTCCTTTCAATTTATACATTCCACCTGCCAATTCCAATTCAGGAATATCTACTAATGTACGTGCTGCATCCAGACTTGCATTTGTAGCATCATTACCGTCAGTATACTGTCCGCCATAATTTGAACCCGTTTGAGAAAGCGGATCCGGATTAAAAATATATCCTGTTCCTGTAGCCACAGTATTGACAGTTGATTTTATAGGTGGCTCATGGTCATGTCTATGATTTCCATGGTCGTGCCCATCTTTTCCATGATAGTAAATGGCAATGTCTTTGATACTGATTACATTTCCGTTTTGAGCATCGATCATCGCTTCCCAATTGCCTGGCGTATCGAAAGAACTTAAAACCACACGATAAACTAATTTGGTTTCGTTGTTTTCTGTTTGCAATACGTAAAGTTTGTTTTGTTCATCTGTGATTTGACCTTGTAAGTTCAAAGCTGTTTTTGCAGTTTGCATAGCAGTTTGTGCAGATAAAGCAGGTGTTACTGAAATATTAGCCGCTTCTTTCTGGAGACTTTCTGAAGTATAGGTCACTGCTCCTTTGTTGTTAAAGTGTACTACGATTTCTGATTGAAAAACGGGAACCCCCTGAATCATCTGTTGAAAACGAAGCGTTTCGCCTGCACTTCCTTTTCGTGAAAAATTAAGATCCGTGTCATGATGAGATTTTAATCCCAATTCATTAGAATTCTGTATTATCCATCTTTTTGCAGCACTCTCTAGTTGAGACTGTTGAGCCCCCACCCCTGAAAATGCCAACAAAAAACCAATGGATAAACAAGATAAATTTAATTTCATAATTTAATTGTTTTGATTGTTATTTGCTATAACTAATGTATTAAGAATTTATGAAATTATTAAAAATTATTTCAGTACCTATCATCATTTTATTTTGTGTTAATTGCAACCAAAGTAATCTCAAAAACTCTTTTCAGATTTCGTTGGTCAATTTGGGAGAAGTTGATAGTTACCAAATCAACTTTATAAAATCAATCTTAAATGAAAATTACAACATCGATTCTGTAATTGTAATTGGTCAAGACTTACCTGAGGAAACTTATTATAAACCTAGAAATCGCTACAGAGCAGACAAATTGATTCAATTTTTAAAAGAAAATTTGGATACAGATAAAGTTATCGGGATTACCGATAAAGATATTTCAACAACTGTAGATCAATATGAAGATTGGGGAATCATGGGGCTCGCTTATTGTCCCGGAAAAAGCTGTATCGTTTCCACATTCAGAACATTTCGCGGTGCAAAATCAGAAGAACATAAAAAGGAAAGGCTCAAAAAAGTTACGATGCATGAATTTGGCCACACGCTGGGATTGCCTCATTGTAAAAATTCAAAATCTTGTCTGATGCGCGATGCTAACGGAAAAGTCAGCACCGTGGATTATGTAGATGGTTATTGTGACAAGTGTAAATCAAAGATTCAAAAATACCTTAAATCAAAAGACTAGTCAATTTCAATTTCGTATGTTTGATGTTTTCCTTGGATAGCTGTCAAATCCAAAAATTCAAAAATTTCCTTTAAATAATTAAAAGGAATTCCTGAAACTTCATGTTTACCTTTTGAATCTGTATAAAGAAAATAAGATTTGTCCAGTTTTTGATATTTCTCGACAATCGATTTCGAACCTTTTAAAATCATAAATCCTGGTTGATTTTCTTTACAAAAATGATGGGGAGCAGTCTCAAAAGGAACAACATTATCTTTCGCTCCATGAAAAAACACAGCAGGTATAGAATTATCATCATCAATTTCGACTTCTTCCACTGCTGCGCCCGCAAGAGATATCAATCCGGCAAAATTGATGTCGTCATATTTATTTCCAAACCATTTTTCTTTCATGAAAATGGCATTCAAAATTCCTTCTGCTCCTGCACTGCTTCCTCCTGCAATGATTTTTTCCGAATCAATTTTAAATTTTTCTTTGTTATGAATTAAAAACTGAACCGCATCCAAATAATCTTCTGATGCTTTTTGAAAAGTTTCCACTTTGACATCTTTAGGACAATCGCAACCCACGCCTTCTTTTGTATTTTTTCTGGTCAATCGGTATGAAATGGAAACGGCAATGTAATTTCTGTTTGCAATTTCCTGACAAAATTTAGCTTCATCCGGCGCATCGCGGCTGCCACCCGCAAAACCTCCGCCATGCATCCACACAATTGCAGGAATATTTCTTTGGTTCTGAACATTTTCAGGATAATAAATGTCCAATTTTAATTCTTCCTCATCTTTGACTGAATAAATATGCGTTTCTTTTGTTTGGCTAAAAACAATTGAATTAAATAAAATTAAAAAACTAAATATCAATAAATTAAACTTCATAGATTCTTCATTTCGTTGCACTATATTCGGAAAGATAATCCTTAATTATTTAGAACTAAGGACTTTCATAAATTTGACTTTTCTCAGAAATTCCATTTGAATTAAATGCTTCAATTTGGAAAAAATAACCGTCCATTCTGTCAGCTCCTGTAAAATAATATTCATTTTTTCCATAAACCATAATGCTTCCATACAATTTGTCAGAAGATTTTCCCCAATAAATCACATAACCATCGGCGTCCGGATTTTGCTGCCATTTCATCCAGATACTTCTGCGTTCACCATGTTTTTTGGCATCTGCGCGAAGCGGAACAAAATTCTGAACTTTCTCCGGAACTTTTCCTGCTCCTTTTCCAAACACACGAAATCCGCTCAAAGCAAATTTTCCTGTTGGCATTTTGATGTTTTCCATTTTGAGGAAACGCGCTTTTACAGACTTTTCAAATTCGACATAATCATGCGGAATGTCTTTTTTGTTTTGGCTTTTGTCAACGATTACTTTCCATTTTTTTCCATCGTCTGAACCGTAAATTTTGTATTGATGAAATTTCTCTAAAGTTTTACCCATAAATTCTACATCCTGATCTGCATAATTGATTTGAATTGCATTAATGGTAGAAATTTCTCCCAGATCCGTTTGAAACCATTCACCTTTATCTCCCGTGTTAGCCGACCAATAAGTTTTGATGTCTTCATCTACTGCAAAATTTGGTTGATAACCACCTAAAGTTGATGAAACCTGAACGGGTTTATTGTAATTCAGCAACATCCAACCAGAAAATAATCCTTGGGAAAAATCTTTTCCCTGTGCAAATTCAGGGATGTATGTCGGATAGTCGCCATAAGCTGTGTTGCAATACATAATATCTTCCTTATCAAATCCTGCTGGCCAGATTCCCAATCTTCTTTCAAAATTATTTTTGGTGGAAATGAAAATCGTGGAAACGTGCCACCAATTCCCGTATTTATCCTGATAAGTTGCTCCATGACCTGCCCCGCGAGCAAAACCGCCCGGTTTATACGAAAATGGATTGTGTTTCTGATAAGCATATCCTTCTAAAGGATTTTCGCTCACATAAACGCCATCTGCGTAACCGCTGAATTCCGTTCCGGGTGCTCCGTACTGCATATAATATTTCCCCTTGTATTTCGTCACCCAGGCACCTTCCACAAAGGGTTGCAGGAAAACATTGTCATTGTATTCACCAAATCTTTCCCAACCGTGGTCTTCAGGATTTAAACGCAAAATCGGTTTCACAAAACCTTCAGACTGCATGGTATTGACCTTTACTTCTGTTCCGAGAAGCGGCCATTCGTTGCTCGACCCCCAATAGAGATACAATTTATTTTTGTCTTCATCGTAATGAAAAGCCGGGTCCCAAGCGCCAACTTTTAAAGTATCGACTGCGATTTCCCATTCGTCTTTGGTTGGATTTGTTGATTTATAAATCGGGAAATCCTGTTCCCATGTTGAACCATAAACATAAAGCGTATCTTTCATCACCCAAGCCGCTGGTGCATTCAAATCGTGAATGTATTTGTCGTCACGAAGAAATTTTCGGTAAACAAATTTCCAGTCGAGCATATCATCACTATACCAATAACCTTCTTGATTTGTTGAAAAAAGAAATAATTGGTCTTTGAAATTGACTATGACAGGATCCGCTGTAGCACGATGTTTACCTTGTTTGGAAAATACTTCAAATGGCGTATATCCGTAGTCAATATTGATTGGATTGCAATATGTCTTTTGTTGGGAGAAACATATTGTTGTCACAATTAGCAAAAAGAAAACAAATATCTTCTTCAATGTCATTTCGATGAAGGAGAAATCTGATTTAAGATTCATCGCTCTGCTTCGGTTTACTCTGAATGACAATCTTAATTGATCTTTCATTTCATTAATATTTAAAATTTACAAAAACCGGAAAGTGATCTGAGGGATATTTTCCATCGCCATAGAAATCATCAATCACCGCAAATTTTTTAATTTCTACATCGGGGTGATAGCTCACAAAAATATAATCCAGAATTTGTTTTTCTTTTGCTGCAGGAAACTCAAATGCAGTAAATGTATTTTCAGGCCCGTACGGTGCTGAATTTGAAATTTTTCGAGTATCATTTAATTCTTCGTAAATGATCTGAATCGGTTCATCTGTTTCCACCGAATTAAAATCTCCCATTACTAAAACAGGAAAATCTTTTTTAGCTTTTAGTTCTTTTACTTTTTCCAAAATCATTTTGGCGGAATTTCTTCTCGCTTCTTTTCCGATGTGGTCAAAATGCGTGTTCATTATCCAAATTTGTTTTCCATTAGATTTGTCCTTAAACAAAACGTAAGTTGCAATCCTTTCGTAATCGGCATCCCAACCTTTGGAAATTTTATCAGGTGTTTCTGATAACCAAAAGGTATTTTGTTCTATCACTTCGAATTTCTTGGTTTTATAAAATATAGCAGTATATTCTCCATTTTCATCGGCCGTTCTTGGTTTGCCGACATAACTATATCCAAATAATCCTGAAGTGATAAAAGTCAATTGCGGATATTGACCTTCCTGTGTTCCCAGAAAATCAGGTTGATAATATTTTATCAAATCTACTAAAGGTTGTTTTCTTTTGTTCCAATGATTTTCACCGTCATCTACAGAACCTAAACGAATATTGTAACTCATGATGGAATAATCATCTTGAGCAAATCCGCTAATTCCAATTAGTAAAATAAAAAACTTAATTATTTTTTTCATTTTATTTTAAATAAAAACCCCACAGGATTGGACCTGTGAGGTTGATTTATATAATTATTTATATTTCAAATTAATGTCCACCACTTGATTCAATATTATCCACATCAATTCCTTGTTTTTTGAGAGCTGATTTTACCAAAATAGCAAACAATGTAAGGTAAGCAAAACAAAGAACAGGAATTACGTAAGAATTATGAATTCCAATAATATCTGCTAATTTTCCTTGAATTGGCGGAATAATTCCTCCACCCAAAATCATCATTACTAAAAAAGCAGAACCTTGCGCCGTGTATTTACCTAATCCTGTAATTGCCAAACTAAAAATAGATGGCCACATGATACTACAAGCCAATCCACCAGCCAAGAATGAGTAAATCGCAACAGTCCCTTCAGAAAACAAACCTATTAGCATGGCTGCGATTCCCATTATTCCGAAAATAAGCATTGTTGCTGCTGGTCTGTCTTTTGCAATAAAAAACATGGCAATCTGAATCAAAATACAGATGATATAATAATAAAGAGGTGTCATATCTTTTTGGGCAATAATATTAACGATCAAAATAACTGAAAAAGCTATCAAAGGCACGACAATGAGTGCAATCATTTTCTTACTTTTTGATAAATTGAATACTGCAATTGATCCTGCCCAACGACCAATCATCAAACTCCCCCAATACATAGAAATATAGGGTGCGATTTCAGAAGAACTATGTCCGCCAAACTCTGGTAATTTCAGTAATTCTCCCAAATTACTGCCGATTGCCACCTCAACACCTACATAGGTAAATATAGCTAACATCCCCAAAATAACTTGTGGATATTGCATTGCTCCCCATCCTTCTGTTTTTTTTCTCGCTAGACTTCCGGCAATTACCAGACCGCCAATCACTACCAACAAAGCTCCACCTAACCAATACATTCTTTTCTTTTCCAAAGGATGTCTTATCTCATTAATTTCATCAACTTGAGGTTTAATTAATAAATTCAATTCAGCATTCTTCACATTTAAAACCTCAATTTGATCAGATTTTTGATCCTCACTAAGATTTTGATCTTTTTTAATTTGAGATATTGAATTGTTATTTTGCTCGATCATTTTTGTTGTTGGAGCAATTGTGCCTTCAATTTCAACTATTTTTTTTGCTTCATCGGTATTATAGCTATTAAAAACCGGAATAAACATTACTCCTAATAAAATAGTCATAATTACAAGTACATTGATGGCTTTATTTGCCTTTTCCATTGGTTCATCTGAAATACCTGCAGGAACCTTTTTAGAAAAATGAAATAATGCTGCAGCTGCTACAAATAACAATCCCACACAAGCATATAGATAAACTACTTTGTTCAATGGTAAACCAGCAATTTCATCATCGGAAACGGCTGCCGTTGTTCCAAAAAGAGCGAATGCAACAATCAAAGGACCAATAGTAGTTCCGAAAGAATTAATTCCTCCACCCAAATTTACCCTGCTTGCACCTGTTTTGGGATCACCGAGCAAATATGCAAATGGATTTGCCGCAGTTTGTTGCAAAGAAAAACCCAATGCTACAATGAATAAACCTAACAACATTCCGGCATACATATTTACCTCTACAGCTATAATCATCGCGACTGCTCCTAAAGCAGAAAACAAAAGCCCATATACAATACTCTTTTTATATCCCCATTTACCGACCAAATCTTTTCCTTTGACAGAACTCATTATAAAAAGTAAAAGAGCTCCTAAATAATAGGCTGTGTAAAATGCAAAATCTACTAACTGTGACTGAAATTGGTCTAAAGAAAAGTAACTTTTACAAAAAGGAATGAAAATACTATTGCCCGCTGCAATAAACCCCCAAAAGAAAAATACCACGATAAGTGTGTATAAAGCTGGGTAATTTGTTTTTATTTGATTGTTTTCCATGTGCTAAAAAATTCTTAAAAATCGGATTAAGATAATTATTTTAATTCAAATTTGGATTTTAATTTTGCGTTGGATGAATTTCCTACAAAGACTTCGAATTCTCCCGGCTCTGCTACAAACTTCATTTCAGCATTGTAAAATTTCAAATCTTCCGTTGTCAAATTAAATTCAACTGTCTTAGATTCTCCTTTTTTCAGGAAAATTTTTTGAAATCCTTTCAATTCTTTTACAGGTCTTGAAATCGAACCAATCAAATCTCTTGTATATAATTGAACCACTTCTGTTCCGTCATAATTTCCGGTATTTTTTACCTGAACGGAAACTTTCACAGAACCGCCCTGATTGATGGTTGTTTTATCCAGTTTTAAATTTGAAATATCAAAAGTCGTGTAAGAAAGTCCAAATCCAAATTCATACAAAGGCGTGTTACATTCATCCAGATAATTTGAACGGAATTTTTCAAAAGTACAACCATCAGATTTTTCATCACTCAATGGTCTTCCAGTGTTGAAATGTGAATAATAAATCGGAATCTGACCCACGCTTCTCGGGAAAGTTACCGGCAATTTACCGCTTGGATTTACTTTTCCGTACAAAACATCTGTAACAGCATTTCCGGTTTCTGTTCCGCCGAACCAAACATTTAAAATTGCATCTGCTTTTTCATTTTCTTCCATCAAAGTTTTAGCTCTACCTGTGAAAAGCACAATTACAACCGGTTTTCCGGTATCGTACATCGCTTGCAATAATCTTTTCTGCGCCAAGGGAATATCCAAATTGACCATGCTGCTGCTTTCTCCGCTCATTTCAGAAGATTCCCCAACTGCAGCTACGATTACATCCACATTTTTAGTTGCTTCAACCGCCTCTTTGATTAATTCATCCGCACTTCTGTCATCCCATCTTGGCTTTTTCCCAAAAATTGTAGAGTTATCAAACAAAACTTTGTCATCTACCAAATTGGAACCATGTGCATAAACCACATTTTTATCTTTCAATCCCATTTTTACAGAGACCGAAGCTTCAAATCTTGCAGCTACCGACCAAGTTCCCGGCATATTATCTGCTGCATCAGCCATCGGACCTACCAATGCGATTTTTGAATTTGGTTTTAAGGGTAAAACCTGATTTTCATTCTTTAATAAAACAAAAGTTTCAGAAGCAATTCTACGCGATTCTGCCACATTTTCTTTTGAAAAAACTTCAGCTTTAGCACGTTTTGAATCGGTATAACGGTATGGGTCTTCAAACAAACCTAATTTGTATTTCGCTTCTAAAATTCTCCTAACCGCATCATCGATTTGTTTCATCGTCACTTTTCCTTCCTGCAAAGATTTTTCAATGGTTGTTAAAAATCCTTCACCAACCATATCCATGTCCACTCCGGCATTCAAAGCCAAAGCAGAAACTTGTTTCAAATCTCCCATTCCATGTTCCACCATTTCGTTGATACCCGTGTAGTCCGTTACTACAAAACCATCAAATCCCCATTGTTTGCGTAAAACATCGTCAATCAACCATTTGTTGGCAGTTGCAGGAATTCCGTCCACATCATTGAAAGACATCATCACAGAGGCTACCCCCGCATCTACAGCGGCTTTGTAAGGCGGAAAATACGTATTAAACATTGTCCAGCGGCTCATATCCACATGGTTGTAATCACGCCCCCCTGTTGGCGCACCGTACAATGCAAAATGTTTCACACAAGCCAACATTGTATTTTTTGCAGCCAAGTCATCTCCCTGATAACCTTTGACCATGTATTTTGCCATTTGACTCACGAGGTAAGTGTCTTCACCTCCACCTTCAGATATACGCCCCCAACGCGGATCTCGCGAAATATCGACCATCGGCGAAAAAGTCCAGTTGATACCGTCAGCTGTTCCTTCTTGTGCGGAAACTCTCGCTACTTTTTCATAAGCTAAAACATCCCAGCTCGCTGCCAATCCCAAAGGAATCGGGAAAGCGGTTTCATAACCGTGGATAATGTCCATTCCGAAAATCAAAGGAATCCCTAAACGGCTATTTTCTACTGCTACTTTCTGAACGTCTCTGATTCTGTCAACACCTTTTATATTGAACAATCCACCTACTTTTCCGGCTTCAATATTTTTCCCGATGTTTGAACTTTTGGTTTGTCCGGTTGTAAAATCTCCGGAACTCGGAAGATTTAACTGTCCAAGTTTTTCTTCCAAAGTCATTTGAGAAATTATTTCATTGATGAATTGGTCTTTAGGCTTTTTCTTGTCGAATTTCACTTTCTGGCCAAAACCAAAAGCAAATCCAAAAAGTGTACATAGTAAAATCAGTTTACGTGTCATATTTTAGTTTTTCGCTGTTTTAAAATCCATTTATACAATTCAGGATTTGAATAAGTTGAATCCCAACTGTTGTGATTATCATCTTTAAAAATTGTCAAATCAACATCTGCTTCTAAAGATTTTAATTCTTGGTACATTTGAATCGAATTATCTACCGGAACAACATCATCAAGCGCACCGTGAAAAATTCTGGTTGGAATATCTTTAATTAAATGAGCTTCACGTTTTTCCGGCAACCCTGCAGGTCCGCAAACCGTTACCAAAGCTGCAAACATTTCCGGGTGTTTTTCCGCCAAGCGCCAGCTTCCCCAACCACCCATGCTCAATCCTGTAAGGTAAATTCGATTGGTATCGATGTTTTTATTGTCCTTTATTATTTTTTTAATTAACTGATAAACCGCTTCTACATCCCAGTATTGACCTTCCGGACATTGTGGAGCTAGAATGGCGAACTCTTTTGTATATTCTTTGTATTTATCCTGAAGCGGTCCATTTGCAATTACTTTGTTAATATCGGTTCCGCGCTCACCTGCGCCATGAAGAAAAATCATTAACGGATATTTCCCTTGAGGTTTTTCGGGTAATCGAAGCAGATAATTTAATTCAAATTCTATTTCCACTTTTTCTTTGAATTTTCCGTTAGTTTGCTGCGCGAAATTTACGTTTGAAATTAGAATAATGATGAATATGTATATTTTTTTTGTCATAATTTTAAATGAAATTCGACAAGTTCAGTTTGACGAATTAATTTGTATCATTAATATGTAAACCCTAAATTCGTTAAACCCGTACGCACATCATCCGCTCCCATAAAGAGATTCCACAACAATTGTGTTCTGTGATTTTCAATCATGATAATCATTGGTCCTTGGTCAATTGCCAAATAAGCTTGTGCTACCCAATAATTCCTTTCCGGACTGAATGCATCATAAAATCCTGCAGGTCCCATCAGGATATCTCGTCTATGATAAAAATATTGCATGGCATCGATGGATTGTTCTGGTGTATAAACGATCGAACTTACGGCCGCCGTTGGTGAAATTACACCCGTATCATTTGCCGGACTGTGTGCTGCGTAACTCATTCCGCCACCTGCCTGATAAGTATAACTTGCCGTCAATCCCCAAACGTATTTTCCGTAATCTTGGTAATCTTGTGGATTGGCAAGCGCATATTGGTAATTAATCAAAGAATGATTTTTGGCGACCTCCCAATAATTTACGTATTGGTCTCGCAGATTTCTCGGGTCTAACCCCAAAAAGGAATAATGCGAAAGAAATAGCGGTCCAACATTCGATGAATTTCCGCCATGTTTTACCAACATAGGAATTTCATACAAAATATTAGAATTCAAAAATCCACCACCACTTGCCCAACCAAACTGATAAGTATTTTGAGAAATCGGATGTGTAGGCGAAGCTGCTGCCAAAACGTATGTAATCAAAGTTTCGTTGTAACCTTTCAAAGCAAGATTAATAGCGAATCCGTGATTCGGAGACCAATGCCAATACAATTGATTTTGCCCGTTGGTATACCAGTCCCATTCAATTCCTTTCCAAAGGTCGTCTGCTTTTTGAGATAATTGGACTTCTTGTTGGGTTCCGTTTTTGAAATATTCGCGAACTGAAATTAATCCCATTGCTAAAAATGAAGTTTCCACCAAATCCCCGCCGTCATCCTGCGTACTAAAAGGAATTACATCTCCTGAAGTTCCGTTTAACCAATGCGGCCATGCGCCATGAAAACGGTCTGCATTTTCGAAGAAATTAAGAATGGTTTGAATTCTGATTGCAGCTTGATCTCTTGAAACATAACCTCTTTCGATTCCGACCAAAATTGACATCAATCCAAATCCGGAACCACCTGTCGCAACTACATTGGAACTATTTCCAGGATCACTTGGGTGGTATCTTTCGCGTGCCGCGCCTGAATTTGTTTCGGCATAATCCCAGAAGTATTTGAAAGTTTCTCTCTGGACGATGTCCATCAATTGGTTATTGTCAATCGGATCAAAACTGATTTCAGTTTCCGGATCGGTATCATTATTGCCACCATTGCCATCATCAATTATTGCTACCGTATCGTCTGATGAACTGCAACTGAAAATTAAAAAACTGAAAATAATTAATCCGAAAAACTTTTTCATTTTGCTACTTTAAAACCCAACTTCGCTAACCCTTTCTGCACATCTTCATTTTGCATGAATAATTTCCAAATCAATCCTGTACGGTGATTTTCAATCATAGGCGCAATTGGTCCCTGATCGATTGCGAGGTAGTTTTTCGCCACCCAATCATATTGTATCGACAAAGCATCATAAGGACCTGCCGGCCCGATGAATTTGTTCTTATTTTCTTTGTTGTAAATAAATTTTAAAAAATCCATAGATTCCTTTGGTGTATAAGGAAAAGACGACAATGCAGCCGTAGGTGTTACAATACCTGTGTCATTTTGCGGAGAATGTGCTGTGTAACCCATTTCTCCATTTTCGTTTCTTGTGTAACTCGCAGTCAATCCCCAAAAATTATTTCCGTAACCTTTAAATTGTTTTGGATTTTCTACACAGTATTCATAAATAATTTTTGAATGATTTACATTCAAATCCCAATAATTTACATAATCATCGGAAAGTCCTTTTGGGTTTAAACCAATATAGGAATATTGCGCCCAAAATAACGGCCCGACTGAACCGGGTTCGCCATTGTGATTTACAATAACCGGAACGTCATATTTTTTTACATCTGATTTAATTTTGCCGGAACGGCTCCAGCCTTTGTCAAATACTTCTTTTGAAATTGAATAATCAGGAGAAGACGCTGCTAAAACATAAGTAATCAAACATTCGTTGTACCCTTTCAATGCGAAGTTCATTTTCCATTCATATTCTGGAGACCAGTGCCAATAAAGAACATCTTCGTCTTTGGTGTACCAGTTCCATTCGACTCCTTTCCAGAGTTCATCGGCTTTTTGAGCCAATTGTTTTTCGGAATCGTTTCCGTTTTTGAAATATTCTTTGACACAAATTAAACCTTGTACCAAAAATGCGGTTTCGACCAAATCTCCACCATTGTCCATTTGACCAAATGGTTTCACCTTTCCGGTTTTACCATCCATCCAATGTGACCATGCGCCGTGGAAACGGTCTGCTTTTGCAAGAAAATCCATCATATGGTGTAAGCGTTTTACAGCTTCATCACGCGGAATAAATTTCCTGTCAATTCCGACCAATAAAGTCATCAATCCAAAACCGGAACCGCCTGAAGTAATAATATGTGAATCATTTTCAGGATAAAGCCCGTCAGGATGGTATCTTTCTCTTGCAAGTAAGGAATTAGGTTCGGCATAATCCCAAAAATATTTGAGAACATCTTTCTGAACCTCGTCCAGCAATTGATTATTATCATGAGAAGTAATCTCCCCAGCGCCTACTGAGGTTTCAGGCGCCGGAGGATTACATCCAAGGATTGTTATAAAACATATAAATAAAATGAGGTATTTCGTCATCCCGTCATTTTTAGATTAATTTTTACCAACCCGGATTTTGGGTCATATTTGGTGTTTGGATTAACTGAGCATTTGGAATCGGGAACAATTCATGTTTTCCAACAACAAATGTTTTACCATCTGCAGCCATCGCAGCCTGACCTTGTCCTGTACGCACAATATCAAACCAACGGTCATGCTCAAATGCCAGTTCCAATCTTCTTTCTTTCCAGATGTTCTGAACTGTTGGACTCGCAATCGGAGCTAAATTAACTCTATTTCTAACCTGATTCAATGGACCTGCAGCGTCACCACCTACATAAGTTGCGGCTTCAGCTCTGATCAAAAGGATTTCAGCATAACGGATTACGCGGATGTTTTTGTCCGTATCACCATCTCCTGAATTGAAGCTTGTGTATGCTTTCTCATTGTACATAGGATTTTCTACTTCAACTGAAACTTCTCTACCATCCCAAAGTGTTTCCCCTCTGAAAATAATGGTTGCATCACGACGGATGTTATCTCCTTCAGCATTGAAAGCATCTAACAAATTTTGAGACGGCGTATTGAATCCCCAACCCCAACCACTTGTACCACGGGCACCTTGTGTTTGAGAATATTGCTGAACACCATGTGCTACGACTTCTCCTCTTGCTTGGATTTCGAATAAAGATTCAATTCCATTTTCAGTTGATTCTCTCCAAACTGTTGCATAATCAGCCTCTAACCCATATCCACCTGTACTCATGACAGTCCCTGCCATATCATAAGCATCTTGCCATTTTTCTTCGTATAAGAAAACTTTTGCCAAAAGACCTTGCGCTGCGCCTTTAGTTGCACGACCCAAATCTTCTGCTGGATATTCATTTTTGTTTGGTAATTTGCTGATGGCATCTTGCAAATCTGCTTCTATGTAAGCGTATATTTCAGACTTTGTAACTCTCACACCCCATGATGCAGATTCGTTAATGTCCAAAAGAGGTACATCTCCAAACATTCTAACCAAATAGAAATAGCTCAAAGCTCGCAAGAATTTCGCTTCTCCAATCAAACGATTTTTATATGCAGCATCTAAACCATAAGCTTCGTCATAATTTTCTATGTAACCTAAAGCATAATTTGCTCTGTTTATTGTGGTGTAAAAGCGTGTCCACATTGCCTGAATAGAACCTGTTGTACTTGTATGTGTCAAAGCATCTAACAAATTTTTATCTCCTCCTGCGTCTGAGGGAGAACTTCCTTTGTCAGCGTTATCTGAAATCATTTCCGTAACTCCTAACCAGGAAAATGCAAAATCCCATTCTGTATAGGAACCGTAAGTAGAATTTACATAAAATTCCGGATCCAAATTACTATCAACATCCTCTATGTTTTCTCTTGGATCTACATCCAAAAAATCATCTGAACAAGACCCCATAAGTCCAAGAACAGCAATTAATGTTATTTTAATTATATTTTTTTTCATAAAATTATTTTTAAATGGTTTTAACTAATTAAAACTCAAAATTAACACCTGCCAAGAATGTTCTAATTGTTGGGTAAGCAGATAATTCAACACCTGTGGTTCCATAAGGATTACCATCATAAGGCTGGTCGCCAGTATTCCTAGTCAATTCAGGTGTAAATCCAGAATATTTAGTAATCATGAACAAGTTTTGAGCTGTAACATAAACTCTCATATTTCTAGCTGCTCCAAACATATCTCTGAAGTTGTAACCCAATGTCACATTGCTCAAACGGAAATAGTCTCCATCTTCCAAGTAATAATTAGATGCTTCATAATCTCTGTATGCCCCAGGATTGGTATTGCTGGTACCAGCACCTGTCCAACGATCGTTATACATTTCCATAGAAACATTTTCACCTCCTATTCTCGCATTGTTGATACCGTTGTAGATTTTGTTTCCACCCACTCCGTATCCTGTAACACTGAAATCAAATCCTTTGTACTCCAATGATAAATTAACTCCATAAGTATAAGAAGGAATATAACCACCAAAGAATTTTTTGTCACGGTCATCAATTACACCATCTCCGTTTTGGTCTTTATAACGTAAGAATCCAGGCTGAGCACCTGCAATATGTGGATTATTTGTTATTTCTTCATCAGATTGCCAAATGCCTTCGACTTCATACATCCACCAAGATCCTAACTCCTGTCCGGCTTCTAAACGCTTTGTCAATCTTCCATTACCTAAAGAACCACCCATCATACCTTCGTACGCAGGAAGTACACTTACAATTTCATTGTCATTGAAATTAATATTTCCACTAACAGAATATCTAAGACCGGAAGAAGTATTATCTCTCCAACCTAATGAAAATTCGTAACCTTTGTTGACAATTTCCGCTGCATGATCATAGAAATCCTCATTAAAACCTGAACTATAAACAGGAGTAATTTTCAAAATAGCATTTTCTGTAGTTTTGTGATAATAATCTGCAGTACCAAAAAGTTTACCACTTAAAAATTCAAAATCAACTCCTCCACCATATTCTTTCACTATTTCCCAAGAAACATCTTTAACAGGTGAACCTAAATATGCTCCAAAAATTAAATCTTGACCAGGTCCAAAAACGTAATTTGCTGAATTACTTTCGAGGCTAGTATTTATTTTATTAACAATAAAAGGAATATTATCATTTCCTAGCTTACCCCATCCTCCTCTTAATTTCAAGAAATTTATAACACCATTGTCTTTCAAGAATTCTTCGTTAGTAACATTCCAAGCAGCACTTATAGAAGGAAATGTTCCCCAAAAATCTTTATTATCATAAAATGTACTTGAACCATCACGTCTAATGATAGCAGTAATGAAATAGCGTTTATCAAAATCATATTGCAACCTTCCAAAGTAAGACGCTAATGATTTTTTCGTGTAATTATTTTGATCAATCGTCGTTTCTCCAGTAGCATGATGAATCGACCAATATTGTTCTTCTACAGGAACATTATAACCAGTCATATTACTAAAAAATCCTATTGACTGCTCTTCTGCATTTACACCTACAACGGCAGAAAGGTTATGACTTCCAAAACTTTTGGTATAAGTTACAAAATTTTCCCAAGACCAACGAAAAGTTTCAATTTCATTAAAAGTCAAAGAATTCTTATTTCCAGTATATTGAGCCTCAGTCCTAGTAGGATCTGCGGCCAACCATTGATCTAAAAGAGGGGCAAATGCTCTTTTATTGTACCAATATTTAGTTGCACCTGCACGAGAAGTAACAGACAATCCGTCAACGATATCTAAAGTTGCTTCCAAATTACCTTGTAAGGTAGTTGTATTAATTTTTTCATTATTGAAATATAAATTAGCTACCGGATTACCATGAGAATTCATTGGTTGTCCAATTGGTCCAGCAACTCCAGTTTCCACATTATAATTAGGCACACCCCAAGTACCATCTGCAAAAGTCACAGGCATTAAAGGAGATTGACGGTAAGCCAAATCGATTGCTCCAAAAGGTTTTGGTATTTCATGCGTAAAGGTTGCACTTATATTTTGGCTAATTCTTAAACGATTATCAAACAGCTTATAATCATTGTTATTTCTAACCGTAGTACGTTTAAATTTATTATCATCTAAGATTCCTTCTTCAGCAAAGTGGTCAACCCCAAAATAATAACCAAAATTATCACTTGATCCGGATATTGCAACGCTATTATTAAAGAACATTCCTGTATTCAATACTTCATCAAACCAATCAGTATTGTAAGGTTGGCTTGTACTTAAGAATTCTATACCCCCGGCAGCTGCTTCCGCTTCATTGAAATACTGAACATATTCCTGAGTACCTGCCATATCTACCATATTCATAGCGTTACGAACTCCGGCATAAGCATCATAAGTAATACGTGTTTTACCTCTACCTCTTTTGGTAGTTACTATTACGACACCGTTTGCTCCACGTACACCATAAATTGCAGAAGAGGCAGCATCTTTCAGTACATCAATGCTTTGAATGTCATTAGGGTTGATGTTATTAATGTTGGAAACTACCAAACCATCTACAATATACAATGGATTCATTCCATTTAAGGCTGTACCCATACCTCTGATGATTACAGTTGGAGTTGCCCCAGGTGCATCTGAATTTAACACATTAACACCTGATAATTTACCTTGTAAAGACTGCATCGCAGTTGTTGCGGGTTGTTTCATGATGTCTTCTGCTTTCACTGATGAAACAGCAGAAGTTAAGTCACCTCTTTTCTGAGTGCCATAACCTACGACTACGGTCTCTTCTAATTCCAATCCAAAATCTCCATCTAGAGAATCTGATAATTCCTCAACCGAATATTGATCGATTCGGAGGGAATCTTCTTGTGCCGATAGCACTCCAGCTATGGACACAAAAATTGATGTTAATAAAATTTTCCTCATATTATTTTTGTTTGAATCAAATTTAGTGAGGAATGATTTGTTATGGAAAAGTTAAAAACTCATAAAAGAAACATCATTTAGTGTATTTAGTACACAACGATTCAAATCCTTTATACAAAATAGCTTTTAAAAGAATCAGAAAGTTAGAAATACATCAAATGATGTATAAATGATGTAGTTTATGAAATTAAATGATGTATTTATCAGAAATTCAAAAAGAACTTAGAAAGGTTGGTCTGAGAGGAAAGCTTCATTTTTTTACGCAATCTATAACGTTGTAGTTCGACGCTCCTAAAACTTTTTCTCATCAGTGGGGCTATCTCTTTTGATGTCATATTCATTCGTAAAAGAATTGCCAATCTGATGTCTTTGGACGTCAAGTTTGGATATGATTTTACAAGTCTTGAAATGAAATCTTCGTGTAGTTCGTGTAAGTTGGTATCAAAAACTTTCCATTCATTTTGATTGTAATTGTAATCTCGTAGAATCTTTGCAATATCTTTCTTTGTTTTGCTATTTGCATCCTCATCAATGTTCTTCATGATTGATTCCAATTCTATCAGCAATTCACTTTGTGATGCGATGGAAAGTGCACGTGAAGCCAACTCCGTTGTTTTACTTTTCACATCATGTTCGAGCTTTTGTTTTTCGACCCAATGTTCAGCTTCTTTCTTCTGCGCCTCGCTTTTCATTTTAACCAATTCTTTCTGAAGTTCTACTTCATGCTGAAGCTGTTCCAGCTTTTGTTTGTTTTGGCGTTGAATGAAACTGTGGTAAAGAAAATAAATCAGGAAGACTGAGAGCACATAGAACACTATCATCAGATTAGAAATGAACCAAGGTTTTTTCACTCGAAATTCAAATGATTTTAGCTCATGGTAATAATTCCCGGATTTGATTGCAACTGACAATTTATAGCTTCCGTTTGAAAGATGGCTGTAATTTAATTTTCCGTCCTTCAAAGGTCTGTATGTATCATCTAATGGCAAAAGTTTATAGTATAAATTTTGTTCAGAATATCCGTATTCACGAGTTGAAATGTAAAAATCTACTGCATTATTATAGTAACCAATTTTCTTACCTGAAGGCATTTTTTCTCCATTTACTTGTGCTTCAATATAAACCGTAGGTCGTTTGGTGTTTTCAAATGAAATTTTGTATTTAAGAAATCCATTATCAAGGTTTAGAAATAAATAACCGTTTTGCAAGTAAGGTGAAAGCCAATCATTTACAATTTTTCCTTTATAATACTTTTCCGGTATATTTTTCCAAATAATTTTTTGATCTTCAATTTTCACAATTGACAGTGATTCACTTGACTGAACCAATAACATATTTTTTTCTAAACCCGCAACATTATCTATATAAGGCAGCATTTGATTTAGCCTTTCAGATCGTTTCAATTTTTTGGTCCAAGTATCATATTCATACCACACCTGATTAGACAGAAAATAAATTTGATTATTAATTTCTACTATTTTACCATTATAGATTTCCAAACCTTTTTCAGATTTGATTTCTTCGTAAGAATTATTTGCCAAATCAACCCTATAAATTCCTTTATAAGCATCTGATGCCCAGATTGTATTATCTTTTTGAATAAAATTATTGATGGGTGCAGTGAGCTCAGGAGCTATTTTTTCATATCCCCATTTTCCTGATTTATATTCATACAAATACAGCCCTGTGTAATTGGACTGTATAAATTTGCTATCACTTAATTTCAAGAATTTATAACCTCCCGCTAAATTATTGAGTTTAGTGGAAGAGTTATTTTCGACTAAAATTGTTTCCGTATTGTGACCTAAAATGAATTTATTTCCTATTTCTGCAACGCTCCATATAGGACCCTGAGTACCCGAAATTAAATTAATTTCTTTATTTTCAAACTTGAAAAAACCTCTATTCGAGCCAAGAAAAAATCCATTATTTGTTGTAGATACAGAGTTTACACTTCCTAGTTTGCCAGTATAATCCTGAAAAATATAAGCATTTGCATCATTTTGTATAAATGAGATTCCATTGTCCAACCCCAGCCACAAATTAGATTCTGCATCTTTGTATATACTTAAGACCGTATTGTTTTGAAGACTTCCATTGGTTTTATGAAAATTAGTAATTTGATTTACCTTAAGATCCACGAGATACATCCCGTTCCCTGAAGTACCGACAGCAATTACATTTTCTGAAATTACCTTTACAGAACTTACCATTTCATTTTTAAATGTTTCATTAAGCGCATTCTCCCAGACAGATAAAACATTATTTTTAAGTACAAAAACACCATCCTTAAGAGTAAAAATTAAAATCTCATCTTTATAAGGTATCATTGAATGGATAATTTTGCCCTTCAGTACATCGAAACGTTTATCAACAACAAAATTTTCACCATCAAACAAATAAATTCCTTTGAAAACAGAGCAAGCATATAATTTATCTTTCACATTGAAGACATAACTGATTTGTGAAGGCGTTTTATATTTATTGACAGATTTTCCATCATAAACAAACAAGGAAAAAAAGGTTTGGAAAATTAATTTTCCATCATACTCCAAAATTTTCCAGACCTCATCATTTTCATCAGACTTAAAACAATTAAATTTCTGAGAGATGGAAGTATAAGCAAGTGAATCATTTGAATTTTTCCAAAATCCAAATTCTTTTAAAGATCCCGAATAAATTACATTACCTTTTGCATATACAGAACGGATAATAGTCTTCTTGGGCAAAGAAAATTTCTGCCATCGATGACCGTCAAACTGCAGCAGATATTTATTATTTGCAAAATACATCTGTTTATCCGCAGTTTGAGAAATACTCCAAACCAATGCCTCACCATCGTAATCGAGTTTTGAATAACTTTTCACATAAGGAATTAATTGCTGTTGCGACCACAAATGAAATGGCACAAAAACCAACATCAGCAAAACCAAAATAAAATTTCTTTTCAAAAAGACATTCTCCATCACAGCATTTGAATTAGATGCTGAACTTAATTAAAATTTAAATAGTCCGCAAATAAATTATTTAGAACAATTTTAAATTAAGTTTTTCAATTCATATCTAATAAAAATCACTTGACCTTTAGCATTAAATGTAGATGCTTGGTGTAATTTTGTTGGATTAATCATTTCACAAATGACCAGATTAGAGAAGTTTTTCTTTTCCACTAGAACCATGACAGTTTTACTGTTCTTATATGCTATCGCCATGGGCGTTGCAACTTTTATTGAGAACGATTATGATACCGCAACTGCCAAAACGCTGATTTATGAAGCGAAATGGTTTGAAATTCTGATGCTTTGGCTCATCATTTTATTTGTTGTCAGCATTCAACGTTACAGATTGTTACGCAAAGAGAAATGGCCATTGTTGATTTTTCACCTTTCGTTTATTTTCATTTTCATCGGGGGAGCCATTACTCGATATATTAGTTTTGAAGGACAAATGCCCATCGGCGAAGGCGAAACGACGAATGAAATCATTTCAGACAGAACTTATTTCAAGTTATTGATTAACAATGGCGAACGTGCTTTGCAATATGACAACCTTCCTTATATGATGTCACATTTCAATTCCAAAGATGCGCCATGGCCGTTGAAAAGAACTTTCAAAGGAAATTACCAGTTTGAAGATAAGATGGTTTCGCTGAGAACTTTGGATTATGTTCCATTGGCAAAAGATTCCATCAAACCGACAAAATCCGGCAAAAAGATGTTGGAAGTGGTTTCTATGGGCGAATCAGGACGCCAAAGTAATTTCATTGGAGAGGGAGAAATAAAAGACATTGGCGGGTCGATGGTGAGTTACAACCGCGAAATGCCAGGTTCGATTCAATTGTTTGAACATGAAGGAGTTTTGAAAATGAAATCGCCTTTCAACGGACAATTCATGACCATGACAGGACAACAAAAAGGTATGGTTACGGATTCTGCTTTATTGGCGCAACAATCCGGAAAAATTGTTGTGGATTCTGTTCAAAATATCAATTACAGAACACTTTATACTTTAAACAATTCAAGATTCATCATCCCGAAACCTGCTTTTCAGGGAGAAATGGTTTATTACAAGGGAGACAAAACCAATCCCATGGATAAAGAACTTCCAGGCGCAATTACTGTTGAAGTAAGTTCAGGAAGTGAAAAAGATACGTTGACCATTATTGGTGGAAGAGGCTTGACTGCATTTAGCAAAGACACTAATATCAACGGATTAAGTGTTTCAATCGGTTATGGATCTAAAGTAATTAATACGCCATTTTCGATTCGTTTAGATGATTTCATTTTGGACAGATATCCGGGTTCTACAAATCCTTCTTCATTCGAAAGTGAAATTACCGTAATCGATGAAGGAAAAGAAAATCCGCAGCATGTTTACATGAATAATGTGATGGATTACAAAGGTTACCGCTTTTTCCAGGCGAGTTATTTCCCGGACGAAACAGGAACAATTCTTTCTGTAAACGCAGATTGGTGGGGAACGAATATCACTTATGTTGGATATTTTTTACTTTTCTTCGGAATGTTTGCGACACTTTTCTGGAAAGGAACACATTTTTGGAGTTTGAATTCTCAATTGAAAAATTTAAACAAAAAGAATTTAATCAAGAAAAAATTAATTTTAGTTCCGTTTATATTCTTGTCGGGATTGGCATTTGCACAAGATTCCATTCACGGGCATTCTGCTCCGCAAATGAATCCTGCATCTCAGTTTACGCATCCGGATTCTTTGGGACAGCGAGCGATGGTCGATAAAACACATGCAGATAAATTTGGAAGATTACTCGTTCAGGATTTTGAGGGAAGAATCAAACCGATGAATACACACGCATTGGAATTGATTAGAAAAATTCATAAAAAAGACAAATTTGAAGGAATTTCTGCAGAGCAATGGTTCATTTCCTTGCAGATCGATCCGGCTTCCTGGGCTGATGCACCGCTGATTTATGTACAAAATTCAGGTGGAGACAGGTTAAAAGAAGAAACAAAAGTCATAGAAGGAACTATTGGTTTTAGGGGTGGCTATACTTCTTATTTGAATTTAATTGACCCGGCGACAGGACAATACATATTGGAAAAACAATACAATTCCGCATTCAGCAAACGTCCTGCAGACCGCACAAAATATGACGATGAAGTAATCAACCTGACTGAAAGATTCAATGTTTTCAATAACGTTGCTTATGGTTATTTCACCAAAATAATTCCTGTAAAAAATGATCCGGGAGAAATGTGGGTGAGCTGGATTTACAGTACCGAAGAAAGCGCTGTAGAAATTGATTCTGTTGCTTATGGATTCATTTCTAAATACCTGAACACCATTAAACAAGGAATGCAAACCAATGATTGGAAAGCCGCTGACAAATCACTTGCAGAAATCGATGCTTACCAAAAAGAATGGGGAAAAAATGTATTGCCTTCTGAAACGAAAGTCAATATCGAAATTTTATACAACAAATTCAATGTTTTCTTGTGGTTGATGATTGCGTATAGCATGATTGGAGGAATTTTGGTTCTATTGACATTCATTGAAGTTTTAGGTTCGGAAACGAAAGCGCGAAAATTTGTTCATTATCTGACCAATACTTTCATCGGATTATTGATTTTAATTTTTACAATTCATTTAATTGGATTGGCAATTCGCTGGTATTTATCAGGTCACGCGCCTTGGAGCAATGGTTATGAAGCGATTATTTTCATATCATGGGTTGGCGTTTTGGCTGGATTATTATTATACAAAAACAGAAACGCATTCATTCCAGCGACGGGAGCAATCGTGGCGACGATTATGATGGGGTTTGCACACGGCGGCGGATTATTAGATCCCCAAATTACGCCATTGGTTCCGGTTCTAAAGTCTTATTGGTTAATGGTTCATGTTGGAATCATCACTTCCAGCTATGGATTCTTTGGATTATCAGCAGTAATTTCTGTGATTTCATTGATTCTATTATTATTTAAACCAACTAAAAAAATCAAACATTCACTGAAAGAAATCACCATCGTCAGTGAAATGTCCATAACCATTGGTTTATTTGCATTAACCATTGGAACTTTCTTGGGAGGAATGTGGGCAAATGAAAGCTGGGGACGCTACTGGAGCTGGGATCCGAAAGAAACCTGGGCATTTATTTCAGTCATTGTTTATGCAATTGTGTTACACTTGCGTTTGGTTCCGGGATTGCGTGGAAAATGGGTTTTCAACATGGCAAGTATGTGGGCGGTTTGGTCGATAATTATGACTTATTTTGGAGTAAATTATTATTTGTCAGGATTGCACTCATATGCGGCGGGTGACCCGATTCCGATTCCAAATTGGATTTACATCACAGCTGTATCGATGTTAATTTTGACAATCGTTTCGTATCTTCGGGATAAGAAATTTAACCCAAAAAAGAAAAATTTTAAAACTTTAAATAAATGAGAATTTTAAGTTTATTCGTAATTTTAATCAGTCTGGTTAGCTGTCAGGCTCAAAATAAAAAAGAAATGAAAACAATATATGATTTCAAGGTTGAAGACATCAACGGAGATGAATTCAATTTCGCTGATTTGAAAGGTAAAAAAATCCTGATTGTAAATACCGCTTCCAAATGCGGTTTCACGCCTCAGTTTGACGGATTAGAAGATTTGTACCAAAAATACAAAGACGATAATTTTGTGATTGTCGGATTTCCTTCGAATGATTTCGGACAGCAAGACCCGGGAAGCAATGAAGAAATTGCAGAATACTGCCGACTCAATTACGGTGTAACTTTCCCTATGATGAGCAAAATTTCTGTTAAAGGCGATAGCATCGCTCCTATTTATGAATTCCTTACCAAAAAAGAATTAAACGGTAAAAAGAATTCTTCTGTCAAATGGAATTTCCAAAAATATATCATCAACGAAGATGGAACTTTTGAGGATTATTTCTATTCTATTACAACTCCCGACAGCAAGAAAATCTCGAAGTGGATTGAGAGAAAATAATAGGTTTGATGTTTGAACTTTAAAGTGTTTAGCCTGAAACATTAAAATTAATTGGGAAAATCATCAAAATTTCTGATATTTATAATTCATAATTAAAAAATGGCAATCTTATTTCTCAAGAAGCAATGGACAAAAGAAATCAATCCAATTTTTATTCAAAAAACTCCTGAGATTGGTTGAAAGGACAAAGCTAGTAGCAGAGAATCCATTATCGAACAAAGTAACTGATTTTAATGAAATCACAATTTCTCCATTAGATAATTTTAGCATTTTTTATAAAATCACTGCCCAAGAAATCATCATAACAGCTTTCTGGGACAGCCGTACAGACCCTAAAGACTTTTAAAAATTCTAGAAAACAACAAATGATTATTGGTTATTTAAATTTTCAACTTCCAACATTCAATCTGAAACTTTAAACTAAATTTTGAATAAATGAAATTAGATATATTAGCTATCGGCGCGCATCCCGATGATGTGGAATTAGGTGCTGGTGCAACTGTTGCCAAAATGGTTCACGATGGGAAAAAAGTCGGAATTTTAGATTTGACGCGTGGCGAGTTAGGGACACGCGGCACGGCTGAAACGCGTGATTCAGAAGCGGCTGATGCTGCCAAAATTCTTGGTGTAGCTGTTCGTGAAAATTTAGGATTTCGGGATGGGTTTTTTACAAATGATGAAGCGCATCAAATGAAAATCATCGAAATTATTCGCAAATATCAACCTGAAATTGTGCTGTGCAATGCAATTGACGATCGGCACATTGACCATCCGAAAGGTTCTGCCTTGGTGGAAGATGCTTGTTTTCTTTCAGGTTTAAAGAAAATTGAAACCGGTCAGGAAGCATGGCGCCCGAAACATATTTTCCATTACATCCAATGGTATCCGCTCAAACCGGACTTCGTTCTGGATGTTTCGGAATTTGTAGAAACAAAATTAAAATCTTGTTTGGCTTATAAAACGCAGTTTTTTGACGCCACCAATCAAGAACCGAATACGCCCATATCTTCACCGCAATTTCAGGACAGCATCACCAACAGAGCCAGAGATTTAGGGATGTTGATAGGTACGGAAGCCGGCGAAGGATTTATGCTGAAAGGCTATTTGGGACTGAAAGATTTTGAAGGACTTGTTTAAATTTTGAATGAAAAATTTTAAATTTTGAATTATGGAATTCAAATTATTATTATATTTGCAGTCCAATTGAAAAATGGTGATTGTAGCTCAGTTGGTTAGAGCGCCGGATTGTGGTTCCGGAGGTCGCCGGTTCGAACCCGGTCATTCACCCAAAAAGTCCTGAAGAAATTCGGGACTTTTTTTGTTTCTTAAATTTTAAATCTTTTTCTCTTTACGGATTCCCGTAATTTTTATCTGTAAATAGGTACAACCTTAGCATTTTAATTGAAATTTAAATAAATATCTGCTATGGAATTTAAAGACCAAATCAAAATGCTTGGTGACAGAATAGAAAAACTTAAAAGCCAAGTACTTACGGAAGAAGCTACTAAAAACGCGTTCATTATGCCTTTTATTAAAGAATTAGGCTATGATGTATTTAATCCTTTAGAAGTTGTTCCTGAATTAATTGCTGACATTGGAATCAAAAAAGGTGAAAAGATTGATTATGCAATTATGAAAGATGGACAGCCCGTGATTTTGATTGAATGCAAATGTCATATCGATTCTTTGGATGTTAATAAGGAATCACAATTGTTCAGATACTTTCATACAACAAAAGCAAAATTTGCCATCTTGACAAATGGAATTGTCTTCAAATTTTATACAGATTTGGACACTCCCAACAGAATGGATATGAAATCTTTTTTTTCATTTGATATAACGAACATCAAACCATTTCAAATTGAGGAACTTAAAAAATTTCATAAATCAATTTTTGATGTTGACAATATTACAAACACCGCAAATGAACTAAAATATACTAACGAATTAAAGAAAATCATTCACTCTGAACTTACAGAACCAAGTGACGATTTCATTAGATATTTAGCAAAACAAGTTTATACCGGCCAGGTAAATGCCAAGATAATTGAATTGTTCCGAAATTTAATCAAAGCTTCATTTCAACAATACTTAAGTGATAATATAACAGATAGGCTGAAGAATGCGCTCACAAAAGAGCAGGATATAGAATCTGAACAAGCCGAAATTATTTCGCACCCAACTTTAAAGGACTCTGATATTGTGACAACCGAAGAAGAATTGGAAGGTTTTTATATTGTTAAAGCTATTTTGAGAAATAAGGTTGAAGGCGCTCGAATTCATTATCGTGACGCTCAATCTTATTTTGCAATTTTGTTAGATGATAATAACCGAAAATCTATTTGCAGGCTTTATTTAAATGGTGGAAAGAAATATTTAGCAGTCATTGATGAATCTAAAAAAGAAATCAAACACGAAATTTTCTCACTGGATGATATTTATAATCATTCGGAAGATTTAGAAAAATCACTTTTAAATTACATTGAACAAAATTAATAAACCAATAAAATTTCCCTGCCAAAAATCATACAAAAATCCCAGCTAATTAATGTTTACCTAACGCACAGCCCATTTACTGTTTCTAAATTTGCCATGTAAAAATTGTTCTCATGTGTGTTAGAAAAGAAGTTGTACTGTACAGTTCAGCTTCTTTTTGTTTAATTTTAACATTTAAATAATATCTGTTTAACGTCTTCATTTCTTTGTGAATTTAGCTTTGCGCAATAATTAAATTCACACAAAATGAAAAATTTCAATCTCCTAATTTTGCTTTTAGCAGCTGCTTTTTTAAGTGGTCAGGAGCTGTTTCCTTACTTACAAGCTCCCACACCTACTTCCATTTATGTCAATTGGAAAACCGAATCAAACCCCGAAACTATAGTTGAATATGGAAGTTCTCCTTCTAATTTAAACCAATCGATCAACGGAAGCAACCAAATTCTTTCTGACGTTGGGTATAATGCAAATTATTTCTATCACACGGCAAAAATTCAGAATCTACAGCCCAATACCAAGTATTATTACCGTATAAAAACCGGAAGCTTAACTTCAGACGTTTTTTCGTTCCGAACCATGCCTTTGGCAGGACAAGCTTCAACAGAAGACGGGCACCTTCGTTTCCTTGTTTTGGGAGATAACCAGATGAGGAACGTCCCTCGTTTTGACTCACTGGTTTCTGCCGCGCGTAGAAAAATTGCTGAAAAATGGGGATATGAAAGCGATCCGTCTGACAATATTATCATGACGATAATGGTTGGTGACCAGGTGGATGTAGGAACATTAGACCACTACGAACATGTACATTTCAGAAAGAATAAAGCGCTTTCGTCGTTTTTACCAATCCAAACACTTGTAGGAAATCATGAAACGTATGGAACGCTTGGAATGCAAGCTTATTATGACCATTTTGTTTTGGAAGAAATGTCTTATCAAGGAATTTCTTCAGGAACTGAGAATTATTATGCTAATCAAGTTGGAAACGTTTTATTTATCGCTACCGATACCGAACATCCAAGCGCGACACAACTAAGCTGGATAATGCAAGTTGTAAATGCAGCCAACAATGATGATACGGTAGATTGGATCATTTCTTTAGGGCACAGGCCTTATCAGGCAGAACAATACGTCGGTGACATCTCAACCTGGATCAGAAACTCTGTAATTCCGGTTTTGACTACTTCTCCAAAACACATTTTGCACATTGGAGCTCATCATCATTTGTACCACAGGGGACAATTGAAAGATACTCCTACCTATCAAATCATTTCAGGTGGAGTTGCTTGGGATCAATATTGGGGAATGTCTGTTGAACAAGATTTTGAAGATGTTCAGAAAACAATTTCTAACTGGATTTATCAAATTATAGATATCGATGTGGAAAACGAAACTTTTGACGTGGAAAATTATTCAATCGGAAGTGTGTACCAATGGAAAGACAATGAGTTAATGGATGAATTCCACCATTACAAAGGATTACCAGCACCTGAAAAACCTGAAATCCTAACTGAATTCCCTGCTGAATCAGAATTACCCCTGGCAATTGAAGGTTCTGCTTACCAGACAACTACCGATCAAAATCTGAACACAACCCAATTCCAAATTTCAAAAACACCTGAATTCACTATCATGGAAAAAGAAGTTTACCGTGATTTTGAGAATTTATACGGTCCGGTTGGCTCACAAGTTGACTCTACTGCGAACCTGAATTTAGGAGTGGACATCACCAAATTCACCATCGAAGAAAATGAAATTCCAAATGGAAATTATTTTATAAAAGCCCGATACAGGGATGAAAACTTAAGCTGGTCCGAATGGAGTGATACAAAAGAATTCACTATCATCAATAGCATTGTAGTTGACACACATATTGAAACAGATACAATTGCCTATGCTCAAAACTCATCAATTCAGGTAATTTTCACAGATGCACCGGACCACCCTAGTGCATGGATTGGGTTATACAAAGCCGATCAAACACCCGGCTCCTCTTCTCCTTCTCAATTATGGAGCTATTTAAATGGACAGACTAGCGGGACTATGACTTTCAATGGATTACCGGATGCAGGAAGGTACTATGCAAGCATTTTTGGAGACGGCGGATATACGGAAGCTGCCGAAAGAAGTTATTTCTATGTTGGTCCATTTGTTCGATTGGAAACCGATAAAGAGATGTACGAAGAAGGAGAAACAATCAATATTACTTTTGAAGAAGCTCCGCATTTTGCAAATGACTGGATTGGCATTTACAAGGTCGGGCATATTCCCGGTACACAAACTTCAGCTCTATGGAGATATGTAACAGAAGAAAACGGAACTTTTGCTTTTGATGGTTTGACAAAAGGATATTACTATGCAGAATACTATTTACAAGACGGTTACAACAGTATTGGAAATAAAGTATTTTTCCAAGTAGGTGAGCATATCACACAATTGGCCATCAATAAAACTGTCTATAACTTGAATGAAAATATCATTGCTACTTGGTCAGATGGCCCAGGAATCATTAAAGATTGGTTAGGAATTTATCACGAAGGAGATGATCCAAATGTAGATGAACTGTTGAGTTATACTTATTTCGACGGATTACCGGAAGGAACCACTATTATCAGTGAACCCGCGTTACCAACTGATACAGGTGAATACTTCATCGTAATGTTTACCAATGACTCTTATACCGAAGTTTCTAACCGAGTGGAATTTGAAGTTGTGGATCCGACAATGGGTAATTACGAGAATGAAAATGCTCCGGCTATTCAGGTTTATCCAAATCCAACGAAGCAAGGAGAAAAAACTTTCATCAAATCAAAATATCCGATCCAGCAAATTGATGTTTATGATTTAACCGGAAACCTTTTCTATACGTCAAAAAACATCAATAACTATGATTTTTCGATCATCAACCAAAGTTTACCAAAAGGAACTTACATCTTGAAAATTCATTCCAACAAATTGCATTCTGTAAAAATCATCATTAAGTAAATTATCTTAGATATAGTAGAAAAGAAGTTGCACTTTCGGGTTCAGCTTCTTTTTCTTTTTGATTTTTCGTACTTTTGGGTAAATTCAAAAAAATCATCGATGCGCAGAACAATTATCCCTATCATCATAGCCACCGGAGCACTTATGTTCTTAAATTGTAAATCTGAAAAACAACAAGATACAATTACCGAAGATTTGGTTGAAAGCCCTGAAAATGACTCACTTAAATTGTATGCAAAAGTAAAATTGGATGCAGACATTTCACATCTTTCCGAAAAAGAAAAGGCAATGCTGATGCTTTTCATACAAGCTTCTGAGATCATGGATGAAATTTTCTGGTACGAAGCCTACGGCGATAAAAACGAATTATTGGCTAAAGTTCCTGAAAGTTTCAAAAATTATACGATCATCAATTATGGGCCTTGGGACAGATTAAACGGGAATCTTCCGTTCATTCAGGGATTTGGAGAGAAACCCAAAGGCGCCAATTTCTATCCGGCAGACATGACCGTTGAGGAATTTGAAAAAGCAAATCTACTCAAAGGAAAAGACCCCTACACTTTAGTCAGACGCGATGAAAATGGAAAATTGTATACAATTCCTTACAACGAACATTTCAAATCACAAGTGAGAAAAGCCGCTGATTTGCTTAGAAGGGCCGCTTCATTTGCTGAAGATACTGGACTCAAAAATTATTTGAATCTGCGTGCAGATGCTTTGGAAACAGATAATTATTTTCCGAGTGACATTGCTTGGATGGACATGAAGTCCAATCGTTTGGATTTGGTAATCGGACCGATTGAAAATTACGAAGATGAACTTTTTGGCTATAAAACTGCGCATTCTGCTTATGTTTTGATAAAAGATATGGAATGGTCTAAAAAGTTGGAAAAATATGCTTCATTTCTACCTGAATTGCAATCCAATCTTCCCATCAATGACAAATACAAAGCAGAATCTCCCGGAACGGATTCAGATTTGAATGCATACGACGTTGTTTATTATGCAGGAGATTGCAATGCGGGCGGAAAAACAATCGCTATCAATTTACCTAATGACGAAAGAGTACAGCTTGAAAAAGGAACACGTCGCCTGCAGTTGAAAAATACGATGCGTGCGAAGTTTGATAAAATTATGAAGCCGATTGCCGATATTTTGATTGATGAATCCCAGCGTAAACACGTGACTTTTGATGCTTTCTTTTCCAATGTGATGTTTCATGAGGTTGCGCATGGATTGGGAATTAAAAATACAATCAACGGAAAAGGTTCGGTTCGTGATGCTTTGAAAGAACAAAATTCTCATTTGGAAGAAGGAAAAGCGGACATTTTGGGATTGTACATGGTCAATCAATTGCATAAAAAAGGTGAAATTAAAGGTGATAACAAAGATTTTTATGTAACATTTTTGGCAGGAATTTTCCGTTCGGTTCGTTTCGGAACGAGTGCACATGGTTCGGCAAATATGATTTGTTTCAATTATTTTCAAGAACAAAAAGCATTTGAACGTACAGAAAACGGGACTTACAAAGTCAATTTTGAAAACATGGAAAAAGCCATGAATGGACTTTCTGAATTGATTTTAACACTACAAGGAAACGGAGATTATGACGGTGTGGTCAAACTGACAAAGGAAAAAGGAAATATTTCATCAGAATTACAAAAAGATTTAGATAAACTCAGAACGGCAAAAATTCCGGATGACATTATCTTTGAACAAGGTGTGAAAGTTTTAGGATTGTAATTTAGATTTTATACTTTTGCATCCGTAAATAGGCCCCGTAGTTCAATTGAATAGAATATCAGATTTCGGCTCTGAGGGTTACAGGTTTGAATCCTGTCGGGGTCACAAAAGACTAATCTGAGGATTGGTCTTTTTTGTTTTTGTGATAATCGTATATTTGGTTAAATCAAAAATGAAGTGAAAAATTTCTTCCAAATAATTATCTTGTTGTGTGTATTTAACACACTATCAGCACAAGAATTTACCGTTAAAGATTCGCTCAAAATTGAGTCAAAAGACACGATTACAGATTTTTCGGTTGATGATTTTGGAAATGTTTATTACATCAGAAATTTTTCCGAATTGAATAAAATTGAAGCGCGGACACAAATCAAAAAATCTTTTTCCAATCAAACCGCTTTAGAAAATCTGAATACTCAAAATATTTTGCAGATTACCGTGAAATCCAATTTGTTCAATTTAATTATTTTAGACAATCAGTTGAATCCTTTTCAGGATGCTATTCGCTTCCCGATTGAAAACAATTTCTCTCCTACTTTGCTTACTTTGGTGGACAATAATTTCCTTTGGGGATACGATCCGGTTTTGCAAAGGCTGATTTTGTGGAATTACCAGCAAAATAAAATACTGAGACAATCGGTCATTTTGAGCGAAAAAACAGGTGATGAATTTTATTCAGATTTAATTTTTAAGAAGGATAAAATCTATTTAGTTGGAACTACAAAAATTTTGGTTTTCGATGATTATGCCAATTTGAAAGAAGTGATTCCGTTTCAGAAATTTAACCAGATTGAAATCGGTGATGAATTCATTTATTTCACAAATAAAAAAGAGCTTTTCCGCATGAATCTCCGTTCCAAAGAGATTTTGAAGATTAATTTAAAAACACCGGTGGATTATTTTTCAACAAATACGCGACATCTTTTTGTGTTAAATGATAAGGTTGTATATCTTTACGATTCTCAAATCAAATCATAAAAAATGCACATAGCAATTGCAGGAAATATCGGCGCCGGAAAAACCACACTGACCAGATTACTGGCAAAAAATTTCCATTGGCATGCTCAGTTCGAGGACGTTGACCAAAATCCGTACTTAGATGATTTCTATAACAACATGGAACAATGGGCATTTAACCTGCAGATTTATTTTTTGGGAAGCCGTTTCGGACAGATCAAAGAAATCCGTGAAAGCGGTGAAAACATTATCCAGGACAGAACGATTCATGAAGACGCGTACATTTTCGCGAGCAATTTGCATGACATGGGATTATTGATGACGCGTGATTATGACAATTATTTGACGGTTTTTAATTTGATGAATTCTTTTGTACAGGCACCTGATTTGTTGATTTACCTGCGTGCATCGATTCCGACTTTGGTGCGGCAAATTCAGCTAAGAGGACGTGAATATGAAAGTTCAATCAGCATCGAATATCTAAGTCGTCTCAATGAAAAATATGAGGATTGGGTTAAATCTTACAAAGAAGGAAATCTGCTCATCATTGATGTGGATAATCTTGATTTTGTCAACAATCCGGAAGATTTAAGTTTCGTTTATGAGAAAGTGAGTGCTCAGGTAAATGGTTTGTTTTAGTTTTAATTCAAATTAATAGAAAAAAATAAAAGCCGAATCTTGCGATTCGGCTTTATTATATAATTCAATTATTTCAAACTAAAATTTGTAGGCACCCCCGATACCGATTGCCATTGTATTGGAAAAACCTCTTACGGTCGTTTCTCCTAAATCCAATTTTCTATCTATTTTAGAAGAAATTCCTTTCAAGAATGCAAAAATTTGGAAATCATCATTTTGCCATCCACCTTTCGGCATGAAATAAAATCCACCATCGTAATCGTTGTTGATACTCAAAGCATAACCTAAATCAGCTGCTGCAAAAAATTCTTCTGTGATATCAAATTGTGCACTTACAGTCACAGGAATCAAAGTCAAACCTTTGTATTTTGCATTTGAATCAGGAATGCTTTTACCGGAGAACATTTCCAATCCTACTTTACCACCGATATGTAAATTGTCCATAACCGGATACAAATAAGTAGCATCAGCTCCAATGTTAAATCCAAAAACTTCTGTAGCATCACCCACAACTGCTCCTATGTGAGCACTTGCTTTCAATCCTTCCTGCGCATTTGCCGTTGTCAATCCTAATACGGCAACCATCATACTTAATACTAATTTTTTCATAAATTATATATTGCTTTTATTCTGTTATTTACTTTCCAACATTTTATACAAATCATTGGTTTCTTTCGTCGCATACGCTGTGTCAATCATATCAGCAATGCCCATCAATTCACTTACGAATTTGAATTGGCCATCGATATTTGACTCTTCTCTCACATCCATGTTTCCGTCTTTCATATATTCCTTATAAGACTGAATTAATTTGGCTTTCACCGGCGCAAATTCAGCCTGGAAAACTTTCAGAGCATTTGCTTTGTCTCCTTTTTCGAGAAATTTCCCCACTTCTCCGTACACCATAAGGGAATAATCACTCCTTGCATCATTTAAATCTCGTGCAACTGTATAACGCAAATTTGGCGGCAATGTTTCGTAAAAGCCAATCTTTTCTACCAAACGATTTTTGGTCGTATTTAGCAAAGTTTGTGCCTTTTCCGTCTCGCCTACTTTGTTGTAAGCCTGCGCTACTCTTTCTATGCTCAATCCATAATCGTAACTTGGAACATCAGGAATCATTTCCATCAATTTATCCAAAACTGCTTTGGCTTTTGCTTTGTCACCTTGCGCAGCCAAATCTTCTGCCAAACGCACTCCGATATTGCGGTATGTATTGGTATAATTCCTGTCTGTATTTGAAAAAGAAGCTTCAGGCAGATTGTAATTTCCCCACTCAAAATCCTGGAAACTTGCGTACAATGCTTTTGTATTGCTTCTTCCTATTTTACCTCCTTGTCCGAATTTTGTATAAATCGGTATCAATTTGTAAGAAAATCCGCTGTATTCCAGATAATCATTCAACCAAAAAATATTAGCCGGATCAGAGATTCCTCCTCCACTGAAATAAATCGCTCTATCCCAGTTATAATTGGCAAATAAATCGATCATAGCCAATTCTGATTTGTACAATTGTGATTTACCTAAAGTTACCGTGATTTGATCTACCATCTGGCTAGCATCCTGAGCAGAAACAATTCCATACTTTACAGCATTTGCTTTGTTTACAGGAATAACGATTTTGTCAACCGGAAGGTAATTTACTGCACCGACAGGATAACCATAATAATCGGCAATTGCCTGTTTTGCGGGATTTTTGTTATCTAAAATAAATTCAATTGCTTCCTTAGCAGTCATACTTTCCTGCACCAAATATTTTTCCAATGGTTTTACCGATTGGTACAACTGTTTGATTCCCGCAGGGTCATAATTCGGGTCTATTAAATATTGTGTTATCTGCTCTGCCGGCAATTCCATAATCTCAGCAACGCTCAATGGTGAATCGGGTTTGATAATGCTGTGTAATTCTCCAAAAATAGAACGCACATTTTTAGCAACAACCATGATGTTGTCATTGGTATTCAATTGATATTGACCCGGAACCATTTGATGAGGCAACGCGGCGGCATCATAGGTTTTACGGTGTGATTGTTCTATATTCCAAGGAGACCCCAATAAAGTATAGTTCACAATTTTCACATCGTCTCTAAAATTTTCTGTTTCTTGCAAGCCCCAAAGCGGATAAGTATCATTGTCTCCATACACAAACAAAATGGAATTTTTGTCTAATTTATTGAGGTAGTTATGCGCCATCGCATAAGCTGCCTCACGTTTAGATCGGTCATGGTCATCCCAGTTTTGAAAGCCCATCAATATTGGAACCACCGCACAAAGCGCAGTGATGACAATAGGAACAGCAGGCGTCAGTTCTCTTTTCTTAACTTTTTTGATCAATAAATAAATTCCCTGCACACCCAATCCAATCCAAATGGAAAAAGCATAAAAAGCACTTACCAAAGCATAATCACGCTCTCTTGGTTCAAATGGTTTCACACTTGTATAGAAAATAATTCCGACACTTGTCAATAAAAATAAGGATAACAATGCCCACCAATGTCCAACGTTTCTGTTCAATTGAACGAAAAATCCTATCAAACCTAACATCAGCGGCAACATATAATAAGCATTTCTGCCTTGATTTTCTTTGTAAACGGCAGGTAATTTTGACTGATCGCCCAACCTTGCATTGTCTATAAACGAAATTCCTGTAATCCAGTTTCCTTTTGTCACTTCTAAATTCCCTTCCCAGTCATTTTGTTTCCCGGAGAAATTCCACATGAAATATCGAAAGAACATATAATCCAGCTGAAAATTCATGAAGTAATTGAACTGCTGCCCAAATGTCGGTGGCTGTATATCTAAGAACTCAGCATTTTTCTGTAATTCCGCTACCGTCAAAGTTCCGCTTTCTTTTTTCTGAATCAACTGGCTAAAAGTCTGTTCAGCAATTTGTCTTTTTTGTGCACGCAATTCAGGAGGATCCTGCATATTATTGTAAAACATAGGATTGAGAGAAAACTCGGGAAAACCATACATCGCTGCGTAATTTTCCATCACATCCGGCTGCGCATTATACATCTTGGGGAAGAATACTTCGTGTTTTTTATTGTATATATATTTTCTCCTTTCAGAAAGTTTCAAATATTTCCCTGACTTTTCATCCTTAAAATAGTTATAACCATCAGGTTCAGAATCATAACTCCCATCTGCTTTGATTTTAATTCCGTCCTCAGCAATATGAGCTGTATAAGCCGGTCCGTAATAAGTAGGCCAGTCACCATATTGTTCACGGTTGAAATAATCCAACATTCCCAAAGCCGTATCTGGATCATTTAAGTTCATGTGTGGATTTGCATTGGCACGGATTGGAATGACCAGCCATGATGTAAATCCAATCAACATAAACATAATTGATAACACAAGAGTATGCGCCAAATTCCAATTGTATTTCTTTGTGTATTTCAACAACAACCAAAAAGCAATTCCTAAAATTATAGCTGCAATGATGGTTCCTGAATTAAATGGCAATCCGAAATTATTTACCACAAACATTTCAGTCCTTCCAAAGAAAGTCATCACCGCTTTAAATAAAACCGAAAAAACAAACATCAGGAAAATTCCCGTAAACAAATTTGCCCAAAGGAAAGTTTTTATGTTGATTTTATAATTTTTAGAATAATAAATATAACATACCGCAGGAATCGCTAAGATTGCCATCAAGTGAACTGCCGTCGCCAAACCAATCAGTAACGAAATCAATATAAACCATCGGTTCGCTCTTTTACTGTCACTTTCCTCTTCCCATTTACATCCCAACCAAACGATGATTGCCGTAAACAAAGAAGCCATTGCATATACTTCACCCTCTGCAGCTGAAAACCAAAATGAATCACTGAACATAAATACCGATGAGCCTACAATACCACTACCAATCGTGATAATAGATTGTGCCTTGGACAATGCTACATTGTGTGCATCAGGTGCCAATTCGCCTACTTTTGTAGAGAAAAACATCCTGCGTACAAAATGCGTAATAGTCCAGAAAAGCAACATAATGGTCAACGCACTACTGATGGCAGACATCGAATTTATGACCACTGCATATTTGCTCGTATCACCAAAAGCCAATCCAGCCCAAACCGCACCTATCAATTGAAACAATGCCGCACCCGGAGCGTGCGTCACTCCCAATTTGGCAGAAGAAACAATATATTCACCACAGTCCCAGAAACTCAACTTGCGCTCCATGGTCATTAAATAAACCGTGGAAGCAATCGCAAACATTGCCCAACCTGTATAATTATTCAACTTTTTGAAATTGATATTCATCCTCTAAAAATTATATCCTGCGAAAATAAGAACATTTTTATTGTTTACACGGTTAATGAAATGTAAATGTTAAGTCAATACCCATAATCATCCATCTTTTCAGAAAACTCTACCAAACTAATTTCTATATTCTCTTCTCTGTTTCCCTATTTTGTAATTAATTGGGGCGCATCCCCGACGGATGTAAAATTCCTTTTTTTTACATCCGTCGGGGTCAGGCTGCTTCGGGCTGCGCTTCGCTTCGGTCTTCTGCTGCACTACAGACCGGCTCGTTCCTCGCCGCCCTGCACATCCTTCGCGCAAGCCCCTCATATCCAACACCCGCATCCGGCAAATTCTCAACATTTTTTCATATTTAATTCATTCTATACAAATTAATTCCCTAAATTTGCTTGGCAAAAAGCAATGCCACTTTCAGATAAAATTATTCAGGACGCAATCACATTTGACGATGTTCTTTTAGTCCCTTCTTATTCAGAAGTTTTACCCAATCAAGTTTCCCTCAAAACAAGACTCACAGAAAAAATAGAGTTGAACATTCCTTTGGTTTCAGCCGCGATGGATACTGTTTCAGAAGCCAAACTTGCGATTGCTCTAGCGCGCGAAGGCGGACTTTCATTCATTCATAAAAATATGACTATTGAGGAGCAGGCCAATGAAATCGATAACGTAAAACGTTCCGAAAGTGGAATGATTACCGACCCGATTACGTTGAGCCGGCACCACAAACTGAAAGATGCAGAGCAATTGATGCAGCGTTACCGCATTTCAGGTCTGCCTGTTGTCGAAGACGATAAAACATTGGTTGGAATCATTACCAACCGTGACATCCGTTACCAAACCGATATGGAACAAGTTGTGGAAGATGTGATGACCAAAGAAAATTTAATCACTTCTGACATCAATACCGATTTACACAGAGCCAAAGACATTTTACTCAAAAACCGTGTAGAGAAACTTCCTATCGTGGATGATTCTTATAAATTAATAGGATTGATTACTATCAAAGACATCGACAATTTATCTGAATTTCCAAATGCAAGCAAAGACAGCAAAGGAAGATTGAGAGTTGGTGCAGGCGTTGGCGTAGGGCCGGACACGATGGAAAGAGTACAAGCATTAATCAATAAGGGTGTGGACATCATCGCTTTGGATTCTGCACACGGACATTCAAAAGGTGTGATTGACAAAGTAAGGGAAGTAAGAAATGCATTTCCTCAATTAGATATTGTAGGTGGAAATATCGTTACCGGATGGGCAGCAAAAGATTTAATTGATGCTGGCGCAAATGTTTTGAAAGTGGGCGTTGGACCGGGTTCTATCTGTACTACAAGAGTTGTTGCAGGCGTGGGTGTACCTCAACTTTCTGCGATTTATGACGTGTATGAATATGCACATTCCAAAAATGTTTCTATCATCGCCGATGGTGGAATCAAACTTTCGGGTGACATCGTAAAAGCAATTGCTTCAGGAGCAAATTGTGTGATGGTGGGAAGTTTATTTGCAGGAACAGACGAAGCTCCAGGAGAAGAAATCATTTATCAAGGAAGAAAATTCAAAACCTATCAAGGAATGGGCTCCCTTTCGGCGATGAAACGCGGAAGCAAAGACCGTTATTTCCAGTCGGATGCGAAGAAATTGGTTCCGGAAGGAATTGAAGGAAGAGTTCCTTACAAAGGTTCTTTGGCTGAAGTAGTTTACCAATTGTGTGGTGGTTTACGTGCCGGAATGGGTTATTGCGGAACGCCTGACATTGATTCATTAATCAAAAATGGAAAGATGGTAAAAATCACCAATGCAGGCTTGAACGAAAGTCATCCACACGATGTTGTGATTACCAAAGAAGCTCCGAATTATTCGAATTAATTCAAACTAAGATAAATAGAAAAAGGTGACTTGATTTGATTCAAGTCACCTTTTCATTTGTATTAACCTAGTCCAATTTAAAACTGCCAACCTGCAGTCAGAAGAAACATTCCTCTGTTTTCTTTTACATCCGCAACGTAGTTATAGTCTGAGTTTAAAGGCAATGTTGCATAATAAGCATAATTGTCATTTATATCAAAATCTACATAATCTGCGTAGCCAAATACATATTTATATTTTTGGTTTTGCAACTGATAAGCTGCATCAAGATAAAATCCTCCAAAATCATATCCTGCACCAACGCTGAAACGGTTGATATCTCCGCGGAATACCTGAGAGAAATTTTCTGTAACCTGAGTTCCATTTCCTAAATCAGCTACCAAAGACAATTCATCATAAGGAGACTGAACAAAGTTGTAACCTGCTCTCAATCTGAATTTTTCGATTCTATATTCTCCACCAACTCTGAACTCACTGCTGTTTACCATGTAATCATCTAAGAAATTATTGATGTTTTGGAAATTTCCTGATGGTCTGAATTGGGTTGTACCATTCATATGATAAGTATAATCAAAATTTAATGCCAAAGATTTGGCCAAAACCAATCCCGCACTACCTACCAATCTTCCGTTAGAGGTTCTGTCGTATTGCGAATAATATCTGTCGTAATAATTTGTAGAATCTGAAATCGGTAAATCAGCCAAAAATTCTTCCTCAGCCTGACCATACCAGGTTGGACTATGATAAGCAAGACCCAATCTGAAATTATCGTTGATCTTACCAATTGCCCCTACGCTTACCGAAACTCCGGAGCCTCTTGTATAATATGGAGTTCCATTCAAATCATAACGGTAAACAGTTCCATTTGTGTCTTCATCAAAAACCACATAATTATTGAATTCAGTATCATGCAGATTTAAACCTAAACCTAAATAAAGTCTGTCGTTGTAGCTGGCACCGAAATCCAAAGTCATTTTGGTTTTATAACCCACAACCTGATCCTGGTAGCCTGCCATTGTATAATTTGTAATTAAATTCGGATCGTCAACATCAGGCAATGACATGGCAATATTATTATTCCTTGCCATTTGTATATGGTTGTCCAAAGATTCCTGCGAATATTTAAATCCAATAGAAAAACGATTCCACAAACCGGCATCATTATGAAAAACAAAAACACCACCCACATTTGTAAATAAGAAATCGTTGTCATCTGCTTTGGTAGTGTTTCCAAATTTGGCTTCATTTTTAAAAGAAGTCACTCCCAATGTCGCACTTACTTCACTTGTAATGGCAAGTGCTATACCGGCAGGGTTTTGTTCGATGGAAGAAATGTCTCCACCCAATGCACCCATGGCACCACCCATCCCTATGTATCTCGCACTTCCTGCATTGATGTCATTTGAGAAAGCTGAAATTGAATTTATGTCCTGCACAGTTTGTGCGTATCCAATTCCTCCTAACAATCCCAATCCTACTATTATCTTTTTCATTTAATTCTTTAAAAATTTTTTAATCTGAAATTAATTACCTTCTTCCACCGCCGCTTCTAACTCCGCCGCCACCACCGCTAGAACCTCTTGAAGGACTTCCACCACCGCTTCTGATTCCACCGCTATTTGATGAACCTCTGTTTGGTGAACTTTGAATTCCTTGGTTGCTTCTTACAGGCTGCTGATTATTTCTTTGTGGTGAAACTGATCTGTTTGGCTCGTTCGTTCTGATTTGATTATTATTAGTACGAACTGGATTGTTGTTTGTGCGAACCGGCGTATTGTTTTGTCTAATTTCATTTGGAACTGTAGCACGAACCGGTCTTACATTTCCTTCGCTTCTGGTTGGTCTTACTGGATTATCCCCAGATATTGTATTATTATTTCTTACAGGTTGTTCAGTTCTTACCGGGCGTACATTGGATTGGTTTGATCTAACTCCTGAACTATTGTCCATTCTTACATTTCCATTTCGGGTCGGTCTCACTCCTGAACTTCCTTGAGCGAAGCTGTTTCCTCTTCTTACATTTCCGCCTCTATCATTAAACGGAGAATATGCTAAGTTTGAACCGGGACGTATACCTGACTGAACTCTGTTTCTGTAATAATATCCGTTTCCATAATAGCCACCATAGTAACCTCCGTAAAAACCACCATAGTATGGGTAACCACCCCAACCCCAGTTGTTGTAGCCCCAGCCACCTCCCCAGTAAGGATTGTGCCAGCCCCATCTAGGATATCCCCAGTTCCAGCCCATGCCCCAAGAATTCCAGCCCATTCCCCAACCCCAGTTGTTGAATCCATAACCGTAGCCCCAGCCACCCATCCAAGGGTCATTCCAGCCCCAGTTGTTAACTGTGATATCTACACCGTCATAGCGTCCCCAGTCTGTAGTTCCGGAAGCAACATAAATATTATTTGATCCGGTATATACATTCACATCCTGTGTTTCTTGAGCAGTTCCTTCTTCGTAATAAAATTCTTCTGCCCCATTTCCATTGGCATCAAAATAAGCACCGCCAACTTTGATTTCGTAGTCTTGAGGAGTTTCATTTGAAACATACTGAACCTGTCCATCTTTGGAAGGACTGTAATAAATTCCATCCGTTTCTCCGCTTGAAGCAGCAGTTGACTGAGAAGTAGCACAAGAAGTTACTCCAAAAATTACGGCTAGAGCAGCTAAAGATTTGAAGATTTTTTGAGGGTATGTATAAACTTTGTTCATTTTTATATTTTTAGCAAGGTTGTAATCTTTATTTTTGCATCTGCAAGTTACAGATTTTTTACAGAATTCAGGCGCAATTTCTATGCCAATTCTGAATTATAGACGAAATCGTAAAATTAATAGACAAAGAGACATTTTTATGGCAAAACTTACATCAAGAAAAGAGGATTATTCCAAGTGGTACAACGAGTTAGTCATCCAAACCGGAATGGCAGAAAACTCAAAAGTCAGAGGCTGTATGGTTATCAAACCCTACGGATATGCCATTTGGGAAAAAATGCAGGCAGAATTAGACCGTATGTTCAAAGAAACAGGTCACCAAAATGCTTATTTCCCTCTTTTTGTGCCCAAAAGTTTGTTTGAAGCAGAAGAAAAAAATGCAGAAGGATTTGCTAAAGAATGTGCAGTAGTTACACATTATCGTTTAAAAAATGATGAAAATAATCCGGGAAAATTAATCGTGGATCCAAATGCAAAATTAGAAGAAGAACTTATTGTAAGGCCTACTTCTGAAGCAATTATTTGGAGCACGTACAAAGGTTGGATTCAGTCTTACCGTGATTTACCGATTTTGATCAACCAATGGGCAAACGTTGTTCGTTGGGAAATGAGAACGCGTTTATTTTTGAGAACTGCCGAATTCTTATGGCAAGAAGGACATACCGCGCACGCAACCAAAGAAGAGGCAATCGTGGAAACCAAACAAATGTTGGATGTGTATGCTGATTTTGTAGAAGGTTTCATGGGAATTCCGGTTGTGAAAGGAGTTAAATCTGCAAACGAAAGATTTGCTGGAGCGGAAGATACTTATTGCATCGAAGCATTGATGCAGGATGGAAAAGCATTACAAGCAGGAACATCACACTTTTTAGGACAAAATTTTGCCAAAGCATTCGATGTAAAATTCGCAACAAAAGAGGGAACTTTAGATTATGTTTGGGCAACTTCATGGGGCGTTTCTACGAGATTGATTGGGGCTTTGATCATGACACATTCGGATGATAACGGATTGGTTTTACCTCCAAAACTGGCTCCGATTCAAGTGGTAATTGTTCCGATTTACAGAGACGACGAACAGAAAAATAAAATTTCTGAAGTAGCTGATAAGTTGGTCAAAGAATTAAAATCAAAAGGAATTTCTGTCAAATTTGATGATGACGATACAGTAAAACCAGGATGGAAATTTAATGAATACGAACTGAAAGGAGTTCCATTGAGAATTGCCATCGGACCAAGAGATTTGGAAAATGGACAAGTGGAAATGGCGCGTCGTGATACTTTGGAAAAATCATTTGAGAAATTAGATGGTTTAGCGGATACGATTGAATTAAAATTAGAAGAAATCCAGACAAGTATATTCGACAGAGCGCATAAATTCAGAGAAGAAAACATAACTGAAGTTACATCTTACGAAGAATTCAAAGAAGTTTTAGAAAACAAAGGCGGGTTCATTTCAGCTTATTGGGACGGAACTCCTGAAACGGAAGAAAAAATCAAGAACGAAACCAAAGCAACCATCCGTTGTATTCCTTTAGAAAATATTGAAGGAACGGAAACCGGAACAGATTTTTATTCGGAAAAACCTGCAAAGTTCAAAGTATTGTACGCGAAAGCTTATTAAGTTTAACAAAAAATTATTATTTTCGTCTTTGGATTTGGCTTAATATTGGTGAGTCAGAGATGTGAACAATTTTTAACTAAAAAAAACATTACAATGAAAAAATTATTCTTATTAGTTGCTGTATTTGCTTTCGTAGGCATCAGCAGCGCTCAGGAAAAATCAAAAACGAAAGAATCTTCTGCTGTAAAAGTTGATAAAAAGAACAACTTAGATGAGTGGAGCAAAGAGTTAAATCTTACAGAAGCTCAGAAAGTTCAGGTACAGAAAATCAACGATGATTACAAAACCAAAAAACAAGCCATAAGAGCAAATGGAACAGCTACAGATTTCAAAAAACTGAATGACGAAAAACAAGCTGCCATTGATGCGGTTCTTACACCGGAACAAAGAGCAAAACAAGATAAGCTCCATCAGCAAAAAGTAGATGAAAAAAACAAAAAAGCTGACTTGAAAGCTTCAAAATAATAATCATCTGATTATAAACACACTAATCAAATGCCTTATACACATAAGGCATTTTTCTTGAAAAAAAACACCAATAGTACAAAAATCAAAATGTTTACAAAATCCATTTACACGTTCATCATTTCCTTCTTAGCCATTCAATCGATTGCACAAAATGTAAACCTTACAGGAAAAGTAACCGATAATGCCAACGCTCCGTTGGAATACGTTACCGTTTCTATACAAGAACCCGGAACCTACGCAGAATTATTCGCAGGCATCACCGACAGCACAGGCGTATTTTCTATAGAAGTTACTCCCGGAGATTACATTCTTTATTTAGAATCTTTCGGTGGCAGCAAATACGAGCAGCCCATTTCAATTACCCAGACCATGAGTGTCGGGAACATCAAATTAGGTGAAAATTCAGTCGTTGCTTTGGAAGGTGCCAATATCGTCGGAACCAATCAAACTTATAAAATGGAACTCGACAAAAAGGTATATGATCTCTCACAAGACGCATTGGCAAAAGGAGCTTCCATGTCAGACGCATTACAAAACGTACCTTCTGTACAAGTCGACGGCGAAGGAAATGTAAGTCTTCGTGGAAATGAAAACGTAAGGATTTTGATTGACGGAAAACCATCGAGCATGGTTGGGATTTCAGATCCTGCAACCGCATTACAAAATTTACCTGCTGATGCTGTGCAGCGAATCGAAATTGTAACCAATCCATCTGCAAGATACGAAGCAGAAGGAACTGCAGGTATCATCAACATCATCCTCAAAAAAGGAAAATTGCAGGGAATGAATGGTTCCGTAAGCGTTTTCGGAGGAATTCCTGAAACCGCTGGAGCATCCGCAACCATCAATTACCGCACAGGCAAGTGGAATTTATTTACCACTTTAGGGTACAGATACCAGGAAAGAGAAGGAGAAAATAAATCCAACACAACCCGTTTCGACTCCAATGGTACGGCGCGTTATGAAAACATGATTGGAGAATCAAACCGTATAAACAACGGCTATAACATCAATTTAGGAACTGAATATTACCTCGACGACAGAAACACTTTTACAGTTTCAGGTAACTACAGAGATGGTAAAAACGAAAATATTTCAAGCATTGCTTACAATATGTTTGACTCAAACTTCTCACCAACAGGGAATTCCATTCGTACAGAAAACGAAGAGGAAGATGACTACAGCGGAGAAATTAATTTCAATTTCAAGCATGAATTCAACGAACCCGGACACGAATTCACGGTAGATGCAAGGGCTTCATACAGCAAAGAAACAGAAGATGCATTTTTGAGAGAGATCGGCGATGCCGTTAATTCTACAGAAAGATCATTCAGCTATGAGCGTCAGCGCAGAGTATTGATTTCAGCAGATTATATTTATCCATTCGGAGAAAAAGGAAGATTTGAATTGGGTGCAAGAGGAGAAATGGAAGGTACATTGACCAATTTCAGCGTGGACAGTTTAGGCACAGAGGGCTGGATATCAAAACCTGATTTCTCAAACAATACCGACTATTTACAAAACGTATATGCAGCTTATGCACAGTACGGAAACGCTTTTGGTAAATTCTCATTCTTTGCAGGATTGAGAATGGAAAACTCAGACATCACCGTCAATTCCATTTTAAACCAAAGCAAAACCAAGAAAAACTACGTAGATTTCTTCCCGAGTTTATTCCTGAACTACCAATTCGAAAGCGAAGACCAGCTACAGTTAAGTTACAGCCGCCGCATAAGGAGACCGCGCGGATGGGATCTGATTCCGTTTACGTCTTATTCCAACAACAGGATTATCTTCATGGGTAACCCTGATTTAGATCCGCAATACACAGATTCGTATGAACTTTCTTACATCACCAAAATCGGAAAGCTGATGTTGACACCCAATGTTTATTACTCCAATACTACCGACAACATTCAGCGTTACCAGTCCACATTAGACGATATGTCATTAGTTACACGGCCAGTCAACGTAGGTACGGAACAGCGTTACGGGGGAGATTTGACCTTCACTTACCGTCCTTGGAAATGGTGGAACATCATGGGGAATGTAAACGTATTTGGTTACAAAACCGATGGTGAGATTACCGATACACGCACCAATCCCGACACAGGCGAAACCATCACAAGAATCACAAGCTTCGATGGAGAAGGAACCAGCTGGTTCGGACGCTTGAGCAGTACATTTACATTGCCGGCAAGCTTCTCTGCACAGATTGCAGGAAATTACAGAGGAGGACAAAAAACTGCACAGATGGACAGAAAAGCCAACTACAGTGTTGACTTATCACTCAGCAAAGACCTCTTCAATGACCGTGCAACCATCACATTTAATGTACGTGACGTATTCGACACCAGAGGATTTGAGGTAGATTCATGGGGAGAGGATTTCGTTGTCAGCAGTGAAAACCGTTGGGGCGTGCGTACATTCAACCTCAACTTCACTTACCGTTTTAACCAGTCTAAAAGAGACCAGAGAAGACAAGACAGACAAGGCGGTATGGAAGATGAAATGGGTGGCGAAATGTAATTCTTTAGACTTTATAAATTTCATATAATAAACCTCTCCGGCAGATTGTCGGGGAGGTTTTTATTTCTATTAATTTATATTTATTGGTTGAATTATCTGAATTCAGATATACCTCTCTTATAATTAAAAGTCAATTTTTCATATTCCCTGAAACCTTTTCAGGCTTTTAGTCGTCTTATAAAAAAACCAAAAATGCATAAATATTTATATCTGACAATTTCATTAGTTGCAGTTCTCACTTATTCACAAACAACCATCAACGGAATAATCAAAAATCAGGATAATGAACCTCTGGCATATTGTTCTGTCGGAATAAAAGACTCCGATTTGGGAACAATTTCAGATGAAAACGGAATTTACAAAATTATAATCCCTGACAGCATTCACACTCAAATCGTTTTCAGCGCTACCGGCTATTTTGATCAGATTCAAAACAAAAATGATTTGGCAGCCAACGGCAATGTTACTCTGGAATACAATTCTATAGTTTTGGAAACTGCAGTGCTAAGCAATAACAAGATGAAAGACAAAATAATAGGTCAGAAATCTAAGCCGATGCTTACCTTCTCTAAAATGTTTGACGAAAATTTACCTACCGTAGAACAGGGAAATATTTTCAACATTTACCGGAAAACCAAATTGAAAGATTACAATTTCCATATCATTCCAAGTTCGAAATACGAGGAAATCACTTTGAAAATTAATATTTATGATGTAAAAGATAATCTTCCCGGAAAATTAATTCTTGACGAAAACATCATTTATAAAACAACTACTACAGGCTGGCAGAAAATAGACCTGTCACAATATGGGCTTGTATTCAATGATTTAAATCAAATTGCAGTCACATTACAACTTGTAGATTACAAATCATTGGAAAACCATGATTTTGTATTTGGTGTCTCTGCAAAAAATTCACTCTCAAAAAATCTTTTGTTTCGTCGCCAGAGTCAGAGTGAATGGGAGAAAAACGGCGGCATATTTATAGCTAGTTTAGAAATTGCATACCTCAAACAAAAAGGTGAGAAAGATGTGGTTCAGGATGAGCCTGAATAATTCACAGATAAATAATTTACATATTACAAACCCTCCGAGGCAGATTGTCGGGGAGGGTTTTTTGTTTATGAATTACTTACTTCAACCATCCTAATAGATTTTTCAAGTTTTGCATCTGAAAGAACAAATTTCCGCCGTAGATATTTACAATTTCACCCTCTTTATTCAATAAAAAGGTTATCGGATAAGATTCAACTTTTAACTTATTGATTGGTTTTTGGGAGTCAGGAATATGATAGAAGTTAAAAAAAGGTTTTTTCTCTAAAAATTTGTTCACTTTTTTCCTGCTTTCAAAAGTAATGGCTATAAAATTTACAGAATCGTCATACTCTTTTTTCAATTTATATAAATCAGGTATTTCTTCTATGCAAGGCGGACAATTTGTAAACCAGAAATTTACAACCGTCGGTTTTCCTTTTAAAAAATCAGTATCGTAATAGTTATCATTTTCGTCCCGGAATAACTCTATAGGAAAATGGCTCCCGATTAATTTCCTTTGCTCAGCATAAGGATCATAAAACTTTTGATTTTTACCAATTGCAAAAGTTATTTTTTCAAATTTAATTGTCTTAATGATTGTATCGTTCCCATGGTCAGATTTTATGAGGATTTCCTGATACTTACCTACAAGATCTTTTCTCTCATTCATTTCTTTTTTGATCTGGAGGTAATTTTCCTCTGTCATCTTTATACTATCTGTTGTGATATAATAAGTAACCTGCGCATTTAAGATACTACGGAAAATAAAAAAGAATAGCAGTAAAATTGATTTTTTCATTATTAATTAAACTAAAACAGCATCCTTTCAGATGCTGTTATATACATATATTTTATTTACAAACCTCCAAACCCCTGCTTGGTAAGCACCATATTCCAGGGCAAGGTCATATTGTCATAAAAATGGTCGTCATTGGACTGAGGGCAGTCATATTCGGGGTCTATGCTCAGCAAAGTCGGCATCATGTCCCAATGGAGCTTACCGTTCTCTATCCATATCTTAGCTTCTCCCCATATCTCACATTTCAGGTCATCTACAAAAGTAACCAAGTACTTATCTCCCTGAAATATTCCTCCGGAAATCATACTTGTGCCTACAATATTATAAGCTTCATTCAGGTTATCAAAAATAACCATATTATTTACCTCTACTTTATATTTTGCCTCCAGAATATCTTTATAATAGCTGGGATAGCTCATATCAAGATGTAATTTTACTCTTTGAAATTTCAAAGTTACCTTAGTATTTCCGTTTTGGTATACCCAGGTTCCGGTAAAGGGCAAGAGCTCATTCTGGCTGTCTTTTAGATAACAGCCGTTTGTAATGTAATCTCCGTGTGAACGCAGGGGAAGCACAGGGCTTTGAGCATTGGCTATCATACCGGATAAGGATATCATTAATATAATAAATACATTTTTCATAATTCTATTTTTTTAGTTGCAATTGGTTGGTTGGACTTGTCCGCTGGCATTGAGCTGAAGCTTATCCCATCCGGTCAGGTTATCATTGGCTCTGTAAACCCCGATGCCTGTATCAAATTTAATGGTATTCAGAAACTTAAGCAATGCTTTTTCATTATTTGGACGGTCGTTTTCACTTAAAGGACGGTTCTTTACTTTATCGTAATAATTATTTTCGAACCTCTGTACAAAATCTTTCATCAGCTCCCTGCTGAAGCTTCCGTAGCCCGATATGAAATCATCTATATTATCTATTGTGATGGCATATACACCATGGTTACCGACTACGATACTATAAGTATTATTGGTCGGCAATCCCGATTGATAACGGTATTTTACCATTCTCAAAAATTCTATTATGTCTTCCATGGAAGGAATGCCTGCCGTTGATTCGTTGTTAGGATGCGTGTGCATGTAGCCAAATATGTGAGGCCCGGAAATATCTAACTTTACTGCTTTCCTTCCGTCTGGTATCGTTGTTGCTTTTGCAGGATTATACTGGTTGGTTGCACCGCTGCTTACATTTGGGTCTTCACTCGGATTTTGGTTTATGTAGCCCCATTCATCGGGAGAGTTAAATACTTTAGGCTTTAGTTCCTGCAGCCTTGTCTTGAAATTTTGACCATTTTGCAAAGGCTCTGTGAGCTTATTCTTGAGAAACTGGCAGGAATTATGTGCACCATTGTTATTACCCCCGCCGCCTCCTTCAGATGGGTCATAGCCTCCCGGATTTGGGTCTGTAGGATTACCATCGCCTGGGTCTGAGCCACCACCACCACAAGAAATCTGTACATAAATTGTCTGACCATTTCCATCGGTACATGGACAAGAACCTCCATAGCAGGCAATCTGGATTTCCAGCATACAACCGGCTCCTCCCGTTCCTCTTGCTTCTCCATTGATATCCGTTACAGTCAGATCCCCTTCATACGGCAGTCTTTCTCCTCTATTATAGGCTGTCTGCCAATCTGCTGTGGGATTGTAATGCAGTATGGATTCTGTAATTTTACCTTCTTCCAATCTTATAACTAGATTTGAATAGGCATAAAGTTCATCATCCAGCGTATTGACATGCAAAGTAAATGTTGTGATATCCCCACTCACGATCTGGACTATACTGGTAGTATCCACTGCTGTGACAAAAGCATCATTTCCTCTGCTGTAAGCAGGCTCAAAATAAGCGGGTAGTGAGGAATCAGTGTGATACAAAAGGTAGCTTTTCATTTTTTGAAAGCTAACTTTATTCTTTTTCATTGAATGTTCTGCATGTTCATGACCTCTTGTTTCCAGATCATCTTCCTTACAGGAAAACATCACAAACAGCCAGCTGAACAGCAATAGCGGCAGCACTTTTTTCATAGGCGTTGATTTTTAGGTTAAATAAAATTAATTAAATTTTTGATTTTTACAAATTTTTAAGAATTTTCTAGGTTTACCAATCGGAAAATTGATAATTTTAACCGGAAAACCGATAAAATTATGGGAGTAGGAATCAAAATCAAACGTTTACGCGAAGAGAGAAAAATCTCACAACCTGAGCTGGCAGAGCTTTTGAACATTTCACAAAGTACACTCAGCAATATAGAAAGTGAGGCTTCCAAAAAGATCGATTTTCTGCTCATGGACAAAGTCTGTAAAATATTTGACAAGGATTTTGAATATTTTGTTGATGAGAAAACGATAAATAATGTAGATAAAAATGAAGGAGGCGTCGTTGGAATTAATCATGGAACAATAAATAATTTTCCAGAAAATATCATCGAACAAATCAAGAGCCTAATAGAATCCAGTAAAGCCAAAGATTCCCAAATAGAAGAACTGACCAAACGTATTTCAGAGCTGGAGAAAAAGTAATTTTTTCTCCCCATTCATTATATTAAAATAAAAAATCCCCGCCACAAACACATGACAGGGATTTCACTATATATTTTACCGGAAATCTTCAAAAGAATATCCCGTACTCTGTATTAATTTTATCTGATCTTCACATTGAAAGGCATGCGTACCTGTATTCCCTGATGCTCACGGATGGCTTTGAGCTCTGTATAAAGATTGTAATAATCTTCACCCAGTTCTTCCTTTACAAATGCTTCCGATTTCACACCCTGAAACTGCGCCATAAATTCCTCAATACCTCCCTTACGGAACGGATAATCAACGATCGAATATTTATCCAGCTTTGCTTTTTTCGCCGCAGCATCTATTGCATCATTCAATCCCCCGAAAGCATCTATCAGTCCTATTTTCTTAGCCTGTACACCCGACCAGACACGGCCTCCGCCTATCGTATCCACCTGCTCGTAAGTCATCTTACGTGCTTTCATCACATGATTCACAAAGATAGAATAAACACTCTCTGTCATATTGGTCATCGCTTTCAGGCCGCTTGGCGTAAGCGGTTTAAACGGAGTTTTCAAAAAGTCAGAATTTGCATTGGTATTCACATAATCTGTCGTGACACCCAGATTATTTGCCAGTTTCTTAAAATTGGGCATCATCCCAAATACACCTATAGAACCTGTAATCGTTGACGGATGCGCAAAAATAGAATCCGCTTCCATCGCCATATAATATCCACCTGACGCAGCCACATCACCAAAAGAAACAATGATTGGTTTCTTCTTTCTCAATTCTCTCAATTCAAACAAGATCTCTTCAGACGCATCAGCGCTTCCCCCCGGAGAATTAATTCTCAAAACAACTGCCTTTACATTGTCATCTTCTTTCAGATCACGTATGGTCTGCTTGTAAGTCTCAGACTGAATCCCGCTAAAACCTTCGCCAGGCAAGATGGTTCCCGACGCATATAGTATAGCAACCTGGTCTTTCCCACTCTCTGGCTTCAGATTCTCAGCATACTTCTCTATAGTAATAGTGTACTCATCCAGTTTCTCATGCAAACTCTCATCTTCTTTGATCTTAAGTTCTAATTTATTTGCCAGCGCCTGCTCATATTCAGGTTCAAGCGCAATTTTATCAACCAGTTTATACTGAACTGCTTTTTCAGGATTGAAACTGTACAAACTATCTACAGCAGTATTCCATTCTTCCGAAGTCAATTTTCTAGAAGCCATCACTTTGTCTGACATATTTTTCCAGATATCATTTAAAATTAATGACAATTGCTCACGGTTTTCCTCTGACATATCTTCTCTCAGATAAGGTTCTACAGCAGATTTATACTGACCATGACGTATAACCTGAAAGTCAATTCCAAATTTATCTCCTAGATTTTTAAAGAACATCACCTCTGCACTCATACCCTGCACCAACACCATTCCCATAGGATTCTGAAAAACCGAATCTGCTACCGAATTCAAAATATAACCTCCCTGAGAAGAATTGTGTGAATAAGCATATATGAATTTACCGCTTTCTTTGAAATCTTCCAATGCAGTTCTTACATCAGCAAGCTGAGTCGCGCCACCGTTAAAGGTACCTATACGCAGACTGATTCCTTTTATTTTATCGTCTTCTTTCGCTTCTTCAATCGAACGAAGAATGTCTCTCAGGTAAGTACTTGTGCCGGGAGGAGGACCAAACAAAGTAGCCTCATCGTCCATACTGCTTTCTTTGATAGGAGAATTAAGCGTGATTTCAAGTACAGAACCGTCTTTAGGTCCTTTCCCTTTAAAAAATGAAGGTAGAGACGAAACTAAAACAATACCACCGATTACGAGAGCAATCACAGCAAATGTCACGAAATTTCCTACTACAACTGCAGATACATTTCCGAAGAATTTTTTCATTAGTTTAATTTATATAATTTATTACTTTGCAACATATGTCGCACAATCAAGTCATTTTGTTACTCGGAACAAATTTAGGAGATAAAAATTTAAACCTGCAAACTGCGCAGGAGCTTATCGGCAGCAAGATAGGTGAAATCACAAGAATGTCAGAAATTATCGAAACAGAACCTGTGGGTTTTGATTCTGAAAATAATTTTCTCAATCAGACACTATGGATTTCAACTGAATTCTCCCCTATGAAATTACTCACTGAGATTAAACTCATAGAAAATGATATGGGAAGGATTTATACAAGAAACAGAGCCGAAGGAAAATATGAAGACAGGATTATTGACATCGACATACTCATTTTTAACAGTATAAATTTTGAATCTAAGACCTTAAAATTACCTCATAATCAAATATTTTCAAGAAATTTTGTGAAAAAGCTCCTATGATATTTATTAAATAGATAATTTTTCTAAATTTGCAGTTCAAACTTTTAGAAATAATTGTTTGAAAAACAACAACCACCAAAAAACAAATCTATGAAGAAAGAACTACGATTGATTAGTGTTCTGTCCTTACTTATCTTTTCAGGAAACTTATTTTCCCAAAGCACTGAGTTGACAGAGACTAATTTTGAGTCTAGCGCTCAAAATTCGAACAAAAAAAAATTCACCCAAGCAGACAAAAAATTCAACGACTGGTCTATAGCAGTTTATGGAGGAACTAGTCTCTTGCAGGGAGCAGATCTAATGAGTTGGGGTGCAGTAGGATTTTACCCAGGCTATGATGTACAATTACAGCTTACCAAGCAGATGACCCATGCCGTAGGCATAGGAGTTATGTACCAAATGGGACAAACACGTCAGGCAAACGAGGGAACTAGTCATTATGACAGTTACATTCCTTGGGAAGCAAAAACCAAATATCAGGCAATCACGCTTATAGGGGACTTGAATTTAAGTTCCTTATTAAGAAGAACAGACAATCACTCACCATATAGGTGGTCACAACATTTATATGGAGGAGTTGGTATTTTGGCCTATGAAGCAAGTAGAATTGCACCTGGTGCTCCAGAAGGTCATAAATATCATGACTGGTTAGTAGTTGACAAACAAGATCTATCATCTTTTTCTGTATTTTGGCAGATTGGAACGGGTTTAATGTATAAAATCAACAATAGATTTGACATGGAACTTAGAGCTATGTATGTACTTACAGGTGATGAAGAGTTTGACGGATCAGGAAGACCAGATCCAGGCATAGAAACATTGGCTGATTTTGAAGAAGGCCGTGATGATAATATGATAACATTTTCATTAGGTATTCATTACAAATTAGGAAAACACAAAGAACACTTGAGATGGCATGATCCATTAAAAGACCTTGTTACAACAGGGGGTGGTGAATACAAGCCTTGTGTTGACAGTGACAATGATGGTGTCTGTGACGAGCAAGACAAATGTCCGGATACGCCAGAGGGAATCAAAGTTGACGGTGCTGGCTGTCCACTAGATGCAGATGGTGACGGAACTCCGGATTCTAACGATGAATGTCCTACCATCCCGGGTCCTCCGACAAATAACGGTTGTCCACTTCCGGTTGTAGAAGTTAGTATCGAAAACATCATTGACAACTTAAATCAATTGCTTGAAGGAATTGAATTTGACTATGACAAAGATGTAATCAGAACTGTATCATACTCTAAATTGAATGCTGCATTTGACGTATTGGAAGCTCACCCTAACTACAGATTCTACGTAGAAGGTCATACTGACGCTGCTGGTAGTGCACAATACAACCAGAATTTATCTGAAAGAAGAGCTGCTTCAGTAGTACGTTATTTAGTTAACAAAGGAGTCCCTGCAAACCAATTATACCCTGTAGGAAAAGGAGAGTCTGACTTGAAGCACCCAGAGTGTGACCCAATAAGCAACTGTCCACCTTGGAAAAACTTAGAAAACCGTAGAGTTATCTTCAAAGAATATGGCGCTAAGATTGATAACTTAGAAATCAAAAACTAATAAAATAAATTAATCATATAAGCGGCATCTTAATCGGTGCCGCTTTTTTTGTTCTATATCTTAATCTCATTTTCAATAAAATCACTCAATATGAGAGTTGCGAAAAGAACGAAATTAATTGACATAGCAAACGGGTAGAAATATGATTACATTGACTATTGATTAAGTTTTTATTTCTCTCAGACTTAAATAATTTGCTTTTCCAATTTCAAAAACAAAAAAAGCCCATCCAAAGATGAGCTTTTTACTTTTATAGAATCCTTAATTAATTCTTCTCTTTCAGTAAATCTCTGATTTCTGTTAAAAGAACTTCTTCTTTTGTCGGAGCAGGAGGTGCAGCTGGTTCTGCGGCTTTTTTCTTTTGAAGCTGATTAATTCCTTTAATAATCAAAAACAAAGCAAAAGCAATGATCATGAAAGAAATTACATTCGAAATAAAATTACCGTATTTAATTGCCGTTCCAGGAATCACCAATTGACTTAAATTGTCAAGATTGGCAGCATTGAGTGCTGGAGTCAAAATCGCAGGTGTGATGACATCATCCACCAACGAAGTAACGATCTTACCAAATGCACCACCAATAACCACACCCACTGCCAGGTCGATTACATTTCCGCGCATTGCAAACTCTTTGAATTCTTTCAACATTCCCATATTTATGAATTTTTAGTTAAGGTTTAAATTTATGAATTATTTTTAATTCACTGTATTCCAGCGGATTTTTGTTTCTCCTTCTTTGATTCCCCAAACATCAGCCAAACCACCATTGATTTCAACTACAAATTTCGAATCAGAAGCTGCTCCGGCAACCGTTCCGCCTCCTTGTTCAGAGTCCGCGCCGGGTTGTGCGTTCCTTGCAATATTTATCAAAACGGAATCTTTTGAGAAATACATAATGTCCAAAGGAATTCTTGTATTTTTCATGTAAAAAGTATGCGGTCTGATTTCATCATCTCCGAAAATGAAGATCATTCCATTGTTTTCTTCCATTTTTGAGCGATCCATCAAACCACGCGCACGCTCGTTGTTTGTTTCTGCAATTTCGATGTCTATTTTTTTGAAAGCTTCGCCCTTTGCGTTGATGAATTCCAATTCGCCTTCTTTCTTGAATGGGATCTCTACAACCTCATTAGCCCCATCAGAAACTGCAGCATCTTTTTTCTCGCAAGAAATTACCAATGAGATGATGCCTAACGCAAAAAATATCTTTTTCATTTATGTTAAATTTTTAATCTTTATAAATTCTGTTTTTGGAAGTAATCATGATAATTAATCCCAATAAAATAAAAGGAATGCTCAGGATCTGTCCGTTATTCAATCCAATATCAATCGTTTTAGCAACAAATTCACCCGAAGATTTATTCTGGCTTTCTTTGAAAAATTCTACAAAAAATCTAACCGACCAAAGTAAAACGAAGAACAATCCGAAGATAAATCCAAGCTGAAATTTTTTGTTTGTCCTTTTATAAAAATGCCAAATAATAAAGAAAATAATTACATATCCAATTGCTTCATATAATTGAGATGGATGGCGACCTACGATTTCCCCATATTCTGCACTTTGATTTTTAAATTCAACAGCCCAGGGTAAATTGGTAGGAGTCCCCACAATTTCGCCATTGATAAAATTCCCCACACGAATAGCAGCACCACCCAACGGAACTGTAAGCGCAACCCTGTCAAGCAACCACAACAAATTCTTTTTCAAATATTTTCGGTTGAACAAATAAGCGGTAATCAAAAACCCACAGGCCGCACCATGACTAGCCAACCCTCTGAAACCGGAAAATTCATAGCCTTGCAACAATCCAAACATCGTCGATGCTTCCGGATTTTTCTGAACCGGTAAGAAAACTTCAATCAAAACTTGTCCGATGGGCTGTCCCCAGTATGAGTCTATATTGTAAAATAATTCTCCTAACCTTGCTCCAATAACTACTCCCAAGAAAGCATAAAGAAACAAAGGATCAAGGATTTTGATATCCACTTTGTCTGTTTCAAATATATGTTTCATCACATACCAACCCATGACAAATGCCAAAATCCACATCAAACTGTAATAATGGATTTTGATGAATCCAATGTCAAATAAAACCGGGTTGATATCCCAGACAATTGCTAAAAAATTACTCATATTTTTTCTTTTTTCGGTACCGGATCATAGCCGCTTCCGCCCCACGGATGGCATCTGAAAATCCTTTTCGTCCCCAAATATAAACCTTTTATCAATCCGTGCGTTTTCAAAGCTTCAATCATATAATGCGAACAAGTCGGGCTGAACCTGCAATTGCTTCCCATCCACGGAGATATCGCAAGTTGGTAAAACCTTACCAAGCCGATAAAAGGATAAATTAAAATTTTCTGAATTAAATTCATTTCTACGCAAAAGTAAGAAATATCAGTTTCGGATGGATTTAACTTCCGCAACTTTGAAGAAGAATTTATATTTGCACATGCAAATTTACAATCCAAAAGAATGGTTTCACTCGGTTTTGTTCGTTCACAAATCCGATACTTTACGCAAACTCTATCCATATCTTATTTTGACTGCGGCATTTTCTGCAGGAGTCGCCTATCTTGAATTGGAATACCTGAAAATGGCTCAAAAAAGCTGGGTAGGAAACATTACCGTAGTGCACAGTTTGCTCGGTTTTGCATTGTCATTATTGCTTGTTTTCAGGACAAATACTGCTTATGACCGTTGGTGGGAAGCACGAAAGCAATGGGGAAGTCTGACTAATATCAGCCGCACATTTGCCATCAAGATGAATGCTATGCTCGATGAAAATGATAAAAATAACCGTCATTTTTTCAGAAAAATAGTCCCGATGTTTGCCAGTTCTTTGTTTACTTATCTGCGTTCAGATTATACAACTTTTATGCTGGACGATTCTGAAGAATTGGAGCACAAATTTGAATCGCAAAAACATGGTCCGAATCAAATCGCTGCTTTGATGTACAAAAAAATAAATAATCTATATCAGGAAGGAAAAATTTCAGGTGATCAATTGATTACACTAAATAACGAAATTCAGGATTTTACCAATATTTGCGGTGCTTGTGAAAGAATTAAAAACACACCCATCCCGCAATCTTACACTTCCTTTTTGAAAAAATTCATCGTGATTTACGTTGCTACTTTACCAGTCGGATATGTATTTTCCATCGGTTATTTTGTGATCTTGGCGGTTCCCTTTATTTTTTATGTTTTGGCTTCGCTTGAATTAATCGCCGAATCCATTGAAGATCCATTTGGAACGGATTCAGATGATTTACCAATTGAGAAAATTTCAGAAAACATTAAAAAACATGTGCAGGAGATTTTGCATGCATGATATTAGGCGGGATGATGGATGTTTATTTTTTTTCTAATTTAACAAAAAACTCCCACAAAACAATTCCTGCACAAACACTTACGTTAAGCGAATGTTTCGTTCCGCCCTGCGGAATTTCCAAACAGAAATCGCTTTGGTTAATTACCGATTGCTGTACGCCATCGACTTCATTTCCAAAAATGACCGCATATTTTTCATTTGGGTTTAATTTAAAATCAGAGAGATTTGTGCTTCCTTCAGTTTGTTCAATCGATAAAATTTTAAATCCATACGATTTCAATTGAGGAATTAATTCATTAATTTCTTGTACATATTCCCAATCTACACTCTCTGTCGCTCCCAGAGCTGTTTTGCGAATTTCTTTGTTAGGCGGTGTTGCCGTAATTCCGCACAAATAAATTTTTTCGATGAGAAAAGCATCACTCGTTCTGAAGACTGAACCGATGTTATGCATACTTCTGATGTTATCCAAAATAACCACAACCGGGATTTTTTCCACACTCTTGAAATCATCCACCGAAATCCGTCCTAATTCTTCTAACTTTAGTTTTCTCATTTTGCAAAATTCGTTAATTAATCGCATTTCACAATCAATCTTCTTTTTATAATTTTATAAACACTCAAAGGTTAAACGCTATAATTTGGTTAAATTAGCAACCTCAAAATCAAAAAAAATTGGCAAAGCAAGAAACCCCACTAATGAAGCAATACAATGGTATCAAAGCAAAATATCCAGACGCTTTGCTCCTATTTCGTGTGGGTGATTTCTACGAAACTTTTGGTGAAGATGCCATTCGTGCATCGCGGATTCTTGATATAGTTTTGACTAAAAGAAACAACGGTTCAGAACAAAAGGAACTCGCGGGATTTCCGCATCATTCCTTAGATACTTATTTGCCGAAATTGGTTCGTGCCGGATTGCGCGTCGCTATTTGCGACCAATTGGAAGACCCGAAAATGACCAAAACCATCGTCAAACGTGGCGTTACGGAATTAGTTACGCCCGGAGTTGCACTAAATGATGAAGTTCTTTCTGCCAAAACCAATAATTTTTTGATGGCTATCCATACAGAAAATGAACTGTATGGAATTGCGCTTTTAGACATTTCAACCGGAGAATTTTTGGTTTCTGAAGGAAATTTGGAACATCTGAAAAAACTGATGCAAAGTTTTCGTCCGAGCGAAGTGATTTACCAAAAAAGAAAAAAAATCGATGTTTCTGACATCAAAAGTTCGTTTCAGATTGAAGATTGGGCATTTCAGTATGATTATGCTTTGGACAAATTGACACAACATTTCAAAGTAAAATCCTTGAAAGGATTCGGAATTGAAAATCAGTTATTGGGAACAATTGCTGCAGGTGCAGTTTTTTCTTATTTAGATGAAACGCATCATTTTGAAATTCAGCATATCACACAAATCCAACGATTGGATGCCAACAGTTTTGTGTGGATGGATCCGTTTACGATTCGAAATTTGGAATTGATCCATTCACCACATCTCAACGCCACGACGTTGCTTCATATTTTAGACAAAACATGCACGCCGATGGGCGGGCGTTTGCTCAACCGATGGATGGTAATGGTTTTGAAAGATTTAGAAAAAATTAAATTGAGGCAAACCATCGTTGAATTTTTCCTGAAAAATGATGAAAAAAGAAATTTCGTCAGAGAAAACTTGGGCAAATTATCTGATTTGGAACGGATGGCAGCCAAGATTTCTACTGGGAAAATAACACCAAGACAATTACTTTTGGTGGGTCAAAGTTTAGAATTTATCCAAGAAATTAAATCCAAATTAAATAAAGACAAAAAAATCAGTTTTCTAATTGATGCTTTGAAGGATTGGGAAGATGTTTACAGAAATTTATTTCAAACGCTTTCTGCCGAGCCTCCACACCAGCTGGTCAAAGGAAATGTAATCGCAGAAGGAGTTTCAGAGGAATTAGACAAACTCAGAAATTTACAAACCAAAGGGAAAGATTACCTCGAAGATTTACGCATTCGTGAAACAAATCGAACGGGAATTCCAAGTATAAAAGTTTCATTTAACAACGTTTTTGGGTATTACATAGAAATCCGAAATACGCATAAAGACAAAATTCCGGAGGACTGGATCCGCAAGCAAACTTTGGTAAATGCAGAGCGATACATCACCGAAGAATTGAAAGAATACGAAACACAAATTCTCGGTGCAGAAGAGAAAATCCTGAGTTTGGAAACACAATTATTTCAGAATTTATTGGCAGAAATGCTGGAACATTTAGATGAATTGCAGAAATCTGCACAGGTCATCGCGCAGTTGGATGTACTTTCTTCTTTTGCTGAATTGGCGGAACAAAATCATTACATAAAACCCGAAATCAATGAAAGTTCAGATTTGATCATCGAAGACGGTCGTCATCCGGTCATCGAAAAACAATTGAAAATCGGTGATACTTATATTGCAAATTCTGTTTCATTACTTCCAAATGAACAGCAAATCATCATGATTACCGGACCGAATATGTCAGGTAAATCCGCTTTATTGCGACAAACTGCTTTGATTGTTTTGATGGCGCAAATGGGAAGTTTCGTTCCGGCAAAAAATGCAAAAATCGGGTTAGTTGATAAAATTTTTACACGTGTCGGTGCCTCGGATAACATTTCTTCGGGCGAATCAACTTTCATGGTGGAAATGAATGAAACAGCGAGCATCCTCAATAATTTATCAGATAAAAGTTTAATTCTTTTGGATGAAATCGGGCGTGGAACCAGTACCTATGATGGGATTTCGATTGCGTGGGCGATTTCAGAATTCATCCATGAACATAAATTTAAACCGAAAACATTATTCGCCACGCATTACCATGAATTGAATGAAATGACGAAATCATTTCCACGAATTAAAAATTTCAATGTGAGCGTCAAAGAAATGCAAAATACGATTTTGTTTTTGCGCAAATTGGTTCCGGGCGGAAGCGAACACAGCTTTGGAATCCACGTTGCAAAACTGGCTGGAATGCCCGAAAAGGTTTTGAAAAGAGCAAATGAAGTTTTGGGAACATTGGAAAATTCTCATTCGAATGAAAAAATTTCAGACAAGACAAAAAAAATTACGGAAGAAAATATGCAATTGAGTTTTTTTCAATTAGATGACCCGATTCTGGAAACGATTCGCGAAGAACTTTTAGGAATTGACATTAATACACTTACACCTGTTGAAGCATTGATGAAACTAAACGAAATCAAACGTAAATTAGGCCGTTAGTTTTGGAACAATAATTGTAATTTTGACACTATAATAAAAACCTAATAAGATGAAAAAAATTGCAATTTTACCTTTAATGATTCTTCTGATCTGGAGTTGCGCGACCAATCCTTTGACAGGAAGACAATCACTTTCTTTGGTATCAAACGCACAACTTTTCCCACAAGCATTTGCTCAATATGATCAGGTTTTAGGAGAAAGTAAAATAGATAAAACTTCTGCCGATGCAAAAATGATCAACAATGTAGGGCAAAGAATCAAATACGCAGCAGAAAAATTTTATAAAGAACAAGGACTTTCACAATCGTTACAAGGCTACGAGTGGGAATTTACTTTAATCCAAAACAATCAATTGAATGCCTGGTGTATGCCAGGGGGAAAAGTTGCTTTCTATTCAGGAATTCTACCTGTTTGTAAAAATGAGACGGGGGTTGCTGTGGTAATGGGGCATGAAGTTTCGCATGCATTGGCAGGTCACAGTGCAGAGCAAATGAGCCAAGCGGTAGTTGCTCAATACGGCGGCCAAATTGCCAGCGGTGCGATTTCAAATGATCAATGGGCAAATATTTTCAATCAGTATTACCCAGCCGTTGCACAAGTTGGTTTGTTACGCTATGGAAGAAAAATGGAATTGGATGCTGATGAAGCAGGGCTTTATTTGATGGCTATGGCTGGATACAATCCGCAGGAAGCTACGGCTTTTTGGGAAAGAATGCAACAAGCATCGGGAAGTTCAGGAACTCCTGAATTTTTGAGCACGCACCCAAATCCGGGAAATAGAATTGCACAGATTCAGGCTATCATGCCAAAAGCCTTGGCATATTACAACGCGAGCCCATACAAAGGAAAATAATCAAAAAATATAATATTAGTTTGAAAGATTCTCTCAAAAGGGGAATCTTTTTTATTTTGATAAAATTTAAACAATTGCATTTTCAAATGCCTGCCTTACAAGATCAGAAGTATTTCTTGCATTTAATTTTTGAAGTAAATTTTTACGATGTGTACGCGTGGTATGCTCAGAAATATTGAGAATGTTTGAAATTTCTTTTCCTGTGAAGCCTTTTGCGAGAAAAGTAAGTATCTCAAGTTCTCTTTTGGTTAATTTTTTATGAATACCTGAGGTAATAGTTTTATTGGCTTGGTAATTCATCTGATGAAAATCGTTCCTCTCTCCTATTCCGGAAATCAAAACGGTGTACGAATTTTCCTGCGTAATATGCTGAATATTTGTGTGAATGTTAATTGCCTGCAACAATCTGTCATTTTCATCTTTGAGAGTGTGCAATGCCTGATGGTAAAAAAGTTCATAATTTCCTTTTCCGGTTTTCATGCGGAAACAATAAGAACTTTTCAAATTTAACTGATGCTCGAAACCAATTTCCATCATTTTTTCAATTGCCATTCTTTCTGCTTCGATTACAAATGGAATATCGTCAGGATGAATCAAATCAATTATATCTTTCAAATGCCTAGGATACTCTTCCAATCCATGCATTTTCAAAATGTTTTCATGGTGGTGGGAAAGCGAACTATCACCGATGCTGAGCACGTAGAAATAAAATTCTCCTGCCGCAAATATTTCTGCGATGTAACGTTGAATAGAAGGTGACTTAATCGACTTATTTTCATAGTTCATCACATTCGGATAATTGCTCCAAACTTTATTCAAAACATGTTCCTTACTTTCAGAAATAAAATTGTCTTCGTTTTCCATTCTTGATAATCCCACAAAACTAACAAAAAAATCCCCCTTTTGAGGTATTTTTTGATGTTATCAATTTACTGAGATTTGCAAAAAAATTAATGTCATGAAAACTCAACTACCTTTTGTTTGAGGCAAAAACATAAGATTTTTTACATTAATTATGATTTGAAATATTTTTAACCCACTATTATACTTGAATCTAAGAAAACCTTGTCGGAAACCCTAACCCGTACAAGGTTTTTTACTTTAAGAATAAACAACTATACAAATGCTAAATTAAAAATCCAATTTCTACAAACTAAACGTTTTGGCTATTTTTAATTAATTTAGCAATAACTTAAAATCATAAAATAGTGTCAATTACAAATGAATCTGAATTAACTGGAATGCAAGAAGCCTGCAGAGCTGTTGCTTACACTCTGAAGCAGATGATGAATTATGCCCAGCCAGGGATGGATACAAAAGAGCTGGATGAATACGGCGCAAAAATTCTGGAAGAATTCGGAGCGAAATCCGCGCCTCATCTCACTTATGGATTTCCGGGATGGACTTGTATCAGTGTGGAGAATGAATTTTGCCACGGAATTCCTTCTAATAAAAGAATTTTTAAAGAAGGTGACCTCATCAACATCGATGTTTCTGCTGAATTGAATGGTTTTTGGGCTGATAATGGTGCTTCGTTTGTGCTTGGAAATGACATCCATCAACATCAGAAACTGGTAGATGCATCCAAAGAAATTTTAAAGAAAACGCTGAACAACATAAAAGGTGGCGTAAAAATTTCAGACATTGGTCACATCATGGAAACCGAAGCCAAAAAGAAAGGTTTCAAAGTCATCAAAAATCTGGGTGGACATGGCATCGGCAGAAGCCTACATGAACAACCGGATGAATTAATGAATTATAAAAATAGAAATGACCAAAGGCGTTTTAGAAAAAATTCGGTTGTAGCGATTGAAACTTTCATTTCGACTTCTTCCACTTATGCGGTAGAACTCAATGACGGCTGGACTATGGTAGGTGATAAAGGCGGATACATGGCACAACATGAGCATACAATTGTCGTTACGGATGGAAAACCAATCATATTGACTGAAATGAATGAAATTTTGAATTAAAATTCTTTTTTCACGTTATATATCTGAATCATTTCCATCTCGAGATTAATTTTAAGATATATGAAAACAAATATCGCAATCCTATTCGTCGTCTTTTCATTCATTTTTTCCTGCCAAAAAGATGATGACAATAGTTCCGGAAGTGAAAATGAAACAGAATACAAACAAGAAATGCGTGAGTTTGTAATTGGCATCAGCCAATATGCAAAATCCATCAATCCCAACTTCAGCATCATTCCTCAAAATGGAATTGAGCTCGTTTCTGGCAATGGTGATATTTCGGGACAGCCGCATCAGTCTTATCTGAATGCGATTGACGCCAACGGTCAGGAGGATTTGTTTTTCGGATATGATGAGGATGATGTCGCGACACATACCCGGGATAATAATTATTTGCGTGAATTATTGGATGTCTCGAAAAATGCGGGAAAGGTGATTTTGGTTACAGATTATTGTTCTACGCAATCAAAAGTTGAAAGTTCATATAATCAAAACTTAAATGCTGGTTTTATTTCATTTGCTGCGAATGAAAGAGAATTAAATGTTATTCCAACGTTCCCAAATCCAATTCATCAGGAAAATGCAAATGTTGTTACGCAGATTTCTCAGGTAAAGAATTTTCTTTATCTGATTAATACTTCTAATTTCAATACAAAAAATGAATTCATCAATGCAGTAGTCTCTACAAATTACGACCTTTTGATTATGGACTTATATTTCAAAGATGGAACATCTTTTACACAAAATGAGATTAATTACCTAAAAAGTAAGTCCAACGGCGGAAAAAGATTGGTTATTTCTTATATGTCCATCGGTGAAGCTGAAAATTACAGGTACTATTGGCTAAGCAGTTGGAACAATAATCCACCCGAATGGTTAGACGCAGAAAATCCAGATTGGGCAGGCAATTTCAAGGTTAAGTATTGGAATACTGATTGGCAAAGCATCATTTACGGAAATGAAAATTCTTACCTGAAAAAAATTATTGACGCAAATTTTGATGGTGTATATTTAGATATCATTGATGCTTTTGAGTATTATGAGAATTAAAATCTATAAATTCACTCAACAACAAACCCTTACCTCCACATAAATAAGGGTTTGTTGTTATTTTATCTATCCAAAATAGTTTTCAAATCTGCAGGCGAATAATTGATGGATTTCAAAGTTTTGTGATCTCCTTTTCTGAATACCAAAAACAATCCGTCCACTTCTTTATAATAACTTTCTGTTCCGTCCTTTTGAAGATAATGTTGCATCGTTGCCTCTGCTTCTTCGACCGTTTTACAGGCTTTGCTCATGTTGGAACGCTGAACTTCGTCAAATAAATCGGAGAATTTATCTTTCAATCCAAATTCCAGAATCGCGCCGGAAAGTACATATTGGATGTCGCAAAGAGCATCTGCAATTTCTACGATGTTGTTGTCAGCGATGGCTTCTTCGAGTTCTTTTAATTCTTCTTCGATGAGGGAAACGCGTAGGTTGCAACGGGCTTCAGAAGGAATTTGAGGTGTATCTAATATAGGGTGCTGAAATGTTTTGTGAAATTCGGCTACGGAAGTTAAACTTTTTGGGTCTTGCATCTTGTTATTTGAATTTAGTTTTACAAATATAATGGTCTTTGGTCTGCTTTATTTATAATGTTCATAAAACTTATTGCTGAAAATTTCTTGTGAATCGTATTTCTTTTTTTGTTCAAAAAATATATCTGCTTGCGGATAAACTTTTCTCATCTTTTCCTTGTCAATGTGCAATCTGTAAGGCAAATAAAATGTTCCCTGATTCTTTATCGCTGCATCTGCCAAGTGATTTGTAAGGATTTTCATTTCACTTTCTTGTTCCGATGTTTTCTTTTGGTTGAATAAAAACACAAAACCGAAAACGTCTTCTCTTGCAAAATTCATAAAAGCATCTTCATCTTTATGAACACGACGGATTGTGATGTTGAGTAAATCAAGTTTAGATTTTTGGAGAATGGGTTTAATATCTTGAATGAATTGCACAAAATTTCTTTCCGGGATGAAGTATTCCTGAAGTAAATCTGTAGAATTTGAATCTTTATTTTCAATTAATGATACATGGTCATTGAGCAATTCATTTCTAGAGTAAATACTATTTTTCGTTATTTTATTCATTCCTGTTTCCAAATCCCAACGTAATCTTTTTCCATATTCACTATCTACACTGCCTCTGAATACCAGTCGCTTTGCTTCAAAATTTTTAGCATTTTGCTCAACTATTGGTAACGGTTTATCATATGTTTTTTCAAAAAAATTGATTGTTGCCTCCTCTAAAAAATGTTTATCTGAAATACGGAGCCTTCCAAAAACGAGATTTACATCAGGATTTTGCGAAACAAACTTATGATAATGAGCCACGTAATTTTCAGGACTTAAACGAATATATTTGTATTTCAACGCAACATTGTCTACAACTTTTAATTTGATATCCAAGATAATTCCAAAAAGCCCATAACCTCCCACCACAAGCTTGAATAATTCAGGATTTTCTTCTCTGCTACAATTCAATATTTCGCCTTGAGCATTCATCAAAGTAAATGAAAGAACACTTGAGGAAACCGGCGGTAAATCTTTTTGCCAGCCATGTCCGTTTACGCTTATGGAACCACCTACGGAAAATGAACTAAAAGCCTGCATGACCATAATGGACTTCCCATATTGATCCAAATATTTTATGGCGTCTTCCCAAAGTGCACCAGAACCTATAGTCAAAACATCATTTTCTTTATCTAATTGCATGTGATTATACGGTAGCATATTGAGTAGGATCCCATCAGGATAAATCGTATGACCGCCCATGCTATGCTGTGCGCCAGCAATTGAAATTTTAAGATTATTTTGCTGTGCGTGTTTCAAAATGGAGCGCAATTGTAACTCCATTTCCAACTTATCCGCAGGAACTTTTATAATAGTATCAACTTTAGTAAGATTTAACCGACTCGCATCATTTGTATATCCTGCGGATAAATTTATAGCGGCATCTGATTCTTTCAATTTTGTTTTCAAAAGATGAAATAACGGAAAGGATATGAAAACCAGAGTCAATAAAATACTGAGAATCCAGATATATTTTTTCTTCATTTAGGTATAGTATTTTCTTTGGTTAAATTAATAAAAAAAGGAACCCGAATTGAGTTCCTTTTAAATTTATACTTGTAATTTTTATTTCTAAAAAATTAAGCAACCACAGCTTTTACGCGGTCTGCTGCTTCTTGCAAAGTGATTGCAGAAAGAACTTCTAATCCTGAATCGTCAATCATTTTCTTAGCGATTTCAGCATTGGTTCCTTGCAAACGAACGATGATTGGAACTTTGATAGCGTCGCCCATGTTTTTGTAAGCATCTAAGATCCCTTGTGCCACACGGTCACAACGAACGATTCCTCCAAAGATATTGATCAAAATTGCTTTTACGTTTTCGTCTTTCAAGATGATACGGAATGCTTTTTCAACACGCTCTGCGTCAGCCGTTCCTCCAACATCCAAGAAGTTTGCAGGGTTACCGCCAGAAAGTTTGATGATGTCCATAGTAGCCATCGCCAATCCCGCTCCATTTACCATACAACCTACGTTTCCGTCTAATTTTACGAAGTTCAAACCTGCTTCATCCGCCTCAACTTCTGTTGCATCTTCTTCTCTTTTATCGCGCAATGCAGCCAAATCTTGGTGACGGAAAAGTGAATTTCCATCCAAAGTTACTTTTGCATCTACTGCGATTATTTTGTTGTCTGAAGTTTTCAATACCGGATTGATTTCAAACATAGAAGCGTCGATTCCGATAAATGCTTTGTACAATGCATCGATAAAAATCACACAATCTTTGAAAGCCGCACCGCTCAAACCTAAGTTGAAAGCAATTTTACGAGCCTGGAATCCTTGTAAACCTACACCCGGGTCGATTTCTTCTGTAAAGATTTTTTCCGGTGTGTGTTCAGCTACTTCTTCGATGTCCATACCACCTTCAGTAGAATACATGATCATGTTTTTACCCGTCGCTCGGTTCAATAAAACTGAAACATAAAATTCTTCCGTTTCAGACTCGCCAGGATAATAAACATCTTCAGCTATCAAAACCTGATGAACCGTTTTCCCTTCAGCAGAAGTCTGAGGTGTAATCAACTGCATACCGATGATTTCGGACGCTTTTTGTTTTACCTCGTCAAGGTTTTTAGCTAATTTCACTCCTCCGCCTTTTCCGCGTCCACCAGCATGGATTTGGGCTTTCACTACGTGCCACCCTGTTCCGGTTTCCTCGGTTAATTTTTTAGCAGCTTCTACAGCAGCTTCTGGAGTTTCGGCTACAATTCCTTTTTGAATTTTTACGCCATATTTGCTTAAAATCTCTTTGCTTTGGTATTCGTGAAGATTCATCTTATTTAATTTTGTGTCGCAAAAGTAAGAATTCTATTGGATTTTAACTATTTATTGCGGGTTGATTTTGGTCAGGTAGCATAAGTTTCACACCAAAAATCGAAAACCTACTCCTCTTACGCTTTCAATCTGGATGGATGGGTCTTCTGAAAGATATTTGCGAAGACGGCTGACAAAGACATCAAGACTTCTGCCGCTGAAAAAATCTGCTTCTTCCCAAAGATGGCTGAGTATCTCATTTCTTTTGATCAGTTGATTTTTGTGCTGGATGAAATAACTCAACAGCTGCACTTCTTTTTCGGTCAAAGTTTTGGTTGAATGATGAGAAATCAATGCAAAATTTTCCGGTTCGAAAGTGAAAAGCCCCATTTGATACGTATCAATTTTTGGCGGAATGGCATTTTGTTTTCGTTTCAAAATGTTTTTAATTCTGAGAATTAATTCGTCGGCATCAAAAGGTTTTGTGATGTAATCGTCAGCGCCCAATTTCAATCCGGTCAAAACATCTTCTTTTAATTTTCGCGCTGTTACAAACAAAAATGGAAGATTTGGGTGTTGAATGTGGATTTTTTGTGCCAATTCAAATCCGTCTTCCCGCGGCATCATGACGTCTAAAATGGCGATGTCATATTCGTTTGATTTTAATTCTTCGCGTGCTTCAATTCCATCAAACACACGGTTAACGGAAAAACTATTTAATTCTAGATATTGTTTGAGCAGATTACCCAAATCCAAATCATCTTCCACAATCAAAACACGAATCATACAACAGGAATTTTTAAGATGAATGTACTTCCTTCGCCTAATTTACTTTTGACCGAAATCGTTCCGCCAAGGCTTTTCATAATTTGTTTACTCAAATACAAACCTAATCCCAAACCTTTTATATTGTGCTGATTCCCTTCTGAAACACGGTGAAATTTGTCAAATATTTTTGTTTGTTCATTAGCTGGAATTCCTTTTCCTTGGTCATGAATTTCGATTATATATTCAGAATTATTTTCATAAGATTTCAATAAAATCTCTGAATTTTTCGGGCTGTATTTCTGTGCATTTTCCAAAACATTTTGGATAACTCTTTCTAGCTGGCTTAAATCTGTTTTTGCATAAAATTCTTCAGGATTAATATCGGTTTTGAACGAATGCGTTTCAGAATTAAAATCAGAAGAAGTTTCTTTTAAAAACTGAACGATATTTTCTTTTTTTAATTCATTTTGATAATTCATCGAACTTTCTAAAACGCGGTCAGTTATATTTTGAATACGTTTATTTTGACGTTCTAAAGCTTGGATCAATTCCATTCTTTTTTCAGCATCTTGATTGATTTCTTCATTTTTCAAAGATTTGATAATCAATGCTAGCGAAGCCATTGGCGTTTTGAGTTCGTGGGTGATATTGTTGGCGAAATCTGTTTTTATTTCCGCAATTTTTTTCTGTTTGATTAATGAACGATACATCCAGAAAAATAGAAAAATAACTGCTAAAATCAATCCGACAGCGGCAATGAGCATCCACATCATTTTTCCCCAAACTTTTTGTTGAAAGTTGGAAATGTCAATATCTGCCGTTTGCGTATGTTTGTAAAAGTATTTGATTCCGTTTTTGATAGAATCGTTTTCAAGATCAACGGAAGAATGTGAGGTTCCTATATTGATATTAAAAGCTTTATTTTCAAAAGATTTACCGATAAAAACAATCGGTTTGTCTTTGATCTTTAGTAAAGTATCGTAAACACCGTTCGAATCAAATATAATTTGCGTCAACTGTATGCGGAGTTTGATTTCATTTAAAATCGGATAATCACTGACCTGCGATTGTAAAAAATTATCACTCAACCTGCGGATGGAATCTGCTGTGTAATAAATACTTCTCTTGAATTCCGCCATAGAAATGCTGTCTTGAGATTGTTGCAAACAGAGTTTTTTGACCCTTTCCATAAAATGGTCTTCGAGACTGTCCAATTCAGGCGCTTCCACAACAGGTGCAATTTCCTTTTTGACGTCATTTACATAGGTTTCCGAAGTCAACTGATAAGTATTGCGAATCAAATAATATTGAATGGAAATAAGTCCCCCTAAAATCAGAAAGCAGGTGATTATTAATAATTTGACTTGGTTTTGTTGTTTCATTTTAAATTATCAGGACAAAATTAATTAAGAAAACCAATTCTCCATCAGCAATTTAAGCCATTAACTCATCATTAACCTAGGATTAACCCATTTTGTTTTTGGGATGTATGAATTTTGTCTCATCAAATTTAAAACACATCAATTATGAAAAACATTATCACCATTATTGCTTTGACATTGCTTTCTGCGATGTTGGGCGCACAAACTTCAAAGTCGAGTTCAAGTTCTACAACTTCATCTTCTAATTTATCTATTTCCGTTCACAGTGATGACGATGATTATTCTTACACTGCAAAATTTGACGGTGATAAAACGAAAGCGGCTCAAAATGTAATCATTAAAAACTTAGGAGAACCAACCCAAAAAACAGATAGAACGGCAATCTGGGAAGGGAAAGGATACAGCGTAAGCGTTCGTACGGGTAAAATCGAAATGGAAATGGATTTTGAAAAAGTAACGAAATCTTTTCGATTGAAATTTGAAGATATGGGCGATCAGATTTCAGAAGCTTTAGGTTCACCAAAGGCTCCAACCCCGCCAAATCCACCTAAAAAATAATGAGTTCGTTTCAATCCATTTTGCTTTGTCTGATAAGTTTTTCAGTTTTCGGACAAAGCAATTCCATTTCAGTTGTTCCTTTCACTTTGGAAAATAATGGGATTTACATTTATTGCAAAATCAATGAAACGGATAGTTTGAAATTTCTTTTTGATACTGGAGCAGATGGAACGGTGATCAATGGACAATCGCTCGAGAAATTAAATCTGAAAATTGACAGTCAAACACTCAACATTGGTTCAAACGGAAGCAATATGGTTGATGTAAGTTCGAGCAATACAATTTTGTTTGGTGGAATTACAGCAACGGGTGTACCATTGCCGATTATCCCTTATGAAACTACTCAATTTGACGGTGTTTTTGGGACAAACCTAATGAGCAAACACATCATTGAAATCGATTATGACAAAAGTGAATTGAGGTTTTATGAAATTTCAAGTTATCAAAATGATTTAAAAAGTTATGAAAAATTTAAAATTCATTACGTAGAAAATTATCCCACAATTAAAAGTGCATTGTGGGTGAATGGTAAAAAATATTCCGGATTTTTTGGTTTGGATACAGGCGCCGATAATACATTGACGATTTCGCCTTTTTATTCCGTTAAAAATAAATTTGAAGAAAAGATGAAAAAAATCGGATTGGCCATTTCACAAGGTTCAGACGGATCAAAGTACGAAAGTCCTGTTGTTCTCGCACCGGAAATACATTTAGGCAATAAGTCTTTGTACGAAGTTCCAATCGATTTGTCACAATCAGCGAGTGGCGTTCATGCTACCAAAGAAATTGCAGGATTTTACGGGAACAGCATCTTGAAAAGGTTCAACATCGTTCTGGATTTAAAGAATGAATTCATTTACCTAAAATTGAACAAAAATCTGTACACTGCTTTTTATTAATTTATTCCTTTTAACATTTAAATTTTCTCATCATTTATTAATAAACTATAATCCAATGAAATACAGAATAATCATAGCCTTACTTTTTGTTTTTTCTTTTAAAGCTTCTGCTCAGAAAACTGAAAAAATTCAACTCCAAAATTCGGAAGATTATTATTTAAAAATCATCCCTAAAAACAAACCAACTGCTATTTTGTTTTTATTTCATGGTGGTGGAGAAATTCCAGAAGATGTTCTCAAACAAATTGAACTTCCAAAATTGGCTTCTAAAAATAATTTTTTGGTAATTCTCCCTCATTTTTCTAATGACACTACGAAAATGATTGAAGAAGTAAATTATACAAATAAAATTGCGATTCAATTGATGAAAGAATATAATATTGAAAAAAATAAAATTGTTTTGGGTGGTTTTTCTGGAGGCGGTATGCTTTCCATAACCTTTGCTGAAAGAGCGGTTAGAGATCAAAATACCTCGTTCATTCCTAAAGCGATTTTTGCAATTGATGTTCCTTTGGATTTTGAACAAATGTACCAAAGAAGCGAACGAGAAATCAAAAGAAATTTTTCTGAAATTGGGGTAAGCGAGGCAAAATTTATCTTGAATGATTTAATTCAAAATTTTGGAGGAAGCCCTTCTGAATTTCCGAAAGAATATGAAAAATATTCTATGTTTACTTATCGAAAAGAAGATGGCGGAAATGCAAAATATTTACTTAATATTCCCATCAGAATTTACACAGAACCGGGTATCGAGTGGCAATTAGAACAAAGACACAGAGATTTATATGATTTGAATTGCACCAATATTTCCGCAATGATAAATTTACTTCAACTCAAAGGACACAAAAACGCAGAATTAATAACAACTTTCAACAAGGGAAAAAGACTTAACGGACTTAAACATCCACATTCTTGGAATATAATGGATTCAAAAGATACCATGAGTTGGATTTTAAAACAATTCGAATAATTAATTTGTAACATTTCAAATTTCCCATCGTCTATTAAAAAACTAAAATTCAATGCACCTGATTTTGAAAACCGTATTTGCAATTACCATATTATTACTGGCAATTTTTGTCAAAGGACAGGAATTGGATTCCATTTCCAGAAAAAAACTGAACATCACAAAGATTTCAGATGCACCAAAAATTGATGGTGTTTTAGATGATTTGGCATGGCAAAATGCGGCAATTGCTAAAGATTTTGTAGAAAGAAATCCTACCAACGGAAGACCTATTCCTGACAGCCTACGTACCGAAGTGAAAGTGGTTTACGATGATTTGGGAATTTATTTTGGTGCAACAATGTACGATCCAGAACCCGATAAAATCCTGAAAGAACTAACCGAACGCGACGGCATCGGAAATGATGATTTCTTTTTCATTTTGTTAAATGGTTACAACGACCGCCAGCAAAGTTTACAGTTCATCGTGACGGCAGCAGGTGTTCAGTATGATGCCAAAATGACCAATGGAAATGAGGATAGTTCTTGGAATGGCGTTTGGTACAGCGCGGTGAAAATCAATGCGGACAGCTGGGTAGCGGAATTGTTCATTCCTTATTCAGAAGTTCGATTTCCGAAAAAAGATATCCAAACCTGGGGACTACAGATAGAACGTGAATTTAGAAGAACGCGAAGCCGTTACAGCTGGAATTTTGTTGACAATACCAAAGGTGCATTTTCAACTTATGACGGAGAAATTCATGGGATCCAAAATATAGAAACCCCTACCAGACTTTCATTTCAGCCCTATGTTTCGACTTATTTGAATAGTTATGATGGTGAATCTGAGTTCGTTTTCAACGGCGGAATGGATTTGAAATATGGAATCAATGATGCTTTCACGTTAGACATGGTTTTGATTCCAGATTTTGGACAAACCAAATTTGACAATGCGGTTCTGAACCTTTCTGCATTTGAAGTTCAATATGCGGAACAGCGTCCATTTTTTACGGAAGGAACGGAATTGTTTAACAAAGGAAATTTATTTTATTCCAGAAGAATTGGCGGTTACCCGACCGGTTATCCTGACTTGGGTGAAAATGAAGAAATAACTGAATTTCCTGCAAGAGTAGATTTGATCAATGCATTTAAAATTTCAGGGAGAACTGAAAAGAACCTAGGAATCGGGATTTTCAATGCGATTACAGAAAAAACTTACGCCAAAATTTACGATTCACAAAGTCTTCAATCCCGAAAATCGGTTGTAGAACCACTTGCCAATTACAATGTTTTGGTTTTGGACCAACGATTTGGCGACAACAATTCCATTTCATTTGTCAACACAAATACACTTCGTGAAGGCGATTTCCGAGATGCAAATGCTTCTGGTGTTTATTTTGATTTGACAAATAAAGCCAAAACCTGGAATTACTGGGGAAATCTGGAAGGAAGCTGGGTAATGAACGGAAAAACGAAATTCGGAACTGAAGGTAGCATTGCGGCGGCAAAAATCAGCGGTGAACACCGCTATCAAGCGAGTATATTTTTCAGAACCAAAGATTACAACATTGATGATTTGGGTTATACCGGACAGACGAATTACATCAATTATTACGCTTATTACGGTTACAGATATTTGCAGCCAAAAGGATTTTTAAACAATTTGAACCTTAATTTTAATTTTAATTACAATAGAAGACTGGAACCTGATTTGTTCAACAACTTTGTATTTAATTTTAACTCAAGTTTTACAACTAAAAAATTCTTTGGATTTGGTGGTGGATTTGAAAGTACAATCTTTGAAAATTATGACATTTACGAACCACGCGTGCATGGGCGTCACGTAAAAGTTCCTGCTTATTACGATCCTTGGGTTTGGATATCAACGGATTTTCGCAAAAAATTCGCATTAGAGTCTACGGTAGATTGGTATAAATATGACCAGCATGGAAGAGGAAAATTGTATTTTGAATTTGAGCCGCGTTACAGAATTTCAGACAAATGGAAATTGTATTATTTCTCAAATGCAACTTTCTCTGACAAAGAACAAGGCTATGTTTCCAGAGATGAAAGCAATATTTATTTTGGTGAACGTGACAGAAACACACTCGAAAACACTTTGGAATCTCAATACATTTTCAATGATAAAATGGCTTTGAGCCTAGCATTCAGACATTATTACACTGAAGTGACTTATGATAAATATTTCACATTAGAAGAAAACGGAGATTTGACTCCAGATGAAAATTATACTACCAACCACAATGCCACTTACAACAGTTGGAACATCGATTTGCGTTTCAGCTGGTGGTTTGCGCCGGGAAGTCAGTTATCATTACTTTACAGAAATTCGATGGAAAGTTATGATGAAATTTCAAGGATGAGTTTCCGAGAAAATTTTGATTATTTGTTTGACCAACCGCAATTGAACAGTTTTTCGGTTCGCGTGAGCTATTTCCTTGATTATAACCGTATGAAAAACTGGTTTAAAAAACGTCCTCAAATCGAAGAAAACACAACCAAAAGTTCTTACCGAGAATACAAAAGTATGGCGTACAGGAGGAATGGATGATTTGTTTGATTAAATTTGGATTCAATAAACTCAACTATGAAATTCTTACCAGTCCTAATTTTATTGTTTTCAATAAATGTATTCAGCCAGAAAATCATCACTTCTGACATCGGTAATTTTTGGAATGCTTATGACAAAATTATTGTGGAAAAAGATTCTGTCAAACAATTAGATTTAATAAACACACTTTACATCGACAAAGGAACGCCGGGTTTGGATGGAATAATGAGAGCTAGAAGATATTCTGCGGAAGAATATATTTATGCCATCAATAATTATCCGAAATTCTGGCAATCTATCAGAAAAAACACTTTAAAATCGAATCAATTTTCCAAAGACATTCAAAAAGCGGTAAATAATTTGAAAAATATATATCCGGATTTGAAACCTGTCAATATCTATTTTGAAATCGGGATTTTGAGAACCGGTGGTACGACCATAGATGGAATGTCGCTTATCGGTAGCGAAGTTGCCTTGGCAGACAAATCCGTTATAACATCTGAATTTGATGTAGTTTATCCGCACCTGAGAAGTTATTTCGATACAGAACCGATCAAAGACGTCATATTTTTGAATGTTCACGAATACATCCACACACAGCAAAAAGAAACTATCGGAAATACGCTTTTGTCACAAACGATTATGGAAGGTATTGCGGAGTTTTTAGCTGAAATTGCTTTGAATCAAAAATCTCCGAATCCGCAAATTGAATTTGGATTTAAAAATCAAAAAAAAATCAAAACTGCATTCCAAAAGGAAATGTTTTCTCCAAATATTTACAATTGGATAATGAATGATGCCAATAATCAATTTGGAATGCGCGACTTAGGATATTTTGTAGGATATGCGATTTGTAAAAAATATTACGAACAATCTTCCCATAAAGAATCTGCAGTAAAGGAAATGATCGAATTGGATTACAACAATGAAAATGATTTAATCAGATTTGTAGAGAGAACGAAATATTTTGATCATCCTTTGTCATTTTACAAAAAGGAATTTGAAAACTCAAGACCCAGAGTGATTGGAATCCACCAATTTGACAATGGAAGTCAAAATGTAAATCCTGAAATCAAAACTTTCACGATTAATTTCTCGGAAGAAATGAACAGCGATTTTAGGAATTTTGAACTGGGACCGCTTGGAGAAAATAACTTACTTAGAATTTCAAAGATTATAGGATTCTCTGATGATAAGAAATCTTTTACTTTTGAATCAAATCTCGAACCCAATAAACAATATCAAATCTTAGTTGACTTTGGATTTCGTTCAGCAAAAGGTTATCCGTTGGTTCCTTATTTGATTGGTTTTTCTACTTTTAAATAATTATATTTAAACAAAAAAAATGATTACATCCATCTGCCCCAAACTTCCGATGCGCGATAAATCGGCGACCAAAAATTATTACCTCAACGAATTGGGTTTCCAGCAATTTGGAAGTGATGAATTTCCGGATTATCTGATGGTCAAAAAAGGAAATATTGAAATTCATTTCTTTTTGTTCAAAGAATTAAACCCGAAAGAAAATTACGGTCAGGTTTACATTCGTGTAGAAAATATCGAGAAAGTTTATCAGGATTTTTTAGATGAGAAAACATCCATTCACCCCAACGGTGCATTGAAAGCTACTCCTTGGGGAATGAAGGAATTTCATTTGCTTGACCCTGATAATAATTTGTTGACTTTTGGAGAGTCCATTTAAAATTTAAAATTCTTCATTCAAAATAAACTACGACTGCGCGTCCTTCAAAAGCTTCTGCGACAAATCTTTCCCTAAAAAAGTATCCACAATTTTATGAATGATATAAAGCAAAGGCGTCAATAAAACCGCAACCGTAAATTTATAAATATATCCGACCAGACAAATCGCCAGAACCGTCTGCCAAGTCCAGTCATAAGCGGGGTTTAAATAAAAAGCAATGAAAGCAACCACAAAAGAATCAATCAGTTGAGAAACCACTGTGGAACCCGTCGCTCGCAGCCAAAGTTTCTTTTCGCCTGTTACCTTTTTAATTTTGTGGAAAATATAAACATCTAAAATTTGTCCGATGATAAATGCTGTCAGCGACCCGAAAATAATCCACATTCCCTGACCGAAAACTTTATTAAATGCCAAGTGCATATTCAGATCCTGCCCGTCCACTTTTTCATTTACCCAAAAATCTGCAGGAATAGTTTGAATCGAAATCCAAGTCATTCCAAACAAAAATAAAATCAACGCAGCCGTCATCACAGAGAGAAATTTCACTTGCTTTACTCCGAAATATTCATTGATAATGTCCGTCATGATGAAAACCAACGGCCAGGTCAAACTTCCTGCCGACATATTGAATGACAAATCCTTCACACCGAAAAGTTCCCAATTGACTGGTTCAAAACCGAAAGTTCTTTCTACTGAAAATATTTTCACGCCGATGAATTCGGACAAAACAGTATTGGCAACGAAAAATGCAGAGAGAATGATGAGCAGCCGGCTTTCTTTGGTTTTGAATGTCATGAATCAAATATAAAAAAGAATTTCGTGAAAAACCTTTTAGGTTTCTAAAACCTCAAAGGTTTAAATGCTTGATATTTACAAAAAATCAACTTATTTTGTACTAATTAAATCTACACGTGCCAGACAAACGACTCATCATAGGAATTTTGATAATGCTAACTGTAAATATTTTGCAGGCATTTTTTACGCCTATCAGCGAAGATGAAGCTTACTATTGGCTATGGTCGCAAAATTTGGATTGGGGATATTTTGACCATCCGCCTATGGTTGCCTGGTGGATTTCTTTAGGATACAGTATTTTTCAAAATGAATTGGGTGTAAGATTGGTCACAGTTTTACTTAATTCTTTTTCGTATTTCTTTTTGTGGGAAATATTAAAACCTAAAACACGGAATCAAGTCAAACTTTTCTGGACTTCGGTTTTATCGGTTTTGATTATTCATTTTTTCAGCTTCATCACTACACCTGATGCGCCTTTGCTGTTTTTCACTTTGCTGTATTTGTATGTTTTGCAGAAATTTATTTCAAACCAAAATTTAACCAACACGTTATTGCTGGGATTCTCCATGGCTGGATTGGTTTACAGCAAATACCATGGGATTTTGGTGATTATTTTCACGCTGATTCCATTGATTAAAGATTTTTACCAAAATAAAAAATTATACGGAGCAATTTTGTTTGGAATTGTACTTTATCTCCCGCATACTATCTGGATTATCACGCATGATTTCTCGCCGCTTCGTTACCATTTTATGGAGAGAAGCGCTGATGACAGCTTCCAGTGGCAAAGGGTTTTGAATTATTTCGGAATGTATTTTATGGGAGCTGCACCAATGTTAAGTTATTTTATTTTTAATTCAATTTTTAGGTTTAAATCCAAAGATTTGTTCAGAAAAAGTATTTTATCTCTTGCAGTGATTCCGGGTATATTTTTTCTTTTTTCTTTGCTCAAAGATAACGTACAACCTCAATGGCTGCTCATCAGTTTTATCGCGATGATTCTTTTGATGTATTGGAATTACTCAGAGACGCAAGACACAAGCATTGAGTATCAGGACGTTGAATTTTTAAATCAAAACGCAAGGGGCAAAAGGCAAAATAATTTGCTTATCGGATTGGGTATTGCAGGAATCGCTTTGGTTTTGGCATTAAGAATTTTGATTGCGGTTCCGTCCATTTCTCCTTTTACTAAAAATGAAATATTTGCTGAAAATGCGGGAAAGTTAAATCCTGTAAATCCTGTTTTTGAAAAATATCAGGAAGCTTCTGTATACAACTTCTTTCATCCGGATCAAAGAGCAGTAGTGCACAGAACGCTGGGCAACCGCAAAAGCCAGTTTGACCTTTGGAACTGGGAGGAAGAAATGAATGGCAAAACAATTACTTTCATTTCACCGTGGACGCAAAGTGAAAATTCATTCAAAGGATTTAAAAACCGTGATTATTTTCTCAAAGTAATTCCTGAATACGAAACTTACCATCTGGTGGAAGTAAAAACCCTGACAAATCTGGAAACGGCAGCGGGCGAAAAAATAAATTTAGGACTGAAAATTACCAACTACCACAGCCGCGAAATCGAAATCGGCGGCAATTCCAATCTGCAGTTTACAGTAAATTATTACCAGGATTTTCAGTACAATATCCTTTACAGTCCGCTGGTGGAAATGGGAAAAATCATCCTCGCTCCGGGAGAAGAACTGGACATTCAGATTTCATTTCTGAACATTTCAAAACCGGGAGATTACAAAGCCTGCGTGGGCATCAACAATTCACAAATCGGAACGACTTATGTTTCTAATGTGGTTAATTTAAATGTAAAATAATTTCGGATTGAAATATTTCATTTTTATTACAATTCTTTCATGCCTTTGGCGTTTTATTTAAACTTCATGACATGACTTAAAAGAGGAATTTTATTATTTTTTTGAATTTAATTTTTGGTCAAAATCATCCAGCATTTCAATCAAATTCTGAATTCTTAACTCATTTGATTTAGAACAATCACCCTCAAGATAATCAACCATCGTTCTTACATCATAAAATTGTTGATTAGTTTTGATTTTTCCTTGTTTTACAATCTTATCAATTTTCTCGAAAAAGGATTGAAAAATATCCACATCATAATTGGTTTTTTCTTTAATATATTGGTTGAATTTAAAATCTCTGCCTTCAATTGGCACTTCGGTTAAATCTCTGAACCAACTTTTTAAACGTGTAAGTTGACCTAATTCAAAAAACTTTTCTGTAATAAGCTTTAGTTCAAGAAAATGAGTTTCTGAATCAAAATCCACAGTTTTGACTTCGAGTTGTTTATTGTCTAGGTAATAATCAATAGTAGCCAAAACCAATGCTCTGTATTTTAGAAGTTCTTTGTGCTTTTCGTCTTGATTTAATTTCATGCTCATTGAAAGCCTTTGAACCTCCTACCTAATATTATTATCTTCCAACCACTTACGGTATTTCTCTGCATTGCGTTTATGTTCCTCATAATCATTTGTAAAACTGTGGTAACCCGGTCTATCAGGGTCGGCACAGAAGTAGATAAAATCGTGTCCGTCAGGGTTGAGCACTGCATCTATGGCCGTCATGTTAGGCATACAAATGGGCGCAGGCGGAAGGCCTTTCACGCGGTAGGTATTGTAATCGGAAGGGATCGCCAGATGCCCGTGGTAAACACGCTGAATTTTATTGTTAAATCCGTTCTGCAGACGATATGCATAAATGGAAGTCGGGTCGGCTTCGAGGCGCATGTCCTTGGCAAGTCGGTTGAGGTAAGCCTGTGCGACTTTGGGTTGTTCGTCTACTTTAGAAGCTTCCAGCTGAACGATTGAAGCCAATGTAAAAACCTGAAGCGATGTGAAGTTCATCGATTTGGCTTTGTTTTGCCTTTCTTCCGTCCAGACTTTGTCGTATTCTTTCATCATTTTCTCTACGAAAGTATCGGCAGACGTTGCCCACCAATAGTTGTAAGTATTGGGGATGAAATATTGTTTGACCGTTTCGGCATCAAGGTTTTTAGATTTTGCCAATTTGACAATTGATTCTACAATTTGTACTGAATCCGCTTCAATTTTTTTGGAAACCGAACCCGCCAGATGGAAAATAGTCGGTTCATTTTTAACCATAAGATGAACTTCTGTTTGTTTTCCGTCTATCAATTTATCTAATAAACTACTGTTGGATTCTCCTTTTTCGAGCTTGTATTTTCCGGGTTTGATTTCCGAAGCATAATCTTTGGCTTCGGCATATTTACGAAAAGATTTGATGTCTTTTAATTTTCCCTGAAGTGAGTCCATCACGGCATCCATAGTGGAATTTGTTTTCACATATAGAAACCCATCTTCTTCTACATTGCTTTTTAATCCTGTAAAAAAGTTACAACTCGTCAAAGTCATAACTGCTAAAATTCCTAAAATTATTTTTTTCATATTTTTAATAAGCAAAATAAGTACTTACCCAGAATCCGTTGATTTTAATAGAATTCCTCAATAATTTCTCCAAAAATCTGGAGCCATAATCCCAATCTGTAGTACGTTTGTTCATCACAACACCTTCTTTTATGGTCATATAATCCATAACGTTTATGAGGTGGCTTCTGTTGTATCTGTATTCCTCCGGAATTTTGTCACTCCATTCGGAATGTTTAAATTTCAGCAATCCTTCGTAGATTTTTTGTATTTCATATTCAGGACTTATATATTTGAATTCGTCACGCATCTTGTTGGGATAATTTTTTAGGAAATAAACCAAATGCTCAGATGGCGTTATCTTTTCTGCAAATTCAAGCAAAGCATTGTCATCTGGATTATCGAGCACTTTTATCAATTCCATTTTGAGGTCATCAAATTTTGCAAAACCTTTATGAGGTTTCATAGATACTGGTTGGGTTTTGAAATTTCCGTTGTCATCTATGATACGCATTTTTCCTTCTTTGAAGGTGAGGGCGATGCGTTCTTCACCATATTCATTTACACGTTCGAAATTGGCCACTTGATCAAATAATTCATTACTGATTGGTTTACCACTTCCATTAATAATTGAAAACAATTTATCTTTTTTCGCTTTGTAAAGATTTGTATTTGAAATCTTGGACATTTCGTTGTACTGGAATGGAATGATTGTCTCATTTTTTAAATTAATTACACCAAATTTTTCACCTTTTTTGGCTATAAATTGTAAGTCTTTTTCATGCTTAGCCAGATAATCCAAATTGAAAAAATCAATAAAGGAATAATCCATGGGAACGATGATTTGATGTTCTTGGTTTACGATACCATATTTCTTTCCTTGTTTTACAATGAAGTAAGCAGTTTCGCCAGGGTCATATTTCTGAGTGATTTCGTCATATACAGCCGGCACAATCATTTCTGCAGTATTTTCATCCAGCAATCCATATTTTCCATCTTTCTTCTGGATTAATATAGCCTGAATTTTTGAACGATAGGGAGCAAGCCAATAATTTTCGTTGTGCAAATAGGATACGTTTATGATTTCATTCTGGTATTTCAAATTACCATTTTTATCGAGCACACTGTAAAATTTATCTTTCATAGGAAAGATCATCTGGCTACCTTCAGTATCACTGCGTTTGAACCCATCATAGCTTACTTCAGTGATTTTCTTCCCATTTGTATCATATAGGCCTCTTTTTTTGTCCTTCTCAACCAGCAAATATCTGTCGTAATATTCATAGATTTCATCAAATTGAAATGGTATTATTATTTCATTATTTGCTATGCTCAAAATACCGTATTTACCATCGAGCAATCCTTTGGTAAATGAAGATTTATCGTAAAAATTGTCCAGTTTATCATAAATAGCAGGAACAAGCACTGAGCCATCAGCATTCACCCACCCATATTTTCCGTCTTTTTTGACTTTAAAATTTGAATTTGTGCTTTGATAAAGGGTTTCTTCATATATCATTGGAAGTACTTCCACTCCTTTGTAGTTGATGAGTCCGTATTTATTATTCTTTTTCAGAGTGATATAAGAAGTTCCATCTGTGTGTATAGCCTGATATTCCGGTTTTAGGTAAACTTTACTGTTTTCTATATAAAGTCCCTGCAGGTTTTGCTCATGAGTTAAAAAATAAAGCCTGCGATGCTCATCATAGCGTATGGTTTTATATTCCATAGGAATGACCATTTTACCATTCGTATCATAAACACCAAATTTACCATCCTTGGAAACAATAAAATTTCGCGGAGCAAAACGTATCTGAGAATATTCTAAATTTCCTTTCAGCGGTTTTTCATCCGATTTATAATTTATATCTTCATATTCGAAAGGAATGACCGTTCTCCCATCTATGAGCAACCCATATTTTCCGTCTTTGAGTGCTTTGATTCCATTGTTATAAACTGTAATTTGTGAGAAGTCTCCTTTTATTTCCTTATCCTTGAAATATATTCCAATTTTTTCTTTTTCCTTAACGATGGAATAAGAATTGGCAGCACTAGAATAAAGTATATCATCAAATTTAATGGGAAGCATCAGCTTGCCGGATTTATCAAAACTTCCTTTTTTACTTTTTTTGACGGCTGTAAAAAATTCATCAGCATATGAATAATAAAGCGAATCATTTTCCAATGGAATAATGAAATTTCCTTGTTTATCCAAGAAACCGAATTTTTTATCTTTCTTCACAAGAAAACCACTGTTTACGGTATTTATATAATCATAGACAGGTTCGACTACGACAACATTGTTAAATTTCCCGCCTTTTTTATTGCCTTCGGTAAATACCCTAAAACTGTCACCACCCGGAGGAACGACTTCTTTATCTCCTAAATATTTGGTTCCATCTGGAACTTGTGCTTGAATAATTGAAAATAAAGCCAAAACAAAAAAAGATAATTTGCTTTTCATAATAAATCAAAAAATGTAATTAGAAATAGATTTCCCCTTTGAATACAAATTCCGCAGAACCAGTCAGCCATATATTTTCGTAATGCCCGGCAAGCGTTCTTTCAAATTTGACTGAAAGATTTCCGCCAACTGCTTTTACCTGGATTTCATTTTCATGTAATTTCCCTGTTTCAAATGCTGCAATTGCCGCTGCCGTCACGCCCGTACCACAAGCCAAAGTCTCCCCTTCTACTCCTCGTTCGTAGGTTCTTATGCTTAATGAGTTATTGCCCGTGATTTCGATGAAATTTACGTTGGTGCCCTCTTCAAAATAAGGTTCACCCGAACGGATTCTCGCTCCTATTTTTTGAACATCAACCTTTTCTACATTCTTCACAAATTCCACATGGTGCGGTGAACCGGTATTGAGAAACACAAAATCCATATTTGCGAAGACTTCCAGAACATCCGTCATTTTCAAGTGAATTTTATCTTCTTCTATTATAGCTTCATGGATGCCGTCAATTGCATGGAATTTTGTTTCATTTTGAATTAAACCCAAATTATGAGCGAAGCGAACGACGCATCTACCACCGTTTCCACACATAGTACTTTCTCTCCCGTCAGAATTGAAATAAACCATTTTGAAATCAGACTCCGCATCATTCTGCAATAGAATCAAACCATCTCCTCCTATTCCGAAATAACGGTTGCAAAGTTTCGCAATCGTTTCCTCACTGACAGGAAAAGTCTGGTTTCTGTCATCTATCATTACAAAATCGTTTCCTGCACCTTGGTATTTATAAAAATTAAAACTCAATGGATAAATTTTACTTACAAAATTAGTTAAATTTAGTTGGAATCATAAACAATGCTATGTTTCTGCTTAACAATTTGATAATCTTTGTTAAAACAGCGTTAAACCATTTGTCAATAAGGAAACTTTGGTGTTAAATTTGATTCGAAGAACAAGAAAATATTTTAAACCATTTATGAAAAAATATATCGGCTATTTAAGTGTTGGACTTTTCAGTGCAGCATTTACAATTTTAGGAATGCAATTTTTCTCTAACAGCCAAGACGGAGAAATTACAACCAATGCAGACAAACAAAACGGAGCGTTCGACTTCGTAGATTACAAAGGAAATTACGGATTCAATGCGCCGGATTTTGTGGATGCTTCACAAAGAACTGTAAATGCTGTTGTGAGCATCAATAACTTTTCAACCAATACACAAAGACAAAGGTCAAACGACCCTTTTGAGTATTTCTTCGGATTTCCTCAACAGGAGCGTGACCCCAATCAGCCTACTGGCTCGGGTTCGGGTGTGATTATTTCTGATGATGGTTACATCGTGACGAACAACCACGTGATTAAAGGTTCGGACAAAATTGAAGTCATTCTCAACAATCAAAAATCTTATACGGCAGAATTAATCGGAACGGATCCGAATACAGATATCGCTTTGATTAAAATCGAGGAAAAAGGTTTGCCATTCATCAAATTCGTTGATTCAGATGCAATTAATGTAGGAGATTGGGTATTGGCAGTAGGAAATCCATTCGGGTTAAACTCTACCGTAACTGCTGGAATTGTTTCTGCAAAAGGAAGAAGCATCGATATTTTAAGAAGAAATAACGCATCAAGTCCGATTGAATCATTCATCCAAACGGATGCGGCAATCAACCCTGGAAACAGCGGTGGTGCTTTGGTCAATCCAAACGGAGATTTGGTTGGAATCAACACAGCAATTTCATCTCAAACAGGAAGTTATGTAGGATACGGTTTTGCAGTCCCATCAAATCTTGTGAAGAAGGTTGTGGAAGACATTAAGAAGTATGGATTGGTTCAACGCGGTTATTTAGGAATCGAAGGAATGGATTTGTCTGATGAAGCGTTAGTAAGAGAATACAATAAACGCAACAGCGAAAACCTAAAAAGCCAGCCGGGAGTAATCATCCAGAGAATTACTGACAACGGAGGCGCATTGGATGCAGGATTGGAAAAAGGTGACATCATCACTGAAATTGACGGCGTGAAAATCACAAGTTTCAACAAATTGACATTAGCAGTAGGAAGCAAATATCCGGGCGACAAAGTAAAAGTGAAAGTCTTGAGAGCCGGAAAAGAGCGTGAATACACTGTCACGTTGCGAGATACAAAAGGAAACACGACCACACGTTCTCTTTCTGACCTTACGGTTACAGAAAAATTAGGGGCAGAATTTGAGCCTTTGACAGACCGACAAAAAGTAAGTTTCGGAATCGATCATGGTTTGATGGTAAAAGGAACAGAGCAAGGTGGAAAGCTCAGCAGCATTGGGATTAGTGATGGATTTATCATCTTGAAGGTAAATGAGAAAAATGTGAGTAAAGAAGATGACATTGAAAAAATTCTCAAAAGCCACAAAGGAAAAGTTTCTATCAGCTATGTAGATCCGTATGGAAGAATCTATACGAGAGGATTTACACTAGATTAAACCCATAATTTTCATAGTTTTTGGATCGGCACAACACAAGCGGTTGTGCCGATTTTTTATATCTTTGAATTCATGAAAAAATTATTCATAATTGTTTTCTTATTCATGTTAGGATTTGGAAAAGCGCAGGAAGATAAAGGAGGATTGATGAGCCATCTGCTGGTAAATGTCGGTTACGCCAACCTCAACGGAAATTATTTCAAGCTAGGTCCCGAAGTCTATCTGACACAACCCAATGGTAACCTCATCGATTTAAGTCTGACCGCAAACATGGCCTATTTTTCCAAACATTTTGTGGTCGTTCCTGAATTAGGAATCGGCTATCAGTTCAATTCAAAAAAAGTCGGCAACCGTGTCGACCCTTACCGCGAATATGTCAACAGTACTTTTTATTCTGCGCGTATAAATGTTTCTCCATGGAATGTTACCCCCGAGATCGGAATTGCATTGATTGGAATTGTAGAAGCGAATATTGGTTATTCATTTGAATTCAACAAACATGATTATGCAAGTTTTGACGGAATTAAATTCGGACTGACGATTCACATTCCGACGATTTATTTCGTGAGCGAAGCGGGGTTGTATTAAATTAATTCTAAATTTAATGAAAATGTCCTTCCGACGAAGTCAATGACAATAGTTATTTAAAAATTAATTGGAAATGGAATCAAAAAACTATAGCAAACGCGAATTTTTGAAAATAGCAGGATTGGGAAGTTTAAGTTTAATTTTCTGGCAATGCTATGATTTCAAAAAGGAAGAAGAAAATGAATTATTGACAGAATCAGATTCCGAACCAAAATTAAATTCAAATCCCGAACCAAAATTAGAATTCACTGACAAAGACGTCATTTTCATTACCCGAAATGATGAAAAATACAATACACTACGACAAGGGTTTAACAAACGTTTCGATAAGTTCCCAAAAACAATCGCGCTGTGTTTAACTACAATTGGCGTACAAGCAGCGGTTCAGAAAGCAAAAACTGATAAGCTCAAAATATCTGTAAAAAGCGGTGGACACAGCTTTGAAGCTTTCTCCTGCGGAACAGACTCAATGCTCATCAATCTTTCTCAGATGAACAAAACCCAGTGGCTCGAAAACGATGAAGTGATGCTACAGCCGGCTTGTCTTTTACAAGAAATTTATGCAGAATTTTTACCAAAAAAACGAATAATTCCTGCCGGTTCATGCGGAACTGTGGGTATCGCAGGATTAGCATTAGGTGGCGGATATGGATTTTTCAGTCGGAAATATGGATTGACCTGCGACAATTTAACACGCATAAAAATGGTTGATGGAAACGGAAATTTGATTGATTCCAAAGAAAATCCAGAATTGCTTTGGGCTTGCCGCGGCGGCGGAAACGGGAATTTTGGTGTAGTGACCGAAATGTATTTCAAAACTCATTCTGCTCCCAATTCATTCAGCAGTTACCGTTTGAAATATCGAAATCTGAATCAGGAAAGGTTTATGCAGCTCATCCAAGCTTGGTTTAATTTTACAGGAAATTTACCACAAGAGGCTTTTTCTGCTTTTGTTTTGAATGGAAAAACTTTGACGATTCTCGTTACTAATTTCCTCAATCACAATGCTACTTTTGAAAGTTCATTTGATGAATTAAAAAATCTTTCTGACGAGTATAAACCGACTTACAATCAACCTCTGGCAAATGCACTGAAAAGATACTACGGGCGCAAAGAACCTTTGTTTTTTAAAAATGCTTCTGCAGGCTTGTACAAAGGAATTGAAGAAATTCAGGATTTTCTTCCGAAGGTTTTTGAAAAAGTAATTTCCAATTCAGGAATGATTTATCAAATCAATACTTTGGGCGGAAATATTCAGAATTCTGATTTTGAGAAAAATTCATCTTATCCACATCGTGAATATCCTTATTTAAGTGAATTGCAGTCTTATTGGGACAATGCTTCAGCAGAAAATAAATTTTTGACAGCATTTGAAGAAATTCAGCAATTGTTTCATTCGAAAGGGATTTCAGCGCAATACAGAAATTATCCTGACATCAATTTTCCGAATTGGGAAACGGCTTATTATGGAAATAATTACAAAAAATTACAGGAAATCAAATCGAAATTTGATCCGGAAGATTTATTTAGTTTTGAGCAGAGTGTGCGGTTGAAATAATTCAAATTTTATTTTCTACATTTATCATGGTAAAATTTGAAGCTGAACTCACCATGAAAACTACATTTATTTTCTTTCTTTTTTTATTGATTCTGTGCAATAATACATTAGCTCAATCCTATTTTTTTGAAGACTTTGAAAATGGAGTTGATCATTGGGATTTTGTAGATTATAATAATGACGGCAGAAACTGGGGTACATATGTTCCCGGAGCATATCCCAGTTTCGGAACTAAATCCATTTCATCCCGTTCAATTTCGATCACCCCTGATAATTTGGCTGTCTCACCTGCTGTCAATTTATCAAATATTTCGCTTGAGAATGGAAATTATATTGCTTTAGATTATCAAATTGCTACTTCGGTTTCTAATCCATACGAAAAATACAGTGTATATATTACCCATTCTTCAAATCCTGAAGACATTGTAAATGCCGTACCAGTTTATACAGAAACAGTTCAAACGGGAGGGATTATTCATAAAAAAAGACTGGATATTTCTGGTTATATCGGGCAAATAGTTTACATCACATTCCGACACTATGATTGCAGTCAATTCTCTATTTTACTCGACAACATTGAAGTAAGAAAAATGGGGACTAATAATGTAAAGCTAAATAACTATCAATTAGAAAGATATACATTGCCAAATCAAGATAATACCATTGAATTATCATTGACCAACAGAGGCGAAAATAATATAACTTCTGTCAACATTATGTGGAATGATGGAACCAATGATCATACTTCCAATATTCCGATAAATATCTTACCAGACGAAACAGTTTCTTTACAACATCCTTTTGCCGTTAATTATTCGGACATAAGACAAGCAGATATCTCCATTACAGCGACTCATGTCAACGGGGAGATTGATTTCGACCAAGCGGACAATATTTTACATGCAAAAATTAATACACTCTCCCAATCCATTACTCCGAAGATTCTTATTGAAGAAGGAACGGGTACGTGGTGCGGCTGGTGTCCGAGAGGGATTGTAGCCATGAAATATATGGATGCACATTATTCTAATCAATTCATAGGTATTGCTGTACATGACGGAGATGTCCTTGAGAATGAGGAATATGCCTCTAATTCCAATTTTGCAGGTTTTCCTTTAATGCATGTTGACAGAACCTTATTTAACCAGCATGTTAGTTCAGAATCAATGGAAGAATTGTTCAACCTCAGACGTCAAAGAAAAAATCCAGCGGCTCTGCAATTAGTACCAGATATAACCGGAAGAGAACTATCAATCCGGGTAAATACTACTTTCTATTCAAATTTTTCTCAATCTGATTTCAGATTAGCGGTTCTTGTAATGGAAAATAATCTTCCAGGTTATGGTCAAGTAAATTATTATGCAGGAGGAACTAATGGTCCAATGGGAGGCTTCGAAAGTCTTCCGGACCCTATTCCCGCTGATATGATTAACCACGATCATGTTGCCAGAGAGATTATCGGAGGATATCATGGAACAGAAAATTCCATTCCTGAAAACATAACAGACGGACAATCGGTTGAATATACATTTAACTATACAATTCCAGAAGAATACAACCTTCAAAACTTACAATTTGCTGTTGTTTTAATTGACAATGAAAATGGAGAAATCGTCAATACAGAACTTGTTTCTTTAGCGGAAATGTCTGTAAATGACATTGAAGTTTTACAAGGATTTTCATTTTCTCCAAATCCTGCATCTGATTTAATTTATCTTAAAAACAATGAGGAAGGGCTTTACAGTGTAAAAATTTATGATAATTCAGGAAAAGCTGTATATAGTATTGCGCAGAAGTTGATTAGCAAAAATCAAACGATCGCGATTCAACTATCAAATTTTCCGGCTGGAATTTACATAATCAGTATGGAAGGAAAAACGAATTCTTACAGTAAAAGATTAATTATCAAACATTAAAGTTCTTTTCAAACTACTATGACAATTTCAAAACCTCGTGATAGATGATTTCTTCGGTTTCATCTTCATAGTTTACCTCTACCCTTTTCTCAGAATCAATCCATTCCTGAATTTTCCGCATATTGAAATCACGGCTGGCATCAACTCCCATTTTTTCCAATGCTACACAATTACATTCTTGTTCGTATTGATTTTTAATTGGAATCACGAATAATTTCTTTTGCAGAAATAATGCTTCTGCAGGCGTTTCAAATCCGGCATTGCAGAGAATTCCTTCACAGCTTTCAAATGCTTTCAGGTATTTTTTCTGGTCAATGGGATAAATTTTCACATTCCCGTTTTCATAAATTTCTTTCGAAGTTTTGGAAAAAACTCTCCAATCGACATGGGTTTCATTTAATCTTTCAATTAAAAATTCGTCCGAATAACTCGGCAGATAAGTCATATAAAATCCTTTATTTTCGGGATTTAATTGTCGGATTGAAGAACGAATAACAGGTTTAAAAATCGATGGATTGTATTCGTGAAAGTGAAATCCAAATTTATTTTCCACCGGAGCATAACGCTGCAAAACCAATTCGCCAAAGAAATCTTTGCTCTCAGGCTTAGGCGTTTCCGAAAAAAGCATCGATGCTTGATGACTGAATCCTAATATTTTATCAAACTTTTTCAATTTACAGGCCCAAGCAGAAATTGGTTCAAAATCATTTAAAACCAAATCATAATTTTCTACAGGAACACTCTTAATATCTTTTATCGCTTTCAAAAAATTATTCTTAAAAGCCGTGTTCCAATAAGACAATCCGCCTTTGCTGTCATACAAAAGCGAAATTCCTTTGAATGAATATTTAGGATCTTTCGGTAATGCAATTTGTGACTGGTGACCGCTTACGAGCAAATCTACTTCTGCATATTTTTCCAGAATGGGGATTATTTCCTGCGCGCGTGCGATGTGTCCGTTTCCGGTGCACTGCAGGGCATATAATATTTTCATTTTTTTATTTCAAGTTGGTTACCGAAGAAATCAATTCTTCCAATGTCATGTCCGCTACTTCTTCCTCTTCTTTCAATCCTAATTTATGTTTATTTTCTTCGTAAGAAAACAAAGACCATTTTCCTTTGTGGTATTCCAAAGCGCTTAAGTTCTCAATCCAGTCGCCGGAATTCAGATAGATACATTTTCCTTTTTTAGTTTCCACTTCGCGCATTTGCGGCTGGTGAATGTGACCGCAAATTACGTAATCATATCCATTTTCTATTGCCAATTCTGAAGCTGTATTTTCAAAATCTGAAATGTATTTGACTGCTTTTTTTACGCTTTTTTTAATTTTTTTCGAAAGTGAATATTTTTCTCTTCCAAATTTTGCCAAAATCCAATTGATTGCATTATTGAGCTGAATCAGCAAATCATACCCTACTCCGCCTAATTTTGCAATCCATTTGGAATGCTGAACCGATGCGTCGAAAACGTCTCCATGGAAAACCCAGGCTTTCTTTCCGTCTTTCAGATCGAGTACTTTTTTATTGACCAAAGTAATTTTCCCCAATTCCAAATCGGTAAATTTGCGAAGCATTTCATCATGATTGCCGGTGATGTAAATCACTTCGGTTCCTTTTGCAGCCAAACCGATGATTTTTTTGACAACGCTGAGGTGTTTTTTGGGGAAATACCTCTTTTTGAATTGCCAGATATCGATGATGTCGCCGTTTAGAATTAGCATTTTGGGCTGTATCGAATCGAGGTAATTATTCAATTCTTTTGCACGGCAGCCATACGTTCCGAGGTGTACATCAGACAGGATGACTAAATCCACTTTTCTACGCATAGAGTGTTTCTGCAAAATTAAAGCAGCCACGTATCTTTATGATTACGCCAATGTTAGAATTAGATTAAATTCTAAATGATTTGAATTTGGAAAACCAATATTAAACTTTGAGGCTTAAACTTTAAACCTTAATTTAGCCCTATGATTTCAGCAAAGAATATTTACAAGAAATACGGAGAATTAGAGGTATTAAAAGGTGTTTCTCTAGATGTAGGTGAAGGCGAAGTTGTTTCAATTGTAGGTGCTTCGGGTGCAGGAAAGACAACACTTTTACAGATTTTGAGTAGTTTGGAAAAGAGTTCTGACCCTGCCGGGCATTATACTGAAATACTCATCAAACGTGAAGACATTACCCATTTGTCTGATCGAAAATTATCTGAATTTCGAAATGAAAACATCGGATTTATCTTTCAATTTCATCAATTACTACCTGAGTTCAATGCTTTTGAAAATGTTTGTATTCCCGGCTACATAAGCAATTCAAAGAAATCTGCGGTGCATGAAAAAGCAAAAGAACTTTTAAACTTCCTGGGTTTAGAAAAAAGACTGCACCACAAACCTTCTCAACTTTCAGGCGGAGAACAGCAGCGTGTTGCCGTTGCAAGGGCTTTGGTCAATCAGCCAAAAGTTATTTTCGCGGATGAACCTTCGGGAAATTTAGATTCGAAAAATGCGGAAGAGCTTCATCAATTATTTTTCCGATTGAGGGATGAATTCGGGCAAACTTTTGTATTGGTAACACACAATGAGGAACTAGCCAACATGGCTGACCGCAAACTCGTGATGACTGACGGAAGATTTGAGATTTAAATTCTTATGGCATTAATTCTATTTAGCTGGATTTATAGCTTCTTTATCCTTTTAGCAATGGGAACTTTAGGAGTTGCATTATTTAGAATTAAAACTCAGAATTTATTTTACATATTGATTTCTGGAATGTTTTTAGAAATGTTGTTTCTGCATTTCACCTTAATTTTTCTGCCCACAGACTTCATTTTTTATTTAATCAATTCATTCGTAAGTATTCTTATTTTATACCAGCACCGTCAATTTGCTTTGGAAATTTTAAAAAAAACTATCGAAGAATTCAATAATTGGTCTGTTCCAATAAAATTTTCTGCTTTTATTATTTCATTTTCTGTATTAGCAAAATCAGCAGGAATCCCTTATCTGGTTGACAATGAATCTTATTATATCCAAACCATCAAATGGCTAAATGAATATGGATTTGTAAAAGGCTTGGCTAATCTGCACATTTATTTTGGACAAATGTCAGGTTGGCATATTCTTCAAAGCGGATTGAATTTTGGATTTATTTCCAATCGATTAAATGATCTGAATGGCTTTTTGATGCTGATATTCAGTTTTTTTTCTTTGAATCATTTTCATTTGTATTTAAAGAAAAAAGAGTTGACAAATCTTTATTTAGCTTTGATTCTTTGTGCAAATCTTTTCTTTTTCCAATTTGTAACTTCTCCTTCTCCTGACCTGCCTGTATTTTTGATAAGCCAGGTGATTTTTTCTTTATTTATTTTGAATTATAAGAAAAATCGCGGCGATTTCAATTTGATACTTGTATTATGCATCATGTTGATTTTGATTAAAATAACTTCTTCTATTATTTTATTATTTCCTTTGATTTTGGCTTTCCGTCATAAAATTATTTCTGAAAAATGGAAAATTGTTGCAGCGATTGGCATTATTTCAGGGATTTTATTTATCACTAAAAATTATATAATTACAGGATATCCGCTCTATCCTTTTAATATTTTAGGAAAATTTCTGACTCCAGACTGGCAAGTTCCTGAAAGTTTACAATCTTTATATGTACAGATAACCAATGATTCCGGATGGAAGCATATAAGTCCGCGGGAATTGAAACATCATAATTTCCAAGACAAATTAATTGCGTGGACTATAGAAAATAAAGGCTTAGAGTTAATTTTCAATAATTTGTTTTTAATCATCTTGATTTTATTTCCATTCATCGCAAAAAAAGAAAAATCATTTTGGTTGATTTGGGGAATCGCAGTCATCAATCTTATCATGTTATTTTTGACTTCTCCTCAGTATCGCTTTTTCTTTCATTTTATGATAGCGCTGAGTTTAATTTCATTTGCGATTATTTCATTAAAAAACTCAAATCTTGTTCAAGGTTTCATAATGATGAGTATATTGATTGCCTTTGTAAGTTTGTTTCTCAATTTTAAAATTATAAAAGTAAATTCCCAGCCTCAGCCATTTAATTCATTTGAAGCAAAACAAATCATAATTCCTCATGAAAACTCCCGCTACAAACTGGAATTCAAAATAATAAAAGAGGGAAACCTCAAATACAATACGCCAAAAGAAATTAACGATTTTACTTGGGGAAGTTTTGATGGAGAGCTGCCAAGTCTCAATGAAAAACATATCATTTTAATTAGAAAAAAATGCAAGGTCCGGCCACAGCTTCGCACTTCGAATTTGAAAGACGGATTTTACAGTGAAAACATAACCGAATGAATTCAAATGAATTAAAAGAATTTCTGGACGAAAAAGTCATACAATACAATCATCCTAATTTCATAGAATCTGATCCGATACAGATTCCGCATCGATTTTCGATTAAAGAAGACATAGAAATTGCAGCATTTTTTGCGGCGACGATGGCTTGGGGAAACCGGAAAATGATCATCAACAAAGCGACGGATTTGATGAACCGCATGGGAAATTCCCCCTTTGATTTTGTAATGAATTATTCTGAAAATCAATTTGATAAAATCGAAACATTCAAACACAGAACCATCAATTCTACAGATTTAAGCTTCTATTTAAAATCGCTTCAAAACATTTATAAAAATCATCGCGGATTAGAAAATTCATTTCATTTTAAAAAAGATGAAACGGATAGTTTTCATGCAATAGAAAGATTTAGGGAATTGTTTTTGGAAATTTCGCACGAAAAACGTTCAGAAAAACATTTGTCTAGTCCGGCTAATAATTCTGCGGCGAAAAGATTGAACATGTTCCTCCGCTGGGTGGTCCGCCAGGACAACCAAGGCGTTGATTTTGGAATCTGGAAAAATATCTCCTCTTCACAATTAGTTTGTCCGTTAGACATACATTCCGGAAATGTGGCTCGCAGCTTAAAAATTCTTACTCGTACACAAAATGATTGGAAAGCTGTATCTGAACTTAATTTAAAATTAAAAGAGTTTGATGCAGAAGACCCGGTAAAATATGACTTCGCTTTGTTCGGACTGGGCGTCTTCGAAAATTTTAACAGGGTTTCTCCTGTTAAATAAACAGGTTTAATCTTCTGAAAATTCAGGTTATATCCTCTTGAATGCCATAATTTATAGAGCTAATTTTACAATGCTAATAATTATAAATGACATCAAGAAAATATAACTAAAACAAAAATGATTTTATTAAATTTATCTCAAATGAATAAATTTTGACCCTTTTGAAAACTCTAAACCTTTTGTTATTTGAGTAGCAATTTCGTAACGTTTTTGTTCTAGTGCACTTATTGTTTGACACTAAAAACTAACGTTATGACTAAATTAATCACTTCTTTAATAGTAGTTCTCTTAGGAGCAAATTTAAATTATGCACAAGTAGGAATAGGAACAGAGACACCACAAGCCATGCTTGATGTAGCAGGAACTGTATTGGTACAAGGCGAAACAACCCTTCAGCAACCTCTAAAACTTGAATATATACATAGTGAAGCGGTTACACAACTGACAGGAAATGAGATTGTTTTGATCGCAGACTTAAATGATCAAAATATTGTAAAGGAAGTAAGTTTACAAAATCTTAGCAATGGTCTAGGAACTTATGATTTAAACAGGCCTAATACATCCATTTATGCCGCTAAAAAGACAAGTGGTTTCACACTGCTGAGCATAGGTTTATTGGTTGCAGGGTTTCGTCCTATTGATTTTACAAATGCAAATCGAACAATTGGAAATCAAGCTTTGTTTTCAGATACTACTCATGCTTATACTGTTCCATCGAGTGGAGTTTATGAAATAGACTTTGATTTTAAAATGGGAACAGGGTTACAAGCCTCGCTTCTAACTGGAAACCCCGGAATTGGAATTGTTCGTACTCGCGGTGGAAGCAGTATATTATTAGATAGTAAATCTTTTAGTGGATTGGGCGCTCTGTTAAACATAACAATCACCGACACAAAAATGAATTTCGTTTATTCCTTGCAACAAGATGATCAATTGACTTTTGGAATGACAAATTCTTCTGTAATTACTTTAAGTTTATTAACCAGCAGCATTGCATCTTTTCACATTAGAAAAATCGCTGGTTCTCCACAATAACAATACACAATCGAAACCAAACCTGTGAAAAGGGAATGAATTGAGAAATCAATCATTCCCTTTTTTTATTTAACAGAAATAATTATTCCGCATACGAATCTTTACTAAATTTGATTTGTATGACACTCCTGACCTTATTCAAAAATCTTTGGCCTTATGTAAAACCATACAAATGGCTAGTTTTCGCTGCATTATTTCTGACATTGATTGGCTCATTTACCGCACAAGTAAATGCTTTGACACTTCAATATACTGTTGATGAAGTGAATAAATTGGTAGAATCGGGCAAAGGTTTAAATTCAGGACTAAATCTTCTTGTGACCATCACCTTAATTCTTTTGGTCAAAGAAGTTGTCAACGTTGTCATCACTTTCGGACAAAAATTTTATGGAGAAAAACTGAGAATTTATGTTTCACGCGATTTGGCACAAGCAATCGTTGATAAAATACTTACTTACCGCATGGCATTTTATACTGCCAATGACAACGAATCGGGAAAACTACAAACCCGAATCGATCGCGGAATTGAAAGTTTAACGCGTTTAGTTCAGAATTTCTTCATCAATATTTTACCACTTTTTGCCAATTCATTTATTGCATTGATTTTGATGTTCAATGCCAATTTTTGGGTTGGATTGGTAGGTTTGATGATTGTTCCGGTTTACATTTTCATCACCATTAAACAAGCCAAAACATTGAGCGGATGGCGCAGAAACATGCGTCAATTCCGGGAAAGTAAAAGCCAGGGAATCGTCAATATTATCCAATCCATCACGGTAATCAAATCATTTAACCGGGAAAAAATTGAATCTGAAAAACAAAATCAAATCCAAATTGATTTAACTGAAAACCAATTAAAAACCCAAAAAACCAGTTTTGTTTTCAATGGAATTAAAACTTTTGTAGAGCAAATCGGTGTCGTGATTATTATCATTCTCACGGCATATTTGGTTTTGGATGGGAAAATGAGCATCGGCATGATTATGTTTCACATCTTACTTTTCAGCAATGTAACTGCGCCAATTGGGCAATTGCACAGGATTTTTGACGAAATGAATGATGCGATGATTTATTCGGAAAGTTTCTTTGAAATTTTACATGCAGAAAATGAAATTGAGAATTCAGGAACTTACAAACCGGAAAAAATTACAGGAAAATTTGAATTGAAGAATGTTGATTTCATTTATCCAAACGGAACACAGGCACTTTTCAACGTCGATATGGAAATTCTTCCTAATAAAATCACAGCGTTGGTGGGGCTTAGCGGCGCGGGAAAAAGTACTGTAATCAATTTACTCGATAAATTTTATGAACCTTCTTCGGGCGAAATTTTCCTTGATGGAATTAATTTAAAAGAATACGACACAGATTTCCTCCGAAATAATATCGGTTTGGTTTTACAGAAAAACCACATTTTCAGCGGAACTATTGAAGAAAACATCCGTTATGGAAATCCAAGTGCTTCTGAAAATGAAGTTCATGAAGCTGCGAAACAAGCATACATCTACGACCAAGTAATGGATTTGCATGACAAATTCGACAGTAATGCTTTGCTTCTTTCAGGCGGTCAGCAACAGCGAATTGCCATTGCCAGAATGTTTTTGAAAAATCCTCCGATTATTTTCCTGGACGAACCAACTGCAAGTCTTGATGCAATTGCAACGGAGCAAATAAAAAATAGTTTAGATGCTATTAAGAAAAACCGCACAGTTATCATAATTTCGCACAGCATTTCACAGATTATAGATTCGGATAAAATTTATGCGATGGAACAAGGAAAAGTGATGGAATCTGGCGCACACGAAGAAATCTATGAGCAGAACGGAATCTATAAAAACATTTTCGATGCGATGGCGAGAAGTTTAAACATTGATAAAATCGCGAAAACTTTAGAAGACGAAGAAGAAAATTTTTAATACATGAAAGAATTAAACGGAATCAATTATCTGGAAAGAAAACCAAAAAAAGCTTTAGACAAAAATCCTCTACTCCTACTAATTCACGGTTACGGAAGTAACGAGCAGGATTTATTCAGTTTTGCGGATGATATTCCCGATGAATTTCATGTGATAAGCGTGCAGGGAATTCATACTTTGAGCCTGGGAATGTATGCGTGGTATGAAATTGATTTTGTCAATATGCAGAAATTCAACAATGTTCCTCAAGCCATCGAATCAAGAAATAAATTGGTTGAATTCATAGATGAGATTACTTCAAAAGAAAATTTAGACAAAGAAAATGTAACGGTTTTTGGATTCAGTCAGGGAGCGATTTTGAGCTATTCGATTGCGATGAATTATCCCGAAAAAGTAAAAAACATTGCTTGCCTGAGTGGCTATCCCGAAATGGATTTCATCGGAGAAATCAATCCTGAAAAAGATTATTCGAAATTAAATTTCTTCATCTCACATGGTATCGAGGATATGGTCATTCCAATCGAATGGGCACAAAAAAGCAAACCGTTTTTAGATAACTTAAACATCAAAAATCAATACCATGAATACAGAAGCGGACATGGATTGGTTCCTCAAAATTATTTTGATTTGATGAAGTGGTTGAAGGAGATCTAGATTTGTCAGATCAAACAACCAACTTTAAAATAGTCGAAATCGAGATTAGGGTTTCTTCCACTCCAAAAATAAATCTTTAACACAGCGCTCAGGACTACAACACTCTTTGAAAAACAAATCGCTCTGCAGTTCAATCTTTTGAGGTGAATTCTTAAATCTAAGTTTTTTCTTTCGACTGAATTGGTTCCAAAACGGGTAGTTTGATCAATACTTTTATCTATAAGGTATTTATATTTATCATTCTTTATAATTTGATTTTCTTTACAATGAGGGCTGATTCTTGTATCACTAACTTTGAAACACTTGGTCTCAGTTTTCATGTTTTTCAGGCAGTTTAAGATGCTAAAAATAGAAAGAGTGGACGTTATGTCCACTCTTAAATTAAAATATTATGAAAATTATTTTCTGATTTTCAGTGATTTAAAATAATTATTTATTTCATCACTAACTCTGATACATCGCCGAACGTAGATATAAATAACTATCTTCATTTTTTTATTTCTTTTTCAAATTAATAATTGATTTCCAAGTAAATACATTTACAAATAAGTTTCCTACCAATAATATAATAAAACCATATTTTCCTCCAAAGTCTAAATTATCAAATAAAAATTTCAAAGGAATAAGTATTATAACTGGCAATATGAAAGAAACAAAAGGTGTTCCTTTGAATATTATATTACTTATAACAGTTATAACAAAATTGTAAATGTATAGAGTTACAGAGACTAATAAAACCAAAAAAAGAAAGAGGAAAATAGTATTTTTATCTTCATTTGTGGCAAATAATGAGTAAACGATACTCAAAGGAAAATATGAAAGGTGCAATGCATAATATTTTGCAACGATACGGTTTTGATTCATTTTTTTATTTTTTACAATCTGTACAATCCCACTGGTTTGTTTTATCATTCCACTTATAGGTTCCTTCTTTTAATTTTGAAATATCATCAAAGAATGTAGATATTGAGTGTTCTCCTTTTTTTTCATGATATTCATCTACTCCCTCTTGCTCTTGATCTGCAAGTCCGAATGATCCTCCTATATGAGTAAATTGTTGAGTAAATATATCGGGATGCGCATTTGTATATGAACTAGCTGCTTGAAATGGATCAAAGTCTGCCACTAATGTAATTCTTACGCTTTTTTCATACCCTTTTTCTTTAATGTATTTCAATAGGCCTTTTACATATCCTTTTCCGTAAGTTCCACCCATGCTATGAGTTATTATTTTTATGGTTTCAATAATTTCTCCTGTTGTTTTATCTCTTTCTAAATTTTTGATAATTTGTTTAGCATCTAAATACCCCTGCTTTTCACCTCCATCATGCCTACTTTTGGCTCCGGATCCTCCCCATCCTCCTAAAGAACCATCTCTATATATAGCATTATTATCATTTAAATGAGATTGTACTTTATTATCAAAACTTCCCCAATAAGCTGACGTTCCATTAAAATTGTAATCCTTTGGATTCCCATATATAGTATTCTTGGAATCTTGGGGTCTCCTGTATCCTTTAGAACCCTCACCAAAATGATTGCCATTAATAAAAATAACTAAATTCCCATCTGGATCTATTGCTTGTATAGGAGTATTTTTGGCATAAGCATACGCGGAAGTATCAAAATATAATTCCGATAATTTATCCATTGTATTCCACCTTCCCAAAGCAGCATCATAATTCCTTGCGCCATAATCATAAAGGTTCAGATTCAACTCATCCTGGTATTCTTTTCCGTTGTACTTATACTGGTAATCGGTTTTCAGGACATAAGTAGGCCTTGCGGTGTTCTCCATATTGTCTACAAGCTCATACTTTTGTTTGGGGTCGGCGTATGTGGAGTGCTTCAATCCGAATGGGTAATAATGGTTCTCTTCCATTATTTT
>NZ_FWXS01000009.1 GCF_900176425.1 Moheibacter sediminis | reverse complement strand
GCACACTACATCAATTCCAACATCCGCAAAACACGTCCCAGACACTAACCCGACATATCCTGTCCCGACTACTGTTATTTTCATAGATAAAATTTAATTACAGTTTAGCATCTACATTTTCTAAAATACCTTTCACATCGTAAACGACAGCATTTTCTTTCTTTAACGAAGGAAAATCCAAGTCTTTAAATTCTTTGTGTGCTACTCCCAAAACTATTGCATCATATTTTTGTGATGATAATTCAGTTTTGCTATCAATTCCATACTCATGATTTACTTCTTTAGGATTGGCCCACGGGTCATAAGTTGTAACATTTACGCAATAATCCTCTAGCGCAGAGATAACATCTACTATCTTCGTATTTCTCACATCAGGACAATTTTCCTTGAATGTAATGCCTAGCATCAAAATTTCAGCCCCATTTACTTTGATTCCTTTTTTGATCATACATTTTATAATCTGAGAAGCTACATATTCTCCCATAGAATCATTAAGCCTTCTGCCTGCTAGTATAATTTCAGGATGATAGCCGTGTTCTTGTGCTTTTTGTGCCAAATAATAAGGATCGACTCCTATGCAATGACCTCCTACTAATCCGGGTTTAAATGGTAAGAAATTCCATTTTGTTCCAGCGGCTTCCAATACTGCATGGGTATCAATTTCCAATATGTTAAATATTTTCGCCAACTCATTTACAAAAGCAATGTTAATGTCTCTCTGGGAGTTCTCGATTACTTTTGCTGCTTCCGCTACTTTTATTGTAGGGGCCAGATGGGTTCCTGCTGTAATTACAGATTTATATAACTCATCTACTTTCTTTCCGATTTCAGGGGTTGAGCCTGAGGTTACTTTTAGGATCTTTTCTACAGTGTGTTCTTTATCTCCCGGGTTAATTCTTTCAGGGGAATATCCTGCAAAAAAATCTTCGTTAAACTTCAATCCCGAAACCTTCTCTAATACAGGAATACATTCCTCCTCGGTTACTCCAGGATAAACCGTTGATTCATAAACTACAATATCTCCTTTTTTAAGCACTTTGCCTACTGTTTCGCTGGCTTTGTACAAAGGAGTCAAATCTGGACGATTATTTTTATCAACAGGTGTCGGAACGGTGATTATATAATAATTACAATCTGATATTTCATCTAGTTGATTGGTTACATATAAGCCTTTTTCTTCATTTGGTGAATTAACCAAAACGGCTTGAAGGATTGAGTCTTCTACTTCCAGTGTTGAATCTGTACCCGAACGCAGCTCTGCTATTCTATTTGCATTTATATCAAATCCTATCGTGTTGTATCGGGTTCCGAAAAGTCTTGCCAATGGCAATCCTACGTATCCTAATCCAATCAATGCTATCTTTATGTTCATAGTTAATTTATTATCTTAGTGTAATTTTATTTAATTAAGTAAAGTGATTTAAGTTAAAAAAACATATTAGAATTCGGCCATTTCATTTTTTGTGATACAAGTAGTATTTCTATGTGAATAATCGTTGTTTTCATTTGAAATTTAGTGATTTGAAATTTGTTTTTTCGGGTTGATAAGTTTAAATTTCGGCTAATTTACAGCTTTATTTAATATTTCGTATTAACGCCAGTGATAAACAATAATAATTTAAAATGAGAGAATTAAGAATATTTGACATACTACATCAAATTTAGTTTTCGCTCCAAACTACACGTTTTACATAATCAGTATAAGAAAGGATAATTCTCACTACTTTTTCTGAAACATTTGGCATAGAATAATCAGCGACTTTTCTGAAGTTTCTGTTTTCACCTACCTCTTGTCTCAAAACCTGAACCAATCCTTGCAGAATTCTTTCCGGAGAAAGTCCAACCATCATTACGGACGCTTCTTCCATCGCTTCCGGGCGTTCGTGTGCCTGACGAATGTTTAATGCTCTGAAGTTCAATATAGAAGATTCTTCTGAAATCGTTCCGGAATCAGACAAAACTGCATAAGAATGCATCTGTAAAGCATTATAATCGTGAAACCCAAGTGGTTTTAAGAATTGGATTTCTGGACGAACTTCTACTTTTTTAGCATCGATCATATTTCTGGTTCTCGGGTGAGTCGAAACGATGATCGGCATTTTATATTGGTCAGCAATTGCATTCAGGGAATCAATTAATCCCGTGAAATTCTTTTCTGAATTGATGTTTTCTTCTCTGTGTGAGGAAATTACAAAGAATTTTCCTTTTTCTAAATTTAATTTATTCAAAACATCTGAAGCCTCAATTTCAGGCAAATAATGATTCAAAACCTCAAACATCGGTGAACCGGTTTTGATAATTCTGTCTGCAGGCAAACCTTCACGCAGTAAGTATTCACGTGCAATATCACTGTAAGTCAAATTAACGTCAGAAACATGATCTACTATTTTACGGTTGGTTTCTTCCGGTACACGCTGGTCGAAACATCTGTTTCCGGCTTCCATGTGGAAAATCGGGATATGTCTTTTTTTTGCAGGAATCGTACACAAACAGCTATTTGTATCTCCTAAAACCAAAAAAGCATCTGGTTTCAATTCTTCCAGCAAAGGATCAACTTTTATCAAAATATTCCCAACTGTTTCTGCTGCAGTCTTGCCTGCCGCTTCCAAAAAATAATCCGGTTTTCTGATTCCTAAATCTTCAAAGAAAATTTGGTTCAATTCGTAATCGTAATTCTGGCCTGTATGAACAATGACGTGTTCAACCGCATCTGAAGCATCCAATGCTGCCATCACTCTTGACAATCGGATGATCTCAGGGCGCGTTCCGACAACGGTCATTACTTTCAGTTTTTTTATAAGTGGATTGTTATTTGTCATTTGGGTAATATTAATTTTAATTAGAATTTAATTTTTAATTAAACCTCTACAAAATACGTATCTGCATCTTCCGCATTGTACGGTTCGTTAATCCAGAAAATGGTGTACAATTCTTCATCTCCAATGTTTTTGATGTTGTGCGTGTACCAAATTGGCATATCGACATACGCCGGATCCTTTCCATCCAGATAGAAATCCAAAACTTCATCTGTATCGATTTTTCTTAATTGGATCAATGCTTTTCCTTTGATAACCGCAAAACGTTCTATTTTTCTTGTATGGAAATGATTTCCTCTTGTGATGCCCGGAACGGTTGTAGAGAATGAACATTGCCCACCAATTCCCAATCTGATAACTTCCACAAAAGCACCCCGCGGGTCTGTGTGCTGAGTAAATTTTACGGGGTAGTGATTTTTGACATCGAAATAACAACGGAAAGTATTGAATAAATTGTAATCAAATTTTGATTCCAATTGAGGGATTTCTCCACCTTCGAAATACAGTTTTTTATAGTTTTCCAATTTCGCCAAAACTTCCGAAACTTTGTTGACTGAAGTATGTGGCACTTCATATAAATCTTCAGATTTTTCTTCTCTGATTTTGGTTATGATTTCGTTTACCAATTCGCTGACGTAAATCAATTTCACTTCGCCATCATTGTCAATAACAGGCTGTTCGCCATGTGTCAATTTGTAACAGAAGGTTGCAACGAATGAATTGTAATTTGGCAATCCAAATGGTCCGAAAACATTTGGGATAATCATTCCTGAAAATAAACCTCCATTTTCTCTTGTTTGATTTGCAAGGATTTCTCTTCCTTCTTTTTTGGATTTACCATAAAGGTTATCTCTTTCTTCCTGTGATGAAGATGAAAATAAAACGTGTGCCTTGGAATTGGTTCTTTTCAATGAGGCCACCAGATTTTTTGCCAATTTAACATTGGTTTCATAGATGAATTCCTGGCTTTCATGGCGGTTCATCGCCGCAAGATGCACGATAACATCACATTGTGAAACAAATGCATCTAGTTTTTGTTCTGAATCAAAGTAAGATTTATCAAAATCAATTCTTTCAAATTCTTCAGGAGTCAATCCTAAAGTATTGTACAAATGTTTACCTACAAATCCATTTTGGCCTGTAATTCCTACTTTTTTCATTTTTTTTATAGTTAAGCTTTCGCAATCTCAATGTTGTTATTTTTGGTGGAAATAATCCAAACGAAAACGATATTCATCCTGAATTTCACCCAATAAATAATCAGAAAGTACTAACAGTTTTGAGTTTCCTTCAATGGCTTGAATTGCAGTTACAAAACCTGCCGGTACATGGAGGAAATTTAAAGCATCTGTTGTCAATTCGTATTTATCTATCGTTAAATCTTTGGAAGGATTTTGGAAATCGTCGATTTCAATGACCTGAATTTCAAATTTTCCGTTGATACAAGCAAACCAACGCTGTTCTACTTTGTGTCCCTGCCAGCCTCTAATAAATTCTACAGAATTATTTTCTATTGTATAAATCCGTTTGACTTGTGAAGCATCAAAATCGTTGTTGAAAGTAATCGTTCCTCTTTCGTCTGAATGTATTTTCCCTTTTAAAAGCATCATTTAATTTTATACTGCTTCTACTTTTATCCTTTATTACTCTAGTATGGATACTGCATCACATCTTCACCGAAAATCTCTTTACGTATCAGTGGCAAAGTAGAAATTAATTTTTTCAATCCTTCCACACCTTGCTGCTCAGTATTATGTGAATGATAATCTTCTACTCTTGAAATATCTTCTTCACCTTCAGAGATATATTTGGCATAATTTAAATCACGGTTATCTGCAGGAATCCTATAGAAATCACCCATATCTTCCGCTTTCATCATTTCTTCACGCGTACAAAGAGTTTCATATAATTTTTCTCCGTGGCGTGTTCCGATGATCTTTATGGGGACTTCTTTTCCTGTCATTTCAATCAATGCTTTTGCCAAATCTCCTATGGAGCCTGCAGGTGCTTTGTTGACAAATAAATCTCCAGGATTGGCATGTTTAAATGCAAACAGAACTAAGTCTACCGCATCTTCCAATGACATGAAAAATCTCGACATATTTGGGTCTGTTATCGTAATGGGCTCTCCTTTTTGAATTTGGTTTAAAAATAAAGGAATTACCGAACCACGCGATGCCATAACGTTTCCATAACGGGTCAAGCAAACTACTGTGTCTGTAAGATTTCTGGCTTCAGCTACGGCTACTTTTTCCATCATCGCTTTGGAAATACCCATTGCATTGATCGGATAAGCGGCTTTGTCGGTGGACAAGCAAATTACTTTTTGAACTTTGTTTAAAGAGGCTGCACGGATTACATTTTGTGTGCCTTCAACATTGGTCTTCACAGCTTGCATCGGAAAAAATTCACATGAAGGAACTTGTTTCAATGCTGCTGCATGAAATATATAATCTACGCCACGCGTTGCCGGCTCTATACTGTTGTAATCTCTGACATCACCTACATAATATTTGATTTTGGTATTTTTGTAGATGTTGCGCATATCATCTTGTTTTTTCTCGTCTCGGGAAAAAATTCTGATTTCGCTAAAATGGTCAGTGTGTAAAAAACGGTGCAATACTGCTGTTCCAAATGACCCCGTCCCCCCTGTGATGAGTAAAGTTTTATTTTCTAGCATCCTTATCTCTTTAAAAAGTAGTGCGTGTGCACTTTATCACTTTACTATGATATTATTGTTAGCAAAATTAGTATTATATATCGGCATAAGATATGTTCTTGGATTTAATTATTGTACCTATTATAAATTTTCATAATACCATTTTACTGCCTCATGCAATCCCTGAGCCATTGAAAATTCAGGTTGGTATCCCAATAAGTTTTTTGCTTTATCAATAGAGGCAAGTGAATGGGGAACATCCCCTTTCCTGTTGGGACCATATACTACTTCTACTTGCTTAATTCTATCATCATATTCTCCCAGTTCCTTTTTCAACAAGTTAACAAGATCATTTAGTGTAGTTCTTTCTCCGTATGCTACATTATATATTTGGTTTAGTGCCAACTCATTATCAGTACTCAAAGCCAGTAAGTTCATTTGCACCACATTTTCTATATAAGTAAAATCTCTTGAGTACTCTCCATCTCCATTAATAACAGGAGATTCATGTTTCATAAATTGCATTACAAATTTAGGGATGACAGCGGCGTAAGCCCCATTAGGATCCTGCTTTCTACCGAAAACATTAAAATAACGCAGCCCTACAGTATCTAATCCATAAGTTCTTTTAAAATTGTTTGCATACAATTCATTTACATACTTAGTAATTGCATAAGGAGAAAGTGGATTGCCAATGATATTTTCTACTTTCGGCAAGCTTTCAGAATCGCCATATGTTGAGGAACTGGCGGCATATACAAACCTTTTTACGCCTGCGTCTCGCGAAGCTACAAGCATATTTAAAAATCCGGAAACATTAACTGCATTGGATGTTATAGGATCGGCTATCGAGCGCGGAACAGACCCCAACGCTGCCTGATGCAAAACAAAATCAACCCCTTGGACTGCTTTCTCGCAATCAGAAAGGTTTCTAATATCACCTACGATTAATGTGAATTTTGGATGATTGAGGAGATGTTCTATATTTTTTGGTTTGCCTGTCGCAAAGTTATCCAGACAAACTACATGATTGTCAAGTTGTAGCAAAGCATCACAAAGATTAGATCCTATAAAGCCGGCTCCTCCCGTTACTAGCACTATTTTATTTTTAATGTAAGTATTTTTCATCTATTAAATTTACAGAGAGTTTTTTTATTAATTTTTAATCTAGCCAAACTAAACTACTTCTAATAAAATTAGTTTTTTATTTATTCCTAATTTCACTGGTCAGGAAACTGCGTAATTTATATTTGTTTAGGAACAAGAGAGAGTGCATTAATAGTTTTAATTTTGACAAATAGATAATTCGGAATGCTATTTCCGATTATATCATTGATAATTATTTCTTCCATTAATGAAAATTTAGTTAATCTAGTATAGATTTCGGCAAATTTACAATATTATTTTTTACAAAAAGTAAATTGAACTTTAAGAATTAACAATATGTATTGAGTTACCAAAACATAAAAAATCACAACCGTATTAGTTAATAATTTTTCTGATGTAATCGTAATAATCACCTTTTAAGCTTTCCACATTTTTTCCCACAACCTCTTTATCTATGAAGCTTAACCTCATTCCAATTTCTTCCAGACATGCGATTTTTAAAGAAGTTCTTTTTTCAAGGGTTTTTACAAATTCTGTAGCCTCTGCAAGTGATTCATGAGTCCCGGTATCTAGCCAGGCAAAACCTCTGCTCATAACCTGAAGCTTCAAATCTGATTGGGCTAAATAAGTTTGATTAACTGTAGTGATTTCTAATTCGCCTCTTGCTGAAGGTTTGATTTGTTTTGCTATTTCTACCACAGAATTCGGATAAAAATAAAGCCCAACTACTGCATGATTTGATTTAGGTTTCAATGGTTTTTCCTCAATGCTTAACACATTGCCTTCTTTGTCAAATTCAGCTACACCATATCTTTCAGGGTCTTCAACATAATACCCAAATACGACCGCTTTTTTCTCATTTTTTACAGTTTCAACAGAATTTAATAATAAATTTTGCAATCCTGCTCCGTAAAATATATTATCTCCCAGGACTAAACATACATCATCATTTCCAATAAATTCTTCACCGATAATAAATGCCTGCGCCAGTCCGTCTGGGCTTGGCTGTTCTTTATAGCTTAATTTAATTCCGAACTGGGAACCGTCTCCCAAAAGTCTTTTAAAGTTAGGCAAGTCTACTGGAGTAGATATGATTAAAATTTCTTTAATTCCTGCTAACATTAAAACTGATAACGGGTAATAAATCATCGGCTTGTCATAAACCGGTAATAATTGTTTTGAAACTGCTAATGTAAGCGGGTGTAAACGGGTTCCCGAGCCTCCTGCAAGTATAATTCCTTTCATGGTTTATTAATTTGGTTCGTATTGTTTATCGTAATAATTTTGATAATCCCCTGAAGTAACGTTGTCTAACCATTGCTGATTTTCTAAAAACCAATCTATGGTTTTAGACAATCCTTCTTCAAATGTTACGCTCGGGCTCCACCCTAATTCTGAATTGATTTTAGCAGCATCTATTGCGTAGCGTAAATCGTGCCCAGGCCGGTCTTTTACAAATGTGATAAGTTTTTCACTTTCTCCATTTTCACGACCTAGTTTAGCATCCATCTGACGGCAAAGTTCTTTCACCAAATCGATGTTTTGCCATTCATTGAATCCGCCAACATTGTAGTTCTCAAGATTTTTCCCTTCATGAAAAACCAAATCTATCGCGATGGCATGGTCAATTACGTACAGCCAGTCTCGGGTATATTTACCGTTTCCATAGATTGGAAGTGGTTTGTTATTAATTATATTATGGATACAGAGCGGGATTAATTTTTCGGGAAAATGATTGGGACCGTAATTATTGGAACAATTTGTCAAAACAACCGGCAATCCGTAAGTGTCGGCATAAGCTCTCACAAAATGGTCGGAACTTGCTTTGGATGCAGAATAAGGAGAATGTGGGTCGTATGCTGTTTCTTCTGTAAAAAAGCCTTCTTCGCCCAATGTTCCATACACCTCATCTGTAGAAACATGGTGAAAACGTTTCCCTTCGTAATTATCTTTCCAGATTTCTTTTGCGGCGTTCAATAAATTGACGGTTCCGATTACATTTGTCATCACAAACTCCAACGGATTGGTAATCGAACGGTCAACGTGCGATTCAGCGGCTAAATGAATCACCCCATCAGGCTTATACTGATTGAAAATTTCCTGAATTTTATTCTGATTTGTAATATCTGCTTTTACAAATTTATAATTGGAATGGTTCTCAACATCTTTAAGATTTTCTAAATTACCTGCGTAAGTGAGCGCATCTAAATTGATGATGTTGTAGTTAGGATATTTAGTCACAAATTGGCGGACAACATGTGAACCGATGAAACCTGCACCTCCTGTAATTAATATAGTCTTCATTTACAATCTATTATCTACGTTTTCTTTTAAAATTCCTTTCACATCATAAATGATGGCTACTTCTTTTTTTAAATCGTTCATCTCTAACTGTAAAAATTCCTCATGTGCAACTCCTAGAACGATTGAATCATATTTTTTGTCAGGAAGTAATTTCAGACTTTCAACTCCATATTCATGTTTTACTTCTTCTGGATTTGCCCATGGATCATAAACTGTTACAGTTATAGAATATTCTTCCAACGCAGAAATCACATCAACTATTTTTGTGTTTCTTACATCAGGACAATTTTCCTTAAATGTAACTCCTAGCATGAGGATTTCGGAGCCATTGACTTTGATTCCTTTATTAATCATACTCTTTACTATCTGAGAAGCTACATAATCTCCCATAGAATCATTGAGCTTGCGCCCTGCAATAATTATTTCGGGATGATAGCCATGCTCTTGTGCTTTTTGAGCTAGATAATAAGGGTCTACTCCGATACAATGACCACCTACCAATCCCGGTTTAAACGGCAGGAAATTCCATTTGGTTCCAGCTGCCTCTAAAACAGAATGAGTGTCAATGTTTAAAATATTGAAAATTTTTGCCAGTTCATTTACGAATGCGATGTTTATGTCCCTCTGAGAGTTTTCGATAACTTTTGCTGCTTCGGCGACTTTAATGGTTGGTGCCAAATGCGTTCCTGCCGTGATTACAGATCTATACAGTGCGTCAACTTCTTCTCCAATTTCCGGGGTCGAACCTGAGGTTATTTTCAAGATTTTTTCAACTGTATGTTCTTTGTCTCCCGGATTAATTCTTTCAGGAGAATAGCCTGCAAAAAATTCTTCATTAAACCTCAAACCTGAAACTTTTTCAAGTACAGGAATGCATTCTTCTTCAGTAGCGCCCGGATAAACAGTAGATTCATATATGACGACATCTCCTTTTTTCAGAACTTTCGCCACTGTTTCGCTTGCTTTGTATAATGGATTGAGATCGGGTCTATTGTACTTATCTACAGGGGTGGGCACTGTTATAATATAGTAACTACAATCTTTGATTTCATCTAATTGATTTGTAATATACAGACCTTTTTCTTCATTAGGATTGTCTACTAATACAGATTTAAGCACCTCATTTTCAATCTCTAGTGTACTATCCCTTCCTGAACATAATTCTTCAACTCTTTTCTGATTTATGTCGAAACCTATGGTATTGTATTTGGTAGCGAAGAGACGTGCCAAAGGCAAGCCCACATAGCCTAAACCAATTAATGCTATTTTTTTATTCATAAGGCGGTTGTTATTTTGAATTTAGAGTAGTGAGATTTTGTTTCTATAATCCTTTAATGATATATTAAACTCAAGAGTCACTAAACACGTCAAAATATTGGCAAATTTACAGTAATTTATGTATATGGGATAAAAATAACTTAAAGAAACACATTGGAAGCTAATTTGAAACCTCTTTTGCTCAATTTTTTCATATTATAGGAAGAAAAAAAAGCCACTACAATTAAATGTAATGGCTTTTAAGTAAGTGGTGCCTCCAGGAATCGAACCAGGGACACAAGGATTTTCAGTCCTTTGCTCTACCAACTGAGCTAAGGCACCTACTCTTTTGGGATTGCAAATATAAACGCTTTTTTAGTTTCACAAAAATAATTTTTATTTTTTTAAAAAATTAATTTAATACATCCCTTAACAAACTTTAATAGTTCATTAACAACCAAATCCTAATTAGGTTTTTGCAGAATCCAATCTAAGTCATCATATTTGCAACTTGTAATTTTATTTTTTCTATCGAATGAAAAAGATTTTTTGTGGGGCTTTGTTAGCTTTTTGTGGAGTATGGTCTTTTGGACAAGATGTTTCTACTTCTCCTTTCTCCTCGTATGGTGTAGGCGATTTACTTTTCGACAACAATATTGAACAAGCCGGCATGGGTGGGATTTCCGCATTGTCAACCAATCCATATAACTCCAGTGCTAACTTTTCAAATCCCGCAGCCAATCAAGCTTTAAATATAACTAGCTTTGATTTTGGGATCAACACGCGCGCGAGCCAGTTCAAAGATGCCACAAGCACTTCAAAGAAAAGCACAACTTACATTTCTAATATTTCACTTGCATTTCCAATAGGAACAAAAGCACGTGCCGGATTTGGATTTCAACCTTATTCAGCAATTGGATATGAAGTTTCAACCCTTACCCAAAACGATCAAGTTACATACCAAAACTCTTTCAAAGGAGACGGTGGATTAAATTCTGTACACGTTATGGGTTCTTATAACATTACAAATGAGTTCTCATTAGGATTACGTGCCAATTATTTATTTGGTGATTTGGAAAGAGATCAGATCATCTCAACTCAGGGACTTGCGTTAGTCACAGACTACAATTATAAATCAAAAATCAACGGACTTCAATTTACGCTTGGAGGTTATTATTCCAAAAGAGTTGGAACTAACAAAAGATTTGATGCTGGTGCAACTTATACATTAGGTTCAAGTTTAAATGCAAAAATTACTGACATGACCACTACTTATGCAGTAATTGACATGTCGCCGGGAAATATAGACACTATACAATTTAAAAAAGTATATGGTGATTTAAAATTGCCACAATCCGTAACAGTTGCAGCGGCATTCAGAAAAGATTTACATTGGATGATTGGCGCACAGTTGGATTGGGGTGATTGGGCGGCATATAAAATGGATGAAGACGACGATTCTAAAATCGATACTCGTTTCAGAGCATCTGTCGGTGGATATTGGATCCCCGACTTCAACAGCTACAAAAGCTATTTTCAAAGAGTGGTTTACCGTTTAGGTGGATTTTATGAAGCAACTCCTCTTCAGGTTGGTCCCGAAGGAATTAAAAAATACGGTGTAACAGTAGGGTTTGGGTTCCCCGTTGGAAAAGACCGCGATGCTTCCATGTTAAATCTTGCAGTAGAATTGGGACAACAAGGAAATACCGATGCTGGAATTCTCAAAGAAAACTTTGCCAACGTTAAAATTGGATTTACACTTAACGACATCTGGTTCAGAAAACGTGTAATTGATTAATTATAAATCAAATGAGTCTCTTGCGCAATAAAAATCACGTTTCTATCAAAAAGAGATTCATCCCATTTATAATTCTTACTTTTTATTTTGCGGCTTGTAATAGTGTACCTGAAGTTGATTTGACCAAAAGGAAAACCAATTTCCCGGACAGGACATTGATCAATGCACATATTTATTACAAAGATTCAGGAAGAATTGTTTTGGATTTGCGTTCACCTTTGATTGAGGAATATTCCATGATTGACACGCCTTACATGAAATTCCCTAAAGGCTTGGAATTGGATTTCTACAATAAAAAAAGTGACACACCCGGCTATCTAAGAGCTAATTGGGCGACCGCAAGCGAAATGAGAGGTTGGTACGAGGGGCGTGGTGACGTTTTGGTGATCAATGAAAAAGGCGACACTCTGAAAACCCAAAAACTTTTCTGGAATAAAAAAACAAGAAAAATTTTTACACAGGACACTGTATTCCTCATAAGTAAAATGGGAGATTCCTTACAAGCTAACAATGGTCTGGAAGCCACAGATGATTTGAAAGAGTACACACTTTTCAACAATCAGGGAACCAAATATTATGAAGAGAAAGAGTAATCTTTTTCTTGTCAAATTTGTAAAAATTTATTTTTAATTCCCTCATTTTCAAAATTTCTCATTTTTCTCATTTTCAAATTGATTTAATTATTGTATTTTCGCCACCCATAAATTATATTAAAGTACTAACAGAATGGCAATTTTAGCAGAAATTCGTAAGCAGACATGGTTATTGATCGTCGTGATCGGTATCGCAATGGTAGCTTTCTTAGCCGGTGATTTATTCAGTGAAAACTCTGTATTGAAACGCGCTTTTACAGGAGACCCAAATGAAATAGGTAGCGTAAACGGAAACTCTATAACGCTTGGAGAATACGTAAATGCGCAAAACAGACTGAGCAGTCAGGGTGCCTCTATAAACCAGGTCTCTCAACAAGTTTGGAATGCTTTGGTTTCACAAAAATTAATAAAAGAACGTGCTGAAAGTGCAGGTATTACCGCAAGCGATGAAGAAGTTTGGAATTTCATGGCGCAACGCTATGGGATGACAAGCGGTGAAGAATTGAAAACCCAAGTTGGGATGATCAAGACTCAAGCTCAGCAAGGAGCTTCAGGTGCCGCAGAAGCTTATCAAAATTTCTTGGCGGATTTCGAAAATGCACGTCCTGAATTATTGTACCAAAAATACCTTGATTTAGTAATGATGGGTGTGGCTGTTACAAATGAAGAAGCCAAATTACAGCAAATTGGAAATATCCAAAACGCAAACATCGAATACGCATTTATTTCTTATGATGATTTGAAAAAGAAATATAACGTAAAAGTTACTGATGATGAAATCAATGCTTATGTGAAAAAGTATCCTAAAAAATATGAAAAGCAGGCAATGGTTGATTTGAGCTACGTTTACTTCGCAGCTCAACCTTCAAAAGCAGACGAAGATGCAACATTGGCAGGCATCAACAAATTTCTTTCTAAAAGTGTAAACGTTGATCAGGTAAATAATATTACAGATACGATTGAGGCCTTTTCTTCAGCCATAAATGATTCTGTCTATGTTACAAAACATTCTGACCGACCATTTATGTCGCAATATGTAACCAAAAAACAAATCGAAGCTGCAACTCAATTGCCTCAAGAATACAGAGACTTCTTGTTATCAGGACAGGTTGGGCAAGTAGGTGGGCCATTCAAAACAGGAAATGCTTATCAGTTGATTAAAGTTTCTAAAACAAAAGCTATTTCTGATTCAATCAGTTCAAGTCATATTTTGATCAGCTATGCCGGAAGTCAAATTGCACAAAACAATCCTTCTATCACAAGAACGAGAGAACAAGCTAAAGTTTTAGCGGACAGCATTTTCAACATGGCAAAATCAACGCCTGCAAACTTCACGAATTTAGTTTCAACTTATTCAGATGATGCAGGTTCAAAAGCTAAAAACGGAAGCATCGGATGGACAAGCAGAAATGCTCAAAACATAGAACCGCAGTATTTGCAATCAATCGTTGAAGCTCCTAAAGGAAACATCAGCCTGGCGGAATCAAAAGTTGGTTTCCACATCATCCGCGTAGATGAAATAAAAACTGAACCTGGTTATTTGATTGCCAATATTTTCAAAGACATCAAACCTTCACAAGGAACTTCGGACAAAAACCATTCAGATGCAATTAAATTTGCACAGGATGTAACCGGAAAATCTTTGAATGAATTTGCAAACATTGCTCAAAAAAGAAATTTCAATTACAACACAGCAGACAATGTTGAAAGATATTCTCCAATGCCGATTTTAGACCCGGCTTCAGGCATCAGCAACGAAAAAGATGATGAAATCTTGAAATGGGCTTTCAGCAAAAAGACAGAAGTAGGAAATTCTTTCTTGTTTACAACTTCAAACGAAGACCAGATAATAGTTTACCTAAGCGCTAAAACTCCAAAAGGATTGGCCTCAGCAAAATCAGTAAGAGCAGAAATCGAACCAATCATCTTGCAACAAAAACTCGCTGATGAAGTAAATAAAAAATTAGGTGCAAACCCAAGCGTAGATGCTTTCGTGTCTAATTTTGGTGCTCAAAAAGGGACTTCTAACACCACTTTTGGTTCAGCTCAACTGATAGGAAAAGGACAAGAACCCAAAGTAGCTGGTGCGGCTTTTGGCTTGAAACCAAATTCCACTTCTAAAGCTATTGCAGGAAAAGCAGGAGTTTATATCGTGAAAACAATTTCTGTAGATGCAGCCCCGAAAGTGGAAGACGCAACTTTCTTGGTTGATCAGTTAAACAATACCCAATCTCAGAAAGTAGGTCAGCAATTGCTTCCTTCTATGATTGGTGCTGCGAACATCGAAGATTTCAGAGTAGAAAGATTGGACAGATAACAGTCCGGCATTAAATAAAACTAAAAATCCCGAAATATTCACTTTCGGGATTTTTTTATGCATATATTTTCTCTTGAGCATCCAGACGGGCTTTTCATTACTATACCTGAGGCAGATCAAGATTTTATTGTATCCGCTCAAGACAAATCCTAATTGAGTTTAAACTGTAGATTCGGAATTTCCCTAATGTCGCTGAGCAATTCTTTGGTGATACTCACTTTTATATTTCTCGCCGGAACGTTCAATTTGGTTTGAGACTGAACATCATCTAGTTGAACCAAAACCGATTTTTCTCCTTGGTATTTCGAAAACAATTCCGCCAAATCCTTGAAAATTTCCTCATTCAAATCCTCAACATTCAACTGAATCGTCAACTTATTCGCCATCGATTCCAAAACATCGCTCAACAGTTGCATTCTTGTGACATTTACGTATCGTTTTTTCATCGTTACATTGCCCATTTGGTCTTTGAAAATCCTTTCGCTTACCATGATTTTTAAAACCACAAACATATTGGCCTGCAAGAAATATTTGAACTTCAAGTAATCTTCCCCAAACAAAACAAACTCATATTGACTTTCATAATCTTCAAAAATGAAACTCCCGAATTCTCTTCCATCCTTAGCAGAAACTTTGTGCTGCGCCGATGTGATCATTCCGCCTATAGAAACTTCTCTTCCAACAAATTTATCTTCATTTTCTTTCAGCTGCTTCAAAGAAACACCTTGAAAAAATTTCAATTCATCTTTAAAATCATCGAGCGGATGCGACGAAATATAAATCCCGACAACTTCTTTTTCTTTGTTTAATTTTTGGACAGAATTCCATTCTTCACAATCCGGTAAATGTGGTTTTACGATTTCGATTTCACCTGCCATTTCCCCAAAAAGTGAAGTCTGCGCACTGTCTTTTGCTTCCTGAAACGCTGCGCCATAGCGGATTAATTTTTCCAAATTAGAAGTAGAATCTTCCTGGTAAAAAAACTGTGCGCGGTGAAATTCATATTGGTCAAAACCTCCCGCCAAAGCTAAATTTTCAAGCGTTCTCTTATTGGCTTGACGCAAATCTATTCGTTGCACAAAATCAAAAACCGATTCATATTTTCCGTTTTCTTCTCTTTCTCTTATTATGGATTCTACAGCTCCACCACCAACACCTTTCACAGCACCCATTCCAAAACGGATTGCGCCTTGGTCATTTACCGAAAACATGTACTCACTTTCGTTCACATCGGGTCCCAAAACCGGAATTCCCATGGAACGGCATTCTTCCATGAAAAATGTAACCGATTTGATGTTGCTCATATTATTGCTCAAAACTGCAGACATGAACTCTGCCGGATAATGCGCTTTTAAATATCCTGTATGGTAACCAATCAAGGCATAACAAGTCGAATGTGATTTGTTGAAAGCATATTCAGCAAAAGCCTCCCAGTCGTTCCATATTTTTTCAAGTGTTTTTACAGGATGGTTATTTGCTTCACCTCCTTCCAGAAATTTAGGTTTCATTTTATCCAAAACATCGCGCTGTTTTTTACCCATCGCTTTACGCAAAACGTCGGCTTCACCTTTGGTGAAATTCGCCAATTTCTGCGAAAGCAACATCACTTGCTCCTGATAAACCGTGATTCCGTAGGTTTCTGCTAAATTTTCTTCCATTTCCGGCAAATCGTAAATGATTTCTTCACTTCCGTTTTTACGTGCAATGAAATTTGGAATGTACTGCAACGGACCCGGTCGATAAAGAGCATTCATCGCAATTAGATCATCAAATTTATCTGGTTTCAACGCACGCATGTGCTTTTGCATTCCAGGTGATTCATATTGAAAAATAGCAACTGTTTGCGCTTTTTGGAACAATTCATAAGTTTTTAAATCGTCCAATGGAATGTCGTCGGGATGAAGTTTAATTCCATGATTTTTTTCAATTAATCGAATAGCATCATCAATAATCGTCAAAGTCCGCAAACCCAAAAAGTCCATTTTGAGCAATCCCGCACTTTCTACAACCGAGTTATCAAATTGGGTAACCAACAATTCAGCATCTTTGGAAACCGCAACAGGAACCAATTCTTTGATATCTTTTGGAGTGATGATTACACCACATGCATGAATTCCCGTATTTCGAACAGAACCTTCGATGACGCAGGCTTGTTGGATGGTTCGACCTTCCAAAGTGTCTTGTTCGGCCATTTTTCTGATTTCCATCGAATCCGCAAATTCATCACTTCCCAATCCGGATTTCAATGCTTTTTCCTCCATTTTCAACAAACGATTCAACTTCAAATGGGTTTTTTTAGCAATTCTATCCGTGTCAGACAAAGGCAAATTTAACACACGTCCGGTATCGCGGATGGCTGATTTTCCCGCCATCGTTCCGTAAGTGATGATTTGAGCAACTTGATTTTTTCCGTATTTATCAACCACCCATTTAATGATGGCATCGCGTCCGCGGTCATCAAAATCAATATCAATATCAGGCAAGGAAACCCTGTCCGGATTGAGGAAACGCTCAAATAGTAAATTGTATTTAATCGGATCGACATTTGTAATTCCGACGCAATAAGCCACCGCAGAACCCGCCGCAGAACCACGTCCTGGACCAACCGAAACACCCATGTTTCGGGCTTGTGTCGTGAAATCCTGAACGATTAAGAAATAACCCGGATAGCCTGTTCGTTCGATTGTGTCGAGCTCAAAAGTTAATCTTTCCTCGATATCAGGAGTGATTTCTTTGTAACGTTTTCTGGCACCTTCAAAAGTGATGTGGCGCAAAAAAGCCATTTCTCCTCGAGTTCCATTATCAACTTCATCTTCTGCATGTTTGAATTCTTCCGGAATGTCAAATTTCGGAAGCAAAACATCGCTCGCCAAATCATAAGGTTCAATTTTAGAAAGAAGCTCGGAAAGGTTATCAATTGCTTCAGGAATTTCATGAAATAATTTTTTCATTTGTTCCTGAGATTTGAAATAAAATTCGTCATTTGGAAATCCGAATCTTGTTCCGCGACCGCGACCAATTTCAGTATCTTTTTTCTCACCATCGCGCACACAGAGCAAAATATCGTGTGCATAAGCATCTTCTTTTTTGATGTAAAACGTATTGTTTTGAGCGATTACTTTGACGTTGTGTTTTTGTGCAAATTTTATCAAAACCTGATTGACATGTTCTTCTTCGTCCAGTCCGTGTCGAATTAATTCAACATAAAAATCATCACCAAATTGTTCTTTCCACCAAACAAATGCTTCTTCCGCCTGAATCTCCCCTACATTCAAAATCAAATTGGGAATTTCGCCCGTAATGCTTCCCGTTGTGGCAATTAAATTTTCTTTAAAATTCAAAATAACTTCTTTACCAACGCGCGGAAATCCTGAATAAAATCCATCGATGTATCCGGTGGAAGAAATTTTGGAAAGATTTTTATATCCGCTTTTGTTTTTTGCTAGAAGGACTTGCGTGAAACGTCGGTCAGGACTGTCTTTGGTAAATTTTGTTTGGGTATAATTTTCTGCAACGTACAATTCGCATCCGATGATTGGTATGATGGGCTTTTCTAGTCCTGAATTCGCTTTTTTGATAGCACTTACAAATTTGAAAGCCGCCATCAAATTTCCCATATCGGTCATGCCGACTGCGGGCATTTTCTCGTCAATCGCTTTCTGAATCAAGGCTTCAACGGAAGTTGTGGCCGTCAGGATCGAATAGGAAGTATGGTTATGAAAATGGAAATAAGGTGAATCGGTAAGTGAGCCCGATTTTATGTTTAATTTATTTAATTCATTCGATAAATTTTGATTAAAATCAGCAACTTGTTTGTCGATTTGAATTGCAAAAGGTTTGAAAGGATTTGGATTGATTTCTTTGAATTTCAAATAATTATCTGTATCCAATCCTGAATTTTCCTGAGAAATTATACCTAGACGAAGAAGTTCCATAAAAGAACGTGCCGTTGCATTTACGTCAGCAGAGGCGTTGTGGGCTTCATCAAATTTTTCATCAAATAACTTCTCGTGCAATTCACCTAATTTCGGGAATTTGAATCCGCCGCCTCGACCACCCGGAATAGCACAGAAATCAACCGAAACATTCATTGTATCAACAAGCGGAAGATTTAATTCTTCATAATCAAATTCTTTACGGAAGAATTCTGCGCCTACAATATTTTGGTCAAAATTGATATTGTGACCGACAATTACTTTTGATTTTTGAAGAACAGTTTGGAATTTTTCCAAAGCTTCAATTAGTGGAATCCCCTCTGCATTTGCTTTTTCGGTGGTAATCCCGTGAATTTTCGCTGCATTGAATGGAATGTCATATCCTTCTGGTTTTACGATGATGTTGTCATTTTCCAATAATCTTCCCATTTCATCATGTAACTGCCATGCAATCTGAACCATGCGCGGCCAATTGTCAGAATCGGTTACAGGCGCATTAAAATTGTTAGGTAATCCGGTTGTTTCGGTATCGTAAATCAAATACATTCGCGGTAAATCTTTTGCTGAAATTTAATCTATAAATTTACAACATTTGAATTAATTTAAAATTAGAATATGAGCCTTGTTAACAATTTATGTATTTGAAAAGTTTTATATTCGCCCCAATGGAATCTGCCAAAAGAACCAAATACATTGTGATAACCGGCGCCGCGTCAGGTATTGGAAGAGAGTTTGCAAGGAACTATGCACAAAATGGATATGACCTTGTGCTCATTGATAAAAATGCTTTAATGCTGAGTGAAACGGCGGAGCATCTTCGTGACGCTTATAAAGTTGAAGCGCATGAGCTGACTAAAGATTTGTCTTTGAGGGACTCAGCACAAGAAATTTATAATTATACAATTGAGAATTCACTTCAGATTTATGGATTGATAAATAATGCAGGTTTTGGACTGTTTGGAAAATTTTCTGAAACCAATCTTACTACGGAATTGACTATGGTTGATCTCCATGTTACGACGCCGATTACTTTGACCAAATTATTTCTGCCTCAAATGCTCGAAAGAAACGAAGGCGAAATAATGAATGTTTCTTCTCTGGCGGGATTTCAGCCCGGACCAATGATGTCGGTTTATTATTCAACCAAAGCATTTTTGATTTCCTTTACGGAAGCCATTGCACGAGAACACAAAGAATCGAATGTTAATATTTCTGTACTTTGTCCTGGAGTTACCAAAACTAATTTCAAACAAACAGTTTGTAATAATTCTGAAGCAAAAATCAATTCTTTAGACAGTTCACCACAGAAAGTGGTAGAATATGGAATAAAATCTTTAAGAAAAGGAAAAGTAGTGGTTGTACCTACGGTAATGTGTAAATTTCTTTCGCTTTTGCCAAGGTTTTTGCCTCGAAATACTGCTAGAAATGTGGTTTATAAAATTCAAATGAAAAATAGAGGGAATTAATCTTCCGCTACATCAAAACTTTCTTTGAGTTTAACCAACTCTGCACGGATGAATTCCATTCTTGCCAAAAGTTCTACTTCTTCTTTGATGTCTTCTTTTTCGGTCAATGCAGATTTTGCGCCCTCCAGAGTATAACCGCGTTCTTTCACCAAATGATAAATCAATTTCAGGTTTTTGATGTCCTGAGGCGTGAAATAACGATTGCCTTTTTTGTTCTTTTTAGGAGAAATTACTTCGAATTCCTTTTCCCAAAAACGAATCAATGAAGTGTTGACATTGAAGGCTTTAGCTACTTCGCCAATGCTGTAATATAATTTTTCTGGTAATTCAATTTGCATCAATCCAAAGATACAGACATTTGCTGGGATTTATCAAAAAGAATTTTGAATTCATCCGGGCTGATATCTTGATAAAAATATGAAACCGGGTCTATTTCGGTTCCGTCCTTATGGATTTCATAGTGTAAATGCGGTCCTGTAGAAAGTCCGGTGTTACCCACATATCCAATGACATCGCCTCTTTTCACACTTTGACCTGAACGAACTTTGAACTTACTCATATGTGCGTACAATGTTTCATAACCGTAACCATGATTGATTTTCACAACATTACCGTAGCCGCCTTGTCTTTCTGCCATGGAAACTTTTCCGTCGCCAGTCGCGTAAATCGGTGTTCCTACATGCGCCGCAAAATCAGTTCCAGCATGCATTTTTCCGATTTTTAAAATTGGATGCATTCTCATTCCGAATCCTGAAGCTAAACGTGTTAAATCTTTATTGGCAACCGGTTGAATTGCCGGCAAATGGGAAAGCATTTTTTCTTTTTCCTTTGCACTGATTACAATATCATCTAAAGATTTTGATTGGATAACCAATTGTTTATTAAGTACATCTATGTTTTTTGAAACTTCTGTAACGATGTCCGCATATTTCCAATCCGTAAATTTTGCATAACGATTCACACCTCCAAATCCGGCTTTTCTTACATCTTCTGAAATCGGATCCAACTCAAAATAACTTCTATATATATTGTTGTCTCTATCTTCGATTTGACCTAAAACTTCTTGAGATTGTTTCAGCTTTTTATTTAACAATTCATATTGAATTCTCATTTCTTCCAATTCGACTGCAATTGTATTTTCTTCAGGAGAATTTACTTTTTTACTAAAAACAAAACCCGAAATCATTCCGAAAAAAGCGGTAACGATAAGAAATGCTGCGATGTTTCTAAACATCTTTCCTTTAGAAGGTTTAAGGGGCTTAAGAGAGGTGGTAGTGGGGTTGTAACTATATTTTTTATTTTCCATTTTCTTATTTCGCCTTTTGTATTAATTGCAACGCTGACAAAATAACGGAAAAATATAGGCCGTTGTTGTTAATGAAATAATAAATTAAACTTAACGGAATGAGAACCAATTAAATGCACAAATTTCATGCCATTCGAATCAAGATTTTATTTCTTTAATGTTAATAAAATAAAACCCTTAGAAATCACTTATTTATCCTATTTAATTTTAATCAGATAATTTAAAGTTAATCCTCTAAAATCTTTTTTTAAAAACTCAACTGAATTCACGAATTTTGCAATTCAATTTTTAGAAAATGACTTCCAAACAGATACGTAAACAGTTTTTAGATTTTTTCGAGTCCAAACAACACGAAATTGTTGCTTCTGCACCGATTGTATTAAAAGATGATCCAACATTGATGTTTAATAATTCAGGAATGGCGCAGTTCAAAGATTTCTTTTTGGGCTACAAAAAACCTTCATCTTTAAGAATTGCAGATACTCAAAAATGTTTGCGTGTTTCAGGAAAACACAACGATTTGGATGATGTGGGAAAAGACACATACCACCACACCATGTTTGAAATGCTTGGAAACTGGTCTTTTGGCGATTATTTCAAAAAGGAAGCCATCGAATGGGCATGGGAATTGTTGACGGAAGTTTATAAAATTCCTAAGGAAAATCTCTATGTAACAGTCTTTGAAGGAGACAAAAAAGACGGAACGGCTCAGGATGATGAAGCTTTAAATCTTTGGAAAAAATACGTCGCAGACGAACGAATTTTATTCGGAAATAAAAAAGATAATTTCTGGGAAATGGGTGAAACGGGTCCTTGCGGTCCTTGTTCAGAAATTCACGTTGACATTCGTTCCATCGAAGAAAAGAATTTGGTTCCGGGAAGAGATTTGGTAAACCAAGATCATCCGCAAGTGATTGAAGTTTGGAACCTGGTTTTCATGCAGTTCCTTCGAAAAGCAGACGGTTCATTGGAAATTCTGCCTGCGAAAAGCATCGATACCGGAATGGGATTTGAGCGTTTAGCAATGGTTCTACAAGGAAAAACTTCCAATTATGATACCGATGTTTTCCAGCCATTGATTCAAGAATTAGAAAAAATTTCAAGCAAAAAATACGGAAGCGATTTTACGACCGATGTAGCATTTCGCGTTGTGGTGGACCATTTGCGTGCAGTTTCCTTTGCGATTGCAGATGGACAATTGCCGTCAAATTCGGGTGCGGGTTATGTAATTCGCCGAATTTTGAGAAGAGCAATCAGTTACGGTTATCGTTTCTTGGATTTGAATGAACCTTTCATTTTTAAATTAATCCCAATTCTTCAAAATCAAATGGGGGAATTTTTCCCTGAATTGGAAAAGCAATCAAATTTGGTTACAGAAGTAATCAAAGAAGAAGAAGCAAGTTTCCTCAGAACGATTGAACAGGGATTGGTTCGTTTAGATAATTTCATCCAAAACAATTCAGAATTGAAACAAATTCCTGGCGATGTTGTTTTTGAATTATACGATACATTTGGATTTCCGGCAGATTTGTCGAGAATTATTGCGGAAGAAAAAAATCTTTCCATCGACGAATCCGGATTTGAATCTGAAATGGAAAAACAAAAACAACGTTCCAAGTCGGCAACTTCATTTTCGGCTTCTGACTGGACGGTTTTGTTTGATGATGCAACGGAAGAATTCATCGGATACGATTATTTGGAAACCGATGTAAAAATCACACGTTACCGAAAAGTCGAAAATAAAACCGGAACTTTTTACCAATTGGTTTTCCAAGCAACGCCTTTTTATGCAGAAAGTGGAGGACAAGTTGGCGATACAGGTTTTATCGAAAATGAATTCGAAAGAATTGAAATCATCAATACAAAAAAAGAAAATAATTTGATTGTTCACTTTGCAGAACAATTGCCACAAAATATCAATGCGCCGTTTAAAGCCTTTGTAGATAAGGAAAGAAGAAATCATATCGCAAGAAATCATACGGCAACGCATTTGTTGCACGAAGCTTTGCGCGAGGTTTTGGGAACGCACGTAGAACAAAAAGGTTCATACGTAGGACCGGATTATTTGCGTTTTGATTTTTCTCATTTCAATAAATTGACGGAAGATGAATTACATGAAGTGGTCAAAAAAGTAAACCAGAAAATTATTGCTAGAATACCATTGGATGAAAGACGTTCCGTGCCTTTCAAACAAGCAATCGAAGAAGGAGCGACAGCACTTTTTGGTGAAAAATATGGTGATGTTGTGCGCATAATCAAATATGGAACTTCAATCGAATTATGCGGTGGAACGCATGTTCCGAATACAGCTGATGTCATCATGTTCAAATTACAAAGTGAAAGTTCTAGTGCAGCGGGAATTCGAAGGATTGAAGCGACTTCCGGATTAGCGGCAATTGAAGAATTGAAAGAAATTTATACGAAATACAATCAAATCATCCATGAATTGAAAAATCCGGCGGAACCGTTGGATGCGATTCAAAAATTATTGGATGAGAATAAAGAATTAAAATCTCAAATCGAGAAATTTACGGCACAGCAGGCAAATCTGGAAAAGGAAACTTGGAGAAATACATTCCAAAATATCAATGGAATTAATTTCTTGGCGGTTAAAACAAATTTAGATGCCAATGCTGTGAAACAAATCGCATTTCCACTCAGAAAAGAATTGGAAAATGTATTGTTAATTGTGGCTTCGAATTCTAACGGAATGCCATCGATTACAGTTGCAATTTCTGATAATTTGGTGGAAGAAAAAGGACTCAATGCCGGACAAATCGTTCGTGATTTAGCAAAGGAAATCCAAGGTGGTGGTGGCGGACAACCTTTCTTTGCAGTTGCGGGCGGAAAAGATGTAAGTGGTTTGGATAGAGCGTTAGAGAAAGCGAAATTAATAATTTGATTCTTTTTCTATTATTAATTATCATTCGTTTTAACTAAGTAATAAATAAATTCTTACTGGAATTTGTATCCTCATTTGCTCTGAATAAGTCATTAAAAATCTCTATTATTGAAAGGTGAATTTGGGTTGGTGGTTTTGTGGGAATTGGATAGTTTTGTGAGATGCAAAAGTTTTTGATTGTTGGATTGGGAAATATCGGCGAAAAATATCGTTATACACGTCATAACATTGGATTTTTAGTGGTGGATGAACTGGTAAAGCGAATGGATGCGAAGTTTAGTGCTTCAAATTTCGGAGAAGTTTCGCAGTTTAAATACAAAGCACGCCCTGTAACGGTTTTGAAGCCGAACACGTATATGAACCTGAGTGGTGATGCGGTGAGGTTTTGGATGCAGAAGGAAGGAATTTCTGCGGAAAATATTTTTGTAATTACAGATGATTTGAATCTGCCTTTCGGGACGATCAGGATTCGCGGCAAAGGAAGCGATGGCGGACACAATGGTTTAAAAGACATACAGGCGAAGTTGAATTCCCAAGCTTATCCAAGACTGAGATTTGGTGTTGGAAATGAATTTGATACAGGGAATCAAATCGATTACGTTTTGGGAAATTGGAGTGAAGACGAAGTTTTGAAATTGCCGGAAAGATTGAATTTTGTCGGAGATGCGGTTTTGTCTTTTATCTTCGGTGGATTGAATAATACGATGAACAACTTTAACGGAAAATGATATGAAGTATTTATTGGTTTTATTGTTTGTGGGGGTTTTGAGCTGTAATCAGAATCCAAACAAGGACGAAATTGTTTCTGTGACAGATCTTTCCAAGGTAGATTTCACAGATGAGCAGAATGTTTTACTGGATGTGCGTACTCCTGAAGAGTTTGCGCAGGGTTATATTCCGAATGCCATCAATGTGGATGTGAACAGTGAGGGTTTCGATGCGGAAATAAAGAAACTGGACAAGGAAAAAACGTATTATGTTTACTGTCAAGCAGGAACGCGTAGCTCGAAGGCTTCTTCGCGGCTTTTGCGCAATGGATTTAAAAATATCGTGAATTTGAAAGATGGTTATTCGTCTTATAAAAAATAATGATGCAGCAACCTAATCCTGAAATTTTAAAAGAATTGGTCATCGCGCAGATGCCTTTTGGAAAATACAAAGGGAGAATATTGTGTGATTTGCCGGCTTATTACCTCGAGTGGTTTGCTGCAAAAGGTTTTCCCGAAGGGAAATTAGGAATGCAATTGGCAACACTTTATGAAATCAAGACCAATGGTTTGGGTGAAATTTTGGAAGGATTGAAAAAATTAAGATAATCACTTATACATCGAACTGCCATCCAGATATTCCCAAACTTTCATAGGCAAAAGCGGACGGATGTTTTTCTTTTCTTTGAATGAATTTCGGATGAATGTGGATGAAATTTCCATAATCGGTGCTTCTACAAAATTAAATTTCGGATGATTTAACCATTCGTAAGGCTCTGCACCAACGCGCGGATAAATATAAATTGAATAGTTATCCAGAATTTTCTCATGGTTTTTCCACTTTTGAAATCCTTTCAAATTGTCCATTCCCATGATGAGTGAAAATTCATCGTCAGGATATTTTTCTTTCAAAACAGCCAAAGTATCAATCGTATAAGAAGGTTGGGGCAGATTAAATTCAATATTTGATGCACGCAAATATGGATAATCTTCAATCGCCAAATTCACCAAATGCAGCCGGTCATAATCGTTGGCCAGCGTAGATTTTTCCTTGAATGGATTGTGAGGCGAAACGACAAACCAAACTTCATCTAAATCTGAATTTTGCTGCAAATGATTGGCAATAACTAAATGTCCGATGTGAATGGGATTGAATGATCCAAAATAAAGTCCGATTTTCATGCTGTAAAATTAGACATTAGACACAAAATATGAGATAAGAAAAATTTAAATTTATTTCTAAATCAACTTAGATAAAGCCATTCCCGCCCATACACATACAATTCCTAAAATAACGCTTGCCAAAGCATAAATCAAAGTAACCGATATTTTTCCGGAATTGAGCAAATCAAAATTCTCCAAAGCAAATGCAGAAAAAGTAGTATATCCGCCACAAAACCCAACGATTAAAAGCATTCGAAAATCTGTTCCGAGGTTTTGCCATTTCAGCATCACACCTATGAACAATCCAATCAATAAACAACCGGAAAGGTTAACTAAAAAGGTTGCCAACGGAAATTCTCCGTTCCAGAATTTTTTAGTAAAATGAGAAACGAGGAAACGCAAGATGCTCCCTGCTGCCCCGCCAATTCCTATAAATATTAAAGATTTTAACATATCTGCCTGATTAAAATTAATCTTAAAAATCAGGCGTCATCAGCGATTTACGCGGTTTGGGTAAGGAAGAACACCATTTCCTTTTATTTTCCAAATATAATATTTTTTCAAAAAGTATTGAAGTAAATTAAAGTTTCGGAATTGCTTCGATTAATTCTTTGGTATAATTGGTACTTGGATTGGCATAAATTTCATCTGCATCACCCAATTCTTTTAATTCACCGTGCTGCATAACCAAAAGCTGATTACTCATGAATTTGACGACCGCCAAATCGTGCGAAATAAAGATATAAGTAAATCCGAATTCTTCTTTTAATTCATTCAACAAATTCAAAACCTGCGCTTGCACAGAAACATCCAGTGCCGAAACGCTTTCGTCACAAATAATGAATTTAGGATTCAAAGCTAAAGCTCTTGCAATACCGATTCGCTGGCGTTGTCCACCGGAAAATTCGTGCGGATACTTTTTCAAATCTGATGCATTCAAACCCACTCTTTCCAATAAATTCCCTGCTTTTTCCAATCGTTCTTTCTGATTTTTTCCAATGGAATGAACTTTCATCGGCGCGGTCAAAATTTCACCGACATTTAACCTCGGATTCAAACTGGAATATGGATCTTGAAATATAATTTGGATGTCTTTTCTGAGTTTTCGGATTGCCTCTTTGGGTAATTTTGCGATGTCTTTTCCATTGTAAAAAATCTCGCCGGAGGTTGGTTTTTCCAATAACAAAACGGCACGACTCAAAGTAGTTTTTCCGCTTCCGGACTCGCCTACCAAACCCATTGTTTCCCCTGGGTAAACCTTAAAACTGATTTCATCAACCGCTTTCACAGAAATTTCGGGATTCCCCAAAAGAAAAGGTTTTGTATAAAAATATTTAGATAAATTTTTAACTTCTAAAATCGGCGGTTTCGCATAAATTTCCTCTTGGTCTTCACTCCTTTCTTGATTGGAATAAATTTCCGGTTGATATTCCGGGTTTTTAAGATAATCGGGAATGGTCGGTAATTTTTTGTAACGAACATCCAATCGAGGACGGCATGCAATCAAACCTTTGGTATAATTTTCTTTTGGATTTTGAAAAATTTCCTGCACGTTTCCACTTTCCACGACTTCCCCTTTGTACATCACGACAACCTCGTCACAAACTTCAGAAATTACACCCAAATCATGCGAAATGAAAATGCAGCTCATCCCGCTTTCCTGCTGTAATTTTTGAATTAATTCCAAAATTGTACGTTGAACCGTCACATCTAAAGCAGTTGTAGGTTCGTCCGCAATCAGGATTTTCGGTTCGCAACTGATGGCCATTGCGATCATCACACGTTGTCTTTGTCCACCCGAAAGTTCGTGCGGATAAGCCTTATAAATTCGTTGCGGATTAGGCAAAAGTACTTTTTGAAAAAGTTCGATGACGCGTTTTTTAGCTTGTTCTTTATTAAATTTTAAATGCAAACGAATCGATTCTTCGACCTGCTCACCACATCGGATGCTCGGATTTAGAGAAGTCATCGGTTCCTGAAAAATCATTCCGATTTCATTTCCGCGAAATTTTCTTTTTTCTTCGGAATTTAATTTTAATAAATCAATCGTTTCCGATTCAGAATGAAATAAAATCTGGCTTTCAGCTGAAACTTTTGCATTTTTGTTCAAAAGTCCCATAATCGATAAGGAAGTAATGGATTTCCCCGAACCTGATTCGCCTACCACGCCTAAAATTTTCCCTTTGCCGACAGAAAATGATACATTTTTTAGAATTTCATTTTCCCCGAATGAAAGTGATAAATTTCGGATTTCCAAAGCTGATGGGTGCATTTGAACAAATTGATTTTTTGAAAGTGGAAATTTAAGCAAATATTTAGAATGTGAGATTGAAGTAATTCTGCATCTACTATTTGGAATTCAACGAAATTATTCTATTTTTGTTGCAAAGGTTTTTGGTTGAGTTAATTCCAACCATTAATAAACAAAGTTTATAGTCTTCTAAAAAAACAAACAGAGACTGCCTTGTAAATTTTATTTAATGGACGCAGACCCCATACTTTCATTTATTTTTGCTGCCGGCGTGCCTGGTGGCGGACTCATTTCACATGATGTTTCTGTTTGGAAACTAATTCTCACAATTTTTCTGGTATTCTTAAACGGTTTTTTTGTCGCTGCGGAATTTGCAATTGTAAAAATCCGTACTTCACAGATCGATGTACGTACAGATTTAAGCCCTGGAATTGCCAAAACTGCAAAAACGATTGTTAATAATTTAGATTCTTATCTCGCTGCAACACAGCTGGGTATTACATTAGCCTCACTTGGATTAGGTTTCGTAGGAGAAGGTGCAATTGGTCCTTTATTGATTAAAGCCTTTGATGCAGTTGGATTAACTGGACCTGAATGGGCTTCATTTGCTAATAAAACTGCAATTTATGGTGCATTTGCTGTAATTACTATTTTACACATTGTATTTGGTGAATTGGCTCCGAAGTCTCTCGCAATACAATTTCCGGCAAAAACCACATTTACAATTGCTTGGCCTTTGAGAGTGTTTTATTTTGTATTTAAACCGGTAATTTGGTTGATGAATGGTTTGGCGAATTTCATTTTAAGAATATTTGGTATCCGTGCGATTCATGGTTCAGAAATTCATTCGGAAGAAGAATTGAAAATGATCATCATGGAAAGCCAGGAAGGTGGCGCGATTGAAGAAACTGAACGTGACCTTATACAAAATGTTTTTGAATTTGACGACAGAAGAGTAAATAATATTCAGACTTTACGTAAAAACGTTTCGGCTGTAGATGTAAATACGACTGTGAAAGAAGCGATTGATTTTGTGATTAATGAAGGCTATTCGCGTTATCCTGTTTTTGAAGAATCTTTGGACAATATAAAAGGAATTCTTTACACCAAAGATTTGGTGAAATTGACTTTGGAAAATCCGGAAGAAACGAGTTTCAATAATATTTTGCGCAAGCCTTTGTTCATTTCTGAAAGTGCAAAAATCAAGAATTTATTGAAACAATTTCAGAAAAAACATATTCAAATGGCAGTCGTAACCAATGAAATTGGGGAGCTGACCGGAATCGTGAGCATGGAAGATATTTTGGAAGAATTGGTAGGTGAAATCCAGGATGAATACGACAATGAAGATCCGATTGTAATTAAGATTTCAGAAGGAATTTATTCTGTCAATGCGCATTTCAATTTGTCTGATATCAACCGCCACATTCCTTATCGATTTGAAGAAAGCGAACATTACGATACTTTGGCAGGTTTACTTGCAGAGCATTTCCCGGATCAGGAATTGAAAGTCGGAGACATTTTGGAACTGAATGATTATTCAGCCAAAATTATCAAAATGTACAGAAATTCTGTTGAAAGAGTGGAACTTACGCTGAATCATCTGGTAGAAGAAACGGGAGAGGAAAATTAATCCTCTCTTTCCAATAAATCTTCTCCACGGAATTTTCTGAAAATCTGTGCAACGGTTAAAACGTCTTTTTCGCAGTAAATTTTGATGCGTTCCAAATTATTTTCTTCATAATAAACTGACGCGACCTGTGAACCATCGATGTCGTCTTTTGGTGTGGGAATCCCCAAGACAGCTGCCAATAAATTCAGTGAAGTATAATGTTTGTAATCTCCGAATTTCCATAACTCCATCGTGTCGAGATGCTGAATTTCCCAAGGTTTTTTGCCTTGTAAATTTAATATGGCTGGAATTTCAATTTGGTTGATGAGCATTCTTCTTGCCAGAAATGGAAAATCAAATTCTTTTCCGTTGTGTGCGCAAAGAATTAAATCTGATTTGAAATAATTATCATGAATTAATTTATTGAATCCAAGCAAAATATCTACCTCATCATCGCCATAAAAACTTTTGAGCTTCAATGTGTTTTCAGCCGTTATAATCCCGCAGGAAATGCAGATGATTTTCCCAAATTCTGCTAAAATCCCTGCACGCTTTCCGTAAAAAACTTCTGCAGTTTCGTCTTCCGGCAGCTGTTTTTCGACTTTTTTTGACCATAAATTTTGCCATTCAGGACTTAGTTTGTCCCAACTTCCGACTTGCGGAACGGTTTCGATGTCAAGGAATAAAACTTTATGGGAGGGAATCTTTTTTAGCATTTTGTGAGTTTAAGAGGTTGTGGTTTTTGAGCATTTTCATTACTTCATCTACGAAATAATAAGTATCTGTATCAAGAAATCCTTTGTTTAAATTTCTCTTGTCTTTTTCATGCCCTAATCTTACAATGATCAAATTTTCACTCGGAACGACAATCACACGCTGCCCGAGATGTCCCATCAATCCGTAAAAATTCGGCTGATGCTCGTAATCCGTCCAGATGGAATATCCATAACTCGCAGGCTGACCTTTCTTGAAGGCTTTGTAATTAGGTGTGATCATTTTTTGCACAAAAGCTGAATCCAGAATTTGTTTTCCGTTCCATTTTCCATTCTGCAACAATAATTGTCCTAATTTTCCAAAATCACGCACATTAGAATTTAAACAACAAAAAGCTTTTTCCATGCCGTCTTTTCGGTCTTTGGACCAATAAGCATCTTCCTCCATTCCCATCGGCTGCCAGAATTCTTCCTGTAAATATTGTGAAGCACTTCTTTTTGTAGCTCTCTGAAGAACAATCGCTAAAAGTTGCGTATCGCCTGAAAGATAATTGAAATCTCCTCCTGGCTTTTGAATGAATTTTCTACTGAGCATCTGTTTTTCAATTTGATCGCCGTAATATGCTTTTGCAGAAGGATTTAATGGGAGATAATAATCTTCGAGCCAGTCATAGCCGGAAGTCATAGCAGACAAATCACCTACTGTACACAATTTTCCAAATTCATCATCTTTAAATTCAGGCAGGAAGTCTGTAATCGGCTGATCCAATGATTTGATGTAACCTTGTTCAATTGCTTTTCCCAATAACATTGTAATCACAGATTTTGCCATGGAAAATGAATTTGTGTGGCTTTCATTTGAATACCCATCCCAATAATATTCCAACAAAACTTTTCCGTCCTTCGCTACAAAAAATCCAACGGATTTGAATTTTTCCAATTCATTCTGAAGTGTATCGGTCAGAGGAATTTTATTGAAAAGTTCATGCTGTTCCCATCGCTGAGGCTTGTCCGCAAGAATTAAATTATTATCAAAATCTTTGTAATCATCTATGTTGGCGGTATTATGTCCTTTCATATAAGTCAATTGTACGCCGCGGATGATGTAATCGTTTCCGGTAATGTATAAAATCGCAACCAGCAACAGTAGAATTCCTAGAATTACCTGAAGCGTTCTCAATATGATTTTTCTGAATCTGGACATTTGAATATTTTCTTAGTGCAATTTAGAAAATTTATCCACTCATCAGAAGTTTTAATTTAATCTTCACACAAATTGAGAAAATGCGCCTTATATTTGGGTTCAAACATTCATATTAACATTTAAAACCATAAAATCATGGCATTTGAATTACCAAAATTACCGTATGCGTTTGATGCATTGGAACCACACATAGATGCAAAAACGATGGAAATCCATCATGGGAAACACCATGCGGCGTACACTACAAACTTAAACGCAGCTATTGAAGGTACTGATTTGGAAGGACTTTCAATCGAAGAAATATTAGTAAAAGGAACAGATAAACCAGCAGTTAGAAATAACGGTGGAGGTTTTTACAACCACAATCTTTTCTGGGAATGGATGAGCCCGAATGGTGGCGGACAGCCGACAGGGGAACTGGCTCAGGCAATCGACGAAGCATTTGGTTCTTTTGACAAATTCAAAGAAGAATTTGCAAAAGCAGCTGCAACTCGTTTCGGTTCTGGATGGGCTTGGCTGATTGTAAAAGATGGGAAATTAGCCATTACTTCAACACCTAATCAAGACAATCCTTTGATGCCCGTAGCCGATGTACAAGGAACTCCGATTTTAGGATTGGATGTTTGGGAACATGCTTATTATTTGAATTATCAAAACCGCCGTCCAGACTATGTTTCTGCATTTTTCAATGTGGTAAATTGGGACAAAGTTGCGGAATTGTATAAAGGATAAAATAATTTCAGTGTAAATAGGTTTAGTAAAGTAGAAAGTAACCCTTTCTACTTTTTTATTTTTGTAAACATGAAACAACTTTCTATTATTTTAATTTCTTCATTTGTAATTTTATCCTGTGGAAAAGAATCTGTTTCTGCGGAAGAAGCAAGGGAGGTTTTAGCAAATAATCTTGAAAATACTCTGGTGGCAGATGGATTTGATTTTCCGGCTGGAAAGCCTGACGGTGATGGTTACTATGATGCTCAGCATTTCGGAAAGAATAATCATTTAGGAGAAGACTGGAATGGCAAGGGTGGCGGAGATACCGATTTAGGGGATACTATTTATGTAATTGCTAATGGAAAAGTGAGTTTTGCAGAAGATTTAAAAGGCGGATGGGGAAATGTAATACGAGTTGTTCATACTTTAAAATCAGGAGAAAGAATTGAATCTCTTTATGCACATTGTGATGAGATATTTGTAAAAGAAGGAGATACCGTAAAAAAAGGACAGAAAATAGGAACCATCGGCAATGCCCATGGAAAGTATCTTTCTCATTTGCACTTTGAAATCAGAGAAAAAGTGGGGATGCCAATTGGAAAAGGATATTCAGAAGATGTAACTGGCTACATCAATCCTTCAAGATTTATACATAAAAACAGAAAATAAATGGGAAAAATCATTTTAGAAAATATAAGAATTTACTCCAATCATGGTTGTTTGGAAGAAGAAGCTTTGATAGGTTCGGATTATTTGGTTGATTTGGAAATTGATGCAGATTTGTCAAAATCCGCTCAGACAGACGAATTGAGCGACACTGTAGATTATGTTCATTTAAATAAAATTGTATCAGAAGAAGTTCTTATTCGTTCAAAATTATTGGAAACAGTGACGGAAAGAATTTTGCAAAGAATTCATAATGAACTTCCTCAAATCAGTTTCGCCAAAGTAAAATTTTCAAAAATGAATCCGCCGATCGGAGGAAATGTAGAAAAAGTTAGTATTGTTATGGAAAAGAAATTTTCTGTTTAGCAGAATTTTATATCTTTGCAATCCTTAAAGGTTCCGTGGCCGAGTGGCTAGGCTCAGGTCTGCAAAACCTGCTACAGCGGTTCGAATCCGCTCGGAACCTCTTTTTTACTTACAAATCTCATCAACTTCAGTCAATAATTTTTCAAAAAATTTATCATAGGAACTCTAGCCTTTTATAATCCTGACTGGACAAGCAAAAGGGTGAGTTGATGTTAATCATCATTATTTCAGAATTTTTAAATATAATACTGCTTTGCTTTCCATTTAGATTAATTTAATTTATTGATAAATAAAAATTGCACAGAAAACATTCATTTCCTGTGCAATAAATTATTCAAATACAGATATTTATTCCATGATATTTACAGATTTCGGATCCAATTTGTCTCCTTTGTTTTCTACCATAACTTCTACCTTTCCACCTTCTTTTAAATTGTCAAAAGTAGAAGACTGTCCGTTTTTGGTGATTTTAGTTTCCTCCGTTAGATACAATTCCAATGTTTTCCCATCGCCTGTTTCCACATAGATTTCTTTTTCTGCAGCATCAACCTGTTTAGCCGTTCCGGTATAAGTTCCAGATGCCACCAAATCTGTATTTTCCAATTCAGGTTTAGTTTCCATTCCGCTTGTAGCCAAAGTATCTTCAGTTTCATCAACCATAGGAACTATTGTATCCATATCGGAATCATTTACATTATTCGGGTTTTTGTTGTCGCAAGAAGTCAGAAAAGACATTGTCAGAACTGACATTACTGATAATAACATTAATTTTTTCATAACAAATAGTTTTAATTAAAGCGTTTATTTTGAACGCCATACACTATTAAATTATAAAAAAACCGTGCCAAATAGATCTTAATTGTTATAAATTACCCTGAAAGAGGCTGCTATAAATCTCTAAAAACCGCTATGACAACGCCGAGATAACGAAGTGTGTCATTTTCTCCAATAGGGATTTTAGAGAAAGATTGATTGTCGGGAATCAGTTGTTTTTTATTAATATCAATCCGTTTTACTGTAAAAGCCGCTTTATTTATAGAAACAATCGCAATTTTATTTTGGGTTAAATCTACATCAGAACGCACGATCAAAATATCCTTTTCCAACAATGTCGGGGACATGGAATTTCCTTTGACTCTCACCAAATATGTAGAATCAGGATGCGATAAATATCTTTCGTCCAAACTCAATTTCTGTTCGATGAAATCATCTGCAGGCGAAGGAAATCCGGCTTGGATTTCATCGCGGTAATAATTTACATAAATTTTGTTTCCTTCTGTTTTGAAAGGAATAAATTCGAGTTCGTCGTCTAAAGAAAATTTTTTTTTCATTTCTTATTACAATGTTTTTCCACAAGAGTTTTTGGATTTTCTATGTCATATTGAGCATTCCATTCATCTTGGTATTCATATCCTGATTTCAAGGCTTCTTCCCAAAATTTACAAGCCATTTCTTTATCTCCTTGTCGGAAATAGGTATTGGCTTTTCCATTAATTGCATATAAATATTTAGGGTCGATAGAAAGCGTCTTATTGTAATACTGCAAAGCTTTGTCGTATTTGCCAAGCCTTTGATAGGTATTCGCTAAATTATTAAATACATTCTTATCTTCTTTTATAGAAACAGATTGGAGCAAATAGGCTTCCGATTCCTCTGTCCTTTTCTGATGATAAAGATTAAAACCAATATTTCCTAAAATCATCGGTTCTAAAAATTTGTCCTTTTTACTATATTCAAATTTATAAGCATTTTGCAATGCTTTTTCATAATATTTATATTGAATCTCTAGATTTTCTGGAGTGTACTCATCTATCATATAGCCTAATTCATGTAGAATATATGGGTTTTCGGGGTTGATTTCTTCTGCTTTTTTGAGGAATTGTTGGGCCTTTTCTGTTTGTCCTATTTTGTAATAATTTTTACATAAATTCAAATAAACCATAGAATTAGAAAGCGTATCAGAGATGACTTCCAGATATTGTTCATAACTTAAAATCGCAACTTCATAATCATCGTAAACATTTGAAGCTACCAATGCCTTTAAATAAATTACATCCTCTTTTTTATTGCTCATATTAATTAAGGAATCAAGTTTTTCAAATCCTTTTTCTTTAGAAATGCCTTTGAAATAATTATAAACTTGTTGTTCCGTTTGAGAATATAGTACTCCCGAAAAAAGAACAAAAGCAAAGCACATTAATTTAAAATCTTTCATAAAACTTCTAATAACTGGTTCCAATTGGTTGTATATTTAGGCGAGAGGCGGTCTTGTTTCATCTTCCATGTTTTTTTCAAATCCTGTGAGCCCAATTTTACTTTTTTCTCGCCCATTTTTCGGTTTAATTTATCCATGGTTTTCATCAGCTTGAAATGTCTTGCATCTTCATTTACAAAAAGATTTAACTGAAAATCTTCCTGCGGCACCAAATCTAAAACGACAACACCCGCTTTTTTGTAGCGGTAACCTTCTTGAAAAATCGATTGGAGTGCAATGTTGGCGTATTGTGACAAAGTAATATCTGAGTTTGTCGGGTAAGGCAGAGAGACGACGATTCCGTTTCTATATTGATTTTGGTCCTTTTTGTGGGTATTGGTTTTGATGAAAACCATGATGGCGTTGCAATAGGATCTTTGTTTTCTCAATTTCTCTCCACATGATGAAGAAAAAGTAGAAATTCGTTCTTTCACATCTTGAAAATCTTTCACGCTTCGCTCAAAAGTACGCGTAGTCGCGATGCTTTTTTTCTGGGAAATTTCATCCAAAGTCAAAGTTGAGGTTCCTTGCAGCTCCTGTTTTAGACGCAGGGCAACGATTGAAAACTCTCGGCGCACAAAATCATCCGGTAATTGTGTAAATTCATATGCATTATTAATTCCTTTATAAATTAATTTTTTAGAAATCTGCCGTCCAATTCCCCAGACGTCTTCAATTTTAATCCATTTCAAAGCTTTGATTCTTTTTTCTTCAGAGTCAATTACATAGCAACCGGATGTTTTCTCAGGAAATTTACGGGCGATTTTATTCGCAACTTTACTCAATGCTTTTGTCGGCGCAAACCCTACGCTGATGGGCATTCCTGTATATTTTTTAACTTTTTCGCGCATTTCAATTCCTGAAGAATAAAAATCACAATCTTCAAACCCTTTAAAATGAAGAAATGCTTCATCTATGGAATATATCTCTAAATCAGGCGTAAAAGTATTGAGGATGTTCATCACGCGGTTACTCATGCTTCCATACAAGGGATAGTTGGAGGAAAAAACATGGATATTGTTTTTTTTGAATTCTTCCTCATATTTATAAGCGGGAGCTGCCATCGGAACAAAAGGTTTTGCTTCGTCACTTCGGGAAATTACACAGCCGTCATTATTGGACAAAATTGCCACAGGCTCTCCTTCCAGCAAAGGATTGAACACCCTTTCACAAGAAGCGTAAAAATTATTACAATCTACCAAAGCATACATTTCACAAAGTTAGCTACAAGCTTTGTTAAATTGCTGAATTTATTCAATATGAAATTAAATTTTTCAGGAATGAATCAGAACTAATTCTCCTCAGCAGCTTTCTCTGCTTCTTTCCTCAGGTTTTCCTTTCTGATACGTTCTTCTTCAGGTAGGCGGCTTTCCAATCGATTTCTGATTTCAACCAGCATCGGCTCATATATATCCGGATTGAGGACGTAGTATTCATAACTCTTTTCGAAGTCTTGGATTTTCACGCTGTGTTGTTTGAGCAAATGCGCATTTATTTTAGCATAATCCAAAGGTTTACTTCCTATTTCAGCCAAGTAAGAAGATTGCTGATGAAGGTAAATGTCAATCAGAATCTCAGTCATCTTTTCTTCGCTCACGAGATTTTTGGGTTTCTCTACAATATGGCTGCAGGAAAAGAGAAAAATTACAGAAAAAAGAAAAAAGAAATTTCTCATAAGGTTCCAAATATACTTCGAATTCGCAACATAAGAATTCCAAAAACGGCTTCTCCCATTATGTTGGCACTGATTTTAGATTCGCCCGCAACGCGGTTTGTAAAGATAATCGGAACTTCAATAATTTTAAAGCCTTTCTTCCAAGATTTGTATTTCATTTCAATTTGAAATCCATACCCTTTGAATTTTATACGATTTAAATCCAATTTTTCCAAAACAATTCGTTTGTAACCTACAAATCCTGCCGTGGCATCATTTACCGGAAGTCCCGTAACAAAACGTGCATATTTCGAAGCGATGAATGAAAGCAAAACTCTTGTCATGGGCCAATTGACCACATTTACACCATGTGAATAACGTGAACCTACGGAAACGTCATTTCCGTTTTCTAAAGCTTGTAATAATTTGGGAAGGTCTTCGGGGTTGTGTGACAAGTCTGCATCCATTTCAAAAATGTACTGATAGCTTCTGTCTAAAGCCCATTTGAAACCATGTGTATAAGCTTTCCCCAATCCATCTTTTTCAATTCGGGTTTCTAAAAATAATTTTGGAAATTCTTTTTGTAATTCTCTCACTATAAAACCCGTTCCGTCAGGGGAACTGTCATCCACAATCAAAATGTGAAAGTCAGCGGGGAGTGCAAAAACTTTGCGGATTATATTTTCTACGTTTTCCAACTCGTTGTAAGTTGGGATGATGACCAAACGCTCAGACATCGGGCTTCTAAATTAAGTGGCTAATATAATCATTCCTATACTGCACTTTTGTATTTTTGCAAAGATTATGATTGTTTTAACTACAACAATTTTTACGGAACGACCAATAGAAAACCTCAATTGGGTAATTGGTGTTTTGGTTTTGACTATGCTTGTATTGGTCATCAGCAAAGTACTTTTTACCAACCATTTTTATGCAATAGGCAATTTGGAACAATTTGTAGATGTGAATGACAATCAGCAGATTTTTTCGTTGATTAATCAATTTTTATTTGCAATTTTGTTGGGAAGTCTTTGTGTTCCTTATCTGACGCAGGATTATGACTATATATTTTATCTGCCCATCACCAAAGCATTGATGGTAGGTTTGGCTTTGATTTTATTTTTTTGGCTTAAATTTTTTTTTGCTTTATTGGGTGCCTATGCCTTCAAAGTTACACACAATAACACATTTAATTTCCGGGTTTCGAGCTATTACAGATTTTATTCTGTAGCGGTTTTATGGTTATCGGTTCTGATTTTTTATTTTTCAAATTTACCCAAATTACCAATTTTTATTGCCTGCATCAGCATTCTGATAATTGTAAGAGCCTGGCAGTTCGTTTACAGAACCAAAAATCAGCAGGAACAAATTAGCAAGAATTGGTATTATAATATTTTGTATCTTTGTGCACTTGAAATTTTACCCTTATTAGTATTGTATAAATTTCTAACCATTTGGTAATTAAATGACTAAAATGAAAGTAAAATCCATCCTTGTTTCCCAACCCCAGCCTACAACTGACTCTTCTCCTTACCATGAATTGAGCAAAAGAACTAAAATCAAAGTTGATTTTCGTTCTTTTATCAAAGTTGAAGGCGTTGATGCACGCGATGTAAGGTCTCAGAAAGTTGACTTTTCTAAATATACCGCTGTCATTTTTACCAGTAGAAATGTGATTGACCATTATTTTAGATTGGCAGAAGAAATGAGATTTCAGGTGCCTGATGACATGAAATATTTTTGTCAATCAGAGGCAATAGCCTTTTATCTTCAGAAATACATCGTTTACCGAAAAAGAAAAATATACATCGGAGAAAAAGATATCAATGATTTGGCTCCTTATTTGAAAAAGCATAAAGATGAGAAGTTCTTACTTCCTTCCTCTGATGTTTTAAATCCGGATGTTCCAGAATTTTTAAATGAGATGAATCTGAACTGGGAAAGAGGAATTCTTTGCCGTACAGTTTCAAGTGATTTGTCTGATTTGACAGAAGTTAAATATGACATTTTAGTTTTCTTTACACCGTCTGGAATTAAATCTTTATTTGAAAACTTCCCGACGTTCAAACAAGACAATACACGTATTGCCGTATTTGGAAAAACAACAGTACAAGCCGCTAAGGAATTAGGTTTAAGAATAGACATAGAGGTTCCAACTCCGGAAACGCCTTCTATGACCATGGCACTTGAAAAGTACGTGAAGGAAGTCAATAAAAAATAATTTTATCTGATTTAATTGGGGTTGTAGCTGAATATTTATAAATTTAGGCGATGAAAAACCTATGGGTTTTAAAACCTAAACCTGATTCATCTTTCGTTGACTTGCTCATGAAAGAAGTCACTTTGCCGTACCCCTTGGCTACGATTTTGGCGGAGAGAGGAGTCAATACGTTTGAAAAAGCCAAAAATTTCTTTCGTCCCAGCCTTGAAAATCTTTATGATCCTTATCTGATGAAAGATATGGACAAAGCCGTGGAAAGAACTCTCAAAGCAATTGATTCCCAAGAAAACATCATGGTTTATGGCGATTATGATGTAGATGGAACCACTGCTGTTGCGATGATGTACGACTTCCTGAAATCAGTTTACGACAATGTTTCGTATTACATTCCAGACAGATACAGTGAAGGCTACGGAATTTCAAATCAGGGAATTGATTATGCGGACGACAATAATTTTTCCTTAATTATTGCATTGGATTGTGGAATTAAAGCAATTGACAAAGTTGATTATGCCAATGGAAAAAATATAGATTTTATCATTTGCGACCACCATTTGGCCGGAGAGATTTTACCGGATGCAGTTGCGGTTTTAGATCCGAAAAGGATTGATTGTAATTATCCTTTTAAAGAATTAAGTGGCTGTGGAGTTGGATTTAAATTAATTCAGGCTTTAGCCGAAAAATTAAACATCGAAAAAGAAATTGTTTTTGAATACCTTGATTTGGCGGTTGTCAGCATTGCAGCAGACATCGTCCCCATCATCGATGAAAACAGGACTTTAGCTCATTTCGGATTGGAAAAATTGAGAACCTTACCACGAATCGGATTGGCAAGTTTGGTGGGAGAAGAGCAGAGAAAACGAGCTGATATTTCTTCCATCGTATTTTCAATTGCGCCTAAAATTAATGCTACAGGAAGATTGGAACATGCTTCACAATCTGTTGAATTGTTAATTTCTCAAAATCCTGAAAAAATCAAACAATTTGCTTCGGATATTTCTACTCTTAATGATGCCCGAAAAGAAAAAGATGGCAACGTTACACTAGAAGCCATTCAACAAATCAAAGATAATCAAGAAGAAGAAAATTTCTCCACGGTAGTTTACAATCCAAACTGGCACAAAGGAGTCTTGGGGATTGTAGCATCAAGATTGACAGACAGTTATTACCGTCCTACTTTAGTTTTGACCGATGGAAATGACGAAGAAATCACGGGTTCGGCACGCTCGGTCAAAGATTTTGATTTGTATGAAATCGTAGATGGATGTTCAGATTTATTGACTAAATATGGCGGACATAAATTTGCAGCGGGGCTTTCTCTCAAAAAAGAAAATTTTCCTTTGCTCAAAGCAAGATTTGAAGAATTGGTCAAAGAAAAAATCAAACCAAATCAACGCAAACCGAGCATAGAAATCGATGCTGAAATTCAATTTTCTGAAATTGATGACCGATTCCGAAGATTGTTGAAACAATTTGCACCTTTCGGACCGGAAAATATGACGCCTTTATTTCTGACCAAAAACCTCATCGGTGGAAAAATAAAAGAAATGGGAAAAGAGGGTGAGCATTTGAGAATTTCTCTTTATGATGAATCTTCAAAGTCAGAGCTATCTGCTGTTGCATTTGGCATGGGGAATCTGAAACATGACTTTGAATACCGGAAATTCGATGCGATTTATTCCATCGAAGAAAATCACTGGAAAGGAGTTAATTATTTACAGTTGAACATCAGGGATGTTCGGTTTAGGGATTAATTCCCCTCCACTACCAAAACCATTTCGCCTTTTAAGTTTCGGGTTTCAGAAATTTTATGTAATTCCGACAAAGTTCCGCGAAGCGTTTCTTCGAATTTTTTTGTGATTTCTCTCGATAAGCTTGCTTTTCTTTCGGAGCCGAATATTTCTGCCAAATCCTTTAAAGTCCGTGTGATTTTATGAGGAGATTCGTAGAAAACCAAAGTTCGTTTTTCTTCTTTTAATTCATTTAATTTCGATTGGCGGCCTTTTTTTACCGGAAGAAAACCTACAAAAATAAATTCATTTGAAATCAATCCCGAAACCGTCAAAGCCGGAACAAAAGCCGTCGCGCCCGGTAAGGCAATTACTTCAATTCCATTTTCCACACAAGCCCGAACCAACAAAAATCCCGGATCTGAAATTCCCGGCGAACCCGCATCTGTAATCAAAGAAAAGGTTTTTCCCTCATTCAATTGTTTGATGATTTCTTCGGTTACCTGATGTTCATTGTGCGCATGATAACTGCGCATTTGTGTTGAAATTTCGTAATGTTTCAGAAGAATTCCGCTGTTGCGTGTGTCTTCAGCAAGAATTATATCAGATTCATTCAAAGTTTCAATCGCTCTGAAAGTCATGTCTTTCAGATTTCCAATCGGTGTGGGCACTAAATAAAGTATTCCGGACATCTCGCAAAATTAGTTCGAAATATTTATAATTTGTTTAAATTTAAAAAATAGTCCTTGTCATTTCGAGGTACTAGAAATCTATTAAAAAAATAGAATTAGATTCTTCCTTCGTCAGAAATCGGAGATTCGGCGAAGCCAATGACACATTTAAAAATAATTTTCAATCATAATATTTTCTACATTAGCTACTTAATTCACAACACACATGAAAAAATTTTACTTCGGAATTCTTTTTTCCTTATTTATAATTAATTCCAATCTAAACGCACAAGAAGTTCTTCCCAAAGGTTTAACCGCTGAAGAACAAGGTCTGATCACGAGTTTCCAATTCAAAGGAACGCAAATAACACCCGCTCCTGAATTGCCTGTCAGAACGGCGGCGCAATGGGAAGAGGTGGAATATGTAGTGATTCGCTGGACAAATGAATTTCAAAATATCCAAAGACAGATTGTCGCTGCTGCCATTCAGGAATGTAAGGTTTTGATTGCTACACAAAATCAAACTTCAGTTCAAAATTATTTGACTTCTAATGGAATCGATTTGACGAATGTTGAATTTTTGAATGCACCAAGCAATAGTATTTGGATTCGGGATTATGCCGGAAACACGGTTTACACGAATGATGTGGGCGAGCGCGCTTTAGTCGATTGGATTTACAACCGTCCTCGTCCACAGGATAATTTATTGCCTTCTTATCATGCAGATTATTTGGACATACCGCTTTATGTGACTGATAATTCGCCAAATGATTTGGTCAATACAGGTGGAAATTTCATGTCGGATGGAATGGGAAATGCATTTGCTTCGAAATTAATTCTGGATGAAAATGCTGCTGGAAATCCTTATGGCGTAAGCGTTAAATCGGAAGAACAAATTGATTTAATTCTAAAAAATTATATGGGAATTGATTCATATAGAAAAATGGAAACGCTGCCTTATGATGGAATTCACCATATCGATATGCACATGAAATTGCTCGATGAAGAAACGATTTTGGTGAGTCAATATCCTGAAGGCGTAGCAGATGGCCCTCAAATCGAAGAAAATATCGAATACATCACCAATACTTTTCAAACACCTTTCGGAAATGATTATGAAATTCATTGGATTCCCGCACCGCCAAGTCCGAATGGAAGCCATCCTGATAACGGCGCACCATACAGAACTTACACAAATGCGGTTATCATAAACAAAACGATTCTCGTGCCTACTTATCGACCGGAAGTAGATGCGGAAGCATTGCAGATTTGGGAAGATTTGATGCCTGGATATAAAATTGTGGGAATCGATGTGGACAATACCGAAAATTTGATTGCATTGAGCGGCGCGATTCATTGCATCACGCATACGATTGGTGTTGCTAATCCGTTGTGGATTACACATGAAAAATTAAGAAATGTGACTACCACTTCCAATATTCCTGTGGAAGCACAAATCAAACACATTTCAGGTGTGGAAGAAGCGAAGGTTTTTTGGAAAGAATCAGATGAAACTGTATTTCAGGAAGCAACGATGACCAATACTTCAGGAGATATATGGACGACAAATCTTACTATTCCGACTGATGCGGAAGAAATCAATTATTACATCTGGGCTGAAGCGAATTCAGGGAAATCAATTTCAAGACCGTTGCCTGCGCCGGAAGGCTTTTGGACGTTCAATGTGACACAAATGTCAACGGAAGAATTTGCGGCAAATAACATCCAGGGTCCTTATCCAAATCCTGCAAAAGACAAAGTTCATTTCAATTTGAAAAACATTTCGGGACAAGTAAATGTTTCGATTTACAATGTTTTGGGGGAGAATTTATTTAATCAAAAGATAGACAATGGAAATGGTCAGATTACTTTGAATTTGAATTCGTCTTGGAGCGGAATTTATCTGGTAATTTTTGAAGGAGAATTTGGGAAAGTGACGAAGAAGTTGGTGGTGAAGTAGGTTATTTTATAATAATTGTAAAACAGTAAAATGGAATGTCTTTTAATTGGAGGAGCACAATCAGTAGGAAAAAGTGAGACGATTTATCTTCTTACAAATAATCTTATTAATCTAGGATACCAAGTTGTTGCAGGATCTTATCCAGCAACTTTTTCAGATTTTCGAATTGTTTTGGAAGGATTAAATCGTTATGGCAGAAATGTTCGAATAATTATTAATTCACCTACCGATACTGTAGATATTATTAATGATTTTAAGAATTTCTTTGATAGCAACGGGAATTATGACATTTTTATTTCATCAGTAAGAGATGGAGGTTTTTGGCCACGCAGAGAATTTTTTAAAATAATGAACATTGCTGTCCCAAAAGATTTTATTTTAGAAATTCCACTTGGAAAAATTACTCGCCGAGGGTCTAATCGACCTACTGCTATTAATTGGCATCAGCGTCAAAGTTTAAATCTCGTAAATTATATACTAACCAACAATCCGTTTAATTTATAAATAATTTAATCTTCTTATTTAATCTTCTCCGACATCTCCAGCATTCGATTAATCGATTTCAAAGCTTTCACGCGTAATTCTTCGTCGATATGGATTTCGGGTAATTCATATTTCATACAGAGATAAAGTTTTTCCATCGTGTTGCGTTTCATGTAAAAACATTCGCTGCAGTTACAGCTTTCGTCCTGTGTCAGCGCCGGAATGAGTTTTTTATTGGGCGCTAATTTCTGCATTTCGTGGATGATTCCTTCTTCGGTTGCGATGATGAATTCTTGCGATTCGTCTTCCACCACAAAATCCAACAAACGTGAAGTAGAACCGATGAAATGCGCCATTCGCAAAACAGGCTCTTCCGATTCCGGATGCGCAATCAGTTTCGCATTTGGATTTTCAGCCATTTGCTGTGCTATTCTTTCGAGCGAAAATGCTTCGTGCACCATACAAGCACCGTCCCACAAAATCATCTGGCGTCCGGTTACCTGATTCAAATATCTTCCTAAATTTTTATCGGGCGCAAAAATTATTTTTTGCTCAGGCGGCAAAGCATTGATGATGTGTTCCGCATTGGAAGAAGTCACGATGATGTCACTTTCCGCCTTTACACCGGCGTCACAATTTATATAACTCACGACAATCGAACCCGGATATTGTGCACGAAATGCGCGTAAACCTTCTCCCGTACAGGAATCCGCCAAAGAACATCCGGCCAAAACATCCGGCAAAACCACTTTTTTGGTGGGATTGAGGATTTTTGCAGCTTCTGCCATAAAATGAACTCCACAAAAAACAATCATATCTGCATTGGTTTTCGCCGCCGCACGTGCCAACTGTAAACTGTCTCCCAAAAAATCGGAAATATCCTGAATGTCTCCGGTCTGATAATAATGCGCCAAAATGACGGCATTTTTTTCTTTGCGAAGTCGATTGATTTCCACAATTAAATCCATTCCTTTCGGAATTTCCATGTCCATGTATCCTTTAATGGGAAGCGTTGCCGCTGCTTTTTCTAATGTTTGCATTTTTAATTCTTATGGGTAATTGGTTGTTGGTTCTGATTTCTGCAATTTTTATTCCGAATGTTTTGGATTAATTCTAAATGAAATCCCAATCATTATTGAATTCCCAATTTCTTCTTCAAATCATTTGACAAGGCATCTTTATGAACTAAAAAACAAATAGATTTCATACGCATGTAAGCTGCAGACATATAAATGTCTCCGCCATTTGCAAGATTGGTTCCCCAAGAGTTTTTTACGTCGAAATATTGGTTTCCGATTTGGTCTTTCAAAATTCCGGTGATTTGCATCAAATGGTCGTCAACGGTTGTATAGTTTTCAAAATTCTTTTGGCGGTCTTCTGCAGTTGCCCATTTTTCCGGTAATAAAACTTTGAAGTAATCTTCTTTTTGTCCTTCCAAAGGAAGAATGGCCATTCCATTTTTTGCGCTGAAAGTCGGTTCGCTCACGTCTGTACTGAATGAAATGGTAAATCCTTTATGCAATGCGTCAGCCATCAACTGCATGTATTCGTCCAAAGGTAAATTGTAAAATGAGCCGTTGGAGAAATTATCAGGAATACTCAAAACAAAAGGTTTGTAATAGGGAACATTTGTAAAAGATGAAAATGAAACGTAATCGTCAGGATTGATTTTTAGGTGAGCTGCAAACTGCTGAGGCGTGTATTGTTTCCCTTCATAAGTAAATGATTGGGGTTCTTTTCCCATATATTTTTCGAGAGTGGTGTCGAATTCCTGCATCCAGTTTTCTTTGAGGAAAGCATTGGGATATTTGACAATGTTTTCTACATATCCGGTCAATTGGTTGACCATGACGGAATGGTCATAACTGCTGATGTCACCCACAAATCCAGTATAATTTTCAAAAGGAACTATTCCGTCTGTTCGTACTGCGTTGATCACATCATGTGCCAATCCTCCTTCGGAAAATTGCGCTTTTCCCTGACGGTAAACGTAGTTATATGCTTTTTTTGGATAGGTATTCTTAACGATGTACATTTCTGAAAGATCAATGGACTTTCCGTTGATACGTTTTACTTCTGATTCGAGGAAGGAAACGGTGGAGAAACTCCAGCAGGTTCCGGTTTGTCCCTGGTCGGTGACTTGCGTGTGGTCGTTGTTGACTAATGGTGTAAATTGGTACTCGCCTATTTTTTGTGCGAAAGAAAATGCAGATAATAAGACACCTGCTATGATGGTTAATTTTCTCATGTTGAAATTAAATTTAAAAATTAAGTAAAATTACATTAATTCCAAAAAGAAAAACGAATTTACTCTATGAAAACGAAATTCTGCGCGAGGGATAGTAGTGAAAACCCCACAGCGAGGAACGAGCGAGGAGTTGTAGCGGATAGCCCGACCGCGGGCATGCCTCACCAAAGGCAGGAACGGGGCGCGCCCATTCAATAATTAAGCTGATGAATTGGATATTGGCTGAAACCATAAGTTGGACGTGGATTTGTGTGTGGATTGCGCATTGTATATATTTGCTGACTGGTTAAAATCAGTAAAAAAATCAATGAAAGTATTCAAATTTGGGGGGGCGTCCGTGAAAGACGCAAACAGCGTAAAAAATCTTGCAGAAGTTTTAAAAACAGCAGGTTACAAAAACACATTTTTGGTGATTTCCGCCATGGGAAAAACCACTAACGCTTTGGAAGAGGTCGTAAAGTTATATTTTGAAAAGGCTGACTTTACTTCTAAAGTAATTTCAATTCAACAACAACACATCGCAATTGCGGAAGAATTGTTTGAGAATTCTGAAGAAATAAAGAAGGAGATCTATATTTTTTTCGAAGATTTGAATGCTTTTTTGAGACGAAATAAATCACCGAATTATGATTTTGTTTATGATCAGGTGGTTTGTTGCGGCGAATTAATTTCTACAAAAATTGTAAGCGCCTATTTAAATTCAATCGAGGTAAAAAACACTTGGTTGGATGTGCGCGATTTTATCAAAACCGATGATACGTACCGTGAAGGAAAAGTCAACTGGGAATTGACCGAAGAGAATTTTTCCAGATTGCAAAAGAATGAATTTTATGTAACGCAAGGATTTTTGGGTTCGGATGCGAATTTCTTTACGACAACTTTGGGAAGAGAAGGTTCGGATTACACGGCGGCAATCATCGCTTATTGTTTAAATGCAGAAGGAATGACCATCTGGAAAGATGTGCCTGGTGTTTTGAATGCAGATCCGCGTTATTTCAAAGACACACAATTGCTGAATAAAATCTCTTACGAAGAAGCAATCGAATTGGCTTATTACGGCGCGTCCGTAATCCATCCGAAAACGATGCAGCCACTTCGTTCAAAAGAGATTCCGTTTTATGTAAAATCATTCATCAATCCAAAGGAAAACGGAACCCAAATCGGGAAAGGGCAATTACTAGAACCTTTCATTCCATGTTTTATAATCAAGAAAGAACAGCATTTGATTACGCTGACAACGCTTGATTTTTCATTTATAACTGAAGATAAAATCAGTGCGATCTTTAATCTTTTGCATGATTTGAAAATCAAGGTAAATATGATGCAGAATTCTGCCATTACTCTTTCTCTTTGTGTGGAAGATAAATACACTCAGCTGGATTTGTTTCTGGAGGAAATTAAAAATTTGTATAAGGTTGATTTGGAAAAAAATGTATCTTTATACACATTGCGACATTTTGATGAGAAATCTGAAGCAACCATTCATTCCGGCCAGGAATTGCTCAGACAAATCATCAAAAATACGCTGCAAATTATAGTGAAAGAATAATGGCGTTAGTAAGCACCAAAGATATATACAACGTTTCGGGACTCAAGAAATTGGGGATTTTAGGTTTGCCAATTGCATGGGGTTTTAAAAACATAAGCGGATTGGAAAAGCTAAATGATCTCTACAAAAGAGGTCTGGGGAAAGAAGCGCCCGAATTTCTTCAATATCTTTTGGATGATTTGGAAATAAATTACGAATTGCACGAGGAAGACGTAAAACGCATCCCGAAAGAAGGTCCGTTTGTCATCGTTTCCAATCATCCGCTCGGTGCGCTGGACGGGATTTTGATGATGCACATCATCAGCAAAGTTCGCCCCGATTTCAAAGTGATGGGCAATTTTCTGCTACACAGAATAAAACCATTGGAACCGATGGTCATTCCCGTAAATCCCTTTGAATCAAGAAAAGAAGCTTACAATAGCAGCAGTGGAATGAGAGCTGCATTGAAACATATCAAAGCAGGTGGCTGCTTAGGAATATTTCCTGCGGGAGAAGTTTCTGCGAAAGATGAAGAAGGAAATATCGTTGACCGCGAATGGCAGGAATCGGCAATGAAACTCATAAAAAAGCTGGAAGTTCCCGTGATTCCGATGTATTTTCGAGCGAGAAACAGTCCGTTTTTTTACAGAATGGCAAAGCTTCATCCCAATTTACAAACGGCTTTGCTGCCATCTGAAATGGCGAGGCCACGCGTAAAACCGATTCAGATAAGGATTGGGAAACCCATTTTAGCGAAGCATCAGCAGGATTTTGAAGACATAATTTCTTTTACAGAATTCATGCGCAAAAAAACTTATTCGCTTTCTACTTATTACACCCAAAAAAAATCGTCTTTGATGGATACGCTGAAAATTCCTTCAACAATTGCCATCAATACAACCAATAAAAAACCCAAACCGATCGTTCCGGAAACATCTCCGTTATTGATTTTGGAAGAAATAAATGCGCTTCGCAAAGTCGAAGATGCATTGCTTTTTACCAATAATAATTACGAATGTTATTTCAGCAAAGCGCAGGAAATTCCAAATATTTTGCGTGAGATAGGGCGTTTACGCGAATTGACTTTTCGGGAAATCGGCGAAGGAACCAATCAGGAAATCGACCTCGACCGCTATGATGTTCATTACCACCATTTATTTTTATGGGACAATGAAGCCGGACGACTTGTGGGTGCATACCGCATGGCACTTGGAAAAGAGGTTTACGAACAGTTTGGAATTGATGGATTTTACATCAATGAATTGTTTCATTTCGAACCGGAAATTCATCCGTTTTTCAAAAAATGCATCGAGATGGGACGCGCATTTGTAGTTTCAGATTACCAGCAAAAACCCATGCCTTTGTTCCTTTTGTGGCGAGGAATCGTTCATTTGACTCTTAGAAATCCGGAACAGAAATATATCATTGGGAGTGTCAGCATCAGCAATCAATTTTCTGAATTTTCAAAATCTTTGATGATTGAATTTATGAAGTCGCATTACTACGACCCTTATGTGGCTCAGTATGTACGTGCTAAAAATGAATTCAAATTGAAATTAAAAGACGAAGACAAAGAATTTTTCTTTGATGAAGCGGAAGCGGATTTGAACAAATTTGACAAATTGATTGATGAACTGGAACCTAACGTTTTGCGTCTTCCGGTTTTAATTAAAAAATACATCAAACAAAATGCACGTTTGATAGGATTTAATGTAGATCCGAAATTCAACGATGCGATTGATGGATTGATGTATATCAGAATCAGCGATTTACCCGAAAACACCGTGAAACCTGTTTTGGAAGAATTGCAGGCTGAGCTCAATAAAAAACTTGGACATTGATTTCATTTCACAAACCATTAAGAAGTTAAGTTCATTAAGATTTTAACCTAAATTTTGCTTTTCAAATTCTTTTGAGGAATCATTTTTGAATTAACTTTAATCCGAACAAATTAAAATTTTCAAATATGAAACGTAAAGCTACAGCCGTTTGGAACGGAACCGTAAAAGATGGAAGCGGAAATCTAACCACAGCAAGCACCACATTAAACAAGACACAATATTCATTCAACAGTCGTTTTGCGGAAGGCGTTGGGACTAATCCTGAAGAATTATTAGCCGCTGCACATGCAGGTTGTTTCACGATGAAATTGAGTGCAGATTTGACTGAAGCCGGCTTCAATCCTGATGAATTGGTGACGGATGCGACTGTAACTTTAGGCGATGGGAAAATCACAAAATCAGAATTAGTCTTGAGAGCCAGCGTCCCGGGAATTTCTGAATTTCAATTTCAGGAAATTGCCCAAAGCGCAAAAGAAAATTGTCCTGTTAGCAAAGCATTTAGCTTTGAAATTACATTGGAAGCGCAGTTACAGTAAGAAATGAGATTTAACTTTGACAAAGTTCAGGACTTTGTCAAAGTTATTTTATCAAAACAATTTCCTCTTTTTAGGTCTGGTATTTTCATTGGAAAATTCCAACATGTAAACGACGGCACAGCCTGCTACATAAGCCCAAATATCATTCATATCAAACGTTGTCCCCATAACTGTTGAAACTAACTTATTGTCTTGTAAACCTAGTTTTTCTACCAAATTAAATGCTTGGGAAATTTCAATCAAAATTGCAAAAATCCCTATGCAAATGATGGTTTTAGCTTTATCGAAGTTGAGAAAGGTTTGAATGAAACAGTAAATCAGAATTACGACTAAAACATCACCAATGCTTCCTCTGATGGTTGGATTCTTCACGAAAAGTGCAATAATGATTTCAACAATCAAAATCGCCAGGAAAATCAAACCGTATTTTTTATCGAATCGAAACATTCTCAAAGGTAGTTAAACCTGATAAAAAATAGAATAGAATATGGAAAATAGACTGTTAATGAAGTAATTTAATCAAAAGTTCCGGCTCGTTAGTTGTAATGAAATCGGCTTCTTGTTCGATAAGCCAATTCATATCGGCCTCTTCGTTGACCGTCCACGCATTGATAGTCATCCCTAAATCATGTGCCTCTTCAATCCAATTTGGATTTTTTTGATAAACTGAATAATGGTAATCGAGCCCGTTGTAGCCAGCTGTTTTTGCTTGTTCAGGGGTTTTGTCACCTTCCAGATAGGCAACGTTTGCATCAGGATTTAATTCTGCAATCAGCTTTCCCGCTTCAAAATCAAATGTGATGTAATCGACCTGATGTTCGAGCTTTAGTTTTTTTACCCATTCAACTGATTTACGTGCGGCTTCCAAGGTCATTTCCGGTTGTTTTGATTTTTTGACTTCCAAAACCAAACGCATTTGTGGAAGTTTTTTTCCGGCTTTTAAATATTCTTCCAACGTCGGGATTTTCTCGCCATTGGGAAGTTTGTGCTTTCTCAATTCTTTGAGGTTCGTTTCAGAAATAATTAATCCATCTACATCATCATCGTGGTGGACGATAATTTCTCCGTCTTTGGTAATGCGCACGTCAAACTCACTCGCAAAACAACCAATTCGTGCGGCTTCCTCCAATGCAGCGATTGAATTCTCAGGAAGATTTTGTGCTTTGAATGCTCCGCGATGGGCAATTACTTTGGTTTGCGAAAATGCAAGAACTGATAAGGTCATCAACAAAAGATTTAAAACGAATTTCATTTCTACAAAGATAAATTTACTACAAATTAAACTTCAAAAAATTTATAAAGTGGTAAGGTGAGCGTTAATTTTAACTAAAAAATCCTCTTGATTTCGCAAGAGGATTTAAGAGTACAAAAAGTATGAGGATTCACTTCAAAGTTTTCAAGATTTATTTCTTAATCAATTTTGTTGTGAATTTCTTTAAGAAAAAAGACTGCTTTTGAGGGCAGTCTTTGATAATATTTTTGATTATAAAGGTGTTATGCTATAAGTTAAGTTTGTAAAATCAACACTTACCAAATAATTACCTGCCGTTACCGGAATATCTGCGCCATTTTCAGATTCTAAGGTTCCGTCAGCGCCTGTGTCTCCGTAAGACAATGCCCAAGCGTTGTTAAACCTGAATTTGATATTTCCATTGGTAAATTCAACTTCTGCATCCCAAGTATTTGTCGCTCCATTGTACTGGAGCTGCACATCAGGTCCGTTCCATCCGTTAGGTGTTGCGTCACCGACAATGCCCCATGAATATTCTTCAAATTCATAAGTCAAAGCGTTCATGTCCACATTAAATTTATAGGTTCCGGCAGTCATAGGAATATCATCTCCGTTAGACACTAAAGTTCCAGCTGCTCCACCGTAATTCTCATCCCATGAATTGTCTTTTCTTATTTTTATATCGCCGTCTGTAAGTGTCGCATAAGCTACATATTTGCCATCATCAATTCCATTTAAATCTGTCTTCCAGAAAGGAACATCGGGTCCCTCCCATCCATTCGGCACAGCTGACCCTACCATACCCCAAGGGGTGCTTAAATCTATCAATGGCTCATAAGGTGTTACATTTAAAGAAATTGGTTCTGAATAGATAAAACCAGAAGAACCAGCAACTCCTAAGTAAGCTTTTACACGAATAAACAAATTACCTTCTACATCAAAAGGTAGTCCAGAGGAAAGTGAAACTGCATTCAGTCTGCCCACAGTCAAACTTGTAGATGTTCCCGTTAAAGCAGTTATAACATTTGTAGTCTCTGAGAAATCTTCCGATGAAGAAGCCTGAACATCATACTTAACAGGGCTATTCACTCCAAAATCAGCTTCTTCCCACTCCATTGTGAAAGCTTCGTTTCCTGCATTTTCTTGCAATAATTCATACGAGGATCCTTCTGAAGGAGATGTAATGGACGGTTTTAGGGCATCATTAAGATTTGTTTTTGTAAAATCATCATCTGAACAAGATGTAATCAATCCTGAGATAAAGATGAAACTCAATATATAATTAAATATTTTCATAACAATTAATGTTTAATGATTAATAACCAGGATTTTGAGTCAGATTTGGATTTGCTGCCAAGTCTGAAACAGGAATTGGAAACAAATTATATCTGGCATCAGTTGAAGTACCTTGAGGATTTTGTCCTTTCCAAGGCCATAAATAACTTCCGCCTGTAAATTGACCAAAACGAATTAAATCGGTTCTACGGGTTGCTTCCCAGTACAACTCTCTTCCTCTTTCGTCCAAGATGAACTGATCGTTGATTTGTCCGGCAGAAACGGTTGCTGCATTGGCACGCGTTCTTAACATATTTACATAAGTCGCATCTGCACCTCCTGTTTTCAGTTTCGCTTCTGTCCACATTAAATAAACATCTCCTAATCTGAACAACGGATAATCTACGCTTGACTGGAATGTGTTGTTTTCACCATTAGCTCCTGGTGTACCATCTGAATCAATATTTTTAAATTTAAATACACCATAGCCCTGTTTGTACTGACCAATTTCGTTGATTTCTAAAGTTTGTCCATCGGTAAAGAAAATCCCATTTCCTGCTGAATAAGCTTTTCCTCTTGTATCGTTTACGTTATTTACGTTTCCGTCTGGAGCAAAAAGATAAACCAGGTTTTTGGTTGTGCGTATTCCTCCCCATCCACCACCTGGCACACCTAATTCTGCCGGACTTGCATCTCCACCTATAGAAGCATTGATGATGAAAGTTGTGCCTCCATCGGTTTGCGTGTAGTTAGCATCATAAGGAATCGCAAATATTATTTCATTTTTTGCCTCTCCAACATGATTATCAGAACGGAATAAATTCTCATAATTATTTGCCAATGAATATCCGGCATTCATAATTTTCTCACAATAGACAACTGTTTCAGCATATTTTGGCTGACCGATGTAAACTTCTGCGTTCAGGTACATTTTTGCGAGCAAAGCCCAGACACCTCCTTTGTCAACACGTCCGTAAGGGGCAGAACGTGCATCAAGCATTTCTGATTCGATCGCCAACAATTCAGATTCTACAAATTCAAATAATTGCGTACGGGTATATTGTGGCGGATAAAAACTTCCGACGGGGTCATTTTCAGTTTTGAATGGAACATTTCCAAATAAATCCAAAGCATGGTAATAACCTAATGCTCTCAACCAACGTGCTTCTGCACGGTATTGATAAACAACCGCTCTTTGTTCTGGAGTTAATCCGATGGCATCCAAACGACCATCATGAGAGTCTCTCAGAAACTGATTTGCCAATTCTACTTCGTATAAAAAACGGCTGTAACCGGCGTTTACGAATTCACTTGAACTCGACCAGGTTTGGAAATTGAAAGTCTGAAGCGTTCCGTCATTCCAAGCGATTTTGGTTTCATCGGTTGGCAATTGCTGCATCTGCCAGTAAGCACGCAGGTATTGTCCAAAGCCTTCATTAATTCCACCTAAATCTCCCTGACCTGTTCCGCCTTGCTGTCCAGACAAAGCCAGACCTGCATATACTTTTGCGATACCTGATGTGTAATCATCAAAGCTTTGGTATGCATTTTCCCCGATGATTTCGTCCGGGTCTTCCACCGCTACGTCCAGATCATCGATACATGAATAAGTAAAGATCAAACCTGAAAGCAATAAAAACAATATGGGTTTTATATTTTTCATTTTAAATTGATTTAAATAATTAAAAGTTTACGTTTACACCCAATGAGAAAATTCTCGGACGAGGATAGAAATTATTATCGATTCCCATTGTAGCCTGTCTTGGGTCTGCATTTGTCTGAATGATTTCAGGATCTAAACCATCATAATCTGTAATTACAAATACATTCTGAACTGTTCCGTTGAAACGAATATCAGTTTTTCCAAAAACTTTATGGAAAGTATAACCTAAAGTCAAGTAATCCATTCTAAGGAAAGATGCATTTTGAACATAGTAATCAGAGAAATATTCATTGGTAATAAATCCAGTATCTAAAGCATCAGATTGTACGTTTGAAAGGAAGCCGTTTGTTCCGATCAGCCCCGCATAAGTTCCGATGTCAGAAGCAACGTTGTTATAGTTATAGTTTCCTAAACTTGCTCTCATAGAGAATCCAAAATCCCAATTTTTATAAGTCAGATTTGAATTTAATCCTAAAGTCCAGTCAGGACGTCCGGAGTGGAAAGCTCTTAAATCTTCTTCATTGATGATTCCATCACCATTTCTATCTACATAAGCCCCCTGAATTGGAGAACCGTTTTGATCATAAACTTGCTCATAAACATAGAAAGACCCGGCCGGAGCACCTACCATAATTACCTGAACGTTGTTTCCTATACCTCCTGAAATTCCTCCGGTGGTATAAAAATCCTGATTGCCCCCACCTGAAATGCTGGTTACTACGTTTTCGTTATAAGTTGCATTTGCATTCAAAGTCCAGGTCAAATCTGTTGTGCGTATGATATCTCCGCCTAAAGCTAATTCAACCCCTTGATTTTCCATCGAACCGATGTTAGTCGTAATTTGATTATTTAAGTTTGGAAGCGGTGCTGCAACTGTCTGCAACATGTCGTCTGTGATTTTTTTGTAAAAATCAACTGACCCCCACATTCTGTTATTAAAGAACCCAAAATCTAAACCGATGTTCCAGGTGGTTTGTTCTTCCCATTTCAAATAAGGATCATAAATGTTAGGACGAAGAATCGGCACAAAATTATCATTACCCATCGGATAATAAGCATATTGGTTGGTTGAAGACATATAAATCGGAAGGTAAGGATATGGATTTCCTCCTAAATTCTCTTGACCAGTTATACCCCAACCCAATCTCAATTTCAAATTGGAAACGGTTTTTGAATCTTTAAGGAAATTTTCATCTGCGACATTCCAAGCGGCAGCCAATGATGGAAACCATCCCCAACGTGTGTCTTTAGAAAAACGTGATGAGCCATCTCTTCTTATTGTTGCTGTCAGTAAATATTTTTCGTTGAATGTGTAATTTAATCTACCAAAGAAGCCAATCAATACACGAGTGTTGATGTCATAATAAGTTTCAGGGTTTTCTTTTGTTCTTCTAAAATTTTGATTAATTTCATAATTGTCATAATCAAAACTTTGGTAAGAGTAACCTGCAGTTACATCAATTTTACTTTTTATAGAAGGAATTTCTTTATTATAATTCAAATAGAAATCGAACAAATTATTTCTTCTGATTTGTTTATAATCTTTGTTAATTCCACCAGCTGCATAACTCAAAGCAGCAGAATCTGAAACTAAGTTTTTACCATTTGAATCAGAATAATCATATCCTAAATTCAAAGTTGCTGTCAAATCTTCAAATCCATGAACTTTGTAATCGAATTTGATATTACCAACACTTCTTCTTACGTAAGCTAAATCTTGTTTCATCATTAGCATAGCTAATGGGTTACGATTGGAATTTACATTTGGGACCCCATTCAACAACCATTCCCAATAGCCTCCAAATCTATCACTGTCAGCATAAACCGACTGAGTAGGATCCATACGGATTGCATTTCCAATCGCTCCTGCATCAGCAAATCTGTTTTCTTCGTACGAACCCCTTGCGTTAATGTCAATTGTCAAGTGATTGTCAAATAAACTTGGCGTTAAGCTAATTGAAGCCGTAGTTCTTTCGAAATTACCTGTTTTCAAAATCCCGTCTTGATTGGTGTAGCCCAATGAAATTCGGAAAGGTAAATTGTCTGTAATCATTCCTGTAATACCTAAATTATTATCGTATCCTAAGGCAGTTTTGAAAATTTCATCCTGCCAGTTGGTATTTGAATTTCCTAAAAGTGCCTGAACACTTTCAGAACCTCTCTGCATGACAGCATTTCTGAATTCATCTGCAGAAAGAACATCTACCTGATTCATTCTTTCAGAAACTGAAACGGTACTGTTGAAGTTAATTCCTAATTTTTTTCCTTTTTTACCTCTTTTTGTTGTAATGATAATTACACCGTTAGAAGCGCGCGCACCATAGATTGCAGTAGCTGATGCGTCTTTTAAAACACTGATGGATTCTATATCACTAGGATTAATATAGTTCAACGGGTTGGAAGAACCTGCTACAGTCGTGCCATTGTCCATAGGAACACCATCAACTACAAATAAAGGATCGCTGGACGCGTTTATTGAAGAGCCTCCACGAATTCTAATTTGAGACCCTGTGCCGGGCGCTCCTCCAGCTGTATTGATTTGCAATCCGGCTACTTTACCTGTCAACAATTGCTCAGGTGCAGTATTTAAACCTTGGTTGAAATCTTTTTCCGTTACCGCAACCATCGAACCTGTTGCATCTTTATGCGTTGTAGTTCCATAACCGATTACAACCACATCGTCTAGCTGATAAGTTGAACCTGTACGCATCACAACATTTACCGATGATTCATTGTTGTAATTTACAATTACATCATCGTATCCATCTAATGAAAATACGAGCCTGTCTCCTTTATGTGCCTGAATGGTAAAATTTCCATCCATGTCGGCAAAAGTTTCTTCCAACGTGCTTTCATTTGTAACCGTTACATCAGATAAAGAAAATCCTGTTCCCTGCTCTGATATTACACCATTCACTGTAGTTTGTGCAGCGAGCCAGATTGGCACAACCAGCATACAAACCATCATTAATTTTTTAAATATTTTCATACCTCAGATATTTGTAAAAAATTGTTATATTTTTACTTCTCGGTGTTAAAATTATGTAAATAGATTTTACATTAGTGTATAAAAGACACTACGAAAAGTCACGAAAACGTTTTCGTGTTGATAAGTTTTAAGATTTCTTTAATAAATCGAATTATTTCTTAACTACAGCTATACTAATTAAATAAAATCCGCTTTGAGAAAAAATGTTACACTAAAACAAATCGCTAAAGAATTAAATGTGTCAGTTTCTACCGTATCAAAAGCCCTTCGGGACAACGAAGAAATCGGGCTGGAAACCCGGGAAAAAATTCAGGCATTTGCCAAAATGTACAATTACAAACCCAACAGTATCGCACTGAGTCTCAGAAACAAATCTTCTCAAACCATCGCCATTATCATTCCGCAAATTGTCAATCATTTCTTTACCAAAGTAATCCAAGGAATTGAAAGTGTTGCCAATGAACGTAATTATAACGTCATCATCGCAGTTTCTAATGATTCTTTTTCCAAAGAGGTCATCAACATGCAGACACTTGTCAATGGAAGCATTGACGGATTTATCCTTTCGGTTGCCAAGGAAACGCTCAAACTCAAAGATTACCATCATTTTACAGAAACGATTTCACAAGGCGTTCCTATCGTATTGTTTGACAGACAAGTAGATGAAATCAACTGTGACAAAGTAATCATAGATGACGAAAAAGGTGCTCAAAAAGCGACTGAAAAACTGATTGAAACAGGCTGCAAAAAGATTGTTTTTGTTACTACGGAAGATTTCGTTTCAGTAGGAAATCTGAGGAAGAAAGGCTACCGAAATGCTTTGGAAAAAAATAATTTAAGCGTAGATGAAACACTCATTATCAAAGTAAAAGATGTATTAAAATCCGACGAAATCGAATCATTTATTTTTAATGAATTGGAAAAATTGACGCAGTATCATCCGGATATTGACGGATTAATAGGCGTGAATGAGTTTTATACCATCACGGCTGCCAATTTCTTCAAGAAAAAAGAAATTAAAATTCCTGATGAAGTTTCCATCATTGCTTTCTCAGATGGGGTTTTACCTAAATATTCTTATCCGAGTCTTACAGCGGTAAGCCAGCACGGCGACAAAATCGGTGAAACGGCAGCGCGTCTTTTAATCGACAAACTCGAAGGAATCACACAAGAAGATTACCACCAAACCATTGTCATTGAAACGGATTTGATTGAACGTGATTCAACAAAGTAAAATAAAAGTTAAAATAACATTCTTACAGGTTAGCAATCAATTTATCTTTTATATTTGCCAAATCGAAACTTATATTTTTACTTCTCACCCTTTTATAAGTTTTGATAAGCTGCGCGCTTATCGTATTGTTAAACAATAAATTACGATAATGAAAAAGCGTAAATTAGGATTTCTCGAAATTTGGAATCTCAGTTTTGGGTATCTTGGTGTACAAATGGGATTTGCCCTTCAAAATGCAAATGCCAGCCGGATTCTAAGCAATTTTGGTGCAGACATTCATCAGTTATCATGGTTTTGGATTGTAGCTCCTTTGATGGGACTGATTGTGCAACCCATAATCGGACATTACTCTGATAATACCTGGTCAAAATTCGGACGAAGAAAACCTTATTTTCTCTTGGGAGCATTACTAGCTTCCATTGGATTGATTTTGATGCCGCAAGCCGATGCGTTTACTGCAATTCTTCCTGCACTCTGGATGGGGGCGGGATTCCTGATGATTATGGATGCCTCCTTTAACATTGCGATGGAACCGATGCGCGCATTTGTGGCAGATATGCTGCCGTCAGACCAGCGGACTTTGGGCTATTCATTGCAAACCGTTTTGATTGGATTGGGCGCTGTGATTGGTTCTTGGCTGCCTTATGTTTTGAGCAATTGGTTCAATGTTCCAAATGAGGCTGCCGTTGGTGAAGTTCCTTTGCATTTGATTTTGTCATTTTGCATTGGCGCGATTGCAATTATTGTAACGGTCTTAATTACAATATTTACCAATAAAGAATATTCGCCGCAAGAATTAGAAGCATTTGACAAAGCAGAGGGAAAACTTTCGGTAGTAGAAGAAAAAACAAATCTTACCCAAATTTTCAAAGATTTTGGACAAATGCCAAAAACTATGAAACAGCTCGGGGTAGTTCAATTTTTTACTTGGTTTGCCCTGTTCGGCATGTGGGTTTTTTCTACGCCGGCGATTGCACACCACGTGTATGGTTTGCCTTTAAATGACAGCCATTCGGCAACTTACCAAAAAGCCGGAGACTGGGTCGGAATCATATTTGGCGTTTACAATGCGGTTTCGGCTGCATATGCATTTTTCCTGCCGGCAATTGCCAAAAGATTAGGAAGAAAAAGAACGCATACAATTTCATTAATCGCAGGAGGTTTGGGATTGATTTCTATTTATTTCATTCATAATCCAAATTATTTAATCATCTCCATGATTGGTGTTGGAATTGCTTGGGCCAGTATTTTATCAATGCCTTACGCGATTTTGGCAGGTTCAATTCCTGCAAGAAAAATGGGTGTTTATATGGGGATTTTCAATTTCTTCATTTGTATGCCACAGATTGTAAATGCAATCATCGGCGGTCCCATTGTGAAATATTTCTACGGTGGAAATCCGATTTATGCCTTAATGACAAGCGGGATTGCGTTAATTATTGCGGCTCTTTTTGTGGCTAGGGTAAATGATGTGGATGAACCTGTTAAAACCAATTAAATGATTACAACTTATATATTTGACCTTGACGGTGTAATTGTCGATACCGCGAAATACCATTATCTCGCGTGGAAAAAATTAGCAGATGAATTAGAGATTGATTTCACGCATGAACACAATGAATTGTTGAAAGGCGTAAGCCGGGTTCGTTCGCTGGAAATCATTTTGAAATTAGGGAAAAAAGAAATTTTAACTTCAGATTTTGAACGTTTTTTAATTCAGAAAAATGAAGATTATTTGAAATACATCGACAAAATGGATGCTTCTGAAATCCTGCCTGATGTTTTGGGGAAATTAAAATTTATCAAATCAATCAACGGAAAAATTGTCCTCGGCTCTGCAAGTAAAAATGCAAAACCGATTTTGCAAAAAGTTGGATTGATTGAATTTTTCGATGCAATTGTAGATGGAAATGACGTTTCTAAAGCCAAACCCGATCCTGAAGTTTTCCTCATTGGCGCACAAAAAGTAAACGTAAATCCGCTCGAATGCGTCGTTTTTGAAGATGCAGTTGCCGGAATTCAAGCTGCAAATATTGCAGGGATGTTGAGCATCGGAATCGGTGACAAAGCAACTTTGAATGAAGCTGATTATATTTTTACAGATTTCACTCAAATCACAAACGAGTTTTTACAAAATTTAGAAAATAATTAAAAGAATATAGAACGTCTATTTTCTACAATATAAAATAAAATGAATCAAAATTATATCATACCGGACGAATGGTCAATCATCGAAGAAGGATTTGACAGAGAACGCGTTATGTCGTCTGAAAGTCTTTTCAGCATTGGAAACGGAGCAATGGGACAACGTGCCAATTTTGAAGAAACCTATACCGGAGAAACTTTTCAGGGAAGCTACATCGCGGGCGTTTATTATCCCGACAAAACCAAAGTAGGCTGGTGGAAAAATGGTTATCCTGAATATTTTGCCAAAGTTTTAAATGCTCCGAATTGGATTGGAATTGACGTTGAAATCAATGGTGAAATTCTGGATTTGAGTCAAATTGAAATTTCCAATTTCCGCCGTGAACTCAATATGAAAGAAGGCTGGCTCGGAAGAAATTTCAATGCAAAACTAAAAAATGGTATCGAAATCGAAGTAAATATCATTCGTTTTCTTTCTTTGGATTTGGATGAATTGGGAGCAATTAAATATGAAATTAAGCCCATTAATAACTCAGCCAAAATAATTTTTAAACCTTATGTACATTCGGGTGTGACGAACCGCGATGCGAATTGGGAAGAAACTTTTTGGGAACCAATTATTTCAGGAATTGAGCAAGGATTTGCATTCGTTCAGGCAAGAACTTTCAAAACAGGTTTCAACGTTGTGACGTTCATGGAAAATACTGTTTTTATAAATGATGAAAAGCAAGAAATTATTTCCTCTGAAAATTCACAAACTGAAACCAAAATTCAGTTTAAACATGAAGTCGAAGTCAATCCAAATGAAACTACTTCTTTGGTGAAATTTGGCGGATATACGGTTTCAACGAATCATTCAGAAAATGAATTGGTCAACGCAGCCAAAAATGTTTTGGTTCAAGCCAATGAATTAGGATTCGAAAAATTATTCCAAAATCAAAAAGAAGCTTGGGCGAAAATCTGGGAAATGGCAGATATTTCGATTGAAGGCGACGTAAAAGCACAGCAAGGAATTCGTTTTAATATTTTCCAGTTAAACCAAACTTATTTAGGAAAAGATGCTAGGTTAAACATTGGCCCTAAAGGATTTACAGGCGAAAAATACGGAGGGTCAACATATTGGGATACAGAAGCTTATTGTTTGCCTTTTTACATGGCGACGAAAAATCAGGAAGTTGCAAGAAATCTTTTGGCTTACCGATACAACCATTTGGAAAAAGCTATTGAAAACGGTCAGAAATTAGGCTTTAAAAATGGTGCGGCTTTGTATCCGATGGTGACGATGAACGGAGAAGAATGCCACAATGAATGGGAAATTACTTTCGAAGAAATCCACCGAAACGGAGCGATTGCTTTTGCGATTTTCAATTATGTTCGTTTCACAGGCGATTTCAGTTATGTGCCGGAAAAAGGCTTGGAAGTTTTGATTGGAATTGCTAGATTTTGGCACCAACGCGCGAATTTCTCCAAAGATAAAAATCAATTCGTAATTCTCGGCGTTACGGGGCCTAACGAGTATGAAAATAATATTAATAATAATTTCTATACTAATTATTTAGCAAAATGGTGTATAGATTATACGGTTGAATTAATTGAGAAAATTGAAAATGAATTCCATTCAGATTTCAATCAAATTTTTGACAAAACTAATTTGTCAAAATCTGAAATTTCAGAATGGAAAAATGTAGCGGACAATATGTATTTTCCGTATTCGGAAGAGCATGGCGTTTACTTACAACAAGATGGATTTTTGGACAAAGATTTGACGCCCGTTGCGAAATTGGACAAAGCCGAACGTCCACTTAACCAGAAATGGTCTTGGGACAGGATTTTGCGTTCGCCTTACATCAAACAAGCTGATACGTTGCAAGGATTTTATTTCTTCGAAGATAATTTTACTTATGAAGAATTGGAAAAACATTTCAATTTTTACGAGCCATTAACTGTTCATGAATCTTCGCTTTCCCCTTGCGTACACAGCATTCAGGCTGCGAAATTGGGCAGAATGGAACAAGCATACGAATTTTATCTACGCACTTCCCGATTGGATTTGGATGATTATAACAAAGAAGTTGAAGAAGGTTTGCACATCACTTCCATGGCTGGAACCTGGATGAGTATCGTCGAAGGTTTTGGCGGAATGCGTGTAAAGGGTGACCAATTGCATTTCACTCCACAGATTCCAAAAGAATGGAAATCTTATTCATTTAATGTAAATTTCAGGAATAAAATACTGAAAGTGAATGTTTCACACGAGGGAACTGAATTTAATCTCGAAGGAAATGAAAATCTGGAAGTAATTGTAAATGGAAAATCAACCGAAGTTAAACCACTTATTAAAACAATTTAAAATGATAAATAAAATTCTGAATTTAAGTTTAATTCTATTAGTTACCTTTTCATTTGGCCAGCAGCTGAAATCTCCCAATGGAAATTTCACGATGGAATTTGCTTTATCAAATGATGGAACGCCAACTTACCAATTGATTTACAAAGGAAAACAAGTCATCAAAACCAGTAAATTGGGTTTTGAATTAAAATCCAAAAACATGGATTTGGAATTTGACTCCCAGAAAAGTGTGGAAGCTGAAAAAGCAAAAGCACTTACAAACCTTCAATCCGGATTTAAAATTAGCGATGTGAAAAATGCGACTTTTGATGAAAGCTGGAGACCGGTTTGGGGTGAAGTTTCCCAAATCAGAAATCACTATAACGAAATGGCGGTAACGCTTCATCATGAAAAAACGGACAGAAAAATTGTCATTCGTTTCCGTTTATTTGATGATGGATTAGGATTCAGATATGAATTTCCTGAACAGAAAAACCTGACTTATTTTGTCATAAAAGAAGAAAAAACACAGTTTGCGATGACTGGTGACCACACAGCTTGGTGGCTTCCGGGTGATTACGATACGCAGGAATATGATTACACCGAATCAAAATTGTCAGAAATAAGAGGGTTATTTGACACGGCTGTAACTAGCAATGCATCTCAGAAACAGTTCTCAAAAACCGGTGTGCAAACAGCTCTAATGATGAAATCTACGGACGGAATTTATATAAATTTACACGAAGCCGCCTTGATTAATTATTCATGTTTAAGTCTAGAATTGGATGATAAAAATCTAATTTTCAACGCACACCTTACACCCGATGCTTTAGGTGACAAAGGTTACATTCAGGCACCAACGACTACGCCTTGGAGAACGATTATTGTAAGCGATGATGCACGTGATATTTTGGCTTCGAAAATGACTTATAACTTAAATGAACCTTCAAAAATCGATGATACTTCATGGATCAAACCTGTGAAATATGTAGGTGTTTGGTGGGAAATGATCACAGGAAAAAGCCATTGGGCTTACACAACTGATTTTTCAACGGTTCAATTAGGTGTAACTGATTATTCGAAAGCGAAGCAAAGTCCTATTCACGGAGCTAATAATAAACACGTAAGAGACTATATTGATTTCGCTGCAAAACATGGTTTTCATGCGGTTTTAGTTGAAGGTTGGAATGAAGGATGGGAAGACTGGTTTGGAAATCACAAAGATTATGTATTTGATTTTGTAACGCCTTATCCGGATTTTGATGTAAAAGATTTAAATGCTTATGCGAAATCTAAAGGTGTTGAATTAATTATGCACCACGAAACTTCGAGTTCTGTTCGTAATTATGAGCGTCACATGGACAAAGCTTACCAATTTATGAAAGACAATGGATACAACGCTGTAAAAAGCGGTTACGTGGGTGACATCGTTCCTTTGGGTGATTTTCATTACAGCCAAAATACAGTAAATCATTATCAATTTGCTATTGAAAAAGCAGCCGAATATCAAATCATGGTTAATGCGCACGAAGCAGTTCGCCCGACAGGTGTGGCACGTACTTGGCCGAATTTAATAGGAAATGAATCTGCGCGCGGAACTGAATTTCAGGCATTTGGCGGCTCAAAACCAAATCACACTACCATTTTACCTTTTACAAGATTAATCGGCGGACCGATGGATTACACGCCGGGCATTTTTGAAATGCACATCGAAAAAGTAAATCCCGATAATAAATCACACGGAAACTTCACTATTGCAAACCAGTTAGGATTGTATTTGACGATGTACAGCCCTTTGCAGATGGCAGCGGATTTGATTGAAAATTACGATCGTTTTCCGGATGCTTTTCAATTTATCAAAGACGTTCCGGTCGATTGGCAGGACAGCAAATATCTGGAAGCTGAGCCTGGGAAATATTTGACTGTTGCAAGAAAAGATAAAAACTCAAGCAATTGGTTTGTAGGAAATTCAAATGGTGTAGACAAACGTTCAACTAAAATTAAATTAGACTTTTTGGACAAAGGGAAAAAATACGAAGCAACTATTTACGCAGATGCTAAAGATGCGCATTACAAAACCAATCCGCAGGCTTATGTAATCTCAAAACAAACTGTAACTTCTAAGTCTGAATTGAATTTAAATTCAGCTCCGGGAGGTGGATTTGCGATTAGTATAATTGAAAAAAAATAAAATGAAGAAATTAAATACAATCATCCTTTTATTAATCCTAAACATTTCATTCGCCCAAGTTCAAAAAATCGAACCTGAATTTTGGTGGAGCGGAATGAAAAGCACGGAACTTCAGTTATTAGTTTACGGAAAAAACATATCTGATTTAAAACCTGAAATTTCCGGAGACATTCAAATCAAAGAAGTTCAGAAAGTAGAAAATCCGAATTATTTATTTGTAACCATTGATACTAAAGGAATTCAGCCGGGAAAAGTAAAATTGAATTTCAAAAAAGGTAAAAAAATTACTCAATCATTTGATTATGAATTCAAATCAAGAGAAAATAATTCTGCTGACAGGAAAGGATTCGACAGTTCCGACGTGTTTTATTTATTGATGCCAGACCGTTTTTCAAATGGAAAGACACGGAATGATTTTCCTTATGATTCTTCAGAGGGGGTTGATAGAAATAATCCCAATGGCCGTCATGGTGGGGACATTCAAGGAATTATCAATAACTTAGATTATCTCAATGAATTGGGAGTTACCACGATTTGGAGCACACCAATGTTTGAGGATAACGAACCTGTTTATTCCTATCATGGTTATGCGCAAAGTGATTATTATCAAATTGACCCAAGATATGGAACCAATGAGGATTACAAACGTTTAGCGAATGAACTTCACAAACGTGAAATGAAACTAGTGAAAGATTATGTAACCAATCATTGGGGTTCCAAACATTGGATTATCAAAGATTTACCTTCAAAAGACTGGATTCATTATTGGGAAAATGGAGAAAACGGATTCCAAAGAAGCAATTACAGAATGACCACACAATTCGATGGAAATGCTGCTAAAATTGACGCTGAAGGTTGCATGGATGGATGGTTTGATACCACCATGCCGGACATGAATCAGAAAAATCCTTTGGTTCTAAATTACATGGTTCAAAATGCGATTTGGTGGATTGAATATGCAAATTTGGATGGATTGCGCGTCGATACTTATTCGTACAATGACAAAGAAGGAATTGCGGAGTGGACAAAACGAATTATGAATGAATATCCAAATTTCAACATAGTTGGCGAAATCTGGATGCATGACCAAGCACAAATGGCTTATTGGCAGAAAGACAGTAAGATTGGCGCGATTCAAGGATTCAATTCTCATTTGCCCTCTGTTATGGATTTTACTTTACACGATGCAATCGGGACTATTTTCAAAGAAGAACCCAGCTGGGACAAAGGAATGATCAAAGTTTATGAAAATTTCACGAATGACTTTTTGTATCCGGACATCGACAACATCATGGTTTTTGCTGAAAATCATGACACAAGCCGTTTCAATGAAATTTATCCGAACATCGAAGATTACAAATTGGCTTTGAGTTTGATCATGACCGTTCGCGGAATTCCTCAGATTTATTACGGTTCTGAAATCGGAATGAAAGGCGACAAGAGCAAAGGCGATGGCGACATCAGACGTGATTTTCCGGGCGGATGGCAAGGCGATAAAAATAATGCTTTCACCGAATCCGGAAGAACGACTGAACAAAAAGCATATTTCGATTTTACCAAAAAATTATTGAATTGGAGAAAAGGAAATTCTGCCATTCACAAAGGAAAAACCTTGCACTATGTTCCTCAAGAAAATGTTTATGTTTATTTCAGACATGATGAAAATCAACGTGTGATGATAGTTTTGAATAATAACCAAAAAGCGCAAAAATTAGATTTAAAAAGATTTTCGGAAGGAATTCAAAATCATAAATCAGGAAAAGACATCCTTTCTGACAAAGAATTTAATTTGAATAATGAATTGGAAATCAAAGGGAAAACGGCTTTAATTATAGAATTGAAATAACTTCTCATTTCGAACGAAATGACATTAACAAAAGAAAATGAAAAAATTAATCATAACAACGTTCAGTCTTGTTTTATTGACAGCAGCTTGTAAAAAAGAAAAAACGGTAGAAGTTGACCAATTGGCGATGAAAGAATATGCGCCGGAAGAAATGGAAAACGCTGTGATTTATGAAGCAAATATCCGTCAATATTCGCCCGAAGGAACTTTCGAAGCGTTGACCAAAGACATTCCTGAATTGAAAAAACTGGGTGTAAAAGTACTTTGGGTAATGCCGATCCAGCCGATTTCGATGAAAAACCGAAAAACGACGGACGGCAGAAATGTAGAGGACATCACCGACCCGGAAGAGAGAAAAAAGCATTTGGGAAGTTACTATTCAATCGCTGATTATACCGCTGTTCATCAGGATTATGGAACAATTGATGATTTCAAAAAATTGGTAGAAACGGCACATGAAAACGGAATGTATGTGATCATGGATTGGGTAGCGAACCACACCGGTTTTGACCACAAATGGGTTACGGAACATCCCGAATATTACCACAAAAATGCAAAAGGAGAAGTGACCGACCCGCTGAATCCAGAGACGGGAGAAAGCTGGGGCTGGACAGACGTCGCCCATTTGAATTACGAAGAAAAAGCATTGTTTGATGCGATGGCAAATGAAATGCTTTTTTGGCTGAAAGAAACCAATATAGACGGTTTCAGATGCGATGTGGCAGATAATGTAAAGGTTGAATTCTGGGAATACGTTTATCCGAAATTGAAGGAAGTGAAACCGGTATTTATGCTGGCGGAATCGGAAAAAGATTTCTTATTAAAAAGTGCGTTCGACATGGGTTACGGTTGGGAAGTTCATCATATTTTTAATGAAATTGCCAATGGTAAAAAATCGGTTAAAGATTTTGATGCATACATGAAAAAGAAAGATTCGGTTTACCAGAAAGAAGATTTCTTTATGAATTTCACTTCCAATCATGATGAAAATTCTTGGAACGGAACGGAATATGAAAGAATGGGTGATGCGGTGGAGACCTTTGCTGCATTGACTTATGTGATGCCGGGAATGCCTTTGATTTACAATGGTCAGGAATATGACATGAACAAGCGTTTGAAGTTCTTTGAGAAAGATACCATAATGCACAACAAAGGAAAAATGTTTCCTATTTACGAGAAATTGGGGAAATTAAAGAATGAAAATCCTGCGTTGAATGGTGGTCCGAAAAGTGCTTCTTATGAAAGAATTCAAACTTCAGATGACACAAATATCTTGGCATTTAAACGTCAAAAAGAGGGTAAAAAAGTTTATTTCGTAGGGAATTTTTCTAAAATGGAAAAGAAATTTAAACTTCCGTTGGAAGGCAGTTTTGAAAATTATATGCAAGGCGGAAAAGTTTCTTTGGCTAAAGAACAAGAAATTTCGTTGAAACCCTGGGAATATTGGATTCTGATTCAGTAGAAATTTAATTTAATAAAAAACAAAACCCTCGAGAGCATTATGGCTTTCTAGGGTTTTATTTTTAAAGTTGTTTGTAATTATATAAAATTGGGGATCCTGAACTATTCCCTGTTGATACAATGCTTTCTGACACGAATTCTTGCGAATCATATGTGTTTTCAAACGAAAAAATCAAACCATGAAAAGCAATTGTTTTGACTGGTTTTTTAGATAAAACTCCGGCATAAATAGAATTTATACTAAAATAGCTGGCGATTGTCATATAGGTAGAAACATGGTTGGAATTGGTCATGGCACCCTTTCTTGAGTCTTCATAAAAATAACTTATCATATTGGTTTCATCGTCTTCGTGAACATAATGATAAACTTTATTGAGGTCTTCATTTTCATTTAAGATTATGGTTATTTCGTCTTGATTGTCATTTTTGAAGAAATAAGAACGATCGGCCTGATTCCACTCCATCTGTATGTTGTAATCATTGATGGTAAAGGATGAAATTCGGTTGTTTTCGTAAGTAAATCTATACAAAAGATCTGGTCCGTCGTTGCTGATGTACTGCATGGTTTCTATCTGATCTCCTGAATAGGCAAACAAGTATAACATGATGCCGCCGAGATTGACAGATTCCACTTTTTTGTCGGGTGTATAAGTCAGTTTGATTGAAAGATCTTGCCCTGTGATTTCGTTTAAATATTTTTGATTTTCGGGGATTTCGGGTGTTCCTGCATTTTCATCGTCACTTTTACACGAAAAGATGAAGACGGAAATTAAACTTAGAATTAAAATTTTTGTTTTCATTTTGAATGAACTTAAAGTTGGATGTATTCGTAAATGAGTTTTATCGGTTCATTAGACAAAAAAGGCGAAATTGCGATTGAATTTTTCAGAAAATTATCTTGGTCAAATTCGTTTTCTTGCAAAACATAAACTTGGCCTCCAAATACTTCTTGAAACGGAACACTACAAAGATTAAAAGATGAAAAAAAAGCATAATAATAAATCGGAGATGCAACTATCGTGGACAAACTAATGTCATTAGTATTGTGAAGCGGTCCATATTTACCATCTTCATAGAAAAGATTTATTGCAATGTCATTTTCTCCCTGCTCGTGTTCGATAACTTTTTTCAGCGTTTGATTTGAGTTTAGATAAATTGTATAGCTATCATATTCGTCTTCCACGAAATGGTAATAATTCTCCTGCGCATTGTACTCCACGGGACGCATAACACCATCCGAACCTGTGTAGGAATTCATCTTCCCATTTCCGTCGTAAGTATAGGAAAAGGATGCCGAACCTTCACCAGGTATTCCCAAGTGCATGTTTTGGACTTTACCTATTTCATTATATTCATATCGAAAAATAAAACCTCCAATCGTCATTCTCGCAATGGTTTTATTTTCATTATAATTGATTACAACCAACAATTCTCCTTGCTCATCGGTGATTTTGCTTAAATACCTTTGGTCAACTGGAATCGGTGGCGCGGAAGATCTACTGTCATCGTCTCCTGAACAAGAGATCAACATGATTCCAAATAAAAATAAAACGGCTAAATAGATACTTTTCTTCATAAAATTAATTTTCAAGTTGGGTATAAGTAAATGCAAAATTTAAACTGTCTTCTTGACCCAAACTGAGAAAAGTTGATTTTACAAATCCTTGATTATCAAAAGTATTTTCTGCAGCAATATTACCTTGAGTAACAGATATAGTTTTCACAGGTTTTTTAGTAATTGGAATCCCCAATATCTCCCAAAATGAACCCATGATCATGCTGAGATGTACATTGACAGCGTTGGAATTGCTCATCGTTCCCATCTTAGTATTGTCATAAATGAAGTAGTGGCTGCTTAAAATTTCATCATTTACATTGTCATAAACGACTCTTTTTTTGATATCACCGTTGTCATATAGTTCTATTGTAAATTCTTCCTGATATTCGTTTTGATAGAGATAGTAATTTCCCGCTGCATTGTAGGTTACATTCGTCACTTCATCACCAAGCGAAAACGAAGAAATTTTCCCATTCTCGTAATCAAAAATGTATTCGGATGCAGTTCCTCCGGAGATTGCCGTTATGGATTTTATATTTCCCTGTTCATAAGCAAAATTGAGAAGCGCAAAATTTGGAATCGTTAACTCATTGACAGTTTTGTCAGGGTTGTAAGTGAATTGCATAATATCTTCGGTGCCCATTTTTACAGTTTCCAATAGTTTTTCTTCCGCGGGAATTTGCGCTTCAGGATCAGAAACCGAATCATCATCTCCCGAACAAGAAACAAACAGTAATGAAGCAATAAAAGATAAATAAAACAGAACTTTCATAAAATGAATTTCCTGTAAAATTCCCTTAGAAATCTGTAAGATTAACCTCTCATTTCACGAACTGCGAACTTGGGTTTTTGAATGGCGTTAAAATTAATCGTTGAAGTCCTTAATGATTTCTAAAACCTTTTCCATCGTTTGTTGCGGCGTCAGATTACCATTTTCTACCACTATGGCATCATCGGCTTTTCTAAGTGGAGAAATTTCACGCGTAGAATCCATCAAATCACGTTCAGAAATATTTTTGAAAACCTCATCATAAGTCGCCGGATGTTCGGTTTTGAGCAATTCTTCGTATCGGCGCATTGCTCGTTCTTCAGCAGAAGCTTTCAGATAAATTTTCAAATCTGCATCAGGGAAAACTGTAGTTCCGATGTCGCGTCCGTCCATCACGATTCTTTTGTGTTCGCCCAATTTTCGCTGCAAATCAACCGCCAAAATCCGTACTTCAGGAATTTTCGCAATCAAGCTCACCTTCGACGAAACTTCCATTTCACGGATTTTAGCTTCCACATTTTCTCCATTCAGGTAAATTTCATTTTTACCATTTTGGTGATTCAGCTCAAAGTGAATATCTATGAATTGCAATTGAGGAACCAACTCCATCTCTAGCACTTTTCCGTCATAAAACATTCCGTTTTCGATAGCATAAAGCGTAATTGCACGGTACATTGCACCGCTGTCAATGTGTATATATCCGAGTTCTTTGGCAAGCAACTTCGCCAGTGTACTTTTTCCTGTTGATGAAAATCCGTCGATTGCTATTACTAAATCACCCATCTGACAAATTTAGAAATTAGAAGTTAGAAATTAGAGAAGTAATATTAAAAATTTTTAAACTTGAGCGTCCGGGCGGGCTATCCACTTCAACTCCTCGCTCGTACCTCACTGTGGGGTTTCCGTTACTATCCCTGACGCAAGTTTGTTATCCCAAAATGATTTTCACAAAAATTGATGCAGAACCCCTTGGTTTCTCCTCTTAATATCAAATCTGAAGCAAGGCCATCATCTGAAAAATAAGTGAATTTCGAATCTCACAAAACTAATTTCTAGATTTAATAATAAGGATTGCTTCTCCAGTAATTATTTCCCTGAACCAATCTGTCCAAATTGACAATCAACCCAAAATGATTGGTGTTAGAGCCTTTGTAATAATTCGCATGACCAAACTCAAAGCGGAAGGCATTGACTCTAATTCCAAATCCATAAGTCAATCCCGCAAAAGTCCTTGCGTCTTCCAATCGAAGTTCATTTCCGCGTTTGAAATTATACCCTAACCTGATATTGAAACCTCTGTCCGGAAACAATTCTGCCCCGACAGAAACGTGGTCGATTATTTTCCTCATGTTGCCAACTTCCTGTCCATTTTTGTCATAAGGCATCGAAATATCAAACTTCTGCAAATCATGCAAAGTCATGCTCAGTTCAATCGGAACATGCTCCAAACGATGAGAAATCCCTAAATTGATCTGAACTGGCATTTTTTCTTTTTTGCCAGAATAAGTCTGCAATTGCGCTCCTACATTTCTGATAGCAAGTGAAACATTTGTATTGTAATCTATGTCATGAAAAACCGCCCCAAAATCCGCTGCAATTGCCGAAGATGAATAACTTTCTATGCGTGAATTGATGTATTTTAAATTCGCTCCAACCGTGAAAAAATCACTCAGATTGTGTGCATAACCGATGGTCAATGCTGCATCTTTCGCAGAAAAATCTCCGGTTGCATTGTCATTTTCATCATACCCTCGGAAATCTCCGTAATCTACATATTGACCATGCACTGAAACGAAATTATATTCATCGAGCGCATAAACAGCTGATAACGTTCCGAAATTCACATCAGCCAGATAATTGATGTAATTAAATGCTACCTGCCCATGTTGTCTTTCATTCATCATCGCCGGATTCCAATAAGACATATTGGGGTCGGCATCCCAAGCAGAGTTTGCATTTCCTCCCAAAGCAGCTTGTCTTGCCGAAGTGGTAATGTTCACGAATTCATATACCCTTGTCCCATCCTGCGCACTCGCAGTCGTGGCAACAAAAAGTAAAATAGCAAAAATCCGTTTCAACATTCAGCAAAAGTAATAATTATGTATGTAACGGAATTGTTGATTTTTTCTTGTGCAAATCAAAAAAGGAATTTAGCGCGACATTCATTGTCTTTGAATTGAATTACATTTGAAAAAACATTACACCATGTCAAAACAAGATTCTCTGCTCCGACACAAAATCATCATCCAAAAACTTCGCAGTCAAGCTTCTAGTTTTGGAGAAATTCAAAACAAACTCCAGTCTGAAACGGATTTACTGGATGTCGATAATCTGGTTACGTCACTTAGAACTTTTCAGCGCGATTTGTTGGATATTGCTTCTTTTTATGGAATTGAAATAAAATACAATCGTTCAAAAAAGGTATATTTCATCGAAAATGATTCAGAAGACGAATACAACGAACGGATGTTTGAAGCATTGGATGTTTTTCAAGCATTGAATGTGAACCAATCTTTTTCTGCATATATCCAGTTCGACACACGCAAACCCAAAGGAACGGAGCACTTGAGCGGCATTTTGTATGCGATTCAAAATAAATTTCAAATTCAGTTCCGTTACCAGAAATTTTGGGAAACAGAAGAGGAAATCCGATCTGTCGAACCGTATCTGCTCAAGGAATTTCGCAAGCGCTGGTATGTTTTTGCGTATGATCTGAAACACAAAGAATTCCGCACGTTTGGTTTGGATCGTTTGTCGGCATTGAATATTTCTTCCAATAAATTTCAATTTCCACAGAAAATTAATTTGAAAGAGTATTTCAAAGATTGTTTCGGAATTGTCGGCCCAAACGAAGGCGAGGTTCAGGACATTTTACTGAAATTTACAAGCCATCAGGGAAATTACATCAAAACGATGCCGCTGCACGAATCGCAGCAAATCGTCAAAGAAACGCCTGAAGAAACTTTGGTCAAACTCCGTTTGATTCCAACATATGATTTTCTGATGGAAATTCTTTATTATGGCGAATTTGTCCAAGTTTTAGAGCCCAAACATCTGGCAGATGAAATCAAACACAAGTTTCAAAGGGCAGTAATTTTATATCAATCTTAAATTTAATTAGTCAATTATAAGACAAACTAAATTCTTAATTTAAATTTGGTGTTTTAAAGAAAAAGAATAAATGACAATCAATCTCTACCTCTACGACCTCCGCCCGACTCCTGAAGGATTTGAAAGAGTCTATGATTACGAAGAATTCGTTGCATTTATTTTAAAAAATGGATTGTCTGAATTCACCGTTCATAGTCAAAATCCCGCTGGAAAAGAAAACATAGAAACGCTATTGAACAACTTGAAGAAATTTCAATCCTAATGCAAGACACATTCACAGCCATAGATTTTGAAACGGCACAAGGTTACCGATGGAGCATTTGCCAAGTAGGATTGGTTCGTGTAGAAAACGGAATCATTACCGACAAACACTCTATTTTGGTACAACCGCCAGATAATTATTATTGGTACAAAAACACAGAAATTCACGGAATTTCGTCACGACATACCGCCAATTCTCCCAATTTTGAAGAAGTTTGGAATCAGATAGAACCTTACATTAAACATCAAAACGTAGTTGCGCACAACGCTTTCGGGTTTGACTTTCCATGTCTGAAACAAACTTTGGAATGGTACGGATTGCCGATGCCGGAATTTGACGGACATTGTACCTATAAGATTTTTCGTCAACGCCTGAATCTCCTTTGTCAGCACTATCAAATTCCGCTCAATCACCACGATGCGCTCAGTGACGCATTGGCTTGTGCTGAACTTTATAAAATTCATTTGCAAAATTCCTAATCACCTGCAAAAATTTTAAAATCTACAATCCAAAAACGTATTTTTGGATTATGAAACTATATCCCATAGAAACCGGAAACTTCAAGCTCGACGGTGGCGCCATGTTCGGCGTAGTACCCAAATCCATTTGGCAGAAAACCAATCCCGCCGACAACCAAAACAAAATCGAACTCGCCATGCGCACTTTGCTCATCGAAGATGGCAATAGACTCATCCTCATCGATTGCGGCATCGGCAACAAACAATCCGATAAATTCTTTGGTTATTATGATCTTTGGAGCGAATATGATTTGACCACATCCCTTGCCCAATACGGCTTCACAAAAGATGACATTACCGATGTATTTTTAACGCATCTCCATTTCGATCATTGTGGCGGAGCCGTTCAGTGGAATTCTGACCGAAGCGGATATGAACCCACTTTCAAAAACGCAAAATACTGGAGCAACGCCCAACATTGGGACTGGGCAACAAAACCCAATCCCCGTGAAAAAGCATCCTTCCTCACCGAAAACATTTTACCACTTCATGCCTCCGGACAATTAAATTTCATTGACCTTCCTTCTTCAGGAAATTTATTGACAGATTCTTCATTAGGATTCGACATCCTTTTCGTAGATGGGCACACCGACAAACAAATGTTGCCAATTATCAAATACAAAAACAAAAAAATTGTCTTTGTCGCTGATCTTGTCGCCACTGTCGGACACATTCCGCTAGTTTATGTAATGGGCTACGACACCCGACCGCTTTTGACCGTGCAGGAAAAAGGAGATTTCCTCCAAAAATCTGTCGAAGAAGAATTCATCTTCTTTTTTGAACACGATCCTTACCATGAATTAGCAACCGTGATGCAAACAGAGAAAGGCATTCAGCTCGATTCTACCTATTCATTTTCAGAAGTATTTGGCAAATAAAAAATTCCAAACCTACCAGTCAAAATTTTCTATCTTTGTACGTTGCAAATAAATGTAGAATATGAGTTGTGGAAGTTGTGGAACAAGCAGTACTGGATTACCGAAAGGATGTAATAACAACGGAGCCTGCGGCGTAGATTCAGGATGTGGAAAATTACCGGTTTTTGACTGGCTTTCCAACATGCGTCTACCCAACGGGCAATTGGCTTTCAATTGCGTCGAAGTCCGATTCAAAAACGATAGAAAACAATACTATAAAAACACCAATCAGTTGACGCTCGGCGTAGGTGACGTCGTTGCTGTCGAAGCGCAGTCAGGACACGACATCGGAGTCGTTACACTGACAGGTGAATTGGTTAGAATCCAAATGAAAAAAAGACGCCTGACGGAAGATTCCGAAGACGTTAGAAAAATTTATAGAAAAGCCAACGAAAAAGACCTCGAAACTTGGCAGGGCGTTCAGGCAAAGGAAAAAGAAACCATGATGAAAGCCCGCAGAATTGCGGTAAACCTTGGTTTGGAAATGAAAATTTCCGATGTCGAATACCAAGGTGATGGTAACAAAGTTATTTTCTATTATACAGCAGAAGGTCGTGTTGATTTTCGTGTATTGATCAAAGAATTTGCTTCTTCATTTGGTGTAAGAATCGAAATGAAACAAATCGGTTATCGTCAGGAAGCTGCAAAAGTAGGAGGAATTGGTTCGTGCGGACGCGAATTGTGCTGTTCAACATGGTTGACAGATTTCCGTTCAGTGAATACCACCGCTGCGCGTTACCAGCAATTGTCCATTAATCCTCAAAAATTGGCAGGACAATGTGGCAAACTGAAATGTTGTTTGAATTACGAATTGGATTCTTACCTCGATGCCTTGGATCATTTTCCTTCGATGGAATCAACTTTTGAAACCGAAAAAGGAACAGCTGTTTGTGTGAAAATTGATGTTTTCAAAAAGGAAATGTGGTTTACAAATGAAACTCGTGGAATGAATTGGCACAAATTCAGTGTGGAGCAAGTTCAGGAGTTCATTGCATTGAGCAAAACCGGGGTGAAACTGGAACCTTTGGAAGATTTGGCAAAAGAATTGGTGGAGGTTAAAAAAGAATATGTCGATGTGATTGAAGAAAATTCGCTCGAACGTTTCGAAAAGAAAAACCGTCCGCGCAATAGAAATTTCAACAAAAAACCAAACAATCCTAATTTGAATCCAAATCAAAAAAGGGAAAATTCAGCTCAGAAACCAAAAAATCCAAATCAGCGTACGAATCCGAATGCTAATCAAAATCCGAATCAAAAAAGAGAAGGAAAACCAAATGAGCCTAGGAATTCAGCGCCGAATCCAAACCAGAAAAAAGAACCGAGAAATAACGATAAACGAAAACCAAACCAAAATCCAAATCAGAAAAGGGATTCAAAACCGAATGAGCCTAAAAATGCGAATCCTAATCCGAACGCAAATGTGAATCCAAATCAACAAAATAAAACGAATCGTCCTAAAAATAATAATTCAAAAAATAGAAACAAACGTGGCCCACAGAATAACAATGAAAAAGATTAATCTTTACAGTGTTTTATTGACTGCGATGCTTTTGTTTACGCAGTGTGAATCTCCTCATTTTTACCAGGAACAAAAATCTGTTGGGGAAAAATGGAATAAAGATTCGGCTATTACGTTTAATTTTGAAATAAAGGATACCACCGAAGCGTTCAATCTATCGTTTCTTTCAAGAAATACAAATGAATATCCGTACAGTAATTTCTACATTTTCACGAAATTAATTGACCCGAAAGGACAGGAATTTACTGATACTTTACAGTATTATTTGGCAATGCCCGATGGCGAATGGGTCGGAAAGGGAAAAAATTTGAAAGAATTGTATTTGGTTTACAGAGAAAATGTCGCTTTGAAAGACACCGGAAATTACAAACTTTCAGTTTGGCACGGAATGCGCGATGAGAATTTAATTGGAATTGAAGATATAAGTTTAATTGTGGACAAAAACAAAAAAGCACAATGAGCACACCAAACAAGCCGGTAAAATCTACCGCAAAAAAAACAAAAAAGCCATTTTCTCTTCGTAGAATTATGGTTTATACCTGGGGATTATTTTTAATTGGATTAATTTGCGTTTTCCTTTTGTTCTGGGGAACTTCTAAAGGTTTATTGGGAGAAATGCCTGATGTCGCCGCGTTAGAAAATCCGGACATTTATGTTTCATCAGAAATATATTCATCAGATGGTGTCTTATTAGACCGATTTGAAACCGAAAAACGAATTCCTGTAACTTACAAAGATTTGCCGCAGCATTTGGTAGATGCTTTGTTGGCGCGAGAAGACATCCGTTACCGGGAACATTCAGGTATTGATGCAAGAAGTACGGTGAGAGCCGTTTCTTCTGCTGGAGAATCCGGAGGTGCGAGTACAATTACGCAGCAGTTAGCAAAACAGTTATTTACGGGAAATCGCTCTCTGAATAAAGTTGAACGAGTTATTCAAAAAATTAAAGAATGGGTTTTAGCGGTTGAATTGGAAAAACGCTACACCAAAGATGAAATTGTTGCGATGTATTTCAATAAATTCGATTTTGTTTACAATGCAAATGGAATTGAATTGGCTTCAAAAGTTTATTTCAATACCACAACAAGTAAATTAACGGTTGACCAATCAGCCATGTTGGTTGCAATGCTTAAAAATCCGGTGCGCTACAATCCGTTGAGAAATCCTAACGATGCGATGCACGAAAGAAATGTCGTTATCAACCAAATGGTAAAATACAATCTTCTTGACAAAAGTACTGCGGAAGCAGCCAAAGCAAAACCACTTGGAATCGACAAACAAGAAATCAACACCATCAGCGAATCTTATTCAGCTTATTACAAACAAGCTTTGCGCAGAGAAATTCAGACTTACTTGGACAGTTTAGGAAAGCAGAACGGAAAGAAATACAACCTCTACAAAGACGGATTGAAAATTTATGTTACGCTTGATTCGCGTATGCAGAAATTGGCAGAAGACGCAGTGGCAAAACATTTGACAACGATTCAGAAAACTTTTTTTGAAGAGCAAAAAAATAATAAGCTTGCTCCTTTCTACGGCGTTCCTCCAGATAAGAGACAACGAATTTTCGAAAGAGCAATGCGCAACACAGATTATTATAAATTATTGAAAGCCAAAGAAATGCCTGAAAAGGAAATTTTGGCTGAATTTAATAAACCGCGTGACTCGGTAAAAATATTCACTTGGGATGGTGTTAAATATCAGAAAAATATGTCCCTCATGGATTCCATCAAATACCACAAACACATCCTTCAATCAGGAATGATGGCAATGGATCCCAAAGATGGAACCATCAAAGTTTGGGTAGGTGGTATAAATTGGGATTATTTCAAATTTGACCATGTGAAACAGGCGCGTCGTCAGGTTGGCTCGACCTTCAAACCTTTTGTGTTTGTAACGGCAATCAACCAGATGAATTATACGCCTTGCCATACCGTTTCCAACGAATATTTCAAAGTCGGAAACTGGGCCCCTAAAAATGCAAACGGAAAATACGGAGGTTCTCAGGATTTGAGAACGGCACTTGCATTTTCTACAAATATCGTAGCAGCTCGTTTGATTGTGCAGACAGGAGTAGAACCAGTGGTACAATTGGCGAGAGAATTAGGGGTAGAGAGTCCGATTCCAAATGATTATACAATTTCATTGGGTTCTGCAGATTTGACAGTGTATGAAATGGTGGGCGCGATGAGTGCATTTGCCAACCATGGAATTTATATCAAACCTGAATTAATTGTAAAAATTGAAGATAAAACTGGAAGGGTAATCAAAGATTTCCGACCGGAAGCAAGAGAAGTTGTCAATGAATACGTTGCCTATGCGATGATTGATCTGATGAAAGGTGTAACCGACCGAGGCTCTGGTAGCTGGGTGCGTTCCAAATATGGAATTACCAGCGAAATCGCTTCCAAAACAGGAACCACCAACGACCAGTCTGACGGATGGTTCATCGGCATGACGCCTAATTTGGTGACTGGCGTTTGGGTAGGAGCAGAAGATCGTTTTGCACATTTCCAGGGAATCGCGCGTGGACAAGGAGCTGCGACCGCTTTGCCGATTTGGTCTTATTTCATGCAGGGCGTTTACAAAAACGGAAAACAGTATGGAATTTCACTAGATGATAAATTTGAAAAACCTTCAGACATCGACCAGAAATGGGATTGTTCATCACTTACCGGATTCCATACTTATGGCAGCATGGGCGGAACTTTTGATTATGACTATTCAGGAGCTACCGAATATGTTGATCCTCTCCAGAATGTCAACAATAATTCCGGAGGAAATGATTCCATTAATTTTAATCAGTAGAAATAATTAATTCACACCATAAAAAATCCCGAAGACAACATCTTCGGGATTTCATTTTATGATAAATAATATTTTCTAGAATTAGAACTGATATGCCATTCCGATTCCATTTCCGTTAACATTTAATTTGAGTTGAGTTGTTGGTTCTTCAATCACCCCATTTTCCAGTTCAATACCTTTATTAATGTTTTTAATATATCCGCTCCATAAAGGAATGCTCGTTAAAGTAATCCCTGCTCCTACACCGGCAATGATCCATCCTGTTTGTCTGTCTTTCTTATCTCTGTTTTCAAAACCACTATAGCCATATTTTTTTTTAGTATCTTTTACCGAAAGCGCATAGCCGATCCCAAATCCTATCCCGAAACTTCCTGTATAGGTTAAGATTGAAGCAAACGTTTTGTTCGTTCTTGCACGTCTGATCCTGTCAATCGCCTCTTGATTGGTAAATACTTCTTTGTATTGATTCAATTTAAATCCTTCTCCATTTTTTATAAAGAAATTTTTGGTGTCACTTCCTAGCGAAACCTTTCCTGATTGAGTTTCTTCTACCTGTGCAAAAGCCAAAGCAGGAATTAACAATAGCGTAAAAGCTAATTTTTTCATGATTGATTATTTAATTTTTGTATTGATTTTACAGTAATTCCTCATCCACCAAATTTGGCAAAGTCACTTTCAGCAAAGGTTCGTCTTCCATGGCACGTTTGATGGCAAATATCGCTTCATCGTTTCTTGCCCAGCTCCTACGTGCAATTCCATTATTTACATCCCAATGAAGCATCGATTTCAATCGATTTTCAGCATCTGAAGTTCCGTCCAACAGCATCCCAAATCCGCCATTGATCACTTCTCCCCAACCGACACCGCCGCCATTGTGAATCGAAACCCAGGTCGCACCGCGGAAACTATCTCCAATCACATTATGAATCGCCATATCAGCCGTGAATTTTGAACCATCGTAAATATTGGAAGTCTCTCTAAACGGTGAATCCGTCCCGGAAACATCATGATGGTCACGCCCTAAAACAACCGCACCTATCTCTCCTTTATTGATGGCATCATTAAATGCTTTTGCAATTTTAATTCTTCCTTCTGCATCGGCATACAAAATTCTCGCTTGCGAACCCACAACCAATTTATTTTCCTGTGCGCCTTTTATCCAAGTGATATTATCCTGCATTTGCTGACGGATTTCATCAGGAGAATTTTTCATAATTTCCTCCAAAACCTGACAGGCAATTTCATCTGTTTTCTGTAAATCTTCCGGTTTTCCACTCGTACAAACCCATCGGAAAGGTCCAAATCCATAATCGAAACACATCGGTCCCATAATGTCCTGAACGTAGCTCGGATATTTAAAATCAATTCCGTTTTCCGCCATCACATCTGCTCCGGCACGGCTTGCTTCCAATAAAAACGCATTTCCATAATCAAAGAAATAGGTTCCTTTTGCAGTATGTTTATTGACAGCCGCAGCATGACGACGCAAAGTTTCCTGTACTTTTTCTTTGAACAATTCAGGATTTTCTGCCATTAATTGATTCGATTCTTCAAAACTCAATCCGGTCGGATAATAACCACCCGCCCAAGGATTGTGCAGCGAAGTTTGGTCTGAACCCAATTCTACATAAATATTTTCCTCATCAAATTTCTCCCAAACATCCACCACATTTCCATCATAAGCGATGGAAACAACTTCTTTATTTTCTTTGGCTTCGCGGACTCTTGCACACAATTCATCCAAATCAGTAATTACTTCGTCCACCCATCCTTGTTCATGTCTTTTGTAAGTCGCTGCCGGATTTACCTCTGCCGTAACAGAAACCACACCTGCGATGTTTCCGGCTTTTGGCTGCGCTCCTGACATTCCCCCCAATCCTGCTGTGACAAAAAGTTTTCCTGCTGTTCCATTGGAATCAATCTTTCTTGAACCATTTAAAACAGTGATTGTAGTTCCATGTACAATTCCTTGCGGGCCTATGTACATATAGCTTCCTGCGGTCATTTGCCCGTATTGTGTCACGCCCAGCGCATTGAATTTTTCCCAATCATCCGGTTTTGAATAATTAGGAATCATCATTCCATTTGTAACAACAACTCTAGGCGCATTTTTATGCGAAGGAAACAATCCAAGCGGATGCCCGGAATACATTACCAAAGTTTGTTCCTCCGTCATTTCTGACAGGTATTTCATCGTCAAAAGATATTGAGCCCAATTGGAGAAAACCGCTCCGTTCCCGCCGTAAGTGATTAATTCTTCCGGATGTTGCGCCACAGCCGGATCCAGATTGTTCTGAATCATCAACTGAATTGCTTTTGCCTGTTGGCATTTTCCGGGATATTCATCTATCGGACGTGCGTACATTTCATAATCGGGACGAAGGCGGTACATGTAAATTCGACCGTATTTTTCCAATTCTTGTTTAAATTCTTGAATTAATTCTGCATGAAATTTCGGTTCGAAATAACGCAAAGCATTTTTCAAAGCCAATATTTTTTCTTCTTCAGAAAGGATTTCTTTCCGTTTCGGAGCATGGCTAAATTTATCATTGAGCGGTTTCAATGACGGTAAAGTATCGGAAATTCCTTGTTGTATTTGTTGTTGAAATGTCATGTTTTTGGTTTTAATCTTAAAAATGGTTTTTCAAAATAATCGTATGATAGTTTGCTACAGAGCAACGAGCAGAATAAAGTTATACAAAAAAACAAAAACGCAGGCAATGCATTGGTGAGCTCCCAATTGATTTTTCTGAATATCTGTACAAAAAGATTAATCACAATCGTATGGTACAAATAAAATCCATAAGTGTACACCCCAAGTTTGCTGAATATATTCTGGTCTGAAATTTTGAACCGGTTTTCCTCCGGTAGGATGAGCACCAGCAGGATCGAAAAAGCGAAACCCAATACTGTAGGCATCCATACCCCATAATCCATGTTTGACAAAACGCTGACCAAAATCAGAACAAAAGCGGCAAACAATAGTTTCACCGGGTAACCGATCTTTGCATTGAAATTATAGATAATTGCTTGCCGGTTCACCAGAAGATAAGCAGGAATTGCCCCAAATGCAAACAGGTCAATCGTGGAAAAAACATCCAATGCCGGAATTCCTAAATTTGTATAAATTATCCTGACAATCAGCCCCAGCAATAAACTTCCTGTTATAAAGGGCAGTACAAATCTTTTCCGGATAAAATAAAAGACCAATCCCCAAATTATGTAGAAATGTTCTTCTATACACAGTGACCACATCACACGCAAAGGAGAAACATTTGGGAAGGAATCCGTGAGCATCATCTGGTAATTTTCCAGAAACAAAAGTGACATTACCCAATTGGGTTCATAACCCTCATCTGAACTGGGAAGTTTGAGAATGTATTCCAGAATCAGCGGTGTTAAAAATGCAAAACCGATCATTAGGTAAAATAATGGCCATATCCGTAAAATCCTTCGTGTGAAAAAACGCTTCAGCTTTACGCCTCCTGTTTCAGTTTTCTCGTGAAGGAGTATATAGCTGATCAAAAAACCGCTTAAAACAAAAAAAAACTGAACCCCAATTCCGCCACCTGCTTTCAGGTAACTGAACCAAGCAAAAGAAGTAATAGGCAGGTGTGAAAGAAATACTTTCAGACACGCGAAAAATCTAAGCGCATCAAATGTATGGAAATGCCTGCGACTCATTACTATAAATTTACGGCAAAAGTCCTTTTCTGAATCATTTTGATTAGTAAATTCATATCTTCCCCTATCAATCTATCATCTTCCAGTTTCGGAACTTCCGTTCTTACCAAATCAAATACATTTTCGATGACAGCACTTGATTTTAATGGTCGTCTGAATTCCAATCCCTGACAAGCATACATTAATTCAATCGCAAGAATTTTCTCCAAATTCCCCAATACCTGATTGAACTTTCTTCCCGAAATACTTCCCATCGAAACATGGTCTTCCTGACCCAAAGAAGTCGGAATGCTATCCGCCGAAGCCGGAAAACAAAGCGTTTTATTCTCCGTGCAAAGCGCTGCAGAAGTATATTGTGGAATCATAAATCCTGAATTTAATCCTGATTTTTCAGTCAGTAAACGCGGCAATCCATGTTTCCCTTCCAACAATAAATACTGTCTTCTGTCTGAAATATTCCCCAGTTCTGAAGCCGCCAAAGTCGCATAATCCAAAACCATCGCGAGCGGTTGACCATGGAAATTCCCTCCGCTTATCGCAGTTTTCTCATCCAAAACAATTGGATTATCCGTTACCGAATTCAATTCAATTTCCGCCATTTCCCGCAGATGATTCCACGCATTTCGCGACGCACCATGCACTTGCGGCATACAGCGAAGCGAATAAGGATCCTGAACCCTCGGGAAATCTTGGTTGTCAATGATTTCCGAACCTTCCAAAAGCTGACGGATTCTTTGCGCCACCAATTTCGTTCCCTCATACGGACGAACCTCATGCAATTCCTGCATAAACGGTGATTTCAATCCCGAATAAGCCTCTAAACTCATCGCTCCGATTACATCTGCCAAATCCAGCAAATATTTCATTTTATCCAAACCAATCAAAGCATGAGACAAGATAAACTGAGTTCCATTAATCAATCCTAAACCTTCTTTCGCTTGCAAATCCACAGGCTGCAAACCATGTTCCGCCAAAACTTCTCTCGCCGGCACAGGCTTCCCGTCTTTCCAAACTTTTCCTTCTCCCATCAATGGCAAAAACAAATGCGAAAGCGGCGCCAAATCACCCGAAGCACCGACAGAACCTTGTTCCGGAACTACCGGAATGATGTCTTTTTCGATGAACAATAAAATCCGGTCAAAAGTCTCCGGCGAAATTCCCGAAAATCCTTTAGCCAAAGCATGTGCTTTGGTTATGAGCATGAGTTTAGACAAATCTTTTGAGATCGGATTTCCAACGCCCACAGCATGACTTATCAGTAAATTCTCCTGTAATTTTTTAGTTTCCTCTTTAGAAATTTTGGTATCACAAAGCGGCCCGAAACCTGTATTGATACCGTAAACCGTCATATTTGAATTGATGATGGCATCTACATTCTCCTTTGAACGAATAAGCTGCGCACGGCTTTGTTCCGAAACTTCAGCTTTGATTTCTTTATTTAAAATTTTGATTGAATCCTCTGTTGTAAAATGGTCAACACCATAGATTTTATTACCCATCATCTGTTTATTTTGCGACCCAAATATACAAATTTGAGTTAGAGGGTAATGTATTTCAACACTTCTTTATATGGTACAAAAACCTACCGTATTTGTACAATAATCTAAATCCTATTCGGTAAATTTGCCTGATTAATTTTATTTGAAGATGTCAGACAACAACATACACGATGAAATAGGTGACGAACACTTTTCATCACACCACGATACACCCATGCGCAGTGACGCTTTCGAACTTTCACCCGAAGAAAAAATCGCAAAGATCGAAGAACACTTTACCACCATCATGCACACCTTGGGTCTCGACCTTACAGATGATAGTTTGAAAGGCACACCCAAACGCGTTGCAAAAATGTTCGTAAACGAAACTTTCGGAGGGCTTCATCCCGACAGGAAGCCTAAAATGTCTACTTTCGAAAACAAATACAAATACAACCAAATGCTCGTTGAGAAAGACATCACCGTTTACTCAACCTGCGAACATCACTTCCTTCCAATAGTCGGAAAAGCACACGTAGGCTACATTTCCAACGGAAAAGTAATCGGTCTTTCCAAAATGAACCGAATTGTAGATTACTTCGCAAAACGACCACAAGTTCAGGAAAGATTGACCATGCAAATCGTAAAAGCAATGCAGGATGCTTTGGGAACAGAAGATGTTGCCTGTGTCATCGATGCCAAACACCTTTGCGTAAACTCACGCGGAATCCGTGACATCGACAGCAGCACCGTAACGGCAGAGTTAGGAGGCATCTTCAAAACAGACCCGACAACCAGAAGAGAATTCTTGCACTACATTGGTGTACACACCAAGTTTAATGTTTAAAAGAGTATTACGATAAATACAAAATGAAATATCTTTTTCTTTTAATCACGCTTTGTTGTTTTGGGATTGGACAATCTCAGGAAAGTAATATTTATAGCAAGTTTAAAACTGGTAAATTTTCGTATGAAGGTAATTCTGGTAAGGTTGAAATTATTAGAACTGAAAAGAAAAATATAGAGATATTCAATAATGGAAAATCGAAATTAATTAATGAAATTAAATGGATTAATGATTCTACTTATATCCTTACACATAAAAAATCTATTAATGCTTCAGGTTGTTTAGATAAAGGTGATTGGGTTAAATCTACTATAATAAAGGTTGATGGTAATAGCTATACCATTAAAGCAATTTCTAATAAATGTGGAGAAGGTCAGACTGTTATTCATAAGACAGAATAATCTCTAATTTTAAATTAAAAAAATGACAAAAGAACACAACCTCAAAATGCACAATTCCCTCAGCGGAGAAAAAGAAATCTTCGTTCCCATCAACAAAGATAAAATTGGAATGTACGTGTGTGGACCGACGGTTTATAGCAACGTTCACTTGGGCAACGTGAGGACTTTTATGTCGTTTGATTTCATTTACAGATATTTAATTCATTTAGGATACAAAGTCCGTTATGTCAGAAATATCACTGATGCTGGACATTTGACAGAAGACGGCGATCCAAGCGATGACCGCTTCATCAAACAATCACGTTTGGAACGTTTGGAACCGATGGAAATCGTTCAAAAGTACACCATCGATTTCCATAAAGTATTGCAGCAAGTCAACAATTTACCTCCGAATGTAGAACCGACAGCCACAGGTCACATCGTGGAGCAGATCCAGATTTCCCAAGATTTAATCGAAAAAGGATTGGCTTATGAAGTAAACGGTTCGGTTTATTTTGATGTAAAAAAATTCAATGAAGAAGGCGGGAATTACGGTGAATTAAGCAACCGCAACATCGAAGAATTGATGTCAAACACACGTGATTTGGACGGACAATCCGAAAAGAGAAATCCGCAGGATTTCGCGCTTTGGAAAAAAGCTTTGCCTGAGCACATAATGCGTTGGAATTCGCCATGGGGCGATGGTTTCCCGGGATGGCACCTAGAATGTACCGTTATGAGCACCAAATACCTAGGTGAACAATTTGACATTCACGGCGGTGGAATGGATTTGAAATTTCCGCACCACGAATGCGAAATCGCGCAGGCAAAAGGCGCTTACGGAAAATCTCCAGTGAAATACTGGCTGCATGCAAATATGTTGACTTTAAACGGTCAGAAAATGTCAAAATCTACCGGAAACACGATTCTTCCTGATGAATTATTTTCCGGAAACAACGATTTTTTCGAGAAAGGATTCTCGCCGATGGTCATCCGTTTTTTTATGATGCAGGCGCATTACAGAAGCATTTTAGATTTGTCAAATGATGCAGTTGTGGCAAGTGAAAAAGGATTTAACCGTTTGATGGATGCAATCAAAACTTTGGAAAATCTAGAAACATCAGACACTTCAACTTTTGACGTAAATAACTGGATAATTGAATGTTATGCTGCATTGGATGATGATTTCAATTCGCCGATTTTAATTTCTTATTTGTTTGATGCGGTGAGGATTATCAATGGCGTGAAAGCCGGAACTGAAAAACTGACTTCAGAAGATTTAGATAAATTAAAAACTTCAATTCATGCTTTCGTATTTGATGTTCTAGGTTTAAAAGCAGAAGAAGAAAATGAAGGAAATTTGTCCAAATTAGACGGGACCGTTCAGTTGTTGATCAAAATGAGAAATCAGGCAAGAGCCGAAAAAAACTGGGGGATGTCTGACCAAATTCGTGATGAATTGGCCGAAATCGGAATCCAGCTCAAAGACGGAAAAGACGGGACGGATTATAGTTTGTGATTTTTTTAGCTACCGCAACCGCCGCATCCGCCTCCACAAGAGGAACCACAGGAAGAGCCACAATTTGAACCGCAGCCAGCACTTCCTCCGCCGTCATTTTGAAATCTTGTAGGTAAAATTGGCAAAAAGGCCGCAGCTAAAACGGCTGGACCCATTAAATAATAGTTCCATTTCCAGCCTTTGTTATCGATTTTTAGAGGAAGGACTTCATCTTTGTAATAAGATAAAATCGTTTCACCAAATAGTTGTTGAGCTAATCTAGATAAGTGATATGCAACATAAATTAACAACACAAATGTCAGTCCTATGATGTATAATATAGGTTTTTCTCTTGCAATTCCGATAGCCAAACGCACAAAAGCTAATAATAGATAAAATGAAAGAACTATAAAATTTAAATAAAACAACTGATGAAACCTACTTGATTTTTGAACATATTTCACAAAAGCATCCATTGAATTATTGATGTTATTAAAGATTGGTTTTGAACTTAATAATGAAATAAGATTCTGAAAATCAATATCTTTTTCTTTTAAAATAGAAGTAACTTGAAAATACTTTTTATTGTCTGTTTTACGGTCTTTCAGTAAGCTAACTTTTTTATCCTTATCAATTTTAATTATTCCATCTTCAACGAGTTCATGAAGCGTTGCATAGATAGAAAAAGGAAGCTTTCGCGTCTTTAAATACATTAATTCGTCAGGTTCCAAATCAAAGAAAAAAGAATTTGCATCAAATCCATTCATTAAATCTTTGAGTTTATGTCGATTATAAATTTCCAATGAAACAAAAAGAATTATCCCAATTGTAATCATTCCAATCAGAAAAGGTTTGCTCTGAATTTGAATATAAATGGGCTTTAGCAAATAATAAAGCGGAAAAAACAAAGCAATTAAAATGAATATTGTTGCCAATAATTTCATTCTCAATTTGATGCATGCTTTTTTCAAATTTAGCCCTTGAAACATATCCGATTTATCCCAAATATTTCTAGGTTGTTCCCCGAAAACTTTATTGTAAAGAACTTGAGTATCTTCTTTTGCTTGCTTAAATTTTTGAAGCTCTCCCTTATGATGTGTGGATGGAATGTGCTGAATCTGTTTTCCTAATAACTCGCAGAATTCCTGATAGGATTTGGTAAAAACCAAATGCTCGTGCCAAACTTGGTCCACAATTTCAGAAGGAGAAACCATAGAATCTGAAGTAGCAGCCAAATACATAAATTTTTTGTATTCAAGAATAGCTTGATGAGTAAAGGCTTCTGTCCAAAAATTTTCTTTCGCTAACCGAGTTGAAAAATTGAATTCACTCAAGGGGACATCAAAATCAAAATCCTCAATAGCATTCCATAATTTTTGATTCATTCCAAAAGGTTTAAACTGAATTAATTCTTCCTATTAATAATATAATAAACCGGAATTCCAATCAGGATGATAAGCACGCCCGGCCAAGTATAAGCCGTTTTATAAATCAGCAATCCTATGCAAATAGTTAATGCCAAAAGGATATATAATGCAGGCAAAACCGGATAACCAAAGGCTTTGTACGTTCTTGGCAACTCCGGACGTTTTTTGCGGAGAATGAAAATTCCGGCAATCGTCAAGATGTAAAAAATCAGAACCGCCATTACTACAAAATCGAGCAAATCGCCGTATCGACCGCTCAAACAAAGAATCGACGCCCAAATACACTGAATCCACAGTCCCCAAGCCGGAACTTCAAATTTGTTCAATCCGGCTGCTTTTTTGAAAAATACACCATCGTTTGCCATCGCATGGTAAACACGTGCGCCGGCGAGGATCAATCCATTGTTGCATCCAAAAGTAGAAATCATAATCATCGCGGCGATGATTATGGCACCTCCAGAACCAAATATTTTCAAAGCCGAAGCTACGGCAACCCTGTCCTGTGGCGCAGTTGCAATTTCTTCCATCGAAAGCGTTGCTACGTACATCAGGTTCATCAAAACATAAATCACCGTCACAATCATTGTCCCGAAAAATAAACTCAGTCCGATATTTCGTTGAGGATTTTTCATTTCTCCGGCGATGAAAGTCACATTGTTCCAGGCATCACTTGAAAACAAAGATCCAACCATCGCTGAAATTACTCCGGCGATGACCGCAGCGTAAGCGACATTTATCATTTGGGATGTATCCGGATTCCATTGCACCGTTTCCCAGGCTCCTGCCCAATTAGCATCCCAAATTTCGGTGTTGAATGAAACAAAAAGTCCGGCAACTATTAACCCTCCCAAAGAAAGAATTTTGACAATCGTCAAAGTCGTTTGGATGAATTTTCCGTTTTCTACACCTCTGGAATTCAGCCAAGTGAGAAAAATAATGGATATAATTGCCAATAATTGCGCTGAGCTAAAATTGAATTCACTGATTGAAAAAAGTACATTGTCTTCACTGAAAAACGGAAAAATGTAAGCAGTAAATTTTGCAAAAGCAACGCCCACAGCGGCAATCGTTCCGGTTTGGATGATCGTAAACAATCCCCAACCGTAGAGAAAAGCTATCAATTTTCCATAAGCCTCACGCAGATAAACGTATTGTCCGCCCGCTTTTGGGAAAATAGCCGAAAGTTCGCCGTAACTCAATGCAGCAATCAGGGTAATAACACCCGTCAGAACCCAAACAAAAATCAACCAGCCTGCGCTGCCAACATTTCGAGCTATATCTGAACTGACGATGAATATCCCGGACCCAATCATGGAGCCTGCTACGATCATCGTTCCGTCGAGGAGCGATAATTCGCGTTTCATTTCGTGGTTTGAATTATCGTTCATGGTTTTTGTTTTAAGTTTAATGTTTAATATCTTTCGAATTTCGCTTACCGGTCGCGGCCCGCCGCACAACTGTTGTTGTGCTCGTTGTCTAATTATTCAGTATGTATTTTTGCGGTGTTTTCTTGTCAATCCGTTTGATAACTTCTTTTGCTTCAAGGTCAAGCTTTACCCATTCCAAATGCCAGTTCAGCGAACCCTCAAACTTGATTTTCTTGTCATTTAATTCCTGTGTTATCGCTTTTGAAATGTCGGTAAAAGTTCCTTCCGTTTTGTTAATCAGAAATTTTGTTATTTGCTCTTTCAGCAATTCGTATTTGTCTTTGCTTATACTGACTGCTTTCTTTCCCTGCGGATGTTGAAGCTGAATTTTCTGTTCCATTTCGTAAACTTTTTAATATCGTTATGAGCAGTTCTCTTTATCATTTCGTTAATTTATATCCTAAGGAACTTCCAAGAAATTTTGCTGCATTGGCGATTGCAAAAATTAAAAAGAAATCAGACCATTTCACGCCCGCTGCCGTTATGATGATGATATCCAACAATACATAAACAAGTGGAAAAAGAATCGCTAATTTGAATGAATTTGGATAATTCTTTTTATTCCAAAATCTTGCAACGAGAAAGAAAATGATAAATCCGAAAATACCTGAAATATACGGTGCAGTGCATTCGGCATGTGCTTCATAAAAACTTTCTGCCTGTCCTGGATTGATGAGGTAAGAATACAATGCCACTTCAAGGAATGAAATGATAACTAAAGTTATCATAGTCAGTACTGCCAAGCCGATTAATTTTAAAACGATATACTTTTTCATTGTTTACTTTTCAAGGATAGTTTTCAGATTGCTCAAACTTTCGTCCATATCTTTTGCGAAGTTTTTTTCTGCCATTGGTATCATTATATTCATAGGATAATTCAGTTTTCCTGAATTGATTAATGTTACTTTGGTTTGATTGTCCGATAAAGATTCAGTTTCCATTGTAAAACTTGAGGTAACTTTCATAGGTTTTTCAAACCGGATTTCGGTTTCAATTCGTTTCCCGTCAATGATGTTTTTAATTTCTTTTTCGCCGTTCCCTGCTTTACCATTTCCACTCCAAGTATAAATATAACCAACCGTTCCGTCTGTTCCTTTGCTTCCTTCCACTCTATCCGTATCGGCTTTTGCCCATTTGTTGAATTGCTCCTGGTTTTTGAGCAATTTTAAAAAGTCAAATACTTTTTGGCGGGACGCGTTAATGATGATCTCACGATTGACAAAATGTTCCTTTTTCATAAAAAGGGCTATGATTAATAGCAAGGCTATGACGCCTGCTATTACAAGTAAAATTGCGATTATGGTTTTCATGGTATTTTTAGTATTCTAAAATTGTTGTTAATGTATATTATGCTATATCCTATTTTCTAAATTTAATTTACTGTTTCGATAACCATAAAGGAAATAAATAAGCAATCCCAAAGCCATCCAAATCAAAAACCATTGCCAGCTTACAATCGGGATTTCAATCATCAGGTAAGAGCAAGTCAAAACACCCATAATTGGAATCAATGAATAATTTCGAATGATCGTCAAAACTGTAATTACAATCGCCAAAATTAAAAAGACCAAAAACAAAATTTCCTGGTGGTTGGAAAAACTGAATTCTGTAATGGCAAGTTCAATTCTCGTTCTAAACAAATAAATAAATCCGGCCAATAAAATTGGGACAATAAATTTCCCGTTGATGTAAGGCAATTTAAATTTTCCAGGTTCTTTGATTTTCGGTGGCAAGAACAAAACACCACCTGAAACCAAAATAAATGCAAACAAAGTTCCGATGCTCGTCAAGTCGGTAACCAGATCACTTTCAATGAATAATGCGCCAATTCCGACAATAACTCCGGTTACAATTGTGGCGAAAGAAGGCGTTTGGTATTTCGGATGAATTTTCTGAAACTGTTTCGGCAAAAGTCCGTCACGGCTCATCGACATCCAGATCCTCGGTTGTCCGATTTGGAAAACCAATAAAACGGAAGCCGTCGCTACGACGGCACTTATGGAGACAATTTTCTCAATCCAAGGTGCTCGGTCTTCAAACACAAATGCAAGCGGATCATTGACGTTTAAGAAATTGGAATAATGTTCAATTCCCGTCAAGGTCAATGCAATCAAAATGTACAATCCGGTGCAAATCAGGAGCGAATAAATCATTCCTCGCGGCATGTCGCGCTGTGGATTTTTACATTCCTCCGACATCGTAGAAATTGCATCAAAACCGATATAAGCATAAAAGACGGAGGAAACACCTTTCAAAACACCTTCAAATCCATTCGGTAAAAACGGTGTCCAATTGTTTACGTCTACAAAAAATGCACCGGCAACTATCACAAAAATGATAACCGCCACTTTGAAAATCACCATGAAATTTGCTGATTTCTTACTTTCCTTGATGCCGATATATGCCAGCCATGTGATCAAAGCCACGATTATAAATGCAGGAAGGTTGAAAAATATTTTTACGTCACCAATCATTGGTGCGGTATTGTAAGCCTGAATCGCAAATTCGTAATTTTTGATTTGTTTGGCAGTCAATTCCGCTCCGGAAGCGAGCGCGGAAGTGGATTCAATAAAAGCGTTTTTGGCCGTCAGCGGATCAATGAGCATCCAGCTCGGAAGATGAATGTTGAAAACATGAACCAATAAATTATTGAAGTATCCGCTCCAGGAAATAGCGACAACGATATTTCCAATTGCATATTCTAAAATCAAAGCCCAACCGATTATCCATGCGATGATTTCTCCGAAAGCTACATACGAATAAGTATAAGCACTTCCTGAAACTGGAATTCTACTGGCAAATTCCGCATAACACAAGGCCGAAAATCCGCAAGTTACAGCTGTAATGATGAACAAAAATGAAATGCCGGGCCCGCCATTGTATGCTGCTGAACCGATGGTTGAAAATATTCCTGCACCGACAACTGCGGCTATTCCCATGAAAGTTAAATCCCTGACCGACAATATTTTCCGCAAACCATTGCTTCTTCCTTTTTCTTCATTGAGCAATTGTTCAATAGATTTTTTACGGAATAGATTGTTTTTCATGTGTGTAAATAAGATTTCGTAGAATGAAATTAGGTATTTTTTAGTCAACTTTAACAAAGTTTAGAACTTTGTCTCAATTTTATTAATTGTTTCTTACCTTAAAATCTTCTCAAACGCTTTCCGTGCACCATCTCTGACTTGGATTTCACCGCAATAGGAATAACCTAATTTTTCTAAGATTTTCAGCATGGCAAGGTTGTCAAAGTTTGTATCGACTTTGATGCTGAACACTTCATTTTTTTTGGCGAAATCTTCAAAAATCTGAAAGAATTTTGTGGCAAAACCTTTTCCGGCAACTTCATTTGAAACACCGACACGATGAACAACCAAAAAATCTTCATGGGTCATCCAAGCACCGTCAATCACATCATAAGTTGGTTCGTCATTGAAAATCAAAGCTGCGGTGGCGATAATTTTATCATCTAAAGTCAATATATAATTGTAGCCTTTTTCGATGTCACTTTCAACGGTTGAAATATTGGGATAACCGTCCTGCCATTGCTTGCTGCCGTCATTTTTCCTTCGTTCGATGGATTGTTGAAGGATTTTCCAGATTTCGGGGATGTCTTTTTCCGAGCCTTTGCGGAAATTGAGATTTTCTTGATTCATTTTGTAAAAATAATTTTATTTCCATTGTTTTGAAAATTATAACGGATTTGCGGAAGGGATGAAGGCATCTGTTTGAGCTCCTCCGTCTGCCATGGCGGACGGAGAGCGAGTGCCGACAGCCCGGTTCCGATGGCTTCCGGGATTTTCTATGTTAGTTGAATTTTCTGCCATCGGAAGCTGCCCAAAACATTTTTGAAAAATTTTAACTATTCAGATTTCCAATCATTTATATAATTAATTCAAGAAAAATTTATAAATTTGCACCCACTTTGGCGGATTTAGAAACAAAGTATTGAATTTCACAAGTTTAACCACTCTCAAAAACCATTTCCGCGCTGCTTTCGATGATTATTTTTGAGATACAAATTTTAAATTATGTCAAAAGAGACAAATCACGAAGAGTTAGAAGAACAAGTATTGGACTTAAGTACAAATTCTGACGAATCAAATTCAAACATTTCATTAGAAGAATTCGACTGGGAATCATTTGAAAGCGGACTGAATGCTGAGGATCGCAAAGAAAAAGCGCAGTTGGAAAAAATGTATGACGAAACTTTGGACAGCCTTGACGAAAACGCTGTATTCAAAGGAAAAGTTATCCGTTTGACAGACAAAGAGGCGATTGTTGACATCAACTTCAAATCTGAGGGTGTTATTTCATTGAACGAATTCCGTTACAACCCAAATTTAGCTGTAGGCGATGAGGTTGAAGTAATGGTTGACACACGTGAAGACAAAAACGGTCAGTTGGTATTGTCACACAGAAAAGCACGTTCATTGAACGCTTGGGATGCTGTGAACAAAGCTCACGATACACAAGAAATTGTAAACGGTTACATCAAAGCTCGTACGAAAGGTGGTATGATTGTGGACGTATTCGGAATCGAAGCGTTCTTGCCAGGTTCACAAATCGACGTGAAACCAATCCGTGATTACGAACAATATGTTGGTAAAACAATGGAATTCAAAGTGGTTAAAATCAACCCTGAATTCAAAAACGTTGTTGTATCACACAAAGCTTTGATCGAAGCAGATATCGAAGAACAGAAAAAAGAAATCGTTGCTCAATTAGAGAAAGGACAAGTATTGGAAGGAGAAGTGAAAAACATTACTTCTTACGGTGTGTTTGTTGACTTAGGAGGTGTTGATGGTTTGATCCACATTACAGACCTTTCTTGGTCAAGAATCAACCATCCATCAGAAATCTTGGAAGATGGTCAGAAAATCAACGTTGTTATCCTTGATTTTGACGAAGACAAAACAAGAATTCAATTGGGTATCAAACAATTAGAAAAACACCCTTGGGAAGCTTTAGACCAAAACTTACAAGTTGGTGATACAGTAAAAGGAAAAGTTGTTGTATTGGCTGATTACGGCGCATTCATCGAAGTGGCTCCGGGAGTTGAAGGTTTGGTACACGTTTCTGAGATGTCTTGGTCAACGCACTTGCGTTCTGCACAAGATTTCGTAAAAGTTGGTGATGAGGTTGAAGCTCAAATCTTGACTTTGGACAGAGACGAACGCAAAATGTCTTTAGGTATCAAGCAATTGGCTGCTGATCCTTGGACTGACATCACAACTAAATACCCAATCGGTTCTGAGCACAAAGGAAAAGTAAGAAACTTTACTAACTTCGGTGTGTTTGTAGAATTAGAAGAAGGTGTTGATGGATTGATCTACATTTCTGATCTTTCTTGGACTAAAAAAATCAAACACCCATCTGAATTCACAAATGTGGATGACGTGTTAGACGTAGTAGTTCTTGAATTAGACGTAGAAGCACGTCGTTTGAGCTTAGGCCACAAACAATTGACAGAAAACCCTTGGGACAAATACGAAAGCAAGTACGCTGTAGGTTCACGCCACACAGGTAAAGCTGTTGACGCATTTGACAAAGGTGCAACTATCCAATTCGAAGATGCTGACGTAGAAGCTTTCGCTCCTGCAAGAACTTTGGAGAAAGAAGACGGTTCACGTGTGAAGAAAGGTGACGAATTAGAATTCGTAGTGATTGAGTTCAACAAAGAATTCCGTCGCGTAGTAGTTTCTCACACGGCAACTTTCCGTGAAGAGGAAGAAAAACAAGCGAAAAAAGCAATGGAAAACCAAAACATCGAAACTTCGACTTTGGGTGACCTTGACGGATTAGCAGAATTGAAAAAGAGAATGGAAGGAGAAGGAAACTAATCCCAAATTTCCTTAAATGATAGAAACCGTCCTTGTAAAAGGGCGGTTTTTTTATTTATAGATATTTGACATTTTATTTGACTTCGTCGAACCGCTTCATTAGGTTTGGGCGTTTTTTCGGGCTGGCGGCACTCTCTTTTTTGTAAACTTCGCTGTGGCGAATTCACAAAAAGAACTCAGACACACGAGTGAAGCGAACTACCGAAGGAAATGCCTTCATCCCGGGTGCAATTCCGAAATAATTTGAATTTTCAAATTGATTTAACCTTTCTTATGCAAATACCTCGTCAATTTGATTGACAAATCCAGCAAAACGATTTTGGCATTTGCATTTCTCTCTATGTGGTAAGAAGACTCATTGATTTCGTTCAGAATATCTTCGATATTGGCACCATGAATGTATGGCGAAAACTTTCCCCAATTAAATCCGTCATTTTCCAATCGCATAAAAACCAAATTCTCAGCCTGATAATTCTGAAGTAATGCCTGACGGAAAACCTCGGAACAATAACTCAGAAACTGTTTCTGCTGCTCGCGCGACCAACCGCTGAGTTCATTTGCCCATTCTACCAGATTTTTCAAAACATTTGGATTCTTCGCCGCCATGAAAGCATTTCGCACCCACTGCACAAAATAAGCTTCAAACTCTGAATTTCCGGCTCCTAAATTCGACAAAGCTTCATGCAGACTCCCATTCGCAGAAATCGCCAAACGCAAAGCTTCAATTTCTGACAAATCTTTATTTTGTTTTAAATATTCTGCAATTTCATGATCTGACAAACGATCCAATTTAACCAACTGACAACGCGAAGTAATTGTCGGCAACAATAAATCTTCACGCTCCGAAACCAACAAAAACAAAGTTTTCTGCGGTGGTTCTTCGATGATTTTCAGGAGTTTATTGGCAGCAGCATTGTTCATCAATTCCGGCAGCCAGATGATCATAATTTTGTATCCACCCTCGTAACTGTTGAGTGAAAGCGTTTTTACGATTTCCTGCGCTTCATGTACGTTGATGTTTCCTTGTTTCTTTTCAATCCCCAAAAACTGAAGCCAGTCAAATATATTCCCGTAAGGATTTTCCAAAAAGAATTCTCTCCATTCTCTTACAAACTGGGCACTTGTCGGTTTGTCTTTTACGGAATCGGTCGAAGCTACCGGATAAGCAAAATGCAAATCGGGGTGTTGCAGAGAATTTACTTTTGTAAGCGCTGTTTCTCCTTTTTCCTGTGATAAAATTTCTCCTGCATAAGCAATTGCCATCGCCAACGCGCCCGAACCTTCTTTTCCTACGAAAAGCTGTGCATGACTGATACGTCCTTCCGCAACCGATTCTTTTAATTTTTGTTTAATTTCGTGCTGCCCGGCAATTTTATCCCAATTCATAACCCAAAAGTAAGGCATTAATTTATAAATTTGAATTTTATTGAAAGTTGAAAATAATGAAAGTTGGAATCGAAGCTGCGGCAATTTATCTCCCTAAAATTTACTTATCTGTTAAAGACCTCGCAATCAAACGAAATATAGAACCCGAAAAACTTGAATTTGGTTTAGGATTGAAAAAAATGGCAGTGCTCGATGCACACGAAGATACAGCCACATTATCCGCTAATGTTTTGTTTAAATTATTCAAATATTTTAATTTAAATCCCAAAGACATTTCGAGAATTTATCTCGGTACAGAAAGTGCTTTGGATGCGGCCAAACCGACAGCAACTTATGCTGTACAATTGGTTCAGGAAGTTTTAAAAACAAATTTTGGAGAAAATTCATTCCGACATATTGATGTTTTGGACATGACTTTTGCATGTGTAGGCGGTGTGGATGCTTTGCACAATTGTTTGGATTTTGTAAGGGTAAATCCCAACAAAAAAGCAATTGTAATTTCTGCTGATTATGCAAAATATGCATTGGATTCTTCAGGCGAATATACGCAAGGGGCAGGTGCAGTTGCGATGTTGATTTCGTCTAATCCGGAATTGATTTCTTTCGAAAATAATTGGGGAATTTCTACTGAAAGTGTTTTCGATTTTTTCAAACCAAGAAGATACCGCGAAGACGAACCGGTGGTTTCCGCTGTGAATTCAGGTTCAGATCAGATTGAAATTTTTACAGATGAACCGATTTTCGATGGGCAATATTCAAACGAATGTTACAAAGACCGTTTGCGCGACGCTTATTTTGACTTGAAAAAGCAATTAAATTCAGATAAATTATACGAAAATTGGAAATATTTAGCGTTTCATTTGCCTTACGCCTTTCAAGGAAAACGGATGTTTACAGATATTTTTGCTTTGGAAAATGAATTAGACAATTCAAATGAAAATCAAAAAATTATTTCAAAATCAGATGATTACGCAAATTTAATCCATGAAAAAATCAATCCGACACAATGGGCTTCTGCTGAAATCGGAAACATGTACACGGCTTCTATTTTCACTGCTTTGCTTTCTGCTTTGACTTTATCTGATGAAAATCTGGAAGGAAAAAAAGTCGGATTTTTATCTTATGGAAGCGGTTCCAAATCAAAAGTTTTTGAAGGTACAATCGAAAGCGGTTGGAAATCTGTCATAGAAAAATTAAATTTGAAAGCAGAATTAGAAAAAAGAGAATCAATCGATTATGAAACTTATGAAAATTTGCATCGAAAAAAACTGAAGCATTCGGCAGGAAAGATTCATGGTTTCAAATTGGAAAAAATAGAAAATGAAAATCCGAATTTACTCGGCGCACGCTATTATTCATTTCAACAATAAAATAAATACACACAAAATATGAAAAAACATCTTTTCACTTTATTAACCGCAGCGATTGCTATGAACCTCAATGCTCAATTAAAATATCCCGAAACCAAAAAAATCAAACACACCGACGAATACTTCGGTGCGAAAATCGAAGATCCATACCGCTGGCTCGAAGACGATTTGTCTGCGGAAACCAAGTCTTGGGTGGATGCCGAAAATAAAGTGACTTTTGGTTATTTGGATCAAATTCCACTTCGTGATCAATTGAAAAAACAACTGACAGAAATCTGGAATTATGAGAAAATTTCTGCCCCATTTAAAGAAGGAAAATTTACTTATTTCTACAAAAATAACGGACTTCAGCAGCATTATGTGATTTACAGACAAGCGGAAGGCGGGAAAGAAGAAGTTTTCTTGGATCCAAATAAATTCTCAAAAGACGGTTCTACTTCATTGGCCGGAATGAGCTTTTCTAAAGACGGTTCACTTTGCGCTTACCAGATTTCTGAAGGTGGTTCTGACTGGACGAAAATTATCGTTTTAGATGCAATTCAAAATAAAATTATTGAAGATACTTTGGTGAATGTAAAATTCAGTGGTGTTTCATGGAAAGGGAATGAAGGATTTTATTATTCAAGTTACGACAAACCCGAAGGAAGCGAACTTTCAACGATGACGGATCAGCATAAATTCTTTTACCACAAATTAAAATCTTCTCAGAAAAATGATGAATTGGTTTTTGGTGGTGAAAAATTACAAAGAAGATATATCAGTGGCGGCGTGACGGAAGACCAGAAATTTTTAGTGATTTCAACAGCGGTCTCGACAAGTGGAAATGAATTGTACATCCAAGATTTGACCAAAAAAGGTGCGCCGATAATTACTATTTTAGATAATTTTGATACTTCTACAAGTCTAGTAGATAATGTTGGAGATGAGCTTTATTTGTTGACAAATTTCAATGCGCCGAATAACCGTTTGGTTAAAGTAAATGTGAAAAATCCGAAGCCTGAAAATTGGGTGGATGTGATTCCTGAAACAGAAGATGTGTTGAACATTTCAACTGCCGGCGGTTACATTTTTGCACATTATATGATCGATGCATTAGATGTTGTACAGCAATACAAACATGACGGAAAAAAGGTAAGAGATATCAAATTGCCAGGAAATGGAAGTGCAGGCGGATTCTCAGGAAAAAAAGAAGAAAAGAAAATTTATTATTCTTTCAGTAATTATGTGATGCCGGGAACTACTTATGATTTCGATGTAGAAAGCGGAAAATCAAACTTATACAAAAAACCTGCAATTAAATTCATACCGGAAAATTACGAATCCAAACAAGTATTTTATACTTCTGCGGACGGAACGAAAGTTCCGATGATGATTTCGTACAAAAAAGGAATCAAATTGGATGGGAAAAACCCTACAATACTCTATGGGTACGGTGGGTTCAACATCAGCTTGACACCTTCATTCAGCGTTGCCAATGCTATTTGGATGGAAAATGGAGGAATTTACGCTGTTGCCAACTTACGCGGTGGCGGTGAATATGGAAAAAAATGGCACGATGGTGGAAGACAATTGAACAAATTAAATGTATTCAACGATTTCATTGCAGCAGCAGAATTTTTGAAAAAAGAAAAATACACATCAACTGATTATTTAGCTCTTTCAGGAGGTTCTAACGGAGGACTTTTGGTGGGAGCGACAATGACAATGCGTCCGGATCTGGTAAAAGTTGCTTTGCCTGCGGTAGGTGTTTTGGACATGTTACGTTACCACACTTTCACTGCTGGTGCAGGTTGGGCGTATGATTACGGAACGGCGAATGATAATAAAGAAATGTTTGATTATTTGAAAGCATACTCACCGGTTCATAATGTAAAAGAAGGCATTTGTTACCCGGCAACGATGGTTACAACGGGTGACCATGATGATAGAGTTGTTCCGGCGCACAGTTATAAATTCGCTTCTGAATTGCAGGCAAAACAAAAATGTGACAACCCTGTTTTGATAAGAATTGAAACCAAGGCAGGACACGGCGCAGGACGTTCGACTGAAGTGATCATCAACGAAGCGGCTGACAAATACGCATTTACTTTGTGGAACATGGGTGTAAAAACTTTGAAATAATTTCAGGTGGGACACCATAAATTAAGAGAAGATAAAACCTGTCTGAACTGCGGAAACGAAGTTCATGACAGGTTTTGTTCATATTGCGGACAGGAGAATACGGAAACGAGACATTCGTTTCATTATCTGTTTAGACATTTTCTGGAAGATTTTGTACACTATGACGGCAGCTTTTGGAAAACGGTAAAAACGTTGTTGTTCAAGCCGGGAAAATTGACCAATGAATATTTAAAAGGCAAGCGTGCAAGTTATGTTGCGCCGGTTAAGCTATATATATTTCTACTTTTTATTGCTGTTTTCGTTCCGGGAGTTATTTCTTTTTTCGAAAATCAGCCCCCTAATGAATTTATTGAAACATCTGAAAATGAATCTGAATTAGCAAGAGAAATCAATAATTCGGGTGTTACATACGGTTTGAAAGATTTTAAAGATGTCAAATCGGTTGCACAGCTTGATTCATTACAGAGGGTTAAGCCAGAGGGCGAAAGGCTGAATAGGTTGGAATACAAGATGATAAAAAAGATTGTTGAATTAAAAAAGAATGGTACCGACAAAGAATTTCAGGAGAAAGCATATGATATGATTTCGCGGAATTTTTCCAAAGTATTGTTCATTTACCTACCAATTTTTGCGTTTTGGCTCTGGCTGTTTCATGGTAAAAAGAGATGGTATTACTTTGATCACGGGATATTTACGCTTCATTATTTTTCTTTTTTGTTAATTTCCAATACAATTGTAGCAATATTCGGATTTCTTTTAGGATTGCTTGGAGATAATGATTTTGTTGATCTTACAACAATGATGTTTGTACTTATTTGTGGTTTTTACACATTCTTCTACTTTTTCAGGGCACACAGTAAAGTTTACGGTGAAAATAAATGGATTTCTAGGCTAAAAGGTTTTTGTTTATTTATTATTAATATGTTTTGCATTCTGATTGTGATGACCATTTATCTAATCATCATTTTGTTTAATGTACATTGATTTTATAAAGAAAGAGAAAACGAAAGGTTTTCGTAAATATTTTTTTTACTTACTTTGTTTAATGAATAACGGATATGCGTCAGGGAGACGAAGTGGCGCGACCATGGGGAGCGGCGTGGAGTGAAACGGAAGGCCGAAGCGATGCGAAGCCCGAAGCAGCCCGCCCGGACGCCCAAATAAATTTAGAAATGAGAATTTGGACTTTCAATGGTTTTATCGTCATATCGATATTTCCTATAAGGATTAGGTTGAGAATCATTAAATTTGATTTAATTTTGAATTATTAATTATAAAGAGAAAAAAAATGGCACTTGAAGTAACAGATACATCGTTTGCAAAAGACGTTTTGGAATCAGGAAAACCGGCAATGGTTGACTTTTGGGCAACTTGGTGCGGTCCCTGCAGAATGGTAGGCCCGACTGTAGAAGAGTTGGCTAAAGAATTTGAAGGTCAGGCAGTTGTAGCTAAAGTTGATGTGGATTCGAACCAACAAATCGCTGCGGAATACGGAATCAGAAATATACCTACTATCTTGTTTTTCAAAGATGGTCAGGTGGTTGATAAAGTTGTAGGAGTGGTTCCTAAAGCGCAATTGGAACAGAAATTAAAGGCTTTGATGAACTAAGATTTGTCTGAGTAAAAAACACAAACCCGAAAATATTTTTCGGGTTTTTTCATTTTTATTTGCAGAGTATAGAAATTGGTGTATATTTGCAGTCTCAAAATTCAATGATCCGGTAGTTCAGCTGGTTAGAATACCTGCCTGTCACGCAGGTGGTCGCGGGTTCGAGTCCCGTCCGGATCGCAGAAAGCACTTCAGAGATGAGGTGCTTTTTTTGTTTTTATACTATAACAAAGGCGTTACAGAGATTTAGCTCTTAAATCATACTTCCTTATTTTTCCTCCCATTTCTTACTTCTCAGGTACACCTGCGGGTACACCATTTTTTAACTCGGGTACACCCCCCTTTTTAATCTCTTTAATATTATGAATGCAATAGATTTAAAAATACTTTTCTTAATAAATAGAACCAAACTTAACAGACAAGGCAAAGCCCCTATCAGATGTAGAATTACATTAAGTGGGGTGAGAAAGATATTTTCTACTGGATTATTTGTAAATCCTAACCATTGGAAAAATGGACAGCAGAAAGCTCATCCACCCAATGATGAGAACAATTATATCAATACACAGTTAAGCCTGATTAAGAATGAAATTAGTCAGGCTTTTTTGTATCTGCAAGTGAACTCTTTAAACTTTGATGTAAATGATATTTACCTGAAGTACAAAGGAGAGAACATAAAAGCTGAAAAGACCTTGTTAGAAGCATTTGAAATACATAACAACAAAATGGAGAAACTTATAGGAATTGAGTATGCTCAATTAAGTTGGAGCAGGTACAACCTTACCAAGAACCATATTGCTGAGTTCCTGAAATTACAGTTGAAAAAGAATGATTACCTGCTAAAGGATTTGAATGAAAACTTCCTTCAGGAGTTTGAATATTTCCTCAAGACAGAGAAGAAGTTTCAGGCAAGTACAACTTTCAAAAGTTTACAAAGAACCAAGAAAGTAGTCAAAATGGCTGTATCTATGGGATTCTTAGACAAAGACCCTTTCCTACTCCACAGATTAGCAAGACCTAAAAAAGAAGTTGTATATCTGACTGCTGAGGAATTGGAAAGGCTTGAAAATCACAATTTCCCTATCACAAGAGTTGAACAAATCAGGGATTTCTTTGTTTTCTGCTGTTATACAGGATTAGCATTTACTGAAATGTACAATCTTGAGAAGAAACACATTGTAACTGGGTTTGATGGAAATCAATGGATTCAAATGCAGAGAAAAAAGACTCAAAAGCAAATTTCAATTCCTCTTCTTCCTAAAGCTCTATCTATCATAGAGAAATACCAAGAATATGATGATGTACGTGTGTTACCAAAAGCTAGTAATTCTAAGTTCAATTCTTATCTGAAAGAGATAGCAGGAATAGTTGGGATTGAAAAAAATTTGACTCATCATATTGCAAGGAAAACCTTTGCTACTACAGTATTACTGTATAATGATGTGCCTATGGAGATTGTGTCAGAATTACTTGGACATTCTAAAATCACCATCACGCAGGAGCATTATGGAAAGGTGGTTCAGAAAAAGGTTAGTGAACATATCCGTAACTTGAGTAAAAAGTTGGATAAAAAGTAAAATATATCATTGCCTTGCAAGTTTTGCAGAATTTGCATTAATTGCAGTATTATTTCTTTATAATGTATCAATGGAAAACATATCAAGATAGTCTATACATCAATCTACCCGAGGGCTCTATTGAATTTGATATGTACGAAGTTTCTTCTTTGGAGGATATAGGTTCAATAGAGTCTTTTAAAGAATTAACCAATTTTTTCAGAGGCACTTATTCTTCCCTACAGATTCCAACTCAGACAGCAAAATTATTGGATGAAGCTTTGGAAGATATTGATCTTGTTTCACTTCGTGAAGAATTTATTACTTTGGGTTGCGCATTACAATACGCCTACTGTAACAATATAGGGAGTGAAAATGATGAGGATTTAAAAACCCTTGCTCTAGAAAAAGAAGATATAAAAGGTCTGTTTAGAGCTTTAAGAAAATATCTTTTTTCTACTAGCCATAGTGAAGAATTACCTTCAATTACAATCAAGATAGATACAGGAGATAATATCAATATTAAAAATCCATTGGTATTGAAAACCATTTACGGAGCGCTTTGTGATAAATTCCTGTTGACTAGAGAAAATTATGTTCAACAAAAAGAAGGCATCTTATCCAAGACGCTTCAAATAAAACCAGATAAATTTTCAGAAAATGTTAAAGTAGAATTTATTAATGCAATCTATAATTTTATCTATTCTGAAAATAATCCCAATAGACCTAGAATTGATAAAGCCCTGAAAAAATCTACTTTAGAATTTATAGCAGCATTTTTTGCTTTGTTTGAAGTTCCAATAAATAATTCAGCTCCATTTGTCAATAACCCCTCTATAGGAAACATTTCTCAAATCTATGATAATGTTGATATTAAGAATCTCAAACATTATATAGAACGCCCTCCCTCAATCGAAATAAAGTAAAGTTTTTATGATTTTGAAACAGAAATCTGCCATTTTTTAAGGTTTTCTGTTTCAATTCTTTTTCAGGCATGTTTCGTTCGGAAATTTGCAGAAGAAGATTGGAAAGCCCAATCTCTTAAACTTTTTTATGGAGAAACAGAAATTAATTATTTGAAAAATATGATTAAAGAAATAGAAGAAAGTAAAAAAGCAAGGTTTGGGAGTTCGCCAGATCTTGCCATGACTGCAAGTCATAAAAATCTAATACCAGAAGAGGTATATGAAGACTTGCCAGAACTATTAAAAGAGATTTGCCTTGAATTTCAAGGAAGGGAGAGAGATATTATTTTATTATCGTGTGTTGGAGTTATAAGTGGATGTATGTCAAATGTATATGGAATTTATGATTCCAGAAATTATAGTCCTAATTTATATGTATTTATTATTGCTCCTCCAGCTTCAGGAAAGGGTGTGATGGAATGGTCAAAAATATTGGTTGAACCAATCCATGAGAAAATCAAAGAGGAGAGCAAAAGAAAAATAGCGGAATACAGGAATTCTGAAAATAATGAGGGAGTAAATGAACCCAAATTTCAAATAAAGGTTGTACCTGGAAATACAAGTGCGTCCAAATTATATACTCATTTGGAGAATGCTGAGGATGATTTAATCATATTTGAGAGCGAGGCAGATTCGCTTTCTAATATGTTAAAGCAAGATTGGGGAAACTTCTCTGATTTGCTCAGAAAAGCCTTCCATCATGAGACTGTATCAATCAGCAGATCTACTGAGGATAGATTTTTTGAAATCAAGAAACCTAAAATTTCAATGATTTTATCAGGAACACCTAATCAAGTCAGACCTTTGATCGAGTCTAAAGAAAACGGATTATTCAGTAGGTTCATTTATTATTCCTTTGAAGAAGCCGGCGGTTGGAAAGATGTCAGTCCAACTGCTAGTAGGATAAGTTATGATAAATTAATGGATGAAAAGTCCAAAGAAATTAAAGAATTGTATGAAAAGCTGAAAAAACAAAATAGCGTAGAAGTCAGAATGACTAAAAAGCAATGGGATTACTTCCAAGAAAGAATGTCATTGGCAAATAGCATTATCCAAGAGACAGGAAAAGACGATTTCATTCCTGTAGTCAAAAGATTAGGATTGATCGCTTTTAGATTAATTTGTCTGTTTACTGTTTTGGAAAAACAAGAAGAACTAGTTGAAGGAGATGTTATTTTTTATGCTGAAGATAAAACTGTCAAAGCAGCAATGAGAATTATAAAAATCTTATTAGATCATTCATTATCCGTTTTCGATCAGTTTGAAAAAAATGCTGTTTCAATGACAATGCAAGAAAGGGATTTATTAAGTAAGCTCCCAGACGAATTCAAGAGAAGCAGAGGACTTGAGATAGCACAAAAAGTTGGAATTCCAGAAAGGACTTTTGACGAAATTTTAAAAAAGTGGAATGATAAAATTTTAGAAAAAATAAGTCATGGAACTTATAAAAAAGTAAAAAGAAAATAATTTTTAATTTGCAGAAACTGCAAAACCTGCAAGTTCTGCAATGTTTAATATTTCTGTTTTTTCATAACACAATGGGGCCTTCTAAACGAAAGCCCCATTTTATTTATACGAACTTTAAATGTAAAATTATGCAACTAAGACAATCAGAAAGAAAAAGAGCTAAAATTAAAATGGCTCTTCAAGGAAGTGCAGGCTCGGGCAAGACTTATTCAAGCCTGCTCCTTGCACAAGGACTTACAAATGGTAACTTATCGAAAGTAGCTATTATAGACACAGAGAATGGAAGTGCTGACCTTTATGCCCATTTGGGTAATTACAATGTGCTTTCAATGACACCACCTTTTACACCTGAAAAATACATTGAAGCTCTAGAGGTGTGTGAAAAGGCTGCTATGGAAGTGATTATCATTGATTCTATTTCTCATTGTTGGGATGAGCTATTGGATTTTCATTCTAAACTGGCAGGTAATTCATTTACCAATTGGGCTAAAGTTACTCCAAGACAAAAAGCCTTTACTGATAAAATCCTTCAATCCAATGCTCATATCATAGCTACAATGAGGACAAAGCAGGATTATGTGCTGAATCAAAAGGATGGAAAGTTTATTCCTGAAAAAGTTGGATTGAAAGCAGTTCAGAAAGATGGCTTGGATTATGAGTTTACCCTTGTATTTGATGTGGATATTAAGCACTTTGCTACCTCATCCAAAGACAGGACAGGATTATTTATGGGTAAACCTGAATTTGTGATTAATCAAGGTACAGGGAAAAGGATTTTGGATTGGTGTAATACAGGCTCTAATGTAGCAGAAGTTACTTCTGAGCAGGTTTATGAAGAAATTCAGCAATGTAACTCTATGGCAGAGCTTCTGAAACTGTATAAGAAATATCCTGATTTTCAGGATACTTTAAGACCCGGTTTTGAAGCCAAGAAATCACTTTTGATTCAGTTAACTAACCCTAAAAACATTTCTCAAAATGGACAGCATCACATTTGAAAAAACTCCCAACATAATGAAGAAGCAAGATACCTTGGAGCTGCTCCCTGTGGGTTCTAGAGATAGTAGCCCTGTGGTTGTAGAAGGATTAAAAGCTCAAAATTCAAAACCTTTCATTGAAGCCAATACAGAAGAAGTGGATTTGTTGCACTTAAAGAAAGATTGTATCATTCCTGTTTTCAGCAAGGATAATGAAAAGACTCTGGCACATCAGGAATTTATTGAAATTGCTCAAAATTCCATTTCAAAAGCATTTCCTCATCACAGTATAGAATTACCTGAAATTAGGGTTTCTCATCAGATTAAAGGCAGGATTCCAGATGCAATTCATAAGCAGGCTAAAGACTTGTTGGAACATGAGAAAACCATTTATTATGAAAGAATGGCTTTTATCATCAGAATTCCAAGTATTTCTGAAAATATCAATGGGAATGAATTATCCTTGACTATAGGAGGGGTAAGAGCATATAATCAGGAAAATCTGTACAACAGGAAATCATTTGAAAAATTCAAGTTCTTCATTGGGTTTCAGAATATGGTATGTTGCAATCTATGTGTTTCAAGTGATGGTTTTGTGGAAGATTTAAGGGTTACATCCTATCAGGAGTTACAAGCTAAAATTTTGGAAATTATCCAAAACTACCAAGCAGAAACCCACCTAAACCAGATGAAAGGTCTATCAGAGCAATTTCTTACAGAACACCAGTTTGCTACTTTAGTTGGTAGAGCTAGGTTATATCAGCATTTACCTAAAAAACTGAAATCTGAAATTCCTGAATTGATGTTTACAGATGGGCACTTCAATACCATTGCTAAAGATTATTATCAGGATGATAGTTTCTGTAAGGATGATAATAGTAATATCAATCTGTGGAATGTGTACAATCTATTCACTCAAGCCAATAAATCCAGCTACATTGATACCTTTTTAGAGAGAAACTTAAATGCTTTTGAGTTTAATCAGAGTATTTGTAAAGCTATCAGTGGTAATTCTGGTTATCATTGGTTTTTGAGTTGAGTTAATCCACCCTGCTAAAGTGGGGTGGATTTACAGAGAAAGATATTTGAAATTTATATATTCTGAAGTACTAAATAATATGCAAGTAAGAATAATTATTGTGATTATCCATAAAAACAGAAGGTTGCATCTTTTTTTCTCATAAAACATAATGTCTTTATTAAACTCTGAATCATTATTTAGAATTTTATTTACGTCATCTTTGTTTAGAATATCTTCAAACCTTGTTTTCACCAAAAAATATTTTTCCTTCACTCTATTTAAATCTGAGTTTAAAATAATTAATGAAAAAATCATAAAAAAAAGCGAAAGTAGCAATAAGCCTAGACCAAATAAGGTAGCCTCTTTACTAATTGCTGTTGAAACATCTAATTTGTTAAATATTTTTACTACAAATGCGGTTAAATAAAAACTCACAAAAACAAAGACAGATTTTTGAAAATTTCCTAAGAATGTATCCAGAGAGGTATTTATTTTACTTGTTACTTGGTCAACCTGCTCATATATTTTATTTCGAGAATCCAAATATTTTGTCAAATTCCCTTTTATATAAAGCTGATTAGCTGATAGGATAGAAGGAAATGTCCTGTTGTCAATTCTTACATCATCCTTTTTTAAGTAAAATCCAATTATATTTCTTGCTATTCCTAACTTATCTTCAATTTTGCCTTTATCAGAATAAACCCACTCATATATTTTTTTGTATTCATTAATGCTTTCAGTTTTTAGGGTTGAAAATTCCAATTCATATTCATAGGTTTTATGTCCTTTGAGCTTCAAGAAAATTTTATCCTCTCTAATTTCTGAAACATCAAATAAATAAATCAACAAATAGACATAATGTAATTTTTTAATCACTTTGCAAAAATCATCTTGCTTTTCATAATCACTGAATGAAAAATTTTCAGGAGCAAATTTAAATTCTGAATAATTATAAAAAAGGCACTGAAAACTTATTTCTTGATTTTTTGAATTATTAACACCTGTATTATAACCTATTAAGTTTGATTTTTGAGAATTTTCTGAAAATTCATTAGTAATTAATATGGGCTTTGAAATTTGTTGAAAAGTCAATAAAATACTCTTTAAAGTCATTTTATTCAACGTTTCAAAAAATACACTCTCATTAAATATTACAATACTATTGTTAGTTGATTTGAATACTCTGATAGTTAGTTTGAGATTTGAAGTATCAATATATTCTTCAAATTCTATATCAACAAAACTGTTTTGAGATATTGAATAACCTGTTTCTTCTATTTCTAATGACCAATCATATTGTATAGAATTAAAATAAACATTTACATCATCATAAAAAGATTTGTTTAGTGAATTTGTTTTATCATTTACACCTACATAAGCAATGTATTCATATTGCTTAAAATTATCAATATTGCTTAGAATCTGATTTGGTGTGAATAATTGTATTAAAGAACTAACCATTTTCTCTCATTAAATCTTCAATTTTATCAAAACCTTCAGAAGATAATATTTGCACATATTTGTTTCCTTGTTCATCCTTCCAGGGCTTTAGAATATTTCTTAAATTGTCTACAAAATCATCCATACTTAAATATAGATTATTTGCTAGTTTAATTCTATGCTTCACTTTTTTATTTATTTTCTTTTTTACAATGGAAAACTGTGTATCAAATCCCTTTTTTGCAGGAAGCTCATTTAATTTATTTATTAGTGCATCTTTAGGAAAGTCAACATTTACTGGATCATAATTTTGGACTACATTGGAAATAACGTCTGAATAATTAAGGCTGTCATTGTTTTTATAATAACCAATGATAGTATTTCTTAATATAACGTAGTCAGCATAAAATTTATTTCTCAAAGGTGTAAGAGTAGCATCTATGGCATTTAATGATTTTTCAGTATTGTCATCATCAGTATATTGCTGTTGTAACTCAAGAAAATCATCCCACCAATATTTGCTGTTGTGTTTGTCAAAAACATAATTTTCTGATATTTTACCACGATTATTAAAAATTATCAATATTGCTTTGAAAACCTTTTTCTTTGTATTTAGCCCTCTGACTTTCTCAAAGTTAAGCTCATTTAAAATCTCATCATGTTCAACCTTACATATAATTATTTGTTTAGTACCATTAATGTCAAAATTTAGATGTAATAAACTACCTTTCTGAATTTCAACAGACATATTTCTGCTTGTCATCCACGCTTGAGTATTTATCTCTTTTTCAAGTAATCTTTTGGCATTTAATTCAGTTATATTTTCCACATCAGTATTATCCTCTAAAATCTTGCGTAATGAAGATTTCACTTCAGTATTACCATCTTTGAAAGAATATATCCTCCTGTTTGGGTTTGCTATAATTTCACTTAATAACTCTTCAACATAATCCTGCAAGTTTTGAGGGTTTAATTGTAAATTAATTGGTGTAACATTATTGTTGCTTACATCAACATGATGTAAAAAAAAGTTCTTTATTATCATAAAATATTATCTTAATAGGTGTTGAATTTAAAAATATAAATATAGTTTTCATCTTAAAAAGAGAGGATTACATAGCGCTGCTTTCCAAAAGTAAAAATTATTTAAGATATAACATTACGGAAAACCATAATCTGAAATTTTTATAAAATTTTTTGAAGGGGTTGTGCATTTGCTCTCTTCCTCCAACAAACACCCGCACTTATGTAGGAATGGGGAACTCCCCGTACCCAAATTATATAGAAAGATTTTTTCAGGCAGGAATATAAAACTTCAAGGTGATAGCTGAATATTTATTTCTTCAGAAATTCTATTGTGTTTGGAACAAATGTTTAACTCAAAATTTTTAAAACCAATGGTAACAATTGTTAACTACAAAGAAAGATTAAAGGATGATGAAACTTCATTTTTCGTACTGGAGCTACAGGGTGGCATTGAAATGACCCAATCAAAAGCTACAGGAATGTTTTATGCCACAGCTAAAAAAGCTATTATACCATCAACATTTGATGAGGTAACTTGTAAAGGGTTAATTGGAACACAAATTCCAGGCTCTATTGAGAAACAGGAATGTGAGCCTTATGAGTATGTAGTGCAGGAAACAGGAGAAGAAATTATCTTATCTCACAGGTGGGTTTATTTACCAGAAGAAACAAACCAAAGTGAATCTAAACCTATTAAAGCTGATGCTTCAGTTTTTTCTGAAAATGGAGTGTATGATGAAGCTTTTGTATAATTCTTAACCCAGTGACGAAGTGACCTTTTTTTCGAAAAGTATTTTTCTACGAATGTGATTTTACTTAAAATAAATCATTTTTTCATCTACAGAAAAAAGTTTTGACAAAAAAAGTCACTTTGTCACTTTTTAATTCAAATGAAACTAGCAAAAACTACAAAGTTTACAATTCTTGCAGTTTTGATTAAGGTGTGTGAAAGATTACAAAATCCCTGAAAATCATACTTAAATAGACCTATATAAAATATACATCTACATAATATTATAGCCTTTTTTTAATCTGCATTATAATGATTGCAGGGTTTAAATCCAATACTTATACGGATTTAGATCTAAAAACGGATTAATTCAATGGAGTAGTTACGTATTAGGATATAATGTTTTTTTTGTTCAAATAATTTAAATTTGGAATAAAATCAGGTATGATAGAAGAACTCAAATTCTTGGGGTATTATGTAGATAGTTTCAGAAGAAATCAGATTGACCAATCTCTTTCAAAAATTGAATCATTAGATAAAACAGTAATAGTGTTTGACCTGATTGGGAACTTTCAGTTAAACCTTTATTATAAAGAACATCATGATACCATAGTAAAAGAATTTAATGAAGCTGGTTATAATTTTACCTTTCTTCCAGGAACAGATTTTCCTGATAATACAGAAGATTTGATTTCTTATTTCATTCCACATCTGAATGAAAAGATCCATTTCAGTAGCCATCAACTTTTCCACCTTATAATGGCAAAGGAAAAAGATAATTTTAAATACTTCTCTTCTTGTGCTAAAGACAATAAATTACTCCTTGAATATTTAGGATATAAAGGCAATATAAAATCTGGATTTATAATTTGTTATGACTCTCTCATTCACGTAATTCAATACACCAATGAAGATATAATAAATAGAGTTGAAAGCCCTAAACAATTTATAATTGACTATGGGACAAAAAGTAAGTTAATAAATGATGAGAATTTATTCAATTCTCGTAGAAGAGTAAATCCGGAATTTGCAAGAGCTATTGATGAAAGTCTGGATGAGGAGACTTTAAATAAAATTAATTCTATAAACAAAGAAATTGATGCGTTAAAAGCATCTGGTAAATGGTTATATATTTTACCCTTGCTGAAAAAGACCTTAGAAGATTTGTCAGATGAGGTTGATTTGAACCTTATTGGTGGAGTTAAATTTGATGATGACTACAAAATTTATATTCCATACTTTAATAATTTGGAAATTAAACTTAATTCTCTTTCAAAAGCAGTCTATGCACTCTTCTACAATCATCCTGAAGGTATAAGAATCAGTGAGCTTTGGAAACACGAAAAGGAGTTAATGAGCTTTTATCTTAATATATCTAACCAAAATGATTTGGATAGGATGAATCAAAGTGTTAGAGATATAACTGAATTGGGTAATAAAACCATTTTCACTCACATTTCAAGGATTAAATCAGCATTTTATAATGCTATGGAAGAATCATATGCGAAAAACTATATAATTGATGGAGCTGTTTTTGGCAGTGATTTAAAATACATTCCTCTTATATATAATAATAGCTCAAATGATGAAATAGACCCAGATGATGTGTATGAGCCCCCATTTATTTAGAGTTGCAAATTTGCAACTTTCATAGAAGAGATTAACTTCATTTTACTTTTGCTATAAAAATAACAATTAAAATATAGCAATATGAAAAATTCACTTTTAATCACAGCATTCTTTCTCTTTTCATCTTTAGTATTTTCTCAGGTTAGGTATCAGACTGGTTATTACAAACCAAGCACAGGAACTTATATTGATGGGTATTACAAAACTCAAACCAATAAAACCAACCATGACAACTATTCCACTAAAGGAAATATAAACCTTTATACTGGTGAAGTGGGTACAAAACCAAAAGATTACTCAGTAGAAGCTAAAAATTATGGTTCAGGAAAAACTATCCATACGGGTCCTAAAGGTGGGCAATATTACATTAATAGTAATGGAAACAAAACTTATGTTCCCAAAAGAAATTAAAAGAATTCTTTTAGGTCAATCTCTAAAGCTGTAGCTATTCTGTGTAAAGTATAAAGGGTAGGATTGGTTCTTCCTGATTCAATTCTTGAGATATTAGTAGTATCAATTTTACCCTCTATTTTACCAACCAAATCAACCTGAGATAAGCCTTTAGACTCCCTTAATTCCTTGATTTTCTTACCTACAGCTTTAAGAATTTCAGATTTTTCCATACTTGACATATTTGGCAAGTCAAGTAATGTTTTATATTTGTTGAATTAAATGCCATATATGGCAATTTTAAAATTTAGATACTATGAGAATATTAGTGAAAATACTTTTAAGCATTGCAGTTGTTATTATAGGAGTAATTATCCAAGCTGTCATTTCTGAATCTGGAAATGACTCTACTGGGCTTATAAGACTTTTACCTGGTGCAATTATAATTTTTGGAATTATTGGTGTCTGGAAGTACTTGCCAAAGAAAGATACAGATAATAGAAATTTAGACAAAAATGTTTAAAGATTATTACTCTATTCTGTGTATAGGGAGAAATGCTACAATTGATGAAATAAAAAATGGATATAGGACAGAATGTAAAAAATGGCATCCTGACAAAAACCCAAATAAAGACACAACCCAAAAAATGCAGGACATTGTTGAGGCTTATTTAGTTCTCAAAGATGAAGAAGCCAAACAAAGATATGATGTTGAGTATGACAATTTTTACCATACACATCAATCTGAAGAAGCTGCTTCAAGTAAGACCAAACAAGGTTATGAATATTCAGAATATCAATTTCAAGATGAAATTTTAAAAAAATGGATGGAAAATGCAAAGAAGCAGGCTAAAAATTCTGTGAGAGAAGTTATTGATGAATTTAAGGGGGCTTCTACTGAAGCTTTTAATTATACAGTTTATTCATTTATAAAAATCTTACTTCCTATGGCAGTAGGTCTTTTATTGTTTAAAACCTGCACAAAATTTTAACTAAAAATCAAAAATATGAGAATATTAATTTACTCTTTTCTTCTATTTCTTCCAGTATTTTTAAATGCTCAATCCCTAAGTTATTCAAAATTAAATGATTATTTAGCTAAGCAGGATTATAACTACATCGAAGTAGATTTAAATTCTAAAGGGTTCAAATATGTAAAAACCACTGATGAACCTAATTATTATCAAAAAGGTTACTCCAAAACAAGTATAGAAGGCAAAGAAAACATTTCAATAGTTAGAAATGATGAAATGTTCAGTCTTGTATATCAACCTACTAAAGAAGCTTTTAATTCACTTACACAAATAATTCTTACTCTAGATTTTGTGTATTCTTACTCTTACAAAGACATCAAATATTATGAAAATGGAAATTGTAGAGTTGGAGTGAATTCAGAAAAAAGAATTTTATCCTTTTTCGTAAATCTAAAATAAGTACATTATGAAGACAATATTTATAATACCAATACTATTTGCTACTTTATCTTTTGGACAATCCAAAATGGAAAGGACTTTTCTATATGAAAATTTAATTGACTTTACGTGTGCTGGTAATAATTTAGAAGCATACACAGAACCTCCCTATCACAATGGTTTGGAAAGGGGAGATTATTCCGATGATGGGAATTATTTCACAACCCAATATAAATTAATTGATCAGGATAAGTTAATGGTTATTAATAATCTAAAGTATAAGGCAATAGAGAAGATTATTTTTATTATTACACCTGACATTAAAGGAAATATAATTAGTACAGAAACAATTCAATTTATCTTAAACCATTTAAATAAAAAAGCAAATATCATAACAAGTAATCAAGCTTGGAAAGATGGGAAGATGTTAATTTTGTTTGAAATGAAAAATGATTTGGGAGTCCTTACAATTTCTATATATTGATTGGTTTGCTTAAAAAAGAATTCAACCACTCTACTTGAGTGGTTTTTTTATACCCTAAAACTATGAAAACAGATATTTTACCCTTTCCTATAGGAATGGAATATGAAAACCTGGAATTTGACTTAGAAATTCTACCTGACAGGATAAAAGGATATGACAGTTACATTTATGTTGGAAAAGAAGTAAAGAAATTTCTGAATCATTCTACAGATAAAATTGAACTGATATTTTATTGTGATGAATTCCTACAGGCTGTAGTTATCTTCTTAGATGAAATTGATCCAAATCTAAAGCAGGAATTACTAAAATATTTTGAATTGGTAGAGGAAACTGATAACCTCAGCACTTATCAAAATGAGGAAATACAATTATACACTCTTAAGGAATCTAGAGCTATAGTGTATGGAAACCCTGATGTGATTTCATTGGTATTATCTACTCTATTATGTTAGGGGTTTTACTACAAGGTGGACTTATAGATATAATCACTAAGATTTAAGACCATAAATATCTGCATATTAGTCATATAAAATAAAATCAAAAGTCCCGTCCGGATCGCAGAAAGCACTTCAGAAATGAGGTGCTTTTTTTGTTTTAATTAGTTTCATAAATCCCCGAAGCATTCCTTAAAATTTTAGCCACACGTTTTCTGAGTTCGCGAGGTGCAAGCACTTCAATTGACGCTCCAAATCCTAGAACCAATCTTTCCAGTTCAAAATTAATGCCGACGCAAATCTTAAAAGTAATGCTTCCATCTTCATGTTTTTCCATAATTTCCTGCGAATGGTGAAATGGTTTGGTCAGCACATACGGCGCATTGCTCGAATCAATTTTCAGAATAATTTCTTTTACATATTTTTCGTCCAAAACGGTAACTCCTATTGTGTTTTTGTAATATTCATCTCCGTTGAAATTTTCATTGAGATGTTCTGATTTCAAATCAAAATCTACATTTTGAATTCTGTCCAGCGCAAAGGTTTTTACCTCGGAATTTGCATTTGTCTTACCCACCAGAAACCATCGGTTGTTATATTCTTTCAACAAAAACGGGTGAACGGTTATCTTTGAAGCCGCACGCGCTTTGTAAGATTGATACTGGATATTCAAAACACATTTTTTCAAAATCGCCTGGTACAAAACTTCCAAATGTTCCAAACCTTTCAATTGTTCATTTTTGTCCAAATGAATGATGGGCTGCCGATGTGTTTTTTCGGTATATATTTTATCTTCCAACCGGTGAATGATGTCGCCTAACTCATCAAATAAAGAAAAATCTTTGAACTGTTTAAGCATTTCAACCGTTTCTGAAAGCACATTCATATCATTTTCTGTGAGCGGAATGTCGGTGATGCAAAATGTCTCGTCCGCATATCGATAGAACTTTTTTTCATAAACTTCAATCGGCGCATTGTAGCCCAATTTGTCACTGCGCATCATCTGAATGTCAAGCTGAATTGTTCGTTTGCTTACGTTTACATCACGACCTTCATATTCGTAAAGCGCATCGGAACAAGCTTCGATAAAATCTTCCAAAGTCCACTTCCGATAATGGTTTTGCAGACATTTGTCAATCGTTTTGTATCGAATCAATGCATTTTTGTTGATGGCCATTTTGTTTAAATTTGAATTAAAAATAAGGAAATAATTTTTCCGCAATAAAAATGTGTAGTGAAGCAGAAATCTTTGTTTTTATTCTAAATTGAAATCTAATTAGTTCCAAATTAAACTAAATCCCGCATCTTTGCATCAGAAAAAATGACAAAAATTAGAATACATAATGCCATGCAATCACTGATAAGTCAGTGTGATTACCGTTTAGAACCGAAAGGATTCTGGAACGAAAACGGACGTTATGTACTCAGTTTATATAAAATTTTGATGTAAAATATCTAAAAATAAGTTGAATTCTGAAGCGTCCGATTGTATATATCGGGCGCTTTTTGTTTTAAATGAAAAAAATATGAGAAATTTTTTAAGTGAATTTGAAAAAATATAAAAACGTAGCGTGAGTTACCAAGCAAATGTGAGACAGACAGTTGCAAAATTCAAGACAATCTGCAGCAGGCGGACAGGAGTTTTATTGTTTAAAAATTAATGTAAATTATTGATTTTCAATAATTTAATTCAAAATTTTATTTGCATAATTCAAAAACTCATTTAATCTTTGCACCGTCAAAAATGACAAATCAAATTGTCATAAGTAGAAAACAAAAATTAATTTATCAAGATTAAAAAATAACAAGATGAGATTATCACTAGAACATAAAACATATCAGCCGAGTTGGGTAAAACCCTTTGGAATTGATTGTAATGGAGAAAATCCATTTGTGTGGGAGAAAACCAGAATCAGGTGAAATAGATATATTTCATTTACGATAACTGAGCGTCTCCCAAAAAGAGACGCTTTTTTTATGCAATAAATTTAGATATAGTAGCTCAGTTGGTAGAGCTGGAAGCTTTTAACTTTCAAGTCGCAGGTTCGAACCTTGCCGGTATCACAACTGCTCCGTTGGTCAAGCGGTAAAGACGGTTGACTTTCTATCAGCAATCAGGGGTTCGACTCCCCTACGGAGTACAAAATTGGGAATGCGTCAAAGCTGGAGAGTTGAGTTGGTCTGTAAAACCAATGCAATAGCTGAAAAGGTTCGAATCCTTTCATTCCCACCAAAGGTTCATTGAGGTAATGGCAACCTACCCGGCTGTCTCTCGGGAGCCACGAGTTCGATTCTCGTATGAACCGCAAAATAAATTCTGGGAAGATAACGGTGGTTGTTTACCCGCCTTGGACGCGGGAGGTCGCAGGTTCGAATCCTGCTTCCCAGACAAATTAAAAATTAGAATTATGAAAAATATACTAAGTATCGTATTGATTGCATTTGCAACTTTAATCTCGTTTACTCGAAGCTGTAAAAACACAAGCAAAGCGATAAAATCAATCGACAATGCAAGTCCAGCTTACATCAAGTACGCAGACAATGTGGAAATGAACAATGCAAGTACAAAAAATGCAGCAAAAGTTGTCAGTGATGTGAAAACATCATCCGATTTGTACAAAATATTTGCTGATGCAAAAAAAGACAGTATCAAAAAATCGTCACCATAAAACAAAAATTACCATGAAAGCTCAAAATGAAATCTGGAGAAATTTAAGCGGAATTGTATTTACACATCCGCTTAAAGAATTATTGGAAGAAGCCATTCAAAGAGAATTAAAAAACGGATACGAATTGAAAGTATGTGTGGGATCCGATTCCCATGTTTATGGAAATGAAGTTCACTATGCAACCGCAATTGTGGTCATCAGAAAAGGAAAAGGAGCATTTGCTTTTATCCGTAAAGAAAGAATTGTCCAGAAAATAGGCATCAAAGAACGGATGTTGAATGAAGTCGCAAAATCCGTAGAGATCGCTTACGCAATTCATGAAATTTTGGACAAATACGACATCCAAATGGAAGTCCACGCCGACATCAATACCGATTCTGATTTCAAATCCAATATCGCTTTGAAGGATGCGATGGGTTACATTTTGGGAATGGGCTACACCTTCAGAGCCAAACCTTATGCGTTCGCAAGTTCATCTTGCGCCGACTTAGCCGTGTGAATGGGGCCGTTTCGGCGGCTCTTTTTTTAATTTAAAATTATTTTAAAGAATTTTTATCCACGCAAAATAATTGCGTAGATAAGTGAAAATATTTGTCAAGAATTTAAAATGAGAAGTTCTTTTAAAAAAGATTAAAAATATCAAGCAAGTCTTGTTGAGCGTTTCTGTACAGCGCCATTGTGCGGTTTTCTGCCGAAAGGCATCGTCAATCGTATGCAATTTGACTTGAAGGTTTTAGGGGTTTTCCAAAAAACTTCACAACCTGTCGGTCGTGGGTTCGATTCCCATCTTCAAATTCTGATTGAAGTAGCTCAGTTGGTTAGAGTAACAGTTATGCAGGTTCGAATCCTGCTCCCGGTGAAAATCGGGAAGGCGGAATGGTTGACGCACCGAACTTAAAATTCGGCTTTTGCAGCTTGAAAAACTGCTCTTGATGTTGGAAAACAAATTGAAAGATTCGGTAATTTCTTGGAAAAATGAATGTGTTCATAATTTCAACTGCTTACAATCGCAAATTGAGCCTGAATCTTTTTTGCACAAATGAAACAAATGCCATTCTTGGTTTTACGAAACTGGATTCTATATGAATTCAGCCGGATAGAAACAACAATCGCAGGCGTTCATTTCTCAAAAAGATTCCGCCGCAAGGACGATGAATTTTTCATTTGTTTTCCTTTTTGAAATGAAATAAATGAATTGCGTGAGGGATAGAAGCGGCATCCTTTTGCGAAATGAAATGAAGCAAAAGATACAGCGGATAGCCCGACCGCACCGCAGAGCTTTGCGGCGCGGCGGGGTCACGCCAAAATAATTAAAAAAATGTTTAATCAGAATTCTGAATTTAAAATGAGGAATTCGTTTACTAAAATGAAAGTTATGTTATGGATTAAAATTAATGCTTATCAAATCGCTTTGGTCATCCAAAACGGTGATTTGAAAGCTGTGTTGAAAAAAGGTCTATACCTGAAACCATTTGGCGCAACGATTTATCGTTTCGATATGACAAAAGCGTTTCATGCACCTTTGAACTGGGCAATTTTGGAGAAAAATGATCAGTTAATGGAAATGTTGGAAATCATAGATGTTGCTGACAATGAATTGGTTGTCGAATACCGCGACGAACGTTTCATAAACATCTTGACAACTGGAAGATATGCTTATTGGAAAGGTGTTTTGAAACAAAATTTCGAACGATACAATATAGACGAATTGGAAATTCCAAAGGCTTTGAGCCGTAAGTTAATTCAGGCTCCGGCATTTGCAAATTATGTTCGTTCTTTCGAAATTTTACCAAACGAAAAAGCGGTTTTATATGTGGACGATGCTTATAGCGGGATTTTGGAAAGTGGAATTTATTACTACTGGAAAAATGCGCAGTCTGTGAAACTGGAACGGACCGATATGCGTCAGCAATTGGTCGAAATTGGCGGTCAGGAGTTATTGACTGCTGATAAAGCTGCTTTGCGAATCAATTTTGATTTGACTTACCGCGTGACAAATGTCGAAACTGCTTTGGTAAAAAACAAAAGTTACGAAAAGCAATTGTACACGTTGATGCAATTAGTATTGCGTGAATATGTGGGCGAATTGACTTTGGATGAATTGTTGGAAAACAAAGAAAAAGTTTCTGAAAGCGTTTTGAAAAGCGTGGGTCAAAAAGCCTATGATCTGGGCGTTGTGGTATTGTCTGCCGGAATTCGGGACGTGATTTTGCCGGGTGAAGTGAAGGAAATCATGAATCAGGTTTTGGTCGCGCAGAAAAAAGCGCAAGCTAACATCATCACACGACGAGAAGAAACCGCTTCTACACGAAGCTTATTGAACACCGCTAAATTGATGGAAGAAAATGAAATGCTTTTCCGTTTGAAAGAAATGGAATATGTGGAAAAAATTGCCGAGAAAATCGGTGAGATTTCCTTGTCCGGAAACGGCGGAATGGTCAATCAGTTGAAAGAAATCTTCAGCGCAAAACCTTAAATAAATCCCGGGTTAAATTTTAATTCGGGGTTTTATTTTAGTACGTAAAATAATTGCGCAGTGAATCACAAATCTTTGTCAAAAGAAATTAAAAATGAGAACTAAAATACTTGAAAAACTAAATGAAATAGAAAAGGAAAAAGGTGTTGAAATCCTTTTTGCCGTTGAGTCAGGAAGCCGTGCTTGGGGTTTTGAATCTCCAGATTCTGATTATGACATCCGCTTTGTGTACAAACATAAATTAGATTGGTATCTTAATCTTTCGGAGAAAACGGACACCATAGAATTTATGACAGAAGATGATTTGGATGGCTCGGGTTGGGATTTGAGAAAAACGCTAAGATTGTTAAATAAGTCAAATACATCATTTTTAGGTTGGCTCTTTTCACCAATTATTTACAGAGTCGATGAAGATTTTATGGAAGAATTGAAAAAATTAACCGAAAAAAGTTTCAATCCAATCGCAGGATTTCATCATTACCACAGTATGTGTAAAAATTTTGAAGAAATTTTATGCACAAACGAACTCACCATAAAAGGATATTTTTATGCAATACGAACCGCACTTTGTGCCAATTGGATTTACAAAAAAGAAACTATTCCGCCTGTTTTATTCAGAGAATTATATCCAATAATTGATGTGAAATTTCATTCTAAATTGGATGAGTTAATCGAATTAAAATCAAAATTAATTGAAAAAGAAAAAGTTGAAATACCTTTAGAACTAATAGAATTGGCAAAAAAGATTTTTGCCGAAAATGAAAGCGTGAAAGACAAGCTCAAATCTGGTAAATCCAATGCAGAAGCTTTAAACGAATTCTTTTTAAAACAACTGTTATGACCATTGAAGAACTCAAAAAATCAGGAAGTATCATTTTTGAATGTATAAGCGGAAGCCGAGCTTATGGTTTGGCTACTGCCACTTCCGACACAGATATCCGAGGCGTTTTTGTATTGCCCAAAGAACAGTATTATTCATTGAATTACATTGATCAAATGAACAATGAAACCAATGATGTTGTTTATTATGAGTTGAACAAATTTGCTTCGTTGTGTGCCAAAAACAATCCGAATATATTGGAACTTTTGAATACGCCCGAAGATTGCATTTTGCACAAAAACCCTTTGTTCGAAAAATTCGAAACAGAAGATTTTCTTTCTAAATTAAGTTATGAAAGCTTTGCAAATTATGCTTTTACACAAATCAAAAAAGCTCGTGGGCTGGAAAAGAAAATTGCCAACCCGATGGAAAAAGAGAGAAAAACAGTACTGGATTTCTGTACCATTTATTTTGATGGAAAAACTTTAGCCTTGAAATATTATTTAGATAAATTTAATCTGAAACAAGAATTTTGTGGATTATCCAAATTGCCACATTTGCGAGATTCATTCAATTTATTTTATGATGAAAATTCAAATTATTCAGGAATAATCCGTTCAGAAAACTCAAATGAAGTGAACTTAAGTTTAGTTGCAAAAGAAGAAAAAGCTTTAACAATGCTTTATTTCAATCGCGAAGCTTATTCAACTTATTGTAAGCAATATAGAGAATATTGGGAATGGGTGGAAAAAAGGAACGAAACCCGTTATGAATCGACAATTTCACATGGCAAAAATTACGATGCTAAAAACCTGATGCACACCTTTCGATTGTTAAACATGGCAAAAGAAATTGCAGTCGATGGTAAATTGAATGTGAGAAGGACTGACAGAAATTATTTACTTGACATCAAAAATGGAAAGTTTGAATATGATGATTTGGTTGTTGAAGCTGAAAATTTAAAAAATGATTTAGAAGAATTATTTTCAAAATCGGAATTGAAAGAAAAACCTGATTTAGAAAAAATGAATCGCCTCATTTTTGAAATAAGAAATGAATTTTACAATTCCTACGCAAAATAATTGCGCAGTTAATCACAAATCTTTGTCAAAAGAAATTAAAAATGGAAACAAAAATTACAGGAAATGATTTAATAGAATTAGGATTTCACCAAGGCAAATGGATGAAAGACGCCTTAATTCATATCAATGAAAATAGATTAGAAGGAGAAAATATGATGAATTATCTGGAACAATTCAGATTGCCTGCTGAAATTAAACCTTTTGAAAAGGCCGTTAAATTTGCTATCAACATCCGCCCTGAAAATGAACTGGAAACTGAAAATGTAAACTCGGTTTTGGCTACCATGAATGAAATCATGAAAACGCCAACTATTGTGGGCGGTGCAGTGATGCCTGATGCTTGTCCGACCGGTCCAATCGGAACGATTCCGGTTGGCGGTGTTGCGGTTGCGAAAAATGCAATTCATCCCGGAATGCACAGTGCCGATATTTGTTGTTCGGTGATGCTGACCGATTTTGGTGATGCAGACCCTAAAGCTGTTTTGGATGCGGCGCACAGCGTGACGCATTTCGGACCGGGCGGTCGAGAAAGAGATGCGCAGTTTCGATTTCCGACAGATTTATTGGCAGAAATTCAAACTAATTATTTCCTGAATGACGAAAAAGCAATCAAAGCTGCACGTGGACATCTCGGTACTCAAGGCGACGGAAACCATTTTTTATTTGTTGGAATTTCCAAAAAAACCGGAAATACGATGTTGGTGACACACCATGGAAGCAGAGGTTTTGGTGCGAATTTGTATCGAAAAGGAATGCACGTTGCTGAAAAATTCAGAAAAGTGCTTTCGTCTGAAACATTGAAACAAAATGCCTGGATTCCATTTGAAACCGAAGAAGGTCAGGCTTATTGGGATGCGTTGCAAATCATCAGAAAATGGACAAAATTGAACCATGAAGTGATTCACGACGCTACTCTGGAAAAATTAGAAATTGCAAAACAAAACCGATTCTGGAATGAACATAATTTCGTTTTCCGTGACGGCGATTTGTTTTACCACGCCAAAGGTGCAACGCCGCTTGATCCGAAATTTATGCCCGACATCACTGGTCCGAGATTAATTCCATTAAATATGTCAGAGCCGGTTTTGATTGTGGAAGGCGAGACTACTGCAACCAACTTAGGTTTTGCACCGCACGGTGCCGGAAGAAACATGAGCCGAACGCAGCACAAGCGTTCATTGAAACATTTGACTACCGAACAAATTTTTGCTGAAGAAACTAAAGGTTTGGACATTCGGTTTTTCTCCAACGAAATCGATATTTCAGAATTGCCAACGGCTTACAAAAGTGCAGAATCAGTAAGAAATCAAATGATGGAATTCGGCTTGGGGGCGGTTATCGATGAAGTAATGCCGTACGGCTGCATCATGGCAGGCGACTGGGAAAAGAATGCACCTTGGAAGAAAAGAAGAGGATAAAAATAATCCCAGGATTAGAAATCTTGGGATTATTCCTATATTGGTCTGTATATTTCTACTAAATCCAAACCTATGAAGCAGGGTTTCTTTTTATTTTTTCTAATTGTGCATATTGTAGCTTTGGGCCAATCAAACCCTTATAACGGATTTGTGTTGGACAGCATTGGCAATCCTGTTTATCAAGCCAATATTTGCAAGGCATATAATGGAAATATTTATGGAAGCCAGTGTGTGGTTTCAGATCGATTGGGAAAATACCGTATCCAATTGTCTCACGGAAATCAAATTGCGATTACTATAAAATATGATTCTATTTCATATACCAAAATGTATGAATATAAAGAAGATCCTTTTGACAGCTTCGGTTATTTGACTGAGATTGAACGAATTGAAAATGAATTAGAATGGACTTCAGGAAAAATAGATTCCGACGCAAATTCCGAAAAATTTCCAATTAAAAAAGAAAAAAAAGAGAATAACTACTATTACTCTCGTTATGGATTCAGCAAAATACTTATCGAGAATGATTCGGCGAGATTACTCCATGACGCTGAATATGTAAAAGGTAGATTAGGATTTGACTTCGATTTATCTTACAGTATTTCGGAACATTTAAATACGCCTAAACTCCAAAATGAATTTGTACAAGGACGTCCTGACAATGGAACATTAACGCAATTCGGATCACCTGAAGCTTTCAGCTGGGGACCTTCTCTACAGAATATTTCTGGTTTGAATTTTTATGATTCCAACAAAATATTTCGTGAAGCAGATGCCTTTAAGGTTGGTTTTAATGCTGCTTACGAACGAAAATCCCATTTTTTAAACTTCAATGCATCTACGCGACAAGAAGAAGGCTTGTTTGAATCGACGAAAGGGAATTTTTATTCATTTAAAATCAATTATAATTTTCCGTTATGGGGAGGCGTAATGAAAACCAATGTGGGCACTAATTGGGAAAAAACAGAAATGCCGTTAATAGGAAATAATTACATGAATGTACTTTACAGCGCATGGAATTCACCTTTCCATTTCAACCCCCATCCTGAAATTTTAAATGGTCAACAAAATTCAGCTTCAGACCAATATAACAATCCAATCTTTCTAATAAATTACAACCGTGACGTGAAAAAAGATAATAATATGAGCGCAGGATTGGATTATTCAGTAAAGCTTAAAAATTGGATCCTAAATGGCATATTTTCTTTTAGCAATTTCAATCAGAATATGGAATATGGACAAATTCCTCAAATGGCCTTGGCAGCAAATCCATCCTTTTTTAAACGTGATTTTTCAGAACAGATGACTAATTTGAGGCTGAGCGCAGTTTATAACAATCAAAATACATTAAAAATTCATCTGAATTGGGTTCATCAACTCAATTCTTTTCAATTGAGAAAAGATATTTTTACTGATTATTCTTCTTTAATTAATTTCCCAAATGATGGAATTTCTTCTGAATTATATAGTGTTAGCAAACAACGGTATAATTCCAATTTAGGCGTAAAATTGGATTATTCTAAATACCTGGAAGACATAGAGCTTCAAAATGTTTTAAGCCAGACACTTTATTATACCAACACCAACGATCAGTCTTTTGCCTATCAAGTAAATAATGTTTTGACCATAGATTCCCGGTATTTATTGGGTGATTTTAATTTGATTTTCGGATTAAAAAATGAAATTCATTATACTGAACCCGAACTGATTAGTCAAAATTTAAATTTCAATTCACTTAATCAAAACATTAGTAATTTCATGGATTACCAAGAGCCGTATGAATTATTTCTTCAAAGTAATTTAACTAATTTACAAGAAAAGAAAATGACTGAGATTATGCTGACAGCACAGATTGGACACATTTTCAAGTTAGATTTTAGTTTTTATCATTTTAAAATAAACAATGCCTATTCGCCTTTATTTAATGGAAATTCTTTTTCATGGGAAAATGTAGCAGATTATCACCAACAAGGATTTGAATTAAATCTCTCAAATGGTAATTTTCTTGATTCCGGTAACTTCAATTGGAATTTTAATTTGAATTTTCATGCCTATAAAAACAAAACTGATCGAATCCTGATTGATGCAGAAAGGGTTCCCTATTTTGGATTCAACGATATTTCTAAAAATTTTATAGAAGATCAGGCTGTCGGGGTAATTGTCGGAAGTGATTTTCAACGAGACGGAAATGGAAATGTGATGATTGGCTCAGACGGATTCCCGATAGTAGATGGTAATTTAAAAATCATTGCCGATCCCAATCCGGATTTTACGCTAAAGTTATTCAACGAAATAAAAGTCCATAATTTCTCACTCGCTTTTAATTTTGATTGGCAAAAGGGGGGGCAAATATGGAACGGAACACAAAGCACTCTCAATTATTTTGGCCGATCCCAACTCACAGCTGATTTACGGAATACCACCAATTATGTTTTTAACGGTATGAATTTAAACGGACAACCCAATTCTATTGCAGTAGATTTTACGAATCCGGCAAATGATCTTTCTGAAAACAGATGGGTTCGATATGGTGTAACGGGCACTGCGTCGGAAAATGTGGAAGATGCCTCTTATTTCCGCTTGCAAAATATTTCCTTGTCGTACGAAACAAAATTGAGAAAATACCATTATTCACCGTTGACAAAACTTACCATAAGTATTTTTGCTCGAAATCTATGGGTGTCAACTGATTATTCAGGAGTATTTCCGGGAACAGGATTATTGGGAAATGATCAGGGAATCGGAATGGATTATTTTAACTATCCTCTCTCCAGAACGTATGGAGTTTCACTTAACCTAAAATTTTAAACATGAAAAGATTGATTCTTTTATTTTTAGTCATTCCATTTTTGAGTTTTGGACAGAATTTTATTTCGGGCAAAGTAAGCGAGTTCAACGAAGTTCTTCCGGTGGAAAAAGTTTACATTCATACAAATAACACCATATTCCAACCCGGGGAAACAATTTATTTTAAGGGTTATATAACCGATGGGATGCAACGAAGTTCAAAAGAAAGTTCGGTTTTATATGCGGAAATTATTGACCCTTCGGGATCTGTCATTAAAAAGTTTAAACTGGATGTTCAGAAAGGCAGAGTGAGTGGAAGCTACGAAATTCCCAATGGTTCAAAAGGCGGTCTTTATAAGTTAAAGGCATATACCAATTGGCAAAAAAATACAAAATCAGATCTTTTTGAAAAGGATATAATGATACAACGAGTTATTTCGCCTCGGTTACTGATGAAGTTAGATATCGAAAAAGAAGCTTATGGAAGCGGGGATGAAGTTGTAGCAAACATATCCATAAGAAATTTACAAAACCTCCCAATCCGTAATCTTGATTTTCAATTCACAGTTACAATTGACAACAAAGAAATCACTAAAAAATCCGCTATCACAGATGAAAACGGTGCCTATCAAATAAAATTTCTTTTACCTGATAATCTGTCTGGAAATGACGGCTCTCTGAATGTTCAATTTGACTATGAAGCAAACAAAGAATCTATTTCCCGAACCATTCCTATTTTGCTTAATAGCCTTGACCTTCAATTCTTGCCTGAAGGAGGATTTGCATTGGCGAACCAACCTCATAAAATTGCTTTTAAAGCGCTCAACAAGTATGGAAATCCCGCTGATGTAAAAGGGAATATTTTAGATGAAAATGGAAATATCGTATGTTCATTCGAGTCCTTCCATCAAGGAATGGGTAGTTTTAACATGACGATGAAAGCAGGAATTAGATATTTTGCACAAATAACCTCTCCATATCAATCTATTGAAAACATTCCCCTTCCCGACTCCGAAAATAAGCCAGCTTCTCTCTCTTTAGAAAGAATCTCGGAAGATGAATTAAAAGTTACAATTCTCTCCGCTTCGAATCAAAAACTACAACTGGTTGGAAGAATCCTATCATCTATTCTGTATCAAAAAGAACTAAACTTAAATAATGGAAAAAATGAAATTCTAATTTCTACGGCTGAATTTCCCATGGGAATCTTACAATTTACTTTGTTCAAAGACCAACTTCCGTTTGCGGAACGGCTTATCTTCAACCATCAGGACAAAGGTCTGAAAATTGAAATTCAAACCGACAAGAAAGAATACAACACAAGGGAAAAGGTTGAGGCCAAAGTCAAAACAACACTGCCAAACGGAGATCCTATTTCTTCCAATCTTTCTGTAAGTGTGGTAAACGATAAGCTTCTTTCTTACTTGGATGACAAACAACATAACATCAGCTCGTGGTTATTGGCCGGAAGTGAATTGAAGGGTAATTTGTATGAACCTGAATTTTATTTTAACCCTGAAGAAGGTAAAAGAAAACAAGCGCTTGATTTACTTTTATTAACGAATGGCTGGCGAAATTATAATTGGCAGGATATTTTATCAGAAAAAAATATCCAAATCGCATTTCCTTCAGAAAATTTAAATTTAGTTGAGGGGACTGTTCTCAAATACAAATCCCGATATAAAACAGTTCCCTATCCAACAACTGTTTATTTGATTCTGGACGATTATCTTTATATAGAAGAAACTGATGAAAACGGCTATTTTAAATTTAATCTTCCCGCGCCTTTTAGCGAAGGGAGCATTTACGCAAAAAGAAGATCCGATGAAAATATTACCATTCAGTTTCCTGAACCGAAAAAAGATGAAATTTTAGAGATCAAACGAAAACCTAATGAATCCTACAAAGAACTTAGTCCTGTTCTAATTAAAGAAAATGAAAAAGAAGTGCAGGATATTTCCAAGGAAAAAAAGGGCGAGATAGGTTATAACAATGATGAGGATTGGGACTGGGATCAAGATGGTGAAGTCTCACTTGAAGCAGTAACTCTGCTCGGTGGTATTAAATTAGATCCCGCCCAAAGAATGGGCTCATATTCTATTGTAAGTCAATCCGAGCTTTCCCCTGTCACATCCATAGATGATGCCCTAAACGGTCAAGTTGCCGGATTACAAATTTCCGGAAGTGCTGGAGCTAATTCCCAGATTACAATTCGAGGTGTTGGCTCACTTTCGGGACAGAGCAATCCGCTTATGGTAGTAGATGGAGTTGTTTACTCTAACTCGAATTCCAATTTTACTCAAAACATTTCACCTTCTGCAATCAATTCTGTAACAGTTTTAAAGGGACTTGAGGCTACATCTATATATGGATCAAGAGCAAGTAACGGTGTAATTATCATCAACACAAAAGGTGGAATTTCCAATCCGCAAAATCTGAACATCAACATTGGGAAAAAAACCGATATTTTCGAGACATACTATTACAAGCGAATGGGAGATCGTTATCAGTCATTTGATTATGCCAAATCCTTTTATATTCCCAAATATTCTTCGATATCCACCGCAAATAAAGATGATTTCAGACAATGTATTTATTGGAATTACAATTTGACAACTGACGAAAAGGGAGAAGCTGAATTTTATTTCTACAATTCTGACGAAAGTACGGTTTTCCGCATAATCACCGAAGGCTTTGATGGAACTGGAAATATCGGGAGATCTGAAACTACTTATTCGACTCAAGACAAAATAGAAATGGACGTGAAATTTCCTCTGTATACAACCGAAGGTGACAAAATCCAAATGCCTGTGTGGGTCAAAAATAATTTATCAGAAAACATTGTTGCAAATTTAACCAATGATTTACCAAGAGCACTGACATTGCAAGATTACAAATTTAATTTGTTTTTAAAACCTGACGAAACTTTTACACAATATGTCCCAATGCTGGTAGAGAATGGGATGAAGGGAAAACACAAATTTAGAGTAAACCTTTTGACCGATACTTTCCGTCAATCCGTCACAAAAGATTTGGAGGTTTTCGAGCGTGGTTTTCCTATCCGTTATGCCAAATCAACGATCGACAAAACACGATTAGAATTTGATGCAAAAAATGTGATTAAAGGAAGTGAATCGGCTTATTTTACACTTTACTTAAATCCAATCGGACCGATTCTAAAAGGAATAGAACAAATCATCAGCCAGCCTCATGGCTGTTTCGAACAAGTATCATCTTCTACTTTTCCTAACATTTACGCTTTAAAACTTTTGGAATTTGATAAAGATGAAGAAAGTATAAAATTGGATAAAAAAGCACGTAAATATTTAGAATCTGGATATAAAAAATTAGCGGCCTACGAGGTAAAAGGTGGTGGGTTTGATTGGTACGGAAAACCTCCCGCTCATGAAACCTTAACTGCCTTTGGACTGCTTCAGTTTACTGAATTAAGGGATTTCGTTTCAGTTGATAATAAAATGGTCAACCGCACACGTGAGTGGCTAATTTCGAGAAAAGATAGCATAGGCGGATACCAACAAGGAGATGGAAAATATGGATTCAGAGGTGAAAAATATCTCATTGGAAACGCTTATATAAATTACGCTTTAAGTTTTTCAGGTGAAAAAAATATTGAAGAACAATATCAAATTTCCTTAAAAGAAGCAAAAAATTCAAAGGATGCTTATCGTTTGGCTCTGATGGCATTGACTGCTCACCAATTGGGGAAAACAGATAACTATGAAGAATTGATGGAGATACTTAAATCTAAAGTTTTTGGACAAGCAATAGATAAATTATCAGCGGAAGGTTCAATTACGTATTCGGGAGGAAAATCACTTAAAGTAGAGATTCTATCACTTTATGCACAGGCTTTGATGAAAAAAAATTCCATCTCGCTCGAGTTAAACCAAGTCATGAAAGAAATAATAGAACTAGGAAGTAATGGATATTTTGGTTCTACTCAGGCAACGGGGCTCGCACTAAAATCCATTTATCAATACAATAAATTGTACAACCAATCTGCGCCAAAAGGGAATGTCCTGTTTCTAAAAATAAATGGAGAAATTGTAGTAGATAAAACCATTTCGGAATACATTGAATTAAGTAAAAAAGAAAATAAATCCAGTTTTGAGATCAATGTATTAAAATATTTAAAACCAGAGAAAAATGAAATTATAATGGAAATTGCCGCACCACATTTGACTTTCGTAGATTTTAGTTACTGGTACAGAAGCAGCCTGCCTGACAATAGCAAAGACTCCAAAGTTCACTTGAAGACTTCCCTTTCAAAATCAAATGTACAAGTTGGAGAAATAACTCAGATGCATATAGAAGTGAAAAATCTCTCATCCAAAGAAATTCCAATGACCATTGCCCAAATAGGCATCCCGGGCGGACTTTCTGCAGAGCCAACATTACTCAAAGAGTTGATCGAAAAGGAAAAAGTAGATTATTATGAAATTATGGATAATTTCTTGGTTTTGTATTGGAGAAAGCTAAATCCAAATGAGTCTAAAATTGTTGACCTGGTTTTCAAAGCAGAAGTTCCGGGTGTATTTACAGGGGTTGCTTCTTCAGCATATTTATATTACACAGAAGAATTTAAACATTGGAATGAAGGATTAAAAGTTCATATTTTACCATAAATTTTACTCCCAAACATCCGACAAAAAATCAAATAAAAAATTCAACGTATGTTCCGGAACTTCCAAATGCGCCATATGGGCAGCTTCTAGTTCTGTTACAAGTATATTTGATTCTTCAGGAATTATTTTTTTCAGTTCTTCCGGATTGACCGCTTGGTCATATTTACCCATGACCAAACCTTTTGCTCCTTTGAAACTGAGTAAAACATTTGTTCTGTCGGGTCTTTCTCTCATTCCTAAAAGCGCAGCCGTTACGCCTTCAATAGGTGTTTCGCGCGCCAATTCTTTGGCAAATTCCATTTCTTCTTTTAGAAATTCTCTTTTCTTTTCTGCAAACAAATTCGGAATGCTCATTTTGACCAACGCATCAAAATTCCTTTGAGCCGTTTCAACCGCTTTTAGCCTTTGTTCTTTCTTTTCTTCCGAATCCGGCAGAGAAGTTGAATTCAACAAAATGAAACCTTTCAGTTTTTTAGGAAATAATTCCGTAAAAGCAAGAGTAACATATCCGCCCATAGAGTGCCCGATTAAAATTGGATCTTCAATTTTTAATTCATCCAAAACCGCGTTCACTTTCTCGGCCATGAATTCCATCGTGTGGATTTTCCCATAAGTTTTAGATTTTCCATGTCCGGGCAAATCAATTTTTACAACTTTATAAATTTTGGACAATTCATTTCCAATCGATTTCCACATTCTGAGGTTTTCCAAATAGCCGTGTAACAACACCACCGCTCTCCCCTCGCCTTTTTCTTCATAATTCAACATTGCTCACAATTAAGAAATTCATGTAAATTTACACAAAAGATTTTTGAAGTGATTTCCCGGATTTTAAGTTTTGGTTTTTTAGGTTTAATTTTAATGAGCTGCAATTTGGAGCCGAAAACACCTGTTGTGAAACCTTCAGAATTTGATCAAAAAGCTTACGCTGTGCAAATTAAAATCGAACGTGACAGTATTAAAAATCTATATAAAGATTCGAAATCAGTCAAAAAATCTGTTTCTGACAGCACAAAAACGATTGTTCAAAATCAACCGAAATTTAAAATCACAACTGATACTATTCAAGTTAAAATCCAAAATGGAAAAGCAAAAATCGATACCGCAAAAACTGCCGGACAACGTTTTGTTTTTGTTTTAAACTCGGATACTGCCAATAAATTGTCCCTGAAAATTACACCAAAAGATACCGTTGCCAATCTCAGAATTAACCAAATCATCGATTCCAAAAATAATTCTGATGGACCATTCGGGCGCGAATTGGAATATGCAATCAAAGAAAAAGGAATTCATAAAATCATCATTTCCGAAAGCCAGATGGCGGGAAAACCTTGGGCAGGAGCTTTCACGTTTGAGGTTAAATTAAAGTGGTAAAATCATTTTCCCTGAGTTAACTCATTATAAAAAAATACTTTGTTTCTGTAACGAATCGTTAAATTCGTGGACTAACATTTTATAAAAATGCGAAAAAATATGAAAAAAATTAGTCTTGCATTTGCTTTCATGGGGATCGTAGGAGGGAGCTCCCACGCTCAGGAAATCAAATTTGAAGAGTATGATTTGCCTAACGGACTTCATGTAATCCTTCATCAGGATCATACTGCTCCAGTGGTAGTTACGTCGGTAATGTACCATGTAGGCGCAAAAGATGAACAACCGGATAGAACCGGATTTGCGCACTTCTTTGAGCATTTATTGTTCGAAGGAACTAAAAATATCGACAGAGGAGAATGGTTCAAAATCGTTTCTTCCAACGGTGGAAAAAACAATGCCAATACTTCTGACGACAGAACTTATTACTACGAAGTCTTCCCTTCAAACAACCTTCAGACAGGCCTTTGGATGGAATCAGAACGTATGCTTCACCCAATCATCAACCAAATTGGTGTAGATACTCAAAATGAAGTAGTTAAAGAAGAAAAACGTTTGAGGATTGACAATCAACCTTATGGAAACATCTTGAAAGCTGTAAAACAAAATATGTTCAAAAACCACCCTTACCGTTGGACAACCATTGGTGAAATGGAACATTTAGATGCTGCAAAATTGGATGAATTCTTGGCTTTCTTTGACAAATTCTACGTTCCAAACAATGCCGTTTTGGTTGTTGCGGGAGATTTCCAAACAGACCAGGCAAAAAAATGGATTGCTGAATATTTCTCTGAAGTAAAAAAAGGAGCTCCTGTTGTAAAAAAACAATACGAAGAAGCGCCTATCACAAAAGAAATCCACGCAAGCTGGGAGGATCCGAACGTTCAGATTCCGATGGTGATCACTGCTTACAGAACACCTTCGATGAAAACGAGAGAAGCAAGAGTTTTAGATATGATTTCTTCAATTTTAAGTGGAGGAAAAAGTTCAAGATTGTACAAAAAATTAGTTGATACAGAGAAAAAAGCATTGGAAGTTGCTGCCTTGAATTTCAGTCAGGAAGACTACGGAACGTATTTGATTTATGCACTTCCTGTAGGAGAAACGCCGACTCAGGATTTGGTTGATGGAATTTCTTCAGAAATCAAAAGATTGCAGACAGATTTAATTTCTGAAAGAGAATACCAGAAATTATTGAACCAGTTCGAAAATCAATTTGTAAACGCAAATTCAAACGTAGAAGGTGTTGCGCACAGTTTGGCAACTTATTATCAGTTATATGGTGATGTAAACCTTATCAATACTGAAATTGATATTTACCGTTCAATTACGAGAGAGGAAATCAGAGATGCTGCTAAAAAGTACCTCAATGACAACCAAAGATTGGTGTTGCAATACGAACCGGAGAAAACTTCAACTAAATAAGAATTAGAAAGATGAAAAAATTAGCATATATACTTATTATGGTGTTATTATCTGCAGGAGCACAAGCTCAGACAGACAGGTCTCAGCCCAAGCCGGGACCGGCTCCAAAAGTCAACATTGGCAAGCCGCAGTCATTTGAACTTTCCAATGGATTGAAAGTAATGGTCGTTGAAAACCACAAATTGCCACGTGTAACGATGACTTTGAGCATTGACAATCCTCCTTTTTCTGAAGGAAACAAAAAAGGAATTGATGACATGATGGGAGGTTTATTAGGAAACGGTACCAGCAAAATCACAAAAGATGCTTTCCAGGAAGAAGTTGATTTCATGGGAGCAAACGTTGACTTCAGTGCTTCAGGAGCTTCTGCCGGTACATTGTCAAGATATTTCCCAAGAGTTTTGGAATTGATGGCACAAGGCGCAATCGACCCTTTGTTTACGCAAGGTGATTTCGACAAAGAAATCGCACGTTACATCGATGGCTTAAAAACAGAAGAAAAAAGTGTGACCTCAAACGCACAACGTGTGGAAAACGTTTTGGTTTTCGGTGCAAATCATCCTTATGGTGAATTTGTTTCTGAAGATAAATTGAAAGGTTTGAATTTAAACGACATCAAAACGCATTATAAAAATTATTTCATTCCAAACAACGCTTATTTAGTGGTTTTGGGTGATGTTAAATTTGATGAAGTAAAAAAATTGGTTGAGAAAAATTTCTCTTCTTGGAAAAAAGGAACGCTTCCTACCACTAAGTTTGATGCGCCTAAAAATGTTGCCAAAACGGAAATCAATTTTGTTGATATGCCAAATGCAGTTCAATCTGAAATTGCTGTTTTGAGTTCAGTTAACTTGAAAATGACAGACAAAGATTATTTTGCAGCTTTGGTTGCAAACCAGATTTTCGGAGGAGATTTCAACAGTTATCTCAACATGAATTTGCGTGAAGCACACGGCTGGACTTACGGTGCGCGTACAAGCATCAGAGGAAACAAATATGTTGGGAAATTCAAAGCCAACTCACAAGTTAGAAATGAAGTTACCGATAGTGCAGTGGTTGAAACCATGAAAGAATTGAAGAGAATCCGTACGGAAAAAGTTACGCCGGAAGCTTTGGCTACCGTAAAAGCAACTTTCATCGGAAACTTTGTGATGGATGCTGAAAAACCGGAAATGATTGCACGTCAGGCTTTGTTGACGCAAACGCAAGGACTTCCTGCTGATTTCTATCAGAACTACATTCAAGGAATCAATGCCGTTACTGCTGACGATGTGATGAAAGCTGCACAGAAATATTTTTCTGCCGAAAATGCCCGCATTTTGGTGGTTGGAAAAGCAAGTGAAATTTTGGCTGGATTAGAAAAATTACCTTATACCATCAATTATTTTGATCGTTTTGGTAACAAAACCGCAAAACCTGAAGCTAAAAAAGTGGATGCAAACGTTACTGTAAAATCAGTTTTAGATAAATACATCGCTGCAGTAGGTGGTGAGAAAACAAAAGCTGTAAAAACGGTTTTGATGAATTCCGAAGGTGAAGTTCAGGGAATGAAATTGAATGTAAAAACGATCAATTCTGCAGACGGAAAAATGTTGAACTTGGTTACAGGAATGGGGATGGAACTTTCAAAATCAGTTTTCAACGGAAAAACAGGTTATGAAAGCGCACAGGGACAAAAGAAAGAAATGGATGCGGAAGAAATCGCTAATAACCAATATTATGCGCAACCTTTTCCAGAGTTGACTTTGGCAAATAAACCAGGAATCAAATTAGGTGGAATTGAAAATTTCAGTGGAAAAGATGCTTATGTTTTAGTTGATGGGAAGAAAAAACATTTCTATGATGTAACTTCAGGACTGAAATTGGGTGAATCTCAAACTGTAGAAGCACAGGGACAATCGATGGTTCAGACTTTCACTTTTGACGATTACAAAGAAGTGAGCGGAGTGAAATTTCCACACAAAATTACCATGAACGTAGGTATGGAAATGGTATTTACTGCAAAAGAAGTGAAAATCAATGAAGGAGTTTCCGACGCTGATTTCCAATAAATAAGAATTAAATAGTTAAAGGACAATACGGCTCAGTTTTTGAGCCGTATTTTTTTTACCTTCGTTTCAACTATGAAAACAATTTTATTTATCCTTGCAGCAATTTTCTCTCTTTCGGTCATTTCTGCACAAACGAAACTGATCTCTCACAAAAGCCACAGCGGATCTGATGCTAATTTCGCGCTTGCATTAAAGGGGAATTTATTCAACATCAGTGAGTCAAATTTAGGATTGCCTACAACCATTCCTTCTTTGGATTCGGTTATTTATATTTCAGAAGAAAAAGTGGTCACAATCTCCTCTGAGAGGTTTGAAAATGGTCATGTTTGGCGTACAAAAAAAGATACGTTGAAAAATGATGAATTATTTTCCAAAAAACATTCACTTGACAGCATCAAATCCGAAATGAAAAAAACGCCCACCATTTACAATATAGACAGCATTGTTTTTGTGGGCTATGACAATCATACAAAGCTCTATAAAAAAGAAGCCAAGCAGAAAAGAAAACGAGAAAAGAAAAAAGAAAAATCCATAATTCCTGTTGGCCTGCAAAACAATGAGACACCTAACAAAGGTTTGATGATTTTAGGCATGGGGTTATTTTCGTTTTTGGTGACTTGGGTGGTTTATAGATTTTCAGGAAATTTTCGTCTTTCAGAATGAAATTTCAAGCAGAAAAAATCTTTGCATCATTTTTTCTTTTAGGAATTATATTCATTCCGCTCAACACTCTATCAAATGATTTTCAGTACCGGTTTTCGCATTTTGTCTTTCAGAAACCGATTGGATTTCTTCTAAATTTATTTGTAATAAACCCAACGGAAAGAATTGAAATTTCATCTGATTCGCTGGAATTCAACCTATTATTGATTTTAATTTTTCTAATTTCAATTTTGATTTCTGTGTTTATTAAAAATCAGAAATATATTTCATTGGCGAGAAGCATTCTTATATTTTACTTGATTTTCATTTTGCTGAAATATGGAATCGAAAAAATGATGGGAACGCAATTTTACACACCCGAACCAAACATTCTCTACTCCAATTTCGGAAATTTGGACAAAGATATTTTGTTTTGGAGCGTCACAGGACTTTCCAGAACTTATTGTATCATCACGGGAATTGTGGAAGTTTTGACTGGAATCTTATTGTTTTTCAGAAGAACAAGACTGATTGCATTGTTAATTTCGGTTTTTGTTCTGATTCAAATTCTGGTCATTAATTTCAGTTTCGATATTTCGGTGAAATCATTTTCTGCATTTCTTTTAGCAACAAATATTTTCCTTTTGTCTCCTTATTTGAAACCGTTGAAAAATATTTTTTTTTCGGAAAAATCGGAATTACTCAAAAATCCTGAAATTATCTTTGTAAAAAATTCATTTGCCAACCAATGGATTCAGCTTTTTCTGATTGGGATTTTTCTGGTTCAAATCTTTTATCCATATGTGATTTCAAAAGAATTAAATCAAAGAGCTTCCTTCCAGGGTGCTTATGAAATTACGGAAACCATTTATAAGAATGATACTCTTTCTCTTTCTGATTTTCCTTACAAAAGAATTTTCTTTCACAAAGACAATTTCATAATTCTTCAGAAAACCAATGATGAAATGCGTGACTTTTATTACGAGATTCAAGCTCATAAAAAACAAATTATAGCGAAAGATTATCACCAAAACGAATTTGCAATCGATTACCAATTTAATCAAAACAACTCGATTTTAAAATTAAATTTCAGAAAAGACAGCCTTCAATTTAAAGCGCAATTGCTTGATTGGAAAAGCCTTCCCGCATTGAAAAATGATTTTCATTTCCTTATCGAACACATAAAGTAATTTCATAAATAATTAATGGATAGAGCTATATCCATTAATTAGCCGTACATTTGCCCCACTTAATTATTAAAATAATGAATAAAGGAGTCGTAAAATTCTTCAATGAAACCAAAGGTTTCGGATTCATTACCCCAGAAGACGGAGGTGATGATGTATTTGTACACGTTTCAGGATTGAGAAGCAATGTTCGTGAAAACGACAAAGTTTCTTATGACTTGGAAAGAGGCAAAAAAGGCCTTAACGCAGTAAATGTTACAGTGATTTAATTAATTTCTATCATATTTATTGGTATAAAGGCTTCCTTTTCGGGAAGCCTTTTTTGTTTATTTATCTTTCTTAATGATTAAAATAAAAGCCTCATGGATTTTGAATCCATGAGGCCTCCAACTTATAAATTCATTGATTATTTCTTCAAATACAAATCAAAATAATCACTGATTTTCTGCATCAGATGCACTCTGTCTTTCCCGCGTACATTGTGCTCATAACCCGGATAAACGAAATAATCTATCTGAACACCATTCCTTACCGCATTTCGAAGGAAATCGATAGAATGTTGCCAAACTACCACATTGTCATCAGTTCCGTGAATCAATAAAAGTTTTCCTTGCAAGTTTTTCGTTTTGTCAAGCAATTTGCTTTGCGCAAATCCTTCTGGGTTTGTTTGCGGTGTGTCCATGTAACGTTCGGTGTACATAGCTTCATACAAACTCCAGTCCATCACCGGTCCGCCCGCAACACCTACTTTGAACACATCAGGTTTGTGAAGCATAAACGAAGTAGTCATAAACCCACCATAACTCCATCCGTGAATTCCCATTCGTTCGCCATCTACAAAAGATTTTGATTTCAGGAATTCAACTCCTTTCATCTGATCGGACATTTCGATTTGTCCTGATTTTCTGTAAATCGCCTGCTCAAAAGCCAGTCCGCGATTGCTGCTTCCGCGACCATCCATCACAAAAACCACATAACCATTCTGCGCCATGTAGTCGTACCAAAGATTTCCGCTCGCAGGGAAACGGTTTTGGTTCATTTGTGCATGCGGTCCATTGTACAAATACACGATTACCGGATATTTTTTGGATGAATTAAAATCTGTCGGATAAATCAATTTTCCATACAAATCCGTTCCGTCATCGGCTTTCAAAGTGACATTTTCCACTTTTGGCATTTGGTATTCAGCCAATGAATTTTTCGCAGTCAAAAGATTTTTAGTGAATTTTTTATCGGTTGAAATCACGTCTATTTTTCGCGGCATGGTTTCATTTGACCAATTGTCCAAAGCATAAGTTCCGGCAGAATTCACATTGAAATTGTGATAACCTTTTTCCGTATCAATTCTTTCTATTTTCCCATTTTCCCAATTCACCGCATACAAATGTTTTTCCATCGCGCCATCTTTGGTCGCAGTGATGAGCAATTGTTTTTGCTTTTCGTTTTTACCTGCGATTTCGTTCACAATCCAATCTCCTTTCGTAATTTGATTGATTAGTTTTCCATTCAAATCATAACGGTACAAATGCATGAAACCATCGCGCTGGCTCCACCAAACAAATTCTTTTCCATTTGGAAGGAAATACAGTTCATTTTGAGGTTCTACGTATTTATCGTGTGTTTCTTCAAATAAAGTTTTGATTAATTTTCCGGTTTGTGCATCGTATTGATTTAATTTCAAATGATTTTGTTCGCGGTTCAAAATTCCAACATAAATCGATTTTTCATCCGGATTCCAGGTTATCGAAGTGAGATATTGATCTTTCGGTTCGCCCGTTTGTAAAAATACCGTTTTGTTTGTTTTCGGATTAAATATTCCTAATGTAACCTGATGCGAAGCTCTTCCTGCAAAAGGATATTTGATATTTTTGTTTACTGCAGGCGTTGTGCTCCAGTCAATAATAGGATAATCTTCTACCATCGATTGATCCATTCTGTAAAATGCCAAATAATTTCCTTTTGGAGAAAAGAAAGTTCCTTTGTGGATTCCGAATTCCTCTCTGTGAACGGATTTTCCGTTTACGACTTCATAGCTTCCATCTTGGGTAATTTGATGTGTATTTTTATTTGAATCAATCAAAAACAAATTGTTATCTACCACATAAGCAACGGATTTTGTGTTGGTTTCAAATTCATCAACTTCTGCTGCAACGGGCGTTGTGTAAAGTTTTTCAGATTTTTTGGTGGCTTTGTTCCACAAAATATATTCATTTCCTTGTTTGAACCAAGCTTGATTTTCATCAATCCAATTCAACATAGGAACAACTTTCAGGTTGAATTCAGAAAAATCTTTGGAACGAACCAAAGTGTCGGTTTTCATGTCAGGAACCTGCCTTACAACAAGTGCACCGCCATAATTTGTTTTTACGCTTTCAGTAAATGAATTCTGATTGGGAATCCATTGCAGCTGTGAAAGACTTTCAATTCTAAGATTGGCTCCAAGCCCAAGAATGGCTTCTTCCATCGTTAGTTTTTTGGTTTGTGAAAAAGCCAAAATACCGCAAAGCGAGGCGGACAGTATTATTATTTTCTTCATTTTTCTAAATTAAATTTTATTCATTCAAGGAATCTATTTTCTATATTCTATTGTCTTTTCTATCAATTCACAATTAGTTTCATTTTTGGTTTAAATGTAACGCTAATCGTTCTAAATTTTTCTTTTCATTACCAATGAAAATCTCATTTCCATCTACCACAACGGGTCTTTTGAGAAAGGTATAATCGCTCAAAATATATTGCTGGTAATCTTTTTCATTCAAAACCTCATCTTTCAGTCCCATTTCCTTGTATTTTTTGGCTTTACGTGAAAACAATGCTTCGTAACTTCCAGCAATTGCTTTCATTTCGTCCAACTGTTTTACTGTAATTGATTCCGTTTTGATTTCTTGTTTTTCAAATCCTGACAAATTCAGTTCTTTCATGATTCTTCTGCAGGTATCACATGTTTGCAGGTAATAGATTTTTTTCATTTGCTAAAATTAATGAATTTAATTTCTGAAAATTCAATTTACCTTTTACTGTAAATGTAAACTTTCCAAAAAGTAAAATAATAACGTGGGTACAGAAGCGGCAACGAGTGTTACGGTTATGACAACGGATGTTGTGGATGAAATAACGGACGTAGCCATAACAAAAACGGATGTTACAGTCGTGATAACGGGAATTACGGTTGCAAAAACGAAGATTACAGTTACGAAAACGGACGTTACGAATTGAATAAGGGACGTTAAGGTTATGACAACGGGGGTTACGGAACCAATAACGGACGTTGCGAATGTGAAAACGAATGTTGGGGAAGCAAGAACGGACGTTACGAATTGAATAAGGGACGTTAAGGTTATAAAAATGAGGGTTGATCTAATATCAACACATTTGAAACACCAGATGAAGGAAAAAACGTTTTCAGAGGATTTAAAGAAATAAAATCAGAAGAAACAATCTTAGGGTTGTTTCTTTTTTCTAATTCTATATTTTATAATCTACTGAAAATCAATTTTTATCTTTCTTTTAAATATTCATATCAACATGTTTGGAACATTGCCTTCCGTTTTCATGATTAACTATAAAAACAACCCGAAGACTCTCTTTCATTCTGTATTCTTAAATAGGATTTCTTATTTGGCTTATAGTGTGAAGTACTGTTGCTAATCTATCAAAATCCACATAAGTAAGAGGTGTATTTTTTTCTGAAATGATAAGTTTCAAGTTGTCAATATCATCAAATATAGAACCCGTTTCACTAATGTTTTCTTCAAATGAGTCCCATTTATCAGCAGGTATGAACCTATACAAATCTGTATTTATTTCCATTGTTGAGACTGACTCTTCCTTTAATTTTTTTATTAGGAGAGAAAACAATTTTTCTAAATCTGAGACTTCTATTGTTCTACTCATATTATTCTATATTCTATTGAAAATCAATTTTATTATCAAGCTTATACTTTTTTTCTCCACAATTATAATAGAAATAATAAGTATTCTTTCTAGTTACCTCTATTCTCTTCTTATTTACAATAATTGTTTCAATAATAATATATAGATTATTATTCTCAACCCTAATTGGATAAACTAAAAGAGCACTTTTTCCTTTATTTAATTTTTTAAGGTTAGTGTAATTTATCTTTACATTTTCTATATATTGTTTTCTTTCATAAAAATTATTATTACCATCCAATAATATTGGCGCATCAATTAAGACTACATTAATTTCTTCTGATTTTTTTTGGTAATTATTTATCTCTTCTTTCAAAGTTATATAAATAAAGTCATCATGATTAGAAGCATCTTGAGCTTTTAGACTAATAAATAACAAAAAAAATAAATAACAAAGTACTATTTTTAGGATTCATCATAACTATTATTTTTTACCAAAATTCTCAAATGGAATTATTGCAATTACACCTGTTGAATTATAGACATTCACTGTTTTTCCACCCATATCAAATTGATATTTTACTTTGTCTCCAGCCCAAGAGACATCATCAGATGTTGTAAAGCCAATCGTACCACTAAGATTAAAACTTCCATTTGAATTAATCGTTTTTACTTGACCACTAGGGTGACTATGGAAAGGTTCAGGTGGTTTTTTCTTCATCAACAACACATCTAAACATCTGATAAAGAAAAATCCATTTCCATTAGTCTGAAGAATCAAAAGCAACGAAACAACCAAATGGTTGTCTCGTTTTTCAATACTTATATTTTCTAATTCACTTAAAATCAATCTTCTTTTCTTTTTAATTTACCAGGTCTACAAATGCGAAACATTACCATTTATTAAATAGAAAAAGAGTATAACCAAATTAATTAAAGAATGTGCTACAATACTAAAAAATAATCCATTCTTTAATCTGACAAAGAATAATCCCATTCCCACAATAAAAGTATATACTAAGTACATTAAATCAATTTTATAAGGATCCATGCTTGTGAGCATATATAAAAAAGAAATTATCGTTGCCACTAAGGCTATTTTAATTTTTGTTTTTATAAGTATTTTAAATAGTATGTCTCCATAAATAATTTGTTCAATAACTGGCATAAGCAATATATAAACAATGATATGATTGATTATTTTATCAAAATCAGTATTGATATTAAAACTGAGGAGATTACCTGTAAATAACTTATATCCGGCAAATAAAAAAGTAGGAATCAAAACAATTAAAATATTCCCTATTGCTCTACTGTTTATTTTATTTGTGAATTCTTGCTCTTTTAAGAAGTATTTTTTTATAATCCACCATTCAGCTAAAACAATGAGCAAATTGAAAAAATAGACAATGGAAAGTATATAAATAAAAGCTGTTTCTGATAATCTATCATATAATAAATAGGAGAAAAAATATCCTAACGAAAATGTTATTGCATAATTCAGTATAGAAAGAAATATTACCAGTAGAATTTTTTTAATATCCATTAATTTAAATTATTGATAATCAGATTTCCGTTTTCAGGAAAGTGGTAAATCAACATCTTTATGAGTAAGATGATTTTAAATACTTTAACATTAATTTTCTAAGGTAATGATTATCTTTTCATCTAATTGATTACTTACAAACCACCATTCATACTTTTCTACATTATCAAAAATTAAACGGATATTTTTTCCCTTCTTTTCAATTAGTAAGTGGTACTGGAATTGCGTCGAATCTTTAAAGCTAAACCCCATTTTTTCAAATGGAAAATAATTTTCAGCTAAGAAATCTCCTTTCATAATTTCTTTAATTTTAAACTCTGAAACTAATTTCTTTCCACTATAAATAAAACAGTTATTATAACCCTCTTTATCATATTTAAAATATAATGAGTCATAGGATATTTTATTTTTATCTAACAAGTAAAAAAGTTTTGGTATATCGGTTGATTTACCTTCAACATTATTTATTTTATATGTTTCATTTTTCAAAATCATATTAGTTGAACAAGATACTAACAAAAATAAGGATGAAATAGAGATTAAATGCTTCATATTTATAAGAGGTTATTTATTATAATATGGATTATTTGTTCCTTCCACAGGTGTAGGAACATAACCTGCCGCATCATTAACATTAACAGGGAGTACTTCTCTTGGCATTGGAACCATTCCCGTTTTCTGAACAATATTTTGGACTTTTTCTCGAGACTTATCCTTTAAAACAACAACAGAGAAATGTCTTTCATTACTCATTAAAACTTTCGTTGTATTTGTTATATAATTTTGTGTTTCAGGTTTAGCTAAAACTATTTGAATTTCAGCATTTGACATTCCTCCAGCTTTCAATTATTGAATTAATTGTTGAGTAATCATATTCTTTGTTTTAGGTTCAGAGGCAAATCTGTAATGAATAATTGTACCTATTCTCGCATTCTTCTCAGAAACCGAACTAAATGAATTTTTAAGTGTATTTGCCAAATGTTCCACATTATCAACTGTAGAAAAATTCCCATATTGGTAAGGAACAGAAGTATTTGTACAAAAACCTGCTGCGTTAGCACAATTAGATAAAGATTCATGTACTGAATTTCCTAAAATAGTTGTTAACCCATCATTAATCATTGACACTTCGCTAATTTCCGACAATCCAAAAGTAGAACCTTCGGATATTCCTTTCTTCAGTTCAGATACTTTTCCTAAATCTTCGACGGATATTCCTAATTGATTACTTAATGATTCAATGTCATCACCTTCTTCAGCTGCAAATTGAAGAGCATAATTTGTATTTCCATTTTTATCAGTAGAAGAAGTAATATTGACAATCCACATTCCATTCGGATTGAATGAATTCGTTGGATTATTTGCCACATAATTATATGGTGATGATTCAAAATAAACTTCCGCAAGTGGATCCATATTCATCCATCTGCCTAATGCTGGATCATAATTCCTTGCCCCGTAATCGTAAAGGTTTAACCCTAACTCATCCTGATATTCTTTACCATTATACTTATATTGGTAATCGGTTTTAAGGACATAAGTAGGTCTTGCGGTGTTCTCCATATTGTCTACAAGCTCATACTTTTGTTTGGGGTCGGCGTATGTGGAGTGCTTCAATCCGAATGGATAATAAGGGTTCTCTTCCATTATTTTTAACTCGTTTGAGACAGGGTCTTTTGTGTAACTGAGTCGGATATTCCCTAAATGGTTTTATTTTAATGAACGTCTCGTTTTTATAAAAATTAAATTCCTGATAATCAGATTTCAGTTTTCATTAAAGCGGTAAATCAACATGTTTGGAACGTTCCACATAAAGTCGGATCTTACAGCTTGTTGTTGGTTATTAGTTTGATTACATTACTTTTTTACTCCTCTAAACATAAACCCTTTACATTTTTTGCATAATATAAATCGTATATACCATTCTTTCTATCTGTACAGATTTTTGTTCCATTTTCAAAAGTATAACATACTACATCATAAACACTTACAGGAGTTACGGTTTCGCCGTTAATAGTCGGAAGTACCGAAGAATGAGAATACAAATCAAATATATAACTACTATTAATCCTAATCATATTACATCTTTCTGATTCCTCTTTTTTAGAAACTATTTTAAAAATTGCATTCTCCTTTTTAGCATAGATTATGAAATAATTATCTATCGAGTCTATTTGATAGACATTATATCTATCCGTAACTTCTTGACTTTTAATTGATTTCTGCTGACTATTACAGCTATTTCCAAAAAACATAATAAATAAAATAACAAAATAATTCATAATTAAAATTTTAGGGGTATGAAAATAATAAAGTTCCTGCTGGTGTTGTGAAATCTATCCTTCCTGCTCCTTGACCTGAATAATTAGTTATTACATTTCCATTTCTGTCATAATATGTTTCATTATAACCAACTTTTTGAGGGGCAGCATTTGAATGGGCTGTTGGATAAACCGAACCAGATTGTCCAGATCTTGGAGAAGAAATCCCTGACTTTTGAGATATTAAAGCTCCCTCATATGCTTCCGTAACTTCGTGTAAAGTCAAAGACCCTGGAGTTCCATTTTCACTATCCATTGTAGATAAAACTGTTGGATTTACTTCTTGATTTGCAGAAACTGTTGTTTCGGTTAATGGAAGAGTTCCTGTGGTTGTTACTGTATTTCCCATAAAAGCACCTCCAATATATAAGTTATTGGAAGATGTCATTTTAGTGTTCTCGGCAGCAACATTTACAGTAATTGAAGAATCGTCAATAGCATTAGTTAGGGTCTGAGCATCTTTGCTAAGTGGTCCGGTATCATTAACTCTTTCGTAACATACTTGTCCACTTGAGTCCATTGTTAAAATTAGTTCTGATTGGACGGAGGATTGTAATTCATTAAAAGCCGCTTGTGATTCTGTACCTGTGATAATTACATCATCTTTTCCAAAGCTTTCAGCTTTCATCCCATCAGGATCTATAAAGAAAACAGGGTTATTTAAGGCATACACATACGGAGATGTTTTTCTGCTCATTTCTGCAAGTGGATCAATATTCATCCATCTACCTAGAGCGGGATCGTAGTTTCTTGCTTGATAGTCATACCAATTCAATCCTAACTCGTCTTGCAGTTCCTTACCGTTATATTTATACTGGTAGTCAGTTTTCAGGACATAAGTAGGTCTTGCGGTGTTTTCCATATTGTCTACAAGCTCATACTTTTGTTTTGGGTCGGCGTATGTGGAGTGCTTCAATCCGAATGGGTAATAATGGTTCTCTTCCATTATTTTCAACTCGTTTGAGACAGGGTCTTTTGTGTATGATAACCTGATGTTCCCTAAGTGGCTTTATTTTAATGAACGTCTCGTTTTTATAAACTTTAAATTATTGATAATCAGATTTCCGTTTTCATGAAAGGAGTAAATCAATATGTTTGATACGTTACCGAATTCATCCATTTATCTCACCGAAGAAAAGAAAGTACACTACAGCAATCAAAAACAGTAATGTTATAATATATCCTACAACAATGTTTCTAGTGTTATATCGCTCTATAAGTTGTTCTTTATATCTTCCTTTAAATCCTTTAAATATCCAAAAGAATGCTGCCCCAATCCAAATTGTTGTCAGCCGGGCTGCAAAAGGTTCTCTAGCCATATATTATAATTTTCTTTGTGTTGCTTTTTTTAAATTTTTATCAAACATTGTTTTACCTGAGTAATTAAAATGAAAATCTGTTAATGGTCTACCCTGTCTTGATATAGTTGTTACATCAACATACGAGTTTTCCTTGCCAGAAATCTTTCTATTTAATGCATCTCCGAGTTTTCCCCATCCACTTGAAGGGCAGTCTCCGCAGCCCGGCATTTCTCTACCTCTTAAATCATCTTCATAATCTTGATCATTTTTAATCGCAACTTTAGCAGAATTAGGATAAGCAGAGGAGAAGTCTCCGAAGGTTGCTGCCATTGGTCCGGCAAAACTATTATCTGTACTTGTTTTTGATTCACTTGAAACCAAAGTACCCATATCTAGATTGTCTCCTACTGTTTTTTCAACTACACTAGTAGTTTGGTTTATAGTATTTGAGGAACTTACAATTTCTCCTTTTGAGTTGACTACTGTTTTTGAATCTATAGAAGTAGTTGAATGAGTTGTAGTAAGTTTAGAGTCTCCAAAGCTATTAAATTTAAATTTTGAACTTGAGCTATTGACGGTTACATTTTCTGTTATAGTATAATTTCCTGTTTTCTTATCATAGCTAACCGACTGCAAGGTATATTTTGTTTCAGGACCTCCTGACTCAACACGCATCCCATCGGGGTCTATATAGTAAACAGGGTTATTTAATGCATACGCATAAGGAGTATGTGAGATATAATCTTCAGCTAATGGATCCATATTCATCCATCTGCCTAATGCTGGATCGTAATTCCTTGCACCGTAGTCATATAAATTTAGCCCCAACTCGTCTTGAAGTTCTTTCCCGTTGTACTTATACTGGTAGTCAGTTTTCAGGACATAAGTAGGCCTTGCGGTGTTCTCCATATTGTCTACAAGCTCATACTTTTGTTTAGGGTCGGCGTATGTGGAGTGCTTCAATCCGAATGGGTAATAATGGTTCTCTTCCATTATTTTCAACTCGTTTGAGACAGGGTCTTTCGTGTATGA
>NZ_FWXS01000026.1 GCF_900176425.1 Moheibacter sediminis | reverse complement strand
TTTCTGCCTAGTGTTTCTGTTGAAGCATAGCCTCCCAGCAGGTAAGTATTGTCTTCTGATTTTGTAGCTGAAACCAATACATCCCATTGTCCGAAATCATAGCTGTTGTCCCAGATGTGGTTTCCTTCCTTGTCTATTTCAATTACCCAGAAGTCTGTTCCGTTGGTACTTCCTGATTTCTTGGTTTCTGATGTTTTGGAATTGGAGCTTCCCGTAAGCAGGAATCCGTTTTCTGTTTTCAGGATATTGGATAGCGTTTCATCGCCTTCACCTCCGTAAGTCTTCTGCCATTGTTCTTCTCCTTTTTGGTTGATTTTAATCAACCAGAAATCTCCCATTCCTAAATTCTCTGCTGTTTTGTCTGAGGAGACAAGTGAATTGGAAGTTCCGCCAACTAAATATCCGTCTTCTGTGATGAGGATGCTTTTGAGCTGGTCAGAGAACATTCCGCCATAGGTCTTTTCCCATTCCACTGATCCGGTTGATGATAGTTTGACCACCCAGTAGTCATAGCTTCCTCTGGTTTCTTCCGATTTATTACCGATGGTTTCTCCTTTTTCATCTTTGACGGGTGAAGAGTCTGAGCTGCCGCCGATGATGAAGCCTCCGTCAGGGGTTTGCCGGATGCTTTGCAACTGGTCGTTGCCGATTCCGCCCAGTGTGATCTGCCATTCTTCTTTTCCCTGCGGATCGATTTTAATTACCCAGAAATCCATGTTTCCAAATCCCTGGTCTTTCTTGTCTCCCGAAACAGGTGAGTCGGAGCTTCCGCCAAGGATGTAACCGCCTTCTGAGGTCATCGCTGCACTGTACAGGTAATCGCTCCCTGATCCTCCGAATACTTTCTGCCATTCCATCTTTCCCGATTCATCCATCTTCCAGAGGAAATAATCCAGATCGCCCTGGCCTTTCTCTGATTTGTTTCCTGAGTCTTCTGAAAAGGAGCTTCCCGCCAATAGAAATCCATAGTCCGGTGTTGGCTTTACATCGTACAAATATTCGCTGTGAACACCGCCCAGTACCTGCTGCCACTCAATCTCTTGAGCCGATAATGAATCAATTGAAAATAGGAAAAGGCTTATGCACGGCAGGATGCCGCTAAGCGATAGGTTGGTTCTCATAATCTTAGTTTTAACGAATTCCAAACTTAATTAATTATGTTAAGGAAAACAAAAAAA
>NZ_FWXS01000021.1 GCF_900176425.1 Moheibacter sediminis | reverse complement strand
GAAACGAAGTAGTGAAATCAGTTCAGGTTTATGATTTGAATGGAAAATTAATTCTAAATCAAACTTCAAATTCGATTTCAAATGTTAATTTAAATACTTTACCAAAAGGAACTTATGTTGTAAAAGCAACGACAGACAAGCAAGTAAATACATTCAAAATAGTTAAGAACTAAATGTTAGACCGTAGAGATGTACAATTGTGTATCTCTACAGAAGAATCATCATCAACCCTCATGTGAATATTTTGTTTCAGATTTAATTTTTGAGTTCATATAATTAAGATCGAATATTCACTTTCCCGGCAGGATTTTATCCTGTCGGGATTTTATGAAAATATCCAACTCAAAATGCATAATACATCACACACATGAAGAAATTTTACACAATATTAATTTACCTTCTAACCTTTAGTGGTTTACAAGCGCAAATGGAAACTGCACATTGGCGTTTTGGATTTTTTGGAGGTTTGGATTTTACTTCGGGTTCTGCTTCAATAACTTCAGGGAATTTGCATACCAATGAAGGTTGTGCTACAATTTCAGACAATTGTGGAAATTTACTTTTCTATACCGATGGAAAGACGATTTTTTCCAAGGACAATTCTGTGATGCAAAACGGAAATGCACTTTTAGGAGACGCTTCCAGTACGCAATCCGCAATTATAATTCCCAATCCTGACAACTCCAATATCTATTATATTTTTACAACTTATTCACTCAACGGAGTACATTATTCGGTAGTGGATATGTCGCTCAATGGAGGTTTAGGCTCAGTATTGCCAGGTCAGAAAAATATTCAACTTCCGTTGAGTGGGGCTATGAAAGGTTCTGAAAAACTGACTGCTGTAGCCAAAGCAGACAATTCGGGTTATTGGATAATTACACATTATTTAGACAGTTATTATGCTTTTTCAGTAACAGCTCAGGGTGTCAATACAACTCCCGTTATATCTCAAGTAGGCGTGAATGTTCCTGATAAGATTAATAATAAATTTTTCTATACCTATGCAATTGGTCAGCTGAAAGTTTCTCCGGAAGGAAATAAAATTGCTGCTGCACACTTCACTGCTGTAAAAGAAGAAGACTTTCATTTGTTTCCCATTAATTATTTTACACCGTCATGCACGATGGCTTTTACGTATGGTGGAATTTTGGGTTTATATGATTTTGACAATGAAACAGGAATAGTAAGCAATGAAACCATTCTTAATTCTTTATCTAATGAAAGAAGAACCTATTATGGAGTTGAATTTTCTCCCGATGGGAAAGTTTTATACAGCAGTTATGACGTTTATAATTTTGCAGATGAATGTGGAGAGGATATAATCGCGCACAGAACCAATGCGGTAGTTGATAAGTATGACTTGACATCAACTTCAATTCCTGCTTCTCAAAGCATTTTATTCCAGAACAATGACCCAAATAAATCATTAGCAGGCTCTTTGCAATTGGCACTAGATGGGAGGATTTATCATGCGATGTATTCTTCACTTTCTTATATCACCAATCCAAATGATTATGCAACTTCTATCTTTCATTTGAGTGGGATAAGTTTATATCAGACAACATTGGGGCTGCCGCCATTCATTGCTTCACTTTTTGATCCTAAAATTTTAATCAACGGAGCATTTCACATCGATACATTTTGTTTAGGAACGGAAATGGAATTCAGCTATGAAGGTTGTCCGGAAACTATAATAGGGTGGGATTTTGGCGATGGAAATACGTCGTCTGAAATCACACCAACACATACTTATGCAAATCCTGGGACATATATTGTTACACTTACATTTACTGCTCCGGGAGGTCAGATTGAAACCATAACAATAGAGATCGAAATCGTTCCTCCACCCGCTGTTCAAAATGCTGAATTGAAAGAATGTTTGGATTTAAACGGAGCAGAAGTAGAATTTGACTTAACGGAATC
>NZ_FWXS01000023.1 GCF_900176425.1 Moheibacter sediminis | reverse complement strand
GTGAATATTTTGTTTCAGATTTAATTTTTGAGTTCAGATAATTAAGATCGAATATTCACTTTCCCGGCAGGATTTTATCCTGTCGGGATTTTATGAAAAAATGAGATTGTTAGTTTTCACCACATACACACACTTTATACATGAGAAACATATACAAAATCATATTCATCCTCCTTTCATTTGGGCTTCAAGCACAATTGCAAACCGCCCATTGGTATTTTGGGCAAAATGCAGGATTGGATTTTTCTTCGGGTTCTCCAGTCGCTGTAACTGACGGGCAAATCAATACAGTAGAAGGTTCCACCACTTATTCTGACAACGATGGCAATTTAATTTTTTATACCGATGGCCAGACCGTTTATAATAGAAATCATTCCATCATGGTTGGCGGAACAGGTTTGATGGGGCATGAATCCAGTACGCAGTCGGCAATCATTATTCCAAAACCTGATTCACCCGATATTTACTACATTTTCACGATTTGGAATTCCAATGGCTTGCGTTACAATGTAGTAGATATGTCACAAGATGGAGGAAATGGAGCCGTCATAGAAAAAAATACTTTTTTAATGTCTTTGACGGGTATGGGCGGATCAGAAAAACTTACGGCAGCAACGATAGCGGGTTGTTCAGGATATTGGGTTTTAACTCATTTTATAGGCAGCTTTTATGCTTTTTCCGTAACTTCTGCAGGCGTGAGTTTACAGCCTGTAATTTCAACAATAGGTATTCAAAGTTATTTCCCGATACAAGGAGCAGGTCATATTAAGTTATCTCCAAATGGAAAAAAGCTTGCTGTTGCACATAGAGATTTTTATAATAATGTTGGAGGTTTAGGGTTGTATGATTTTGATAATTCTAGTGGAACAGTAAGCAATGAACAGTTAATTTATACACCAAATCAAGCCAATAAAAGAAGGTATTATGGTGTGGAATTCTCTCCGGATAACAATGTTTTGTACGCCACTTGCGAAGCAGACAATACAAGCGGAACCAAGAATTTACTAGAACAATATGATTTAACCAATATTTCAATTGTGAACTCCCGATACATCATTGATTCTTGGGATGGAGTTGTGTCCGGCGCTTTGCAATTAGGCTTGAACAATAAAATTTACCATGTTCGATGGAGCGAATATCTGGCTGTAATCAACAACCCAAATGAGGTTTATAATAATGGAACAGGCGCTCATCCTGATTATGTTATAAATGGCGTCTATTTAGCTGGAAGAAGCTCAACACATGGGCTTCCGCCATTCATTACTTCCTTGTTTTATGCAGGAATTATGATTAATGGAATAAATAATTTAGGAGAATATTGCAAGCAGGAATTAAACTTCACTTACTGCCACAACGGGGGTGAAATAGATAGCATTCTTTGGGACTTTGGAGACGGGACCACATCAAGTTTAGAAAACCCTGTACACACTTATGAGCCTGGAACCTATACACTAAAGTTGCAATTAACCATTGGCGGAATCCCTTATACCACCGAAGAAATAATCACGATCCATCCCTTACCGGTTGCTTTTGATGCTGAGTTGGAAGAATGTTTGGATTTTTCAGGAAATGCCGAGTTTGATTTAACTGAGTCCT
>NZ_FWXS01000024.1 GCF_900176425.1 Moheibacter sediminis | reverse complement strand
AAATTTTATCTATGAAAATAACAGTAGTCGGGACAGGATATGTCGGGTTAGTGTCTGGGACGTGTTTTGCGGATGTTGGAATTGATGTAGTGTGCGTTGATATAGATTCCAATAAGATTGAAAAGCTCAAAAACGGCATCATACCTATTTACGAACCGGGTTTGGAAGAATTGGTCAAAAGAAACTTTGCCAATGGCCGATTGACATTTACTACAGATTTAGGCGAAGCCATCCAAGACAGCGAAGTAGTATTTATTGCAGTAGGAACCCCCCCAGGCGAAGACGGTTCAGCAGATTTGAGTTATGTTTTGGGTGTGGCGAGAGAAATCGGAGAAAAAATGACCGATTATTTAGTGGTAGCTACCAAAAGTACAGTACCTGTGGGCACAGGTGTCAAAGTAAAAGCAGAAATAGCGCAATCTTTATCAGACAGAAATTCAAACTTAGAATTTTCAGTAGCCTCCAATCCTGAATTTTTGAAAGAAGGCGCAGCGGTAGAAGACTTTTTGAAACCGGACAGAATAGTGATCGGAACAGAAGACAAACGCGCTGAGGAATTCATGCACAGATTATACAAACCATTTCAGTTGAACGGAGAGCGCATGGTTTACATGGATATCCCGTCCGCTGAAATGACAAAATATACAGCCAATGCCATGCTGGCAACCAAAATCAGTTTCATGAATGACATTGCAAACCTTTGCGAAAGAGTAGGAGCAGATGTCAATATGGTAAGAAGAGGCATCGGTTCCGATCCTAGAATCGGTAACAAATTCATTTATCCGGGAGTTGGCTACGGTGGTTCATGTTTCCCTAAAGATGTGAAAGCCATCATCCGAACAGCGAAACAATACGGCTATGAGCTTAGAGTTTTGCAAGCGGTAGAAGATGTAAACGATGCTCAGAAATATGTATTGGTTGAGAAAATTAAAAAACATTTCGGGGAAGATTTGAGAGGAATGACCTTTGCGATGTGGGGCTTGAGCTTCAAACCCAATACAGACGATATGCGTGAAGCCCCTTCGTTGGTGATCATCGATGAATTGAGAAAATTAGGAGCAGCAGTCAAAGCTTATGATCCGGTCGCCATGGAGCATGCAGAGGAATTCTACTTAGGAGACAAGGTAACTTACAGCAAAGACGCTTACGAAGCCTGCAACGATTCAGAAGCATTGTTATTGGTTACGGAATGGGCAGAATTCCGAATGCCTAGCTGGGATGTGATATCCAAACTTCTGAAAAACAAAGTCGTATTTGACGGTCGAAATATCTATGATGCAGAATATCTGAAAGAAGAAGGGTTTGTACATTATGGAATTGGGATGG
>NZ_FWXS01000025.1 GCF_900176425.1 Moheibacter sediminis | reverse complement strand
ATTCCTACTTCTAAAATCAAATACCCCGGATTACCGGGGTATTTTTCTTGAGCTAAATTTTAAATTATTGAGCAATTGCTTTTCTGTTATATTTTATGATCAGATATGCTCCCAAAGCAATACCTGCCAATACCAGAATCAACATCCAGTTGTCAATCGGTGCCGGATCCGGATCATCTTCCGTTGGCGGATCTCCGGGATTGTTGAACTGAGCCAAAGCCGGAAGTGAAAATACCAGCCACATAAATGCCGGAAGCCCGTATCTTAAAATGTTATTTTTCATATCGTTTTGTTTAGTTCTATTTATTGTCACATATTGTGCGTTAAATTGTAACGCACAATACACAACATATGTTTTTATTTATTAATTACTTTTTTGGTAACAACCTCACCGTTTTGAGTTTGAACTTTTACAACCAAAACTCCTTGAGCATTTGATTTGATTTGGTAGGTATTTGCATTCACTTTGTTGTTTGAATGAATGTTTCTTCCTGATAAATCAAATAATTCTACTGAAAGGATTTTTTCGTTTTTAGATTCAACGACAATGTTCTGGTTGTTTTTGTAAATCAGAACTGCAGCTGATGCCAAATCTCCGATCCCCATTGTACCTTCTGTTTGGTAAACTACTTCAAATCTTTCTTTGAATTCTCCTGCTGCAGATTCAAATGTATAAGAAGATTCCATCAGGTTGTGGATGATATCCAACTGTCTGTCTTTCAGGTAAACAGTTACTTCCCCTTCTGTGAACAATCCGTCGAAGTTTGAAAGTGAAATATTGAACTTACCTGCCTCAGCGGCTTGGAATCCTAATGTTACCACATCTGTATTTTCAAATGGCAGTGCACGTCCCTGGATTGCAAATTTCTCTTCCGAAATAATGCTGTACAATGCTGATCCTTGGCTTGCAAATTGTTTTCCGTCGATCTGGTTATCTACTCCCTGGGTGGCTCCGCTCATGTAACCTACCAAAATGTTGTTGAGGTTTTGGTTTGATTCATTGTTCAGGCTTAACCAGAATCTGTGTTTCTCAACTGTACTTTCTTTGAAGAAAATTGTTGCGTCAGATACTCTCATCTCATTGTTAAATGTAACCGAAGATGAAGATGATTCAACTAAGAAACCTTGACCTACACTGATAAAATCTGTCGGAGTTTCACTTCCGCCTCCTGCAGGGCTTCCTCCAAGAGTGGTGTAAGTCGCATAGTTCATTCCTGCCTGACCTGTATTGTTCCAGAAATACAAAGTGGAAACACTGCCGTTTGCAGACATAAATAACTCAGAATCAATGTTAGATGGATAAGGGTTACCTACAGAGGTGTAT
>NZ_FWXS01000027.1 GCF_900176425.1 Moheibacter sediminis | reverse complement strand
CACCTGATCCGGATCAATGCGCGGAAGAATTTACTCTGGAGATCGAAGTTACAGACTCGATCGAACCAATATTTGATTTAGAATCAGAATATTGTCAAAATGACGAATTGATCACACTTCCAACGCAGTCTGACAACGACATCACCGGCATCTGGACTCCCAATCAAATCGACACTTCAGTTGCCGGGATTCAGAATTTTACATTTATACCTGATGAAGAACAATGTGCTGAATCAATTCTGCTTTCGATAGAAATATTTGAAACTTTAATTCCTGCATTTGATTTACAACAAGAATATTGTTTAGGGGTAATTCCCCAGGCACTTGAAAACGTTTCTGACAATGGGATTCCGGGCACCTGGTTTCCAGCTCAAATTGATACCACCACAGCGGGAACCCAAATTTATACTTTCACTCCGGATGGAATTTGTGGCGAAGAATTCATTTTGGAAATAACTGTTTTGGATGAAATCACGCCCACATTCAACATCCAAACCCAATATTGTTTAAATTCAGAAGAAATAATTTTACCAACAACATCTGAAAATGGAGTAACAGGAACCTGGTTTCCAGCAACGATTAATACATCAAATTTAGGAACAACAACTTACACTTTCACGCCTGATTTGGAATGTGCAGAAACCATTACAAAAACCATCACAATCGTTGAAATCATCATGCCTGAATTTGATGATTTAATTCAAAATTATTGTTTGAATTCAATGGCAGAATTACTTCCAAATATTTCAGAAAACGGAATAAATGGAACCTGGTTTCCGAGTCAGATCAACACCAATTTACAAGGCACAACCACTTACACATTTACCCCAAATGAAGGACAATGTTCACAAGAGTATCAGCACACGGTCACCGTGTACCCTCATCCGGAGATGGACCTGGAGGAAGAACTCATCATCTGCGAAGGCGACAGTTTTACATATTCGGCACCTGACGGCTTTGACAGCTATGAATGGAAAAATCAAAACAACCAGATCATCAGCACCACGCAAGAGGTTACCTTTACCCAAGAAGGAATTTACACCTTAACGGTTCAGATCAATGGCGTTCCCTGTGATTTGAGCAGAAACATAGAAGTCAGGTTTTCGACGCCGCCGACCATTACGGAGATCAAAACGACGGAAAACACAATTACGAT